>NZ_JAODPB010000020.1:0-3230 GCF_025770735.1 Shouchella tritolerans
TGTCAAGAATGTATAGGATAAGTCCTCGACCGATTAGTATCAGTCCGCTCCACGTGTCGCCACGCTTCCACTTCTGACCTATCAACCTCATCATCTCTAAGGGGTCTTACTGGCTTACGCCATGGGAAATCTCATCTTGAGGGGGGCTTCATGCTTAGATGCTTTCAGCACTTATCCCGTCCATACGTAGCTACCCAGCGATGCTCCTGGCGGAACAACTGGTACACCAGCGGTATGTCCATCCCGGTCCTCTCGTACTAAGGACAGCTCCTCTCAAATTTCCTACGCCCGCGACGGATAGGGACCGAACTGTCTCACGACGTTCTGAACCCAGCTCGCGTGCCGCTTTAATGGGCGAACAGCCCAACCCTTGGGACCTACTTCAGCCCCAGGATGCGACGAGCCGACATCGAGGTGCCAAACCTCCCCGTCGATGTGGACTCTTGGGGGAGATAAGCCTGTTATCCCCAGGGTAGCTTTTATCCGTTGAGCGACGGCCCTTCCATACGGCACCGCCGGATCACTAAGCCCGACTTTCGTCCCTGCTCGACTTGTAGGTCTCGCAGTCAAGCTCCCTTCTGCCTTTGCACTCTGCGAATGATTTCCAACCATTCTGAGGGAACCTTTGGGCGCCTCCGTTACTGTTTAGGAGGCGACCGCCCCAGTCAAACTGCCCACCTGACAATGTCCCTGGCCCGGATCACGGGTCGAGGTTAGAATGCCAGCACCATCAGGGTAGTATCCCACCGACGCCTCCACCGAAGCTAGCGCTCCGGTTTCCAAGGCTCCTACCTATCCTGTACAGATGATACCAACACTCACTATCAAGCTACAGTAAAGCTCCATGGGGTCTTTCCGTCCTGTCGCGGGTAACCTGCATCTTCACAGGTACTATAATTTCACCGGGTCTCTCGTTGAGACAGTATCCAAGTCGTTGCACCATTCGTGCGGGTCGGAACTTACCCGACAAGGAATTTCGCTACCTTAGGACCGTTATAGTTACGGCCGCCGTTTACTGGGGCTTCAATTCAGAGCTTCTCCCGTGAGGGATGACCCTTCCTCTTAACCTTCCAGCACCGGGCAGGTGTCAGCCCCTATACTTCGCCTTACGGCTTCGCAGAGACCTGTGTTTTTGCTAAACAGTCGCTTGGATCTTTTCACTGCGGCTCTCTCGGGCGGTTAACCCTACTAGAGCACCCCTTCTCCCGAAGTTACGGGGTCATTTTGCCGAGTTCCTTAACGAGAGTTCTCCCGAGCGTCTTAGAATTCTCTTCTCGCCTACCTGTGTCGGTTTGCGGTACGGGCACCTGTATTCTCACTAGAGGCTTTTCTCGGCAGCGGAGGATCAGGGATTTCGGACCCGAAGGTCCTTCACGGTCACAGCTCAGCCTTACGGAACACGGATTTGCCTATGTTCCAGCCTCGCATGCTTCGACGCGCACAGCCAGCGGCGCGCTCACCCTACCTTTCTGCGTCCCCCCATCGTTCAAACGAATACGAGGTGGTACAGGAATATCAACCTGTTGTCCATCGCCTACGCCTTTCGGCCTCGGCTTAGGTCCCGACTAACCCTGAGCGGACGAGCCTTCCTCAGGAAACCTTGGGCTTTCGACGGATAGGATTCTCACCTATCTTTTCGCTACTCATACCGGCATTCTCACTTCCAAGCACTCCACCAGTCCTCACGATCTGGCTTCGCTGTCCTTGGAACGCTCCCCTACCCAATCCCATACGGGATTGCCATAGCTTCGGTGATACGTTTAGCCCCGGTACATTTTCGGCGCAGAGTCACTCGACCAGTGAGCTATTACGCACTCTTTCAATGATGGCTGCTTCTAAGCCAACATCCTGGTTGTCTGGGCAACTCCACATCCTTTTCCACTTAACGTATACTTGGGGACCTTAGCTGATGGTCTGGGCTGTTTCCCTCTTGACTACGGATCTTAGCACTCGCAGTCTGACTCCCGAGTTAAAGTCATTGGCATTCGGAGTTTGACTGAATTCGGTAATCCTGTGGGGACCCCTCGTCCAATCAGTGCTCTACCTCCAAGACTCATCACTCGAGGCTAGCCCTAAAGCTATTTCGGGGAGAACCAGCTATTTCCGAGTTCGATTGGCATTTCACCCCTACCCACACCTCATCCCCGCAATTTTCAACTTGCGTGGGTTCGGGCCTCCAGTCGGTGTTACCCGACCTTCACCCTGGACATGGGTAGATCACCCGGTTTCGGGTCTACGGCATCGTACTTAAGCGCCCTATTCAGACTCGCTTTCGCTGCGGCTCCGCTTCATCAGCTTAACCTTGCACGATACCGTAACTCGCCGGTTCATTCTACAAAAGGCACGCCATCACCCGTTAACGGGCTCTGACTAGTTGTAGGCACACGGTTTCAGGATCTCTTTCACTCCCCTTCCGGGGTGCTTTTCACCTTTCCCTCACGGTACTGGTTCACTATCGGTCACTAGGGAGTATTTAGCCTTGGGAGATGGTCCTCCCGGATTCCGACGGGGTTTCACGTGTCCCGCCGTACTCAGGATCCACTCTGGAGGAAACGAAGTTTCAGCTACAGGGCTGTTACCTTCTACGGCCTGCCTTTCCAGACAGTTCACCTACTCCGTTTCTTGATCACTCCGTATTGAGTGTCCTACAACCCCAAGAGGCAAGCCTCTTGGTTTGGGCTGTTTCCGTTTCGCTCGCCGCTACTCAGGAAATCGCATTTGCTTTCTCTTCCTCCGGGTACTTAGATGTTTCAGTTCCCCGGGTCTGCCTCTCGACATCCTATGTGTTCAGATGCCAGTACCATCCCATTACGGATGGTGGGTTCCCCCATTCGGAAATCTCCGGATCAAAGCTTACTTACAGCTCCCCGAAGCCTATCGCGGTTCGTCGCGTCCTTCATCGGCTCCTAGTGCCAAGGCATTCACCGTGCGCCCTTTCTAACTTATCCTTTTTCACTTCAGATCACCGTCGCATCTCTTCGTCTGGTTCATGCTTCTCAGTCGGTCCGTAGGCAACTACGCTCCCTCATTCGAACATTTCCCATCCTCGACCTGCTCGGTTCTCTTCGCAAAAATAAAAAATACATAAAAAGGTATGCATTGAATTCTTGACGTCTCGTTCAAACAGTTTTACAACCGATGAACAAAGATCAATTTGAGTTATTTCTGGATTTAGTTTTCAAAGAACCTGAGAGTTTTGAGTCCTCTCAAAACTGAACAACAGCACAAGC
>NZ_JAODPB010000021.1 GCF_025770735.1 Shouchella tritolerans
TGTTAAGATCATACACCTCTAACCACTCGCGTATCTCACCTTTTTTATGCCCCGCGTGAAGAGCTAGCAAATTGCTAGTCAAATCATGCCTTTCGTAATTGGAAGCGTACTCTAAAGCGTTCATAATTCCTAAAGGCTTTTCCAACTTCAAGCAGTAATTGTCCATAATCTCTAAATACTCACTCGCTGCCAAATATCGAATTAAGTTAAGTACAGTCGAAAATTCCAGATCATTTTTCCCTTTGGCAGAAAGAAAACGCGATATGTACTCTTTTCGGATACCTGTAGAGTTGCTCACATCTATTTGTTGTAATTTTTTTTCGTTCATATATGATTTTACAACTTGATATAGATATTCTGCTGATTCAATAGTCGCTTTGGCTACAACCATATTTACCCCCCTAGTTACATTTTTGAAATTTTTAATTTTTATGTAACTGAATGTCAGAATAATAGTACTTTCTCTAAATATTAACCCGATTTCTGTTTATCCGCTATTGGGAAAATAGTACAACAAATGTAGCGAATAAACTGTCGAAATACGTCGTAAACTATGCTGATTCGCTTACCTATGCCCGCGAATGAGTTTTGTATTGGGCAAATTTGCCTACTGATGTCAGTATAGCATAGAACTTATGTTCGTAAAAGAGGTATTAAAAAAGAAAAATTTTCATTTTATTTTTATTAAAATTCTTGACTTTTCGTACTATCAATAGTACAATAAGGTTAGAACATAACAAGGAGGTGAACAAATGCTGGACACAATAGAGCAAATCGCCCGAATCATCTTCTCTCTAGCGTCCACGGTTGGCATCGTAGTTGCGCTAAGGAAGAATGACTCGGACGATAACAAATGAGGGTTTGGGGCTATGCCCCTCCCTTAGCTCTATAATACAGCATAAGCGATGAAAAAGAAAACTCTCTATATCCTGCTGCTTATCCTCGTGTGGGCCTCGTTTATTTTTAAACAGCCTGTCTTGGATATTGCTGTCACCCTTGGAGTAACGCTATTTATTTTAGATCAGCTAGGAGTGTTTAAACGTGGACGAGCCTAACAAGCCACATAAGCCACTTTCGCAAACCGAGCGTAACAAGCGCTGGCAAGAGCAAAACAAAGACCGCGCCCGCTATCTTAGCGCCCGTTCAAGTGCTCGGAGCTTTATTCGTAATCGCGCAACAAAAGAAGATTTGGACGAACTAGAACAATTGATTGCCGAGCGGCGCCAGCAACTTTAAGGCTATGCCAAGTGCATATGCCTTTTTCTTTTGGGCGAAATTACCACTAGAATACAGAACGCACATTCGCATATAATACAAACGAACGTTCCCTCGAAAGGATGATTGTTATGAAAAGCATGGATGATGTAAAATCACAGCTTTGGCGCGGTAATCTCATGTGGGAAGAAAGAAGGATGATGCTGCCGGAACATAAAGAAGCGTGGCTCAAGCTGCAACAAGAAGAAAATAAAGTCGAGCTGCACGGGGAGCTTGACGACGACCAATGGCACGGAATCGGCGAATTTGTCATGGACGCGCTAAATCATACATTAATCGTCCGTTTGACCTACTGGAATGACGGCTATTACATTGACCGCGAATGTTACATATACAAAGTAGATGACATAAACAGACGCGTGCGCATTGAGTATGGCCCATCTGATGATAGCGTCCGCGAGTGGATAGACATGAGGGTTATTTATGATGTGCAGCGTATTTAATATTCACCGATATACCACGGAATCAGATTCTTTCACTAGCTCAACCAGGTTTTTTACTGTATTCTATAGATGACAGAACATCACAGGAGTGTTTTTATGGTTGTAGCTAACTTTATCCTACTATGCGAAGATGTACGATACGACAACGGCGAGGTTTCTCTTGTAAGCCCAATACCATCCAGGTCGTTTAGTTCGTTCCCTGGAAAGGCTTCATTTAAGTTTGCCTTTGGTTTATCGGACGTTAGCCCTCAAGAACCTTTAAAGATAAGTGCTCGATTTGAACTTGAAGGAAAAACGACTTTTGAAGAACTTATTACTGATAATGAACCAATTAATCATTCGGATTCCCAAGAAAATATTGATGGCTTTTTTCATGGAGAAATAGTTAACATCGATTTTCCTGAACCAGGAAATTATTCCTTCATTATCAAATGTATCGATAAAGAAGGTATGATAACCGAAAACAAAGCTATACTTATTGTAAGGAAGAGGAAAGATCATGACTAAGGATAAGAAAAAAATAGTCTATGCTCACTTCCATGAAGAGCCAGGGAGAAAACGAGGTAAGATCACTAACCCAGTTTTTTACGAAACAGGTACATTAGGGTCAAACACAGCGACCAATGATTTTAACCCAGATCAAAAAGACATTGATAGTGAGGTGCATACAATGTCTGAAGATAAAGGATATGACAGGTACTCCGAATTAAAGGAAGACTTGAGAGAAAGCGAACGAAGGATTTCTAATTCGGTGAAAGAACGGGAAGACAGATTCGTTGAGCAGATGAATCGATTTGCTCAAGATGCTAAAGAACGTGAGGAACGCTTTTTATTAGACAACAAAGAACGCGAAGACCGGATAAATCAAAAGCTCGAAATGCTTAGTCAGAAATTTGACGACCACGCAAAACACACTGAAACGATGAAGACCCAAAACTTTTGGGGTAATATTGCTCTTTTCGGAGCGATGTTAGCTATCGTGATTACGCTGTTAATTTTTGTGTTAAAGTAAGCCCCGCCGAAACGGGGCCTTTTTTATTGCAGCAAAGCCTTCCACGTATTTTTGCCGGCAATTCCATCAACGCCCAAGCCCTTCGCTTTTTGGAACGCCCGTACAGCCTTCTCGGTTCCATCGCCGAAATGACCATCAAACGGCCCAGGATTGTGGCCTGCTAGATATAACAGAGCTTGCACGACACGCGTTAGGTTGCCTTTAGCACCTTTGCGGACATTACGAGCAGCCGCGTATGTTTTAGGTCCCGGAATGCCATCCACAGACAAACCAGCGCCAAACTGTTTGTTTAGTTCGTTTTGATAAACTTTTACCAAAGCTTGGTGAGTCTTAGGTCCTTTTAATCCGTCTACTACAACTTTGTAACCGTAGTTGCAGCACCATTCTTGGACTTTACGAATAAACGCATCACAAGTAGGATTTGAAGGTTTCGGCTCAGAAACTTTACCGCCGGACACCAAATTCCTAAGCTCGGTCATGCGGAAGTTTTTGCCCGGGCAGGCTGTAGATGCCAAAACATTATGCCCAATAATGTCTGAT
>NZ_JAODPB010000022.1 GCF_025770735.1 Shouchella tritolerans
CGCGCTCCTTTATGCGGCAGCACTCAAAAGAGTGTTAACTCCCGTTACGGCACTGGGCGAGGGGCAGGAGGCGACAACACCAAACGGCTTTTGTCCGCTTACGCGGCGTGAAAATTCCAAAAAGCGTGTATGAGCCATAAGGCCGTATGCGCTTTTTTATATGAGGGGAGATCGAACAATGATTGATTATAAACAAATTGCTAAAACAGCGCATGAAGTAAATAGGATGTATTGTCTATCAATTGGCGATAATAGTCAGCCTACTTGGGAAGATGCGCCGCAGTGGCAAAAAGATAGTGCGCTAAATGGAGTTTCCTTTCATATGGAAAACGACGTTACCCCAGAGCAGTCGCATGAGAACTGGCTACTAGAGAAGCAAAATGCTGGTTGGCGTTATGGGCCTGTAAAAGACCCGGAGAAAAAAGAACATCCTTGTTTTGTTGCATATAACGATTTGCCCAAAGAACAGCGTGTGAAAGACTACTTGTTTAAAGCGGTAGTTGACTCATTTAAATAAGGTGTCAAACATGAAGAAAGTAAGCGTAAAAGAATGCAAAACGTGCATCTGGCTTAAACGGGTAAACGAGCAAAAAGCCACATGCCCGTTTGCTGGCTGTTTAAAGGGAGTCGGTAAAGCTGGACGCCCCTAAAATTTTCTATTTTTGTGTAGAAAGTTGCAGGATACTAGCCGTCTCTGTCGAATTAGAGGGGCGGAGGTGGCTAAGATGCCTAATAAAATGTTTGCAGAATTGCAGTCGACATCAATTAGAGGCGCGAACAGATTAAGTGCCCATTATTTAACTGGAGAATTGACCAAAGACGAAGCAAGGGAAATAATACCGGAACTGTTGTCCAACGTAAGAGGTAATAACGATGTTGTTAATATGTATCTGAGCTTTGATTCAAATGACAAAAAGTTTAACAATACTTATTGCAGGGTTCAATGGTCGGCAGAAGGCGCCTTGCACGTGCCTCCTATCAAAGAGGACGAAATAATTGACGGTGAAATCTACGTAAAATGGATAAATGAACACGCAACACTTAGAGAGATATTAGAAAAAGAAGAAGAATAACACCTGAAAAGAGAGTTGCCCACAGGGTGGTTCTCTTTTTGTGTGTATTGCGAAGGAGAGTACTTATGAACCTAGATGATAAGAGACGAGAGAAGAACGGGGGATACTCCAAAAAGAGTCTAGTGGAACAATTTCTTAGTGAACAAGAAGACATCGAAGAATTTTCGATTGTCTGCACATATAAAAACGGAGAAGTAGGGGTCTACCATTCAACAGAGGACAAGATACAGCAAGTGGGCATGATGGAAGTGGGGAAAGGCATGTCTATCCTGGATAGATTTGAATAAAATGTCTAAAGTGCATAGCTTGAAGCCATGGGAGGTAGTAGAATTCTCCTGGGGAACGGCTGTAAGGAAAAGAAACGGTGACTGGACGCATGTATTCATAGGCGATCAGGAGCTGGATGTAACGGGA
>NZ_JAODPB010000023.1 GCF_025770735.1 Shouchella tritolerans
GGTAGTGACCCCCAATAGTTAGAGTTTTACTTATGCAGTTAGTTGGCTGGATTGAGTTCGGTATTGTACTGGACTTAATCCAGCCAGTTTTTGTTTCAATCGCTTCGTATTGTACCAATCGATATAGGATTCAATTCTCCGTTTTAATGTCTCATAATCAACGAGACCTTCACCATAGTACATCTCCTGTTTCATGATCCCGAAGAAGTTCTCCATGGCGGCATTGTCCGCACAAGTGGCTTTCCGAGACATACTTTGATAGATCTTGTTTTCTTTCAACGTGCTTACCCATCGTTGATGTTGATAATGCCAGCCTTGATCGGAATGGATCGTTGTTCGATAACGGGCGTCTTGATTAATGATGTTTATGGCTTGGTTCAGTGGTTTTAGGACTAAGTCTAGTGTTGGTTTTTTCGTTAGTCCAAAAGAAATGATTTCCCCATTATATAAATCCATAATTGGACTGAAATACAGTTTTTGACCTTCGGCACATTTAAACTCGGTGACGTCCGTCACTAATTTTTGGAGGCGAATGCTTGTCTTAAATTGACGATTTAAGCGGTTTTTGGCTACTTTCCCTACTGTCCCTTTGTAGGATCGATACCGTGATTTACGTGTAAATTTTGTACATACCAAGCCTAGTTCTTTCATTAAGCGTTGAACTTTTTTGTGATTGATGACATACCCTTTATTTCTTAATTCTAAGTAAATGCGGCGGTAACCATATCGCCCCTCATGGCTTTCGAAGAGCCGAGTGATCAGCTCTTTCCATTCTTTATTCGGATCTGCTTTCTCTAATTGTTTGATAGGATAATGATAGGTCGCTTCTGGAATACCGACCTTTCCCAATACCTCTTTTAATTTGAATCCTTCTTCTTTGAGTTCGAATGCCATTGCTGCCTGTGCTTTTCGAGGAAGGCGTTCGGATTCTCCTGAAAAGCGTTCAACTTTTTTAAATAGGCGACCTCCAAGCGAAGCTTTTCGTTCTCGATCTCTAATTGTTTTTCACGTGATTCTTCTTTCTTTACTGGTTGTTTTTTCTTTTTTGTCATGGGAGGTCGTCCTTTCGGCTGATTCAGACCTTCCACGCCTTTTTCTCGATATCTCTTTTTCCAATGAGAAATTAAAGGTGGGTTGGTTAACCCAAATTCAATCGCTGTATCTTGGAAGGAGGCGCCGGTCCGTTCCATATAGTGTAATACATCGAGTTTAAATGAAACAGAGTAAGTCGCCTTTTTACGTTTTCTTTTAATCCCATCTACGCCAAACGCTTGAAATGCGCGTACCCACCTTCGAATGACTTTTGTATCAGGGATGTTATATTTTTGAGCGAGTAATTGATACCCCAGGTATCCTTCTACATATTCTTTAATGATTTTCAGTTTAAATTCGTCACTATATTTTGCCACAGAAAAACACCCCAAATGCTAGATTTTTACTCTAACATTTGGGGTGCAGCACC
>NZ_JAODPB010000024.1 GCF_025770735.1 Shouchella tritolerans
AGCCATCTTTCACCCTCTCTCCAGGTGGAGAAAGGGATTATCCGGTATTAGCTCCGGTTTCCCGGAGTTATCCCAGTCTAAGGGGCAGGTTGCCCACGTGTTACTCACCCGTCCGCCGCTAACGTCCGGGAGCAAGCTCCCTTCTGTCCGCTCGACTTGCATGTATTAGGCACGCCGCCAGCGTTCGTCCTGAGCCAGGATCAAACTCTCCGTTAAAAGGTTTGACTTGCTCATTGCACAACCGAAGTTGTGGCTCACTATCATTCATTGACGAGATACCTTGTATCTCTTTTACGCTTGGCTTTTGTTCAGTTTTCAAAGGACTCGTTTGCCGTTTCAGAGGCAACTTAATTAATATAACATCATCAAGTGCGAATGTCAACACTTTTTTTGGTGGAGCCTAGCGGGATCGAACCGCTGACCTCCTGCGTGCAAAGCAGGCGCTCTCCCAGCTGAGCTAAGGCCCCATAGCAATGGTCGGGAAGACAGGATTTGAACCTGCGACCCCTTGGTCCCAAACCAAGTGCTCTGCCAAGCTGAGCTACTTCCCGTAAATGGCGCGCCCGAGAGGATTCGAACCTCTAACCGCTTGATTCGTAGTCAAGTACTCTATCCAGTTGAGCTACGGGCGCAATTAAATTGTTGGCAGTATGCCGAGAGCCGGACTTGAACCGGCACGGTAGTCACCTACCGCAGGATTTTAAGTCCTGTGTGTCTGCCAATTCCACCATCCCGGCACGGGATGCAAAAACAAAAAGCGGAAGACGGGATTCGAACCCGCGACCCCCACCTTGGCAAGGTGATATTCTACCACTGAACTACTTCCGCAATTTACAAATGTTATAAGTGCGGGTGAAGGGACTTGAACCCCCACGTCATAAAGACACTAGATCCTAAGTCTAGCGCGTCTGCCAATTCCGCCACACCCGCAAAACAATAATATGGTGAGCCATGAAGGACTCGAACCTTCGACCCTCTGATTAAAAGTCAGATGCTCTACCAACTGAGCTAATGGCTCTGACTTAACTTGGATTAGTGGTGCCGGCCAGAGGACTTGAACCCCCAACCTACTGATTACAAGTCAGTTGCTCTACCAATTGAGCTAGACCGGCATAATTGTAAAAATATCGTTGATTTTTGTTGAAAAATATCTCCGTTTACTAAAATAACGTTTTACACTCAATTCGTCAAGTGGCTTTTTACGCCTCTCCTAAAAATAGAGTCTTGAGAATCAAAGCATGGTGGAGGATGACGGGATCGAACCGCCGACCCTCTGCTTGTAAGGCAGATGCTCTCCCAGCTGAGCTAATCCTCCATTATAAATAAAAATATTGCCCGGCAACGTCCTACTCTCACAGGAGGAAGCCTCCAACTACCATCGGCGCAAAAGAGCTTAACGGCCGTGTTCGGCATGGGAACGGGTGTGACCTCTTTGCCATTGTCACCGGACCCTACTTC
>NZ_JAODPB010000025.1 GCF_025770735.1 Shouchella tritolerans
CATAGCGGTCTTTGCTTTCATCGGCATTTGTTGCTGATTTTTTCGATTCCGTTTTCGGCTCTTTTGGATCGACATCGATATCTGTGCTTGGCTCATCTGGTGGATCCTCGATATTTGGTACTTCGACGAGCGCGACGTTTTCGATCTTTTCACCTACATAGCCAGAGTCAATCGTTGCTTCAAACGTTACCGTACGCCAGTCAGTGTCTGTAACTTCGCCGAACTCAGCGGTTACCTTGCCGTCTTCATAGTTGCCTGTACCACCATGGCTGACTTCCAAGCTACCTTCGACAAACGTCAGCCCTTCTGGGAGTACGTCGCTGATTTTTAAGTTTTCGAGCAAGCTGTCTTCAACCGTGTTGCGAGATTGGATCGTATACACAACCGTGTCGCCGACTTCATAGCGCTCTTTGCTTTCATCTGCGTTTGTTGCTGATTTTTTCGATTCCGTTTTCGGCTCACGTGGGTAGATTTTGACTTCTTCTTGTGGGCGATCTGGGTCGTCCAAGTTGTCGCCATCTACTTCGGCTGTGTTCTCAATGTCTTTCCCTGCTTGACCTGGCAACACGACCACGTCAAATTCGAGGGTCCGCCATTCTGTATCTTCGACATTACCGAAGTGGCCCACTGCTTTGCCATCGACATAGTGACCTTGATCGTCGTCTTCCTCGTCCGTTACGGCTTCCCCGTTCACTTTCAGCGTGCCTGGCACATACTCCAGTCCTTCTGGAATGACGTCAGAGATGACAAGGTTTTCGATCAAGCTATCTTCGATTGTATTACGTGTTTGAATCGTATAGCGAAGCGTGTCACCGACTTCTGGGTTGTCGGCATCGGTGTTGCCGTCTGCTTTCTCAAGCAGTGCTGCCGATTTTTCTGACTCCGTTTTTGGCTCTTTCGGATCGACATCGATATCTGTGCTTGGCTCATCTGGTGGATCCTCGATATTTGGCACTTCGACGAGCGCGACGTTTTCGATCTTCTCACCTGCATAGCCAGAGTCAATCGTTGCTTCAAACGTTACCGTACGCCAGTCAGTGTCTGTGACTTCGCCGAACTCAGCGGTTACCTTGCCGTCTTCATAGTTGCCTGTACCACCATGGCTGACTTCCAAGCTACCTTCGACAAACGTCAGCCCTTCTGGGAGTACGTCGCTGATTTTTAAGTTTTCGAGCAAGCTGTCTTCAACCGTGTTGCGAGATTGGATCGTATACACAACCGTGTCGCCGACTTCATAGCGCTCTTTGCTTTCATCTGCGTTTGTTGCTGATTTTTTCGATTCCGTTTTCGGCTCACGTGGGTAGATTTTGACTTCTTCTTGTGGGCGATCTGGGTCGTCCAAGTTGTCGCCATCTACTTCGGCTGTGTTCTCAATGTCTTTCCCTGCTTGACCTGGCAACACGACCACGTC
>NZ_JAODPB010000026.1 GCF_025770735.1 Shouchella tritolerans
ATGTCGCAGGAGGCGGTCAACGTGCATGAAACGTTAGAAAACCACGAAGTGCGCTTACAATCCTTAGAGGCGTACAGGGTGGAGCAAGAACGGATGAACAATGAAATACGAAATCAGCTTACAGCAACGGAAAATACGGTCTTGCGAGAAAGTAGTAAGCAGCTAGAACAATTTCAAAAGTTACTAGATCACGTTTTGCAAAATGACATCGTATCCCGTAAAGCGCAGAGGGAACAGAAGGCATTTGCCCAGCAACAATTTTGGAAAGTGGCAGGAATAGCGGCCGGAAGCGGCGGTGTCGTTTACGTATTGTTTGAAATGCTAACAAAGTAAGCCTCTTGGTGAGACTCCAGGGGGCTATTTTAAATGATAAAGGAGATGGAGAAATGATGTTTGACGCACCTAGTATGACGCGGTTCATTGGTTTAATTGTGGCGCTGTTGGCTTACTTCGGGGTCAACGTGCCGGAAGACATGACGGAGGCTATCACGTCGCTTGCTGTTGCAGTTCTGGCCGTCTACACGGCATGGAAAAACAACTATATCAGTAAAAAAGGGCATCAGCAAAAAGAAGTTCTGCAGGAAAAAGGACTAACCAAAGGGGGAAAACAGTAATGGCTAAAAAACCAACAATCAAAAATGCTGGATTAACTTTTCGCGGGAGCCTTACACCACTCGCAAAATCAAAGGTGAAAAAAATTGTGCAGCATCATATGGCTCACACATCGTGGAATATTCATGATGTCCATAAATTTCATCGTGACTCTAATGGCTGGGCTGGTATCGGCTATAACTTTTGGATCGCCTTTGATGGCACCATCTATCAGGGACGAGGATTTAATGTAGGGGCGCACGTTGGTGGTCATAACAGCTACACGCTAGGGGTTGGTTATCAAGGGGACTTTACTAAACAGAAAATGACTGATGCTCAGTTACAAGCTGGAGCTGCTCTTAATGCATGGCTAGTGTCAGAATGTAACACAAAAGCATCAGACATTATTGGGCATAATGTTTTGGCATCTACAGCCTGCCCGGGCAAAAACTTCCGCATGACCGAGCTTAGGAATTTGGTGTCCGGCGGTAAAGTTTCTGAGCCGAAACCTTCAAATCCTACT
>NZ_JAODPB010000027.1 GCF_025770735.1 Shouchella tritolerans
TAAGGTGGGACAAATGATTGGGGTGAAGTCGTAACAAGGTAGCCGTATCGGAAGGTGCGGCTGGATCACCTCCTTTCTATGGAGTTTTAACTCTAGTCGATGTATGACCTTCGGTCATATAGCGCTTAGGCTATTTGTTCAGTTTTGAGAGGACTCAAAACTCTCGATTAAATGCTTTTGCTCCTGCGGTTACTCGTCGCAGGAAACATCGTTGCTCCTGCGGTTACTCGTCGCAAGGCAGCACGAAGCATACACTGAGAAGTGTTACATGATGTGATTGAAATCAGTAGCCTTGTTCAGTTTTGAGAGGACTCAAAACTCTCTCTTTTGTTCCATTAATTATTCCCCGTCTTTTATTGACTAGTCCATACTTTTAGATACGACTTAAACTTTAATAATGTGTATTTAAGGTAGAAATGTCAAAAGAGGGGCCTGTAGCTCAGCTGGTTAGAGCGCACGCCTGATAAGCGTGAGGTCGGTGGTTCAAGTCCACTCAGGCCCACCATAAACGAATTAATAGGAGCAAATGGGGCCTTAGCTCAGCTGGGAGAGCGCCTGCTTTGCACGCAGGAGGTCAGCGGTTCGATCCCGCTAGGCTCCACCAATTACTAGGTTCTTTGAAAACTAAATCCAGAAATAACTCAAATTGATCTTTGTTCATCGGTTGTGAAACTGTTTGAACGAGACGTCAAGAATTCAATGCATACCTTTTTATGTATTTTTTATTTTTGCGAAGAGAACCGAGCAGGTCGAGGATGGGAAATGTTCGAAGGAGGGAGCGTAGTTGCCTACGTGACCGACTGAGAAGCATGAACCAGACGAAGAGATGCGACGGTGATCTGAAGTGAAAAAGGATAAGTTAGAAAGGGCGCACGGTGAATGCCTTGGCACTAGGAGCCGATGAAGGACGCGACGAACCGCGATAGGCTTCGGGGAGCTGTAAG
>NZ_JAODPB010000028.1:0-325 GCF_025770735.1 Shouchella tritolerans
TTGTTGTTGTTTCATCAGGGGCGACAGGACGGCCACGATCATCGACAACAGGGTTTCCGTTGTCATCAAGGCGAGTAGTGACGACGGTTACTTGATCTCGCATAGGAGGCATCATATTAACCGCCCCACTCTCGCCTTGCCACGGATAAGCGATTCTACTTCTGGCGATATGGCGCTGCCGTTCAGACTCGCCGACACGCGGTTGGTAGAAAAAGCAGTAACGCCATGCCGCCTGAGCTTGGCATACTCTTCTTCCTCACCTTCCAGCATGTACAGCACTTGCAAGGCGACAGCGCGGGCAGTGATTTGATTCGGGCGATAATGG
>NZ_JAODPB010000028.1:335-859 GCF_025770735.1 Shouchella tritolerans
CTTGCGATTTCTTTTTAGCCGCATGTCCTTTGGTGTTCCTTTGCTTGGTTTCGGCATCTTTTATCACCTCTACATAACCGATGGACGACAAATAAGCAGCGGACTTTTCTTCAATGTCCAACCGCTCACCTTTTCTTTTGCCGTCTACAATTGCGTTTAGTACTCGTACAGTTACTTTAGCCATATAAACCCTCCTATGGCGTAAATACATCCAAGTGCTTGATAAGGAATGGATTTTCAAGCACAGGGAAGCCAGCGCCGACCGTTTCAACAACAGATTGCAGCGGCTTTTTTTGGTCTTCTGCCATTAGTAAAATACCTGGCTGGAAGTTGTTTTCAAGCGTCGGGCCTAGCAGATACTTCCCTGCACCGCTAGAAGCCATGATGATACGGTTAGCGGGCATAAATTCGTTTCGAATAATCGACTTTGTCTCGTTGTCTTTATACGTCATAACCCGATTTTCCACGACTTCAAAATCAGGAAGCCCAAAGCTCTTTAGTACATTTGTTAAGTCTTCAGCAGA
>NZ_JAODPB010000003.1 GCF_025770735.1 Shouchella tritolerans
AGTACTATTATTCTGACATTCAGTTACATAAAAATTAAAAATTTCAAAAATGTAACTAGGGGGGTAAATATGGTTGTAGCCAAAGCGACTATTGAATCAGCAGAATATCTATATCAAGTTGTAAAATCATATATGAACGAAAAAAAATTACAACAAATAGATGTGAGCAACTCTACAGGTATCCGAAAAGAGTACATATCGCGTTTTCTTTCTGCCAAAGGGAAAAATGATCTGGAATTTTCGACTGTACTTAACTTAATTCGATATTTGGCAGCGAGTGAGTATTTAGAGATTATGGACAATTACTGCTTGAAGTTGGAAAAGCCTTTAGGAATTATGAACGCTTTAGAGTACGCTTCCAATTACGAAAGGCATGATTTGACTAGCAATTTGCTAGCTCTTCACGCGGGGCATAAAAAAGGTGAGATACGCGAGTGGTTAGAGGTGTATGATCTTAACAAACGCCGCAAAACAATGAGTCCATACGACGTAATGGACGCTTGTCGAAACTTATATGGTAAAGTCACCTCAGATGAAGTGAAAGTCAAGATAGACCTTATAGAAGCAGTGAGCACCTATACAAAGGATTACAAATCTTTGTTGAGGATGTGCGACAGAATAGAAACGAAAATAAAGCAATTAAGGGACGGCTTTATAAAAGAGTCTTTTAAAATTCGTTTTTTTAATTTACATGCAAACGCTGTCCTTTACTATAAGAATGACGTGGAAACAGCACTGGAACATACCGAATATGTAATAAAAAATAAAGTGTCACCAACTTTTCTTGTTGCATCCGCCCATTTAATTAGAGGACAAGCACAGATGTACGATTGGAAGGAAGAAAGCCTACAGAACATCAGGACTGCTGCTAAATTGTTTAAGTTGGCTGGCTATAGCGATTATGCGCAAAACCTTTTAGAAAACGATCTTGTGTTTGTGCATAACTATCATAAGGATATTGTTGACTTAGAGAATTTAAAAGATGGTGAATTAGCCCACCAATTATTAGTTAGAGGTGACAGGGAAAAGGCTTGCGAAGTGCTATCTAAACTTGATGATAAAGACGCTTTTACATTGTTATATAAAGGGATGGCATTCAGAGACATGTCATACTTCATTGAAGGACACGCTATAATTGTAAGGGATGGTAAAACATTCTTTAAACGTGCTTTTGAAAGAGAGTTTTACCAGTTTGCGGAAAGGGGGTGAATTAGGTGAAATCACTAAAGAAAGTATTGATCGCATTGTCGTTGTCCACTCTGTTTTTCGCCTCAACTGCATACGTAACAGAAACTATTAATACAGTACCAACAAGTGGCCCGTCTAATCCGATTCAAGGGTCTTAGCGGCATGAAGTTACAGAAATAATTAAAATTTTATAACTGTAACTTTAGTTTAGGGCGTCCTAGCGGCGCCTTTGTGTTCCTATTTGGATAGGAAAACTAGTTACTTCCTATTTAAATAGGAGCACAAAAAACAATTTAAATAGGGGGCGTCGTCAAATATGGATTTAATCGAGGTAAAAGTTAAGAAAAATGCTAATACAAGTGAAAAATACGAAATTCTGAGCGTTGACCAACTAAGCACCGACCAGGGATGGCGACTGAATAAACCGTATATCAATGCCTCATTTGTTTATGCGGCAAACGAAATTCTTGAAAAAGGAATAAGAAAGGGGTACAAACTAAGATTGGATTTCCAAACGATGCCACCTATTGGAAGGACAATCGTAACTAAGATTGTGGGGGACAAGGGATATATAGAAAGTTACCATGGTCAAAAATACATAGCCTTAGTTCGTATAATTGACTTAAGGTGAAAAACTCGCCACTCAGGTGGCGAACAGGTGGCGAATTATTGATATTTCTTAATGTGAGAAGGCAGCAGGTGGTGCAAACCCCTGCTGTAAAGCGCATAAGAACACGGGTGGAATTTGATGACACCGCTGCAACACTCCATGGTAAGGTGGGGGTCAGCGGTTCAAGTCCGCTTGGAAGCTTTTCTCAAACCTTACACACCAAGCCTTTCAGCCTTATGAAGGCTTTTTATTTTTGTCTAAAAATGGAGCTGGGGACAAAATGGGCTATATTTCTCGCATTCTCGATCTGTGGTAGATTGCGTTTCCCATCTGGATGGGTAGCCTCAAGGTCTATTCTCCGCGTTTCTCAATGCTTCCTTTTACTGTTTTCTTCCTCCTTTCTTAATCCCTAACATCATACATGGAGTGCGTTCTTTCCGATAATGCTCACCTCCTTTAATACAGGAGAGGATGTATGTTCGTGTTTAGGTTAAAAATTTTTGATGACTTCATACGGCACACCGTATTCGTGCCTATCTCTGCCGATGATACGGTTTTGTCCTCAGCCGCAAAATAGTTCGTCTCTTGCTCAATACGTCTGTGGAGTAGAATGTATGCTGTTTCAAAAAAGGGGTGTTAGCTTCCGGGTGCAAGACAGCATGTCCAAGCTCATGAGCGCATATAACCTGATTATGTTGATCTGAAAGAAATTGATTTCAATAAACCAGTGAAACTAGTGAATCCAAAATTACAGCAAAAAGCCAAAGCAAATGGCAACTTTGCAATATCGTTTATCATTACTTGCAGAAGATTTCGTGGAAACGGGTCATAAGCCTAACTCTAACTTTGAACCGAAAGCAAAAGAATCGAAAGAACCTGTAACAGCCGGATCAGATAAGAAATAAAGGACAAATAGCAACTCCTACCTTTCATTGTTAAGAAAAAATTGAGTTTGTTAAATAATGATTTAATAACAGGAAACAACGGATTCATATAGAAGGGTAAAAATAGACGAAATGAAAGAAGTTCCTTCTTGTTTAGACAACTTAAACCAATTGGAGGTTTTTTTCTGTGAGGAAAGTTTTGAAAGTAGGGGTTGCTCTTGCTGTATTGACCTCAGTAAATTATCTGTTAGGTACTGATGAGCAAGTACATGCTTCGGAAAACCAAGAGGAGTTGGGTAAAATGAAAGTAATATCGTTTAATTTGCGCAATAGCGGGGGAAACGACCCTTCGCCTCATAGTTGGAGTGAGAGGCGTCCTACAGTTCAGTCCTTTTTAGAAACAGAAGAGCCAGATATTTTAGGCACGCAAGAAGCTCTTTATGATCAGGTTACTCACCTTGATGAAGACTTACCTGATTACGAATGGATTGGAATTGGTCGAGAAGGTGGAACCGATGGGGAATTCATGGCAATTTATTATAAAAGTGACCGTTTCAAACCAACTGATACAGGTCATTACTGGCTTTCCGATACGCCAGATGTAGTCGGCTCGACTTCTTGGGGAAATACAATCCCTCGAATGGTCACATGGGCAAAGTTTGAAGAAGAAGCAACCGGCAAACAGTTTTATTTCGTGAATACGCATTTTGATCATCGATCGGAAGAATCAAGGCAAAAAAGTGCTGAATTGATTATAGAAAAAGTCAATGAGTATGATGAAAGCTTACCGATTATACTAACGGGTGATTTCAACACGACTCCAGATAGTGTTTCTCATGGAATTTTAACGGGAGAAGGATTGTTTGAAGATCCGTGGGATTATGCTGAAGAAAAAATAAACGAAGAGTTAGGTACATTCAATGGATTTAATGATCCCACAGGTGGTGGAACCGATAATAAAATTGATTGGGTTCTAACAAAGAACATTTTAGCTGAATCCATTGGGATTAATGATTATCGCAATGGTGAGCAGTACCCAAGTGACCATTTTCCAGTCATTGCAGAATTTAAGCTTGGAGAAGAATAGGTACTAATAAAAAGAGGCTGTCTATGCAGCTTCTTTTTAAAACCAGTAGTCGCACCACTTTTAGATGAAGTAGCGCTGGAACAACTCGAAAAAGGTGAAAGTTCTTTATTTGAGCCTAATCCTTATTTATTCCCTAGTGCTTTTAACAAAGAAGAGGAATTGTTTATTGAAAAGGTTATTAATGAACTGATTCTTCGTAAAGTATTCCTTCAACAGGAAGATAAGAAAGAATGAGCAACCTAATAGAATATGAGAAGCATACCTCTTCAGATCGGGTATGCTTTTTCATTGGTCTTATTTCCCTCTAGTTTTTAAACCCGTGATCTGGCATTCGAAACAGCTTGAGTAGTCTCATCATTTTATTCAAAAAAACTTTTTAACAATGAAAGGTAATAGGAAATTTAATCTTTCCTCTATACGGGGTTAACTCGAATGTATGTGAGAGCAAATCCTTTTTTACGATAGCAGTCTTCTATCATTTTTAATGAACTTTCCATTAACCGCATGAGTGAACATCCTTATTTTTTCTTCAAGATTGTTTATTACTAATTTGATACAGAATGGAAAAGTAGGGGTCAGCGTTTCACGTCCGTTTGGAAGCTTAGATGCAAAAATGATTAATGGGACGCACTCTCCGAAAGGTTTGTGAAGAAGGCACAGGGGCAGTTTTTTATGATAAATTCAGAAAAAACAAAAAGCAATCTATTGACATCCTTTATTATTTGTATTAGGTTTAATCGAACGAATAGCTAAACATAATTTGTTTAGAAAGGTTGATCCCAATGAATATTCGTATAACACCCCCAATCAATATAAGAGATCTTACTATCTTCCTAGAAGAAATGAACAATAAAAGAAGTTCTCATATTGGCTTTTGTGGGGAAGATAGGGAAGAAATATACGATCATTTAATGAATGATTTTTCTGATTTGGAGTTGAAAGATTCATTTTTGGTTGCTTATAATCACTCTCGTATAGTTGGTGCCATAGGTTTGGATATTGACTTAAAAAAAGGATGTGCGGACGTATGGGGGCCATTTGTTGAGGGCGAAAATATCCATATAGCCCAAGAGTTATGGGAAACGATTGTTTCGAAAACACCTCATACGATAAAGACATTTTCTTTCTTTTTGAATGAGGATAACCACTTTGTAAAAGAGTTTGTGGTACAAAATAAAGGCATAGATCAAGGGTCGGATTTGGTTTTGAGAATTACCAGAGATCGATTTATTAATCACACGCCTAGCGATGTTGAAACTTACTCTGATGCCTATCGTCAATCTTTTATCAATCTCCATAATGAAGTATTTCCTACAACCTATTTTGATGCAAATACCATTATTAGTCGATTAAATGACTTTAACCATTTATTCTTTGTTACGGAAAATGAACATGCTATTAAAGGGTATGTCTATATTGAAGCAAACCCTAAACATATGGAAGCCAATATTGAATATATTGCTGTGTCAACGAAACTAAGAAAACAAGGGATAGGTAAAACGCTAATAAGAGTGGCAATCGACCATCTCTTTTCTTCTTCTGAAATTAAGGAAATTACTATATGTGTTGGAGGAGACAATCTAGCCGCCATTCATTTATACAAATCGGTCGGATTCTTGGAGAAGTACAAATTAATTAGTTATGACATCGTGCGACATTAAAAAAAGTGTTAGAGGTCGTGCCCTTGGATTGAAGCTCTGCAAGCCAAAACTCATGAAGTTGTGGAATTTTAACGGGAAATGGTTGTCGTTAGTTTTCAGAATTGGTGTTTGATAGCACCAACTAAGGGCATTTTTCCAAAAAAGGAATGAATGAATTGAAGAGAGTTTCTGATTTGGTAAACAAAATGGATCAATTAGTGCTGCTGAGTCTGAGAGAAGAATATTTTGAGAAGATGTTGTCAGGAGAAAAAGGTTTCGAGTACAGAAAAAGTTTCAGGAAAACGCCTACGAAGTGTTTTATATACATATCAAAGACCAGGAAAGCTATAAGCGGACTAGTTGAGTTTGGACAGCCTATTTTTGGATCTGCTAATGAAATTTGTCAAATTGCAGAGAAGGATGAGCCAGGATCTTTCGTGGGAATAAGGGCATATTTGGGCAAAGGAAAAGGTGTAGCTATACCAATAAAAAAAGTATACGAATTTTCTCCAGTATCATTGGAAGAACTAAAAAGTAAGGTTGACCGATTTACTGTGCCTCAGTCTTATTATATGTTGGATCAAAAACCAGAAATAGTTGATTTGCTTGTGGACAAACTTGTAGTCAATAGCTACTCTAGGGACGTATTATAATGAGTTGCAAAGAGTTTTTGCACAGCTAGCGCCTAAATAAATCAATTGAGAGTGATGGACAAAGTAGAGAAACAAAGAGATATATAAGCCATATATCTCTTTGATCTCCATACTGGTTACAGCGTTTTTAATAGGTCATATAAATTCTCTTTCGCTTCAAAACCAACTCCAGGCGCATCTGGCAATGTAACGAAGCCGTCTTCCACTGCATGCCCATCAGCAAACCCACCAAATGGTTGAAAAATACCAGGGTATGATTCGTTCCCATACAATTTCAATCCTGCTGCAATATTCAATGACATTTGGTGTCCACCGTGTGGAATGCAATTGCGAGAAGACCATCCGTTATCTTCTAACATGTTTAATATCTTCATGTATTCCACTAGTCCGTAGCTAAGCGCGCAATCAAATTGCAGGAAATCCGTCTTTGGATTCATACCTGCATAACGGATTAAGTTAGTGGCATCTTGAAGGGAGAACAAATTTTCACCAGTCGCAATTGCGTGTGGGTAAACTTTCGATAATTCCTCCTGCAATTTGTAATCCAACGGGTCTCCTGCTTCTTCATACCAAAATAAATGATAGTCCTTTATCGCATTTCCAAATTCAATCGCTTCTTCTAGATTGAATCGGCCGTTCACGTCAACCATTAGGTTCTGTCCCGTACCTACGACATCAATAACTGCCTCAATCCGTTTTAGATCTTCCTTTAAAGGTACGCCTCCAACTTTCATTTTGACTTTTGAGTAACCCATATCTAAATAGGCTTTCATTTCATCTTGAAGTTCTGGCAACCCTTTACCTGGGAAGTAATAACCGCCAGCGGCGTAGACAAAGACCTTCTCGTCAATCGTGCCGTCTCCATATTGATCAGCCAATAGTTTATAAAGTGGCACTTCCTCAATTTTAGCTACTGCATCCCAAATAGCCATATCTAGTGTTCCAACCGCAACCGTTCTTTCACCATGCCCTCCTGGTTTTTCGTTTGCCATTAGAATGTCAAAAATCTTTTCGGGCGAGAAGTTGGTCCCTGATTCATTTAAGATATCTTCTGATTTTGCTTCTAATAAACGAGGAATAAATCGCTCTCTTAAAATGCCGCTCGGCGCATAACGACCATTGGAATTGAAACCGTAGCCTACTACTGGTTTACCGTTTCGAATAACATCTGTCTTTACCGCCACAATGGAGGCATTCATTTTACTAAAGTCAATAAAAGCATTGGCGATATTACTGCTAATTGGCACTGCTCTCTCTACAACATCTACAATTTTCATTTACAAATCCTCTCCTTAGCCAAATATGAGGTAGTGGGGGAATGCTCACTTTTGTTCACGCAATAACTGTGCCAAAAATTCTATCTTGGCTTGAGTAAACGGATTTGCAAACTGCCTTTCTTTGCTTTTATGCAATTTATATGCAAAAAAGTTGAGTCATCAATTAATAACTCAACTTTTTTGTAGAATAGATCTTTCGACGGTTTTTTTCAGACAATACATCGGATAAAAGGCTACTTATTCATTTCAAAAATGAAATCATGATTTCATTTTTGAATGGATAGTTTGCGCCATAAAGTGGTTTGGCTAATTTTGTAGTGGTTGCAGAATTCCTTTTTTGTTCCATTAAATTGGCTGTATAGTTGTGCCCAAAGGTGACGTTCCATTTCTTTAAAAGAGGTTGAAATCGGAATGGTTACTTCTCCACTCTTTTTTTTCGCCTTGTTTAATAGCAAATGGACTCCTTCTGCTGTAATCACACTTCCTTGATAAGTAATGACCAATCTCTTCATAAAGTTTTGTAATTCACGTGCATTCCCATCCCAATTCATAGAGAGTAATGGCCGAAGTGCGCTGTTTGCATCATTGATTTTTAAATAACGGTTTTCTCTTTCCATTTCTTTATTTAAAAAAAGGGTAGCGAGAGGGATAATGTCCTCTTTTCTGTTGCGTAAAGGCAATAAGTCCAATGTTAAAGTAGAGATACGGTAATAAAGATCCTCTTTAAATTCTCCACGACTGATTAGCTCATCCATTGGTTGATTGGTTGCACAGATAATACGTACGTTGACAGGGATGTTCTTTGCCCCTCCTACTCTACGGACTTCCTTTTCTTGCAATACTCTTAAAAGCTTTATCTGAAAACTACGGGGCATTTCATTGATTTCATCAAGAAATAGGGTCCCTTCATGGGCCATTTCAAATAACCCTGCGCGCCCACCTTTTAGTGCGCCGGTAAAAGCACCATCTTCATAACCAAATAATTCACTTTCAAGTAAGTTTTCATTTAATGCCCCACAGTTTAATGATACAAAAGGTTGGGCATGTCGATCGCTTGCATTGTGAATACTTTGAGCAAATAATTCTTTGCCTGTGCCTGTCTCTCCATAGATTAAGACAGAACCTTCTGAGCGTGAAAAGGCGGCAGCTTCGCTAACCAATCTCTTCATTTCCTTATTCTCACAAACGATATCTGCAAAAGTATGCTTTGCTGTAAGTCCTTTTTTGTATACTTCTTTTCGAATTTTCATCTCCAGTTTCTGAAAGTCCGCTAGTCTTTCGAATACTTGAATCGCACCAACGTACATATCGTTAGAAAAAATAGGGGTGGTGGTTACGAGCATTTGTTGATTGTTAATAGGTGTCAGGATGTTTCTTTGAATCGTTCGGGCTTGAAGTTGATCTTGCAATTCCTCACTCTTAAAGATATCGGTGTAATTGAATTCAGGTAACGCTTCCTTCAATTCTGGAAAAATATGTTTAGCTTGTTCATTAAACATTTTAATGTTGTCATTTGCATCGACGTTTATAACCGCTTGAGGGACAACTTGAAGAATCGAATCGAGTTCTTTTGTTTTAGCTTCTTCTTCGAATTGAATGTTTAATGTTTCAATCGCTTGTTCAACAGCGAAAACAAGTGCTTCTTCACCTGATTTCACTAAAAAAGAAGGAATAGTTGCTTCACTACCTACCTCAGTAGCAAACCTGTCCCCAATAATGGCATCGGCTGTTTTCCTTTTACTTAACTGTTTAATGTATTCTTTTGCATAAGCTTGGTCTCGATAACTTTCTATATTAATTTGTAATGAACCGAAGTCACATTCAATAAAATCCATATCATTAAATATCCCAGCAAAAAACATGACCTGAATACGTTGATAGCCTTTATTGTATACAGAAGTAATGGAACGGAGCAGATCATATGGGGTAACGGGAATTTTAATGAATGGGATAGAGGTATGGCTTCGGAGAAATTCACCTAACCCACCTCTTGAAACAATCGCGCTGGTCGATGGAGATATTGTGTCGAGGTTTTTCTCATAAGGAAGTAACGTTTCCATGAAACGGAATTGATAAGGGAGTTCTTTTAGAGAGTTTTCCATTTTAACGATTTGAGCATCTGTTAAATCAAACGGTGCTATTACTAAAATTTCTTTCATAATAACCCTCCAGCTATATCTTACTAATTACTATTCAAAAATGTAGACTTACTATGTTGCATTTTAGTAATTGGCCGATACAAAATGTATGTTTATTATAACAATGTTAACTTTATTTTGGGGGCAGCCGTTCTTGATTTCCGGGGCAGCCGTTCAAAGACTCCAAGTAAACTCTTCACATTTGAGTGCTCTTGGAGCTTTTTTATTTATATGGTATGTGATCCTTCAGTGTAAGCATAATGTTCTCACCGTTGAACCAACCTACTTTTGCAAAATTGAATGATATTTTGTTGCGTAAGGTTACAATCAATACACTTGCTTATAGTAACGAAAACACAGGATATTTTTTTTAAAAAAAGATTGCGTACGACATTACGTCACAATCTATGATTGCTTATAGATTAAAACAAGGAGGAAGGTTATGTAATGGAACAACAATCATTATTTAAAAATAGCCGGTTTATACTTCTGTTTCTCGGAAGTTTTTTAGCGCTTATCGGTTTTAGCATGTTTTTCATGACAACAACTTGGTTTGTGATTTCTGATTTAGGTTCTTCTAGTTCTTTAGGCATTATACTCATTGCCATTACTGTGCCGCGTATTCTTATGATGGCATTCGGTGGAGTTCTAGCTGATAAATTCAAGAAGACGACAATCATGTTCAGTACGAGTTTCATCCAAGGAGTTCTACTAGTTATCGTATTTTTATTGAACAATGCAAATCAGTTAACATTTGAATATCTCATCATTTTGGGATTCTTCTTTGGAACATTAGATGCGTTTTCTGGACCAGCAGGCACATCATTAATCCCCAAAATGGTAGAGAAAAACCAAATAAAACAAGCAAATGCCGTTCTTCAAGGATTGGGTCAGATTGGTTTTATAATGGGACCTGTTATATCTGGGAGTGTCATGGAATTTGGTGGCGTAACAACAGGTTATTTAGTCTCGGCTATTATTGTACTTTTATCTGCCTTTTTTATGTTTCCACCTTTCTTAAAAGAAGGTCCGGTAGACAATACAGTTAAACAAACACCTTTTAAAGATTTCATAGAAGGGTTTTCCTATGTAAAAGCAAGTAAATTTTTACTCACAGGTATTCTGATCTTAATTACGTTAAACTTCTTTGCCTTCGGAGCAATATCGATTGCCATTCCAATTCTAGTGGAAACGTATGGAGGGTCGCCGATTGATCTTAGTTACATTGAGGCTGCTTTAGGGGTTGGAATGCTAGTAAGCACAGCAATAATTGGTATCGTCAAAGTACGCCGTAGGGGATTAACCTCCATTGCTGGATTAATTGCAACATTACTCGTAGCTATCGCATTTAGCCAAAGTCCTAATTTGTATATTTTGACAGCATTAGCGTTCCTAATTGGATTTACCATGACATTTGTTTCAATCCCATTCTTTACTTCAGCACAAGAAGATACTGATCCTCGTATTATGGGGAGGGTTATGAGCATTGTCTTCTTAGCAATGAATGGCTTTGATCCACTTGCCTATGCAAGTGTAACATTCCTTGTGTCTAGAGGTATTGATGTTCAACACGTGATTTTGTACTATTCGATTGTTGGTTTAATGATTGCTCTTATCACTTTATGGAAAGGGAAAACGTACAAAAATTACACATCAAACTATTAATCCAGCTACACGAAAAGATTACTTTTGGATACACGTAACTAACATCAGGCGGATATAAAAAAATAGGTATTTTTCTTAGACACGTAGTCCTTATTCCAAGGGCATTACGGAACTCATACGTCTGTATAATCTACTAGGCACCGCAAGGCGTTGCACTCGGCGGATTAGAAAATCAAGCGGGCAATCACTTTGAACTAATTAGAGAAGGGGCGAATCAAGGATGGTAAGCATGTAAGCGCATTTATCACCAAGAATCATCCTAGTGGAGATTGGGCTATAGAGAGGCTGTCTCAAAAGGCCATAGTGAAGCGACCTTTTGAGCAGTCTTTTTTCTATTTTAGATAAGCATAGCCTCAAAGCCTCATTTAGTAGGAATGCCTATGTTTTCACCAAGAGGACTTCCCTACATATGTTACGACATTTCCCTATGCTCTCCTTCCTCCCAATCTATGTTTCAGAGACATGATCATCCAAATAGCAGTCGGAAACGCAATTGCCCCAATTACTATATAGGCTAAAAGGCGAACGGGGCTGTCAGTGCCGGTGGCAATTATTAATGTAGTCATCGCAACTAGGAAAAGAAGAGGCGGGACCATCTTCGTTAGATTCACTAAACTTTTTCTTCCTTCTGCCTTCCATTTGTTATTGTAAATTGCAAGGACTGTCCAAGCGGTTGGAATGGCAATTATAGTGAGTACGGTAGCTATTACAACCAGTGTCGTATGTAAAAAACCGGAGCTTAAGAATGCCCCCCACCACGAGAGTATTGATAATAAGACTGCTGAGAGTGCGGTCCATTTTATAGAGTTTCCAGCGTTGTTATGTTTTTCAATCACTGTTTCCTGATCGCTATAAATCGGTTTGGTACCAGGTAACCCGCGAAACAAATGAAAATTTCCTTGTGAAGCAATATGCGTCCATCCAGCAGAAGAAAAAAAGTCAAAGTATTCTCCTGCTTCCTCCTCATTTAATGAACGATAATCAATACTATAGATGTAATCTGCGCTTTGTCCTTTTTCAAGTGTATATCCCATAAACTTAAAGTCACTGACATGCCAGCCCTTTAAAGAAAATTGCCGTAACTTCTCCATGTCCTTGTCCTCAGAAAAGGCTAATCCACCTGACATCATATACTTTGTTTGTCTCATTCTCCAGCCTCCTGTAATCCTTTTTCTGCCAATTGAATCACCGTTTTTCTAATTTTCACGGCTTCCTCTAGCACTTCTTTGCCTCTTTCGGTAAGTAAATATGTTTTACGTCTTGAATCCGATCCGTCATACAAATAAATCCATTCTTGTTTTAATAACTTCTTTATAATCGTGTACATGGAAGCAGGGCCTATCGTGATCGCGCCATTTGTTGTTTCTTCAATTAAATTCATAATAGCGTAACCATGCCTCGGTTTCGTTAAAGCAGCCATAATATAAAACATTGAATCGGTTAACAGCTCAGTTGTTTTCAAAAGCTCACCTCACTTCTCTAATGAGATTGTATCAAGCAGTGATATATCCAATAACAATATATCAATATACGATATAAAAAGCAATAGTTATATCATAATTTGATACATCAATTTGTGATACGTCTAAAAAGACCCATACAATCGGCCCTTCGCAAAAGTAGAAAGCCAACCATAAAGACTTCTCGAATAGCGTAAGCAGCAGCGATACGAGGAAAGACCTAATCATTTTCGCAAAAAGAGCAAATGAAAAGAAGAGGTTAGGTTTTGCGGCTTTTCCGGTTAACGTATAATAATTGTACGTCCCAGTATTGATAAGGAAGGAGCGTGGTTGGAAATGAGTCACTTAGCACGTACATATAAATTGCCTTATTATGCGGTTGTCTTTGCTTCAGAGCGAACGGAAGGGGACAATGGTTATGGTGTTATGGCAGCAAAAATGGTCGAATTAGCAAGTAAACAAGAAGGCTATTTAGGGATCGAAAGTGCAAGAGATTCAAATTTGGGCATTACCGTTTCTTACTGGAAAACACTCGAGGATATCGCCGCTTGGAAAGCACATGCAGCTCACCAAGTCGCTCAAGAACGTGGAAAAAAAGAGTGGTATAGTCGATTCGTCGTACGTGTATGCAAAGTAGAGCGTGATTATTTATTTGAGATGTAAGAAAGGCGAAAAAATGGAGGGTCGTAAGAAATAAATACTTTATTAAAGAAAAATTAAACTTACAAAATGCAACATATATTTTACATTGGGCATTCTCTATGTTACAGTAAACCTGTAATAAGAAGATGGGCGTTTTTTTGGAGAACAGAGTGAAGCAGGCAAGAAGGGATTGAGGACTAACTCAAGGGGAACTTGCAGATAAAGTAAATGTTTCTAGACAAACGATTGGGTTGATCGAAAGAAATCGCTATAATTCGTCTCTTAAACTATGTATAGCTATCGCTAAGGCATCATTAGACCAATTATTTTGGGAGGTTTGAAGCATGAAGTCATGGATAAAATATTTACTTCCTAACGATGAATATAAGAAGCAAAAGCTTTTGAATTTTTTAGCAGAGGGTTTTGTAATAAGTATTCTTATGAGTGTTGTGTTCATGTTGGCGGAAACTATATTCTCTTTGAATATGGATGCTTCAATAGCATTATTTATTCCTGTTGTTGTATCGATCACATATATTCTAATAGGTTATGTGAGTAGTGGTACAGAATTTAGTAATGTAGCTACTAGTACTGATTTCCAAAGTGAAAGAAGAAAGATAGTAGGCAGTTCAATCACTTTCGGTTTTATATTTTCTCTACTTTCCATTTTGGTAACTGGTCTCCCAAAAACAATTGGAGATCTTATAACTTTGTCAGGTCTAGGTGTAATAGCGTGCATCTTGATGTTCTTATTAAATATGTTTTCTTTACACCGATCTTATAAAAAAAACAAAGACTTACTAGATGACGAATATTAAAAGATGGGTAAACAATCAGAGCCTCCTTGGCAAGGATGGAGTGTCAAACGAGCATGACCCTGTCATTTCAGTACCAAGAAGACTCAAGATAAATTCTACATAATTCTAGAAGGTGATCAATTAAAGAAACTACTCTAGTATTAGCGAGGAGAATTTCAAAGTTTATTCACTATGTCGGCTTCCTTAGCAAGCATTGAGACGATTTTCACTCCTTAAAGCAATCAAGAGAAGGGAGAGAATGTCTTTATCAACATCTCCAAGCGACGATAGTTACTTCAAATCCTTCTTGTTCATCCCGTCCATAGGCTTTGCTCATAAAACCACTTTATTTCCACCTTGACTCGCCCCTACACTTTGAATGATTAGTTTTTTAGGCGACGACTACTCTAGTCACACCTAAGCCTCCTGCCGTGCTTTTCTGCTTGAACGTATGATAAACAACAGGCTAATGATTGTCAGCACAACGAAAATGAGTGAGATGGGACGCGAGACAAACGGCACCAAGCTTCCTTCTGTTAGAATGAACGATGTGCGCAAGTTCATTTCAAAAGTGGAGCCTAGCAACAACGTGATGACCAACGGAAGCGTCGGAAAATCAAGCTTATGGAAGGCGTAACCAATGACGCCAAAGATGATCATAATCCAAATATCTTCTACGCGATAGCCAATGTTATACGCGCCAGCAATGCTCATTACAAGCACGAACGGAAGCAGATAGACTTTCTTTAGAGACAGCATTCGCGGGAAGAGGCGAATGCCTACTGTCATCATAAGCACATACATCATAATGACAGCGATAAAGAAAGAAATGAATAGATTGACGATGAATTCCGGCTGGTTTTGAAACAACAACGGCCCTGGTTGGAGCCCTTGAATTTGTAGACCACCCAACAGAATCGCCGACACTGAATCTCCTGGTATCCCAAGGGCAAGCAGTGGAATCAGGTTTCCGGCAATGACGGCGTTGTTGGCAGTCTCGGAGGCAATCAGCCCGTCAACATTTCCTTTTCCGAATGTCTCTGGTTCTTTGCTTGCTTTTTTTGCTTGATCATAGGAAACGAAATTTGCCAATGTTCCGCCGATTCCTGGTAAAATGCCAATCGAGGTTCCGATTAGGCTCGAGCGCAAGTAATTGGTCCAGGATGCGCGAATTTCACTTAGTTTTGGATAAATGTTTTTCATAGAGATTTTTGGAATAATTGTATTTTGATGTCCGCCTTCTAGTTCAATAAACACTTTTGACACGACAAACAAACCAATCATTGCTGGGATGGCAGTGATGCCGCCCGCAAATACATCTAAGCCAAATGGGTTTCGTTCGGCAGAATTGAGGGGGTCAAAGCCAATTAAGGCAATGCCTAAGCCAACGATGGCAACGAGTGAACTTTTTAGAAAGTTTCCTGTTAGGCCAGCGACCGTAATAAACGCGAACAAAATGACCATTGTGTATTCAATTGGGCTGAAACGTAAAGCAATAGACGCTAGCTGAGGAGCCAGCGTAACAAGGAAAAAGAGCGAGACAAGAGAGCCGATCAAACTGCCCATTGCGCCAATGCCCAGCGCTTTGCCACCAAGGCCTTTTTTGGCCATAGGATAGCCGTCGTACACGGTCGTGATCGAAGATGGAGTTCCGGGCATGCCAATCAATACCGATGCCACTACACCGCCTGAAATTCCGCCAATGTAGGCGGCAATTAGCATTGCTATTCCTGAGGCGGGATCCATTCCGTAGGTGAACGGCAATAAAATCACAATCGCTAACGTTGCAGTTAAACCGGGTAACGCTCCGAAAAAAACCCCTAGTGCTGTTCCTGCAAGGATGTATAAAACAGCAGAGCTTGTGATGATTTCTATGAATATTCCAAATGCTGTTTGTGCGTCCATATATTTTGTTCCTCCTGACTAAATAAGCAATGTGTTTGGAAAAAACACGTTAATGAGATCAAAGACGATGAACAGCACAACCGTTAAGCCAAGGGAAAACGAAATGGACTTTGCTAGGCTGGCTTTCGATTTCTCGCTTAAGTAAAATGTAATGGCAAATGTAAATAAGGCCGTTGATGTAAAAAAACCGACAAATGTGACACCTAAGGCAAACAGAAAAGTGACGCCGATAATCACGACAACTTTCTTATTGACGCCAAATGAAAGAGGCTTCGTTTGCTCCTTGTTTGCTTTTCGAAACTCAAGTAGAATGCTAAGCAAAGAAAAAGCAAAAATCATTGCCGCAATAAGGAGCATATAATCTCGTTGATTTAATAAATCTTCACGAATCGTTTGTGTTTTTACAGATGTGATACCGTTTACAAAAAGCAAAACGGAAAAGGCAATAAACATTAGTTGGACACTATATCGTTTCATATACAGGCTCCTACTCTACTTGAATTTCTTTAGCAATGTCATCGAAGATCGCTTGATGTTTATCATGCAAGTCAGCGTATTCGTCTGCCTCTCGAAAAAGCGGTTCAAGTCCCATTGCTTCTCCATACTCTTGGAACTCTTCACTATTGACGGCTTCCTCAAAGGCACTGGCAAGTATAGCGAGGCGGTCATCCGGTACGCCTTTGGGCGCATATATTCCGTACATGAGATTAAGGTCAAAATCAATGCCCAATTCTTTCATCGTCGTTGCTTCCTTCAACAGCGGGTGAGGGTGTTCCTCATAACTGGTCGTGACTAGAGGGACAATGTCTCCTGACTCAGCATAATTCACAGCATCTAACGTTGCTGACATACGCATATCCACTTGTCCACCCATTAAGGCCGTTGTGGCACCCGCTCCCCCAGTGTAAGGTACAATGGCAAATTCTTCATTCACGCCTACCACACGTGTAAAGTATTCATATGCCAGATGGGAAACCGGTCCTAGACCAGGAAGTCCAACACGGACAGAACGTGGGTCCGCTTTTGCTGCATCTATGTATTCTTGAAAGGTTGTCCATTCTGAATCTGATGAACCTACAAGTAAAAGCGGGCTTTCTGCTATCTGGGAAACGATTTGAAAATCATCATGGTTAATATCGATCATACCTAGTGCGTTCATCGAATTTAGTGAAGAATGGTGCAACAAAATCGTGTGCCCGTCCGGGTCTGCGTTCATGACTTCTTGAAGCCCACTCCGGGTGTTGCTTCCTGGCAAGTTAACGACGATCGGATCTCCACCTGGCAGCAAACCTTTTTTCGTTATGATTTCAGCCAGTTTCCTCGCGGTCACATCACTTCCGCCTCCAGCTTCATACGGAACTACAATCCGAACCGTCCGAGTCGGAAAACTATCGCTCGGTTTGCCTTCGCCTTGGTTTACTTCAGCTGCAGGCTCTGTAGTTTGTTGGCACCCTGCGAGGAGCAGCAAACTAAGCCCTAATCCTGCCAATTGTTTTATCATCATTTTCTCTCCCTTCGTTTAAGGACCGGAAACGACATGAATAAGATCCCCTTTTCCTTTTAACACGGCGATAATCTGGTCAACACAAGTGTGGCTGAGCGTATTGATTGCTCCAGGCGTATAGCCAGCCACGTGGGGCATAGCAATAAATGAATCTAGCGAAAAGAGCGGTGACTTATAAAGCGGTTCCTTTTCAAACACATCCAGTGCTGCGCCTGCCAGTTGTTGTGTTTGTAGCGCTTCGTATAATGCTGTTTCGTCGACAATTCCTCCCCTCGAGGCGTTGACGAGATAAGCACTTTTTTTCATAAGCTGCAATTCTCGTTCTCCAATTAAATGCCTCGTTGCTGGCAAAAGCGGAATATGAACCGTGACAAAATCGCTTTGTTGGAGAAGCGCCTCCAATGAAACGGCTTCAATTCCGTTCTGATCTGCATAGGTCCGATCAATATAAGGGTCATAAGCAAGTACATTCATGGCAAATCCACTTGCGCGTCGTGCCACTTCTTTGCCAATTGCGCCTAATCCGATAATTCCAAGTGTCTGCTGATAGACATCCGCTCCAAATAAAGACGGCCATTCGCCTTTTTTTGTTATATCGGTTCCACTCGGAATTTGCCGCGCGAGTGACAATAGTAAGCTAAAGGCAAAATCGGCAACAGCATGCTTGTTTGCGTTTGGTACATTGGTGACGATCACGCCATGTTTTTTTGCTGCAGCTACGTCAATGTTGTCTACCCCCACTCCGTGTTTAGCAACGACCTTCAAGTCAGGGAGCTGCGCCAATACAGCATCACTTATTTTGTTGAAGGCGACGATCGCTGCTTCGGCTCCTTTTGCTTCTTGGACAAACTCCGCTTGTGAAATGTCCGGAGGAACGCGAACGAGTTCTATTCCTTCTTGCTGTAAGCGGATAATTGGCTTGTTAGAGTGCTTGGCAAATGACGGCGATGTACAAATGACTTTCATTCTTCCACCTTCTCTCATGTATTTGTGCTATCTGTAAAATGGCCACATCCAGGCCAGAACAGGGCGCAAAATGCGCCTGTCTGTGTCGGCTCTGCATTATTGTCAAATCACCTGAAATGGTGTCCGTTTTCAGATTAAGCAAGTAGCTTTTTGTAAATTTGAATCGCATCGTTGACCGTCATTTCTTTTGGATTATTGTCCATAAGGCGTTTCACCTGTACAGCGGCTATGGCCAGATTCTCCAAATCATCTTCTCTTACGCCGAATTGAGTTAAATCTTGTGGGATTGAAAATTCGGCTGTCCAGTCTTTTATCGTTTGTACAACTGCTTCTGCTTTTTGTTGGGCCGTTGCTCCTTGATTCAGTTGAATGCCCATTGGTTCAGCTACTTGAGCAAGGCGGTCGACAATGGCGTCCATGTTGTACGCCATCACATGTGGGAGCAGCATCGAATTGGCGACGCCATGTGTCACCTTAAACTTTCCTCCAAGGGGATAAGCCATTGCATGCACAGCTGCCGTACCAGCGGCGGTCAATGCCATTCCGCCATACGCCGAGCCAATGAGCATTTTTTCACGTGCTTCTACATTGCTGCCATCGTGATAGGCTGTCTGAATCCCGGCGGAGATGAGCCGTATTGATTCAAGCGCAAACATGTCGCTAAATCGATTGGCTTTATTGGAAATAAACGACTCCAACGAGTGGGTGAATGCGTCCATCCCAGTGGCGGCTGTAATTGGTTTAGGAAGGGACACCGTTAATAGTGGGTCAAGCACAACGAGCACAGGCAACAAATGGCGACTGACAATGCCAATCTTCAGCTCTTTGTCTGGAAAGGTCACAATCGCATTTGGCGTCACTTCTGACCCAGTGCCCGACGTGGTTGGGATGAGCACAGTCGGAATGCCAGGTTCTTTTACAAGATCCGTTCCTAAGATATCTTGAATGGTACATGCGTTTGACAACAACACAGACAGTAATTTGGTCGAGTCAAGAACACTTCCGCCTCCTAAACCAATCAACACGTCGTATGACGAATGGCGTACACGCTCTTTTATGTTTTCAATATTGGCTTCTGTCGGTTCAGGTTCTACATCGGTAACAACGTCGTATAAAAGGCCAGCCTTCTCAAGGGAAGAGGTCATCACTTGATAAAAATCCAGTTTCTTAACAAAAGGTTGCGTGACAATGAGTACTCGCTCAATAGAAGGGACTGTCTTTTGCAAGTGACTGACTAATTCGGCAAACACACCAATACCAGCAATGAGTTTATCTGCCGTTTGAAATTGGTAATGTATATTCATTCGTCTAATACTCCTTCTGCTCGATATGTACGCATCATTGTTTCAATTTGGCGTAAGGCTTTGAAATCAACAGGTTGGACAGGCCGTCTAGGCGGGCCAACAGGAATCCCTGACAGTTCGACCGCTTTTTTTAACGAAGCAGGGATGGTACTCAGAGAAAATGTGTCCCGCAATGGTTGGAGTTGAGCTTGTGCTTTCTCGGCTTCGTCAAATTGTCCATTTTTAAAATGAGTAAATATGGATGAGACGAGTTTGGGCAACGCGTTTGCCGTTGCCGCAACGGCCCCGCCTCCGCCTTCCTGGAGCGTTTTCAAAATCAGCGAATCCGTCCCGGCAAATACAACAAAATCTTCTTCTTGTGTGTGTTGAATGTATGATTGAATTAATTGGAAGTCGCCGCTGCTGTCCTTAATCCCATAGATGTTCGGGTGTTTTGCCAAACGTGCGACAGTCAACGGATCAATACAAACTCCTGTTTTTGAGGGAATGTTGTATAAGAAAATCGGTACTTCGGTCGCGTTAGCAATGTCTTCAAAGTAATTCGCCAGTTCGCTTTGGTTTGGTGGCATAAAATAAGGCGTGATCACAGAAAACATGGTTGCGCCGAGCTGTTCAAACCCTTTTGCTAGTTGAATGGCCTCTTCCGTATAATTGCCCCCAACACCAAGCATCACCGGAATTTTTCCTTTTGCTTCTTTAAGAACGATTGTTGCAACTTCGTATTTCTCTTGGGGAGTTAATGTATGGAATTCCCCATTGGTTCCTAGTGCAAATAGCCCGTGAACGCCATTGTCAATCATCCGAGCAACAAGCTGCTGCAATGCTTCTTTGTGAATCGATTGATCTTCATGGAATGGTGTCAACAGCGCAGCATAAATGCCTGATACATGATTCAACGATAAGCACCTCCTAGTCATAAATTGAAACGCTTACAAAAAAGTATATCGGGGGATGGTTCATTTATCAACGTACATTTCACTAGTATTCTTATTTTTGTTTCATTTTGAAACAAAAAAGAAGCGGCTAGTCAGTAGCCCCTTCTTGTGCATTTTTTAGTTTTCGCCAGAGTGTCGTCCGGTTCATCCCTAGTCGTTCTGCCGTTTTCGAATGTTTTTTTCCTTCTTCTAGCCACACATGATAGATAATTTTCTCCTCGATTTCTTTCATCGTTCCCGTTAAATGGAAAGGTGGAATCGTCTCCTTTGAGCGAAGGAATGGCGTGAGCAATGTTTCGTCGATATAAGACGAATCCGCTGTTTTTACTGCATCTTGAATCACTTGCCAGAGCTCATCAATGTGTTCTGTCCAGTGATGGTTTCTTAAAGCGTGCAAAGCAGCTTCGCGAAATCCGACAATCTGCTTGCCGTAATTCATATTCATTTCATGAAGCGCCAGTCTTGACAAAAGATCAATGTCGTCAATTCTTTCCTGTAGAGCGGGCATTTGTAATTCGCCGCCAAGTTGTTTTAATCCAAGCTGCTTGGCAATGCGGTGCTTTCTCTTGCCTAACAGCAAGACAGGCTGGCCCTCACGTACTTGCTGAAAAAGCGAGCTACATGCCTTAAGCGCTTCGTCAGTCCCTTCAGACAGCCCCTTCACAAGAACCGCGAGTTGCTCTGCACCAAAAAAAGACAACAACTCTTGCACCCCTTCTTGATACGGACGCTCATTCATTCTTGAACATTCAATAACAATCATATGTTCGACAGCGGGATATAGCTGAAATGTGATGTGGTATGCCAACGCTTCTGCGCCTGTCCCAGGTTTTCCGTCAATCCAAATCGGTTCCTCGTAAGCCGAAAAAGCTTCTGCCGCTTTTAATGTACGTTGAATAGCTGTTGACGTAGAAGATAAATATTTCTTCATTTGTTGTTTAATAATCGGGTCATCTGATCCGATAATGATCGGTCTTGGGTGGTCGTTGAACATACGTTTGTTCAGTTGGGCAAACTCCATTGCCAATCCCCGGTTGCCAATCGTCTTATAGCGGATATACCACACGGAGTGGTCGTCGGGCCAGGAAAACGCGCCTGTGTCACGGGGCGTTCTTAACTGGCGCATAAAAGAATGGTCGTTTATGAATTCCATTAATTGAAATTTTTTAGCGAATTCATTTATGAAACAAACGTCGTTGTTCTGATCTAACAAGATAAGGCCTCGTTCTTGTTCATGTAAATAAGATAGCGGAAGCTCATAATTTAACCGGTCTCGCCCTAATGCTTTCACGACTCGTTTGGCTTGATTAAACGCTTTTCGGACACTTTCTTCACCAGACGACAATAAAAATCCATTCATCCCTAGTCTTTCTGCTTCATTAACTGTGATTACATCGCCTAAAACGCTTTCAAAACCTTGTGCTTTTAGTTTCTTTAAAGCATGTACTGCTTCTCCCTCGCTATGGATGGTTACAGTGGAAAAGGAAACATCCAGTAATTCATTGATGAGTTGGACCCCGTTTGTAATTTGCGGAAAACCGACAATCGCTTTTTTGTCGGGATATTCTTTTAGAAATAGCAAATTTTTTAATAAGTCATACCCGGATATTTCAATTTCTACTACAGGAATGGATAGATGTTGTTGGATCAATGTTGCGGTTCCTCCGCGGCTTATAATGACATCAAACGATTCATCAGCCGCTTTTTTGGCTAGACGAACACCTTCATCTAGATTGCCTACTTCTGCTTTGATCGATAGTCCTTCCTCTTCCGCTACTCTTAAAAACAGTTGTCGTAGTCCCTCGTACGGCGCAATTGCTAAGAGTTTCATGTCGTCCTCCAATAATTTGTTTCATTTTGAAACGATTATAACACAGTGTCAAAGCGATCCATAGAATAACCTTCATGTTTGTCGCGTTTTTGAAGCATAATTTCTGTGTACAACACTTAGTCGTAGCAAACAATTGCTAGGAAAATGAAACAAGGAGGACAATCAAACGTTCTAAGATTTAGGTGTGCAGTTCTTATGTGAATTAGTTGAAGAAATGAAAGCCTAAAAGCAGCATGTTTATAAGTTTTAAAAGTAGAGAGCTGGAATATCGAAAATTTTTTGAGATCAATGAAGAATGAACATGCTTAAACGGCTTCTTTTTATGCTATACTGTGTGATACCATTTCAAGGCTGTTTTATGAAGGACAATCATTTAGGGGGGATGGACTACATGGTCTATAATCGTGGGGACAGAATAATCACGACAGAGAGATTGCGTTTGCGTTTGTTTACAAAGGCAGATGCCCATAATGTCGTTGAACTGTGCAATAATTATAACCTTTATAAGAGCACTTTACATTTGCCCTATCCGTATTCAATTGAATGCGCCCTTTCATGGATAGCGAATCATGAGCAAAACTTTGAATTAGACCAGTTATACGAATTTGCTATAACGGATAAAGAGAGCGGGCAGTTGTATGGCGCTATTGCCATTACAAACGATAAGCAACATAAAAACGGCGAGATCGGTTACTGGATAGGAGAACCTTATTGGGGAAAGGGGTACGGAACGGAGGCGGCCAAGGCGGTTATTGAATTTGCTTTTAAAGAAAAGCATTATCACCGTGTTTATGGACGCTATTTCAAAACAAATCCTGCGTCTGGAAAGGTTATGGAAAAGTGTGGAATGGTTTATGAGGGAACGTTAAAAGAACATATTTATAAAATCGATGCGTTTGAGGACCTTGTTTGCTATGGACTGATAAATCCTTATAAATAAGTTTGCAAAGATTCCCTTTAATGAAAGCGTGTAAGTGCTGTAGTTAGGAAAATCAAACCGATCATTCTCTAACTCTAAATTTATGAAAAAAACAATTATTGATGATTTTTGGAACAAATGCTGGCATAATCTTGAAGGTAATTTTGGAAAATTAAGGGGAATCATGATTTAGTGAACATAGCTTGCCTTGGATGATTAAAATGACATTCTTTCATACGTTCTTGCGAGTAATAAACAGTTTTCGAATACATAAGGAGATTTAGTGGACATTTTCGTTATAATGACCATTTTTCATTTTACAGTGTTATTATAAAGGTGTAGATAAAACACCATAGCATAATAAGGAGATGTTCTTGATGAGAGCAGCCGTATGGTACAAAGAGAAAGATATCCGTGTAGAGGAAAGAGAACCCGCGAAACTAGGCGCCCGTGATGTGAAAGTGCGCGTAGCATGGGCTGGTATTTGCGGAAGTGACCTTCACGAATACTTGCACGGTCCGGTTATTATCCCAAAAGGAGAGCCTGATCCTATTACTGGCGGCGAGCCACCCCTTACATTAGGGCACGAGTTTGCCGGTGTGATTGAGGAAGTAGGGACGGAAGTTAAAGCTTTTCAAAAGGGGGATCGTGTCGTCATCAATCCACTCTTTACCTACGGAAACAAGCCCGCTTCAGTTGATCTCTATGATGGCTTTTCGTTTGCTGGTCTTGCTACAGATGGGGGATTCGCTGATTTTGCAGTGATCCCAGAGAAAAATGTATATAAACTGCCTGACAACTTAACGTTAGAAGAAGGAGCACTCGTTGAACCGATGGCGGTGGCGGTGCAAGCGGTAAAAGAAGCCGATTTTAAATTTGGACAATCCGTTGCCGTCTTTGGGGCGGGGCCAATTGGTTTGTTCACCATTATTGCTGCTAAGGCTGCGGGCGCCAGCAAAATCATTGTTTTTGATTTATCGGAAGAAAGGCTGGAAAAAGCACGGCTAGTCGGCGCTACCCATACATTTAATTCTGGCGAAGTCGATCCCGTTGAAAAAGTGAAAAGCCTTGTCCCAGATGGGGTCGATGTGAGCTTTGAAGTGGCTGGCGTAAATGTAACATTTAACCAGTCTATTCAAGCAGCCAAATCACGGGGAACGGTCGTCGTTGTTTCCATTTTTGCTAAGCCGATTGAATTCAATCCGATGGATATTACGGGCAGTGGCGTTAAGATTACGTCCACTTTGGCTTATGAACCAGAAGTATTCCAAACGACCATTGATTTAATGGCAGAGGGAGCGTTGAATCCGAAAGGCGTTATAACCGACCGGATTGAGCTAGAAGATATTGTAGAGTCTGGGTTTGAAGTGTTAACAAGCGATAAACGCCAGGCTAAAATTCTCGTGAAACTTAGCGGCGAAAAATAAGAGCGTTTATTGGGGAAGGCCATTCGTGAAAGAGAGCAAGTCGAGGCTGGAATGGCTTCTCGTGAAAGAAACCGGATAAGATAAAAATGACCCCCTTATTCAAATAAATAAGGGGGTCGTTTTTTTGTTTTTGGAAAGAGTAGTAAGGCCGCCAGTTCCCCCATTGTTTAAAAACCGCTTCCCGCTTTCGTAAGGGAAGCGATTTTTTCTGCAATCAAATCAGAAAGCAAGTCGTACCCTTTTTCACCAAAATGCAAGCCGTCATCCCTCATCCCTTTTAAGCGCCATTGATAATCTGGCTTTGAGAAGAAGGTGGTAAAAAAGTCAACGAAATGACAGCCACGCTTTTGTGCTACTTCCTTGATGCAATGGCTGTATGCCTTGAGTGCTTCGTTCGTTCTGTTTTGCTCAAGTGATTCATCGACAGGGGCGGGGGTAATCAAAATCGCCTTCTTAGGCGAAATGAAGCTAGCGATTTTGTCGATATTATCAGCAAAGTCATCTTGTTCCACTCGCTTATGGGTGGCTACGTCATTGGCTCCAAACAACACGGTTACAAGATCAGGTTGATGGCTAATGACATCCGTTTCAATTCGTGCTAAAGCTTGAATGGTTGTGTCGCCAGAAACGCCAGCATTTACGATTTCAACCGTCGGCGGCAACTTCTTTTTAAGAAATGCGGTTAACATTGGTTCGTTTAACCCTTCATGGCCGGCAGTAATGCTATCGCCAAAGCATACTAGTTTCATAAGCACAGATCCTTTCTTTGTTCGAAGGTAATGAGCTAGGCACTAACATAAAGGCTATCATCATTTTGATGTTATTGTAACAGAAAAATATGAAAATAACGAAGATGAAATATATCAAACGCTCGAATAATAAAGGAGGATAGCTAAACAAAGAGATGCTTAGCTACCCCGGATGATGTTAATTGTTTGTAAAAGCAGCGTCTTTTAGGAAAACGACGCCTGTTGGAATCACGGTTACGCCTTCTAGATCATTGCTTACCCCTGTCAAAGTAGAAGGGTAGTAGAGGAAATGAAATGGCACTTCCTCCGCGACTAATTGTTGGGCTTCTTTGAAATAAGCGCTTCTTTCTCCTTCATCCTCAGTCGCCAAAGTTGCATCGATGAGTTGGTCGAGATCTTGGTTTGTATAAGGATAGCGAAGTTGGTTGCTCGTTTGTTTATTGGAATGCAAAATCGTAAAGAAACCGTTGTAACCATCGCCTGTTGGGCTAGAACGCCCTAAAAGGAACATTTGCGTTTTCCCTTCGCCTGTATAGTCGACAAATGTAGCAAATTCGATTTGCTCAATTTCAACATTGACGCCAATTTCCGCTAACGCATGCTGGATGTACGTAGCGATGTTCACTTGATCTCCTTCTGTGCTGACAGTTAATGTAACATCGAGATCGCCTTCTCCATATCCTGCTTCTGCGAGCAAAGCTTTCGCTTCATTTGGGTCAAAGGAGAGGCCGTCTATTTCCGTAAAACCAAAATCAAACGGTGAAAGCGGGCTGTTTGCGATAGAGCCGTAGCCGTTGACGATGCCATCAAAGATTTCATTCTTATCAATCGCTTTCGCAAAAGCTTGGCGTACCCGCACGTCATTAAACGGCGCTTCATTGGTGTTAAAGGCAAGGAAGTTAACGTAGGTTGACTCCACTTCAATTACATTTATATCTGGATTCCCCTCGATTTCGGCCATGCTGCTTGGCGAAACGGCATCAATAACGTCGGAATTGCCTGATTGTAAATTCGCTAAACGTGTAGCAGCGTCTGGAATGACGGTGAAACGAACACCAGCTACTTGCGGGGCACCACCCCAATAATCGTCATTTGCTGTCAGGACAAGCTCTTCGTCAGGCGTCCAAGATTCAAATTGGAATGGGCCTGTGCCAATCGGTTTTTCGCTTACGATGGACCCTGGCGCTTCTCCGTTGGCAACAGCTTCATTGTCCTCGGCTATCACTTCAGGACTAATGATAGAAGCTCCGTGGTGTGACAAATGCGCTGGCAATGAAGCAAACGGAACGTTTAAATGAAAGCGGACGGTAGCTGGATCAATGACTTCTACTTCTTCGATAGCTTGAAACAAGTATGCAGTCGGAGACGCTGTTTCCTCGGCTAGATTTCGTTCGAAATTTGCTTTTACAGCCTCTGCATCAAACACATTTCCATCATGAAAATCGACGTCTTCCCTTAAAGAGAATTCCCACGTTAACTCATCGAGCATTTCCCAGTCTGTGGCCAAACTCGGTTGCAACTCCAAGTTTTCATCTTGTTCAATTAAGCGGTCGTATATATTGGCACCGACACGCCAATTGATGACAATGTTCTGTGTATGGGGGTCAAGTGGACGAATGTCGGTTGCTATGCCGTATTCAATAAAGCGATTTTCTTCACTGGGACTTTGGCTTGCATCATTGGTGCATGCGCCTAAAGCCAATACAGTGGCAATGGAGGTAGCTATGGCTAACTTCGTGATGGGTGGCATAAGTTGTCTCCTTTTGTAAAAATACTGTAAACCGATGAAAAAACTATGTTTAATATACATGTGTTTAAAATATCTGTCAACGCAATGGTTTTGCCAACCGCCTATTTATATGCATAGGTGTTTAGGAAACAAATCAAACGCTTTGCTTAGGCGTGTGCAAATAAAACACGGTTTGCAAGCCTATGTTTTCATGCGCCATAGTCTTGAATGGAGGAAGGCAGTGTTTTTTTGGCAATACAGATTCTATCATTATGTGTTTAAACAGCGAAATTTCAGGAGTAGAAAGGAAAAAGAACAGGCCTCCGTTTTAGCCTGCTCTTTAAACGTTGTGGTTGCACAATTATTTAACGTAAGCTGCGCCAATGATGATAAGAAGAATGAATAGCACAACAATTAGCGCAAAACCGCCACCGTAGCCGTAGCCACCGTAACCGCCGCCAGCTGGACCGTAGCCATAGCCGTCGTAGCCTCCGCCATAGTAACCCATGCGTGTACACCACCTTTACAATTAGGAATAATACACCTTATGCGTTAATCCAATTTTGGCGACAAAACTGGGCTTTCATAGTAAAACCTCCGCGAATAAAATGAGCCCTTCTCGGCTATTCTATTAGAGCAATAATAAATTGAAAAAAACAGTTGCAATCTAAAAAAACGTTTGTTATCATATTATTTGTCAGTCAGGAGGCCCGTTGGTCAAGCGGTTAAGACACCGCCCTTTCACGGCGGTAACACGGGTTCGAATCCCGTACGGGTCATTTTTATGAGTAGAAGGCAAAGCAAGAAGTTGGCTTCTCAACTCCTTGCTTTTCACTTGCCTTTTTAAGTTCGGTGGCAATGGCAAAGAGGTCACACCCGTTCCCATGCCGAACACGGTCGTTAAGCTCTTTTGCGTCGATGGTAGTTAGGGGATTCCCCTTGCGAGAGTAGAGCGCTGCCGGACAATTTTTCATAGATATGCCTCTATTGTAAAACGAGGCTCCTCAAAATCAACATTTGACAAAGAGAAGCAAGAAGTTCGAGGACAAGAAGTGCTCGAGGAAAGGAGCGTACAACCGTACGTGACTGACTGAGAGACACGAATTGGACGAAGAAATTCGCCGCTTATCTGCATATTCTTTGACAAAGAGAAGCAAGAAGTTCGAGGACAAGAAGTGCTCGAGGAAAGGAGCGTACAACCGTACGTGACTGACTGAGAGACACGAATTGGACGAAGAAATTCGCCGCTTATCTGCAGTCAAAATGGAGGATTAGCTCAGCTGGGAGAGCATCTGCCTTACAAGCAGAGGGTCGGCGGTTCGATCCCGTCATCCTCCACCATGTTCATATTGTCTTTCTATCGTGGAGGGGTAGCGAAGTGGCTAAACGCGGCGGACTGTAAATCCGCTCCCTCCGGGTTCGGCGGTTCGAATCCGTCCCCCTCCACCATTTTTATTTTGTTGGGCTATGGCCAAGCGGTAAGGCAACGGATTTTGATTCCGTGATGCGCTGGTTCGAATCCAGCTAGCCCAGCCATTAGAGCCATTAGCTCAGTTGGTAGAGCATCTGACTTTTAATCAGAGGGTCGAAGGTTCGAGTCCTTCATGGCTCACTTCTTTAAAGACGGTGAAAGCTGTGTGATATTGTCGACAAAGTCGACAATATCACTCAGACTGATAGAAAACGCTTGTCAGCCGAGGCGCGAAACCGAGTGAAGATGCGAATAGAACGTGGATTCATGAGCATATGAACGAGGTGAGCAACGAAGGATGCGAGCGTTTGTCTACAGTCTGGGACGGCGAAAGCCGTTTTTTATCGGGGCCTTAGCTCAGCTGGGAGAGCGCCTGCTTTGCACGCAGGAGGTCAGCAGTTCGATCCCGCTAGGCTCCACTTATAGAAAAGAGCGGCCTGTATAGGCTGCTCTTTTTATGTTGAAAATCGGTTTATACGCTTTTAGGCGGTTTTTTTGCAGAAAGATTGGAGTATTCATTTAGTAGAGCGTCGAGTTTCTGACTGATCGTTAAAATGTGTGGTGAGCTGAGCGGATAAGCAGCAGCCGAATCATTAAGTTGCGTCCGCGTGTCTTCAATCGAACGCGACAGTGGGTGAATGTCATACGCATTTGCCATATCCTTCCCTCCCTTTCTAAATTACATTACTCGGTTTAGGACAAAATTCCTTCTTTTTTAAAAAAAAGATATTTTTTCGTGTTATGATTAGATTACACGAAACCATCTGTCAGTGAGTTCCGTATGTTTAATTTAGGTAGGGGATGAAATGGACTCGTTAACGAATCGATTAATTGCAGACATTAAACAAGGGGATGAGCAGGCTTTCGCCGAATTGGTAGACCTCTACAAAGACAAAGTGTACCAAGTTGCCTATAGAATGGTCGGCCACGTCCATGAAGCCCAAGATATCGCCCAAGAGGCGTTTTTGCGTGCTTATACCAATTTAGATAAATTTGATACCACTCGAAAGTTCTCGACTTGGTTGTTCCGCATTACAACCAATGTGTCAATTGACCGTTTGCGGAAGCGGAAGCCTGACATGTATTTGCAAGATACGGTAAAAGGGATGGAGGAAGTGACCTATGAATCCCAACTTGCCGCAACAGATGAACTGCCTGAAGACCAGGTTGTGAAAATGGAGCTTCAAGAGTGGATACAATCAGAGATTAACCAGCTTCCTATTAAGTATCGTACGGCGATCGTGCTTAAGTATTTAGAGGATCTATCGTTAAAAGAAATTAGCGAAATTATGGATATGCCTGTAGCAACCGTTAAAACGCGGATTCATCGAGGGCGTGAAGCGCTGCGTAAACGTATGCGGCACTTATAAATGTAAAGGGGTGACAAGATGAAAACCTGTCATTCTCACGATGAATTGATACACATTTATTTAGACGGAGATGCGACGAAAGAGCAGAAAGAGGAACTTTATGCTCATCTACAATCGTGCCCGTCTTGCAGAGAGCATTTGCAAGAACTGAAGAAATCCATTGCGTTTATCCAAAGTTCTTCTCATATAGAGGCGCCTGAAGGGTTTACTGCCGGCGTTATGGCGAAATTGCCTAAAACGAAAAAAACAGCAAAATGGAAGCTAAAAGCTAAACGTCATCCAATTTTGGTTGCAGCAGCGATATTCCTCCTCATGATGTCAGCTGCCTTTTTTTCCGCATGGAACCATACTACCGACGGAATTGCCGTATCAGGGAACGGGCCGTTTGTAATTGATAAAGAAGCAGGCGTTGTCGTTGTGCCCGAAGGCGAAGTAATTGATGGTGACTTGGTTGTCAGAAATGGCACGCTCGTGCTTGAAGGGGAAGTGCGCGGCAATGTCCTTCTCATCAATAGCCGTTTCAACCGAGACGCACTTTACGCTTCGCCCAATCAAGTAACTGGGGAAATTGAGGAAGTCGACAAAGCGCTGTCTTGGGCGTGGTACAACATGAAAGAGTTTTTTAGTGAAGTTGTCGCCGTTTTCGATGCAGGAGAGGACGACCCACATTCCACCGACAATTAGAAGAAGCATGAAAAATAATGGAGTTCCTGTCGTAAAGCGGGAACTCCCTTTCTATTTCGTGTGGATCGGTGTATACTTGTTACGTTTGGCACTGCGTTTCGTTTAAGATGCGCTGGACTTGTCAAAGGTAGGACTAGACGATTAAACATGGAGGGGCATACATGTTTACGATAGACTTCGAAAATTTGCCATGGCTTGCTTACATTGGCCAAATTGTCGACATTTTGCTTGTTACATATGTTGTGTATAAACTAATTATGATTATTCGCGGCACTCGGGCTGTACAGTTGGTCAAAGGGATCGCTGTCATTTTTATGATATGGTTTGTCAGCAACTTCCTAGGGTTAAGCACATTGGAGTTCATTACCAAGCAAACCGCTACGTTTGGATTGCTGGCGATCATTATTATCTTTCAGCCTGAATTGCGCAGGGGATTGGAACAACTCGGAAGAAGCCGTCTGTTCACAAGCCGTTCAGCTCCTAAAAATGATTCGATGCAAACGACCATTGATGCCCTCGTTAAAGCGACTTCTTATATGGGGAAGCGACGCATTGGCGCGCTCGTGTCGATTGAAAAGGAGACTGGCTTAAACGATTATGCTGAGACTGGCATTCCGATGCAGGCTGTACTTACTTCGGAGTTGTTGATTAATATTTTTATTCCCAATACACCGTTGCACGATGGCGCCGTTGTCATTAAGAACGATAAAATTTTGGCCGCAGGCTGTTATTTGCCTCTGTCTGAAGACAATACAATATCAAAAGAGCTAGGGACGCGCCACCGTGCCGCTCTCGGGATCAGTGAAGTAACGGATTGTTTGACATTGATTGTCTCCGAGGAAACGGGAGGCATATCGATATCAAAAAGCGGCACGCTCTACCGTAACTTAAGCGAAGAACAGTTGAGGGAGATGCTTGAGCAGAACTTGCTTCGCGCTACTTCTTCTGAAAACCGCTGGCAGTGGGGTGGAAGAAAAAATGGATAAACTGTTTAATAGCATTTGGTTTGTGCGGATTCTGGCTTTCTTTATTGCATTGATGTTATTTATTATGGTCAATCAAGATAATGTCGGCACGCCGTCTCTTTTGCCTGAAGTAACCAATACTCCTTATACAATCGAAGACCAACCACTTGAAGTGTTTTATGATGAAACACGTTTTGAACTAGTTGACCAACCGGAAACAGTGAGTGTGCAGCTCCAAGGTTCGCAAGTGTCGATCTCGCTATTCCAGTTAACAAGCAACCGGTCGACAGAGGTGTTTGTGGACGCGACTGATGTGACCACTGAAGGAGAACATGTGCTAGCCGTCAACACACGCAATTTCCCGAGTGATCTGTCGGTAACAACGCAACCTCAAGTAGTTCGCATCACTTTAAAAGAAAAACAAACGGTCTCGATCCCAGTGCGCGTGGAGCTCGAGAACGAAAGCGAACTAGGAGACGAGTTTGCTGCAGGTTCGCCAATCGCCAACCCAGTGAATGTGGAAGTGACCGCAGATGGAGACACGATTGACCAAATTGAAGAAGCCAAAGTGTTCGTAGACCTTGAAGGGGTCAAGGAAACGGTTGAAGATGAGTACCCTGTCCATTTTTATGATGAGTCAGGGCAAGAACTGGAGATTGAAGCAGACCCTAATTTTGTTTCTGTGACCGTGCCGATCACGAGCCCAAATAAACTTGTGCCAGTGAAAATGATAAAGGAGAATGAGTTGCCAGACGGAATCAGCATTGATGAAGTGACGATTGAACCAAATGAAGTAACTGTATATGGGCCGACTGACGTTCTGGAAGATATTGAGTTTGTAGAAAGCGAGCCAGTTGACTTAAGCAAAGTTGAGGAAAACGGCGAGGTAACGGCAAAACTGAAAACACCAACGGATGCCGAACGAATTGAACCGAAAGAAGTCCGTGTCCACTTTAGTGTCGGAAAGGAAGAAAGGCAAGCGTTTTCCGACGTGCCGATTGAAATTGTCGGGGCAGAGGGCACTGTCCGTTTCGCTGCAGACCAGCCATCGACAGTTCCGGTAACAGCATTTGGGACTAAAGCCAGGCTGGATCGTTTGAGCATGAACGATATACAATTGCAGGTGGATGCGAGTGGTTCCCATAAAGGAGAACAGTCCCTTCCTATATCGGTAAGTGGGCCGCCGCATATCCGCTTCGAACTAGACGATGAGGCGATGTTGCAATTCGAAGAATGAAAGCAATGAGAACGCATAAAGAAGGAGCGATCAATCATGGGTAAATATTTTGGGACAGATGGCGTTAGGGGGGTAGCCAATTCAGAGCTTACGCCTGAACTTGCGTTTAAGTTAGGTCGCGCTGGCGGCTATGTGCTAACGAAAGAGGCGGCGCAACCTAAGGTGCTGATTGGCCGGGATACGCGTATTTCTGGGGAAATGCTTGAGGCTTCCTTAGTGGCTGGTTTGCTTTCAATTGGCGCCGAAGTTATGCGCCTTGGGGTCATTTCAACTCCTGGCGTTGCGTTCCTGACCAAACAATTGAGCGCAACTGCTGGAATTATGATTTCTGCTTCTCATAATCCGGTAGAAGACAATGGCATTAAATTTTTCGGGTCTGACGGATTTAAGCTGCTTGATTCACAAGAAGAGGAGATAGAAGCACTCATTGACGGCGAAGATACGATGCCTCGTCCGATTGGTGGCGATATCGGCCAGTTAAATGACTATTTTGAGGGCGCCCAGAAATACATGCAGTTTTTAAAACAAACGGTTGAAGGCGGTTTTGAAGGAATCCACGTCGCCATTGACTGTGCCAACGGTGCTGCCTCATCGCTAGCTACGCACGTGCTGGCTGATCTTGACGCAGATATATCGTCGATGGGCTCTTCGCCAAACGGAACCAATATAAATGCATGCTGCGGCTCGACCCATCCTGAAGAGCTGGCAAAGCTAGTTGTAGAAAAACAGGCAGACGTAGGCCTGGCGTTTGACGGCGATGCCGATCGTTTGATCGCAGTCGATGAAAATGGCGAGATTGTGGACGGCGACAAGATTATGTATATTATCGCTTCCTACTTAAAAGAACAAGGACGCCTGAACAACAATACGGTTGTCACCACTGTAATGAGCAATCTCGGTTTTTATAAAGCACTCGAGGAAAAACAAATCGAAACGAAGCAGACGGCTGTAGGCGACCGGTATGTGATGGAGGAAATGCGTAAAGGAAATTACAATCTTGGCGGCGAACAGTCTGGCCATATTATTTTTCTTGATTACAACACGACAGGCGATGGCTTGCTTACAGGCGTGCAGCTTTTAAACATTATGAAACAAACAGGGAAGCCTTTGTCCGAACTTGCCGCAGGCATGAAAACATTCCCGCAATGCTTAATCAACGTCCGCGTCACGGATAAAGATGCAGTTAAAAACAATGCCCTCGTCCAACAAGAAATCCAACGTGTGGAAGAGGCAATGGCTGGCGAAGGCCGGATCCTCGTACGCCCGTCTGGCACCGAACCACTTGTGCGGGTGATGGTCGAAGCCAAAACCGATGAGTTGTGCCAACAATACGCCAACCAAATTGTCGATGTCGTAAAAGAACAGCTTGGAGCTTGATAAAAAAGCATTGCCGTAATAAGGCAATGCTTTTTTATGTAGCCAAATTTCCGCTAGAACAAGTGCTGTTTTGCCCTTTTGAATAACAAACCGTTCCGCCGAACGAAACAGGTGCATAGTTTAAAATTGTGGAGAACCTATGAAATCGATTGACGGCAATTCTCCATTCCTTTATTATGAGTCTTGTATGAATTTCATACACCAAAGCGCCAGGACTGGCACGATGCCAGTTGACGAGGAGAGGGCTAATCGAACTTTCGGCGGGTTCCCTCCGGCTGCGTGTGACAGCCGCAAGCTTTTGTCAAAACAATGGGGTGACCTGTTGCACAAAAACAAAAGCAGCACGCAACAAATTCAAAGAGTGGGGGCACGTCTGCCCCTGCAGGTCGATGCTCCCACTGCGGGAGGATACGAAAAATATGTGTGGAATTGTTGGGTACATCGGAAATGAGGATGCAAAGGAAATCTTGCTAAGTGGTCTGGAAAAACTGGAATACCGCGGCTACGACTCCGCTGGCATTGCAGTCCGGACAGAAAGCGGTACCGAGGTGTTTAAGGAAAAGGGCCGAATCGCCACATTGCGCAAGGCTGTTGATGAAAATGTCCACTCAACAGTCGGAATCGGGCATACGCGCTGGGCGACTCATGGTGTCCCAAGCCAATTAAACGCACACCCTCATCAAAGCGCAACAGAACGGTATACGCTCGTACACAATGGTGTCATTGAAAACTACGAGCAAATTAAGCGCGATTATTTAGCCGATGTACAGCTAAAAAGCGATACGGACACGGAAGTGATTGTTCAGTTTATTGAACAATTGGCTGGGGAAGGACTTACAACCGAAGAAGCTGTCAGCAAAGCGCTCTCGCTTATGAAGGGCTCTTATGCGATTGCTCTTCTTGATAAGGAAGACCCAGACACCATTTTTGTCGGAAAAAACAAGAGCCCGCTTTTAGTTGGTGTTGGCGAAAATGCGAATGTCGTTGCCTCAGACGCAATGGCGATGCTTACTGTCACCGATCAATTTATTGAAATTATGGATGAAGAGCTCGTGATAGTCAAACGCGATCGTATTGAAATCAAAACATTGGCCGGTGATGTGCAAGAGCGCAAGCCTTACACAGCCGAGCTTGATGTAAGCGACATTGAAAAAGGCACATACGCCCACTTTATGCTAAAAGAGATTGATGAACAACCATTCGTCATTCGCAACATCATCCAAAAGTACCAACACGAAGATGGCAGCACGCGCCTCGATGAAGACATCCGCGCAGCAATGAAAGAAAGCGACCGGATTTACGTTGTTGCAGCAGGAACAAGCTACCATGCTGGCCTAGTTGGAAAACAGCTGCTCGAACGCGTTTCCGGCAAACCGACAGAAGTGCATATTGCGAGCGAATTTTTGTACAATATGCCGCTCTTATCTGAAAAACCACTCTTTGTCTTTATTTCACAAAGCGGCGAAACTGCTGATTCCCGCGGCGTGCTTGTGAACGTCAAAAAACAAGGCCACCGCACGCTTACAATTACAAATGTGCCAGGATCGACGCTTTCCCGTGAAGCCGATTATACGCTGCACACGTTTGCAGGGCCAGAAATAGCTGTCGCTTCTACAAAAGCATACACAGCACAAATTGCTGTTCTCGCCTTGCTTGCCGTTGATGTAGCCAATGCAGCAGGAAAGGCGCTTGATTTTGACTTGCTGCAGGAGCTAGCCATTGCCGCAAATGCAATGGAGTCGCTCTGCAACCAAAAAGACGAAATGGAACAAATTGCCCGCGACTACCTATCCGTGACGCGCAATGCATTCTTCATCGGCCGCACATCCGATTACTTCGTAGCTCTTGAAGGTGCATTGAAGCTAAAAGAGATTTCCTACATTCAAGCAGAAGGATTTGCCGGCGGCGAACTGAAGCATGGCACTATCGCGCTTATTGAAGACGGAACGCCTGTCATTGCCCTCGCTACACAAGAACATGTCAATTTAAGCATTCGTGGCAATGTTCAAGAAGTCGCAAGCCGAGGCGCAGCCACAGCGATCATTTCGATGGAAGGCCTTGACCAAGAAGGCGATGCTGTCGTCTTGCCCCGGGTACACGAGTTGCTGACACCACTTGTATCGGTCATTCCGACACAGCTGATTGCCTACTATGCCGCGCTGCACAGAGGCTGCGACGTCGACAAACCACGGAACTTGGCGAAGAGCGTGACGGTGGAGTAGGGTTGTTGTCATATTGAATTGAAAATGTGGGTTTGAAATAAAGTTGAATGTTTTGAAAAAAGTCGAATCGTTTCTCCCCTTTAGATATGATTGATATGCTCCCCTTTAGGTAGACAGATTAAAATATAAAAATCTGGCTACTTATGGGGGAGTATTTGTTATGTCCAAAAGGTCTTACTCAGTAAAAAAGAAATACGAGGTATTAAACGCATTAGAGGATTATTCAAAAAATGAATTAAAGTCAATATATAACGTAGACAATTCAACGATTTTGGAATGGAAATATAAGTATAATAAACATGGGATGGAAGGTCTAAAAGAGTCTTCTACCTGGAAAAGGTATTCAAAGGATCTGAAACTAGCCGCCGTAAAAGAGTATCTGTCTGGTATGTATTCGATCCGTGAGGTTACTCGAATGTATGAAATCTCGGACGCCTCTGTCCTCAGAGACTGGATTAGGAAGTATACTAGTCATAGTGAATTAAAAGATACGTCACCAGGAAGGACGAGCTCTATGACGAAGGGAAGAAAAACGACTTGGGAAGAACGAATCCACATTGTACAGGCTTGTTTGGAGAACGGAAAAGCTTACCAAGAAGCAGCCAATACGTATCATGTTTCTTATCAACAAGTCTATCAATGGGTGAAGAAGTATGAAGAGGGCGGAGAGGAAGCGTTGAAAGATAAACGTGGTAGTAAAAAAGAAGAAGCTCTACTCACTCCAGAAGAGAAAATCCAACTTCAAATGAAAAAGTTAGAAAGAGAAAATGAACGGTTACGTGCGGAGAATGCTTTCCTAAAAAAGTTGGAAGAGGTCGAAAGGAGGCGAAACTAAATCAAATACGATTTGAAGATAACTATGTCGCCATTCAAGAGCTTCAAAAGGAAGAGAGCTTTTCGATTCTTCTACTTTGTGAGATTGCTGGTATTTCTAGAGCTGTTTACTACAAATGGCTGAAACGAACCCCTTCTGACCGAGAACGTCTCAATGAGGAAATCATAAAAAGATGAAAGTCCTTCATGAAAAAGTCGATCGCACCTTTGGCTATCGCCAAATGACGCTACACATGAATAGAGCGTTTGAAGAGAAATTAAATGAAAAGAGAATCTATCGACTGATGAACGTGGCTCATTTACGCTCGGTTATTCGGCTAAAGAAGAAACCATATAAACGATCCACCCCTCAACATGTGGCTGAAAACCGATTAAACCGCGAGTTTACAGCTGTTCAACCAAATGAAAAATGGGTGACGGATGTGACAGAATTGAAGTATGGCCAATCAAAAAAGGCCTATTTAAGCGCGATACGTGATCTTTATGATGGATCCATTGTCAGTTATGTTCTAGGGCATGCCAATAATAATTCACTTGTATTCAAGACGCTTGACCAGGCCACAGAACAATTAGCTGGTGAACATCTACTTATCCATAGTGACAGAGGGTTCCAATATACCTCTAAAGGGTTTAAACGGAAGATCGATGCGGCCAAGATGACACAAAGTATGTCACGAGTTGGTCGGTGTATTGATAATGGACCAATGGAATCTTTTTGGGGAACACTGAAGAGTGAGAAGTATGGTTTACATAAATATAAAACATTTGAGGAACTTTCGCTTGCGATAGACGAGTACATCCATTTTTATAATCATCATCGATACCAAAGACGATTAGACGGCCTTAGCCCTATGGAGTATAGAGCTAAAGCCGCTTAAATTATTTTTTTATTTCCACTGTCTACTTGACGGGGTGCAGAAATAGGTCAATATCTTGAATAGCGTATTGTGAAAAATATTATATATTGTAAATAATTGGTATAAGTAAAAAGTGATTCAAGATTGAATATGTATTAGCTTTCAATATTTCTACAACCTGATCATTCATAAAAATAGCCCTAAATTTACATATAAAAATTGGGGCTATTTTTTATGGCCTACGATGTTCGAGACATTGACCAACATAATTACAAGCCCCCTTTTCGTTATTTTATAGAAATCACGCACAAATTCGAATGAAAAAAATAACCCAAACACATGACTTGACAATAGTTGATTAGTCAACTATTGTCAAGTCCGATTCTATTTTCAGAAAGGAAGGTGCATACTATGTTAAAACAAAAAACAGCTTTAGAAAAACTAATGGAGACGACGAAACAGAAAAGAAAGAGTTGCGCACGACTGCCTTTAACCAAGAACAAATTGAAACTTCATCAGCTATTATTGCCGTATTAGGTGATATTGAAATGTATAAAAATGCAAAACACATTTATGATTTTAACGTTGAACTTGATTACAAGCCTCGTGATATTGCGGACATGATGATTGCCAATTCAGAGTCTAACTATGGCAGTTTTACTGATGCAGTTCGTTCAAATATTGCCCATTTAGATATTGGTCTAATTTCGATGCAAGGAGTACTAAAAAATACGAGCTACCTGTTAAAGAATTACCAATGCTTTTAATTGCAATTGGTAAAGCGGCTATGCCAGCACGTAATTCTTCACGTTTACCTTCCGATCAAGTAATTCGTTTTTCTAACTAAACTTAAGAACTAGCAATTATCGTTTATGTGTTTTAGACCTAAATTTCAAATAAATTTATACAAGGAGGGATCGCATGACAAACTATTTCGATGAAAAAAAGCAAATGATTACGATAATAAGAGCATTAGATCGTCATATTACGCAAATTTTTGAAAAGAGAACGGATGTTAGTTTTACGCGATTTGAGATTTTAGCTGCACTTCAGTGTCAAGGTATTGTGACGCAAAAAGATCTTCAGCAAACGTTAGCCATTGATCAAGCTGCTGTTACACGTCATTTAAAAATGTTAGAGCAGCAGGAATCTATTGAGCGAAAGCGCAATGAGAAAAATAACCGTGAAGTATTAGTTGCCATTACCGAAAAAGGGATGGCACTATTACAGGATTGTACAATTTTTAAAGATGTATTAATGGATGAATTGTACGAGGGTTTTGCTGAAGATGATGTGCAGCAATTTAAACAATATTTACTACGTTTATACGAAAACACTTTAAAACAGTAATACTACGGTATTTTCATTACGAAGCAAAATAAAAAATTGAAGGAGTGTTGAACAATGAAAATTGAAGTTTGGTCAGACTATGAATGTCCATTTTGTTATATCGGGAAACGTCAGTTAGAGAAGGCGATTCAAGACTCAGGCTATGAAGGTCAAATTGAAGTGGAGTATAAAAGTTACTTATTAAATCCTACTACACCAGTCGATACAACCGAAACAGTTTATGAGACATTAAGTAAAAAATACAATTCTTCTATTGATGAAGTAAAAAAAATGACTGCTGGTATAACAGAAAGAGCGAAAGAAGTAGGGTTAAACTACAATTTTGATGATATGAAATCAGTAAATACAGTGAAGGCCCATCGTTTAACAAAATGGGTAGAAGCACAACATACCGCATTAAGTGCTAAATTTATGGAAACGGTTTTAGAAGCTTACTTCTTAGATGGTAAGGCTATTGGACAAGATGAAGAGCTTTTATCAATTATTGAAGATTTAGGCTTAAATAAAGAAGAAGCAGAGAAAGTATTAAACAGTGATCAGTATATAGATGCTGTGAATCAAGATATTTATGAAGCACGTCAAGTTGGTGTTCGTGGTGTTCCGTTTTTTGTATTCAACAATAAATGGGGGATTGCAGGTGCGGAGCCACAGCATATATTTGAGCAAACGATTGAAAAAGCTGCACAAGATGCAGGCTTAAAACGTGCTCTTAAAATTGTTGGTGAAGGCCCAGTTTGTACAGATGAATCATGTGATATTTAAAATTGGTCGAAAGTCCGAAGGAATTCAAGATAACTGTGAAACGGTTAGCTTAATGAACGATAAAAAATATATCATAGTAAATGCACGTGGTGGTAACTTTTCTACTTCAAAAATAGCTTCAATGGTTATGATGTAATTAAAGGTATGAAATAGAAAGTGAAGGTGTCATGGAGCCATGCATACCATCGTAGTGGGTGTAAACTTTCGTACAGCGCCAGTAGAGATTCGCGAACGATTGTCTTTCGTTGAATCAGAAATACCACAGGCGATGCGAGCATTACAAGAGCAGAAAAGCATATTGGAAAATGTAATTGTCTCGACATGTAGTCGGTCTGAAATCTATGCGATTGTCGATCAGTTGCATACTGGACGATATTATATAAAACAATTCCTTGCCAATTGGTTCAATATCTCAATGGAATCGTTCTCTTCTTATTTATACATTTATGAAAATGATGAAGCAAGAGAACATTTATTCCGTGTGACTACAGGAATAGATTCAATGGTATGTGGAGAAACGCAAATTCTTGGACAAGTACGTAAAAGTTTCTTAGAAGGTCAAGAACGTGGAACAACTGGAACGGTGTTTAATCAATTGTTTAAACAGTCTATTACACTTGCCAAACGAGCACATACAGAAACAGCTATCGGTGAAAACGCGGTCTCTGTATCTTATGCAGCGGTTGAGCTTGCGAAGAAAATTTTTGGTTCATTGAAAAACAAACATGTTGTTATTTTGGGTGCTGGAAAAATGGGCGAATTGGCGATTAAAAATCTGCACAGTAATGGTGCAGGAAAAGTCACCGTTATCAATCGTACATTAGAAAAAGCACAATTACTTGCAGATAAATTTGATGGACAAGCAAAATCCATGCAAGAGCTTCAATGTGCATTACACGAAGCTGACATTTTAATTAGTTCAACAGGTTCGATAAATTTCGTCATTGATTTAGAGTTAATGGAGTTAGTTGAACGTCTACGCAAAGGTAAACCATTGTTTATGGTAGACATTGCTGTTCCACGTGATTTAGATCCACGCATTGGCGAACTTGCAAATGTATTCTTGTATGATATTGATGATTTACAAGGTATTGTTGAAGCAAATTTAGTAGAACGTCAACGTGCAGCAAACGAAATCATGCTGATGATTGAGCTTGAATTGGTACAGTTTAAAGACTGGATGGGTACATTAGGTGTGGTACCTGTTATTTCAGCTCTTCGTCAAAAAGCCTCTCAAATTCAAGAAGATACAATGGTTAGCATCGAAAACAAAATGCCTGATCTTACAGAGCGTGAACGTAAAATTTTGAGTAAGCATACAAAATCAATTATTAATCAATTATTAAAAGAACCAATTCTACAAGCAAAAGAACTTGCTTCTACTTCAAATTCTCATGAACAACTGCAATTATTCCAACAAATTTTTGGGATCGAAGAAGAAGTACAAAAAGAAAAAGAACGTCAATTACTGATTACGAAACAACAAGTGGAAGTTGTTGAAGAAACACAACAAGTAGTTAATCCACGCTATTCATATTAATTCAAGTTAAGAGGCGTTTTCGTATCTGTATGGTAAACTATACATGCGAAAACACTATTTTTATGTCTTAAGCGAAATGGGGTAAGGTATTGGCGGATTTGACCATGACAAGGCTGCATGAAGTAATAGTTATCCTCTATGGAATCAGTCTTGTATTTTACTTCATCGATTATTTAGATACAGATTCAAAAGCACAGCGCATTGCATTTTGGTTATTAAGCACAGTGTGGATCTTGCAGACGGTTTTCTTAGTCCTATACATTGTCGAAACAAAGCGCTTTCCAATCTTGACGCTGTTTGAAAGCATTTATTTTTATGCCTGGTTGTTGCTTTCGTTATCTATCGTGCTTCAACTTACATACCGCGTGTTGGTACCTGTTTTCTTCTTAAATGTGATTGGCTTTATATTTATTACCATTCATACATTTGGTCCTAGTCAAATTGAACAGTCACCAGTAGGGGAAACACTTCTTTCTGAGCTGTTAATTATCCATATTACATTTGCCATTCTTTCTTATGTGGCATTTTCGTTATCGTTCGTCTTCTCGGCGCTTTATCATATTTTGTATCGTCTTTTAAAGAAAAAGAAATGGACTAAACAGTTTGGCAAATTACCTTCACTTGATCAGACTGAAAAAGGCATGACGATTTCGATTGTCACAGGCATACCGTTTCTGTTGGTTAGCTTGATTCTTGGTCTACAATGGGCATATGTATCAATTAATGAGTTTTCATTAGCTGATGTGAAGATATTCGGATCGTTTGTTTTACTATTTGTTTATGTCTTCTTATTTTATCGGCATCAAAAAGGCAAATTGCAAGGAACAAATTATGCATGGGGACATGTATATGCATTCCTTTTAGTATTAATAAACTTCTTTTTAGGAAGTCGTTTATCTGACTTTCATTTTTGGTATTAAAATCTAACTACAGCTAAAGCGGGGTATTTTCTATTATGAGAAAAATTATTGTAGGTTCAAGAAGAAGTAAATTAGCATTAACACAAACGAACTGGTTTATTGACCAATTAAAAGAAGCGGGCTCGCCATTTGAATTTGAAGTAAAAGAAATCGTCACTAAAGGAGATCAAATCGTAGACGTGCAGCTTTCGAAAGTTGGCGGTAAAGGTTTGTTCGTAAAAGAAATTGAACAAGCTCTATACGACAAAGAAATCGACTTTGCGGTTCATATTATGAAGGACATGCCTTCAGAGTTGCCAGAAGGCCTTGTCATTGGGTGTATTCCTCCGCGAAGATGCGCGTGACGCATTCATTTCAACTGATCATGTGAAGTTTATGGAACTTCCAGTAGGTGCACAAGTAGTTTACGACGTGCTTCTCAACTTTTAATGTTGTGTCCAGACATTGAAATTAAATGGATTCGTGGAAATGTAGATACACGTTTAGCGAAGCTTGAAACTGAAGAGTACGATGCCTTTGTACAGATGAATCGTGTGATATTTAAAATTGGCCGAAAGTCCGAAGGAATTCAAGATAACTGTGAAACGGTTAGCTTAATGAACGATAAAAAATATATCATAGTAAATGCACGTGGTGGTAACTATTCTACTTCAGAAATAGCTTCATTCGAAATGGCTGTAAATTACATCAATAATGTAATTGGTGGCGTTTATGGTATGGAAAAAATCGGTGAAGTAATAATCGAAGGCCACACAGCTGATCGTGAAAACGCTGAAAAAATTATCGGTGCTGATTTAGAAAAAGGAAAAGAAGTAGCAAAATTCATTCCAACTAGTTAACGCATAATTTATAAAATTACTAAGCTAGTATTCATAAACCCCTTTGTCTATGGGATTTTATGAATACTAGCTTTTTTTATTGAGTGCGATTTGTATACAGATAATAAAGTTGTTTAATTTTAATAAAGTCGTTTGAAAATTAGTCACTCTATTCAACAATTGGGCGCGTTTGCAGAATAAGGTTTATTAAAATGATCAAACTTTTTTATGAAAATCTCATACATATCTAAAAAGGGTAACTCCATTTTGATCAATCTTTTTTCAAAATGGAGTTTTTGAAGTTGCTGCTAGATAAGGATTGAGGGATATTTTTTAATCAAACTTTATTCCAAATCAACAGAAATCTGGTTTTTAAAAAGTCGTGAAGGTTCACCCCTTTGGTTGTGCTTAGCCAAAGGGGTGTTTTTGTAGGCGAAAAAAGAACATTTAAAAGAGGAATGGGATAGATTATAAACGATTTACATATAAAACCTTTTAGGGTGTGGAATATTTACCGTGTATTGAGGCTGTGCCCCCCCCCCCGTGGCAGGAATACTCTCCCTGTTACTTTCCACTTCCCCACGCTAAAAGGTTGGTATCCAATAAGGTTTAAATAAGTGATTATCTGGATTTTTATGACAACTTAATAGTTACATATTCTAATGTAGAGCATAATTTTTAATTACGAATCGTCTGTTGAAGAACTACTAATTTATTGATTTTACGTAATTGAGTTGCATTAAGGATAAAAGAAATGTCTTTGATTTTGTTGAATTTGAAAACCTTACTGAGTTGGATATTAGATCCAAATAAAAGAGGGTGAATCTGCTCAGCAAGTAAACTACAAGATTCTTTCTTTTTTTACTCGAATTTTTATCCGTATTTTTTATTGCAAATGCAACAAAATTGAATTAGACTTGATATAGAGTTATTATTGTATTTGCAACAAAAATTTGTGTAAGGAGTTTATTATGAAGGAAGTTCTTCTTGAAATTGGAATGATTGCAAGGGCTTTAGATTCTATTAGTAATATAGCATTTAAAGAATATGATCTCACAAAAGGGCAGTATTTGTACCTTGTACGAATATGTGAAACCCCTGCAATCATTCAAGAAAAGTTAGTTGAGATGATAAAAGTGGATCGAACAACAGCATCAAGTGCTATAAAAAAGCCAGAAATGAATGGCTTTATTGAAAAGAGAGATGACCCACATAATAAAAAACCATTTCCGACAGAGAAAGGGAAAAATGTATATCCATTTATAAAAACAGAAAATGATTATTCTAATACCGTCGCCTTAACTGGATTTTGCGAAACAGAGGCTGAAACCATTTTTAACCTTCTGAAAAGAGTTAGAAAAAATATTGAAAAAGACTGGGAATATGAAAAAAAGGGAAACAAAAGAAATTATTGAAGGTGGATAAGGGGAGACATTTCAGAGTGACTATAAGAATAAAGAAGTGCACGTTTGAAGATTTACAAACACTTCAAGAAATAAGTATAGAAACATTCAATGCAACATTTAAAGATCAGAATTCACCTGAAAATATGAAGGCCTATTTGAAAAAGGCATTTAACTTAAAACAATTAGAAAAGGAACTATCCAACATTTTTTCACAATTCTATTTTATTTATTTTAATAATGAAGTTGCTGGATATTTAAAGGTCAATACTAATGATGCTCAGTCTGAAGAAATGGGTGAGGAATCACTTGAAATTGAGAGGATTTACATTAGGAATAAATTTCAAAGACATGGGCTTGGTAAATATCTGCTAACTAAAGCTATAGAAATTGCGAAGGAACAAAATAAAAACAAAATCTGGCTAGGTGTATGGGAAAAAAATGAAAATGCCATTGGTTTTTATAAGAAAATGGGGTTTGTTCAAACTGGAGCCCACTCTTTTTATATGGGGGATGAAGAACAAATGGACTTTGTAATGATCAAAACACTTAAATAAATTTTTGAAAGGTGGATTATCATGTATATCCCTAAGTATTATAAAGTTACGGACTTTCATGAAATCAAAGAATTTATTCAGAGGAACTCTTTTGGAACTATTGTAACGACAAAACAAGATAAACCTATAGCCTCTCATTTACCTTTGGAGTTACATAAACAAGGAGATGATTATTACATAACTGGACATATGGCTTATGCGAACCCTCAATGGAAAACGTTCGAGGCTGAAAATGATAATGTCCTTGTTATGTATCAAGGTCCACATTCATACATTTCGTCATCTTGGTATAAACGGGAAAATGTACCAACATGGAATTATCAATCAGTCCATGTATATGGAACAGCAAGTATTATGAGCGAACAAGAGTTAGAAGAAGATCTTATATTATTATTACAAAAATATGAAGGAAATCGTAAGAATCCTGTTTTATGGAAAAATCTTTCTCCACAAACAAAAAAACAAATCAAAGGTATAGTTGGATTTAAAATTAAATTGCAAGAAGTTCAAGCTGCATATAAATTAAGCCAAAATCGAAATGAAACCGATTATATTAACATCATTGACAAATTACAAAATGAACAAAATCCAAATTCGAAGCAAATGGCGGAACTGATGAAAAAGAGATTAAAAAATTAAAGCAGGGGATCGAGCTGTCAACTTGGCATCTTTCTACTGTTTGTGGGAAATTTCACTTAAAGTAAATGGATTTAACTGAATAAGGGTTAGGTTAATAGCAACTTTCTTACTTCTTATTTCCTGCTTCTTTTTTCTATTATATATAGCTGTTACTTTCTCCTTCCTCATGCTAGACAGGCTGTACCCAACCCAATGCTAAATAGTTGGTATCCAGAGCGGAAGGAAGAGAGAGGAAAAAAAGAGCAGGCGAGCAATATGTTCTCAATCAATATTCAATCGTAAAATCAATCAAATTTCAGGCTGGGTCCATTAGTGATCTAGTCTTTTTGTTTTGCTCAATATCTGTCCAATCCCTTATCCAATAAGGGCTCCAGTCATATTTTCTCAATTTCACTCTGTTCTATTCTTTTGTTTTCTTCACGATATAAACCTATAGGGTTTCAACACTTTTTCAGTAGTTTTTTTCATTCTTTCCATTATTTTCTCTTGATTACTCTCTCAGTTCGGTACGAACTTAATGATATTGTCCCAATATTGTATACAATATAGAACGGAAAAAAGAGGTCGAAATTAAGGGTTTTGGTGAAGTACTATGCAGCAGAAGAAAGAGTGGTGGAAAGAAGAGGAAGGGAGGAAAGAGCTTAGAGCCGCAAGGGTTTGGAGAGAGTGAAGGGGAGAATGGAGGTGGGGAAAGACTTTTTAGCAGGGGAATAGGAAATCCGGCTTTTAAAAAAGTCGTGAAGGTTCACCCCTTTGGTTATGCATAGCCAAAGGGGTGTTAAAGAACATTTAAAAGAGGAATGGATTAGATTATAAACGATTTTACATATAAAACCTTTTAGGTTGTAGAATATTTACCGTGTATTGAGGCCCATGCCCCGTGGCAGGCACGAGAAAAATTTTGGTCAATTATTTCCCGAATTAAAAAAATAAAGTGGAATCGCCAATGTTTGTTAATCCCTGCATATTTACCATCGGCTTTTCCGTAGCGAGGCATCAATAAAGCGTTTCACATAACAGGCATTGCGCACTTTGCCGATAACATTGCTCGAACTGGCTACAGTTTGCTAAAAGGGGAACTGAACGGGGATAGGTGCACTATCCGAAGTTCAATGTTATAGAAGAGATTTATTTTAAATCAATCCCTTTTTTCATGTTCCGTTTGTGAACAACAAGATTTTCTAACAATAAGTTCAGTGTCGACAAAGATTTTCATTTTAACATCTTCATTATGATCTATTTCTCTAGTTAACTTCTCAACAGCAAGTGATGAAATTTTATCTTTTTTTACATGGATCGTCGTTAATTCTGGGCTTATTATTTTTGACTCAGTAATATTATCGAACCCAATGACTGATATATCTTCAGGAACGTTTAAGTTTAACTCGTTAAGTGTTTTGATTACACTAATCGCCATGTAGTCGCATTCACAAAATAATGCTGTAGGCAAGTTGCCTTTTAGATTCAATATCGATTGTTTGAACGCTTCTTGAACAGAGACATCAGTAGGTGACATTTGGAATATGTGTTCAGGCTTGATGATTAAATTGTTTTCTGAAATGACTTTTTGGAATCCTCTTTTTCTCATATTAAAATTGTACATTCTAGAGTTAGATTCAACATAGCCAATCTTTTTATGGCCTAATCCTACAAGATATTCCCCCGCTTGATAGGCCCCCAAAGCATTATTCATTACTATAAAGCTAACATCTAAGGTTTCAAAGCATGTATCTAAAACAACCAAATTTGGTTGCAATTTAGCTACAGCTTTGATTTGCTCTTCAGTTAAGTTTGTTCCTAGCATTAATATTCCAGAAGAACGTTGCTGTTTCTCTAGGTTTGTTATTTCTTGCTCTAATGAGTCAACATTGATTGAGGAAATGATTAAAGAATATCCTTTTGATGTAATAGATTGATCTATATTATTAATTAACTCCATAAAAAAAGATTGAGATTGATATTGATCTGTGATAATTCCAGTATGTGTACATGCGACAAAACGGAAAATCTTTGATTTGTTATTGTTGTGTGCTTTTGAAAAAGGTCTTGGGTTATAATCGTGCTTTTCTGCGATTTTTAAAATTCTTTCTCTCGTTTCTTGACTGACACCAGGCTTTCCATTTAAAGCTAATGAAACGGCGGACTTGGAGACCTTGGCAATTTTTGCAATGTCATCAATCTTCATCTATATCCTCCAACTTAAATTAATTGAGATGTCCTGTATCATTCTAATAACTTATTTATACATAGTTTAGTGGAAGAATTTAGTGATGTCAAACTTGTTGAAATAGGCATCTAATCAGGTCAAACATACTAAAATAAAAAGGTTTAAGTTTAAAAATGACTAAACATAACTAAATTAAATCGGTTACATTATATAAATAATAAATGTAAATTTTATATAAATGTGTTGACTTCGGTTTAGTTCGGGTGATACTCTAATCTCGATAACTAACTCGTATTAATCCGTTTTTATTAAACTTTTATCGTTTTTTTTAGTTTTTGTTTACTTTTGTTTAGGGGTATTAAAGTTGAAATTGTGGGGGGAGTAACATGGATAAGCTAAAGTTGGGCTTTGCTCCAACACGGAGATTCGTGTTTAGTAAAGAAGACGCTTATAAATACAAAGAGTTAATAATGAAGAAAATAAAAAGTTTTGGGTTAGAAATTGAAATCGTTGATTTGGAAGGAATCAATGAGGAAGGTCTATTATATAATCGCTCAGATGAAGCTGCGGTTGTAAATCGATTTCAATCTGAGGGGGTAGATGCATTATTTTTTCCGCATTGTAATTTTGGTACGGAAGATCTTGTAGCCAAAATAGCCAAAGCAGTTGATAAACCTGTATTAATATGGGGCCCGAGAGATGAGGCTCCACTGGAAAATGGGATGCGACTTCGGGATACGCAATGTGGAATCTTTGCAACAGGTAAGGTGCTTCGCAGGTTTAACGTACCGTTCACTTACATAACAAACAGTACTGTTGATTCTAAAGTCTTTGAAAGAGGATTTAAAAACTTTATTGGTGCAGCGAATGTTGTGAAGCAATTTAAACAGCTCCGAATCCTTCAAATCTCAACCAGACCTTCTGATTTTTGGTCAGTAATATGCAACGAAGGGGAATTGCTTGAAAAGTTCGGTATTCAAATTTACCCGATTACCTTAGACGAAATAAAGCAGACAACACTGAAAGTTGAGGAAGAAGGAAGCGCAGAGTTAGATCAAGCGATCAATTATATTAAAGAAACACTTGACTGGAGCATGGTTGAAGAAAAACACGTACGTCGTATAGCTTCACTAAAAGTTGCGATGAAGCAATATGCTGAAGAAACGGGCAGCTCGGCTATTGCTATTCAATGCTGGTCTACATTACAAGACATTATAGGCATTATGCCTTGTTTGGCAAATGCAATCTTAACTGATGAACAAATCCCAGTCACTTGCGAAACAGATATTCATGGTGCCATTACATCCATTATGGTTCAAGCAGCAACTTTGAACACGACACCAACCTTTTTTGCAGATATTACAATTAGACACCCTGAAAACCCAAATGGAGAGTTGTTATTCCATTGCGGGAATTTTCCGGTTTCACTAAGTGTGGAAGACAGGCCTACATTAAATAAACACTTTTTATTCGAAGATCATTCACCAGGTACGCATGAAGGGGAGATAAAAGGCGGGGAGATGACAATAGCGCGCTTTGATGGTGACCATGGAGAGTATTCAATTTTTTTAGGTAAAGCTAAAGGGATTGAGGGGCCATACTCAAGAGGGTCATATGTATGGGTAGAAGTGAATGATTGGCCGCTATGGGAAGAAAAATTAGTGAAAGGTCCATATATTCACCATTCAACTGGAATCCATGCCAATGTCATACCGGTTATATATGAAGCGTGTCAATATATACCTGGTTTAACACCAGACCCTGTAGATCCTACAGTAGAAGAGATTCAAGCGTGGCTGCGTGGCAGTGATATAAATGAATAATACGATTGGAGGGAGATTTATGGAGGATATAAAATTTTTGAAGCGTAAAGCTGCTGAAATCAGAAAGTTGTTGCTTGAAACAATTTATGAAGCTGGTACAGGCCATACTGGTTCATCCTTATCAAACACCGATATTTTAACAGTTCTTTACTATAATGTGATGAATGTCGACCCGCAAAATCCAACATGGGAAGACAGGGATCGTTATATTCAAAGTAAAGGTCATGCCGTTGAATCTTATTGGGCGGTATTAGCTGACAGGGGATTTTTCCCGAGAGAAGAATTAAAAACGTTTTCTAAATTCAACTCTAGATTAATAGGACATCCGAATAATAAGGTTCCAGGTGTGGAAATGAACACTGGGTCATTAGGGCATGGATTATCAGTAGCGGTGGGAATGGCTTTAGCTGCTAAGAAGGATCATAAATCCTATAGAGTCTTCACATTAATGGGCGATGGTGAGCTAGCAGAAGGTTCTGTTTGGGAAGCCGCTATGGCTGCATCACAATATAAGCTGGATAACTTAATAGGAATCATTGATAGAAATAGATTGCAGATCACAGGCAGTACAAGTGATGTGATGAGTAATGAACCGCTTGATAAAAAGTGGGAGAGCTTTGGCTGGAGTGTTGTTGAAGTAAATGGCAATGATATAGCTGAACTAGTAGAAGTTCTAAATGAAGTGCCCAAGACGATTGGAAAACCTACAATCATCCTTGCCAACACTATTAAAGGGAAAGGAATATCACTGGCTGAAAATGTAGCTGGCTGGCACCATCACGTTCCGACTAAAGAAGAGTATGAATTAGCTATGAAGGAACTTTCTGAGCAATTGGAGGTATTATCATGAATCATGCAGCACTTAAAAAGAAACCGGGAAATAATATTGCAAATCGGAAAGTTATCAGTGATACTCTGCTACATTTGGCAAAAGAAAATAAAGATATTTTAGTATTAACAAGTGATTCCAGAGGTTCAGCGTCCATGGCGCCATTCGCAGATGCCCTGCCCGGTCAATTAGTAGAAGTAGGGATTGCAGAGCAAAACTTAGTAGGGATTGCAGCCGGCTTGGCGGCCTCTGGAAAAAAGCCGTTTGTAGCTTCTCCTGCCTGTTTCCTAAGCATGCGAAGCATAGAGCAGATTAAAGTTGATATTGCTTACTCAAGAACGAATGTAAAGTTAATTGGAATTAGTGGCGGAGTAAGTTATGGAGCGCTTGGTATGTCACATCACTCCCTGCAAGATTTGGCTGTGACCAGGGCTATACCAGATTTACACGTCATGATGCCTGCTGACCGTCACGAAGCCAAGAAAATGACCGAAGCCTTAGTAGATTATCAGACACCTGTTTATATGAGAATTGGCAGAAATCCTGTGGAGGATTCTTATATAAATGAAGATTACAATTTTGAAATTGGCAAGGCAGTTACGATGCATGAAGGAAACGATCTTACCATCATTGCATCGGGAGAAACTGTACGCATTGCGCTTGATACAGCTTATTTACTTAAATCAGAAGGGATTGGTTGCAGAGTATTAAATATGCATACGATCAAGCCGCTAGATGAGAAAGCTGTTATAAAAGCAGCTGAAGAAACGGCGCGCATCATTACGATAGAGGAACACAGTATTTATGGCGGACTTGGTTCTGCCGTTTCAGAAGTGATTTCACAAAATTACCCTGTTCCTATCAAAATCATTGGTATTCCGGATGAACCAGCGATAACAGGCAATACAAAGGAAGTATTTGAACATTATGGCTTGAGTGCTCCAAATGTTTCTACCATCGCTAAAGAAATGATTGGTAACTAGTGAGGCTGTTAAAATGGATGACCAATACATTCTTGTTATAGACCAGAGCACATCTGGCACAAAAGCGCTTATTGTTGATCAACAAGGCAATGTTGTAGCAAAAAAGACAGGAAGCCACAAGCAAATATATCCTCAATCGGGGTGGGTGGAACATGACCCTATTGAGATATATGAATGTGTAAAGGATGCAATTAACGCAATCGCTCAATCAAATCAAACGATAATAGAAAAATTAAAAGCTCTTACAATAACAAACCAACGTGAGACTGTTATTGTGTGGGACAAGCAAACGGGCGAGCCGGTTTATAACGCAATCGTATGGCAATGTCGGAGAACTACTTCTATGTGTACATTTCTGAAACAGGAAGGGTATGAAGAAAAGGTTCATTTGAAGACTGGTCTAACGATTGATCCTTACTTCTCTGCCACTAAAGTAAAGTGGATTTTAGATAATATTACAGGTGCAAGAGAGAGGGCAGAAAATGGCGACCTTTTATTAGGAACCATTGATAGCTGGTTGTTATGGAAGCTGACAAATGGGAGCGTTCACGCTACAGACGTAACAAATGCGAGTAGGACATTACTATTTAATATTAACTCCTTAAATTGGGATGATGAATTACTTGATATTTTTACTATACCAAGATCGATGTTGCCTGAAGTGAGATTTTCCGATGAAGTATATGGGTTCATAGAAGATAGAGAATTATTCATACCAAAGATTCCTGTATCCGGTATTATCGGTGATTCGCAAGCAGCTCTGTTTGCACAACGATGTTTTCATAAAGGTATGGCAAAAGCTACTTTTGGAACAGGAACATCCGTAATGGTGTTTACAGAAGAACATGTAGATGCGAAAGACGGTTTAGTTACTTCGATAGCTTGGGGTCTTAATGGAGAGGTTACGTATGCTTTGGAAGGAATCATCCATACGACAGGTGACATTCTGAAGTGGATGAAAGACGATTTAACTTTATTTGAGGATTTCTCTGAAGCTGAAACATTGGCGGCTATGTTGAAGGATAATGGTGGCGTATATTTAGTGCCTGCATTTGTTGGATTAGGTGCGCCTTATTGGAGTCCAAATACACGGGCTGGTATTACGGGTATGAGCAGAAATACGAACAAATCTCACATTATAAGAGCAGGATTAGAGAGTATCGTGTACCAAGTGAAAGATGTTATTCAACTTATATATAAAGATACGAATGTAGCTGTAAAAGAATTAAAAGTCGATGGCGGCGCGACGACAAATGCGTTCTTAATGCAATTTCTATCTGACGTACTTGGAATTAAAGTGATCGTCTCAAATGTTTCTGAGTTATCGGCTCTAGGTTCTGCATACCTTGGTGGGCTCGGCATACGTTTATGGGATTCTATTGAAGTGATCGACCAACTAAGGAATGAACAACATATTTTTGAGCCGAAAATGAGTCCCACAAAAAGAGAAAAGTTCTATTCAGAATGGAAAAAAGCAATTCACGCACTTTTAACCTAAATGGTACTGTTAACTCCGACGTCAAAGGGGGTGAGCGGCGATTTAAGCTTGTAAGTGTAATAGTCATTACATGAGCTACATCGTAGAAAAATTTCAATTTTTGTGGATTCGAGGAAGAGCGACAGGCTTTTGTCTTACGCGTGTAGAGGGATTAATAAATACTGGATTGGAGGTCTGAGATATGAATAATGAAAAGCTAGCAAGGCAAATTATACAAGAGGTAGGCGGTAAAGACAATATTAACAGCGTGATACACTGTGTGACGCGCTTAAGGTTTAAGCTTAAAGATCAATCTCTTGCGAAAACAGAAGTAATAAAAGAATTGCCTGGAGTAATGACAGTTGTTATAAGTGGCGGACAATACCAGGTTGTAATCGGTGAACAAGTTTCCAATGTTTATGCCGAAGTAACCAAATTAATCGGGGAAAAAACTGCTGAAGACACAGATGATACAGTTGAAGAAGGGGGGGTATTTAGCAAGTTTGTATCAATGATGTCTGGAATATTTATGCCTGTAATGGGAGTATTAGCAGCTGCCGGTATTTTAAAAGGATTTTTAGTTGCTTTAACAGTACTTGGTTGGATATCAGAGGAAATGGGCGTTTACAAGATTTTATTTGCTGCTTCAGATGCATTCTTTTATTTCATGCCAATTTTACTCGGATTCTCAGCCGGTAAAACATTTAAAACGAATCAATATATAACAGCTACTATTGGGGCTGCTCTTGTTTATCCTACGATGTTGGAAATGTATAATGCTGGTGAAGCGTTAACTTTTCTTCAAATTCCTGTTGTCTTAATGAATTATACACAATCAGTTATACCGATTATACTGGCTGCGTTCATTACAGCTAAATTTGAGAAATTGCTTCTTCGAGCAATTCCAAAGGCACTGCAATTAATTTTTGTTCCTTTAATCATATTAGTAATCACCGTTCCTTTATCATTTATTGTAATAGGGCCGATTTCTGTATATGCTAGTGAATTGTTAGCTAAAGGGGCTATGGCTTTGTATTCATTAAGCCCTGCTATTACAGGCTTAGTTCTTGCTGGAATCTGGCAAATAGCGGTTATATTTGGACTGCATTGGGCTTTTATTCCGATTTTCATAAACAATATAGCAACATTAGGCTTCGATCCTATTAATGCTTTATTGTATTGTACCGTTTTTGCTCAAACTGGAGCGGCTATGGCTGTTGCATTAAAAACAAAAGAAGCCAAAATGAAAACGCTATCAACAACGGCTACATTATCCGGTTTTTTAGGTATTACAGAACCTGCAATTTATGGGGTTAACTTACCACTTAAGCGGCCATTTATAATGGCGTGTATTGGCGGCGGTGCAGGTGGCGCAATTGCAGGATTCTTTAGCGGGAAGATGTATGGAGGATTTGCTTCAGGTGGTGTTTTCGGTATCCCGATGTTTATTGATCCGCAAGGAATTAACTCAGAATTTTATGGATTTGTCATTTCACTGATTGCCGCTTTGACCATTGCATTTATCTTGACTTACCTATTTGGGTATAACCAAAAGATGCAATTAAAACATAAGCATACACAATGAAGACAACAACTTAATTCGTTTTTGATGGTATCCTATCTTTAAGGAACGATATTTGAGGGAGAATAGTTCATGACACTATTTTCTCTTCACTATGAATTGGGAGGGGAATGACTTGATAAAATTAAGAGTTTCGGAAAATAAACGACATTTAGAAACGGAAAAAGGGGACAAATTCTTTTTCTTCGCTGACACAGTGTGGAGTGCATTTACCAATACCACTTTGGAGGAGTGGGAAAATTACCTTGATTATAGAAAGATCCAAGGCTTTAATGTTCTGCAAATCAATATCCTCCAACAATGGGATGCCAGTGAATCAAATTTGAATTTAAAACCGTTTGAATACAAGGATGACGGCTCCTTTAACTTTCACAAGAAAAATGATGCTTACTTTGAACGTGCTGAAAAGATGGTTGCAATGGCAGTAGAAAAAGGGTTCGTACCAGCACTCGTACTACTGTGGTGTAACTATGTTCCAGATACATGGGGATCTGAGATTAGTGATGTAAATAATATGCCTCTGGAATTAGTTGAGGATTATATAAAGTATGTTGACGGTAGATTTTCAAAATACAATCCTATTTATTTGGTAAGTGGAGATACTGATTTTCCAACAGATCGGGCCGTGGAATATTACTCGTTAGCTTTAAACACAATTAAGCGATTAAGCCCTCATTGTCTAACGACTTTGCATATCAGAGGGAGATTGCAGGAAATACCCGATGCGTTTTTATATAGTGACAAATTAGACTTTTATATGTTTCAATCGGGGCACAACGCCAAATTCCAAAATATGACTTACAAACTTGCCGATGAGTTTAGCAACAAACCGGTCAGAAGACCTACCCTTAATTCAGAGCCTTGTTATGAACAAATGGGTTATAGCAGGAATTTATATGGACGATTTAATCAGTTTGATGTTAGAAAGGCTGCATGGCAAAGTTTATTATCTGGCGCTAGTGCAGGTATTACATATGGAGCTCACGGAATATGGAGTTGGCATAAGAAGGGGAAAAGCTTCGGACTAACTGGCGAAGCTTTTGACAGACCTTATGATTGGAAAGATGCATTAAAGTTTGAAGGTGCCTGGGATTATGCGTTCGCCAAGAAGATATTTAAATTATATGATCTTTATGACTTGCAACCACTGGATATCGTATTAAAAAATACAGAGGAAATTAGAGTTGCGAGTAACAGTGATTCGACTAAAATTGCCATTTATGTTCCGGTTAACACAGTTCTAAAGCTAGACAAGCTTCTTGAAGATTATGAATTCACGATTATAGATTTAGAACAAAGACGTTTTGGAGAAGTCGATGTTTCATATGAAGAGAATAGAACCATTATTGATATGCATATGTTCGGCTCGGATGTTTTAATAATTGGCGAAAAAAGATTCGATTAATGATTTAGGGAGGGAAGAAATGTTAGCGAAGATTTTCAAACATAAAAAGAGATTTGAAAAGGAGGAGATTTTTTCTCCGCTTACTGGTGAATTGGTACCGCTAGAACGGGTTCCCGACCCTGTCTTCTCACAAAAAATGATGGGGGATGGTGTCGCTGTCATACCGGAGGAAGGTGTGCTCGTATCTCCTGTTGAGGGAGAAGTCGTTCAAGTTTTTCATACAAAGCATGCGATTGGCATTAAATCTCTTTCCGGCCTAGAAATACTGCTGCATGTTGGATTGGAGACAGTAGAACTCAATGGTGAGGGATTTACTGTTTTCATTAAAGAAGGGCAAACTGTTAAAGTGGGAGATCCTTTATTAAATTTCGATATTGCATTTTTAAGAAATGAGAATAAGGAGATTATTACACCGATCATCATTACAAATTATTCGGATAAAGTAGACGAGATTGAACGTGTAGATCAACAAGCGGTATCAAGGGGAGAAAAACTATTTGTATGCAACTTTAAATAGTGTGGGGGTAATGAAAATGAATCAATCTAAAATTAAATTCCCCAAAAACTTTTTATGGGGAGGAGCAACTGCAGCTAACCAGATGGAGGGCGGCTATCTTGAAGGGGGAAAAGGTTTAAATATCGCTGATGTTCTTCCTGGAGGTAAAGAGAGACTAAAAGTATTAAAAGAACCGGGTTTCAATTTTGAAATTGATAAAGAAAAGTATTCTTATCCAAATCATGAAGGAATAGACTTCTATCATCGCTACAAAGAGGATATCGCCTTATTTGCCGAAATGGGCTTCAAAGTCTATCGTATGTCAATTGCCTGGTCGCGCATCTTTCCTAATGGGAATGAATTAGAACCCAATGAAGAGGGACTTGCGTTTTATGACCGTGTATTTGATGAATTGTACAAGTACGGAATTGAGCCGGTCGTAACCATTTCTCACTATGAAATGCCATTGAATCTTGTAAAAGAGTATGGCGGTTGGAGAAGCCGTGAAGTCATTACATATTTTGAGCGTTATGTAAACGCCATTTTCAATCGTTATAAAGGCAAAGTGAAATACTGGATGACGTTTAATGAGATTAATAGTGCCTTACACTTCCCAATCATGAGCATGGGTTTCTCAATTGAAAAGGGAGAAGACGAATATCAACCGATTTTCCAAGCTTTTCATCACCAATTTGTGGCAAGCAGTCTTGCCGTTAAGGCATGCCATGAAATCATTCCTGAAGCTAAAATTGGGTCTATGATTATCGCCGCTCCTGTCTATTCATACGATTGTAATCCTGAGAATGTCTTGTACGCTATGGAGGAAGAACGGATCTTTAATTATTTCTGTGGAGATGTACAAGTGCGAGGGGAATATCCTTCATTTATGAAGCGTTTTTTTAAAAAACACCACATATCTTTAGATATCCACGATGGTGATTTGAGATTAATCAAAGAACATCGTGTTGATTATATCGGGCTAAGCTATTATATGTCTTTAACAGAGAAGAAAGATAAAACGGGACTTGATTCCACTCCCGGTAATCTGTTAGAAGGGGTGAAAAATCGATTTTTAAAAGCAAGTGACTGGGGATGGGAAATAGATCCGATTGGTTTACGCATCGTGTTGAACAAACTTTATGACCGTTATCGAGTGCCGCTTTTCGTCGTTGAAAACGGCTTAGGCGCTTACGACAAAGTTGAAGAAGATGGTTCCATAAACGATGATTATCGAATTGATTATTTGCGTAGTCATGTTGAAGCAATGCGCGAGGCTATTGATGATGGTGTTGATTTAATGGGCTATACAAGTTGGGGGTGTATTGATTTAGTGAGTGCCTCTACAGGGGAATTCTCTAAACGTTATGGATTCATATATGTTGATAAACACGATGATGGCAGGGGTACGATGAAGCGATTGAAGAAAAAATCATTCTATTGGTATAAAAATGTTATTGAAAGTAATGGCGAGGTTTTATAAAGTTTATTCGCAGGTAGATAGTGTGAATTGATAAACCCTATCAAAGAAGTTGAAAGAGCTAACGATATGACGTACCAAACGTTTTGTACCCCTTTGGATTTAATGATCTGAAGGGGTATTTTCATGGAACAAGGCAGAGTACCGATAGATGGGGAAGTGCCCTTTACATGGTTGGTGGGATGACTTACATATCGTCACATTGGTTTAGTTCTAATCATATATCGGCGCTTTGATCATTCTTTTATTATGTTCGTTGCAGCCCATTTACTGGTCCTAGGGCAGAGACGACAATAAAACCGAAATTATCACTTGTACTACAAGATGGACAACTGGCTTCCATCATCCGCGGGATTGAGGCATTGGAGAAAAAACAGGGTAAAAGAATTTATGGATTCATCGAGATAATAAAACAAATGGTATGTGATCTTTATATTATTCTGCCATCTTTATTAGTCAATATCTTACAAGAGTGCTTTATCCAAATGTGTTACACTCAGTATCAGAAATCAAAAGGAGGTTGTTCGGTGGGACGAGAAGAAAGAACAGTACGTTTTGATCATGATTTACAAATAGAAGCATATCGTTTTGAAGGAATCATGCAAAAGTTTCCGAACCACTTCCATGAATATTATGTAATTGGCTATATAGAGAGTGGACAAAGACGGTTATCTTGTAAAAATAAAGATTATTTAATAGGTACAGGTGATGTTATCTTTTTTAACCCTCTGGACAATCATGCCTGTGAATCAGTTGACAACCAAACATTAGATTATCGCTGTTTGAATATCAAGCCTGAAATTATGCGAAAAGTCACAAAAGAGATTACAGGGCAAGATTATCTTCCTTCCTTTTCTTCTCCTGTTGCTTATCGTAGTGGACAAGCTCAATTATTGCATCATCTTCACCAGATGATTATGGATGAAGTTATAGATTTGGAGAAAGAAGAAACGTTTTATTTCTTTATTCAACAGCTTATTGAAGAATATACCGAAGCGAACACAGATACTGAACCGATAGCGATTAAACAAGAAATTGAACATGTCTGTCACTACCTAGAAGCACATTATGCAGAACAAATTACTTTAGACAATTTAGCAAAGATAGCGAACATGAACAAATATTCTTTGTTACGCTCATTTACGCGAATTCGGGGGATTACTCCTTATCGTTACTTGCAAACCGTTCGTATTAGTGAAGCTAAGAAACGATTGGAACAGGGTAAAAAACCACTTGATGCAGCCATCGAGACAGGTTTTGTAGATCAAAGTCACTTTAGCAATTTCTTTATGGAGTTTATTGGATTAACACCCGGACAATACAGAGATATTTTTATCGAGAATCGTAAATGACCGCTTGATGAACTTCCGTATGTAATATCTTTTTCATTAAGGATTTAATTCTAAATTAAATGTGGATGTGATCATCTTATGATTAATGAGGAAATTCGCTTTTCCAAAGCTCTAAAATCGATTGCTAGAAACCATGAACTCAAAGCGTATATTCAAAATTCCAAAGAGCTTTTCCCGATTTTAATGAAAGGTGCGAACCGTTTTGTAGCTGGGAAAACACGCAGGGAAGGGATAGAACGTGTTATTAAACTATATAACAAAGGATACCAAGTTTCATTAGAATTTATTGGCGAAAATACGACTTCCGAAGAAGAATGTATACTTGCCAAAAATGAATTCATAGAACTAATAAAAGATCTCGGAAATAAGCAAATGAAGGCTACCGTGTCATTTGATCTTTCCCATATTGGAATGATGATTTCCGACTCAGTCGCATTTACGAATTTAGAAGAATTAGCAAAAGAAGCACAAAAACATAATGTTCAACTAATGATAAGTATGGAAGAATCGCAAAAAACAGATACCATTTTATCACTATACAAAAGGATAGCAAAGTCATTCTCAAATGTCGGAATAACATTACAAGTTCATTTGGAACGTTCATTGATTGACCTAAACGATCTATTGAAGACTCCAGGTAGAATCCGTTTAGTAAAGGGCGCCTATCAAGAGCCTGAAGGCATCTATATTCCAAGATCGGAAGAATTAAATAAACGGTATATAGAATTTGTATCTATGTGTGTAGAGCGGAATCATCTATTATCTATTGCTACACATGATGAAAATCTATTGACGGAATTAAAAGCGAAAGGGCTTCTTTACAGGCCAAATGTTGAAGTAGAGATGTTGGATGGAGTTCGACCTGACTTATTAAGATCTTTAAAAGAGGATAATATTCAGGCGAAAGTTTATGTAACATATGGTAGCGAGTGGTATTTATATGTCGTTCATCGTATTGCCGAATACCCTCCAAATATTTATACGTTCCTTTCAGATATAATTGGACAACATACTGTAGGGGAATAGGGCATGAAACGAATAGAAAACAACCATTTCAAAATTCTTGATATAATTAAGCGATGACTCATGTGAAAAGGTGAGATTTATGAGTAGCCATTGGGTATATAAGCTTATTGTTCATTCGAAACTCAAGGATAAATTATTGCTTACTTACGGCACAAATGGATTCTCCTTGCCTTCTTACGAACCTGAATTGGCTCATGTGGCAGTAGTAGGGCATATAAATGAATTTTTAAAAGAGCATTTTCAACTGAAAACGAATGTACTAAGATGCTATCGCCAACTCGAGAATATACGAATTTATGAAGTGGAAATTCTGGAAGAAGGAAACGCCCAATCCGCTAATCATGTATGGCTAAGTTTATCACAATCTAGTGATTTGAAAAAATTGAATAGTGATGACCAAACGATACTGAAGACTTGGATGGCTACTCAAAGGTCAGCTGAGATTCCATGGTTTCATGAAGGATGGAGAGACCAAATGGAGAGATGGGCAGCTAATGTTTTGTCAAATAGTTCCTTAGCGTTTGCACAAATAAGAAGCTGGGAAAGGTCGGCTTTGTTTCGAATCGTTTCAGATACACAGAACTACTATTTTAAAGCAGTACCAGACGTATTTGACCATGAACCTTTATTGAGCGATTACTTATTTCAACATTACCCTTTGTACGTACCTGAAATTGTACAAATCGAACCGAACAAAAACTGGTATTTAATGCGAGAAATACAAGGTTCTTTACTTGGCAAGACCGAAAAAATCGCTTACTGGAGACAAGCTATTGAACAGTTAGCAGTTATGCAAAAGCAATCTACTTTTCATATTGACGAATTAAGAAAACGAAGTTGTCCAGTTAGGCCTGTAGCAAAGGTAATTAAATCGTATGTAAAGCCCTCATTAGATGGTTTATATGGGAGCCATCAGATTTCAAGGGAGACCTATCAAAAGTTGAACTCGAGTATTCCAACCATTATAAACATATGCGACAAGGTGGAAAAATCGAATATCCCACTCGCCTTAGAGCATGGTGACTTTTTTGGTGGCAATATCATTGTTCAAAAAGGCCAACTAGTTATTTATGACTGGTCTGATTGTACGTTATCACACCCGTTTCTGAGTATAATGGTCATCTTAAAAGAAGTGGAACAGCTTTTTTCAGTGGAAGTTGCTCAGGTGCTGTTAAATGACTATTTGGAAAAATGGAGCGTCTTTGATTCTAAGTCCCATCTAATTGAGGAATATAATCGGATGAAGGCCATTGCCCCTGTTTATTATCTGACTGTTTATCAAACGTTTATCTTTCCTGCTTTTAATGACAATTGGGATAAACAACAAATAATAGAGGGTTATATCATGGAGTGGTTGACTATGCCATTTTATAAGAGTAGACACAATAATAGGTGGTAGTCTTTAGTTAGAAGCCGAACTCAAAAAAGTGCTTTGTTGACTGCCATCGCCATCCAAAAGATGCCCACTGCATAAGCCTCTGCAGGATTTAAAGCCTGCGGAGGCTTTCTTTCCGTGATCAAGAAGGACATTAAAAAAACTAGTGAGCGTGGCTGAGAAATCATTGCATACGTTGCCAAGAGGAGGAGCAAGAATTGGAATGTGAATGTTGAAGAAAATATATTAAGATTGTTAGGTTGAATGAATTAATTAAAAGAGGGAGTACGGTTATGTCAACATTTAACCTAACTTCACTACCTTATTGCTGGGCATTTTATTAATTGGTTGTAGTTCAGATGACAATAAAGAACAACCGTCTAAAGAAAATGATCCTGTAGCAGGAGATAATAATGAAAAAGAAGATAAAAACACTGGTACAGACAATGAGGAGAATGAAGAAAAAACAGTCTATCCAATGCTTCAATTAAAAACTTGATTTTCGAGGAGGAATTAGGATGCAATCTACAGGCATTGTACGAAAAGTGGATGAGTTGGGACGAGTAGTGATTCCGAGTGAGCTACGTCGTATCCTAGAAATTGATATTAAAACCCCAGTAGAAATATTTGTCGAGGGGGAACAGATTATCTTAAAGAAGTATAGGCCAGCGAGTCAATGCATTGTAACTGGAGAGATTAACGATAAAAACTTTTCATTGGCCAATGGGAAGATTACGTTAAGTCCTAAGGGCGCGGAAGAGTTGCTGGAGAAACTGGAAGCATATATGCAAAAGGAAGGGGCTGTATAAGCCTCTTTTTTGTCTATGTTTATTCATTTCACGTATCATAAAAAACCGCGTTTTTACTATTAATGCACTATAAACTTTTTATCCTATAGTACGGTCAAGGTAGAAAAAAATAGGAAGGATGGTTTATATGACTACTCAATCTAAATATGATAAAAAATTCAACCCGCCACCTCGCTGATGAAAGAATGAATTTCACACAGCGGATGCATGGCGACGGAGCGGGTCTATCACGTGGATTGGAGCATTAGGGGACGGCTTGTTGTTTCTTTGATGCAAAGTGAAGTTCGTGACTTTCTCAATTTAAACATTGAAACTATACACTCGTGTCATTTATAATTAAATTATAAAAATGACATTAGTGTATAATTTTTTGTTTACGCTTAAAGGGAAGGTGACATCAATATGGCCCCGAAAGTCGCTGACGAATATAGGAAGGAAAAGAAAAGAACGTTATTAAAAGCGGCAAAGAAAGTCTTTATAAAAAACGGCTACATTCACACTACGATGCAGGATATTATGGATGAAGCCAATGTTTCCAGAGGAACGCTTTATAATTATTTTGATAATATTGATCATATTTTTATGGAAGTTCTTAAAGTAGATGATCAGGACACTATCGATCTATTTTTAGATGAGGGGCCGTTATGGCCAGCCTTTAAACGCTGGATAACAGAGCTGCAAACGCAAATTGAAGAAGTGGATCAATCGCTATTGTTGGCAAGAGCTGAATTTTTCATTTCATCAAAGTTTGTTAAAAATAAAGGGGATTTCCCTTATATTTCTGAACGCTATGAGCGAACAGCAAGTGTTATTGAAAAAGTCATTCATAAAGGGGAGGAACGAGGGGAATTTGAACCTAGGCTGTCTCCGGCACTCATCTCGCGGTACCTTATTTCGTGCATAAATGGTTTAATGCTGGATAGTTTTCAATTGGGGAATGAAAAAACAAAAGTAAAGGAACAGCTATCCGTATTGCTTTTTTCACTTGAACAAATGATAAACCCGCTAGAAAAGGAGTAAATCGTCATGTTATTCGAGTCTGCAAAGGTTAAGTTGAGAAAAGTTACGATAGACGATGCAGAGCTTTACCACACGTGGAGAAATGATATGGAAGTGATGCGAAATACAAGCCCTTCTTTAGATATTTATACGATTGAAGCAACGAGAGGCTTTGTTGAACAAGTGATTCTTGGTTCCAATACGGCTAAAAGTTATATGATTATTGAGAAGGAAAATGAAAAACCGATTGGCATTACAACATTAATCAATATTGATGATAAGAACAGAAATGCTGAATGTATTATCGACATTGGAGAAAAAGACTTTTGGGGCAAAGGTTACGGGAGAGAAGCATTGACATTGCTATTAAACTATTCATTTTTAGAAATGAATCTGCACCGGGTTTATCTTAGAGTGTTTTCATTCAATAAAAAGGCGATTCGTTTATATGAGAAACTAGGATTCAGGCATGAGGGAACCAGTCGAGAGGCTCTGTTCAGAGAAGGTGTATGGCATGATATTGTGCAAATGGGCCTGTTGCAGGGAGAATACTTTAAAGAGCAAAAAAAGTCTTTAGACCAATCAGGCTATCGATAAAATCGTGTTGAAATAAAAATGAGAACTCCCCTTTGGTTGAGGTAAACGAAGGGGAGTTTTTTATGACACTCTATTGCAAGAATATATTATTGAGCAGAAGTAGTTATTGTGGATTATTGACACCAATTAGTACCTAGTACTAATATTGAATTATAAAACCAGGTGTAAAAAATAGTGAAGGAGGACAAACAAATGAGTTCAAAAGCTAGAATTACAGCTATTGGTACCTATGCGCCCGAGAAAAAATTAACAAATTTTGAGCTAGAGCAAATGGTCGAAACAACGAATGAGTGGATTATTCAAAGAACGGGAATTCATGAACGGAGGATAACGCGTCCTGATGAATTTACTAGTGATTTATGTGTATTTGCTGTTAAAGAATTAATGCACAGATACAATAAAAAAGTTGAAGATGTCGATATGATCATTGTAGCCACAAGCACTCCAGACTTTCCATTTCCATCTGTTTCAAGTATCATACAGGACCGTTTAAATATTGCCCAGGCAGGTGCCATCGATTTAAGCGCAGCATGTGCAGGGTTTGTTTATGCATTGCATACAGCACACAGTTTAATTTCATCTGGCCTCCACAAAAAGGTACTCGTTATTGGAGCAGATACAATCTCAAAAATTACAGATTATACTGATAGAAGTACATGCATTTTATTTGGCGATGGTGCAGGTGCGGTATTAGTTGAAGGAGATGAACAATCAAATAGTTTCATTGGATTTCATCTCGGAAGTGATGGGAGTGGAGCACAGCATGTATATCGTTCTGGATTATCCACAAAGGTCAATGGCATTGAGTTACTTGATACTCAATATCTTGTACAAAACGGCAGGGAAGTTTTCCGATGGGTGGTAAGGAATATTCCTGATCGTGTAAAACAAATTTTGAAAACAACAAAAACGAGTTTAGAACAAGTTGATTGGTTTATACCCCATAGTGCTAACTTACGTCTAATCGAGCCGATTTGTGAGAAATTAAAATTCCCAATGGAAAAAACCCTTTATAGCTTAGTCAACTTTGGGAATACTTCTGCTGCTACCATTCCTTTAGCTCTTGACCTTGGAATCCGTGAAGGAAAAGTTAAAAATGGAGATAAAGTACTTATGTACGGTTTCGGATCAGGTTTGGTTCATGCGGGACAGCTTTTAGAATTAAATTTTGATGAACAAATGAATATTCCTTCACCATTGTGATGACTATGGAAATTTCATTAATTAGACATGGGAAATCGATGCACCTAGAAAGTAATCGAATAAATTATAAAGATTTTCAAAAATGGGTTGAAAAGTATGATAGCAGTGGAGTTTTTGAAGAGAATGCTTACCCATCAGTAACACTTGAAAAAATAGGGACAGCAAATGTTTTGATTACAAGTGATTTGAAAAGGGCAATTGAATCAGCAAGTTTTTTAAATCAAAATAAAAATGTAGGTGTCATTTCTGATTCATTATTTCGGGAAATAGAATTGCCTACGTCTCCAACAGAATTGGGGTTAAAACTGAGTCCAAATAGTTGGACGATTATGTTGAGATGTCTCTGGCTGTGTGGTTATTCAAAACGATGTGAACCTTTGACAAGTGCAAAGCGAAGGGCTAAATTAGCATCTGAACAATTAGTAAAGTATGCAGAGCAGTATAAATCAGTTGTTTTAGTTGGGCACGGGTTTTTCAATAGGTTGATTGCCGAAGAACTAAAGAAAAAGAATTGGGAAGGAAAAAGAAAATCAAGTGTTAAACACTGGGGGTGTACAACATATTCGTTATTGAATTAACGCGAGTATTGCAACCATTATAAATACGAATAAAAAAGAAGCACAGAAACTGGCAAAAAGCTTTCGGGAGGCTGGCGGTGCTGTAAAAGCAGCTAGTGTGATTCTGAGAAAAATTGGCTAGGAAGCTAATGTGAATATCAGAATGCATTGATTAAATAAACAAAAGTACTGGGTCTATATGAGGCGAAATCATTATAGCTGTACACGTTCGTAAAGTGTTTGGTCAAAAGACCGAACGCTTTATTTATTTTATGAAGGGCAAGACACGCGATTTATCGATTTCCAGTGTATCGATCCTGTCCTAATACGTTGTAGGTTTGCTGGGAACGGCAATTAAACAGGGTCCCTTACACCATCTGTAAGTATTTTTCTAATTTTAGACTGGTTATAATGTGTATAGCTTCATCGATCGATGATCATTCCGGAAAATGAGAATCAAAGAGGGAGAGTTATACATGGGCAGCCAAGGAAAATTATTAGAGGTGCAAGACTTACAAAAACACTACGGAAAGAAAAACAATAGAACGAAAGCTTTAAACGGTGTTCGGTTTGATATTCTTCCTGGAGAATTTTTAGGAATCATGGGACCGAGCGGCTCTGGCAAAACGACATTGTTAAACTGCATTGCGACGATGATCAAACCGACGTCAGGGCGGGTCCTGTTAAATGGGCAAAACATTAGCGCGTTTGACAGCAAGGATTTGGCAGAGTATCGCGGCAGTCGGATTGGCTATTTGTTTCAGGACTTTGAACTGCTGGATAATTTAACGGGGCAAGAAAACATATTGTTGCCATTGTCCATTCATGGGGTCGATTTTGCCAAAGCACAAGCGAAAATAAACGAGCTAGCAGGCTTTTTAGAAATAACCGACATCCTTAACAAATTTCCCGCTCAGATGTCTGGGGGGCAAAAGCAAAGAGTCGCCGCTGCCCGTTGTTTGATTTCTGATCCTGATATCGTCCTTGCCGATGAACCGACAGGGGCATTGGACACACGCTCGGCAAAAACGTTAATGAACAAGCTGGAAGGGATTAATCGGAGTAGTGGAAGAACGATTTTAATGGTTAGCCATGACCCGAACGCAGCAAGCTTCTGCTCAAGAATCCTATTTATTCAAGATGGTGTCATTTTTCATGAACTGCGTCGAAAACAGGATGAGTCACAAGAACGATTTTATGAACGAATTTTACAGGTATTAGCTCAGCTTGGGGGAGGAAGCGCCAATGTTCTCTAGGCTGGTTTTTCGTAATGCCAAACGAAGCCGTAAGGAAAATGCGATTTATTTTGCTACTCTTGTAACAGCAGTCGCTTCGTTTTATATCATTCTTTCACTTGGCAAACAAGATGTTATCTTATTTTTAAGGGAGTTTGAGAGTGATGCGATTGATAAGCTGCTAGCTGAAATGCAGATTGTCTATCTGTTTGCGTTATTTTTATTGTTTTTCTTGGTTTTATTTGCTAATCGGTACCAATTAAATCGAAGAAGTAAAGAGTTTGGGCTTTACCTTATGTTAGGAATGCGCAAGGAGCGTCTAATTGTCCAGCTTTTGGCTGAGGGGCTGATGACTTCGATTTTGGCCCTCGCTGGAGGTCTTTTAGTAGGGGGCTTTTTAGCAGAAATCATTAGTTTGACCGTTTCTAAGTTAGTTGGACAGGGGATCATCGGCCATCAATTTAGTTTGTCAGTAGAGGCGATTATTTTTACGATTATTGGCTTTTTATTGATCCAGTTTATTGCATTGGTCATGCTTGGTGTAAAATTGTTTCAACAGGAGGTCCATCAATTACTGTATGAGCAAATGGACAAGAAAACGGATATGGGGCATGTGAAAGGCAATGCACTCCATGTAGGACTAGGTTCTGTCTTACTAGGTGTTGCCTATTGGATTGTTTTATATCGGTTTGCGGACTTTGGCGGACTGCTTCTGTTTGTGGCACTGGGTCTTGGAAGTTTAGGAACGATCCTTTTTATAAGGGGGTTTGGAAAGCTACTAGGCATTTGGGCAAGTTTGTCCAAGCGTAAATCGCTGAAAGGGCTGCACACCTTTACATTAAGGCAGTTTCAAGAGAACGTCGCCAACCGCTCAACTGCTGTTGCGGTCACATCGATTTTGCTCACGTTGTCGATTATTTTAATTGCCAATGGTGCTTCAACGATTTTGAGTTTAGACAGTTTGTATAATCGAGATTCCTCGGTATATGATTTTACGGTTAACGGAGAGAGCCAAAAAGTGGAGCCATTTTTGGCTTCCGAAAAAATGCGCCCTTATGTGGAAGACTCAACTTTGTTGGAAATGGGAAAGATGAACCATCAGGGAGAGCGGGTGGAAGATGGGATGCCACTGTCATTGGTTGATTGGTCTAAATTAAAAGAGCAACTCATCCTAGCTTTGCCCAGCGACTATAAGGAGCAACTTTTATCTGGAGAAATGCAAAGTTACGATATTAGTTCAGAGAACCCCGAAGCCCTTAATTTGCTAGGGGTGTTAGAAATGGATACAACGACACCTTATCTAATTCCTGAATCGTCATATAATGGACTTTTAACAGCGATAGGAGAACAACCCCTGAACCTTGATTCAGATGAAATCGCCTTGTACTTTAACCCGGATTTTGTCCCTATGGAAAATCTTGATCGCATGCCTGTACTTGATTCGATTCTTGATAAGGCGGCAAAAGAGGGGCAACGTTTGCTGAGTATTGATAATCAAGACATGTTCATACGCCCATCGATTCCTATGAGAGGATTGGTAGCGGACCGTTCCGTGGAGATCTTTTCAGCCTTTATTGTGACTGACCGGATGTTTGAACAATTAGTCAATAAGGAAACGTATGTGTCCTATTGGAATTTCCGAATCCCGCAAAAGTTGCAGGAGCAGCAAGGTTTAATGAAACCACTAATGGAGGCTAGGGACATATTAACAACTTCAGGCTTCGCGTTTGAAAGTTACTTGCAAAACTTCGGGCGCCGGCTCTTCTATGTCGTTGCTGGGAGTTATACTGTCTTGTATATGGGATTCTTGTTTTTAATTATTGCTTGCACGGTATTGGCTTTACAATTTTTGACGCAAATGAAGCAGACTGGAGGGCGCTATGTCACTCTATCCATGTTAGGCGCCAAACGTGATCAAATGAAAAAATCGATGCATACACAGGTGTTGTGGGCCTTTTTGTTACCGATGTCTCTCGCATGCGTAAGTGCAGCTGTTGGGATAAGGGCAATGATTTCATTTGTGGTAATTCGCTTTGAGGACGATCCGCTCCTGTATCCTATCGCGATTGCCTTTGCCTGTATCGTGATCGCCATTGTAGCGATTTATGGAGTCGCTGTTGCCCGTTCGGCTGACCATGAGATTGATAAATTACGGTGGAAGCCAAACATCGATTAACGAGTATCTGTACAGAGGAGGTGCTAAAGTGGCGAGGATTGCAATCGTTGAAGATGATGTATGGATGAGAGAAGAGTTAATGGATATTTTGAAAAAAGAAGGGTTTGATGTCGTAGCGGTTACAGATTTCCGTGACATTGCGCCTCAAATCGCCACTTTGGCACCTGACTTAGTCTTGTTAGACATCAATTTACCAGAGCAATCTGGATTTGATATATGCAAAAGCCTAAAATTGAAAGGGATTGGCCCGATATTGATTTTGACGTCGCGAGACAAGTTACAAGATGAGTTACATGGCTTTCATTTAGGTGCCGATGATTATCTGACGAAACCATGCAATCGCGATCGCTTATTGGCCCGCATTCAAAACTTGTTAAGACGATTTGCGAGACAACCAGGCTTGGTCGATGGCGGCAATTTTTCGCTTGATCCCAATACCTATACGTTGTATAAGGGGGCCGAGTCGCTCGTCTTATCGGCGAATGAAGGGAAAATTTTATTGGCGTTAGTACAGAGTCGCCCTGAGATTGTGTCAAAAAAAGCACTGAGTGAGCTCTTATGGGGAACCGACCAATTTATAGACGAAAATGCCATTCAAGTCAATCTCACGCGTTTGCGAAAGACGCTACGGCAATTAAACTTGGAAGGCCAAATTGAAACGGTAAGGGGCCAAGGGTATCGACTTAAGGAGTATAAATCATGAAACGGGTCAAACACATCTATGATTGTTTTCATGCGTATAAGCAATGGTTTTTTATGCTAATGCTAACCAATCTTTTATTTATTTTTTTCGCTTGGTTAGCTTACCCTGAAACGTTTAACATTTTAGTAAGCTTAATGATTGTTTTTACGTTAGCGATGATATCGGTATCTGTATTCCTGATTATGAGAAAGGAAAAAAGAATCGAAGCTGCCTTTGAAGATTTTTTGTTAGAACCGAATGAGGCGAACGAAGAAATGTTATGCCGTGTATCTCCGAAAACACATTGGCCATTTATCCGCAGAATCGGAAGCGTTCTAAGGTCCTATCAAGAGGAACGAAATGAACAAGTGCTTGAGCTCGCCGATTATGAAAACTATATTGAAGGTTGGGTGCATGAAATGAAAAAACCTCTGTCATTGATGACATTGGTTTTAGATAACCGCAGTGACGAAATGTCTCCCCTTGTTCGACAGCGCCTGCTTCATGTCAGAGATCAAATGCGTGGAGACGTAGAGCGAATTTTGTATTATGCCAGACTTGGAGCTGCCCATAAAGATTATCTGTTTGAGTCGATCCACGTCCTAGCGTTTTGTAAACAGACGATTGAAGACTACCAAACATTACTCGATGAATCTGGTTTTCAAATTCAGTTCGTAGGCAAAGAGACGGAAATTCTCTCCGACCGCAAAGGATTAGCGTTTATTATAGAACAAGTTATCGCCAATAGTACAAAACACATTGCAGAGCATCAGGATGACCCAATAATCACATTTGAAACCGCATATGACGAAAACAGTGATCAAACGGTTTTGCATATTCGTGATAATGGACCTGGTGTATCGAGAGAAGATTTACCGTTTATTTTTGACAAAGGTTTTACTGGAGGGCGAGGGGCTTATACAAGGCAAGCAACAGGAATGGGGCTTTTCTTAGTGAGCAAGATGGCTTATGATTTAGCGATTCAGTTGGAGGCCACATCAGAGCCTGGTTCCGGGTTGACCCTGTCGCTAGGATTTCCGAAGGTGAAGCAGTAAGTGTAGCGGTTCCAAAGAATGTCACGTAAGGTAGGTTCATGAATAAAAAGTCAAAGCGATTTAGAAAAATTCTATAAGTATGTTCTTAAGCTTTCTCCTTTTGAAAGCTTTTTTATACTCTTCGCGAAGAGTAGTTGTTCTGTCACGTATCATTGAATACACGATACTCCTCCCCTGTTCCCCTGTCCTAGCTCTGATATAATAGCTGTATATGATGACAGCAAACATTAAAGCATACTAAACCTCCACCGTAATGAGAAAGCCAAGGAAGTGATATCCTATGAACCGGATAGTAGTGATTGATGATGAAAAAGAGATTGCCGACTTAATCGAGATCTATTTACATAATGAAAATTTTCAAGTGTCTAAGTGCTATTCTTCACAGGAGGCACGGATGCTTATTAAACATGAACGTTTTGACTTAGCCATTATCGATGTGATGCTGCCAGACGGAAACGGGTTTGACTTGTGCAAACTCATTCGACAAAGATATACCTATCCCATCATTATGCTAACGTCAAAAACAGAAGGAATCGACCGGGTTACGGGGCTATCATTAGGGGCAGATGATTACGTTACGAAACCTTTTTTGCCAGTTGAATTAGTCGCGCGTGTCAAAGCTCAATTAAGACGCGTCCAGCATTATGACAGAAAAGATAGCAACACATCAGAGACTCTTACGGTTACAGGCCTCTATTTAAATAAAACCGCTCATGAATGCTATTTGAATGGTGAAGCCATTCGATTGACGCCAAAAGAATTCTCCATCCTATGGCTTTTATGCGAAAACAGGGGGAAAGTTTTTAGTGCAGACGAACTGTTTAGACGAGTATGGGGCGAGAAATATTTCAAAAACAGCAGAAATACGGTCATGGTTCAAATTAGACATATACGGGAAAAACTACGCGATACGGGAGAGGACCCTAAATATATAAAAACGATCTGGGGGGTAGGGTATATCATTGAATGAAACATTTTCAAAAAAATATAAACAAACATTATTGCTTCGACATTTCGTATCGGCGGTTGCTGGATTCGTTGTTTTTCTTCTTTGCTATTTCATCGTAGAGATCGCTTTTGCAGACTATTTTTATATCATCCTTGAATGGGCGCTCGGCTATGACTTCGCTTATTTCATTCATTCTTATGAACCGGCAGTTATCTTATTTGTTTTGGCAACTTCACAATTTTTGATATGGATCGCCGTTGAATCGCATTCCTCACGAAAAATGATGAAAATAATCGACAGTCTCGACGACGTTTTAGACTATTCAACAGAGGAGATTGTCTTACCAGCAGAGTTTTCTGATTTGCAAAACCGGCTCAATCTTTTAAAAGCGCAAAACAGAGAGCAGCAGCATTTTATTGAACTAGAAGCTCAAAAAAAGTCTGATACCCTTACGTATCTTGCCCACGATATAAGAACACCACTTGCTTCTGTAATTGGCTATTTAAGTCTTGTATGTGAAGCGCCGGATATGCCGCCGGAACAACGAAACAAGTTCATCAGAACGGCATTTGAAAAAGCATTGAAATTTGAAAAATTGATTGATGAATTCTTTGATATCACACGTTACAGTTTATCGGACAAAGCATTTGTTAAAAAGCAAGTCGATTTAAGTTTTTTGATTGAGCAAATAGCTAATGAATTTTACCCATTGCTGCGAAAAAAAGGACTACACTTCCATTTAGACATTCCTGATCATTTAGTGGTTTTAGCTGATGCTGAAAAAGTCGCAAGGGTTTTTAACAATGTCATAAAAAATGCCGTTGCCTATAGCTATCCTCAAAGCGTGATCGAGGTTACTGCAGAAAAGTCAAGTGAACGGATAACGGTGATGATTAAAAATCATGGGGAAACGATACCTCCTAATCATCTAGAACGTATATTTGATAAGTTTTATCGTACCAACCCTTCAGGAGATTCTGATTTAAGTGGCGCAGGGCTTGGATTAGCGATTGCAAAGGAGATTATGAGACTGCATAATGGAACGATCACCGCAGAAAGTATGAATGAAATGACGATTTTTACACTTGCTTTGCCTCTCGATAAAAGCAATTAGAAAAGATAAGAAAAAAATAAGATTTGCGTAAGAAATAAACAATAAACGGTTTGCTTTTATTTAGTAGCATCTAAATAAAGTAAACCGTTTTTAATTTGACAGTTAGTGAATGGAGGAACGATGGATTGACGGTTCATAAACATAGCACAAAAGAAATAGTATTGCTTTATTGTCTTTATGGCCTTTTTGCTCTTTATCTTGTTTTTTTGTTTCGTATTACCCTGTTTAAACAGGTGAGCTTATACAATTTTTTTGCTGCAATAGGTGCAAGTGAACGAACGATAAATGTCATTCCTTTTGCATCTATTTTGGATATGGTAAAAACGGATCTCTCAACCATGCGAATAATGGAAAATGTTCTTGGGAATATCGGGATATTTATTCCCTTAGGACTACTGCTACCCGTTATTATAAAAAGAGAGGGTAGGAATATTCTTTTCAGTGGCATTCTTTTAAGTGCATTTATCGAAATGAGTCAGCTTCTCTTTGGTTTGGGAAGCACGGATATTGATGATTTGATTTTAAATACGTGTGGAACGATTATCGGTTATTGGTTTTTTAAGATTATCAAGAAAAAGGCAGCATCAAGCTTTTCTCTGCTCGCTTCGATGGTAGCCTTGACCATGGTTTCAGGAACGATTGTTTTAAGCATTTTATTCGTTACTCATACCGATTTATTCACACTCTTTCCGAAAAACGTAGTTGTAGAAAACGAAGAACTTGTTCAGGAGTTTATCGAAACACCTAATTATCTTAGCGGAAAGCTAGTTGAGGTAAAAGATTCCACACTGATAGTGGAATTAACTGTGCAAAGTGCAACAGAACAGAAGAAACGGCTCGACTTTCATTTAACAGCTGATAGCCGCATATATGTCTGCTATCATAAAATAGACTACTTTTTCAATTCAATCTCTGGAGAACATCAACGTTATGAACAAATCACGTATTCTGATTTTATTTCACAGAAAGGTGAGTCATACAGCAAAAACAAAAACGATGTGATGATATGGGGTACAGATGGAGAAGAGGTTGACTACTTAGTCGTTGTTGAATGGGTTGAATAATAAATACTCTGAATAAAGACCAACTCTGAAAACATCGTTAGGTGGTGAGGCAGGAGGGGGCATTACCCGCAAAGGCACCTCCCTTAAATGAACCTATTTGGCTATGGGGCCTTTGAACAAAACTACGATTAAATCAGTACCTTTCTGCCAATTTTTTTAGGTTTGAATGGCTTGGTGGAACTCCCCACTCGGTAAGTTCCGTCTCTGTTGCTACATTAGTCCAATTGTTGGTGTCATCCTCATCGTCGTCGTTACGGTTAGTCTTGTTAAATGGATTTGCTTTGTTGTTTTATTTTACAGGTTCGATTTACTTTATGAAAGCAAAGTAAGTCATCAGGACCAGGATTGCCCACAATGGTTAGTAGAAATAAGGCCCCCCTTTTCTCTCGATAAAATCGATTGAAAAGGGGTTTTTATCTCTCTGTTATACAACCGTCGGTTATCAGGGAGGTAGAAGCAATAAAGGTTGCATGGCGGATCATGTCTGTATATAATGGGTATATAGTATATATACAATATATGAAAGTTTGGGGAATATCAGTAAAACATTATCCTTATAAGAGCGTATTTTGTAAAAAACAAAGAAGAGGGATTGGCATGCAAATCATTATTTCCAACAGTTCGAAGGAGCCAATTTATGAACAAATTACGAATCAAATTAAATCGGCTATTTTATCAGGTGAGCTGTCAGAGGGAACGGCAATCCCCTCTATGCGTAAACTTGCAAAGGACTTACAAATTAGTGTAATAACGACAAAGCGTGCCTATGAGGAGTTAGAAAAGGCCGGTTTTATTTATTCTATTGTCGGAAAAGGCTCTTTTGTTGCGGAGCAAAATTTGGAGGTTATGAGGGAGAAGAAGTTAAGGGTCATTGAGGAGCAGCTGAGTACGGTTATTGCAAATAGCAGAGAAATCGGGCTGTCTCTTGAAGACCTCCAGGAATTATTGAAGATTTTATATGAGGAGTAAAAGGAATGGAACATGTAATTGAATTAAAAAATGTAACGAAGACATTTGAAGATTTTTCCATTAAAGATGTTGATCTACAAGTAAAGCAGGGCTTTGTAACGGGATTCATTGGTGCAAATGGAGCTGGCAAATCAACAACGTTAAAAATAGTGATGAATTTATTAAAGCCTGATGCCGGGGAAGTTAAGGTTTTTGGGCTCGACTACAAAACGCATGAAAAGGCGATCAAGGACCGGGTTGGATTTGTTTACGATGCGAATATTTTTTTTGAAGGACTGAACTTAAAAGATATTAAGCGTATTGTGGCGCCAGCTTACAAACACTGGGACGATACATCGTTTTATCAATATGTTGACCAATTCGAGTTACCCCTTAATAAAGCGATAAAGACATTTTCGAAAGGGATGCAAATGAAGGCTTCATTGGCGATCGCGCTATCCCATGATGCAGAGCTGATCATTATGGATGAGCCAACAGCAGGCTTAGATCCAATTTTTAGACGGGAGCTGTTGGATCTTTTACAAGAATTGATGATTGATGGCAATCGGACGATTTTCTTTTCTACCCATATAACGACTGATTTGGATCGGATCGCTGATTATATCGCTTTTATACAAAGAGGGAAACTAGTATTTAATAAGTCGATCCACGATATTGCCGAAAATTATGCCCTTGTTAAAGGAAGAAACGAACTTTTGGATAGGGACACGGAAAAGGCCTTTGTTCATACTCATCGTGCATCAACTGGATTTGAAGCATTAACGGATAACATCGAGGCAGTGAACGATATCTTTGGCGATACGGTTGTGATTGAACAAGCTTCTTTGGAGGATATTATGTACTATTTGAAAGAGGGTACACACGATGTTTAATTTAATCAAACGTGATCTCATCTTACAGAAAAGGCAACTAATCGTGTATCTTCCCTTTATTTTATTTTTTATTATTATGGATACTCATCCAGTTTTGATTTTTCTCGTCGCCAGTATTTTTATTCCCTTTAACACGCATGCTTACGATGAAAAAGCTGAAACAAACATATTATTAAATTCCTTGCCTTATACACGGACGGAAATTATTGTATCCCGTTATATTGGTGCGATTGTTTATATGGGTTTAGCGATTGTAATCACTAGTTTGGCGTTGTTTGTTTTTAATAAACCTTTTACGCTGTCGGATATTGCCATGGGCAGTGGTTTATTCTTATTGTTTGTCTCGTTTACCTTTCCTTTATTTTATATATTTAAACCGGGGTTTATTTCAATCGTTGTTCTGATTAGTTTCTTCCTTTTCGTAGGCATTGGACCGTCTATTGTGATATTTTTAGCTGAAAAATTATCAGCAATTACCAACTTTGTTGTCCATTTATCAGTACCGGCTTTATATTCAGGAGCGGCACTGATTATCTTGGCAGTCTACGTTCTTTCTTGGGGAATTACCCATGTGATTTACCAACGAAAAGTGTTCTAAGCCGTCTGGCCCACATGATTTGATCGCGCGATGGGAGTGAGGTCTCTATGGCGCTTATGGCCTAAGTAAAAGTTAGTGTCACTATCTTTCTGTGAAACAGCTGCTGCCATTGGCTATCCTTTAAAAAGGTCGCAGCGGCCAGCCAAATCAATCGGTTAGTTGAGCAGTTGCAGCAAATGCGCGTCCAATAAAATCGGCTCTTTCGTCAGCTTCTCTAGCCGAAACTCTGGAATTAATTCCGTGGCGGTCAGCGGTTCTGGGCGCTCAATTAAACCGCTTAACGCTGCCAGTAGGCCAATGATATCCTCTGGCCGGCACCCATTTGCGCGGATTGCTGCCAATGACAAATCACGATGCCGTTTGGCCAACCGCCGCCCATCCGGCCCGTAAAGCAATGGCACATGTGCAAATCGGGGAGCGGTATACCTGAGCGCGGCATATAGCAATAGCTGTCTTGGTGTGGAGTCGTATAAATCTTGGCCACGGAGGACATCCGTAATGCCCATTAACGCATCGTCGACGACAACAGCAAGTTGATAGCTTATGATACCGTCTGCGCGCTGAACGACAAAATCGCCGCCGCGGCGTAGTAGCCTCTCCATTTCAAAGTCCGTTTTTCCAACAGTGGGCCATTTGTCTATGGCGAAGCGCAATGAAGGCGTCTTTTTGGCCGCTTTGGCCGCTCGCTCCGCCGCGGTCAGCCTTTTGCATGTCCCAGGATAGGCTTGGCCTTCCGAGGCAACTCCGTGGGGAGCGCTAGCGACTGCTTGCAGCTCAGCTCGGCTGCAATAACAATGGTACAGCAACTGTTGCTGTTGCAAGTTGTGTAGTGCTTCTTCATAAAGGTGCAGCCGCTTCGATTGGTAGTATGGGCCGTTTGCTCCGCCTTGGTCTGGGCCCTCATCCCAATCCAAGCCAAGCCAGTGCAAATCGTCCATCATCGGCCCAACGAGCTCGTCCCGTGACCGTGGACGATCGATATCTTCAATACGTAAAATGAACTGTCCGCCTCCTTGCCGCACTTGAAGCCAGGAGAGCAAGGCAACGTAAAGGTTGCCGAGATGGAGCTCGCCTGACGGTGTAGGCGCGAACCGACCTCTCATTTGATTCATTGTAATCACCCTGTACAAAAAACGAGCGAAGGATCGTTATCCCTGCTCGTTTGATCGGTTTTTGACAACATTCTAGGTAGATATAAAAGCCAACGGTGAACGGACGGCTGTTGAATTTGCCGTCGTCTGTGTGACAGGCATGTTCGTACAGAAAAATCATATCACGGACTGCCTGTCTGGGCAATTTTTTTGCTGCTCAATGGGTGTAGAGAGGAGGAGGCGTTTGTGTAGAATGCTGTACCTCCTGCAATCCCATATAGTTAAGAAGGTTGAGAGAATTAACGGACCCTAGCCTTTCTTGCTGGTCAAAATGGTATTCCATTATGGGAGAGAGCTCCCCACTATAGAACGCTACTATTCTGTTTGGGCGAGGAGGTTGATCACTTCCTCTGTTACTTTCGCGATCAGTTCATCATCATATTCGGCATCCTTTTCGTCTTTGCTGGATAGGACGGCTAAAATAATGGGCTCTTTTTCAGGTGGCCAAAGAATGGCAATATCATTTCGAGTCCCGTAGGAACCTGCTCCTGTTTTGTCGCCAACGTCCCAACCTTCTGGCACCCCAGCACGTATTAAAGCATCTCCAGTCGTGTTTCCTATTAGCCAATCGATTAACAGTTCCTGTTTGTCAGCTGGTAGCGCCTCTCCTAACGTAAATTCTTGCAAGCTTTTGGCCAACGCTTCTGGTGTACTCGTATCTTGGATCTCTCCAGGTTCAACATGATTGAGCTCAGGTTCGATGCGTTCAGGTTCGGTTACCGTGTCTCCAATCGCTCGAAGTCCTTCTTTAAAGCCCTCTGGCCCGCCGATTTCATGGAAAATTAAGTTAGCAGCCGTGTTATCGCTATAACGAATCGAAGCATCGCTCAGCTCTCTTAGTGTCATGCCTGTCTCAACGTGGTTTTCGGTAATTGGATTGTAGTTTACTAAATCATCAGCCGAGTACGTTATCAATTGTTCCAACTCTTCTATTGATTTTTGTTGAAGCAGAACGCCAACGGCAAGTGGTTTGTGGGCAGACGCATAGGTGAAGCGTTCATCGGCGCGGTAGGAAACCGTTTCGCCTGTCCCGGTGTCTAAAGCAAATACGCCAAGACGGGCGGCGTACTCTTCTTCTAACGCTTTAAAAACCGCCTCTCCAGTCTCAACAGACTTTTCAGGTTCAGGTTCGTTGGAAACCGGTTGCTCATTGCTATTCGAACAACCAAACAGTAAACAGGCACCTACAAGGATAGACGACGTCATTTTTGTTTTCAGCATAAAAAAACTCCTTTTTATAATGTGTGACGTGTATTGACTACGCGTGTAATCTAATATTACATTTGTAGTCTATTTTGTCAATAGAAATTTACATTCACGGATGGGAATGCTACAATTTTTTATGGTTATGAGGGGTGGGAAGTCAGAAGCAAAAGGATGGAAGATGGGGATAAAAATGACGTTACCGCATATTTTACTTTCTCTTGTATTAATAACGGCAACGATTCTAGTGATCTTTTGTGCGAGAGCCGTTTTTTATAAACAATTGTCGGCAAAATGGCGTTATCATTTATGGTTTTTACTCATTACTGTGATGACGCTTCCGTTTATACCGATTCATCTATTGACGGGCTTGTCTTTTTTTGACCAGGGGCGTCAACAGATTCCCCCTTCATCACAGGAGCGTTTCGGTTTTGCGAATCAAAATGAGCAGTGGATGGTTGATTTTGGCACGTCCGTTAGTCGCTTTGACGATACGTTCATTCATTCAGCGGTTGTTTCAATCTGGATTGGGGGAATGATTTTTTTCCTTTTATTGACGTTGTACCATTATGCAAAGCTACAACGGTTAGTAAAAGCTGCAAGTCGCATACAAAATCAAAAAGTCCAAAAGGCGTTTAGCGATTGCATGGCAGAATTGCAAATAACGAATACATTAACGCTTTTAGAATCCCCTGCCATTCAAACGCCAATGACCTTTGGATTGTTAAAGACGTATATCTTGTTGCCCCAAAATATCGAATTGTATCTATCTGATGATGAAATCAGACATGTGTTGTTGCATGAGTTGCACCATTATAAAAGCAAACATATTAAAGTGAACTATGTATTTGTCGTTTACCAAATGGTTTATTGGTTTCATCCTTTAGTATGGAAAGCCTTTAAAGAGATGCGTCTTGATCGGGAATTAGCTTGTGATACGGAGGTCTTGCTTACATTGGGCCAGCGGGAGTATAAAACGTATGGCCAGACGATCATGCGTTTTCTGGAAAGAAAATCTCGGTTTTTCCATTTGACGAACCAACTGCATAGTTCGAAAAAGGCTTTAAAAATACGGATCTTGAATATTGCTTCTTTTACTGGCGAGTCAAAGCGGCGCCAATTAAAAAGCATGTTTGTTTTTGCTATTCTCAGCGTTTTTGTCATTGCTCAATTTCCTTTTTTAACGGCAACCGCTGTTTCTACAGAGCGCTACCAATTTGATGAAAGCCAGGCGGTTGTTGAAGATTATAGCACTCATTTTGCAGGAAATGAGGGTAGTTTTGTATTATATAGCTTAAACAGCGACCAGTTCGAAATCTATAATAAAGAAAAAAGTGTAAGGAGAGTTTCCCCCAATTCTACCTATAAAATTTACACCGCGCTCATGGCATTGGAACTAGGAGTGATTGGGCGAGATGATTCATGGCTAGATTGGGATGGAGTCGAATACGAGGATGAAGCCTGGAATAGCGGGCAAGATTTGAAATCGGCGATGAGCCAATCGGTCACTTGGTACTTTCAAGAGTTAGACGAGCGGATGAAACAAAGGAACATTCAATCTTTTGTAAACCAATTAGACTATGGGAATAAAGATCTTTCCGGTGGATTAAATCACTATTGGTTGGAATCTTCCTTGAAGATATCACCAGTAGAACAAGTAGAGCTTCTACATTCCTTCTATACAAACCAACTAGACTTTAAAGAAGAGCATGTGCAATTCGTTAAAGAGGTTATGAAACTTGAAGAAAATCAAAAGGGCACGCTTTATGGAAAAACCGGGACTGGCATTGTTAACGGCCATGCAATAAATGGTTGGTTTATCGGATTTGTCGAAACTGAAACGGATACGTACTTTTTTGCGACAAACATTCAACAGCAAGATCATGCATTTGGAAGCACGGCTGCTGAAATCACTTTATCCATTCTGTCAAGCAAAGGAATTTATTGATTAGTTGTGACAAAAGGAGAGAGAAAGATGTCGAACCAAACACCTAGCATATCAGAAGCAGAATGGGAAGTAATGAAAGTCTTGTGGAAAAAGGGGCCGCAAACAGCCAATCAAGTCATTTCCGCGATCCAAGAGCAAACGGACTGGAAGCCGAAAACGATTCGTACGTTACTGGATCGATTAACGAAGAAGAAAGTAGTAGGCGTGGATAAAGAACAGAAAATCTATGTCTTTTTTCCACTATACTCAGAAGAAGAGTGTAAGCATGCAGAAGCGCAGTCTTTCGTAAAGAGAGTTTACGGGGGAACAGTAAAACCATTGTTGGTCCAATTCTTGGAGGAAGAATCACTAACAAAAGAAGAGCTGGATGAACTGTACGCGATCTTAGAACAAAAACGGAAAGAATAGTCGATTCGAAAGGCAGCCTCTCAGTATGAGAAGCTGCCTCCGTTCATTTACAAAGGATGATCGGTTTGACATTGCTTAAAACGGGATTCGTTTTGAGTGAATGACGTATTCATGTTCCGCTGCCCACGCGACTAGGCCTTCCCAGAAATTTTCGCAGGCGGCCACGATTTTCGTTGGTTTTGCTAAGTCTCCAGACATCGCTAACTCGGCAACTTGGTCGAACCCTTTTGGCTGATGTGGGAGTTTCAGCGCTTCAGGCAAAACCATTGCGCCCGTAGAAAAGAGTGTCTGATTGTGGAGGCCGATCAACATTGCGCCATAGTGGGCAAAGTGCAATGCCAAGGATGGCAAGTAGGTAGAAGGGCCGTTTCGGTTTACATTTCGAAGCTTGCCAACATATTCATACATTTCTGCTACAAGGATTTCATGAATAGCTTGGCGGAAATCTTCTTTTGTTGGCGATTCAGCTGCAAGCCGCAAGCGTTGAAAGAAGCCTTCAGGATCATAGAGACGAAGCGGAGAGAAGTAAGGCCCATGTGTCAATGGCCATCGTTCTTCAACAGTTGCAGCGTCTTTTAGCAGAATGCTCGCACAACAAACGTCAACTTCCGCCTTCCACGGTCCAGCTGACCATTCATAACTTTTATCTACCGTTTCAGTCGAGTCACGGAGTACGCAAAACATCTCAATATCTGAGAAAGGGCCATCTGTGCCTCTGGACACAGAACCGTAGACGCCGATGGCGAGAATGTCGTTTCCATAAACCTCGTGTAATCTCTCGGCAATTTCATGGCAAGTCTGAAGTCTTTCTTTTTGCGACATTGGTGCAGGTCCATTCATGTTCATTCACATCCATCTCCTTTTGTTTCAATTTGGGTGTGTGACATGAACGATGAATGGAGGACCTCGAGATTAACGGGGGATTTTTTTTCGGTGCACTCGAACCACCCCTATTTGTTTGATTAAGAAAAGGTTACCTAAAAGGCATTTAATTGGCAAGGGAAATGACATAATTGTTTGTCATTTGTTCTTCAGATAGTGACGATTTCGCACGCTCGAATTCGATCTCATTATCGTATTTCGGAGGGATGGTTGCGGGTATTTATCCAAGCTGTTGCAGCGGCTTGCCTGTTTTAGGGGAAATGTTTGAAAAACGGCTCACTTTTAGAAAAGCTGTGTTAAACCGATGTTTTTTGTTGTGTAAACGAATATTGAATAAAAGCGGCAATATGGGGACTTTGCAAAGAATAAAATACCCATTTTCCGTCTTTGCGGCTTTTGGCGACGCCGGCTTGTTTTAATTGGCGCAAGTGGTGCGATGCCGTTGCTGTTGAGCTGCCGATGATATGGGCAACATCGCATACACATAGCTCTTGTTCGGTTGTTAAGGCATAAGCAATTTTTAGCCTTGTTTCGTCTGCTAACGCTTTAAACATAGTAGAAAGGGGGGCAAACGTCTCATTTTTTACATTTTCTTGGACTCGTTTCACTTTCTGCTCATCATAACAAAACACTTCACAACGGTCGCCGTCGTTTGCTTTCTTGTTCACATTCCTCCCCTCCTTTGTCGTGAAAATGGTGTCACTCATTTTAGACAGGTTCTGTTTTTTTGTCAATTCTCTGCTTGGACGGGCAAATGCCGCATCATTCAAATAAATGTTTGAATAATAGATTGACATAGCGTATCGTTGCCGATACACTTACATTCAAATAAATGTTTGAATGATGGAGCCAGTCATAAAAGGGGGGCTTAGGATATGGGGGATGAACATACCTCTGTCTATCGTGTAGACGGCTTTACGTGCGCGAACTGTGCAGGGAAATTTGAAAAAAACGTTAAGGACTTGCCAGGGGTCAAAGATGCAAAAGTGAACTTTGGCGCCTCGAAACTAACCGTCTACGGAGAGGCAACGATAGAAGCGCTTGAGGAAGCAGGTGCATTTGAACAGTTAAAAGTGACAAAGGAACCGAGTCGGCGACAGCCTCTTCAATATACACAAATTCCTTTTTATAAAAAACACCGCTCGATTCTTATATCTGTCTTATTGCTTGTGTTTGGCTACGTGTTTCAATTTAGATATGGCGAGTCGAATATCGGAACGATCGGTTTGTTTTTAACATCGATTCTCGTCGGCGGCTTTCCTCTGCTAAAAACGGGGCTTCGAAATGTAACGCGGCTTGAATTTGATATGAAGACGTTAATGACGGTGGCCGTCATTGGTGGTGCCATCATTGGCGAATGGGGGGAAGTGGCCGTCGTTGTGATTTTATTCGCCATTAGCGAAGCGCTCGAACGATTTTCGATGGACCGGGCGAGAAAGTCGATTCAGTCGTTAATGGACATTGCCCCAAATGAAGCACTTATTAAGCGGAATGGCCGAGAGTTCACTGTTCATGTTGGTGATATTGTCGTTGGCGATGTCATGATTGTGAAACCTGGCCAGAAAATCGCGATGGATGGAATAGTGGTGCGTGGCCATTCTTCTGTAAACCAAGCAGCGATTACAGGAGAATCGATTCCTGTGGAAAAGGCGGTTTCTGACGAGGTTTTTGCCGGTACGTTAAATGAAGAAGGGCTGCTTGAAATCGAAGTTACAAAGTTGGTTGACGACACGACGATTTCAAAAATTATCCACCTTGTCGAAGAAGCACAGGGTGAACGGGCTCCGGCACAAGCGTTTGTCGATAAATTCGCTATGTATTATACACCGATTATTATGGTTGTCGCTGCCCTTGTTGCAATCATTCCACCGTTATTTACGGGAGGGAATTGGAGTACTTGGGTTTACCAAGGGTTAGCTGTTCTTGTTGTCGGCTGCCCATGCGCGTTGGTCATTTCCACGCCGATTTCGATTGTTTCTGCGATCGGCAATGCAGCTAAAAAAGGGGTGCTTGTCAAAGGTGGCGTTTATTTAGAAGAAATGGCATCGCTAAAAGCGATTGCATTTGACAAAACAGGGACTTTAACGAAAGGTGTCCCTGTTGTTACCGACTTTGCCTTATTGAACCCCCAACTTGATCACAGACAACTGTTTGCAATTGTGGCGGCATTAGAGAATCGTTCGCAACATCCATTGGCTTCTGCCATCGTCGCCAAGGCAGAAGACGAACAATTGCCTTATCACGATTATACGGTTGAGAACGTCACGGCGCTCACAGGCAAAGGCATTACAGGAACAGTCAATGGAGAAACGTATTACGTTGGCAGTCCGAAGCTGTTCCAAGAACGGTTGCCAATGCATGATATAACGCCACTTGCGCAAGACATCAAAAGCTTGCAACAACAGGGAAAGACAGCGATGCTGGTCGGGACAGAAACGGAGCTGCTCGCCATCGTAGCAGTCGCAGATGAAGTGCGCCCATCAAGCAAAGAAGTGATTGGTAAACTTCATGAAGCAGGCATTGCGAAGACAGTGATGCTTACAGGCGATAACAAACGGACTGCCCATGCCATCGGCCAAGCTGTAGGCGTTGCTGATATTCAGGCAGAGTTAATGCCCGAGGACAAATTACATTTTATTAAACAACTGCAAGAGAAACATGGCCATGTGGCCATGGTTGGTGACGGCGTCAATGACGCTCCTGCACTTGCTGCGGCAACGGTTGGCATCGCCATGGGCGGAGCTGGCACAGACACGGCGTTGGAGACAGCCGACATTGCCCTAATGGGCGACGACTTAAAGAAGCTTCCCTTTACAGTGAAGCTGAGCCGCAAAACATTGAACATCATTAAAGCAAACATTGCCTTTGCGATTGCCATTAAACTAGCGGCATTGCTCCTCGTTGTCCCAGGTTGGCTAACCCTTTGGATAGCGATTCTCTCAGACATGGGCGCTACGCTGTTGGTTGCCTTAAACAGCATGAGGCTAATCGGTGTAAAAGAGTAGGCCGATTTGATCGCGTACTTAGGATTCTGTTTTGAACTTTTGCATGGAAGGGTTGGTCTCAATGCAATATGATGTAGTCGTTATAGGTGACGGCCAAGCAGGCCTGGCAGTTGGTTACTACTTGAAAAAGCAAAAGCAACCATTTCTTATAGTAGATGAGCAAAACGAGGCAGGCGATTCGTGGCGAAAACGGTATGATTCGCTAGTTTTGTTTACACCAAGGTTTTACAGCAGCTTGCCTGGCCTTGACTTTAGCGGCGATCCAAAAGGTTATCCGACAAAAGACGAAATGGCCGACTATTTATGTACGTATAAAGAAACGTTTCAGTTACCGCTTGCCATGGTATGATGCAAATGAAAGGAATTAATGTTGAAGGGATGAATGGACGTGGGTTTATCGATTAGTAGGTTACAAGAAAGTGACGCCGAGGAATTGTTTAAGTTTGAAACCGATAATCGGGCTTTTTTCGAACAAATGGTGCCAAGTAGAGGCGAAGCCTATTATCAATTTGAAACGTTTAAAGTTAGACATAGAGACTTGCTGACCGAACAAGACGACACTGGCTCGAGATTTTATTTAATCAGAGATGATAGGAAAAACATTATCGGCAGAATCAATTTTGTTGCCATTGACGAGCCCAATCGTGTGGCCGAAGTTGGCTTTAGAGTAGGCGAAAACAATGTCGGAAAAGGAGTCGCCTCCAACGCATTAAAACAGTTACTTGAAACGGAAAAAGGCTTTCAAACAATAAAAGGAAAAACAACAAACAACAATATCGCCTCCCAAAAAACGATGGAAAACAACGGCTTTAAAAAAGTCGGCACTAGTGATGAAGTATTTGAATTCAATGGGGAAACAGTAATGTTTGTCCATTTCATTTGGGAACGTACGGGGAATAACGAAATTGAATAAATATGCGTTGTACCAGAAAACAAAAAATAGATACAAACCTTGGCCAATCGAAGATGTCCATGATTTTTTTATCAACACTTTAAAAGCGCAGCCCCTGTCCTTGTCTGATAAAGATCTCAAACCATTTTTGATCGAGCATGAGATACCTGAAAGGAATAAAATAGGTGGAATTTATGGGATATATGATTCAGCCATTACTGCGCTTCTTAATGGCAAAGTAAAAAGTGTCAATGATATGGCATTTCAACAATTAGCTCAAAAATCCGTTCCTTTAACGAATACCGACACGATTCTTACAATTGGTTCACTCGTCATTTTAGAAACAGATGATTTTGAGACGGTGTCTGGTTGCTATATTGGTGGCACGATAAACAGATTATATAACTTGGTCGCCTTTTTCGCTGGCTTGCCAGAGGTAGACAAAATGAATTTTGAAAATTATATCATTGATGATTACTTATCTTCTTTAGCCGATGTGAAAACAATGGGTTTTTTTGAACTTTAGACGAGAAATTAGAACGAATCTCTTCGTTGTTTGGGGCTGCGATGTGCATAATCTCGCCGTATGTGGTGTCTATAGCCATTGTGACTGAAAAGATCCGATAGTGACGAAATGAGTGAGTGAAATGATCGATTTTGACAATTTCGAGGAGTACCATGACCCTCTATTATATGATCAAGAAAATGGCCAACACGAAAGCGAAATTCCATTCTTATTAAAATGGGCAGCCAAGCAAAAGGGGCTTATCATTGACTTGGCATGTGGAACAGGGAGAGCAACAATTCCATTGGCTGAAAAAGGGTTTGAGCTAGTAGGTGTCGATGTCCATAAAGGGATGCTAAACGAGGCAAGAAGAAAAGCAGCCCGCTTGCCAATTGAATGGGTCGAGCAAGACTGTACAAACTTGAATCTGCCGCTAAAAAGCAAATTAATCTATTGTGTTGGCCATTCGTTTCAACATTTTCTAACAAACGAGGCTCAGAATCAGCTGCTTGCTTCTGTCAATGGGCATTTGCATAGCGGCGGCGTGTTCATTTTTGATACACGGTTTCCGAGTCAGGAAGAATTGCTTCAGCCCTGCACGGAGGAGTATTGGCGGACATACGTAGATAGGGAAACGAGCTTTACAGTCGATGTTTATACGGTCAGTGAGTACGACGCGCTCAAGCAAATCCAACATTATACGACGATAAGAAAGTACAAAAACAACGTTGGTGCTATCATCAAGGAGAAACGAAGCAATGTTCGTTTGCGCTACACGTTTCCGAAAGAAATGGAACGTCTTTTAACGGCGTGTGGTTTTGAAATCATTCATGTTTATAAAGATTGGAACGAGACAGTGCTAACAAACAATAGTAGTGAAATGATTTTCGTCTGTAAAAAAAGAGAGCAATAAGCCAGCAAATTTCCCTTGTAGGCCTTGATCAAATCGGCTATGATAGAAAAAACGTTTAAGCGATGAGGAAGAGTAAGTACGCGTTGTGGAATGCTGTAGAGAGCTGATGGTTGGTGGAAATCAGTGCAGGAGCAAGGCGGAATGGGCTTCGGAGCTTCTTGGCTGAAAAAGAGAGTAGGCGAAGCGGGTGCCTTGCCGTTAAAAAAGGCAGCGTATTGAAGCAGTAGACTTCTGTACGTCTTGAGAAGCGCTTTTTTGTGGAGCGAATGAAGGTGGCACCGCGGGTTATCCGTCCTTTTTTAGGATGGGTAGCCCTTTTTGGCGTTCAAAAATAGTTAAAAGCAAAAGGAGGAGACGCAATGGCGACAAGGAGTTTAACTGGGATTAAGCCCACTGGGGAAGTCCATCTTGGCAATTACATTGGCGCGATTAAGCCGGCGCTTGCTTTTACAAAGCAGACAGGTTTAGAGTCGTTTTATTTTATTGCCAATGCCCATGGCTTGACGAAAATCACTGACAGCGAGGAAATGCGGCAATTGACACGAGGAATCGCTGCGACTTGGCTAGCTCTTGGCCTCGATCCGGAAAAATCGGTTTTTTATCGTCAATCCGATGTGCCGGAAGTATTTGAGCTTAGTTGGATTTTGGCATGTGTAGCGCCGAAAGGACTTTTGAACCGCGCCCATGCCTATAAAGCCGCAATCGATGAAAACCAGGCAGCAGGCAAGGAAGCAGATGCTGGCGTCAATATGGGGTTGTTTACGTACCCGATTTTAATGGCGGCTGATATCCTGTTGTTTCAGCCAGATATTGTGCCAGTTGGCCGTGACCAAATCCAGCACATTGAAATTGCCCGTGATGTAGCGCGGCACTTTAATCATGTCTTTGGCGATGTGTTTAAGCAGCCGCGTGTCCACATCGAAGAAAGCGTTGCTGTTTTGCCTGGGCTGGATGGCCGGAAAATGAGCAAAAGCTATGGAAATACCATCCCTCTGTTTTCAGAGGCGAACGAACTGCAACGGCTAGTGAATCGGATCAAAACCGATTCACTGCCGCCAGAAGCGCCAAAAGATCCAGAGACATCTAACTTATTTACCCTTTATAAGGAGTTTGCTGAGCCACGGCAAGTGGAAGCGATGCGGGCCCGGTTTGCCGAGGGCATTGGCTGGGGGGAAGTTAAAAAAGAGCTGTATTGGGCGATCAATGAGTTTATGAGCGAACCGAGACGTAGGTACAACGAGTTATTGGCATCTCCAGAAGTGGACCGCCTACTGGCTAAAGGGGCGGAACGGGCTAGAGCATATAGCCAGCCATTCTTACAGGAAATAAAGAAAGCAGTCGGTCTTTGAAGGAAAGACTGTTTGAAGCGATTGACCAATTTTAAATTTAGCGGAGTTGAGTAAAGGTGAGTTTAGAATTAGATCGAGTTGTGTTTATCGGCAGGACATTTGCTGAATATGTGGCCATGTTTGACCTAGATACAGCCAAGCTTCAAGGGCGCCGTATACTTGACTGTCCGGCGGGTGCTTGTTCTTTTACAAAGGAAGCTGCTGATTTAGGCATAGATGCAACAGCAAGCGACATGGCCTATCAGCTCTCGCCAGCAACGATTCGACAAAAAGGGCTGGCGGATCTTGGTCATACAATTGATAAAATCAAACAAGCCAAAAAGGATTACATCTGGACAAATGTTGCCGACGTTCCTGCGTTGGCTGCCCAACGAAAGCAGGCACTGCTATTGGCGACAGAAGATATGGCCAGGCGGCCAGAACGTTATGTGGCCGCTGTTTTGCCAAAGCTGCCATTCGCCAATCACACGTTTGACCTTGTTTTGTCAGCTCATTTTTTGTTCACCTATAGTGAACAATTGGATGATGCCTTCCACCAGTCTACACTTGATGAATTGCTAAGAGTCGCAAAAGAAGTGCGTGTTTTCCCGCTTGTTTCGTTGGATGGGAAGCGGTCCGCCCATGTTGATCCTCTTTTTAAACGTCTTCGGCAAAAAGGATATACGGTCACGGAAAAACGGGTGTCTTATCAATTTCAAAAAGGTGCCGATTCTGTCGCGATCATTCGGCAGCAATAACTATGCAAATTTCGCCGTATTGTTAACTTTGTTTTCCGGTTATGGCAACCGCCACTCCTGCAAGAGTAAGTGCACCGCCTGCAAGAGACAACAAGGCAGGTGTCTCCCCGAGCCAAAGCCAAGCAAGAAAAAGCGCCACGACCGGGGTTAAAAAGAGAGTGCTCGTAGCTTCTGAGACGCCAACTTTTGCTGTAGCATAGGCGAGGCAAAAATAAGGAATAACCGTTGGGAAAAGCCCTAAGTACAAAACTGTCCAATTGACAGAGGAAGGTGCAGCTAACATCATTTGCCCTAGGCCAGGGGTAAACGCCAGCATAAACAGCGTCCCTGTTAAAATGGCATAAATAGTCAGTGGCAGGAAACCGTATATCGGCAAAAGGTGGCGTTGAAAAACAAAATAGATGCTTTCGCCAAAAGCGCCTACGAGGATAATAAGTGCCCCTAGCTGCAAATGAAACGAAGCGCCGCTGCCTAGCATAATGATCCCAATCCCTATAAATGCTATGAGAGCAGCAATCCCGTTTTTTAGATGCAGGCGCTCTTTCATAAACAGGGCTGCAAGCAGCGTTGAAAAAAGCGGCGTCGTCGACACAAGCAGTGATGCTGTGCCGGCTTCGACTGTTTTTTCCCCAATGCTAAGTGCGCCATGGTAAACAGAAAAGCCGCAAAAGCCAAGCAAAAAAATGGCGGGCATGTCTTTTCGTTTCGGCAAAGGGATACGCGCAGCCAAGGCAAAGAGAAGCAAGGCAGCCGAGGCAATGAGAAGCCTTAAAGCAGCAAGGTGCTCGGGTGAGTAATAACCAAGACTCGCACGAATGGCGGGAAAAGCCGAAGCCCATAGGAGGACAGCTGTTCCGTAAACAAAAATGAGTTTCATGGTGATCATTCCTTTTTAAGCTAGTGGGTCTAGCCTAAGGCAAATCTGGTTTGGAGAAACCAACAACTTATGAGAAAATAAAACCAACAACTAGAAGGAGTGAGCATCATTTCAGGGCAACGTGCAAAAATTGCGGCTGACATTCGCGCAAAAATTGAAGCTGGCGAATGGTATCCGACGATGAAGCTGCCGACCCAACAAGAGCTTGCTGCCTATTATCAGGTAAACCGAAGCACTGTCATAGCAGCTTTAGACCGTTTAAAGGCAAGAGGCATCATTGTTTCGATTCAAGGAAAAGGCTCTTTTGTTAGCAACGATTCTGGCAATGAAGAAGGCGTTGTGTGGAAAGAGTTGGCGAAATGGTCGTTTTATCCGAAAAACAAAGCGCTTGTCCAGCATTTGAACGAATGGGAAAACGATGCTACTCTTATTCAGCTAAGCAAAGGGGTGCTTGCTCATGAATTGCAGCCAAAGAATGCAATCAGGGAAGCGCTCACGGCAATGGCTGCACAAAATGTTGGTTTCGGTTATGGCGACGGGAAAGGGGATGAAGGGTTAAGACAGGCACTATCTGTGTATTTACAGGAAAAGGGGATTCAAGCATCTCCTGATTCGATCTTAATTGTTTCCGGAGCGCTCGGCGGCTTGCAGTTAATAGGCACAGGGATTTTGCAGACGGGCAGTGTGTTGTTCCACGAGCCTGTTTCTTATTTGCGGTCTTTAACGTTTTTCGCAAGCTTGGGCATCCGGACGTCGCCTCTTGATTTTGCAGCCAACCATGCAAAAAAAGAGTTGGCCAAGCAGAGTGCCCATGCGTTATATGTGAACCCGACACACCACAATCCAACAGGAATGACGCTTGATGAAGGGGCGCGCCGCAAGTTGCTTTTGCTTGCAGGCAAAACAAGGACGCCGATAATCGAAGACGACATTTATGGCGATTTGTCATTTGAAGAAGGGCCAAAGCCATTAAAAGCCTATGATCGAAAAGGACAAGTATTGTATTTAGGCAGTTTTTCAAAAACGGTTAGCCCAGGTTTACGGATTGGCTGGTTAGTGGGACCGCCCGATATTGTCCAGAAGTTGGCCGACTTGCGGATGCAAACGGATTATGGTTCGAGCATGTTGTCCCAATTTGTTTGCCGTCACCTATTGGAAACCGGTACGTACCGCCGCCATGTATGGACATTGAAAGAACATTTACGGGAGCGGAAAGATTGGTTACTTGGTTTGCTCCAGAAACACTTTGGCGAACTAGGGTCTTGTGGAGACGTGCAAGGCGGTTTTTTCATTTGGTTTACTTTTAGAAAAGAGCGAGCGCCTCATATGCAACGTTTTGTGACTGCTTGCCACAGAAGAGGCGTTGTCATTCATCCTGGATTTATTTACGGAGAGGAGAGACAGGCATCGATCCGCTTTTCTTTTGCGTTTGAAAGCTTGGAAAACATGGAGAAGGGTCTCCTGCAAGTAAGGAAAGCATATGACGACCAATTCGTAGGAGAGTGAATGACAGTGGAAGTGCGCACGTATGTTGCTGATGACGAGAGAGACTGGTTGCGCTTACGGGTGCTTGCTTTTATGGACACGCCTTATTATGACAATGTCCTGCAAGTGAAAGAAAGGTACCGTAATCCCGCAATTGAATTGGTTTGCGTCGAAGCGGGCCAGCTAGTCGGACTTATTGACGTTGAGCTTGATAGCGATAGCCGCCCCGTCTGTTCCTTAAAAGAGGGAAAGGGCGGAATGATCTGGCACATTGCCGTTCATCCTGATTATCGTAGAAGAAGCATTGCCTCCTTGTTGCTTGCTGAAGTGGAAAAAGCAGCACATGCATACAGCCTTGATTATTTAGAAGCGTGGACGAGGGAAGATCCGGCTGCTAACCAATGGTACAAGCGCCACCTTTTTAGACAAAACACGAGCTATCTTCATGTATACATGGACGCAGAAGAAGCGAAAAGGAATATACATAGCCACTGCCAAAGCATTACACCCGTAGGCGTTTTTGCCCACTACAGTGGTGATCGGAAAGAGGAAGTACGGAACGCTTTCAAACGGGTCCATGAATGCCGCTGTTATGTGAAACAATTGAAAGGAGGATCCCTTGATGCAGACGCTTAAATTTGAAGAGGCTTGGCAACGGACGATTTCGGAGAAGGATGTACAAGCGATCAAAAACGTGTTTGCAGCCCAGCAAGGGGAACTGCAGCCGTTTCTCCCGCTATGGCAAGCGCTTAACCATCGTGGCGATCTTTTGGTGACCGTTCTTGTTCAGCATACAGGGAACGGGGAGTGGCCAAATGAAGAACAGGAGTATGTCTATTTAGAGGACGGCGAGGAAGTGGCAGCCAGTCGTTTTTCGCTTAAACGCCTGGGCTTGAAGCCTCAGGTAAGCATGCCGTGGACATTTATTTTTCCAAAACAGGCACAGAAAAAAGCACCGCGGCTAAAAGGGGCGGCGCTTTGTCTGAGAACTTGGTAGCTTGATCGTTTTGTGAAGTCTCAGCAAGAAAGAGGATGGCTAGTCCTCTTTCTTTTGTATCTCCGAATAGTCCTCTTCTTCGCCGAACTCTGTGTCAAAAGCAAAACGTGTTTGCGTTCTCTCGTTTGTTTCAACAGAACGGGAATGTTTTAACATATAACGGTGCACGAAAACTTCTCCGACTGTGACGATGAAAGCGGAGAGGATGCTTCCCCAGGCAATTAGCATGTAATTATGGAACAAAACGGACCCGAAAATCCATACAGCCAAGTATGTGAACAAAAAATCACCAACGAGAGCAATCATGTTTCCAAAGCGAGGAAGCAGAAACAAATCGCCAGCGATGTAGGAAACGGCGGTGACGAGGAGCGCAAATGTAGTAACATCAACAAAGGTCGCTTCTGAAAAATAAAAAAATCCAATTGTAAAGGCAATAAAGGAAGCGATAAATTTGCAAAGCAACAGCAAGGAATGCTTCATAGGACGTCCCTCCTTTTTACTAACAGTGTTTCTGTCCTAGGTCGTTCGTATACGTCAAATGCCTTTTTTCGTCTTAACGAATTGGGAATGTCTACTAGCTGGCTTAGGTCCAAGGGTTGCAGCAAGGCTAATTATTGATATGATTTAGGGAGGGGCATTATTAAAAGGCGCAAAGAAACATGGCGATTTGGGTAGCCGCTCCTTTTTTAGAGCTGTGTTTTTCGCGCTGTATCAACAGCAAGAAAAAGGGGGATGCTCGGGTGAATTCAAATTGGCTTAACTGGGCACAGCGTATTCAAGCCCTAGCGCAGGCAGGAATCACATTTACAAAAGACAAGTATGACATGGAACGTTACGAAGAGTTATTGACCATAAGTGCTGAAATGATGGCATGTGCGAAAAATCTTGATGCTGCGAGTGTTAAGGAAACGTTTGTCCAACAAAACGGCTACCAGACACCGAAAATGGATGTCCGTGGCGTTGTCATAAAGGACAACCATATTTTGCTTGTGCAAGAAGAAAACGACGGCACGTGGGCGTTACCAGGAGGCTATTGTGAAGTGGGGTTGTCGCCTGTAGAAAACATCGTAAAGGAAATTAAAGAAGAGTCTGGTTACGAAAGCAAATACGAGCGGGTGCTTGCCTTGTTCGATACGAAGAAACATCGCCATCCACCCCATATGTTCCATTTTTATAAGTTGGTTTTGCATTGTACAATCACGGGGGGAACAGCAAGAACAGGCGTAGAAACGAGCAACGTTGGCTTCTTTTCATTTGATGATTTGCCGCCGCTATCGGCAAACCGTAATACACTAGAGCAATTTTCAATTATCCGCAATCAGCTTAACCAAAGGCAGCCGTATATGGACTAACAGGAAAAGGGTGTGAAAGGGAGGCTTCGCGAAAAATGGAACTGCGCTTTGTCGCCATGTCGGAAGACCAAGCGAAATGGCTCGCTTACCAATGGGAATATGAGGGGGCTTATGCTTTTTACCATACAGACGTTGAAAAGCTTGGATTGCATGCATTTATAGATGTTGGGAAGAGCAGTGCAAGACAATATGCCGTCTATAAAGGTGAAGATATGGTAGGGTTTCTTGGGATCAAACCTAAAAAGGATGTGGCCGAGATCGGACTCGGAATGAAACCAGACTACATAGGAAAAGGATTTGGCCGTGCATTTTTACAAAATTGTTTGTCGTTTATTAAAAACAACTTCGAAGAAATAACGGCTGTTAAATTATTTGTTGCTGCAGACAATAAACGGGCCATTCATGTATCTGAAGAGTGTGGTTTTGAAAAAGGAAGCGCCCGTAAGCGGGAAATCAAAGGTGCTGTTTATGATTTTATTGAAATGCAGCATTGCTTCAATAATGGCTAAAAAAGCACGATGGCTCAAGCCGTCGTGCTTTTTTACATCATCGCTAGCTTTCTGTACTTTTGCTTTGTTCTTGCATTTTATTCTTGTTTTTCATGCCGATTAGTTGGTAACCAATTAAGGCAACGAATAAAAACAAGCCGATTGCATCGCTGTACCCTTCTGGATAAATAAGCATAAGCCCAGTTGCCAAGGAAAGAATTCGTTCAATCCAGTTCAGCTTTTTATACCAAAAACCAATCATACAAGCCCCAATGGCGATCATGCCGAGAAGAGCCGAAACGAAGGCAAGACCGATTTGGAAAGGGGTCGAGTCAATCATTAGCAATTGCGGCTGCAATACAAACATATACGGGATAATAAAGGCGGCAATAGCCAACTTTGTGGCGTTGATTCCTGTTCGAATCGGCTCTCCTCCCGATATGCCAGAGGCTGCAAACGCAGCAAGCGCTACTGGAGGAGTGATGTCTGCGACGATACCGAAATAGAAAACAAACATATGGGCAGCTAAAACCGGGATGGCTACCTCCAATTGCCCATTTAAAGCGATAATCGCAGGTAAAGCAATCGTTGATGTGATGATATAGTTGGCGGTTGTCGGCGAACCCATCCCAAGAATAATCGAAGTGATCATCGTGAACACAAGAGTCAATAAAAGTTGAATATCGACGGAAGTGGTTAAAGAGCCAGCCATGTTTACAATGCCGTTTCCAAGCTTAAGGCCTAAGCCGGTTTTGGTGACGACACCGACAATAATACCTGCGCAAGCCGTCGCTGCTGCTACGCTGAGAGCGGTACGAGCCCCGCTTGTTAGGGCAAGGACAAACTTGCTTGGCGTAATGCGCGTTTCTTTTAAGAATAGGCTAACGAGTATAGTAATGCCGATTCCGTATATCGCGCTACGTTCAATGCTAAAGCCTGCAAAAAGCAAGTACACGATAGCGAGGATCGGCAATAGCAAATGAATTTTTTTTAACACGACGCTTTTTTTCGGGATGCTCTCTTTGGGTAGACCTAATAGACCTAGACGCTTCGCTTCAAAATGGGTCATAATCCAAATTCCCGAAAAATACAATACAGCCGGAATAAGAGCAGCACGGGCAATTTCCCAATAACCGACCCCTGCAAATTCAATCATCAAAAATGCAGCTGCCCCCATAATCGGCGGCATAATTTGGCCGCCAGTAGAAGAGGCTGCTTCCACTGCACCGGCAAAATTAGGTTTGTAGCCCAATCGTTTCATCATTGGAATCGTGTAAGCGCCAGTGGTCACGGTGTTGGCAACGGAACTCCCTGAAATCGTACCATTTAAAGCACTTGAAAAAATCGCTACTTTTGCTGGCCCGCCAACGCGCCTCCCCGCGATTGCAATAGCAAGGTCATTAAAGTAGTTCCCGACTCCCGTTTGCACTAAAAAGGCGCCGAACAATAGAAACAAGAAAATGTAAGTGGACGACACCTGCAGCGGTGTCCCTAAAATGCCCTCTGTTGTAAAGAACATTGATTGTACAAATTGTTCTAGCGATAGGCCTCTATGGGCGAACATGCCAGGCATATAAGGGCCAAAAAGAGCGTAAAGGATAAAGCAGCCTGCAATGATGATGATCGGCAAACCGACTGCACGCCTTGTCGCTTCTAATACGAGCACAATCGCGGCAGTCCCGATAATGAGCTGAGCTGAACTAATACCACCAAATTGTTGTACAAGCGTGTCATAGAAGACAGGCCAATACCCGCACACAATAATAGAAGCCAATATAAGAATGTAATCATACCAAGGAACGCTTTCTTTCTTCGTTTTCCGCTTTGCTGGAAATAAGAAGAAGATCAATGTCAAGGCAAAGCCTAAGTGGACTGTTCGTTGGATATATGCGGTAAATTGGCCGAATGCACCTGTATAGAGCTGGAATAGCGAGAAGGCAAGAAGGCCGACAAAGACGATACCGGCTGAGATGCCTGTTAATTTGCGTGTACGTGATTCGGCATCGTATTTTTCCATTAGCTTGTTCTGTTCTTCAAGCGAAAGCTGATGCTCGTTATTTGTCATTTATTTCTTCTCCTTTCAGCCGTTGCCATAAATTGAGACGTTCCATTTTGACAGTAAACCAAGCGCCTGGATCAAAATAATCAGCGAACCAGGCCATATGTTCAGCATGTTGTCCCCACACTAGCCGGTGTTCTGGTACGACTGATCCAGTTCGCAGCGCAAAGGATGGAAAGATGTTTTCCATATTCCGTATGTAATATTTTCCGTCTTCCATGACGAATTGTTCTTTGCCTCTTGCGTTTGACGGCATGCCGATACCAAACTCTTCAAAAACGAATTCATATTGCTGAATAGTAAGGTTGTCTAGAATAATATATTTTTCACTTACATCTGATCGATGAATGGAGTGTGTATAAATAATCTCAAACGTATCCCCAGGTTTAAGGGGAAGGTAGGCGGAAATGGAGTTCGTGTTTTCTTTATAAAAAACGAGAGCGGTACGAAAAGGAATCAGTAGCACTGAAGTGGCAAGTAACAGCAACAATACAATACCGACCCAATATTTCCTCGTTAACAACAAACGCGCCATGAATCCTCCTTATTGGAATAAGAAAACCGGCCGCAAGAGCCTTGTCGGTTTGACAGCCGGTTTTTTCTAACCCATATCTCCGTTATTCTGCTGATACGCCTTGTTCATCATAATAGCGCTGTGCCCCAGGATGAACTTCTGTTCCAATGCCGTCTAAAGCGTTTTCAAGTTTAATAAATTGTGCCTTTTCGTGTGCCATGTTTTCAGCATTTTCGTAAATGGATTTGGTCATATTATAGACCAAGTCTTCCGATAACGTATCGCTGACAGCAATCATTGCAAGCACAGCTACTGTTTGGACTTCGTTTTCCATTCCGTAAGTACCGGCTTCAATGACATCGGATGCATAATATGGGTACGTTTCGATTAGCTCATTGACTTTGTCTTCGTCAATTGGCACAATTGAGACTTCATTTGTCGCCGATAATCCTTCAACAGCTCCTGTTGGCGTTCCGGCGGTAATAAAGGCTGCGTCAATGTTGCCGTCTTGTATGCCGCTCGTCGATTCATCAAAGCTTAAAGGCTGTTGATTAATGTCATCCATGCTCATGCCGTGAATCTCGAGGATCTGTTCAGCATTTACATATGTACCTGATCCTGGAGCTCCAACAGATACTGATTTGCCGGCAAGGTCTTCGACACTCTCAATGCCTGAATCGGCAGTGGTTACAATTTGAATGGTTTCCGGGTATAGCGAGCCGAGCGCAAGCACATTGTCAACAGGCTCCCCTTCAAAAGAATTGACGCCTTCCACCGCATTGGACATTACATCGGTCTGCACAAACGCAATCTCCGCGTCGCCGCTGCTTAATTGTGCTACGTTTTCAGCTGAAGCATTCGATGATTGGGCCGTTGTTTCGACGCCAGTGCCGTCGGAAATAAAATTGGCCATTTCTCCGCCGAGTGGATAATAGGTCCCGCTTGTGCCCCCTGTCAAAAGGTTGAGAAATTGCGGATCTTCTGATGAGGCGTTTTCTCCGTTGTTTTCAGCTTCATTCCCGTTTCCACCTGTGTCATTGTCATTTCCGCCACATCCGGCAAGCCCGATTGTTGCCGCTAATGTGAGGGCGATTGGAAAAAGTCTTTTTTTAATATGCGTATCCCCCTTAGTTTCCCAATTTTTATTATTATTTTACATAGAGGAGATCGTAATTGTCAAATTATTTTAATGTAGTGAATACGTAATAAAATGAAAGCGCTTATTAAAAAATAGAGGTCCTCCTCGAAAGGAAAACCTCTACCGATTTTTTTACAATCCTGACTTCGTTTCTCGTAAAATAGCCAGCAATGCTTCCTTTTGTTGAATTTTTACTAGAATGTACAAATAATCACCTGCTTTAATTTCTGTGCTCCCAGAAGGAGAGATCACATCATCGCCTCGTTCAATTGCACTTACGTTAACATGAGGGGGAAAGCCGATTTCAGCAAGTGTTCTGCCGACAATTGCCGTATCCTCTGTCGTTTGGAAGTGGATCATTTCCGCAGTGTTGCGACCGGCTGCCAATAGTTCTCTGCGGAGTTCATCGCGCCACTCTTGGCTCAAATCTTGTCGCAGTTCTTCGTACGCTTCCTTTTTTAAGCGTTGTTTTAATTCTTCATCGCGTGCAAGACGCGCCTTCCGCTGCTCTGTTCGCCAGTCTTTGGCAATCATAATGCTAATCGAGAACAGCATAAAGACAAGAATGAAAGCAAATGGGAGTGCGGCCGTAAGTGCGGCAGTCTGTAAAGCATCCAATCCTCCGCCTCCGCTTATTAGGAGAACAGACGCAGTGCCAGCAATTAGTACACCCCAGAGCATTTTTAATTTAAAGCTTGGGTTAAGCAAGCCGTTCGATGTCATCGACCCTAGTACAAACGCAGCCGAGTCAGCGGACGTCACAAAAAAGATTCCAACGACAATGACTGCTAAAATACTCGAAATTGTGGTGAATGGGAGATTTTGCAGCATATAGAAAAGAGTAAGCTCCACTTCAGACTGAGCAATCTCCGCAAGGGGGAACAGCCCAGAAATCTCTATATTCAAGGCGGTACCGCCAAACACACAAAACCAAACGACTGCCATAAGTGTCGGGACGAGCAGGACGCCTGCGATAAATTCGCGGATGGTGCGCCCTTTTGAAATCCGCGCAATGAACAAGCCAACAAATGGCGACCATGACATGTGCCAAGCCCAGAAGAAAATGGTGTTTGATCCTAGCCATTCATCATTAGAAAAAGGCGTCATCGTAAATGACATCGACACGACATTGGACAAATAGCCCCCTAAAGTCGTTACCATGCTTTCAAGCACTGTAATGGTAGGTCCTGCAAATAAAACAAATAACAGCAAGATGCCAGCAAACACCAAATTCAAATTGGTCAGCCGTTTAATGCCTTTATTAATTCCGGCAATGGTGGAGAACAAAAACAAACAAGTGATGACGGCAATGATTGATAGCTGTAAAGGAATGTTGTTCGTTAGCGGCGTTAAAAAGGAAACTCCACCTGAAATTTGCATTGCGCTTAAGCCAAATGTCGTTGCCACACCTGCACAAGTGGAAATAACCGCAAGCAAGTCAATCGTTTTGCCCATCCAACCGTCTGTCTTTGAGCCAAGAATGGGATAAAACGCTGAACTGATCAGTGCTGGTCGGTTTTTGCGGTATTGTACGAAGGCAAGCGTTAAGCCGACGACTGAAAACGCCCCCCATGCATGAAGCCCCCAATGAAAAACACCATAACGGAGTCCAATCGCAGCAGCATTCGCCGAATCTTCAGGTAAGTGGAACGAATAGCCAGGTGGCGGATCCATATAGTAAAGAATAGGTTCAGCTACACCAAAAAAGACGAAGCCGACACCAAGGCCGGCAGCAAAAAGCATGCCGATCCATGAAATAAAAGAGTGTTCAGGACGGTCGTTGTCCTTGCCGAGCCTAAGTTTGCCAAATGGCGTAACGGCAACGACAATGCCAAAAAGGATGAAAATGCTAGCGATGGTCATATAAAACCAACCAAAGTTGTCAATAATCCAAGCTAAGGCCGTTTCTGCCGTAGCGCCTAAGTGGGAAGGGTTCACGATGCCCCACAACACGAATAATGCCATTCCCGTTGCTGACGCATAGAGGACAAATGAAGACTTTCTTGGTGTTGGGTCAGAGTTTTGCGGCATGCGCAAACCACCTTTCCTGTCGTTAAAAGTACGTTGTTTCTTGAATGGGTAAGGAGAAAGACTCTTTCTCAATTTACCCCGATTAGCCGTCGGTAAACCCCGATAAAAAAAGACAGGCATTTAGGTTGAATAGTTAGAATATCATTTTTTCTGTCTACAATAAACAAAAATTTTAATAAAGAGAATCAGTGCAATCCGTTACTTCCTAAAGAAAAGATAAAAAATAACGAGGACGCGTTGACTTTCTTATTACACAGGAGTAAGATCTCATTTAGACTTAAAATCTTGGCTGTGTTCAGGAGGGACAAAGTGGAAAAACAGTTTGCTGTCATAGGGCTCGGCCGTTTTGGCACAAGTGTGTGCCAGGAGCTTTATGAAATGGGGCATGAAGTGCTTGCCATTGACCGGTCTGAAGAAAAAGTCGAGTTTGTCAGCGACTATGCAACAAAAGCGATTGTTGCAAATGGAGTAGATGAGCGCTCACTTAAAGCACTTGGAATCCGCAATTTTGATTATGTTGTTGTGGCAATTGGCGAACATATTCAAGAGAGCGTTCTTGCTACGTTGCTTCTAAAAGAGCTCGGCGTCGCCAATGTGTGGGTGAAGGCAAGCAATACCAAGCATTACCGTATTTTAGAGAAAGTCGGCGCTGACCGGATTATCCGGCCAGAACATGAAATGGGCATTCGTATAGCCCACTTGCTTGATTCTACTAAAGTCATTGACTATATTGAATTATCGGATGAGCACAGCATTGTTGAATTGGCTGCGACAGAAAAGATAGCTAATAAGACGCTCGCGCAACTGAACATTCGCAGAAAGTATGGCTGTACATTAATTGGCTATAAGAGGAATGGGCAATTGAATATTCATTTGTCACCTGAAGAGGTCATTTACGAAAATGATCTTTTAATTTTGGCAGGCGAGAACAGCGATTTGAAACGATTTGAAAAAAAAGGATTATCATAAATATAAAGGGGATAGAGACCGATGGAAAGAGGCATCGCTTCTTTTACGTATTCAGATTGCACGCTTGAATACGCCATAACCGGAGAAGGGGAGCCAGTTCTATTTTTGCATGGTGGCCATTCAAACTGTTTGGAGCAACTGGGGATTGAGGAACTTGCGCAAAAAGGCTACTCCGTGATTGTGCCGTCCCGGGCAGGATATGGGCAGACGTCCAAGAAAATTGGCCAGACCCTCGAGAAGGCGTGTAGCTTTTATATTGAACTATTAAATGAATTGAATATTGATAAAGTACATTTGATTGCGGCATCGACTGGCGGTCCATCTGGTATTTATTTAGCGAGTCACTATCCCGAAAGGGTCCAATCTTTTACATTGCAAGGGGCAATCACGAAACCTTGGAAAGAAGCGAGTGTCCGAGATGCGTTGTTGAGCCGCTTCTTATTCCACCCTTTCATTGAGCGGTTTGTTTGGCGGAGCCTCTCTTCTTTAGCTCGGTTTTCTCCAGATTATGCATTTAAAAAAATTGCACCTGCTTACAGCACGCTCTCATATGAAGAAATTAAGCGGAGGATGCTGGCCAAAGACTGGTATTTGTTTGACCGGATGACTGAATTTCAGCGCTCAGGGCACGGTTTTTATATTGATTTGCAGCATATGCGCCAGTCCCTTGAGGAAGAATTAGAGACGATTATTGCACCAACGCTTATCATCCATAGCAAAAATGACGCGATTGTGCCGTTGGAGCATGCCCGCTATGCCCATGAACGGATTCGCTCCTCGAAGCTCGTCTATTTAGATACGTGGGGCCATCTTGTTTGCCTCGGCAAGGGATCGGAGCAGCATACACAGGAATTAGCTGATTTTCTACAACAGCACAAAGCCTCTTGACGAAACTAGTCAGGAGGCTTTTTTTGCCTATTTTTTTGAATACATCGTTTTCCTAAGGGAGTCATTTTGTAACAGAAGAGAGTTATCGAAATCATATACGATGAAATGGGTAGGAACGACTCTGGCGTTTCCACACCACGCCCGGGGTTTTTTGATAATTTTTTTAACTTGAATGGTGGTTGACAGTACTAGTCATTTTTCATAAGCTTAGCCATATTGTGTCTGATTCTCAAGGGAAACGTGCAAAAATTGGTGCACAACGGGAATAGTAAACAAAGTCGGACAAGAATTCACGATTGACCATTCAGGAGGTAAAGATGAATTTTTTATGGGGCTTAATGGGTATGGCCATCTTGCTTGGGATTGCCTATTTGCTTTCTGCAAATAGGAAAGCGATTAACTGGCGAACCATTTTGACGGCACTGGCGTTGCAATTCGTTTTTGCGGTGATTGTCTTATGGACAGATGCAGGGAGTTATGTACTTAAGCAAGTGACAGGCGCTGTACAAGCAGCGATTGACACTTCCGCTGCCGGTATTGATATGCTCTTTGGCGGTGTTCTACAAGCAGAAGGAGTCGGCAGTGTTTTCGCTTTCCAAGTGCTGCCTGTGATCATTTTTTTCTCAGCGATTATTAGTATTCTTTATCATTTCGGCATCATGCAATTTGTTGTCAAATACTTAGGAGGCGGGATTGCCAGGTTGCTTGGGACAAGCCGGGCAGAATCGATTTCGGCGACAGGCAACATTTTTGTTGGGCAAACGGAGGCTCCTTTGCTAATTAAGCCTTATATTGGCAGAATGACAACGTCTGAGATTTTTGCGGTGATGACAGGGGGAATGGCGACAGTAGCGGGCTCCGTTATGGCAGGGATATCGCAGATGGGCATTCCGCTAGAATATTTAATTGCTGCTACGTTTATGGCTGCGCCTGGCGGGCTTTTGATGGCTAAAATGCTTGTCCCAGAAACAGAGATAAGCGAAACAAAGGACAAAATTAATTTCCAAGTCGAGCGCGAGTCCAAAAATGTGATCGATGCCGCTTCAAACGGGGCGTTGGACGGACTGAAATTAGCGCTAAATGTTGGAGCGATGTTGATCGCCTTTGTTTCCTTAATTGCACTGATCAACTTGTTTTTAGGTACGATTGGCGGATGGTTTGGCTATGGTTCCATTACACTAGAGCAAATCCTCGGTTACGTGTTTGCCCCGATTGCGTGGATCATTGGCGTTCCATGGGAAGAGGCAGTGCAAGCGGGCTCGTTTATCGGGCAAAAGACGATTGTCAACGAGTTTATTGGTTTTGATGCGCTGGCGTCTGCAGCGGGCGAGTTGTCAGAACGAACATATGTCATTATGAGCTTTGCGTTGTGTGGGTTTGCGAATATTAGCTCCATCGCAATCTTGCTTGGCGGTCTTGGTGGCCTCGTGCCAGAACGTCGGCCTTTAATCGCTAAATATGGGTTGAAAGCACTTATTGCGGCAACGCTCGTCAATTTAATGAACGCTGCGATTGCAGGCATGCTTGTTGGATGAGTAATTGTCCATTCGATTCTCCTATAAGAAATAGAGTCTTTCTGTTGGATCAAAATCATATTTTAAAAGCAGGCTAGCATCTAGCCTGCTTTATTGCATCTGAATACAGTTTGAATGGAGCCTTGATGGGCACAAGAACAAAACAATATATTGGGCTGTGTCCATGTTAGAATAGGATCAGGAGTATCCTTTGAAAAGAGCAAGGAGGATAAAGGGATGAATCGAATCGTTGTAATCGGATCAGCTGGCTCTGGTAAATCTACCTTGTCTCGAAAACTCAGTGAATGTTTATCGTTGCCGGTTATTCATTTAGACCGATTTTATTGGAAACCTAACTGGACGCCAACACCAAACGACGAATGGGATGCGTTTCTTAAAGATGCGGTAAGCCAAAATAAATGGATTATTGATGGGAATTATTCAAGGACGCTCGAAATGAGGTTGCATGAAGGAGACGCCGTCATATTTTTAGATATGCCTAGGCTTTTATGCATCTATAGGATTATAAAAAGAAGAATGATCTTTCATGGAAAAACAAGACCCGATTTGAACGAGGATTGCCCTGAAAAACTGGATTGGGCTTTTTTTGTTTGGGTTTGGAATTATAGAAAGAGAAGTAGACCCAAGGTTATTCAAGCGGTTGAGCAAGTAAAAGATCGAAAGCGAGTTGTCGTATTAAAGACAAGGAAAGAGGTTCAACGTTTTTTGGACCGGGCTAAGGAAAATAGAGGATTTTGAGAGGATATTAAGTAGGCAATGATTTCATCTGACACCGCATCTACGCTGCAGGCTATTCGAAACCAAATGCCTTCTGGCGAGTTTGCTATGCGAGCCGCACATAAATACCTCCTCAATCAGACTGATAGCGCTTGTCAGTTGAGGCGTACGGTGAAATATACGAGCGTTTTCTATCAGTCTTGCCTCCTCGCTTAGCGAGGAGGTCGGCCTGGAACATAGTGCGTAGGAGGAAAAGCTTGCTGATTTTGGACGACATTGGCGACTGATGCTGAGTGCGGGAAAGTGTGCACATGGCGGTAGACACGGTTTGTGACGTACGTTGTTAAGACAGGCTGTATTTCTTGAACAATGTATTCATGGACAACAGGTCTTGGTGCAGGAGGCAGTGGCCTTGTGGCAGGCATGTATGCTTTTCCCCCCTGTCGAAACGGAAACATATTTAAGTCCCCCCTATCCCTTCTTACCGTTAGCCTATGTCGCCCTGGACCTATTCGATTGGGCGAGCATCAAAGATAGGGAATCGAGAAGTAAAAACAGCAAAAAGCCGCTTTGCTTAGGCGCGGCTTTTTGCTGTTTAGTCTTCTTTTTGTTTGCGCAGCTCTTGCTCATAAATATAAAGAGCATTGGCATCATCTTTGATGCGATTTAAATAATCGATGTGCGTTTCAAATGTGGCCTCTTCCTCTACTTGTTCGTCGAGGAACCAGTTTAAGAAAGAAAGTGTTTGGTATTCTTGTTCTTCCTGGGCAATCTGGTACACCTTATAATAGCTTTTCGTCACTTCCCGCTCTTGGGCCAGCGCTGCTTCAAATGTAGCGACCAGAGAACCATAATCGGCTTTTGGCGCTTGGATCGCCTCAAAGATGGCTTTCTGGCCTTTATCATTTAAATAGTCATACACTTTCATGCCGTGTTCCCGCTCTTCCTCTGCCTGCTTAAGGAAATAATCGGCGAATCCATTGTAACTAATATGGTGGCAGTAGGCAGCCATCGCCATATAATCATGGGCAGCTTGAAATTCCATATTCATCTGGTGGTTCAACGCTTTGACAATTTTTTCCGAGAGCATGATGGATCATCCTTTCCAATTCTGAAATAGGTGATTTGCTGACATGATTACTTGGGCGGCTTCAGATAGAGTCTAAGCAAAAAGCAACGTGGACATAACTGCTATTTGCGCATATTCCCTGCCCATGTTTTTGCCAATCCTCTTTAACTTGCCCGTTTAGGTTTTAATGTTCTTGGACCGTCTGTGGATACGTATAAGCCGGTACGTGTGCTGGACAATGACCTTGCTGACTGCATAGGCAGGCACGGCAAGGAGAATCCCGACAAAACCAGCAAGCTGGCTAGCGACAAGGAGAACAAAGATAATTGTCAACGGGTGCACGGAAAGCTGGCGCCCCATAATTTGCGGTGAAAAGACATTGCTTTCAATTTGCTGGATAATGACGACACCGACAATAACGAGCAACGCTTTTCCTGGTGAATCGAATAATGCGACGATAACAGCAGGGGCAGTGCCAATCCAAGGCCCGATAAACGGAATAACGTTTGTAAACAGAGCGACAAGCGCCAAAATCAACGCGTATTTCATGTCGATGATTAAATACCAAATGAGGCAGAGAATGCCGACGCAAGCACTGACAAGAATTTGCCCTTGTATGTACGAGCTTAAGGCTTTGTCTAAATCGCCAAGCACACGCTTTCCTTCTTCTTGCTCTCTTGCTGGAAACTGGTTAATGACCATCATAGGCGCCTTCTTGCCCTCCTTCAGCATATAAAAAAGCACGAAAGGGATAATAATGGCAATAATGACGACATTCGCTGCTGCGCTAATGAATGTGCCAATGCTGTCAATGATCGATTGTAAATAGCCTTGCAAGTTTTCTGTTAGCGTCCTAGAGAGCTCATCCAATGAAAAATTAGCGCTTTCCAAGAAATTTTGCAGCGCAGGCTGCTTTTGCAAATCGACCAAAAAGTGGTGAATGGTATTGGCGTATCCTGGCAAATTGTCAATGAATGCCATGAATTGGTCTTGTAAAAGCGGCCCAACGTAAAGCAATGCCATTGTGGCAAGGCCAGCCAACGCAAGGAAGACGATGAGAATCGAAAGACCGCGGTGAAGTTTTTTGTTTAGCAAGTTAACAAATGGTCTTAGCAAATAGTAGATGACAAGGGAGATGACGATTGGCGTAAACAACGTTTGAAAAAGCACGGCAATCGGCCGAAAAATAAAGTTAACCAATGAACCTAAGTAAACGATCAGCAAAAGGACAATAATCCAACACGCAAAACGAAATGCTTTGCTCTCCATCATTGCACGCTCAACCTTTCTTTTTCACAATACGTTTGCTTCCTTTGATAGTAAAAAAAGAAACTGTATCAGTACTATACCACATTCTTTAGGAAATAGATGAATCAGTTCTCTTAAAATGCAAAAATCTCCGGTTTGTGCTACAGTTTACCGGGAACAGAACGAATATTATAAAAAGGGTGGTAGCGATGCGGATTGTTACAGGCGAGGAAATGGCGAGCATTGATGCAATTACGATGAACAAAGTGGGTCTCCCTGGCGCTGTCCTAATGGAAAATGCCGGACGCGGAATTGCCCGTAAGCTGTTAGATCTCTATGGACGTAAGCACCGCTTTTTTATTGTCATTGGCAGTGGAAACAATGGCGGCGATGGGTTTGTTGTTGCGAGGGTGCTTAAAGATGAAGGCGCAGAAGTACAAGTGTTCATCGTGCCGGAAGAAAGTCGGTACAAAGGTGATGCCAAACTGCATAAACGTGTATTCGAGCAAAGTGGCTACCGCTGGAAGTATTGGAAAGACATTGAAAACCAATTGCCAGCTATGCTTTACGAAACCGATATTATTGTTGATGCGCTCCTCGGCACAGGTGTAAGCGGCCAAGTTAAGGAACCGTATGCCTCTGTGATCAGCAGCTTAAACAAATTGAAAAACGAAATCGTATCAATTGATTTGCCAAGCGGCGTTCCAGCTGGCAGCGCGGAGCTGAGCCATGAAGCAATAAAAGCAGACCGTACCCTTACTTTACAATGGACAAAGGTAAGCTATTATTTAGAGGAAACCAAACCATATTTCGGAGAAGTGAACGTAGTTCCCATCGGCATTCCGCCTAACACGTTGCGCCATCTCGCGTCGCAACGCTATGTTTGGGGCAAAAATGAAGTAGTTAATAGCTGGGTGATGAGCAAACCGAATGCCCACAAAGGCGATAACGGACGGGTCGGCATTATTGCCGGCAGTGAAGCGATGCCAGGTGCAGCAGCATTGGCCGGATCGGCAGCTGTTCGCAGCGGAGCGGGGTTTACGACCATAGCGACAGTAGCGCAAAATGTGCCGGTGATTGCCAGCCACGTAAAAGAAGCGATGTACACCATTTTTAGCGAAGAACACGGCTATCTTGCCCCTACAGAAGCAGAATTGGCCGCTTGTATGGACAATAAGCAATCAATCGCGGTCGGACCTGGGCTTGGACGTACGCCCGAACTGACAAAGATGGTTGCGTACTTGCTTCATCATTTCAAAGGTGTGCTTATTCTTGATGCTGACGCTTTGCATAGTTTGAAAGAGTGTGCGGCTATTGTCCAGGAACGAACGGCTCCGACGGTGATTACGCCTCATCCTGGCGAAATGGCGATGTTAATTGACCAATCAGCTTCATATGTCAATAAAAATCGCTTTGAAGTAGCAGAGAGTTATGCCGAGCTATATGGCGTGTATGTAGTTTTGAAAGGGCCAAATACAATTGTTGCTGAACCAGGCGGTTGTATTTCTGTCAATGTAACAGGCAATGCCGGGCTTGCCAAAGGCGGTTCAGGCGACGTGCTTACAGGGATGGTCGCTGCACTGGTTGCCCGGCAACGAATTCAACCTGCTCTGTCATCAGCCGTTTTTTTTCATGGCTATGCAGCGGACTTGCTGGCTAAACAACGACACGTCCTTGCCACTATTACCCCAAGCGATATTATTGAGCATTTGCCAGAGGCGTTCTCCATTGTTGATGATGATTAGGTTGAACGTTTGCCAGTTCCAGATGGTACGTTGGAAGGAGCTTCGTAATGAGATAAAGCGATAGCGAGCAGAATCGAGCCTAATTGTAATGAGAAACGTTGTCTGTCAATTAGGGTTATAAAGATAGGGAGCAAGTCTACACAGATAAATGAAATGGAGACGATTGAATCTCTACATAAAAATAAATTCTACCGATTTTTCTTGTAAACAGTGTGTTAAGTAGAACAGGGAAATTGTGACAAACATAATGACCGTATAACTATAATAGGATAACTTTTGCCTGTCATTATTTACATTTATGTGCTTCTTCCAACTAGCCGGCTGTGCGATGGCTGCTGTTTTAACCAGCACAACGCACGATTTTATCGCCGCTAATATGTTTTTTCACGTTTCTCCACGGATTTACACTCACTTTTTAGTGTATAGCGGGTTTTAAATTGTGCAATGATGAGAATATAAAAGTAGGAAGATTTTCAGATGCACAAAGGAGATTGCTATGAAAAAATTACAGGTTACATTAGCTTCGACGTTTATGGTCATGGCCTTGATGGCATGCAACCAAGACAATAACGATAACAACGACAATCCACCAGAGCAAGAGGCCGATCTTGGCACAGAGCAAGGCCAAGGGGCAGATAACACAGAAGACTTGAATAATGCAAACATTCAAGTGGACATGGAAACGGCAGTTTCTGAATTTGAGAACGCCTATCCTGACGCCTCTATTTCAAGCATCGAGTTAGAGGCGGAGCGCGGTACGTGGCAATATGAGATTCAAGGACTTGATGATGAAAAGGAATATGAGATCATCGTAGACGCAAATACACAAGAAGTAACAAATGAACGGGAAGAAGCACTTGATGCAAATGATGCTGGAGGGGTGGAGCGTCAAGAGGATGCATTGAACATGGACAACATCATTGATCCTCAGGAAGCAGTTGATATCGCTCTATCGGAAGCAGAAGGTGCGATAAGCAGCTGGAAGTTAGAGAAGGACGACCAAGTGACCTACTATGAAGTAACGGTCACCAATGCAGGCAACGCTTATGACATTAAACTCGACGCCACAAATGGAGATGTGCTTGGAACGGACCGAGATGATTGAAGCTATACAAGCTGAGAGTCTCAAAACAGTCCTGTCACTATCTTATAAGAAAATCATTTAGGCTTATCGTTGCAAAAACAGCCCCTTAGAACACATCCGGTCGTTCGAAGGGGCTTCTTAGCATGTTCTCTATTTATGATGATCCCAATGTCTGACGTGGACAATATGAATGATGTCGCTGAATTTCAAAACAGGGTATGGCTAGACAATTGTCCCCTTCCCCTTCTCCACGACTTCTTTCCCGTTTACAAATAAAGGCCGGCTATCGTCAGTCATAATAGTGAAACGTGCTTCTTCATAAGGCAGGGAATAGCCTTTTGAAACAACGTTTGTTGTCACATAAATGGCATCAGCTGTTGTGGTCATGTCGATGGATACAAGCGCGTGTGCGGACTGCCAATTTTTCGTAATGCCGTCGTCTTCGTATAACGTGTAGTTTGATGTGTGCCCGGCGCCGCGGCTAGGAAACAGCAAAAAGCCGCGTGTGTCCTCGTCTTTTTTGGCAAATGTTCGCTTTGCTTCATTTGTAGGTATAATCGCTCCTGCCTTGACAAGCAGCGGTGTTCGGTGTGATGGGGCTGGCAAAGTAGTAGTTGTGCCGCCTTCGACATGGTTGCCTGTATAAAAATCATACCATCCGCCTTTGTGAGCAGGAGCGTAAACAGTCCGTTCTGAAACGCCTGGTTCGACAACGGAAGCGACAAGCATATATGGGCCGACGAGAAAATCATCGTTGTCTTCCCAAGTGCGTGGGTCTTCTTCAAAATCAAAAAACGTTGGCTTTACAATCGGCTCATGGTTGACGCTGGCATGATAGAAAGCTGTGTACCAATAAGGCGTTAACATCGACCGAAGTTGGATCAATTCCCGAATGGCAGGGATGGCATTTTCGTACATCCAAGGTTCGTTGACGGTCTGATCTTCATTCCATGAATGGATCGTAAAACGCGGGTGGAATATCCCATTTTGCACCCAACGGATGAATAGCTCTTCATCTGGCTTTGGGCCAGCAAATCCACCGACATCGTGCCCAAAGTTGTAAATTCCAGATAGGCTTAGACTTATGCCAGTTTTGATATTATAGCGAATCGTTTTCCACTCGGTACGGTTATCGCCTGTCCACGTTTGCACATAACGATGCATGCCAGGAGCGCCAGAACGCGAAATTAAGAAAGGCCGTTCTTTTGGCGTATGCTCAGCTTGCGCTTCAAATGAGGCTTTCATCATTAAAAGCGGCTGGAGAGCGCGGATCGTTTGGAATGGGAGCTCGTTTCCGAATCCATTGACACGGGCGTCCTGACTCCAAATTTCATATTCATTGTTATCATTCCAAGTGGACGTTATCCCGTATGCAAGCAATTGCTGTTGTACTTGGTCTATCCACCAACGATAAGCTGCTTCATTTGTAAAGTCGATATAAGCCCCGCCCCCATCCCAAAATTGGGCTGTTTCTGTTTCGCCGTTACCGTTTTTAATAAAAAACGATTGTTGTTCCAAGCCGCTATATTGTGGATGGTCCTTAAGCAAAGCAGGCTTAATATTGGCTGCAAGTCGTAGCCCCTTGTCGTTAAAGTCACGGGCAAGCTTTTGAACATCAGGGAATTTGTCTTTGTTCCAGTGGAAGACGTACCGTTTATCGCCAATGGATGTGTAGCCAGACGACAGTTGAAATGAATCGCATAAAATATCGTTTTCCTCGCATTTCTCGATAAACTCGTATAGCCGTTCTTGGGCATTTTCAGCGTCTGTGTAAGTCATGGTTGAACCAGAGTAGCCGATGCTCCATTTAGGCGGTAGCGCCGTATTCCCTGTCATCCACGTGTATGTTTGTACGACCTCCTTCAGCGTTGGCCCAGCAATCATGTAATAATCTAGGTCACCTGCTTCAGCCTCAAAATAGCGGTATAGCCCATGGTAGTTGTCCAGTTCCTTGCCCAGGTCAAAATAGCCAGGAGCCAAATTGTCATAAAACAAGCCGTAAGAAAAGGCTGTTTCAGGTTGGTGTGTGATATAAAAAGGGATATGTTTGTACAGTGGATCCGAGTGCTCGGCGTCATAGCCCATAGCGTCAATCGTTACACTGCGGTAACGGCCGTGGTGGCGGTCCAGGGTCCCTGTCCGTTCGCCTAATCCATAATAGCGTTCACGAATGTCTCGTTTTAAATAATGCTTGACCCCTGTCCCGAGCTCGCCTTTGAAATTGTATGCTTGTGTGTCTCGGTCTTGGGCAAACCAAGTCCACTTGTCTTTGTCACGACGGTGCCAGGTGATGCGAAATCCTTCTTTTTTAATGGTCGCTTTTAACATCTCTGTTTCGACCACATAGGCGTCTTCCGTTTCACGAAAATCATATGGTGGACAGCTAAAATGTTCCGTACTCTTGCGCTCCCGTCCTGTATAAGCGAGATCGTCTAGGCCAGGGGCAATGCTCCACGTGCGCTCAAGTTCAAGCCCACCTTCTTTTTCAAATAAGACGCGGATGATTTTAGGTTCAAGCACAAAAACATGTGCTTTTATTTCTGTAGGTGGAGCAGAAAATTCGACATGAGCACCGCGTTTCGTTGCAACAGTAAATGAATAACGCTGTTGAATATTCATAGGTTTCTCTCCTTCTGCTTATCTATCTATTTTTTTATTCCATTAATCCAGCTAGAGTCGGCAGCCACGTACTTAAAAAAGGAAACATCGTTACGAGGAGTAAAACAACGATGACCGCGGCGTAAAATGGAAGCAAGGGGCGAATAACTTCTTCAATTTTGACTTTGCCGATGGTGCTGCCAACAAATAAAGCGCTTCCTCCTGGAGGCGTAATGTTGCCAATGCATAGGTTAACAATTAAAATGACACCAAAGTGGACAGGGTCCATGCCAAACTCCATTACCACTGGCAAAAAGATTGGCGTAAAGATAAGGATCGCAGGTGTGACGTCCATGACAATGCCGATTATTAGCAAAATCACATTGATCAACAGCAAAATAAGAATAGGGTTATCAGTCAAAGCTAAAATCGCAGAGCTAATGGCGGCTGGGATGCCGGTAAAAGACATGACAAGGGAAAGCATCGCCGATGTCCCAATCAAGAACATGATGACTACGGTCAGTTCAACGGCTTCTTTAAAAATGCCCGGCAACTGGCGCAGCGTCAGACTCTTGTACGCAAAAGACAGGAGCAACGCGTATACAATCGCGACTGCAGACGCTTCGGTAGCTGTAAACAGACCGCCGATAATGCCACCAATAATGATAATGACTAAAAACAGGCTAGGGATGGCTTCCCAGATGACTTTTAAGGGAGATTCGACCTTTGTTGCTGATGATGTCGTGTAACCTTTCTTTTTGGCAATAAAAAAAGCGACAACTATTGTGGCAAGACCCCAAAGGAAGCCTGGCAAATAACCAGCAAGGAAAAGGGCAGCCACCGACGTTCCACCGCTAACTAAGGAATAGATAATAAACAATCCTGTTGGAGGAATAATCAATCCAGTTGGGGCGGAGGCAATGTTGACTGCGGCTGAAAACGTTCGGTCATATCCTTCTTTTTCTTGCAATGGGTTCATGACTTTGCCGATTGCAGCAGCTGAAGCAACGGAGGAGCCAGCAATCGATCCAAAAAGCATGTTCCCGACAATGTTTGTATGGGCGAGGGAACCTGGCAATTTGCCCGTAAATAGTTTAGCTAAATTGACAAGCCGAAGAGCGATGCCTCCTTGGTTCATAATAATGCCTGTCAACAAAAAGAATGGGACCGCTAACAGCGTAAAGCTGTCAATGCCTGTCACCATCTTTTGCGCAGATGTAAAGATCGCGACATCAAACGGGGCGATCAGAAACATCGTAACAATCGATGCTCCTGCGACACTGATGGCGATTGGCACGCCTAATAAAAGCAATCCTAAAAACACGACAATTAAACTAATTCCTGCAAGGAGAGCCATTTTATCAATCCTTCTCTATGAAATAATCTTATAGGTCAATCGGTTCATCGGAGCCGTGGTTTGCCCCGTTTTTGCCTGTTAGTAGTTCTGTCAGGCAGAACCAAGTGATCAGCAGGCCAGAGATTGGCAATGATAAGTAGACAAAGCCCATTGGTATGCCAAGTGAAACTGTTTGTTGAGACATTGTTAATGATACAAGCTGGATCCCGCCATATACCATGACAAGTAAGGCAAACGCAATTAGAAAAAGCTGGACGAGCTGGCGCGCTCGTTTTTGAGTCGAATCCGAAAAGCGGTTTACGACCATCTCAATCGCTATATGTTTTTTAAGATGGAAGGCATAGGCACCGCCAACCATCGTGACCCAAATAAGCGAGTAGCGTAGAAATTCTTCTGAAAAGGTGCTAGGGGCATTGAGGACATAGCGGCTAAAGACTTGCCAAATCGCAACGAGCACCATGAGCCCAAACATGGCAGACGACAGAAACATGATGATTTTTCCTAATCCATCATTGATTTTCTCAATCATTTGTGTGCCCCTCCTTACGCGTTTCTTGAATACGCTCATAAAATGGTGCTAAATCTGGGTCTTGTTTTACTTGTTGATGCATAGGTTCCACACTTTCACGGAATGCCGCTTTATCGACATCTTTATGGAATGTGACGCCCATCTCTTCTGCGTGGGCAATCGCTTCTGCAGTTTCGGCGGCCCATAACTCCTTGTGAAACGCACTTGACTCAAGTGCAGCTTCTTTTAAGATCCTTTGTTCTTCTGCGCTAAAACTTTCCCAGCGGCTTTGGTTAAAGATAAGCAAATCGGGCACAATCGCGTGCTCTGTGTAAGAATACTCTTTTGCTACTTCACCGTGGTTGTTCGAAGTTAAAGCGGTTTCATTATTTTCAGTACCGTCTATGACTCCTTGCTGAAGGGCAGTATATACTTCGCCAAATGCCATTGGGGTAGGGGCGCCGCCCATCAAGCGCGTCATTTCAATCGCCGTTTCGCTCGGCTGTACGCGAATTTTTAAACCTCTTAGGTCCTCAGGCGCTAACACAGGTGTGCCGATCGTATACATATTACGAATACCTGAATCGTAGTAGGTTAAACCGAAAAAGCCATTGTCAGCAGTCGAATCATAGATATCCGTTGCGATATCGCTTTCCATGACAGTGTAATAATGTTCGGCCCCATCAAATAAATAAGGGATGCTAAATAAGGCGTAAACAGGAGAGAAACTTTCTAATGCGGTAGCGCTTACCTTTGTCGCATCTACTGCACCTGTTTGCGTTAATTCAATCGCTTCCCGCTCAGAACCAAGTTGGCCGTTTGGAAAAATTTCAAATGTAAGAGCGCCCTCGCTTTTTTCTTCAGCCAATTCGGCAAAATGGAGCAAAGACTGATGAATTGGATGGTTTTCGTTCATATTGTGTGCAAGGCGCAATGTCGTTGTCTCTGTTGACAAGCTAGCTGGTGTAGCGCACGCAACAGTAAGACCAATAAAAACGCTTCCAAAAAATAGAGCTGTGCGACGCATGGAATATCCTCCTTGAGTTTATAACAACGTTGTTATTCTCAAATAAAAAGAAACCGCTGTCATTCATGTCAATAACAACGTTGTTATTTCATCATATATCGATTAGACTAGTTTTAGCAAGTACTTTTTAGATCGAATCGCTGCCTAAAGGAGAGAAAGTATGACGGTTACGATTAAGGATATTGCGAAAGCAGCTAATGTTAGTTATTCGACGGTTTCTAAAGCATTAAATGACAGCCCCCTTGTTAAGCCGGAAACGAAGCGCATGATCGTGGAAAAGGCAAATCAACTAGGCTACACGCCCAATTTTTCGGCCAAGCATTTAGTGACGAGGCGTACGAATACGATTGGTTTGGTGTGGCCGACAATTGAGCGTGTTGCTCTGTCGGCATTGGTTACGCAAGTAAATCAACATATAACAAACAGCGGGCGGACAATGATTTTATCCATTAATCATGCCCTTGAGGCAGTGGAGCTATTTTCAAGAATGCGAATCGATGGCATCTTGTTATTTGAAGAAGAAATTCCACAGGACAAACTCCCAAATAACATAGGGATCCCCTTGCTCTCTTACGGGGTGCCGGATATTGAACAGTTTCCGACAGTGGGCGTTCAGCATGAGTTGGCAATGGAGTTGGCTGTAAAAGAGTTTGTAGAAATCGGTCACCAATCGATTGCTTATGCTGGTGTTATAAATGGGACGGGAAGGCGCCAGCAAGCGAAACAGACGGGATATGAAGCTGCCATGAAAAAGTGGGGGCTTAAGTCGCAGCTTATTGATACTGGCGGGCTTGACGCTTGTGACGCTGATGGCGCGATTGAACGGTTGTTGACAGAATCAACACTCCCCACAGCGATGATTTGTTCCAGCTACGACATTTCGATCGGCACGTTACGCGCGTTAAGGCGGAACGGCATTCAAGTTCCAAATGATTTGTCGCTCATCTCCTATGACAATATTCCGCAGCTAGCTGAAGCTGATGTGCCATTGACAGCAGTAGGCGTTCCGATTGACAAGCTCGCACAAGAGTTGGTCGAAACGTTGTTGGCCTTAATAGAAGGCGAGCAAGCAGCCACTGGTCGGGAACTAACCCCTGAATTGGTGCGGAGAAAGTCAACGAAACAAAGGTCATAACGTTGTTTGGACGAAGAATCATCATGAAGCGCAGCATGATGGTTCTTTTTTCGTTGTCGGATAACATCGATGTTGTCTTATATGAAGTGAATCCCGTAACAGTTTTGTGTCGTAAATAACAGCAATGATTTTGTTCATTGGGATGAGTTGCTTGCGTGTGACGTTACGTTACAGGTTACGATAGAGAAAAGGGGGGAAATAGGATGGAAATGACGATTAGCATGTTTGCCAAAAAAGTCGGCACCACTGTACGGACATTGCGTTATTACGACCAAATTGGTTTGTTGACGCCTGAACGGCAAAATAAAAGTGGGCACAAACTGTACACGCGTAAAGAATGGGAACGGTATCAGCAAATTCAAGTTTTCAAGCATCTTGGTTTCTCGCTTGCTGACATGAAAGAACAGCTTCATACCTCTACTTGGAGTGCACGGGAAATGCTAGCCGCTCAGAAAAAGATGCTTGAGCAAAAGAAATGGGAAATAGAAGAGGTGTTGGCGACAATTCGGCGTGCAGAGGCTTTATATGATTTAGAAGGGATCGAGGAAGAGGATCTCGATGATTTGTTGTTTGTGCTCATTGATGCTTTCCGCTTGGAGAAACGGCAAAAAGACGCGTTAATCGCCCATTTTCCTGAAAGTTCATTGAATGAATTGTTTGCTTATGATGATGATCCTGAAGTACAACTGGAAATAGACAAACAAGGTGCTTATTTTTACAAACGGATGAAAAACGCGCTTCATAATGGCATGGATCCAGGAGCTGAAGAAGTCCAAGGCTATGTAAAAGAGCTATTTTCTAGTTTTCCGATGAAATCGGTTCCGAATGTGATTGATGAGCTTGGCGATGTTGAAACGTTTTTCGTAGAACATGAGAGTCTGTTTTTCATCCATCTCCCTGAAAGATTACAAAAATATACGGATAAAGCAATGGAAATTTATTTTAGAAATGGAAGTGGTGAAGAAGATGGAACATGAACTTGCCGGCTCATTGGGAGCTAGACGCTTTTGGTCCATGATCAAACCTTTTTTGCCGAAGGTGGCATGGCTCGTTCTTGCAGTGGTTCTCGTCATTGGTGAAACCAGCCTGTCGCTCATTGTCCCGCTATTAACAATGAATTTCGTGGACGAAATGAATGCAGTCGGTTTAAACGGCCAAACGGTGTTTTTGCTTGCGTCTGTGTTTTTAGCACAACTTGTGATGTCCGGCTTTGCCCTTTATACGATGATGTACATTGGTCAAAAAGTTGTGTTCGCGCTAAGAAAAGAAGCTTGGCAACGGATGCTCCATTTGCCTGTCCCTTTTTTTGACAGACACTCGTCTGGAGAATTGATGAGCCGGATGACCAATGATACGCTTGTCATAAAAGATTTTCTGACGATGCAGTTAATCCCGTTTTTCTCGGGCATTGTTTCGATTATTGGCTCGATCGTCTTGCTTCTGGCAATTGACTGGAAAATGACGCTAATGATGCTGACTGTTGTTCCGGCTTCGCTTCTCGTCATGATTCCTTTAGGCCGCAGTATGTATAAAGTGTCTAAATCTTTACAAGATGAAACGGCCTCTTTTCAAGGTGATTTAGGCCGCGTTCTATCAGATATCCGCCTAGTCAAGGCGTCCCTTGCTGAAGGAGTCGAACAGAAAGTCGGCCTCTCCCGTATGGCAAAACTGTTTCGCTTTGGGATGCGTGAAGGGAAAATTATGGCTGTGATTCAACCATTGATGATGAGCGCCATGCTCATTATGCTCGTTGTTATCTTTGGCTACGGAGGCATGAGGGTTTCGGCGGGGACGCTGTCGGCGGGAGCGCTTGTCGCCATCATTTTTTACTTATTTCAAATTGCAATGCCATTTACACAAATGGCCAGCTTTTTCACTCAATTTCAAAAGGCGCTCGGCGCAAGTGAACGCCTTGAGACGATATTGCGAGCTGAGCCGGAAAAGAATGCTGAAAACGTAGATGGAGCCGTTGCGCCTGCAGGCACACTCAGTTTCCAAGAAGTTTCCTTTGGCTACACTGCTGACAAGCCGATTTTAAAAGAGGTGCATTTTGATGCTCCTATCGGCAAGGTGACCGCTTTTGTTGGGCCAAGTGGAGCAGGGAAGACGACATTGTTCTCATTGATTGAACGTTTTTATGTGCCAGACGACGGTACGATTCAATATAAGGGTCATTCCATCCATCGCCTACCTTTGCATGAGTGGCGGCAAAAGATTGCCTATGTTTCCCAAGACTCGCCGATCATGGCAGGCACGATCCGCTCTAATTTGGTTTATGGGCTTACAGATGTCCCTGAAGAGAAAATCACGGCAGCGGTTAGGCATGCAAATTTAGAGTCGTTCATTGCCTCCCTTCCAGACAAATACGATACGGAAGTAGGAGAGCGAGGCGTCCGTTTATCAGGAGGACAACGGCAACGCCTCGCGATCGCCCGGGCGATGATTCGCGATCCTGAAATCTTGCTTCTTGACGAAGCAACAGCACACTTGGACAGTTCGTCGGAAAAACTCGTACAGGACGCCCTTGAAGTGCTGATGGAGGGACGGACGACACTTGTGATTGCCCATCGATTAGCGACCGTTAGGCATGCCGATCAATTGATTGTACTAGAGGAAGGAAACGTAACGGGTGCAGGCACACACGCTGAATTGCTGGATACACACCCACTTTATAAGGAACTGGTAAGTCAGCAGCTTCAGTTCAATTAAGGAAAGCGAGCGCACGCCTATTGCGTTCGATTAAGGCGTAATTAAAGCCATTTCCCAATTTGTAATTGCCGCCAAAGCAGGTATAATGAAACGAAAGACATGTAGGAAGGTGTGCGTCCAAAGTGAGTTCGTTGCTCGCGCAAATCGAAAAAGAACTGGAAAGCCTATCAGAGGCAGAGGCCCGAATTGGGCAAACGATATTGGACAGTCCAAGCCAAATCCCAAGCATGACGACGAAAGAGCTGTCCGCTCGCGCTGGAGTCAGTGAGGCAAGTGTCATCCGCTTTTGCAAGAAAATCGGAATTAACAGTTTCCGGTTGTTTAAAATGGAACTGATGAAAGATGTAACGGCTTCAAAAGAAAGGTTGACCGACTTTTCATCGTTGCAAGAAAAAGACGCGCCTTATGATTTGTTCCGCAGAGTGACGTTTACGAATAAAAGTGCGATCGAATTGTCGCTATCATCGATAGACCGAAAGCAACTTGAAGCCGCTGTTGCTGCCCTAATGACAGCGAAGCGCATCGTCTTTTACGGAGTCGGCGGCTCTGCCGCTGCTGCATTCGACGGCAGCTATAAGTTTACGCGCATCGGCTATCAGGCATCTTCTTCTCAAGATTTCCATTATAATCTTTCGCTCATTCCTTATATGGAAAAAGGCGATATATTTGTGGCAATCAGCTTGTCGGGAAAAACGCAGGATGTAGTGGAATTGGCCTCATTTGCAAAAAAGCAAGGCGTCACCGTCGTGGCGATTACGAAAATGGACCGCTCGCCATTGTATAGGTTGGCAGATATTACTCTTTGTACGCCAAATGTGGAGGAAGACTTCCGCATCGGCACGATCGCCTCGCGAATGACGCAGTTGAACATTATTGATACGCTTTATTTAAGTGTATTCCATGAAAAAGACGAAGACACCATTACCGCGTTTTTAAAAGCGCGTGAGGAAGCATTGCGCTTGCGCCGCTAAGCTAAAAAGAGCCTTAGGCCAAATCAAAGCCTAAAGCTCTTTTTTATACAGAACAACGTGAAGCCTAGCTTTTTTATTTAGGAGCAAGCTCAACCGCGTCACGATAAGCGGCGAGAAGGCTCCGTTCATCGGCTATGTTTTTGCCGGCGATGTCAAAGGCGGTGCCGTGGTCAACAGACGTACGGACAATGCCGCCTTTTAGGCCAACAGTGATGTTTACGCCTGCTTCTAAGCCCATTACTTTTATTGGCACATGGCCTTGGTCGTGGTAGCAAGCGACAACGATGTCAAAGTCGCCGCGAGCAGCACGGAAAAACAGTGTGTCAGCTGGGTATGGTCCTTCTACATCGATCCCTTCTTCCCTCGCCTTTTCAATCGCAGGAACCAATTTTTCTTCCTCTTCGCCTTCTCCGAACAGGCCGTTCTCACCAGCGTGTGGGTTGATACCACATACAGCAATCTTTGGCTGTTTGTTCCCGGCGGCAGCAAGTGTTTCATGAGCTAAAGAAATAACTTTATATGTCCGTTCTGGAGTGATCATATCAATTGCTTTGCGCAAGCCTACGTGTGTTGTCAAATGGATCACTTTTAAATTTGGAGCAGATAGCATCATCGAAAAGTCAGCTGTCCCAGTCAGTTCAGCTAAAATTTCCGTATGGCCTGGATACATATGCCCTGCTTTTTGCATCGCTTCTTTGTTTAATGGAGCTGTGCAAATCGCATTAATTTTTTTCGCTTTAGCAAGCTCAACTGCCCGTTCAACATAACGGAAAGCGGCGTTGCCTGCTGCCTCGCTAACTTGTCCGAAAGATACGCCTTCCGTTAACAAGCGCAAGTCAATGACTTCAATCGTTCCTGGTTCAAAGACACATTCGTCAACTGTTGATACAGATACAACATTCAATTCCGTTTCGGTTATGTGGACAGCCCGTTCCATTATAGCTGCATCACCGATCACGACAGGACGTCCCATTTTAAAAGTTGATTCATCCGCCAATGCTTTTGCGATGATTTCGGGGCCTACACCGGCTGCGTCCCCCATGGTAATGCCAATGATTGGTCTCATTTGCCTTCCTCCTTAGTAAAGTGGTGGTACAGGTTCGAGAAAGTTTGCTCGTTGCCGAAGGCGCCTGCTTTCGTAATGGCGTATGTCTGATGATGTTTCCCAGTAAACTGGGCAACAGGAATGCCCGGTTCAAATTCATCAAACAAACGCAATTCTTCAATGTTAAGACGACGGCATAGTGCTTTTGCAGTATCGCCACCAGTCATAATAATCGCTTGGAAATGGCGAGCCTCCATTAGTTTCGAGCCGATCGCTGCAATCGTATCGGCAATTCGTTTTGCCAATTCGCTGATTGCGGTGCTAGTTGTTTTCGCGTAGTCGTATACTTCTGCGACTTCCTTGCGCTCAGTCCCAGAGAAAATGACGGGTATTTTGCCGATCGCTAATGTCTTTTCTGCAGCGGCCACTACTCGCTCTAACTCTTTTGTTTGTGTATGGCGGTCATTGCTTGCTGCTTTTGCCGCATGGAGGCGAATCCCTTCTGTTTGCGGGTGCGTGAGCAAATGGGCAACTTGTGTCTTGCTTACTTCGCTCATGCTGCCAACGAGATAAAGGATGGGGTCACTGCTAACGGGGTGGTCAGCAAATGGAGTATTTGTGCCCGATACTATCGTTTGCGCAAGTGCATCCGATAAGCCTGCAGAACCAGCCAAAAGCAGTCGTTTCGGCTGCTGCTGCGAAAAAGCAGCAATGCGTTCGAGTGTTTCCATTGAAACAGCATCGCAAATAAAGACAGTTTGTTCGTTAGTGATTTTGCGATCAAGCCAAGCGCTAATTGTTTCTGGTTTTTCAGCCCATAACGATTCTGGAATATGGTCAATAGCACCGCGATATTGGTGGCCAATGTGGTCAGAAATGGCAGAGTCAGAAACAGGATCTGCTTCGTTTCTGGCAAACTCTGTTTCTCCGATTGGCGTGCCATTTACGTAAAGGATCCCATCCTCGACTGTACGGTTATTGGCAGGGAAACTAGGCGCCAACAAAATGCATTCAGGTTTCCAAGCTTCGGCAGTGGCTTCAAGTTCTGCCCCGACATTGCCTCGCAATGTCGAATCGACTTTTTTAAAAATCAAATTTGGATGGTAAGGCGCTAATGCAGACATGGCTGCGTGGACAGCCGCTTTCGCTTCTTTAGGAGGAAGGGCACGGCTATCCGTATCGACCACGACTGCTTCTGCGCGATTTTCTGACGAACCTTTTCCATTGAGCCAGACAACTGTGTCCAAGCCTGCTTTGGCAAGCTGGACGCCGCTGTCATTTGCTCCGGTAAGGTCATCAGCAATAATGGCAATTTTCATGATGACTCTCCTATCCTTACGCTTGTTGCCTCGCCTCTTCAGGAAGCTGGCCGTTTTTCTCTAGTCGTTTAGCCAAAAAGCCGATAAAAATCGGTAGCAAAATGGCTGTAGTCACGACACTGGCTGCAACTTGGACAGTCGCAAGTTCAACATTGTATGCAAAAGCAGAGCTTGCCGCGGCAATGGCTGCTGGTGTTGCCACTGCATTTCCGGCGGTAGATCCTTCAGCTGCACCGACGAGTGGATTCCATTTAAACAACTTAAATATCCAGTAGCCAGAGATACCGGTTACTAGGACAACGAGCACGCCGAGCACGACACCTGGTAAGCCTCCTTCAAGAATAGACGTAAAGCTAATGTTCATGCCAAGCGCGAAAGCGAATGCCGGAATGAGCATGTCACTGCCTTTTCCAAGGAATGTGCGCATGTCTTCATCCATATTACCTAAAATAAAACCGATTAAAATCGGCAAGAGTACACCGACGAAAGCTGTGATTGAGAAATAGCCGCTTTGGATGCCCATTGCGCCAACAATAGATAACGTCAGCATTGTAAAGAGCGGGCCATCGTTCATGGCAAGCACAGAATAGGCCGCTTTGTCTTCGCCTTTTCCATATTGCCCCGCAAGCGCGACATACAGACCGCCGTTGGAATTAGTCATTGCCGCAAGGACGGCAACAGGAGCTAGGCCAAGGAATAAGCCTTCAGGACCACCAGCAAGTACATAAATTAGCACACCAATAAGGCCGCCAAAAACCCATTTAACCATCAAGAGCGTAAAGCCCTTTCCAAACGAAACACCGAAACTGCGTATGTTAATTTGCGAGCCTGCGCATAAAAGGAAAAGAGCAATTAAGGTAGTCGCGCCATCTACAAAGAGCGCTTCTGTAAAGTTGCCAATCCTTAGCAAGTCAGGAGCAACCGTATTGATCAGTGCACCAAGAAGCAACGGGACAACCATCATGCCTCCGGGGATTTTTTCAATGCTTTGTTTTACCTTCATCAGAAGATCCCTTCTTTCTGTTTCATTTTGAAACGAATTCCAAGCTGGAAACGCTTAAAAGAAATGATTACAGCAAAAATGATACGCTTTCTTTTGGAAATTGCAATACAAAACTCAAATAATGTTGCAAATAGCAACATTATTTGAGTTTTCTCCACAATGTTGTTCGATTAATTTGTAAACGTTCGGCTGTTTTTGATTGGTTATAGCCTTCCTCTTCAAGTACATGTTTAATCAACGTTTTTTCCATTTCCTCCAGCGTCTGCCCTAAATCAATTCGAGCAAAGCCTTTCTCCGACCAACTGTCGCTAAAGTCAATATACGGTTGGCTTGTAGCAACAACTTTTGCGAAGATGAACTCCTTTAACCAATTTAAATTTCCCATAATGGCTGGGTGAATGCTGCCCCGGTAGCCGATAATTTGCTTGCCATATAGCTGGTTCGCTTCCGCGATTAAGCGCCTTAAAAAGCCTGGCCATTCGTCTTTGCGTTCGCACAGCGACGGAATTGATACAGTTGGCAGGTTGTTTAAAAAAGACAACTGTTTTTCGCTGTGGACGACATAAGGTGTTGTTTTAAGCACCGTTTCCTCTAGTTGTCTCCATTGTGTAGTAGAAAGTTCTTCCGCATGGGTAATAAACAGGGAAAGCCCATTTGCTTCAAAATCAGGCATTTGCAATAAATCTTTTGCACGGCATGTAATGGCCAATCCTGGCAAAAGGCCTCTTGCAAGCGCTTGTTCTCCAGACCCGTTTTTGCCAATAAGCGCTACAGAATGTTTGCCGGCAGCGGCTTCATAGTCGCGGGAAAGTGAATCGTTTGCCCCGAGGACGAGCGGTACGGATAAATGAGGCACTTCAAATACTGTGGCTCCTTTTGGCAGTGATTGGTGGAGAGTAGTAGTCGTCAACAGCCAAGTCGATGCGTTTTCAGTTCCAATATTTTTTACAGTAAAGCAAACGTAGGTTCCAGCTACTTCTGTAAAGACAGAGTGCGTTTTGTTTTGAATAAGTGAATGTAACTGGCTGGTGGCTGCTTTAAGCACCGCTTGATTCTCTTGTAGCTTGTCGCTTACAGCAAACACATGCCCAGTTCCATCAGCCAAAAGCTGCAACTGGCCAGACTGAAAAAAGGCAGAACGAAAATATTTATGCTCTTGCTTACTGTCATGCATCTTTTTGCCTAGAAGGTCCGCTTGCTCAAGTGCGGTTCTTACAGATTCTTCTCCAGATGTAATCAAAATTCCTTCCAACCCATGTTTGTTTGCTAAGCTGGTTGTAATGGCATCGCCGACTATCATTTTTCGCCCGGCTGCCTTGGCGGCAATAATGGCTGGCTCCACTTCTTCTTCCCTTGTGACTGCTGTGATTGGAATATCGGTTTCGATTAACTCTGTTACCTTGGTAAAGCTAAGGGAAATGTTTTCAAAGGCAATAATTTCTGTTTGTTCCCGCTCCGCTTGTATGAGCAAAATCATTCGTAAAATATCAAAACCAGAAATAGGAACTTCAACAACAGGTTTTTCTGTCCGAGTGCGAATCACTTTGGCCGTTCCACCACGGCTAATGAATAGATCGGTCTGCGCTTGTACTTCCGTTGTCAAAAGAGGCAAAGATTGCTGAAGGTCAGCTATATGGATTGTCATATCGAGGTGTTCGAATTCGTTTTGTGTTCGTTTAAATATTTCTGCTAAGCCCTCATAAGGGGCAATGATCGTAACGTGTATTTTGCGCATCGTTTTCCCTCCATCATGCAACTGCACTACAAAGCCGTCATCTTTTAGAAAGTACCACGATCAAATAAGGAAAACAATAATAGCCAGACGGATGGTTATTATGAAATTTTATTTCGTAATAAATTAAAATTATGTTGACGTTTTATTTCTTTGGAGCGATAATAAACATATAAACATGCTATTGATTAAGAGGTGAATGTTTTGCTTAATAAGTTAAAAACAGAAACGCGCAACCAAGCGACAATGGCGCTTGACAGTATGCCGATCAACGATATTTTAAAAACGATGAATACGGAAGATGCGAAAGTGCCAACAGCCATTGCAGAACAACTTCCGCAAATTGAAAAAGCAGTTAAATTGGTGGTTGCCTCTTTCAAACGGGGCGGAAGGCTCATTTACGCTGGCGCTGGCACTTCAGGACGCCTAGGTGTCTTGGATGCTGTTGAGTGCAAACCTACTTTTGGTGTTACACCGGAAATGGTAAGGGGCGTAATCGCTGGTGGTGAGCAAGCTTTTACAGAAGCAGTCGAAGGAGCAGAAGACGATGAGCGTGCTGGTGCAAATGATTGCAACCGCTTAAATATAGGCGACAAGGATACGGTTATTGCTCTTGCGGCTAGCGGCCGCACGCCATACGCGATTGGCGTGTTGAAAGAAGCCCAGGCTCGTGGGGCTAACACGGTGTCCATTGCTTGCAACAAGGAGGCGAAAATGAGCCAATACGCTGCTGTTGCGATTGAAGTAGAAACTGGGCCGGAAGTGTTGACTGGATCAACTCGCTTAAAAGCAGGAACAGCCCAAAAACTCATTTTAAATATGATTTCAACAACAGCAATGGTTGGGATTGGCAAGGTCTATCAAAATTTAATGGTGGATGTACAACCGACAAACCAAAAACTAGTTGAGCGCGCCAAACGGATTATTATGGAGGCAACCGATTCAACCTACGAGACAGCAGACGACTACTACGAAAAAGCAAATGGGCATGTGAAGGCAGCCATTGTGATGATTTTGCTCGATTGCTCTTATGATGAAGCGCTTACGAAACTACAAAGCGCCAAAGGGTTTATTCGCAAAACGGTAGAAAAATAATTTGTGAAAGAAGGGGAAACGTGTGAACAAAGAACAACGCATGGCCTCAGAAATTCTTGAACATATTGGCGGGAAAGGAAATGTCGATTCCCTTACTCATTGTATGACGCGTGTCCGTGTTGCCGTAAAAGACGATGCCCTAGTCAATCAGGATGCATTAAAGAAAATTGAAGGGGTTATGGGAGTCGTTGAAGACGACACATGGCAAATTGTCGTGGGCCCAGGTACCGTCAATGTCGTTACGGAAGAAATGAAAAAGCTCGCTCGCACTGGGTCAATGTCTTTTGAAGAACAGACTGCCAAAGCACAGGAAGAACGGAAAAAGAAAAACAAAACACCATTTAAACAATTTTTGCGGAGCTTAGGGAATATTTTTATTCCCCTTATTCCAGGCCTCGTCGCATCGGGAATCATTAATGGCGTTGCCAACTTTCTAATTAACTCAGGCATGCAAAAAGAAGAGCATACATGGCTCTTACTAATGACCATTTTAGGAGGCGGCCTATTTACGTATTTGGCGATTGTGGTTGGCTGGAATACGGCTAAAGAATTTGGCGGGACACCGGTGCTAGGAGCGATTGCCGGGATGTTCATTTTTAACCCGGCCCTTGCTGAGGTGACTGTATTTGGTGAAGCCCTTGTGCCAGGCCGCGGCGGATTGTTTGGCGTCATTTTTGCGGCATGGTTAATGACGTTCTTTGAACGCCACATCCGCAAAGTCATTCCGAAATCGGTCGATATCATTTTCACATCGCTGTTTACTGTCATTATTGTTGGCTTTTTATCGATTTATGCGATCATGCCAGTTGCCGGTATTGTATCGGATGGGATCACATCTGGCATCCACTTTATTTTAAACATGGGTGGGCCGATTGCTGGGGCGCTCATGGCAGGCTTTTTCCTTCCGCTAGTCATGGTTGGGTTGCATCATGGCTTAACGCCGATTCATGCCGAGCTCATTAATGTATTCGGTTTTACAACGCTGTTACCAATTTTAGCAATGGCAGGAGCAGGCCAGGTTGGAGCAGCAATCGCTATCTTTGTTAAAACACGGAATCCCCGTCTGCGCAATATTATTAAAGGCGGCTTGCCTGTTGGCTTCCTTGGTATCGGGGAACCGTTGCTTTACGGGGTAACGCTCCCACTTGGACGCCCGTTTGTGACAGCCAGCTTAGGCGCAGCTGTTGGCGGGGCCATGCAAGCAATATTTACCACAGGCGCCACAGGAATCGGCGTTTCCGGCTTGTCCCTTACACCGTTAATTGCGGAAGGCAAATACCTCTACTACTTAGGCGGTATTGCGCTAGCTTATTTGTTTGGTTTTCTGTTTACCTACATGTTCGGTTTTAAAGAAGAAATGGCGAAAGACATTTAAGCTGGAGGTGGAGAAAGAGTGAAGCTTGGTGTGTCCGTTTATCTCAGCCAGCCATTTTTAGAGCAAGAAGCTTATTTAAAAAAAGCCGCTGCCGCTGGATTTAATGTACTGTTTACTTCATTGCACATCCCTGAAGACGATGCTTCTTTGTATGCAGAACGACTCAAGCAAGTTGGAAAGTTTGCCAAAGCGAATCATATGCGGCTCATATGCGATGTGTCGCCTGACTCAATGAAACATTTAAATTTGTCATGGCAACAAGCGAGCAACTTAAAAGAGTGGGGCGTTACAGGACTGCGTATCGATTATGGGGTGGCGAACGAGACGGTGGTGCGCCTATCACAAGAGATGCAAATTGTCTTAAATGCAAGCACCCTCGATAAAAGGGAAGCCATCGCATTGCGCCAAGCTGGCCTCGATCCAAACAAAGTCGAGGTGTGGCACAATTTTTACCCTCGCCCTGAGACGGGGTTAAGCCGAGAAGACTTTCGGCAGACAAACACATTTCTTTCTGAAATGGGCTTCTCGGTGATGGCGTTTATCCCTGGTGATGTACCAAGGGGTCCGCTGTTCAAGGGTTTGCCGACACTTGAAGACCATCGGGAGATGTCGCCGTTTGCCTCGTTTCTTGATCTATATGAAGGCGAAGGCATTGAAACGATTTTAGTCGGCGACAAGGGCTTGTCTGATAGCAGCTTTGAGCAATTTCACGTCTATCATAATGAAAAAGCAGTGCTGTTGAGGGTGCAGGCAGCGGGTGAGAATGTCGTTGATTTAGAGGAAAAACACCGCAACCGCAAAGATGCAGCCCGTGATGTTCTCAGGTCGGAGTCGTCTCGTTCCTTCGCATCGATTGGAAAGCGAGATGTAACGCCGGTAAACACGGTGGCACGACCTATTGGCACCGTGACAATCGACAATAACCGTTATGGCCGTTACCAAGGCGAAGTACAAATTACAAAAACAGACTTGCCTGCTGATGAAAAAGTAAATGTGCTAGGCCGCGTAATCGACAACGATATGCCGTTAATCAAGCGCATAAAAGGCGGGCAAAAGTGGAAGTTTAAATGGATATAACAGGAGCAGGTTGTACCTGCTCCTGTTGGTCTTGCTGTTCGTGTTGTTACTTTATCGTTAAATTTTCTCGCTCCATCCTTCGCTTAACAGAATCGTTCTGAAAAGGTAAACTATAGTTGGAACGTGAGAAGGAGTGGTAAGATGGTCACGATGGGTGATATCGCGAAAAAAGCTGGTGTGAGTACGGTAACGGTCTCAAAAGCGCTGAATGATAAAGAAGGCGTAAGCGATGATATGAAACGAAAAATCAAGCAGATAGCTGCTGAAATGGGCTATCGCTTTCATGCGGCCGCTAAGTCGATGAGAAGCGGGCGCACCAATAATATCGTCATTTTAATCCCTGAACGATTCGCCGGTGATGAGCAAGCATTTTATTTAAAGTTTTACAGGCAAATCATATCGGTGCTTGAATCCTATGATTACTATGGCATCTTGCAAATATTGAGTTCTGATGATGAAGAGCGGCTCATGCTGCCGAAAGCATTTCTAGAAAACAGAGCTGACGGCGTTATCGCACTGGGCCAGCCAAAAAAAGAATACATCGAACATGTAGTAAAAGAAAACGTGCCCCTTGTATTCCTTGATTTTTATATGGATCAATTAAATGCAGATGTGGTCGTTACTGATAATTTTTACGCTGTTTACGAGTTGACGAATTATTTAATTAGCCAAGGTCACCGTGAAATTGGGTTCGTTGGCAATGTTCACACAACAAGTAGTATCCAAGACCGTTTTTTAGGAATGTATAAATCGTTGCTAGAACACCGGCTCCCTTTCAATGAACGTAACTTGGTCAGTGATCGGGATGATTCAGGCCGTTTTATTGATTTCGTATTGCCGGAAACGTTGCCGACTGCTTTTGTGTGCAATTGCGACCACGTAGGCTATTTGCTTATTAAAAAGTTAACGGATAGCGGGGTCCGTGTCCCAGAAGACTGCTCTGTTGTTGGCTTTGATAATGATATTTACGCAACATTGTCGACCCCGCCTTTAACAACAGTGGAAGTCGATGTAGAAGAGATGGCCAAAGTAGCCACAAAACGAATGATTGAAAAGCTTGAAGGCGATAAAGGCAGCGTTGGCTACGGCAGGATGTTAATCAAAGGATCGATTGTCTTCCGCGAATCTGTTAAAAACATTCAACATGATTGAACAACTAAAACGTACTTCTTCCAACAGCTTGAAAAAGCTGTTTTTTTATTTTCATTTTTCCTATTGACTCGTAAACGCTTTCATATTAAGGTTATCTTATCTTTATTTTTACTTAAACGTTAACTTAAAAAACGAATGAGACAACAACATTCGTTGGAAAAGGGGAGAACGATGACGACGTATCGGTTTCCACCGGACTTTTGGTGGGGGACAGCTGTGTCGGCCACGCAAATTGAAGGCGCGGCAGACCGTGACGGCAAAGGCAAAAATATTTGGGATCACTGGTATGAAACGGAGCCAAACCGTTTTTTTAACGAGGTAGGGCCAGCCAAAACATCGCAATTTTATGATCGCTATAAAGAAGACATTGCTTTGATGAAAAAACTTGGCCATACCTCATTTCGTTTCTCAATCTCATGGTCAAGGCTTATTCCTTCAGGACATGGCGAGGTGAACGAAAAAGCCGTTCACTTTTACGATCAAGTCATTAATGAATTACTTGCTGCAGGGATTACGCCATTTGTTAACTTGTTTCACTTTGATATGCCAATGGCGATGCAGAAAATAGGCGGCTTTGAAAACCGTGAAGTTGCGTATGCATTTGCTCGTTACGCAGAAATATGCTTTACGTATTTCGGGGACCGTGTGAAAACGTGGTTTACCCATAATGAACCGATTGTGCCAGTGGAAGGCGGTTATTTATACGAGTTTCATTACCCGAAAGTCGTTGATTTCAAGCGGGCAGTTCAAGTTGGCTACCATACAATGCTTTCCAGTGCTCTAGCAATTGAACGCTACCGCCGTTTAGGGCAAGAAGGCAAAATCGGCATCATTTTAAACTTAACGCCATCCTACCCTCGTTCAGAGGAAATTGAACGAGATGTAGAAGCGGCTAAACGCGCTGATGCTTTTTTTAACCGTTCTTTTCTCGATCCGTCTGTAAAAGGGACTTTTCCGCAAGAACTAGTGGAAATTTTAAAACAATATGGCCTTATGCCTCATGTAGAAGAAGGCGACAAAGCGCTAATTGCCGCCAACACAGTCGACTTACTAGGCATCAATTATTATCAACCTCGGCGAGTGAAAGCGAAAGAAACGCCTATAGGAGAGGGACCGCTTATGCCTGGATCATTTTTTGATGGCTATGATATGCCTGGCAAAAAAATCAATCCCCATCGTGGCTGGGAAATTTACGAAAAAGGCATCTATGATTTATTGATGAACGTAAAGGACCATTATGGAAATATCGAATGCTTTATTTCGGAAAACGGAATGGGCGTTGAAGGCGAAGAAAAGTTTCGTGATGAAGCTGGTGTCATACAAGATGATTACCGAATTGAATTCATCTCGAACCATTTGCGCTGGCTCCATAAAGCGCTGACGGAGGGCGCCAATGTGAAAGGGTACCATTTGTGGACGTTTATGGACAATTGGTCGTGGACAAATGCTTATAAAAACCGCTATGGATTTGTGTCTGTTGATTTAGAAAACGATGGCAAACGGACGGTTAAGAAAAGTGGCTGGTGGTTTAAAACGGTAATTGAAAACAATGGCTTTTAGCGAAGTTGTTGGAAGGGAGAGAAAGCATCTGAATTTGTTGGCATTCGACATCGGCGGGACGACCATTAAACATGGCGTAGTAACAGCTAAAGGGGACATATTGCAAAAGGGCAGCGATGTGACGCCAGCAAGTATGGCGCTTTTGTTTGAATTGTTACAAGACATAAAACGTCGTTATACCGCTGATTATACACTTTCAGGCGCCGCATTCAGCACGCCTGGAATACCAAACCAAACAACGGGGTTTATCGACGGCGGCAGCGCCATCCCTTACTTGCATGAAGTGCCATTTAAGCCGAAAGCACAGGAGTGCATGCAGTTAGCAGTCAGCTTTGAAAATGATGCGAACTGCGCGGCTCTTGCGGAAATGTGGCTAGGGCGTGCAAAAAAAATGAAAGACATCATTATGGTTGTATCTGGATCGGGCATAGGTGGTGCGATCATTAAGGACGGTACCCTTCATCGAGGAGCGAATGGCTACGGCGGTGAATTTGGCTACATGGTTATGAATAAGGGCGGCGAAACGTTCAGCGGCATCACATCACCAGTTGAACTGGCGAAACGAGTATCTGCTGCGAAACGAACAAATGTCGATGCTGTTCGCGTATTTGAACTGGCCGAAAATGGTGATGAAGTCGCTAGTAGGGAAGTCGATCGGCATTTTTATTATTTGGCAGTAGGCTTGTATAATTTACAATTTGCCTATGATCCAGAAGCGATTCTCATTGGCGGCGCAATTAGTGAACGAAGCGATTACATTCCACGTATTTACGAGAAAATCGATTTGCTTATTAAAGCCAATTCAATGGCGAATTTGCGGCCTAATTTATGCAAATGCCGATTTGGCAATGATGCCAATTTAATTGGAGCTGTCGCTTACTTTAACCAGTCCTTTCGTCCAAAACCAGAAATTGCTGGGTAACCATGCGTTGAGAGGAGGAAATGCATGAATCAGCCATCATTGGCGAGGTTGCGCAAAAGCAAAACGCTAGCATTTTACTTGTTTATTTCCCCGTGGCTCATTGGATTTTTAGCATTGGCCGCGGGGCCAATGATTTACTCGTTTTATATGTCGTTTACAGAGTGGCAAGTAATGGGCGGTGCTGAATGGATCGGCCTCGAAAACTATGAACGTTTGTTTTTTCATGATCCGTTGTTTTGGAAAACGATGTGGAACACGTTTTTCTATACGTTTCTTGGTGTTCCCCTCGGACTTGCTTTCGGCTATTTGTTGGCGGTGCTTCTCAACCAAAAAGTGAAGTTTATGGGGTTTTTTAGAACGATCTTTTATTTACCATCGATCGTTCCTGCCGTAGCAAGCTCGCTGTTATGGGTGCTTATTTTCCAACCTGAGTTTGGTTTGGCGAATGCGCTCCTTGATTTTGTTGGTTTGCCGACTTCTCGCTGGCTATTAAGTGAGTCGATGGTGAAGCCAGCATTGATTATTATGAGCCTCTGGGGTGTTGGTGGCGGAATGATTATTTATTTGGCTGGCTTGCAAGGTGTACCTCCAAGTTTGTATGAGGCTGCTGAGATTGATGGGGCTGGAAAGTGGCGGAAGTTCTGGCACATTACAATCCCAATGACTTCGCATGTAATTTTTTTCAATTTGATTATGGGCGTGATCGGATCTTTCCAAGTGTTCACTCAAGCTTATGTGATGAGTGGCGGCGGGCCAAATTATGCGTCTTTGTTTTACGTGCTCTACCTCTACCAAAATGCATTTGAGTTTTTTAATATGGGCTATGCATCCGCACTTGCTTGGATATTGTTTGTCATTGTTTTGATCTTCACATTGCTGCAATTCAAATTTTTTGGCAAGAAAGTTTATTACGAATATGACGACTAAAGAAAGGGGGAAATGCTTTGGAGGAACGGTACCAAGCAAATCGGCAAATCGAACCGATCACGCCTGGAAGAATGCCAGACCCGATCAATCAGACAAAGCCGGTTTTTAAAAATCACACTAGGCAAAAGAAAATAGACCGTTTAATGATTTATCTGATGCTTGTCGTGTTATCGATTTTGTTTATTCTTCCTTTTTTATGGATGGTGTCCACATCAATCAAAACTGAGTCACAAGCGATCTCCTACCCGCCGACTCTATGGCCAGCGCCGTTTGATTTTGCCAACTACCGAGAAGTATTTGAATTGGTGCCTTTTTTGCAGTTTTATTGGAACACGATCGTGGTGACAGGGCTGACGGTTATCGGCACTGTCGCTTCCAGTGCAGTTGTCGCTTATGCGTTTGCGCGAATTAAGGGAAGGGGCAGGAACTTCTGGTTTATTTTATTGCTTTGCACGATGATGCTGCCGCCCCAGGTGACGATGATCCCCGTGTATTTGATTTTTACAGAGCTTGGCTGGGTGAACACATTCTTGCCATTGGTCGTTCCTGCTTTTTTAGGAAACGCTTTCTTTATCTTTTTATTGCGCCAATTTTTTCGAGCCATTCCTAAGGAATTAGAGGAATCAGCCATCATTGATGGCTGCAGCTTGTTTGGCATCTTTTGGCGGATCGTCGTCCCCCTATCGAAACCAGCGCTCATAACGGTTGCAATCCTTTCATTTATGGGGAGCTGGAATGACTTTTTGACACCGTTGATTTACTTAAATGATATCGATAAATATACGCTAGCCCTTGGTTTGCAAATGTTTAATGGACAGCAAACGATGCAATGGGGGCCGATGATGGCTGCAAGTACAATGGTGATTTTCCCACTCGTCGTACTGTTTTTCATTGCACAAAAGCATTTTATCCAAGGAATTGCCTTGTCAGGAATTAAAGGGTAGTGGCTTTTAGGCAAGCGGATTTGTTTGTTTTCGGGAACGTGGCTCCTACCTTGTTAACGGCCCATTCATCTTGGCGTTTATTTTCCACATTTTACGGCCATAGAGGTGACGAAATTATACATTTAAGGGAGATGAGATGGATGAAAAGATGGATGTATGCACCAATCGCGTTAGCCTCGTTATGGGCTCTTTCTGCTTGTGGAGGCGACGAAAATGCCTCAAGTGATGGCGGCGATGTAACGTTGCGGATGCTTATTTGGGGAAACGGTCCAGAGGAACTTAAAGGAGAGCGTGAAATCCTTGATGTGTTTGAGGAAAGAAACCCTGGCATTAAAGTCGAACTAAGCCACGTTCCTTGGGATAATTACATTGAACGGCTAACAACGATGTCGGCTGGGGGGAACCAACCGGATGTGTTTTGGATGATTGATACAGCCTTAATCGACTATGTAAACCAAGGAATGTTAATGGAGCTTGACGAATTCATTGAAGAGAGTGGCATAAAAGAAGACGAATATTTGCCTGGAGCGTGGGACATCGGATCGTGGGAAGGCGGGCGGTATGCGATGCCAAGGGATTTGACTTCTCATCATATTGTTTATAACAAAGATATGTTTGACGGGGCAGGCCATCCTTATCCGGAAGCTGGCTGGACATGGGACGACTTTTTAGAAGCAGCAAAAGCGACAACGATTGAAGAAGACGGGAAGATTGTCCAGTTTGGGATTGCCGGGCTGATGTGGGAAGAAATGATTGTCCAAAACGGCGGTGCTTCGTTTAATATGGATGGGTCTAAAGTCGAGTTAGATTCACCAGAAACAATCGAAGCTATTGATTTTATGCATGACTTGGTGCATGTCCATCGCGTCGCCCCATTGGCAACTGAATCGGAAGGGCTTGGTGATCTGTTTTTAGCGAATCGGGCAGCAATGGCCTATGCAGGGCCGTGGCATTGGCGCCAATACGCAGAAGACGGAGAGTTTGAATGGGACATTGTTGAAGTGCCGGCAGGGAAAGCTGGGAACAAATCGCAGTTGCTTGGATTGCCGATCGGCATTGGATCGCAAACAGACCATCCTGAAGAAGCATGGAAGCTGTTAGAATTTTTAACCCATGGCGAAGGCCAGTCCATCCAGGCGAACATCGTTGGTGCCAATCCGTCAGTCATTCGTGAATCACATACATTTGCCGAAGGCCAATGGGTACCAGAAAATGTCGAAGCATTCCAGACGATCATGGAAGAAAACACAGTCGTGCAAAGCATGTTTCCAGACAAGTTAGAGGCTGTCTCTAACATTCAGCCTGTGATCGACCAGATCATGGATGAAACCCGGGATGTGGATGCAGAGGAAGCTTTAGGAGAACTAGCAGACCGGCTTCGTACAGAATTTGAGATGGACTAATATCATTGGTAAGGAGGATTTGGAGCGTATGAATCGTAAACGGTTACAATGGGTTGGAGCACTAGTGGTGGTGTTGGTTTTGTTTGTATACAGTAGCGGTTTAGCATTTGCACAAAACGGATTTCACGTAAAAGGTACAGAGTTGTTGGACAAAAATGGCGATCCTTACGTTATGCGTGGCGTCAACCATGGACATTCTTGGTTTAAGCAAGACTTGGAGGTAGCAATCCCTGCCATAGCGGAAACAGGGGCGAACACGGTGAGAATGGTCTTATCCAATGGACAGCAATGGGAAAAGGATGATGCCTCTGAGCTTGCCCGTGTACTGGCTGCCACAGAAAAACATGGATTGACAACCGTGCTTGAAGTCCATGACGCTACAGGAAGTGACAATCCCGATGATTTAGATAAAGTAGTCGATTATTGGATCGAAATGGCCAATGTTCTAAAGGGGACAGAAGACCGAGTGATCATTAACATTGCCAATGAATGGTATGGGTCGTGGAGGAGCGACGTTTGGGCAGAGGCATACGCACAAGCGATTCCGCGTTTGCGCAGCGCTGGCCTCTCCCATACACTAATGGTTGATGCGGCAGGCTGGGGCCAGTACCCTGCCTCCATCCACGAGCGGGGAGCCGATGTGTTTGCGTCTGATCCATTAAAAAACACAATGTTTTCCATTCATATGTACGAATATGCAGGAGCTGACAGGAAGACAGTTGCCTATAACATTGATCGTGTACTAGCTGAAAATCTTGCTGTTGTAATTGGTGAATTTGGCCATAGGCATCATGATGGCGATGTTGATGAAGATGCGATTTTGGCCTATACAGCAGAGCGGCAAGTGGGCTGGCTTGCTTGGTCATGGTATGGCAACAGCGGGGGTGTTGAATATTTGGATTTAGCTGAAGGCCCATCAGGCCCATTGACGAGATGGGGCGAACGGATTGTCTATGGTGAAAATGGGCTTAAGAGTGATTAATCAATAGAAAGGGCTGGGTGCTGCTTATGCAGTCTCAGTCCTTTTTGCTGTATTCGTAAGATGTTAGAACAACCATTATGCTAAAGGGAGGCTTTAGCGATCTAACGACGGAAGCAGTATTGGATTCGTGTTATTACTGCAAAAACAAGGATGGCTAATCAGTGCAATTCGTGGATTTTAAACGATGCATAGGCGAATCTCACAAGCAAATATACTCTATTTTGCATTTACTAAAGAAGATGCAAAGGAGGGGAAAAATGTTACGTGTTTGGTATGCACTAAAAAACTTTTTTTTGTTGCTTTGGTTCCCAAGATGCTGGAAAAAGGCGCGTGCGAAAAGAGAGCTGCTACATGGCCTCATCGGCAAACAAATCGAAATTTCGACACCTTTCGGCTTTCTCGCTGGTGAATTAGTGGTCGTTGGGAAAGACTATATTGAATTGTTGGATGAGATAGGTGCAGACGTGCTTGTCCGCATCGCCAAAATCGAAACGGTCAAGTCACTAAGCTGAAAGCGGAAGGAGGCAAAGCATTTGTGCAATTCTTTTTATAAGAGGCTAGCTCGACGTCTCGATGCGCGAGTGGAGATAGCCACAGATACAAATTTTATTGAAGGCATACTTGTCCGTGTGACCCCTAAATTGCTGATTATTGATGGAACCGATGGTTATGGATATGGGCCAGACACAAGCCAATTTATCGACGTAAAGGCTGTCAATCATGTACGGTTTTTGCAAACAGAAGATCAATCAATACAAGATTAAATCGCCTTAAAATCGAGTGGTCTTTTTCCAATTCAGCCGGGAAAAGGCCGCTTCTAATTCTCCGAGTATTGCTGCTTGTAGGGGCCACAATCGCAATGTCATCAATTGCAGTGCGAAAAACGACATACCCCCTCTAGGGCATGGGACTTAGGTGACGATACGTTTGTCAGGCAACCTGTTTCTAAAAACTATGGTAATCTATTAGGAGAACAATCAATTAGGGGTGGAATGATGAAACGAATTGCAATTGACATGGATGAAGTGATGGCCGACTTTAACAAAAAGCATTTGGCGCTGTTTAATAGAGATTTTGGCGAACAACTAACAACGGATGATTTACACGGCAAAAAGCTAAGGGAGCTTCGCCCTGAGTTAGTAAAAGAAATCCGCAGCTACTTGCTCGACCCTACTTATTTCCGCGATCTGGAGGTCATGGAAAATTGCCAAGAGGTAGTAGAGGAACTGGCCCAGTCGTACGAAATTTTTGTAGCGACGGCGGCAATGGATTTTCCAACATCCTTTAATGCAAAGTACGAATGGCTCAAAGAACATTTTCCATTTATTGATGACCAAAATATTGTCTTTTGTGGCGATAAAAGCATCATCCACGCCGACTATTTGATTGACGATAATGTTCGCCAATTAGAACGGTTTTCAGGGAAAGGGATTTTGTTTACATCCCCCCACAATGTGAACGTAACAGGTTATCCCCGTGTCCATAACTGGCTTGATGTCAGAGACTATTTTCTGTAAACCCGGAGGGTGAAAAAGCAGCCGCTAGGCTGCTTTTTTATAACCGGTTTTCTAACTGCGTGTTAGTCGCTATTACTTTTGCTCCTTTGTTGATTCCCTAGCTGTTGCGGCTCCTCGTACACTTGCACACTATCATGATTTTCGTTTTTTGGTTCGTATTAATGGTTGCTAGTAAAGCTCCGCTACTACTTTTCCAGTAATTTTACCGTTTTTCATTTTCTCTAGATAATTTGGAACGTCTTCTGGAAAATAACGGAATATTTTTTAAATAAAAGTGAGGTAATCGTACGAGGGGTGAAGAGGGAAGGCAATGAGTTGTCTCCCCTCAGGTTAACGTTACATTTGCTCAGCGGCTTTACGATAGTTGCTTAAGAACACGTTTTTCTAGCAGTCCTGTTTTGCGCAATGGCGCTGAATGTGCATTACTCTTCTGGACGTTTGCCTGGATCCATCTGTTCGCTCGTTGCGGTGCGAAGCGGCTTGACTTTCAAGTCATTTGCTACGCGAATTTGGCAGGACAACCGTAGGTTTTCGGCAGTGATTCCTTTTTTTGCACGAATCGCTGCTTCAGCCTCTCCGATTGGGCCAGCGTCGCCTTCCATAATTTCGCACAAGCATGTCGTACATCTGGCATTTCCGCCGCAACGGTGCAAAATGTCTACTCCGTTGTCTTCTAACGCTAATACAAGTTTCTTTCCGTTTTCGGCTTCAAAAGAATGGTAGCCTTCAGCGTAAATCATTGGCATGGTCGATATTCGCCCCTTTTTATTAAACTTTCTGTCTCTAAAAATAATTGTAGCATGAAAAAGGGAATGATCGGCAGTTAATTAAACATTTGATTAATGGACAACAGCACGTTTTTTTGCGAAAAAAGAACAATCTCGGAGGACAGATGCGTCTGACATTCGAGTAACCTCACGTACCGAATACATACCAGAGAGAGAATCTTTTACGGCGGCTAGTTTCAGATCCTTTGAATATCTTCTCCAGGTAGAAGACTCGTTTAGACCTTCCATTCCATGTGTATCATACTTATATGTCCATTCTCGTTGATCGGTGTACGTGATATATTGACTTTCATTCATTTATAGAATCATCTTCTAATCCGTTTTGTATCGCGTATTTCTCTTCTACTGAGTTATGATCTTTTGGACATAACAAATACTCCCCCATAAGTAGCCAGATTTTTATTTTTTAATCTGTCTACCTAAAGGGGAGCATATCAGTCGGGCCGGGGAAACCGGTTTTAACCGTGTGTAAAAACAAGATTAACATAGATTTATGTAAACGAAGCCTAGATGAGGCTTCTTTCTTTGTGTTCATTTAGATGGCTTTATTCTAAGCCATAGTGGACAAGAAGCTGTATTTCTAAATGTTCAGCTTGGTCGAAGCCTAGATCCTTGCGTTTGCTTCGAACGTATTCTTCGATGGCCCGTAAATAAGCGGAGAGTTCGCTTGTAGCTGTAGGCAAAAATGCTTTCGCCCGTTCTTCGACTGCATGCAAATCTTCGTTTGAGTACATGTGCTCACCTCTCTATTCATATTGGAGCCTGTTTCTCGTTAGCTCTCATTGTTAGTGTAAAGGAGACAGCTTTCCAAATCTATTTAAGATCTGATAAAGAATGCGTGAAATGATCTTAATAAAACGAAAAAATGCTGAAATTTTCCATGCGCACAGCCACACTGTCCGTTTTATGGTCCCACAAAAGACTCGTGGTTTAATTGTGAACGCTATGAAGGGGGCGATCTGATGCCTTACGATGTTCCACAGTTCCCTTTCCAAAAACACTCGTTCTTCATTAGAATAACTTTTTACATATGTTCCCCTTTATTTGAAGGGAATCACTTGGCAGTAGTGAAACAATATGTACATTCGATTAATCGTCACTTTCAAAACGTTCCCCACCTGAGTACGCCTATACAATTAGCTAGGAGTTACGTAAAACGCGAACAAAAGCAATTAGACAAATTGGAATGGAGGAAAATGCCATGGTAAAGCAATTGACCATCAACCAATCTGGTTTTCATGTAAGCCACTATTGGATCGAACCTGTTTCCTTTGCTCTCTATGAAGAACGGACCATTCAGGAGTGGGCCCGTTTGTTGCAACATGCAGGCTCTTTGATCGTTCTTGTGACAGAAGAAGATGAACTAGTTGGGGCGTTGCTTCCAGAAACGATAGTGGCAGCGATAAGCAGTGGAAAAACAGCGATTGATAAAGCGTTAGAATCGGTAGAAGTGATTGAAAATGAGGAAAGGCATAGATCTAGTCCAGACGGAAGTAAATTGGTTCTCATCAAAGAGGGCGATGATTACATTGGTGCCGTAACAAGAGAAAACTGGCGGCGGGCGCGGGAAGAGTACGAGCAAAAAGCGATACTGGAAGCGATTTTAGAAAACGCGTATGAAGGGATCGTTATTGTCGATAAGCAAGGAAACATCGTCAAAATGAACAATGCCTACCGCAGCTTTATTGGCGGAAAGGACGAAGCGGAAGTCGAAGGCAAGTTTGTCGCTGATGTAATTGAAAATACGCGCTTACATGAAGTTGTAAAATCAGGCATTCCTGAGCGAGGCGTGATCCAACGGATTGAGGGGCAGAACATGGTGGTCCACCGTATCCCAATTTGGCAAGATCGCCGTGTTGTCGGAGCTGTTGGCATGTTGATTTTTGAAGGCGTTTCCGAGCTTTATGAAATTTTGCAGCGAGCACGCATTTTTTTAAGTGAGGAGGCACTCTCAACTGAACCAACAAATCGAAACGAGACACCAGTCGAGCGCCGGCTTATAGGCAGGAGCGAGGCGCTTCAATCGTGCAAATGTTTTGCCCGCAAAGTAGCACGCACAAAAGCGACAGTGCTATTAACAGGCGAAACAGGTACGGGAAAAGAGCTGTTTGCCCGTTTGATCCATCAGATGAGCAACCAAGCCAATGGACCATTTGTTGCAATTAATTGTGCTGCCATGCCGGAAACGCTTCTCGAAGCTGAGCTGTTCGGCTACGAAGAAGGAGCCTTTACAGGCGCGCGACGAGGCGGGGCAGTAGGGAAATTTGAACAAGCTAGTGGTGGTACGCTTTTTTTAGATGAAGCAGGGGAAATGTCGAATGCGTTGCAAGCAAAGCTACTTCGTGTCCTTGAGACAAAACAAGTAGACCGGGTTGGCAGCTGTCGCCCGATCCAAACCGATTTTCGGTTAATTGCTGCTACGAATGCTGATCTCAACCAACTAGTGGCCGAGGGCAAGTTCAGAAAAGATTTGTATTATAGGCTCGTGGCGATCACATTAAACATCCCGCCGTTGCGCGAGCGTAAAGAAGATATTCCTTATTTAGTTAGCGCGTTTATGGACCGTTTTGCACAAGAATATGCGATGAGGCAAAAACGATTTTGTGAAGACGCTTTACACGCTTTCCTTGAGTATGATTGGCCTGGCAATGTTCGTGAGTTGGCGAATGCGATCGATTACATTATGGCAATCGGCGAAGGAGAAGAAGTGACAAGTGATACACTGCCTCCGTTTTTGCGCAACCATGCCGCAAAGAAAGAATCATTAAAGGCGGTGGCGAGGCGTTCTGAGAAGCGGCGAATCGAGCAAGCGATCCTATTAGCGAACGGAAATAAGGCAAAAGCTGCAAAATTGTTAGGCATCCACCGTGCGACATTGTACCGTAAGCTAAAAGAAGAAGAGTCGTCGTGATTTAGCGACAGTGGCAAGGCTTTATGTTGCAAACTTGCGATACAGTTTATAGAAAACGCTTACAGTCATCTTGCTTGGTGGTTGGCATCATTTTTGCAATGGCAAAACAACAAGGAGGGGATTAGATGCAATCAACAACTTGTCATTTGCCGGCCACGATTATTTATGGGGAAAACAGTTTTTTGCAAGTTGGCGTTGAAGCTGCAAAGCTAGGAAGCAAGGCGCTGATTATTAGCGATGCAGTGATGGAAAGGCTAGGGAATGTTGAACGAACCCAAGCTTTGCTAAAGAAAAGCGGAATCCCATCGTATTCCTATTTAGGTGTAGCAACTGAGCCGACGGATACGTACGTGTATGAGGCTTTGAATTTGTTTCGTACAAAAGGCTGCAATGTCATTGTTGCCCTTGGTGGAGGAAGCTGTATAGATACAGCTAAAGCTGTCGCGGTACTAGCAGCCAATGGCGGAGCAATCGATGAATACATGAACGGGCGTACTATTGCGAGAAAAGGAGCGGTTCCTTTGATCGCCTTGCCGACAACAGGTGGCACTGGTTCTGAAGCAACAGATGCGACAGTAATTACGAACACGCACACAAATGTCAAAATGATGATCAAACAGCAAGCCTTTATGCCACGGACGGCCATTGTTGATCCAGTACTGACAAAATCGACACCTAAACACATTACTGCAGCTACTGGAATTGACGCGCTTACCCATGCGTTGGAGGCTTACATTAGCAAAAGGGCACATCCTTTTACCGATGGACTGGCGCTATCAGCAATTAAGCGGATTTTCCATTATCTGTTGCCCGCCTATAAAGATGGCAACGACATCAAGGCAAGACATGAAATGTTGTACGGCTCGCTACTCGCCGGTATGGCTTTCTCCAATTCATCGGTTTGTCTTGTCCATGGGATGTCAAGACCAATTGGCGCCCTCTTCCATGTGCCACACGGCGTCTCTAACGCGATGCTTTTACCCGTTGTGCTCGAATATACAAAGGAAAGTTGCCAGGAGCGCCTTGCCTCAATCGGCCGTGTTCTCTTTCCTGGCAAGAGCGGTGAATGTTTTGAAACACTAGCTAATACCGTAGTTGAAGAGATCGTCGCCCTTTGCGCGAAAGTCGATATTCCTACATTGCCAGACTGGGGCGTTAAAGAAGAGGCGTTTATGCCAATGCTTCATAAAATGGCTGACGATGCACTTGAAAGCGGAAGTCCGCAAAACAACCCGCGTGTGCCGTCAAAACAAGAGTTGATTGAGCTGTACGAGGCCCTTTTTCAACGGAATTCGGCCGTTTCCCGTTAAGGAGGCGTAGACAATATGATCAGCATGATTGGCTTATTAGGTGCACTGGCCCTTTTAGTCGTATTAACGTTAAGAGGCGTCAATATTATTATTGCCGCACTTCTTTCTTCTGTTCTTCTTGCTTTAACCGGAAGGCTTAATTTAAATACGGCAATGGTCGGACACTATATGGAAGGGTTTACAAACTATTTTGCTTCTTGGTTTTTGGTTTTTCTTTTAGGGGCAATTTTTGGCAAAGTCATTCAAGACACAAGAGCGGCGGAAGCAATTGCCGATTGGATCGAGCGGAAATTGGGAGCAAAGTGGGCGCTGTTTGCTGTGATTGCCGCATGTGCGATTATGACTTATGGAGGCGTCAGCTTATTTGTGGTTGGTTTTACCGTTTACCCAATTGCCGTATCCCTGTTTAAGCTCGCCGATTATCCGCACCGCTTTATACCGGTTGCGATTGTGTTCGGTTCCATTTCGTTCACGATGACTTCACCTGGCTCACCTGAAATCCAAAACATCATTCCAACCGAGTTCTTTGGCACACAACCGACTGCTGGCGGTTGGATTGGTGTTGTAAGCGCGGTCTTCATTATGGTTGCAGGCGGCCTATGGGTCAGGTATATGTTGAAAACAGCACTGAAAAAAGGCGAGCGTTTTTCGCTCCCGCAAGACAGTCCCCTATACGGGCTAGAGGAAGAAGCGCTTGATGAACTGGCGGCAGCAAAAGAGCGCGTGTTGCCAAAGCCATTGTTTGCCTTGTTGCCGTTAGCGATTGTGCTTGTTTCTTTAAATGTGCTGTCGCTTTATATGGCGGCCAAAACGGCTGTATTGGTTGCGTTGCTTCTGGGCATCGGAACGACATGGCTGTTTAACTTGAAATTTGTGACGCAAATCGGAGAGTCACTCGCCGTAGGCGCGCAAAATTCTCTTGTCGCGATTGCCAATACGTGCGCTGTTGTCGGCTTTGGCAGTGTCGCTGCACAAGTGCCTGCTTTCGATTTGTTTTTACAATCCTTGTTGGGTGCAGCAAGTCAACCGTTCGTTAGCCTGGCTTTGTTTGTCACGGTCATTTGCGGGATTACCGGATCTGCATCAGGCGGCCTTGGTATTGCTTTGCCGCTCATTGCCCCCGATTATATGGAACGCGGCGTAGACCCAGGAGCGATGCATCGTATTTCCGCGCTTGCTTCCGGCGGTCTAGACTCATTGCCTCATAACGGTTTTGTCGTAACGACGATTCGGGCTATATGCGGAGAAACCCATAAACGAGCATATGGGCCTATTTTCTTAGTGTGCACCATGTTACCGACTGTCGCACTTGCCATTGCCGTCGCTCTCTATACGTTTTTTTACTAATCATAACTGCACCGCAATTGTAAGGCAGCGTCTATCAATTGTAGGTGCTGTTTTTTATAAGGAGGCGTTTGCGGATAAAGGGCGATGTTTATTTTCAACTCTATTTAACGAGACGATTGTTCAGGAAGCTGTCGCCTTAAGGTAGAGAGGGAATCGAAATTTATTTAGAAAGGAAACGGTTTTTTGCATGCAATCCGCTGAAGCAGCCAAGCTAATGAAAGAGAACAAAAGAAGAGAGGCGAAATTCGCATGCTATGCCGTTCAAATGATGAACTGGAATTGCTCGTTAGCCAGGCAAGAGCGTTTGCTGAGCAAGGAAACGTGGCCAATTATATTCCTGCCTTAGCTGCTGCTGATAAACATGAGCTGTCAGTAGCGTTGTACTACCCTGATGAAAAAGGTTTTATGGCTGGGGATACGGAAGAAAATTTCACACTACAAAGCATTTCAAAAGTGCTTTCCTTAGCGCTAGCGCTTATCGATCAAGGGGAAGAATACGTGTTCACTCGTGTTGGAAAAGAACCGACAGGCGACCCTTTTAATTCGATCGCTAAATTGGAGACCAATAAGCCTTCCAAACCGCTCAATCCAATGATTAATGCCGGCGCTCTTGCCGTTACCCATATGATTAAAGGAAAAACGGCGGGCGAGCGGTTTGAACGTTTACTGGACTTTATCTGTTGTTTGACAGGAAATGAAACCATTACGTATAACAAAGAAATAGCCCAATCAGAATTTGAAACAGCCCATTTAAACAGGGCTCTTGTTTATTTTATGAAAGAACATGGCGTCATTGATGAAGATGTAGAAGAGCTCATGGACCTTTACACAAAACAATGCGCGATTGAAATGAATTGTATCGACTTAGCGAGGGTCGGCTGCGTTCTGGCCATGGATGGCCGTGATCCCGATACAGACAAGCAGCTCTTGCCTATAGACGTTGCCCGGATATGCAAAACATTTATGGTCACATGTGGCATGTACAATGCTTCAGGTGAATTTGCCATCAATGTCGGTATTCCAGCAAAAAGCGGGGTCTCAGGCGGAATTATGGGTGCTGTCCCGAAAAAATGCGGGATTGGCATTTGTGGGCCGTCTCTCGACGAAAAAGGCAACTCCATTGCCGGGATCAAATTGCTGGAAATGATGGCCAAACGTTATTCACTCAGCATGTTTTAAAAAGTGGTTGTGAACAGACCAAACGGTTGGGCTGATCAATAGTGTGAAAGAGTAAAAAATGCCGCTTTATATCCAGAAAAAAGGATGTTCTGCTAAAATGATGAAACAAGGAGGCAGTCGAAAATGGTACACGTTTTTAAAAGCGCTTACAAAATTTTGATGGGCATAGGAGCTATTTCCCATTTAGACAGTGAAATAGCAAGGTTAAAAATAAACAATCCCCTTGTCGTTACTGATAAAATGATTAAGAAGGCTGGTCTGCTTGAGGAAGTGACAGAGATGCTTGCTGGGCGTCGCTACGGCGTATTTTTAGAAGTGGAGCCAGAACCAGCATTTTCGGTTGTAGAAGCGTGCAAACAAACATTTGCCGCTGGCGGCCATGATGGCTTGATTGCCGTAGGTGGTGGCAGTGCTCTTGACACGGCTAAAGCGACGGCAGCTTATGTTCGTTATAACGGCGAACTTGCTGATTTGATCGGCACTGATTTAGTCCCTACAAAAGGGGTGCCGCTCATTGCCATTCCGACCACAGCCGGAACAGGCTCCGAGGTAACGAATATAGCGATTCTGTCCGACGATGACGCTAAGCTAAAAAAAGGAATTGTCAGTGACCATTTGCTTCCTGACGTGGCAATCGTTTCTCCAGAGTTGTCGAGGACAACCCCTCCTGCTGTTACAGCAGCGAGCGGCATAGACGCCCTTGTCCATGGAATTGAAGCGTACTTGTCTGTAAACGCATCGCCCCTTACAGATGCTTTTGCCCTTCAGGCAATTGAAAAAATTGCCCGAAGTTTGCCCGAAGCGTACGCAAAGCCAACAAGCCTCGCAGCACGGGAAGAAATGGCCGTCGCCAGCTTAATGGCTGGCATGGCATTTGGCAACGCAGGAGTCGGCGCTGTCCATGCCCTCGCTTATCCTCTTGGGGGACGGTTTAAAATTGCTCATGGTATCAGCAACGCCGTGCTATTGCCCTATGTAATGAGGGAAAACAAAGTTGCCTGCGTCGACCGGCTTGCTGTGATCGGAGAAGCGTTAGGCGTAAAGGAGAAAGGGATGGGAGCGAGTGAAGAGGCTGACCAGGCGATAAGCGTCATGGAGCGCCTTTGCGGTCAAGTCGATATTCCAAGCAACCTTAGAAAGTTTGGGATAAAACGTGGAGACCTTACGGCTATGGCAGAAGATGCAAGTAAAATCGACCGTCTCTTAAAGAACAACCCTCGTATGCTTCAGCGTGATACCATTTTGTCGATTTATGAACAGGCATGGGTAGGGCGGCCAGTGTAGTTGGTATGGTCAAACAATGGAAATGGTGTATTTTCAAAAATGAAAAGGAGTGAGCTTGTTATGAATCATGCACTGTTTATCAATAATGAATGCGTAGCGACCGACGATATGATCGAAGTAGAAAATCCGGCGACAAAAGAAGTGATTGGCACAGTTGCAAATGGGGGGAAACAGGAAGCTTTAGCAGCGGTCGACGCCGCTGCGGCGGCACTGCCAGAATGGCGAGAAAAGACGGCGGCAGAACGAGGCGCGTATTTGCAAAAGTGGTATGAGTTAATTCAGCGGGAGGAAGAAGAAATTGCCAAGTTAATGACACTAGAACAAGGAAAGCCTTTTGCAGAAGCCCTTGGTGAAGTCCGTTATGCCAACAGTTTCTTGTCTTGGTATGCAGAAGAAGGGAAGCGTGTCTATGGCGAAACGGTTCCTGCGGCTGCAACCAATAAACGTATTTTTGTGCAAAAGCAAGCCATTGGCGTTATCGCTGCCATTACACCGTGGAATTTTCCGGCGGCCATGTTAACGAGGAAGCTAGGGCCTGCTTTGGCAGCAGGTTGTACAGCGGTCATTAAGCCATCAGAGTTAACGCCATTTACTGCTTACCGGATCGTTGAATTGGCTAAAGTAGCAGGCATTCCAAAGGGAGTCGTTAATATGATTACAGGAGACGCCCAACAAATCGGGGAAACGTGGATGGCCGATGAACGGGTGCGAAAAGTGTCATTTACTGGTTCAACGCGTGTCGGCAAACTGCTTATGCGCCAGGCAGCCGATACTGTCAAAAAACTGTCGCTCGAATTGGGCGGTCACGCTCCTTTTATCGTAACCGCACAGGCCGATATTCAAAAGGCAGTAGATGGCCTCATTGCTTCAAAGTACCGCAATGCCGGACAGACGTGCGTCTGTGCAAACCGCATTTACGTCCACGAGTCGATTAAAGCACCTTTTATAGAGGCTTTTTCTGCTGAAATGAAAAAGCTAAAAGTGGGCAACGGCATGGAACCAGATAGCCATATTGGCCCTCTTATTAACGAAGCGGCTGTTGCAAAAGTACAAAAGCATATAGAGGATGCGAAAGCGAAAGGAGCCGAAGTGGTCTTTGGCCAAGAAGCCGATGCCACAAACGGCTATTTCCAAACACCTGCCCTTATTGGCAATGCGACCGATGACATGCTTTGCATGAAGGAAGAAACATTTGGACCGCTCGCGCCGATTGCCACGTACACTTCAACAGAAGAAGTGATCGAAAGGGCGAACCACTCCCCCTATGGTTTAGCAGCATATGTGTATTCAAACGACTTATCTGAAGCTGTTGCCATTGCGGAAGGGCTTGAATATGGCATTGTTGGACTGAATGATGGTTTGCCTTCGGTCGCCCAAGCGCCATTTGGCGGTATGAAAGAAAGCGGCCTTGGCCGTGAAGGTGGCCATTGGGGCATTGAAGAATATGTAGAAGTGAAATATATATCGTTGCAACTTTAAAGAGAACCACCCATTCCTCCGCGGGAATGGGTGGTTCAGTATGTAGACGAACGCTCGTATACGCTGTTTAAAGCAAGACCATGCTTTGAGATCGGTGTCCTATCCGCTTCTTCATCTACAAGCATCATGGATCAGTCTGATTTTGTCGTCTTTTCCTTTTCCAGTAGCTTCCCTTTCAGCTTCCTCTTCGATTGTGGGCAGCCTCTGCTTTTTTAAAAGGCAATGGCGTCGGTCTATTGATGGCCATCGTTAAAGTAGGGCGAAAAATCGTGTCACGCCATTTATCAGGCTGAAACGGTATAAACGGATAGAGGTATGGAATTCCAAGTGACCTTAAATGGGCCATATGGATGATGACTGCCGTTGTCACGGCAAACATTCCTGCAAAGCCAAAGAAATGGGCTACGACGAGCAGCGTAATACGAATAAAAAAAATTGGAGAAAGGAGCCCGCGGTTTAAGACAGGGAAACTAGTTATATAACAAACGCCAATGACGACGATTGTAATGGGATGGAATAGGCTAACGTTTGTAGCAATGTCGCTAATGAGCATTGTGCCGATAAACGTCACCGCAAAAATGGTATTGCCAGGCAGGCGATAGGAGCCATCCATAATAAGCTGCAATAAAAGAATGACAAATACAAGCTCGATTGTATAGGGTGCAAGGGTGTCATGGGTTTTCACAAGCTGGTTAGCCACTTCCGTCGGTATGTTGTCAAGATGAAAACGGATGATTGCCACAGTAATAGCAGGGAAAAAAGTGGCAATAAAAAAATACAAATACCGAAGAGGACGTGCGCCAAAACGGCCAAATTCGGATAAGTAATCGTCTTGGTTTTGAAAGAAATGATAAAACAAGCTTGGTGCCAGAATCGCCAAGGGCGATCCTTCTACGAGCAAGACAATTTTCCCTTTTGCCAATGCCAATGCGCACGCATCTGGGCGGTCATTTGCCATTGTCCTGGGAAACAAAAACCCTTTCCCTTCAAGCGCGTCAGTTGCAAGTTGCGAAATGATGAATTCGGCTACATGCACTTGTTTAAGCCTTTCGCGCACTTCTATTACAAGATCTGGATTCGTTTTTCCGTGAAGCGAGACAATCGCCATTTTTTTTGCAGCGTTTTCTCCAACTTCTAATGTTTCGATTGCCAATTCGGGGCTACGAAAATAATTACGGAGCAAATTCATGTTGACGTCAAGGCTTTCTGTCAAAGCAGATGCTGGCCCTTCATACACGCTACTTGTAAGGGGCACGCTGACGCTGCGCACATTCCACATCGCACAATCGATTAAAACAGGCTGTTCGTTTTGCAACAATACAACAGCTTTGCCGTCCATCATTTCCCGTTTTAATCGTTCCACATTGGCGTTTGGTATAGGGGTGCCATCTTTCAGCCAAGTCGTAACAGATTCAGTCGGATATGACTGCTTTGCGAGGCGGAAACGAGTAAGCGGATCGACGATTAACGCATGCAACTTATTTTGGTCGATAATCTCTTTAATGAATAGCACAAGCGCTTGCTCTGTTCCTAAAAGCGGAATTTCCATTGTTTGCACGCTGTTTGATTGGTAAAAGGCGCTTTTAATGGCTGCAGCACATGCATGTAAATCCGTTGTCCTCATGCCATTTCTTCCTTATCTGTTGTTAGTTTCCAATTAGTATAAGGAATTGAGACGATGCTATACACAAAAAATGGGATATTGTTCACCATTCCATGGGCAGCTGCGTAGGCTAGCAGAAAGGTTATAAAAAAAGGAGTTGCTCGTTTATGTACAATGGGCATTATTACCCGTCGCGCTTTAGCCCAGGCACGTTTCCATTTCCACCAACACAAGGAGGCCCACCTGGACCCCCGCCAACACAAGGAGGATTTTTCCCAGGGCAAGGAGGCCCGCCGACCTCCCCAGGTCAAGGAACAGGAGCACCGCCTGGGCCGCCTCCTTCCCAAGCCGCTTTAAGCACTTTAGGGGCGCCTTCTGTTTTTGCTGTTGATCCTGGAGCGATCGCAGGCTGCCTATTTCGTTATACGTTTATCCGCCTAAATAACGGCGAATCGTTTTGGTTTTACCCTACTTTTGTCGGCCGTCGCTCTGTAGCAGGCTGGCGTTGGTTTTTCTTCCGTTGGGTATTCTTTGGAATTGACACTGAGCGAATTGCTTCATTTCAGTGCGTGTGACAGTCATCAGACTGATTTAAAGACGAGAAAAAATGAGAATAGGTCGGGGTTAATTAGCATAGTCCAGCCAAACGACGACGTATGCGAGCCCTTGACGTCAGGCTGAAAGGAGGGGGAACCCTCCTCTTTTGTTTTTCATAAGCAAAGGGCGGATATGGAAGGAAACGTGACGTTTAAGGAGGATATGAAAAGAAGCCTACTCTCTGCTCGACCTAGCGCGACTCAGCCACATCAATCCAATTATATCCAACGATTAAGCGTTTGCATTTGCTGCCACGCCCCCCTATCATTATAGAAGGCAAAGAAAGTTGCCTACGTTCTTCATAAATGTTTCAAAAAGAAACGTTTAGAATGATGAGAGACGGGTAAGGAAACAGTGTCTGGCAAAAACGAAATGATAAACGAAAAGGAGGCTGTTATGGTCCAGACACCAGTACTAACGTTAACAAAGCCAACCGTGGAAGATGGCGCAGCAATGTGGCAACTGGCGAAATCGTCTTCGCTCGATACAAACTCGTCCTACAAGTACATTATGATGTGCGAATATTTTGACGATACGTGTATTGTGGCAAAAGACGGAGATGAAGTAGTAGGATTTATTACCGCTTTTATTCCTCCTAAACAGCAAGATACGTTGTTTATTTGGCAAATCGGGGTAGCGGCGTCCCAACGGGGGCGAGGGCTCGGCCTTGACTTGATCAATAAGCTGATTGAGCGAGAGGCATGCAAGGATATCCGTTACGTGGAAGCAACGGTAACACCTTCAAACAAAGCTTCGCAAGCGTTATTCAGGAAATTAGCCCGAATCCATCAAACAGACTGCCAAGTGTCTAGTTGTTTTTCGGAACATTTATTTCCTGGAGATAGCCATGAACAAGAAAACACGTTTCGCATTGGACCACTTCGTTCTTGAACGAATAAATGAAGGAGGAACAACCGACAGTGAATGAAACAATGAGCATTTTCAATGAATTGGAATCAGAAGTGCGTAGTTACTGCCGCAGCTTCCCGGCTGTTTTCACGAAGGCAAAAGGCTGGAAAATGTGGGATGAGGACGGGACGGAATACATCGACTTCTTTTCTGGAGCAGGGGCGCTCAATTATGGCCACAATGATGAAAAAATGAAGCGTGCTCTTATCGATTATATTGCCGATGACGGAATCACCCATTCACTCGATATGGCCACAAAGCCAAAAGCAGCATTCCTAAAAAAATTCAACGAAGTGATTTTAAAACCACGAAAGCTCAATTACAAAGTGATGTTTCCTGGTCCAACAGGCACAAATACAGTTGAATCAGCCTTGAAGCTGGCTCGCAAGGTGACAGGGAGAACAGAAATCATCAGCTTTACAAATGGCTTCCACGGGATGACGATTGGGTCGCTTTCGGTAACAGGGAATGCTTCTAAACGAAAAGGGGCGGGCATCCCTTTGACTAATGTTGTAACGATGCCGTATGACAAATTTGGAGAAGAAGAAGTCGATACACTTCGCTATCTCGAACAGTTTTTACGTGACAACGGCTCTGGAGTAGACATTCCGGCGGCCGTCATTCTCGAAACTGTTCAAGGAGAGGGCGGCATTAATGCCGCACGTATGGAATGGTTACAGCAATTAGAGCGCATTTGCAAGAAATACGACATTTTAATGATTATCGATGACGTCCAGGCGGGAATTGGACGCACAGGAACGTTTTTTAGCTTTGAGGAAGCAGGCATTACGCCTGACATTGTCTGCCTGTCTAAATCAATTGGCGGATATGGATTGCCATTAGCACTCACCCTTTTCAAACCTGAACTTGATATTTGGGCTCCGGGCGAGCATAATGGCACATTCCGTGGAAACAACCATGCCTTTATTACAGCAACAGCAGCATTGTCCTACTGGGAAGACCCATCGTTTGAACAAGCGATTAAAGACAAGTCAAAGAAAATCCATGCCTTTTTAACGAAGCTCGTTGATTCATATCCAGAAATGAATGGTTGTGTAAAAGGAAGGGGCTTTATGGCTGGAATCGGTTCAAAAGTAGACGGCCTAGCTGGAAAAGTGGCGGCTGAAGCATTTAAGAGCGGCTTAATCATGGAAACGGCCGGCCCAGAAGATGAAGTCTTTAAGCTGTTCCCACCGCTCACCATTTCAGATGAGGACTTAGAAAGAGGCTTTGCCATTATAGAAGAAAGCGTACGCGCCGTCCTTGGCGTAAAAGAGCCTGTCACAACTTAAACAAGCGTTAGTTACTTAATCATTGGAGGAGAGAAAATGAAAGTAGTTAAACTGGCAGACATTATTGGCACAAACCGGGATGTAGACGGCGGCAATTGGAGGAGCCAGCGCATCGTTGTCGAGGCAGACGGTATGGGTTATTCATTGCATGACACGCAAATTAAAGCTGGTACAGAAACGCATCTTTGGTACAAATACCATCTTGAATCGGTTTACGTAATTGAAGGGGAAGGCGAAGTTGAAACTATTAAAGATGGCAAAGTATGGCCAGTCAAGCAATACGAATGTTATGTGCTCGACAAAAATGATGAGCATTTACTGCGGGCGAAGACGGATATGCGCATGGTCTGTGTGTTTAATCCACCGGTTACAGGCGAAGAAGTTCATGACGAAGACGGTGCCTATCCTCTTCCAGAACATGTGAAGCCTTTAAACTCATAGAGCAGGGCAAAGATTGAAATCGACAAAGGGCAGTGGCTCTTTGTCTTTTTTTATTTTTTGTCCCCTTCCTTTACAAACGTTTTACAAAATGTTTGCTTATCTCTCATTAGGAATTAATAGCCCCTCTTTATACTGGACATGTATTTAACCAATAAAGGGGTGAAGAGACTGTGTGGAAGAAGCATGCAGCCTTGTTATCAACACTAGGCACGGTCACTGTTTTAGCAGCTTGTGGCAGTACGGAAGGTGCAGCAACGAGTGAAGAGAAAGTCACGATTGAGTATTGGCATGTAAATAACGAAGACTGGGGTGGCAAAGCGATTAAAGAGCTGGTCGAACAGTTTAATGCTTCCCAGGACCGAATTGAAGTAAAGGAATCTTTTCAGCCTGGCAATTATCAAGGGCTGTTGCAAAATGCCCAGGCGGCGTTAAGTGGAGGCAATCCACCAGATGTCGCGCAAATTGGCTACAACTACATAGCTTATGTCGACCAAAACGTGCCTTATGTCCCTGTGTCCGAACTAGCGGCCAATGATGAAGAGGGGGAAGCGTTTTTAAATCAATCTTATCTCGACAATATTAAAGCGCTTGGGTATTCCAACGATAAAGAAACATTGGCTGGATTGCCTTATGCCTTAAGCAATCCGATTATGTATGTCAATGCAGATTTGCTAAAAGAAGCTGGCTGGAATGTAGACGAGCTTCCGCAAACATGGGATGAAATGCAGGAAATGGCCAAGATGGTAAAGGAAAATACAGGGGAGTACGGACTCTATGTCCAGCAACCGCCAGATAGCTGGGCGGAGTATTCGCTTGTTCGTTCAAATGGCGGGGATTTCCTCGATTTTAGTGGCGACGAAGTTGTATCAACCATTGGTTCCCCAGAAAGTGTAGAAGTGTTTGATATGCTTGGGCGCATGATTGAAGATGAGCATGCCCTCCATGTGACGTGGGAAGAAGGCATACAGGCATTTGCAACAGGAAAAGTCGGGATGATGATGACAACTGTGGGCCGCCGGGCTGCGATTGAAGAACAAAGCAACTTTGATTTGCGTTCAGTGGAAATTCCAACCTTTGGGGATAAAGAGCGCCAAGTGGCTGCTGGCGGGAATGCGCTGTTCTCATTTTCACAGGATCCAGAGAAACAGGCAGCGGCGTGGGAATTTATGAAGTATTTATCAAGCCCAGAAGCAATGAAAATTTGGGTTGAAGGGACTGGTTATTTGCCGCCGATCACGGGACTGGCAGAAGATCCAGATACGTTAGGTCCTTTTTTTGACGAGAATCCAATCATGCAAACCGCTAATCGGCAAATGGAATCGATTGTCCCTTGGATCAACTTTCCAGGTGCAAATGGTTTGCAGGCAGAGCAAGCGATTCTAGATGCAAGAGATCAGATTTTTGATGGTGGCGATCCGGAATCGGTTTTGAAAGAGACAGAATCAAAAATCAATGGATATATCCAATAAGCGAGAGGCGGACATGCAATGAGTGTATATATCAACTTGCTTCCTTTTATGAAAAAAATTGTCGAGGCCCCAGCTTTCTTACAGGATTGGGAGGGCGGAATTGAAATCTCGACAGACGGCCCCCATTGGCATGGCCATACCGATTGGAATCAAGAGAAAGAGCGGTTTGCTTCATTTGCAGGAGACATTGGCGTCCACTTGCCAATTTGGGAATTAAATTTGGCCTCTGTCCAATTCCCTCAATATGCGGCCTACTCATTTGAAGCGTACCGTATGTATTTAGAATGGGCTTCTACATTTGCGAGCCATGCTGTGCTCCACACTCATTTATACAACATGCCTTTGTTTCATCGAGAAGAAGCACAAGCTTTATCCAAGCACTACATAAAACAGCTCGGTGATATCGCTAAACAAAATGGCATCATGCTATTGGTTGAGAATGTCGGTTTTCACGATAAGATGCTGTTTGATGAACGGGAATTTGTCCAATTGTTCGAGGAAATTCCGACGATTCAAGCATTGCTTGATGTCGGCCATGCCACAATTAACAATTGGCAGATAGCAAATGTTATTGAAGCGCTTGGGACAAGGCTGTCTGCCCTTCATTTGCATGATAATGATGGCGAAAACGACTTGCATTTGCCAATTGGCGCAGGGGTAACACGCTGGAATGAAATTTGGCAGGCGATTGCCGAGCAAGCCCACTCTCTGCGATTGATCTTGGAGTATGACGAGTCTGCTTCACTAGAAGTGTTGAAGCGCCACGGCAACGAGCTTTTACAAGAAGGAAAAGTGGTAGGGAAGATAACCGTATGAAGATCAAACCAGCAAGCGGTTGGCTGCAGCGGATAAAGCCGCTTTTGTTTATTGCTCCTGCGATGCTGCCAATTGTTCTCTTTATTTTCGTTCCCCTTGCTCGCTCGATTTATTGGAGCTTTTTAGAATGGAATATGGTTAGTCCAACCAAAACATGGGTCGGCTTAGACAATTACGTCGAATTGTTTTCAAATCGCGAGTTTTTAAACGCTGCAGCGAATACGCTGTGGTACATGGGCATGCTGCTCCTCCTAATCTTGTTCGTTCCTTACATGACCGCCTACGGAATAACGCAAGTTTCAGGACGGTGGCAACATTTCTATCGAGGTGCTCTCTTTGTACCGCACGTACTGTCCCTTGCTGTTGCGTCTGTCATCTTCTTATGGCTATACAATCCATTGATTGGCTCAGTGAATGAAATTCTCCGTTTCTTTCAACTTCCCGATGTCAACTGGCTAAATGATACAAATTGGGCACTGTTTGCGATTACGCTTGTTGTTGCCTGGAATACGTTTGGCTATCATTTTATCGTGTTGCTTGCTGGAATCTTAAGTGTCCCTGAAGAAGTGAAGGAATCGGCCCGTGTAGAAGGGATGAAAAGCAAACTTGGCATGTTGCGCCGGATTGTTTTTCCGCTAACAGGACCAACGATTTTGTTTGTTTTTGTGTTAACGACAGTAATGGGCATCCAATTTGCTTTTGTGCCGATTCAAATGCTAACCAATGGCGGCCCAGACCAATCAACCAGCAATTTGGTGTTCTTGACGTATCAGTATGGGTTCCAGTTCTTTCGTACAGGACTTGGGTCAGCGACTGCTGTGCTAACGTTTTTGTTTTTTGTTCTGATCATTTTGCTTCAGGCTAAAGTGCTTGATCGGAGGGTCCATTATGAAAGTTAACGGATGGCATCTGTTGCTGGCGATTTGCCTGATACTTAGTTTTTTTCCGGTTCTGACGATGGCAGCAACCGCTTTTCTTGAAACTAGCCAATTGTTTGCAGGCGGTTTGCAATTGTTGCCGATTCCGCCTACATTAGACCATTTTAGTCAAGTGTGGGAGTCGATCCCGATTTTACGCTATATGGGCAACTCTTTCTTCGTGGCAACAGTGGTCACATTGATACAACTGTTCACTAGCATCCTTGCTGCTTACGGGTTTACTCAATTTCAATTCCGAGGAAGAGAGTTTTGCTTTTACTTGGTCATTGCGAGCATCTTCATCCCTATTCAAGTGACGATGCTGCCAAACTATATTCTTTTAAGTGATCTAGAGCTTGTAAACACCTATTTCGGTTTAATATTGCCACAAATCGCAAATGGGATTGGCGTTTTCCTGTTAAGGCAATCGTTTCGGTCAGTCCCTGCCAGCCTGATTGAGTCTGCTCGTGTGGACGGGGCAGGGGATTGGCGCAGGCTTTGGAAAATCTTATTCCCATCGGTTAAGCCCTCGGTGATTGCTTTAGGCATTCTCTTTTTTATTACGACATGGAACGAATATTTATGGCCTTTATTAATGATTAACGACAACGACTTGATGACGATGCCTCTTGCTTTGCAAGAGTTTATAAGTGCAGAAGGGGGCACATCGTGGGGGCCGATGATGGCTGTCGCATTTCTTGCGTCCGTTCCGCCTCTCGCTGTGTATTTGTTGTTGCAGCGACATATTATGAGCAGCTTTTTGCATACAGGGGTGAAGTAGCGATGAAAGAAGATAAAAGCATTGTGTTTACACAAGTAGAGAAAAACTTTGGGCAGACAAATGTCATTCCGCCAATGGATTTAATGATTAACAGTGGTGAACGCCTTGTTCTTCTAGGGCCTTCTGGGTGCGGTAAGTCGACATTGTTGCGACTGATCGCGGGGCTGGAACAACCTACGTCAGGCACGATTTTAATGGGCGGGCAAGCGATGACAGGGGTTGACGTTGCCGATCGCAATGTGGCAATGGTTTTCCAAAACTATGCCCTTTATCCCCATATGACCGTGTTTGATAACATCGCTTTTTCGCTCACGATTCGCAAAAAGAAAAAGCAAGACATACGCGAAGCAGTTGAATATGCCGCCGGATTGGTCGAGTTAAAGGCGTATTTAGGGCGCAAACCTGCCGAACTGTCAGGTGGACAACGACAACGGGTTGCCCTTGCCCGAGCGGTCGTCAAACAAGCGCCGTTTTTCCTGTTGGATGAACCGTTGTCCAATCTTGATGCGCTCTTGCGTGTGTCCGCTCGCAATGACTTAATTGAACTTCATAACCGCTTAAAACAAACGATGGTCTATGTCACGCACGACCAATTAGAAGCAATGACAATTGGGCAGCGGATCGCCGTCATGAACGGCGGTGTTATCCAACAAATTGGGACGCCTGAAGACATTTACGAAACGCCTAAAACACGTTTTGTCGCCACTTTTATCGGCACGCCGCCAATGAATATGCTGCCAGCCGATGCATTTGCTGACAGGGCGATGATTCCGGGCGTTGCAGAAATGGGTGTAAGGCCCGAGCACATTATGTTTAAGAAGCTGCCAGAAGCGTGTGTCCTTCATGGGGAATATGTTCGCAGGGAATACATTGGTTCACGCTATGTCCATTACCTCTCCATCAAAGGCGTCATTATCCAAGTTGTGGCAGGGACAGAATCTTATACAACGGGGCAAAAAGTCGATCTCTCGATTCCTCCGGAGCATCTTCACTTTTTTGATGAAGCTGGCAATCGGGTTGAGGTAAGCGCTAATGAACGGCATGAACGACTGGCCGTACATGCCTAAACGAAACTCATAACATTCAAAGATTGGAACCGCCTTTGCCGATATTCAAGTAAACGTGAAAAGAAAGATGGCTTAAGGAAGTATCATAAAGACAGTGGAACAAGGCTTCCATTTGTCTTTTTTTATTACGCAAAATCAAAGGCCTTTTTTGTCACAATACCATACATAGTGGAAGGAGAAAACGAATAGTTTTTTGCAAAAACAGGTTTATTTCTTGTCAGAGTGGTTGAGACTCCCATGACTCACAGTATGACGGGTGGGATTCTTGATGACTAAACGTTCTCAGTCCATTTACATGTCTCATAATTTTAAGTTCATGCCGTAAAAACGACATGAACCTATATATCAAACAGATTGCTTTTGATAGAAAAATCAAGTATGGTCATATTAATGTAAGCGCTTTAAAAATGAGTATTACCTCATCTTATAATCGTTTAGGAGGAATTGCCGATGATGAACACGCCTTTAACGATTTCGTCGATGCTGGAACGGGCAGAGCGCTATTTTCCGGACAAAACAGTGGTATCGCGGACGCATGACAACATCTACCGGTATACGTATGCAGAAATCGGCAAACGCACAAGAGTACTTGCAAGCGCACTGACGAAACTAGGGTTAAAACGAGGAGAACGGGTGGGGACGATCGCTTGGAACCACCACCGCCATTTGGAAGCCTATTTTGCTGCGCCTGGTATAGGGAGCGTTCTCCACATGATTAATATGCGTTTGCCGCCTGATCATCTCGCCTTTGTGATTAACCATGCAAGTGACCAGATTTTGTTGATTGATGAAGATGTGCTGCCGCTCGTAGAAGCGATTAGGCCGCAACTAGAGACGGTGCATTCGTTTGTAGTGATGACTGACAAAGATCAGTTGCCCTCGTCCACACTGGAACCGCTCTATTCTTATGAAGCGTTGCTTGCAGAGGGGGATGACCGCTTTTCGTTTTACGATGACATTGATGAAAATGAACAGGCAGCTATGTGTTATACATCGGCAACAACAGGGATGCCTAAAGGGGTAGAGTATTCCCATCGCGGCATTGTCCTTCATAGTTTAGTCCAGGGGCATGTAGACACGACGGCCATTAGCGAAAACGATGTGTGCATGCCCGTTGTGCCAATGTTTCATGTGAATGCTTGGGGCTTGCCGTTTAGTGCCACGTTCTATGGAGCAACACAAGTGTTGCCAGGTCCAGCCTTTACCCCTCAGCTCCTTGCCGAGTTGATCGAAAAAGAACGGGTTACCTTTACCGGTGGTGTGCCGACTGTCTGGCTCGGCCTCTTGCAAGTGCTTGAACATCGTCATTATGATTTGAGCAGCTTGCGTGCTGTCATTTGTGGGGGTTCCGCTGCACCGCAAAGCATGATCGAGCGCTTTGAACATAAGTTAAACGTCCCGTTTTACCATGCCTATGGCTTAACGGAAACGGCCCCGCTCGTATCGTTTTCCCGTTTAAAAAGCCATCAGAAAAAGTGGGGCAAAGACGAGCGATATCAAGCGAAGGCAAAGCAAGGAATGGCCGTGCCGTTAATCGATATCAAAGGCGTGAACGCCAATGGGGAGATCCCTTGGAATGGAGAAGAAATGGGCGAGTTGCTCATCCGAGGCCCTTGGGTTGCCGACCGTTATTTTCACGATGAACGGAGTACAGAAGCATTCAAAGACGGGTGGTTCCATACTGGAGATGTAGTCACGATTGACGAGGAGGGAGCAATTAAAATCGTTGATCGTACGAAGGATTTAATCAAGAGTGGCGGGGAATGGATTTCTTCCGTTGATTTGGAAAATGCGATTATGTCTCACGAAGCTGTACTAGAAGCAGCAGTGGTCGCTGTGCCCCATGATAAGTGGCAGGAACGCCCAGTCGCTTGCGTTGTATTAAAAAAAGACAAACAGGCGACAAAAGAAGAAATGATCGACCATTTGAAACCGCAGTTTGCCAAATGGTGGCTGCCTGACGACGTCGTATTCATGGAGGCATTGCCGAAAACATCGGTCGGCAAATTTCTAAAACGTGCTTTGCGGAAGGAACTGTTTAATCAAAGTCGTCTTTAATAGGAGGAAGACAGTAAAGTTGATAAGCTTGAATTGATGACGGTACAGCAGATGGTACCGTCTTTTTATTGTACATTAATACAGTGCTGTCTCTACCCTTGTTGATAAACGAGGGAAATCTTGCTTTCCCTCGTATTTATGTAAACGTTAATGGTTTATAGGTTGACAATTTTGTGGCGATCGCCTACGATGGCACCATTCGATGGACAAAGAGGTGGAACGTAAGTGCATATTGCCGAACAGATTTTAAAAAATGGAGACATGCTGCCTCATAAAACAGCATTGGTCTATAAAAACCGAACACGTACGTATCGAGACGTGGAGACAGACTTGCACAGCTATCGAAACGCCTTGTCGGCTAAAGCAAAGGAATGTGGTCTCGGTCGCCCGCTTGCTTTTGCAATTGACATTGAAAACCAAGATGAGCTATTGCTTGTGTTTTTGGCAGCAGCAAGCTTAGGGTGGACAGGCATTCCGTTAAACAGGAAATGGACAAACAACGAGCGTTTGCAAGCATTAACGCGTGCTGAAGCAGATGTTCTCTTTACGGATAGGCCCATTTCCGAAGCTGAATGTGCAGTGTGGCACAGCAGACAGGTCAACGAAACAACTGAAATAGAGGAGGAACCATTCGCTAAAGGGAACGATCTCTTTTACCTAGGGTTTACCTCTGGCAGCACAGGAGCGCCAAAAGCGTATGTCCGTACGCATCACTCCTGGACAACAAGTTTTCAACCAGCAGCAGAGACGTTTCAGTTGCAAAGCACAAACCGAGTGAGTGTGCCAGGCTCACTGTTCCACTCACTGTTTTTGTTTGCCGCTGTCCACACGCTCCATATAGGGGCGACTCTTTATTTAGAACCGACGTTTTCGCCGTTTGACGTTTTAGAAACGATAAAGGGTGAGCAAGTCGATGTGATTTATGGAGTGCCGACAATGATTGAAGCGTTTGTGAAGGCAAGTGGCAACGAAATTCTTGAACAAGTCGATGCCATCATTGTGTCAGGGGCTAAGTGGTCCAAAGTCCAGGTTGGCCGGGCGCAAACACAGTTTCCAAACGCAAAGCTGTATGAATTTTATGGTGCCTCCGAGCTAAGTTTTATTTCTAGTTTGCACCACAGTAGCCAAAGCACCCTTCCTCCGACGGCAGTGGGGCGGCCTTTCCCAGGGGTGACGATCCAAGCCGACGATGAAGGGGTATTGCATGTAAAGAGCCCTTACTTGTTTGCTGGCTACAAAGGAGGGGCGCCTGTAAAAGAGTGGGAAACGGTTGGCGACATCGGCTTTATTGACGAAACAGGGGTCGTTCACGTAAAAGGGCGAAAAGGCAATATGCTCATCATTGGCGGCATTAATGTCTACCCTGAGGAAGTGGAACAGTTGGCAAAAGAGATCGATGACGTTGAAGAAGCGATTGCGATTGGCAAGGCCCATCCCTATTGGGGGAGCCAAATGGAACTTTACATAAAAGGCCGTCATTTGTCGCAAGAAGACAAAAAGCACATTCGCACACGCCTAAAAGAAGTACTGCCTCCGATTAAACGTCCACGGCGTATCCATCTTGTAGCGGCATTTCCACTTTTGCCAAGCGGAAAAGTGGACCGCCAAGCATTAAGGAGTGGCCGTTATGAATGATGTATTCATCGTAAAGGCAAAACGGACAGCTGTTGGCAAAATTGGCGGCATTCTAGCCACGCAGCGTCCAGAAGTGTTAGCCGCCTCTGTCATAAAAGAAATCGTCGCTGGCCTTCCTTTTCCTGAGATTGATGGAGTGGTGCTCGGGAACGCAGTTGGCGAAGGGGGAAATATAGCACGCCTTTCGCTGTTGGAAAGCGGTCTGCCTGTTGACGTGCCAGGGGTAACGGTCGATGTCCAATGTGGTTCTGGATTAGAGGCAATCATCGTTGCAGCAAGGCACATACAAGCAGGAGATGGCGATGTCTATTTGGCCGGCGGCGTAGAAAGCACAAGTCTTGAGCCGAAACGGATTGCCGCTAACATGAACGGAAATAGAAGAGAGTGGCACCAGACAATCGAACGTGCCCGCTTCTCGCCGGAATCGCTAGGAGACCCCGATATGGCTGAAGCGGCAGAGAATGTGGCTGAACGAAGGAAAATTGGCCGGGATAAACAGGACGAGTACACCGCTGAGAGTTACAGGCGCGCATGGGCAGCAGAACAAAAGGGCCTTTTTCGTGACGAAAAAATTGCAGCACACCGTGATTTTGCTGACGAAGGCATTCGGCAAATGCCCGATCGGCTTTTAAAACGAGTGCCGCCGCTCTACAACGGAGGGACCGTAACAGCAGCCAACTCATGCGCAAAATCGGATGGAGCGGCTCTCGTATTGCTCATGTCAAAGCAAGCGTGCGTGCGTTACCGTATGAAACCGATGCTTGCATTTGTAGATGCTGCAAGGGCAGGCTACGATCCCCACTTTGCAAGTATTAGCCCAGTGCCTGCGATCGGCAAACTGTTGGCAAAACAAAAACGGAATCTATCAGACATTGATTTGATTGAGTTGAACGAGGCGTATGCCGTTCAGATGGTTGCGCTCCAACAAGAGCTTGGCCTAGACAAAGAAAAACTAAATGTCAGCGGCGGCGCTTTAGCAATAGGGCACCCGTACGGGGCATCTGGGGCGATAAACGTTTGCCGTCTAGCAGCTGAAATGAAACGCCGCCATGCCAAGCTTGGCTTGAGCGCCATTGGTGCAGCAGGAGGGCTCGGAATAGCGGCGTTGTTTGCGAATGTTGTTGATATGTAAAGGGATGTCCAGCACTTTCCCAACATGTTTTCCTACTTGGGAAATATCGGTTTTGTCTATTATTTTCCACTAATTCCAGTATCATTAAAGCGAGTATACGCAAAGGGGTGGAAAAGTGACTGCTACGGTACAATCACAAATCGCTGGAGCAAAAATAGTCGAATGGTATAGCAGCATTATCGCAAAGCAGTTAGACCAAGCTACTGCTTTAAAAGAAGAAGCCAAAGACTTAGTAACACAAATGGAGAAGAACGATAAAATCCTTGCCTTCTACTCATTAGTTAGTTTTCGCCATGACATCCTTGCCACCCAGTTTAAAAAAGTAGAAGAAAATTCGGCTAAACTAGCAGAAATCGGAGAGTTGGCGGAATCATCACTTGATCGTACACTGAACTATTTTTATTATTTCGTAAGTGCGCAAAATGAGTACATTCATGAGCGCTATCGCTCAGCGATTAAGCTATTGCGAAAAGCTGAAAAATTTTTAGCTTGTTTGCATGACGATGCCGAGGAAGCAGAATTCTCCATGTATGCAGGGGTGCTTTTTTATCGCTTAAACCAGTATCCTGTGGCAGCATCCTACATGGAAGAAGCTTATCGGATTTTCAAAAGACTAAACTACGAAGAATCTTATTTGAATGCACAAATCGTTTTAGCAGGCATTGATTCAGAATTGGGTCATTCACAAAAGGCTCAAGTAAGACTGAAAGAAGCATTAAGTGAGTCAGATAAGTATCCTGTTGTAAGGGGATTAATTTATAGGGCAATTGCGCTTGATCACATAAGAAATGAACGTTATTACGAAGCAGAAGACAAATTGCAATTAGCTTTATCAATTAAGGAGCATGCAAACCATCAAGTTGGGGCAAAATCGCAATATAACTTAAGTAACGTGATGTTCCGACAAGGGAAAACAGAACAAGCATTGACTCTTTTCAAAATTGCTGAATTGGGAGCCTCTTATTACAAAAATAAAGAATATAGTTCACGTTGCCTCTTTACTCGTGGCCTTTACATTGAAGGTAAGATGGACTTGGTGAATCAAGCGATTGAAAAGCTTGAGGCAAACGGTATGTTCTTTGAAGTGGCAGAAGTGGCTGAAGAAGCTGCTAACTATACAGAAAAAAGAGGAGATTTAAAGTCTGCATTGAATTTTTGGAAAGTAGCTTATGCTGCGCGACTAAATCAAAATATAGGAGGGTGCCAAGAATGAAAAAACGGTGGATTTCAGTTTTAACTGTTTTTGCCATTATTTTTTCAGTAAGTATTACTCCATCAACAGAAACTGTGGAAATTGAATCAAAAGATAAAGTAGAAATAGGCGGATAGGGACTGGTTTACTATTAATAAGACAATCAAATGATGAAGTGCTAATCGTAGCCCTGCCTTAGTAGCAGGTCTTTTTTTCGTTTTCAGATAGTTGAAAATCCTATCGTCTTGTTTTATGTTAGTTATATGGAGAATGATGGAAGATAGCGAACAATAGTGTTTGCGGAAAAACTTAATACTGTCCCAAAGAGGTGACAAGATGAACTCCGTAAATTTCGGGGATAACTTAGCCTTTTAGCCAGGCAAGATCGAAATTGGTGTGCGACCAGGCAAGTACTTGTTTCCGAACAAGCAAAACAAAACAACAATCGCGTTAAAAGCGGCGAAATAGGAAAGGAGGAGAGAACCAATGCCTGAAATCAAAATGGACGAAGGCTCCGTGCTCAGCGCTTTAAGCGAAACGGGGGAACAGGCCAGCTATTCCGTGTTGGACCACGAGCCTGCGATCCATACGTCGTCGAGGCCTTCCTCCATTCATTGCTGGAAGTAGAAAGCGGATATGCCGACCAATTCAATCGCTACTTAGACGTCGTGAAAAACGTACAAGCAGAAACGAAAGAACTCGTTCAAAAAACGTACGGAGTCGTGGACAAGATGCTGGCAAGCCGCGGATAATAGAGAAAGGAACAGACGGATGAACACACTTGACGTACAAGAAGTACTCGATGCACTTGACGAAATCGTGGAACGAAAGCTTCACGATCAAGCCCAGCTCGAACGCTTGCAGGCCAGCATCCAGAAGATCATTCACCTCGATTCCCTGCAAGGCGAAGGGGGCGAAGCAATCAAAGACCATTTTGCGACGCTCCATCTCCCTGTATTGGCGGCGTTCCAGCTTTTCATCGGCCAATACATCGAACAATTGAAGCAAATCCGCTCGAATCTGCTCAACTTTGAAAGCAGCTCCGCTCTGATTCGGGAAGAATTTCTCGCTGACGTCAAAAATGGCCTGGACCGAGTCGAGCGCTATGCGATTGAAGACGCGACAGCGATTGAATCGATTCGCGCTTCCATCGCCGACCTGTTGCCACTGCCACCGTTCTCGATGGAACCAGTCCTTCGCTACGCCCAACAAGGCAAAGACCATGTCCGTGTGACAGCGGAAAGGCTTGGCAACTTGGACGAAGCCAACGAAACGGTGCTCTCAAGCGCAAAAAGCACCTTGCAAGAACTGACGACCGTTGTCAGCCAAGTAGCCAACTGGACCAGTGGCGGCGTGATCGCCTCCCCAGAAACGCAGGCAGAGATCGATGCCAATATGGAAGAGCTGTACCAAAATGTGGTGACACAAGCGCTCCAAATGGCCCCACTAGACCGAAGTCATATCGAAGGCCGTGAAGGGGAGCTGTACCAAGACGTGTTGCCGCTAGAATTTCTGTATACAGGCGCCTACGCCCCTCTATACAGTGGGCTGAAGGCGGCTAACTGGTATTACTTGAACCATTTCCCTGTCAGTGCCATCCTAAGCAATGAACAGGCGCTGCAAGCGTGCCGAGCGCCAGCGATGGGAGCAACCCATGCCGTTACCCCGGCGTATTTCCCGTTATTTGCGCGCCTATCGACTTTGCCTGCAAACGCGACGGTGTCACCGGCGATCCTGACACGGCAACTAAAACAACTGGTTCCGATCCAATACCAATGGTACCAAGCCCAGCTCCGTACCCAAGCGATTCAAACGGACACGTCGCAAGTGGTCACCATACCAGAATATATGTTTACGGATCAAGAAGTCGCAGCCATCAACACGTACCTCGAGAACAACCCTCCGAGCGAGGAGAGGTTGAATACAAATCCCATTGTTGCTGGAGTGGTCGACTTTTTATTTGGTGACTACATCACGCTCGCCGACCCAGAAGCTTCGCTCGGGGAGAAAGCCCTAGCAACGACGTTTATCTTAGTGAAGCCAGCGAAAGTGGGAGGAGTCATCTACGACTTGTCGAAGGCGAGGAAGGTGAAGACTGGGGGGAAGGGTGCGGGTAATGCAGTTCTCAATAATGGTAAAGTCACTGTTGATGCAGTTAAATCAAATCCTACTGCATTCAAAGGGAAATCGACAGATGAAGTCGCCCGAATGCTAAAAAATGAAGGTTATGACGTTACTGTAAAAGACTCCACTAAATCAAGTTCAGGAGCAAAAATTATCAAGATAAATAATACTGGGGGAGATAGGAATATTACTCAAGTTCAAGTATCACCTGGAGGTGGGAGACACGGAGGAAGTCCATATGTGAAAATTAGTACGAACGACCAAGGTATCATAAAGGTAGTTGATGGAGCCGAAAGTGCATATAAAACAGATGGAAAAGAAACAGCAACAATAATTTTCACAGGAGGGTGACTAATGGTGTTATTGAATGCTCCCATTATTCCATGGAAGGAAATGGGTGGAATAAAGCTTTACAGTCATATCAGCGAATTTTATGACATTATTAATAATCTCAATGATGCGGATGCTCTATTAGGGAAATCTCTAGTGAGATATGAAATTAAAGATGAAGTTTACTTGTGGTTTAATTTATTTAATGGGAAATTATTCAAAATAACTGCATTAAAGAACTATACTGGAAAGCTATTTGATAAAATTTATATTGGTATGCCTATTGACGAGGTTTTGGAAATAGAGCCAAGCTTTGAATACGATGATTTTGAAGAAGTATACTGTAGTCCAAAAGGAATATTTATTGAAACAGACCCTGTAGAACACACGGTATTATGGATATCAGTTTATGTCAAAGAACTGGATAACGAAGATTTTGAAAGAGGAAATTGGTAGGAATACCTATGAAACCTTGATTGGCTAAAAGCCTTCAAGGTTTTTTATTTAAAATCATGTAGACACTCGGACGGTTAGGTGTCCTAAAATTATATCATAGCCTTTACTGCAGCTATAAACTTTCATTTAGATTGTTTCCTCACACTCGCCGACCCAGAAGCTTCGCTCGGGGAGAAAGCCTTGGCAACGACGTTTATCTTAGTGAAGCCAGCGAAAGTGGGAGAAGTAGTATATGACTTGTCGAAAGCGAGGAAGGTGAAGACTGGGGGGAAGGGTACGCCTAATGCTAATAAAAAATTCTCTGAAATGAGTGCTGATGAACAATTAGCTATAGCAAAGCAGTATTCACGGAGAGCACCAATCGAAGTACCAGAAAACGCGAACATGAAGGCTAAGTCAATGGCTGGTGGTTATGAACAAATAACCTACAAATGGAATGACGGAACATACAAATACGAAGTAAGATGGCACACTAGAACTTCTGGAGCACCTGCTGATCAAGGAAACACTTGGGTAATTCAAAGAACAATTCCAGGTAGTGGTGGGAATAAACCACAATCCTTCTTCAAGATTGGAGAAAATGAGTGGGTTGAGGGGTATAAATGGTATGATGCAATTGCCGCCAGAAAAGCGGGAACTGCTACTCCAGAACAAGTTAGAATTTTAGATCAGGGGCATTGGAAGGAGTAAAGTATGAAAACGGAAATAGTTAATGATTCCTACTATACAGGGTTTGAAGGAGAGCCTGAAATTGCTTTTGTCTATGAAAAGACCAATGAAAGACAAGTTCTTAAAATGTGGACTGGTTACTTTGAAACCATGTTAGATTTAATGTGTCATTATGAATCTTACAATGAGGGTATTTTGCATGAATATTACGTTCATGAAGGTTGGTACGAGGAAAGTCCTTGGGAATTAACAAATCTTGATGCTACTATTCGGTTGTTTAAATCATTTAATTTACAAAGCGTGGATGTAAAGGCCGTTGATGCATCTCCGAATATTGTACCCACGCTTCCTGAAGTTGCACGTGAGATTACACATTTTTTAGAACAAGCCAAGAGTAATGAAAGCAATGTATATATAGTTTATGATTAATCTTATATGTTCCGCCCGAGCATCAAGCACGGTTCATTAAGAGGGCGAGAAACAACGAATTCAAGCAAATTCGACTATTTTAGTAGATGTAGGGGACCGAAAGACATTCTATCGTCACTACTTACGTAATTAAGAAACAACACTATGATATTATGAACAAAGTTTGATTCGATAACTATTCAATTGATTATAATGCTGAGGATTTAATTGGCAAGAGATGGTTTAGTTATGATTGACTTTGATACCGATATATGGGGTTGGAATACCCAATGTCTAAATGGAATGGATTAATACCTTTAGGATATTTCCTAAAATCACCTTGATTGGCTATATGCCTTTCAAGGTTTTTTACTTTAAGATCTTTATGGTTAAAAGCAAAATTACTTTTGAATCAAAAACTCATGATGGTTAGCAAACATACTAGATTAGCTGCAGTAACATCTAAATATAACTACTACACTTACTACTTGATTTAAATTTACACATGAGAATGACAAAGCTCATTGTGATAAATAAGGAAACAAACTTGTATATAAGAAAATGAATGAATTCAATAAAAGGAAATGTTTTATGTTAAGTAGACATTGAAAAATTCTTATGTGAAATTCATAACTCATGAAGGTTGTACCATCATGGAATAACGTTTAATTATAATGAACTGCTCCCGAAAAATGGACACTTTAAAAAGTTCGTTACTTGGGTTTTTGTGTTCTATTACAACTTAACCCATTATAATCCAATTAACTAAGAAGAACGAGGAATGTAAAAATAAGTAAACAGTTTTACTATTCTTGAGTAGAAGCAGTTAGAATTTAAACCATTTCCCTGTCAGTGCCATCCTAAGCAATGAACAGGCGCTGCAAGCGTGCCGAGCGCCAGCGATGGGAGCAACCCATGCCGTTACCCCGGCGTATTTCCCGTTATTTGCGCGCCTATCGACTTTGCCCGCAAACGCGACGGTCTCGCCGGCAATCCTGACACGGCAACTAAAACAGCTGGTGCCGATCCAATACCAATGGTACCAAGCCCAACTCCGTACCCAAGCGATTCAAACGGACACGTCGAAAGTGGTCGCTACAGGAGAGCATGATTTTACGGATGAAGAAGTCGCAGCCATCCAAGCGTACCTCGAAAACAAACCTCCGGGTGACGGTCGCATCATAGCCGAAGTCGACGACGAGGTATACAACAATGGGCGTTATCCCGGGCCGACCATGGATGCCCGTGTCGGCGCTGATGGGATCGCGTATAAGAACAACATTATGACCTTTGGGCCAGTAGCCGACTTTTTCTTCGGCGACTTCCTCACGCTGGCAGACCCTGAAGCTTCGTTCGGGGAGAAAGCCCTGGCAACGACGTTTATCTTAGTGAAGCCAGCGAAAGTGGGAGGAGTCATCTATGACTTGTCGAAGGCGAGGAAGGTGAAGACCGGGGGGAAGGGTACGGTAAAACCTAATTACGTGCCTAAGGATAGCAGTGGCAAAAAATTAGGATTACCAAAAAATATAGATGGGAAATTGGTAAACGGCACTACTCACAAACCGGATTCTATGAATCCACACACTCAAATTGGGATTAAAAAGGGTCGAAGAGGAGAATATATTCAAACACTTGAGTGGGGAAGAAACGGGAAGCCGATCCAACGGACAGACTGGACAGACCATGGTAGAGGGGATCATGTAAACCCACATTCACATCAAGCTATTTTTAAGGATGGATCATGGAGCTTTAAAGAATAATTCTTAGAGGAGAAAAATCATGGGCTTAAAGGAACCAGCTTTTATACTAAAGATACGTGGTAGTGATTATTTTAATGAAGAGCTTTCTTGTTTAGGTTGTCAATTTGCTGAAATTTTACTATCCCTTAAGGATTATACAGAAAGCTATGATTGGTACATTTTTGATGTATTAGGTACTAGTAAGTCGTCTTTTCACGAGGTGTTTCCTAAGAACCCACAGAAAGGTTGTACTGTACTTTCAACAGATGAATTGATAGAAAAAGTAAAAAGGGTGATACAATTTGAGTCAGGAGTATTTATAGCTGTTGAAAAAGGGAAAAAAATTAATTGGCATTTCGACCATTTACCTGAAACTGAAGAAAGTGAGGGGTTACAACATCCATTAGCAGAAATAGAAATTCGTGCTTTTGATTATTCATTTTTTGAGATTTTTGGTAATGATATTAAAGTGAAAAAAACAATATTAAGTTATTTTAGGAAAAATTAAATCTGGGAATAAAGGGGTTATTAACCTTGATCGGCCACATGCCTTCAAGATTTTTTCTTGATTAAAAGAGAATGGCTGACCGGGGTATACGTAGTATAAGGAGCATTCGTGAGGGGATTTCCTAAATCCATCGACTACCGTATGGAGTTTGGTTGTTTTTCCACTACGACTGACTCTGATCTGCTGGAGTGACCCAAGTTTCGGAGGAGATTGTAAATACCAACTGCGAAGCCAGTTATGCCGGATCGTGGTGTACCAGAACACGATGTGACGAGCAGAGTAACACATGAAGAATATGAAGCGTTTTACCAGATAATTCAACAATCAGCTGTTATTGCTAGGATGGGCTACACATGTTACTTCCATGGTCGAGGAACAGGAACATGCTCTAAATGAAAGTCGCTGTTTTAGCGGCTTTTTTGTTTTATCGGTACAAGTTCTGTCCTGATCAAGGCCAAGAACTTGTACCAATGCCGTATAGGACAAGAAGATGGTTAATTGCGGCACTAAAAAATCGTCGGCACGATTCCCCCGTCCATTCGAATCGGGGAGCCTTTGAAGGCTGAGGCGTGAGGGCTGCATATAAAAGCAGCGAGTCTGCCGATCTCCTCTGGCCTGATGAAGCGCTGAATTTCGGAGTGAGGCACATTGGAGGCCATAAATTTTTTTTCTTTTTCGGAAAAAGGCAGCTCCGGTTCCTCTTCCATGAACATGCCTTCAATGATTTGAGCTACATTCTCCGATAATGTAGGACCTGGCAGAATGGTGTTGACTGTCACTTCAGCGCCTGCTGTTAATTTGGACACGCTCTTTGCCAATGACAGCAGCATTGATTTAGTCGCGGCATATTGAGGCATAAGTCCTGAAGGCATGACGGCCTCTTCGCTTGCGATGAAGATGATCCGGCCGAAGTTTTGGCTCAACATTGTCGGCAAATAAAATCGCACCAACCGGTTGGCAGCCAGTACATTTGTACGAAAATACGTTTCCCACCCATCATCGTCGACATGTTCATATTGCTTGATTTCATAAATGCCCATATTGTTAACGAGAATGTCGATGCTCGGGAAATGCTGACATAGCGTTTCCATTTGCTCTTTATTAGTGAGATCACCCGCTGCATTTTGAGGCGAGGTGGATGGAAATTTTGATTTGATCTCCTCTACCGTTTGCTGGACCGCTTCCTGGTTCCGTCCGTTAATGAGGACGTGAACCCCTTCCTTGGCAAGCTCCAGGGCAATCGCTTTTCCGATGCCTCTCGTCGAGCCTGTGACTAAAGCCGTTTTATTCGTTAATCCCATTTCCATCTTGTCATTGCTCCTTCTGTTTCGGATAGAGACTATAATAACTTGTCTTCATCGGCCAGTAACTAGCCGTCTCCGCCAACATTCTTGCAGAATACGCCAAAAGGCAAAGACAAGATGGTTGGGCCTAGAATACAATACCAAGACCTAGGCAAAAAGCTTGTTAAAACGCTGTTTTTTCTAACTTCATCAACCGCCAATGTGCCGGGGTATCGCCTTCCCATATGCGAAAAGCGCGGTAAAAAGAGTTCTGGTCTTCATATCCGATCAGGGAAGCAATTTGTTTAATATCAAGCGAAGGGTCTGCCAGGTAAGCGCGGGCTAGTTCATGCCTAGCTTGCATTAATAACTGCTTGAAGCTTGTATGTTCTTCCGCAAGTCGGCGCTGTAAGGTGCGGTCACTGATCCCGAGCTCATGCGCGGTCCCCCCAATGTCAGGACATCCATCGGCGAGACGGCGCTTAATGATTGATTTCACCTTCTCGGCAATGAAATGGATGTTGTCGTGTTCATAAATTGTGCGGGCCAAGGCAGGCGTCAAAATCTCTAGCATTTCTTCGTTATAGGAGACAAACGGCCGATTCAGATCGCTTCGGCGAAGGATTAGCCGGTTTCCTGTGGCATCCGTGCAGATCGGGCAGCCGAAGTAAGCTTCAAGTGTCCGTGAATCACCCATCGGTTGGGAGAATACAACGTGATAGGCAGACAGGTTTGTTGCTGTCCCTCGTCGTCCAAGCTCCAGAAGACATGCCAATGTTAAGCCCATCAGCATGGGCGGACCAGCCAACTCGCGTCCGCCATAGAGCCACTCCAATTCGATGATGCATAGCTCGCCATCCTCGATGATGCGCAGGTTTTCGGGAGGGCATAACTGTTTATACTGAGTCATTCGACGTAGCGCGTCGTGATAATTGCGAGCGTGATAGGTTGCCAAGAGCGACGGTGGATATTGGGCAGTTTCATAGGTGGTCGCAAGTTCGATGATCGCTGCCGCTGTTTCTCCTGCAAGTTCAAAATAAGCCTGCCAAATTGCAAAATAATGAGTTATCGTTACAGCAGGCTCGGACATAATGGTCATTGGCAATCGGGCTTGGCGGGCTACTTCATGGGCAGGGATCCCTAATCGTCCAAGTCCTTCCCAGAGACCTGGCGGGATCTTAATTCGGTCAGCAGGTACCAGATTCATCAATCTACGTCCTCCTTCAGCAAGTCCAAGTAGAATAAGTATACATAGGCTTGTGTTGAAAATATAGATGGAAATTGGTAAATGGCACTATTTTCAAACCGGATTCGATCAATCCATACACTCAAATGGGGATTAAAGGGTAGAAGAGGAGAATACATTCAAACACTTGATTGGTTAAAACATCTATTAGCGGAAATAGAAATTGGTGCTTTTGAATATTCACTTTTTTAAATGATATTCAGCCTTGGGAGGATGCGGGTACCTTGGTGTTTTGGATTCGTTTTTTCCTTAACAGATCTGAACAATAGAAAACACCCTTTTGAAACTTCCTACACAGGCTGAAATCCGCCATATGTGTAGGAGTGGTTTCAAAAGGATTGGATCGCTTTTTAGAGCGTTTTTATTTGTCAAAATCAGACAGATTGTCGTATTTTTTATCTAATTCATAGCTGAACCAACGGCCGTTTAAGACTTTTGTCAGTAATTCTGTTTTTTGTTCGTCTGTGATTGTATCATCTTTTTCGATTGCTGCAAGAACATCCGTATAGCTGTAATCTTTTGAGCCCATCTCGGCTGCAGCGGTTGAAGAATCGGCATTCAGGAATAAGATATTTTTCTCGGCGTCTTTGCTCCATTCTGTCCATTCAGTCAAATCATTTCCGTTTGGATCGCCACTGCTCATAAATTCAAAGAGATAGTCTTGGAATAAGGCGCTCAATTCTTTTGCTCCATCCGATTCATACGCATCGCCAACTAAACTTGTATAATTTTGACTGTCTGTATCAAATAAAGGAACAAACACCCCGTGGTAGGAGCCTAACTTTGCCATGTCTTCACCAACCACATCGGCCTCCTCGCCAAACTGTATTTCCATGCCATAGATAGGTGCTTCATAACGGTCAGCCATTTTCTCAGCTGATTCTTCAAGGTTAAACAAGCTGTATAATTGACCACCGTACTTGTTGACAAATGCATATTGATTCGCAATCTCTTCATCGGTATCAATCCGCCCATCTGCAACAGATTCAGCGAAGTAAGGGTCAAAACGACCAAACAGAGAAAATTCCTGTTCGCCAGTCAGCATGAACAACGGAACGGAATGATACGTAGTCGTGTCAAAGCCCTCTTCTGGAATCACTGTTCCGTCATTATACAAATGCGGGAAAACACTCATGCGGATGCCGGCGTTCCCCATCAGACTAACTAGACGATCTCCCTCTAATTGATATAGATACGCTTTTACTTTTTCGTCAGACGTTAACAGCCATTCAGCTGCTTCTTCTTCGTTTTCCTTGATGCCGTCTTCGACAACTAGCGGTGCGATTGCTTCAGCAAAAACCTTTTGGCTTTTTTCTTCATCAGCGATGGTCATGCCGCCGCTGAAGGATATCGCTTTGTCAAATGTGCCTTCAAAAGTTGGTGAAATCAACATTGCCATAACATCACGACCTCCGGCTGAAAAACCGGCAACAGTTACGTTATCGCTATCTCCGCCAAAGTTGCGAATATTTTCCTGAACCCAATCTAGAGATTTGCGCAAGTCAAGCATGGTGTAGTTTCCGGAGTTTTCTTCGTCGCTTCCTGTTTTTAAAGCGGGTAGTGGATTAAAGCCAAGAGCGCCTAACCGGTAATTTACAGAAACGACAATCGCATCATGATTTTTTACGAATGAAGCGCCAGAAAGCTCCTGTGCGTTGCCTGTTTGATTATTGCCGCCATGGATATAGACTAGAACGGGCAAATTTTCTTTATCATTATTGGGACGGTAAATATCGAGATTTAATGCGTTCTCGGACCCCACAACTCCATCAGCTCCTGCCTGTAGAGCGACTTCGCCAGCCTTTGTTGCATCTCGTTCCTCTGTCCACGGCTCTGGATCTGTTGGTGCCTTCCAACGATTGTCTCCAGAGGTATCTCCTCCATAAGGAATTCCCATCCAGATGAGTGCTTGATCTTCTTCGTAACCCTTAACCATACCGAATTGTGTTTCCCGAAGAGTTGCGTCTTCAGCCGTTGCAGTTGTCTCGGAATTTTGGGGCGTTTCGGCGTTCGGACTTGACGAATCCGTTTCTGAATGTTCATTTTGACTGCAGCCAGCAATTGTCAACATGATTAGGGCAAGTGCTGTCCACTTGTGTTTTCTTCGTTGTCTCATTTGTGTTCCTCCCTTAGAAATATAAAAAACCTAAACCTCTTTCGAATCCGATTCAAAAGAAGTTTAGGTTATGCCCCGAAGGTTACATTCCAAACGTATTTAAATTTTCCATATCATATCACAACAAAAAAACGCTTTCAATGATTTTTTGACATTTTTCAGTGTTCGTTCTGTAGTCGATGCAAACTTAAAAAGGATCAAATAGTTATTCTTGTCACACATTTTTCTTGTGGAAATCACGCTACTGTCTGTAATAAAGCAAAGGATACAGCCCAAGAAAAAATGCCAAATAGGATTAGAACCATGAGTACAATTTCAAAAGGGGTGCGTTTTCTTTCCTGCTTGGTTTTCTTGAGCTTTCTATAAAAAACAAATGCACAAACTACTAGGATCAAGTGGCTTAAATCGGACAATGATTCCAAAAAAGCGATCATAAATGAGCGACTCCAATCGTATTAATCTGGCACTGCATTTAATGGGCATGTAGCTTACGTCATGTCCGCGTGTTTTCTGTTGTTTTAAGCTCCAGCAATGCCCTCAAGTCGTCTTCGTTTAGCACTAAGTCTTTGACTGTATATTGCTCAAGCACCTGCAAATACGCGGCGAGTGCTTCGTGCAATACGCCTTTTAATCGGCAAGCGGGATTTAATATACAGGTGTTTGTCTCGCGGTTAAAGCATTCAACGAGCTCAAGGTTGTCTTCCGTCTGTTTGACGACTTCGCCAATGTTAATCTCCTCCGGCTCTTTCGCCAAGCGAATCCCGCCATTCCGTCCTTTGACCGTTTCAATCAGACCAAGCTTCCCGAGTTCGTGAGTCACTTTCGTTAGATGATTATAAGAAATGTGATAAATATCAGCTACTTGTTTGACGCTGGACAGTTTATGCTTTGGTTGTAAAGCTAAATACAAAAGGAGACGAAGCGAGTAATCCGTATAAGAGGTTAATTGCATAGTTTTCACTCCAGAAAGTCATCTCTTCTACAGCATATCATAATTCTGCCATGTAGAAGGAAAGGGGCGCTCGTTTGTGGCGAATTTTCAACAATGCGTATAATATGCATTTTAAATATTGATTTAAGAGGGCGAATGGCATACTTTAAATATATATATAAAATACTTATTTTAAGTGAGGCGATCACTCATGAGTACTGTGATGTTAAAAGAAGAATCGAAACGATTGGTGAAAGCAACCGTTCCTATTTTAGCGGAACACGGAGAAACGATCACGAAGCATTTTTACAAGCGAATGTTTCGCCATCACCCTGAACTATTAAACGTATTTAACCGAACCAATCAAAAAATAGGTAGGCAACCTCAGGCACTGGCCAATTCGATCTATGCTGCCGCCCAGCATATCGACAATTTGGAAGCGATTTTACCTGTTGTGAAACGCATCGCCCATAAGCACCGCAGCTTAAATATTAAGCCGGAACAATACCCGATTGTTGGTGAAAATCTCCTTGCCGCCATGAAAGAAGTATTAGGAGAGGCAGCTTCTGATGATGTAATTGAGGCGTGGGGAGAAGCGTATGAAATCATTGCCGGTGTGTTTATTGAAGTAGAAAAGCAAATGTACGATGAGGCCAGCAAAGCTCCTGGCGGGTGGAGTGGATTTCGTTCTTTTGTTGTAGAGAAAAAACAGCAGGAGAGCAAGGCGATTACATCGTTTTATTTAAAGCCGAAAGATGGAAAGGAAATCGCCTCTTACGAACCAGGCCAATACATGACGGTAAAAGTGAATATCCCTGGTGATACGTATACCCATATGCGCCAATACAGCTTGTCAGACGCTCCAGGTAAAGGATATTATCGGATTTCCGTAAAGCGGGAAGAGGGCAATGCCGAATGTCCTCCTGGTGTCGTCTCTAATTATTTACATGAGCATATTGGTGAGGGTGACGTACTAGAAATGACCGCTCCTGCCGGTGATTTTACTTTAAAACAGGAGGAAGACCGCCCGATCGTTTTAATCAGCGGCGGCGTTGGCATCACGCCACTTATGAGTATGTTTAATACCCTGATGCAGCAAGGAACAAAACAAGAGGTGACGTTTATCCATGCTGCCATTGATGGAACCTACCATGCGATGCATGACCATGTAGCTCAGACAGCGAGTCAGAAAGAAAATGTCCACTACGCTGTCTGCTATGAACGCCCTACGTCAGAAGACCAGATGAATCCTTATATGAAGAAGGAAGGATATATCGATGAGCAATTCCTTCGTTCCATGATAGAAGATCATCACGCTGATTTTTACTTTTGTGGGCCTATTCCTTTTATGAAAACGGTTTATCACATCTTGAAAAACTGGGGCGTTCCAGAAGAACAAGTCCACTATGAATTTTTTGGTCCAGCGGGGACGCTCGCTTCTTCTTAAAAGCGTTCTTGCCCCATAAACAAAACGCACGAATGTTTACAAAGCGACATTCGTGCGTTTTTTTAAACGGTAGTAAAGTCTGGCAACCGTATAGCGTTTTTTAGTAACTGTTACTTACGGGTAATGCGTGGCCGGAAAGGGATCATACGTTTCTGCTACTTCCATTCCTCTTGAAGGATCGCGATATGGGCCTGTAATGCATCAAATGCTTCAATCGTTATGTGGCTAGCGGCCATATATTTCATTAATGCTGTTTCAGTCTTTTCGATCGAGCGCTTTGCCAATTGATAGGCTCCCCACTTTTCGAATAGGAACGTCGCTTGGGATAAAGAGAGCAGTGAAGCATAAGCGATGACGTTCATTTCCTGGCGATAGCGTTGGACCACTTCCACTAAGCGTTTGGCTGATAGGTCAGCTTCGTTCAAGACGACAAGCCGCACAGGGTTCGAATACATGCGCCATTTGTCAGGCAACTTTGTTGGATCGCCTTCTGTTTCGTGGTTAAATGGCTCATATTCATGGTAAAGGTGGAATAACGTTTCGCCTGCTTTTAATGCCAGTAAGCTCCCGCCATCTGTATAGGCAACGCCGGCGTTTTCGCCAATTATGCGAATGCCTCCGTGCAGCGTGCTTGCTACGCCAGACCGTTCATGGACAGTAGCGCCCATTTCAGCTAGAGTCAGCACGTCCCCTTCCTTTACGACCCTGTATAACGGAATGGGATTGACGCAAATTGGCATCTGTTCGGACCATTGGGGGTAGTCGCTGTAAATCATCGTAATGCCCCGTTTTTTCTTTGCTTGAATGCTCGCTTTGCTGTTGCTCGTACCGCCGACGAGGGGGATGCCGCGGTGTTTTGCATAGGAGAGCAAAGCTTGAGTCATCGTGCCGTCGCCGGGCATGCTAAACATCCCTAATTTTGTTAAGTGACGCGCTGTTTTTTCAGCAAATTGCAGCGCGGTCATTCCATGGGGTGAAAGCCCGGCTAAAATATGCATGGCCCCGATGGCGGGGTGATGCGCTTGGATCGCAGCCATGACAACAGGGTTGAAACCACTTAAATAGACATGGGGTTCCATCTCATACTGGCGGATTAAATCAGCTACTTGTTTTTCCAAACCGTCTGTTTTGATTTCGATAGACAGGATTAATTCTTTTTCTTTAGCATAAACCAGCACTTCTTCAAGTGTCGGGATTTTGGCATCTGGATAAAGTTTGTAACGCTCCTCCCACTCGGAATGGTCGGTCTTGTTCGCTGTCAATTGCTTTAATTGTGCGAGTGTCAAATCCTTCACATAGCCGCTTCCATCTGTCGTTCTGTTTACCGTGTAATCGTGGATGACGACTGGAATGCCATCTTTAGATATCATAATGTCAATTTCAACTGCTTCAATGCCCAACTCGACAGCGAGTTCGATTGCAGGCATTGTATTTTCAGGCGCTAATGAACAAACACCACGGTGGGCAATTAACAAAGGCTGTTGATTTGTGCTATTTTCCAATTGGTACGATTGTAAAGCAGCAGCTGCTTTTTCAGATAATGGCGTTTCGATGCCTTGGACGCCAATGGCAGCTAACCGGTGTATCGCTAATTCGCTGTTAGCCCCGTATGCCCATATTGTAATCGCCCGGCTGCGAAAGTAATGGACGATTTCAGCAGTGATTGCTTCCGCTTGTACTAGTATTGTAAAACACTGGCATTGGCGGATTGCGCGAATGGCATCGTCTCTTTTTTTCTTAGGCAACATCTGCCCAGAAAGACGCAAGGCTCCCCGATATTCATTGTTCCATGTTCGCATTGCTTCAATAATGGATGCTTGGCGAGAAAGGATAAAGACATCGTCTATCCCTTTCGTCTTAAGCAATTGATGGACATAAGGAACAAGGAAGTGCTCGTTAATCTCGATCATAGGCAGCATTTTTTGTTTAACCGTATCTAGTGCCTCATCAAGCAGTACGCCACGATTGCTGGCGACAAGTTTGCCGTTTCGCCATTCCGCTTTGAACAGAATAGAAGGAACATTGGCGGGCAGAGCGTCAGGCATACCGGTTGAGCCATCGATGATTGTAGGGCTTGCGACAAGAGCGGTTTTCGGCTCATTGACTTCTAGCACCTCTTCTTTAATAGAAGGTCTCGGAACAAGTGACGGATCGCCATTAGGGCCGAAAAGCAGTTTTCCTGGAGTTGGATGTGGCTGTTCCACAAAATCAACAGCAGGGTTTTTCGTGTCAATCGCGCTGACTCGTTCAAGGGAGCGTCCTTTGGCAAAAACACCAGGATGAGAAGAGAGGCCCATACAAAGGGCATTTTTAAAAACAACTGCATCGATAAGCTCCTTGTCTCGGTTAAGCAATACGACGGCATCGCCGCTGTTGGCCATTTGGAAGTTTCCGCAGCCCCAATCGCAGTTTGGAATGAGCTTAGGGACAGAGTCAATCGTTGTCTCCATTTCAAAATCAGCAGTAACGCCATATAATTTTTTTACCGCTTGGGCATTGCGGGCAATTAAAGCAGCAGAATAAGGGGCAAGCGTCGCTCCTTCTGGGAAATTGTACATTGCTTTATTCGCAACACCATTTTCTTCTACTTTATTGCCGAAGTAAAAGCCGCTAATGTCAATTGTTTCGCCAGTTATATTGGCAATTTCGACATATTCGTTTGTGCCTTCATCAAAATAGGGCGTGTACATAAATTCAGTAATTAAAAGCGACTTGCTCGGGGAGACAGGAATCCGTTTTGGCGGTCGTTGGATCGGCCCAGCGCGGAAAGCAGTGCGCAAATCGCTAGACTCGGAAATACGGTGTATCGATTGGCCATTGCCATCAGCACGCGCTGTTACGCCACGATACTGTTTTCCCCGGTAGGTAATATCTTGCAAGTAAGGCACAAAATCAACGATGCGGTCATGTCGATCCATTAGCAACAGCTTGTCGCCGTTATTGGCAAGGCGTATTTCGCCTGTAGACCAGTTCGCGTCGAGCATTGTTGGCACATCAGGGTCATCGTAAAGGCGGTTTGTGCTGAACCATGGGAATTCAAAGTCTGGAACCGCGCCATAAATGGCTTTAAAGATTAAACTAGACTGGGATAAAAACAGCTCTTGTCCAGGATGAATCAAAGTGCCATCAGGAAATTGCGCCATCCCTTCTCCTTCCCCGAGAAAAAGGCCATCGCCTATTTTGAATCCACTTAAATCAACGGTTTTGTCCTCAACGTTTTTTATGGCGACAAATTCTTTGCCATCATCTGCAGCGGGGGCGTCGTACATGTACTGGGATATAACGACTTTAGGAATGGGTGTGTCTAAAGCCCCTGTTTGTAGCGATTGTTCGGCATAGACCGTCCCAGGGGTTGCCGGACTCATTGGTAGAAAAACGGTTTGTTCTGTACTCCCGGCAGGAGGCAGCGCGAAATGAACCCCAAAACCGCCGGAAATGTCTGTAGCTTGATAACTTGCTTGAACCACCTCTTGTCCTGACAAGTTGTCAACAATAACGACAGCCCGTGCTTCACTATTGGAGAAAGCAGGAATATTCCCTGACACCTCACTCACTTGGTTTGAGCTTAATTGGCTCATGTACCTGCGGTTAAATGCCCCAAGGGTTTGTCCGCTCGTATTCAGCCAAAATACATGTGCTTGTTTGGGCAGGATCGTAATCGTCTCAAGTTCAAAAGGACGATCATCACGGCTATCTTCAGGATAGCGGAAGAGCAAATGGTAATCAGCGGACGAGTCCCGATTTCCAACAGACAAGCTGATGGAAGAGTTGTTGTATATTTCGAAAAACTCATAATCGTCTCTGCCGTAATTATCTGGGTGGATTTCAGTAATTAGCAGAGCCGGTGTTGGTTTATTAACATGCATGGAAAGATAATCCTCCTTCATATTTAGCAATACTCTGCAACATATTCATACAAGCTCCGTTTCGTAAGTTTTTTTTGCTGTTTTGTGCTCAAAAATGGCGTTTCCCCAACCTGAACAGGTTCAGAATTTGATTGTGGACTTCCCTCCCTTGTGAATGGGTTGATGCGCATCTACCATAAAAAAAGAGACAAGCGGAGAAAAAACAAGCGTTTTAAAAAAATAATTAAATGATGATGAAAGAAGCGCCAGTGGCGGGGTAAATGATGTGTAAACATTTTTAAGAGAGCAAACGGGAGAAAACTGCCAAAAAGCGGTGCCATTCTTTGTTTGTAAAGCGATACTGGATTTGTATTTCTTTAAAAAAATGTAAGTCTTCGGTTAATTTCCGTATTTAATAAAAAAGCTATGGTTAAATGGACGTACATTCCGGCTAAGGAGGAAACGTGCTTCCATGAAACAGGTGGAATTAATCAATGTAACAAAGTCATATGACAGAGAGACAAATGTCCTAAATGAAATTGATCTTGAAATTGAGCAAGGGGAGTTTTTTGTTTTAGTTGGCCCTTCTGGTTGTGGCAAGAGCACATTGCTCAGAATGATAGCGGGCCTAGAAGAAATGACGGGAGGAATCTTAAAAATAAATGGCAGGGAAGCAAATAGGCTTGCCCCGAAAGACCGCAACCTATCGATGGTTTTCCAAAATTATGCGTTATACCCCCACTTATCCGTAGAACAAAATATTCTATTTGGCTTACATGCAAAAAAAGTAAATAAAGAGGAAAGCAAACGGCGTTTGCAAGAGGCAGCTGAGATGATGGGACTTACGACGCTGTTAAAGCGAAAGCCGAGGGAACTTTCAGGCGGTCAACGGCAACGGGTAGCGCTAGCGCGCGCTGTTGTCAGTGAAGCTCCATTGTGCTTGATGGATGAGCCGCTCTCAAATCTAGACGCAAAACTAAGAGCTCATATGCGCATTGAAATCCGGAGATTGCAACGAAAGCTCGGCTTAACGATGATCTACGTGACCCATGACCAAATTGAAGCGATGACAATGGGCGATCGTATTATGGTGCTAAACGATGGACATATCCAGCAAGTAGGCAAACCAATTGATTTGTATAACACACCGGCGAACTTATTTGTTGCTACGTTTATTGGTTCTCCAAAGATGAACATAGGCAAAGCCCGTTTTATATCGGAGAATGGGCAGCTGCTTATAGAAGAGACGATCGTCTTGCCAATCAAACAGCCATTAGACAGCAATCTATTAGGACCGCGATTGACGATTGGCATTCGTTCTGAGCACATCCGCTTTGAGAAAGAAAAGCCGACCGTAACATTGCTTGTTGCTAGTGTTGAACAGCTAGGGAATGAGACGGTCGTTGTTTTCGAAGTGGGCAAGGAGTTATGGACGGCCAAATGGAGTGGGCAATGGGCAATCACAGCAGGCGACCTCGTACCAGTCGCGATTGATATGGCCCATATCAGTTTCTTTGACTCGGAAACAGGCAAGCTCTTGAAACCGGCAGCCACCAATGTCCAACAAGAGGTTGTCGCCTTATGACGGAACCGTATGTCTATGTACCTGAACAGACAAGCACCGCGAAAAAAGGAAAACGCAGTACGAGGCATTTTGCCAAAGGCATGCTGTTTTTATTTCCTTCTTTGTTTTTGTTTACTGTGTTTCTGTTTTACCCAATGATACGGACGTTGTATTTAAGTTTCTTTCTGACAGATAACCGCGGAATGGCAACGGTCTTTGTCGGTTTCGAGAATTTCATGCGTATTTTTACATCAGATCTTTTTTTAAAATCACTCACATCGACCTTTTTATTTGTGCTTTACACGGTGCCAGGAACGATTCTCATCAGTTTGTTTTTGGCTATTATCGCCAATGAGCGGCTAAGGGGAATCGGTATATTTCGGATGGTGTTTTCTTCGACGATGGGCATATCAGTAGCGGCAGCATCTGTATTTTGGCTGTTTTTGTTCCATCCTAGCATCGGTTTTTTGAACCAGCTGCTTGGCTGGCTCAACGTCGGCTCAATCGGATGGCTAACAGATCCGAAATGGGCGTTATTTTCTGTTTCTGTCTCAACGATTTGGATGAATATAGGATTTACATTCCTCATTTTGTTAGGCGGTTTGCAGTCCATTGACCGCTACTTGTATGAAAGTGCCGATATTGACGGCGCCAGCTATTTTTACAAATTAAGGCGGATTACCATTCCAATGTTATCGCCGACGCTGTTTTTTGTTGTCACTGTCACCATGATTAATGCGTTCCAGACATTTGGGCAAATTGACATGCTCACTAGAGGTGGACCGCAAAATGAAACGAACTTGATCGTTTATTCCATTTATCGGGAAGCTTTTGTCAATTACCAATATGGAACCGCCAGTGCGCAAGCAGTTGTGTTGTTTGCGATCATCTTGCTTATGACGATCGTGCAATTTAAGCTTGGCGAAAAGAAGGTGCATTACCAATGACGTTGACATGGCGTAAAAAGCTTCTCTTTTATTTGCTTCTCACCGTTTCTGCTTTTGTGCTATTTGCACCAGCGATTTTAGCAGTTTTGATGAGTTTTATGACAAGCGCAGACACACTGACAGGTAAAGTGATCCCATCGGTGTGGACGTTCGACAATTATATTCAAGCGTTTCAACGGTTTCCGCTGTTGAATTACTTGTTGAACAGTTTGATTGTTTCGCTCGTCATTATGGTCGGCCAACTGATTCTATCAAGCTTAGCTGCTTATGCGTTTGTGTTCTTAACGTTTAAAGGCCGGGATATGCTGTTCTTTTTATTTGTGGCGACGATGATGATTCCGTTTGAAGCGTCGATCATTCCGAATTTCCAGACGATCCGTGAATTAGGGCTTGTCAATACGTATCCTGGTTTGACATTGCCGTTTTTTGCGATGGCATTTGGGACATTTTTGCTGCGGCAGACGTTTAAGCAAATTCCCGTTGAGCTAAAAGAGGCGAGTGAAATTTTAGGAATGGGCGACTTTAAGTTTTATTTAACGGTTGTCTTGCCGATGGCACGTACAAGCCTTGTCACACTTGGCATTTATGGCTTTCTGACTTCTTGGAATATGTATTTGTGGCCGCTTCTTGCCACTACTGATGACACCGTCCGGACTGTGCAAATTGGCTTAAAGCAATTGCAATCGCAAGAAACGTTAAACCAGTGGGGCGTTGTCATGGCAGGGGCAGTCATTGTGATTCTCCCGACGCTAATCTTGCTGTTTCTCGGCCAGAAGAAATTGCAGCAAGGCCTAGCTGAAGGAGCGCTTAAATAAATGAAAAAGGAGTGTTTTTTTATGAAAAAGGGAATTGGACTACTTAGCAGCGCCGCGGCGCTTGTCATGTTAGCCGCATGTGGCAGTTCAGGGGGAACAAGCGGGGGAGAGAGCGACAAAACCGTTGTCACTTTTTGGCACTCAATGGGAGGACAGGCACAGGTTGCCCTTGATCAAATCGTCTCTTCTTATAACGAGTCACAGGATGAAGTCCACGTAAATGCCGAGTTTCAAGGCACGTACGAGGAATCGTTGCCGAAATTTCATAGCGTTGGTGGGACGGAGGAAGCGCCAACCATTATCCAAGTGCAGGAGATTGGCACAATGTCGATGATTAACAGCGGCAATATTGTACCGATTCAACCGTTCATTGATGAAGAAGGATATGACATGAGCGGTTTAGAAGAAAATATTATCAATTACTATCATATTGATGGCCAATTTTATTCGATGCCATTTAATTCTTCAACTCCTGTCATGTATTACAACAAGGATGCGTTTGAAGCGGCTGGATTAGACCCTGAAAGTCCGCCAGAAACATTTGAAGACATCGAAGAAGCAAGCAAAAAAATCGCCGAAGCCAATGAAGGCATGAAAGGTTTTGCTTTACAAGCATATGGATGGCTGTTCGAAGAGTTGTTGGCCAACCAAGGGGGGCATTTGTTAAACAATGAAAATGGACGGGCCGATGTCGCTACTGAAGTGGCATTCGACAATGACAAAGGCCGCTCGATTTTTGAGTGGGTTGAGCGAATGATTGAAGAAGACACGTTTATGAATTATGGCACCAATTCAGACAACATGGTTGCTGGCTTTTTGGCAGGAGAAGTCGCCATGTTTATGCAATCGTCGGCCACATCTAGAGATGTCATTGACAATGCCCCGTTTGAAGTAGGCGTTGCCTTTATTCCCCACTCCGAAGAAGTAGAGCGTGAGGGTGTAGTCATTGGCGGAGCGAGCTTATGGATGTCAAGCGGCAAAGAGGAAGCCGAGCAAGAGGCGGCCTGGGACTTTATGAAATATTTGGCGACGCCAGAAGTGCAAGCTGAATGGCATGTCGGAACCGGTTATTTTGCCATCAATCCTGACGCTTATAACGAACAAGTGGTACAGGAGGCATATGAAGACATGCCTCAGCTGCAAACAGCCGTGCAGCAACTCCAATCGACGAAAAAGTCTGTTGCTACACAAGGAGCGCTTATGGATATGATTCCAGAAGAACGAAAAATCATAGAGACAGCACTCGAAAATGTGTTTAATGGCACAGACGCGCAAACAGCGTTTGATGAAGCGGTCAAACAAGTGAATGCGGCGATTGAGCAAGCGAATAAAGCGCGCGGCGATTCATAAAATCAAACAAGGGAAGCGATCCGTTCTGGGGAAAGGAAAAATAAGAATGAAAAAAACAAACATTTATGGCCATCGCGGCGCAATGGGAACACATCCAGAAAACACGCTGCTAAGTTTTCAAACAGCCCTAGAACAAGGCGCAGACGGGGTGGAACTGGATATTCAGGTGACGAAAGATGGGGAGCTTGTCGTGATCCACGATGACACGGTAGATCGGACGACCGATGGCACAGGCTACGTGCACGATTATTCGTTGCATGAGCTTAAGGCATTAAGCGCAGGCTGCCGTTTCAACAACTTCCCTGAATATGAACCGAGTTGGGATCAGGAACGGATTCCGACTTTACAAGAAGTGCTTTGCTTTCTTGCGCCGTTCGGTACCGAAGCCAATATTGAGCTGAAGCCACATTTAGCGAAACACCAAGGAATCGAGCGCCGTGTGCTCGAAACCGTCCAGGCTTGGGGAAGTCAAACGAAAATTATTTATTCTTCTTTTCACTTGCCGATGCTTTTAAGGCTCAAACAGCTCAACAAAACCGCTAATATTGCGTGGTTGCTTAACGTCAATTTGCCGTTGGCAGCTGATTACATGAGCTGCTTTCAATTTGAGTCGCTCCATGTCGACAAAAAGATTCTTTTAACCGAAGGAAATGCCTTTGAGCAGGAAGGATTGCTTTCCGTTACCCGCGCCTGGACAGCTAACCAAGACCAAGAAATACGGCAGCTGCTAGCGAAAGAGGTAGGCACGATCATGACAGACTATCCTGGCCGTGCCATTGCTTTGCGTGATGGAATGATATGAGAAAAGGCGGCTTTGATGCCGCCTTCAGACTTTAGACAAACGTTCGCATACTTCGTCGTTGGCCTCGGTCATATGCTTTGAAACTGTCGTTTCATGCGCAAGAGGACCGCTGCTCATGAACCCCCGTTCTATTCCCATCTTTCCTCGTTCTGACGGAGCTTGTAGGAAGAAGCTATAGTACGGGTTTAATGTTTTTGCGTTTTTGCTGTTAAATAAGCAATAAAAGACAGTAGCGCAAGAATAGCCCAATAGAAGCCACCTAAGCGATTGGTTTCGAACCATTCGTAGAGGCTGCCGCCAGTAATGTTGCCAAGGGCGCCGCCAACAGCCATGGCAAGATTGGAAAAGCCGAGAAAAATGCCAAGCGTTTGCGCAGAAGCTTGGCTGACTATATAGGAGTGAAAGGTGGGCTGCATCAGTGTAACCGATAAGGCAATGCCCATCAATGAGACTGTAAGCGTAACGACATGTTCAAAGGCAAGCAGCGGCAAAAACGTCGTTCCAAGTATCAGATAACCTGCTTGGAGCGATTGGCGAGCGGTGAAACGGTATGTCCACGCTGTTACTTTCATTTGTGTCGCGATAACAATCACAGTGACAAGTGTAAAGATCCAGCCTGAGCTGCCGCTGATCTTTGTCGCAACGACGGGATAAGTTAAAAACAATTGCTGGTGAATAAAATGATAAGGGATCATCAGCCCAATCATCATTAAAAGCGGCTGATTGGCGACAATTTGTTTCAATCCAGATAAGAACGAAATGTCGCTATTTGCTGTTTCTTGTTGGATCGGCAGCCCTAACAATGTACAACCAATTAGAATAAACAAAAGCCCGGAAAGCAAGCTAAGAAGCGGAAATTGTTGCGCTGAAAACAACACGCCAAATAAGGGGCCGAGAATTGTACCAGCATTGCCCGTAATATTTACGTAAGAGAACAACTTTTTATGATGCGCTTTCGGTTGTTTGTAAATCAATAAAGATTTCAGTGCTGGGCTGAACAAAGCTCCTCCAAGACCGCCAATTACGGCCATAAACAACAGCAAAGCAGGAGACTGGGCGAATCCGATGCCAGCGAATCCAGCGCCTCTGCATACAAAGCCAATAAACATCATCGCTTTATAGCCAAACTTATCGCCTAAATAGCCACCGAACATCATAAACCCTTGCTGGCCCGTTAAACGAAGCGCCAGCAGCAAATTGGCAAAGCTAAGGGAATAGCCAAGTTCGCTAGTAACGTACAACGAAATATAAGGAACAAACATAAAAAAGCTGAACGTCAAAAAGAATTCCGTTCCGATCAAAAGTGTGGCCCGCCACCCGTATGTTCGCCAAACTTTCCATGTACAGTCAGATTCCATCCATCAGTCCCTTCTTTCTTTGCCAAAAGCCGTGGTTAAAGAAAGCATACCAAGGGTTTCGCTTATCAGCAATAAACGGAATTGGCCACAATCTGTATCGGAAACAACTTAAGCCCCGCCGCAGGCGAGGCTTAGACTATAGCAAAACGCTCGCATCCTTCGTTGCTCACCTCATTCATATGCTCATGAACCCACGTTCTATTCGCATCTTCACTCGGTTTCGCGCCTCGGCTGACAAGCGTTTTCTATTAGTCTAGGTCATTTAATCGACTTCTTGGTACCGCTCATAGGCGGCTTGCTGGATCGACATATATTCTTCCAAGCCCATCGCTTCGACTTGAGCGACATAATCTTCCCATTCGCTTAATGGTTTTCTGCCAGTGATGAAGGCGTCTTCTGTTTCGTTGATGAATGTTTCAAGGTCGGCACCGACAGAATCGCGGAATTGTTGCTCTTCTCTTGTGTAGTTAAAAGCATTCCAAATTTCTTCAGGGGCATTTGGCGCGGCTTTTTCACCATTTTCAATTGAATTTGGCAGCGACTCTGAGCCTTTAAAATAGTGTTCTTGCACATAGCCAGGATAGCTGCCGCCAAGCCAAGTAATGTACGATGCCAATGCTTGGTCTTGCGTCAAACCATCAGGGTTGTCGGTAATTTCTTCTGTGTATTCAAGGGAGCCGTCTTCCTGTTTCGTGTACGTTTCTCCTTCCTTGCCCATGAAATAAAAAGTAGCGCCTTCTTCGCCAAAGAAGTAATCCATCCACCGAACGGTCGCTTCAGGGTGCTCATTTTTGTCAGTAATCGCGAATGCGCCGACATGGACAAGAGGTGGTTTGACATGGCTGTACAACTTATCACCGTGTGGGCCTTCTAACGCTTCACCGCCAGAATAGTGTTCTTGATTCATTAATGATTCTGGGTTGCTCGTTATGACAGCGCCAATTCGTCCTTCAGCTCCTTTCGCCAGCAGTTGAGCACTATCGTGTGTGTAAACTTCAGGATCGATCAGCTCTTCCGTATAAAGTTTATTCAAGTATTCGAGAAACTCTTTGTATTTTGGGTCGGTACGGAAAAAGCGCAGTTCTCCCTCATTTTCCGGGTCGACGTCAATAAATTTATGGCCAACGCCACGGTTGCCAAATCCCCAAGCCCCTTGAAGCTGTCCGCGAATTTCTGTCATATTTGTGCCTGAAAACGGAATAATTTCTCCTTCAGCTAATTCTGGCGTGTTTTTTACTGCCGTTAAATAGTCATAAAATTCATCTGTCGTCGTTGGCCGATCCATCCCTAGTTCGTCGAGCCACTCGTCGTTTATCCATAGCGGTACACCAATTAGCATCGGCAAAAAATCGGGGTCGTAATAGGATGGGAACGAGTAAATGTGTCCGTCTGGCATCGTTAGTCCTTTGCGTAAATCGGGATGTTTGTCTAGCACAGCTTTAAAATTAGGCGCATATTCTTCGATTAAGTCGTCTAGCGGGATTAAAATACCTTGCTCACCATACGTGGCCAAATCACTTGCGGTCAGTCTAGCCGAATAAAAGGCATCAGGATAGTTGCCGCTTGCAAATAGCAAGTTCCGTTTTTCCGCTAGTCCATCGAAAGCGGCAAGCTCAAAATTAATTTTCATATCGGTCATTTCTTCATACGTTTTCCATACGTATGTTTCCTCAAAGTTGTTCGAGTTTGGTTCTGATTTGCCAGTAAAAAACGTCAATTCAATCGGCTCTTTCACAATCGGAAACCCTGATTCATTAACGATGTCTTTGTTTTCGCTTTCTGTCGCTGTATCCTCCCCAGCGTTCGCACATGCTGTTGTAGCTACTCCTAATGTGGCCACAGCGATCAACAAACATTGCTTTTTAGTCATAACGACGTATCCCCCAATCAATTAAGTTCGCTCATATACACAGAAAAACCCTAATTAACGCCATCGGTTCTTGGCGCTAATTAGGGTTTTCTCCAGAAATACTCCACCCGTATATGAATCGTTGTTACGCCATATTATCTGCCAAATACAGGCCAATGTCAATTAAAAGATTGTAAATAATAAGCAAATTGAATGAACGAGTCATTGACAAAGAAAACGCATTCAATTATTTTAAAAGAACAACATTGTGAACGCATGCTTGATGGCGGCCTTTAAATCTTAATGACAGTTTCACTCTGTCTTAACATTCCTTTTCTATACTAAAAGGGAAAAGGTGCAAATTGCATATGTGGGTGGAGACGATGAGAAAACCCTTGTAAATGGTGGTCCTATGTTACGTGTACCAGCGTTTATTAGGGTTTTTTGTTGTGGAAAAAAGGAGGATGGGCATGGACCAATACAGCCATTATTTCTTTGATTTGGATGGGACATTGCTCCACGGGGGCATGCTTTTGCCGGGGGCAAAGGAGCTAATCGATGCCTTATGCGCCAACGGCAAGCACGTTTATTTTTTAACGAACCATCCTGTTCGCTCTAGGAAAGTGTTAAGTGCTGATTTGCAAAAGTTAGGGCTGGCTATTACGTATAACCAGTTGCTTACCCCTGTTATGGGCTTAGTCGAGTACGTACACTCGAATGGCTTGGCAAGCAGGAAACTTTATGTGGCCGGTTCGAACATGATTAGAGAAGAGCTCTCTGAACTAGGTTTGCATATAGGTGACCGTAAAAGGGGCAATGGGTCGGAGCAGGTAGCTGTAGTGCTTGGCATGTCGCCTGATTTGACGTACGGCCAATTGCAAGAAGCACTTTGGCTCATTCAAAACGGGGCGAGTCTTATTTTGCTCAATGAAGATTTACTCTGCCCGAATCCAAAAGGGTTTTTAATTGATACGGGCTCTTTGGCCCGATTGTTAGACCATCCGAGGTTTGGCCACCAGACAGTGTCAGTCGGCAAGCCATCTTATTGGATGCAAAAAGCGCTGTTGCGTGTAATGGAAGGAAAGATAGACAATGCGGTAATCATAGGGGACTCGTTGTTAAGTGACATTGGAATCGGCAATGCATTAGGAATGGATACCATTTTAGTCTATTCAGGCGTTACAACAAAAGACCAGCTATTCGGTACGGCTCATCACCCAACTAGTGTCTATGCATCTGTTCAAGAGATCTATCAAACAATAAAGGGGTAAAGCCGTATGTTTACGCAACCGTTTATTCATGCACTGACAGACAGCCAACAAGAAAAAAGGTGCCGTAATTCGAATGTGGATACGATTTTTTTGCTTACTGGAAAGATGCATTTGCTGCCTGACCAAGTTTATTGTTTCCAGAAACAGAATAAAAAAGTGTTCGTCCATGTCGATTTGATTTCTGGAATAGAAAGCCACACGCCTGATGGCATGCGTTACATCGCCGAAGTGATCGCACCTGATGGCATCATTAGCACAAGAAGCCAGTCGATCATCCAGGCAAAAAAATGTGGGTTAAAGACGATTCAGCGTGTATTTTTGATTGATACACAGGCAATGGAAAAAGCGGTACAAACGGTGAACAAAATCAAGCCTGACGCAGTAGAAGCGATGCCTGGGTTAATGCCAAGAGTCATAAAGGAATTAGTTGAAATGACTACCGTGCCAATTGTAGCAGGTGGATTGTTTAAAACAAAGCAAGAAATGGAAAGCGCGCTTCATGCAGGAGCAGTAGCTGTATCAGCTAGCATTATTTAGGGGGTACTGTTGTGGAAAATCGCATTGAACAGGCAAAAAAGCCGCTTAAAGCGCCGCCGAAAAGAAGATGGAATGGAATCAAACGCAACTGGGATCTTTATTTGCTTGTCCTTCCAGTTGTGATCTATTTTTTGATCTTTAAGTATTACCCTATGTACGGCGTGCAAATTGCTTTTAAAGATTTTATCGCTGCCGAAGGAATTTGGGGGAGCCCATGGGTCGGATGGGAACATTTTATTCGGTTTTTTGAAAGTTTTTATTTTGAACGTTTGATTGGAAATACGATCGGTTTAAGCCTCTATAACTTAGTGATTGGTTTTCCAATTCCGATTATTCTTGCCTTGCTTATTAACGAGATTCGTTATAAAAAAGCAAAGGGTTTTGTCCAGACAGTGACGTATGCGCCCCATTTCTTGTCGACTGTCGTTATCGTAGGGATGCTGTTTTTACTGCTGTCACCTAATGGCCTCGTTAACCAGATTCTCGGCTTGTTAGGTATTTCGGAAATTGCCTTTATGACTTCGCCTGAATGGTTTAAAACAACGTACGTGTTTTCTGATGTGTGGCAGCAAATGGGCTGGAGCTCGATCATTTATTTGGCTGCTCTTGCTGGCATTGACCCACAACTGCACGAAGCCGCTAAAATCGACGGTGCCAGCCGCCTAAGGCGAATTTGGCATGTCAACTTGCCAGGGATTCGCTCGACGATCATCATCTTGCTGATTTTGCAGACAGGGAGCATCGTGAGCGTTGGTTTTGAAAAAGTATTTTTGATGCAAAACCAGCTGAACATGGAAGCATCTGACGTGATCGCCACCCATATTTACCGAACGGGAATCGCAGGAGCCCAATACAGTTATTCGGCAGCAATCGGCTTATTTGAATCAGCGATTAACTTTTTTATTCTGATTCTTGTCAATTACACAGCAAAGAAAACAAGCCAGACGAGTTTGTGGTAGGGGAGGAATGTACATGAAACAAAGTACAGGCGATCGCCTTTTTGGTATAGCTGTTTACATGTGTGTGGCGCTTATTACATTAATCGTTTTGTATCCACTCGTTTATGTGCTCAGTGCTTCGTTTAGCGATCCAGCAGCCATTTTAAGAGGGGAATTGTGGTTGTTCCCAATCGATCCAACGATCGAGTCCTATAAAAGCGTGTTTCAAAATGAAGACGTCTGGATAGGGTTTCGCAATACTTTTCTCTATACGACTTTAGGAACGGCCTTCAATTTGCTTTTGTCGATTATGGTCGCCTATCCGTTATCACGAAAAGACTTCTATGGTCGAAATGCGTTGACGATTTTTCTTGTTTTTACAATGTTTTTTAGCGGGGGAATGGTACCGACTTATTTGCTCGTCCGGGATTTGGGGATGTTGAACACGATTTGGGCAGTGATCGTGCCTGGGGCAGTATCGGTGTACAATGTCGTTATTATTCGCACATTTTTCCAAAATATTCCCAATGAACTGCGGGAATCGGCGGAGTTGGATGGCTGTTCCAACATCCAATACCTAATCAAAATATTGTTGCCGTTGTCCAAGCCCGTGATTGCAGTCATGGTTTTGTTTTACGGCGTCAGCCAGTGGAATGCTTTTTTTGATGCATTGATTTATTTAACGGACAGAAATCTTTTCCCCCTTCAACTGTTCTTAAGAGAAATGCTGATCCAAGACCAACTGTCTGAAATGGTACAAGTCAGCGATTCGACATTAGACAATCACGCCTTAACAGTGGAAGGCTTAAAATATGCGGTTGTCGTCGTGGCCAGCTTGCCGATGTTGGTGTTGTATCCATTCTTGCAACGTTTTTTCGTAAAAGGTGTCATGATTGGTTCGATCAAAGGGTAATAAAAACGTGGTTAAACGCCATAAACATAAAAGAACAAAGGGAGGCAATAAAATGGACGTACAAGCAATTGCTCATAGAGGCTATTCCGCAAAGTATCCTGAAAACACGCTTGCCGCTTATGAAGCAAGTATAAACCTTGGATTTTCCCATATTGAGGTTGATGTTCACTTAAGCCGTGATGAAGTGCCTGTCATTATGCATGATCAAACGGTCGATCGTACAACCAACGGCACTGGCCTTATCAACACCTATACATTAAAAGAGCTGCGCCGTTTAAAAACGAGCGGCAACGAACAGATTCCGACACTTGAGGAAGTGTTGGACTTGGCAAAAGGGCAGGTGAACGTCGCAATCGAGTTAAAGCAAAACGAGAACATGTATCCTCGGTTAGAGAGGAAGGTAGCCGCATTAATAGAGGAAAAAAGAATGGCCAATGACGTTTATATCAATTCATTTAATCATGAATCGATGGGGACGTTGAGGGAGATTGCCCCCGACTTGGAAATTGGCTTAATCAAAAGTGACGCAACGCCAGCCTTGTTTCCTTATATGGAACAAATACAGGCGTCTTCCATTGCAATGGAGCTTCGTTTCTATACAGAGGCCTTTGCCGATGAGTGTAAGGAGCGTGGCTATCAGCTCATTGTTTGGCCAGTTGACACAAAAGAAGCGTGTAAAAGAATGGCAAAAAGGCCAGACGTGCTATGTACGGTAAACGAATTGGAGCTGTTCAAAGAAAACTACCATGCCTAACGGTTTGGCACATCTTGGAATAATAACTGAAGTGGGCAACTGGGTGAAAAGCGTCATTCCTAAACGACAAAAAAGTGTAAAAGGAAAGCAAATATTTCCCAAAGGAAATTAGCCATTTTAGGCGAAATACACGAATGGAACCAATGCTTTGACGTTTTTGATACGGGAGTGGAAATGCTTGTTATAGAGCAGTACCGGAGTTGATAGCGACATTTAGCGGACTTTGAGGGAAGCGCCAACCATTCGAAGGAGTGTGTAAAAGCATATGAAAGTAGGATTGAGTTCATACAGCCTGTTGCAAGCGTTAAAAGACGGACGCACCACGATAGTAGACGCCCTTCAGTGGGTAGCCGACAATGGCGGCGCCCATATGGAGCTCGTCCCTTATGGCTTTTCGGTTGTAGATGACTACGAACTGGCGACGAAGTTGAGAGACAAAGCAGCGGAAACAGGGATTGAGCTGTCAGCCTACTGTATGCCGGCCAATTTCATCCAGCCGACGGAACGAGCTTTTCAGGAAGAAGTTGAACGCATCCATAAACATGTCGATGTCGTCCAACATATGGGCATTAAGCTATTGCGCCACGACGTAACAGCGTTTTCCCTACCACCGGAACAGCGAACAGTTCATTATTTTGATGACCACTTTGAGGAGATGGTACGCGGGTGTCGGCTGATTGCCGATTATGCCAAACAATACGGAATGACAACAACGATTGAAAATCATGGTTTTAATGTCCAGTCAAGCGATCGTGTCCAGCGCCTGCTTCGTGCTGTAGACCGGGAAAACTTTAAAACGACGCTAGATATCGGCAACTTTCTTTGTGCAGACGAAGATCCGCTTGTTGGCATCCGTAAAAATTTGCCTCATGCAGCGACAGTCCATTTTAAAGATTTTTATGTGCGCCCATACTATGAGAATCCCGGGGAAGGGCCATGGTTTCGATCAGTAAACGGCAATTATTTGCGCGGTGCCATTGTCGGCCACGGTGAATTGCCGATTCGAGAAATTATCCGCCTATTAAAAGTCCATCATTATGATGGCTACATCGCTATTGAATTTGAAGGGATGGAAGATTGCTTTACCGGCTCGAGAATCGCTATGAATAACGTCAAGCGTTTGTGGAATGAGGTTGCACGAGATGGCTGGAAAGTAACGGCAGAGGAGGTGAGCAACGAATGCGTGTAGCGGTAATTGGTTTAGGGACAATCTCCGACATGCATATAAAATCGTACGCAGCCAATGCAAACGCAGAGCTGTATGGATTATGTGATGTCAATGAAGGGCGTGCCTATGAAAAGGCAGCGCTCTATGGCGTGGCAAACGTATTTACCGACGCAGATGATGTCTTTGCTGATCCGAATGTCGATGCAGTCAGCATATGCACTTGGAATAAAACACATGCGGATTTGGCTGTTGCGGCACTCCAAGCAGGAAAGCATGTCCTTGTAGAAAAGCCGCTGGCGCTGACAGTCGCCGAGGCCAAAAAAGTGCAAGCGGCAGCACAGGAGGCGAACACGATCTTGCAAGTCGGCTATGTACGCCGTTTTGGGGCAAATGCGCAAGTGCTGAAGACGTTCATTGATAACGGAAAGCTTGGTGATATTTATTATGCAAAGGCTTCGCTTTTGCGGCGCGTCGGCAATCCTGGTGGGTGGTTTTCGAATAAAGAGCTGTCTGGGGGTGGTCCGCTTATTGACTTAGGTGTCCACATCATTGACTGTTGCTGGTACTTAATGGGACGGCCAAACGTTGAACGTGTAACTGGCCATGTCTATGATAAACTCGGAAACCGTAGCAACATTGAGCACCTTTCGTTCTACAAAACGGCAGACTACGATGCAGCTACGAATACAGTTGAAGATTTAGCTAATGCTTTAATAACGTTTGAAAATGGCAGCTCGCTTATGGTTGACGTTTCTTACTCTCTTCATACAAAAAAAGACCACCTTTCTATGCAGTTATTCGGAACGAAAGGCGGTGCTGAACTCGAACCAGAGCTGATGCTTGTAGCAGAAGAACAAAATACGATTTTAAACATTGAGCCGCAATTGGATCATCCCACGTTCCATTTTGACAGTGCGTTCCAAAAACAAGTTGATGCGTTTGTGGAAGCGTGCTTAACCGGCGCCCCTTCTCCTGCTCCTGCCGAAGACGGGCTAGAATTAATGAAAATGTTGGAAGGCATTTATTTGTCTTCTGAGCAGAAACGGGCGATTAGCTTGTAAAACGGTTGTCTTTGTTTAGGTGAGATGATAAGCCTAATTTCTCTTTGAGTGGAGAAATTAGGCTTCTACTGGCATTTGAAAAAATCATAAGTCTTAGTTGATGACAAAAAGGTTCTCCTAGCTACTAGGGCGTGAGTAAACATATGTGGTGAAAGGCAGCATCATCCCTAAATTTCCCATCTATATTCATCTTTCCTATTTCGCATCATAATGTCTGAAAGGACCCCATTGTCAAATAGGAGATCGTGATGAAATTTAAACTATACTTTTTATCAGCTTGGAGTGTGCTTGATCCAATTTATTTTTATATTTCCCGGCTTCATTATCCAGAAAGCGCGAAAACCAATACAACCATTTTTCGAATCAAGCAAATTCGCTATAAAGGGCCGAATATCTGTTTGGCAGATGGACAGGAAATTTGCAAAAATGATGTGCTCGTAAAAATTCACTTGCACAATGTTCGCTTAATTAAAGAACTGTTTGCCATTGATAACGATTTAAAAAAGGCAAAAGTTTTAGTGCAAAAAGTAAAAGAGTCGATGCCTCCTCTTGCTTTTTACATAGAGAGGCAAGCCAATGCGAAGGACATCAAAGGGATTATTGGCGTAACGATGTTAAATAGGGGGTGTGAGCGACTCGGGTTTGAATCACACCCTATTCGAAATCGCTTTTATAAGGGGTTAAAAAGGGTATCGCAACATCCGATTTTTTTACTTTCCATGTCAAAGTTTCCCGCCAAAGCACGGAAAACCCCTTCCCCGATGTACGTGTTTATGTCTAAACAACGGCTGTTGGAAAAGTACGGTCCAAAGCCATTGCAGTCCTAAAGCATGACTAAGGGACTGCAATCACGATATAGCCATTTAAATCAGGAATTTTTACTTAGTTTTTTAATTTGCCATTAAAAAATACCTATTAATGAGAAAAGTCCTGAATATATATACCTGAATTAGGTGAACAAATTTTTTTCTGGAACAAAAGTTATTGGCAAAATGGACTGTTTATGTCCCGGAAACGTTAGCGATATGCGGAGAAAGAGCACGAATTGAGGTGTATAATAAGTCTGATTTCCTACATTTACAGGAACGTACGTTCTTTATTCGGGCGGTAAAAAGAAATATAGCCGGAAAAGTGCCTTTTGGCTTATATGGCAAAGCTTGATTGCAAGTTGATATAGAGAGAGAACAGGATCTTAGAACCAGTGATTTCCTTTAATTTACTATAATTAAAAAGTTTAAAAGGTATATTTTGGAATATAAGGCGCTTCATTCAAAATGATGCAGAGCAAAATGAGTGGTTTTAAGTGCTAGGCTATACGACTATGGACTCTGGACTATTGAAAGCCTTTTAATTTCAAGCTATGCTTCTTGGTGGAAAGAAGAAGTTATGACCTACTACTAAGAGGCTACTTTAATACGAGAGGAGTGATTGGAATGTCAACGTTATCTAGGGTGGAAACAGCCCGAACGGATAAACAAAAAAAGCGAGTTCAACGTATGGAAAGGACGAAAGCAGGTGTCCTGTCCTCTGTAGCGATTGGTATGGCAGGTTGCTCCCAAAGTTCGGCTATGGCTTCTGCTGATTTACCGGCAATAGGAACTGGTGTTGAACAAGTAGCCATTGCTGCCCAAGGGAATTTTTTAGAAGCTCCTGCAATTAGGCAATCGCCAATAGCGTATAAAATGCTGTTGGCCTCGCTAGTCGAGAAGCGAACCAGCAATACAGGTACATTTTTATATACACTTAAAGATGGTGACATAGAAACGAATGTTTATGGATTTAAAACAACCAGTGACCCTACATATGAAGAAAGTCTCGAAACCTATAATGAAACAGGAAGTTCCGAATCAACATCCGAACATAACAACGAACATAACAAGCTGGACAAAGCGGAACCAGCGCAGAAGCAAACACATTCAAAAGAAACAACAACGCTTGTTGGAGAGGATGATTCGAGTAGCCGCGGCACAGAAACGACAAATGATACGTTGAATGATGATTCTTTAAATAAATTGGAAGGCCTTGCAGCCAATAATGAGGCGGAAAAGGATGGTGGCAGCGTGGCAGAAACAGAATCAACATCACAAGATGAAACAGGAGAACGAGAGAATGAAAGCAGTGATCTAGATCAACAAGAAAGCCCGGTCAATCAGGAGATAATCCAATGGAACAATCACGGCCAAGTAGTCGACATTAACGGCAACCGCTTTGCGATCGAAACCGAATACGGCCCCAAATGGTTTGTCCTTAGCGAAGGTTTAGAGACAAGTTTTGAATCCGTGCGTACTGGCATGGTTTTAAGCATCTACTTTACAGAACAAAATGGCGAAAATGAAGTTTCAACATTCTTTATTACATATACTCCTGATGAAGGGGAACGGGCCCAGTTTGTGGACGCAACCTTTTTAGGCTATACAGGGGAAAACAAGCAAAGCATCCTTGTTTACATCCCCCACCAAGAAGTCATTTACGACTTGTCGAAACAATTGCAAAAGCGCGATCTTGATAAGGAATTTGAGCACGGGGCAGCGATTACAATAGGCACCGTAATGCATGATGATGGTTCTGTAACGATCGAATCAATTGAGACAACTTTATAAGTGCCAATAAGTCTGACACCATTACCCTAAATAGAAAACGCTTGCGGGAAACGCGTTATCTACAGGCTGAACCTTGCGCTCAACGTGCAAGGTTTTTTCCCTATTCAAAAAAGGAGGAGCGCTTCTGTTAATGAAGAATATAGAGAACAAAGGGCGTTAAGCGTTGTAGGGAGCGCTGGCATGAGTTAATCAAACGTTTAATGAAGTCCGACGATAACAGATTGAAAAGTAAATGGAATGACTTTAAAATGAAACAAAATCACCGATGGGGAAGGAGAGTACGGATATGGATTTAAATGTGAAAGGCAAATCGGTACTTGTGTTTGCTTCAAGCAAAGGAATTGGTCGGGCGATTGCTAGCGAATTTGCGGCAGAAGGAGCAAGCGTTGTTCTCGCTAGCCGTGATATCGCCGCATTGGAAACAGCAGTTGGGGAAATACAGGCGTATACAGGCAATCCCCGGATTGCGTGCTGCCGATGCGATATGACTAGGGCAGAAGATATTGAGGCGGCGTTGTCTTTTACAAACGAAAAACACGGGGCTATCGATGTATTAATTAACAATTCGGGAGGACCGCCGGCTGGGGGAATCGACCAGTTTGAGGATGGGGATTGGCAAAACGCTTATGAATTAAACTTACTAAGCTACGTTCGCGCTATCCGCGGAGTGCTGCCGTATATGAGGGCGCAAGGCGGCGGCCACATATTGAACGTCACTTCTTCATCGATAAAACAGTCACTCGACAATCTGCTGTTGTCAAATACGTTCCGCGCGGGGGTACTAGGCCTTGCCAAGAGCCTAGCGCAAGAGTTGGCCAAAGACAATATTCTCATTAATACATTAGGTCCAGGGCGCATTGCCACGGATCGGGTTGAAAGCCTTGACCGTTTAGCAGCCAAAGAAAAGCAAATGTCATACGAAGATGTAAAACAGGCTTCAGAAAAAAGCATCCCTCTTGGTCGTTACGGCAAACCAGAGGAGTTTGCCAAGCATGCCGTTTTTCTCTGCTCCGGGGCCAATACATATGTGACAGGACAAGCGTTTCTTGTTGATGGCGGATTAGTGAAAGCCTTGTAATCTAAGCACTGTATCATGAAGGCAAGAAGTAGACTACATGTACGTAAGAAGAGAGGGATCGGTGTATGCGCTTGTTTCGTCCTGTTCAGGCGCCATTGTTGCAGCAAGATAGCGATGATAGCTACCAATATACTGAGTATGCGCCAAGCTGTGATTTATCCGCCTATGTTGCCTGTTATTGGACGAGCTCGTTTCAAGGAGGGAAAGCGCGATACCATCGTATTCTTCCAGATGGATGCGTCGATTTAATTGTTACGATCGATGACAACAGCGCACAGGCATTTGTGGCTGGTTTTATGAACCAATTCGAAGTTTTGCCATTGGCAGAGCCAACCTTTTCTTTCGGAATCCGCTTCTTTTCTGATTCGGTCCATACATTATTGCACCACCACCCTGCTGACTTTGGGGATGGAGGCATTGAACTGGAGCTAGTATGGGGAAATCCAGCTTTTGAAATCGTCGAGACCATTGCGCAGGCTCGTGATATGAAGGAGAGAATTGCGGTCGTCGAGGCGGTTTTACGAAAAAAGCTAGATAAAGCGTATCGGCCGGAACGTTTGTTTGAGCGCTGCATGGCTCATATTTTTGCGAACAAAGGCATGCTTTCTGTCCATAAACTTGCAAAAATGGAACATTACAGCGAGCGGACTGTGCGCCGTACGTTTGCCCATGAGCTCGGCGTTTCGCCGAAAGAAGTAATGGAAGTCGTCCAGTTTCAAAGTTTGTTAGCAGGCTTGCAGCAAAACGCCCATGCACGGCTTGCCGATTTGGCTCTATTCTACGGCTATGCCGACCATGCCCATTTGTCGAAGCAATTTAAGCGTTTTTACGGATTGGCTCCGCAGACAGTAATGGCACAAATCGCGTGTCAATCAAAAAGTGGCTAAAGGTTGTCCGTTTTTTTCAAGCCCCGATTGGGATAATAGGCAATAATGGCATTATAGCCTATTGAAAGGAGTCATTTGTTATGACGATAAAATTAGATATGGTTGGAATTGTGGTTGCCAATATGAGAGAAGCACTTGATTTCTACCGGGTGCTTGGCTTTCAAATAGCGGACACGCACAATGACGACATGCACGTTGAAATTGACCAGGAAGGGGTACGCCTGGCGTTTGATAAACTTGAAATGGCAAAAGAAATTTACGGAAACTGGGAAGAACCAACGGGGCACCGGGTTGAACTGGCCTTTCGTTGTGAGAGCAGGGAAGCGCTGGACCAGCTTTATGAGAAGATTGTCGACAAAGGCTACGTTGGCTATAAAGAGCCATGGGATGCCTTTTGGGGCCAACGTTATGCGATTGTCCAAGATCCAGATGGGAATTTAATTAGTTTGTTTGTATAAAAACAACAGCGATTTAAACATGTCTTGTTTAAATCGCTGTTGTTGCTTATGTTTGACCGTTTTTTCCACATTCCATCCTAGTGACAAAACAATCAAACATAATGCGCGCCGCCATAGCAGTTGTGATGTCTTGATGGTCATAAAGAGGATTGACTTCTGCTATATCAAACGCATCAACAAGGGGGTACAACGCATCTAAGATCGCGAAACTTTGAACCGGCGTCAACCCGCCTGGTTCGTTGGCGCCGACTCCTGGTGCGTATGCCGGATCGAGAACATCCATATCATATGTTAAATAAACGAGATCGACGTTTTCCATTACGGCTTTAATCTGTTCGGCAATGGCCAGTGGATCAGACTGGTGAACTTCCTGTGCGGTAATTTGGTGGATGCCGATGTCTTTTAAATAGCTGGCGTACCAAGGGTAATTATAACTGCGTACCCCTACTTGGACAATGTCTTTAGCAGAAACATGTTCAAGCTCAATTGCTCTGCGCATTTGACTGCTTTGTGAATACCTCCCTTGGACAGGGGATTCGTCAACGAGGTCAAGATGGGCATCAAACTGGATAATGCCTATCCGCTTTCCAGGGTTCTGGTCGTGCAGCGCTTTAATGAGCGGGTAGGAAATCGAGTGGTCGCCTCCTAGCACAAAGGGAAAGGCATTTTCAGCAAGCACTGCTTTCAGTTTTGCTTCTGCATGTGCAAACGTTTGGTCTGTGCTATAGGCGGCAATTTCGATATTGCCATAATCGGTTAACGCATTTTTCGGCAATGTGAACGTTTTTCGCTTTTCTACATTGTACACTCGGTTGTTTTCAATGCGATTGGCAAACCAGGCAAAGGCTTCCCGTATTTTTTCTGGAGCAAACCGTGATCCTGGCCGCCCCAGGGAGGCCCCTCCATCCCAAGGGAAACCGACAATGCCAAAAGTAGAATATGGCTTCATGCTTGATGCACTCCTTTGTCTTCTAGTTGTGTAATTTCTACCTTGTTTGGAACACTTCGGCGTGTGTAGCAAACATAAAGGATCGCTCCAGCTGCGAGCCAGATGAAAAAGAGGATATACTCCGTCATGCCCATCGAAATCGGCGTTCCAGGAATTAGCATCGCCGCAAGCAAGATTGCTGAAAATAGTGTAGCAGCGTAAGCCATGTAGATGCCCCCTGGCATTTTATATGGCTTTTGTAAATGTGGCTGTTTGAGGCGAATGTTGACAGCTGCACATGCCATACAAAACCATGCAATTAAAAAAGCGATCCCTCCCATTATAACGAGGGGGAGTAGCGCGCCGCTGCCAAAAAAGGTTCCGACAATAGAAAAGGCCGCCATCGCCCACACCGTCTTGTAAGGCGTTTTATAACGAGTATGCTCTGCCGCAAATCCTTTAGGAATAAAACCGCGAGCCGCAAACGATTGAATCAGACGGCTGCCAGCTAGTAAAAAGCCATTGAATGTAGTTATGACGCCAAGGAGCACACCAAATACGACAATTAGTGGCAACAAGGTTGAACCTGAGCGCGCTTCTAACGCATGGATAAGAGGAAGCGCCCCCATCTCCCCCATTTCAGATGCAGGCATTAAAAAGGCAGAAGCAAGGACAATAACCATATACAGTACACCGCCTAAAAGAATTGTCCCAATGGTGACTTTGCCTAAGTTTTTATAGTTAATGCTTGCTTCAGCTTCGTCAACTGTTTTTGAAACAGTATCAAAGCCATTCATAAAAAATAGAATCGAAGAGATCGCTAAAATGATGCCGCTAAACGCATGCCCATTTTCTGTCTGCAACAAAGGTGCTGCATTCTGAGGATCGCCTAGGAAAAAGCCGCCGCCTAAAAAAGCAAGGAATGTGACGAGCATCATCGCTGTAGCAATCGTTTGAAAGCGTACTGACAATTTAGCGCCGCGAAAGTTTAACCAGGATAGACCGAAGATCATCGCCAAACTGAGCAGAATATGGGGTAAATAGACGACTTGTCCCATTAGCGTATAAAGTGGATACGAGTTTAATAACGGAAAAGCGTAAGCGAACAAGAGCGGCACGGAAATCGCAACCCATGGCAAGATAATGAGATAGCCTAAAATAAGAAACCATCCACAAATAAATGCTGGCCATTTGCCAAGTGCATAATGGGTATAGGCAAATTCGCCTCCGCTTAATTTTAGACTGGACGTAAGCTCTCCATAAACAAAGCCAATTGGAATAATAAGCAGTATTGTCGCCGCTAAGGCAATAATGGCGCCTAAGCTCCCAGCCGAGGCCATCCATTGGGGAACGGATATCACCCAACCGATGCCGATCATGCTACCGAATGCCAGTCCAAAGAAGTCAGTAGTAGTCATTCCTTTTTTGTTCATCATCTGTCATGCTCCTGTTGCATAGGATTTTTGTATAAAAATTCATTAATTCTTATTATATTAAACGTTGTGCTTGCATTTATCAATAGTTTAATTGTAGAAAACGAATATATATTCATGTTGGCGTTTGGGTTCATATCCAGTAAAAGAAGGATTTTCCTTTTTCTTTGTTGAATTTGATTAAAAAAGGGCGAGTCAAATGGACAAAAAACGCTCGATTTTCAACAACTTTGCCCCCCTTGCCAAGATGAATTGTTTGCACATACTTACTATGACAGCAAAAGCTATAGTGGCATGATTGAACAGGTGGCGCTAAGCGTACGTACCGAAGAACAAACCATGTTATCGATGCAAGACCAGTAGATAGTAGTCGATAACTTTAGAGCCTAGATAGACAAGCAAGATGAAAAAAGGGGGACCAACGGTGGGATTGCTTGAAAAAATGTTGCCGCTTACAGAGGAAGAAAAAGACATTCTTGAATATCGGCGTGTGATGAAAGCACGTTATACGTCAAAGCAACAATTTATTATCGAAGCCAATAAGTTTCTGGCCCCAGGGGCAGAAATCATGATCCGCAAGCATACGCGCTTTATTGATTTTCCTCCACACAAACATGACTACATTGAAATGAATTATGTCTATAACGGCAGTTTAAAGCAAACGATTGGCGATCGTGCGGTCGAATTGCAAAAAGGGGAGCTGGTTGTGTTGAACCAGCATATTGAACACCAGATAGAGGCATGCGGTACAGAAGATATTATCATTAATTTTATTATTCAGCCGTCTTTTTTTAATTATATTTTCTCTTTTTTAAATGTGGAAGGGCCCTTTTATTCATTCCTTATCGACAGCATTCATGGTGGCGAACCGTTTGGCCAGTTCCTCTATTTTAAATGTGCAAAAGAAGAGTCTGTGCAACAACTGCTGAGGAAAATGGTTGAGGAAATGATGGAGCCAGACGCTTACTCGCAAGCGTCTATTAAGTTGTATGTCGGCATGCTCATGATTGAGTTAGCAAAGAAAGCGAATACATTAGATGGCAGACCAAAGCCTTCTCTGCACAACCAATGGATTCGGCAAACGTTTGCTTATATCGACGAACAGTACAAACATGCTTCTCTATATGAGCTAGCTGAACGGCTGAACCAGCCCCATTACTTGCTCAGCAAAGTCATCAAAAAGCAGACTGGGAAAACGTTTAAAGCGCTGTTACAAGAAAGGAGATTGGACATAGCAAAGGAGTTGCTCGTTCAATCGGATGTGCCTGTATCGGTTATTGCGCAAGAAATTGGCTATGACAACTTCAGCTATTTTTATCAAATTTTTAAGAAGCATTTTCATACAACTCCGCTCGTTTATCGAAAAAAACATCGATCTTCGCCGCCTCAGCGATGCGTTAGACTGTAGACAAGCGCTCGCATCTGTCGTCGTTTGTCTCGGTCACCTGCTCAAGAACCCTCTGTGCTAGTCCCATCTTTCCTTACCAGCACTCTCCATCTGACAAGCGTTTTCTATCAGTCTAATTGATTCGTATATTTGCAAATAACGACAGTATTTTGGTGAATGACGCTATAGTGGCTTCCATGACAAACACGTAAGATACAAGTAATCGTTCTATAGCGAGAAAGGGGGAGAAAAATTGGGGGAATATCGGCTGGCCGTTGATATCGGCGCCTCAAGCGGCAGGGTGATGGCTGGCAAAATAAGCGAGACCGGCATCGATTTACAAGAGGTCTATCGGTTTGATAATCAGGCTCAGTTGATGGGCGGCCATTATTGTTGGGACGTTGACTACTTGTTTTGTGAAATCAAGCAAGGCATTCGAGTGGCAGTTCAATCTGGCTTGCAGCCGGTTAGCATTGGCATGAATACATGGGCGGTAGATTTTGTCCTTCTCGATGAAAAAGGCGAGCGGTTAACTGAAGCTGTCTCCTACCGTGACCCACGAACAAACGGCGTGATGGAAGATGTGATCGAGACGTACGGAAAAAAGGCATTATACGAACGGACGGGTATTGCTTTTCAGCCTTTCAACACTCTTTACCAACTGTTGGCATTAAAAAAACAAAACCCGGAGTTGCTTGAGCAAGCACATGCATTTCTAATGGTGCCCGATTATTTTCATTTCTTGCTGACAGGTGTCAAAGTCAACGAGTATACGAACGCAACGACAACTCAGTTAGTAAATGTCAATACAAAGGATTGGGATAGACAACTACTGAAAGAGCTCGGCTTGCCTTGTGGAATGTTTCAGCCATTGCAGCAACCTGGCACAAAGATCGGTTCTATAACAGAAAGCATGGAAAAAGAACTGGGCGTCCAACTCGAAGTCATTGTGCCTGCTACCCATGACACTGCTTCGGCGATTGCGGCGCTCCCAGAAAAACAAACATCGGTTTACATCAGCTCAGGTACGTGGTCGCTTATCGGTATTGAAAACCGCACGCCGATATGTAGCCAACAGGCGATGGCTGCCAATTTTACGAACGAAGGCGGCGTCGGCTCCCGTGTTCGCTTTTTAAAAAACATCATGGGCTTATGGATGATCCAAGAAGTACAAAGGCTGCTCCCTGGGCATTGGAGCTTTTCTCAACTGGCGCAAGCAGCCAGTGGGTCAACGTATACCGGGGAAATTGATGTCGATCAACATCGTTTTCTAAAGCCAGAAAACATGATCGAGGAAATTCAACAAGCTTGCCGCGAAAAAGGGCTTGCTGTTCCTGAATCGCCCGGCGATTTGGCTAAGTGTATTTATGATAGTCTGATTGCTAGTTATGACAAAGCTGTAACCGAGATTGAAGCTATTTCAGGAAAGACGTATGAGCAAATCCATATTATTGGCGGCGGAGCGCTAAACGAGGAGATTAACCAACGTTTAGCAAACCGGACCAACAAAACGGTGATCGCTGGTCCAACTGAGGCAACTGCTGTTGGCAATCTGCTCGTACAAGCGATTGCAGGCGGAGAACTTTCTCGCATAGAGGAAGGTCGTGCACTAGTACGGACAGCGTTTCCTGTCACTTACTATCTACCGCAAAGGAGTGAATGGCACATGACGAGTCGATTTGAAAGCGCTAAAGTGCAATATGAACAATTAGGCATAGATGTCGAGGCAGCATTTGCGAAAGTAAAACAAGTGCCCATTTCCGTCCACTGTTGGCAAGGAGATGACCTTCATGGAACAGAAGTGATTGCGAACGAGTTGTCTGGAGGCATTGATGTAACGGGGAATTATCCCGGCAGAGCGCGGAACGGTGAAGAGCTGAGGCGTGATTTGCAAAAAGCGCTAAGTTTAATTCCTGGAAAGCACCGCGTCAATCTCCACGCTATGTATGCGGAAACCGATGGCGTGCCAATTGACCGCGACCAATTGAAGCCTGAGCATTTCGAAAAGTGGGTTAAATGGGCAAAATCATTAGGCATTGGCCTCGATTTCAACCCAACGGTGTTCAGCCATCCTAAGGCCGCTGATGGACTGACGCTTGCCCATCCAGATGAGGAAATCCGAACGTTCTGGATTAACCATTGTAAAGCATGCCGGAAAATTGCTGCCTATTTTGGGGAACAATTGGGGACGCCATCGCTAGTAAACATTTGGGTGCCAGACGGTTATAAAGATACGCCTAGTGATCGGCTAACGCCACGGAAGCGTTTAAAAGAGTCTTTAGATGCGATTTATGCAGACGAATACGACCCAATGCTTGTTCTTGATACCGTCGAAAGCAAATTGTTTGGCATCGGTTCAGAAGCGTACGTTGTCGGGTCACACGAATTCTATTTAAACTATGCCAACCAAAACAACAAGCTCTATTTGCTTGATACCGGTCATTTCCATCCAACGGAAGTCGTTTCTAACAAACTGTCGGCGATGTTACTATTTCACGATCAATTGGCATTGCACGTTTCCCGTCCTGTCCGCTGGGATAGCGACCATGTAGTCACCTTTGATGATGAGCTCCGAGAAATTGCGATTGAAATAGTCCGCAACGATGCTCTTGGCAACATCCATATTGGCCTTGATTTTTTTGATGCAAGCATTAATCGTGTCGCTGCCTGGGCCATTGGCACGCGCAATATGGCAAAGGCGCTGTTGCATGCAGCCCTAATGCCCCATCGCCATTTAAAGCAGCTGCAAGATGAAGGCGATTTCACATCGCGCTTAGCCATGCAAGAACAGCTAAAAACGTATCCATTTGGCGACATGTGGGATGAGTATTGCAAACGCCAAGGAGTGCCGACAGAAACGGAGTGGCTAGATGTCGTCAAGGAATACGAACAGAAAGTCCAACTGAAGCGTGAAGGTGAAAAAGCGAGGCAATGCTAATTTACTAGAAAGAGGGATCGTCATGGTACAACATCTTTGGAATGAGGAAGAAGCAAGCAAATTGTATCAAGGCCTTGATGAGTTGGTGTACCGCTCCAATTTAATTGGCGCCGACCGCGCTGTCTGCAATTGGGGCGGCGGCAATACGTCGATGAAAACAACCGAGATCGACTTTCGCGGCAATGAAGTCAACGTTATGTGGGTTAAAGGCAGCGGCTCAGATCTGGCCACAATGGGGGCGAACAACTTTACGGGCTTGCGGCTTGATGATGTCTTGCCCCTGAAAGAACGGGAAGCAATGACAGATGAGGAGATGGTCGCTTATTTGGGGCATTGCCTAATCGACCCTCACCACCCGCGCCCGTCGATTGAAACGCTGCTTCATGCCTTTTTGCCATTTAAGCATGTCGACCACACTCACCCAGACGCAATCATTAGCCTATGTTGTGCTGAAAATGGCCGCGAGCTGGCCGAAGAGCTATTCGGTGACCGCTTTGTATGGGTGCCTTACATTCGCCCTGGCTTTACACTGTCAAAAATGATTGCAGAACAAGTAGACGCGAACCCGAAAGCGGAGCTTGTACTAATGGAAAAACATGGTCTTGTCGTCTGGGGAGAAACAGCAAAAGAAAGTTATGACCGCACGATTTCCGTGATTAATGAAGCGGAGCAATTTATCGAGAAAAAGCGAGGCAAAAACGCACCTTTTGGCGGAGCAGCAACAGCAGGGCTGAAAAAAGAAGAGCGCGAAGCATTGCTGGCCAACATCATGCCGGCGCTACGGGGGGCAGTGGCCCATAATGGGCGGAACATGATTGTGACCTACGATGATAGCGACCCTATCCTTGAATTTGTCAACAGCAAAGAGGCAAAGGAGTTATCGCAAATTGGCGCTGCCTGCCCTGACCATCTTGTCCATACAAAGCGATTGCCTTTGTTTATCGATTGGGTGCCTGAGGCAAGTGACGAAGAAGGATTGAAGCAAGCGGTGCTTAAAGGAATAGCCGCATACAAAGAGGAGTACATTCGCTATTTTGAGCGCAATTGTCGTGAGGGCGACAAGATGTTTGAACCGTCGCCGCGTGTGTTGCTCATCCCAGGCGTCGGCCTGATTAGCAGCGGCAAAGCGATTGAAAACGCAAAAGTGAGCCGCGCTCTTTACGAACGAGCGATCGCTGTCATGCGTGGAACGAGTGCGTTAGGCTCCTTTGTTTCACTGAATGAAGCCGAATCGTATGAAATCGAATATTGGCCATTGGAGCTTTACAAACTATCGCTTGCGCCAAAAGAAGCAACGTTTTCGCGGAAAGTGGCGTTTGTGACAGGGGGAGCAGGGGGCATCGGCAGCGAAACATCCCGGCAATTCGCTGCTCAAGGCGCACATGTCGTGTTGGCTGACCTCAATCTTGAAAGGGCAGAAGAAGTAGCGACAGAAATAAATGGGCAATTCAGTGCTGGCCGGGCGCTTGCGCTAAAAATGGATGTCACAGATGAACAAGCAGTCGCGCAAGCTTTTGCCGACGTGGCGCGGACATACGGGGGCGTTGATATTCTCGTCAACAATGCTGGCCTTGCCACATCAAGCCCTTTTGATGAGACGACTTTACAGGAATGGCAACTCAATCTCGATGTGCTCGCGACAGGCTACTTTCTCGTCGCCCGCCAAGCGTTTGCGCAAATGAAAGAGCAAGGGACAGGCGGGAGCATGGTGTTTATCGGCTCGAAAAATTCGGTTTACGCAGGGAAAAACGCATCAGCCTACAGCGCTGCCAAAGCGATGGAAGCCCATCTCGCACGCTGTATTGCAGCTGAAGGGGGCGCCTACGGAATTCGCGTTAACACGGTTCTCCCTGACGCCGTCCTGCAAGGTTCGGCTATTTGGGATTCGGCTTGGCGCGAGGAAAGAGCAGCTGCTTACGGAATTGCAGCTGATGAACTTGAAGACCATTACAAAAAACGGACAACGCTTGGCGTCCATATTTTTCCGGCAGATATTGCGGAGGCTGTTTTATTTTTCGCTTCGTCCAAGTCAGAAAAAACGACGGGCTGCATGTTGACTGTAGACGGCGGCGTACCAGCAGCCTTTCCAAGATAAGGGTGGTTTCCTCTCCGCTAAAAAGGCGGGGAGGAAATTTGTATGAAAAGACGATGAAAGGAAAAGGAGTGAACGAGCATGATTCGCAAAGCTACGGTAATGAAGGTGTACAAAGATAAGTATGATGAATACAAACAACGCCACGACAAGCTTTGGCCTGAAATGGCGGAAATGTTAAAAGCCCATGGTGTCCATCATTATTCGATTTTTCTGTTAGAGGAGACTGGCCAGTTGTTTGCCTACTTGCTGCTTGAGGACGAAGCAACTTATGCCAAAGTTGCAAAAACGGAGATATGCCAAAAATGGTGGGCGTATATGGCGCCGCTAATGGAGACAAATGATGATTTAAGTCCAGTTTCCCATGATTTAAAAGAAGTGTTTTATTTAGCATAAAGGGGTGGTTGTTGTGGCGCTGCAAAAGAAGGGAATGAAAGCAACGATTACGGTAGCGATGTCCAATTATTTAGAAGCAGGCGCTATTGTTGCTGGCGCTGGTGGGCTAACATTATGGGTCGAGTATTTGCAGTTGACCGACATGTGGGTAGGGCTGCTAGGCGCCTTGAGTGCTAATGGCTTTGGAGCAGCAATCGGTGCCCTAATTGGTGGTGCTTTAGTCGACCGCTATGGCAGGAAATTTATTTACAAATATGATTTGTTGCTATATATGGTAGGCATGCTTCTCATTGTCTTTGCTTTTTCCTTTCCTATGCTGCTTGCTGGCTATGTCATCGTTGGCATTGCTGTTGGCGCGTTAATTCCAGCAGCTTGGACGTATATTGCCGAAGAGGCGCCGCCAAGTGAACGGGCTGCCAGAGTCGGTTGGTCCCAGTTTGCTTGGTCGATTGGGCCTGCTATTACGCTTTTTTTGTCGGTAGCGCTCGCTCCCCTTGGTTTGCTAGGCAGCCGTTTGATTTTTGCGCAATTGTTTGTAGTGGCGATCATCACTTGGGTATTGCAACAGCAAATCAATGAATCGCAAATATGGGAAAAAGAGCAAGAAAAAGCACGGCTGAATCAATCAGGCCAGGCTGCTGTGAAGGGCTCGTTAAAAGATTTGTTTACGGTGAAAGCAAATTTGAAAGCGCTTGTCTTTCTCATCGGTATCTACTTTTTCTGGAACCTTGTCGCTGGCACAATGGGATATTTTATGCCCTATATTTATGAAACGGTAGGCGGCTTGTCAGCAGCACAAGCCAATTTGCTGCAAGGGGTGCTTTGGACGTTCACGGTGATAGCTACTTATGCTGTGTTTATTAAGCTTGGCGATAAAGTGAACCGTAAGCTTTTGTTTGGAACGGGAGGAGTTTTGGGCATCATTGCTTGGTTCATTCTGACTTTTGGCGGTATGGGCATGACAGAACTAGTCTTGTTTGTAACAATTTGGGGTTTGGCTGCAGGGTTCGGTGCCCAAGCGTTCTACGCGTTGTTTGCTAGCGAATTGTTCCATACAAAATACCGCGCCCAAGCCCAAGGGTTGATGTTTTGCATCGTACGGATTGGTGTAGGGTTGATTTCTCTTGTCGTTCCGGCAATGATTTCGAAAATTGGCTTTCAACCATCGGGAATGATGATGATTGCTTTCTTGATCATTAGCCTAGTCATTGGCGTTATCATGGCACCTGAGACGAGAAACCGGTCATTGGAAGCAATCCAACATGAACGTTATGGAAAAAGCGCTTAACCTAGGACATAGAAAGGGATTGAGTCAAAAAAAGGATTAAAGGCAGCAAAATCGAAAATGTACGAGTAACATGACACAAGAGTGAATCGCCCTTTTAAAACGTTTAGGAAAGGAGTTGAGCTCTGTGAGGACTGGAAAAACAAAGCCAAAGGAAGCGGTTTATTTATATGAAAATAAGCATAAAGAGAAAAATTTCATTCATAGCCATTTTCATTATACACACCAGCTTCTCTATGTCCTCGACGGAAAAGGGGAGTGCGAGTTAGGGAAACAAAAGCATGCGCTCGCTTCTGACAATTTGCTCATCATTCGCCCTTTGACACACCACTCAATTGTCGCACAATCAAAAATGACGATGCTCGTGCTAGAGTTTGATGAAAAGCAACTGCCTGTGGAGTACAGGCACACGCTTATAGCTGATGTGTTTGCCCGTTCAGAAGTGCTCCGCCTCAATTTGTTTAAAGGGAGTGAAGTCCGCCAATTGCTAAGGCGTATGCTTTACGAACAACTCCAATATAGGGACAGCGAAAAAATCGGCTTGTCGCTTTTGCTGGGAGAGTTGTTGCTGCTATTAAAGCGGACGAAAAAAGGATTTACCTACCAAAACACAAATGAGTGGCGTGCGGCTGCCCTTAAAGAGTATATAGAAAATAATTACTACCAGTTAAGCCGCGCTGAAGAATTAGCTGCCAAAATGGGGGTAAGCTCCCGCTATATGCAGCAAATCTTTAAAGACGCATACGAAACGACGCCGATGCGCTATTTAACCGAAGTCCGTTTAAACCGCGTAAAGAAATTACTATTAGAAACCGACCTTGATATGGTTTCGATTTGTTTCGAAGTTGGCTTTGAATCGTTGCCTACCTTTTATCGTGTTTTTAAAAAGCAAGTTGGTGTTAGTCCGCTAGTCTATAAGCATACTCAATTAAGCCAGTATCATCATCGCAATGTTTCAGAATAATAGCCAAAAAGTCGCTTAGGCCCCTAATGACCATAGCTGATTTAGTTCGGAAACTGAGAACGAAAAACGGGGAGTGATAAGACGACTTGGATGCGCTTTCACTAAACTGAAAGCAAGAGTTAGTCGATAAAGTCGACAAAAATCATCCTGACTGAAAGAAAACGCTTGTCAGCCGAGGTGAGCAACGAGTGTTTTTCTACAGTCTGGTGCTTTCATTAAACTAGAAGCGATCTTAGATGAGAGGGGCATATAAGAATGGCTACGCATCCAATTGGCATTATTATGAATGGCGTCACGGGGAGAATGGGCACAAACCAGCATTTAATCCGGTCGATTTTAGCAATCCGTGACCAAGGAGGTGTTGCGCTTCCTAATGGGGAGACGCTCATGCCTGACCCGGTGTTAGTAGGAAGAAACGAGGCAAAATTAGAGGCGCTTGGGCGCAAATACGGGCTAAGTCGGATCGAAACGGACTTAGAACAGGCGCTGGCAGACGAATACAATGTCATCTATTTTGATGCACAAACAACGAGCCGCCGCGCCGCCGCAATTAAGCAAGCGATTTCAGCAGGCAAGCATATTTATTGCGAAAAACCAACGGCGACAAGCTTAGACGAAGCGCTTGAATTAGCCGAACTCGCCAATAAAGCAGGAGTGAAAAACGGCGTTGTCCAAGATAAACTGTTTTTGCCTGGTTTGTTAAAGCTAAAACGATTGATTGACAGCCATTTTTTTGGTGACATTTATTCGGTGAAGCTTGATTTTGGTTATTGGGTATTTGAAGGCGATTGGCAGGAAGGGCAGCGGCCAAGCTGGAATTATCGAGAAGAAGATGGCGGCGGCATTATTGTCGATATGTTTGCGCATTGGCGTTATGTGATCGACAACTTGTTTGGCGAGATTCGATCTCTTTCTTGCCTAGGAGCGACTCATATTAGTAAACGCGTGGATGAGGGCGGTCAACTATACAAGGCGACAGCCGATGACGCGGCCTATGCGATTTTTGAATTGGAAAATGGGATTGTTGTCCAAGCAAATTCCTCGTGGGTGACGCGTGTCGACCGTGATGATTTATTGACGATCCATGTTGACGGAAAATTTGGCAGTGCAGTCGCTGGATTACGGGATTGCAAAATCCAACACCGGGTGATGACCCCTCGGCCGACGTGGAATCCAGATATACCAAACCCGATCGCCTTCCAGGAACTCTGGCAGCAAGTGCCAGACAATGAGCCTTACGAGAATGGCTTTAAAGCGCAGTGGGAACTGTTTTTGAAACATGTTCATACAGACAGTCCATTTCCTTGGGACTTGCTTGAAGGAGCCAAAGGGACACAGTTATCAGACTTAGGTTTACAAGCATGGCGTGAGCGGAAATGGGTCGACGTGCCTAAACTGACGGCAACTGTTCCGGAAAAGCATATTTAAGGGAGGCAATAAAAATGGCTTACACAATTACATTGCCAACTGCAGACAGGAACAAAATGGTCTATACACTCCAGAATACCGAGCCTACATGCCTAGAAACGGCTGCTTTTTCAGCACGGCGTGCCTACTCAGCGGCCCACGTCGTCGCCGATCCGTTATCGCCTGTACCGCCAGTACTGGGCGGCAAAGTTGACTGGGAAGCGACCCTTTCTTACCGCCACCATCTATGGAAACTCGGCTTCGGTGTCGCTGAAGCAATGGATACAGCGCAAAGAGGGATGGGCTTAACATGGGAAGCAGCCAAACAGTTGATTGCCTACTCGGCAAAAGAAGCAAAAGCAGTCGGCGGTGAAATCGCTTCAGGTGTGGGGACGGATCACTTGAATGACAAAGAGGCTTATGGGCTTGATGCGATTATTTCCGCTTATGAAGAGCAAATGGAATTTGTGGAAGCACAAGGAAGTCGTGTGATTCTCATGGCAAGCCGTGCCCTTACGAAAACAGCACGGTCACGAGATGATTATCGGAACGTGTATAGCCGCCTGCTTCGCCAAGCAAAGGAACCGGTGATTCTCCATTGGCTTGGCGACATGTTTGATCCAAATCTAGCCGGTTATTGGGGAGACCCATCCATTGACGGGGCGATGGATGTTTGTTTGGAGATTATTCATGAACACCAGCACAAAATAGATGGGATTAAGCTATCGCTTCTCGATAAAAACAAAGAAGTGGCTATGCGCAGCCTGCTTCCTAAACAGGTGAGGATGTATACAGGCGATGATTTTCATTATCCTGAACTGATTGCTGGGGAAAACGGCTTTTATAGCGATGCGCTATTAGGCATTTTTGACGCGATTGCGCCGGCAGCCGCTGAAGCTTTCCAAGCGCTTGACCGCGGCGATCTCGAAACATATAACCAGGTCTTGGCGCCAACTGTCCCACTTGCCCGCCATATTTTTGAAGCGCCGACCTACGCATACAAAACAGGCATTGTCTTTATGGCCTACTTAAATGGGCACCAAAACCATTTCAGAATGATTGGCGGTACCGAAGGAGCAAGGTCAGCTGTTCATTTAGCAAAGCTATTTATGTTAGCCGACCAAGCAGGCTTGCTCGTTGAGCCTGAGAGAGCGATTGCTCGGATGGTGCTAACGCTTGAAGCAGCTGGTATTGGCCAGGAGGTGCGTCTATGAGCGGTGCTGCAGGAATCGAGCGGTTCAGCTTAAACCAGATTACGACTGAACAATGGACGTTGCCAGAAGCGATTGAAGGCTGCGCTCGCCACGGGGTGGGCTGGCTGGCTGTTTGGCGCCATAAACTGCATGAGTACGGCTTAAAGGAAGCGAAAGAGCATATTCGTGATGCCGGTCTTTCCCTTTCCAGCTTATGCCGCGGCGGCATGTTTCCTGCTGCTAGCCAACAAGAGCGGCTCCAGCGAATTGAAGACAATCGGCGTGCCATCGACGAAGCCGCCGAACTTGGCGCGAACGTGCTTGTACTTGTATGTGGACCAGCTGCCGGCAAAGATTTAGTGGAAGCAAGAAAGCATGTACAAGCAGGGATTGAGGCGATTGTTCCCTATGCAGAAGAATGCGGCATTCAACTCGGAATCGAGCCTCTCCATCCGATGTACGCGGCCGACCGTTCTGTCATAAATACACTAAGGCAAGCCAATGATGTAGCTGAAACGATTGGCACAAAGCAAGTCGGTGTAATCGTTGATGCGTTCCACGTTTGGTGGGACCCAGAGCTAGATCAACAAATCGAACGGGCAGGCCACCATATACTTGGGTTCCATGTTTCCGACTGGAACGTTCCTATTACAGACATGTTTAAAGGCAGGTCCCTTATGGGCGATGGTGTGATCGACTTAAAGAACATGCGCCGGTTAGTAGAACAAGCAGGTTATAGGGGACCGATTGAAGTCGAAATTATGAACCAGTCGCTCTGGAACCTTTCCGGTGACGAAGCAATGGCGAAGATCATTGAACGGTTTAATGCTCACGTCTAATCGCGTTGTTGGCAAGAATGCGAACGAGGAGGCTTAAAATGGCGGATTTGGTTTCAGTAGTGGTGGCTGGCATTAATGGTTATGGCAGCGGATATGTAAAAAAGCTATTAACCCACAAACGGGCACTGCTTGCAGGGGTTGTAGACAATGCGCCGGAACGCAGCCCGCATTTGCCCGTTTTACGAGAACGGGGTGTACCCGTCTACCATTCACTACGCTCGTTTTATGAAGAACATCATGCCGACTTGGCTGTTATCGCCACACCGATTCATTTTCATACAGTCCACGCCCTAGAAGCGTTAACGAACGGCAGCCATGTCCTGTGTGAAAAGCCGCTTTCCGCTGTGGCGAATGATTTTCCTTTATGGGAAAAAGCAGTAAGAGAGGCGCATAGATGGGCAGCGATTGGTTTTAACTGGTCATTTAGCAAAACCGTCCATGCGTTAAAGCGTGACCGAATGGCCGGCTTGTTTGGTCGGGCCAAGTCGCTAAAGACATTGGTGTTTTGGCCGCGAAACACAGAGTACTATCAACGTTCCGATTGGGCAGGAAAACGTTATTCCCAGCAAGGGCAGGCGATTTTTGATAGCATTGCCAACAATGCCGCAGCCCATTTTCTTCATCATTTGTTGTATGTGCTAGGCGACAAAATCGATACTTGTGCCAATGTCGTTGATATCGACGCTGAATTGTATCGGGCCAACCCAATTGAAACATTCGATACATGCGTATTACGAGCAAAAACAGACGAAGGAGCAGCGCTCTTGTTTGTAGCCTCCCACGCCACGGAGGAAGAGGCCGGTCCGATGTTTGCATTTGAATTTGAAAAAGCGACAATCGAATATAAGTGCAACAATAAAACAGGGCACGTCATCGCTTATTTTAAAGATGGTTCTACAAAAGTATATGGCAGGCTTGGCGTTACACACGATGATTCATTTGCGAAGTTGGACGATTGCATTGAAGCAGTTATTGATCCCAGCAGAACGGTCCCTTGTACGTACGAAACAGCATTCGCCCATGTACAAATCATCGAGCAATTAAAACAACACCCTATTCACGAGTTTGCTAACGTCAAGCAAGTTGAAGGCTACCGGATCGTGCCAGGTTTAGCCGACGCATTGCTTGAACGCTATGAAAACCCACACCAATTCCCGTTTACTCCAATTAAAGAAACGCTGAAAACGTAGCAGGTAGCACTCGCGACAATCGCGGGTGCTATGACTGTAGACGTCTGATTCATTTTGCCGGCAAATATGGCCTTGACTTGGCTGTGTGATAAGGTGGTTGCTATGTTTAAAAAGGCAAAGGTCAAAACCATTCTGTTTTTAAGCATTGCGCTGTTTACTATTTTCCTATTTTTCGTCGTGATCGGCGTAAGTTATCGCATGGTTGTGTCGGAAACGATTGCCTCGACGTCGGCTCACCAAAAGGAGCTTTTGCACTTATACCGGAATGAATTGGATAACCAGATGAAGGCGTTGGAAGAAACAGCTGTTGTTATCTCAAGAAATGCTGATTTACAAGCATTTATCCATAACCGACACAAACACTTTTCTTATAATCGACAACGAAACAACCTCCACAAGTATCTGCATCAAGTTGTATTAAGTTCATCGATGATTGATTCCATTGATATATACATGGATCATCCCCCAACTTTTGATAGCCAATATCCAATCCGTTTTCTTTCTAAGATTGATCTGCACAGTCATCCAAAAAACAAAGAAGTGAATGAGGCCAATGAAGTCTGGCTAGGTACACACGACAAACATTTAACAGAAGAGGAAAAGGTCGTCTCTTACTTGTGCAAACTGTATTCCGCAAAAGGAACATTAAAAGCGATATTAGTATTGAACGTCCGCGCCCGTGATTTCGAAGCCTTGTTTGTTGATAGAGAATACCATGCAAATCATCGAATGTTAGTTGGCAAAAATGGAGAGGCCATTATGGCCGCCCATGCAACTGACGAAGAAATAGGAAGGATTGTGGATGAACATTCTTTAAACCAAGATGGGAAAAGGGAGCTTGACCAGGGGCTGGCTGTATGGTCAGCGTTAGAGCGTGCCGATTGGTTTCTTGTTGAGGTAACGCCATGGGAGGAGCTAACGAAAGGGGGAAGACGAATTACAGCTGTGCTTATAGCAATTAGCCTAGTAGCGATTGCAGGGGCGCTTCTGTTTGCTTTGTTTCTGTCTACGGCGTTTTCAAAGCCAATTCTCCAGCTACGCCAAGGGTTTGTGCAATTTGGCAAATCACAAAAAGTAAATGTGCCAAATGGCTATCAAAATGAGTTTGGCGATTTATTTGAAGGGTTTACGGAAATGACCAGGGAAATTCATGCATTGCACCAGTCTTTAGAGGAAGAGCACCGCCGTAAAAATGAGGCCGACATAACAGCATTACAGGCAAACATCAACCCACACTTTTTGTACAATACACTCGACCAATTAAATTGGATGGCGATTGCCCGGGGCCAAGATGAGATCAGTGAAGTGATTGAATTGATGGGAAAAATGCTGCGGATTGGCCTCTCGAAAGGAGAAAGTTTCATTCCGATTGCCGATGAACTGGACCATATCCGCTACTATATGCAAATCCAGCAATTTAGAAAAAGCGTCGATATTTCATTTGAGATCGATGTCCCACCTGAAGTCCGACACTACTATGTACCGAAATTTACATTGCAGCCGATTGTTGAAAATGCGATTGTTCATGGTTTTCATCGCCGCCAACGTGGGGTAATTGACATTTCCATTCGTCCATATAAACAAGCGCTTCGACTACAAGTGAAAGATGATGGCGTAGGGTTTGAACAAACGGAGCCGCTACCTCGGAAAAACGGTTATGGTTTGCAAAACGTCGCAGCGCGTTTACAGGCGTTTTTTGGTGAAGAAGGAACCATCACTGTTTACAGTACAGTAGGAGCAGGCACGACGGTATTGATTGAAATTCCGCAAAAGCAAACAAGCGATTGGGGAGGAGTAAACAAAAATGTGGAAAACCGTTATTATCGACGACGACCGGCAAGTAATTGAAGGGCTAAAAGGCATCATTCCTTGGGATACGTTTAACATGACTTTTGTTGGAGAAGCGTATGACGGCGAAGAGGGGATCAAGTTGATTCAAAGCAAACAGCCGAACATTGTCGTGACCGATATTTATATGCCTGTGTTGGAAGGGCTGGCAATGGTTAAAACCGTGATAGATGAAGGATTTGCTGGAAAGGTTGTCATTTTAAGTGGCTTCGATGATTTTGAGTACGCACGACAAGCGCTGCGCTTACGTGTAGATGAGTATTTAAGCAAACCCGTTTCGAAAACGACGATTACCACTGTGTTTGAGAAAATCGTCAGTCACTTAACGGCAGAGGCGGAAGAGGAGATGAAAAACAAACAATTGGAAGTCCGCTTAAATGCGGTTGCGCCATTGCTTGACCGCCCTTTTGAAATAACTGGCGAGTCGCTACCCCTTTATGAAACATTGGCAACTGCTGTACGTGGCAACGATTGGCGTAAAGCACAACAAGCAGCAAGAGCGGTCGTATCTTATTTACGTGATGCTAAAGAACTGGAGCGCCCTTCATTCATTCATTTCCATGCAAACAGCTTGCAAGCATTGATCCGGGATGGTGTACGAAATAGAACCGGCCAACACGTCTGTGCCAATAGAGTGGAAGTGGCACCTGACCAATTGTTGACGATCGAAGACTTAGAAGCATGGATCGAGTCGCAAATTGATCAAGCGTGCATCGCCTCGATTTCAGAAGGCAACGCTAGGCATCGCCGCGCTGTACAAATGACGATCGACTATATTCATGCCCATTATAACCAAGATATTGTCCTTAAAGATATTGCGGAAGAGGTAGGCTTATCTAGGAAATACCTTGGGATTGTGTTTCAAAAAGCAGTCGGTGAATCGTTTAAGTCCTATCTTACCCGCGTTCGGATGGAAAAGGCGAAACAGTTGCTGCTAGAAGGGGAACTGTATATTTATGAAATTGCTGATCAAGTCGGTTACAGCCATGTCCATTATTTTACAAGGCAATTTAAGCGTTATTTTCATGCCAGTCCAACTGAATTTATCAATCAAAAAGAGTGAAAGCACCGCACATTTCTTTAAAAATGGTCTTTTGTGCAAACTATTTCCCTTTTGTCATCTATTCACCCACAAAAAGAGTTTTTAAACTATTACTAAATGAAAGCGCTTTATTCTATGAAAAGGGGAGGCGACAAAATGAAAGTATGGCCAGGATTAGCTGGAATGTGCTTAGTGAGTGCCATGGCGCTGGCAGCATGCGCATCGTCGGAAACGGAAGTGGTCGAAGGAGAGGGCGGCGAGAAAGCGGATCTGAAAAGCGGCCAAACAGAACTGAGAGTCGCATGGTGGGGATCGCAAGCACGGCATGACCGCACAATCGAAGCGATTAAACTGTTTGAAGCTGAAAATCCTGATATCGCCGTTACGACCGAATTTACTGGCTGGGACGGCTACTGGGAACGGATGTCAACGCAAGCAGCAGGCAGAAACTTGCCAGACGTCATTCAAATGGATTTACAGTACATTAACGAATATGTCTCCCGTGATTTGCTTGTTGATCTAACATCTTACGTAGAGGATGGGACGCTTGATTTTAGTGATGTCGATGACATCTATTTAGAAGGCGGGATTGTGGACGGAGGGTTGTATGGAATTAACCTTGGTTCCAATGCCATGTCAGTCGCTTACGATGCTGAGATTTTCGCCGAAGCAGGTGTACCGGAACTAGAGCCTGGTTACACGTGGGATGACTATATAGAGGCGGTCAAAACAATCAACGAAAACTTGGACGGTATGTATGCGTACGCTTTCGGCGATAATTTAAACTTTTTTAAGCATTATTTGCGCCAACATGATTTGTGGTTGTACAACGAAGACAACACAGGGCTTGGCTACGACGACGACAAGTACCTAATCGATTTTTTAAACATGTATAAAGACTTGCTCGACAGTGGGGTGGCTGCACCTCCTGATGTCAAAGCCGAGGTCCAAGGCCTCCAAGATGAATTAATTGTCCATGGCCGCGCTTCGACGTTTTCGCCGCACAGCAATCAAATTGTCGCCCTCAATGAAGCTGCCGGCCGTAAGCTTCAGATGACAACATTGCCAGCAATGGAAGGGGGATCAGAAGCCTCCTTTATCAAACCGTCATTGCTATTTTCAGCTACAAGCCAAGGGGACAAGAGCGAAGAAGCCGCGCGATTCATCAATTTTTTCGTCAATAGTGTAGAAGCCAATGAGATTTTAAATGCTGAACGGGGCGTGCCGATTTCAGAAAAGGTTCGTGATCACCTTTATGATCATGTTAGCGAAAATACACAACTGCAATTTGATTATGTTCAGTTAGTTGAACAGAGGGCTGCGCCGATCCATCCACCAGATCCAGCCGGTACAGGTCAGATTTTGGATTTATACGCACGTATGATTGAAGAATTCGAGTATGAGTTGCTGAACGCCGAGGAATTTGCCGAACGTTTCCGCGACGAAGTTGAGATTATTTTAAGCAATTAGCTAGTGGATGATAAAGGAGAGACGAATGAAACCATCAGAAACGATAAAAGCCGCGTATCCGCCGAACAGAAAAACAAGCGCGAAATGGCGCGTTTGGAAACAGTATTTAGTCGGATTTGCCTTTATTTCTCCATGGCTAGTCGGGTTTTTAGGATTTGTCATTGGCCCGATGATCGCTTCGCTTTATTACTCATTCACTGATTTTGATATGTTGACGAGCCCTAATTGGGTTGGCTTGGACAATTATATCACGATGTTTACCAATGATCCGAGGTTCCGTACTTCCATAACGGTCACGCTTCTTTTCGTGTTTGTGTCAACGCCAATTAAACTAGCGTTTGCCTTGTTGATTGCAATGCTGTTTAACAATAAACGAAAAGGGTCAGGGTTTTATACGACGCTGTTTTATATTCCTTCCATTATCGGCGGCAGTGTTGCCGTAGCTGTGATGTGGCGCCAGTTATTCGGCGGACAAGGAGCAATCAATGATATTTTGCTGTTTTTCGGCGTAGAAGGGAAAAGTTGGATTGCCAGCCCCGACCATGCCTTAATGGTGTTGATCTTGCTTGTCATTTGGCAATTTGGTTCTCCTATGATCATTTTTTTGGCAGGGCTTAGGCAAATTCCCGAAGAGTTATATGAAGCAGCGTCCGTTGATGGCGCCGGGAAGTTTCGCAAATTCCTGTCCATCACGATTCCATTGCTTACGCCTGTCATTTTCTTTAATTTGATTATGCAAATGATTGGTGCTTTTCTCGTTTTTACACAAGCATTTGTGACAACGCAAGGCGGCCCTCTTGACCGCACGCTGTTTTACGCTTTGTATCTCTATGAACGAGCGTTTACCAATTATGAAATGGGCTATGCTTCGGCGATGGCCTGGACGTTGCTCATTGTGATTGCGGTTGTCACAGGATTGCTTTTTTATAGCTCGAAAAAATGGGTGTTTTATGAATCAGAGAAAGGGTGAGCAGGTGAAAACGAAAAGGAGGTTCAAAACGTTTCTATATCACTTTACTGTTCTGCTGTTTGGTTTTTTTATGCTTTACCCCGTGCTTTGGATGATCAGCAGCTCCGTAAAGCCACCTGCAGAAATCTTCCAGCAGGCTGCTTCTTTGCTGCCGTCTGCTTTTCATTGGGACAATTATGTAGAAGGTTGGAAAGGGTTTGGCAGCGTTGGCTTTGACCAAATTTTCCGCAACTCACTCTTTGTATCAAGCATGAACATCATCGGTGCCTTGATTTCATCTTCATTTGTCGCGTTCGGGTTTGCACGCTTGAAATTTCCGCTAAAGAATGTATTGTTTGCTTGTTTAATTGGAACGTTGATGCTTCCAATGCAAATCACGCTTATTCCCCAATACATTCTTTTTAATTACTTTGGCTGGGTCAATACGTTTTTGCCACTAATTGTCCCTGCCTTTGTAGGCGGCACGCCGTTTTTTATCTTCTTAATGGTTCAATTCATTCGTGGTATCCCAAGAGAACTGGATGAAGCGGCTGTCATTGATGGTTGCTCAACCTTTGGCATCTTCTGGCGGATTATTATGCCTTTGTGCAAGCCGGTGCTTGTCACCGTTACGATTTTTGCGTTCTTATGGAGTTGGGATGACTTTTTTGGTGGGTTGATTTATTTGAATGACCCGTCACTCTATACGGTAGGGCTTGGGCTTGCCAGTTTTCTTGATTCTACTAGCGCATCGTCATGGGGACCGCTTCTGGCAATGGCGACACTGTCCCTCGTTCCCCAGTTTATCGTGTTTCTATTCTTCCAAAAATACCTGATCCAAGGGATTGCGACAACTGGAATCAAATAATGATTAATAGGAGAATCATCATGAAAAGAATTGCTGTTTGCGGGCTAAGCAATCGGGCCCTTTCCATGTTTATCAAGCCTGTGTTAGAGCGTTATTCGAATGTGGCTTCCATTGTTGCCTTGCTTGATCAAGATCCAAAGCGTAGGCAAATTGTTGCGAATGACTATCCCGAACTGGCGGGGGTGCGGTTTTTTCTGCCTGAAGCGTTCGCGAGCATGGTTGAAAGTGAACAGGTGGATACGTTGATTGTCACAAGCAGAGACGATACCCATATCGCTTATATTTTGCAAGGCCTTGCTTATGATTTAGATGTTGTTTGTGAAAAGCCGATGGTAACAACTGCAGCCGATGCCCGGCGTGTGCTCGAGGCTGAAAAAGCAAGCAAAGGTACGGTAACAGTTACTTTTAACTATCGCTACAATCCGATTCATTTAAAAATCAAGGAAATGGTCGCGAGCGGAAAACTAGGAAAGATTACTTCAGTCGACTTGAACTGGTACATTGATACGTATCACGGGGCAAGCTATTTTAAGCGCTGGAATCGAATGAGGGCGTTCTCAGGCGGATTGTCGATCCATAAATCAACCCATCATTTTGATCTTGTTAATTGGTGGTTAGCGCAAAGTCCGAAAGAAGTGTTTGCCTATGGCAACCTCCATTATTATGGACAACAGTCCGTGTGGAACCCAAGTAAACAAAATGGGCGCCATTGCGGAACTTGTACAGAAACAGATAAGTGCGCTTATTATGCTCGTTGGTTTGGGCGATCTACCAATCATGCAATAAAGGATGATCATTTGTTGGCTGGTCAAAATATGGATGCATATAGCAACTATCGTCCCGATGCCTGCATCTTTGATGAGGAAATTGAGATTGAAGATACGTATACGGTTGCCGCACTGTATGAACATGGCGTCCTTCTTTCGTACTCAGTCAACTTTTCCCTACCTTATGAAGGGTACAGGTTAGCGATCAACGGGACAGGGGGGCGCTTGGAAACGCAGGAGTACCATGCACCGGCACGCATCCCTTTTCCTGTTCCAGAACAACAAGTTATTGACTTTTATCCCCTTTTCGGAGCAAAGGAAACGATTTACGTAGTCGAACAGGAAGGCGGGCATGGAGGAGGAGATACTCTTATTCAAGAAGAGATTTTTCTAGGAGAAAGGAGGCATCGTCCTTACCGTGTATTGGCAGGAGCAGAGGCGGGCGCTCTGGCAGTTGCCATGGGGGAAGGCGTTTGGCGCTCAGTAAAAGAAAAGAAGCCGATTAAAGTGAATGAATTGCTGCATGCAAGTCCTACTACCTCACCAGATTAGTAGTGAAAAGGAGTACATTTAACGGAGTGGAAATTATACGGGGCAACCGATGACATAAGCAAAACTATTTTTCTATAGTCTGAAGGCAGGGGCTTATAATGACCACTGTCTTTTTTCGCGGCCAAAAAAGCTAAGTTCGGAAACTGAGAGCGAGGAACCGTATTTAATAAGACCGATAGATAGCAGTTCGTTATTCTAATGGATAAATAAGGTTTTTTCTAACGAAAGGAGGAGCATGGATGGCGTTTTACTTTCGGAACATAGCTGTTGTACTCATCTGTCTGGCATTGTGTTTGCCTTTGTCAAAAAATGAACAAGCTGTAGCAAATGGGCAACCAGACTACCTGAATGTCGTCATCACGGAAGTGACAGGTGACTCAGTTACGTTGGAATGGAACAAACTAGAAGGGGCAGATTCCTATAAAGTTTACTGGACCAATAAAGACACGGATTCGATGGAATACGAAGAAATAGCCGAGACGGAAGAACAGAGATTTGTGTTTAACGGCTCGACCCATATCAATCACTTTTTTAAAGTCGCTCCTATCAAAAACGGCGATGAAGGAAAGCGCTCTTCCACTGTAAAATCCCCTGTGGAAAAGCAGTTCGATGTGCAATTGGAAGCGCTTGACCGTGGCTTAGTAGCGGTTGATACAGGAGAAGGCGTTTTTTTGAGTTGGCGGCTGTTGAAAGAAGAAGCGGTCGGCTATTCTGACCATGGATTGGTCGGCACGGTTTTTAACGTTTACCGTGATGGGCAATTTCTTGAAAAGGTAACCGACAGCACTAACTATTTGGATGAGCAAGGAACGTCATCATCTAGTTATTATGTAAGCGCTATCAACAGTGGGGAGGAAGAGGCGAGTGACGTTGTTCATCCGTGGGAAAACGGCTATTACGACTTGCCGTTGCAAAAGCCTGAGGATGGTGTAACGCCTGCAGGAGAAGCGTACACGTACCATGCCAATGACATGAGTGTCGGCGATGTCAATGGCGATGGCCAGTATGAGTTTTTTGTGAAATGGGAACCGACAAATTCTAAAGACGTGTCGCAAAAAGGATACACCGGACACACCTATATTGATGCCTATACATTGACTGGCGATTTGCTATACCGGATAGACTTAGGCAAAAACATCCGTTCCGGTGCCCATTACACGCAACTGCTTGTTTATGATTTTGATGGCGACGGCAAGGCGGAACTTATGTTTAAAACCGCACCAGGGACAAAGGTGATCACATTCACTGGGGATGGCAAAGTCGAATCGGAAACGTACATTACGATGCCACAAGAAGATGTGGAGGCAGGTTATAGCCATGAAGACGATTACCGGATGAGTGCCGATGACTATTATGCCCATGTGGTCGAGATGTTTATGGGCTGGCATGCGCATGAAGAAGTGAAAAACGGCAATTGGCCAGAGACGCTTGAAGAGGCTTTCGGGATCGAACCGATGTATGACTATCCTTTAAGCCGCGGAGATGCGGAGGCGTTAGCGGATTATTTTATCGATGAATACGCCCCTTCGAGAAGCGCGAACAACCAATTGCGGGATTTTGAAGGTTTTATCGTTGAAGGTCCTGAGTATTTGACGGTGTTTGCAGGTGAGACAGGACAGGAATTACAAACGATCCATTATAAGCCAGGGAGAGAAGACGATGGCCTTATGTGGGGCGACTATGCGATGAACCGAATTGAACCAGGTAATCGTGTTGATCGCTTTTTAGCAGGGGTTGCATACTTGGATGGCGAAAAGCCTTCTGCTATTTTTGCCAGAGGCTATTACACAAGGACAACACTTGTTGCCTATGACTGGGACGGCGAACAATTGCACGAGAATTGGTTTGTTGACAGCGGTTGGACACCGATGGAAAACCCGTTTCAAGATTCACCCCATGGCGTAGACGGAACCAATGACGAATACGCCACCCTCACCACACAAGGGGCACACTCATTAAGCGTTGCCGATGTCGACGGGGATGGCAAACATGAAATTATTTATGGGGCCGCAACGATTGACGATGACGGGACGCTCTTGTATAGCTCGTTTGCTGAATTGCCTCCTGAAAGTGCAGCTCCAGGTGAAATGGCAAGATTAGGCCACGGCGATGCCCTTCATGTTGCTGACATTGATCCAGACAGACCAGGGTTGGAATCGTTTATGGTTTTTGAAGGGGCCCAGTATGCGCCGTATGGCTTTGCTTTACGAGATGCGCGTACAGGCGATGTCCTTTACGGAGAGTATAGCGGCCAAGACACTGGCCGAGGGATGGTTGGCGATGTCATCCCTGGCGAGCGCGGCCTCGAAACGTGGGCGGTCGGCTTATATAGCGCATCAGGCAAGCGTTTGAACACCGAGCAGCCAGGAACAAACATGAATATTAAATGGTCCCCTGACATGACCACACAAATTGTCAATGGAGCGCTTGACGAGACACCGACGATTGATGATTGGCAAAGGGGGCGTTTGTTGACTGCGGAAGGGACAAGGACAAACAACGGGACGAAAGGCAATCCTTCCCTTGTTGCTGACATTTTTGGCGATTGGCGGGAAGAACTTCTCGTCCGCACAGAAGATAGTTCTGCGATTCGTATTTATATGAACACAGAACCAACAGACCGAAAACTGTACACGTTGATGCATGATACCCAATACCGAACGGGGATTGCTTGGCAAAATGTTACTTACAACCAGCCTTCTTATCCGAGCTTCTACTTTGCTTCGGATATTGATTGGGCGTATGTGCCATTGCTCAATGAACATGGAGAAGACCGATTCGCTTTTTTGGAAAAAGCAACAGAAGCGTTTATTGTGGCGGGCGAAGTTCAAGGCCCACTCGTTGTCCAGCTTAACCAATCCATTAAGCAGGCAAAGCATCACAACGAAGCAGGGCGGACGGAGCAAGCGCTCTTATTTGTCGACAAGTATAAGCGCCATTTGCATAACAGGGCAAACGAACGCCATGTATCGAAAGAAGCGAAAGAACAACTAAATCAACATGCCGAAACAGTCGAGCAACAGTGGGAATCAGGCCAAAAATAACTGTGGTATACAGACAAGCCGTGTGAGAAACGGATCTGAGCAGCCGCGCCCGTCGAGGGACGTGAACACGGAATACAAGGAGGAGTTGTTGTGAAAAAAAAGCGGAGCACTGTTCTTTATTCGGCATTGGCCCTATCGGCCCTTGCAGTAACAGGTTGCCAAGTTGGAACAGGAGGAGAAGACAACGGTTCGACCGCCAGCGGCGACAATGTTTTACGGGTTGCGTGGTGGGGCGGGCAGGAGCGCCACACAATGACACTTGAAGTGATCGATCTGTTTGAAGAAAAATATCCTGATATAACGGTTGAACCAGAGTATACGAGCTGGGACAACTATTGGGAGCGGCTAACGACACAAGCAGCAGGAAGCAACTTGCCCGATGTCGTCCAATTAGACTACACCAAAATGAACGAGTACATTTCCAGAAATTTATTAAAAGATTTGGCCTCTCTAATTGAGGACGGCTCCATTGATTTGTCCAATGTGGATGATGTCTACCAAGATGTCAATACGATCGACGATGCCGTATACGGGATTTCACTCGGCTCCAATGCCCTTGGCATGCTTTACAACGCCGAACTGTTTGCCGAACATGGCATTGAGCTAGACGAAGGTTATACGTACGACGATATGAAAGCAGCGATGCTGGAATTAAAAAGCGCACTTGGCGATGGCTTTTATGGCTACGACTTTAATAACACTGAGTTTGACCTGTTTTTTGCCTATGCAAGGCAGAATGGCGAAAGCGTGTTTAATGAAACAGGCGAAGGGCTTGGCTACTCTGATGAAACGCTCGTTTCTTATTTTCAATTTATCCAAGGAATGATCGAAGACGAAGCAGCGCCGCCCCATGAATTAACGATGGAATATATTCAAGGCGGGGATTCAACGATTGCAGACGGCACGACAAGCATGTTGCTGATTGCGAGCAACCAGATTATTGGGCAGCAGGCGTTAACAGAAGCAGAATTGGATTTGAAATCGCTTCCTGAAATGGAAGGGGGAACGGAAGGCAACTGGGTAAGGCCAAGCATGTCGTTCGCCATTAGCGAGCATACGAACCAAGAAGAAAATGCCGCGCTGTTTATTGACTTTATAACAAATGATCCTGAGGCAAATGAAATCCTCCAGGCTGAGCGGGGCGTGCCGATTTCAGCTGAGATCCGTTCCCATCTTGAGGGCAAAGTCTCGCCAGAAGTGGAAAAAACGTTTGCGTACTTAGAATATGTAGCTGAGAACTCGGCGCCAGCCGATCCGCTGCCCCCACCTGGTGAGAGTGAAGTGCGCGCTGCCTTCTTACGGGTCGTGGAGTCGTTGAAATATGGGCAAACCACACCGGAAGATGGAGCCGAACAGTTTCGCCAGCAAGCAGAATCGATCTTAAAGTAAGCATCGGAACAGGAGGCCAAGATGAGACCTACGCAAAGCACCATTCAACCTTCTCTCAAACGAAAATCACTGAAAGGATCGTTTCGCAACGATTTCGTTGCCTACTTGATCATTTCCCCTTGGCTAATTGGCTTTTTAGGGTTAGTCATAGGGCCGATGCTGGCATCTCTTTATTTTTCGTTTACGAATTATGACATGCTTTCCCCTGCAGTTTGGACAGGACTCGACAATTACAAAAACGTGTTGTTCAATGACCCGCGTTTTGTCCAGTCTTTAAAAGTCACGCTCATATTCGTGTTTGTCTCTACGCCTCTAAAGCTGATTTTTGCCCTATTGCTAGCGCTGCTCTTTAATACGGGGAGAAAAGGGACAGGGTTGTTTACGACGATTTATTACATTCCCTCCATCATTGGGGGGAGTGTGGCGATCGCCGTTGTGTGGCGCCAGCTATTTGGCCGAGAAGGGGCAATTAATACGTTATTTGCCTCTGTTGGCCTTGATGGCATCAATTGGCTCGGCGATCCGTCATACGCGCTATCGATTTTAATTGTGCTTGTCGTTTGGCAATTTGGTTCGCCGCTCATTATCTTTTTGGCAGGGCTGCGGCAAATTCCGCTGGAGCTTTATGAAGCGGCAAGCGTTGATGGTGCGTCTACATTAACTCGTTTCTTTCGGATCACGCTGCCGATGTTGACACCGGTTATTTTCTTTAATTTAATCATGCAAACAATTGGAGCGTTTATGACATTTACACAAGCGTTTTTAATTACAAACGGTGGACCAATGGATGCGACCAATTTTTATGCGGTCTATTTATATGAAACGGCATTTGAGCATTTACGGATGGGCTATGCGTCGGCAATGGCATGGATTCTGCTTGTCATCATTGGCGTGATTACGCTTATTTTGTTTGCGACGTCCAAATATTGGGTGCATTATGAGGGGGGAAGCAAATGAAGAAGCGGACCAAAACGGCGGATGCGATTTATTATACGTTTGTCGTTTTATTCGGTTTTGTCATGCTGTATCCAATCTTATGGATGGTGGCAAGCTCTTTAAAAACGCAAACAGAGATTTTTGGCAACGCCGCTTCGTTATGGCCTGGCGAATTTTTGTGGGAAAACTATACAAAAGGCTGGGAAGGGTTTGGGCGAACTGGATTTGACGTCTATTTTTCTAACTCTATTTTTATTACGGCTTTGTCTGTCATAGGCGCCATTCTGTCTTCGAGCATTGTCGCCTACGGCTTTGCGCGCTTGCAGTTTCGCTTTAAAAAAATCTTATTTGCTTGCTTGCTCGGCACGGTAATGTTGCCTGTGCAAATAACATTAATACCGCAATACATCATGTTCCATAACATCGGTTGGGTCAATACGTTTTACCCGCTAATCGTTCCCGCTTTTTTAGGGGGCACGCCTTTTTTCATTTTCCTGCTCATCCAGTTTATCCGCGGCATTCCACGGGAACTAGATGAGGCGGCTATCATTGACGGATGCTCGACGTTTGGGATTTTTTGGCGGATCATTCTGCCTTTAATCAAACCAGCGCTTGTGACTGTCGCCATTTTTGCTTTTATGTGGGCATGGGATGATTTTCTTGCTCCGTTAATTTATTTAAATAGTGCTGACATCCAAACCGTCTCGCTAGGGCTGAGAAACTTTATGGATGCAGAAGGGGGCACATCGTGGGGACCGCTCTTGGCGATGTCGACTTTATCGCTATTGCCTCAATTTATCATCTTCTTGTTTTTCCAAAAGCACTTGGTTGAGGGCATTGCGACAACTGGGCTTAAATAAATAGAAGCGCCGTTTAAGGGGAATGTTTGGCTTACATTGTTATTCAAAAAAGAATCCATTACATGGGTTCTTTTTTTCGTTTGTTTTAAATTTCGCGTTGACGGGTGGAAAAGGCGGGCGTATAATTCACATAAAGTAATATAAATGTTTTTGATTAACATTTTTATTAACTATAATTGCAATCGCTTACAAGGAGGCGCACATGAATCAATTGAAAAAAGGGAAGATGTCTATTGATCCGCTATTTCAGATTGGCAAAGTCGACGAACGCATTTACGGCTCTTTTATTGAACATTTAGGCAGAGCTGTTTATGGCGGTATTTATGAACCTGGGCATCAGGATGCTGGAGAAGATGGATTTCGCCAAGATGTCATTGATCTTGTAAAAGAACTAAATGTCCCAATTGTCCGTTATCCTGGAGGAAACATGGTTTCTGGATACAATTGGGAAGATGGGGTTGGGCCAATTGAAAAGAGGCCAAAAAAGCTAGAATTGGCTTGGCGTGTGCTTGAACCAAACAAAGTTGGTACAAACGAATTTGCTGAGTGGGCAAAACGCGCGAACACAGAAGTAATGATGGCTGTCAATCTAGGCACAAGGGGGGCAGATGCTGCCAGAAATCTAGTGGAATACTGCAATCATCCTGGCGGCAGTTATTATAGTGATTTGCGAATCAGCCATGGTGTGAAACAGCCACACCGCATTAAAACATGGTGCTTAGGCAATGAAATGGATGGCCCTTGGCAAATTGGTCACAAGACTGCTGATGAATACGGCAGGCTTGCTGTAGAGACAGCAAAAGCAATGAAGCTGGTAGATCCAACGATTGAACTGGTGGCGTGTGGCAGTTCCAACATTGATATGCCGACATTTCCCGAGTGGGAAGCGACAACGCTTGATTATACGTATGATGAAGTCGATTATATTTCATTGCACCAATATTATGGAAATGCCTCAGGCGACTCAGCTAGCTACTTAGCAAAGACGTTGGAAATGGACCGTTTTATCGCTACAGTGATTGCCACTTGTGATTATATAAAGGCAAAAAAGCGCAGCAAGAAAACAATGTACTTAAGCTTTGATGAATGGAATGTCTGGTACCATTCCCGGGAAGCAGACAAAGCGATTGAGCCTTGGACGGTAGCGCCGCCACAGCTCGAGGACGTCTACAATTTTGAAGACGCGCTGTTAGTCGGGTCGATGCTAATGAGTTTCTTGCGGCGAGCTGACCGCGTCAAAATCGCCTGTATGGCGCAACTTGTAAACGTCATCGCTCCAATCATGACAGAGACAGGCGGGCCGTCTTGGCGGCAAACGATTTTTTACCCATTTATGCATGTCTCTCTTTATGGGAGAGGCACTTCTCTTCAGCCAGTTGTACAGACGCCTACCTACGATACCAATAAGTATACAGATGTGCCGCAGCTTGATAGCGCTGTCGTCCATAATGAAGAGGAGAAGACGTTGACCATTTTTGCACTAAACCGCCATTTGCATGATGGCCTCGATCTTGAAATCGACGTGCGCGGCTTTGAACATTATCAGATCGTTGCTCATACGGTTCTTGAGCACAGCGATTTAAAAGCAGTTAACACAAAAGAATATCAGCCTGTTAAACCACACGATCAAGGGCAGTCAACATTGAAGGATGGCAAGCTGGAAGCCCGTTTGCCTCATGCATCGTGGCATGTGATTCGCTTGAAACAACAATAGGGCATGAAAGGCCGCTTGCGTGCAGCTAGGCGGCTTTCTAACCAATTGACATGAAAGCGTTTTCTGAATAATGCCCGTTTTAGAAAGGAGCTGGTCAATATGAAGCGTGTTTTTGGCAAGTTCGCTGTCTTAGCAAGCGCGGCACTCCTTCTTGGCGCCTGTGCCCAGACAACAGGGACAACTGGTGATGGCAGGATGAAACTCGATTATTGGGTGTTTTTTTCAGGTGGCGATTTGTCGTATATGGAAGCAATTGTTGATGACTATAACAATAGTCAAGATGAAGTGTACATTGACATGATTCTGCAAGATTGGGATGACTATTATACGAAAGTGGTCACGAGCGTAGCAGCCGATAGAGGGCCAGATATTGCCGTCTCTCACGCAGCAACGCTTCCACAACTTATGAATCAAGGATTGCTAGAACCTGTAGAACCGATTATGGCGGAGAAAGAATTTGATTTTGAGTTATTTCCAGCCAACATCCGTGAAGCGGTTGAAGTGGAAGGCGCTGCTTATGCAGTGCCAATCGACACACACCCGTTCATCCTGTATATTAACAACGACTTAGCGGAAGAAGCTGGGCTGTTGGATGAAGATGGCCGCCCTAAAATAGAAGAGTCGCCTGAAGGCTTTAAAGCATTTTTTCAACAAGCAAAGGAAGTGCTTCCTGATAAAACGCCGCTTTCCATTTCAACGGGAGGGGTTGATGTGTACCGCTGGTGGTGGACGGTTTATTTTCAAATGGGAGGCACACCGATTTTTTCCGATGACTTGCGGGAACCAGAAATTACGCTTGATCGGGAAATTGCAATCGAAGCAGCTACCTATATTCACAGCTTCTTCGGGGATGTGATCCCGATGCACATTGGCGATTTTTATGAAACGTTCCAGGCTGGAAATGCTGTCGGTTTGATGACAGGCGTGTGGGCGACTGGGATTTGGGAAGGGAGCGACATGAACTTTACAGCCGTTCCTTTGCCTCAATCTTTTGAAGTCGAAGCGGCACAAGGAGACTCCCATACGTTGATTATCCCTATAAAAGAAGAGCAAACAGCAGAGAGACAACAAGCGATTGCCGAATTCATTGCCTATGTTAGCGATCGCGGCGCCGATTGGGCGAAAGCAGGCCATATCCCGGCTAGAACGGACGTTGTCGCTTCGCCTGAGTTCCAACAACAGCCTTTTCGCTCCGAATATGCTGAAGTAGCATCAAAAGTCGTTTTTACCGATAAGACGATTTACCAAAACCCTGCTGAGACGGATATGGTGCGGGCGCTTGATGAAGTTATGAGCAATCGCCTGACCCCAGAAGAAGGCATTGATCAGATGTTCGAGGCATTACGTATCACCACGCGCCAATAATTCTGACTCATATGAAGGAGGGGAAAAACGTGAAAAAGTTGACATGGCGAGACGACTTGCGCCCTGTTCCATTTTTAATTGCTTTTTTTGTGGCATATGTGCTGTTTACGGTTTACCCCATTTTTAAAGGAATGCAAATGAGCCTTTTTAACTGGACGTTAATTGAACAGCAAGATTTTGTTGGGCTTGCCCATTACGCCAATGTACTGAAGGACCCTAATTTTTGGGAAGCATTTGGCAACACCACATTGTTTGTCGTCTTGTCTACGCCGACAATGGTTATTCTGGCATTGGTGCTTGCGCTAATGGCCAATTTAAATACGAAGCTGAAAACGTTTTTTAGGGGATCTTTCTTTCTCCCAAGCATTTTAAGTGTATCGGTCATTTCGTTTGTCGCCATTTTTATGCTGCAACCGTATACAGGGGTCGTCAACAACATTTTACAAGCGTTTGGACTAGATAAAGAGCCGTTTTGGTTGGCGACGCCATCACTCGCCTGGGTCAGCATTATTGCTGTAACTCTTTGGTGGACAGTCGGCTTTAATATGATTCTCTACTTGACGGCGTTGCAAGGTATCCCCGATGAACTCTATGAAGCAGCCGAAGTTGATGGAGCGACAAGGCAACAAATGTTTTGGCGTATCACATTGCCGCAACTATTGCCAATTTCAAGGTTAATTTTTCTCTTGCAAATCCTTGCTTCGTTCAAAGTGTTTGCGCAAATTTTGTTAATAACGAATGGCGGTCCAGGGACGTCAACACGTCCAATCATTTTGTACATTTACGAAATGGGCTTTGAACGCTATGACCTTGGCTATGCAGCGGCTATGTCGTATTTGCTGTTTATGGTGCTCCTCGTATTATCGGTCATTCAGCTCCGTTTAGGCGGTAAGGAGGGACGCCTTCTATGAGTCAAACGAGGCTTGAAAATAAGCGTGACCCGTTTCGTCCTGTAAAAGTGGCTGTCGCCTTTGTATCGGCGCTGTTGTTTTTGTTCCCGATTATTTGGATGTTCTTTGTTTCCCTAAAACCAGAAGGGACGGCGGCTTCATCGCCGTTAGATTGGTTTGCGCCTCCGTACACATTTGGCAACTATGTCGACATTATCCTCGGCAGCGATGTGTTTTTATGGATTTGGAACAGTTTTATTGTTGGTTTCATGACGACAGTACTGACGCTCCTGTTGACGTCGATGGCGGCATTTGCTTTCTCGAAAATGCGTTTTCGCTACCGTAAAGCGCTCTATTTGTTCTTTTTAGCCGGTTTAATGGTGCCAGGTGAAGCGATGATTATCCCGCTCTATGAAATTATTGGCTCAATGGGGCTGCTTGACACATATGCAGGGCTTATCTTGCCTGGGATTGCCGCTCCTTTAGGCGTTATCATATTAAAAAGCTTTTTTGATGGCGTGCCGAATGAACTCATTGAAAGCGCAAAACTTGATGGCTGCAATGATTTCCGTTTGTATTGGAACGTTGTTCTGCCTCTTGGCAAATCAGCGGTTGCTGCTGTCGGCATATTGACGTTTATAGGCTCATGGAACAATTTCTTATGGCCATTTCTAGCGATTATTTCCGAATCGCTCTATACATTGCCTGTCGGCATACCGATGTTTAACTCTAATTATTCAGAGACGTACATTTTGCCGATGACCGTCAACGCGATTGCCTCAATCCCCGTCATTATTGCTTTTCTCGTGTTTGAGAAACAAATTGTCAAAGGTGTCAGCTTTTCGGGCATTAAGGGATAATAGAGGTCGCCGCCATAAAAGTATAAAAAGGAGGATGGGCTAATGGATGAGAGCGGTCTTCGCGGCTATGCACTCCGTCTTTGTGATTGGCTAGTACGCTTAGCGGCTTTAAACGGCTTATGGCTTGTGTTCTCTTTGTTAGGGGGAGTGGTTGTCGGCTTCTTTCCCGCAATGTACGCGATGTATGCGGTTATGAAAAGATGGTGTTTAAAAGAAGGCGATGTTCCGCTAGTGAGGACATTTTATCAAGAATGGAAAGGCGCGTTTTGGCGGGCAAACATTGTTGGTTTTTTCGTTGCCCTTGTGGGCGCCATACTTGTAGTAGACTATTTAATCGTCTTCCACCTCGATTTTCCAGGAGCGGCAGCGGCTGCAGCTTTATTGATGCTCTGTTTGCTCGTGTATGGGTTAGGCGCCTTGTTTATTGGCCCGGCATTAGTCGTATTTGACGGGGCGCTCATCCCCTTTTTAAAGAATGTTGCCCTCTTAGCGATCGCTTCAATACGGTATGCAGCGTTCATGGCGGTCTTTCTTTGTCTAGCTGCCCTATTGTTCGTGTTGGTGCCTCCTGCTGGATTTTGCTTTGCCGGCAGCTTATTCGCTTGGATTACCACCCATTTTAGCCTAAAAGCATTCCAAAGGGCGAAGCAGTTGCCTCATCCAGCTCCATAATTTGTTCGTTTTTAATCAAGTTATAGGTCTATAAATGGCGAGTGGGGCGTCTTCACAGACTTGTAGGTAGAAAGCCAGTTCATTATACTGGTGAGAGAGTTGATTTCTCCTTGTGTTGTTCGGTTTGCTAGGGCTTTCACTGCTTAAAGGCCGTTTCTTAAATGGATGAAATCGGTTCGAGTATGAACGGAAAAAATAGGTGGCGCGATGGAACTAGATTTAGACTTAACAGAACAGTTTTTGCCGGTTTACGAAGCATTGGCAAGCCGGATTCGTTTAAATGTATTACAGTTGCTGGCAGAGCGGGCTATGAACATTAAGGAACTGGCTGAGTCGCAGCAAGTAAGCAGCGCGATTATGACAAAACATGTACAGAAATTAGAAAAGGCGGGGCTCATCGACACCGCGCATGTAAGGGGCAAGGCAGGCGTACAAAAAATGTGTTCCCTTCGAGTAACACACGCCCAGATCGCTTTTCCTAATAAGGAAACTGATCCGACTCGCGCTTTTCATGAGAACCATGTGTCTGTTGGCCATTTCACTGACTTTTATGTAGAACCTACATGTGGCTTGGCCACGCCAGAAACGATTGTTGGCGAATTTGATGAGCCTCGTTATTTTCTTGACCCAATGCGGGTGAACGCGAAAATCCTTTGGTTTTATAAAGGGTTTGTTGAGTACAAACTTTCGAATTTTATTCATGGGGGCGAAACGCCAAAGGAATTGGAAATTTCAATGGAATTATCGTCAGAAGCCCCTTTTACAAACGACAATTGGCCATCTGATGTTTCGTTTACGTTTAACGGAGTAAGCCTTGGCCATTGGCGCAGCCCCGGGGATTTTGGCGATCAAAAAGGGAAGTACACACCTGCTTGGTGGCCGCGGGGCATTAACCAATATGGCCTTCTTAAAGTCATTCGGATTACAGAGACTGGTACGTTTATTGACGGCAAGCAGCTATCAGACGTTAAACTGGCTGATGTCTCAATAAGGGAAAAAGTATGGACATTCCGGGTAGCTGTAGGTGAAGAAGGCGTCCATATTGGAGGAGTAACACTGTTTGGCTCTTCGTTTGGCAATTACGACCAGGATATAGTTTTTCGCTTGTATTACGAATGAGAACGAGTGTGTAGGGGAGCGTCCCCTACACAAGGCAAAGGAGAAATACGAATGAGTGTATTTGACCCTAAGTTGCAAAAGGAGCCGTATTACCCTGTCGTAAAGTTTTATTATTACAAAGAATGGCGCCAGTTTGAAATGAAATTTCATTCACATGAAGCAGCTGAATGCATGCATGTTCTTTCAGGCAGTTGCAAAGTTGAAACGGATGAAGGGAGCTACCAGTTAAAAAAAGGACAAATTATTTTCTTGGATGCCGGTACACGGCACCGCTTAATCGTAAGCGAACGTTGCCGGATGTTTAATATTGAGTTTTCCTTTGAGCAAGGTCGCACCGCATTTCCGCCTTTTTATAAACTATGCAAAGAGAACCAAGCATTAAGGAATATGGTCAACAAGCAGGCATCGCAATTGCTTTTGCACGACACCGACGATACGTACCAATGTTTACGAAGGTTAATTTTAGAAGTAGACAAAAAAAGCGAGCAAACCGATTTTATGGTTCAGCTGCTCTTAAGCGAATACTTAATTCGGGTAGCTGAATTGGCTGAAGCGAAAGTGGCCGAACCTGACCAGCAAGCTTACGTGAAACGGGCGCTTGCTTACATCCACCAAAATTATGACCGTGAAGTGAGCGTTGCCGATATTGCCAATTCCGTCCATTTGCACCCTGGGTATTTGCAACGTGTATTTAAAGCGTTCACTGGCAAGTCGATTCATGAATTCCTCATTTCCTATCGAATCAACAAGGCAAAAGCGATGCTTAAGCAGACGGATATTAGCATTACGGACATCCCCCATTATATCGGCATGAACTCCCAGCAATACTTCAGCACGACCTTTAAAAAACATGTAAAGTGCACACCAAGCGAGTACCGCAAAAGGCATCAATATAATGATAATTTAAGAAGAAAAAGTGAGGATATCATACAATCGACAGAAGCATAAGTGACTTTATTGGAAGCGCTTTAATTATAGGCTGGGTTAAGATTAAATCAATATTTGCCGACAACCACGGGTTTTTGAATGCTGAGGTAAGGGAGGCGAAGTAATAAAAATAGATAAAGGAAAAATGCGAAGGTGAGGATTTCATATGCTAGCAGATACGGAAGCAGTGCTCCTTGATTTAGATGGAACAGTTTTTCAGGGCGACCGCCTAATACGAGGCGCTAAAGAGACGATTGCTTCCCTGCAAGAAGCTGGCAAGCGAATTGCTTATTTAAGCAACCGCGGCAACGTATCGAGGAGGGAAGGGCTTGAGAAGCTGGAGCACCATGGGATTATAGCTGCCCCTGAATCATTGATACTCTCTTCAACCGTAACTGCCTCCTTTTTGAAGCAACATTATCCAAAGGCTGCCGTCTGGCCATTTGGGAATCGTGGTCTCGCCCAAGAATTAATGCATACCGGTGTTTTAATCGCACAGGCGCCAGAGGAGGCTGACTTTGTCGTTGTGACGCTTCACGATGAGATTACGTACGAAGAGTTGAATGCAGCTTTTAAAGCAACTTCTGCGGGCGCGCGAATCATCGCCACTAATGCCGATAAAACCTATCCAGACGAGGCGGGCCAAGCGATTGACGTTGCCGGATTTATCGGCGCTATTGAAGCGGCGACAGGGCGCAAAACCGAGCTTGTCATTGGCAAGCCCTCTTGCTTTATGGCGGAAGCGGCACTTACTTATGTGCAGGTGCCAGCAGAAAAATGCTTGATCGTCGGCGACAGTCTTGAATCAGATATCGGGCTTGGACGAATGCAAGGAATGAAAACCGCCCTTGTGCTGACAGGTAATGCCCGTAAAGAAGCAGTGGAGTTCCTTCCACCAAAGCGACAGCCGGATTACGTTTTAAATAGCATTGATGACTTAAGGGGGTACTTATGAATATCTCAGCGTTAAAAGCACGGATTCGCGCCTCAAAAGAGGACTTGTATCCTTTGCCACTTGAGCAAATTGTTGTAGCAGAAGGGGCCTTGGGCGAAGCCGCTGCTTTCATAGCCAAGCAAGCCGAATCAGGCGTTGTCCTTGTTGCCGATTCTCATACTTATAAAGCTGCAGGAAGCGCTTTGCATGAGCACCTTTGCCAAAAAGGCGTAAAGGCAGAATGGCATCTGTTGGAGCCAAACAACCATGGCGATATCATCGCCGATGAGGCGTCCCTTATTAGCGTCATGCTAAAGGTAGAGCAGTCGACGAGGTTGCTTGTGGCTGTCGGCGCGGGAACCATTCATGACATTGTCCGCTTTGTGAGCGGCAAAACGAACAAACCGTTTGTGTCGATACCGACCGCCCCTTCTGTTGATGGCTTCACCTCTCTCGGTGCGCCTATTGTCGTGCAAGGCTCGAAAAAAACATATCAACTTGTCGCGCCAATTGCTTTATTTGCCGACACGGTTGTTTTGCAACACGCACCTCCTGCTTTAATTGCTGCTGGGTTTGGCGATATGGTCGGCAAGTATACGTCATTATTTGATTGGAAAATTGGCTCTCTTCTAAAAAATGAGGCCTATTCAGAGTTGGTAGCAGATTTAACAGAGGGGGCTCTCTCTGCTTGTGTCGATAAAGTCGCTGACATTGGCAAGAGGACGACTGCCGGCGTGCAGGTACTGATGGAAGGTCTGCTTACATCTGGTTTAGCGATGGCCTTGTTTGGTTATTCCCATCCTGCTTCAGGCGCTGAGCACCATCTTTCCCATTATTGGGAAATGGAAGCGCTCAGACTAGGGAAAAAGCAACTGCTGCATGGGGCAAAAGTTGGCTTATCGACGCAAATCATCAATCGATTTTATAAGAACACCGTGCTACCAGAAATAGATCGGTTTCTGAGCGACGCCGAAGCGAAGCAAGTGATTGCTCTTGTTGAAGCATTGCCAGACCCTGACGATGTGAAGGCGCTGCTTGAACAGGCAGGGTGGAGTGAAGCCCTTGTGCCGATTGCTCCAGAGTTGGTTGAGGAAAGCTTACAGCACGCCCATTTGCTGAGGGACCGTTATACGCTATTACGTCTTTATCGGGAAGGCACAACAACTAAAAAAGAAGGTGAAGCTCATGTTGGACGTTCTTAAGCATCACGTATGGGAAGCAAATCAAAGTTTGCCGAAACACGGGCTTGTCACGTTTACGTGGGGAAATGCCAGTGGCATTGACCGTGAAAACAACCTTGTTGCCATTAAACCAAGCGGTTTGGCCTACGACGAAATGCGTGTAGAAGATATCGTTGTCGTTACCCTTGATGGCGAAATCGTTGAAGGGGAGCTCAACCCATCATCGGATCTTGATACACATCTCGTTCTGTATCGAACCTTTCCCCATATAGAAGGGATTGTCCATACCCATTCTCGATGGGCAACAAGTTGGGCGCAGGCGGGAATGTCCCTTCCTCCCTTTGGTACCACCCATGCCGACTATTTTTACGGTGAAGTGCCATGTACACGAAAAATGACGCCAGAAGAAATCAATGGCGCTTATGAAAAAGAGACGGGCAACGTGATTGCCGAGACATTCCGTTTTCAAGACCCACTTGAAACACCAGCTGTTCTCGTTCACGGCCATGCGCCGTTTACATGGGGGCGCTCGCCGAAAGAAGCGGTCTATCACGCGGTTGTGCTCGAAGAGGTGGCGCAAATGGCGGCTCATACGATCGGGCTTAACGCAAACGCCGAAAGCATTTCGCAACAGCTTCTTGATCGTCATTATTTGCGAAAGCACGGAGAACATGCCTATTACGGGCAGGAAAGGGGAGAGACAAAAGGATGAAGCGCTACACGATTGGAATTGATTATGGGACTGAATCGGGGAGGGCGGTCTTAGTTGATTTAGAAAATGGCGCCGAAGTGGCTGAACATGTAACGCCCTATGCACATGGCGTTATCGATCAGTGCTTGCCAGATGGCGGACGTTCGCTCGAGCCGGAGTGGGCATTGCAACATCCTGGTGACTATTTAGATGTACTGCGTTTGTCGGTGCCAAAAGTTGTAGAGATCGCAGAAATAAGCGCTTCTCAAGTGATTGGCATTGGCATTGACTTTACCGCATGCACAATGCTTCCGGTTGACGAGCATGGAGAACCTTTATGCTTTGACCCACAGCTCGCCGACAGGCCCCATAGTTGGGTGAAGTTGTGGAAGCACCATGCCGCCCAAGATGAAGCCGATGAAATCAACCGCATTGCCGAGGAACGAAAAGAGGCCTTTTTAGCTCGATACGGAGGCAAGTATTCGTCCGAGTGGATGGTGTCGAAAATTTGGCAAATTTTTAATGAAGACCGCGACATGTTTGAGAAAGCAGACGTTTTCTTAGAAGCAACCGATTGGGTCGTAGCGCAGCTCACTGGCACGATTGTACGCAACAGTTGTACAGCAGGGTATAAGGCGATGTGGCACAAACGCGACGGCTATCCAAACGAATCCTTTTTTACCGCCCTAGATCCAGGCCTTTCCCGGCTGACAACGACAAAACTCCGCGGTGATATTCTTGCCCCTGGCCAACGTGCTGGCGGGCTAACAGCAGAAATGGCGGAAACGCTTGGCCTTAAGCCTGGTACGGCTGTTGCGGTAGGGAATGTCGATGCCCATGTGGCTGTCCCAGCCGCAGGCGTGGTCACACCAGGGAAAATGGTTATGGTAATGGGCACATCGATTTGCCATCTTGTGTTGGCTAAAGAGGAGAGAGAAGTCGAAGGAATGTGCGGCGTAGTAGAAGACGGCATTGTGCCAGGATACTTTGGCTATGAGGCAGGGCAGTCTGCAGTTGGGGATATATTTGCATGGTTGATGAAACACGGCATTCCCGCTGACTTGAAACAAGAAGCGGAACAAGCAGGAAAACCGCTTCATTCGTTGCTAGAAGAAAAGGCGGCCGCTTACCGTCCTGGTGAAACCGGTTTGCTCGCTCTTGATTGGTGGAACGGAAACCGTTCAACGCTTGTCGATGCAAATTTGACAGGGCTTATTTTAGGATACACGCTGCAAACAAAGGCAGAAGAATTGTACCGGACATTGCTGGAGGCGACCGCATTTGGCACGAAAAAAATTGTTGACGCTTTCAGAGACAGCGGCGTCGAGGTGAACGTTCTTTATGCTTGCGGAGGACTGCCTCAAAAAAATGAGTTGCTCATGCAAATTTACGCCGATGTCACAAATCTTGAAATAAAAGTGGCTGCTTCAAAACAAACGCCTGCTCTTGGGGCTGCCATGTTTGCAAGTGTGGCTGCAGGCCATGAAGCTGGCGGGTATGAGACGATATTTGCTGCTGCTGAAAAAATGGCCCACACGAAAGCGCGCTCCTTTAAACCAAATCGTGAAAATGTCCCTTTATATCAGGCTCTATACGAGGAATATAGCAAACTCCATGACTACTTTGGCAGGGGCGAAAACGATGTAATGAAGACACTTAAACAGTTGCGCAGTAAAGCAAAAGGAGGAGCCGTGCATGCATAAACAAGGAAAATACCAATTTTGGTTTATAACCGGAAGCCAACCCCTCTATGGACAGGAGGCTCTTGATGAAGTAGCAGCTCATTCCAAAGTGATGGTGGAGCGCCTCAAGGAAAAGTTGCCAGAGGAGCTTGTTCTCAAGCCAGTGGCTTCCTCGCCTGAACGTATACTTGAGTTGTTTCGCGCAGCCAATGGCGACAACAACTGTGCTGGCATCATTACGTGGATGCATACATTTTCGCCAGCAAAGATGTGGATCGCTGGCCTAAACGAGTTAAACAAGCCAATGCTCCACTTCCATACTCAATATAACCGCGACATTCCGTGGGGCGACATTGACATGGACTTTATGAATTTGAACCAGTCTGCACATGGCGATCGTGAATTTGGCTTTATGGTATCGAGAATGAACATTGACCGGAAAGTCGTAGCAGGCCATTGGCAAGATGCCCGCGTTATGAAACGGATAGGCGACTGGATGAAAACGGTCAATGCCTATCAAGAGAGCAAGCAGTTAAAAGTCGCTCGTTTTGGAGACAACATGCGCGAAGTTGCTGTGACAGAAGGAGATAAAGTCGAAGCGCAAATCAAGCTTGGTTGGTCTGTGTCTGGCTTTGGGGTTGGCGATTTAGTTGAAATCATTGATCGCGTATCGACAGAAGATGTCAACGCCTTAATGGATGAATATAGGAGCCTTTATACGTTTCGTCCAGACGTAAACATTGCGGCCGTTGAAGAGCAAGCCCGAATCGAGATAGGGCTCGAGCGATTTTTGCAGCAAGGCGATTTCCGCGCTTTCTCGACTACGTTTGAAGACTTGCATGGCATGAAGCAACTGCCTGGCCTCGCCGTTCAACGTCTCATGGCAAAAGGGTACGGATTTGCTGGAGAAGGCGATTGGAAAACAGCTGCCTTATTGCGTGTGCTAAAAGTGCTGGCAGGCAACGTAGGGACATCGTTTATGGAAGATTATACAAATCATTTGGAACCTGGACAGGAAATGATTTTAGGCTCCCACATGCTCGAAGTCTGTCCGACGATCAGTGCCCAAAAACCAGAGATTGTAGTCGCCCCGCTGTCAATGGGGAATAGGGAGGACCCAGCGCGGCTTGTATTCAAAGGCAAAGCAGGCCGTGCATTGAATGCGGCCCTTATTGATATGGGCTCCCGCTTTCGCTTAGTCGCCAACGAGGTCGAAGCAGTTGAAAACCCGCATGACATGCCGAAGTTACCGGTAGCAAGTGTGCTGTGGAAGCCCCTTCCTTCTTTTTCAGAAGCGACAGAAGCATGGATTTATGCTGGCGGTGCCCATCATACCGTGTTTTCTTATGAGATTTCAAAAGAACAATTGACTGATTGGGCTGGCCTTATGGGGATTGAATGTATCGTCATCGATGATCATTCAAATGTTGGCCAGGTGAGAAAGGAACTTTTTTGGAACCGCCGCTCTTATTAAGCAAGCATCATAGAAAGGCAAGGGGCTGACAAAGGTACAGCTTCTTGCTTTTTCATCAGCGAAATAAAGCGTATGAAAAGCAAACCAAAGGCATATGCATTTTGAGAAACAAGCTCCATAACGTTGAAAGCGTTATCAAATTGCGTAGGAGGCACATCATGCGAAAAGCAATTGGACTTGGCACTGTAGCCAGTCTTCTTTTCATGACAGCTGGCTGCATCCAGCAAAGCTCTGGAGAGGAAGGCAGCAAAGGGACGATCGGGATCGCGATGCCGACCCAGTCGTCTGAACGTTGGATTGCGGATGGCAACCAAATGGTTGCCTATTTTGAGGAGTTAGGGTACAACACAGATTTGCAATATGCGGAAGATATTGTCGAAAACCAATTCTCGCAAATTGAAAATATGATCACTAGAGGAGTCGATGCCCTTGTCATTGCTTCCATTGACGGAGAAACGCTAACAAGTGTACTCGAAAGTGCCAATGCTGAAAACATCCCAGTGATTTCGTATGACCGCTTAATCATGAATTCTGAGTACGTCGATTACTATGCCACTTTTGATAATTATAAAGTCGGCGTGCTCCAAGGAGAGTACATTGTAGAAGCTTTAAATCTCGAAGAAGAAGAGGGGCCTTTTAACATTGAGTTATTCGCAGGTTCTCCAGATGACAACAATGCGACGTTCTTTTTTAAAGGGGCAATGTCTGTTCTTCAGCCTTACATCGATCAAGGCAAGCTAGTGGTTCCAAGTGGACAGACGGATTTCAACCAGATTGCCATTTTAGGCTGGGACGGCGCCAAAGCGCAAAGCAGGATGGACAATTTGCTCAGCTCTAATTATGGAGGGGGTGAAGAGCTCCATGCGGTTTTAGCGCCAGCTGACTTGTTAAGCATCGGCATCATCGCCTCTTTAAAAAATTCAGGCTACACCGTTGATAATATGCCGATTGTAACGGGACAAGATGCAGATCTTCCAGCAGTCAATGCTGTCATCAAAGGGGAACAGGCAATGACCGTCTTTAAAGATACGCGGCTGCTTGCCAAAAAGGCGGTAGAGATGACGGAAGCAGTGCTACAAGGGGAAGAACCGGAAGTCAATGACACAAACACGTACGACAATAATGCGAAAGTCGTTCCTGCATTCTTGGAAGAGCCCGTCGTTGTGGACCAAGACAACTACGAGGAAGTGCTGATTGACAGCGGCTACTATGAGGCATCCCAGCTTGATCAATAACAGCGGCTAGCTAATAGCCGCCTGCTCTAAAAAAGAGGTGAAGCAAATGGCCGATATTTTGCTGGAAATGAAAAACATTACCAAAGCATTTTCCGGTGTAAAGGCATTAAGCAATGTCAATTTAAAAGTAAAACGAGGCGAAATCCATGCACTTTGCGGGGAAAATGGCGCAGGAAAGTCGACGTTAATGAAAGTGCTAAGCGGTGTTTACGGATACGGTACGTACGAAGGGGACATCTTGTTTGAAGGCGAAGTCTGCCGTTTTAAAGACTTGAAACAAAGCGAAGAGAAACGGATTGTCATCATTCATCAAGAACTTGCCCTAATCCCAGAGCTTAGCATCGCCGAGAATATCTTTTTAGGAAATGAACAAAAACAACGCGGCATCATCGATTGGGCCGAGACCGCAACGAAAGCGGAAGCGCTCCTTAAAAAAGTGAAATTGGCAGAATCACACCAGACGCTGATTAAACACATCGGTGTCGGCAAACAACAACTGGTGGAAATCGCCAAAGCGCTCGCTAAAAACGTAAAGTTGCTCATATTAGATGAACCGACGGCTTCACTAAACGAGAGCGACAGCGAAAACTTGCTCAAACTATTAGCGGAATTAAAAGAACAAGGCGTGACGTCCATTATCATTTCCCATAAGTTGAATGAAATTAAGGCAATCGCCGATTCGGTTACCATCTTGCGGGATGGCAAAACAATTGAAACGCTTGATTTGCATACGGAAGATGTGAGCGAAGACCGCATCATTCGAGGGATGGTCGGCAGAGATTTAACAAACCGCTATCCAGAAGGGCAAAGTGAGATCGGCGATATCGTGTTTTCGATCGAAAATTGGAATGTGTTTCATCCAGTGCAAAGGGATCGGCAAATCATCCATGATGTCAGTTTGCACGTAAGAAAAGGCGAGATTGTTGGCATTGCTGGCTTAATGGGTGCCGGGCGCACAGAACTGGCGATGAGCTTATTCGGCAAATCGTATGGCACAAACATAACGGGCACGATCAAGAAAGATGGCAAAGCCATCTCGATCCCTTCTGTACGCGCAGCAATCGATCACGGCCTCGCCTACGCAACCGAAGACCGAAAATCCTATGGGCTCGTGTTGATGAATGATATAAAAGAAAACATCTCACTGGCCAACTTACCTGCCGTCTCCAAAAATCAAATCATCGATCAAATGGAAGAGGCTCAGGTAGCAGAATCGTTTATGAGGAAACTGCAAATTAAAGCGCATTCCATCTTGCAAGAAACAGGTAAGCTCAGTGGCGGCAACCAGCAAAAAGTCGTGTTAAGCAAATGGATTTTAGCCGACCCGGATGTATTAATTTTAGACGAACCGACACGTGGAATTGACGTCGGCGCAAAGTATGAGATTTATACGCTCATTCGCGAGCTTGCTGCCAAAGGAAAAGCAATTCTACTGATTTCTTCTGAACTGCCAGAACTACTTGGCATGGCCGACCGTGTTTATACAATGAACAAAGGGCGCATCACAGGAGAACTTGAAAAGAAAGACCTTTCCCAAGAGCGTTTGATGAGGCGAATGACAATGGAAATGGAGGATCACCATGAAAGCATTTCTTAATATTGTCCAAAACAACGTGCGCCAATATAGCATGACTTGTGCGTTGCTGTTTATTATGCTCTTATTCCAGCTGTTAACGGATGGCATTTTGCTGCAGCCGTTAAATATTACAAATATCATTTTACAAAACAGCTATATTTTAATTTTGGCAATTGGAATGGTCATGATTATCATCACAGGCCATATTGATTTATCCGTTGGCTCCGTTGCTGCTTTTATCGGTGCGCTGTCAGCGATTTTAATGATTGAGTTAAATGTCCATCCAGTGTTAGCTGTTCTCATCTGCCTCATTGCCGGCGCTCTCGTTGGTGCTTGGCAAGGATTTTGGGTTGCATATGTGCAAATTCCTGCCTTTATTGTGACATTAGCAGGCATGCTCATTTTTAGAGGAATTACGTTAATCATGCTTGAAGGGCAGTCAATTGCTTCCTATCCCCCTTCTTTTCAACAACTAAGCTCAGGGTTTTTGCCTGATTTGTTTAACGGCGATTCGATACATCTTTTTTCGATGTTCCTTGGAGTCGTGCTTACGACTGTTTTAATAGTAATGCAAATAAAGGGAAGGAAGAAGCAACTTCATCATGATTTGCCTGTTGCAAGTCCTGCTTGGTTTACCGTTAAATTAGTGGCTATCGCAGCGGTTATTCTGGTGTTTACCTATGTATTAGCCAGTTACCGCGGCATTCCAAACATTCTAATCTTGCTTGTCGCTTTGATTGCCTTTTATGCCTTCGTCACGAAAAAAACGGTGTTTGGCCGTCACATCTACGCCGTTGGAGGGAATGAAAAAGCTGCAGCATTGTCTGGGATTAAGACCAAGCGCGTGACGTTTGCTGTGTTTGTCAATATGGGCATACTTGCAGCGCTGTCAGGCCTCATTTTTGCCGCTAGGCTAAATGCTGCCACCCCGCGGGCAGGGAATTTATTCGAACTCGATGCGATAGCGGCTGCCTTTATAGGCGGTGCTTCTGCCTATGGCGGCGTGGGGACGATCATTGGCGCTGTCGTCGGCGGCCTCGTCATGGGTGTGATGAATAACGGCATGTCGATACTCGGACTTGGCATCGATTGGCAGCAGGCTATTAAAGGACTTGTACTATTGGCTGCTGTCGCATTCGACGTCGTCAATAAGCGCCGTGGATAACGCGGTCATCTACTAAAGAAAGGATGAAACAAATGCCATTTAAAATTGCCTTTATTGGCGCAGGCAGCATCGGCTTTACCCGTATGTTATTGCGGGATTTGCTGTCTGTTCCTGCTTTTTCGACAATCGAAGTCGCTTTCACAGACATCAATCAGGAAAATCTGCAAATGGTGACACAGTTATGCCAACGTGATATCAATGAAAACGGCCTTCCTATTCAAATCCACGCCACCCTTGACCGTAGAGAAGCGTTAACGGGGGCGCGTTACATTTTTAACGTTGCCCGCGTTGGTGGACTTGAAGCATTTGAGCAAGACATCGATATTCCGCTCCGTTACGGCATCGACCAATGTGTCGGCGATACCCTTTCAGCAGGGGGGATTATGTACGGCCAACGAGGGATCCACGAAATGCTCGCCATTTGCGAAGACATCCGTGACGTTGCCGAACAAGACTGCCTCCTATTAAATTACGCCAATCCAATGGCGATGCTCACATGGGCGTCCAACCACTACGGCGGTGTCAACACGGTCGGGCTATGCCATGGTGTTCAAGGTGGTCATCGTCAAATTGCTGACGTGTTTGGGCTTCAGCCAGAAGAAGTTGACATTGTCTGCGCCGGTATCAATCACCAAACATGGTACATTCAAATCAAACATGACGGCAAAGATTTAACGGGCATGTTGCTCGAAGCGTTTGAAAACCATCCTGAATACAGCAAAACAGAAAAAGTGCGCATCGATATGCTCAAGCGTTTTGGCTATTACAGCACAGAATCCAACGGCCATTTAAGCGAATATGTACCTTGGTACCGAAAACGGCAAGAGGAAATTGGCGATTGGATTGACCTCGGCACGTGGATTAACGGCGAAACCGGCGGCTATTTGCGCGTTTGCAAAGAAGGGCGCAACTGGTTTAAAGAAGACTTTCCTAATTGGATAAACGAGCCGGCTTTCGTTTTTGCAGAAAGCGAGCGCGGCCAAGAACATGGTTCTTATATTGTTGAAGCGTTAGAAACAGGGCGTATCTACAGAGGGCATTTTAATGTGGTCAACCAAAACGTAATCTCCAACTTGCCCTCTGATTGCATTATTGAAGCCCCTGGCTACGTCGATAGAAACGGCATCAATATGCCCGTCATAGGCGACTTGCCCATTGGCTGCGCCGCCGTTTGCAACGTAAGCATTAACGTCCAACGCCTTGCGGTAGAAGCAGCCGTAACTGGAGATGACCAGCTCTTGCGGCAAGCGTTTATGATGGACCCGCTCACCGGGGCCGTATGCACCCCTCCTGAAATTTGGCAGCTTGTCGACGATATGCTCATTGCCCAAGAAAAATGGCTGCCCCAATATAAAACAAGCATTGCCGAAGCCAAACAAAGGCAACAAACGCAGCAGCGGCTAGCGACAAAGGACACGAGCGGAGCAGCCCGCCTGAAAACGAAGACTGTTGCCGAAATGAAAGAAAATCGAGCGGAAGCAATGAAAAACGCCAGTCAAGCAGACAAAGCAATGAAGCGTCCAGCTGCAGAGCAAAGGGTTTTTCACTCTGCAAACGAATAAAAAAGGAGGAGCTCCATGAGGGGGCTCCTTTTTGTATAAAACGAGAGGATATAAGACTGTGTTTGTCGATTTTTCTTTTGTTGATTTAAGTCATAATCCCCAAATCCAGTAAGCTCTCCATGTATCATTAATGATACCACTGCTTTGTTTTACGTTTACAATCCTCTGAAGTTTATAGTTATTTGGAACAGTTTTATAAAACCATTTACTGTTACTTTCCTTGCCAGTTATCTTATTTTTTTATACTCTCTATAGTCTTCTACTCTTTTAGCTGAAGCCTCCTCATCTGTAAAAGCGAATGTTCCGCCAGTTATAAGCCCAACTACTACAAAAGCCGTCAACATTTTTCTTAGAAAGCTTCTCATTTACCATACTCCTTTTTATTTTTTTAGAACAAGTAAAAAAGTAAGAAAACTCCAATTCTTCTTGTTCTATGATAATATAATACTGTAGTTTCTATTTATTTAAAATAATTTTTTTGGAAATTAAGGGGAAAAATATAGGATTTTACAGTAGTAGATTGACAAAATTAGAGTCTAGTCTAGTTCCTCTAGTGTTGAGTGAACTTTGATTTTTATGTTGTAGTAGCTGAGTTTTTATGGCTTACGAAACAGATAAGAGCTACAAAATTGTTCATATTGCAATGCTTGACGGCCCTTAAAAAAGATGTGTATGAATAGTGTTATGGAGAGTGAGAAAAATGATAAAGATAGAGGATTTAGATTTAATGACTAGAGAAAAACTTCTCTATAATGGCAATGCTGAGTTGAAAAGAGGTTTTATTTATGGGTTATCAGCACGAAATGGTTCTGGAAAGACGACATTGTTGCGGACAATAGCAGGAATCCGCAGCGAAACAAAAGGATCGATTTATTACCTTTCTAATCATGAAATCTATTCTTTGCCAGAATTAAAACGGAAACTGTTTTACTATGAAAGTTCAGAATGGTTTGATCCTAACTTGACAGGCTTTGATTATTTAACATTCATTCAAAGAGAATGGTCTAATAAACATGCATGTATAGATGATGTGGTAGATTATTGGGAAATGAATCAATATATTAAAATCCCTATCAAAAAGTATTCGCTTGGCATGAAACAGCGGGTATTATTAGGTCTGTATGAGGTTAGTGGCGCAGAATACTGGTTAATGGACGAACCGACAATTGGATTAGATACAAATAGCATTGAAAAGTTTGAAAAGTTGTTAGCACGAGAGAAAGGCAAGAATAAAGCAATTCTCTTCTCATCACATCAAGATGATCGTATTTATAAAGTTTGTGATTACATTTATGAGTTAGGCAACGGCTCTTTAGTTATGAGAGAGGCAAGTCAAAAAGGAGAAAATGGATGAGCTATAGTTACTTATTGTTTAAACAAATCTACCGAAGCAAGGCTGTAATCGTAGCGACAACGATTCTTTTTTTAGGGGTAGTTGGTCTCTATATTGTAAATGCAATCGACGGAAGTGATTTTAGAGCAGACATGCAAAGTTACTTACATCATGATCAAGAAACGCTTGCATTCTATCAGGAAGAATTAGAAAATCCTCATATCTCGGAAGAGAACCGGATCATGTTTGAAGAAGCTATCATTGAGGTCGAAGAAAACATCTCTTGGGGTCAACATATTTTAGAGGCTATTGATCAAAACGATTTCTCAGAGGCCTTAGTCTATTTTAACAAAATGATCGATCGAAATTTGGATATACATAAAGAGACTAATGGAGAATTATTTCCAGAAGAAGCGATTGATCAGTTTATGATGACACGCCATGTGAATAATCGCTTAATTGAATTAAACGCAGAACCAGATACATTGCATTTTGAAAAATTTGGGGCGACGTTTACGTATCGAGTAATGGAAAGCCTTTTCCCGACATTATTTATGTTGATCGCATCACTTATTCTGTCAGAGGCATATTTTCGTTCATTCAGAGGGGGGATAAACATTGACGTTTTACTCCCTAAAAAGTTTACGAGCCTGTTAATGAAGAAATTATCGTTTATGGCTGGAGTGACTGTCGCATTCTATTTCGTTATTCTGGTTTTCAGTTTTTTCTTAGCAAGTATTTTTAATGGAACTGGTTCTTTCCAATATCCTATTGTTAATAATGGGAGCCCAATCTTTGAAACAATGCCTTTATGGAATGTCATGATGAAGACATTTATCCTTCATGTGCTTGCTATTTTTAATTTGGTTCTGATCGTAGCCTTCGCTGCTGTTTTAACAAAAAACAAGATGGCGACTTTGATGATTGCTATTCTGATTACAGTTGGTTTTCCTATGACACATGAATTTATAAGCTCTTTGCACCCATTCCTACACTTAAGCCCCTTCACATACTTTCTTGGTGGAGACGTTGCTACTGGTTTTTTAGCTGAGCTATTTAATAATGGCCGCATTGACTTTACAAGTGGAGTGATCGTATTGGTTGTTTTTGCGAGCATCATTACATTTATCCTATGTATGCATGCCTATATGGAAGAGAATCGTCAATTAATAACGTCAAAGGTTGGTCAAGTGGGGAAAATGAACACAAACAACTAAAAACATTAGCCAAAGCGCCTTTGTAGACCATTCTACAAAAGGCGCTTGGCCAGAAAATAACGAAAAACAAGAGAAACTGCTTTTATGAAAAGACGTTCAAGCTTGGGAAATAGTCAAATAAATTGACACCGAAGGCGAAGGCGATGCCGAGTGCGACCGACCATACAACAATGGCGATCGTTTGCCAAAGTGTGACATATTGCCTGCTTGTGCCAGCTCCAAGGGCAATGGCAGCACCGACATGGAAGCAAATAATCGGTCCAGCAAAGGAGACGCCTGGGACTCCATAACGTTGAAAGAAACGTTGCGCTCTTTTTCGTCTACTCCCAACATTGTTCGTGCTTTTGCTTGGTCTGCGCAGCTTATCAACTAGCCAAATAAAGACATACACGGATAGGAGGTTTCCAGCGATCGAGAGAAGGACAACTGGAATAACCGGAAAGTTTAATACAATGCCAATCGGAATGGCCACATACGATTCAAAAAAAGGAATTAACGACACAATAAAAACGCCTATATATTGGTATAGGGTGTCTGCCTCCATAATGAATTCCATCAGTTCTTGCAACATTGTCATTTCCCCTTTTTCAAGTGATTGTTTCTTCGCTCATTGTATTGGAATGGGAATACACACGCTTTAAAACAAGGGTGAAAAGAGGGGAAATCATGATGAATGCAGCTATAGGTAGCATGAATGGAGCAAAAATGTAGTGCCTTACCGATTTGCGGAAAGGTTCACACTGTAAAGGCCTTTCGCTTTATGAGTAAACGGGTCGTGATCACGGCAACCACTGCCCATATCACTAATAACAAGAAGTAAGAAGTAAACGCTGCGCCGATTTGGCCAGATTCAATCAAATCAATGCCATTAATGAAAAGGATATTTGGTATCGAATTGGCAAGGAAATGTAGCCCTATGTTCGACAGGAAACGGGTGATTATTTCCAGGGCAATAAAAAAGATGACGATTGGTGTCCCAAATAAATTGACTTCAACGGTGTTGTTCGCATAAGTACCAAGCAATGTCCCAGCACAAATCATAATGACGATACAGGGAACTGTAAAAAGGCTCGCCATTGCTGTATAGAAAGCGTTTTGCCCTTGAAACAAAGTAATGACCACGACTGTTAGCGATGTGACGGATATGGTGATGACCGCTTTCGCAATCGTTAAGTGGTAAAAATGAATTCCCATTTGTTTTAATACACGCCAAGTACGTTGTTCTTTCTCTTCAGCAAGTAAATTGCCTTGTATATGGATAGGAAGTAGCAACAACGTAATCATGAGCAAGATATTTAGCGGCAAGTTATTTTGAAATAGAAAAAAAGCAATGACAAACAGCAATGGAAAAAAGATAAGTACAAGCAGCTGGCCATTATAACGCAAATCCTTTATATCTTTGTAAAGCAACGCTTTAAGCAAATCAACGTTCATTTTGTCCTCCCTACATTTGCAGTAGTTCTTTTAATGCGGCATAATTGCCCTTTGACAGTGGAATCGTGTTTTTTGTTTGATCATTCAGACTGAGGCTGTAGCTGTTTTTGCTCCAGACAATGATTTCGCGTACACGCTGTAAATTCACTAAATAAGATCGGTGACAGCGGAAAAAGCCAAAAGGAGCTAAACGCTGTTCCAAGTCTTTTAAGGAGATAGAAGTAAAAAAGACTTCACTATTTACATGTAAGATCGTTTGCCCATCTTGGCTTTCCATATAATCGATCTCCAATGGGTCGAAAAGAATGATTTTATCGTCCATTTTAGCTGAAATTTTTGCTAGTTTCAGCGGGGTATCGCCTTTAGGCGCTTCGCTGATATTCTGTTCATGGCTTGTCTGTTCGACTTCATAGAAGCTGTACTCAGTAATGCGAAACGCAGTCCCTAGCTGGATTGCTTCTTCCAGAGATGTAGTGGTGATGACAATGGATTTGTCGGATAGCATTTCTAAAATCGTATGAAATACATGCTTGGTTTGGCGATCCACGTGCAAAGTTGGCTGGTCGAATACGCATACTTGGCTTGGCATGATCAGGCAGCGGCAAAAATGCAAACGCCTCCTTTCAGACAAAGGGAGCGAGCGGACCCGTTTGTCGGCTACCTCACTCAATTCGCATACTGCCAAAAGACGTTTCTCATTTTCTTCGCTTTTGTAGAGCTTCAGCCAAAAGCGGATCACTTCCCGTGGCGTTAAGCGCTTATACAAGCCATCGGATTGATGGAACATAAAGGCGTTAGAATGGGGATCAAAAGGTTTGCCTTCTAATTTAAACTGGTTGGTTGAGCCAGAAAAGGGGTTCATAAACTGGGACAAGAACGTTTGCAAAAACTCAGCTTCTCCTTGAATCGCAACAGGTTGCCCAGGTTGGAATGCTACATTGATTTCAGGAAGGAGCAGGCGATTTCCCTCAATTTTTGGTGGAAGATTTATTTCAAACATGGTTGGTTTCTCCTTGAAAACGGGCTTCGTCTTTATAGCGTATACAGATTTTTTCACGAAGTAAATATCGAACAGCAAAAAAAGACGGCATTGCTAGGCAAGCCGTCTTAGGTTGTAGGCAAACAACCCTGTGTCGTTTATGTCGGGCATGTGTTCATAAAGGGGCATCTTCGCTTGTCAAGCATGGTTCGGATAACAAGGATTTTCTCCCATTTTGATTGATTTGATTTTATTAATCAAACGTTTAAATAAGATTAGGAAATTGCTTTTAAGCCAGTAACACCTATGACGATGATGGCTAAGCTAAACAAGCGCAGCCAATTCCTTGATTCGCCAAAGAAAATCATGTTTACCAAAACAGCAGCAACCGTCCCAAGTCCAATCCACACGGAGTAAGCAATGCTTAGCTGCAAATAATTAAACGAAGTGTACAAAAACAGAAACGACGCACCGAAGCCGCCGAGAAACAAGATCGTATGGAGCACTGTTTTCTGTTGGCTGTATTTTTTTAAACCGATCACGCCGACGACTTCAAACAGTGCTGCCAATACAACAAAGAACCATCCCATCGTCAAGCCGCTCCTTTCTGGTTGGATTTCGGTTCGTCTGTATGGTTGTCGGCCAATTTTAATAAAACCACGCCGCTAACAAGAAGCGCCATAAACAACCCTTTGGCGATACTAAAGGCGCCTCCAAATATAAAGATGTCCATTAGGGCAGTCCCGACTGTGCCGATGGCAGCAAATACAGCATAGACTGTTCCAGTCGGGAGCGTTTCACATGCTTTAGAAAGAAAATGGAAATCGATAAGAATAATGGCGACAATGATTGCCCAATGCCACCAAACAGTCGCAACATTAAAGCCAAATACCCAAAAAAGTTCAAATAGGCAAGTTAAGCCGACATAGAACCAACCGTTTTTCATTGTGAACAAACTCCTTTTGAATTAGTGAATGACATTCATTCATTTTTGCCGCCTAAGAAAGGCAAGCGCCTTAGTGCAGACCGCTTGCTCCTAGTGCATGGCTAATAAATGAAATGAGCTCATTTTTATGTGCTTGTGCACTCGCTTGATCATGTTGGTCGTACAAATAAAGCTGTTCTGCTGTTGATTCAATCGCACCGACCATAATTTTGGCGGTATAGGCAGTATTGATCGTCTCGCGAATGGCTTTCCTGTCAAGGGCGCGGGCTAGCATGCCGTCAAACCAGTCGTACAAAGGTGCATAAATCATTTCCCACTCCTTGACATACTCCGTTTGAGTCAAGCCGGAATAAATTAAAATGGCCAAATCATTATGCTCTTCCGTAATCGAGAAAATGGCCTCGACCACTTCTTCAATTTGCCTTTCGATCGAGTCGCTTCGGACGGACTTATGAAGCCGATCAATTAGCTTATTGACGAACACTTCGGCAATGCTAGGCATAACCGCCAGTTTAGAAGGAAAGTACAAATAGTAAGTCCCTTGGGCAATCCCAGCCCGTTTCACAATGTCAGTGATCGTCGTTTTTTCGACGCCTTTTTCTTTAAAGGCAACAATCGCTGCTTCAATAATGCGTTCTTTTTTATCCACCTGTACACATCCTTTAATGACTGAATGTCATTCAGTATTGATGATAGCAAGTGAAACGGCATTTGTCAATGGCCCTTATCAGCATACGAGTTAAGGCTGTCGAGCTGTCTTTTTAACTTGATTTCACATACTCGTCCATCATAGGATTTTTTCTTAGGTGCTCTGCATACGTTTATTCCTTTCGTTTATTTTTGTTGCATTTTCAACAAAAACACCGTAGAGTGAATAGATGTTAAACCACTTCAGGTAGGAGGTTTGGCAAAAAATGAATGAAACGACAAATTCCCATTGGCGCAAGAACATGATGGTCATCACCGTTCTGGCTGCTTCGTTCTTATTTTTATTTAATCAATTTTTATTAATTACGGCCTTTCCAACGATTATGGATGAGTTTTCCATAAATGCGACGCAAGTGCAATGGTTGACTACGTCCTTCCTGCTGATGGCGACAATGCTCATCCCGACAATGGGCTATTTAATGAGCCGTTTCAGTGCACGAGCATTGACAATGACTGCTTTAGCATGCTTTGTCGTCGGCACGGCATTATCAGCGATAGCGCCATCATTTGTTCTACTCGTAAGTGCACGGGTCGTTCAAGCGATTGGAGCTGGCATGATGCTACCGCTTGTGCAAACGATTCTTTTGCACGTTTACCCGGCTGAAAAAAGAGGCTATGCCATGGGGCTTATGGCACTTGTCATTAATGTGGCGCCGGCTATCGGTCCGCCGATTTCTGGTTACATCGTTGATTGGTTAGGGTGGCGCTCTTTGTTTTGGCTTGTTTTGCCCCTTGCCCTCGCGATTTTCGTTCTTGCTGCAGTCTTCATGCAAAACGTAACAGAACAAAAAAGCGTCAAATTTGATTTGTTGTCACTGTTCCTTACCGTCGTTGGCTTCTCAGGCGTCATTTTCGGTTTAAGCAATATTAGCATCACTGGGTTTTCCTCTGCTATTGTACTCGTGCCTCTTAGCGCTGGTTTCTTTGCAATAGCAATGTTTATATGGCGGCAGCTTTGTTTAGACTCGCCGATGCTCGAACTTCGTTTATTTAAACATCCGTGGTTTGTACACGGTGTGATCCTGTCTTTTGTGATCTCGATTTTGCTGCTTTCAACGGAAACGTTGTTGCCGTTATTTATTCAAGATGTCCAAGGGCGGTCGGCTTTCTCATCGGGGATGATTCTCTTGCCGGGAACGATCTTGCTGGCGTTGACTTCATTTGTCTCAGGAAAGCTGTTTGACTCATTCGGCGGGAGAGCTCTTGGCTTAAGTGGTTATGGGATTCTAGTGTTGGTATTTGCTGCCTATATGTTTATGGGAGATCAGACAGGCATTCCTCTGCTAGTTGTCTGTTTTTGCGCGTTTATGATCGGAATAGGTTTCACGATGACGCCTGCGACAGCAATAGCGATGAACGCTCTGAAGCAAGCAGAACTTGCCCACGGAACGGCGATTGCCAATACGATCAGGCAATTTGGCGCAGCATTAGGATTAACGGTGTTGACGACACTTGTCAGTCTTAACGCAAACCGAAGTGACATCGACTACGTAGAAGGAACGTTAGTAGGGCTAAAACTTGCCTTTGGCGTAATGGCCATTTTGGCACTGGTAGCATGGGTATTGGTGTATATGGCAAAAGAAAAGAACGCTGGGCAACAGGAGGAATCAGGGGAACAGCAATAGTACAGCATGAAACAAATGAAAAAACCACTCTACTTAAACGGCTTCTAGATTGTTAGGCAAGAATGAAATCAGAGGTGCGCGTTGATGCTTGTAGAGTGGTTTTTTGTTTTATGAAACTTGTCTCTAGTCAATTCGCCACATGGTGTTCAGCAGCGACTACGACATCGATATGGTGGTCTTGGCAATAGGCTGCGTACTCTTCATCGAGTGGAGCCGATGTAATTAAGTAGTCGACTCGATTGAAGGGTGCATAAGTCAATAGCGTGGATTTCCCAAATTTTGATTGGTCGGCAAGCAAAAATACCTCACGTGCTTTTTCGGCTGCAATTTTTTTGATTTCGTACTCGAGTTGGTCGGCATTGGTAAGGCCATGGGCAATGCTGACACCAGTAGCCGACATAAACGCCTTGTGGATGTTGTATTTTTGCAATATCGCAGCTTCATCGATGCCGACAAATGAGCGCGTTTTGTGTTTGTAAGAATTGCCGATCACAATTAAATGGATTTGCTCAAAACCTGTAGCCGCATTAATAACATCCAAGCTGTTTGTTAGCACAGTAATCGAGATATTCGGATCCAATGCCGCCAAAATCGATTTTGTTGTCGTGCCCGAGTCTATAAATATTAAGTCATCGTTTTTGATGAAGTTGGCTGCCTCACGAGCAATTCTCGTTTTTTCTGCTTGATTTCGTACTTTTCGGTTCTCAAACGAGACTAAACTTTTTTCTACTGCGGTGACGCCACCATAAACTTTGCGGATCACGCCGTTTTCGACTAGTTTGTTAATGTCTCTCCGGATCGTGTTTTTTGATACATTAAATTCCTCGCACAGCTCATCAAGGGAGGCCGAGCCATTTTTAAGAATGTATGCTTCCATTTCTTGTATACGTAATAGCTTCATTGTGAAAACCCCTTTTTTTATCTACCTAGACAATAGCATAGTCTTCAAAGTTATTCAACAAATAACCATAATTTAATCATTATTATTCAAAAAATGATGGAAATATGTTGACCTTTTATGGCATATAGTTTTAATATATAACCAACAAATGATCAAAAAGTAACCGATATTGAAAGCGGTTTACCCACTTTAGGAGGCTAGCACATGGGCGAAACAGCAGTAGAGGTCCGTAAAGTCAAAAATTATATTAATGGAAAATGGATTGAAAGCAACACAAGCCTTTATGAAAATGTAGTTAATCCGGCGACCAAAGAGGTCATTTGCCAAGTGCCCCTTTCGACAAAGGTGGATGTAGAGCACGCAGTTGAAGTCGCAAAGACCGCTTTTGCTAAATGGTCGAAAGTCGCTGTGCCTCGTCGAGCGCGAATTTTATTCAATTATCAACAACTGTTGCAGCGTGATAAGGAAGAATTGGCGCGATTGATTACAATTGAAAACGGCAAAAACTTAACGGAGGCGCGGGGGGAAGTGCAGCGTGGCATTGAAAATGTTGAATTTGCCGCAGGTGCCCCGAGCTTAATGATGGGCGATTCATTACCGACCATTGCTACAGACGTAGAAGCAAGCAATTATCGTTACCCGATTGGCGTCGTCGGCGGGATTGCGCCATTCAATTTTCCAATGATGGTACCTTGTTGGATGTTCCCGGTGGCGATCGCACTCGGAAATGCATTTCTGTTAAAACCATCAGAGCGGACGCCATTATTGACTGAAAAGCTTGCCGACTTACTTACTGAAGCTGGAGTGCCAGATGGCGTGTTCAATGTTGTCTATGGCGCCCATGATGTTGTCAATGGCATGTTAGAGCACCCTGATATGAAAGCGATTTCGTTTGTTGGCTCCAAGCCTGTTGGCGAGTATGTCTATAAAAAAGCAAGCGAAAACTTAAAACGCGTTCAGGCGCTGACAGGGGCGAAAAACCATACAATCGTATTAAGTGATGCCGATTTGGACGACGCCGTCACTAATATTGCTGGAGCTGCTTTTGGTTCTGCTGGGGAGCGGTGCATGGCCTGTGCTGTTGTAACAGTGGAGGAAGGGATTGCCGATGCGTTTGTAGCCAAATTAAAGGCGAAGGCTGAATCGCTCGTGATTGGCAATGGCTTAGACGACGGTGTGTTTTTAGGCCCTGTCATACGTGAAGAAAACAAAAAACGAACCATTGCTTATATTGAAAAAGGAGTGGAGGAAGGGGCGACCCTTGTGTGCGACGGCCGTAGCCGGGTATCTGACGATGGTTATTTTATTGGGCCGACGATTTTTGAAAATGTGACAACGGATATGACGATTTGGAAAGATGAAATCTTCGCCCCTGTGCTTTCGATTATCCGTGTGAAAAATTTAGATGAGGGGATTCAAATAGCCAATCGCTCTGAATTTGCAAACGGAGCTTGCCTATTTACAACGAATGCGGCAGCCGTCCGCTATTTTCGTGAAAACATTGATGCTGGAATGCTTGGCATTAACCTTGGCGTTCCTGCGCCTATGGCATTTTTTCCTTTTTCAGGATGGAAATCATCGTTTTATGGGACGCTTCATGCAAACGGAAAAGATAGCGTAGACTTTTATACACGCAAAAAAGTCGTGACCGCCCGTTATCCGAAGCCGTCATTTGACTAATTTGTAAGGGGGAGGCATACCGGTGGGCCAGTTACTAAAAAAACCGAAAACAAAGGCGCTCAAACAAGGGGTTACACTTGTTCATGACACGAAGGCAGAGAAGGCGCCCCTTAAGTATGTGTCGTTTAAGCTTGTCGATTTACAGGCCAACGCTATATACGAAGAAGCGCTCGGTTCCTATGAATGTTGTATCGTCGTTGTAAGGGGAACAGTCACGGTAACGGAAGGAGAGCATGTGTTTTCTAATATTGGCACACGGAGCAGCGTGTTTGAACGGAAACCGACAGACAGTGTCTATGTCTCCAATGGCCGTTCATTTGCGGTGACTGGAACAAGTGAGGCGCGCATTGCCCTTTGCTATGCGCCTTCAAACAAACAATTGCCGACAAAACTTATTAAAGCGCGTGACGTCGGCATTGAAAACAGGGGCCAATTACACAACAAGCGCTTAGTCCATAATATATTGCCTGATTCAGACAAGACAGCAAACAGTTTGTTAGTCGTCGAAGTGTTTACAGAAAGCGGCAATTGGTCCAGTTATCCGCCCCACAAGCATGATGAGGATAATCTGCCCCATGAGTCTTTTCTAGAGGAAACGTATTACCATGAAATCGACCCACCGCAAGGGTTTGTGTTCCAGCGTGTGTATACAGAGTCACGTGATATAGACGAAACAATGGCTGTTGAAAACGGCGATGTCGTCATTGTACCTGCTGGCTACCATCCAGTTGGCGTTCCTGACGGCTATGCGTCCTATTATTTAAACGTGATGGCAGGCCCTGTACGTATTTGGAAATTCCATAATGAAAAAGACCATGAGTGGATTTTATCACGATAAAAGGAGCGGTAGCCTATGGGCATTCAATTTAAAGAAGGAAAGCAATTTGATGTGATTGCGCTTGGCAGGGCCTGCATTGATTTAAATGCGGCAGAATACAACCGGCCGATGGAAGAAACGCGATCATTCACAAAATATGTCGGTGGTTCGCCGGCCAATATTGCCATTGGCAGCGCGAAGCTTGGCTTGAAAGTCGGGTTTATCGGTAAAATTCCTGATGACCAGCATGGCCGATTTATTTCTTCTTATATGAAAGAGGCAGGTGTGGATACAAGCCATCTCGTGATTGATCGAGACGGGCATAAAGCAGGTTTGACGTTTACGGAAATCTTGAGCCCTGAAGAATGCAGCATTTTGATGTACCGCGAAAAAGCAGCCGATCTATACTTAGGCCCTGATGAAATGGACGCTGATTATGTGAAATCTGCAAAAGTACTGCTCATTTCTGGAACGGCTTTGGCTCAATCGCCTTCGCGGGAGGCAGCTTTAAAAGCAGTGTCACTTGCAAAAGCGGCAGGCACAAAAGTAGCGTTTGAACTTGATTATCGTCCGTACACGTGGTCATCGATGGAAGAAACGTCCGTCTACTACACACTTCTGGCAGGCATGGCTAATATCGTGATCGGCACGCGGGAAGAGTATGACATTATGGAAGGGGCAAGCGCCAGCGGCAATGAGCAAACAGTCAAAACGCTATTTGCCAAGGAGCCGGAATTGGTTGTTATTAAACATGGTGTTGATGGGTCTTACGCCTATTTGCCCTCAGGAGAAACCTTTCAAGCAGGCGTGTACAAAACAAACGTATTAAAAACGTTTGGTGCTGGGGATTCGTATGCATCTGCGTTTCTATATGGACTTTTGCGTGGTTATGACATGGACCAAGCATTGCGTTTTGGGAGCGCTTCTGCATCCATTGTTGTCAGTAAGCACAGTTCATCGGAAGCAATGCCAACTTTATCTGAAATCAAGGCGCTTGTCGAAGAACAGCATGTTTGAATGGCGGATTTTCTTTAAATAAAGCGATGGAGGTGTAAACAATGGCGAAAACAATACGATTGACGACTGCGCAAGCGCTAGTAAAGTTTTTAAATGCCCAATATTTGCATGCGGACGGCACAGAAGAGCCTTTCGTTGAAGGGATTTTTACAATCTTTGGGCATGGAAATGTGTTAGGGATTGGCCAAGCGCTAGAGCAAGATGCCGGGCAATTAAAAGTATGGCAAGGCAAAAATGAACAAGGGATGGCCCATGCGGCGATGGCGTTTAGCAAGCAGATGCTCCGTAAAAAAATATATGCAGTGACGACTTCTGTGGGCCCAGGGGCAGCGAACCTTGTTGCAGCTGCTGGCACAGCGCTAGCTAACAATATACCTGTTTTGCTTCTTCCTGCCGATACATTCGCGACTCGCCAGCCTGACCCAGTTTTGCAGCAATTTGAACAAGAATACAGCCAAGCAGTGACGACTAATGACGCATTAAAGCCGGTGTCAAGATACTGGGACCGGATCACTCGCCCAGAGCAGTTAATGTCGAGCCTTATTCGCGCCTTTGAAGTCATGACCGACCCAGGAAAAGCGGGGCCCGCAACGATTTGCATCGCCCAAGATGTCGAAGGAGAAGCATATGAGTATCCAGAGGAGTTTTTTCGAAAGCGCATTCATTACTTAGAGCGTAGAAAGCCAACGGAACGGGAAATCGAAGGGGCTCTTGAACGGATTCGTAGGAGCAAGCGGCCGCTTCTCGTTGTTGGTGGAGGCGCCAAATATTCAGAAGCAAAGGAAGAACTAGTAGCGCTGTCTGAACAGTGTGGCATTCCTCTCGTCGAAACACAAGCAGGAAAAGCAACTGTCGCTGCTGACTTTGCTAACAACCTAGGTGGTCTAGGTATTACCGGCACGCTTGCAGCGAATAAGGCGGCGCGTGAGGCTGATTTGGTGATTGGCGTAGGCACTCGTTACACCGACTTTGCCACTTCGTCAAAAACGGCGTTTGATTTTGAGCACACTACGTTTTTAAATATCAATGTCAGCCGCATGCAAACATATAAGCTCGATGCTTACCAAGTTGTTGCAGATGCGAAAGAAACGCTTAGGCTTCTCGTTTCTAGGTTGAAAACGTACCGGTCCGCGTTTAGTGAGCGAATTGCTGCGTTGAAAGCAGATTGGCTCGCTGAACGGAATCGCCTAAAATCAGTCGTCTTTAATAGAGAAACATTTGTGCCTGAAGTCAAAGACCACTTTACCCAAGAGAGGTTAAATGAATATGCCGATGCTCTTGGTACAGAACTGCCGCAAACGACTGCCTTGCTAGCTATTAATGAAATAATTGATGAAGACAGCATTATCATCTGTTCAGCTGGCTCCCTGCCAGGAGATTTGCAGCGGCTTTGGCACGCAAACGAGCCAAATACGTACCATCTTGAATACGGGTATTCCTGCATGGGGTATGAAATTTCTGGTTCCCTTGGCATCAAGTTAGCCGAGCCTGAGCGGGAAGTCTACTCGATTGTCGGCGATGGCAGCTTTCTTATGCTCCATTCCGAATTGATTACCGCTATTCAATATAACAAGAAAATCAATATATTGCTGTTTGACAATGCTGGCTTTGGCTGTATCAACAACTTGCAAATGGACCATGGCGGCGGCAGTTATTATTGCGAATTTCTTACGGCAGACAATCAGGTGATGAACATCGATTACGCGAAAGTCGCTGAAGGATATGGCGCAAAAACATACCGGGCTAACACAGTTGAACAATTAAAGGCAGCGCTTGAAGATGCCAAAAAGCAAGAGACTTCCACATTGATTGAAATGAAAGTGTTGCCAAAAACGATGACAGACGGCTATGAGAGCTGGTGGAATGTCGGCGTCGCCGAAGTAGCTGTTTCCCCATCTGTTCAAGATGCTTATCAAGCAAGAGAAGCAAAGCTCAAGATAGCAAAACATTATTAGAGGAGTGGATCCAATGGCAAATCACAAGATCCGCTGGGGCATTGCCCCAATTGGCTGGCGCAATGATGACATTCCTGAAATAGGTGCAGAAAACACACTTTCCCATTTGCTTGGCGATATTGTCGTTGCTCGATTTGAAGGGACGGAAGCAGGCGGCTTTTTTCCTGAGCCGCAAATTTTAAACAAAGAGCTTCAGCTAAGGAATTTAAAAGTTGCTGGCAAGTGGTTTTCCAGCTATATCATTCGAGATGGCATCGCATCAGCGGCACAAGCATTCCATACCCATTGCCAACTTTTGCAAGCTATCGGCGCAGAGATGGCGATCGTTTCGGAACAAACGTATAGCGTCCAAGGGCTTGAAGCAAATATTTTTCGTGACAAGCCTTCTTTTTCGAAAGAAGAATGGAAGTGTTTATATGAAGGGCTTGAGGCGCTTGGGGCAATTGCTCATTCATATGGCCTTACGCTTGTGTTCCACCCCCATCTCGGCACAGGCGTGCAAACAAAAGCAGAAGTCGATCAACTGATGGCCCATACGGATCCGAGCTTAGTGAGCCTTCTGTATGATACAGGGCACGCCTACGTGTCAGATCGAGCATTTTTGCCACTCCTCGATGATTATATGGATCGGATTAAGCACGTCCATTTTAAAGATGTGCGGAGTGAGGTGACGGAAGCTTGCAGGCGTGACGGGCTTTCGTTCCAAAAAGCGTTTCTAAAAGGGATGTTCACTGTTCCAGGCGATGGCTGCATTGACTTCACAAAAGTATACAGCCGTCTTATTCAGGGTGGCTACGATGGCTGGATTGTCGTAGAGGCGGAGCAAGATCCAAGCATTGCCCACCCATTGGAGTACGCGTTAAAAGCAAGGCGCTATATTGATTCCTACTTGCTGGCCGACAGCCAGGAGCAGGCGAGTATTTAAACAAGATGAAGGAGGAAGGGAAATGACACTTCGAATTGGCGTAATTGGTACGGGTGCGATTGGCCAGGACCATATTAGGCGATTAGAATGCAAACTTTCAGGAGCAAAAGTGACAGCAGTTACAGACGTCAACCAAGAACTTGCCAGGAAAGTGGCCAACACATACGCCAAACAGGCGACTGTCTATGCCAGTGACAGAGAATTGATTGCCTCCCACGATGTTGATGCCGTCTTAATAGCCAGCTGGGGTCCAGCACACGAAGCGAGTGTACTGGCAGCGCTTGATGCAGGCAAGCGTGTTTTTTGCGAAAAGCCCCTTGCGACCACGGCGGACGGTTGCATGCGCATTGTCGAAGCGGAAATGGCACATGGCAAGCGGATTGTCCAAGTCGGATTCATGCGCCGTTTTGACAGCGGCTATCTTCAATTAAAGCAAGCGCTTGAGCAGGAATTGATCGGAGAACCATTGATGGTCCGTTGCGTCCACCGCAATGCCGAGACCGCAGAAAGCTATACAACCGACATGGCGATTACGGACACATTAATTCATGAAATCGACGTACTTCACTGGCTCCTTAATGATGAGTATCAACATGTACGTGTCCTTTATCCGAAAAAAACAAAGCATGCGCTCTCCCATTTGCAAGACCCGCAACTCGTGTTGCTTGAAACAAAAAAAGGCGTCATCATTCAAGCGGAGATTTTTGTTAACTGTCAATATGGCTACGACATCCAGTGCGAAATCGCTGGAGTAGAGGGCGTCATCAGCCTGCCTGATGTCCCAGCAGTCCATTTATGCAGCAACGGCCGCAAAGGAACGGAAGTGCTGCAAGATTGGAAAAAACGGTTTGAAGCTGCTTATGACGTCGAACTGCAAGCCTTTATTGACAATGGCTTAAATGACGAACCAGCTTCAGGGCCGAGCGCTTGGGACGGATATGTGGCTGCGGTAACTGCGGATGCCTGTGTAAAAGCACAAGAGTCGGGGCAGGAAGAATCGATTGAGCTTCCTGAGAAACCTGCGTTTTATCAGTACTCAGCAGCCACGCCCGAGCAAGTATAGGAGGAAACCCCAATGAAACTTTGTTTTAACGGGGCGACAACCCGCGACAACGCTACATTAAAGGAAGACCTGGCTTACTGCGAAAAGCATGGCTATGATTTTATTGAAATTCGTACAGAAGATAAGCTGCCTGAATATTTGAAAAGCCATACATTAGCTGATTTAAACCAATTTTTTACGGAGAGCCGTCTTAAACCACTGGCGCTTAATGCCCTTGTCTTTTTTAACAATTTAGGCGAAGCAGCCTATAAGGAAATGATGAAGCAGTTTCAAGAAATGCTCCATGTCGCCGAGCAGCTCAACATCCCTTATATCGTAGCGGTTCCACTTATAACAAAGCAGCCGCTTTTAAGAGAGGAAATCCGTAAAAGCTGTGTCGAGACATTGTCTACTTTGGCTGAGGAGGCGCAGCAGTCGAAAGTGAAGATTGCCCTTGAGTTTGTTGGCCATCCTGATTGCACTGTCAATACGTTTGCCGACGCTTGCCGCATCATTGAAGATGTTAATCGGGAAAATGTCGGACTTGTGTTTGATTGTTTCCATTTTCATGCAATGGGTTCGAACCTTGAAGATTTACAACAGGCCGATGGCGAAAAAATCTTTATTGTCCATATTGACGACACAGATGATTTTCCCGTTGGCGCACTTCGGGATGAACACCGTGTCTGGCCAGGCGAGGGAGCCATTGACCTCGCTGGTCAGTTTACCGCATTAACAGCGATCGGTTTTTCCGGCCCTGTGTCAGTAGAGTTGTTCAGGCCTGAATATTACCAGCTACCTGCTGAAGAAACGATTCGAAAAGCAAGAGAAACGACACTCCGAGTCCTAAAAAGTACCTTAAGTCATTCTTGAAAGGAGGGAAGGCATGGGGTTTGTGCCGATGGCTCCATTGTTGGCCGACGCGAAGAAAGGCGGTTACGCAATTGGCCAATTTAATATAAACGGGCTGCAATGGGCGAAAGCGATTTTAGCAGGCGCCGAATCGCAACAATCGCCAGTAATTGCAGCTGCTTCTGATCGTTTGATTGACTACTTAGGAGGCTTTCAGACGGTTGTGGCCATGATGGGGGCATTGACCGATGAACTTGGTATAACAGTGCCTGTTGTGCTGCATCTTGACCACGGTTTAAGTATCGAGCGTTGCAAGAAAGCAGTTGACGCTGGCTTCAGTTCTGTCATGTTTGATGGCTCTCATTATCCAATTAACGAGAATATTGACATGATGAAAGAGGTAGTGGCCTACGCCCACGCCCGCCATGTGTCGGTAGAGGGAGAGGTCGGCACAGTTGGTGGTATGGAAGACGGGCTAATTGCTGAAATCAAATATGCCGATGTGGAAGAATGCCAGCGGTTTGTCCGTGAAACCAATGTCGATGCTCTCGCCGCCGCGCTCGGCTCCGTCCATGGCAAATACAAGGGCGAGCCAAAGCTTGGATTTAACGAAATGGCCGCCATTTCCGCCCGCACGGATGTGCCGCTCGTCCTTCACGGTGCCTCGGGCATACCTGATGAACAACTACAACGGGCCATAAAGCTTGGCCACGCTAAAGTCAATATAAACACAGAATGCATGATCGCATGGTCTGATGCTTGCCGGACAACATTTGCCGAGCAAGAAACGGCGTTTGAGCCGCGACTGCTCTTACAAGAGGGCCTAGCGATGGTCCAGGCTACGGTTGAAAAGAAAATCAAGCAATTTGGAGCAGCTAATAAAGCAACCGGTTCTGTAAGGCTACAAAGGAGATGAAACCTATGACAGCACCATCCATCCAATGCGCCGTTCTTGGCCTTGGGCGCCTTGGCTTTTACCATGCGAAAAATTTGCTTACGGAAGTGAGTGGGGCGGCAATTGTCCAAGTCATAGACCCCCTTCCTGGCCGGGCCAAGGATGTCGCCCAGGCATTTGGGGTGCCTGGTTACTCGGACGATGTGCTCGATGCATTTACAAATCCTGCAGTCGATGCCGTTGTTATCGTCACGCCGACGCGGACGCACGCTGAGATGATCAAATTAGCAGCTAGCTATGGGAAAGATGTCTTTGTTGAAAAGCCGCTGACTTTGCAATTAGAAGAATCGATAGAAGTAGTGAAAGCGGTTCAGGAGGCAGGTATTATTTGTCAAGTGGGGTTTATGCGACGGTTTGACCCGGCTTACGCAGATGCCAAGCGGCGAATTGCTGCTGGAGAGATCGGCAAACCTCTCTATTATAAAGGCTTTACCCGCGATGCAGGCGCGCCGCCGCCTGAATTTATAAAAGATAGCGGCGGGTTGTTTGTCGATTGTTCCATTCATGATTATGACATTGCCCGCTATTTGATTGGGGCGGAAATCACAGCTATTTCTGGCCACGGTCGGGTGCTGAAGTACCCGTTTATGGAAGCGTATGACGATGTTGACCAAGCCCTTTCCTATTTTGAGTTTGACAATGGGGCAGCAGGAGATGCCGAAGCTAGCCGTAATTCGCCCTATGGCTATGACATCCGCGCTGAAATTATTGGTTCAGAAGGTAGTCTGTTTATTGGCGAACTGCGGAACAAATCATTGACGATACTGAACGCCACTGGGTCAAGTTACGAAATCATTCCTGATTTCCAGACTCGCTTTCATGACGCGTACTGCTTAGAACTGCAACATTTTATTGACTGTGTCCACTCAAGGAACACGCCAATTGTAACGGCTGAAGATGCCACAACCAACTTAAAAGTAGCGCTAGCTGCAACCGAATCAATGAAAAACGGCAAGAAAGTGGTGTTGCAGCCGCAGGCCTCCCTGTAGCAAAGGGACAAATGCCAAGTTGTATGTGCCTTAGATCTGGCTTGTATAAATAGAAAAAGAAGTCTATTAACCAATGATGTAAGCTTGCAGTGCTGTTGCCTATGGGTGGATTTAAGGATAGAAGCGGTGATAAAGGGGAGAGACAAATTGGGCGTATTTTCCATTATCTCATTTATAATGATCGTCGGATCAATTTGGCTATTCGCTTACAAACGAAGCCGCAGTGTCGACCTTTCGAGCTCAGAAGGGTACTTTTTAGGCGGGCGGAGTTTGACCGGTTTGACGATTGCCGGTTCAGTGATTATGACCAATTTATCTACAGAGCAAATTGTTGGTCAAAACGGACAAAGCTATGTGGCCGGCATGGAAGTCATGGCTTGGGAGGTAACAGCTGCGATTGCGATCGTCACACTTGCATTAGTGTTTTTGCCAAAATACTTAAAATATGGTGTTGACACGGTGACCGATTTTATTGAACGGCGCTATGATGCAACGACGAAAAGAATTGCTTCGTTTTTATTTATATTTACCTATGTGGTTTCGTTTCTTCCTGTTGTCTTATATTCTGGTTCATTAGTATTTAATCAAATTTTTTCAGTAGATGAACTGTTAAATGTCCATCCTCTTGTGGCGGTTTCGCTCATTTCGGGCATGATTGGAATGGTTGGTCTGCTTTATTTGCTTATCGGCGGCCTGCGCCTTAGTGCATTTAGCGATACGATTTATGGCATTGGTTTGCTTGTTGGTGGCCTTTCTATTCTAGTTCTAGGGTTGATTGTATTAGGGGATGGGCATCTACTTGCAGGATTTGAAACGATTCGCCAAAATACGCCTGAAAAATTAAATTCGATTGGCGCGATTGACTCTGAAATGGTGCCGTGGCCAACGCTTTTTTTAGGCATGTTTTTTAACAATTTATTTTATTGGTGTACAAACCAGTTAATTGTTCAGAAAGTACTGGCAGGAAGAGACTTGAAAGAAGGGCAGAAGGGAGCGCTTTATGTCGGTTTTTTCAAAATTTTCGGCGCTTTGTTCTTAGTATTCCCTGGCATCATTGCATTCAACATGTTTGGCGAAGGCATCGAGCCTGCCGATAACGCCTATCCAATGTTAGTGGTTGCCGTTTTACCGGATATAGCATTCGGCATTTTTGCAGCGATTATCTTTGGCGCGATTTTAAGCTCATTTGTAGGAGCTTTAAATGCAACAGCTACTTTGCTAGCGCTTGACTTCTATAAGCCGCTGGCCAAGAAAAACGTGACAGACAAAAAAGTTGCTCGATTTGGCAAAATCGTTACGGTCATTGTGGGAGGATTATCAATTGTTATTGCGCCATTGATTTCTTTTGCTCCGGCAGGGTTATTCCATGTCGTCCAACAGTTTAATGGGTTGTATAGCATGCCTTTGCTGGCGATCATTATTCTTGGCTTCTATTCCAAATACGCGACTGCCTTTGCTGCGAAAGTGACGTTTGCCTTCCATGTTGTTGCTTATACAGTAAGCCAGGTGTTCTTAGATATCCATTATCTTTATGTATTTAGCGCGATGTTTTTCATTGATTTGTTTCTTTTATGGGCGTTAAGCCGTCTTAAGCCATTGCAGGTTCCGTTTGATTTGACAGAAGCAACAAACAAAGTTGATTTGACACCTTGGAAACACCGCCATTGGGTAAGTGCCTTCATTATTTTAACGGTTTTAGGAACGTATTTGTTGTTTTCACCATGGGGAATAGCTAAATAACATTCAGATAAAAGAACAGCGTTGTCCTTTTGCCGAAGATACTTGGCAAAAGAAAACACCTTTTAATAGGCCAGTTGGAGTTTCAACTGGCCTAATCGTCTGAGAGTGATATTAACATGTACCTTTAGGAAATCGACTATTGCTTGGAGAATGGAGAGGACTATTGTCTACTGTTGGCTCTTTTGAAGCGCTTGGTCTAAATCACTCAGAATATCGTCTATGGTCTCGATGCCAACAGATAGGCGAACCATGTCTGGTGTGACGCCTGCTTTTGCTTGGCTTTCTTCGTCTAGTTGCTGATGTGTCGTGCTTGCTGGATGGATCACCAATGATTTAGCGTCACCAACATTAGCTAAGTGGCTGAATAGCCTCAAGCTGTTAATAAACCGTTTGCCTTCTTCCACGCCACCTTTAATGCCAAATGTAAAAATCGACCCTGCCCCTTTTGGCATGTACTTCTGGGCCAGATCATAGTAACGGCTCGACTCTAGGCCTGGGTAATGGACCCAAGAAACATTCGGATGCTGCTGTAAGAATTCAGCAGTGCGCTTCGCATTTTCTACATGGCGCTCCATTCGTAACGGCAATGTTTCTAACCCTTGAATAAATAGAAACGTATTAAATGGAGAAGCAGAGGCGCCTATATCTCTTAGCAACGTGACTCGCGCTTTTGTAATGTAGGCGAGGGGGCCAAGTGCCTCTGTATACACAAGTCCATGGTAACTAGCGTCTGGCTCTGATAAACCAGGAAACTTGCCATTGGCAAAATCAAATCGTCCAGAGTCGACAATGACGCCCCCGATCGATGTCCCGTGGCCGCCGATAAACTTAGTAGCGGAATGGACAACAATGTCTGCACCATGTTCAATCGGTCTGCACAAATACGGGGTAGCGAATGTATTGTCGACAATAAGGGGAATCCCATTTGCATGGGCAATGTCCGCAATCGCTTCAATGTCCGCTATGTTGATTTGCGGATTTCCAATCGTTTCGATAAAAATCGCTTTTGTCTTGTCTGTGATCTTTTCTTGAAATTGGGATGGTTCATCAACATCGACAAAATGGCATGTCACACCTAGTTTAGGCAACGTGTGCGCAAACAGGGCGTAAGTGCCGCCATACAAGCTGCTGGAAGCAATAATGTCGTCTCCTGCTTCCGCGATATTTAAAATCGCATACGTAATGGCAGCCTGCCCAGAAGAAGTTGCTAATGCGCCTACGCCACCTTCCAATTCAGCCATTCGCTGTTCAAACACATCGTGTGTCGGGTTCATAATGCGCGAATAAATGTTGCCTGGCTCTTGTAAAGAAAACAAATTTGCAGCGTGATCAGTATCATTAAATACGTAAGAGCTTGTCTGGTAAATGGGAACCGCTCTCGCGTTTGTTGCAGAGTCAGGCGTTTGTCCGCCATGTAGAGCAATTGTTTCAAAACCAAGAGATTGTTTTTCTGTCATTCGTCTTTCCCCACCTTTTTGTTTTGTATATTTTGAATCTTTTACTTGGAATCGTGCACAAACACTTGTCTAAATAGTTCATACGTAGGAATTAATATAACAGAATAACTGAAAAAAATAAATATTTCTCTTTCCAAAAAGGCGAGTTGAGATTTTTACACGATGGATCTGGCCGCTTAAAGCATAAATATGGTATAATGATCATATAAACTGGCTATTTTCTGTAACAAAACCAACAAACGTTGCCTTTAAGCGACTTGAAAGTGTCTTTTCAAGTGTGCTTAAAGGCTTTTTGCCGTTGTTTGTAAAGGAATTAGAGGAGAGATGAAAATGGGAGATTTGCCATGCAAAGGATGCAATGGGTTGTGCTGTGGGCCCGTGCCTATTTCGGAAAAAGAGCTGCGACATATAAAAAAACATATCAAGAAAATGCCTGCGAAAAGGTGCCACTCCCTAAAAAACCAACAGCGTTTTTTAGGGACGTGCATCTTTTTTGACGAAGCCAATGATTGCTGTGGCATCCATTCCGTTCGTCCATCGATTTGCCGCGCATTTGGGCATCACCAAAATCTCGTTTGTTTTCGCAAACCAGAAGCTGCTTTAGCTAAAACGTATCACCCAAATGAAGAGGTTGTCGGTACGTTAAGCATTGATTTTACATGGAAAGATTTTGGTTGACCTCTTCTAGCTGCTTGCCTTCGGGGCTACAGAGACAAGCACAACAAGTGAAACAACCGCATTTATCCTTTTAAAGCGCCGCCTGTCAGACCTTTGACAACACGTTCTTGGGCGATAATAAATAATAACAAAATCGGCAAGCTAGCGAGCGTAATAGCAGCCATTAGACCAGGGACGTTGATCATCAACTCGCCGTAAAAATTTTGCAGTCCAAGAGGCAAAGTCATCTTACTTCTTGTCGTTAGCAAGATGAGTGCAAAGATAAACTCTGTCCACAAGAAGACGAAATTGTAAATAACAATTGTAGACAAGGCTGGGGTTACATTAGGGAAAATCACTTTGCGAAAAATGGTCCAGTGATTCGCGCCGTCGATTTGCGCTGCTTCTTCAAGCTCTTTAGGAATTTCCTGCATAAACTGCGTCAAGATGAAAATGGAGATTGGCAAGCTAAAAGCAACATATGGGCCTAGTAAAGCCAACAATGTATCATAAATGCCCATCTCTTGTGTTAAAACAAAAATCGGTATTAAGGTTGCATGAATGGGGAGCATCATTCCTGCAACGAAGAGCAAAAACAGAGGGCGGTTAAAGCGGAATGACAGCCGACTTAATGGATAACTGGCTAATGAAGCAATGACGACTGTCAAGGAGACGGCGCTTACAGTAATGATTAAGCTATTTAAAAAGTAGCCAGCCAGCCCCATATCGACTACGGCAAAGTAATGTTCAAACGTAAAGGTGTCGGGCACAATCGCGTAAGGGTTGTTGAAAAATTCGTCCATGCTTTTAAGCGATGTACCGACCATGTACATAAACGGATAAAACGTAAACAACAACAAGGAAACAGCCAACACATACAGCATGATGCGTTTTACGAGTTGCAGTGGATTCACGAGAGGATCCCCCGTTTCTTTCGCTGGTATTCAACAAATTGGATGATGGCTACACAAATAAAGGCAATAATAAACATGGCAGCCGCGACTGTGCTCGCATAGCCCATGCTAAACTGGATAAAGCCTTGCTTGTACATATAGGTTCCTAATATTTCTGTTGCCCCTCCAGGGCCGCCGCCAGTCATAATGTAAAAAATGTCAAATGCTTTTAGTGAACCAACAACGGCGAGAACGGAAGAACTGACAATAGTAGGAACGAGGGCTGGCAACGTGATGTAAAAAAACTGTTGCCTTCCATTTGCGCCATCAATGCTAGCCGCTTCATACAATTCATTTGGAATCCCTACCATTGCTGCTTTAAATAAAATCATATAAAAAGGAGAGAATTGCCAAATAACGACAATTAAAATGGCAATCATCGCCACATTGGCGTCCGCCAACCAGGGGATCGCATCAAAACCAAATACTTGCAACAATTGGTTAATCGGACCGTTTATCGGGTCATACATAAAAATCCAGAGAAGCCCTATCGCCACCGTAGACATTAAATAGGGAAGAAAGTAGATAACATTTAACAATCTTTTCCCGATGACAGGGCTGAAGAGAACAAGTGCCATGATAAGCCCTAGCGGAATTTGTACAAAAACAGAAACAAGGACAAGCAAACTATTGTTTTGCAGCGCTTGCCAAAAAGTGGCGTCTTTAAGGAGAGTCACATAGTTATCCAGTCCAATAAAGGTGCGTTGAGGTTGTACACCATTCCACTCATGAAGGCTGTAATAGAATGTTGAAAAAATCGGATATAAAATAAATACGCTATAAACAAGAAGCGCTGGCAATACAAAGAAGAAAATCGTGCGACCATTCTTTGCCTTTCTTTGTGTAAGCGGGGGAGACGTTTCTGGTTGAACTGCGGTTTTCATATGTAGCCCTCCTTTTATAAAGATAAAGAGAGGCACTGTGATGAAAAAGTGCGCTCTCTTCTCTCTGTTAATCTAACAATTCTTTTGCTTTCTCTTCCATCTGGCTAGCCGCTTCTTCAGGTGTAAGCGTTTTACCGAATAGTTGCTGTGTTGTATCTAAATGCAGTTCGGCAAGAGCAGGGGGCAATGTTTGGTCATAAGGCATGTGAATATCATTGGCATTGGCGGCGATTTCATCAATTCGCTTAATAAATGGGTCATCTGTTTCAATGTCTTTAATAGCGGCAATGCTGCCCGTTCGGTTTACATAATCTTCGGCTGTTTCAATGCTTGTAAGTTCATTAATCAGCTCAACTGCAAGGTCAGGATGTTCTGTGGCTGAAGAAACGGACCAAACGGGGCTTGTTGCGCCACCTACATTGGAAGGATCGCCTTTTCCTTCAGCAATTTCAGGAAACTCGAACATCCCTAGTTTCTCTTCGAATTCAGGCGCTTCAGTACGCACACTAGAGATAAATGTATTCGTCATTAGCATCATTGCAGACTGGCCTGAATAAAGCAGTTGCCGGCCTTGCCCTGCATCGTAAGGAACGCCGTTAAACCCTGGATTAAAAGCGCCTCTATCAACAAGGTCTTGGATGTATTCGCCTGCTTTCACGTACGACTCGTCATCAAATCCTGTACCGTCACGATTAAAAGCCCCTTGAAAAAGGTCTTCGCCGCCAAGGCGGTCTGCAAAATACATCAAATAATATGTGCCCGGCCATTTTGTTTGGTTGGTCAATGTAATGGGGATAATATCGTTCTCTTTTAACGTGTCAACAATTTCAAGAAACTCGTCATATGTTTGCGGCTCCTCTAATCCGTAATCATTAAAAATGTCTTTGTTATAAAAGAACAGTGTTTGAGTAAGCCCTAACGGAAGCCCGTAAACTTCATCTTCAAATGTTGTATTGGTTAGCGCAACATCAAGAAATTTATCAAAGTCGATATCGTAGTCATTTAGTGACACAACTTGCCCGGCATCAGCAAACTCTTTTAGCCAGCTGCCACCCCAGGAAAAAAAGACATCTGGAGGGTCTCCTCCTGACATGGCAACAACCATCCGCTGTTTATAATCATCATTTGGAATATACTGCATGTTCACAGTCACACCTGGGTTCTTATCCTCAAAACGAGCAATTGCATCTTGATATACTTTTTCTTTTTCGCTCGCGTCATTTTGCCAAAGCTCTAATACAATGTCTCCTTGATGGTTTTCCCCCTCGCTTTCAGTTCCTGTGTCTTCATTTGAATTGCCACAAGCACTGAGAACAAACAATGACATCATCGAAAAACAAACAAGCTTCGCGACTTTCTGTCTCATTGCAAAACCCCCCTTTTCATTTTGATGCAACTATGCCAATGGGAACAGCGCGCCGGTACCAGTGTATGGTCTTGTTATCTTGGTTCCCCCATAAAGGAGCATTACAATCGTTCCATAAGTCACCTCCTTATCAAATTGGAAGAGCAAGCTATACACAGACCTTTCCTTTGAAAGCATGCAAAAAAACCCTCATCACAGGAATCAATCGATTCCTTGTCGTTTAATCAGGGTTGTATTCATCAGGCTGCGTCTATTAAGTTATGGCAATGATAGCGATAATATGATTGTCCCATGTAAGAATAAAGAGATTATGAAAAAGAGGTTTATTATTTGTAAAATTTTTATTGTTATTATATAGGATTGCTTGCTCCCTAGTCAATGGTTTTAGATAAATTGTTATTTGCCCCTTTAAAAACATAAAAAGCCCATGATCCTTCGTGTGAAGCGAAGTTGCTACACAACTTTCACACGGAGGTTACCATGAGCGAAGTGGTGTTTCTAACATTGGTACCTTGTCCCTTTATAAAAGAGGAATCAATCGGCTGGAGGACAAAGCATGTTTTCTAAAAATCTATTTGGCAAAGCTACTTCGATACGCCGCTGGCGTTACGGACGTAAGCCTTTTAAATGTCCGATAGAAGTGTGGCATACTGTTAAAACCACATTGTTCCGCAATAAGGGCAATGTTCTCTTTTTGTTTCTGTAGTAAATTTTTGGCCATAATGATGCGCTTCGTTGTGATGTATTCTGTTACATTCATGCCGATAAGTTTTTTAAATACCCTGCTAAAGTGCGCTGGCGACACGGCTGCTATTTTAGCGAGGTTGTTCAGTTCGAGCTCATTTTCTAAATTGAGCTCGATGTAGTCAAGAACCTGATTGATCCACACTGGCCCAGCATTATGAGGCCCGACACGCTCGCTCTTGAGGCAGTTTCGGTTTAGAAACAAAAGAATCTGCTGCAACAAAAGGGCTAACATCTGCCTCTGGTCAATGCGCTTTTCTTTTTCCTCCTCCCAGAGCTGATCGATATACATTTCGAGCTGAGCACGGTTTTTTTGCTCTAGCCGGTGCCTGTAATGTTTACGTCCTCTGCCTTCCTCAAACAGCCTTAGATATGATTGCGAGTCCCAGAATACAGAGCGCTGCAATAAAACGGGGCTAAAAAAAATAGCTGTTGAGGTAATCAAATTCTCCGCTGTTGGGATGACGCGGTGGATCGTATTCCCAGGAATCGTGATAATATCTCCCTGTTCAGCTTGAAACAAATTCTGATCGATAAAAAAGGTTCCTTTCCCTTGATAGACATAGACAATTTCATACCAGTCGTGGAGATGTTCAGGAAGCTCCCGATTAGGCGTTTTTGTATCCTTATAAGCAAGGAAAAAGGGGAAATCATTCTCTGAATCAAACGTTTTGCGGACAGGTTCCAATCACAACACCTCTTTTCAAAACTAAAAATCTTAATCTTTCTATACTATATCAATAAAAGGTATATATTGAGCATAATACGCAATATTTATAACTTATTTATGGTGATAAAATGAATCTTGGCAACAACGAAGAGTGGACAGAATGAGGAGGAAAACTGTGAAAAGCATCGTTTGCGAACGGCCTACTGTATTCAAAATGACAAACGAGAAAGCGCCTTCAATTAGGCCAGGTGAAGCGTTAGTTCGGATTAAACGAATTGGCATATGCGGGACTGATCTTCATGCTTATAAAGGAAACCAGCCCTTTTTTTCCTATCCTAGAGTACTAGGGCATGAGCTGTCTGGTGTCATTGAAGAGGTCGAACATAATCCAGAAGGGCTGCAAGTAGGAGATCGTGTAGCGATCATCCCTTATTTAAGCTGTGGAAATTGCCATGCTTGTCGAAATGGCAAAACGAATTGTTGTACAAAGGTGAATGTGCTGGGCGTTCATGTCGATGGTGGCATGAAAGAGTTGGTTGCTGTTCCTACTAAACAATTAATGAAAACCAATAGTCTTTCCTATGATGAAGCGGCCCTAATTGAGCCTCTTGCTATTGGCGCACACGCTGTAAATCGGGCGAAGCCAAGAAGAAATGAACAGGTTTTGGTGATCGGGGCAGGGCCCATCGGATTGGGCGTGATGCTTTTTGCCAAGGAACAGGGTGCCCGTGTCATCGCTATGGATGTTAATGAAGAAAGGCTTGAATTTTGCCAACAATGGGCCAAAGTCGATGCTGTAGTCCATGCATTGGATAACCCTCTGTCCAAACTTAATGAACGAACGAATGACGAGTTGCCGACAATTGTTTTTGATGCGACGGGAAACAACCATTCCATGATGAAAGCTTTTAACTATGTTGCTCATGGGGGGAAATTGGTTTACGTAGGGCTTGTTAACGGAATGATTCAATTTGATGATCCAGAATTTCATAAAAGAGAAATGACATTAATGGCCAGCAGGAACGCTACCAAGGAGGATTTTACCTACGTCTTACAGGTGTTGGAATCAGGTTCTACTAAACTGGCTTCGTACATTACCCATCGCTGCAGCTTTATGGAGATGGTTGAACAGTTTGATAGCTGGCTGTTACCGGAATCAAAGGTGATAAAGGCGATCGTAGAGCTCTAGGGGATGAGAAATCAGGTCATCCCTTTGCCTGAATCTATCATCTATCTAAATCAAGTATAGGTAAGGATAACAGGTTGTTATGGCAAAAATGAAAGCGTTGTCAATGATAGCGAGCAATAAAAAAATATACGTAAGGACTGAATGGAATGAAGACTGGGAAAACCATTTACTCCCTCATACTTCTTGTAATGGGTGTAGCTTTGCTGACGGCATGCAGTACGTCTGATGCTAGCAATAGCTCAGACCAGGTTTACACCGTGAATATCGCTTACGGAAATCAGCCAGGTGAACCAGTAGACCAAATGGCGCGGAAGTGGAAGGAGCTTGCCGAAGAACGGAGCAACGGACGGTTGAACATACGGTTATACCCCAGCTCACAGCTAGGCTCTGAAGCGGACGTAGTGGAGCAGGCGCTGTTTGGGAGCAATGTGATCATCTTTACGGGTTATGATTTCTTAATGAACTTTGTCCCTGATTTCGGAGTGATGACGGCTCCGTATTTAGTAGACGACGTAGAGGATTTATTCTACCTGACGACAACGGATTGGTTTAAATCGCTCGAGGATGACTTGAGGCAGGAAGGTTTAGAGATTGTGACAACAAACACTCTCTATGGTGAGCGCCATCTCATGACAACAAAAGAGGTTCTGACACCAGAGGATTTAAAAGGGCTAAAAATCCGAGTTCCAAACAACCAGATGTATATTCATACGTTCAATGTGCTTGGAGCTTCTCCAACCCCGCTTCCTTTATCCGATATGTATGCTTCCTTGCAGCAGGGGGTGATTGATGGAGCTGAGAATCCGCTACCTGTTCTCTCTGGCTCAAAAACACATGAAGTCGCGAAATTTCTAGCGTTAACGGGACATACGAAGATTATCAGCCCATGGGTAACTGGGAATGATTTCATGGCCTCCTTACCAGCTGACTTGCGAGACATTTTAAAGACAACAGGGGATGAAGCAGGGGAATTTGAAAAAATGATTGTTGCCGAGGAGGAGCAAAAGGTTCTCGAAGATTTTGCTTCACAAGGGATTAAGATTAACGAGATTGATGTCGAGCCGTTTAAGGAAAGAGCACAGGAGATTTTTAACCGTATTCCTGAATGGAGCCCTGATCTACAAGAAACGATTCAAGAGCTGCTGGATAACCGTGATTAGAAGGAGTTTACAACTCCCTTGTCTATGGTAGAAGCGGCATAGATGCTTAGAGGAAAGCTTACACTCACAACAACGTAGAGGTGATAAACATGAAGCGTTTTTTTCATCATTTGGATGATTATCTAGGAGTTCTTGCTTTATCAGGAATTATTATTCTCATCAGCTCAAACGTAATTTTCCGGTTTGTCTTAAACAATCCGATCACATGGACTGAGGAAGTAAGTTTGGCGTTGTTTATATGGCTTACGTTTATCGGTATTAGCTCTGGGATCAAGCACAATTCACACGTAGGGATCGATTATTTCGTCCGAAAAATGCCGGATAAAATTCGCCATTATGTTCAGGTGGCAAGGCTTGTCGTGATTTTTGCTGCCACTATCCTTGTGTTTATCTACTGGGGGGCTGCGTTTGCCATTCACGGTATAGCCAAAGTAACTCCAGTGCTTGGGATCAGTTATACATTCATTAATTTGGCGGTGCCGCTAGGTTCGTTGCTAGCCGTGTTTCATCTCCTTAAAGTGTTTCTCAAAAGAGACTGGGCTTATATACATCAAGAGAGAGGACTGGAGTAAGGATGGATTTAACAATCGCTTTAATCATCATGTTTGCTCTGATCATATTGAATATTCCGGTAGCCTACGCCATTATTGCCGGCTGCGCGTACTACTTTATAATGAATGACAGCTTCACACATGAAATCTTAATCCAAAGAATGATGAGTGGCGTAGAATCCTTTCCTCTCCTTGCGATCGTTTTCTTTATAACAGCAGGGATTCTGATGAACTATACCGGAATTACGGAAAGAATGCTTAACTTTGCCCAGGTCATGACTGGACATATGACAGGTGGGCTAGCGAAGGTCAATGTATTGCTCAGTGTGCTGATGGGAGGCTTGTCGGGGTCTAATATCGCCGACGCGGCCATGCAGTCCAAAGTACTTGTCCCCCAAATGACGAAGCGCGATTATCCGCCTGCTTTCTCAACAGCATTAACAGCGGCGACATCTCTGATTACACCGATCATTCCCCCAGGGATAGCCCTGATTATGTACGGCTATATCGGGAACGTGTCTATCGGCAATCTGTTTCTGGCTGGCATTGTACCGGGCCTGATGCTCAGTGTGATTTTCCTGATACTCGTTCATTTTGTCGCTAAGAAAAGGGGCTTTGAAACGGAAAAAAAGCCAGCGGCTAAACCGAAAGAAATGCTTATTGCTTCCAAGGATGCAGCGTTTGCGATTCTGTTGCCGATTATCATTATCGGGGGGATTCGCTTTGGCGTGTTCAGCCCAACTGAAGCTGGGGCGATTGCTGTTATCTACGCTCTTATTTTAGGGTTTTTTATTTATCGCCAGATGAAGGGCAATCAGCTCATTACCGCTTTAAAAGAATCGGTCAATTTGACGGCAACGATCATGATCATTATTGCAGCAGGAACGGCCTTCGGTTGGATTTTAACGCTGGAGCAAATTCCGCAGCAACTAACTGGAACCGTAACCAATTTTATCGAGAGCCCTGCCGTCTTCTTATTTGTCATTATGATCTTTTTGCTCGTTGTAGGCATGTTTATTGAAGGAAACGTTTTACTTATTATTCTCACACCTATCTTTATGCCTATGATTCAAACATTCGGTATAGATCCAGTTAGTTTTGGGATTTTCTTTATTCTTTGTCTTAGTGTCGGCACGATCACTCCCCCTATTGGGACGATTATGTTTACGACAACGGCAATCACCAAAGTGAAGGTCGAAGATTTCATTAAAGAGGCGTGGCCTTTTTATATTGTTCTAATGATTGCAATCTTGCTTGTTGCTTATTTCCCAGCGATCTCGCTATGGCTGCCTTCTCTGTTCTCCTGATCCATAAATGAAAAACGATGAAGCCATCCATTATGGGGAAATAGGAGCTTATACTCTAACGGTACCAGCAACAACAGGACACCATGGGGCTAGATTGAATGCGTGTTCGATAAATAAGGAGGTCTTGATATTGTCTAACGCTTTTTTTCAGGTTCACCCTACAGACAACGTAATCGTCAGCTTAAAAGAGCTACAAAAACATGAACGTATCCTGTTTAAAGAGGAGCATATTCCTTTATCCAGAGACGTTCCTTCTGGTCACAAAATCGCTATTAGAGACATCGCTGTAGGAGAAGACATCATAAAATACGGATTTCCTATTGGTCAGGCGAGCAAGCCTATTCAAAAAGGGGACTGGGTACACACCGATAATGTTGTTACGAAGCTATCAGGAACGCTCGATTATCAGTATCAACATAAATCTCAGCCGTTTCGTGTTCGGGAATCGACGTTCACTTTTGATGGGTACTGGCGCAAGAACGGGGAAGCTGGCATTCGTAATGAAATATGGATTATCAATACCGTAGGCTGTATCAATAAAACGGCAGAGATTCTGGCTAAAATGGGAAACGAGGCATATCAAGAGGAAGGGATCGATGGCATCTATCATTTTCCTCATCCCCTTGGCTGCTCCCAACTAGGCGATGATTTGCATAATACCCAAAAAATATTAGGAAGACTAGTAGAACATCCTAACGCTGCAGGGGTTCTCGTACTAGGCCTAGGGTGTGAAAACAATTTTATAGACACCTTTAAACAGGTCCTATCAGAAATCGATGAAGAGCGAGTGAAGTTTCTCGCTGTCCAAGACGTGGAGGATGAACTTGAGGAGGGCCTCGATTTACTCGGGGATCTAGTCAGCTACGCAAAAACGTTTAAAAAAGAGCCTATTCCCCTTTCAAAGTTAAAAGTTGGTTTAAAATGCGGAGGTTCAGACGGATTCTCAGGAATCACCGCAAATCCGATGGTCGGAGCGTTTTCCGATATGCTTATCTCCGCAGGAGGGACAACGATTTTGACGGAAGTGCCTGAAATGTTTGGCGCAGAGACCATTCTGATGGATCGGGTTACGGATAAGAAGGTATTTAACGATTTAGTTGATGTTGTGAACGGTTTCAAGGAGTATTTCCTTAAGTATAACCAGCCGGTCTACGAAAATCCTTCTCCAGGCAATAAAAAAGGAGGCATTACAACACTGGAGGAAAAGTCACTTGGCTGTGTCCAAAAGGGTGGATTTGCCCCTGTCGTCGACGTCCTCCCTTATGGTTCTAAGGTTACAAAGCAGGGTCTGAACATCGTACAAGGTCCAGGAAACGACTTAGTATCCGTCACAAACCTTGCTGCAGCTGGTGCCCATATTGTGCTGTTCACCACAGGAAGGGGAACCCCGTTTGGCGGCCCTGTGCCAACGGTTAAAATTTCAACCAATACGGCACTATTTGAAAAGAAGAGGAATTGGATTGATTATAACGCTGGACAGCTCATCCAAGGCAGAAGTATGGACGATGTCAAAAAGGACTTTTTCACCTATCTGCTTCAGGTCGCTTCGGGAAAAACGAAAACAAAAAATGAGCAGTACGGTTTTAAAGAGATCGCTATTTTTAAAGATGGTGTTACCCTTTAAGCTCATAAAATACAATCTTACTGAAAGGCTACACACAAAGGGGACCTTGGAATGGAACAGTTAACAAAAAAATTCTTAGCTCAAAATCAAGCCAAGAAGCAGCTCCTACAGGACGCTAACAAAGCTTGCAACCAGCATTTGCCAGAGCGTATCATCCAGTTTGGTGAGGGGAATTTTTTGCGCGGCTTTGTCGATTGGATGATTCATACGTTGAATAAAAAAGGCTTGTTTAATGGCTCAATTGTAGCGATACAACCGACTCCACACGGTAAAGTGGTGCCTAAATTAAACGCACAGGACGGTTTGTATACGTTGGTGCAGCGAGGAATGTTAAATGGGGCAGAGGTGGATGAAAGGGAGATTGTGACTTCGATCAGCAGGGGAATTAATCCCTATACAGATTGGCAAAAAGTTCTTGAGGTAGCTGAAAACAGTGAAGTTCGTTTTATGTTTTCCAACACCACTGAAGCCGGAATAACGTATTTGCAAGAGGCGTACGACAAGGAACGCTCTCCCCTATCTTTTCCAGGAAAGGTGGCTGCTTATCTCTATCATCGTTTTCAAACGTTCCAAGGTGATAAGGGAGCGGGCATGATCATATTCCCCTGTGAGCTGTTGGGCAACAACGGGCAACTGCTGAAGGAAATTGTCATTAGGCTGGCAACGGAATGGGGCTTCCCTCCATCCTTTATAGACTGGGTCGAACAGCATAATCAGTTCTGCAATACGCTTGTAGACCGTATTGTCACAGGCTTTCCTAGGGAAGGGGTTGAGCAATTTAATCAAGAGTTAGGCTATGAGGATGTGCTTTTAACAATCTGTGAACCGTTTCATTTATTCGCCATAGAGGCCAAAAAACCGGAAATAGCGGCACAGTTGCCTTTCGAGCAGGCTGGATTAAACGTCCATTGGAAGCCTGTAGCTCCATTTCGAGAGCTGAAGGTTCGAATTCTTAATGGTGCTCATACAATGATGTTTGCGGCGGCGTATCTATCTGGCCTGGATACTGTGAAGGAAGCGATGGAAGATCAGGAGCTCCAGCATTTTATCCGTAAAGGAGTTTACGAAGAAATCTTGCCCTTGCTTCAGGCCAATGAAGAGGAAAAGATTCGCTTTGCAGACGCTACATTAGAAAGGTTTAGCAATCCCTTTAATCAGCATCATCTATTAGACATTTCACTGAACGCCATCTTTAAATGGAAGACTAGGATATTGCCTTCTTTTTTGGAAGCGGTGAGGAAAAACGATGCCCTTCCAGAAGCTTTAACATTTTCATTAGCCGCTTTATACGTCTTTTACCGTCCTGATTATGTTAAGGATCATGTATGGTTTGGTAAACGCGGGGATACTGTGTATCCAATTAGAGAGAATGAAAAAACGCTTCGTTTCATTCAAATTCTTTTTAATGACAATGCCGACGATTTGCAGCGTAAAATTCATTTGTTTCTTAGCAATCAGGAGTTTTGGGAGACAGATTTAACAGCTGTCCCAGAATTGACGGAAACGGTTACGTTCCATGTGCAAAATATATTAGAACATGGGATGAAAGTTGCTTTACGATCACTCGTGTGAGATAGATTTTAAGTATTAAGTAAGCATGCGTAAAGGGAAATATAACCGTCCCTTTCTCCAGCTTGGTTAGAGAGGGGCGGTTTATTTAAATTTCGTGTCGCTGATTTTCCTCAGCAAAGAACATGGGCAAGAAGCGCAAATAAAGTATATTTTTTAATAAAGCAGCCAAGTAAGGCCTTTAAGCGTCTTGAACGTATCTTTCAAGTGTGCTTAAAGGCTTTTTGCTGTTTTTATAACGGAAACCACGATAAAAGGAGACAGAAAAATGGTCGAGTTGCCATGCAAAAGATGTAAAGTCAATGATTGTGGTGGTATCCATTCAGTCTGACGGAAATGCCGCGCATTTGGACATGACCAAAACCTTGTTTTCGTAAGCCTGAAGGTGTGTCGCCAAGTACTGCTCGTGCACGACTATGAACGGTTCAACGAAAGTAAATGAATGAAATAGGGGCAATTGATAAAAATAGGATAAAACCGTAAAAGGGGTAGCGCATTATGGGCGATATTTGGAACGAAATATGGAGGTCTCTGCTTTTAATTGTTATCGGTATGCTGCTGCTTAAGATTTCTGGTAGAAAATCAATTTCACAAATGACCATCCCCACGACAATTATAATGATTTCAATTGGTACTGTGATTGTCCAACCGATTGCAAATAAACATATTGTACTGACGATAACGGCAGCGGTCGTGTTTATACTCGTGTTGCTAGTTGTTGAGTTCATGCAACTGAAATGGAATGCATTTGAAATGGTAATGAAAGGCCCGGCTATTGTCGTTATCCGTGACGGCCAACTGCATATACAAAATTTGAAAAAGCTTAGAATGACAGTGGATACTTTAGAAATGCAACTAAGGCAACAAGGAATTGCGAACATCGGTGATGTAAAAACGGCAACAATTGAGTCTAACGGAGGGCTTGGCTATGAACTGTTTGATTGGGCAAAACCAATTACTCATGCCCAAATGGAAACTTTGCTAGCCAATTATTTAGGCCGGTCTCCGATAACGAAAGAAATAAAAGCAGGAAAAGAAAATAGTGGAAAACCTAGTTTATTTGAGGAAGTTAAAACCGGTCATCATGGTACGGATAATAAGCATCTAGAGTGATCTATCTAAGCAACTGGACTGACTAAGCGCGTATCGGTTTCAAAAATCAGTATAATAGGCGGGCATAAATGGTATGTGGGAATTATTGTAAGAAAGAGAAGACGTCATGCCATGTTAAAATAACAGGAAGAGGTAAACTGATTTATAAGGTTTAGGCTAAAAACAGCAATGGATGACAGCGCTTACTTCCTAACCATTTAGGAAATAGGATAGCCTAGCAGGAAAAGGCGAGCCCATCTATAGTGAGAATTAGGAGGTGGTCGCATTGAAGAAACGGCATGCCAGACTGCTTCAATTATTAAAAGAAAAGGAGGGGCGATTTTTGTCAGGCCGGGAGCTAGGCGAACAGCTAGGCGTGAGCGACCGGACGATTCGCAATGACATTCGCATTTTGAATGAGGACTATTTAATCAATGCAGAAATTGTTTCCAACAACCGCCTTGGGTATAAATTGAGAGGGACATTAACGCAGTTTAACGAGCGCCCTCATTTAGATTTAGATTACCACAAACGGGCTTTTCAGCTTGTCAAAGAATTGCTTGATGCAAATGGATGGATGAGCTATGACAAGTTTGCGGAAACCCATTTTGTCTCCCCGCAAACGATCCATAGTGATGTGATGCGGATGTCGGAATGGCTGAAGCAGTATGACCGAAAAGCCATGTTTGAAACAAAGCCTTTTTGTGGAATTCGCTTGCTTGGGAATGAGCAAGATAAACGGATGTTGTTGACAAGTTTGTTCAACAATGAATTTGCTGCAAAGCAAGAAGCGATTTCACAAATGACAACGGCCTTTTCAGGATGGCATACTCCGCAAAGCATTGCCGATATAGGCAAAAAGCTAAGCGATGTTTTAGATGCAAATAGCATCTATGTGTCGGCCAGTGTCTGGGCAAAGTTATTGGCTGTAGTGCTTGTCGCTGTCCATCGCGCAAAAACGCATGAATTAAGCACAAACAATAGCGCGCAAGCAGGAGCAAACTGGAAACTGGCTGAACAAATAGCGAATGCGATTGGTTGGCCATGTTGCCCCGATGGGGAACTTGCTTATCTTGCTTCTAATTGCATCGCCTTCAAGTTGCTTCCGATCCAAAAAAACGGCAACACAGCCGCTTCTGAACGGCTACAGGCGGCCTGCTTAGCAGGGTTGTCGTTACTCGAGAAGCAGTACGGCGTCGATTTAATAGGCGACCAAAAGCTGCTAAGGCATTTAACGTTGCATTTGCAAAATATGTTGTCCGTATTACAAGACCAATATGAAATCGAAGCTCCATCGTTATCGATGATTAAAGCCCAATACATTCAAGCGTTTCAAATGGCGGTTGTCTTTGCTGAAGAATTAGGAGAAAAGTTGTCTATTTCCGTTCCTGAAGCAGAAGTAAGCTACTTAGCCCTTCATTTGCAAGCGGCAATTGACCGAATGGAACGAAAGCCAATTCGCATTCCCTTAATCAGTACAAAAAGCTTGGCTGTGACAACGTTAATGAAACAAAAAGTTGAACAAGCATATCCGCAAGTGTCCATTCAGGAAATCTATATTCCTTATGCTCCTTCAGCGGTACCCCGCGATGCTGCGTTTGTACTAACGACGTCCAAGGAGCTCAAGACGCAGCACAAGACATTGTATATCGAAGGCGATTTCATCACAAAAGAAGACATTGCCCGTATTAAAGAATGCTTAACTTATGGGATTTTGCAGGCCCGTGTTACAGAAGATTGCTTTTTCCGTTTAAATGGGCAGACAAAAGAAGAAGTGTTGCGCTTGCTTGTGAAAAAGGCAGGAGCCGAAGTGTACTTGCCATCGATTGAATCGAGGGAGCAATTGTCTGCCACAGACATTGGCAACCGCATGGCTGTGCCCCATCCACTTATTTCAATCGATGCCCCGGAAACAAAAATTTTTGTCGGCATGAACAGCCGTGCCGTCCAATGGGGAGAGCGGACAGTCCAAATGGTGTTCTTGCTGTTGGTGAGTGAACGGGACACCGTGTTGTACGAATCAATCTTTCGCGAAATTTATCAACTTAGTAAAACGGCACGTCTTCAAGACATGAAGTCGTACCAAGGATTTCGGAATAGTTTGTCATTATAACCTTAACTTGGAGGAAACTATATGCTTATCACGATGAAAGAATTGCTTAAAGTCGCATATGAACAAAAATTTGCAGTTGGCTCCTACAATGTTTCTAATAGCGAATTGCTATCCGCCATTATTGAGACGGCAGAGGAAGAAAAATCGCCAGCAATCTTACAAATCCATCCTAATGAGTTGGCGCTTATAGGCAATGAGTTTATCGCTTACGCCAGAGAAGCAGCACACCGTGCCCGCGTGCCAATTGTGATCCACCTCGACCATGGGGCGACATTGGCTGATATTGCCCAGGCGATCCAAAATGGCTATACATCGGTGATGATGGATGCATCCCATTTGCCGTTTGAAGAAAATATTGCCTTGACGAAACAAGCGGTTGAAATAGCCCACTCAGTCGGTGTTTCCGTAGAAGCCGAGCTAGGAACAATCGGCAACAATGACGGCAGCTCTGAAGGAGGCGCAGACCAAATTCTTTACACTGAACCAGATGAAGCACGGGAATTTGTTGAACGTACAGGCTGCGACACACTTGCCGTCGCGATTGGCACATCTCATGGATTCTATCCAAAGCATATGAAGCCAAAAATCCAACTGGACCGGCTGGAGAAAATCAATGAGTCAGTAGGCATCCCATTAGTCCTCCATGGCGGCTCGGATAATCCAGATGAGGACATCCGCCAATCGACACAATTAGGGGTAGCAAAAATCAACCTCTCTAGCGATATGAAACGCGCCTTTTTCAACCAGTTGCGCCAAACGCTCCAAGAGAAACCACACGATTTTGAACCGGACGTGTTAATGCCTGAAGCCCGAGAAGCGGCGAAAGCAGTGTTGCGCAAAAAAATGGCGCTTTTCGGTTCAACAGGCAAAGCACCGTTGTACAAGCTCAGTGAGTGAAAGGGGAAACAGGCCAATGAAGCTAGCGGAGTTATTGCATAAAGACGTGATCAAGCTTGATTTAAGCGCGACCTCGAAAGAAGACGCGATTAAAGAATTAATCGAATTGCTTGATGAGAATGGGGCAATCGAATCAAAAGAAGGCTTTGAAAAAGATGTATATGAACGGGAAGCTCAAGGCATGACGGGGATTGGCGGCGGGGTCGCCATTCCCCATGGCAAGTCGGATGCTGTTCGCCACACAGCGATTGCCATCGGCCGGACGAAACAGCCAATTGGTTGGGAAACGTTAGACGGAAAACCGGTTCAGGCGATTATCTTGTTTGCGGTGCGCAAAGAAGATGAGGGCAATCTTCATTTAAAGCTTCTGGCCAAAGTAGCTGGTGCGCTTGCCCGTGATGAAGTGTGCGCAGCATTGCTTGAATCGAACTCAAAAGACGACATTATACAGGCATTTGATGAACAGGAGGGAGAATCATGAAAATTGTTGGTGTTGCGGCTTGTACGGCAGGGATTGCCCATACATTTTTAGCGAAAGAAAAGCTTGTAAAAGCGGCACAAGAAGCAGGGCACGAAGTAAAGATTGAAACACAAGGGACGATCGGCACGGAAGATGAGTTGACAGCAAACGAGATCAAGGAAGCGGACGTCGTCATCATTGCAGCAGACATTAGCATATCGGGGCGCGATCGTTTCAAAGAGAAAAAAGTCATCCGCATCCCGACGCATATTGCCATCAAATCGCCAAAGCAGCTCATCAAGAAAATTGAAGCTGAATTGAACGCAAACGTGTAAAGGGGAGAAGCAGCATGAAATCAATCGGCTTGACGATTAAAAAACATCTGTTGACTGGTATTTCCTATATGATCCCACTGATTGTTGCGGCCGGCTTGTGCATTGCTTTAGGGCAAATCTTCGGAGGAGCTGATGTCGCCAACCATGAAGGAACGATCCCCTTTTACTTGAACCAAATTGGCGGTTGGGGCATGACGCTCGTCGTTCCCCTTTTTACAGCAGCGATTGCAATGTCGATTGCGGACCGTCCGGCTTTCGCCCCTGGCCTCGTTATTGGCTTTATTGCTAATGAAATTCAGGCTGGTTTTATCGGCGGCATACTCGGCGGCTTTTTAGTAGGCTATGTCGTTTTGGCGATCAAAAAGTATGTGAAAGTGCCAAAGAGCATGATTGGTCTTATGCCTGTCATGATTATTCCTCTACTTGCAACCGCTTTCTCTGGGCTGCTTATGTTGACAATCATTGGCCAGCCCATTGCCAGCATGCAAAACTCCCTGCTAGGGCTGTTGCAATCGATGGAAGGTGGTTCGCGCTTCTTTATGGGGACGATCCTCGGCGCAATGTCCAGTTTTGACTTTGGCGGCCCTGTCAACAAAACGGCCTCGTTATTTGCCGATGGGCTGCTTGTAGAAGGCATTTATGAACCAGAAGCAGTAAAATTCATTGGCTCCATGGTGCCTGTCTTCGGTATTGCTCTATCTTTCCTATTTACAAGATACAAATATACAAAAGCAGAAAAAGAAACATTAAAAGCAGCCGTGCCAATGGGCATTTGCATGATCACAGAAGGGGTTATCCCGATTGCTGCGCGGGACTTGATTCGAGTTGTTGCTTCGTGCTCATTTGGCTCAGCGGTTGCAGGCGGGCTTTCGATGGTATGGGGAGTAGGAAGCACTGTCCCACATGGCGGTTTGTTTGTTGTACCGCTGATGATTGAACCTTGGTACTTTGTGTTGGCGCTTGCGATCGGCAGCCTCATTACCGGCACGTTGTTATCATTGTGGAAACCGGCAGTCAAACAAGAGGAAGAGGCAATGGAACAAGAACCTGAAGAGGAGGAAGTCGACCTTGACGACTTCAGCTTGACGAAGGGGTTGTAAGTAGTGAATATGGAAACAGCTAAGCAAAAAACACGAGAAGCTCTTGAAGAGCAAGGGTTTCTCTTAACGGACCAAGAAGCAGACAATATCGAAATTGCCGACTTTGGGCTAGGCCGCCTTGAGCGAAGTGGTTTGCAGCTGTTCACTTATGTAAACAGCCGCCGCTACTGCGCCAAAGAATTGGTGTTGTTCCCGAACCAAACATGCCCAGAACATAAACACCCACCGCAACGAGATGGCACGCCTGGAAAAGAAGAAACGTTTCGTTGCCGTTTTGGCCGCGTCCATCTATTTGTTGAAGGGGAGGCAACAAACGATCCAAGTGGCCATCCGCCAGCTGAAGATGCTGCTTATTACACGGCCGCTAACGAAATTGTGCTCCTGCCAGGGGAACAATACACGATTCCGCCTAACACCCGTCACTGGTTTCAAGCGGGGCCCCAAGGTGCGATAATTAGCGAGTTTTCTTCCCACAGCGATGATGGAAGCGATGTTTTCACCGATCCACGCATTACTCGGTAAACCGAACAACCAATAGCTCTAAGTTGCTGTATAGAAGCACACATCCCCTTTAAGCAGCGTTTATACTGCCTGAAGGGGATTTTAAGGTAGGCTGTGGCTGGTGAAAGTAAAATCCGCAGCAACCCCCATGGTAGATAGTGGCAAGAAGGCGCAGTCTTTGAAAAGGAAAAAAGGTGGTGGGGAAATATTGAATTATTTTCAACTTTCTTCATGTACCTTTTTCTTACTAGTAGAATAGGAAAGGGATTTCTCCATGTATAGACTTTTGGCAAGGTCTATACTTGCAGTTGTTTTAGTTGGCTGCGCCGAGGCACGCCTCAGCTGCTACGGGAAACGATACTGAACCCACATGTCATTCACCTTGATCCTAAAGATATTCCTGATACAAATGGATTGGAGTATTTTGAGGCCGAACCCCATCCATCTTATATTGACCCTGATACAGGGCATACGGTCCATTTAGAAAGCGATAAGTGAAAACTTCTGTTTTTAATTCCCCCCGACTAAAACCCCCACGCATTCAACACTGTCATGATCGCTTCTTCCAATTCGTCTTCAGGAATACTTCCAAAGCCGATTACAATTTGAGGCGGGTGGATTGCAGGTTCAAGGGAGTAAGCAGATAATGGATACACTTTTGCCTTGGCGGTTAATGCTTTCTCAACCAGTGTCTGTTCATCCATTCCATTTTTTACGACGAGCACGATATGGAGACCGGAACGTTCACCGATTATCGATAGCTTGTCTTCATATCGTTTCAACAAGCTCAGAACTTTTTCTAACTTGCGGCGGTAAATTTTCCGCATCCGGTTTAAGTGTTTTTCAAAGTCCCCTTGTTTCATAAATGCCGTCAGTACTTGCTGGTCAATGCGCGACACCGTTGAGTGGTAGTAAGAAAACTTGTTTTTATATAAGTGAGCAAGTGGTGCCGGCAATACCATATAACTGATGCGGACAGACGGAATCAATGATTTCGAAAAGGCGCCTAAATAAATGACTTTGTTATGGACGTCCATGCTTTGCAAAGATGGAATAGTTTTTCCTGTATAGCGGAATTCACTATCGTAATCGTCTTCAATAATATAGCGGTTTTCGTGTGCTTCTGCCCAATGAAGCAATTGCTTGCGGCGATTGATCGATAAGACAGAACCGTAAGGAAAGTGGCGCGATGGCGTTGTGTAAACGACATCTACCGGTGTGCGCACGATGCTGTCAACATCAATGCCTTCTTCATCTACTTGAAAAGGGACATAATCGTTTGGATAATGGGATAGCAATTTCCGCATTAGTTGGTAGCCTGGGTCTTCAATTCCGTAGACTTTATTTGCGCCAAGGAGCAAGAAAAGCTGTTGCAGTAAGGTCTCCACCCCTGCTCCGACTACTACCTGTTCTGGCGTGCAATTGACACCCCGTGAATGATGCAAGTAATAGGCGATTTCGCGCCGAAATGATGCCTCGCCTTGATTGTCTCCATTTAGTAATAAGCGGTGATGTTCCTTACACATCGTTTGTTTAAAATACTTGCGCCATTGCTCAAATGGAAAACTGGTTGTGTCAATGTGGGTCGGGTGGAAATTGTAGCGAATCGCGTCTTGCTTTGTTTCTAACGCATCTCCAGGTGCTTTCGGAGCTCGAATATATTCTAAGTCTTCATAGGTTTGTACATAAAATCCCTTTCTTGGAATTACTTCGACATAGCCTTCTGCTACTAACTGCTCGTAAGCTGCTTCAACCGTGTTTTGGCTTAATTTTAAAGAGTCGGCTAGTTTGCGTTTAGAGGGAAGTTTTGTACCATAGCCAATGCGGCCTTCCGTAATTTCCGTTTTGATGTGGGCGTACAATTGTTCATATAAGGGCGTTGGCAAATCTCGATTTAATTCGCACCATAGCAATTCCATGTAGACCGCTCCTTTTTCTGACCTCATCACTTTCTTGAAAACTGACACTTACAATGTGGTCAGTTGTTTTCTATACTAGTCAGCAAATCAAAAAAAAGCAAACGATAAAGGAGTGGGCCAAATGGAAAAAGTAGTAGGAACGGACCGGGTTAAACAAGGAATGGCGCAAATGCAAAAAGGCGGCGTTATTATGGATGTCATTAATGCCGAGCAAGCCAAAATCGCTGAAGAAGCTGGTGCTGTAGCGGTCATGGCGTTAGAACGGGTGCCATCTGATATCCGCGCAGCTGGCGGCGTTGCGAGAATGGCAGACCCAACTGTGACAGAAGAAGTGTTAAACGCTGTCTCGATTCCAGTCATGGCAAAAGCGCGCATTGGCCATATCGTTGAAGCGAAAGTTTTGGAAGCGATGGGTGTCGATTATATTGATGAAAGCGAAGTGCTAACACCGGCTGATGAAGTTTATCATTTAAACAAGCGCGATTTTACAGTGCCGTTTGTCTGCGGTGCCCGTGATCTCGGCGAAGCAGCGCGCCGAATTGGCGAAGGCGCTTCAATGATTCGCACAAAAGGCGAGCCAGGAACGGGCAATATTGTTGAAGCAGTTCGCCATATGCGAAAAATGCAGGCGCAAATCAAACAAGTAGCTCATATGTCCACAGATGAGTTGATGACTGAAGCCAAGCAGTTAGGCGCCCCTTATGAATTATTGTTGCACATTAAGGAAACGGGCCAATTGCCTGTCGTCAATTTTGCCGCAGGGGGCATCGCCACGCCAGCGGATGCTGCTCTGATGATGCATCTAGGCGCTGACGGCGTTTTTGTCGGATCTGGCATCTTTAAATCAGACAACCCTGAAAAATTTGCTCGGGCAATTGTGGAAGCGACAACCCATTACACAGATTATGAACGGATTGCCGAGCTTTCGAAAAACCTTGGCTCCGCCATGAAAGGAATTGATGTGGCGACATTGGCGCCGGCAGAGCGGATGCAGGACCGTGGGTGGTAAGCCTATGAAAATTGGAGTGTTAGCCTTACAAGGCGCGGTTAGTGAACATATCCGTTTATTAACGAACAGCGGCGCAGAAGCAATCGAAATAAAGCGTCCAGATCAGCTAGCAGAGATAGATGGGCTTATTTTGCCAGGCGGTGAATCGACGACAATGCGTAGGCTGATTGACAAGTATCAACTTTTTAAGTCGTTGCGTGAATTTGGCGAATCGGGAAAGCCGATATTAGGCACATGTGCTGGACTGATATTGATGGCAAAGACTCTTTCTGGTGAGCAAGATGGGCACTTAGGTTTCATCGACATGGTTGTTGAGCGCAATGCGTTTGGGCGGCAACGGGATAGTTTTGAAGCAACGCTTGATGTGAAAGGGATAGCCGAAAAGCTGACTGCTGTTTTCATTCGCGCGCCGCTTGTTAAAGAAGTCGGACCAGATGTAGACATTTTAAGCGAATACAACGGAGAAATCGTTGCCGTCAAGCAAGGCTCTTTCCTTGCGTGTTCGTTCCATCCTGAATTGACGGATGACGCCCGCTTGCATCAAGCATTTATAAAGATGGTAGCAGAGCGCCCTTTGTTGGAAGCTCATTAAAGAAGGCAATGGCTTCTGCGCAAGTTATACAGAAAAAACCGGACAATTTCCGTCCGGTTTTTTTCCGTTCTCCCTACAATTACAAACGGTATTTCTTCATTTTATTGTATAGCGTCGCCAAGGAAATGTTTAATCGTTTTGCTGCCTGCTTTTTGCCTTCTAAATGATTCGCACAATTGGCAAGTACGTTTTTAATAAGCTGCCGTTCTGCTTCCTCCATGCCTGCTTTTAATGACGCAGGAGGAGTGAACAACATTGGTGTGGCCCTTTGCCCATGGTCCGTTGCCAAATGCGGCGGCAGATGGCTAGCGTGCAAAACCGGTTCATCCATCATGCAAAGGGCAAATTGGAGTGCATTCTTTAGTTCGCGCACATTCCCAGGCCAATGATAGTGCTCGAGCCTTTCCAATGCGTCCTCGCTAATGTTTACTTGCCCAACTGCCTTTGCGTCAGATTGGTTGGCTAGGAGCGTTTTGGCAAGCAAAGGGATATCTTCTTTTCGCTCACGCAACGGCGGAATGTGAAGTTGGAACACACATAAACGATAATATAAATCTTCTCGAAACAAACCTTTGCTCACTAAGTCCGTCATGTTTTGGTTGGTCGCAGCGATAATACGTGTACAAACGCGTTTTTCCTTTAAAGCGCCAAGCCTTCGTATTGTCCCTTCTTGTAAGACGCGTAGCAGTTTGCTTTGTAAGGAAAGGGGGAGTTCGCCGATTTCATCAAGGAACAACGTACCGTTGTCAGCCAACTCAAATAAGCCAAGTTTGCCATTTTTTGGGCACCTGTAAAAGCGCCCGTTTCGTAGCCAAACAATTCACTTTCCAGCAAGTCTTTTGGAATCGCTGCACAGTTTATTGGTACAAACGGTTGTGAGGCATTTTTCCCTCCTCTATGAATGGCCTGTGCAAAAAGCTCTTTCCCTGTTCCGCTCTCTCCTGTAATCAGGAATGGAAAAGGAGCGGTTGCTGCTTTGCGGGCAATCGCCGTTACCTCTTTTAACCCTTGATTATACCCAATGATCGATTCAAAATGATGGGCCGCTTGAAAACTCGCATCTACTTTTTGCTGCAACCATTGAATTTGTTGTTTTTGCTGTTCGATTGTCTTTGTCAAATCCAGCACTTCTTGTTTGCCTTTACAGATTGAGACGGCTCCCACCACTTGGCCGCCATCAAAAATAGGCGCCATATCGACTAAGTATTCTCGGCCATTGACTTTTCTATATACGCCGACACGTACGTTTTTGTCTTTTAGCGTGGAAACAAGGTGTGCTTCTGGCCTGACTTCTAGAAGAGGCTTGCCAATAATGTCCTGTGCAAACACGCCCGTGATGCGTGTATATTCGGCATTGATTTTCCTGACAATCCCTTGCTCGTCAATGACAAGTATTCCGTCTTGAATGGCATCAAGAATGGCATGTCCATCCACTTGGAAGCCCCCTTTTAAAGCGTTTTCATTTATCATATCAGCCTGTTGCCTAAACTGCCAGTCGTGTTCTTAATTATTAGAATTTATTTCTGGCTTTTTAGAAATGGAGCATTTATAGCCTGTAAAGTTAGCGTTTTAACAGTTGGCACAATGATTGCATTCAAATAGACATAGCAAAGATGCAGAAAGTAGGGAGAGTATGAAATCAATACGTATTGGTACTGGCGCTGGCTACGGCGGCGACAGAATTGATGCTGCAGTGGATTTGGTGAAGCGCGGAAATTTAAATTATCTTGTCCTGGAAGGGCTCGCAGAGCGGACAACGGCTCTTGCCTACTTAGAAAAAATGCTAGACCGTGAAAAAGGCTATGGCCAGTTTTTAGAAGAACGCATGACAGCTTTATTGCCGTTATGCAAAGACAAAGGGGTAACGGTCATTACGAATTTAGGGGCAGCTAATCCAGAAAGTGCTGCAAAGAAAACGGCAGAAATTGCTTCTTCTCTCGGTCTTTCAAAGCTGAAAGTCGCGACAGTCATTGGTGCCGATGTGCTTGAACAAGCAAAGCAAGCCGACCCTCCTTTATGGGAAACGGGCAAGCCTCTATCCACATTCGGTGACGATGTTATTTCCGCTGACGCTTATTTAGGTGTTGACGCGATCTTACCTGCTTTGGCGCAAGGCGCCGATGTTATTCTAACTGGGCGTGTCGCAGACCCTTCATTATTTTTGGCGCCAATGGTCTATGAGTTTGGCTGGAAGTTTTCAGATTGGCATTTGCTCGGTGCGGGAACGGTGCTTGCCCACTTGCTAGAGTGCGGCGCCCAAGTAAGTGGCGGTTATTTTGCTGATGGGTGTAAAAAGCAGGTGCCAGAGTTGCATCGACTCGGAATGCCATTTGCTGATGTTTATGCTGATGGTACTGGCATCATTTCGAAAACGCCAGGAAGCGGTGGAGCGGTGACGCTACAAACATGTAAAGAGCAACTATTATATGAAGTAATGGACCCAACTGCCTATATGACGCCCGACGTTACCGCAGATTTTTCGTCTGTATTTTTTAAGGAGGTTGCTGCCAACCAGATTGCAGTGAACGGGGGAAGCGGCCGTGAGCGACCCGCTCAACTAAAAGCGACAATTGGCGTGAACCAAGGCTACATTGGTGAAGGCATGATTGCCTATGGAGGCTACGGTGCAGTTGAACGGGCCCATCTCGCTGCTGAAATCGTATTGGCGCGATTAACAAGTGCAGGGTTTGACCAGAAAGAGGTTAAACATGAATTGCTTGGGGTGAATGGGCTTTTTCAGAATGAGCCGTCGGTTCGCCCATATGAAGTCCTTCTCCGTGTAGCTGCTAGAGCGAGGGACCGTCGGCAAGCTGAACGTGTTGGTGAGGAAGTGGAAGCATTGTGGCTAAACGGCCCAGGCGGTCCAGGGGGCGTTCGATCACAGGCAAAACGTGTCGTTTCTGCTTATTCGGCATCGATTCCACGAAACATGGTTAAGACAAATGTGTTCGTAACGGAGGTAATGGCATGACTACACCTTTATATAAAGTTGCCCATGCCCGGGCAGGCGACAAAGGCGAACAGACAACGATCAGCCTATTTCTATACGATGAACGATTTTACGAAAGTGTGAGACAACAAATAACGGCAGCAGCGGTGAAACAACATTTTTGCCGACTAGCCTCTGGCAGTGTTGACCGTTATGAGCTTCCTCAATTGGCCGCCCTTCATTTTGTCCTTCATGGCACTCGTCCAGGCGGCGTAGCGGCTGCCCTTGATTTTGATGTACATGGAAAATCACTCTCTTGGCATCTTCTTGAAATGGAAGTTTGGTTATAAACGAGCGGGTAGCGCTAATGCTCATTTATTTTGAAAGCGCTTAAATTAGGAGGGGTTTCATTTGCTGGCATTACTTGGTTTTTTGACGATCGTGGTGTTTTTATATTCAATTGTTTCGAAAAGGTTATCGGTTATTGTTGCACTCGTGTTAATTCCAATCGTTTTTGGCATCATTGGTGGGTTTGGCCTTGAGCTAGGCGAGCACATGCTGGAAGGCGTTCAGCTTGTAGCCCCAACTGGCGTTATGTTAGGTTTTGCAATCCTTTATTTCGGTGTCATGAACAATGCGGGGATGTTTGATCCGATTCTTGCGCAGATTTTAAAAGCAGTAAAAGGCGATCCCTTAAAAGTAGTAGTCGGTACACTGATATTTGCTATGCTTGCCCAACTTGATGGCTCGGGAGCATCAACATTTTTGATTGTCATTCCAGCCTTGTTGCCTCTTTATGATCGGCTCGGTATGAGCAGGATCGTCTTGGCAGGAATTGTTGGCCTTGGCGCTGGATTCATGAATATTATGCCGTGGGGAGGGCCGACTGCCCGCGCCGGCAGTGCGCTTGGCATTGATCCTGGCGAGATATTTATCCCACTATTGCCTTCAATGGTGGTGGGATTCCTATGGCTTTTATTCGTCGCTTACTGGATTGGAAAAAAAGAGCGAAAACGCCTTGGTGTCCAATCAATCGAATATTCAATGAGCAGTGATCAAACAGAAGAGCAATTGAAAATGAAACGCCCGAAGCTGTTTATTCCCAATGTGCTGTTGACCGCCTTGACGTTAACGACATTAGTTATGCAATGGTTGCCGCTGCCTGTTGTCTTTATTATTGCCTTTGTGCTTGGGCTGCTAATAAATTATCCGAATCCAAAAGAGCAAATGCAACAAATCCAGCTGCAAGCGTCAGGAATGGTGCCAGTGTTATCGATTATTTTTGCAGCTGGAATTTTCACAGGTATCCTTACAGGAACAGGGATGATCGAGGCAATGGCGGTAGCGCTCGTCAACCTTGTGCCGGAACAAATTGGTGGTTCGCTGCCAATTGTCGTTGCCATTGCCAGCATGCCCCTTAGCCTCGTTTTTAATCCTGATGCCTATTATTATGGCGTCATGCCGATTCTTGCCCAATCGGCAGAAATGTATGGCGTGCCTGGAATTGAAATTGCTCAAGCGTCCGTACTTGGACAAATGACAGTCGGCTTCCCCCTCAGTCCGCTGACGGCGTCAACGTTTTTGTTGATTGGCCTCGCGCAAGTAGAATTAGGCGACCATCAACGGTTTATGTTCAAATGGGCCTTTTTAACGACACTATGGATGGCAATATTTGCTTTGCTTACTGGTGTGCTATCTGGTTGGTGATAAAGCCAAAACAGGTTATTGAGAAATTCAGTTTTCCTCTTAAACATTTCGATCGTTGATTTTGGATGAATCGAATAGGCTGTTTATAAACCGTGTTTGCGCGGAAGGGAAACGTGCCCCCCCATTTGAAACGGCAATACGGGGTTGCGTTCCATGCTTCATCCCTGTCACTTTTTAACCGATACAAAAAGGGGGAGGGATGTGCATGAAAAGATTTAGGAATAGAATCTTAGTTAAGTTAACAGCGTTGCTTGTAGCATGCGTGTTAATGACAAGTTTAGTAATTGGCGCTACTACGTATACGTTAGCGAAAAATCAGCTGATTGACGCCGGCATGCTTGATATGAAACATACTGTTGATGCAGCGCTGCCTCTATTAACCGCCATACAAGAGGATATCGAAAATGGCACGATGTCGCTAGAAGAAGGGCAGGAACGGGCACGTTTGCTAATTTCTGGACCTAAAACAGAAAACGGATATGAGCATTCCAAATCGCTGTTTTCTTATAAATCAGATGGATATATGGTAGCGTATACAGATGATTACGCAACCCAACTTCACCCCACTAATGAGATCGGCGAAATTCCGGAAGACACGACAAATCGGGAACATTTTGTCGAAAGTGCTAGAAAGGAACATGTAGAAGATCGGTTTACGTTTTATAATCGCGTCGAAGACGGTGCACAAATCAAAAAAATCAGCTACATGACATACTTCGAACCATGGGGCTGGCATATTGGTATGACGGCAACTGAAAGCGAATTTTATAGTGACATTCAAGAGCTTGGCTATTATATAACGGCATTAACAGCCGTCGTCTCCATTGCTGCATTGCTTGTCGCTTATTTGCTTATCCGCAAAAGAGTGCAAACGCTGGAAACAGTGGCGACTGCGGCAGCTGCAATTGCCGACGGTGACATTTCTTATTCAAATTTGCCAGAGTCCAATGACGAGATTGGCCGGCTAGGTCGGTCATTCAATAAAATGACGACCCAGTTGAGAAAATTGGTTGCTGATTTGCAGCAATCTGGCATCAATGTCCTCGACCGGGCCTCGGATTTGTCAGCAGTAGCAGAAGAGACATCAGCGACTGCCCAGGAGATGCTTTTAGCTGTTAATGAAATCGGATCAGGTACGCAAGATCAAGCCATCCAACTGGAAAAAACGAATGAGCAAGTCGGGGAATTGAACCAGTCGATTCAATCAATCAACGAGCAAAAGCAAAAAGTGGTTGAAACATCGGTTGAGTCTTCCATTGCTTCTGTAAAAGGAAGGGAAATGGTCTCCCATTTGGAACAGTCCCATTCTAATTCCCACCAAGCGTCAGAAGACATTAGCATCGGTATTACAAAATTATATGGAAAAATCCAAGACATTTCTCGGGTGACGCAAGTGATTAATGGCATCGCCGAGCAGACGAATCTTTTAGCTTTAAACGCAAGCATTGAAGCAGCCCAGGCAGGAGAACATGGCAATGGCTTTGCCGTCGTTGCTGGAGAAGTGCGCAAGCTTGCGAAACAAGCGAATACACGTACGGCTGAAATAAAAGAGGTGATCTCTGGAATTGAACAAGAGATGGAGCAAATCATCATGCTAATCGGACAAACGGGCAGTTACTCAGACGAATTAAACGAAGCAGTCAAACAAACAGCAGAAGTATTCACTGGGATCGAAGCTTCTATTCAAAAGACGAGCGGCGCGATTTACATCATTGAGAATGAAATAGAAAATATTACAGGCCAAGCGAAAACGATGGCTGTCTCGATAGAACAAGCGTTAAGTGTAGCAGAAGAGACAGCCGCATCTGTTGAAGAAATCACAGCCTCCTTTGACGAGCAAGGAACAGCCTTAGAAACGATCGCAACTGCGGCCGAAAAACTAACAGCTTTAAACCAGCAAATGAATGACGATTTGGCTTACTATAAAACAGAATAATATTTCTATGGGCTTTTTAAAACGACTTAAAGAAAGGCGGATACGTTGGCCTTTCTTTTTTTATGGTAGAAAAGCGCTTATCAATCATTTCGATCGAAAAAACGTAAACTTTTAGCTGCAGAACAGATATTTCCCATGGTGTTCTTCAAAAATAAGTCGATGAATCGTAGACAAAGGCGGTCGTTATAGACGTGTTCCGAGGCTTATGCGTTCATTGCGGATATACAGGGAATTTTCACTACCAATACGGGGGAAATGCAAAAAAACCTGAGCGCTTCTTAGATAATCTAAGGTGGAGATGGGATTACGAAGAGGAATGGAATGAGATTCAAGAAGATGAGAGCATGATTTTTTATGGGGCAAAAGAAATGGCGCAAAATGAATTTGTTGTAATAGGATATAAAGTTTCTACAAAACAAGCCCCCACAGGTTTGTTTTAATAAAATTTGATCCTTTGAAAGGTGGAAGAAATAATAGGATGGACATGTCTGCTATCCCATTTAATTTAGAGGTTTATTTTGATGAAAATTTACGAGAAATTCCTGTGTCAAAAGCTGAAATGATGAAAGGCATCGAATTTCTAAAAAAACAAATACCAATATTCCAGAACGATAAAAGGGAAGTAGCAAAAATCTATGGATTAATTGGCGTTTATTTGCGGATTGTTGAAGAATTGGAAGAAAGTATAAAGTATCTAAAGTTAGCGATTCAAGCATATGAAAGGACAAATAATGACAATCGCTTGTTTGTTAATAAACTACGTTTGGCTCACACATATCAATGACAGAAAGACTTTCATACGTCTAATCAAATGTTTAAGAAACTCATGGAAGAAGCCGAAATATGTGACGAATGTCGGGGTATACTAGATTTTGTTTATCAACATTATGTCAAAAATTTATTTGACCAAGAAAATTACGATCTAGCTATAAGTTATTTTCACAAAGCCTTAAATTTGAGAATCCAGAAGGGGCAGAAAGACTTAACAGAATCAACCGAATACACCATTCATATTTGTAAGGAAAAATTGTGACTCACACGGCCAAAAACACAACAAATAGACATACAGTGCAATGAGAATGAGGCATCTTACTACGTTTCCTATCGATTATATAGAGTGTTGATTTTTTTGGAGATGCGTTAATTGAATAGGGATTGAACTTTTAAAGCAACTTTACTGGGTCTAACATCAATCAATGATAAACTTTCTATATCTACCCACATTGGCAAGTACGTTCCGCTATCTTTATTTTTGTCTATGTATTCATCCCCTTGTCCAGTTCCTAAAGTTCCAGAAATAATTTCAGACAGAAAAAAATATTGAGTTCCGTTGAATTCAATTTTTGAAATGCACTCATTAATTTTTACGTCGACTCCTAATTCCTCTAATGCTTCTCTTTTGGCACCGGCTTCTGGTGTTTCACCTTGCTCTATTCCACCACCAGGGAAAACATAATACATAGCATCATCTCTAATTCTTTGAATTAAAACGACTTTCTCATCTTTTATTATGACCACCGAACTTCTATCTCTCATAGACAATTTCCCCCTGTTGTTCATCATTCGGAAAATTCCGGTGAAAAAAGTTTAACACAGTTGATTTCCATTGAGAACATCCAGCTAGTTCAAACCTCACAAGTCTTATATCAGTGTCATTATTTTCATATTTATGTTAAGAATGATGAAAAAACGGGTAGTGAGGCCTAAGGAGTCGAGCAGAATGGACAAAAGCAAGGCATTGCTGGCAGTTGTCATTGCCATGATGTTAGGAGGATGTGGCCAAATAGGTAGCTCACCAGAAGAAGAACAGGAAAAAACACCAGCGGAAATGGACCCGGCAGACTTGCCGCAAATGGATGCGTTTCAAAATGAGTATTCCCGAGAAATGATGGTGTCGCCCGAGCCAGTAGCGGACGGGTATTATTTAATGCGCTCAAAAATTGGCGCCTTTACGATTTGGTTTCCAGAAGAGGCCGTGTTTATGGACAATGTTTCTGGTGTTGATGGAGACCATTATGAAAAGCTTAGAATTTCCTATGAAAATAAAAATGAAAATCGGGGATATACAGGAAATTTTCAATATCAATATGGGGGAAATGTAAAAAAACCTGAACGCATTTTAGATAATTTAAGGTGGAGGTGGAATTACGAAGAGGAATGGAATGAGATTCAAGAAGATGAGAGCACGATATTTTACGAGGCAAAAGAAATGTCTCAAAATGAATATGTTGTAATAGGATATAAAGTTTCTACAAAACAAGCCCCCCAGATCATAGAATTTGTGTACGATGTAAGCTGCGTAAACAAACAAGATAAAGGATGTGAGATTCATTTAGAAAAGGAAAAAGAGTTTGCTCTTGAGTGGGTGAAGTCGATTCAGTTTTCAGGTACTCGTGGCGACGGAGGCGAGACGAATGGCGAATGACGAACTATTAATAAAAGACAACCAACAAGAGAGCAGAGTCTAGAAGCATTTCCCCTTTTCTAAGTGCTTTCAAGTAACAACTCTAGGTCTAACCTCACAAGGCTTATGTCAGTGTCATTATTTTCATATTTATGTTAAGAATGATAAAAAAGCGGTAGTGAGGCCTAAGGAGTCGAGCAGAATGGACAAAAGCAAGACATTGCTGGCAGTTGTCATTGCCATGATGTTAGGAGGATGTGGCCAAATGGGTAACTCACCAGAAGAAGAAACAGAAAAAACGCCAGCGGAAATGGACCCGGCAGACTTGCCGCAAATTGATGCGTTTCAAAATGAGTATTCCCGAGAAATGATGGTGTCGACCGAGCCAGTAGCGGATGGGTATTATTTAATGCGCTCAAAAATCGGCGCCTTTACGATTTGGTTTCCAGAAGAGGCCGTGCTTATGGACAATGCGTCTGGTGTTGATGGAGACCACTATGAAAAATTGAGGTTTGCTTATGAAAGTGAAGAAGAAAACAGAGGGTATTTAGTTGGATTTCAATATAACTATGGTGGAAATGCTAAAAAACCAGAACGGCTTTTGGATAACTTAAGGGGACGCTGGGATTATGAGGAAGAGTGGAAAGAAGCTGAAGATGAACATGGTTTTACATACTATGGGTATACGATAGAGGACATTGAAGGTTATCAAAGCTATATTTTCATGGGTTACAAAGTATCATCCCAAGAAGCGCCTCAAGCAATGGAATTTCTTTATATCTCTTCTTGTGTTGATGAAAAGTCTGAAAGTTGTCAAATGGATTTGGCAGAGGAAGAAGCATATATACTCCAGTGGGTAAAGTCGATTCAGTTTTCAGGAACCCGTAGTGATGGAGGCGAGACGGATGGCGAATGACGAGCTATTAATAAAAGACGAAGTATGGCTTCGTATTACTCAGTTGGAATACAAAATGAAACAGGGTATGTCTAAAGAGGCATTTGAAAAAGAAGTGCGGCGAATTTACATTGAAGAAATGGGAGAAGAGCTTCCAGCAGACATGAAAGTTTACACTTCAAATGAAAGTGACGAATTGGAATCGGATTATGATGGTACAGCAATTTATTTTGAAAACGAGGAGAAAAGCATCAATCAGCTTTACGTAATATCACAAGGCTCTAATGATCCCGGTGATTGGCTATACAATGCGATTGGGTTGTTCCAAGGAAAAGACGCATCGCAGGCAATCGACGTCGACACTTTTGTTGATGAAGCGAAAAAGGAGTTTAATATAAGCGATGAAGAGATGTTAACGGTCGGTCTAGGTCACTCGCTCGCGAATAATAATAATTTAACTGCTCAAGTTCTAAACCAGAGTTTTAATAAGATTTACGGGGTTAATGGCGCGCAAATTAATGCTTATCAGCTTTATACTGCAGATGAATTTTTCGCAAGAAAAGTAAACAATCAATTTGATCTTCCTTTAAAAGACAAAAACGCCATCTACACCCTCCCCCCTCATGAACTCGAACAGTTTGCCGTCGAGTACATAGAAGAAAAAATCGATACCAGTTCCATCCACCAGCTCCGTTCGAGCAATGACCCCCTTTATGCGTTGATGGAAAATACGAGAGGGTTTGTGACTGTTCCGATAGAAGCGAAAGAGGGGATTGTAACGAACAAAAATTATGCAGGACTGTCGCCGCTTTTTGCCAATCTGCCAGATGAGGAAATCGCCAAGTGGCAAGCGATTTTTATGCCAGCGGCTGATGCGTATGTGGATAATGGAGTAGATGGTGCCCTCGGTGTGTTAGAAGAAATGACGGGTCTCAAGCGGACGGTGTTTGATGATGTGAGCGAGTTGCAGGCTGATTTTCAAAAGTTGCTGGAGTCGGAAACGATTGATTTGTCAGAGTATCCTGCCTTTATGCGGGGAGAAATGGCTCGTTCCCTTGCTCTAGGGCAAGTAGGGGCGAAGGTTCCACAGGCCTTTGATTTGTTAAGCAAGGCATTGACAGAGTTTGACCATATTAAACAATTCCAGCGGAACGTAGGACCGATCATAGAGACAGTTCAAGGCTTAAACGATTCGGCTGAAGAGGTGTTCGGGTATTTGGTCGAGGCTGGCTACATTGATGAGGCTTCGAAAGACATCATTGTCAAAGAATTGAATGGATTGACGGAATCGCTGCAAGCCCTTCATGATTATAAGCATCTTGAAGATGTATATAAAGAATATCCGTATTTAATGCAAGATGGAGGAAGTGGATTATTAGGAAGTGACGTGGCTTTTTTGCTGCTGTTGATCGAACATGGCGAAAAGTTGTATGGCCATTGGCAGGCTTTAGAAAAGGAATTGCAGGAAGTCATGAGTGAAATCGGCCATAGCCACAGCATCCATGAATTGTTGAACGCGCTAAATGAAGAAAACGGGGTCTCGTACTACAACAATCAAATGATAGTGAGCACACAACACGGAGGCGAGGAAATCCGTGTTAATTTAAGTGCCACTGTCGAAGCGTATTACAACGGCCTATCCATTGTTGAGCAGCAACAGGAAAAAGTGCAAGCGTTTGTGCGCCTGTATGAGCATGAGGTCGTAGAGGATGTCGAAACCCGAAAAAAGGCGCTTGTCCAAGCGTTTGATGATATGGAAGGCAACCCTAAGGCCTATCAGCACTTGTTAAATAAAAGCCATGCGCCAGCAGGCAGCCGCATTGAGCGGATTGTCGTGCATGACCAAATCGGCGGAATCACATTGCCTGAAGGGCCGGTGTGGGAAGCGGCTTTGGTGGAGCAATTGGAAAAGCAGCGCACCTTCCTTGAAAAGATGCGTGAAGGGATCGAAGATATTTTTGATGAAGAACATAACGTTGCCGCGATTTTTACACTTTCGGGGTAATGGGAAGGAGGACGAGTGATGATTCCTGATGATACAGGAGCGGTTGTGATTACACACCAATTTAAAGAACCGCCAAGCTATGTGTGGAAGCGACTTCAGCTTGAGCTGTCCCTTAAGCAGCTTTATGTGATTCAAGCGGCTTTGGGCCAATCGCTGCGAGCCAGCTTAGGCGCAAGCAGCGGCGCGTTTATTGATGCCCTTGAGGAGAAGGAAAAAGAATTAACAAGGGATATGGTGATGCGAATTGAACTTGTTTCTTCTGAAGCAAGACAAGCGACGGAATTAGCTGAGAACTACTTGGAGAATATCTCGAAGCAACGCGTCTCCCTTCATTATAGGCGTATGCTTCATGAATAAAAGACATTGATTAAAAACACGCTGATTGTGCTCAGGGTGTTTTTTTGTATAGCTGAAAATGTAATTGACTGAAATGTATATTTGTCTTACAATTAATTTATCAAAAATTTAGGGGGATCAGGAATGAGGGTATCGGTTACGACAACAACGTGTGATTTGTCAGATGGCGACTTAAAGCAAATGACACAATTGGGCGTAGATTGTATTGATTTTGGCAGTGGTTCAAGCTTCCCTGGAGTAAAGGAGCAAGGCTATCCTGATTTGGATGCGTTGCTTCGGTTGAAACGGCGAATTCGTTCCTTTGGGCTCGACATTAACCGGGTAACGCTTCCTGATTTATCGGCAGATTTTATGGCAGGAGCTGAAGAAAGTGAGAAGGAAGTCGATCATTCGGTGGCGGCCATCAACGTATTTGCTGAAGCTGGAATACCGATTGTTCGCCAACGGTTTGCCGGAGATACGTTTAATCATTTGACTCAAAGTTACAAAGCAAGGCAACGGGGCGGGGCATTGGCGAGAGGCGAAAGCCTTGTTTTTAGCCAAACGCCTTATGAAGCGCCGACTTTAGAAGCGCATGAGCAATGGTGGGAGCGCTTTCTTTATGCGTATGGAAAGCTAGTCCCGGCGGTGGAAGAGGCAGGCATTAAGTTGGGAATGCATCCGTCTGATTCGCCGCTGCAAGGAACACCTTTTGGCGGGCTGGGTTACAGGCGGATTATAGACGAGTTCCCGAGCAAGCAAGTCGGTTACATTTATTGTATGGGAACACGTGCGGAAGAGGGGGGCAGTTCCCTTGTTGTCGATGAAATTAATCATTACGGCAGAAAAGGGCGCTTGTTTTTGATTCATTTCCGCAATGTGCGCGGCGCGTTGCCAACGGCAGGGGCATTTGAAGAGGCACTCCTCGATGATGGCGATATGAACATGTTTAAACTGTTGCTCGAATTAAAAAAAGTCGGCTATGATGGCTGCCTTAATCCTGATCATGTTCCCGTTTTAGAAGGAGACAGCCCAGACTTAAACGCCAATTGGGCCCACTCTAATATTGGGTGGAGTTATGGAAGCATTGGCTTTGCCTATTCAATTGGCTACATAAAAGCATTGCTTAATGCCTTGAATGAAGTGACAGGGACAAAATGGTGAGCAAAAATTTAAAGGGGCTATCCCATTAGGCTAAGTAACTGGCCTAATGGGATAGCCCTTTCTAGTCCGTTTGTGTTTCTAGACGTTCAATTAAGCGCTCATAGGAATGACTCACGTCGTCCATATACCGTGTCGCCTCTTCAGGGGCGATATAGGTCGGGATGGTGTAATACGATTCAGCCTGCTCACGGTATGCTTCATTGTTTTCTACGACTTCTTTTAGTGCTTCAGAAAAGCGGGCGACAATCGCATCGGGCGTTTCTTGCGGAAAAGCAAAGAAGAAAAATTTCTCAAACTCTACATCAATGCCTTGCTCTAAAAAAGTAGGCGTGTTGTCATATAGAGCATGTTGTTCAGATGAGAGGACGCCGACAGAGGCGAAATCGCCATTTTCAATATAATCGGCTGTTACCCCATAGGCAATTGGAACAATGTCAACTTGGCCGCCTAAAAGGGCTACGAGTTTGTCAGACGCGCCACCGACATCAATTGGCTTTAAGTCCGCTCCTGTCGCTTCCTCAAAAGCCATCATTTGCAAGTGTGTATAGCCGCCGACCTCTGTTGCAAATGAAAGTTCGCCAGGTTGTTCGATTGAAGCTTGTGCTAATTCATTTGCTGTTTGGTAAGGGGCATCCCCATGAACAATAAACGTGTCGCCGTGATCCATTAGAGCAATGCCGGCAATCTTAAAATCGTTGTGGTTAAAAGTTGACAAGCCGTATAGCTTATTGATGAGCAAGTTGTTGTGGAAAAACAAGACTTTATAGCCGTCTGGATCGGCTTCGAGCACTTCCCTGGAGCCCATGCTTCCCCCTGCGCCGGCAATGTTTGTGACAACAAACGATGTATCCATTTCTTCACCTAAATAACGGCCAAGAAGCCGTGCTCCTAAATCTGTGTCCCCGCCGGCCCCAGTCGGCACAATAATTTCAATCGGGCGGTTCGGATAGGCGTCAATTTGATCGGTAGATGGTACTTTATTTTCAGAGCCAAACGTCGGCGCATGAAAGCCGACCGTTGTGCAGCCTGAGAGCAACAGGGCTAGGGCTGAAGCCAAAAGAATAGGACAAAGGGTATGCGTTTTCACGGGCCATTCCTCCTTTATTGAACAGTTGCTGAACGCTTTCGATTTTTGCGGATTGCCATTAAAAACGAACCAGCGGCAAGCAATAGAAAGGCAGCGGCAATCGGTGACGTGACAAATGGAAGAAAGTCGCCATTGGAATGCATCAGTCCACGACGCAAATTGGTTTCTAAAATCGGCCCAAGAATAAAACCGAGCACAATGGGCATAACCGGAAACTTTAATTTAGTGAACATGTAACCAACGACACCGCATAGTACAAGAACGAGCGCATCAAACAGCCGGTTGTTTACGCCGAATGCGCCAATGACGCAAAGGACGACGATGATGGGCAACAGCACATGTCGCGGTACATGAAGGACGCGGATAAAGAAGCGCATCCCAATAATAAGCAAAAGGGCCATAAAAACATTAGCTAAAAGGAGCGCAGCGAAAATTCCGTACATCACTTCACCATTTTGCTCAAACAAAAGTGGGCCAGGGTTTAAGCCGTGGAGCATTAACCCACCAAGTAAAAGCGCCGTTACGCCATCGCCAGGAATGCCAATTGATAGAAGGGGCACGAGCGCCCCACCAATGGCGGCATTATTCGAAGATTCAGCAGCAACAACGCCGGCAGGTTCCCCTTTTCCAAACGTTTCTGGATGCTTTGACTGATTTTTAGCGGTTACATAAGAGATGATGTTGGCTGCCGATCCGCCAAGCCCTGGCAGAATGCCAACGGTGACGCCAATAATGGTAGAGCGAAGCCAATTCCATTTTTGCTTGAAAAAATCACTGAAGCTTAAACCTAGGTCTTTTAAGTGGTAAGCGGATTGGGTACCTTTTGTGTTAATTTGTCCACGTTCAGACGACGTTTTTAAAATTTCCGTGATGGCAAATAAACCAATTAGCACTGGAAGAACGTTAAAGCCAGCCTCAAGTTCGGACAAGCCAAATGTGAAACGTGGATAAGAGTCAATCGGTGCAAAGCCTATTGTAGCAAGGCTTATACCGAGCATACCTGCAATGAGGCCCTTTAACATAGAACCGTCTGAAAGGGATGTAATCATCGTCAGCGCAAAAACAGTAATTGCAAAATACTCAAACGGCGAAAGCTGAATGGCTACACTGGCCAAGACAGGAGAAATAAAGATCAATAACAATAGGCTAAGCAAGCCTGCTAAAAACGAAAAAACGATCGTTAGCGCAAAGGCTCTGCCAGCTTCGCCTTTTTGTGCCATTGGATAGCCGTCAAATGTTGAGGCGATGCTTGCAGGAGTGCCGGGGATGTTTAGTAGGACGGATGGGATAAAGCCCCCGGAAACGCCCCCAATGTATAGCCCCATTAACAAGGACAAGCCATTGACAGGTGTCATTCCAAATGTAATCGGCAAGCAAATGGCGATTGCCATAACAGCCGTCAAACCAGGAATGGCGCCAAACATAAGCCCTAAAGCGACGCCAATAAAAACAATCACCATTGTTTCTATGTTAAAGATGCTGAGAAAACCACTTTGGATCAGTTCAAGCATAGACAAACCTCCTTTCATTTGTTAACCAAATAGGCCAATTGGCAACATTAAGTTGAAGCCTGCCCGAAAAACATAATACAGTAGTAATGAGACTGCGAACGAGATCGGCAAAACAACTACAAGAAAGCGTTTTTTATGCCAATTTGTCATCAGTATCGATTGCACAGCCATGTACAATGTCGAGGCAAAAATAAAGCCGAGTACCGGCAGCGCCGCAACATAACCAATCAACAATAAGCTTGTTGCGATAACCGTTGTCGTTTCGTTGCCTGATTTTTGCTGTGGCTGTTCGGCATCCACGTTTGGCACGTCAACAGCAGATGCTGTCTCACTGGTTGGCGCTGTCTGTTTCTTAAGCCCGCTAAGTAAAAGAAGCGTGCAAAGCAGAAAAATGAAAACAGCCATCAACAGCGGCAAAAAGCGTGAACCAACGCCAATCGATAAAATCGTCAATGTCTCCATTCGCAAGGAAGCGACAAACATGAGCACCGCTAAACATTGCAATGCGATGCTTGCATAAACATCGGAATGGTATCGTTTGAGCAATCCGGTTCCTCCCTCTCTTGTAAGCGATTACATATTAGACTGCAGGAGATGCCTCCTGCGTGTTGCTTGTTATGCTTTCACAAAAACGGTTTTGACCGCTGTAAAAAACTCTTTTGCTGCTTCTCCCTGTTCGCGGGAATGGGAGCTTGATTGTTTCATCCCGCCAAACGGGGCTTGCAGTTCCACTCCTGCGCTTTCTGCATTGACCCGAATGAGGCCAGCGTCCATCTCTTCAATAAAGGCAAGCATACGGGTTATATCTTTTGTAAAAATCGAAGCACTTAACCCATACGGTACATCATTGGCCAAACGCAGCGCTTCTTCGATGCCGTTTACTTCAAATAAAGCTAGAACAGGCCCGAAAATTTCTTCTTGGGCGATAGAGGAACGATGGTCTTGGCATTCAAAAATGGTCGGCTCGATAAAATAACCTTTTTCTTGATAGATGGCATGCCCGCCAGTTAACAGCGTCGCCTTTTCACTCAGACCTTTATCAATGTAGGCAAGGCAATTGGCTAGCTGATTTTTAGAGGCAAGTGGTCCCATCCACGTTTTTGCATTAAGGCTGTCACCTACTACAATTTCTTTTGTCTTTTCTAAAAGCAACTTTTTAAAGGTGGAATAAACAGCACGGTCAACAAACACACGGCTTGTCGCCGTACACTTTTGGCCAGTTGACTTAAACGCTCCGCTTAATGTCGCGTCTACTGCTTGTTCAATGTCAGCGTCGGCGGCCACAATAACAGGGTTCTTGCCCCCCATTTCGAGCTGGTACTTCGCTCCCCTGGCAAAGGCTGTTTGGCCGATCTTCTTGCCTGTCGGGTTCGAACCGGTAAACGTAATCGCGTTTACCCCATGATGTTCGACAAGGCTTTGGCCAACCTTTCCCCCTGAGCCTGTAATAAGATTTAGGACGCCAGGGGGCAACCCAGCCGCTTCAAAGCATGCAACCACTTTTGCACACGTTACTGCCGTTTCTGAGGCGGGCTTTAGGACGACAGTATTTCCGTAAATGAGAGCAGGAGCCGTTTTCCAAAGAGGAATCGCAATCGGAAAATTCCATGGCGTAATCACCGCTACGACGCCAAGAGGTACACGGGTTGTATACATAAGCGCTTTTGGATCGCTTGCAGGAATGACATCGCCGTTCTTGCGCAGCCCTTCTCCTGCATAATAGCGGAGAATCGCAATGCCGCGCAGCGTTTCGCCTTTTGTTTCTGCCAATGTCTTGCCCATTTCCCGTGCCGCAGTCTCGGCAATATCGTCAAGGCGTTTTTCCATAATATCGGCGGTTTTATAGAGAAAAGCTCCCCGTTGTGCACCGCTTACCTTGCGCCACGGCTTCGCTCCTGCCTGTGCCGCTTGCACTGCCTGTTCTACATCTGCTTCAGTCGAATCTTGATACGTGCCGACGGTGTCGTTTAAATTGCCAGGATTGATGCTCTTTGCTGTGTGACCATCCGCAGCAGGCACCCATTGGCCGTTAATAAAATTATGTGCATCCATAAATAAGACTCCTTTTCTTATGGGTTATAGCGAAATTTGGTTGCGTGGGTATTTTTTGTGAGCGTTTTCTAAAATCTGCGCGAGCTGCTTGTAATGGCTTTTTTCGACAGGGGCAAGCGGAGCGCGGACATGCTCTTGAACAGGCAAGCCAACGATCTCCATCCCGGCTTTAATTAATGAAACCGCATAGCCTTTTTTCTGGCGGCGGATCGCATTAATTGGTAGAAGGACGTCATTGTAAAGGTTGCGAACAGCCTGATGATCACCACGTTTTAAAGCTTCAAAATAACTTCTGGAAATGTGTGGAATGTAATTGGAAATGGCCGACGAATACGAGTGGAAGCCAATGGGCCAATAAGCAGGCATCGTTAATTCTGCCATCGGCATGCCGTTAAGCCATAGCAACCGCTCGCCAAATCGCTGAGTGAATTCAATGTTTTGCTCCATATTGCCGATACCATCTTTTAATCCTACTAACTGTGGGTAGACGAGCAGCGATTCAAGTGTGTCCCCTTCTAATATAGCGTTATCACGCTGGTATACAATTGCGTGAAGGGAAGTTGATTCAATAATCGTTGACAAATAGGCGCGTAGTCCGCTTTGTTCGCCACTAATCAAGTAGGGAGGCAGGATTAAATAACCGTCGGCACCTTTTTCTTCTGAAAGCCGTGCGAAGGAAAGGGCGTCCTGGATATTTCCACCAACTCCTGTATAGAGGGGAACACGGTTTTTAGTCGCATCTACGGCAACATCCAACATTGCCCCATACTCCGCTTTGCTAAGGGCATGGAATTCCCCCGCTCCACAGGCCACAAAGATCGCTTCCAGGCCTTCTTCAATTAAAAACGTAATATTGCGGTGGAGCGCGTTTTCGTCAAGCGCTCCATTTTTATCAAAGGGCGAAACAGGGAAGCCGAGAATGCCAGTCAGCTTAGTTGTTTGCATCGTACCGATCAACTCCTTTTAAATAATTTTGTTTTATTGTAAGACAAATAAAATGGTTAGTCAATTTAAATTTGAAAATCACACAAAAAAACGTGCCTTTTTGGGGCACGTCTCTATCTTTGCTACTGGTTCGGGTCAAGGACCTTGTTGCGAACAAACATTAAGTGCTCATGCATTGCCCGAAAGGCAGCTTGCCCATCGCGATTGGCAAGAGCATCGTAAATAGCTTGATGGTGCGAAACCGTCTTATCCCGTTCCCTGTGTTTAATTTGCACATTTACTTTTGCATGGGTTAGCAAAAGCGAATCGACCATCCCTTGCAAAATCGGGTTGTCGACACTTTGGGCAATAATACGGTGAAACAGCAAGTCATGCTCGCCATAATCATCGTCCACACTTTCCTTTATCGCCTGAATCGTCATTTGCAACCGCTCCAAGTCGTGTGCCGATATTTTTTTAGCGGCAAAAACGACAAGCCCTAACTCTAGCGAAGTACGGGCTTCAATAATCGCTTCAATATTGTCGCTTACAAGGGAAAGCATTGTCGAAAACGGCTTGCTGCTAATTTTTTCTGTAAAATAAGTTCCGTCCCGTGTTTTCCGCTTCACAATTCCTAATGATTCAAGTGAACTCATCGCTTCACGCAGCACTGGGCGGCTGACGCCAAGCATCGAAATCAATTCCATCTCTGGAGGCAATTTGTCTCCCGGCTTCAACTTGTTTGTAATCAACAAGTCGACAATTTTTTCCTCTACCTGTTGCGCTAATGTCTGCCGGCTGACACGGCTTCCAATCAAATCAAGTTTATTGTCAGGCATTGTTGTCCCACCATTCTGCCAAAAGTATTCTTTATCTTATGATTTAATTGTAATACAAATAAGTGGAATTGCAAATGTAAGAGAAAGAGGAAAAGAACCATGTCTTTAAAGAATCCTTATTACCTAATTCGATCATGTTCGTTTTGCTGCGAGGGATGAAAAATAGAAGTAAAAATTATTGCAATTCTCATCAAAATAGCGTTAAGCAATGAGGCGGTTTCTTTCTTATAATGAAGGCAACTCGTCAGAGAGGAGATAACAAATGAGTATACAGACAGAAAAGTTATCGGCTACCTCGAAATCAGCCAGGTTGAGAAAGAAGCAAAAATCCCCACTTGAGAAAAATGAACATATAGCAGGCTGGCTTTTTGTCGCGCCGATGTTGATCGGTGTTTTTATGTTCGTGTTACTGCCGATTGCAGCAACGTTTGTGTTAAGTATGACAGATTGGAAGTTTGTACAGAACATGGATCAGCTGAAGTGGGTTGGTTTCGGAAATTTTACTGATTTAATGAGTGACCGTGTTTTTTTAAAGTCACTGTTAAACAATGGGATTTTTTTATTGACAGTCCCGATTTGTATGGCGATATCGCTTTTGTTAGCCGTGGTGATTGATAAAAGCGTTTACATGAAAAGCTACTTTAAAGTTGCTTTCTTTATGCCCTACATTTCAAGCGTTGTCGCTATTGCTGTCGTCTGGCAAGTGTTGTTTCATCCTTCCGCCGGTCCGATTAATCAGACATTAATGGCCTTAGGCATAGATAATCCGCCAACGTGGATTGCTGATCCAAATTTTTCCTTGATTTCGGTCATGCTTATTCAAATATGGATTTCTGTCGGGTTTAATTTGATCGTTTATATTGCGGGACTACAAGCGATTCCGAAACAATTGTATGAGGCGGCGGAAATGGATGGAGCCAATGGATGGGATAAATTTCGCAAAATTACATTTCCGATGGTGTCTCCGACTTCCTTTTTCTTATTAATCACAGGTGTTATTGCCAGCTTTAAAGTGTTTGATCTGATCGCGGTACTAACAAAGGGAGGGCCGATGCATTCCTCCAGTGTACTGGTTTGGCACTTATATGATACAGCTTTTGTCAATTTAGACATCGGCTATTCATCTGCGATGGCGATGGTCCTATTCGTGATTGTTTTTCTTATCACGATTATCCAATGGATCGGCCAAAAGAAGTGGGTTAACTACTGAGAAAAAGGAGAGACGGTTTTTTGAAAAAAATCAATGTCCGAAAAATCATTACCACAGTCATTATTTTCTTGACGAGCATTTTGTTTTTATTGCCATTCGCTTGGATGCTGTCTACGTCATTTAAAATTGAAGCCGATGTGTTCACTTATCCGATCCAATGGATTCCTGAAAGGTGGAACGGTTTTAACAATTATATGGAAGTATGGTTTGGTGATTATCCTTTTTACATTTACTATTGGAATTCTTTAAAAGTAGCCGTGTTCACAACCGTCTTATCTTGTACGGTTTCCGCGCTTGCGGCTTACGGGTTTTCAAAAGTAAGGTTTCCAGCAGGCAAATGGTTGTTCTTCATTGTCCTTGCGACATATATGGTTCCGCAACAGGCGAGTTTAGTGCCCCAGTTTATTTTGTATCGCCAAATTGGCTTGTTCGATAGCCATCTTGGACTTATTTTGCTAGGAAGCTTTAGTGTTCTAGGAACATTTATGCTACGGCAGTTTTTTATGGGCATTCATCATGAATACATTGAAGCGGCCAAGATTGACGGGGCAGGCCATTGGAAAATCTTTTGGCGGATTGCGCTGCCGATTGTCAAACCAGCAATTGCCACATATGCGATTTTGCGTTTCATTTGGACATGGAACGATTACCAAAATCCGCTGATTTTTTTACGGACGGATGCCTTGTATACGATTCAGTTGGCCATGCAAAAATTTACAACCATTAATGGCGAGTTTTATTCACTTATTATGGCGGCTGCTGTTTCTGCGATCTTGCCATTGCTGATTATTTTCATCTTTGGCCAAAAGCAAGTAATTGACGGCATTGCTCTTGGTGGGGTCAAAGGGTAATGGTCAAGAATGGATGTCAAATTATTGTTAATATCGGTAAAATTATTTTCGTCTTATGAGAAAAGCGCTTTGCTATAATCTTGTTTGAAAGGGTTTTCATAAGGCGTCCAAAGGGGGAGCAAGGATGAAGAGAAAACGAGTGTCCACTTTTTTTGCTTTTGCCATCTTTCTGTCCGGATTGGCCGGTTGTTCTGCCGACAGTACATCTGGAACAAATGAGAAGGACGGTAATCAAGATGATACAGTGACAATTAAATTCCATACCCATGGAAACGAGGCAAGCTATAATTGGGCCCACACGATTGCCGCTTTTGAAGAGGAGCATCCATCGATCAAGGTCGATTTGGTCATTTTAAGTGAGAAGGGTGATACGCAAGAAGCAACCCAAAAGCTAGATTTAGCTGCAGCTTCTGGCGAACAGATGGATGTATTGATGTTTAGTGACCCAGCCAGTTATGCTCAACGGGTTCATTTAGGCATGGTTGCCCCGATCGATGAGTTTATTGAAGAAGATGGTTACACGATGGCAGAAGAATATAAAGTAGATACGCAAATGAACGGCCACTATTATGCTTTGCCTGGCAAGTTCAATCCTTGGTATGTGCTTGTTAATAAGGACCATTTTGATGAAGCAGGACTGGAAGTACCGACCGACTGGACATGGGATGAATTTATGGAGTATGCAGAAGCCCTGACTACTGATGATCATTACGGTGTTTATTTCCACGGGCCGCAAGGTGATGGGTGGATGGAATACTTGAAATTGGCACTTGCAAGTGAAGAAGGGGACACAGAATTCATCAAAGCGGATGGTACGTCGAATCTTGATCATCCACTATTTAAAAAGACGTTGGAAATGCGTGTGAAAATGGAAAAAGAAGACCTGTCTTCTGTACCGTATACAGACATCATTTCGCAGAAACTCCATTATCGCAACCAATTCTTCGGTCAAGACGCAAGCATGATTCCGATTGGAAGTTGGATGAATACAGAACTAGGTGGAACCGACCAGTTTCCACTGGATTTCAACGTTGGGGTAGCGCCCTATCCAAAAAATGATTTAAGCAGTGAGGGCTATACGCCAGTGACTACTGATTACATGGCAGTAGCAGCAAATTCTGAGCATAAAAAAGAAGCGTACACGTTCATTCGCTGGTATACAACGGAAGGGCAAATGGTGCAAGGAAAAAATGTGCCATCTTGGAATGAAGTAACTGTAGACGGCCTTGGTTCGATCATTGATGGCATCTTAGCTGAAACCGTTTCTCCGGAAAAAGTCGATCGAGATGCACTCGTATATGTTTTACAACATGCCCAGTCCCCTAAAATGGTTGCTCCTGTCTCTTATCAAGCGGAGCTTTATAAAGTGATTGGTGAGGAATATGAGAAGCTTATCTTGGATGACCAGGAAATTGAAATGACGCTAGAGAATATGCAGACACGAACGCAAGAAATCATTGATCATAATCAATAATCGTTTGCTAAAATAACGAATTAGGGGCGCAATCCGTTTCCGTCCCCTTCTTATTCATTTCTAATGAGGAGGTTGGTTATGTGGATTCGGATAAAACAAACGCTGACGCCCCGTTCGTTTCGCTTTAAAGTAGTCTCGGTTACCGTCTTATGCATTATGGTGCCAGCGGTAATCACTTTGTATGTGTATAGCTATTTAACAAAAGATGCCATGAAGGAACAAGCGATGGTGAATGCTGAGCGCGAGCTAAGCATTGCCGGTGCATACGTCTCAAAGCTACTTGATGATATGTTATATGCCGTCAATTTTGTGCAACTCGATTCTGAAATGAACACAATATTAAAAAAGAATGCCAATCACGATCCACAGCAACAGCATTTAGGGTATGAAGACTATCTGGAAGACCAGAAGGTCACAAAAACGATTGAAAATATGACGTTGCTCGGTGAAAAATCATATGTCACGATCCTTCTTAAAAATGGAAAGCACTATTCGAACTATCCTGTTGCAGACTATAATCCTGAGAAACTGTTTCACGAACCTTGGTTTAAAGAGCTAGATGAAGTGTATGGCTATGAAACGATTTGGATTGGCAGCCAGCCAACTGTGTTTGCATCAGAGCAGGATAAAAACCGCTACCAACTTTCAGTCGCTCGAACATTAAGAGACGCCAATTTGCAAATTTATGGGTATGTGATTGTCACGAAGATGGAAACGGAAGTCAAACAGGCATTTGCGGGCGCGGATGGCAGTGGCGAAATGCTGCTCGTGGATGGTTCAAACCGGATATTATCACATCGTGATACGGAGCAAATTGGAGCAACGTTTTCTCCTGTGGCGCAAGTGCAGAACGCCGATGGTGCAAATGTGATTGAACTCGAAAATGAAACATACCTTTATGCCGATTATCCACTCTCTTATACTGGTTGGAAACTGGTTTCAGTCAATCCGTACAAACAAGCAATTAGTAAAATGAATCGTTTATTTGATACCGTATTTTTTGCCCAACTCATCACATTTGTTCTTTTTTTTCTGTTATTAACATCTGTGTTGAAAACGGTTACAAGTCCGCTGGTGCACCTTGGCCATGTCGCTACCAAGGTGCAAAGCGGGAAATTAAACGTCCGTGCGGACATCCAGAGCCAAGATGAAATCGGAAGGCTCTCCCATTCATTTAACCAAATGCTTGACCATATCAATGAAATGATTAACGAAATTACAGAAACACAGGCAAGAAAACGACAAGCAGAATTAGCGATGCTTCAAGCGCAAATCAATCCTCATTTCTTGTTTAATGTGTTGAATTCAATTCGAATGAAAGTGATGCGAAAAGGCGATGACGAAAGTGCAGAGATGATAAGTTCCCTTTCAAAGCTATTGCGGATGACGATAGACAAAGACAAGGGAATGATTCCATTGCAAGAGGAAGTCGAGATTGTCAATGATTTTGTCAAGTTGATGAACATGAGGCAGAAAGAAAAGGTCCAGCTGTTCACCGACGTCTCTGCCACAGCAAACGCCGAAATGATTCCTCGTTTTATTTTACAGCCCATTATTGAAAATTCCATTATTCATGGCTTAAATCAATGTGCTGGGACGATTTCTTTAAAAGCGTACAACAATGATCAATGCTTTGTCATCGTCATCAAGGACAATGGCCAAGGAATGAATGAGGAGACGTTAAAGCAGGTACGAAAAAGTTTGACATTCCAGGCAGAGGCAAGTACGGCTGTCCATAAAAACGGTTTTTCCAATCTTGGCATTTCCAATGTTTATGAACGGATGCGAATGACGTTTGGCGACCCATTCCACATGGATATTGAAAGCGTTGAAGGGCTGGGGACAAAGGTGGTCATGTGCGTTTCTAGAGGAGGTAAAAAGTCGAATGTATAAAGTGATGTTGGTTGAAGACGATTACCCTGTACTAGAGTTGTTATCAGAGGCGACTGACTGGAAAAAACTCGGGCTAACTTTGCAAAGTACCCATGAGAATGGGGTTAGTGCTCTCCAGTATGCTTTACAAAAAGAGATGCCGGATATTTTAATCACCGATATTGGGATGCCGAAAATGAATGGCATTGAATTAATTAAACAAATGAAAGAAAAAAACCCTGCTATTCAAGTGAGTGTTTTATCATGCCACAGTGACTATGAATTCACAAGGCAGGCGCTCCTATTGCAAGTTCAAGATTACTTGCTGAAAGATACCTTAAAGCCAGAAGATTTTGCCGCTGTTTTAAGCGAGTTAAAAAAGAACATTGAACAAGAACAGGAAAAGATCAAAACAGAAACGAAACTTCGACAAATAGCCGCGCAGAATCAGGAAGCGCTAAAACGGGATTTTTTAAGAAGGACAGTTTACCTGTCTACATGCAAAGATGAATGGTATGACGAAGCCTCCTCTTTCGGGCTGGAATTGAGGCAAAACACATACATTCCAGTTTTTTGCTTTGTGCAAAACTATCATATTGCTAAGTCGTCTTTTTGTTCCGATGACCAGTTTGCTATTTCTGTATCACGTCTAATGACGGAAACACTCGATGCTAAAGTTGTCCATATGCCTTTTTCAGTGAAGGAATCTTTTCTGCTTTTTCCTTTCCACTCAAACGTAAAAACAGACTGTTACGGCATCGCCATGGAGTATATCGGCCATATTCAGGCCGTTGTTCATTCAAATTTCGGCGTATCACTTGGGTTTATAATCGGTGAGCCTCTTCACAATCAACATGCTTTTAAGTCGGAGATCAAACGTTTATTAAACAGTAAAGACCAGCGTTTTTATATGAAACGCGGATCGATTGAAAAAAGTAAGCAAGAAGCGAGCAGGACAGAAGATGTTTTCACCTGGTACGACCAGGCGATTGTTGAAATCAGGCAATTAATAATTGAAGGAAATCGCCAGCAAATCAATACGACAGTAGGCAAATGGGTTGAATTGCTCGCGCACAAAAGATATTCGTGTGAAACGGTAAAGGAATGGGTGATAAAGCTGATCGTCGATTTAAAGATAAAATTACAAACGTTTCCATTTTATTATGTAAAAGATACGGCCGAAGGACTTCACGAAGAACTTTTGGCAATTGATTCTCTCGATGAGTTACAGGTTTGGCTGACCCATTATTTTCGTTTTCTCCTTTCAGCGGTAGCTGAAGGCACTTCACAACCAAAAAGGAAAGAAGTGTTGGAAGCATTGAAATATGTGTACACCCATTTAGAAAAGAAAATCATGCTTGAAGAAGTTGCCAATCACTTGTTTTTAAATCCAAGTTATTTTAGCCGTTTGTTTAAAAAGGAAGTCGGTGAAACGTTCGTTGAACATGTCACGAAAGCAAAAATAAATCGAGCGAAGGAATTGCTTGAGCAAACAGCTGAGCCAGTCGGAAAAATTTGCGAGCGGTTGGGCTACGACAATCAAAGTTACTTTATTAAAGTGTTTAAAAACCATGAAGGCGTGACTCCAATCGAATATCGGGGCGCAAGAGCATAACCTCAATATAAATAGGAAAGGTGAACTGAACATGGCGAATGATGAGCAATGGGTTGCAGAGGCATTGCAAAAAGTGTACGGAAAAGTAGGGCGAATGAACATGAAAATTGGCGCCAATTTTCCTCACGCAAGTGTGAATGGTTCTTATCAATTAGAAGAACCCCACTGGTGGACGGCAGGGTTTTGGCCTGGGTTGCTATGGCTGTTGTATCGAGAGACAAAGGATGAATCACTAAAAGAAACGGCCAAACAGTGCGAAAAGCAATTAGACTCTGTGATAACCGACTATTATAAACTAGACCACGATATTGGGTTTATGTGGACACTGACAAGCGTGGCGAACTACAAGCTGACAAAGGATGAAGATTCTAAGAGAAGGGCGCTGCTTGCCGCTAATCTATTAGCAGCAAGGTTTAACTGCAAGGGCAACTATATCCGTGCTTGGAACTCCCGTTATAAGGGGGATGAGAATACAGGCTGGGCGATCATTGACTGTTTAATGAACTTGCCGTTGCTGTTTTGGGCAACGAAAGAAACGGGAGATCCACGGTTTTGCCATGTGGCAAAAAAGCATGGGGAGACAGCGTTAAACCACTTTATCCGCGAAGACGGTTCTGTTCATCACATTGTGCAATTCAATCCGGAAACAGGCGAGAAGGAAAAAGCGCTTGGCGGGCAAGGGTTTTCTTCTGATTCTGCCTGGTCCCGTGGTGCAAGCTGGGCAATGTATGGCTTAGTGTTGCTTTACCGCTATACAGGTGAGAGCCAGTATTTACATGCAGCAAAAGGAGTGGCCCACTTTTTTATCGCTCATTTGCCTGATGATTTTGTCCCTTATTGGGATTTTCGGCTGCCTCAAGGAATAACAAACTATCGCGATTCTTCAGCAGGCGCCATTGCTGCGTGTGGATTGTTGGCCATTTCACAGTCCGTTGAACGAGCCGAAGCCAACATGTATAAACAGACGGCTATAAAGATGTTGCGGTCATTATATGACCATTACGGTGACTGGGGAAATGACGCTCAAGATGGTCTCATTTTACATGGCACTAGCCATTACCCTGAGGGGAAAAACATTGATGTTCCTCTTATTTACGGAGACTATTTCTTCGTTGAAGGGTTAACAAGCTTAAAAGCGGAATACGAGCTATTTTGGTAGCATGCCGCAGAAGGGGGACAGCAAAATGGCGAAAAACATTGACAGCGCTTCAACGCTCAAAACGAGAGACGATTTAGCAAAGTTATTACAGCAAGTATTGGCACCAACGACGCGTTATTATAGCGAAGGATGTGCCCGCTTGGAATTAGGGGGCACGGGGGTGGCTTACTCCCGCTCAGTCGCTGGATTTGAGGGTTTTTCACGAATATTATGGGGCCTCGTTCCATTGCTTGCTAGGTCAGAGGAGGCAGATCACCAGTTGAAGCTCCATCTAGAAGGGATGAAAAATGGGACCAATCCCCAACATCCCGAATATTGGGGAGACGTGACTGACTACGATCAACGAGTGGTGGAAATGGCTGTCTTCGGTCTTGCTCTTCTGCTCATACCGGAAAAAATATGGGTGCCGTTACAGGAGGAAGAAAAGGAAAATCTATACCACTGGTTAGCACAAATAAACGATGTCGAAGTATGGGACTGCAACTGGCTTTTCTTCCCTGTTCTCGTAAATTTAGGGTTTAAACAGGTCGGCTTGCCTTATGATCAACGCAAAATCGCTGACAATTTGGAGCGAATTGACCAATTTTATCTAGAAAACGGTTGGTATGGAGATGGTTTAAACGGCCATCGTGACTATTATGTTCCTTTTGGGTTCCATTATTACGGGCTCGTCTATGCCAAAGTGATGGAGAAGGACGATCCAGTTCGTGCCGAGCGTTATAAGGCTAGGGCAACGGAATTTGCGAAAGCGTTTATTTATTGGTTTGCCAAGGATGGTTCAGCAATACCATACGGGCGAAGCATGACCTATCGCTTTGCGCAAGCAGCGTTTTGGAGCGCTGCCATTTTTGCAGGCATCGCCCCTTTTTCGGTAGGCGTGATGAAGGGCCTACTGTTCCGCCATCTGCGTTGGTGGTGCCAGCAGCCGATTTTCGATAATCGCGGATTATTAACGATTGGTTATGCCTATCCGAATTTAATCATGGCTGAAAACTATAACTCGCCAGGCTCCCCCTATTGGGCGTTAAAAGTATTTTTGCCGCTGGCACTCGATCAAGACGATTCGTTTTGGGAAGTGGAAGAGGAGCCCTTGCCCAGGTTAGAAAAGCACATTGTACAAGAGGCGCCTCGTTTCATTCTCTGCAGGGATGAACGCGGCCACCACGCTTTCGCCTTTAACGCCGGCCATCTATCGACAAACGGGCATACCCACACTACTGCTAAATATGAGAAGTTCGTTTACTCGACTGCTTTTGGCTTTAGTGTTCCCCGGGCAGAGTGGGGACTGGAGCAAGGAGCTTTTGATTCCGCGCTTGCCTTGAGCGAAAGGGATAACCTTTACCGTGTAAAAAGGCAGAGCGAAGAATATACGATTGCTAGGCAGTTTCTTTATACAAAGTGGAAACCTTGGCAAGACGTTGAAGTGGCAACATGGCTAATTCCAGGTGTACCATGGCATGTACGCATCCACAAAATTGAAACAAACAGATTGCTCGACGCAGCAGACGGTGGGTTTGCTTTAGGGCTGGAAGGAAATGAAAGCGAATCGTTCGAACAGCTCTCTAGTGGCGCCAACTGTTTAGCAAAAACGGCAACGGCCGCTAGCGGAATCGTCAATCTATGTGAAGGCGGCGACACAGCGCTTGTTTTCCCCCATGCAAATACGAACCTTTTACACCCACGAACCGTGATTCCGACTGTAAGAACGAGAATCGATCGGGGCACAACTTTTCTCGTTAGCGCTGTGTATGGAGAAGTCGATGGTCACTTGCAAGCACAGAGCTGGGCTGCTGTCCCTAGCGTCCGCATGTTTGCTAACAAATTTATCGTTTCTTGGCCCAACCGAGAACCAGTTGAAGTGACCTTGTATAACGAATAAAAACGAAAGGAATTAGTGATGAACGCAAAACAAATAAAACCGTTGCTAACAAGCAGCCGCTCTTCACTTCTATTTTCCTCACAACAGCAGCAAGAGGCGTGGTTTAAAGCGATTCACAAGAAACCGGCATATCAAGGGATGATTGATGAAATAAGAGAGGAAGCAAACAGGCTTCAAAGAGAGCCTTTGCTTGACATGCCGTTTTCAGCGTTTATACGCTTTCGTGATCACGGCACTCGCCTTGAATACGAAAAGAGCTACTTTAAAAAAAGGCGCAGGCTGAATACATTTGCGCTAATGGCTTTAATGGAACCGGACCAAACACATTATCTAGAACAGTTGCAAGACGCGGTTTGGTCGATTTGCAATGAGTATACGTGGTGCTTACCGGCACATTTAATGAATAGCCCGGAAATGGACACAACGAGTCCGCACATAGCCAACCAATCGGCATACACGATCGATTTGTTTGCTGCTGAAACAGCGTTTACGTTAAGCGAAGTGTATCAATTAACGAAAAACAGACTAGACCCATTGATTCAAAAACGGATTTTAGCAGAAGTTGACCGAAGAGTGTTGCTCCCGTTTTTAAGCGAGCGCTCTTATGAGTGGGAGACAGCAACCCATAATTGGGCCGCCGTATGTGCAGGCTCCATCGGTTGCGCGGCCATGCATATTTTGAAAGAGAATGAGGCACTGGCTACGCTTTTAGAACGGGTCCTTCATGTACTAGATTGTTACTTATTAGGATTTAATAGTGACGGCGTTTGTCAAGAAGGCTACCACTATTGGCAATATGGATTTGGCTATTACACATACTTTGCCGATTTGCTAAAAGTAAAAACGAAAGGGGCGATTGATTTATTTCAATCAGAAAAAGCCCACCAAATCGCATTATTTGCGCAAAAGTGTTTTCTTTTTGAAAAGAAAATTGCTAATTTTTCCGATGCTCTGCCAGTAGCAACCATTTTTTTAGGACTGATTCATTACTTGCACAATCGTTATCAAGACGTGGAGGTACCGGAAGCTAGACTGCGCGCCTCTTACACGGAAGACCATTGTAGCCGCTTTGCCCCTGCGCTGAGGAATTTATTATGGTTTGACGAAAACATATCCGGCCAACGTTGGCAAAATAACAGCTACTACCTAAAAGACTCCCAATGGTTTATTGCCCGAAAGGCGCCCTATGCGTTTGCCTGCAAAGGAGGGCATAACGACGAACCCCATAACCATAATGACGTTGGCCATTTTATTTTACAAGCAGAGGGAGAAGCGTTCTTAAAAGATGTAGGCAGCGGAATGTATAGCGACGGCTACTTTGGAAAGGAACGCTACACCTTTTTATGTAATGGTTCCCATGGCCATTCGGTCCCGATCATTAATCACCATTACCAATCTGCAGGAAGAGAACAGTTTGCGACTATCACCAATGTAGAAATTGGAAAGACATGCGACCGTCTTGAAATGGAATTGCAAAACGCCTATAAACTGGAGTCACTGCAATGGTTAAAAAGAAGCTTTACCTGGAAAAAGGCATCAGAGCATGGTTTGACTCTAGTTGACCAGTACCAATTTACGGACGATCCTAAGTCGATTATAGAGCGTTTTATAGCTCCAAATCTGCCGATAACCACCACAGACAGCAGCATTATCCTGGAAGGCAAGCACCGGCTTCAAATTCGGTATGATCAGCAGCTGCTTGAATGGACGGTTAAAAAACATCCATTTATTAATCATTTTGGTGAAGAAGAATCTGTACAGTTGTTTGATTTTACCGTAAGAGAGCCGAAGCGCTGTTTTGATGTCCTGTTTGCCTTCGATTTTCTCCATTGATGATCCGTTTTTAACTACAGGCCTTGATCGGCTGTTTCCTGCAAATGAACAGTAAAGAAAAATTTCAGTCAAACGGAGGAGGTCTGTATGACAAAGAAAAGAATCGTACACACGATATGGATGGTTTGCTTGCTTTTTAGTTTCGTGTCTTCCGTGCCAACAAACGAAGCGCAAGGAGAAGTAGTAACCAAAACGATTTCCATCGATGGGGAGGACGTCGATCCTCATAACCGCTTTAAAGGGTTTGGAGCTGTTTCGGCCAATAATACGACACGGTTATTAATCGATTACAAAGATGAGCATCCCGAAAAATATTGGCAGATCATGAATCAACTCTTTAATCGCGAAACAGGTGCTGGGCTGGCCCATGTTAAAGTAGAACTTGGAGCTGACGTGGACTCTTCTTCCGGGACGGAACCAGCGACGATGCGTTATAGCGATGAGCCCGCTAATGTGCTAAGAGGTGCTGGGTTCCAGTTTGCCGCAGATGCCAAAACGATCAATCCTGATATTACGACTGAAATCTTGCGCTGGGGCGAGCCACGCTGGACATGGAGCGGTGCGGCTAATAACGAATATGAGAATCGGTACCAGTGGTATAAACAGACGATTGACGCTGTTTATGAAGAATATGGTTTTAAACTAGATTACGTTGGCATATCGCAAAATGAAAGGGCGATCAATCATAATGGCCGCATTGAAGTTGATTGGCTCAAGTATTTTACTGCAAGGATAAAGGAAGAACCCAACTATGAATCCGATTATCAAGACATAAAGCTTGTGGCAGCAGACGGTTATCGTGATACGGCATCGATTAGTCAAACATTACTTGACCATCCTGAGTTAATCGACGAAATCGATGTTATCAGCTCACACTATGGATTAACCGGCTCGCTCGAGCTGGCGCAGTTGCAAAAGAAAGTAAGCGCAGAAGGCAAGGAGCCAAAAGAAGTATGGGTATCTGAAGGAATTGCCCCGATGATCAATGCACGCTACCGCCTAAATATGGAGCCACAGTATAACGGACTAGGGGGCCAGGCAGGCATTGTCGATGTTGCGTCCCGTATTATTTCTGTTTATTCGTGGACAGGGGCAGGCGATCTGCCGCTTGAAGCGGTCTCATTTGACTTTCAGCCGTCTGTAGCTGCCTTTTATGAAGGCTCTTCTTACAATCCTAAACACCTTATTAGTGCCTCCGACCCATGGTCAGGTTTCTATGAAAGTGATGGTGGGGTCCAAGCTGTCCGCCATATTATGAATTTTGTCGGCTACGATGATCGTACGACTCCTGAAAATGAGCGTTGGCAATATGTAAAAGGTGCTACTTATAGCGACGGCCATTTTTTTGACGGAGGCGTCGACGTTGATACGAGTACCGATAACTATATGACAGTAAAAGACCCTGAAACCGATGATTACACGACCATTTTTGCTAACAATACAAAGAAACTGCGCAAATACAAGATGAAGGCTAAAAATTTGAGTGGAAAAGAGAACGCAGAAGTGCATGTCTGGGAAACACGAGGACCAGATGAAGGGCAGGCATATGATGAAAACTGGTTTAAAAATATTGAGACCATTAAACCTACCCGTGGCGAATTCGAACTCGAAGTCAAACCCTATTCGATTGTGACCATTACTACATTGGATAGAAAAGCGGACATCGAAAACTTTGAATATCAATCACAGCCAGTCGATCTAGCAAAAGACACGATCATGGCGTTGCCTTACACGGATGAGTTTGAATACGATGATTACCCATCTGATGAAAAAGGCAGGGATTATGTTGAACGGCGTGGAGGCACCCCTCGTTATACGACCGATCAACATGGTGCGTTTGAGGTCGTGACAGAAGCGACAAAACCAGTTTCTAAAGGAAGCGCTGAACGTACGAAACGTAAAATACCAGAAGCAGCCGCCCACGGAAATATGTTGCAACAAAAAATCACCCCTGACATCATTGGCGCAGAATGGGCTGTCTGGGGGGGAACAGACGGAGCAGAAGCAACCAGCAATCCTTATACAGTGATTGGAGATTTTCGTTGGGTCAACTACAAAGTGTCCTATGACTTTTTATTAGACAACTATACGCCGGAAGAAACAGGTAGAGAGAATTATGCACTCATTGGCGTTCGTCAAGTGAAAGCTGGCGGCACAGATTCTTCTGCCCCTTACAATGCTCGTGTGTTTTCGGACGGCAGGTATGAAATCTTGAGAACGGGCGCCGTTGTTAAAGAAGGCACAATGGAGGGCTTTGACCACGAAGTTTGGCATAACCTGGCCTTTGAAGCGAAGGAAAACGTGTTTACGCTGTTCGTTGACGGAAACGAAATTGCTTCTTACACCGATTCGGATTCAACTGTCATGGCTGGCAGGGTTGTGTTAGGTTCAGGTTACTATGAAACTTTATTTGACAATTTAAAAGTTGAACCGATTCCGGGCTACGCTTTTGAATCGGAAAAATACGACAGTGCTCAAGGGAAAGTATACAAGTCGGAAGCACAAGCTCTTGCAAATATCGATGAGGCCAATCCTATCGGCTATATCGGAAACTGGCAGTATACACAAGCTGGATACGCTCATTTTAACCGAACGCTAATGACAGCAGAGACAGATGTACCTGTTTGGAGCGGAGTTACAATCACCCATCAAGATTCAACAACGGAACAAGGATCGTTAAATAAAGTGTTTTATTCAGGGGACTGGTCTTCAAACAGCGCCAATGCCTGGGGAGCAAACGGAGCTGCTTTTGAAATCACCTTTAAAGGTACAGGAATTAACTTGTACGGTATCACCAATCCCGCAAATGGGAGCGCCGACATTTATTTAAATGGGGAATGGGTCGGCGAAGCAAATTACTTGAACAATAGTGAACTCACCAAAATGGTCTGGCAGATTGAAAATCTGGAAGACAGACAACATACGCTCAAAGTAGTCGCAAAAGAACGGTATACTAGCTTTAGCAAAGCCGAAATTACGACGGCAGTTCCTCCATTTGCTGTAAAAAAACGAGGACCGAGCGAGATCGTAAAATTATCGGATGAGGCGGAAATTGGAGCTGAAGAAAATACGGTATATGCATTTAGGAAAAATGCATCTTGGGGATCAAACGACACGAATGCGTGGGCCCATTTTGATGATGACCCTTATCTTTTCATACACTTTACTGGCACCGGCATCGATTACCTTGCTGGGAAAGAAGAACAGACGCTATACAAGTTCGAGCTTGACGGGAAAAACGTGGGCAACTTTGGAGTCGATCCGCGTACAGGGATTCGATATACCACCAGAGATCTTGAAGAGGGGCCGCACACATTAAAAGTGTCGCTTGGAGATAATGAACGCAAAGAAACGTTTATGGATTACCGCGGAGTCCATATTTATAGTACGCCTCAAGCAGGCGAGCCAACGAGCACGATGATTTTTTCATTCGAGGGTTCGGGCTTTCATTTATTTGGCGCGACGCCAGATGCAGTGATTGACGTCGTTATTGACGGCCAATTAGTCGCTGAAAATGAACGAATCACTTCTAAAGGGGACCGGCAAACCTCTTACCATATTAGCGGCTTAGAAAACAAGAAGCATCTAGCAAAAATTGAAGTGAAAGGCGGCACATTTGTAGTTGATGGACTTGACGTGATCACAGGGACAACAGAAGTCAAGGAAAAGTGATTCAGCATTCAAGTGTTAATCAGGCATTGAGCAGTGATTATAAATAGGATGAACCAGTGCCCTTCAGGCGTTTTTAGCCACCAACGGTTGACCGTGAAAAGAAATGGCGTTCCGTACACGTGCGCATTGATGTATTTCGCTTAAGATGATCGAGCTCTTATTACAGAAGAGCTCGATTCGTTTTGTATTTCATTCATCGTCGCTTGAGAAAATGCCTTGGTTGGAAAACGTCAACGAAGCATTTGTCCAATTAGCTTGCCAAAGCCATAGTCATACAGAAGTAGGGGGCTCAAGAGAAAAAACAAGTTCAAATTTCTTTCCTTACTTGCCGTAGTCGTTTTAGCTGTCAGCCCATTTTGTTGTCTTCCTTATTAAGGACATGATATAATACCAATCATCCAGACATCCTACGTTTGGTAATTGCATATAGGAGGATTGACATATGCTTCAGAAAACAAACCGGCAAACGCTGGTTGAGCAAGTGGCACTACAAATGGAAAATATGATTGAATCCGGTAAGTGGGGTGTTGGGATGCGCATCCCGGCCGAGCCGGAGTTGATGGCCGAATTAAATGTGAGTCGCAATACGTTAAGAGAAGCGATTCGGGCGTTGATCCATGCGGGCCTTTTGAAGACGAAACAAGGAGATGGAACGTACGTTTGTTCTTCGAGTACTTTAGGAGTTGTATTGAAAAAACGTATTTTGCATTCTGATACGTTGCAAACGTTGGAAGTCCGGTATGCACTTGAGCGTGAGGGAGCACATCTGGCGGCCCAACGGAGAACCGACAACGAGGCGCACGAACTTCTTCTTCAGTTGGAACGTTGCGAGGATGCGGCAAACCTCGGTGACATTGATCGCTTTGTAACAGCGGACATTCATTTGCATCAAAGGATCATCCATGCATCTCACAATGAAATATTGATTGAAATTTACAGCCATATCGCCGAAGCGTTGCACGATTCGATTACAAGCCTAACTCGTTATGAAGTCGATGCCAATTTCGTGGAAATGCATCGGCAACTGGTCGAAGCCATTGTTGCTAAGGACGGTGATCGTGCCGTAGTAGCGGTTCATCGCTATATTGAGGAATCGAAGGATGTTATCAGTAAAGAAGAGGGAGAGCAGCCATGAGCGTACAAAGTGTCACGAAGTCAACTGTGGCGAAGCAGTCGACTTCATTGAGTTGGGCGCTCGTCTTTGGCATCGTCCTGATCTCACTAACAATGCGGTCGCCACTAACGTCAGTTGGCCCATTGGTAGGATCAATTCGCGAGTCCCTTGGGTTATCGAACACTGTCGCAGGCCTGCTGACGACATTGCCGTTGCTGGCTTTCGCGCTCCTTTCCCCATTCACGCCTACGTTGGCGCGCCGTTTCGGGATGGAACGAGTCTTGTTTTGTGCATTGGTTCTCCTTATGACGGGAATCGCTGTTCGCTCGCTGAGTGCAACCATTCCTTTGTTTGCAGGCACTGTTTTACTTGGCCTCTCGATTGCAGTGTGCAACGTGCTCATTCCGAGTCTAGTTAAACGGGACTTTTCTAATAACGTTGGACTAATGACAGGGATTTACGCAGTGTCGATGAATTTATGCGGTGCGATCGCATCTGGCATCAGCGTTCCCCTTGCCCGTAATCTCGGTTTCGGTTGGAATGGCGCACTTGGAGTCTGGGGCATACTTGCTTTGATCGCTGCGCTATTTTGGTTCCCTAGAGTTCGGGGGAATCACACATCAGCTGTGGGCACAACGAATGGTGCGATGGTAAGGCGAAGCCTGTGGCGTTCACCACTGGCATGGACAATTACGCTTTTTATGGGAATGCAGTCTCTCCTTTTCTATGTTTTGATCACTTGGCTGCCTGAAATGATGACAAGCCGGGGGTTGAGTGAAGATAGCGCTGGTTGGATGCTATCGCTTTTTCAAATGGCTACGCTTCCCGTATCCTTTATCGTGCCAATCCTTGCAGGACGCATGAAGAACCAACGTTTACTGGTCACCATAATGGCTGTTTTGTTTTTTGTTTCATTAGGCGGCTTTTATTTCGGCAATCAAGCATTTATTTCGTTATGGACGATTTTACTCGGAATTGCCGGTGGATGTGCGTTTAGTTTGGCTATGATCTTTTTAAGTTTGCGGACGAAAGATGCCTACGATGCAGCTTCTTTATCCGGTATGTCCCAATCTGTTGGCTATTTGTTGGCGGCAACAGGACCAATCTTGTTCGGTTTCCTCCACGATGTCACAGCGGGATGGAATCTTCCACTACTGTTGTTGTTTGTCGTTAGTGCTGTGCTGCTCTTATGCGGCCTAGGTGCGTCAAAAAACCACACCGTATAAAGCTCTTACTAGAAAGAGCCTCGTATTAGTTAAAATGAATGCTATAAATGATCAAATTGACTTCCAGTAAACTGTTAAAATCAAAAAGAATAGAGACAAAGCGCGCTCCCAAGGAATTGCCCCTTAACTATGATTTGGTTCACCACGTTTGGAGTTTCGACAACGACATGCAAAAAAGTAAGCGGCAAAACCCGCCCCTGGAATAATACTTGGGCGGGTTTTTCGGCGTGGTTCTGCGCACTTGCTTTCGCGGTACAGTTCTTCCATCGAGATTGGTCGTGAGGAAAGCCTTGACGTAGAGTGCACTCTAGGTGATAAGCTACACTTAATTTCGTGGTGAAAGGAGGAATATCCAATGTTCAAAAGAATGGACGAAATCTTCTATGGGCCTTCAAATTAGTCAGCTTGCGAGCGAGGTCGGATTGTCTATTCACACTCTTCGTTACTATGAAAAGGAAGGGATTCTTCCACCCGCCAAACGTAATGAAAGAGGGATTCGCATATTTGATTCGGAAGACATTGAATGGATCAAATTCGCATGCTGCCTACGTGATTCGGGCATGAGTATTGCCGAAATGAAGCAATTTGTGCAACTGGTCAAAAAAGGAGATGAAACGAAAACTGCACGTATCCAAATGCTTCAATTACAAATTGAACGCATCGAATCCCAATTCGAACAATTAATTCAATTCAAGGAAAACATTCAATACAAAATTGATTTATATTCCTCTCAGGTAGGAGATTAAAGGAGACGCCAGTCCATGAAAACAATCATGATCACCGGTACATCTGCAGGAATCGGAAGAGCTACAGCCTTACATTTCGCAAATAAGGGATGGAACGTTATCGCTACTATGCGTTCTCCTGAAAAAGAAACGGAGTTGACCAAGGTTGAGAACGTTTGGGTTACCCATCTCGACGTTGAAAACAAGGAATCGATCCAACATGTAATCGAGCAAGGGATAGCAAAATTCGGGGAATTTGACGCCGTTGTAAACAATGCAGGTTACGGTGCATTTGGTATCTTTGAGGCTGCAACGGAAGAACAAATTCAAAGACAGTTTGATGTCAATGTTTTTGGTCTGATGCGGGTAACCAAAGCGATCTTGCCTCATTTTAGAAAGAACCGTAAGGGAGTTATTATCAACGTTACCTCTGAGGGAGGCAGAGTCACCTATCCATTGTTTTCGCTTTATCATGCTTCCAAATTTGCCGTAAACGGATTCACTGAGTCTCTCCTTTATGAGCTGTCTCCATTTAATATTCGGGTAAAGATTGTGGAACCGGGACCCACCAAAACCGAGTTCACGGGCAGATCTAGGGATGCTATTCAGGATACCCGGTTGACAGATTATAGTGAATTCGAGCAAAAAATCAATTTCATGTATCAAAGCCTGTTTGACCCTGAACAAATCGCTTCTCCGGAACTTGTTGCTGAAGTTATCTACAAGGCGGCAATCGATCCTTCCCGCCAACTGAGATATCATACCGGCTCTGAGTTGATGATTGAACGCGAAGAACTAAACGATCATGAATTTATCGGTAAAATGGCTCAAAGATTTGGTATAGATATCAAATAATCTTCAGCATTTCATGTGCATTTCCTATTGTGCAAAGACAGAGACGAACAGCCTTCTAGTAAATGGGTTGCTGTTCGTCTTCGTAAATTGACTGAGGAGAAACAAATCTTCCCGTCTATTGCCCAACAGAGTCAAGTGGTTAAATAGTTACAAAAATGAATGCTTAATTAGATTAAGTTAACTATATGAGTGTAATAAAAAGTCTGTTTTATAGAGTGTGGACTAAGGTGGAATAAAGTAAGGGCTGCCATATTCGGACCAGCTTTTACATGTTCCACTTTCGTTTCTCGCTCTCTGCCTGATAAATTTATTTACTTATATGATCGAATTTTCTGTTCATAGCTGAAAAGGCGTTATCGAAGTAGCACTTGGCTTTTCTCCGTTAACATGGGGACAATAGGCAAAGCGGTCGTTAGCTTGTAAACTTGCCGTTTTATAAGATTTTATGAAAAACGGGGGGTTGTCAAAAGGAAGAGAACATGTCATTTGTAAGATCTATATATGATTCAATGTCGATATGCTTCAGTCAGGTATCCCCAAAGCGTAAATAAAAGGAGTGGTCATGTGACATTTGATCAACTATACATGGAAGCGAAAGCGGTTATACAACCTCGGAAATTATCTGACGTCGTTGAAGTCGGTGGTGTCGGTGCAGCAATTGAAACTGCGGACGGTAACATTTATACAGGTGTTTGTATTGATATGGCCTGTTCCATCGGTTTTTGTGCCGAGCATGCAGCTGCGGCGGCGATGATTACGGCTGGGGAAAGCCATATTAAGAAAATGATTGCTGTTGATTGGGATGGTCGCGTTTTACCCCCTTGTGGAAGGTGCCGGGAATTTATTAGCCAAATGAATGACGCTAATGCCAAGACCCAGGTTATGGTATCCGAAGACCAAATTGTTTCTCTGCAAGAACTATTGCCTTACAGCTGGAGGAAGAAAAAGTGAAATGGCTCTGGATCTGAATGCTTGCAAAGCGATCAACACCAGCGAGGCGAGAGTGGGGGGCCACATTTGGTTCTTAAGATTAAAAAGTTCAAGTTTTGTAATTGTAAAAAAAGGAAGCAACCTTTTTCGTAGGAGGAAAGCTGCTTCCTTTTGTTTGTAATAACACCCATGTTTCAGATCAGGCGGTTTATAACAGTAATATTCAAAATGAACGCGATTGATAGGGCATTCCTTGGCCTTCTTCGCAGTAGCGTTTTAAACTGTATAGAAACATGGCCCAGTTATAGTTGCAAAACCGGTAAAAGCCGGTGACTTCCTTCCAGTTCGTATGGCGCAGTGTAATAGCGGTGTGATTATTATTCTCTTCTATTTCAAAGGAGACAGTTGTTCCTATCCACTCTGGGTCTGAATTCACACAGAGCCAGACGATTCTCTTGTTGGGGACAAGTTCCACGATTTTCATCCTCGTTAGGTCTTCCTTGCCGAAATGAAATTCGTTGACAGCTCCAACATGTTCCAGAACGGATAGCTCTCTCGTCCATACTTCAGAAAGTCCCTTAGCTGAGGTTAATGCTACGTACACCTCAGCAGCAGGAACATGAATGATTTGCAGATGTTCGATGCTGGCCATATTCTCCCACCCACTTATTTGTTTTGTTTCATTATAAAAAAATAAGTCGTACAGTATTTCTTATCGATTGCTATTATGGCTGGTCATTTCGGCTTTTGCTATCAGCCGTTTCTAGCCACTTCTGTTTGTCCATTACACGAATCGGTCCAGTAAAAACGGACCCGAGATTTAAAGCTGAACGAGTGTGTCCTTGGTCAGCTATGCTTGAGCTTTTGAGATTTTTGGCTCGTGCTTCGCTTCGACACCGTCCAAGTAATCGGAAGCAAGTCTAACTCGGTCTCCGTAAACCTATAGAGTGTTTAGCTGCTTCGTCAATTTCCCTTTTTGCTACAAGTTTTGATTTTAGCAGATGAATAAAGGGCTGGTCTTTGTTGATTAAATATCATACGATATATAACAATTGATATATATAATAGGAGAGTCACTATGCCACCTAAAAAGAAATTTTCAACAGAACAAATTATTGAAGCAGCGTGGACAATTGCGAAAGCGGAAGGAATCGACAGCATGACGATCCGAAAAGTGGCGGACCAGCTTGGAAGTTCGATTGCACCGATTTATGGGAATTTTTCGGATGCAGAGGAGTTAAAACAAGCAGTTGTAAAGAAAGTTAGCCAAGTGGGGCAACAAATGATCCGTGAGCAACATACAGGGAGTCCATTCGGAGATATCGGAGCTGCGAGCCTTCAGTTTGCCCTGGAGTATCCAGCGTTGTTCAGAGATTTAGCTATGAAGCCAAACGATTATTTGCAAAATTATGATCAGGACTTGGGCACAGAGCTTGTGAATCATATGAAAACCGATCCGGAGCTAATAGGTTTTGAGGAACAGGAACTGAGGATGATTTTGCTCAAGATGCGGGCTTTTCAAACAGGATTAACAATGATGGTTGTCAATCGGCAGCTGCCACCTGAGTTTGATTTAAAGCGCATGAAAAAGCTTTTAGATAGCGTTGCTGAAGATGTTGTCATTGCTGCTAAGTTACGCAAACAAGAGAATGGATCCGGCTGATTGTCACAATGAAAGGGAGGAAACGAGATGGGACACGAAGCGATTCGATCGGAAATTGAGCAAAGGCTAGCAGCGAAAGTGAATGCAGATCCGAAATTGCATAACGTCTACCTGCTAGTACATTCAGATCGGCTTGGCATCCACTGGCCGATGGCAGCAGGACAAACGGACAATATCGGGGCGAACCCAGACCAGCCCTTTCATACGGCAAGTGTGGGAAAAACATTCACTTCGGTGATCGTTGCGAAGTTCGTTGAAAACGGTCTCGCTAAGTTTGACGATCCGATCGCCCATTATTTGCCTGAAAGCCTGATGAAAGGGCTACACATTCTTAAAGGAAAAGAGTATTCGTCTGATATTCAACTAACACATTTATTAAGCAATACATCAGGCCTGCCCGATTTTTTCGAAGATAAACCGAGGCGCCACAAACCATTCTTGCAGGAAATTCTCGATGAACCGTCACGCTTTTGGACTCCTGAAGAAACGGTTGAGTGGTCGAAAGAGCATCTATTACCGCGTTTTCCACCGGGGCAAGGCTTTCACTATACAGACACAGGCTACAATTTACTCGGGCTGATCATTGAGTCGATTACGTCGAAGCCCTATGCGGACGTATTGCATGAGTACATTTTTAAGCCCTTGAAGATGAAGCATTCGTATTTATCCCAGTTTTCCGAGCCGGCAGCAAAAAGCGACTATCCGGTTGCCAATCTATATCTTGACGACCTTAAAATAAATGTAGAACAATACCGTAGTTTCAGCAGTTTTTATGCTGGCGGTCAAACTGTATGCACAATCGAGGATCTTCTCCTGTTTATGAAAGCACTTGTGCACAATCAACTGTTAACGCAAGAGAGCTTGCACCTCATGCAAAACTGGGGAAAGATGCGGTTGGGCTTAAAATATGGATATGGTCTTATGAAACTGCAATTTCTCCCGTTCACAGATAAATATACAGTATGGGGGCATCTCGGCGCGAGCGGTTCGTTTATGCTCTATGTGCCAGCGATGGATGTCTTTCTAACAGGGAGTTTTAACCAGACGGCGTACCAATCAAAAAGCATGAATTATGTGTTTATGAACATTCTTCGTATAGTAGCGCAAATGAACAAGTAAGCATACACGGTGGCTTTAGGCGAATTTCATTGCAACCATTCGAAATCTAGCAGACGTCCAGTGAACCGCGCAAACTAGAGTAGAGAAATAGATGATTGCTTGGGCGCAAAACTTCTTTATAATGAACATATCTTGTTCGTCATATAGGGAGTTGTATATCTATGGAAAGCGATGTAAAATCGGATTGCTTAAACTGTTTTGCGCTCTGTTGCGTGTCTCTGCCCTACATGAAATCGACTGACTTCCCTTATGATAAAGGCAGTGGGGAACCGTGCCGCCACTTATGTTCCAATCATCGATGTTCGATTCATGGGTCGCTACGAGAAAAAGGCTTTCAGGGCTGCGTAAGTTACGAATGTTTTGGGGCAGGTCAAAAGGTATCACAAGTTGTCTATAAGGGTAAGGATTGGCGTGAAGATAGTCGCATAGCCGAAGAAATGTTCTCCATCTTTCCGATTGTGCAGCAGCTACATGAAATGCTTTTCTATTTAAAACAAGCGATCGAGTTAGAAGAAGCCAAGGACTTGAAACTAGACATTCAGACTTTGTATGATTTGACTTATACATTAACAATTAAAACACCGGAGGAAATATTGGCGTTAGATATTGAAGCACATAGAAGTAAAATAAATCCTGTGTTAATAAAAGTGAGTGACGTATACCGGTCAAAATACCGGAAGAAGGGAAAAGGCAGCGAGACAAAAAAGAAACGGCCAGATTATATAGGCGCAAACCTCGCCAACGTCGATATGAAAGGGCAAAATTTAAGGGGGACGTTTCTCATTGCTGCCAACTTGACCAATAGTGACTTACGAGGAGTGGACTTTATTGGCGCAGACTTACGAGATGCGGACCTAAGCGGGGCAAACTTAGCTGGAGCACTCTTCTTAACACAGTCACAGATTCAGTCGGCTAAAGGGGATAAAGCAACGGTATTGCCTGATTATGTGGAGAGGCCCCAACACTGGGGGAGTTAACATGTGTCTGTTAAATAGAGGGAACAACCTCGATATGAGTTTGTTTGCTCTATTTTTTATGCCTGTTTTTCCGTTTATATGGCTATTTTTCCATCATTTCCGCAGACTGCGGAAAAAATTTGGGTGTAGTTGTAAGCGAATTCATTTTAAGATGAATGGTGAAAGAGGCGAATGAAGTTAAGGGGGAATGAAGGATGAACGTGTTGTTGGCGTGTTCAGCAGGAATGTCTACGAGCTTGCTTGTAGCAAAAATGAAGGAAGCTGCAGCCGAATTAGGGGTAGAAGCGGAAATTTGGGCGGTTGCCCAAGATAAGGCATTGGTAGAAATAGAAAAAGCTGATGTGCTGTTAGTAGGACCGCAAATGCGCTTTATGAAAAAGAAATATGAGGCAAAAGGCAAGGAAATTGGCGTTCCTGTCGAGATTATTGATGCGGTTGCGTATGGGCGTGTTGACGGCATGGCTGTTATGAAGCGGGCACTAGAACTGGCTGAGAAGTAAAAAAATAGTCGCCGGAAAGGGTGATCGTTAATGAATCGCTTCATGGAAGTACTTGAGAATGTATTAATGCCGCTTGCAGATAAGTTAAATAATAATCGTTATTTAACAGCATTGCGTGATGGCTTTATGGTTGCGTTGCCGCTCATTATCTTCGGTTCGATTTTTGTCGTTATCGCCAATCTTCCATTTATTGACCGCTTGATGAGTGAAGCCACTTACGCTCAATACCAGGAACTGATCGGCAGTGCTTCGTCGGCAACGCTGGCGATTATGGCGACGTTTGTCATCGTCGGTATTGGCTATAAACTGACGGAAAGCTATGGAGGCGAGGCGCTTTTTGGTGGCGTCACTGCTCTTGCTGCTTTTCTAATATTAATCCCGCAACACGTCGATGAGACGACCGGTGTTATTCCAGTTAGCGTGTTAGGCGCACAAGGGATGTTTGTCGGAATTATTACAGCATTTGTGTCTGCGGAACTGTACCGTTTTTTTGTGAACAAAAATTGGCAAATTAAGATGCCGAGCGGTGTACCAGATGCTGTGTCCCGTTCATTTAGTTCTTTGATTCCAATTACGATGACACTTTCGTTTTTCTTGTTGGTGCGTATCGCCTTTTCATTTACACCGTTTGAGACAGTACAAAATTTTGTTTACACATCGGTTCAAGCGCCTTTAACGGCACTTGGAAGCGGATTGACTGCAACAATCATCGCCGTGCTGTTGACGCAAATTTTCTGGTTTTTCGGTTTGCATGGCCAAATCATTATCAACTCTGTCCTTGACCCGATTTGGTTCACATTGGCGGGAGAAAACTTGGACGCATACAACGCAGGCAATGAGTTGCCCCATATTGTAAGCAAGCCGTTCATGGAATCGTTTATTGTCGGTATTGGCGGGTCTGGCATGACGCTGGCCGTTATTATTGCGATTTTCTTGATTGGGCGCAGCCGCCAACTAAAAGAACTTGGAAAAATCGGCGGCCCTCCTGGTTTGTTTAATGTCAATGAACCAATTATTTTTGGCTTGCCGATTATTATGAATCCACTCGTCATTATCCCGTGGCTGTTTGCGCCAGTCGTGGTGACAATTTTCACGTATTTTACGATGGCGGCCGGGCTTGTGCCGGCACCGTATGGAGCGATTGTGCCATGGACAATGCCACCTATTATTAGTGGAGCGCTGGCGACAAATTCATGGCAAGGAGCGGTCTTGCAAGTCGTAAACATGGCGATCGTGTTTGTCATTTGGTGGCCATTCTTGAAAGTAATGGATAAGCAATACTATGAAAATGAGCAAAACGAAGGCAAACCAACGAAAACAGCTTAGATAGGATGGGTGAGAAAAGTGGAGAAATCGACGGATGTAACAGAGGTTTCCTTCCGGATCATTTTGCACGCTGGAAATGGGAAAGGAAGCGCGATGGAGGCAATTCAAGCGGCGAAAGCAGGCGCCTTTGAACAAGCAGATGAGTTAATAGAAGAGGCAGGAAGAGAGCTGGCCAAAGCCCATGAATTTCAGACAAATTTAATCCAACAAGAAGCAAATGGAGGGCGGACAGAGTTGAACGTGCTGCTGATCCATTCCCAAGACCACTTGATGACGTCGATGACCGTACGTGATTTAGCAATTGAAATTATTGAAATATACCGCACGAAAAGGGGACTCCTATAAAGATGGCAAACACGTATTCTTTTCCGAAAGATTTCTGGTGGGGGTCAGCTGTTTCGGCAACACAAATTGAAGGAGCTGCCAATGAAGGAGGGAAAGGAAAAAACATTTGGGACCACTGGTACGAGCTTGAGCCAAATCGCTTTTTTAAAGAAATAGGGCCTAGTGAAACGTCTGACTTCTACCACCGATACAAAGACGATATTGCGCTAATGAAAGCGATCGGCCATAATAGTTTTCGTTTTTCCATTTCATGGTCAAGGTTGATTCCTGGCGGTGAGGGAGAAGTGAATAAGGAAGCAGTTGCCTTTTACAACGATGTCATTGATGAATTGATCGCTAATGGCATTGAACCATTTGTAAACTTATTCCACTTTGACATGCCGTTTGAACTGCAAGAAAAGGGCGGCTGGGAAAATCGCGAAGTGGTCGAATGGTATGCCAAGTATGCAGCTATTTGTTATGACTTGTTTGGCGATCGTGTGAAAAAGTGGTTTACGTTTAACGAACCGATTGTGCCAGTCGAGGGCGGCTATCTTTACGATTTTCATTACCCAAACATAGTGGATGCAAGAAGAGCGTTCCAGGTCGCCTACCACACGGTTTTAGCCCATGCATTGGCAGTGGCAGCGTTCCGTACACGCTCTATCGAAGATGGAAAGATTGGTATTATTCTTAATTTGACGCCTTCATACCCACGCAGCGATCATCAAGGGGATCAAAAAGCAGCCGTGATTGCCGATTTGTTTTTTAACCGTAGCTTTTTAGACCCTGTCGTCCTTGGCTCCTTTCCTAAAGAGCTTGTCGCCTTGCTTGATGAGTATGGGCAATTGCCAACCTATGAAAAAGAAGATGTTGCTCTTATTAACGCACAGCGGATTGACTTGCTAGGCGTTAATTATTATCAGCCCCGGCGTGTAAAAGCAAAAGAACATTTGCCTAATCCAGCTTCACCGTTTATGCCAGAATGGTTTTTTGACCATTATGACATGCCTGGACGGAAAATGAACCATTACCGTGGCTGGGAAATTTACGAAAAAGGCATTTATGACATTATGGTAAATTTAAAAGACAACTATGGAAACATTGAGTCGTTTGTATCCGAAAATGGCATGGGTGTGCAAAACGAAGAACGGTTTATGGAAAATGGGCAAATTCAAGATGAGTACCGGATTGAGTTTATAAAAGGGCATTTAAAATGGCTCCACCAGGCTATTAAAGAAGGCTGCAATGTCCGCGGCTACCATTTATGGACGTTTATGGACAATTGGTCATGGACCAATGCCTATAAAAATCGCTATGGGTTTATTTCAGTCGACGTGCAAACACAAAAACGGACACTGAAAAAGAGCGCGGAATGGATAAAAGGCGTGTCGCAGCAAAATGGGTTTTAAGGAGGACTGAGAACGTAAAAGGAGTGTTCCTTTTGCGTTCTTTCCACAGGAAGGAGGGCATCATGAATCGACGCTTACAATCAATTTTGAGAGAGCTGCTAGGCACACAGGGGTACGTCACCAGCCGTTACTTGGCCAGTGTCAACCAAGTTACGTCGCGGACAGTGCGTGAAGATGTGAAACAACTGCAAACGGAGTTGGCCAACATTTCTGCTGGCATTGAATCCGTGCCTGGAAAAGGTTATAAGCTGACGATTGAAGATGAGGCAAAGTTCCGCCAATTTTTACAGAGAGAAACGACGGGCAATCACGGCGCTCCGATCAGTCCAGAAGAACGAGTCATCCGTTTAATTCAGAAACTATTGTTGGCTGAAGAATACCTGAAGCTAGACGACTTAGCGGATGATCTGTTTATTAGCAAATCAAGTTTGCAAAACGACTTGAAAAACGCCAAATTGATTTTAGCTAGGTACGGGCTTCAAGTCGCTACAAGGCCCAATTACGGATTATATCTTAAGGGAGATGAACTTAAGCGCCGGTTTTGCATGGCTGAGTACGTGTTTGAACGAAAAAACGTTGCGGCTGATTTAACGAGCATGCAATTGTCCGCGTTTATGAAAGAAGAGCACTTGGCTGACATTTGGGACATTCTGCTGACGACGATGCAGGAAAATGGGATCACGTTGTCTGATATTGCTATTAATAATTTATTTATTCATATTGTTATCGCCTTTAAACGGATCGAAGCAGGCCATCACATCTCCCTTTACCCAAAAGATGTGTCTGATATTTGCAGCCAACATGAATATTACGTTGCCAAAAAAATGATTGCCCGTCTTAACACGCATCTTGGTGTATCCTTTCCTGAAATTGAAATTGCTTATATTGCCATTCACTTGCTAGGCACACGCCTAGTTGCAGAACACGAGCAAGCGAACCATGACTTAAAAAAAGTGTTTGATGACGAGTATTATAAGCTAGCCAAGGCCGTCGTCGAGAAAGTGGAGAGGGAGCTCGATTTGAATATCGCGAATGACCAAGAGCTGCTTGTTAGCCTTATGCTCCATTTAAAGCCCGCGATTAACCGTTACCGCTACGGCATGAATATCCGCAACCCGATGCTTGCTGATATTAAACAGCATTATACGTTGGCATTTGAAGCAGCTGTCATTGGCCAAGCAGTGATTAAAGATAAGCTTGGCATCAGCATTGATGAAAACGAAATTGGCTACCTTGCCCTTCATATAGGCGCTGCCCTTGAACGCCGCAACCAGCAAAAAGAACCGAAGCGCATCTTAATTGTATGCGCGTCGGGCAGAGGCAGCGCTCAATTATTAAAGTATAAATTAGAAGCCAATTTTAAGAAACGGCTGTACATTGTCGATACGACAGAATACTACCAAATCGACCAAGCCGATTTAACAAATATTGATTTAATCGTTACTTCTATCCCTATAAAAAAAAAGATGCCAGTTCCTGTAGTAGAGGTGAATACGATATTAGGCACGGAAGACTTGGAACGAATTGAAACCCATTTAAGACACGGCGACAGCTTGCTCTCTTATACCGAAGCAGACCTTGTGTTTTTACAACAATCGCTCATAAGCAAGGAGGACGTTCTCCGATTTCTGGATAAACAATTACAAGAAAGAGGGTTGGTGAGTAAAGGCTTTTATGAAGCACTAGTGAAACGGGAAAAACTTGCCTCAACAGCGTACGGAAATTTAGTCGCGATCCCACACCCGATTACACCACAAACAGAAAAAACATTCCTAGCGTTTGTCACCTTAAAAGAACCGGTTAGCTGGAATGGAAAACCGGTCCAGTTGGTATGCTTATTATGTGTCAAACAAGGCAGCACCGAAGATTTAGAACGTGTCTATAACCAATTGCTTTATGTACTTGACCATCGTAACATTGTCCAAGAGTGCATAAAGTCCGAAGAGGCAACACGATTTCTCGCGGCCGTTTCACAGCGGTAGAGTAATTCGCGGCCACAAAAACCTTTACGGGGGTTCCATTCGCCTTCTAAACGACGACGGCGGGCGTTTGTCTACAGTCTGAAGCTGGACATACAGTTCAGCTTTTTTAGTACCCTCCTCCAAACGTATACGACAACGAAGCGCTCTTCTTAGTTCGTTGTACTCTACGTCGATAAGAGCTTTAACGGAGAAAATTACCCCATATTTGTCATAACCAGATCGATCGACACTGTAGTATAATTTACATGTGTTGAGTTATTGGGGGTGAAAGCGTGGAAAATAAATCCTATTTAGATTTACGGGTCTTGCGCACCAGAAAATCAATCCGAAATGCTTTTATTGCCTTGCTTGAAGAAAAGGAGTATAGCAAGATTTCGGTTAACGCCATTGCAAAGCGAGCTGAAATCAACCGTGTCACGTTTTACTCACACTATAAAGATATTCATGATTTAGTCGAAAGCTTTTTAAATGAGCTTCTAGCAGATATTCACCAAATTTTGACCGCTAAAGCGAATGCGGATTCTTACCAGCCAGGCATAGCACGGGATTCTTTGGTTTTGTTGCTCGAACATATTGCCGAGAATGCGCAAATCTATAAAGCATTGCTTGTGTCAAAACACATCCCTTTTTTTACCCCAAAACTAATGGAATTAATGAATCAACTAGTTGCCCACACGGAAGACTGTGTGAAGAAAGACGAGACGAATCGCTTTCTCGTATTTAAGACACCATCTGATATCTCAAGTTGGTATGCAACATCGGCGCTAGTTGGAACGATATCGATGTGGCTAGCCCATGATATGCCTTATACTCCACAAGAATTGGCACAACAGCTCATTGATTTAAACCCATTTAAACCTGCAGAACATCCAAGTTCATAACGTTATCAATTTTAATTGACATCATTGCCAGATGTGTCGTCTTACTTACAGTTTGGCCAAGATTGTTCATTGCCACTTTCGTTGAAAACACCTAACATGAAATTATAAAGGTAGTGTAGTCGTGGGAAAGTCGAATGGTTACTAGAAGCGATCTTCCGACTTGCCTATGACTAACATAAGGAGGGCTTTACATGAAACTTCAAGACAAAGTGGCAGTCGTAACAGGTGCAGCTTCTGGCATGGGTGCAGCAATTGCAAAATTATATGCAAGTGAAGGGGCCAAAGTCGTTGTCGCAGACTTGAATTTGGATGGAGCAGAAGCAGTCGTAAAAGAGATTGTCGCTGCCGAGGGCGTTGCGACTGCGGTAAAAGTGAATGTCGCTGAGTTAAGCGATGTAAATCAAATGATCGATCATGCTGTAAATGAGTACGGCACGCTCGATATTCTCGTGAATAATGCGGGCATTATGGATGGCTTTGAACCGATTGGGGATATTAACGACGAAAAATGGGACCTTCTTTTTGACGTGAATACAAAAAGTGTCATGCGTGCAACACGCAGAGCGCTTCCTCTCTTTTTAGAAAAAGGAAAAGGCGTAATTGTGAATGTCGCGTCTTCTGGCGGCCTTAATGGCGCTCATGCTGGCGCTGCCTACACTGCCAGCAAACATGCTGTTGTAGGCCTTACTAAAAATACAGGCTATATGTACGCAGAAAAAGGAATTCGCTGCAATGCCATTGCCCCTGGCGGTGTGGCAACCAACATTGCCGCAACTTTAAAAAACATTAACGAATTGGGCGCTAGCCGCTTGCAAGCGCCACGTGGGGTCATGCCTCGAGTTGGCCAAGCAGAAGAGATCGCACAAGTTGCTCTCTTTTTAGCATCAGACGACTCAAGCTTTGTTAACGGCACTGTTGTTACTGCAGATTCTGGCTGGAGCGCAGCTTTTTAAGCGATAACTAGGGCATAACTCAAGTTAACTAGAAAAAGAACGGGACCCGGCGTTCATGTCGTGGGCCCGTTCTTTCTGTGTTTTAAAGAAATGAAAAAAGATACCCTCTCATAAATTAGATTCACATCAAAGTCTAAAAAAACCAGTAGTGAACGGCTCGTTACTAGTTTATAAACGTATCATTGTGAAGGGCATCTTTATGGTTATTTTTGAAAGAGAGTGGGAGGGCGACTTATATTTTTAGAAAGGAATCAACAGGAAATGGGCGAATGGACTAGGGACAGAAAATAGTATGAAAAGGAAGTGCATTCGATGAAAAACTTTCACTGTGATATCGTTACTTTGCCAGCTTATCGAGCAATGGGAATGAAATGGAATGGTCCCTATTCAGATGTCAGTCATTTAAAAGAAGTTATCCATACGATGGAACATCGAGTAGAAGAGTTAAAGGATGTCATAAACCCAAATCCAGCTCGGATTATCTTATCATACTAGAAGCGATGGCTTTGAACATTATTCGGTATTTGAAGTAAAACGCACACAGCCTCTCCTTGAAGGTATGGTAGAACTATACGTGCCCGAAATGACGTATGTTGTTACAAAACATCAAAAAGGAGACGATATCGGACAAACTTACGAGTATATTCAGCAATGGTTAGCTGAGAGTGAGTATAAACCTTTTCAAGATCCAAATAGACACTATTATGATCCATTACCAATTAAACATGAACGATATCCAAAGGATCGAGATTTACAAGACCCTCATTTTGACATTCTTATCCCGATCACGACAAAGTAAATCTCTTTGTGCTTGGTGTCCCCCCTCTCATAATGAGTTGAAGCAAGTTCTAGCTGAATTGGCAGGAAGGATGGCTTCTCATTGGTAGTAGTAGAGTTTTCTGTGATGACGGTAAGATAAAATCTTGTTATTGATTCAACACGAACTTTGGTGGGATTTGGAGTGGCGGCATTAAGTGATAATTCGGGCTATCAAAATCATATTGAATTGGCGATTTTAATTCGTTCCTCTACCTTATTTTCCTTGTGGTGTGAGGCTAATGCAATGATATAGGTTAGCCCACACTGTCTAAAAATGAAATAATTTATGTTGGAATCAGGCATAGTGAAATGATAGCCTGTAATATTTTTATTTAGTAATACTTCTTTAGCCCATTTCTCACTTTCTAGATGTTCCTCCCCGACAAAAACGTTTATACTTAGTAATTCATTATTGGATTGATCCATATAGTCGACTCTTAGTGCACCTTGATCAATCGATCCACCTTGAGTGGTGTAATGAATCGGTAAGTATTGAGGTAAAACCACTTCAATCCCGTACAGGTAATTAAATTCTTGTACGGCTTTTTCAATTGGGAGAACGTCACCTAAAGGTTTGTTTGGATCTGGGGTTAAAGGGTCCTCCATACCACCTGTAAATATAGAAATAAAAACAAGTAATCCAGATAGAAGCTTGTTTAAAGTCATAAAATTACTCTCCTGTACGTTTATTTTGAACCATTATAAACAAAGCATACACTTGGCGGTTGTTTTCAATTCGGCAAGCTCAGTTGTAACGATATCCATTTTAAACCGCAACGTTTTAGCAAGGGAACGGCATGGAAAAAACATGGTTCCATTGAAATTTTTAAAGGACAATTGTGATTCCATGGAAGCGCTTTACAAGGAAACGCTATAATGGGGGCATTCGAGTAGGGAGGTTGAGGGATGACAACGTATCGGTTCCCAGATTCATTCTTTTTTGGCACAGCAGCCTCAGCAACGCAAATGGAAGGAGCAGCTTCCAGAGGAGGAAAAGGGAAAAATATATGGGATTATTGGCATGAGCAAGAACCGGGACGTTTTCATGGAGGAATCGGTCCAGAGGAGGCATCCCATTTTTATGACCGTTATCAAGAAGACATCAAGCTAATGAAAGAGATGGGTCACCATTCTTTCCGTTTTTCGATTTCGTGGTCGCGGCTGATTCCAGACGGTGATGGAGCGGTTAATGAGGAGGCGGTGTCGTTTTACGGGCATGTCATCGACGAACTGCTCGCTAACGGCATCGTCCCAATGGTGAACTTGTATCATTTCGATATGCCACTGGCCCTCCAACAAAAAGGCGGATGGGAAAATCGCGATGTCGTGGATGCCTTTGCTCGGTATGCCCGCATTTGTTTTGATTGCTTTGGCGGAAAAGTCACCCATTGGTTTACACAAAACGAACCAATTGTGCCAGTAGAAGCGGGTTATTTGTACACGATGCATTATCCCAATGTAGTTGATTTTAAGCGTGCTGTGCAAGTGGCCTACCATTCTATGCTGGCAAGCGCGAAAGGAGTAGCTGCCTTTCGAGCAAGTGGGCATAAAGGGAAGATCGGGCTCATTTTAAATTTGACCCCTTCTTATCCACGGAGCGATCATCCTGCAGATGTGGAGGCAGCGCGGATTAGCGACTTGTTGTTTAACCGCTCGTTTCTTGATCCAGCTATTAAAGGGCATTATCCGTTTGCACTCGTTCGTTTAATCGCTAAAACGGGCTTTTTACCGGAAGTGGAAGCCAGCGACGCCGAGTTAATTCGCATGAATACGATTGATTGGCTTGGCGTGAACTATTATCAGCCTCGTCGCGTCAAGGCAAAGGAGCATGTGCCGAATCCAGAAGCTCCGTTTATGCCAGAGCATTTATTTGATCCATATGAGATGCCAGGGAGAAAAGTGAACCCTCACAGAGGGTGGGAGATTTATGAAAAGGGCATTTATGATTTGCTTATTCATGTCCGTGACCATTACGGAAACATTGAGTGCTTTATTTCTGAAAATGGCATGGGTGTCGAAGGCGAAGAACGATTTCGTAACGACCAAGGCGTTATTGAGGACGACTATCGAATCGAGTTTATAAAAGGGCATCTCAAATGGGTCCATCAAGCATTGCAGGAAGGAGCCAATGTCCGAGGTTACCATTTGTGGACGTTTATGGACAACTGGTCATGGCTGAATGCTTACAAGAACAGGTACGGCTTGGTTGCCGTTGATCTTGAAAAAGGTGGCCATCGAACCGTCAAAAAAAGCGGCTGGTGGCTAAAGAACGTCATCGAGCAAAAAGGGTTTTAGGAGGGAAAAACGATGTTCTTAACGGAACGAAAATTGGCAGCACGGCTAAATGAGCTAAAAGCGTACCGATACCGTGATCCCATTGTGATACAATCATTCGCCATGGAGGAAGGGGACGATGCGGTTGGCGCCTATCCAAGGGGGCCGAGCGAGGACGCGGAGACGGTTACACTTGGAAGCCGTTGGGGTGGTCGTGACCGCTATGTTTGGCTATACACAACAGTGAATATTCCTAGCAATTGGGGCGACAAGCAGCCGGTAGGCCGATTCCGCTTCGGCCGGACTGGCGGTGGCACAAACTCCGGGTTTGAATCGTTGTTATTTATAAATGGGGAGCCGTATCAAGGAGTCGACTCTAACCATGAAGAAGTCTGGCTGCCGAAAGGGCAAGCAGGCAAAAAGTTAGAACTGGCTTTCCGGATGTGGACAGGCCTTGAAGGCGGAGGACCGCCTAGAGAACAGGTTTATGAACTAGAACTTGCAGAGTTGGCATGGCTTGACGAAGCGGCAGACGACTTGTATTTTACCGGTTTGGCAATCTGGCAAGCGATCGAGGAATTGCCAGAGGACGAACCCCATCGCCCAGAATTGCGGCGCATGCTGAATGAAGCGTTTCATGAAATGGATTGGACGATGCCACAAAGCCCATCATTCTACGAATCGTGCGAACGGGCGCAAAAAAAGCTGCGCAGTGAATTGGCGGCGAAGGAGAAAAACCATCCAGTCACGATTCACTGCCTCGGGCACACCCATATTGACGTAGCCTGGCTTTGGCGCCTTATTCATACACGAGAAAAGGCGGCACGTTCGTTTTCGACAGTGTTAAGGCTAATGGAACAATTTCCAGACTACCTATTTTTACAAACGCAACCGCAGCTCTACGCCTATGTGAAAGAAGACTACCCAGAGCTTTATGAACAAATCAAAGCGCGGATTCAGGAAGGGCAATGGGAAGTAGAAGGCAGCATGTGGCTCGAGGCTGATTGCAACATTCCAAGCGGCGAGTCGCTTGTACGGCAGATTGTGTTTGGAAAGCGCTTTATAAAGGAAGAGTTTGGCCGTGATTGCCACGTGCTTTGGTTGCCAGATGTATTTGGCTACAGCTGGGCGTTGCCGCAAATTTTAAAGCTGGCTGGCATCTCTTCGTTTATGACGACCAAAATTAGCTGGAATCAATACAACCGTATGCCCCATGACACTTTTTGGTGGCGCGGCTTAGACGGCACTGACATGTTGACGCACTTTATTACGACGCCCGAACCATGGAATGCGTCAGACTCGTGGTTTTACACGTACAATGGACTGATTGAAGCGAAAACGGTGCTTGGCGCATGGAAAGGGTACCGTGATAAGGCGATCAACAAAGAGCTATTGTTGGCGTATGGCTATGGCGACGGTGGCGGAGGCGTCAATCGGGATATGTTGGAGCTGCGAAGGCGCCTGGATGAAGTACCTGGCCTTCCCCATGTGAAGCCAGGCAAAGCCGGGGCATATTTCCAGCAGTTAAATGAAACGGTAGCGAATGCAAAGGAATATGTGCATCGCTGGGATGGCGAACTGTACTTGGAATATCACCGCGGCACTTATACATCGCAGGGATTGGTTAAAATGCATAATCGCAAACTGGAATTAGCGCTCCGTTCCCTTGAGGCGCGTGCTGTCGCGAAAACATGGCATCAAGGCTTTCGTGGTTATCCGGCTGAGGCGCTAAAAAAGGCGTGGACGATCGTGCTTCGCAACCAATTTCATGATATTATACCAGGTTCATCCATACGTGAAGTTTATCAAGACACGGAAGTCGAATATGCGGAAGCATGGGCGTACGTAAAAGCGGCCGAGGCGGAATTGGCAGGCAAAACTATCGGAGACGGTTGGTCTGTATGGGTGCCAGGTTCTTATGAGATGCCACGCCTTGTCCACGTACCAGGCTTACAAGCAGATAGTTTATGTTTTTACAATGGGGCCAAACGCTTGCCGGCTCAGCAAGTTGATGACGGCTGGATCGTCCTTCTCCAAGCGCAAGCTGCTGTTGGCTCAATCAGTTTATCTGTGAAACAAGAGGCGGAGGAACGAGCGCCGGAAACGGCTTTTGTTTGGCGCGACGGTACGCTAAGCACACCTTTTTACGAAGTAGAGTGGAATGAAGCGGGGCAAATCGCTGTTTTGTATGACAAAGAAGCCGAGCGCCATGTCTTGCCTGAGGGAAGTGCAGCGAACGTGCTGCAATTGTTTGAAGATAAACCACTGGCCCACGACGCCTGGGACATCGACTTGTTTTACCAAGAGAAAGCGCCTTGCGAACCGGTATTCCAAGGCATGGAGATCATTGAAATCGGGGCGCTCCGGGCTGCTTTGCGCGTGTCTTACACGTATCACCGGACAACAATTGAACAGGATATCTTGTTTTATGCCCACTCAAAACGAATTGATTTCTCGACGAATGTTGATTGGCATGAACAACGAAAACTACTAAAAGTTGCATTTCCAGTAGATGTCCGGGCAACCACGGCCACGTATGACATCCAATTTGGAAATGTGGAACGCCCGACTCATTGGAATACATCGTGGGACATGGCGAAATTTGAATCGGTTGGCCACCAGTGGGCAGATTTGGCTGAAACGGGCTACGGAGCGAGCTTGTTGAACGACTGCAAATATGGTTACGACATAAAAGGCAATGTCCTCAGGCTGTCATTATTAAAGGGGGCGACTTATCCCGACACGGAAGCAGACCAAGGAAAGCACGCGTTTACGTACGCCTTTTACCCTCATCGCGGAGACTGGCGAGAGGCCAACACACAAGGAGAAGCATGGGATTTAAACGAACCATTAATAGCCGAACAAACAGAAGCCGTTTATAAATTGTTTTCGGTGCGGTTCAGTCATGTGCATCTAGACGCAATCAAGAAAGCAGAGGATACAGCAAGCACGATCATCCGTTTGCATGAGTTTGAAGGCCGAAGCGGTAAGGTGGTAATTGATTGGCATGGCCCCGCCCCAAAATGGCGTGAAGTGAATTTAATGGAGGAACCGCTATCCGATTGGCAGGAAGGAGAAATAACCTTTGCGATAAAGCCGTATGAATTAAAAACGATTGAAGTGGGCGGATCTGTCCGTTAAGGGAGGGCTTTCCCTCCTTCAGACTGTAGTGGTCGTTTGTCTCAGTTATATGCTTTGAAACGATCGGTTCATGCGCAAGAAAACCGTTGCTGATAAACCCCCGTTCTTTTCGCATCTTCCCTCGCCTGCACTCTCATCTGACAAGCGCTTTCTATCAGTCTGAGAATGTTAAGTGGAAAAAGCAAAGAACGCTGGAGAAATCATAGAATGGTGTCGGAGAACGAGGAATAGCAAGGTGAAAAGCGTATAGTGTCATAGAATTGAATTTGAAATCGAAAGGAGAGCTAAAGTTTGAGAAAAGCTTTTTTAGTCGGTCTTGTTTGCACAGCGTGTGTATTGCTCCATGATGATCCAGTTGCCGCATCTACGTACAACGGCCCGCTGTCCTCCCATTGGTTTCCAGAGGAACTTGCCCAATGGGAACCAGACAGTGATCCAGACGCACCCTTTAACAGAAGCCATGTTCCGCTGGAACCAGGCCGCGTTGCGGATAGGGTAAATGCTAATGCAGACAAGGACGCACACCTTGTTTCGTTGTCCGCGCTAAACAGGCATACATCAGGTGTTCCATCGCAAGGAGCGCCAGTTTTCTATGAAAATACGTTCAGCTATTGGCATTATACAGATTTGATGGTTTATTGGGCTGGTTCAGCTGGCGAAGGCATTATCGTTCCGCCAAGTGCCGATGTCATTGATGCATCGCACCGAAATGGGGTGCCGATTTTAGGAAATGTGTTCTTCCCGCCGACGGTTTATGGAGGGCAGCTAGAGTGGCTAGAACAAATGTTAGAGCAAGAGGAGGACGGTTCATTCCCCCTTGCTGACAAATTGCTAGAAGTCGCAGACTATTATGGGTTTGACGGCTGGTTTATTAACCAAGAAACAGAAGGGGCAGACGAAGGAACAGCCGAAGCCATGCAAGCTTTTCTCGTTTATTTGCAGGAACAAAAGCCAGAAGGCATGCACATCATGTGGTATGACTCGATGATTGATACAGGGGCGATCGCCTGGCAAAACCATTTAACGGATCGAAATAAAATGTACTTGCAAAATGGCTCGACCCGCGTCGCTGACAGCATGTTTTTGAACTTTTGGTGGCGTGACCAGCGCCAATCGAACGAATTGGCACAAGCACTTGGCAGGTCTCCGTATGACCTCTATGCCGGAGTGGATGTGGAAGCACGAGGGACAAGTACCCCTGTTCAGTGGGAAGGCCTGTTTCCTGAAGGAGAAAAGGCGCATACATCACTCGGGTTATACCGTCCAGATTGGGCATTTCAGTCAAGTGAAACAATGGAAGCGTTTTATGAAAAAGAACTACAATTTTGGGTTGGCTCGACAGGAAATCCAGCCGAAACAGACGGCCAGTCAAATTGGCCTGGCATGGCGCACTGGTTTCCCGCGAAAAGCACCGCTACTTCGGTACCCTTTGTGACTCACTTTAATACGGGCAGCGGCACTCAGTTTTCGGCAGAAGGCAAAACTGTGTCGGAACAGGAATGGAATAACCGCAGCCTTCAAGATGTGCTGCCGACATGGCGCTGGATTCAGCATGGCGGCGATTTAGAGGCAACATTTTCTTGGGAAGAAGCGTTTGAAGGGGGAAGCTCGTTACAATGGCATGGCTCATTAGCGGAAGGAGAACACGCCCAAATCGAGCTCTATCAAACAGAGTTGCCGATAAGCGAAGGCACTTCGCTAACGTGGACATTTAAAAGCGAGCACGGCAACGATTTAAATGTGGGCTTCCGTTTAGATGGGGAAGAGGACTTCCGTTATGTGGAAGGAGAACAGCGTGAATCGATAAATGGTTGGACGCAGTGGACGTTGCCGCTGGATGCGTTTGCTGGTCAGACGATAACAGGGCTGGCATTTGCAGCGGAAGGGAATGAGACTGGGCTGGCAGAATTCTATATTGGACAACTGGCCGTAGGTGCTGATAGCGAAAAGCCTGCCGCTCCAAACGTGAACGTACGCCAGTACGACCCAGACCCGAGTGGCATTCAGCTCGTATGGGAAAAACAAAGCAACGTCCACCATTACCGCGTTTATAAAGAAACAAAGCACGGCAAAGAGCTAATTGGCACATCTGCTGGAGATCGAATTTACCTAGAAGGCCTAGTCGAGGAAAGCAAACAGAACGACGTGCGTCTGCATGTAGAAGCACTAAGTGAAACATTTGTGCCAAGTGATGCTCGCATGATCGACATAAAAAGCGGCTCGTTTTAGGATGCAGACACGGATCGAACTCTTCTCTTTGCTATAAGCGCTTATTATTTTTGAAGTTAGCGACCTTGTGAGGTGTCAATAAACTTGACACCTCTTTTGTATTTTTTCATTTGGTGGATTAATGTTAAATTCATTGGAATTTGTTTATCACCTTTTAACAGGCGCTTGTTGCCTTTCGGAAAAATTGGTACGTTAATGATGAATGCGCTTACTTGAGAGGGTGATTGGAGAAAATGAAAACAACAGCACATATTATTGCCCATACCCATTGGGACCGAGAGTGGTACCGGCCTTTTGAACATCATCGCCATGACTTTGTCGTACTTATGAATCAGCTGCTGGCCCAATTTGAGCAGGATCCATCGTTTGCAAGTTTTCACTTGGACGGACAAACGATCCTGTTAGCCGATTATCTTGCTGTCCACCCAGAAAAGGAAGAGGCGCTAAAAAAATGGGTTCAGGCGGGCAAGTTGAACATTGGCCCGTGGTATGTGCTCCAAGATGCCTTTTTGACAAGCGCAGAAGCAAATGTGCGCAATTTGCTATATGGAATGGCAGATGCCAGACGATTTGGCGAACCCGTTCTCATTGGATATTTTCCGGATACGTTCGGGATTTATGGCCAAGCCCCACAGCTTCTTAAACAAGCAGGCATAACTGCTGCTGCATTTGGACGGGGCGTGAAGCCAACGGGCTTTAATAATACCGTTTCTGATGCCAAAGCGTTTGAATCTCCCTATTCAGAACTGAATTGGTCGGCGCCGGATGGTTCATCGGTATTGGGCATCTTGTTTGCCAATTGGTATTCAAATGGAAATGAAATTCCTGTTAATGAAAATGAGGCAAAAGCGTACTGGACAACGAAATTGGCTGATGCAAAAAAATATGCCTCGACGAGCCATTTGCTCTTCATGAATGGCTGCGACCACCAGCCGGTGCAACGGAATTTGCCGGAAGCGATTAAGACAGCGCAAGCACTGTTTCCTCATATACAATTTATTCAATCAGATTTTACATCTTATATTGAACAAGTACGAACGGAATTACCGCCAACGATACAAACGATCACAGGGGAACTGCGGAACCAGCGGACGGACGGGTGGTCAACGCTAGTCAACACAGCTTCGAGCCGTATTTATTTGAAGCAATTAAATGAAAAAGCGCAAATGCTACTAGAAAAACAAGTTGAACCACTGCTTGCGATTGAGTGGTTGCTCGGACATGAAGTGGATGGGGCATATGTACGCTATGCCTGGAAGCAACTGATGGAAAACCATCCCCATGACAGCATTTGCGGATGCAGCGTCGATGAAGTTCATGAAGAAATGGTGGTTCGCTTTCAGAAAACAATCCAACTGGCAGAGCGTCTGGCAGAAGCCTCCATTGATCGGCTTGCTGAGCAAGTTGATACGACCCGTTTTGGAGAAGAAGCAATTCCAGTCGTATGCTTTAACGGCAGTGGCCACGCGAGTGAAACGGTCGTAGAGACTAATATTGCTTTTGAAAAAAAATATTTTACTGGAGAACTGTTTGCTGCGATGCTCCAGGAGCTTGATGAAAAGCCATTTCCTGTTTTCAAAGTGGTTGATCGTGCAGGGAATCCAGTAGAGGCAACATTTACGCAAATGGAGACAGCTTTTGGTTACGAATTGCCTGACGATGGCTTCCGAAAGCCTTATTACGCTAGACACGTAAACATGCAAGCCCATGTAAAACTTCCCGCTTTTGGTTATACAACGATTTATGTGCTTCGAGGCAAGCAGGAAGCAAAAGGAGAAATGATTGCCACTGCTGACGGGCGGTCATTGGAAAACGAGTGGCTAAAGGTAACGATCCACGATAATGGCAGCTATGATATGATCTGCAAACAAACAGGGACCCATTATCCGTACCTTGGTATTTATGAAGATAGCGGCGATATCGGCAATGAATATATGTACAAGGAAGCAAATGGGACGCGCTTAACGACAAAAGGCCACCAGGCGACAGTTAAAATCGTGAAAAATACAGCGCTTGAGGCAAGGATCGCAATTATCCACAAATGGGAGCTGCCTAAGTCGGCAGATCGATCGTTTGTAGATGAAAAGCGGGAGTTACGCTGGCACCCTAACAGGCAAGCAGGCAGAAGCGATGAGCAGATCACATGTGAAATGGTTACGACATTATCGCTGCAAAAAAACAGTCCTAGGCTTTTTGTCAATTGGACGATCGACAATCAAACACTTGACCATCGGATCCGTGTTCTCTACCCAACTGGCGCCCGTTGTCAAACGCACTTAGCTGGCAGTGTGTTCGAAGTGGCTGAACGAAGCAACACGCCGTCAAAAGAATGGGAGAATCCAAGTTACGACCACCATATGCAAGGGTATGTTGCCGTCGGCAATGAAGAGCGTGGAGTGGCAATTGCCTCTTTTGGCTTGCACGAATACGAAGTGTTGCCTAAAAGCGACTATGCGATTGCGGTTACGTTGTTACGAGCGGTTTCTGAAATGGGCGATTGGGGCGACTTTCCAACAGCCGGCGCTCAATGCCAAGGGAAGCAAACGGCGCAATGGTCGGTTTATCCAACGCAAGGTGATTTACGGAAAAGTAAAATGTTGCCAAACATTTACCACGCCTACACACACCCTGTCGTCAAGCAGGTAAAGGCTAGCCGAGGGAGCTTGCCCCATTTCTTTGAAGCCGTTCCGATCGAGGCAGAAAACATGGTCATTACCTCAATCAAGCTAGCCGAGGACGGAAAAGCGGCAGCTATTCGTGCATTTCAACCTGGTTTAGGAGAAGGAATGGTCCAAAGGCGGAATGGTGCCTTATTATCGCGCTCTACCATTTTGGAGGAAGATTTGGGCGAAGTTCAGTCGGAAGCCGTCCGGCCCTATCAAATGAAAACATACCTTGTTAAAGGAGTGAACACACCGTGAAGGGCATCCCAGCGGGCTTGGCCCGGCTCATCGAAAAAGTGAACGGGGCGTTTCCTGAAGACGCCTACCTGCAGCGGTTATTCCAACAAACGTTTCTAAACACGTATGAAACCACGCTGCAGCCAGGTGAAGATGGCAAGACGTTTGTGATTACCGGCGATATCCCTGCTATGTGGCTTCGCGATTCTGCGGCGCAAATCAGGCCGTACTTGTTGGCGGCTGATGATCCAGAAGTAGCTGCTCTGATTAAAGGGGTGTTAAAGCAGCAAGTGGAATTTATGTTGCTTGATCCGTATGCAAACGCTTTTAATAAAGAAGCCAATGGCCAAGGGCACCAAGAGGATATGACAGAGATGGGTCCCCGCATATGGGAGCGTAAGTATGAAATCGACTCGCTTTGCTACCCGATCCAACTCGCTTACCTGTTTTGGAAACAAACCGGCATAACAGACCATTTCGATGCTCCTTTCCGCACAGCGGCTGCATCGATTATCGAGACATGGCAAGTGGAGCAACGTCATGAACAGAAATCGCCGTATCGGTTTGAAAGAAAAGGCGTACGGCAATCGGATACACTGAACCGGAACGGGAAAGGGACAGAAGTATCGTATACAGGCATGACGTGGAGCGGATTCCGCCCAAGCGACGATGCTTGCTTGTACGGCTATTTGGTGCCGGCAAACATGTTTGCCGCGGTCGTGCTTGGCTATTTGGGCGAAATATGCGATGCTGTTTGGAACGACCCAGACCTCAAACAAAAGGCTGCTGTTTTAAAAGCTGAAATCGAGGAAGGCATTGAAAGGCATGGAACTTTTGAACATCCTTATTATGGCACGATGTATGCATACGAAGTGGACGGAAACGGTAGAACGTTGCTGATGGACGACGCCAACGTCCCTAGTTTGTTAGCTGCTCCTTATTTAGGCTATTGCCGATTAGATGACGATCGGTACCAGAATACACGGCGCTTTTTGTTTACAAGGGAAAACCCGTATTACTACGAAGGAGAAGTTGCTTCTGGCATCGGAAGCCCACACACGCCAGATCATTATATTTGGCATATTGCCTTATCGATGCAAGGCTTGACAGCAAGCACAGTAGAAGAGAAGCAGGCAATTTTGAACACGCTAAAGGCAACCGATGGAGGCACGGGTTATATGCATGAAGGGTTTTTTGCGTCAGATTCCACTGTCTTTACGCGTGAATGGTTCGCTTGGTCCAATTCGCTTTTTAGTGAGTTTGTCCTTAGCTTATGCGGCGAATGGATTAAAGGAAGTCCCCTTGCAGAGGAGGCATAGCTATGCATCGTGTATTTTTCCAGGCTTCAGAGTGGATATACAACATGATGAAGTTAAACGGATTATGGCTTTTAGGCATTGTTGCTGGGCTCGGTCTGTTGGGAGTTATGCCTGCTACTACCGCTGTGGCAGCAGTAACGCGTAAGTGGGCCCATGGGAATCAAGACGCGCCCATGTGGACCCTTTTTTGGAAAACATACAAACAATCGTTTGCAACAAGCAATCAGGTGGGCGCTCTGTTTGCTGTACTGGCACTTATCCTCCTGGCAAACTTGCGGATTAGCGTTATCGTTCCAGGAACGGTTATGATGGTAGCCCATTACTTTATTTTATTTATCCTTTTTTCATTACTGGCAAGCACATGGCTGTTTTTTTTCATTTATGTTCATTATGAACTGCCAACAAAAGCGTATTTGTTCCAGTCTGTGGCAATGGTATTTTCAAAACCTTTTTCCATGCTTATGCTGGCAACGGGCATCGGCGCAGCGGTATGGATGATGGTCCATATGCCGGGACTATTGCCTTTTTTTGCGATCGTTTGGCCTTCGTATTGGAGCAGCGTTGTCTGTAAAAAAATGTTTTCGAAAATGGAACAAACAGTGGCGGCATAAACACGATAATGAAATGGCTTGGAGGGCAGCATGCTCTGCCAAGCTTTTTCGCAATCAAAGGTGGTTTGGCGATGAAAGGGAGACGGCTGCGCAGCCGCGCAAGATACCAAATTTTCAACCGGATTTTAGCAATGTACTCCATTATAATTTTGCTTGTTATTAGCTTGCTCGTTGTGCTGATCGCAAAATATGTAGCCGATGACTTCATAACTAGATCCCTTGAAGCCAATGAAAAACAAGTCGAAGCTCTGGCTGTTTATATGGCTGAACGGGAACGCTCGCTTGCGACTCACTTACGTGAATTGTATTTTTACCCAGAGCTTGTTGAGTCGATAGCTGTTGCATTAAAAAATGACCCTGAAACGTATTTGGAATACAGACTGGATCAATATTCACTGCAGCGCTCATTTGTGCCGAGCAACGTCGAATCGTTTATGCGCGGCTTTTATTATGGAGACGGCGCCATTGATGCCATCACCTTGACCAGTTATGAAACAGATCAAGTATATGCTTATGTGTTTCAATATGCGAATTGGAATCGGATTCAAAAGGAGGGCGAGCAGCAAGCGATTACCTTAACTCGGCCCATTAATGATGGTTCCTCAACAACTGGGATTGGCCAGCTTACCGCCTATTATAGCAGCGAAGCATTGCGGCAAGCAGTGGCGTCTGCGAACAATGTCGGCTTACTCCAAATGCATAAGGAAGACGGAACGCTTTTATTTGCCAACAGGCCTGATCCGCTTGAATTGCCACAAGAAGAGGACTCAGGGCCCGTTTACAAAGAAATGGTGAAAAACGGCGAAACTTTCTATTACAAAGTGGAGCAGGATGGAGACAGAGGTCTCTACTATGTAGGGGTGGTGCCACGGTCTGAAATCACGGAATTGAGTTCCCTCGTATACGCCACCATTGCATTATTAATAGCCGTTGCGTGTGCCACGGTTGCCGTTGGCTATTTCGTTATGCGTCGCTACGCCAGGCGGATGCAACGAATTGAAGCATCGATGCAGCTCGTTGAGCAAGGGGATCTATCAGCGCGGATTGATATGAGCTTACAAAATAAAAAAGATGAACTAGGCTCGATTGCTGGGAATTTTAATCGGATGCTAGATGAGTTAAAGCGCTATATCGACAAATCCTATGTACTCGAATTAAAAAAGCAAGAAGCTGAAATGAGGGCGCTGCAGGCGCAAATGAATCCTCATTTTCTCTATAATACGCTGGAGGCGATCCGCATGAAAGCAGTGATTGAAGGTGCCACTGATGCTGGAGCGATGACGTTTCATTTAGCTTCGATTATGCGGTACGCTTTGTCGGAAAACCGCAGTGCTACGTTAGGCGAAGAATTGGAACATACGAAGCAGTATATGGCATTAATGGAGCAACGGTACCGACATGCACTCGCGGTTGAATATGTAGTTGATTCCTCATTGTTAATGGACAGTATCTTAAGGTTTAGTTTACAACCATTAGCGGAAAATTACATGATCCATGGATTTATGCCTGACAAAAAGGACAATCGGCTGCATATCGCGATTCAGCAAAAGGAAGATGTGTTGACGATCGTTGTACACGATAACGGCAAAGGCATGACCAGCGAGCGCCTAGAAGCGGTAAAAGCGAAGCTACGTGAGGAAGAGTACCAACATATCGAGCAGTCTATCGGGTTGGCCAACATCCATAAACGGTTTCAGCTGGAATATGGACAGCCTTATGGGTTATCCATCCATAGCGTGGCTGGTGAGGGCACTTCTGTCCAACTAACATGTCCATTAGAAAGGGAGGAGAGCGACTGTGATGCGAGTCCTGCTTGTTGATGATGAACCATTAATTGTCGAAGGATTACAACGTTTAATTGAGTGGGAGGAAATCGGCTGTAAAGTCATTGGCACAGCGCTTGATGGAAGCGAGGCACTGGCTTGCTATAGCGAGCTCCCGTGCGATCTTGTTATTACCGATATTCGTATGCACCAATGTGACGGGTTAGAATTGATCAGGCAATGGAAGAACATCCAGCCTTCTACGCGATGGGTGGTGTTGTCTGGTTTCCAAGACTTTGAGTATGTCCGAAGCGGTTTAAAGCTGGGGATTGAAAACTATTTGCTCAAACCGGTTGATGACCGTGAATTGGTGGCAACCATTGCACAAGTAAAGCGGAAGCGGGAGCACGAGCAAAAAGAGCAAGTGGCTGCGCTCATTTTACGCGACAACGCCATATGGCGCTATCTGACAGGAGAGATGGGAAGGCAGCAATACGAAGAACGGATGCAGTTGTATCGTCCAAGCCAGAGCTCTTTTTTTAGGCAGCTAAACGTACTCGTGATTCCAGCCATCCACCAGTTGGACGATCAAGCCATCCAGCTTTTTCAACAGCAAGCGGAAGCGGTCATTGCTCCAGGTGTTTGCTGCCGGACGCCGGAAAATGATTTTTTTCTTCTGACAAACACAGCACTGACAGAGGAAGCAATCACTTCGATTATTACGCTTGTCGACGACCTGTTCGCCGTTCCTTTCCTGCTTGTGAAAGGAGAGTGTGAACACAAAAGCTTGTCCCCGTTAACGAGAACATTGGATGTCGCCTCTGCTTTTAAAACGAAACGTGGATTGTTTAACCAAACGGAAATCGTGACACAAAAGGAAGCGATGCGGTTTTTGCAACAAGTGCCTGCCGAGAGCCGCGTCCACTATTCTCGTCTGCAAAAGCATTTGACGGACGGGGAGGTTCAAGAGGCGAAAGCATGGGCGCAGGCGGCCATTGTCGGTAACGGCATCGATGGGGAGGCGGCCAGGCGAATCGCCGCAGAAGTGATATTAGTCACCGAACAAATGGGAAGCGAGCGTTCAGGCATGGCTGACATGCAACAATTATTCCAAGCGCCCATCCTTTCAGAGCTGCTAGATATCGTCAATGGGCTGATTGAACACAAAGCCGCCGAGTTGCAAAAAAAGCAGGAAGTCAGCCACGTTGTATTGCAAGAAGTGCTAGCCTACGTGGACGAGCATGTCGCATCCGATTTATCGCTCAAGCAACTGGGACAGCGTTTTTTTATTAACCCAATCTATTTAGGGCAACTGTTTCAACGGGAAATGGGAGTAAGTTTCTCTGAATACATCAACCAGAAAAGGATTGCTCTGGCCAAGCAGCTACTAACCGAGAGTAGACGGAAAGCTGGAGAGATTGCAAAAGATGTCGGTTATGCGGACGCCACTTATTTTTACAAGCAATTTAAAAAGAAAGTCGGGGTAACCCCTAATGAATTTAGGCATGTTGTACGGCTAAGTGAAAACCCTTAATTCGTCCAATGAATGTAAACATTGTTCAGTATATGCGACACAAATGCCTTGCTACAATGAATGTAAGGGCTTTCTTAAAAGAAGAAAGGAGGCGGTCATGAAACGTTTTATGAAACATCTTTATGATAACCGGGTATGGCTTGTAATGGTCCTCCCTGGAACGATTTGGTTTTTGTTGCTCGCCTATTTGCCGATGGCAGGCAATATATTGGCATTTAAAGATTTTCGCTATCATCCAGACGGATTTATCGAAAGCATTCGTACAAGCGAATGGGTCGGGTGGGAGAATTTCCAGTTTCTTTTCTCAACAAGCGACGCCTGGATTATTACGAGAAATACAGTATTGTACAATGCTGTATTTATAGTGGTTGGCCTTATCTTAGCTGTAGCGTTAGCGATTTTACTCAGCCAACTTGTCAACCGGAAGCTCGCCAAGATCTACCAGACAGGCATGTTGTTTCCCCATTTCTTATCCTGGGTAGTCGTCAGTTACTTTGTGTTTACGTTTTTAAGCATGGATCGGGGATTAGCAAACACCATTTTAGGCTTTTTTAATATTCCGCCGATATCTTGGTACAATGAGCCTGCTTATTGGCCATTTGTATTAACGTTCATCAATTTTTGGAAAGGTGTTGGGTTTGCTAGCATTGTTTACTTAGCTGCCATTGCTGGAATCAATCGCGATTATTATGAAGCAGCGATGATTGATGGGGCAAACAAATGGCAACAAATTAAACACGTGACGCTGCCAGCGCTTATGCCACTCATTGTCATATTGACGATTCTCGATATCGGCAAAATATTCAGTGCTGATTTCGGCTTGTTTTACCAAGTGCCCCGTGATTCCGGCACATTGTACTCGGTGACAAATGTCATCGATACATATGTGTACCGTGGGCTCATGCAAATGGGCGACATTAGTATGACGACGGCGGCTGGGCTTTATCAAGCTTTTGTTGGTTTTATTTTAGTGCTATTGACCAACTATATTGCCAAAAAGATAGATCCAGATTATGCGCTTTTTTAAAACGTTGTGTGATGAATCGTCATTGCCAATGTTGCGATTGAATGGAGGTGTCAAATGGAGACAAACCGCGAGACTGGGAAAATGACCGCTGCTCGCATACGCAAGCAAGCAGGAAATGCCCACACATTTGGGCCAAAAACAAACGCCGTTATGGTCGTCATTCTTGGCTTGGCTGCGTTTATGTGCATCTTTCCGTTCCTTTATGTCATTGTTATTTCATTTACAGCCGAAGAATCGTTAGCGTTAAATGGCTACCAACTGATCCCAGAGTCATGGTCAGTAGATGCGTACACGTATTTGTGGAATATGCGTGATCAGTTGCTGCAATCGTATGGCATTACCATTGTAGTAACAGTTCTAGGAACAATCATAAGCGTTTCGATGATTGCCCTTTATTCTTATGCGATATCTCGGCCGCAGTTTCGCTACCGTAAGTTTTTTACATTTTTTGCATTCTTTACGATGTTGTTTGGAGCAGGGCTCGTTCCGCTTTATATCGTCGTTTCGCAAGTGCTAGGCCTTCGCAACACGATTTGGGCGCTCATTATTCCCCTTGCGATGAATGCGTTTTACATCATTATCATGCGCACCTTTTTTATGCGCTCCGTACCCGAGTCGATTTTGGAGTCAGCGCGCATTGACGGAGCTGGAGAATGGCGCATATTTTTTAAAATTGTTGCTCCACTGGCGGTTCCTGGTATTGCCACCATTTCGCTGTTTACAACGCTCGGTTACTGGAACGACTGGTTTAATGCATTGCTGTTTATAGACAATCCTGACTTGGTACCGCTGCAATCGCTATTGATGAGGATTGAAAACAATATGGAATTCATGCGGCAAAACACCCAATTAGGCGCAGCGGCGCACCAAATTTATTCAACGATCCCGCAGGACGCCGCTAAGATGGCAATGGTGGTCATCGCGACATTGCCGATCGCTGTTTCCTACCCGTTTTTTCAAAAGTATTTCATTAGCGGCCTGACAATTGGCGGGGTGAAAGAATAAGGATGTTTGCAAAAGGGGGAGGCACTTACATGAAAACATTAAGAATCGCAGCGGCAGCTTCTGCTGTTGCGCTGATTGTAGCAGGCTGCTCCAGTGACGAACCAGCCAACAATAATGCTGGCGACGTTACGGAATTGACATGGTATATGATTGGCACGCCACAGCCAGATTTAAATGATGTCATGGCTGAATTAAATGCTTATACAGAAGAAGAAATTGGTGTGCGCGTCCATATGACACAAGTGGACTGGGGCGATTACGATGAACGAATGAATATTATTACTTCTTCTGGAGAAAATTTTGACATCGCCTTTGCATCAGGGGGAACATACACGTTAAATGCCCAAAGAGGCGCCTATCTAGGGCTTAACGATTTACTTGATTCACATGGGCAAGAAATGAAAGAGGCTATTGATGATGCGCTTCTTGAAGGAGCGAGCATTGAAGGTGAATTATACGGGATTCCAGCCAATAAAGAAATAGGGCAGCAGCGCGTGTTTGTTTTTAACGGAAACTTAGTGGAGAAATACGGCTTTGACACGTCGCAAGTATCCAGCTATGAAGACTTGGAACCGATGCTTGCCGAAATAAAGGAAAATGAACCGCAAATCACCCCGTTCCCTGCATCGAGCACGTTCCAACCAATCATGCCATTTGACTATGTGCTTGGAGCAGACATGCCCGTTGCTTTTCCTTTAACAGGGGATACGGAACAAGCCATTAACTTCCTGGAAACGGAAGAAGCGATGGCGGTGTTTAACACAATCCGCGACTTTTATGAGAAAGGCTATATTCCAGCCGATGCTGCCAGTTCGAATGATCCATGGCCTTATAATGTCGAGAACTGGTTTGTCCGTGTAGAAGAATACAATCCATATGCAGAACTTTTATGGGAACGTGATGCGGGCTACCCAATCGTTACACAGCCGATCAATGATCCCGTTATTAAAAATGAATCGGTGACTGGCTCGCTGCAAGTCGTTTCTGCCACTTCGCGTCATCCAGAAAAAGCCGTTGAATTTTTAAATTTATTAAACACAGACCCATATGTTCGCAATCTCGTAAACTACGGTATAGAAGGGACCCACTATGAACAAGTAGAGGAAGGGATTATCCGTGACTTACCAGCACGAGTCGAAAATTACAACATGCCGACTTATGCTTTAGGCAACCACTTTATTTTGCAGTTGTTTGAAAATGAGCCAGAAGACAAATGGGAAGCATTTGAAACGTTTAATGAATCGGCGGTCCCATCGCCAATTCTTGGTTTCCATTTTGACCCTTCCAACGTACGAACAGAAATCGCCAATTTGTCCAATGTCGCGAGCGAATATTTGGCGCCAATTTATACGGGAAGCGTTGATCCGGAGGAGTACGTGCCAATGGCCATTAAACGAATGGAAGACGCGGGGCTCGAAAAAGTAATGGATGAGGTACAGGCACAGTACGAAGAATGGAAAGAGGTTATGGAAGAATAGGCAAAGCCGGGCAGATGCATCTGCCCGTTTTTTGTGGAGGGAAAACGATGTATTTAGCGATTGATCTTGGAGGCACATATATCAAGCGAGCTTTTTTCGAACAGGGCAACTGGTTTGCTCATGAGCAAATCAAAACACCGGCAACGAAAAGAGAGCTACTGGCGCTCATTAGCGGTTGGGCAGGCCGTAACGGCACAAAAGGAATAGCAGTCAGTTCACCTGGCACGGTCACAAAACATGGATCGATTGAAGGGACAAGCGCGATTCCCTACATTCACGAAGGCCATTTGCTGCAAGAAATTCAGCGAGCGACTGGACTTGCCGTCTCGATTGAGAATGATGCTTGTTGCGCAGCATTAGCTGAAGTGTGGAAAGGGAACGGTGTAGACTGCAAGGATTTGGCTGTAATCGTCATTGGCACAGGCATTGGCGGAGCGTTGATCAAAGACGGCCAGTTGCACAGGGGATTTGATTTACTTGGTGGGGAGTTAGGGTACACACTCTTATCCATTGACCCTGTTCAGAGAACAGCTGTGCCATTTAGTGAGATGGCCTCGGCTTCTGCTATTGTCCGCCGCTACGCAACGTGGACAGATCAGCAAGGGGATCGTTTAACCGCAAGTGATGTGTTTGCTGCTTATGAAGCAGGCGATCATGCTGCAAAAAAGGCCATCGATGCCTTTTACTTTTGTTTAGCAGCAGGTATCCACAATGTCCACTATGTCTACAATCCAGAAAAAATATTGCTTGGCGGTGGCATTTCAGCACGTGATGATTTATTGGACGGTGTCGGCCATGCCTATAGGCAATTGAAAGATCAACTTTACGGCTACACCCTTCAAATGCCACGCTTTGAATGTTGTCATTTCCAAGGAAACGCCAATCTCATTGGCGCTATGCGCCATTTCATGCAAGAACAAGGGCAATAATGACGATAAAACGAGGTTCAGACTATGTATATAAACGCTAAAGAGCCTTTTTATTTATTTAGCAGATAAACGTTTTTTTAATCAATGGGCGCCAGCAGGCGCCCGTTTTTTTGTTTAATAGACGTGGACGGTTACTTCTTGACGGCCGAATTGCAAAGCTTCGCTTTCATTAGGGATAAACACGTCAATTTTATTGCCTTTAATAGCTCCGCCAATATCTGCGGCAATGGCTTCACCATAGCCTTCAACATAGACCTTGCTGCCAAGAGGAATCACATTAGGGTCAACTGCGATTACTTTTTGGTTTGGGTTGGCATTTAAATCAATTCCTGTATAGGTAACACCTGTGCAACCATTGCAACTGGCTGTATAGGCAGTGGCTTCAACAGTCAAAGTGGTTGAAGCTTCCTTCGGGCTAGAATCGGTTTCAGAAGGAGCCTGTTCATTTGTTTCCGTCTCGCCTTTCAATTGCGGTTCGTTGTTTTCTTCAGCTCCTGGCATATTTAGCTGTTGCCCAGCAAAAATCAGATTCTTATCAGAAATCTGCGGGTTGGCCTCCACTAATGCCGTTACTGAAACTTGATTATCGTTAGCAATGCCGCTTAGCGTATCTCCACTTTGTACTTCATAAGCAAAAGCAGGAGAAGCAATAAGCATTGAGCCGACTACTGCAAGTGAAGCGATTAGTTTTTTCATGTCTTGCACTCTCCTTATTCAACTAGTGAATCCCCAACACTAGTTTGTTTGTTTTAGAACATAACGAGTTAAAAAGGGGATGTTGTGTTCGCAAGTACACACTATACAGAAAGCAAAAGCCGTTTTCAACAGAATTGGCAACAAGTAATCTACTTGTAAGGGAATAGAAATAGTGTTATTTCACTGTAATAGCTAGTAATCAGCGAAACAGTCAGAATAATAGTATAGGGTAGGAGAGACTATAAATGGGGTGAAATGCAAGATTGGAAGCCTCAATCCGATGCGAAAAATCGGCGCGGAACAATTCTTATAAACGGGGTAGTCACGTTTAAGTAGATGTGAGACTCGCTCTCTATTTAAACGGAGAGTGGAACAGTTATGGCAATACCCTCTCATGTTTTTCAATAGTCCTTTTGAGAGAAAATAAACCCAACCGAATGGAGATCAGTTGGGCATAATCAAGTAAGTTAGATTAAAGGAATATCTCTTAATCGTTTATAGACCATTCAATAACGGCTACGACCTGTGTAATGTTTTTGTAATGCTAGTAGGCTATTTTTCTAAATGAAGTAGGGAGCCATTTTAAATTTAGTCGGTTGCTTAACAAAGAGGTGATTTTTCATCAAGAATCACTTTGAACGATTACCAACCGTATTTGTTTGGCCCCCAATGCTGCTCAACAGTTTCTTGTTTTTTGAGCACGATGGTTTCATGAGGCACGTCCTTTTCAACAATTAAGCCAGGGTATAACGCGGAATTACTACCGACTTTATTTCCAGGTAAAAATACATTATTGATTCCTGTACGGGTATAGTCCCCTATAAATACGGCGTTTGAATTTTTTGCTGTGTAAGTTTGGCCTGAGATTTTATGAGGTTGTTCTGTATCATTAAATCTCAAAATGCCGCATACGCATGCTGCCGCAATGTCTACGTAACGTCCAATAACACCAAACATTTCACTATAATGAATGGCAGAGACACCCTTCATAGAAACGCCTTTGAATTCTGCGTTGTGACCAAATTTGTTGTCTTTACCAATTACTGTTGGCCCCTCAATCTTTGCATAATCTTTTACATACGAATGATCTCCAATGAGGATATTGCCGTTTAGAATGGCCCCATTGTCGATGACAACATTTTCGCCTATAATGACATTGCCGTTAATGATTACATTTTTTCCAATATAGGAGTTTTCCCCCACCTTCAATTTCCCATTAATAGAAGCAGATGCTTCGATTTTCGCACTGGAGCTAATAGACTTTTCTGAAAGGAGGGCGACTAATCGATTCAGATGATAACTATTGGCATCGAGAATACTCCACGGAAACAATAGTTGAAATACTTTATATTGAGCAATGACACTTTTAATTTGATTTCCGGATTCAATAAATTGATTTAAGCCGTTTTCAATATAAAACTGATCAGGTATCATAGAACCAGAAATCCTTTTATCAAACCCATTCGAACTATGAATAACATAATCTAATGCTTGTTTGCTTAAACAATAGATACCAGCAACTTCGTGTGTCACGTAATGATCTCGAGGATGCCCTAAAAAATAAGTAATTTTTTCATTTGCCACTTTTGCACAAATGGCTTTCGTACTTTCCTGTTTTTCGGTTAACAATGCAAAGTCTGTGCCTTGGTGGTTTATCACTTTATGGAGATCGTCGTTGACAAATACATAATCAGATTTCACAATAAGTGTTTGATCATCAAAGGTCGAGGCATATGCTGAAAGAAATTCTCGGAAGTCTTTATAATTCTTAACTAAATGAATGCCTTCGTATGGTTTAAGAAGAGGAATCACTTGGTTGTGCTGATAGGATAGATACACATATATATCATTTGGCTGTATGCCATTTTGTAGAAAAAAGTCAATTTGCCGAATCATATTTGGCGTGTTTAAAATTTCTAGACAAGCCGTTTGCCATTCTTTATCATATGGAAACATCTTTTTTTGGTAATCGCTACACACCAATATTACTTTCATCGTATGATTCTCCTTTACGAAAGAAAAGCTTAATGCTTGATTGGGCCATTTTGTCGTTATCGATAAATCGTATGCATTAAATAAAAGGAATTGGTTTGATATAAGGCAAAGCCAACATTAAACGGTTTGCCATTTTTTAAACAAGCAATGTTTTTAATTGATATGAGTGGAGACCCTATAGGAACACTTAAATGAGCAGAGGACGTCTCGTCAGCTAACACTGCAGAAATTTTTTGATCGACAAACTCATATTCAACGCCCTTTTTTTCCAAAAATTCATAAATCGAATGCTTACATATTTCTCCTGTAAGTTCTCCCACCAAGTGATGATCAAAATACTCTAATTCATAAGATACAGCGATATTGTCTGCGTACCGTATCCGCTCAACTAGCCATAATGGATCGCCAATCGCCACTTGCATATCATCTGCCTGTTGATCATCAGCAACCACTTTTGTTAATTGTAATAATTCGGTGGAGGGTTGCATCCCTCTGTTTTTTGCTTCCAAAGTAAAGCTTACACCTGGCTTAAAACCCGTGTATTTAGGAAGGGGGTTCACAAATGTGCCAACCCCTTTTTTCTTAGTCAATACTTTATCATGCACCAATTCCTCTAACGCTCTTCTAATGGTTATTCTTGAGACATTCAGCTTTTCCATCAATTCTAATTCCGATTCAATAACTTGATGAGGCAAATAAACCCCTTTTTTTATTTGCGCCAATATATATTCTTTTACAACTTGATATTTCGGTAATGTTTCCTTCATCCTTTTCAGTCCTTAAAGAAAATTTAATACATCTTATTATAACATGTATGTTCATTTCACTTGAAAATTGAGAAGGATAAGGGATTACTTCCAGTAACCGTAGTAAGTGTCGAATAGGTGATCGTTATATTTGTCTGCACCATCTAAATTGGAACTTTGGAATACAGGGACATCCAATCCAGCTTCTTTTAACTTGTGGATCACACCAATGATAATCGTTTGGGCAATGCCTATTCCTGTAAAATCAGAGGTTGGTCCTAATCCTGCTTTGATACCAGGCATTTGAAAGGCAGCGTCTCCTTTAGGAGCATGATTATCAATCGTCACATCTGCAATTTCATGTATTTTTTTATTGGAGGAGTGACGAGAAGACACATTTTTTGCATGGTCCATTGATGTCAATGCAATCACTTTCGTTCCTAGTTTCTTTGCCTCCAAACACATTTCTACAGGAATATTATTTCTTCCTGAATTCGAAACGACCATTAATGTATCCTTTTCATCTACTTTGTATAGATTTAGAATGCTTTTGGCGTATCCATCCAATCTTTCTAGATAGGTACTTTTGTTAGGCATCTCATGCAACATTAATTCTGGAGGTAAAATTCCTTTTACATAGGCTAACCCTCCGGCACGAATATAGATTTCTTCGGCAATCATATGTGAGTGGCCAGATCCAAACACATAAAAACGACCTCCGTCTTTACAAGAATTAAAAATGAACTCAGCAGCTTGATTGATGTGGTCAATTTCGTTTTCCGTGACAGACTTCCATGTTTCAGTCAAATAATCCAAGTAACGTGTAATTTCCGCTTTTGTTTCCATTCATTTCTCCTCCTAAACTTGTTATACACACATGTTATAACAAGTAGTATTAACAAGTCAATAGGAAGGTTTTGATGGAAATACGTTAAGAAGAATTGGCAAGAAGTATTCTACTTGTAAGGTGATGGAAATAGTGTTATTTCGCTGTAATAGCTAGTAAACGAACGGACATAAGCGCGAAAAGGTCAGCGCAATGTGGTGAGAAAGGACAGGTATAATAAGGGGCAAAACGCCTAATTGGCATGCCTTTTGTATTGTCCCCTCCTGTGCTATGATTTTATAAAAACTGGCTGGTTCGAGTATCCTATCCAGAAAAGAGGGACGGAACAGGGAGAAACGGAGGAGCGAATGAGCGGAGAATCAATCTTGATTATTGAGGATGAAAGAAAGATTGCCCGACTAATACAGTTAGAACTTGAACACGAAGGGTATGAAACAGAAGCGGCATCGACAGGGTTTTCTGGGTTAGAAGCTTTTAAAAGAGGACAATGGGACTTGGTGCTCCTCGATGTCATGCTTCCTGAATTAAGCGGAATGGAAGTGTTGAGACGCATCCGTAGCATAAGTAAGACGCCAGTGATTTTACTAACAGCACGCGATTCATTGCCTGATAAAGTTAGCGGCCTCGATTTAGGGGCAAATGATTATATTACAAAACCTTTTGAAATTGAAGAGCTGCTTGCGAGGATTCGTGCCTGTTTGCGCATGTCAGTGGCTTATAAGGCCTCGCAAAAAGAGGAGCGGTACGAACTAGGCGATTTGGCAATCGATGTGCAAACTAGGGAAGTCACAAGAGGATCTAAACCGATAGAATTGACGCCAAGGGAGTTTGACTTGCTCGTTTTTCTTGTTTCTCATAAAAGCCAAGTACTGAGCCGCGAACAGATCATCGAGCACGTTTGGGGATACGATTATTACGGAGAAACGAACGTTGTCGATGTTTATATTCGCTATTTACGCAAAAAAGTTGACACACACTTTTCTAAGCCATACATCCATACGGTCCGGGGAGTTGGCTATACGATGAAGGAATGAGCGATGAATATTAAAAACCGGATTACCTTGTTCTCCACTATTTGGCTGCTTTTATTAGTGTTGGCGGCAAATGGGGCGATTTATGTCGTTTTCCAAAAAACAATGGAGAATGAAGCAGTTGAGCGTGCTGAAACACAAATGGATAATATGGCCGAGGCATTGCACACCGCTGATGCCAGTTTGGATATGCCTCGCTTTCTAAGAGCTTATTTGCCTGCCGATTCGATGATTCGGATCATATCGGAAGATGGAAAAAGTTTGCTTGACGTAGCGAGAAGTCGAGAGATGACAGAGCTACCTACGGTTTACCGTGAAGGGGAACAGAGCGAAATGCACCGCATAGAGGGGGAGTTGTATACTGTAGCGGCTCACCCAGTCATTTGGGAGAATGGAGAAGTAGTGTCCCTTGAACTAACGGAAAAACAGGGGACTATGGAGAATACGCTCAGAGTGTTGCAAGTCATTTTGGCGATCGCTATCTTAATGATTGTAATTCCTTCTTTTATAGGCGGGCGCGTCTTAAGCAATTTGATTGTTAATCCGATTGCTGCCATGATCCAGACAATGGAGGAAATCCAAAAACGTGGCACATTTAAACGTATCGCGTTTGAAAAGAAGTCAAATGACGAACTGACCAAAATGGCGCAAACGTTTAACCGAATGATGGATTTGCTTGAAACCAATTATAAAAAACAAGAACAATTTGTCTCCGACGCTTCCCACGAGCTAAAAACGCCATTAACGGTCGTGGAAAGTTATGCCAAATTGTTGAAAAGGTGGGGGAAGGAAAAGCCTGAGGTTTTGGAAGAAGCGGTAGAGGCCATTTACTCAGAATCTGTCCGTATGAAGGAAATGGCCCAGCAAATGTTGCTCTTGGCCGAAGATGAGTCACAGTTTAAAATTGATTGCCAAAAAATCGACTTAGTGGAAGTGGCAAAGGAATCTGCGCTAAATTTAGAGAGAGCATTTGGACGGTCAATCATTGTAGACGCAGCCACAAACAAAGTTGAATTGGAAGGCGACCCCCAAAAAATAAAGCAGCTGCTGTTTATTTTATTGGACAATGCCATCAAATACAGTGCCGCGCCTGTCAAAATCACGGTTGCCTCAGTTGAAGCCGAAGCACAAATCGCAATAACAGACAGGGGCATAGGCATTCCGAAAGATGAATTAGACAACGTGTATAATCGCTTTTACCGCGTGGATAAGTCCCGCACAAGGGGAACAGGTGGAACTGGTTTAGGACTGCCGATTGCTAAGCGAATCGTGGACGCCCATCATGGAAAGATCGAGCTTGTAAGCAAAGAGGGCGAAGGGACAACCGCAACTGTTTATCTTCCGCTGCACCTGAATCAATGAGCTTCTCAGCAGATTTTAATGTCTTTTTCCTGTAGCTGTAATAAAGTTGTGGGAAAATGGGAAGGGAGGAGGATGGCTATGAAAAGGAAATGGTATTGGGCAATAGGCATTGTTGTCGTTACTACAGCAGCTGTATTTGGTATTACTACGCTCGTAATGGGGACAAATGACCCGCTTTTGACGGAAAAGGAAGTCAGGCAAACAGTAAGTGCCAAATATGCCGGCAACATTGTCTCCTCTGAACTGACGCACGCCAAGGGAAAAGAGCAATATAAAATTATACTAGAGGAAGACGCCAATACGTATGTGCTTTTTGTTGATGGAGCCACTGGAAAGATTGAGCAGCTTCAACAAGAAAAGAAGAACAATGACAACCTGCCAAATGATGGAGAGAATCAGGAGCCAATTCCACAAACAGACGCCGAAAAAGTTGCTGCTACTGAAGGGAACGGCATAGTTGAGTCAATCGATTATGATGAGAAAAGGAACGTTTATAAAGTGATTGTAGAAAAAGAGAACAGCCAAAAAATCGAAGTGGACATTGACGGGGTTAACGGTGACGTCATACGTTCCAAAGAAAAACCAGTTGAAACTGGCGGGCAAATTTCCGTCGAAGAGGCAAAGCAAATCGCTTTAGAGGAGTTGAATGGAACGGTTGTCGACAGTGAACTAGACGAAGAAGATGGTTTACTTGTCTATGAGATTGAAATTGAAACAGACCGCGAAGAAGGAACAATTGTCGTCAATGCATTTACCGGGGCGATTGAGAGCGTCGCTATTGAAGGCCGTGACGATGATTAGAAAAGACAACGCCAGTGCAGAAAGTTCGTTTTCACTAACGACTTGGTTGACACTAGACAGCAAGGTAGGGCTAGAAACATTTGTGTGACACTAGGTTAATCATTGTTTAATGACTAAACACATTTTAAAGAGATTCTCATTGTTTTCTAATCTTTCCTTTCCTTTGTTTTAATCTTTGTTGCTTATGATAAACGTAACAACAACAAAGGAGTGGAACATGATGAAACGAATGAATTTGGTGCTTGCGGGAACCGTTTTGATCAGTGGGCTTGCGTTGGGTGGATACGCTTTGAGTAGTGATGCCGTATTAGCGAATGAAAAGGCAGAGAATCAGTCAGGCATCACTTATAAAGAAGCTGAGGAGATTGCCATTCGTGAAACAGGAGGCGGCCATATTCTGCAATTGGAGCGAGATCGTGATGACGGGGAAGATCACTATGAAGTAGAAATCCACAAAGACGGCCAAGAATATGAATTTGACATTGCTGCTGATTCGGGCGAGGTCAAACAAAGGAAAAGTGAACGCATAGACGACGAGGATAACGAAGATGACGACGAAGGCAGCAAACTGCCAGCTGATGCGCTTTCCACCGATGAAGCCATCAAACGGGCCCTTGAAGAAGTAGATGGTACCGTATCGGAAGTGGAAGTGGATAAAGAGGATGGCCAGTATGTGTATGAAATCGAAGTCGAAACCGGCAAGAATGATGAAACAACCATTGATATTGCTGCTGTAAGCGGAGAAGTCTTAAAAGTGGACATGGATGACTAAATTATAATAAACCACTCTTATACGACCAGCTAGGCATTATGCCTGGCTGCTTTTTTTGTTGCTCTATATCGGTTTTAAGCAAAATAAAACCGTTTTTTAATCGTCTTTTCATATACTTCACAGCGCTTTCTATTTTTTGCTGTTTATTCTTGGTCTATAAAAGTTAGGAGTGATCACTTATGAATATTGTCTTGGCTCCATCAGGCTTTAAAGAGAGTGTCAGCGCAGAACAAGTCGCTGCCAACATGAAGGAGGGAATTATTCGGGTTTTGCCTGAGGCGAAGGTGATCTCTGTCCCTTTAGTCGATGGAGGGGAAGGGTTTACAGAAACGATGGTAGCGTGGACGGACGGCACATTGCATTCAGCGGAGGTGACCGGACCAATAAACCAACAAGTGACAGCGATATTTGGGTTTTTGGGCACTGGTGAGAAACGTACGGCTGTGATTGAAATTGCTCAAGCTGCGGGGTTGAAACTTGTACCGAGAGAGAAGAGGAACCCGTTGTTCACGTCATCATTTGGTGTAGGGGAATTGATCAAAAAAGCCCTCGATTTTGGGGCGGAGCGTATCCTTGTTGGCTGCGGCGATTCAGGCATTAGTGATGGGGGCATAGGGATGGGACAAGCGTTAGGCATTCGTTTTTTCGATCAAACTGGATCGGTAGTCGACGCAAGGAAGGGGGCTGTTGTTTTGCCATCTATTGCTGCTATTGACCTTAGTGGCATAGACCGCCGTCTAGCTTATATCCCCATAGATGTTGCCTGTAATTGGCATAACGTCTTATGTGGAAAAAATGGGGTTTCCCGTATTTTTGGGGCGCAAAAAGGCGCATACCAGATGCAAATTGATTTATTGGATCGTGGTCTTGAAAATTTGGCAGAACAAATCGTGGAAACAACTAGCGTCCGTGTAAGGGACATTCCAGGAGGTGGTGCTTCAGGAGGGTTAGGCGCTTGCTTTCATGGATTATTGGGAGCGAAACTTTATCCAAGGTATGAAGTGATTTTGACATATTTAGACATTGACCGTCATATCCAACAAGCCGATTTAGTATTCACGGCAGAAGGAAGCATTGATTTTCAAACACCAAAAGGGAAAATCCCAGCAGAGGTGGCGGCACGGGCAAAAAGTTATGGTAAACCGGTGATCGTGATTGCTGGCACAATTGGGAAAGGAGCCAACATCAATTACCGTCATGGAATTGACGTTTTTACGAGCATTTTGCAAACGCCGTCAAGTTTAGAGACGGCAATGGAAAAAACAGAAAAATGGATTCGCGATTGCACAGAAGCATCCATAAGGATGGTATTAGTGGGCTTGTCCCTTGCGGATAAGGAAGAAGGTCAAGGCGGGAAAGCGTCATGACGATCGAGGCGAAGAGAGTGAGGACAAAACGCAGGAAACGTTTTGTAAATTCCGATAATAAGCGCAAGCGCGGGAAGTGGGAGGTGCTTTTTGCAGCTGTTGTTCTGTCGTTAGCCGTGACCCCATCAGAGCTTACGGCCGACGGCAGAATGTCTCTCATGATGTTAATATTGGCTATTTATTGTTGGCTGTTTACGGCTCTTCCACCAGCGATGGTCGCTTTAGGCGCACTGTTATTGCTTGTTCTCACGAGAGCTGTCCCGCAGGAATTGCTCTTTGAATCTCTTTCCTCTGACGTAATTTGGTTAATGTTAGGGACATTTATGATTGGCGCCTGTATGCAGAAAACGGGCTTGGCCAAACGAATGTCGTTTGCGCTCACTACCAAGGCGCGCTCGACATTTTTGCTGCTGTTCGTTGTTACGATAATCACCCAAGTGCTTACGTTGTTCATTCCCTCCACTTCTGGACGGGCCTCAGTACTGCTGCCCCTATATCGGGATTTGTCGAAACAAGCGGATAACGAGCGTTTTACAAAAGCGCTTGCGCTATTAATCCCGACTGTTATTCTTTTGGCAACAAATGCAACCTTGATCGGTGCTAGCTCCCATTTGATTGCCAATGACTATTTGCCGACACTCGGACACGAGCGTATATCGTTTGTCCAGTGGCTAATATGGGGGATGCCTTTTGCCTTTTTGGCCAGTATGTGTGCCTGCTTGATGATTGGGTGGTTGTTTTTAGACAAACGGGCGCGGCAACTGAAATTCCATAATGAAAATCAGATGTCAGAGCCTATGACTTCTGCTGAAAAACGGACTGTTTTAGTCATAGTCGCCATGATGGGTTTGTGGCTAACTGAAGCGACCCATGGGGTTCACATAGCGACCGTGACGATCATTGGCGCTTTCACTTTGCTTATGCCTAAGATAGGGGTAATTAAGTGGAAAGAAGGGGTAGAGGCTGTTTCATGGAATTTGCTTCTTTACGTAGGGGCAGCAATTGCATTAGGGGAAGCATTGATGCAAACAGGAGCAGCAGAATGGGCCGTACAGCTACTGTTGGAAGGAGCAGAACGGTATTTAATCCATTCAGAATCCTTGACGATCTTTTTTCTGATTGCTATTTGTATGAGCGCACACCTTTACATACCCTCCCATACTACGAGAGCGGTCATACTTGTCCCGCCATTGTTAGCTTTAGCGCTAGCAAAAGGATTCAATCCACAAGCGTTGCTGTTTATGAAAATGGTTGCTCTTAATTATTGTTTAACTTTTCCAATTAGTTCTAAAGCGCTTTTAATTTATTTTGAAGAAAAACCGAGTTTTAAGGCGAATGACTTATTTCGTTTGAGCTGCTTACTGGCATTGGTTTATTTTGGGTTAATCGTCATATTTTTTAATACGTATTGGCGATGGACGGGGTTATCTTTGTAAAAAGCTTTATTAGTAAATTTGTCTAAAATGAGGGTTTCCGCCTAGTGAAATAGTAATGAAAACATTTCCCAATATGGAGTTTGTTGCAAGGAAGCAGGGGTTTCGTTGGGAAAGCAGAATAACCTGAGCAAACATAATCATTATGTTTAAACCGCGAGGGAGGAGGGATGGCGATGAAAAAGAAATCATCTAGCAACTTAAAACGAATCCGCTTGGACCAAGAGCAACCAAAAGACGGTATCACACTAGCTGTGGTAGGAGCAGGTACAGGAAGCGTCAAATTAGAAGACATGGAACTCAATTAATGAAATGGGCCTTCGGGAGATGCAACAGCATCTCCTGGAGGTTGTCGACAACGTCGACAAAATCACTCAACTGATAGAAAACGCTTGTCAGCCGAGGCGTGAAGTCGAGTGAAGATGCGAATAGAACGGGGGTTCATGAGCAAATGAACGAGACGAACAACGAAGGATGCGAGCGTTTGGCTACAGTTTGAGGGGAGATGCAACAGCATCTCCCATTAACATAGTGGGTGGTGGTTTGAATGGTAATGATTCCGTATCAAGTAAACGACGGGGGGATTGTCGGGCTGTTGCCGACCGGGAAAGTTCATTTTTTTGAAGAGGCGGCCAAGGCAGAATTCGACCGGTTTAATAAAGGGGAGCGCATTGACCTCACAGCTTTAAATCGCTACATAATCCCTGACCCGTTAGTGGATTTAAATAAATTTCATTTAAGCGCGCCTGCGATTGCGTTTATTGAAACAACAAATTTATGCAATTTGCGCTGCAAGCATTGTTACGCTAACTCGGCGTACAAAAGGCCAAATGAGATGTCAACCGAGTTAATCAAAGAGACGATTGACCAACTTGCAGACGCTGGCATTCTCCAACTGTTTTTAAGCGGGGGAGAAATTTTCGCCCATCGAGATGCGGTGGAAATTATCAACTACGCGAGAACAAAACCTTTTTATACACAAGTTTTTACCAATGGCCTTCTCATTACAGAAGAAAAGCTGGCGGCGCTGGCGCCAAACACGTCTTTTTTCATTAGCTTTGATACCGCTGACCCGGAACGGACGATTCGCGGGGGAATGGATTTTCCAAAACTGAGACAAAAGTTCGAATGGATGAAAAAGTATGGCCACGCGTTCAGGACGGCCATTTCTGTCCATCGCTATAACTTAGATGACGCTGAGGAAATTTTTGAATGGTGTGCCCAAAACGGCTATCCGCGCCCCCAATGGCTCGAAACCCATCCAATTGGCCGAGCGCTTATGCATCCCGACATCTTATTGCCACCGGAACTAGTCGATAAATCGATTGCTATCTATAAGAAATGCATGGACCGTTTCAGCAAGCCCGAATTCGAGAAACCACCTGCCAGTGAACCAGCTGAAGCGACGCGGATGTTTAGTTTAGAAACGGTTAAGTTTTGCCAAAAAGTTGAACGAGAAACGAACCAAGAGAAATGTGGACGGACGATTGCTTACATCAACAGTGCTGGAGATGTCTATCCTTGCAGCAATTGCATGAGCAACGACGATTACAAAGCAGGCAATTTACGAGACCATTCTTTTAAAGACATATGGGAACACGGCTTTGACGAATTTCGAAGCATTACATTTGATGAATTTACAGGGTGCCAAAGCTGTGCTGTTTACCAAGAAGGCATTTGGTGCCAGTTCCGTTGCCCGCCATTGGCTAAGAATGTTTCTGGCGATAAGCTTGGTTGTGGCGCAACCGAATATTTGCAGCGCTTTATGCTCGAGGCAAACCGTTACTGGGAAGAGAGGAAGCGAGCAGGTTACAAATTGCAATTGCAAATTGACCAATAGGGGGAGTACAGATGGCTCTGAATCAAACGGAATTGAATGTAGGCGAATTGCTTAAGAGGCATCCTGAATTGCAAATTTCTCACAATAATTATAACATTAATGTAACTGCCAATTTCGGGGAAACAGTAGAAGGAGCTGCTTTAGCTGATTTGTATAACCACTTTGATGGCGCAAACAAGCCAGCAACATTGTATTTTCATGTGCCTTTATGTTCCTACATCTGTTATTTTTGTAATTACGTGAAAAAGTACTTGCCTCAAAATGGAAAAGAAGAAGAAGTGCTCGATAGGTGGGTAACCCTTTTAATTAAAGAGTCAGCCAGCACGATCGCACAAGCGCCTTGGGTGACGAAAGCAAAGATCGAATCGATTTACTTAGGCGGCGGGACTGCTTCACTGATGAAACCGCACCAATTGGCAAAGATCGTTAAACACATTAGGGAACACTACACGATCGCTGATGACTGTGAAATATCACTCGAGGGAAATCCGGACAATTACCAGGGCGATGAAATTGAACAGGCGCTGGAAATGGGATTTAACCGCTTTAGCATGGGTGTGCAATCGTTGGAAGACGAGGTGATTAAAGCGGTCGGCCGCAAACATGACAGAAAAATGTCGATTGATGCGATTAACAAGTTGCTTTTGTCTAACAAACCGTTCAATGTCGATATTATTTTTGGGTTGCCTCACCAAACTGCGAACAGTGTTGCCCGTGACATCGAAGTGCTCTGCGATATGGGTGTGCCGACGATTACAATTTACCGTTTGCGCAATGCCGATAGGCAAAAGATGGGGATTGGCAATGTGTCATTATGGAATAATGACCGTGTGCGGGAAAAAATGGAAGCCGAGGGGCTATTTCCGACGTTGGAGCAAACATACCAAATGCGCGAGGAGATTTTGAAGGTGTTCCTCAAGTATGGCTATGAGCCTAGCCCTTGCGGATGGTGGAGCCGAAAAAACACTTACCCTGAAGGCAATATTCCACAAATTTCGAAAAATAAATGGGAGCGCTATGACTCCATGATTGCCTATGGACCAGGGGTGTATGGCTGGTTAAATGACAAGGAAGGCACTATTTTACAAACCCATAATGTTAGCGATATTAATCGCTACGTGGAACGGATGGAAAACGATGAATCGCCGTCTTCTTTTGGCAGAATGCTAACGGGTAATGAAGCGATTTCCACATCATTAGGGTTTAATTACAAGTCAAACCAACCAATTCAGTTGAGCCGTTACCAAAAAGAGTTTCATGTCGACTTGATCAATGACGAACCTTATGCAGGAGTCATTCGATCATTGCTCGAAAGTAATTTATTAATGAAACTTGATGACGACCGCTTGTTGCCTACCCTTGAAGGGGAAGCGCTGCATGAAGAAATTATCTCTGTCTATTTCCACGGGCAAATCGGACAATTTTCTTCGGAAATTTGCCATAAGTAAGGCGATATCGCATGGAAATGAATCCATCCAGATATCGGTTGCACGAAAACATCCCTTTTGGTTCTAAAAAAATCGTTTTGATTGTCCAATCGGGGCAAATGGGAAAATTCGATGAAGACGGCGCTGAAGGCGAGCGGCAACTATATGATCAATTGGAAGCAAGCTTGGTCGATGAAAAAATTGGTGTCTGCCGGTTTGATTTTCCAGATCGAGTCAACCGCAGAGAAAGCATATCAGACGAAGAGTATGGCTATCGGGCGTCGCGTTTAAGTGCGGTTTACCAACGGATAAAAGCAGCACACCCTGCGTATGGCATTACGTTTATAGGGATGTCATTAGGAGCAAATCTCGTTTTAGAGAAGCTGCAAAGCGTTACAAGCCCTTCGTCAGCTGTGTTAATTGGCTTATATGTCGATGAGGCGGTTACTGTTGCCGAACAAGTTGAAGCGATCAGTCTTGTATATGGAAGCGAGGATTATATTGCGTTTGGTGAGAATATAAGCCTCGATGATCTGATCGCCCCTGCGAAGTACAGCCAAACTGTCAGAAGCTGTATAAACAGCACAGCGCCAGTCGAAACATCGATTTTAAAAGGATTGGGACACTCGCTCAATCCAATGAACAGTGAGGCGGAAGGGCCAATTGTCCATCTTGTTCGCCTAGTAGGAGGAGGAAAATCGATTCATGAATAAAAGTGCCCAACGGTTTAACCAAATCGCAGACAATTTTTTAAATAGCGAGGTTCACAAAGCAAGTCCCTCGATCGACCAGTTAAAGACGCTGTTAGGAGATGTGCATGACAAAGCGATTTGCGATGTTGCCTGTGGATCGGGCCATTTGGGGTTGGCGCTTGCGCCCCGCTCATTGACGAGTGTTGACCCCTCTGAATCTATGCTGGCAAATGTCGAAAAGCTTGCTGCTACAAAAGGGAAAAGCGTTAAAACCGTTTGTGCCTATGCCGAGAACTTGCCGTTTGAATCGGAGCAATTTGACATTGTCGTAACGCGGCTTGCAGCCCACCATTTTACCGATATCACGTTAGCGATAAAAGAAATGAAACGAGTAGTAAAAAAAGGCGGAACAATAGCGATTATTGACTTGGAAGGGTATGGAGACAAACAAGTTGACCAATTCAATCATGAATTGGAGCTCCTCCATGACGAAACGCATATTAAAAGCTATTCGTATGAACAATGGCTCGACCTTTTTATACACGAAGGACTAACAGTAGTAGAAGGGTTTAGCAATTTAAGCGAAAAGCCAGGAGGCATCAGCATCAAACGGTGGTGTGAAATCGCTTCTTCTGGTTTGGAAGCAGAGCGTGAAATCCGCGCTAAATTGGAGCAAGCGCCTGCCCATTTTTTAAAGACGATGGGAATTGAAAAACGAGAAGATGATTTTTACATTCCTGTAAGGACAGCAATGTTCCTTCTTACGAAATGAGGGGAAAGGGATGCCAGTGATTACACTTCATTCACCGCTCGACTGTCCCGCGAATCAAGAGGTTCTTGGCAAAATCGCCAATACGGTCACAAAAGAGTTGGCGATCCCAACAGACCATTGCTGGGTACTGTGGAACAAAATCGAGCACGCCTATAAACAAGATTGGCTGACGAGCCCTTGTCCTGCTCCAATTGTCAAAATGGTTTGCAAACAAAGCCATTCATCCGAAAAGCTAAAAGCGCTTTTACCGAAAATCAAGCAAGTCATAGCCCGTTGTGAAGGCTGTCAGGAAGAAGAGATTTTCATTTGTGTGCAAAAAATTGAAAAAGGCCATTTGCTGATTCGAGACGAGGTGTGGACATGACAGACAAACAGCAAACGACAACGATAAAATACATTGGCCACGTCCGTTCGCCGCGAACTGAAATGACCGATGACCATTGGGGATCGGTCATTAGCGAAATTGTTGTGAACGAGGATATTCCCCTTTCTGCTTTAAAAGGACTAGATTCTTTTTCCCATTTGGAAATCGTCTTCCACATGGATCAAGTTGACCAAAGCAAAATTGTCTACCAAGACCGCCATCCACGCAATAATACAGGCTGGCCAAGCGTCGGCATTTTTGCGCAAAGAGCCAAAGGCAGGCCGAACGCGATTGGTGTGTCTAGATGTGCGTTGTTGGAAATGAACGGAAATAGGCTTACCGTAAAAGCGTTAGACGCGATCGATGGTACCCCTGTGATTGACATTAAGCCCTATGTCAACGAGTTTGGCCCCATTGGCGAAGTTAGGCAACCGGGGTGGATAACCGAGTTGATGAAAAACTACTACAAGGATTGAAGCACTTGAAGCTATTAGCAGACCGTAATTTCATCCTCTTTTTTTTCGGGTCGCTCGTCTCGAAAATAGGCGATAAGCTCTATTTGATTGCTATGCCATGGATCATTTATGAATTAACGGGCTCCTCTTTTTATATGGGCGTCATGTTCTTTTTAGAGACGATTCCATTTTTGTTCGTTTCCCCATTGGCAGGGCTGTTGGCGGATCGCTTTTCCCATAAGTTGTTGCTGTTTCTCTCTGCTTTCTTACAAGGGTTCTTTTTGTTAACGATTGTGATTGGAAACGCAGCAGCAAACCAAATTCCGATTATCTGGATTTTTGTTTGCGGATTTTTTATTGCTTGCGGAGGAGCGATGTTTAGCGTTGTATTAAACAGCATCATTCCGTCGATGTTTCCAAAAGATAAAATTGTGAATGTTAATTCGTCATTTCAGTTCCTTGACTCCACGTCACTGCTTTTTGGCAGTGCTTTGGCAGGGATGTTGATTAGCATGTTCGGTGGTTTTACCGTGTTGCTTCTTGACGCTATTTCGTTTTTTATCATTTGCGCGGTTGTCTTGTTTTACCGAATCAAAAAAGAAAACATTAAAAAAATTGCCGGTGGCAGCTCTTGGAAACATCTAGTCCAAGGAGCAAGCTACGTAAAAAAACACGAAGTTCTTCAACCGCTTCTTTTAATTATGATGTTGGTGAACATATCCAATGCTGTCGTTGTCGCCTTACTTGTCTTTTTTGCGAGGGATACATTGGCTTTGGATTCTTCTCAGACGGGCCTCATTTATACAATTGCTGCCGTCTCGCAAGTACTTCTGACGTTTTTTATTCCATTGATTACGAAAACATTCAAACGAACGAACCGGATGTTGCTCGTATGCTTAATGGTCAGCAGTGGCGGCATTGGTATTATCTCGCTTAGCACAGGGTGGGTTACGCTAGGCCTAGCGATGATGGTCCATACAGTGCCGATCATTATTTTTAATGTCGTCAATAAAACGTTAAGAATGCAAATAGTCCCTGACGATTTAATAGGCCGTGTCAATGGGCTGTTTTTAATGCTAAGCAAGTCGACGTTGCCTGTTGCTGGTTTAATCGGGGGTGTAGCGGCAGAGTTTATCCATATCCGCATCGTATTCGCCCTGCTGTGTATATTATCGTTAGCGTTGATCGTGCGCTACTGGTTCCATCCATTTAATCAGAAAGCGACCACTACGCTTGAAAGAATTAGCTAAAGGGAGTGGTGAATGATGAAATTGGCTCTTCAGCCTTTGAATCTAGAGGACATTGAATTGGTTGATGAAATGTACAACGATGAAGCTGTGTTTCAAACCGCTATTTTAGGATACAACTACCCGCAAAGCCGATTACTCCTTAGAGGAAAATTGGAGTCTTGGATTACGAACAAATCACAAAAGCATTTTAAGATTATGGCTGAAGAAGCAGTTGGCATTGCGCAAATCCACGATATCCATGGAGTAAACCGTACGTGCAAATTAGGGATTATGATTAAGCCTGCCTTTTGGGGAAACGGTTATGGGCCAGAAGTTCTTCGCCAACTAGAACATATATGCTTTAACGGTATTGGATTAAGGCGTATCGAAGCAGAAGTGCTGGCCACCAATGAACGGGTATTGGTGATGATGGAACAAGGCCACTATGAACGCGAAGGTGTCCGTAAAGAGGCGGTTTTTAAAAATGGCCGCTTTGTCGATGTCCACTACTATGGGAAAATCAACGACAAATCAGTGGATCTAGGAAGATACGATTTAGGCAAGGAAGCCGAAAGGGTAAAATAGGCGGCGCATTGTTTTTAAAATAGCCATCTTTTTCAGGAAGGAAAAGTGACAGAGCGTCATCCCCCCGACTAATCACCACGCAAAACAGCACCTAATGGAGGTGCTGTTTTTTTTAGGTCATCCGTTATGACCAACATTCGAGCAAGGCATCCGTATAACAAGCCGATACATAAAAACATACTCCTAGTATTCAAGGAACAAATAAAAAGATAACGATCAGTTCGACGAAATGTAGTGAAGATACACCTACATGTGAAAAGCATGCGCTTATGTTGACTCAGCTTCGTGGCACGGTCATCGACAGGCTAAGCGATAAGTAAGCTCAAAATCAGTGGCGTTTAAACCAATCGACAGTCTGTCTTAATCCTTCCTGGAATGAAACAGTAGGGCGGTAGGCAATGAGTTTTTCGGCAAGGTGGATATCGGCAAGGGAATGTTTCACGTCGCCTGGCCGTTCAGGCCCATAGCTTGCCTGAATGTGTTTGCCCAAGAGCGAATTGATTTCATCTACCAGTGAGTTGAGGTCAATGCTGGCGCCTCCCCCTATGTTTACCGATTCTCCTTGTAGTTTTGGAGCGTTGGCTGCTAATAAATTGGCAGAAACAACATTATCAATAAACGTAAAGTCACGCGATTGTGTGCCGTCGCCAAAAATAGTCGGTGGTTTGTCGTTTAGCATCGCCTTTATAAAGCTAGGGATGACGGCTGCATACTTGGAATTGGGGTCTTGACGAGGGCCAAAGACATTAAAGTAACGAAGCGAAATGGTTTCCAAACCATAGAGGTTATAGAAAACTTTACAATAAAGTTCACCTGCGTATTTGCTGACAGCATAAGGGGACATAGGGTTGCCAGGCAATTGTTCATGTTTAGGCAATGTTTCCGAGTCCCCATAAGCTGATGACGAAGCCGCGTAGATAAATCGACTTACTTTTGCTTCAACCGCACCTTGCAAGAGCTGAAGCGTACCAGAGACATTGGCATGGTTCGATCCGAGCGGGTTTTGAATCGACTTTGGTACAGACGGAATCGCTCCCTGATGAAAAACAATATCTACCTGCTTTAACGCAGATTGGACCGTTTTCTCATTTGTAAAGTCGCCATCGATAACGTCAACCTCATCAATAAATTCAGCGATATTTTCCTTTTTTCCTGTATTAAAATTGTCTAAAATTTTGACTTTTTCTCCTTTGGCCACAAGCGCTTTGGCAATATTAGAGCCAATAAAGCCAGCTCCCCCTGTAACTAGGTAAGTTGCCACGCGGACACCCCCTTGTATTTGTAAACATCCATCTTAGTTTATGCAGGTAAAAATGCGGTGTTTCCAAAATTGAACAGGAGTCGTGATTCACCGTGCTAGCGACGCATAATAAAAAGCTTTTGGGCATACGATGGTTTATCAGAATAACGGTCAGACCGAGGCATGAATATAGCTGGCCTAAATATAGCAAAGGAGAGCTTAAGGGTGGCCAGACACTTGCTCGTATACGATTATGATTGGTGGGTGTTAGGGGCAAAAGCAAAAATGATACAACAGCATCATCCTTCTCTAGAAATTTGCTCATTGACGGAACTGAAAGGAAGAGTGGCCGAAAATGGCGCTGGGGCGATTAATTCTTCTTACGACGTAATCGCTGCATTGGGGTTGGGGATTGCTCAGACCCTTTCTTTTATTGGCATCCGTGTCGATTCATCTCAAATCGGATCCTATAATTACTTGACGAAAAACCACCAAGCTTACCGGGAATGGAGCGACCACTTTAAAGCCAATCATGACTTCTTTCGGCGCATGATGAAAGCATCTAGATACGGGGCGATCAGCCCTAAATTGGCATCCGAGGTGAAGAAACGGCTTCCTCATAAAACGGTTTCTTTTATCCGGCCATTTGTTGATACGAAGCGGTTCTGCCCGTCTCCGACTAAGCCAGCCGATAATAAGGGGAAAATCGTCATCGGCTGGGTGGGAAATGACAAGCGTAAAGTGAAAAATTACCATACATTATACAAGGCGCTTGTGCGAGCATTTGCGAGTGACCCAAATGTTGCTTTTGTAGAAGCAACCCGATCTTCTACGGTGCCGTTAGAAAAGATGCCATCCTTTTATAACAAGTTGGATTTGCTGTTAATTACTTCTTCCAACGAAGGGGGCCCGGCTCCAGCGATGGAAGCTTACGCGAGCGGCGTACCGGTATTGTCGACTAATGTAGGCTATGTCAAAACTGTAGCAGGTCCTAAATGCCGGTCGCTTATCATCGACAGCCTCGCATTACGGGACTTTGCAGGCAAAATTCGAGAGCTGCAAACAGACAAGGATTATCTATTGGAATTGAAACAAGAAGCGCGGGCGCAAATGGTGGCTCATTTTACAGTTGAAAAGACGATTGGCGATTGGTTGGAAGTCTTGTTTGCGATCAAACCAAAGCCAAGCAAAGGAGAATCGACATGAGCTCGAAACGGTTGTGTGTAACTACCTATGTGTACGGAAATTACAAAAAGTTCATTCCTTATTACGTTTATAGCTTTTTAAAAAGCTACCCCCATTATTTTGTGAAGATCTTTGTAAACGGCCAACTGTCAGCGAACGAACACGCGAGCCTGGAACGGATCAAACAACAATTATCGAAAAACGTGGAAATCAAGGAAACCAAATTGTTAAAAAAAGTATCGCTAGCAAATGAAGGCAAAGCACGGCGTTTTTTATTGCCAGCTAGTGAATTTGCTGGATTTGACTATGTCTATATCGGCGATGTCGATTTTTTAATCATTAAAGAAGACATTCCCTTATTAGAGGGGCATTTAGAGCATTGCCAAAAGATTGGCTTGCCTTACAGCAATCAAATTCGCCCACAGTCAAAACGGCTAACGGGGCTCCATTTTATTAAAACAAAGGAATATTACAAGAAAATGGATTCTTTAATTGCCTATTACTTGGAACGTCCGGAAAAAATTGAAGAAGCATTTCGTACAGGTATCCGCGATGAAGAATTTCTCTATAACTTAGTGGAGAAAAGAATTGGTTTTGGCAACATCGACAAGCATCATTATCGGCCTCATCATGGTTTCCATTTAGGCATATTACGAAACGGGCCAGACCATTTTAAAAACTATGTGGAACAAGGCCATACCAACCCATATCATCAACTTCCCCCGTATCGTTCACTAAAAAAATCGCTGTTGGCTTTCTACCAAGATCGTTTGTTTACGGAAATTAAGAATATGGTGCCAACCAAAGAAGTCCACTTGCTGGAACAACTACTTAAACAGCATTAAGAAAGGGGGGAAGCTCATGATTGCAATTGGCATGGCTGCACTGCCGAGTCGATTTTCCCATTTGCCAAAGATTGTACCGACTCTTTTAAAACAGTGTGACCTCATGTACATCCATATAAACGGAGCCAATGATTGTCCGGCGTTTTTAAAAAAAGAAAGCAAAATCAAACTGTCCTTTTCTAATAAAAACTTAGGTGGGCAAATGGCATTTCGAGGATATCCCCAAACACAAGGCTACTATTTTTGCGTAGACGACGATTTAATATACCCTTCAAACTATGTTGAACGAATGGTGGCTTTAATGAAAGCCCATAACAACAAGATCATTGCTTGCGTGCATGGTTCGAGTTTTGACTACCGAGCCCCTATTAAGCAAGTGTTTAAAAACAAAACGAACCCCCATCTTTCCTATAAAGGTTTAGACGTTGATTCCCAAGTCCTCATTCCGGGGGTGGGAACGTCATGCATGCATTCCAGTTCCTTTGTAGTAAAACCAAGCGATTTTCCATATCAGAACATGAGGGATGCGTTTATTGCCTGTAAAGCTGCGAAAGAGGGAGTTCCTATTATTGCGATCAAACGGCCTGATAGTTGGATCCAAAAAATGTCCGGCCCCACTGCGATTACGAAAAATAAAGACTACGACAATCGGATCGACCAATTGTTTCAAAAGCATATTGCCTATTTTAAAAAGCAAGGTGATAACATGTAAATGGCTGGCGCTAAAAAGACAAGTGATACAGTTGGCAATTGAAAGGGTGGTGGTACGATGGACATTCTGTTAGTGGCAGGGGGGCCTGGCTGGGCGTTTGACTACCGTGCAAAAGATCTACTGTCTCTTCAATATGAAAAAATCAAATTGCACCTAAAATATGTAAATCAAGTAAAAGCGGGCGATCGGAGCCGCTATGATTTGTTTTATCCGATGTCGGTGAATATTGCTAGGAAGCTTCATAAACAAACGACCATTCCCTATGATCAAATGGCGACAGGGATGACATCGATCCGTATTCTTGACAACCACATGAAAAACGCTGGGGATAAAAAAGCGTTTATCCAATTTTTAAAAGGATTCCGCGGCTTAAACACCGGCTCTGATGAAATTGCAACGTTGTTGCGTCCGTTGGTGCCAATTAAGAAAACGAGGGTGGGGATCAATGAAAAGCAATTTAAGCCCCGAGTCCCTAAAAAGGAAAACGATCGCTTCAAAGTAGGATGGGTAGGACGAATAGACCAACAAGATTACCGGGAGCTAAAAGGGTATGACCTCGTTACCGCAGGATTAGAGAAGCTGGATGTAGAGCTGGATATACGCACGTACCAAGATCGTGTGCCTCGTGAGAAAATGGTCGGTTTTTACCAACAATTAGATTGTTTTATTTGTTCTAGTTCATCCGAACATATTCCATTGCCTGTTTTAGAAGCCGCTGCGTGCGGAGTGCCGATCATCTCCACACGTGTCGGCATTGTCCCAGAACTTATTAAAGACAATACCAACGGATTCATTGTTCCAAGAAAAGCGAATGCCTTTCAGAAGGCCGTGAAAACGCTTATCGAAAGCCCTGCGAAAAGGGAACAGTTCTCTAAGGAGATCCGTAAAACCGTCGTCAACCACTGGACACTAGAGCGATGCAAAAAAGAATGGGAGACATTCTTTTTATCCTTAAAAAAATGAAAGAGCAGAGAAATACATTACTCAGGTTGATAGACAGTCTGTAGGCCATTGGCTTTGCCAATGGCCTAGTTTATTACAGTCATTTTTGCAATCGTCAGCCCGGATTAGCTAGTGCTGGATATCAATGCTTGATAGTCTTCCGTGTGTACAAGGTTGGTGCACTTCTTTAATAATTGCTCGTCTGTTACTTTCCACGTATGGAAATTAGGGTTTTCGTTTCGAATCACGACGTGGTTATAGCGATCAGTGGAAAAAATCCGATATCCTTTTGCTGCACAATCTTTTTGGAATTTTTTATCGGAACCAATTTTCATTTTTGGGAAGCAAACGTCTTTTAGTAGTTCTTTTTTGAATACTAACGTCGAGTCAACCACTTGTTCAGCAAACTGATTTTCATACAAAGAAGGAAATAAACCTAAGCATTTGCTTTTTTGGAAATAGAAATAAACGCTGCTTTTTCCGACAATATCCACCTCACGTTGTTTTTCAAAGGCAGACCATGCTGTCTCCAAATAGAGCGGGGCATAATAATCGTCGTCGTCAAATTTCGCAATATGGCGATAGGCTGTTTTTTCGGCGGCGATATTTTTGCATTCTCCGACAGACAGGTGCTCTGGTACTTGGAAAACGGAAACGCGAGGCAGTTTTTTTGCTTGCTCTTTCCAAGCGCTAAGATCCATTTTGTCATGATTCAAGATGACAATAAGCTCTTTGTTCTGCATTGTTTGGCGCGAATAATTGTCAAATACCATCTTCATATTGTCGTTTCTGTTTGTGCATGTAATAACCGAGATCATCAGCTTTTCCCATCTGCTGGGTAGTTCGTTCCCCCGCCTCCTAACACAACCGTCTTCGCTTTGCCTTTATACCCTTTTGTCACATTTTTTGTGTCGTACACCACTTTTGCATGTTCGAGAATTGATTTTATTGGCAAGTTGGAATGGTCGGTCAAAATGGCAACAAGATCGGCATTTTCTAGCAACTCCTGAGAGAGTGGCTGCGAAGAATAGAGCGTTTGTCCTATTTCCAGTGATGGAACATGGGGATCATGATAACAGACGTTGGCGCCAAGCTGGATGAGCGCCTTCATAATGTCAAGTGCAGGAGAGGTTCTGACATCATTGGAATCTTTTTTATAAGAGAGCCCGCATAACACAATCGATGAATCGGAAATGGATTTGTCTGTTTCGGCTAGCTTTTTAATCTGTTCGATGACATAAGATGTTATCGTCTGGTTCATTTGCTCGGATAACGATAAAAATTGGGTGTGGAAGCCACGCTGTGCACCGACCCAGTATAAATATAAAGGGTCGATCGGGATGCAGTGCCCGCCAATTCCGGGGCCAGGATAAAACGCCTGGTACCCGTAAGGCTTAGTAGTTGCCGTCGAAATCGCTTCCCATAAATCAATGCCGAGTTTGTCGCAAAACATCGCCATTTCATTGATGAACGAAATATTAATAAAGCGGTAGCTGTTTTCTAAAAGCTTGGCGAGTTCAGCAACTTCCAGTGAGGAGGCTGGAACAATTGTGTGGAACACACGTCCATAAAAGGCTGCAACACGCATGAGGCATTGCTCGGAAAGCCCACTTATAATCTTTGGAACTTCCTCAATCGAAAGCGATTTGTTTCCTGGATCAATCCGCTCAGGCGAATAAGCCAAGTGCAGCGTTTTACCAGGAACCAGATTGCTTTTTTCTAAAATGGGTTGGATTACTTCACGTGTCGTTCCAGGGTAAGTCGAACTCTCGACAATAACGAGCTGTTCTTCTTGCAGTCTAGGATAAAGGGCTTCGCTTACGTGCTTTAAATAGCGCAAATCAGGCTTGTTATCGCTTGCTAGCGGCGTTGGGACGCATATGACAATAATATCCAAGTCTTCGATTCCGCGGTAATCAGCAGCAAACGTTAACTTGTTTGTAGCCAACACTTGAGCAAGTTCCCGATTTTCAATATCGGGAATATAGCTTGACGCTTGTTGCAACGAGGCAACTTTGTCTGTGTCAATGTCGATTCCTGTAACATGGTAGCCTTTTTTAGTAAATAACAACGCAAGCGGAAGGCCCACATATCCTAAACCAATAACGCCAACTTTCGTGTGAAGTGGGTCATAAAGTTGCGGTTTTTCATATGGACGCAATTGGTTTTTAGCTCCTTTCTTACCATTCTTTTTGCGGCTTCTTCATTCTATTTCGTTTCAAAAAAACGGAAACGGCTTTTGGCTCCATCGGAGAACGAATTAGGCAAGTCGATGTGTGGCCGGTACGGTAATCGATAAATGGTTTTTGTAAATCGGAATAGAAGTAGTCTGTAATGCGGGGGACGAAATGTTAGCAAAAGCAGTTGGGCGATACAAAACATTTGTTCTTGTTGTATAATGAGGTCGAGGGGGAGTGACGATGGAGAGAACCAATCATATAGAATTAAAGCATTTTTCATACCAGTACATAGATACATTGAGTACGTTTGAACTGCCTAAAGAGCAAGCTCAATTTACATCGTTGCCAAACGATTACAAGGAAGTGGCAGAAGGTCAGTATCGAATCGTTATCCTTCACAAGACAGAACCAGTGGGCTTCTTTTTAATGCACTCGACGGATAGAGTAAAAGAGTATTCCGACAATCCACAGGCTATGTTGCTCACTGCATTATCCATTAACGAAGCGAAACAAGGAAAAGGTTATGCAAAGCAGGCTATGTTGTTACTAAAGGAGTTCGTCACTATGGAATTCCCTAAATGCAATGAAATTGTTTTGGCTGTCAACCATAAAAACATAGCTGCCCAACAACTGTATGTAAAAACGGGATTTCAAGATACAGGAAAGAGGAAAATCGGTCCAATTGGCGAACAGCTCATTATGAGTTTAAAGGTATAATGGTTTGGTTGATCAACCGATTAAAAATCATTCATGATACAAAGGATTATTCATTTTAGTCACAGGACTACTATGAATAATCCTTTATTTGTTTTCAAGATGGATTGGTATCAACCTAGATAAACCAATATCTGTCTATCAATCACCATCTGCGTGAGGCAAAAACGCATTCCATTTATGGCGATTGAGTCGGGTAATGCTTGTAGGATGTTCGCGGATGTTATAAACAGTAAAATCTTCATAGCAAAAAACCGAATCGGGTTGCTTGATTAATTTCACTAAAACACTCACGTCTTCATACAAACGTCCGTTCTCAAAAGGCGTGACAGGAAACCCGTTGATTTGTTTTAACATCGCTGTGCGATAAATGCGGGGACCTAGTGGAAATGGATAGGACAAGAGTTCACTTGCCGTGCGGACAGGTTTTCCTTTCGCTACCGTTTTATAAAGGAGAGTGCCTGTTGGCTGTTGTTTCCACCTTCTAAAATTGCCGTATAAAACGGCAGCTTGTTTCGGGAGACGTTGCAGTTTTTTCTTAATCGTGAACAGTGCATCGGGGTCAAGCCAATCGTCTGCATCTAATTCCATCACAAAATCGGTTTCGACGTGAGGGAGCAATGCATTTAAAGCGCGGGCTTTACCGCGATTTTTTTGTTTGAACGCCTTTACGCCCCGTTGTTTTTCCCATTTGCGCATCTTTTCGTAGCTATCGTCTTTTGAGCCATCGTCGATCATGAGCAATTGGTCAGGCTGTGTTTGTTGTAAAAAACAAGAAGCAATGGCTGTTTCAAGATAATCAGTCATATTAAAGGCGGACATGATGATGGCAAGGCTCGGCGAAGCGATCTCCGCTTTTGTGCGGCTGTATTTCATCATGAGCGCATACTTCTCGCGTTCGCTTTTTGATGTGTTGGCTCTTGGCCGTTTAATACAAGGATCCTCTGTGTGAACAATTTGACGTGTTTCTACGTTTTGCAGCCAAGCGGGAAATAATGCTTCTGGAAAAGGCAAGTGAACGATATCAGCGAACTGCTTTTCCTGAAAGAGAGCTGTCCGTACGAAGAAAGGCTGTTCCACATACTGGCTCCCAATTGCCTGTTTAAATGTCATCACCGTTTTATCGGGAGGAAGTGTGAAACGGTTAGGCAGTGCGTTTGGAAGCAGGGTGTCGCCGTTATGCAAGAAAAGGGTATACGTACTGTCGCATATTGGGAGGAGATTGTTTAAAGTGCCAGCGATCTCTCGATTGGATACAGCAATGGTTTTTGTTTCGTAGGGAAATGTTTGCTGATCAACAGCTGTTGACGAATTAATAAGGTAAAGCGTTTTGATTCGGGGTTTAAGAGTGCTGATTGAAGACAGCGCTTGTTGCAATAAAGCGCCACTCCTATAGTTTAAACAAAATACCGAGATGTCGCTCATCGTTCATTCCTCCTGATTTTGCCGACTATTTTTTTCTAATAGAGCAAATGACAGACGGCAGTCTTATGAACCATGGTATTCAAGTAAGCCATTTGAAGGGAACTTAGGTTTCAGTGGAATTTTAGCGAAATAGGTTTAAAAAGTAGGAACTTATCTATACAAGATGACAAATTTCGCATTTATTGATTGTAGACAAGAAAGGAGTGTAAATCATTATGGCAAACGGAGAATTATCTCTCACTCTCCAGTTGTTAAATTTGTTATTGGAAATCAGGTTGGCGAAGTTAAATGGCTCAACTCCTCCTAATGGAACAGGAAGCATTAGGGATGTATTGCTTGGCTTAGTTGGTCAGCCTGTAACAGTAACGACGCCATTTGGCGTGATAACAGGGACATTGCTTACTGTCCAGACTGATTACATCGTGATAATCGAAGACACCGGCTCGCAAGTGCTTGTGCGTATTGCAGAAATTGAAGCGGTAAGCGGACAGTAAAGGGGGGATAAACGTGTTTGAAAATTTATTTACAGATGAGTTGGCGACCCGAATTGGCCAAACGGTTGAAATCGCAACAGATAACAACCTTTTAGAAGGCATTCTCTTAAGTGTAACAGCGAATATTGTTGTTATTATCACGTCGAATGGGTACGGCCCAAGCATCCAGGTAAGCATCGCAGTTAGCGCTATCAACTTTGTCCGCTTCCCGTAAAACCTAGTCTTCCTATTCAATCCTATCAAAAGCGGCCAGTAGCCTTAAAGAAGTGAGCAGAGAACGCGCTGTTATTGTCGAATGGAACGCTTTATAAGAAGCGCGACTGGCTGTATGACAAATGCTCTTGAGGTGTATCGATTGCGCGCTTCCTGTCTCGAAAAGGCGGGAAGCGCGTTTTTTGCCACTATCGGAGAGCAAATGAATCGTTGATCATCCTATTTTTTTGAGCCTGGCGATGATCTCGTTCGTCACTGCTTTAGAACTGTATGTGCCGCCGACATCAGGGGTGATAAAACCATCCTTGATAACTCCTTCGATGACGTCTAATAGAAGCGTTCCCGCTTCCTCATAGCCTAAATGATCAAGCATTAGTTTAGCAGTCCAAATCTGGCCAATTGGATTAGCGATTCCCTTGCCAACAATGTCAGGAGCGGACCCGTGAACAGGTTCAAACATCGAAGGATATTTGCCATTCATGTTGACGTTTGCTGCTGGAGCAATGCCGATGCTGCCCATTATTGCTGCACCGATATCCGTTAGAATGTCGCCGAATAAATTAGAAGCAACAATGACATCAAAGCGAGAAGGATCTGTGACAAAGAAAGCCGCTAATGCATCAATATGCTGGGAATCGGTTCGGACATCAGGATAATCTTTGGCTACTTCATGAAAGACTTCATCCCAAAACGGCATGGTATGTACGATGCCATTTGACTTTGTTGCACTTGTGACGTGTCCTTTGCGTTTTTTGGCGAGTTGGAAAGCATACCGAACTGCTTGGGAAACAGCTCTTTTCGAGAAAACGGCATTTTGAATGGCTAGCTCATTCTCTTCTTGATAAATTCGCCCCCCAATGGAGCTATATTCTCCTTCACTATTTTCACGGACAACGACCAAATCAAAATCAGCTGGATGGTGCAGAGGTGACTGAATGCCTTCCATGACTTTAGCAGGGCGGACGTTGATTTCTTGCTGGAATTCGCGCCTAATTTTAATTAATAGGCCCCATAAGGAAATATGGTCGGGAACGAGATTGGCATTGCCGACAGCGCCAAGAAAGAGGGCATCATAGGATTTTAACTGTTCAAGACCATCGTCTGCCATCATTTTGCCATGCTCTAAGTAGTAGTCGCAGCCCCAAGGAAAAGATGTAAAGGACAAGCGGAAACCGCCATGGATGTCGGAAACAGTTTGCAAGACGTCTTGTGCCAGTGGGACTACTTCCTTGCCAATGCCATCTCCAGGAATGCTGGCAATCGAAAAAGTTTGCATCGTATCACTCTCCTATAAAAAATAGCGCTTACATAAAACCCGTCGACGGTCGACCGATATGTTTATCATATAGCAGCAGTGGTGATGTGGCAAGGGCAGTAATGGTTTTTCCTAAATTGATTTTCTAAAAAAGTTCCGTTACTGTTAAGGAAAGACAGCCGGAGGGATAGCATGACGAATACGAAGTTGGAAAAACCGATTCCCTATTTTCTGCAATTCTACAACCATCTTAAAAACATGATTTACCGTGGCGAATTGGCACCTGGAGAAAAAATCAACGAAACGCAGTTGGCGAAGCGTCTAGGTGTAAGCCGCTCTCCGATTAGGGAAGCAATGCGGCTTCTCGAAAAAGACGGTTTGTTACAACCTGACGAAAAAACAGGCTCTGTCGTGTGCCAATTAACTGCTACGGATGCGGAACAGCTTTACAAAATACGGATTGCGCTTGAGTCCCTTGCCGTGGAGATGTGCATTGAACACGCCAGCGATGCTGATTTGGACCATATTGGCGAAGAGCTTGCCCTAGCTGAAAAAGCGATTGCTGAAAATAAGCCACAAGAAGCGATTATCGACTGCAACCAAACGTTTCACCAGTTGTTGGCAAAATACAGCTATAACCCATATTTGAAAAAACAGTTGGAAAGTTTAGATGTGCTCATTTACTATTGCCGAGTCATTAATATGAAAGGAGAAAACCGTGCCAGTGTTATTGAGGCTGAACATCGTCGCATCTATGAAGCGTTGCGAGAGCGCCAGCGAGAAAAAGCAATCGAACTAATTGTGAAACACCTTACCCACGATCTCGAACATTTAAAAACATGGATTGATGGAAATCGCTGATGAATAAGCACAGATACTCCTAGGTCAAATGTTACGCTATACTTATATGGAAGAAGGCTACTTTTTCAGGAACTTCTTTTAGAGAAAAGGAGAAGGAGAAACGCAGATGAAGTGCATTTATGAGCAAAGTGCAGATCAGAAAAACGACGTGAGAGGCTATCCCGGGTATGCAAGGCTGATTGGAGGCATTCAAGACGCTTTGTTTGCCGCCTATGGCAAAACTTATGAACCTTATCAAACGGATGATGCCCATTTTGAGTTATGGACGATTTTTGAAGAAGACGTCAAAAATGAAAATCCAGAAGTGGAGCATGTAGCCAAAATTTTCGATAAGCTGGAGACACAGACGTTCGAATATGATGAAGAAGCCCGTGAACCCGTTTATCGGGTGCACCGGGCACTCCAGAATAATGTCTATGCCTATGCAAATGCGGGCATTGCTTTCGCCCGTATTCCTGTTTTTGACGATACAAGCATTATGTACATGCAGTGTGTGTTGGCGACAAGCCCTTTAGAAATGGAGAACTTCCTGCAAACGTTACGGAACCGGCTGTGGCATAAAAGTCGTAACGAAGTGCTTGTGTTTAAAGAAGGGATGGACGGGTTTATTCAAGAACAGCAACCTGTAACGCGCGCTATTTCCCGGGAAGAGGTTGTTCTGCGGGCTGATGTAAAGGAAGAGATTTACCAGATGTTGGATCATTTCTTCGCAGAAGACCGGTCTTTTTTTACCAAGTTTAACATTCCTTATAAACGGGGGATCTTGCTCTATGGCCCTCCTGGCAATGGCAAAACAACGCTCGTTAAATCAATTGCTGGCACGGTTGATGCCCCTGTCGCCTATTGGCAAATTACCGAATTTACTTCAAGTGAATCGATCAGCCAAGTGTTTGAGTCAGCGACACGTCTTGCGCCGATGATATTAGTGATTGAAGACATTGACTCTATGCCTGAAGAGGCTCGTTCTTATTTCTTAAATACTCTTGATGGCGCTACTTCAAAAGAGGGGATTTTCTTAATTGGCACAACCAACTACCCTGAGGAAATTGATCCAGGTTTGATCAATCGTGCTGGCCGATTTGACCGCGGCTATGAAATTCCTCTTCCTAATAAAGAGTTACGTCATCATTATGTAGAGATTCTTGATTTCCAATCTGTCGTCCGAGAAGTAGATTTAGACAAAATTGTTCGTGAAACTGAAGGGTTTTCTTTTGCACAGCTCAAAGAATTGTTTATAGCGGCGGCAATGGAACAGCATACTGCTGGCAAAGTAGATATGAACAAACTGATCAAATCGATGAAAAAAGAACAGAAGAAAAGCAAAACCGGCAAGTGGTGGGAAGGCGGCGACGAACTAGGCTTTCACTAGAAGAAGGCATGAAGAACAAACGAGTGTGAAACATAATGGGTTTAACTCCATTTCTATTAGGAGCTGATTCATCAATTCCTGCGATGAATGGCTCCTTCCTATATCTATTTCCCCTTTTTTAACAATAACGTAGCCGCCACGTTGATAACCATCCGCAAATTTAAGCCCTCATCTTTGGATTTATACAAAAAAAATCATGTATAATGGGAATAATTTCGCAGGAACTCTGATTGAAGGCCTGGTCAAGTGAAAATGGAGGGGAACATGGTAAAAGAAAATGTACATATAGAGGACCACCATATTTTTGACAACCTTCCAATCTATCGGTTTCGCATCTTGTTTTGGGTTGTTTTAGTATGGGTAGCGACGATTGTATTGCAGTTTTTAGAAGAGATGATATACGCACAAGCTATTTTTTTTACAGTTTTCATGCTCCTATATTTAACGTTGCATATTTTTTCTGGGTTGTTTAAACATCGCTATACGTGGCTCTATTTTTTCCTACAGTGTAGCATCATATTTGTGTCAGCATTCATTATGCCACATGGGTCACCAGCCGTGTTACTCGGTCTATTACCAATATTAATTGCTCAAAGCATTCATATATTCAACCATTCTCTCAAAGTGATTTTTATTGTAGTGCTGTTATACTTGCCTTATTCTTACGCAATTAGTATTAATTATGGCATTCAAGAACTGCCCTTTTTTATTCCTATTTTATTTTTTATTATCGCTATCGCTGTGTTTTATTCAATTCTATACGTAAGGCAAGCGAACGCGTGGAGACGGATGCAATATTATTTATATGAGTTGCAGTTAGCCAATCAAAAAATTAAAGAGCTTACGATCGCAAGTGAGCGAAAACGAATTGCCAGAGATTTGCATGATACATTAGCTCAAGGGCTTGCTGGGCTTATCATGAAATTAGAAGCAGTTGATATCCATCTTCAGAACAAAAATAATCAGCGTGCAAAAGAAATTGTCCAAGAATCGATGTATCAAGCGCGAACGGCACTAAAGGAGGCCAGGGAAGCGATTGATGATTTAAGAGCTGATTCCATAGATGAAGTCGATTTTGTTCATGAGGTGGAAAAGGAAATTATAAAATTTACAGACGCAACATCGATTGAGGTCAATCGATCTTTTGAGACGTTGCCTCCTTTAACAAGTTTGATTAAACAACATTGCATCTATATGATTGGCGAGTGTCTAATGAATATAGCTAAGCATGCACAGGCTTCTAGCGTAAGTATTTCGATTTGGTCTGAAAAAGAGAGGCTTGTTGTTTCAATCCAAGACGACGGCATTGGTTTTAATACAAACAAAATAGGGAAGCAAGTTGGCCATTATGGGCTGATTGGCGTGGCTGAACGTGTTCGCATATTAAATGGGGAAGTGGATATTAAAAGTGAAAAAGGAAATGGCACAAGAATCTGTATGAGCATTCCTCTAACTTGTACAGGCAAATAAATGAAAAATTGCTCAAGTTTGATTTTTGCCCAAACGTCCATAAGGTTGATGCCCTTTGAGTGGTGCAAACAAACTAGCCAATTTGTAGACAGGGAGAAAATGTAACTAGATCTCAGGGAGGAGAAAGGTGATATATTGAAAGAAATTGGTAAAAAAGATGGATATTTCAACAAAAGAAGTGTTTCAGAACGTCATTCTGTACACAAAGCATTCATACCCAATCGTGCAGTTGGTCCTTACCCAACTGTACGATTTTTTTATTGGTTCATTGTTGTATATTTTTCGTTATAGAAAAGTCTTTCTTTAGAAATATCAAGGTGTTTATCCAATTTTCGTGATAATAGGGGTGGTTAATATGCTGAATGATGAAGTGTTTGATATGACTATAATTGGAGGCGGGCCAGTTGGGATGTTTGCCGCTTTTTATGCGGGGATGAGGCAAGCATCAGTCAAGATCATTGAGAGCCTGCCACAGCTTGGTGGACAACTGTCAGCGTTGTATCCTGAAAAATACATTTATGATATTGCGGGATTTCCAAAAGTACAGGCTCAAGAATTGGTTGACAATTTACAAGAACAAATGAACCTGTTTAAAGAAGAAACAGCGTTGTGTCTTGGACAATCGGTTCAGCGTATCGAACAGGAGAATGATGTTTTTACCATTTACACCGAAACAGGAAAACACCTTTCAAAATCAATCATTATAACAGCAGGAAACGGGGCGTTTCAGCCACGAAAACTTCCTATTGAGGTACCGGAAAGTCTAGAAAACACAAATGTCCATTATTTTATCAATGATTTAAGCAAATTTACGAATAAAAAAGTAGTTGTTTTTGGTGGGGGAGATTCTGCGGTTGATTGGTCCCTAATGTTAGAATCAATTGCTGAAAAGGTCACTTTAGTGCACCGAAGAGATACCTTCCGCGCCCATGAGCATAGTGTTGCTCTCCTTGAAACATCTAGAGTAGACGTTTTGACACCTTATGTACCGGTTTGTTTAGAAGGTCAGGATGGTTTAGAGAAAGTCATTCTTAAGGAAGCGAAAGGAGATAGCGAAATCGAGGTTGAGGCGGATGACGTGATCGTTAGTTATGGGTTTGTTTCGTCGCTAGGACCGATTAAAGATTGGGGTCTTGCTATCGAGAAAAACTCGCTCGTTGTAAATTCGAGACAGGAAACGAATAGGCAAGGAATTTATGCTGCAGGCGATATTTGTACATATGAGGGGAAAATAAAGCTGATTGCGACAGGGTTTGGAGAAGCAGCGACAGCGGTAAGCAACGCAAAGGTTTACATTGAACCGTCGGCAAAAGTCCAGCCGCTGCACAGCACTAGCTTAATGGATAAGAAAAATAAATCAGTGGTGTGAGAAAGAATGTTTGTAAAAAAGAAATAAGTGGGGATGGAGCGAACAACGAAGAAAAAGGGACGTTTATTGGACAACGTACATCGATCTAAATATCCACTACATTTCAAAAAAGGGGAGATTTGTATATGGAACATTCAGGTCAAAGAGCACCAGAACAGGCATTATTAAAAGTGTTAAGTGGAAAGAGCGAAGAGAACCCGTTTTCGGTATTTGCGCAAACGAGAGAAGTAGGATCAATTGTACAACTGCCATTTCCAATGGGGCAATCTGAAAATCAAGCATGGGCTGTTACCCATTTTGAAGAGGCGTTGAAGGTACTAAAAGATCAAGAGCATTTTTGCGTGGACCCTAAGTCGATTGATAAGGACAGTAACATTAAAGACTCTTTAACAGGTAACACAAAGACGTCTGGCTCTGATCTGTTTCTATCGAATTCCTTGAACGCCATTGACGAGCCTGATCATAGGCGGCTGCGGACATTAGTTGCCAAAGCGTTCACTCCGAGATACATGGAAAGCTTACGCCCACGGGTCCAAAAATTAGCGAATGAATTGCTTGACCAGGTTCAAGACCAAGGAGAAATGGATCTTGTTAAAGATTACGCCAATCCCTTACCAATCAATGTGATATCTGACATGATTGGTGTACCAAAAACAGACCACGGAAAAATACACGAGTGGTCTGATGGGGTCGCAGATGGTCTTGGAGTGGGAACGGCTGACCCAAAGACGGCAGAAAGCCTGAAAGATTTCAGTGACTACATTAAGCAGCTTATCGCACATAAACGCGAGCAGCCTTCTGATGATTTAATCAGCCAATTGATTTCCATTGAAGAGCAAGGGGATCGGCTGGACGAGACAGAACTCATTTCAATGATTCAGTTATTAATTTTTGCAGGGCATGAAACGACTTCAACATTGATATCTATCGGTACGTTAATGTTGCTCGATCACCCAGAACAACTGGAAATGCTGAAAGCGGACCTTCGTTTAATCCCATCTGCTGTTGAAGAATTGTTGCGTTTTAATGGTCCCTCTACAACCGCTGGCCCACGTTATGCTTTAAAGGATCTTGAGCTTGGTGGGCAACTGATCAAGAAAGGCGATATGATTTTTCCGATATTGAAATCAGCGAATCGCGACGAAAATTATTTTTCACACTCAGAGGAATTGGATATCACGCGGAAAATCAAACGTCATCTCGCATTTGGGCAAGGGATTCATATGTGTTTAGGTGCACCACTTGCACGTGTGGAAGGAGATATTGCGTTTACGACGCTACTAAAGCGCATGCCAAACCTGCGACTTAGCATTCCAAGGGAAAATGTAAGCTGGAAATTTAAGCTAGCTGCTCAAAGCCTATCTTCCCTTCCTGTTTCTTTTTAAGCATTTTTTATTGTTGGACGAATGTCGAATCAATTTTGCTTGCTAGTTGAGTATAAGAGGGCAATCAGGTGAAGAAACCTGAATGCCTCTAATACTTTAAACATAAAGGGGGATTTACATGGGACGGTTAGACAACAAAGTAGCGGTTATTACAGGTGCAGCTAGCGGCATGGGCTTGGCTGCGGCAACGTTATTTGCAAAAGAGGGAGCAAAAGTTGTTGCTACGGACATTGCAGCTGCAACATTAAAAGAGGAATTTTCCAATCAACAGGAAGACATGCTTGCACTAGAGTTAGATGTAACTTCAGAGGAGCAGTGGAAGCAAGTATGTGAACAGGCACATCAGTCTTTTGGAAAAATCGATATATTAATTAACAATGCCGGTGTCTCATTTCATAAAGGGTTGCTAGAAGAGGATCTGGATGGCTGGAATAAAGCCATATCACTAAATCTGACGTCTGTATGGTTAGGCATGAAAACGGCCATCCCTTATATGCAGAAAAATAATAAAGGTTCAATTGTGAACTGCGTTTCTTTATCAGCAATAGTGGGGGGCTGCGACAATGGCGCTGCCGCATACAGTGCAGCTAAAGGGGGCGTTCGCTCTTTGACAAAGCATGCAGCATTCAATTTCGCTAAAGACCATATTCGTGTCAATTCTGTCTATCCAGGAGCGATTTTTACAGGTGCAGCTAAAAAACATGGTGTCACTTCTCAAGAACAACTTGGTCAAGCATTTACGAATAAGATTCCATTGCCTCCACATGCAGGGGAAGGAAACGATATTGCCTATGCTTACTTATATTTAGCTTCTGACGAGTCGAAATTTATCACAGGTGAAGAGTTAATTGTAGATGGCGGTTGGAGCTCTCATTAAGTTTATCGTTCATTCCTGATTGGTTCTTGCTTAAATTCATTTCACGCCCAATAGCAAGGGCTTTCTCAGCTAAATATCTGTGAATAATCATTGGGTTTAAAAAACAACAAAATAGTTGGAGGTTCATATGGCGGCAAAGTATACGTTGATAAATCAAGATACATGTATTGCTTGCGGTGCTTGTGAAGCAGCTGCGCCTAATATCTATGATTTGAATGATGAAGGCTTTGCATTTGTCAAACTAGATAATAATCAAGGTACATGTAAAGTACCGGAGGAATGGTGGGATGAGATGGATGATGCTCTCGAAGAGTGCCCAACTGATTCCGTCCGCGTATCAGACCAGCCTTTTAAACGTGATAAATGACATACGAATAAGGAAGAGGAAACATTCAAGGAGGGAGAGAGGATGAAGAAGGAAATCATAGATTTACAAGAAATAACAAACTTTCAATCTAGAGCCGAAGCGTTTTTTCCTATCACCTGGTACAAAAACATGCTAATCAACGACCCTCTTTATTACCATTCAGGAACAGATACATGGAATGTGTTTACGTATAAAGATGTCAAACAGGTTTTAAGCAAACATGAATATTTCTCGAGTGAAGGAGAGCGATCAACAATAGCTGTAGGGGCAAATAACAAAGAAGGCGAGATTCCCGAAAAAATAAATATTGCGGGCATTGATCCACCTAAACATCAAAAAGCCCGTTCTCTATTATCGGCGGCATTTACCCCTCGTACTTTAAAAAACTGGGAACCGCGAATTCGGCAAATTGCCAATAAACTTGTAAAGGATATGAAGGGAAAACCTACAGTCGATATTGTTCAAGAATTTTCTGCCCTCTTTCCGACAATGGTAATGGCTGATTTAATCGGAGTCCCCTCAAAGGATTGCCTTATGTATAAAAAGTGGGTGGATGTCCTATTTCAGCCTTATACAAAAGGAGAAGAAAAGGAAATAGATGAAAAAAAGCGGACAGCTGCAAAAGAATATTTCCAATACCTTTATCCTCTTGTCGTTCAAAAGCACGACAATCCATCGAATGACATTATTTCCGATTTAATAAAAGTGGAAGTGGATGGTGAAACATTTTCAGATGATGAAATCGTCCGAACGACGATGCTTTTGCTAGGAGCTGGAATTGAAACAACAGGCCATATGATTTCAAGTATGTTTTATTCCTTATTGTATGAAGAAACAGCCTTATACGAACAATTACGAAACGATTTGGATCTTGTTCCTAAGGCTGTGGAAGAAATGCTTCGTTATCGATTTCATGTATCGAAAAGAGAGCGTTTCGTAAAAAAGGACAACAATCTTTTAGGGGTTGAGTTGAAAAAAGGGGATGTCGTAATTGCGTGGATGAGTGCAGCGAATATGGATGAAGACATGTTTGAAAACCCGTTTGAATTTAATATACACCGACCAAACAATAAAAAACATCTCACATTTGGCAACGGACCACATTTTTGTCTAGGAGCACCCCTTGCAAGATTAGAATTAAACATTGCCTTAACTGCATTTCTGCAAACGTTTACGCGAATTGAGCCAGTTGAATCATTTGATCTTGAACAAAATCTAACTGACTCCGCGCCAGGTCAATCGTTACTGTTTTTGCCAATGAACGTATATTCTTAATGGAGGACAGACGACCCATCGTCCTACTATAAAAGGTGATTTACTGTCTATTCAGTAGTCATCTTTTTTTCTGCTGTTCTATGGCGGGCTTGTATTCTTTAGTAGGAAGAGTAATGATAAGGGCAGAGTGGAGGTCATTCGAACTACACGTTCATAACGGGTAAAGCTATGGATCAAGGGCAATGAAATGGTACCATTGTATTACATATATTTGGTTAGGAAGGTGAGTCGACGTGAAAAGGAATATCTTGATTGTGGATGACCATTTGGTTGTAAGGGAAGGGCTTAAGCTCATTTTAGAAACAAATGAATCTTATAAAGTAATTGGTGAGGCAGGGAATGGCCAAGAAGCAATTGAGTTTCTTGAGAATCATAAAGTAGATGTTATTCTCCTCGATTTAAATATGCCTGTTATGAGCGGGCTAGAAACGATTCAATATCTGAATCAAAACCAAATCGATATCCCCGTCATTATTCTTACCACTTACAACGAAGATGAATTAATGATCAAAGGTATCCAATCAGGGGCAAAAGGCTATTTACTGAAAGATACAGGTAGGGATGATTTATTCCGTACCATCGAGTCTGCACTAAGAGGAGATACATTAATAAAACCAGAAATTATGATGAAAATTTTAAATGGGAAACAAAAAAGCGAGCCAGAATGTACAAATGCAAACGATAAGCAGTGCATATTAACCGATAAAGAATTATTTATCATAAGAGCTGTATCAAAAGGTTATCGTAATAAAGAAATTGCATTTGATATGGGAATTGCTGAACGAACAGTAAAAGCGCATTTAACGAACATCTACAATAAATTAAATGTTGATTCCAGATCTGAGGCGGTTTCTGTTGCGATTAAACGAGGGTATATTACCTTGTAATTTAGCGGGAAACGAAAATAAAATGCAGTTCACTTGTTCATTTATCTGGTCTGTAACGCCAGTTGTAAAATAGGGTTCAGTAATTTAGTGACTCTCCCTTGTAAAATTTATCCGAAGAAAGGAGTATAGTACAGAAATTAAAAACAAATTACCATACTTACCTGTTCAGGTAGGTGTATGATTATTTTGAAAGCGTTATCTTAAAAAGGGAAGACTTAGAGAACAGTTTGCTAACTTGTGTAAAATAGGGGTCTCTTTATTTTTATATATGGGCAAGTGTATTTGACCGATGCAAGTCTCTAATAAAAGGAATGGTGATGAATGCTGATTAAAAAGGGGGGCTAGTATGGAAAAATGGTTACTCAATAAAGAGTGGCATTATTTAGAGAGTACATTAGGAAATTCAATATTAATTCAAATGAGCCGTGACTGGAAGGCTATACATTTACCCCATGACATTGCAGTTGAAAAGAAACGAAAGCAGGACCATCCTTCTGGTTATGAAGAAGGTTTTACAGAAGGGGCAAGTCTGTATTATAAGAAAGAACTAATTATAGACAAAGAATGGGAGAATAAAACGCTTGTTCTGGAATTTGAAGGAGTTATGGGAATTTCCACCGTTTATGTGAATAATGATGTAGTCGCTAAGCACGTGAATGGGTATACGAGTTTTTTAGTAGATATAACAGAGCACATTACGATAGGAGAAAAAAATATCCTTCTTGTCCATGTGGAGAATAGCCAGAAGCCTAGCTCTAGATGGTATGCAGGCACTGGAATATACCGGCATGTTTGGCTTCATGTTGGTGAGCAAATTCATATTAAACCATGGAACTGTCAAGCGGTCACAAAGTCGATAAAAGACAGTGTAGCCAAGCTCCAAGTACAGACGGTTATCACAAATAAGTTGGAGTCCCGTGAAAAGGTGATTTATAAGATTGAAGTTTTGTCTTCGGATGAAGAAGTAGTATGGAAGGATGAGCAAGAGATTACCTTGGAAAAAACGGCGGAGCAACAAGTAACGAGTAATCTCGCTTTATCCCCCTTCCAACCTTGGGAACTTGACAATCCCTACTTATATTATATTAAGATTCGCATTATCCGTAATGGAATGGAGGATGAGAGTCATTCAACTTTTACTGGCATTCGTGAGCTCTCTTTTGATGCTCAGGAAGGCTTTAAATTAAATGGGGCAAAATTGAAGCTGAAAGGTGGTTGTATTCACCATGATCACGGGCCTTTAGGCAGTGCCAGCTACGACCGGTCTGAAGAACGGAAAGTAGAGCTATTAAAGGCGTCTGGTTTTAATGCAATAAGGTTGGCACATAACCCTCATGCACCGGCTTTATTAGATGCCTGCGATCGATTAGGAATGCTGGTTATTAATGAAGCATTTGATGCATGGGTTGCAGGCAGAAAAAGTTTTGATTATCATCTGTTTTTTGAAAAGTATTGGGAAGAAGATTTAGAGACATTTGTGAAGCGTGATTTTAATCATCCTTCTATCATTATGTGGTCAATTGGAAATGAAGTTGAAGAGAGGAACGGCTCTTCTGATGGTTATGTTTGGAGTAAACGCTTGGCTGACAAAATAAAAGAATTAGACTCAAGCAGAGCGGTTACAGCTTCAGCTTGCTCACTGATGTCAGAGTATGCAAGTATGACAACCGTAGTGGATGGCAATGTCATCTTGAATATGCTAGGAAACAACGTCGATCCTGACAACGATGTATGGGGTGAAGTCACGGAAAAGTACTTCGAACCATTAGATACTGCAGGTTATAACTATAAAGTGAAACGGTATAAATATGACGCTGGAAGATTTCCAAATCGGGTTATATATGGATCAGAAACTTATCCGCAAAACTTATTCGAAAATTGGGAAGAAACAATTAACAATTCGAACGTTATTGGAGATTTTGTATGGACGGCCATAGACTATTTAGGAGAAGCTGGGCTTGGGAGAGTGAATGTTGGGAGTCCTAGTATGGCAGCTGGAGGAGAGTTTCCATGGTTTTACGCCCATGCGGGAGATATTGATGTATGTGGGGAGAAACGCCCTCAATCTTACTATCGGGATATTGTATGGGGAGTGAGGAAGCAACCATATCTCACTGTGCTGCCACCAAAGCTATATGGTGAAAAGATTTATTTTAAACCTTGGGGCTGGGAGCCTGTTGAACGAAGCTATACCTTTTTAGAATGTGAGAATCAAAAGACAAGAGTGGATGTCTATTCAGGTGCAGAAGAAGTGGAGTTACTTGTGAATGGGCGATCCTATGGGAAAAAACAGTCCGGTTGGAGGAAAGAATACAAAACTTCTTTTGAGATTGTTTATGAGCCAGGTACGTTAGAAGTGGTTGCGTACATAAAAGGTAAAGAAGCTGGGAGAGATCAATTAGAAACAACAAACACTCCAACTAGTCTTCAGCTAGAAACAGATCGAACACAAATGAAGTCCAATTATGGTGATTTGGCGTATCTATCGATTTCCGCAATCGATGAAGCAGGGAGAGTCGTTCCATATGCAGACAATAACGTGAAAATTCATGTGGAAGGGGAAGGAGAGCTAATCGCCTTAGGTTCTGCTGATCCTTTATCGACAGAGTTATTTACAGGCAATGAAAGAAAGCTGTACAAAGGTAGGGCACTTGCCATTGTAAGGAGTACAGGTGTGGATGGTTCCTTTACAGTTACAGCTTCAGGAGAAGGGCTAACAGAGGCTTATGTAACGGTTACTTGCAGGAAAGGGGAAACAGATTATAAAGAATTTAATCCGGAAAAGCAGCAGTTGTTCTATAGTTTTGACATGACTATTGAGGAATTATTAGAGGCCCCTCCAACAAGAGAAGTGTTTCAAAGGCATTTGCCTGAATTGATAAATAACCCAATGCTTAAGCGAGCCAAAGACCTGAGTTTTAACCAATTGATTGCATTTGCGCCGGAAACGATGCTTCCAAAGGGCATCCTCAAAAAGATTGAAAACGAGTTTAAGCAAATACAGTAATTCGACAAAACATAAAGGCTACCTCTAACTACATGTTAGAGGTCGTTTTACAAGAGAGGGTTCATAATGAAGACATTCCCAAGCGATTTTATGATCGGTGCTGCCACAGCTGCACACCAAGTTGAAGGCAATAATAAAAACAGTGATTTTTGGGTCATGGAGCATGCTCCCGATTCCCTTTATAAAGAGCCTTCATTAGACGCCGTTAATCATTATCGAAAATTTAAAGAGGACATTTTGTTGTTAGCAGAAGCAGGAGGCAATGCTTACAGGTTTTCTATAGAATGGGCGCGAATTGAACCGGAAAAAGGTTTTTTTGATGAAAAAGAAGTCGAGCATTATAAAGAAGTCCTTCGCTTCTGCCATCAACAACAAATAACGCCGATTGTGACTTTGCATCACTTTTCCTCCCCTAAATGGCTTATCTCTGAAGGCGGCTGGGAAAGTGAACAGACCATTCATTACTTCGAGAACTATTGTCGTTTCATAATTTCTGAATTGGGTGATCTTATTCCCTATATATGTACGATTAATGAAGCAAATATGGGGAAGCAAATTAAAAAGATTATGAAAAGAATGATGAAACGTAATAAAGCAGAGAACAAACTAGGAGATGGAGAGGTCCAGGTTGGCTTAAATGTTGACATGAAACATAAAATGGAGAATTACTACCGATTTTTAGGAGAAGCTTTTGCCGTTGACCCAAGGCAAATTCATACATTTTTAACGGCAAGATCGGAAAATGGTGAACAAATTATTATGACGTGTCACCAGAGAGCAAGACAAGTCATAAAAGAGTTACGCCCTAGTATAAAGGTCGGTATAACGTTCTCCCTTTATGATCATCAGGCGTTGCCTGGCGGAGAGGAACACGCAAAGAATGAACAGTATGAAGACTTCCTGAATTACTTGCCCTATATTCAGGAAGATGATTTTTTAGGAGTTCAGAATTACTCTAGAAAGGTTCACGGTCCAAACGGAGTGGTTTCACCTGATGAGCATACAAGATTAACAAAAATGGGTTACGAGTATTACCCTGAAGCGTTGGCCAATGTTTTGCGGTTTGTTTCAGAACACTGGCACAAGCCAATAGTCGTGACAGAAAATGGGGTTTCCACGACCGACGACCACGAAAGAATCGAATTTATTGAAAGGGCGCTAACTGGCGTTTACCAATGTATAGAGGAAGGGATTCCGGTTATTGGATATACATACTGGTCCCTCTTGGATAATTTTGAGTGGCAATTAGGTTATGAACAAACATTTGGCTTAATCGCGGTTGATCGAAAAACACAAACACGGTATCCGAAGAAGAGTTTATCTTTCTTAGGGGGGATAAAAAGAAACGGTTTAGATAGTAAGTAAAGAACAATGCGTAAACTTGGTCAATAGCTGTTACGAAAAGTAGAGGTAATAGATGTAAAAACAGGAGGTGGATTCATGAGTCAATCAATGATAACAGGACGTCCACCATATAAAATGATAGCGGTGTTATTGGTAGGAGCTTTTATTGCTTTGTTAAATAATACACTACTAGGCATTGCCATTCCCGCCATCATGGAGGATTTCCATGTGAATGCGGCCACAGCACAATGGCTGACAACAGGCTATATGCTGGTGAATGGGATTCTTATTCCTGTTACTGCTTATTTGATTCAAAAATATTCTATCAGGCGTTTGTTTTTAGTTGCCATTGGTTTATTTATTACGGGCACGCTTGTAGCAGGAACAGCTCAACTTTTTTCTGTTCTATTGGTTGGCAGAATGATTCAAGCCTCTGGGGCGGCAGTTATGTCCCCACTTTTAACGAATGTCATGCTTGTAAGCTTTCCAATCGAAAAGCGAGGAACGGCTATGGGAGTTACTGGCTTCGTCATGATGGGGGCGCCTGCGATTGGGCCATTACTGTCAGGCTGGATGGTACAGTACTTTGATTGGAGAATGCTATTCTTCATGATTGCACCTGTGGCCATCCTGATCCTATTGGCTGGTTTTTTCATAATAAAGGACAAAAAAGAAAAAAAGGACACGCGACTGGACGTTTTGTCATTAATCTTTTCTAGTATTGGTTTTGGCGGAATTTTATACGGATTTAGTTCTGCTGGCAACAGTGGGTGGAGCCATCCAACTGTATACGGAATGATTCTCGTTGGCGCCCTCTCATTGACACTCTTTATTTTAAGACAACAAAAACAAAAAACGCCAATGTTGAACTTTGCTATTTTTAAATATCCAATGTATTCATTGTCGATCACGATTTCTATGATTGTAGCGATGACATTGTTCTCATCGATGATTATGATTCCTATCTATTTTATTGATCTTAGAGGTATTCCCTCTTTAAATGCCGGGTTAATGATGATACCAGGAGCGATTATTTTAGCTGTATCTTCTCCGATTGTCGGGAGATTATTTGATAAATTTGGTGGAAGGGTTCTGGCTCTCATAGGCTTGTCTATCATTACAATCACAAGCTACTATTTTAGCCAACTAACGTTTGAGACAACGTATAGTCACCTTATCTTCCTCAATGCCATTAGGATGTTAGGCATTTCAATGGTGATGATGCCTGTATCGACTACTGGGTTTAACCAGTTGCCTAAACCGTTATATCCACACGGTACAGCGATGAATAATACGATGCAGCAAGTCTCTGGAGCGACTGGCACCGCTCTTTTAGTCACCATCATGTCAATTCGCACCGAATATCATGCCAAGTATTTAAAAGAAGCATCGAACGTAAATGAGCAGGTGATGGATCAAGCGATGTTGGCAGGAATCAATGACGCGTTTTTTACTGCTATCTTCTTTTCGGCTGGTGCCTTGGCTTTAGCCATGTTTTTAAAGCCGGCTAAACAAGAAGAACATGGATCACGACAAGGTTAACCGTTTTCCCTTCAAAGAAATTCGTTTGTACTGCAAATGGCCAGGATTGGATGAAGCGGGAGAGAAGTGGGCGATATGTTCTTCCATCTGGTTAAACGAGTAACAGGGAAAGACAATCTGTATCAAACTATTGTTTGAAGCAACGATAAAGCCTAACTTCTCCAATATAGGGGCGGTTGGGCTTTTTTACTGTGAATTGGTCGTTATTTGAGCAAAACCTACTAAAAAAATGACTTCATTACTATAACGGACTTAGCAGCCGTTGGATAATAAAGTTACAAAATGTAAATCTAAGGGGCGGTTGGATGAGAAAACGAATAGTAAATGGAAGAGTATGAAGTAACAAAAAAGTAGGGTCTGTGTAGAGCCACATTGATCATTTTTTTCTTTTGTATATCGTCTAATTACACCAAAAAACGAACGAAGACACCATACAATACGTTAGAGCGTTGGTATGCTACTCCATAGCAACTGAACATTTATGTACTACTTTCTTATGAATGAAGGGCCATTGCCACAGTGTTAAACGGAATGGAGAGGAGTTGTAGGCCCCTATCGACATGGGGTTACTTGTAAGCGTTTTATGAAAGCGTTTACCAAAAGGAGGCGCATTACGTTAAAATCAATTTTAAAGGAGAAGGAAATATGGATAAAAAAGAAGCGAGAAGGATGAAAAAAGAACAAAGAGCATTGGAAAAGGCGGAAAGAGAGAAGAAGTTCCGACGTGCGAAAAGTTGGCAGTTAGCCGTATATCCTTTACAAAGTATTGGACATAATGGTTTTATGTTTCTAATGACACTAGTATCCTACTATGCAGCAGGGATTGTAGGACTGGGAACCGTTGTTGCTTCCTACGTCATTACGGGTTCACGCATTTTTGATGGAATTACCGATCCGCTCATTGCTTTAATTGTTGACAAAACAAAGGGTAAATTTGGTAAAGTGAGAATTTTATTTGCTCTTTCCTACTTAACAATGGGCCTATCAACTGTACTCCTGTTTTACACAAATCATTTAATAGCTGATGGATTCAAACTCGTTTACTTTATCCTTTTATATGTCATATTCATTATTGGGTATACGTTCTCTGGAATTGCAGGTAATATTGGAAATAACATTTTAACAAATGACCCACAACAACGCCCTGCTGTCGGCGGGTTTAGCACGATTTATACGATGCTTTTTTATGCTGTTGCAACGGTATTTTTGACAATGTATTTAACAGGAAAATACACTTATAGCGATGTAGAATTATTCCATGAAATGACAATTTTCACTCTTATTGTTGCGGCGGTTGGTTATGGGCTTGCAATAATAGCTATTCGCTCGAAGGACCGTACTGAAAATTTTGGAGTTGGAAAAAATACAGCACAGGTTAAGGTTAAAGATCTGTGGCCGATGTTAAAAGGTAACCGCCCCTTACAATTATTTGTCCTAACGATGGCTACAGATAAATTAAGTTTGCAAGTTTCTGGTAATGCGGTTGTAAATGTCATGCTGTTTGGGATTGTGATTGGAAATTATGCGATGTTAGGTGTAACACAATCAATGGCTACGCTTCCTAATCTATTGGTTCTGTTTTTTGGAATTCGTTACGCTATGAGATTTGGTTCCAAAAAAGGGTATGTTCTCTCAACATGGGCTTGTATCATTGGTTATAGTCTATTATTCCTATTACTATGGATAGGCGATCCGACACAAATTCGAATGGATAATATGGGATTCATGACGATTGCTTTCATATTCTTGTTTATTGTTAGTGGAGCTGTTCGCTTTATGAGCTCTTCGTTTGTGCAGCCAATGCTAGCCGATATAGTTGATTACAATACGTATAAAACGAATCGTTATGCACCAGGATTGGTATCCTCCCTCTATATATTTATTGATAAGACGGTTTCTTCGTTACAACAAACCGTAGTAGGTTTATTACTTGCATTTATTGGGTTTAAAACCGCTTTTCCAGATGTGGACACACCTTATTCTGAAAGCCTATTTTGGATGGCAATGTTCCTTAACTTTGGGATATTAATTATTTCGTGGGGTCTATCGCTCATTGCCATGAAATTTTACGAACTTGATAAAGAGCGGATGACTGAGATTCAGGAAGTGTTAGAGGAACGAAGAAACGGTCATTCTGGCGATCTGAATGTAATTGCAAAATAATAGATACTAGGCAGAAATCCAGAGTGAAAGGGTCCAATCGTTCATTTCGAGACGTTTAGACCCTTTTCTTGACGTTACTCTATTTTACTCTTTTTGAAGGTGGTGTTTTTCCCGATATTGTTTTGGCGTTACACCAACTAGCTTCTTAAATACTTTTGTAAAGTAGCTTTGATCATAGAAGTTTAAAGAGGAGCATATTTCTGGGATAGGCGTTTGACTATGTTGAAGCAGCTTTTTAGCTTCTTCAATTCGCTTAAGCCGGATGTAATCCGTTAGTGACATGCCAACCTCTTTTTTGAATAATACGGATAAGTACTTCGGGCTTAAATGAACATACTCGGCAATGTCTTCATGAGCGATTTCTGTGTACAAATGGCGTACAACATAGTCTATGCACATACTAATTGTTTTTGAATATCTTTCATGTTGTACTTGCTTTACTTCGGTTGTAAAGGTGAATAGCATTTCCTTTGTCATTTTTTTGACTTCATCAACATTATTTATTCGATCCAATTGTTGTATGTAACGTTCATTTAACTGGAAAGCAATTTGAGCATTTAATCCACCGTCAATAGCAGCTCTGGCAACAAGTGTAATCAACGCCACAATATGTGTCTTTAAAGAGCGAAGATAGCTCGTCTTTGAGAAAGCGCTTGCATTCCCCTCCTCTTTTACAAAAACGGAGTTTTCTAAAGCGTCGACTCTTCCTTCTTTTACAATAGAGAGAATTTGTTTCTCAAATAAACGATCCTGAAAAGGTTGGGGATTGGCGTTTCTGAAATCATCTATCAGCAATTGTGCGTTGTTTTTAGCCGGTGTGATCACTTCTTTATGGTTAATTAAAACAGTGTCTGTGGCAATCAATACTCCATTTAATAGGTAGTTGATCATCACACTTATACTTATGAGCTTATCTAAGGGGAAGGCAGGGACGGAATTGTAATAATTGAAGATTTCTTCTCGCTTAAAAAAAGCTCGTGCATCGTTTATTAGTCCATTAATGTTCTCATCTGTAATCGTATTTGTAATGGACGGTCCAATAATGAGGTTGCCGAGAAATTGGTCGTTGTCCATTACACTAATAGTAATAAATTTTTCGAAAAAAGCTGTTTTTCTAATGATAGGTGCAGAATAGGATTTACTGGAGTCAAACTGTAAGATATTTAATGAGCTCTTTTTTTCATTGTTATATAACGGATTTAATATTCGATTATGCAAATATTTATAAGACATGTCAGCTTCATTCGGAACAAAAAAAGTAGCCAAGTCAAAGGTGCTTGTAATCAGTTCGCATTTACTCTTGATAATCTGAGATTGTGAGTTCAAGACCACCTACTCCTTATTGTACCTGATAACAAATAATTACTTCCATATTACTAAAAAAAGAACGAGGTTTCCATAAAGAAAAAACATGAAGTGTTATCATAATGCTATAAGTTATAAGCGTAATCGTTCTTTTAATAAGCTTTTATGAAAACGCATTAAAAAGATTTTCGTTTTCTAAAGGATTAATTACATATGATCGAAATTGAAAATAAAACGGTTGCGAAATTAAAAAGAAGAATGAAGTGGACAGTTAGACTTTGTAAGTAAGTTCCATTGTCTTAAAATCTATTACATTTCTAAATCTTGGAGGTTTAATCATGCTTTACAAAGATCCAAGCAAAAGCGTAGCAGAAAGAGTAGAAGATCTATTAGGAAGAATGACACTAAAGGAAAAGGTAGCCCAACTATTTGGCCTAGTCAATCACGGGCAAGGCGATCCGATCCACCATGTGAGCGAGAATTATCAGCATGGGGTGGGCACGCTAAGCTTCTTAAACAGTTCTCAAACAGGAGATCATAAGAAGGATATGGAAACATTAGAAAAATTGCAATCTTTTTTTGTCAATGAAACACGATTAGGAATCCCTGTGCTTATTCATAATGAAGGCATAGCCGGCGCACAAATACCGGGCGCCACCACATTTCCTCAATCGATGAGTGTAGCATCCACGTGGGAGCCGGCATTAGCGAAAAAAATGGGAGAAGTAGTCAAGAAACAACTACTCGCTTTTGGCATCAATACGGTTCATTCGCCTCTTTTTGACTTGGGCCGTGATCCGAGGTGGGGAAGGATTGGCGAAACGTACGGCGAAGATCCTTATCTCGTTGCTCAAATGGGAACAGCATTTGTCAAAGGGGTACAAGGAAACAAAGAAATGATGGCCACGGCCAAACATTTTGTTGGATACGGAAATGCTGAAGGAGGCAGAAACGGGGGAGAGCAGCAAATAGGAGAAAGAAAGCTGCTTGATACGTACTGTTTTCCTTTTGAGGCTGCTATCCATGAAGCAGACGTAATGGGAATAATGAATAGCTATGGAATCTTGAATGAGCAGGCGGTGTCTACGTCCAAATGGTTATTAACCGACATTTTACGAAATAAGCTTGGATTCTCAGGTTTAGTTGTAGCAGATTATGGCAGTGTTAGTCACGCTCATTCACGTTACCGCGTTGCAGAGAGCCGAAAAGAAACGGCGGTCATGGCGCTTCAAGCTGGAATGGATGTAGAGCAACCGAATCATATCTGTTATCAGTACCTTGAAGAAGCAGTAGAGTCAGGAGAACTGGACATAGAATATATTGACCGAGCTGTTCGCAGGGTGTTAGAGACTAAATTCACTTTAGGGTTGTTTGAGCGCCCATTTAAAACAGGTGACTTTCACGAAGAGATTAAGAAGAAAGAATATCAAGCACTATCACAGGAAATTGCTGAGAAGTCGATCGTGCTTGTCAAAAATGATGAGGCAACTTTGCCATTAAAGAAAGGTCTAAAAATAGCGGTCATAGGGCCGTCTGCTAATAATAGTGTGAATTTCTTTGGGGGCTATTCGGCAGTAGGAACAGCAGATACAACAACCAGTGACTTTGATCGTTCTGAAGATGACAATTTCATTAAAATGGCGTATGACACCGTCATTACGGAACATCGAGGTATGCTAAAATCACAGGGAATTGTTTTTGATGAGCGTCCTTCTCCAGAACAGAAGGAAATGATTATTGCAATGCTCAAGAAAAGAAGATCGACATCCAATAAGGTTTACAAAAACATGGATGAATTTAGCCAGCTCTTTTATCCTAATTGCAGAACGGTTAAAGAGATACTGGAAGAGGAATGTGGGCAAGAGAACATCATTTATGAAAAAGGCTGCGAAATCAATAGGCCTATTGAAGGCGGCATTGACAAGGTTAAGAAAGCGGTGCAACAAGCTGACGTGGTTATCGCGATTCTTGGCGGAAGAGAAAGTATGAGAGCCCCTGACGCAACGGCGGGAGAGAACAAGGATAACATTCATATCGATGTTGAAAAACCACAGTTAGAGATGATGGAAGAGGTCTTTCAACTTGATAAACCAGTCATTTCCGTTATAGTGGATGGAAGGCCTTTATCAAACCCATCAATTAACGAAAGAAGCAAGGCAGTGCTGTACGCTTGGTTGCCTGCGCAGGCGGGGGCGCAAGCTATTGTTAATGTGTTAACAGGCAAAACCAATCCAAGTGGCAAGCTGCCAGTTACAATCGTTAAGGATAAAGGACAAATTCCAATGTACGCTAGCAGATCTCCTTTTTATATAGAGATTGACGAGTGGGCAGAGTACATTGACCATGATAAAAATAAGCCTTTGTATCCTTTGGGACATGGATTAAGTTATACATTTTTTGAGTACAGCGACCTGTCACTAAATGAAGAAGTAGCGACGGACGGGCAGCTTCAAGTTACGTTCAACGTAAAAAATGTGGGTCCTTATCAGGGGGACGAAGTTGTACAACTCTACATACGAGACTGCTTTAGTAGGATTGCACGACCTACTAAACAGCTTGTAGGATTCGCCAAGGTTAACCTAAATATTCATGAATCAAAAGAAATTACATTTACCGTTGATATGAGACAGTTGGCTTTTCATAACAATGATTTGAAACAAATAGTGGAGCCTGGAAAAATGGAAGTATATATTGCTGCTTCATCGGAGGACATCCGTTTAAATGACTCCTTTAATGTAGTGGGAGAAGAGTTAATCATTGATCGAAAAGTGTTTTCTTCAAATGTAAAGATAAAATCAAACGTACAAATAAAAGAAAGGATTTAAGTCTGCAGGATCGAAATAAAAGCCGCCAAGTGGGAGTCCACTGGCGGTGAATCTGTTGTCTGAAGACAACCCCTGTCCTATGCATGGGATGGGCTTTTTCGGCTTAAATCTGCAATGCCAGCTATCTTTTCTAGTTAGCTGGCTTTTTTCATGTAAACAGAGTGGTTCTCTACAAAGGATAGAACCCTGTCTGATAAACAGCCTCAGCTATCCTCTCATAGCCACGGTTATTTGGATGGATCCCATCTTTTGCCAGATAATGAACTCCGTCTGAAAGAAAGCTAATGTCAACGATGCGCACATGTGGATAGCGTTCCAACGTATATAAGCGCTGATTAAAACGAAAGAGATGCGACTGAATAACTGGAATTTTTGATAGCGGATTGTAAAGGGTAAACACACGGACGATGTATGGTTTGCGATCATGTTGTTTTACGTAAGTGATCTGGCGGATAAGGTGATGTAAACAGGCGTAAACGCCAGCTGCAATTTTAGGGAGATGATCGACCGAGCCTGTTCTACTCGTTTGCCGTAAGGCGGTTAAAAAATTGTTCCCTCCAGCTGTAATCGTTATGATATTGGCACGTTCGATTTTTTTAGAATGCCTAAAAGTCAAACTGGAGATCTGTTCACAGGTTAGCCCGTTTCTAGCCAGTTTAATTAGTTGGATCGGCTGTCCTAATCGGCGGCTTGCCATGTTCCGATAAGGTACGACAAATCCGTTGGTTGAGCCAACCCCTGTTACAAGCGAATCTCCAATTGCGACATATACATACATGGCTTCCCTCCTTTTTTTTTAGTGTATGGACAGTGAAAAAAGGTGGAACGGCGCGCATCATTGCCAGATTTATTGCGTGATATCAGGTGGAAAAACAGCATGTTCATTTCAAATGGGAAGAGGGAAATCGCTCCAAATCTGTCGTTTCCCTTTTAGGCTGCCGTTCAAGAAATACACATAAGGTGAATGGTGAATGACAGAAACGAGCTAAACAGCGAACGCGTTGAAACCGCTTTAACATTTTTGTTGCAAAAAACCAATTAGTTATGTTAGAGTAACTTTAAATCACATAAGAGATCTTGGATCACATATGTGATTTTAGGAGGCGGATATAGATTGTCGGTAAAATCAGCGGAAAGGGTTTTGCGTATTTTTGAATTGTTAAGCACCCATGTCAATGGGCTAAGTATTAAAGAAATTAGCGAAACCCTTGGGTTGCCGCAAAGTAGCACGTCTGCTTTAGTAAATACGCTTTATTGCGAAAATTATCTTTCTGTAAACCAAGCCAAAAAGTTTGCTCTTGGTCCAAAACTGATTCCGATTGGTAATGCCGCTCGTGAATCACTTGATCTTGCTTCGTTAAGCGCCGAATCGCTGCAACGATTAGCTGCAGCAGTAGAGGAGACGGTGTTTATGGCGCTACTTGCCAACCAGGAACTTGTATACGTGGCGAAAATCGACAGCAATCGCTCGATTCGGACGTCAGCGTATTTAGGCGGCCGAAAGCCTCTTTATTGCACGGGGCTTGGCAAGGCTTTTTTGACATTCATGCCGGAGGAGCAACGTGTCGATTATTTAGAACATGTATCGCTTAAGCCGATCACCCCACACACAATCACCGATAAAGAGACGCTGCTGGCGCGTTTGCAAGAATATGAACAGCTAGGTTATGCGATTGATGATGAAGAAAATGAGGAAGGGCTGTACTGCGTGGCGGCGCCCATATTTGACGCATCAAAAGTAATGCAAGCGGCGATTAGCGTAGCAGGCCCAAAAGAGCGGATGCAAAGGCAAAAAAGCCAGATCGTGAAAAACGTGATCGACACAGCAAACGGAATTTCACAAAAGCTCGGATACGCTTTTTAAAGGAAGCCAGTACATGAAGAGGTGTTTGAATGGATGTAGTAAGCATAGGAGAAACAATGGTGTTGTTTGCTCCTAAAGAGGACGGACAGCTTCGATACGCTTCTAATTTTTCAGCGCGTGTGGCCGGCGCAGAGACGAACACGTTGATCGGATTAGCGAAACTTGGTCATAAAACAGGCTGGATTAGTCGAGTCGGCGCAGACGAGTTAGGAGCGAAAATCATCCAATCTGTCCGTGGCGAAGGCGTCGATACAACGTATGTAGCCATGGATGAACAGGCTCCAACGGGACTTTTTTTGAAAGAACAAACGACTGCGAAGACGGCAAATATCCTTTACTACCGAAAGGGTTCTGCAGCGAGCCGTCTAGAGCCTGCTGATATTGATGAGGACTACGTTAAGAAAGCGAAGTTTCTTTATATAACAGGGATTACGCCATTATTGAGCAAATCATGCGAGCAGACAACATTCGTATTAATAGAAATGGCCAAGAAGCATCATGTCAAAATCGTGTTTGACCCAAATATACGGAAAAAATTGCTGACAGAAGAGAAACAGAAGCGTTTGTTGGAGCGTCTGATTGGCATGGCTGATATCGTTTTGCCAGGCTCTGGGGAAGGCCAGTACTTATTCGGCACAAACAATAGCGAGGAAATTGCCGATCGCTGTTTACATCTTGGTGCTCGCCTTGCAGTCGTTAAACTAGGCGAAAAAGGCGCTTATTACAAGAGTGCAAAACAGGTAGGCTATATTGCTCCATTCCCAGTAAAGGAAGTCGTTGACCCAATTGGCGCTGGCGACGGATTTGCCGCAGGCGTTTTATCTGGTTTGCTAGATGGGCTCGCGATTGAAGAGGCAGTCGGGCGCGGTTGTGCGATAGGCGCTTTTGTTACCCAAGTGCACGGCGATATTGAAGGATTGCCCTCTCGGCAAACATTGCATGCTTTCCAACAAGATGGAGAAGACGTGAATCGTTAGGAGGAAAATATGGAAACGTTACAAGCCATTTATAAGCACCAACTGATTGCGATTATCCGTGGTGTGCCGCCAGAGGACGCAGTGAAAATTGGAAGCGCTCTTAAGGAGGGAGGCATTCGCTTAGTTGAAGTCGCCCTTAATTCCCCTGACGCATTCGAATCGCTTCGTATGTTGTCAAGGGAACTGGGCCGCGAAATGAAAATTGGCGCTGGAACGGTCTTAGATCCGGAAGCGGCATTTTCAGCGATCCAAGCGGGGGCTGATTTTATCCTTTCCCCGACTGTAAAAGCGGCAACGATTGAAATGACGAAACGCTATGGCAAAGTCAGCATACCAGGTGCCTTTACGCCGACAGAAATTTTAAGCGCTTACGAGCTTGGAGCCGATATTGTCAAAGTTTTTCCGGCAAGCGCGGGCCCCGGTTACATCAAGGACATTCGCGGACCGTTGTCCCATATTCCGCTTTTGCCAACAGGCGGAGTCAATGACCAGAACATTGGTGCTTTTAAACAAGCAGGAGCTGTCGGATTTGGCATTGGCAGTTCTTTAGTAGACGGCAAGGCCGAAGTGACGCCTGCCTATCTTCGCGAGCTTACGGAAAAAGCGAAAAACTATGTAGCGGCACTTGAGCAAGCAATGAAAGATCAGAAAGAGGGGAGAACAAATATTGAAAATTAAAAGCTATGAACTATTCAAAGTCCAGCCACGGTGGCTGTTTTTGAAAATAGAGACGGACGAAGGAATGACTGGTTGGGGCGAACCTGTAGTTGAGGGGCGTGCTGCTACTGTAGAGGCCGCTGTGCATGAGCTGATGGAATACCTGATTGGCAAAGATCCTTTTCAAATTGAAGACCATTGGAATGTTCTGTACCGCGGCGGTTTTTATCGTGGTGGGCCAATATTAATGAGCGCTATTTCCGGTATTGACCAAGCATTGTGGGATATTTTAGGGAAGTACCATAATGTGCCTGTTCACCAGTTGCTTGGCGGCAAAGCACGAGAGAAGATAAGAGTATACTCATGGATTGGCGGAGATCGTCCTAATGAAGTTGGAGCTGCAGCGAAACAAGTAGTTGACAAAGGTTTTACTGCTGTGAAAATGAATGCAACCGATGAAATGCAATATATAGATTCCTTTGAAAAAATTGACCGCGTCCTTGCCAATGTGGCTGCGATTCGCGAAGCTGTTGGCCCGTATATCGGGATAGGTGTCGATTTTCATGGACGCGTCCATAAGCCAATGGCCAAGATTCTTGCCAAAGAGTTAGAACCATTTAAGCCGATGTTTATTGAAGAGCCCGTGCTGCCGGAAAACAATGAGGCATTACGGGAAATTGCCAGAAACACAGCTATTCCAATCGCAACAGGAGAGCGGATGTTTTCGAAATGGGATTTTAAACAAGTGCTTGTTGACGGCTATGTCGATATTATCCAGCCAGACTTGTCCCATGCTGGCGGCATTACTGAATGCAAAAAAATTCTCTCAATGGCTGAAGCGTTTGATGTGGCGGCAGCGCCCCATTGCCCACTTGGACCCATTGCCCTTGCGGCTTGCCTGCAAGTGGATGCAACTTGCCACAATGCGTTTATCCAAGAACAAAGCTTAGGCATCCATTACAATGAAGGGTCTGACCTTCTCGATTATCTCATTGATGGCAGCGTCTTCCACTATAAGGATGGCTATGTCGACATTCCGAACAAACCTGGGCTTGGCATTGAAATTAATGAGGATCATGTCCGCAAGATGAGTGAAACAGGCCACAATTGGCGAAACCCTATCTGGAGGCATCAAGACAACAGCGTTGCAGAATGGTAAGCTGCTAAACATCATAGCTGAAATTTGGAGGTTATTATGTCCGGAACTTGGTTGATCGTCATCACAATCATTGGAATCGCGATTTTGCTTTATTTGATTATGCGCTCAAAAATGCAAGCATTTATAGCGTTATTGCTCGCAAGTATTTTTATCGGCCTGTTCACTGGCATGGATCCGCTTAATCTCCTTGAGACGATTGAAAAAGGGATGGGTGGCACGCTAGGGTTTATAGCGGTTGTCGTTGGCCTTGGCGCCATGTTTGGCGAAATTCTCCGCATCTCAGGCGGCGCTGAACGCCTAGCGTTTACATTAGTGGACACATTTGGAGATAAGCGTGCTGTGTGGGCGCTCGGATTGACTGGTTTCCTTGTTGCGATTCCTGTTTTTTTGGATGTAGCGATCGTCATTTTAATCCCGATCATTCATAGTTTGGCGATGCGTACGAACCGGTCAGTACTCTATTATGCAATCCCACTTCTTGCCGGGCTTGCCGTTGCCCACAGTTTTATTCCGCCAACGCCAGGGCCAATTGCGGTCGCTTCTGTTCTTGGCGTCGACTTAGGCTGGATGATGCTGTTTGGCGTCATTGCTGGCTTGCCAGCAATGATTGTAGCTGGTCCTATATTTGGCCGATATATCGGCAATAAAGTCTATGTCCCGGTGCCTGATCATATTGCTGAAGCCGCTAAACAAGAAGCGGCGGGCAAACAATTGCCACACTTTGGCTTAATTTGCTTGATCATTTTGTCCCCACTTGCATTGATCTTATTAAACACAGCGGGAGGACAAGTGTTGAAAGATGGCTCTTTAAAAACAGCGCTTATGTTTATCGGCCATCCGTTTGTCGCTTTAATCATTGCAACATTGCTTGCGATGTACTTTCTTGGAAAGCGCCGTGGTGTTTCTAAAGAACATATGCAAACGATTACAACGAAAGCATTGGAACCAGCAGGCATTGTTATTTTAATTACAGGAGCAGGCGGCGTTTTTAAAGAAATTTTGATTCAAAGCGGCGTTGGTGAAGCGATGGGTAATTTAATGGCGAATTCTGGCTTTCCGCTTGTGCTGCTGGCTTTTCTCATCGCTACATTTGTTCGTGTCGCTCAAGGATCAGCGACTGTTGCAATGATTACGGCAGCGGGACTGGTTTCGCCTATTGTAGATATGGCAGCGCTCTCGCAGCCTTCTCTCGCATTGATTGCGATTGCCATCGCTTGCGGCGCCACTGTCCTTTCCCACGTAAACGACTCAGGTTTTTGGCTTGTGAACCAGTTGCTAGGTATGTCAGAAAAAGATACATTGAAATCGTGGACAGTTATGGAGACGATTATCGGTTTGACGGGTTTTGTCATTGTGTTCGCACTCAGCTTTTTCTTTTCCTGAAAGACGGCAGTGTATCGCTAAGCTGCCTAAAAAAGCGGACAAGTAACGGGCAAGCAGCCTCACTTAAAGAGGCTGCTTGCTTTTTGCGGCTATTGATTGCGTACGGCGTGTTCTAAGGCCGACCTGATCAAGTGAGCGGAATCCCATTCGCCTTTTGAAAAACGGGTAATAGGGTACGTGCGGGGGAAAAGGCGTTTTTGGATTTCCTTAACTGGTAGCCCGCTTTCGTAAAGAGTGTGGACTTGGTTGCTTAATGCTTCTAAGTAGTCTCGTTTTTGCGCCAGCTTTTTTCGGCCCTGTTTCAAATAGCCAGCATGACTGCAAAAAACGTCTTCGAAATCGTACTGCAACAATTTATTGAGCGAGGCGATAATTTGTGGAACCGATTCACTGTCCATAATAAGTTTTGTTTTTGTTTGCACATAGAGGTCGCCTGAAAACAGTTGCCCAGTCGATTCGTTTAGGAAGGCAACGTGGTCAGTGGCGTGTCCAGGTGTAAAAATGCTGACCCAGTTCGAGTGCCTCGTTTGGAACGTTGCTGGAATGGCAGTTGGGTGAAACGGCTTGCGCTTGCCCCAAAACAGTTTTCGGTAAAGAGGATAGTCGCCAGTCTTCCTTGCAGCGGCAAGAGAAGATTCGTGCAAGTAAATCGGAACATGCAGTTGCTGCTCAAACCAAGGGGCGCAGCCTGTATGGTCCTCATGGAGATGTGTACAATATAGAGCATCAATCGGCTGTTGTTTCCAGAAAGGGAGAAAGCCTTTTTTTAGTGCGGAAGCACCAGCGTCAATGATCATCCCATCAATAGCAAAGCTATATACATTTAAAGTGACCGAACGAAATGAAACGGTCCCGTTTGCCATGGACACGCCATTTACAGAGTGTTGCTCCATCGTTTTCTTCATACGCATCCTTGCGCCACCTCTTTTATGATGAATAGTCATTCACTATATTATCACAAAGAGACTTCTAAAAACGCTATTGGCCGGCTATTAAGTTCCGGCTTTTGCTGCCTGATCTGAGAGATTTTCACCTTTTCTTATACGATGTGTTTGAATGAATTGCTAGATGGAAAGACTAGTAATAGCGAACGAAGAAGGAGGTTGTGAGAATGCCAAAGCCGATGAAGCAAGAACTGAGGCACTTGTACTTAAAACGCAATCTTTGGTCCGGCATTTTAGTTGGCGTCGGTATAGCAGCTTTTTTAGATGAAGTCTTGTTCCATCAATTACTGCAATGGCATCATTTTTACGACAAGTCGACTAGAACGATAGGGATCATTTCAGACGGACTTTTTCATGCATTTGGCTGGTTTGCGAGCGTTTCCGGGATGTTCTTGCTGGCCGATCTGAAATCCCGCCGCGGTTGGTGGGGCAAAAGATGGCTTGGCGGAATTCTACTTGGCTCAGGGGCCTTCCAATTGTATGATGGCACGATTCAACATAAGTGGATGCAAATTCACCAAATTCGCTACGTGGAAAATGTGTATATCTATGATATTGTCTGGAATGCGATTGCCATTCTGTTAGTGATCTGCGGTGCCGTTCTTGTGTACAGAACAGGCCAAAGGCGGCAGCCATGAACCACCCAGGTATGGCAAACGAGTTAGAATGGTTTTTGGCCCAATTATTACTTATATTGCCGTTTGCCAGTGCGTTCGTTCTCTATATTATTGCTGCTTTATTGTCCTATAGGACAGTAAAGCCATGGCCTCTTTACCGGACGCTCATGTGGATCGCCGGCTGTTTCGCCGCCTATCTAGCGGTGGCGGGGCCAATAGCGGAAAAGGCACATACTGATTTTGCTTTCCATATGGTAGGACACTTGTTGTTAGGAATGCTTGCTCCTTTGTTGATGGCATTGGCAGCGCCAGTGACGCTGTTAGTGCGAACATTGCCTGTGCCAATGGCAAAAGGCGTTAGCCAATTATTACGCAGCAAGATACCGCAAGCGATTGCCGATCCCATTGTAGCATCGTTATTAAACATTGGCGCTTTATGGCTTCTTTATACAACGGGCTTGTTTGCATTCATGCATGCCCATCCGTTTCTCTACTTTCTGATCCACATTCACGTTTTTTTGGCAGGCTATATGTTCACGATTTCCATGATCTACATCGACCCTGTGTCACATCGCAAACCTTTTTTGTACAGGGCGATTGTACTAGTCATCGCGCTCGCCGGACACGGCATTTTATCGAAATGGATTTACGCCAATCCGCCCGTAGGTGTCGCTCCGGAACAAGCACAGACAGGGGCGATGCTCATGTATTATGGCGGTGACGCGATTGACTTGTTTCTTCTATTTATTTTTTGTTTCCAATGGTACAAAGCAACGCGCCGAAGCGCCCGCGCCTCTTTGTTGTTGCAAGAAAACAGTAGAGCGAGCACATAAATAGAAATGGCCCACGTTTGTAACGGAAAACGGTAGCGCAACCGCTTTTAGGAACGCTTTGCAAACGAAGTGTTCCTCTTTTCTTGTTAATCCCCTACAGGCAGCCAACCACTGATGAGCGCCCCGCCGTCTGGGTCGTTTTCGGCGGCCAGTTCGCCCCCATGTTGTCTTATAATTCGTTGGGAAATCGTTAATCCTAACCCACTTCCTCCTGTGGCACGGTTTCTCGACCCTTCGCCACGAAAGAGAGGTTCAAACACACGCTTTAATTCCTCAGACGAAAAGCCTGGCCCTGTATCCTTGAGAGAAAACTTGACTTTAGCGTCTTCTCTATAACAGCGGACAAACACATTGCCCCTTGTGGGCGTATGCCGAATGGCATTATCGAACAGGTTGTTCAAGGCACGTTCTAGTAAGTGGCTGTCGCCAGGAAGCATGCAGCTATCTTCAAAATCTGTTGAGATCGAGATGTGTTTTTGTTCCGCGAGTGGACGGAAGCTGTCAATCGTCTGTTGCAGAAGACCTTTTAAGTCGGTTGGATGAACATTTTTTTGCTGTTCCATATACTCCATCTTTGTAAAGGTAAACAACTCCTCTACTAGTCTGTCCAATTGCCTTGACTTTTCCTTACAAACCGTCACATATTTTGTTATTTTGTCTGGAGACTTAGCAATGCCTTGTTCCAGCCCATCTAAATATCCCCGTAACGCGAATAGCGGCGTTCGCAAATCGTGGGCAATCGCTGCAATCATGAAGCGTCGTTCTTCTTCCAGTGCGATTTGTTTGTGCTGGGATGTCCGCAGTCCCTTCATCATCGCTTCAAATCCAGCGCCTACATCGGCAATCTCTGTTATCCTGCACATTGGCAATTGTGCATCAAAATCTCCGTCGGCAATTTTTCGAGCGACCCAACCCATTCTTTCGAGCGGTCGAAGAAAGAACTTTCGCAAGGCGATGCCAACAATGATAATCGCGAGCAAAAATCCAACTATGGCCGAAATGGTTGGACCGGTTCGTGAGTTTGGCACGTAAATGACCACTTTGCCAAGTGACTCGCCGTCCTCGATGAGCGAGAATTGTTCTGTTGACGAAAACCAATTGCTGCTTTCTGGATTAGAGCGATACATTTCCTGGTCAGACGTGGACAGAATCGCGACTTCCAGATTAGCTTGCTGCAGTTGGGTTTCTAGTTGGCGTTGCCAATTGACGTCTGTCCAGTTGTCTGCATTTGTTTCGATCGACTGAATCGTCTCTGTAACATGCCTTTGTAAGTTTTCATCAGGTGTAGAGAAGCGGAACGTTTTTGTTTCCATGAAGTGTGCTGTCACATAAAAAATCCACGGCAATGATAGAATGAAGAAAAAACAGAGTACTGTAAATGTACGGACCCGCAATGTGGGCATGTTATCCTCCCTCGAAGCGATACCCAATTCCCCATACGTTCACAACATATTGAGGGTCATTCGGGTCAGCTTCTATTTTTTCGCGAAGGCGGCTTAGATGAACGCGAACGGTATGTTTATCGCCCACGCCATCCCACAGCTTATCGAGAAGTTGGTCATAGGAAAAAACATGCCTTGGGTGTTCTAAAAATAATCGCAACAGTTCATATTCCTTTGGTGTGAGCATAACGTTTTTCCCGTCCACGGCAAGTTCTCGAGTTGTCAGATTTAACGTAAGGCGGCCAAAATCCAAGATCGTTTCAGTTGGTGGCTGAGTTGAAGCAGAGCGTCGTAGGACGGCTTTCACTCTGGCAACAATCTCTCCAGGCGAAGCTGTTTTTACAATATAATCGTCGCCTCCGAGTGTCAGGCCGCGAATTTTGTCGACATCAGCGCTGCGTGCACTCAAGAACAAGATCGGAACGTCACTTTTTGCGCGAATCCGGCGACAAAACTCAAATCCATTTTCTCCAGGCATCATGATATCAAGGATCAGACAATCGACAGCGCTTTGCTGGAAAGCCGTCAATGCTTCCTCTGTATTGGATGCGGTTAACACATGAAAATGATCGTTTTCCAAGAAATCCCTTAATAAATCGGCAATACTTTGGTCATCGTCGACAACGAGTATGGTCTTTGCATTCATAAACTTCCCACCTTTGCACTTTAGTTTATCATTTTTTTGGTCAAAGCCAATGCAGACGCCTATTTTGTGATCAGTTGTTGATCGTTTTGTGACCTTTTTCTAACGTCATTTGAGAGTATTCGTTGTTATGATTTGTATCGAAGCAGTTCCCATCGTTTTCAGTGCAAGGAGCCCAGTTTGTTAACTTAAATGGATGTTGAGGAGGCACGATGATGTTATCGATACAAATTGTTCTATTCGATGGATTCGACCTTTTGGATGCAATTGCCCCTTATGAAGTTTTTCACGCAGCTTCAATGAATGTCAAAGACAATCTCAGCGTAGAATTTGTGACCGCTGAAGGAGCAAGATCTGTGAAGAGCGGCGTCAACGACGTCCTACTCGAAGCAAAGGAAAAACTGGACCCGACACGTCCAGGAATCATTCTCGTCCCTGGCGCAGCCGGCGCTGTTGATGGCGATGGACCTGATTCAATCCCGGCGATATTAGGCCGGGCTATGAATACAGAATTGACCGGAATGGTTGAGCATGCACTCAACCAGAAAGATATTGTCATCGCTGCAGTGTGCGGCGGCTCCCTGTTGTTAGCGATGGGTGGCTTGCTGGAAGGCAGGTATACTGTTACACATCATCTAGGCATGGATGCGCTTGCTGCTACTGGCGCGACACCTGTCCCAGCACGTGTCGTCGATGATGGCAATTTCGTAAGCGGCGGTGGTGTCACTTCGGGACTTGATGTCGCCCTCTATCTTGTGGAACGAGAACTTGGCCCTCGCATCGCCCATGCGGTTGAGCAACTATTTGAATTTGAGCGGAGGGGAACGGTTTGGCGCGACGTAGGGCTTGTCCCACGTAAGGATACTGCGCAGGCAGAGAACGATGACATCGGTACAGCGAATAAAGGTGAACATACAGATAGCGCCATGCATCACCAATCTAGACAAGCGTCTGTCTTCGATGGCGATTGGGCCACAGAAATCACAACGCCAGTTGGCAAACTGGATGTTAGACTTTCGATCTCGACAGACCAGACGACGATCCGTGGCAAAGCAATACAAGGAGAGGAAACGGTCGAATTCGTCAATCCCGCCATTCAAGACAATAAGTTGACTTGGTCACTGCCAATTACGAAACCGATGCGCTTAAATTTAAAATTTGAAGTCAGTGTTGACGGGAACAAAATGGTAGGTACCGCTAAGGCTGGTGTGCTGCCTGCGTCAAAATTGACTGGGAAACGGATTTTATAACGAAAATGAGGGTTTATTATATATGAATAAACGGAAAATGTTCTTTCGGCTACTCGTCTGCATCAGTATTGCCTTTATCGTTTATGCGGTCGTATACAATTACATGATTGATCCAGAAGCAGAAAATTTTTTAAGTCACAAAACTGGGCTTACACGAGAGCTAAATGTACCGGTCTGGCTAAACGTAATGTACATTCATGTGGCATTTGCCTGTGTTGCGATGGCGGCAGGGCTGCTCAACTTTTCAAAGCGTGTCTTTGCCAAAAGCCGCAAGTTCCACCGCTTAAACGGTTACCTTTATTTCGTGTCTGTCCTTATTGTTGTCCTCACGTCTGGCTACATGGCGCCATACGCAACAGGAGGCAAAATCGTCAGCATTGGCTTTAATACGATTAATATCATCTGGTTGCTTATAACAGTGATCGCCCTCGTCCAGATTAAAAAGAAACGGATCATTCAGCATCGCAACTGGATGATCCGCAGTTACGCCTTTTGTTTTACGAACATGGTCCTTCACTTAATCACTGCCGTTGTGAACCGAGGATTCGGTCTTGATTATACGATCAGCTACACAATCGGTGTTTATGGCGCCATTTTGGTGCTGCTCATTATTCCTGCTATCGTCATCCGCTTGATCGGCGATTGGCAAGTGACTTCATAGCAAAAACTGTATTTGTTTTCTTCTTTATCTTACATCGCTGAAACTGAAATGATAGACTAATAAAAAAGCGATAGGAGCAAGGGGGAGGCAAATGACAACGATCGTCGTTGGAGCTGGGATAGTAGGAGCAAGCGCAGCTTATCATCTAGCCCGAAAAGGGGAAGACGTTATTTTGGTCGATAAACGTTTTAAAGGAGAAGCAACGGCCGCAGGCGCTGGCATTGTTTGTCCATGGATCTCGAAAACAGACGATCCTGATTGGTACAGGCTCGCTCGCAACGGAGCACTTTACTATCCAGAGCTGATTGAAAGGCTGAAAGAAGATGGTGAGGAGCATGTTGGTTTTGCTTTTGTCGGAGCGCTAGGTGTCAATGAAGAGGAAAGCGAGCTTGTCGCAATGGAAGCACGGGCCCGTCAAAGGAAACAAGATACCCCAGAAGTAGGCGAAATTAAACGGTTGTCTTATAGTGAGGCGAAGACGTTATTCCCGCCGCTAAGAGAAGGGCTAGAAGCCGTTTATGTCGAAGGAGCCGCCCGCCTTGACGGACGGTTGCTACGCGACGCCTTGTGCCGAGCTGCCAAAAAGCATGGTGCACAAGTAGTTGAGGGTGAAGCGCGCCTTCTATACCGGGAAAAAACCATTTGCGGCGTGGAAATAGAGGGGACCGTATATGAAGGGGATACGGTCATTGCCGCATCAGGGGCATGGGCGAAACAATTGGCAGAGTCTATTGGAATTACCATAGAAGTCGAGCCGCAAAGAGGACAAATTGCACACATTGGCATGGAAGGGTATGATACGTCGAAATGGCCAGTCGTCCTTCCGCAAACGAGCCATTATCTAGTCTGTTTTGATGATGCCCGAGTCGTGATTGGGGCAACGAGAGAAACTGGATCAGGGTTTGATTACCGCCTAACGGCAGGCGGCGTCTATGAAGTACTCGATGAAGGACTCCTTGTCGCCCCTGGACTTAGCGAAGGTTCGCTACGTGAAGTCCGAATTGGCTTTCGCCCAGCCAGCAAAGACTTAAAGCCCCTTCTTGGCAAAGTAAAAGCATTAAAAGGGCTAGTGATCGCAACAGGGCTTGGAGCATCGGGTCTGACAATGGGGCCCTATGTGGGGACGTTAGCCGCCGCTTTGGCAGTTGGCGAGGAGCCAACTATTGATTTAGCTCCATACGATCCATTGCGGAAGTTTTAATTAAACAAAGCGAGCTGTGGGAGGCAGCTCGCTCGAGGTTGTCGACAAAGTCGATAACCGCCCTCAGGCTGATAGAAAACGCTTGTCAGACGAGGAGTGCAGGCGAGGGAAGATGCGAATAGAACGTGGGTTCATGAGCATATGAGTGAGGCAAACGACGACGTATGTGAGCGTTTGTCTACAGTCTGAAGCGAGCTGTGGGAGGCAGCTCGCTCTATTTCACGTTTTTTTCCAAAAAAAGTGGAGGATGAGCGAGAATATGCCTATGCCTGCCGCCGCCCCAGCTGTGTCAATAAGCACATCGGTAAATTGGCCGCTGCGTCCTGGGATAAAGAGTTGGTGGATTTCGTCGGTGATGGCATACAAAAAGCATATACAGAGCGCCAAGACCGCCGCTCCCGCCCCCTTGCTGCCAACTTGGCGAAGACCATTTAGCATGAGGATACCAAGAATAAAGTAAGCGCCAAAATGGGCACCTTTGCGGACAACTGTGTGGAGAATATCGGCATGCATTTCTACCTGTGGCAAAATCGCCGATAGTGACTGCAACAAAAAGTCAAGTACACCCAAACTTAACTGTGAAGAATCGGTTGCGGGCTGATGGGAGAGAAGAAAAATCGTAGCCATCCACAAAATCGTCGCTGTCCATGAAAGAATTGCCTTGTTGCGCATAAAAGTCTGCCTTTCCTACTGTTTCATTTATTTTATCATATAATGAAAATAAGTATATTAAATTCGAGATAAATGGGTATATAATAAAGAAAAAGGAGGTTTGAAAATGGCAAATGTAAAAACAGCGGTCATCTATTACAGTTCAACCGGTACAAACTATCAATTGGCAAAATGGGCAAAAGAGGCAGCTGAAAAAGAAGAGGCAGAAGTGCGCTTATTGAAGTTTCCTGAACTTGCTCCAGATGCAGCGATTGACTCCAATCCAGCCTGGCGTGCCCATGTGGAAGCGACAAAAGATGTGCCAGAAGTAACACCAGATGACATGGAATGGGCTGATTCCTATATCTTTAGCGTGCCTTCACGCTTTGGCGTTCTTCCAGCACAAGCTAAACAATTTTTTGATACGCTCGGCGGCTTGTGGGCACAAGGCAAACTCGCTAACAAGGTAGTAAGCGCCATGTCCTCTGCCTCTAATTCACACGGCGGTCAAGAAGCAACGATTTTGTCTGTGTATACAACGATGTACCATTGGGGTGCAATTGTTGTTGCGCCTGGTTATACGGACCAAAGTGCTTTCACTTCAGGCGGCAATCCTTACGGCACGAGCGTGACAATTGACCAAGACGGCAATCAAATAGAAGACGTCGAACAGGCTGTCAAACAGCAAGCAAAACGGACAGTCGCAGTCGCTAAAGCCATTGTTACAGGCTTGCAAACTTGAAACTGAGAGAAATCGATTGCCAGCTATAGGCAAACAACGAGGAAGCGATGATGTGCCGACAGAAAAAACCGCCTTTGGATGGGAGGGCGGTTTTTTACTGTCGCTAACAGCGACGTGACTAGTCTCATTTCCATTTCGCTTTACCGCTGCTATCCGTCGTGAAGGCGCTTCGCGAAGCCCTTCTCACTTCTGCCTAAGCATGCCTTTGTAAATCCCTGGCTTTGAGTTCGGAATAGCGATCGCGCCAAGCGCTTTTTCGTAAAAATCCACTGGTCCAGCGCTGCCGATGATGCCATAGCCGTATCCGGATTCACGCATGGCATGGAAAGAGCGGAGCAATAGCGCCTTTCCGATTCCTTGGCCACGGGCGTCCTCTTTTACGCCAGTAGGCCCAAAAAAATTTTTAAGCGTTGCATCATAGCAGGCAAAGCCGAGGAGCTCCTCGCCGCTTACAGCGAGGTAGCAAGAAACGGGAGCGCGGCTAAAAGCAACATCGCATTCATCGGCCCAGCCTTGGCTAAAATGGGATTTGACCCATTTAAGCACTATTGTTTTCTCTGGGGCGAGTGCGCGTCTAATGGTGATTTCCTTTGAAACGAATGTTTCGTCAGGCAGGCTATATAACGGGACGAGCATGTCACTCAACATCATCAGCGCCTTTCTGTTTGGAGCTACAGGTGAGTTCGTTGCAAGCACAGCGTTTTCCTGTTTGGCGCCATAAAAGAGATAAGAAAAAAGGTTGACAGTGCTCCTTTAAAGCGCAAAAATAAAGGCATTGTGAGCTGGAACAAGTCTCTTGCCGATTCACCAAATGGGATAAAGGGGTGTTTGCATGGGCAAACCGATTCAAAAAACAGACGGGCCTACGCCACAAAGGCCATTGATTTGTGCGCCACTAATCGGAAAAACAAAAGCAGCGCTGGTAGAAGAAATCGACGCTGTCGCTGCTAAAAAGCCAGATCTTCTAGAGTGGCGAGTCGATTTTTATAAACACATTGGTGAGACCGAGGACGTCCTAGAGACTGCTGCCCTTTTAAAGGCGCACAGCCAAGGGATCCCGATTTTGTTTACACGCAGATCCGTCCGCGAAGGGGGCGAACCGATCTCAATTAGCGAACAGGAAGTGACAGGGCTCTATGAGCAAGTAATGAAGCTAGGGCTTGTCGACGTAGTTGATGTAGAGCTTAGCAGCCCGGAAGCCGAAAAGGCGCGACTTAAAGCCGTTGCTAATGAAACAGGTACTCAATTGATTCTATCCTATCATCATTTTCAGCGCACGCCCTCTGAGACGGACATATTGGCAAAATTGCAAGAAGCGGAAGCATATGGAGCCGATGTAGGCAAGGTCGCAGTAATGCCCCAGACAATGGCCGATGTGCTCACTTTGATGCAGGCAACGCAAAAAGCCGCCTCCACACTGACAATTCCAGTCATCACCATGGCCATGGGCCGTCTAGGCACATTGTCAAGAATGGCAGGCGGCGCTTGTGGTTCAGCACTTACGTTTGCGATCGCCAATGATAGCTCTGCTCCTGGACAAATGCCGATTGAGGAGCTTCGTGTTGTTTTAGATGTCATCGACCGATATGTAACTGGGCAATAAACGTGCTTATTGCTGTTCTACTAAAAGATCCCGTCCTGCTCCATGTGGCACGGGCTCCGTTTGCTTACCGCCAAGCGCTAATTCGTTCAGAGCGAGGCACAAATACAGCTGACATCGCTTTTACCCGTCCTTGCAACAGGAATTGCCTGCCTCCAAAACTACGGGTGTAAACAAGTTCTGCTTTGCCAAGATGTTTTTTCCATTCACGGTGGAACATTTCAGCAGTGGCTTTTTTGCGCCCTAGTTCGGTTGGGACGGCAAAATAGTCTTTGCGCGTGCGGAAATGGGCCTTTGACTGCCGGTATAGAAGATAACGAGGATCTTCAATCGGATCAATCACCTCTTGGAGCGCTTTTAAAAAGACTGTTTTCTCATACGTTGTCCCGATTTTTAGCCAGCATTCGAGGGTGCCGTGTCCTACTTCTTTGGTGGAGATAGCACCTTTTTCCCACGGAGTCTCGACAATACCCGCTTGATGCAGTGCTTTATAAAGGGCCTCCCCAACACTCTCCATGCTTTTTTCAATCGTCGAATTGCGCCACCAAATCCGAATCGCTTTCCAAAAAAATGGAGCTGCAAAAATGGCGCTCAGCACAATCGGATAAAGTAAGTAAAACATCTGCTCCGCTTGGCTGCTATAATTGGAAGGCCGTTCTACGGTTATGCCTTGCCATAAAGTAAGAAAGCCAATCACAATCATCGCCTTTAATGTTGTTCCAAACCAAAGTGGTCGAGGAACAGAACGAGGATCGGCGCTTATTTCTTCAGTTGGCCTTCCCTCCATTGCAACCGCTTTTCTCCAACGGTCGGCAAGTACTTGCCGATTTGCTGCCCAGGCAAATGTCTTTTCATTTGACTCTTTCAATAAACGGCGGCGATACCGTGGCTTAGGAAAAGCAAGGCGGTTGATGCCTGACTCAATTATATCGTGCTCTGTGCCAAGGCCGATTAGCGACTTAAAGCGACGTTGGAGCGAGAGGCAATCATGACCACCATCATACTGTTTCGTGTCTATGCAAACCATATGCCAAATATTAGCAGTTTTATTCGGGTTGCCTCGTTCAATTCGCAGCGCCCGGCCGCGCATTTGATTAGACAACATGAATGAGCCGACATAGGATGCCATAATAAGCGTATTGATGCTAGGGGCGTCCCAGCCCTCTCCTAGCAGCGCCGTTGTCCCGATTAGGACGTGAATGTCGCCAGTTGTAAAAACAGCGGTGATGATGCTCACCATTTTGGCGCGTGTGTTGTCATCAACGCTTATCAATAAGTAATTCAGATCGTGGGCCAACGGTTGCAGTTTGAGCTCCAACCCTATTTTTTTGGCCTCTTTTTCGGCTCGTTTCTTAGCTGAAGCCGGGATAATAACAGTCGAGCCAGTCAGGACCGCTAGTTTTATTTTCGGATCGATGTGCCGACGGAGCTGCTCAAAAATCGGGATGACCCCTAATCGCGTTAATGGTTGCTCGTCACCTGGGTGTTTAGGCAAATCAATAAGGCGGATGTAATCAGCGAGAATGACAAGGCGGAGCTTGTCTTCTAACTTGCTTGCTTCAAAAGAAACAATGTCTGTCATGGCATCAAGCTTGGATAGACTATTGACGAGAGAACGGTCAAACGTTTTCGTAGAACGAAGCGTGACTTTTCTACGCTCGATCGCGCCAATTCGCTGTAAATGTTGTCGAATTTCCTTTAATGGCGACTGCTTTTCATCAATTTCGGCATCTTTAAACAGCACATGGTTTAAAAGCTCTTCCGCCCACTCCTCTTCAAAAGGGGGGATGTTTTTTTCATACAAGCCAGCCAATTTTGCCGGCTGTTTCCACGCTTCGCTACTGCATGCATGCAAAAAAATAAGCAAACTTGAGAAGTAAGCCTGATTGGCGAGCATTTCTTGGGCTTGGTTTGCTGGATCAGTGATGTAACGGTGCTGTTCTACAAACGAAATAAACGCTTTATCGGTTTTAAGCTGCTGCATAAATGACTTCATTTCGTTGTGAAACGCAAGGAGAGGCGCGGCTTCTTTCGCCGTTGGCGTTGTCGCATAAATATAATCTTGATGAGGGCAGAGGTCCCCTTCTTTGACCAATTCGGCTACGTGAATTTCTGCATCAATTGGCCCGCACAGATCAATATAGTTTTTCCATTCTTTTTGGGAAACGTCGTAAGGTGGAGTGGCAGTTAGTGCGACAATCGTTGGCTTGACAAGAGAGCGCCGAAAATCGATCGTGCTTTTCCACCAAGCGGCACGCAAATGATGGGCTTCATCGACAATCAACGTTTGAAAGCCCATGTTTAGCAAGCGCTTGTATGCCTCCTTCCTCTCTTTTCCCCCTAGTGATTCCGTTTGTTGTTCAGTGGCAATGTCTACGTCGTCCCCATCAAAACCTCCATCCTCTTCCAGACTGCAAAGGCTGTGCAGTCCTTGATAGGTGGCAATCGTCACAAAAGCAGGTTGGCGGATGTCTGTACTGATCCAATCCGGCGTTTCATCGCCTTGCCAGAACAGCTCTAGAAATCGCTCCGCCCATTGGTTGCGAATCGCCACTGTCGGAGCCAATATAAACGTAGGTTTGTTTAAGCGCACCATTAGTTCAAGCCCTAAAACGGTTTTGCCAGAGCCTGGCGGCGCAACGAGATGGACGCGTTGGTTTTGGAGAAGGGCATCCATGTCCGCTAAGATCTTTTTTTGGTACGTACGCCATCGATAACAAAATTGGATCGATTGTGGAAATTCGTTCACGTTGATTCCCCCAGTCTACTAAAACGGTACTAGTAGTAGTTTACCAGGAATAAACAAGCTAGTAGAAGAGGGGATCACCATAAACGTTTGGAGCTAGTTGGCCTTCATTTTAGATAAAATGTGTGATTTGAACGATAGAACTAGGTAATAAGAATCTTTTTCGTTCAAATTTTTGCTTTTGTTAGGCGTGGTTAGGGCTATTGGTATATTGAACATCCTGCCAGAGTCTTTTATGCTAGTTGTATATGGAAAATGGTAGAAGGTGACGGATACGAATGGATTATTCAATGAGCATTCAACGACTCCAGCAGGAAGTGAGTTCGCTTCGGGGAGATATTGCATCTGCCCAACAAGATGTGAAGCGGCTCCAGGAAGCAAAGAGCACATTAATAGAAGAGCAGAACATTCTTCACCAAGACAAGACATATCTCCAAGATCCAGAATTAAGCTATGATGCTTGGCGTGGAAATGAGGCCAACGACCATGACGGCAAACGATTTTATTTGGAAACGTCTTATCAACACTCCCAAGACCATCTTGAGGACATCATTTCATCGATTGAAACAAAAATAAGCGACTTGCAAAGCAGTATCGAAAACAGCTACCGATTAATTGATGCAAAACAAGCACAAGTGTCGATGTTCAAGCGCTTGCAAAAACAATGAGGTGAAGGAAAACGATGGCAGAAATTAAAGTGAACGAAGCCGAAGCGCTCGAAGTATTTGAAAATGTCGCCAATGCTGCAAATGGCTTTACGCCAACAGAGGCGAATATCGAACTGGCGACATCGTTACTCGAGTTTCTTGAGAAAGTCAATCAAATAGAGGACAGTTATAAAGCGCAAATACAAGCGTACATGGAAGCACTAAACAAAATGGAACAGGAAAGCCAGCGCCTTATTAAAGTGTACGGTGAGACGGACAGGGCCTTGGCAAACCAAGGGTAAGGGGAGCCTAAGAGATGAAAGTATTAGATGTCCAGGAAGTAATCAATGGCATTGATAAGCTAGTTGATGCGAAAAAAGAAGACATTGCCCAGCTAGAAGCGGTGGAATCAAGTATTCGCAAAATCCATAATCTCCATTCGCTCCAAGGAGAAGGGGGAGAAGCGATTAAAAATCATTTTTCACAGCTGCACTTGCCGGCGCTCCGCTTTTTCGTTACCTATCTTGAACAGTACATCGAGCAACTCGGGAAAATGAAAAACAATATTTTAAACTTCGAAGCAAGCAACGCGTTGCTTCGCCAAGATTTTTTAACAGAAACAATCCCAAATGGCATTAACCGCATCAAACAAAATGCCGAAGCGAGCACAGAGGCAATTAACAGTGCGTGCGCCTCTATCCAAGACTTAGTCTATACAGGCACATTCACGATGGACGGCGTGCAAGCATGGGCAGATACGTTAAAACAACATGCCCAAGACACAGCCGATCGTCTTGAAGAACTAGATGCAGAAAACATCAACCTCGCCAACGAAGCCGAAGCGACGTTAACAGAATTAATGCAGTCAACTGAAAAGGTCATTAACTGGACGACAGGAGGGCCAATTGCTTCCCCAGCTGTACAAGAAGAAATTGACCGTTATTTTAAAGAAAACGACGTCTATTACAATATGTGGTCAGAAGCAATGGAGCTTGCTTCCATTGAAGACCCAACACTGATGGGGGCAATCGCCGATTGGTTTAGTACAGCAGGCACCTTCTATAAAGGGATGGATGTTGCCAAAGGCATTGGCGCTCTTGCCGTTATTGCCTCGGGAAAATTAAAGTTTGAAAAAGCTGGCAACGGCATTTTCCGCGTTAAAAACCATCAAGACTGGGTAAAGAAAAACGGCGTCTACAATTCAAAGTTAGCAGCAGGCCTAAACTCGATCATGCGCAAATTCGGCAATAAAAATTCACCGATTAAGTTGTTCAAGGAACTTGGCAGGCTCAATAACCAACCGACCAACATTTTGAGAAAACTAGTCAATGTAGATCCGAGCCAATCCTCTGTAACATTTACTCGGTTGTTTCGAAAAAATGCCTCCGGCGTGGCAATCAACGAAACGAAAGCGAAACAATACGTTGCTAGACCGGACCTAAAAGCAACAGCCAAAGAAGCCAAAAAGACATTTGTCAATACGTTTAAGCGCGTGCCTTATGTAGGTACGATTGTGTCAGCTGGAAGCAATGTAATGGAAGCATTTAAGGATGAAAATAAAGAGAAAAGTGCCGCGGAAAAAACTGGCAGAGTAGCGGCTGGGTTCGCGATGGATGCTGGTGTTGCTGGGCTAACGGCAGGAGGAGCAGCAATCGGTTCCATGATCCTGCCAGGACCAGGCACAGTCATTGGCGGGGCAGTAGGGGCGACAGTTGGAATTATCGGGTCGATCGCTTTGGATGAAAAAGTGAAGGATTTGGGAGAGAAGGTAGGAAGACAAATAGACAAGGGTGTTGATAAAATAAAGGAGACGGCCTCAAAGGTGGCAGACAATATCGGCGATACCGTTAATAGTGCCAAAAAATTTGTTACCAGCTGGTTTAAATAGTTCATTCCAAATAATAGGAGATTGTAATGTTTTCCATTCGAAAAAGTCTAAAAACGTTGGCCAAGGGGCAGTTGGTTTTCCTTATTATGACATTAATTTTACTAATTAATGTATTGTATTGGCGTGATCCACTAGCATCTTGGATTTTAATTCTAATGTTAATCCAGCCGGGCATTTTCTTGCTTGCCTTTGTCGATGGTTTTCGTACAAAAAAGACAGTTGAAGTTGAACCGGAGGAAAGAGGGAGTGTGTTTTCCTTAAAAGGGTTTCTCAAAAGTTTATGGTTGCTCGCTCCTGTTTTAATATTTATGACATTAACGATGGGGCATCTTGACCGTGAGGCTGTTGTGCCCTTTCCTTCTGCATTAATATTAGGGTTTTTGCTGGTAAATGGATTTTTTAATTTTTTATCGTTGTTTGTGCCAAGTTACGTGGTTCTGTTTTATATAGCGAATGCGTATGACAAAGCAAACACTGCGTGGAGCGAGGGTTTTCGCTATATAGCTATTTATTTCTCTGGATTAAATGCGGAGATACAAAATCTATTGTCCCGTTTCCCTTTTTACATTCAAAGGCCGATTACACTTCTTCTGTGTATATGGTATATCTTTGCTTATATATCTATTGGATCGTTGTTTGGTTGGTAAGAGATTGAGGGGGAGAAAGAGGGAATCGGTCTGTTTTTAAAGGTTTTCCTTAAGTGAAAGACTTCTCCTTCCTTCGTAACAGTGCTTTAATCGTGGCAGACTTTTAAGATGCCTTAATTATTATTTGGTCTGCAATGAAAAAACATAATTGTGAATTGGCGATCTCCCAAACGGAGAATAGTTTTCTAAACCAGGAGCGTACTAGATGTTTTCCATCCGCAAGAGTTTAAAAACGTTGGCTAAAGGTCAACTGTGTTTTCTTATTATGACATTCATTTTGCTGACCAATGTTTTGTATTGGCGCGACCCGTTTGTATCTTGGATTTTAATTTTCATGTTTGTTCAACCAGGCATTTTTTTGCTCGCCTTTATTGATGGCTTCCATACAAAAAAGTCAGTAGAAATAGAGCCGGAAGAAAGAGAGAACGTATTTACTTTTAAAGGGTTTCTTAAAAGTTTATGGTTTCTTGCTCCTGCCCTGCTGTTTTTTACGCTCGTAACTTGGTATGCAGATTTTGATGGAGGCCTTCCTTTTCCGTCAGGAATTTTAGCAGTTTTTCTTATGGTTAATTGTTCGTTTAGTTTTTTATCCCTCATTATGCCGAGTTATGTGTTGACGTTTTATGCAGCGAATGCGTTTGACAAGTCGAAAACGGTATGGAGTGAGGGTTTTCGCTATATAGCTATCTATTTCTGCGGATTGAATGCCGAAATTCAAAATCTATTATCCCGTTTTCCTTTCTATGTTCAGAGGCCGATAACGCTGCTTCTGGGTATCTGGTATTTTCTTGTATTAGTTGGGATCATTAATATGTTTGGCTTGTAAAAAAAGGGAAACGTAAAGCGCAATTGCTCGTAGTTAAAATGGAGGTGTTGGAGGGAAGATTACTTCCCCTTTACTCCATCTAATCATCTTGAAAATAACGATGGATGGTGTTTTTAAAGACATTTAGCATTCTGTTCTCCCATAACTCGCCTCGGCTCAAAAAGACAATCAAAACAGTTTTTGGCGCTGCATTTAGACAAGCTATATAAATTTTAATTAAAAAATTGAGGTGGAATGTATGATACAGGACAAGCAAATCGCCCTTTCGACAGAGGAATTTGTCGCTGCGTTAGTGTTATGTGGGTATGAGAAAGCGGCTGCGGATATTTTAAATGAATTGCAATTGGCAGAAACGGAGGAGCAGCTTGTTACGTTTTCAAACCAGGCGGAAACCCTTTTAAACAACCGTGGCTATTGGGACGAAACACGTTCTAGCAATCTTGTCAAAGGGCTGGAAAGTTTTATCCACTTGCTAATTAAATCACAGAAAAAAACACGCTGTGTCCATGGAAACCATGTGTTGATTTTTCATCAAATTGAAGGGGATGAAATGATTGTCCAAACGTTTAAGGGCATGGAGCATCGTTTTGAGCTGTGCAAACATTCGGATCCGTTATGGGAGCGCATGGCTGATTTCTTTGGATTAGCAGACGAGGATGTTGACTTGCCAGAGAATTTTAGGCTGAGCTCCCAAGGGTTTGATCTATTTTCGCAAGCGAAAAGCGAGGAAATCGATGCCATTATCCGTGATCAAATCTATCCTGAGAACTTTAATATTTTTTTAGATGATTTTCGCAACCATGGTTTTTCGCTGGACAACATCTCCATGATGATTTCTCATTATACCCGTGATGAAAGCGAGCTAATCCAAGTGAATTTCTTTTTGAAAAGCAGCAAAGGGTTCATGTGGTACGTCGATTATAGTCTAATCGAAGAAACAAACGAAATTCATGTAAAAGCACTGGCCCCAAAAGAGTGTTTTGAGGCCGCGGTCTATGTGATGCTCGATTTTTACAACCGTGATGCAGTGGAATAGGAATTATCCGACTGTCGCTTTTTTGTCACGGAAGTCAGCGACTTTTAATTCCGTTCGTTCGATTGCTTTCTCTTGTTCCTTATGAGAAGCCGGTGCGATCAGTGAACCGATCACACAAATGGAGACATTTAAAGCGAGTCCAAGCACGCCGCCGTGAATGCCATAAAAGGTGTTGTTGCCTGTGAGTGTCATCAGCCCGGCGAGGAGCGCCCCAGCTAGCATGCCGATAAAAACAGGTTTAGGGGCAAGCTTTTTCCAGTAGAGGCCAAGCCCAAATGCTGGGAATACTTGGACGAGCAACTCGAATTTCAAGACGAATATTTGGTACAGCGTTCCTGGAGGGTTCCAAGCAATCCATAGCAGCAAGGCAACAGCTACTACACCGACCACTTTGCCTACTTTTACTTTCTGCGCTTCCGTTGCTTCCCGGTTTATGTATTCGCCGTAGATGTCTTTTGAAACAATTGAAGAAAAGCTGAGCAAGGCCGAATCAGCGGTTGAGACGATTGCTGATACGATCGCTCCGAAGAAAATCACCATTGCCCAATAATAGACGCTATTTAATGCTGCTACATCATTGGCAAGCATCCCAATCAGCTGTTCTGACTGAGCAACATCGAGATTCGGATACAGGGAAAGGCAAATAATGCCGACGATAAACACAAACCCAGTTGTTACTGGTGGCAACCAAGCCATTCTTGCCAGCGACTGTTTTAACGTCCGTTCGCTTTTGGAAGAGTAAATCCGCTGAATCGCATGGGGATAAATGATGGCGCCAAACCCGATAAGCACAATCATGCTTAGCCAGTTGATCGATGTGATCGTATCAGGGACGCCTATTTTCTCTGGAACGGTGTTTGCTAAATCTTGTGTCATCCCCGCAAAGTTTCCTCCTGTCAATGTGAGAGCGCCAACTAGCAGGATAATGATGCCGACTAATAAAGACAGGCCTTGTAGGACGTCGGTATAGGCAACTGCCTTCATGCCGCCCATCCATTCATAAGCAAGCATGACAAGAATAAAACCAATCACTGCATATTCATACGGAATGGCACCGCCAGTTAGGCCGGCAACCGCATGGCCGATGGCGACAAGCTGCTCAAGCAAATAATTGCAAAGCGCCCAGAGCATTAAGGCAACAGCAAGAAGCGTTACGCTTTTGGAACGGAACCGGTGTGTGATCCAATCGGCAGGCGTAATAAATTGGAAACGTTTTGATAATACATAAAGGCGTGGGGCAATCAACAAATACATGCCAATAATGATCGTCATAAAAGGAATCGATTGCAGCCACGAAAAGCCTTCCCGATATGCGGTTGGCGCGTAGCCGACAACATTGTTGCCGCTATATTGGGTGGCATACAGCGTAAAAAACAGGGCAATCAGGCCAAGGTTTTTGCCGGCTAAATAATAATCGCCGAGTGTATTGCTTATTTTCTCGCCCCTTCCTGCCCACCAGCCAATCAATAACGTGATGACGGCGTATGCACATAAAATAATGATCCCGTCTGTTCCGGAAAACGTTAAGTTCATGGGCTGTCCCTTCTTTCTGCTTCTGATTCTTCTTCAACGTCTTCAACAATATTCCACTGGCTTAACATTAACCAACTAATATAGCCGCATAGTGCTAGTGAGAGGATAATAGTAATTACAGCCCAATAGGGGAACCCGAATATAAAAGGCTCGGCGCTGCCTCTGGGCAAATACCAGGGCGCGTTAAAAAGGACAAGCAAGCCCAGTACCATCCAAATCCACGGCTTTTTCACAGGTTCTTTTATGTTCTTATCCATTTGGCACCTCCGTTTTATATAATTTTTCGCTTCTGCAAAGCGGATAAAGCCTGATTGTCAAGCTTCAGCAACTGTCCATAAATGGCTTCATTATCGCTACCAGGAGCAATGGAGCCAGTGTGTTTGATCGCCCCTGGCGTCCGGCTTAGTTTAGGAACTACGCCAGGCATTGGAAAAGGCCCAAGTGTAGGATGATCGACATGGACAATCATTTCCCGCGCTTGATAATGAGGGTCTTCAACCATCTCTTTCGCGGAATAAATCAATCCAGACGGAACGCCTTTTTGTTCGAGAATCGCAAGCGCCTCCTCGGCGAAAAGAGAGGTTGTCCACTTTTCAATTCGTTCGTCAAGTGCTTTCATATTTTCCCCGCGTGCTTCGTGGCTGGAGTAATCGGGATGGTTTGCCAACTCCGGTTCACCCATCGCTTCACAAAGCCGGCGAAACACGCCGTCTGCATTAGCGCCAATGACAATGAAGGTACGGTCTTTCGTCAAATAAATGTTAGAAGGAGCGATGCCAGGAAGCGTATTGCCCATACGTTCCCGGATCGCCCCTGCGAGCAAGTAGTCAGGCACTGTACTTTCCATGACAGCAAAAACCGATTCATAAATGGCGGTATCGACGATTTGGCCTTTGCCTGAACGGTTGCGCTCTTGCAAGGCAGCCAAGCAGCCGATTGCCGAAAATAAAGCAGCAAGTGTATCGCCAATCGATATGCCAATCCGCGATGGAGGCCGATCTTGGTAGCCAGTTACGTGGCGGATGCCGCCCATTGCTTCGCCAACGCTGCCAAAGCCGGCACGTTTTTTGTATGGCCCTGTTTGTCCAAAACCAGATGTACGTACCATAATCAGCCCTTCATTGCCTTCAGAAAGTGATTCATACGAAAGTCCCCACTTCTCCATTGTGCCAGGACGAAAATTTTCTAGAACAATGTCCGATTTTTCGGAAAGCTCCTTAAAGAGTTGTTGCCCTTCTTGTTCTCGTAAGTTTAATGTAATCGATCGTTTGTTCCTTGATTGGATCGGCCACCACAGCCCGATGCCATTTTTATGTTTTCCCCATTTTCGCATAGGATCTGGTTTATCGGGTGATTCGACTTTAATGACTTCTGCGCCAAAGTCGGCCAGCAATCTGCCCGTAAAAGGGCCAGCAATCAAAGAGCCTAATTCAAGCACGCGAATGCCTTCCAATGGTAAAGGGGTCGATGTTGAGTGTGACATACATTCCCTCCTGTTGTTAGCGTTTTCTTTTAGAACAATCTATCACTTTGTATACAAAAAGTCTATCTTATTTGTTAGAAAAATTAGATATTGAGTCTTTTTACCTAGTGCAGGATAACTGGATTTAAAGAGGATTTTGGTTTAAAAACGAATAATGGGCACATTTTGACGTGTTAAATATCCGCCATATTCGTTAAAAATATGTTTTAAATCGGATTGTTTTCTATTAATATTCGTCTTTTTTTAGTGGGTCTGTTTCGAAAAAAACACTTGCTAAATTCGAGTAGACATCATTTTGTATACAATTTAAGCGTTGCCATCATTGGGAACATCGGCTACACTAATTTGTAAGAGGTGTGGCAATGAACGTATACGAGCAAATGAAAGAAGCGATCATAACTGGCCGCTACAAACAAGGGGAACGCCTTACCGAGGAAGCGCTTACAATCGACTGGAATGTGAGTAGGACGCCTATTCGCAGCGCGTTAAAGCAACTTGAATTTGATGGGCTTGTCCAACCGCTAAAACGGGGATTTTTCGTCCGCACGTTTTCGAAAGAAGATTTGCGGCAAATTTATGATTTACGGGCAATGCTTGAAAGCTATGGCGCCGGGCAAGCTGCCCTGCATTACCAATCAGAAGATTTGGCGGCAATACAACAAGCAAACAGCCAGTATGAACAAGCCATATTGGCTTCATCCTTGCCCCATGAAGAGCGGATCAGTGCTGTCATTGCTGCCAACACACAATTTCATGATGCAGTTTATCGTGCGAGCCGCAACCGGCATATCCAAGAATTAATTGCAAAAGTGGTTGTATTGCCTTTTATTTACCGATCTTTTTATTGGTTTGGCGAAGATGGATTGCAGCAGTCCTTTGCTGCCCATAAAACGATTGTGGCAGCGATTGAAGAGAGGGATGCTGAACGAGCGAAAGCGGCAATGAATGAACATATTTTCAAAGGCAGGGATTACGTGCTTTATTATTACGAGGGAGGGGACAAATTTGGTTGAAATTTGTGAGGTTGGCCCTAGAGATGGGCTGCAAAATGAGAATGTAAGGCTGTCGGTGGAGCAAAAAATAGAGATGATGGAAAGGGCTGCTCGTTCTGGCATTTCGAAAATTGAAGCCGTTTCCTTTGTAAACAAAAAGCTCGTTCCGGCCATGGCAGATGCCGAAGAAGTAATGGCCGCATGGCAAAGCCGCGAAGGTGTCCGCATCGCCGGATTAGCGCTATCTCGCTCAGGAATAACACGAGCATTGCAAACATCCATTGACGTTCTCCATATAACCATTTCAGCAAGTGATGCTTTTAATAAAAAAAATGCCAACAAAACAGTTGCTGAAGGATTAAGTGATTTGCTGCCGGTTGTAGGCGAGGCAAGCGCCCAATTGCCAGTTGTCGCGGTCATTTCGACTTCTTTTGGCTGTCCTTTTAGTGGGGACGTGCAAGTGAAGAGCGTTTTTTCAGTAAGCGAGTCTTTTCTTAAAGCTGGGGCGACGGAAATTGTCTTGGCTGACACAACAGGGATGGCAAACCCTCGCCAAGTAGCAGAAACCGTTCATGGGTTTTATCGTACATTTGGAGAGGATGTGCCATTAGGCCTCCATTTTCATAACACGCGCGGGCTCGGGTTGGCTAACGCACTGGCAGGGTATGAAGCGGGCGTCAGGCGCTTTGATTCTGCAGTTGGGGGACTTGGTGGCTGTCCATTTGCGCCAAAAGCAACAGGAAACATTTGTACAGAGGACTTAGTCCATATGTTCCATGAAATGGGCATTGACACAGGCACCGACCTGGATGGCCTTATTACGCTTTCCCAACAAGTTGAAAAGTGGATGGGGAAACGCCTTGAAGGCCTTGTCATGAAGGCAGGGAAACGGTCAGAGCTTGCTGTGTAAACAATGGCCCATTCAGCGACAAATGTTTATCCCATGAAACGTCCTTGATAAAGGGCGTTTTTAATTGTCCTTAGCCAAGAAAAAATAAATAACAATAGTAATTGAATGTAGCAAAACGAACAGAATAAAGCCTGATTTGTAATTAAACTACATAATAACGAGGGATTTAAGCAATTATAAGTTGTGTAAGCGTTTATTATGTAGTAAAATTACTAAGATTGAAGGAGGTGTTCTTGCTTGGCTCGTTTTCAAGAACGGATTAAACAAAGTGAAGCGTCACTGACAGGTTCAGAGAAAAAAATCATCACTCAACTGAAAAAGCATGAAAAGCCATTTTTGTTGTCCATGAATGAATTGGCGCTTTTAAGCAAAGTAAGTGAACCAAGTGTTGTTCGCTTATATAAAAAGTTGGGGTATAGCAGCTACCAAGAGTTAAAAGTCGCACTTGCTCAGGAACTAGCTGAAATCAAACCGGCATTAAAGGAAAGCGCTGACATTGAGGCCGAGGATCTGGCTGATACGGTATTTGGCAAAATGAGTGAACAAATTACAGCAGCTTTGACGATGACCAAACATGCAATAGAGTTCGAGAAAATGGAGGAAGCAATTGGCAAACTCCATACAGCAAAGCGCTTGTATTTCTTTGGCCAAGGCTTATCAGGGACAATTGCAGAGGACGGCGCCCATAAATTTATGCGGCTAGGGGGGATGGCGTTATCAGTGAAGGACCCCCATTATCAAGCGATTTATGCGAGTCATATGGATGGAGGGGATGTCGTTGTTGCTATATCCCATTCTGGAGAAACAATCGATATTATCAATGTTTGTGATATGGCGAAAAGCAATGGTGCTTGCCTCATTGTCATTACCTCGAACAAAAATACGACACTTGCCTCGATGGCTGATTATTTGCTATTGACGCAAGCGGCTGAAACAAATAGGCAGCCCGATGCAATGGTTTCCCGTGTCATTCAACTGGCATTAATCGATACCCTTTATTTACGAGTGGCGGCACTGGGTGGACCATCAGGGAAGGAAAATGTAAATAAGTCGCGCCTAGCCGTGACGCGGATGAAGAAATAATGCCTGTGGATCGAAATAGAGAAGCTTTCAAAAATTGAGGTGTGTTTATGTTAGAGGGGTACAATTTAACATATTTCTGAAAGAAGTCTCCCTCTTCAAGCGTGTGAAGGAATATTGGTTGGGCGATAGCCGAAAAGCTGCCTATATTGCCTTGCTTGTTGTCGTCTTTGACCTTAGCTTAGTATCCGCATTACCGACTAGGGAACTTGCTTGGAGTATGGGCGGTTTTGCAGCGGGACTGACAGCGCTTGGTTTCATTTATTTGTTAAGTGTTGTATCGGCATACGTGCCAGGATTATAAATAAAGAGAGATAAAGGTGTGGTAGAAATGAAAACACACGTTGGTTTTATTGGTTTAGGAATCATGGGTGCGCCAATGGTGCGCAATCTACTAAAAAAAGGCTATAAAGTGACAGTGTATGACCTCCAGGAAGAGCGAATCGACATACTTGCAAAAGAAGGGGCTTTTCCTGCAAGTTCTGGTAAAGAAACAGCGCTAAACAGCGATGTCGTTATTACGATGTTGCCAAAAGGCGAACATGTCCATTCAGCTATATTTGGAGCAAATGGCGTTATGGAAGGTGCCAAGGAAGGCATGGTGATTGTTGACATGAGCTCTATTTCACCAGTCGACTCGCGCCAAATGGCACGACAAGTTTCTGAAAGAGGCGTTTTCTTCCTAGATGCACCTGTCAGCGGTGGCGAGCCAAAAGCAATTGATGGAACGCTGGCGATTATGGTTGGTGGCGACGAGGCGGTATTTGAATCAACCAAACCGGTTCTAGCTGCGATGGGGACAGACGTTGTTCTTGTAGGCAAATCAGGCTGCGGGACAACAGCGAAACTAGCCAACCAAATTATTGTGAATTTGAACATTGCTGCAGTTTCAGAAGCATTGGCACTGGCAGCCAAGGCGGGCATTGACATTGAAAAAATGTACGAAGCAATCCGTGGTGGGCTGGCTGGAAGTACGGTGCTTGATGCTAAAGTACCAATGATCCTCAACCGTGACTTTAAAGCAGGCGGGCGCGTTGATATTAACTTGAAAGACTTGACCAATGTGATGGATACGGCCCATGCATTGTCTGTACCATTGCCGTTGTCAAGCCAACTGTTGGAGATTTTCCATGCATTAAAAGCCGATGGGAAAGAGGCGCTCGATCATGCAAGCATTGTCCAACATTATGAAAAATTGGCCAATGTGACAGTGGAGAGGGAGGCATGAAAACAATGAACCATTTACATGCACAAACGGTTTTCAACACGCTTCCTTCTATTGATCGTACACTTGTACAGCATTCATTACAGCAAGAATTAAAAAACGCTCCTTATAAAATGATCGTTCTTGATGATGACCCGACAGGCATCCAAACCGTTCACGGCGTTTCTGTATACACTGATTGGAGTGAAACATCTATTCGCACAGCCTTTCGTGAAAGCAACCGACTCTTCTTTTTGCTGACGAACTCGCGTAGTTTTACCCAAAGCGAGACGGCCGCATGCCATGAAGAAATTGCGGAACGGGTGCAACGCATCTCTGAGGATGAGGGCATTCCGTATGTGCTCATAAGTCGTGGTGATTCAACGCTTCGTGGCCATTATCCGCTGGAAACGAACGTGTTAAAACAAACGATCGAAGGCATGTCGGCAATTCGTTTTGACGGTGAAGTGCTGATGCCGTTTTTTAAAGAAGGGGGCCGATTGACAATCGGCGATGTTCACTATGTCCGAGATGGGGAGTCGCTCGTTCCGGCCGGTGAAACTGAGTTTGCAAAAGACCGGACATTTCCGTTTTTTTCTTCTCACCTTGGCGAGTGGGTTGAAGAGAAAACAGAAGGAGAGCATACAAAAGAACAAACGATCTATATTAGCATACAAGATTTGCGTGAAAAACAAGCTGACTATGTCAAAGAGCAGCTTATGAAGGCGCAAGGGTTCCAAAAAATCGTTGTTAATGCTGTGGATTATGGCGATGTTGAAATTTTTGTAACCGCCTTTATCAAAGCCTTAAAAGCAGGAAAGCATTTTCTCGTTCGCAGCGCTGCTTCGCTGACAAAAGTGCTTGGTGGTGTATCCGATAAACCACTATTAAAGAAAGGCGACCTTATTGACGAGGCAGCCACGAACGGAGGCCTAGTTATTGTTGGTTCTCACGTGAAAAAAACGACAGAACAGTTGCAACAACTTCTTGATAGTGGACTTGTAGAAGGGATTGAATTCGATGTCCATCTTGTTCATTATCCCGATCAATTTGAACGGGAAGTTGCTAGAGTCCGTCGTGAATGCGAGGTGGCTATTGCCAGTGGCCGATCGGTCGTCTGTTATACGCGGCGAGAACGCCTTGATTTAGGTGACAATCAGGCGGAGGAAGAATTGAAATTAGCTGTAAATATTTCTGATGCCGTTACGAGTATTGTCCGTGACTTACAAGTACGGCCTAAATACATTGTCGCAAAAGGCGGCATCACATCGAGTAGCATCGGCACAAAAGGGTTGGCTGTTAAGCGCGCTGAAGTGCTAGGACAAATACAACCAGGAATTCCTGTATGGAAAACAGGGCAAGAAAGCAAATTTGCAAATGGGACGTACATTATTTTCCCTGGCAATGTTGGCCGATCCGAAACATTAAAAGAAGTTGTAGAAGAATTAGAACAATGACCAACTGCTAATGATTACCAGATTCCTTTCGGTTCCAATGCTGCTATGGCAAAGGCGGTAGGGGGGCTAACGAATGAGTCGTCATCGTGTTGGAGATCGATAAAAAAGGGAGTGCCGATAACTAGGGCACTCCCTTCAGACTGTAGACAAACGCTCGCATACGTCGTCGTTTGCCTCGGTCATATGCTCATGAACCCCCGTTCTATTCGCATCTTCCCTCGCCAGCACTCCTCGTCTGACAAGCGTTTTCTATCAGTCTGAGTGCGGTTATCGACTTTGCCGACAACCTTAAGGGAGTGCCAATAACTAGGGCACTCCCTTGGGGGTTATACAACTGCAAGTTCCGCTGCTTTTTTGCGGGCTGCATGTTCTTGCTTGGCTTTTGCCAGCAATTCTGGCTCGGTTAATAGCTGAAAGCCGATAAGGGCCAGGCCTTTTGCTCCAGTAAGGAGCGCTTGATTGCCTTGAGCCGAAGCGGCTGCTTCCCGAAAAGCAACGGTATGGCCGACTAAATGATCTGGGCCAATTTTAATGTAAGGGTGTATCGTAGGCACGACTTGGCTAATATTGCCTGTATCCGTGGAGCCTAGGCCGTCACGTTCGTCTGTCTGGACGTCTTCGCCTAGCTCTTTGAAAATGGAAACAAATCGTTCATTTAAGACATCGTTTGGCAGCAGGTCGTCGACTTTGTTTTGGAACTCAACAATTTCAAGAGTTGCCCCTGTAGCAAGGGCAGCCCCTTGGGCAATGGCATCGACTTTTTGGCGGATGATGTCTGTTTTTGGACGCGTATTGGCGCGAATATAAAAGCGTGCCCGTGCGTAGTCAGGGACAATATTAGCAGCATCGCCTCCGTCAGGAATGATGCCGTGAATGCGCACATCATCAGTCACGTGCTGACGCAATGCATTAATGCCATTAAAAAGCTGAATGACCCCATCAAGGGCGTTAATGCCTTTTTCAGGTGCACCGGCAGCATGAGCTGGCTTGCCGTGGAACACATAATCGACAGGATCGACAGCGAGAGAACGGCCTGATACCCGTGTCTCCCCGCTAGGGTGGATCATCAGGGCAGCGTCGATGCCAGCTAAGAGCCCTTCGCGGACAAAGCTGCCTTTCGCGCTGCCGTTGTCGCCCCCTTCTTCAGCCGGTGTACCGAGAACGACGACACGCCCACCTGTTTCATGGAGTTGTTCTCCTAAGGCAATGGCCGCAGCGACGCTTGTAGTGCCGATAATGTTATGGCCGCAGGCATGACCAATGCCAGGCAAGGCATCGTATTCGGCCAGAAAAGCAATCGTTGGTCCAGCTGGGTCGCCTTTTTCTGCAAAAAAGCCGGTTTTGTGGCCAGCCACATCGAGTTTGACACTAAAGCCAGCGGATGTAAGAAGCTCCGTCAATTGGGAAGAGGCAAACACTTCCTCATTGCCGATTTCAGGGTTTTCATGGATTTGCTGACTTGTGCGAATAAAGATTTCTGCTTGGCTGTCAATCACTGATTCAATCGCTTGCTTTGCAAGAGTATAGGTCGGCATCGGTTTCGCTCCTTAACGTGGATAGCTGTTTAACTCATCCAGTGAAATGTAGGTTGGGATAGTGGCGCCTGCGTATTCTTCTTCAATAAACGTCTTGACTTCATCACTTTGGTAAATGTCGACAATGCGTTGTAGGACAGGGTTGTCTGCGTCTTCGCTTCGTGCCGCTATGATGTTAATGTATGGCGTAGCTGTTTCGCTTTCCAAGGCAATCGCATCTTCAGGCGGAACGAGCCCGGCATCAACGGCAATGCCATTATTGATTAAGGATGCATCCACATCTTCCATGAGACGGGGGGCGTTGCCAGCGACAATTTCCGTTAATTTAATGTTTTTTGGATTGTTTTTAATTTGGTCGACGCCGCTTGTAACGCCAAAGTCGTCTTCTAGTTCGAGCAGGCCTGCTTCTTGTAGGAGCATTAAGTTGCGCGCTTGGTTCGTTGCTTCTTTATCGATGGTAATCTCAGCACCATCAGGAATCTCGTCAACCGAGTCGTACTTAGTCGAATAAAGCCCCATTGGCGCAAGCACTGTGGAACCGATCGCTGTTAAGTCAAGGTCATGTTCTTCGATAAAGTGGTCAAAATAGGAAATCGTTTGGAATGCATTGGCATCGATTTCGCCGTCGGCTAGCGCCTGGTTTGGCTGGACGTAGTCATTAAAACGAACAATTTCAATCTCAATGCCTTCTTCAGCAGCAATGTCAGCAATGAAGTCCCATTGCGGCGTGTCTGTGCCGGTAACGCCAATTTTGACGCTAACAGGATTGTCGGGGCTGTAGTCCGTCTTTTCGTCTAAGCTGTCTGCGCCAGCATTGCAAGCAGTGAGGGCAAATGCGGCTAAAATGGAAAGCGATGCGGTTGTAACTGTCTTTTTCATAAGTGGTTTCTCTCCTCTTCCATATCTGTATGTCTATTTATCGTCTACGGACGCGTTTCGATGAAATGTTTCCTAAAGATTGCAAGCCTTGGACAATGACAATTAACAACAATACGGTGATTAGCATCGTGCCGTTGTCAAAACGCTGGTAGCCATATGTGATCGCTACGTCGCCAATTCCGCCTGCGCCAATCGCACCTGCCATCGCTGTCGCGCCGACAAGACCAATCGTCGCTGTTGTTAAGCTGAGAAGCAAAGAAGACAGCGCTTCGGGTAAGATGAAGCGAAAAATAATTTGCGCTTTTGACGCGCCCATTGCATCAGCGGCTTCAATAATGCCAGGTTCCACTTCAAGCAGCGAGTTTTCAATTAACCGGGCGATGTAAGGGCCGGCGTAAAACACGAGCGGCACAATCGCAGCTGTTGTCCCAATTGCAGAGCCTATCAAAAAACGGGTAAGGGGAATCAACGCCACCAACAAAATGATAAAAGGCACAGACCGGAGCACATTAATGATGGGGTTGAGCGTATGGAACACAAAACTGTTTTCGAGTATGTGCCCTGGCCGAGTAACAACAAGGGTAACACCAAGCAAAATGCCGATCACCCCAGAAAACAACAAGGACCAGCCGACCATATAGACGGTTTCATATAAAGATTCGAGCAATAGCTCGCTTGTAATATTAGGACGAATTGCCTCAGGCAGCCACTCGAGCATCGCCTGTCACCTCCTTCGGTTGAAGCGGATGCGATTTTAAGTAATTGGACGCTTCTGCAAGTGTCTCTGGTTCGGCACGTAAGTCGAAGTAAATCCGACCAAATGATGTGCCTTGAATGTCGTTCATTGTTGCATGCAAAATGTCAACTTCAATGCCAAATGTCTGGATCAGCGAACGCAGCAAATCTGAGTGGGAATGATCGCCTGTGACAGACACCTCATAAATGCGACGGTTCGGCTCTTTCCGCTGCAACGCTTCTTTGACACGGGCAGGCAAGCCAGTTGGGATGATGGAGCGCACGAATTTTTCCGTTGTTGGATGTTGTGGGTTTGAAAAAATGGATAACACCGATCCTTCCTCAATGATGCGCCCTTTTTCCATAACGGCGACTTTATCACAAATCTCACGAATGACCGACATTTCATGTGTAATCATTAAAATCGTAATGTTGTATTCAATGTTTATTTTCTTTAATAGTTGTAAAATCGAGCTTGTCGTGTCTGGATCAAGAGCAGAAGTGGCTTCATCGCATAGCAACACTTCTGGGTTTGTCGCAAGTGCCCTGGCGATGCCGATTCGCTGTTTTTGCCCTCCAGACAATTGTTCTGGATAGTTGTCTGCTTTGTCAGATAAACCAACAAAAGAAAGCAGTTCGTTGACTCTTTGGCGAATCTCCGCTTTTGGCGTTCTTGTCAATTTTAATGGCGTGGCAACATTGTCGAACACCGTTTTGGACTGGAGCAAGTTAAAATGTTGAAAGATCATGCCGATATTCCGTTTTGCTTTTTGCAGTTCTCGGCTTTTTAATGTGGCCAAATTAACGCCATTAATGAGCACCTCGCCAGATGTCGGTCGCTCAAGCAAATTGGCGCTTCGAATGAGCGTACTCTTCCCGGCCCCGCTAAAACCAATCACACCATAAATTTCTCCTCTGGCGACATGTAAATTAACATTGTCGAGGGCAGTGACTGTCTGGTTGCTTGAATGGAATGTTTTTGTCACTTGTTTAAATTCAATCACAAAAATTCACTTCCTCTTAAATTAAGTAAACGGCTATGCCTACTAGGTTTTGGAGTCTTGTTCAACAACGGATTTGGCCTTTTTAAAAGAAAAAAGAAAACCCCTCTTCCTGGAAAGAAAGAGGGGAGAATGTTTAATTCAATCTCTTATTTCCCAGGACATCGTCCTGCTGGAATTAGCACCTTCCGCTCATGGCGGGGTTGCTGAAGCATCATCGGGCCAGTCCCTCTGCTCCTCTTAATAAGAATTCATATACGGTTGAAGTTGTTGAAATTAAGTGTAGCAAAAGCAACTTATCTTGGCAAGAGAAAATTTTTACACTTTACCGCAACAAAATTGCCACGCCTTTTGCCTAAACAAGTTTGTCGCTATAATGGAGAAAAATGGAGGAGAGCGCTTTGGACCTCATTTTTAAAGGTGATGGGCAGACAAGTGAAGACATAATCAAGCGATTTTTAATTAGCGAATCAGTTTACCCAAATACGAAAACGGAACTTGAACTGTTTGGCGTGCATGTTCGCACAGTAAAGGGGTCATGGGTCTACCCAGAACATCAGCATGCTATTTATGAAATCAATTGGGTCATAAAAGGACAACAAATTTTTACAACGAATGGGAGGCGCCATGAACAACACGCTGGTGACTTGGTGCTTGTAAGGCCAGGGGAGTTTCATGCCAGCGAAGGTGGCAATTCAGAGCCTTTCACGTACTTATGCATTCACTTTAATATTGATGACAAGCTGTTCTTACCTTATTTAACGCATATCGATCCATTGTTTTTTAAGGCTAGCGGCAGCCTTGCCAAAAAAATGGCGCCATTTCTCGAACGGATTGCTAAATTGCTGGAGCACGATAACTTTGGCCTAGTCGAAAAAATGAATATGCAAGCAGTGATGTTTGAAATGCTCGGCATGCTGGCGATTGGACTCGAAGAGTTAGAAGGCAAGCGCCTCTCAGAACGGACCGTTGCGCTCGCCTATCAAATCGCCGAGCAAATTGAGCGCAACTTGGTAGGGGGCGGACAGTTAGAAAAAAGCAATATTGAACAAATTGCCAAAAAACTGAACATCAGCGTTTCATATTGTAATCAATTGTTTAAAAAAGTATACCAAATGTCTCCACGCAAGTATTGGTCCTTTAAACAGTTAAATAAAGCAAAAGCATTGTTGTTGCAAAAAGACGTAACGATTGAAATGGTTGCTGATCAACTTGGTTATTACGATATCTCCCACTTTAGCCGCCAATTCAAACGCTGGACTGGCTTGGCACCGAGCCAGTTTCGCGCTAAACATGAGTCCTTTTATTGAAGATGGTTACAAGATTACCATCAGAGCAGGCATACAACAATGCCTGCTCTTAATCGTAGGCGGAGAGCGCCACCATTGCCTCGCTTTCTGGCTAGTAAACCCCGTTTCAATTCGAAATTTCCTCTGAGATCAGGTATCTATCAGGCTGATGTTTGCCGCCTTTTTGTGCAGGTATGGGTAAATAATGCGCAGGAACGTACATGTTTTTCGCTCTTTTTGATTGATAAAATGAAAGCGGTAACAAATATGGATAAGGAGCGGACGGATGATACGAAACCCTGTTTTAAAAGGCTTTAATCCAGACCCGAGTATTTGCCGTGTTGGCGATGATTACTATATGGCAGTTTCTACATTTGAATGGTTCCCTGGTGTACAAATCCACCATTCGCGCGATTTAGTCAACTGGCGCCTCATTAGTAGGCCCCTTAATCGCGTCAGCCAGTTAAACATGATTGGCAACCCCGATTCCGGGGGTGTGTGGGCCCCATGCTTGAGCTACTGTGATGGGCAATTTTGGCTTGTTTACTCTGATGTAAAAGTAGTAGAAGGCAATACGTGGAAAGACGGCCATAACTATCTTGTGACATGTGAAACGATTGATGGAGAGTGGAGCGAGCCCATTTACTTGAACAGCTCTGGCTTTGATCCTTCCTTATTTCATGATGAAGACGGGCGTAAGTATGTGCTGAATATGGTGTGGGACCAACGCGTGTACAATCATCGTTTTTATGGAATTTGCATACAGGAATACAGTGTATTGGAAAAACGGTTGGTTGGTAAACCGCAACTCATTTTTAAGGGCACGGAATTAGGCTTAACAGAAGCACCACACCTTTACCAAGCGAACGGCTATTATTATTTGCTGACAGCAGAAGGAGGAACGAAATATGAGCATGCGGCCACGATTGCCCGCGCGAAAGACATACACGGTCCTTACGAAGTTCATCCACAAAACCCGATATTGTCGAGCTGGGCACATCCGCGCCATCCGTTACAAAAAGCTGGCCATGCCTCTCTTGTAGAAACGCAACATGGCGACTGGTATATGGCCCACTTATTAGGGCGGCCCATTAGAAGGCAAGGGAAGAAGCTCTTAGAAGAGCGAGGTTTTTGCCCACTTGGCCGTGAAACGGCGATCCAAAAAATGGAGTGGAAGGATGACTGGCCTTATGTTGTCAATGGCCCTTTGCCCTCAGTAGAAGTGGCTGGGCCAAAATTGCCAGAAGTTCAATGGCCACAAGACTATCCCAAGTGCGATCAATTCGATCACCCTGTTTTGAACCATCACTACCAAACATTGCGGATTCCATTTAACCAGGAAATTGGTGTGCTTGACCATGAAGCGGGCATCCTGCGCTTGTTTGGGCGGGAGTCGCTCCACTCCAAACATACACAAGCACTTGTCGCCCGCCGCTGGCAAAATTTTTACTTTGACGCTGCGACGGAAGTGTCATTTTACCCAGAAACCTTTCAACAAGCAGCCGGGTTAATTTGCTATTACGATACTGAAAATTGGGTTTCGTTCCAAGTAACTTGGCATGAACGGAAAGGACGGATTTTAGATCTTGTCCAATGCGACCATTTTCATGTCTCACAACCATTGCAAGGCAGCGAAATCGTTGTGCCAGAACAGGCGGCCTCTGTGCATCTCAAGGTGAGCGTCCGTTACGATACATTCTTGTTTGCCTATTCTTTTGATGGCAGCCATTTTCAGGATAGTGGCATTGTTTTTGACACCTATAAACTTTCCGACGACTATATCGCCCATGGCGGATTTTTTACAGGGGCTTTTGTTGGCATGCATTGCCAAGACACATCAGGTGTACGCAAACATGCTGATTTTCACTCGTTTTCTTATCACGAGTTAGAGAGCAACGGTCTCGTTCAAGCAGAAGGAGGCACAAGCGCTGGAAAAAGTGTGGTTCGTGGGTGACTGACTAGGCGACGACATACGAGTGCTTGGCAAAGTTAAAGCCATTTTATATCGAAAGGGATAAGAAAGTTTGTACAATCGATCGCCTTTTTCGTTTAGATTCAAATCGGCCCGTAATGCCTGCCTTTATGCAACACGCCATTTGAGATGAACGAGCGCCGGCGCCTATTAAGGCACTTTAAAGCATTGTGTAAATAAGGACGATCATTGTCATGCAAGTAGGCGATCCGGCTATTGTTGCAGTTGTAGCACCTGGAATAAAAAGAAAAGGGAGTGGCAGTATGCCTATTCAAGAGAAAACAAGAGCAAGAGATACTTGCTGGCTTCCTGAAGAAGGGCAAGGGCACCGAACTGAAAAAGTGTGCATTTCTGTAGTAGGGAAGAGTTCTAGATTGAACACGATTAAAAAGTTGGCGCAGACGTATTTGCCGCGGATATTTGCCCATGTGGAAACAGTAGATGCCGAGTTTGCAAATGTAATCGTAGGAACGTTTGCCGCTTTGGGCCGTAGCGAACGGGTTGGCCATCAAGAAGGGTATCGTTTATTCGTTGACGGCGGTCAACTAATCATTGCAGCTGATACAGAATTCGGCGTGCTATATGGCTTTTACGAGTTTCTAAAGAAAAGCCAACAAGGGTGTCCGTTGCTAGCGATGGAAGCGGAAGAGCAGCCTGCGATGGAAGTGCGGATGATTAACCATTGGGATAATTTGGATGGTTCCGTTGAAAGAGGGTATGCAGGAAAATCGCTTTTTTTTGAGGACAATACCTGGGCAGCGTCAGACGAAGAAATCGTCCAATATGCGGAAATGCTCTCTTCCATAGGCATCAATGCTTTGACTATTAACAATGTAAATGTCCACGCAAAAGAAACAGAACTCATTACAGAAAAGTGGCTGCCACAATTGGCAAAAGTAGCAAACCTATTTGATGCTTACCACATTACGCTTTTTTTAAGTGCAAACTTTGCCAGTCCGATGACACTGGGGCATTTGCAAACAGCAGATCCCCTTGATAAGCGCGTTGTTCATTGGTGGAAAACGCAAGTCGAAGAAGTATACAAGTACCTTCCTACATTTGGCGGTTTTGTGATAAAAGCCGATTCCGAACATCGACCAGGACCATTTACATATGGCAGAACGCATGCACAAGGCGCTAATATGCTTGCTGATGCGTTAAAGCCATATGGTGGCATCGTGTTTTGGCGTTGCTTTGTCTATGATTGCTTGCAAGATTGGCGCGACCGTTCGACCGATAGGGCTAAGGCGGCCTATGAGCATTTTGCCCCTTTGGATGGGGCGTTTGCAGACAATGTCATTCTGCAAATTAAAAACGGCCCAATGGATTTTCAAGTGCGGGAACCTGTTTCGCCCCTATTTGGAGCATTAACGCAAACGAACTACGTCATGGAACTGCAAATGACCCAGGAGTATACCGGGCAGCAAATCGATGTTTGTTACTTGCCGATGCAATGGCAAGAAATATTGGCATTCGACACACATGCACATGGAGAGGGCACAAACATAGCCGATCTTCTTTCTAGCCGCCAACAGCACGGAAAGGGGAAAGGCGTAACAGCCGTTATAAACATAGGAAACAATAAAAACTGGACGGGGCATGCATTTGCTCAAGCCAATTTATACGGTTATGGCCAACTCGCCTGGAATCCAAAGCAGTGCCCAAGAAAGCTTGCCGAAGAATGGGCAAAGCGGACGTATGGGCACTTGTCAGCTGAGGTGCGGCAAACAATTTGTTCGATTTTAAAGCGGTCATGGCACGTTTATGAAGCTTATACAGCCCCTCTTGGTGTCGGTTGGATGGTCAACACAGGCCATCATTATGGGCCAAATGTAAATGGGTATGAATACTCGCCATGGGGGACGTACCATTTCTCTGACCGAAACGGCTTAGGGGTTGACCGTACCAAAACCGGGAGCAACTACGTTAGCCAATACAAACAACCTGTGGCCGAATTGTATGGAAATGTAGCGACGTGCCCAGACGAATTGTTGTTGTTTTTTCACCATGTTCCTTATATCCATATGTTAAAAAGTGGCAAGACTGTGATCCAACATATTTATGACGCCCATTTTGAAGGTGTAGAGGAGGTTGAAGCGTTTCTTGAAGCATGGGAGGGACAAAAGGAAGCAATGCCTGACAGTCTTTACAAGCATGTAAAAGAAAGGCTTGAAGCTCAGTTAGCGAATGCCCGCGAATGGCGCGACCAAGTAAATACGTATTACTACCGGATGTCGGGGATAAACGACGAGCAGGGCAGAAAAATTTATTGGTAAAAATCACAAAAGCCGTGCTGTTAAAGGCACTTTCCATTAATGAAAATCACTTTTCATCAGGTGACAGCGGTTCTTTTCTTGGTGGAGGGGGACCGTAAGCACCTGTGCCCACAGTCTTCCAAATAAGTAGTGTAGGAAAGCTCGTTCATCAAAGTTAGGGGAGGGTTACATGGCAGGGATTGACAAAGCTAGAAATGCGCATGTCTTGACAGGGGCAAAAATGAGTACGCTGACGCGATTAAGAACCGTTATTCGGAAAGATTGGCAACTTTATTCCTTACTGCTTTTACCACTTATTTACTTAGTTATTTTTAAATATGGTCCGATGATTGGAAATGTCATTGCATTTAGGCGCTTTGTCCCTGGAGGCCATTTATTTGGGGAAGAATGGGTAGGCTTTCACTATTTCAAGATGTTTATTAATGATCCTACCTTTTGGAAGGTCTTTACGAATACGCTCATGCTTGGCGGGCTTACATTATTGATTTGCTTTCCAATGCCGATTATTTTTGCGTTGTTATTAAATGAAATTAAGGCTAAAAGATTCAAAAAATTTGTTCAAACAGCTTCTTATTTGCCTCACTTCTTATCGATCGTTATTGTAGCAGGCATGATCTTGCAATTAACAGCTCTTAACGGTTCGATTAACGTGATCGTTGAGTTCTTTACTGGAGAAAAAATTAACTTTATTCAGCAGGCTGAATGGTTTCGGACCATTTATATTACCTCTGACATCTGGCAAGGGATGGGCTGGGGAGCGATTTTATACTTGGCTGCATTAACAACGATCGATGACTCTCTCTATGAGGCTGCAAAAATCGACGGAGCCAATCGTTGGAAGCAAACGCTGCACATTACCATCCCAGGAATTCTTCCAACAATCATTACATTGTTAATTCTAAATATTGGCAGTTTTTTGGCTGTCGGTTTTGAGAAAATTTTACTTATATACAACCCATTAACCTATGAAACGTCAGATGTCATTTCAACTTACTTATATCGGGTAGGGCTGGAATCGAGCAACTTTAGTTATGCGACAGCGATTGGCTTATTTGAATCTATCATAGGCTTAGTACTGATTTTAACAGCGAACGGAATTTCTAGAAAGTTAACGGAAAGAAGCTTGTGGTAGGGAGGAGGAGTATATGCAGGAATCCATCCAATACAAGATTTTTAAAATATTCAATGTGTTTATTTTGCTAGTCGTTGTCTTTTGTACACTTTACCCTTTTTTAAATGTGGTTGCACAATCTTTTAGTAGTGAAGCTTATATTAGCGCGGGAGAGGTTAATTTAATTCCAAAAGGCTTTAATATTGAAACGTATAAGACAGTGATTGAAGATAGGATGTTTTGGATTAACTATAAAAATACCGTTGTTTACACAGTCGTGGGAACAGCCATCTCCATGTTTTTTACAACGATCTTTGCCTATGCATTGTCAAAAAGACGGTTGGTAGGTCGCAGGTTTTTAACATTATTTGCTGTATTCACGATGTTTTTTAATGGAGGTTTAATCCCGAACTATCTACTAATCAATAACTTAGGGTTTCATAATACCATTTGGGCGCTTGTTATCCCCGGAGCGATTAGTATTTATAACATGCTAATTATGAAATCGTTTTTTGAAAATATGCCTGATGAGCTAGAAGAAGCAGCCGCAATGGATGGGATGAATACGTATGGAATTCTTCTCAAAATCATCTTACCACTTAGTAAAGCAGTGATGGCAACAATGGTTCTCTTTTATGCAGTTGGACACTGGAATTCATGGTTTCCAGCCTTTTTGTATCTTGATCAAAAGGACTTGTTCCCCGTTACGATCTACTTGCGAAATATGATTGCTGGGGCTACTGGTAGTGCGGCAACGGGCGCAACATCAGCAGATAACTTAATACAGATTTCCGCCAATATCAAATCAGTTACGATGGTCCTTACGATATTACCGATTTTAACCGTATACCCGTTTGTACAGAAATACTTTGTCTCAGGTGTAATGCTAGGGTCTGTGAAGTAAATCCAGAGCTAATGAGCAATGAAAGGTTACTATCTATTAACAGTCATTAACCGATCAAGTTAGGAAGAAGCTTATTGCTTTCGAATAAAAAGGGAGGGAAAAGAAATGAAAGAGTGTCTAAAAAAGAAATGGACTGCTTTTTGTCTAACAGCTTTATTTTTACTAGTGATTGCCGGCTGTTCCAGCACAGACTCTGACGGCGAAGAAGAAATGAAATCTAAAGGGGCGATGGAATCGTATAATGTTGGCGACACATTTAAAGCCGAAGAAGCGCTTGAGTTTTCAATGATGTACAGCGATCACCCAAATTATCCTTATAAAGAGGATTGGTTGTTGTGGGAGAAGATCGAAGAACTCACAAATGTGACGCTAAATCCGACGATTATCCCAATGAGCGATTACGCACAAAAACGAAACTTGTTAATTAGTTCTGGGGAATCACCACTCATTATTCCAAAAACGTACCCGGGAGAGGAGGCCTCATTTGTCTCTTCTGGAGCGATTCTGCCTGTAAGTGACTATATGGATAAAATGCCCCATTTCAAAGACAAAATTGAGAAATGGGAAATGGAAGATGAATTAGAAACATTGCGCCAAAGTGATGGGGAATTTTATCTCCTTCCAGGCTTACATGAGAACGTATGGCCAGAGTATACATTAATTGTGCGAACGGATATTTTTGAGGAAAATACTATTCCGCTGCCAACAACTTGGGATGATTTATATGAGGCAATGAAGACGTTAAAAGACATTTATCCTGATGTGACTCCGTTTTCTGACCGCTATGAATTTAATAGCACCCTTAATATTGCCGCGACAGGCTTTGGTACGAAGGCAGGCTGGGGTTTTGGCAATGGTTTAACATACGATGACTCAAAAGATGAATTTGTTTATAGCGCAACGACAGATGAATACAAAGAACTGTTGACGTATTTCAATAAATTGGTGAAAGAAGGCCTTTTAGATAAAGAAAGCTTTACACAGGGAGATGAACAAGCTACCCAAAAATTTGTTTCTGGAAATTCATTTATTATTAATGGAAATGCCCAAGATGTTGTGACATATAGAACAAGCATGGACAAATTACTAGGTGAGGGCACTTATTCAATTGCAAAAATTACGGTGCCTGGTGGCCCTGCCGGCCATTTAATGGCAGGAAGTCGCTTCGAAAATGGCGTTATGATTTCGTCGAAAGCAAAAGAAAGCGAAAATTTCGAAGCATTGTTGCAATTTATTGATTGGCTTTATTACAGTGATGAGGGGCAAGAATTTACAAAATGGGGTGTTGAAGGCACGACCTATACGAAAACTGAGGGCGTACGAAATTTAGCAGACGATGTGAATTACAATGGATTAAACCCTGACGGAACGACGGATTTGCGTGTTGATTATGGTTTCTCTGGTGGCGTTTTTGCTTACGGAGGGACAACGGAGCTGCTCCATTCGATGTTTACTGAAGAAGAGATCAAATTCCAAGAGGATATGGCAAACACAAAAACGGCGATCCCTTTAGAACCACTCATTCCCTATACAGCAGAGGATAGAGAACAGGCGACATTATTGAGTACGCCACTAAAAGATTATACAGATCAAAATACATTAAAGTTTATTTTAGGGGAGCGTGATTTAAGTGAATTTGACACGTTTGTAACAGAGTTGGAAGGCCAAGGATTGCAAAGGTATGTCGATCTCGCCAACCAAACATACCAAGACTATAAGCAGTCTTATAACTGATCCATTATGATAGGTTGTCCTTCTCACTTGAAGGGCAGCCTGCATACCCATCAAGCTACTAGATAAGTAAAACCACTAAGAAAGACGGTGAACGGACATGGAAGAAAGAAAGGAATTTGGTCAAGGAATCTTATTTACGGTGACAAACTATATTTATTGGTTTCTTTTGACAAATGTCTACTTTATCTTAACCAATAGTCTATTTCTATTTTTCTTTATGACATTGCAACCTTCTTTCTCCAATATTCTTTTATACTTTCTGGCATTGATACCATCAGGGCCTGCGATTGCGGCGATGTGCTATTCAATGGAGAAGCTGGTGAGAACGAAGGAGTTGTCACCTACACGGGATTTTTTTGAAGGCTATAAAAAAAACCTAAAAGATACGTTTTCCATCTGGTTGCCTATGCTTGTCATCTGCTTCATTTTATTAGTCGACTTCCAATACCTCCGCCAATCGTCATCACAAATAAGCCAAGCTGGGTCGATCATCCTATTTGTTCTGTTGATTATGTGGACAATGGTAATGTTAAACATTCTAGTAATCAATGCGCGCTACAAATTCAGAGTGCGGGATGTGCTAAGATTGTCGATTTATTACGGTTTTACGAAAGTGAAACAAACGACAGGAAATTTGTTGATCTTATTTATAGTTGGAGTCATCACGGCTGTTACCACTAATTTTTTTGTCCTGTTTACAGGAAGTTTGATTGTTTTCTTGATCGTACTAAATATGAGATTGGTTCTTGGAGATATTGAAGACCATTTTTTGGCGACTTCCCCAGAAGGAGAACAATCGAGAGCTTGAAAAAGCTCTTTTTTCTTATTAATGACCAACCGAACGTTCTTTTTGGCCTCGTGAATAGTGCTCGTTTTTTTTAACAGGATAATGTCTTCTGTTAGTTTCGAGCACGAGTATACACCTCTGCCTGTATTGATCTTTGTGCTACCGTAACCTATATAGAAAAAGCACCAAAAGATAGGAAAAAAGCCCTTTTGGGACAGCGCTTGAACGGTAGCTTAAACGAGAATGCTGAAAAAGTAGGGTGTAGTTTTGTATATTTTTCTCGAAAAGGTTTGAATCGTGTCGATCTGTGGAATTATATAGGTAGAAAGATCGATAGGAGGGATAGGAAGAATGGATGAGAAAATTTTTATTAGTCCAAGCAAGTATGTTCAAGGCCGAGGTGTTCTAGACAAGACGGGGGAATACGTAAAAGACTTAGGCAAAAAGGCGCTGCTTATGGCCGATGAATTTGTCTGGGGGATAGCTGGAAACCGAGTGGCTGACAGCTTGAAAGAAGCAGGCCTTGACGTGGTGGAAGTCACATTTGAAGGTGAATCGTCTGAAGCGGAAATTAAGCGGATTGTAAAAAAGGCCGAAAACGAAGGCGCTGATATCATTGTTGGAATCGGCGGCGGAAAAACATTGGATACAGCTAAAGGGGTACGTGATCGTTTACAAGATGCCGGCTGTGCCATTGTTCCGACAACGGCTTCAACCGATGCGCCGACAAGCGCTTTGTCGGTCATCTATTCAGAAGACGGCGTGTTTGAACGCTATTCCTTTTATAGCAAGAACCCGGATATTATCCTTGTCGATTCGACAGTCATTGCTAGTGCTCCGCCGAAATTTTTAGCAGCAGGCATTGCTGATGCTCTTGCTACTTGGGTCGAGGCTCGAGCTTCCTTTGAAGGACGGGGCACTACAATGGCAGGAGGAAAAGCAACTATTGCTGGGTTAGCGATTGCTGAGAAGTGTGAGCAGGTTTTATTTGATTACGGGTTGCTTGCTTATGAAGCGAATAAACGGGGAGTTGTTTCCCATGCCCTTGAACAAGTTATAGAAGCCAATACACTGCTAAGCGGCCTCGGGTTTGAAAGCGGAGGTCTCGCGTTGGCGCATGCTGTCCATAATGGTTTTACTGTGCTTGATGGCGATATCCATCATCTAAGCCATGGGGAAAAGGTTTCGTTTGGCATATTGACACAACTAGCATGGGAAGACCGCAATCAATTTGAGATTAACCATTACATTCAATTTCTGTCAAAACTTGGTTTGCCAGTGACGTTTAAAGACCTCCATATTGAAGGAATTAGCCGCGACGAGTTATTAAAAGTCGCACAAACGGCTTTGCAAGAAGGCGAAAGCAGCCATAACTTAGCAAGCGTTCCGTCAGCCGATGACCTCGTTGATGCCATGGTTGCCGCAGACCAGTATTCCATCGCCTATCTCGGAAGATAAATCAATAGTAAAAGAGCCGAAACCGCAACGCGATTTCGGCTCTTTTTTGCCATAAACTCGGGATGGCGAAACCTCTCAAATACCGCTTTCGATTCAACGATTAGGGGCATCCTCACCGTGAAGAAAGCACTGATTGATAGGCGTTGCACATTTACGTTTGTGTCATTCGCCCCTTCGCTTTCCGTCGATCAGCCCTCACAAGCGTTTCGTCTGATTAAGTTTGGTGATGAGAAAGAAACAGAACAAATGTTCCCTTTTTCTTTTGTTTCTGGTAGAATAGAATAAGAGTGAACAACATGGACGGGCATCAAATTGTAAAGGAGGCGATCTACTTGGAGGAAAGAGAACTGTTAAAATTGATTTTGGAAAAAACGGTGGCCACGGAAAAGAGTGTCAAGGAATTAACTACTCGTTTGGGTGGATTGGAAAAGCGTTTTGACGGCTTAGAAGGACGTATTGATGGGTTAGAAAAGCGTTTTGACGGTTTAGAAGGGCGTATTGATGGGTTAGAAACTCGTTTTCAACGGGTAGAAAACGACGTGAATAAGTTGAAAGAAGAACAAGGCATGATCAAACAAGCAGTGATGGAAACGAACAAAAATGTGAAACAGTTAATGGAAGACCAAAAATCAACCTATGAAATTTTGAGCGAACATGACGTGGCGATCCGGGCAATCCGCAGGCGAATACAAAAGTTGGAGGCGTAACGTCAGTAGTAAATAGAACAAGGTCGTTTAACATGAGCGATGCAAATAGACGGAGGTTCATAAGTCTATGAACGGTAGGCAACGAAGCATGCGAGCGTTTGTCTACAAGTCTGAAGCCGCCAATCACTTGGCGGCTTTTTAGCATCTACTGTGGATTAGAATGGTAAACACAGCTACCATTAATATAGGTGGCGCAAAGTTTTGTTTTTGTCGCAAATGGATGGCCTGTCCAAATCGCCAGGTCAGCGTCTTTTCCTACTTCTAGTGAGCCGACGCGGTTTGAGATGCCGGCTAATTCTGCAGCAGTGCGAGTGATGCTTGCGAGTGCTGTTTCTGAGGAAAGTCCGTATTTGACTGCTTCCGCTGCGCAGACGGATAAATATTGAATAGGCGTAAAAGGATGGTCTGTCATAATCGCAAATGGGATGCCTGCTTCGTCCATTAGGGCAGGGCTTTTAGGAGTGCTGTTCCGCAATTCATATTTAGAAGCAGACATCATAAATGGACCGAGTGTGACCGCGACCCCTGCTTTTTGGATCGCATCAATCATCATATAGCCTTCTGTCGCATGCTCGAGATGGAGCTTGACGCCAAATTCATCGGCAATGCGAAGGGCAGTCGCAATGTCGTCGGCACGATGGCAGTGGAGGCGGAGCGGCATGGTGCCATTTAAAACTTCAATAAACGGCCACAGCTCTTGGAGATCAACACCGAGTTCCTCTTTTGCCAAATGCCGATAAGGCAAAGCTTTCAAGAAGCCATTACGGATAATCGAAGCAACCGCCATGCGTGTGAATGGCTTTTTGTGATAGGTTTGTCCGAAAACGTTTTTGGGGTTTTCGCCTAGAGCACCTTTCAGCCCGCTTCGTTTTATTAAGAGACGCTCTTCTAATGTAGCGCCAGCTGTTTTCAAAATGGACCAAATGCCGCCAATGGGGTTGGCACTTCCAGCGCCTGTTTGTACAGTGGTGACGCCGCCTCGCACAGCATCTTGGAAGGAAAAATGGTCTAAATGAATGCCGTCCGTTGCCTCCATTAGAGGGGTAAACGGTTCGGAATATTCATTGGCGTCGTTTACGTCCTCTATCACTTCGGCCCAGATGCCTACATGGGTGTGGATATCAATGAGTCCCGGTGTAATAACCATCCCTTTTGCCTCGACTTCTTTTGTGCCAGCTGGAACATTCAGATGGCGGCCAATCGCTGTAACTTTGCCGTTGGCGATGTAGAGATCTCCTGATTGGATAACCGTAAAATCGGTATCGACTGTATACAAATCTGCGCCGCGAAATACTGTATTCATCGCTGTTCCCTCTCCTTTTCATAACAGAGTTTGCCACTTACAAACGTGTGGGTAACGGAGCTTGTTAACGATAAAGGATCGCCATTCCAAATGGCAATATCGGCTTGCTTTCCTGCCGTAATTGAGCCAGTTCTGTCAGAGATGCCTAAACATTGGGCGGTGGCAAGCGTAAGGGCGTTTAATGCGTGCTTTTCGTCCAAACCTTCTCGTACTGCCAGCGCGGCTTCTAACTTTAAGTTCCGCACAGATGTGGTAGGATGGTCTGAGATGATCGCATGGGGGATGCCTGATAAAACGACTTTTTTATGAAAGGAAGGGCACAATTTTTGTTGCTCGTGACGTTCCCGCGCTTGGAACATCGGCCCTGCAAAGAGAGACGCTCCTCGTTGTTTTAACTCGTACAGCTGACGCTCATTGGCGCCTGTACCATGAACAAGCGTCAATGAAAATGCATACTCTTCTTGGAGGCGCAACGCTGTGTCAATGTCAGTCCCGTGGTAAGCGCGGATAAACACATTTGCTGGCGTGCCGTGCTTGTCAAAGTAACGGCGCAAGGAAGCGGCAATGCCCATTCTTGTTAATGGTTTATTGGTTTGTTGTTTAAACATATGTTTTGGGATGTCGCCCAGTGAAAAAGCATGACCGTACGAAGGCTTAATTGCCATCTCGTCCACTGTTGCCCCGTCATGCTTCACAATGGTTGTTTGTGCGCCGATCACGCTCCCTGGTCCAGAAACGACATGGGAAACTGTCACACCATTAGCAAGCGCTTCTTTAAATGCAGCGTCAAAAGGATAAATGCTGTCGAGGATTCGATAAGGAGCCAAATCGTCGCTTTGGGCGGTTTCTGTCTCATCCCCGCCTTCCCAGCGAATACCGATTTCTTTTGCGCCAATTTGGCTAAATCCATCTATAAATCCTGGTAGTACATAGTGATCGCCCACATCGGTAACAAGGCAGTTTTCAGGGAGCGATTCGTCATAGGGAAGCAATGCCTCAATGTGCGTGCCTTGGAGCAAAATCGTTTTCGCTTGATACGCTCCTAAATCGGAATCATAAACGCGAGTAGAACGAATAGCTGTATACATTACAGAACATCCTTTCTAAAAAGTTATGGCTACTTAGGATATGTACAAAAGAAGAGAAGCGAGGAAACGCGCTTCTCTTCTAGATGCATTAGTCGACGGAGACATTGGTACCGTAAGGCGTAACGATGCGGATAGAACCGTCTGGGCTAACGTTAAAGCCGTGTACGCGGGAAGAAACGCCAGCCGCTGTTTCCGTATTATCGAGTTCGATTCGTGGGACATCAGCCATAATGAGCTCAAGTGCTTCCTGGTAAATCGCTGCACGTTCTTCTTGGTCATCTGTTTCCGACGTTGCTTTTGTGAGCAACGCATCGACTTCCTCATTTTTGTAGCCTTTTCCGTTTCCGAGCGCGCCAATTTGGTCGCTATGGAACAGCTGGTACAAATAGAAATCAGGGTCAGGATACCATGTCCATCCGCCAATCGACATCGGCGCTTGGCCTTTGGAGACGATGTCCGAATAAGTGCCCCATTCCACTGTATTGATCGTTACATTAACGCCGATCTCTGCCATTTGGTTTTGGAAAATCGTCGCGTATGGGACGCGGCTCTCGGCCACGTAAATTTCGGTATCAAAGCCATCAGGGTAACCTGCTTCTGCCAAAAGCTCTTTTGCTGCTTCTGGGTCGTAGGAAGGCGCTAAGCTTTCTTGTGCTTCATCGTAGCCCCATGATTGGCGCGGGATTGGCAAATAGGAAACTTCTGCTCCACCCCATTGGTAAACACCGTCTACCATTTCTTGCACGTTCGTGCCTTTGTAAATAGCCTCGCGTACTTTCGGGTCTGCTGTCGGCCCTTCGACGTTGTTTAGATCCAAGTATGTTGTTGCCAAGCCTGGGACAGATATAAGTTCCAAGTTGCCGTCTTGTTCAATCAATTCCCGGTCTTGTCCTTTCACATCCGTTGCGATATCAATATCGCCTGAACGTAAAGAATTTGTCATCATTGTTGGATCAGGAATGATTTGAAAGTTCAACTGGGCTAAGTTAGGTGTCTCTCCCCAGTAATTTTCATGGCGTTCTAGCTTCACCATTTGGTCTTGTTGCCATTGTTCCAGTGTAAAAGGGCCGGTTCCGACCAAGTGAGAGCCAAAGCTATCCCCGTGGCCTTCCACTTCTTCTTTCGGAACAATCACATTGCCAGCATCGGTCAAAACAGCCAATAAGGCAGAGTTTGGTGTGTTTAAAATGAGCTTGACTTCCGTGTCGTTAATGACTTCGACTTCTTCTACCATACGGAGGCGATTTAAAGCCGATTCGTTCGCTGAACGTTCCAAACTATATTTTACATCTTCCGCTGTCATTTTCCGCCCGTCTTGGTAATCGCCAGGCTGGAAATAAACGTCATCGCGTAACTTAAAGGTGTAGCTCATCAAGTCGTCAGCGGCTTCCCATTCGGTTGCCAAGGAAGGGACGATTTCGGTTAAATCTTCGTTATAGACGACGAGCGTGTCAGCGACATTGCGAATAATATGACTTTCATATTGGCCAGAGTAATCGACTGGATCAAATGTTTTCGGGTTTGCTGATAGACCAATTGTCAACGTGCCATCGGCATTTTCACCAGCGCCATTGCTAGCATTGCCTTCTGAAGCCGTATCGCCTCCCCCTCCGCCACAAGCACCTAATGCCAACAGCGAAGCAGCCAAAAGAAATGGAAGTGCTGTTTTTTTCATTTTGCTGATATCCCCCTTGTGTGTTTCTAATAGTGAAACATTGATTCTGAAAATTCCTACGCTCACTTTAGCGCAAGAAGTCTGAAAAGTAAATGGTTATTTTTTCAGATTTTTATTTTATCCATTTATTTTTAAGGGTTTTCATTTGAAAAACCAATTAAACAAAGGGTTTTCTGCTGTCAGATTTCCTAACGACGAAAATCAAACTTTCTGAAATACAGAAAATTAACCATTTACAAAGGTCGTTGTTATGCTATAATCAGCTTTAAATTTCAGATAACGAATCAATGATTCAATTTTTACTAGGGGGATCGTCATGATTCAATTTGTCGGCAAACGGTTGTTGGATTTAATCCCAACTTTATTCGTCGTTTCATTGGTTATTTTTATCATTACCCGACTCTTACCTGGGGATCCGGCAAGCGTGATGCTTGGTCCGCAAGCAAGTGTAGAAGACGTGGAAGCATTAAGGGTCGAACTGGGGCTAGACCAGCCGTTTTTTCAGCAGCTTCTCCACTATTTTAAAGATTTGCTCCAGCTTGATTTTGGCACGTCTGCTTATTATAACGAACCAGTGTTGTCTTTAATCATGGACCGTTTTCCCAACACATTGCTGCTTGCCGTCTTCGCTCTGACAATTGCCTTGTTAGTTGGTGTACCAGCTGGAATGATAGCCGCAGCAAAACGAAATTCAGTCATTGACTATCTTGTCACATTCGGTTCCCTTGTCGGTGTATCGATGCCCGTTTTTTGGCTTGGCGTTATGTTTGTGCTTTTTTTCAGCGTTCAGCTTGGTTGGTTGCCAGCAACAGGGATGGGTTCCCTTGACAACGGTCTGTGGGATTTCTTCAAATACTTGCTTCTCCCAAGCGTGACACTTGCGACTATACCAATGGCTGAGTTTGCTCGTATTACTCGATCCAGCATGCTGGAAGTAGGGGCGCAAGACTATATTAAAACGGCGCGGGCAAAAGGATTAAAAGAATTTTGGGTGATCAGTAAACATGCGTTTAAAAATGCGTTGACGCCTTTACTGACTGTAACCGGCATGCAAGTGTCGATGCTACTAGGTGGCGCGGTGTTGACGGAGACGATTTACGCGTGGCCAGGAATGGGGCGAATGATCGTTGATGCGATCGACAAACGGGATTTTATTGTCGTCCAAGGGTCTGTCTTGTTTATTGCCCTCATTTTCGTATTGGTGAATTTAGTCGTTGATTTATTGTACAAAGTCGTTAACCCGAGGGTTGATCTAAATGGCTCAAAAGGAGGAACGTCCTAATGGAACAGCCGCCGGTCATCGAACAACAACCCGTTTCGTATGAAGAAAGAAACAAATTCCGATTTTTTCGCAAACTTCTTAAAAACAAACTGGCTGCAATAGGGATGGCGATTATTGTCGTGATGGTCATTCTCGCCTTGTTTGCACCTTTGATTGCAACTCATTCTCCGAATGCAATGGATGCAGCCAATTCGCTTAAACCAGCAGGATCAGGCGGCCATTTGCTTGGGACCGATAATTATGGCCGCGACTTGTTTTCGCGCATCGTCTATGGCTCACGCATTTCCCTCATTGTTGGCTTAGGTTCTATTGTCCTTGGGGCGCTTGTCGGGACATTCCTTGGCTTAATTGCTGGTTTTTATGGAGGGAAACTTGACTCAATCATTATGAGGACAATGGATGGCCTATTTGCGTTTCCGTTTATTTTACTAGCCATTTCACTTATGGCCGTTCTCGGTCAAGGGCTTGTCAATGTCATCATCGCAATTGGCATTGCGAGTGTTCCGGGATTTGCCCGGATTATCCGCGGCCAAGTACTGTCTGTAAAAGAAGAAGAATTTATTGAAGTAACACGCTCTCTTGGCGCTAAAAATGGCCGAATTATGTTTTCTCATATTTTGCCAAACTGCCTTGCCCCTTTAATTGTATATGGAACAATGAGCATTGCTGGCGCCGTCATTTCTGAAGCTGCCCTTAGCTTTCTCGGTTTAGGCGTTCAGCCTCCTACGCCATCTTGGGGCAGCATTTTAAAAGATGGGACAAGCTATCTGGTGTTGTCTCCTCACATGGCATTGTTTTCTGGATTAGCGATTTTAGTGACTGTACTCGGGTTTAACTTGTTCGGCGATGGGCTTCGTGATGCCCTAGACCCGAAAATGAAAGTATAGGAGGGAGATCATGGAAAAACGAGAACGTTTATTGGAAGTAGACAATTTGCATGTTCATTTTCGGTCTTCCGCCCATACAGTCAAAGCGGTAAATGGTGTCAGTTTTACGCTTCATCGCGGGGAAACAGTCGGCATTGTTGGCGAGTCAGGTTCTGGGAAAAGCGTGACTGCCACCTCGCTTTTACGGCTATTGCCATCGCCTCCTGCTCATTATCCAAAAGGCGAAATCCGTTACAACGATGAAGATTTGCTAAAGCTGCCTGAAAAACGGATGCGCAGCATTCGCGGCAATGAGATTTCAATGATTTTCCAAGATCCGATGACGTCTTTAAACCCTGTATTTACGGTTGGCGACCAAATCATGGAAGTGATTCGCCTTCACAATGGGCTTAGCAAAAAAGAAGCAAAAGAACGGGCAGAGGAAATGTTGCGCCTTGTTGGCATTCCAGAGCCGAAAAAAAGGCTTTCGATGTATCCACATGAGTTTTCGGGAGGGATGCGCCAGCGTGTGATGATTGCGATTGCGCTCGCATGCAACCCGAAGTTGCTTATTGCCGATGAGCCGACGACGGCTCTTGATGTAACGGTGCAAGCACAAATTTTAACGTTAATGAAAGATCTGCAGCAGCAATTTAATACTGCCATTATTATGATTACACACGACTTAGGAGTTGTATGGGAAAGCTGCGACAAAGTGATTGTCATGTATGCTGGCAGTGCGGTGGAAACAGCGTCCGCTAAGACGCTTTATGACAATCCACAACACCCGTATACATGGGGATTGTTTGATTCGCAAATTTTATCAACAGTCAGCCAACAAGAACGGCTTCATCCTATTCCTGGATCGCCTCCTGATTTACGTGCTGAAATGAAAGGTTGTTCATTTGCAAACCGTTGTCCTTATGCAAAAGCGGTGTGTCGAGAGGAAAAGCCGGAGCTGATCGAGACGGAGGAAGGGCACCAAGTCGCTTGTCATTTCCAGACAAAAGACAAAACGCTCGAACGGAAGGAGAGAGTGTTGGCATGACTGAACCGATTTTAAAAGTCGAACAGGTAAAGAAGCATTTCCCGATCAAAAAATCGTTCTTAAAGCGGGAAACCCAAACAGTCAAAGCTGTCGACGGCGTCAGTTTTGACCTGTTTAAAGGGGAAACGCTTGGTGTGGTTGGCGAATCTGGCTGCGGCAAATCAACGCTAGCTAGGTTGATCAACCAACTGATACGGCCGACTGAGGGGACCGTTCACTTTCATGGTAAAAATTTAGCTGGTCTTTCAGCGGCTGAAGTTCGAAAAGTACGTAAACATATCCAAATGGTGTTCCAAAACCCGTATGCCTCGCTAGATCCACGTAAAACCGTTGGTCAACTAATCATGGAGCCGCTTGTCATCCATGGCGTTGGCACGAGGGACAGCCAAAAAAAGAGGCTTTATGAGTTGCTTGAAACAGTCGGGCTGAATGAAGGGCACGCCAAACGATATCCACATGAATTTTCAGGCGGGCAACGACAACGAATCAATATTGCCCGGGCGCTAGCGCTCCATCCCGACATCATTATTTGCGATGAACCGGTCTCCGCTTTGGATGTCTCTGTCCAAGCGCAAGTAATCAATTTGTTAAAGGATTTGCAAAGTGAGTTCCAATTGACATACGTATTTATTTCTCATGATCTAAATGTTGTCCGTTATATGTGTGACCGGATTGCTGTCATGTATTTAGGCAAAATCGTGGAAATGGGCACATACGAACAAATTTATCATCAACCGAAACACCCTTATACGAAAGCGCTTTTGTCAGCTGTTCCGAAAGAAAGCCCATTTGAACAAAAACAGAGAACGATTTTATCAGGCGATGTGCCGAGCCCGGTCAATCCGCCGCCAGGGTGTCCCTTCCACAAGCGTTGCCCAGAAGCAATGCCATCTTGCCAGGAAGTGGTTCCCACCCTCATTAAACAAACGAATGGCCAGCAAGTCGCTTGCCATTTGATGAACGACATCGAGGAGGAAGCAATATGCCATTAAACCATGTTTTACGTTTGTATGACGTTATGGATGACCCGCGTGTATCAGGAGAGAAGGTCGCTGCTTATTTAAAGGAGGTTTCGCCTCATGCAGATGTCGACATTTCACGCGTCGATGGGGAAAAGGGCTCAACAGACTTTGTTAAAGTCCATGTTCGTGGAAGGAACGGTCGCTCAGCAGGAGGTTCAGCGCCAACCATGGGTATCATTGGAAGGCTTGGCGGAATTGGAGCCCGTCCAGAACGGACAGGCTTTGTCTCCGATGGGGACGGCGCTCTTGCAGCGATGTCAGCAGCGGCGAAGCTTCTAGACATGCAAGAGAGAGGCGACTTTTTGGACGGGGACGTTATCGTGACTACGCATATTTGCGCTAATGCGCCAACACAGCCTCATGATCCAGTGCCGTTCATGGGTTCCCCAGTGGACATCTTGACTATGAATCACTATGAAGTCGACCCAGCCATGGAAGCGATTTTGTCAATTGACACGACGAAAGGGAACCAAATTACAAACCATAAAGGCATTGCAGTAACACCGACTGTAAAAGAAGGGTACGTGTTACGAGTAAGCGAGGATTTGCTGTTTCTATATAGCCAGTCGACAGGAATATTGCCTGTTACGTTGCCAATTACCACTCAAGATATTACCCCTTATGGGAACGGGATTTACCATATCAACAGCATTTTGCAGCCCGCTGTCGCCACTCACAGCCCAGTTGTTGGTGTTGCGATCACAGCCCAAGCCGCGGTTGCCGGCTGTGCCACTGGTGCGACCCATTTGGAAGATGTCGAACAAGCAGCCCGTTTTTCGATTGAAACGGCGAAAGCGTATGGCGAAGGAAACTGCCAGTTTTATAATGAAGAAGAATTTGCCTTGTTAGAAAAACTGTACGGAAAAATGACGCATTTGCAAACGCTCGGGAAGGAGGCTGCTGTAAAATGAACGTAAAAGACGAACTAATCGTTGCTGTAGAAGAAAACAAGCAAGAACTCATCGACTTGGTCTGTTCTCTTATTCAGATCAATACCGAAAACCCCCCTGGCGACACCACTGAAATAAGCCGCTTCATTGCCGATTATTTAGGCAAAGATGGGATCGATGTCACTTGGCACCAATCGAATGAACAGATGTATAATTTGATTGCAAGCATTGGCGAAGAAGGGGGAAAAGAGCTGATTTATTGCGGCCATACGGACGTTGTCCCTGCTGGGGACCGGGAAAAGTGGTCGTTCGACCCCTTTTCAGGCATTGTCGAAGACGGTTGGATACTAGGACGTGGCGCTAGCGATATGAAGGCAGGCCTGGGCGGAGTGCTTTTTGCGACTGCTTTGCTCAAACGAATGGGTGTGAAACTGCCTGGGAAACTCACGCTTGCAATCGTCCCTGACGAGGAAACAGGCGGAGAGTATGGAGTTCCTTGGCTCCTAGAAAGGGGCTTAATAAAGGGTGACGGGTGCTTAATTGCGGAGCCTTCTTCTCGCTTGCATCCGACAATTGGCCAGAAAGGTTCTTGTTGGTTTAAATTGGATGTTTACGGGGAAGCAGGCCATGGAAGCTTATCCCCTCTTGCAGGCCGAAATGCCATCACAGATGCAATTAAGGCAATTGCAGCAATCCGTACCGTTTTTGATATCGATGTCGATATCCCTGAAGACGTGAAACCGCTCCTGGCTGTTTCACGCAAATATATGGAAGAAGTCGAAGTCGAACGTGAGCAGTACAAAGAAATTCTCGAAAAAATAAGCGTTAATATTGGCACGATCCACGGTGGCACGAAATCCAATGTCATTCCCGACACCTGTACAGTTGAAGTCGACTGCCGTCTACCGTTTGGGATTACGCAAAAGGAAGTATATGCGTACATTGAAGCGCGCCTTGATGAGCTAGGGATTGACTATGAAATTACGCCATTTGGGTTTCGCAGCAATGCCAACCATACGCCTGCAACGGATCCAGTTTGCACAGCCATTATCGATAATATTTCCTATGTAACGAAAGAAGAAGCGTACGGCGTGATGCAATGGGCAAGCAGCGATGCCCGTCATTTCCGTGATCACTACATTCCCGTTCTCCAATACGGGCCTGCATACTTGCCAAGCATCCATAATTTTGATGAAAAAGTAAAGGTGGAGGACGTTGTGCTTTGTGCAAAAGTGTATGTGGCTGCTGTGATTGATTTTTTGTCCAACAGTAAGTGAAACGTCAGTCACCCATGTGCAGTGTTTTGATGTAAACTAGTAATGATTAAGCTTGCCGCAATGGCCTAGGAGGAGCTGTGTTAAAAACTGTACATCAAGCATTGGAGATTTTAAAAATGTTTACGAAAGAAAAGCCTGTTTGGGGAGGCAGGGAGCTGTCCAACGCTACGGGGATCAATCATACGAAAATTTATCGGATACTTGAAACATTGGAAGCCCAAAACTTTCTCACGAAAGATGCAGAGACAAAGAAATATAGCCTCGGGTTTGCCGTATGGGAGCTAGGTTCGATTATGTATGACCAGTTAAATGTAAAAGAATTGATCCGCCCAAGCCTTGCCCGTTTAACGGAGAAAACAGGCGAGTCCACGTTTCTAACGATTTTGGACGGCAAAGAAGCGCTTACGCTGGAAGTTGTTGAACCGGCCAATAAAGTCAAGTTTTCCGTTTCAGCTGGCAGCCGGGCGCCTTTATATGTAGGTGCGTCTTACCGCAGCATATTGGCATATATGCCTGACGAGGCAATCGAGGAAGTGATTGCGGGAGGATTGAAAGCATATACGGACAAGACGATGACGAGCGAAATCGAATTGCGCAATGAGCTGGCAACGATTCGCAAACGCGGGTATGCTATTAGCCATGGCGAATATACGGAAGATGTCATTGCCTTGGCGATGCCGCTTTTCCATGAAGGGCGGATCGTCGGTTCCATCACGATATCCGGCCCAGCCTATCGCTTTAATGAGGAGCGTTTTGACTCCTGCTTGCCGCTATTACGGGAAGCGATTACAGACATTAGCGAAAAAATGGAACGGTACCAAATTGTGCTGAAATGAAGGCAGGAACCGCGCAGGCTGGCAAGGCAGGACCGAGCTTCTAAAACAAAAAACATATTTTATGAGGGAATGCAAACGTTCTATGCATTCCCATTTTCTATGCTGTTTTTCACACGCTCTATTTTCTGCTCCATGTTTTACAGTTTCTTTTCACCCAATTTCCATTTTATACGTGTCCGATCTTCTACAACTTTCCTAACAGCGCCTAGACGTTTTTTTATAATCTGATTGACACCGCTTACAAAAAGAGGCTAAACTTAGTTTAAATAATAAACAAACATAATGAAAGAAGGTCATCTAATGAGCTATTTTCCTGCGGTAAACAACATTTCCTATGAAGGCGCTAAGTCTGATAACCCGTTTGCATTTAAATTTTATAATCCTGAAGAGGTCGTCAGTGGTAAAACAATGGCCGAACATTTGCGTTTTAGCATTGCCTACTGGCACACATTTACAGAAGCGTTGTCAGACCCGTTCGGCGCAGGGACGGCGATAAGGCCTTGGAATTCCTACACAGGGATGGACTTGGCAAAGGCGCGTGTTGAAGCAGCATTTGAGTTCTTCGAGAAAATCAATGTCCCATACTTTTGCTTCCACGATGTCGATATCGCCCCTGAAGGAAGTTCTTTGAAAGAAACGTATGCCAATTTAGATGTCATCGTCGCGATGATAAAGGACTATATGAAAGACAGCAACACAAAACTGCTTTGGAACACAGCGAATAATTTTACACATCCCCGGTTTGTAGGCGGTGCCGCGTCTTCCAATGAAGCTGATGTCTTTGCCTATTCAGCTGCAAAAGTAAAGAAAGGCTTGGAAATCGGCAAAGAGCTTGGCGCTGAAAATTATGTATTCTGGGGCGGGCGCGAAGGCTACGAGTCATTGTTAAACACGGACTTAAAGCTTGAACTCGACAATCTTGGCCGTTTTTTCCATATGGCAGTTGATTATGCAAAAGAAATAGGCTTTGATGGCCAGTTTTTAATTGAGCCTAAGCCAAAAGAACCGACAACACACCAATATGATTTTGACGTGGCTACAGGATATGCATTTCTCCAGCATTATGGGCTTCAAGATTCATTTAAGTTTAATATTGAAGCAAACCATGCAACCCTTGCAGGACACACGTTTGAGCATGAGCTGCGTTATGCCCGGATTCATCAAATGCTTGGTTCAGTGGACGCGAACCAAGGAGATCCTTTGCTTGGCTGGGATACAGATGAGTTTCCGACAGACCTTTATTCAACAACGCTAGCGATGTATGAAATTTTGCAAAACGGCGGGCTTGGCAGAGGCGGATTGAACTTTGATGCGAAAGTACGGCGCGGCTCATTTGAAGCCGATGACTTGTTTTTTGCCCACATCGCTGGCATGGACAGTTTTGCAATTGGATTAAAAGTCGCGCAGCAGCTTATTGATGACCGTGTCCTTGAGCAGTTTGTTGACAGCCGTTATCAAAGTTACAAAGAAGGAATCGGCCGCGAGATTGTTTTAGGAAATACCGATTTTCACCAACTTGAAGCGCATGCGCTATCACTTGGCGAAATCAAACACCGCTCAGGGCGTGTGGAGCGGATAAAAGCAATCATTAACCAGTATTTATTAAATGCATTCGCGTAAAAAGTAGACGATCGGCAAGGAGCGATTCAATTGAAACATGTCATTGGTGTTGATTTAGGCACAAGCGCAGTGAAATTGCTTGTCGTTAATGAGGCGGGCGAAGTGGTCAAGGAAGTGTCGAAACCATACCCGTTGTCTCATCCTAAATCAGGATGGAGCGAGCAAGACCCAAATGATTGGGTCAGGGAAACCGTTGCTGGATTAGCAGACATTGCAGCAGCCTTGCCAAAAGCAACGACTGAAATTGAAGGAATTAGTTTTTCAGGGCAAATGCATGGGCTCGTCTTGCTTGATGAACAAAATGAAGTGTTGCGTCCGGCGATTCTATGGAATGATACACGCACGTCCCCGCAATGCAAAGCGATTTACGAAAAGCTAGGCACTGAAAGACTGCAACAATTGGCCAAAAATCCAGCGCTTGAAGGATTTACGTTGCCGAAGCTGATGTGGGTCCGGGAGCATGAACCAGAAGTGTTTGCGAAAGCAGCTAAGTTCGTGCTTCCAAAAGACTATTTGCGCTTGAAATTGACTGGAGCATTGCATACCGACTATTCTGACGCAGCAGGTACACTCTTGCTTGATATCGAAAGAAAAACGTGGAGCGAACCGCTATGTTCGGCATTTGGCATCGATCCCTTGCTTTGTCCACCGCTGGTGGAATCACATGCTTGTGTCGGCCAGTTGACGGAAGAAATCGCATTGGCAACGGGGCTACCTAACAAAACACCCGTTTTTGCAGGAGGAGCCGATAATGCGTGCGGAGCGGTAGGTGCCGGGATTTTAGAAGAAGGCAAGACGTTGGCTAGCATTGGTACATCGGGCGTTATGCTTTCGTATCAGGAAGAAAAAGGGAAGACATTTGGGGGAGGCGTCCATTATTTTAACCATGCAGCTGAAAATGCGTTTTATACAATGGGCGTCACATTAGCGGCAGGATATAGTTTGAGTTGGTTTAAGCAAACATTTGCTCCTGAAGAAACATTTCCCCAATTGCTTGCAGGAGTAGCGGAAATCCCCCCAGGCGCTAATGGATTGTTGTTTACACCCTATCTTGCTGGAGAGCGGACGCCTCACGCTGATGCCACTATCCGTGCCAGTTTCGTCGGCGCAGATAGCAGCCATACGAAGGCCGACTTTACCCGGTCGATCCTTGAAGGCATCACTTTTTCATTAAGAGAGTCACTCGATTTGTTCAGAGAACAAGGAAAGACAATTGAAAGAATTGTCTCCATTGGTGGAGGAGTAAAAAGCGAGACGTGGCTACAAATGCAAGCTGATATTTTTCAAACGCCAATTGTGAAGCAGACAAGCGAGCAAGGGCCAGGCATGGGGGCGGCGATGCTGGCTGCATACGGAGCTGGTTGGTTTGGTTCCCTTAAGGAATGTGCAGAGGCATTTATTAAACAGGATGCAGTGTTTGAGCCAGACCGTAACAGGGCAAAAACATATGAGTCGTTATATGAATTGTATAAACAAGTCTATCCGGCGACAGCAGACATTAGCAAAGCGCTTTCGTCATTCCGCAAATAAGAGGAGACAGACGATGGAACCGAAAATAAACATAATAAAGAATGGCTGGAAACAAATTCGTTTGCAAAATAAACATGGCATGCGCCTTGACTGCCTAGATTACGGCGGCATCGTAACGAGAATAGATGCTTTTGACCGTAACGGACAATTAGCAAACGTTGCCCTCGGCTACAAGGATATGAGTGAGTATACGGACAACAGCCCCTATTTTGGAGCCTTAATAGGCAGAGTTGCTGGCAGAATTGCAGGCGCTTCCTTTACAGCAGGGGGAAAACAAATACACGTACAAGCAAATGAAGGGGCAAACCATTTGCATGGGGGAGCTAGTGGGCTTCACCAAATTCGCTTTGAAACAGAAACGTTTACATCTGCCAGGGGCTCAGGCGTGCGGTTTCATCACCGCTCTCCTAATGGGGATGGCGGCTACCCTGGCAATGTTGACATCGACATCGTCTACACATTGACGGATGACAATGAATGGATTCTTTCCTACACAGCGGAGACCGACAAGCGGACACCGCTTACGTTAACCAACCATACCTATTTTAATTTGGCCAGTGAAACAGGGGCAACGATCCATGACCACGTGCTGGAAATGGATGCATCTGCCTACCTTGAGCTCGACAATGAGTTGATTGCCACTGGAAAAATCGTAGATGCAATAGGCAGTTTATTTGATTTCCGTCAAGGTCGCACTTTCCGGCAAGGATTAGAAAACGGCATAGAGCAAAACCAGTGTGTCGGAAATGGCTATGATCATTATTTTTTACTTGATCACACCAAAAATGAAAGCGTCCGTGTTTATGAACCAAAAAGCGGCCGTGTGCTAGCGATGGAAACCACACAGCCTGGTCTTGTCTTATATACAGGGAATAGTCTTGGCTCAGAACCAGAACTTACAGACGGACATTCAAGAAAACACGCCGGTTTTTGTTTAGAAGCGCAAGCATCTCCTGCCTCCCTCCAATATGACGATTTGCCGCAAATTTGGCTTGAACCAGGTACGATTTACCAACATGAAACGGTGTATCGCTTCTCGACACAATCTGAATGAAGAAGTGCTTGTTGCTAATGAACCGTTAAGTGGATGCGGTGGCGGTTGAAAAACTGGCTTGTTGCAAGAAGAGATCCGCCTAGTAAAGGTGCCTCCTGACCAAGCTCTGAAAACAACAGTTTGACTGCTTTTTGATAATAGGAAGGAAGCTGTTTTGCGAGTGTCTCTTCAATAGGGATTTGAATATACGGTTTTAACTTAGCAAAACGGTTGCCTATGATGATTGCCTCAGGGTTCATGGAATGAATCATCGAGACAAGGCCTGTGCCAAGTGAATGGCCAACTGTGGCAAAGGCATCTAGAGCTGCTTGATTTTGGGAACGGGCAGCTGCAAGCACTTCTTCAAATGAAATACTTGGACGGTTCATTTTGCTTGCGGCGATTTCAAGTAACGCCTTCTCAGAACTATACAGCTCCCAACAGCCTTGATTTCCACAACGGCACTGTTTTCCATGGCGATCAATTGACATATGGCCAAATTCGCCTGCAAAGCCATTTGCACCTGTGAATAGCTTGCCGTCAATAATTTGGCCGGTGCCAATCCCAATACTGACGGAAATATAAGAGATCGCCGAATAAGGTTTGCCGACGCCATATTGCTTTTCGCCGAGCGCTCCGGCATTTGCCTCATTAATGACAACAACAGGAAGCTTAAATTTATCCTCAAGTGCTGTTTTGATGTCAACATTTTCCCAGCCTAGATTGGGGGCAAGCAAAATGTTGCCTTTCGAATCGACGATGCCAGGGACAGAAGCGGTAATCCCGCAAATCCCATATGGTGCTGGCGGTGCTTCTTGCATCAATTGTTCAATGATTGCTTCTGTGTTTGCCAGGACAATGTTGAATTGCTTGCTTGTCAGCGCCATTTCCCGTTTGGCTATCGTTTTGCCGGAGAGGTCGGTAATAATGCCAAGCAAGCCGTTGACGCCAATGTCAACGCTGATGGCATGGCTGGCATGATCGTTGCAATACAACAATACTGGCTTTCTACCTCCACTTGAGTCGCCAGTACCGATTTCATAGACAAATTGGTTTTCAATTAACTGTGCGACTAGAGCAGAGACAGTTGCTTTATTTAATCCGCTTCTCTTAGCAATATCAGCTCGGGAAATGGGAGCGTGCCTTTGAATGAGGCGGAAAACGGTTGATTTGTTCATGTCTTTCATTGTTTCGTGGTCGATGGTAATCATCCATTGGACTCCTTGACTTTGTTTAGATAATAAACATTATAAGCAATGGAAGCGTCTACAACAAGCGGCTGATTTTTTAGCGCTGCTTATTCAAGTGACAAACTATTTTTGATAAAGGGGTGTACACGTGAAAAAAGCATTGATCTTTCAAGGCGGTTGGGAAGGACATGAACCAAAGCAAGTCGCCTCTATTCTTGAAGGCATTCTTATTGAAGAAGGGTTTTCCGTTAATGTAGCCGATTCATTGACAGTGCTAACAGAAGAACATTTGCCTGAATACGACTTAATTGTCCCAAACTGGACACAAGGGCAAATTGAAGACGATCAGCTCAAGGCATTAATGGCAGCAATTGAAACAGGAACAGGGCTTGCCGGTTTGCATGGCGGAATGGGCGATTCGTTTCGCATGGCAACGGACTATCAGTTTATGGTAGGAGGGCAGTGGGTTGCCCATCCTGGCAATGACGGAGTTCGTTATAAAGTCCAGATAAAGGACCGTACGCATCCATTAACAAACGGAATGGCTGATTTCGAAGTAGAATCCGAGCAGTATTATATGCATGTCGATCCCGCCGTTTCCGTGCATGCGACGACCACATTTCCAATTGCTGATGGCCCCCATGCTGTAAACGGCAGCATAGAAATGCCAGTTGTATGGACAAAGCAATGGGGAAAGGGCAACGTCTACTATTGCTCTCTTGGCCATGTAGCTGAAATTGTCCGCATGCCTGAAGTAATGGAATTGATGAGGAATGGCATGGTTTGGGCCGCTAGATAGCACGTTTTTGTCAATGGAAAAAGGGAATCGCTGCACATAAGTGGAATTGGTTAACAAAATGATCGTTTGGAGGGGACAGAATGGAGAAAAAAGAACTTCGCATTGGTTTAATTGGCTATCAGTTTATGGGGAAAGCACATAGCCATGCATACCGTGACATTCCTTTCTTTTTCGATGTTGAGGCAAAGCCCGTTTTAAAGGCAGTTTGCGGTCGCAATGAAGAAGCTGTGCAACAAGCGGCAGAAAAAATGGGGTTCGAATCCTACGAAACCGATTGGCGCAAAGTGGTTGAACGTAATGACATTGACGTCATTGACATCGTTACGCCAAACAACACACATGCAGAAATCGCGATCGCCGCGGCAAAAGCAGGCAAACATGTCATCACCGAAAAGCCTCTAGCGATGAATTTGGACGAAGCGCAGCGCATGCATGCCGCGGTCACGGAAAATAATGTGATCCATATGGTTTGCCACAATTACCGCTATGTGCCTGCTGTTCAGCTAGCGAAACAGCTCGTGACGTCAGGAAAGCTTGGAGAAATCTATCATTTCCGTGCTCGGTATTTACAAGACTTTATTATGAGCCCTACATTTCCACTAACATGGCGTCTTGATCAAAAGGTGTCGGGCTCTGGCGCTCTTGGCGATATTGCTGCCCATAGTCTCGACATTGGCCGCTTTTTAGTTGGTGAAATCGCTGAAGTGGTTGCCACCGCAAAGACATTTATTAAAGAACGACCGATCGGAGCTATGACAGGGGGGCTAAGCGCGAAAGTAAGCGAAGGGAAAATGGCGCCCGTGACCGTTGATGACGCCACTGCGATTATCGCCAAATTTGAAAACGGGGCCCTCGGTACATTTGAAGCAACACGCTTTGCTGGTGGAAATCGCAATCGAAATGAATTTGAAATCAACGGTGAACACGGATCCGTGCGTTGGAATATGGAAAACATGAATCAGTTGGATGTGTACTTTGCGAATGATGAAGAAGGCTTGCAAGGGTTTCGGACGATCGACGTAACCGAAGCCGGCCATCCTTATGTTGGATCCTATTGGGCCGCTGGCCATATGATTGGTTATGAACACACCTTTGTTCATTTGTTGTACGAATTCCTCCAAGGCATTGCCCGTGGCGAGCAGCCAAAACCTGATTTTGCAGACGGTTTGCGCAACCAAGCTGTCCTTACCGCCGTGGAACAATCGATTCAACAGCAACGCTGGGTCAATGTCGAGGAACTGCTTGTAAAGAGTTAGTGGATGTATTAGACGACAAAACCGCCTGTCTCGGTGCAAAACCAAGACAGGCGGTTTTTGTTATGGCATGTGGATGATCCATGATTGCCTTAACAAAATACGGAACCTCTAATTGGCTAATCTTGCTAACAACGGACAAAAGATTTTGTCGATATATGTCGGTCCGTAGTAAAATACTATTTAGATAGAGGATGGTGTTGGAAATGATTGTAGGCGAAGCTTTACAGTTAGGCGATTTAAAGCTCGCTCGTGTACTTGCCGGTGAAGGTGGTTTGTATCGGAAAATTAAAGCAGCTGAAGTGATGGAAGTCCCTGATATTAATGAATGGCTGACAGAAGGAATTTTAATTATTTCGACCTTTTATTCGGTTAAAGACAACCCCGAAGCGCAAATCAGCATGTTTCGGAAATTAATTGAAGTAAATGGTGCCGGCCTTGTTGTCAAAATTGGCCGTTATGTTCACACATTGCCAGAAACGATGCTGCGCCTTGCCGATGAACATAATATGCCCATTATTGCCATTCCAGTAGAAGTTTCTTTTGTGGGCTTACTGACCATCTTATTCGAGACAAAGTTTAAAGAAGCGCAGTCTGAGGAAGCGCAACTTCTGGAAGCGGTCTATAAGCTTGGTGAAGCGCGAGGGTTACATGATTTCTTGGAAGGATTAGGAAAGCTTACAGGGGAGAATGTGTTGCTTGAAAGCGAAGAGAAGCGGCTAATCGCTTATGCGAACAACAGAGTGACAGCAGAACGGCAAGCGTTTATCCTTTTTTCGCAACCGGCAAAACAAACGCGCTTTGATAAACGGCAACTTCGACTCGTTTTCAAAAAAGCTGAGGCAGGGTTGTGCTGTTCGGCTGTAATAGGCGTGCCACAGGAAAAGGAACATGTATGGACATCTGTATTAAAGAAGGCAGCAACATTTTTAGAAGAACAAATCCGTTTTTTATTGCGGAAACGGCTGTACCAAGTCAATAAACGTGCCGATGAAGAAGAAGCATTGATAATGGAGCTAATTGACAAAAACGACGTGCCAGACAATTCCTCGATCCGTACGTTGCTCGACAAAACCAGCTATTTCGGCTTTTTGGCAATGAGAAGAATAGCGGGCGCGCCTGTTGAAAAAGAACCAATTACTGCTCTATTTCTACATCAACTATATAAAAAACTGGACCGTTATTTTTCAAATGCCACCTTGATTTGCAAAGACGGCAACTTTTGCATCCTGTACACGTTTATTCGTGATCAAGGCCGTGCAGAAACGATTTCTTCTATCGGTCTTATGTTAAAAGAGCTTGAAGAGGAAATGGATGTTTCGTTTCAAGTCGGAGTGAGCCTAGCTTACGACGCTATCCCGCTGGCCAAACAAGCGTATCTCGAGGCTCGTACTGCCTTGGGGGAGAGCGGGGAAACTCAAAAAATTTGTTTGTACGAGCAGATGGGGTTTGAGCAGATCATGACGAAGCTCAAAAATGACGACGATGTTCAGGCCTTTGCCGAGAGCACATTAAAACCGCTAGAATCAGCGGATCGTTATGCAGGCGAAGCATTGCTCCACACGCTAGAAGTGTTTCTCCGTGAAAACGGCAACCATTCAAAAACGGCGGAAAAACTGTTTGTTCATCGACGTACGTTAAAATACCGTTTAGAAAAAATTGAAGAGCGGCTGATGGTCGATCTTAATGACAGTGAAGTTCGATTTCTGCTTTATTTTGTTATAAAAATGAAAAAATAGATGTTAGAAAACATGACATGAAGAAGGCGCTAAATCGTAGCAACAGCGCGTTTTTTGGCAATGCATCTGCCCAATGTGTGCAATGAACGCTTTAATCATTTTGCACACATTGGGCATTTTTAATATCGGATCAAAAATTTATAGTGTCTAAAAAGGATGGTGGAAAATATGCTTGGCATCGTTCGTGTATGGACAACCGAAGACGAGCAATTATTGCAAGAACATTCTGTCCTATTGCAGCAAAGGATGGGCATCAACTCTAAAAGCGATTGCATTCCAGATCAGCCATATGGCATTTACAACCAGGAATCAAAAGCAGCCGCTTTGCCGAAAATAACAGCGCTAGTTAAAGAGATGGCAGCCGATGCTGACATCGATGCGATTTCCATTAGCTGTGCAGCTGATCCCGCGCTTGACTTAAGTCGGGCAGCCGTGTCGATTCCAGTTATAGGTGCTGGAGAGGCAGGGGCGCATGCCGCATGCATGATCAGCGACAAGATCGGTGTTCTTGGCTTAACAAATAAAATACCTGAGGCAGTTGAAACAGTTTTAGGCGAACGGCTAGTTGGCCATCTGGTCCCGAATGGCGTCACTAATACAACTGATTTGCTAAAACAAGAAACGCCGGCTGAAGCCGTTTCATCGGCCCGGCAGCTTATTAAGCAAGGGGCGACTGCTATCTTGTTTGCTTGTACAGGCTATTCGACCATTCATTTAAAAGAAACGATTACGAAGGAACTCGCAGTGCCTGTGATTGATTTAGTTGAAGCACAAGGCATGGCGTATTCTATGATCCGCCAGAGGAGGTAGACGACATGAAACAACACACATTTGATTGGACTTTGATTTTGCTTTCCGTATTAATTGCTGTTTTTGGAGCGATTATCGGCATGCAAATTATTACCACTCTTGGCGTAACACCAAATACTTCTATTATTGGTGCAATGATTGCGATGTTAATTGCTCGCATTCCAATGCAAATGTTCCACCGCTATCGTCAATTGGAAACGCAAAACTTGGTGCAGACGACGATTTCAGCGGCCACATTTGGAGCAGCAAACAGTTTGCTTATCCCGATTGGGATTCCTTTTGTAATGGGACTACCTGAACTTGTTTTCCCGATGCTTGTCGGAGCAGGTTTCGCTTTAATCATTGATGCCCTCATTTTATACAAAGTGTTTGATTCCAAACTGTTTGGCGCCAATGAAGCATGGCCGTCTGGCGTTGCGACAGCAGAAGCACTTCGTGCAGGAGACGAAGGCGGAAAGAAGGCAAAATTCCTTGGCATCGGCATTGCTGGCGGGCTGGCAGGTTCGGCGTTAGGCATTCCTATGTCCGCGTTTGGTGTTGCTTTTATTGGCAACATTTGGGCGTTGTCGATGTTTGGCATTGGTTTGTTGATCAACGGCTATTCACAGCCATGGTTTCACTTCAATATCAACGATTATTACATTCCCCACGGGATGATGATCGGCGCTGGCCTCGTTGCTTTGTTCCAGTTCATTTACACGATTGTCAAAGGGCAAACGAGCAAAAAGCGGACGATTACCAAGAAATCAGAACAAGCTGCCGAGCATGTGTATACACGCAGTGAACTTGATGTAGCGAAAGGATTTGGCTTTGGATTTCTTGCCTATGTCATCGGCGCTATGCTCGTTGCTTTTCTGGCTGGACTCTACACCGAATTGCCAATCGGCCAATTAGTGCTATTTATTCTCTTTGCTGCTTTTGCAACGTTGGTTTCAGAAATGATCGTCGGTGTCGCTGCGATGCACTCTGGCTGGTTCCCGGCTTTTGCCGTTACGTTGATCGTGTTGTTAATTGGGATCATGCTCGGGTTTCCGCCAATCGCCTTGGCGTTGCTTACCGGTTACACGGCAGCTACTGGACCAGCTTTTGCCGATTTTGGATTTGACTTAAAGACAGGATTTTTAATCAGGGGCCGCGACAATTGGGAACAAGAACTCTACGGCCGGCGTTTGCAGCTTATTGCTGGGATAATCGGGCTTGTGGTAGCGATTGTGATGGTGCTGCTCTTCCATCAAATGTACTTTGCCCAAGATTTGGTTCCGCCTGTCGACCGCGTATTTGCGGCAACGATTCAAGAAGGCATTGTTGGCGAAACAGGAAAGTACTTGCTAATTTGGGCGATTCCTGGAGCGATCATTCAATTGATTGGCGGCGCCAAACGCCAGCTTGGCATTATGCTAGCAACTGGGTTGCTGGTCATGAACCCTTGGGCTGGTTGGGCGGTTCTTGTCGGCATACTAGCACGGATCGTGATTTTGAAATGGAAAGGCGAAGCCGGTGAGTCGGCAATGTTTACAACCGCAGCTGGATTCATTGCTGGAGATGCGCTATACAGTTTCTTTAGCTCTGTCTTTAAAGCCCGGTAATTTGGAAGGAGAGAGAGAATGGCACGAACAGTATTGACTGCAGAGATGGTTGAGCAAGCTGTTTACGGCGGGGCGATCCTTGGCGGCGGCGGTGGCGGCTGGATTGCCCAGGGGCTTGAAAAAGGCCGGGCCGCCCTGGCGAAAGGCACAGTAGAGCTCATTAGCATCGATGAATTGAACGACGATGATGAAGCCGTATGCGTCTCCCTCGTCGGCGCACCAGCCGCCAAAGACCAGTACGTTGACGACACCCAATTGCTCACGACCGTTGAATTGTTGCAAAAAAATTATCCAGGCACCATTAAAGCGATTATGACTAATGAAAATGGTGCAGCGACGACAGTCAATGGCTGGCTTCAGGCAGCATTGACTAGCCTGCCTGTTATTGACGCTCCTTGCAACGGCCGAGCACACCCTACCGGGGCGATGGGGGCGCTAAACTTGTCTGAGCAACAAGATTATGTATCGTACCAGGCCGCTGCGGGCGGATTTGGCAGCCGTGCGATTAGCGGATTTGTATCCGGGACGCTTGACTATGTCGGAAATGTCATTCGCCGCATGTCAGTGGAGGCCGGTGGAATGGTGGGCGTTGCCCGTAATCCAGTCAGCGTTGCTTATGTAAAGGCCCATGGGGCAGTCGGCGGAATCTCAAAAGCGATGGAAATCGGCAAAGCCTTTTTAGCAGAAAAAGAGGGCAGCAGCAAAATTGAGGCCGTCACAGCAGCTTTACATGGCCGCGTTGTCAAAGTTGGGCATGTGAGCGACTTTGAGTTGAAAACAGAAGGTGGGTTTGATGTCGGCCGTTTAGATGTTGACGGAATTGAACTGACATTTTGGAATGAATTTATGACATTAGAAGAAAACGGCGAACGGAAAGGCACGTTTCCTGATTTAATTATGACATTTGATGCCGATACGGGGCAGCCTGTCGTAAGCGCTGAAGTGAAAAACGGCCAAAAACTGGCGGTCATTTGCGTGCCGCAATCGGAGCTCCTTCTTAGCTCAACGATGAAAAATGAACGGTTGCTACGCACGATTGAACCAGTTATTCAAAAGACAATCGTGTGAAGGCATATAAAAAACACAGACTTAAGGGAGAGATTCGAAGATGTCATTGACGTATACGATGCAAATAGTTGAAATGTTAGACGATCCTGCTATTAATGGCGAGAAAGTAGCGGCGTTGTTTAGCGGATATACTTATGCAAAAGCAGAATCAACAACGGTGTCTGGTGAACAAGGCTCGACTGATTTTGTGAAAATCGAGATTGAAGGCACAAACGGAAAACAATCTGGCGGAAATGCGCCGACTTTTGGAATCGTCGGTCGCCTTGGCGGGATTGGTGCTCGTCCAAGCCGGATTGGGCTTGTCTCTGACGCAGACGGCGCTGTTGCAGCAGTTGCCGCTGCGCTCAAGTTAGCAGAGATGGCTGAAAAAGGCGATCGCCTTCCTGGAGATGTGTTAATCACGACACACATTTGCCCAAATGCGCCAACGGTTCCGCATGAGCCAGTCGATTTCATGGGTTCCCCTGTTGACATTTTAACAATGAACAAGCATGAAGTGCTGCCAGAAATGGAAGCGATTCTTTCCATTGACACGACGAAAGGAAATAAAATCATTAAACATAAAGGGATCGCCATCTCGCCTACGGTTAAAGAAGGGTATATTCTGAAGTTTAGCGATGACCTCTTGCGTATTATGGAAATGACGACAGGCGACCTTCCGTCTACATTTGCGATTACGACACAGGACATTACGCCTTATGGAAATGATGTTTACCATATCAATTCCATTCTCCAACCTGCTGTTGCGACAAACGCGCCAGTTGTTGGCCTCGCGATTACAGCCACTTCTGCTGTACCTGGTTGTGGCACAGGCGCTAGTCATGAGGTTGACATTGCCCAAGCGGTGCGGTTTGCGATCGAGACAGCGAAGGAATATACGGCGGGAACTACCCGTTTCTATGATGAAAATGAATTTGCCCATTTGCAGAAGTTGTATGGACCGATGAATGTGCTGCAAACGATGGGAAAGGGCAAGTAACATGAAAAAAATAGGGCTTGTCACAATTGGACAGTCGCCGCGCGTGGACATGACCCCTGAAATGCGCCCCTTTCTTGGCGCTGATGTTGAGTTTGTGGAAGCAGGCGCTCTTGATTCGTTATCAGCGGAGCAAATAAAAGCGCTCGCTCCCGATCCTGATGAGCAGACGTATGTCTCGCGCCTCAGGAACGGGGACAGCGCCAAACTTTCTAAACAAAAATTGCTTCCTTACTTGCAAGCGGAATTGCAAAAAGTCGAGAGGCACGTCTCGAGCTCGATCATTGTGTGCACCGGCCACTTCCCAACGATTCAACATGAAAAGCCGCTGTTGTTCCCTGACAAAATCCTCTGCCATTTTGTCCAAGCCGTTATCGGTGACGGTACACTTGGCGCGATTGTGCCTTTAGAAGAACAAATACAACAGCTTGCTGGCAAATGGGGCGATCTCCCCCTTGTTTCAGAAGCGGCGACGCCATATGCGCCGTCTGATATTGAAGGGGCGGCCGCAGCTCTAAAAGAACAAGGGGCTACGTTGCTCGTCCTCGACTGCATGGGGTATACAAATGCCCATAAACAGCGGGCTCAAGCGGCGACGGGGCTGCCTGTAATTCTTGCTCGCAGTGCAGTCGCCCGGGCAGCGGCAGAGCTAGCATGAGCGTCTGATTGAAACGCTATCGAATTTCGCCCATTCGCTTTATACTGTATGGAGAGGAAAGGGGGATTGAAAATGGAATTTAAACAGATTGTCAATAAGATGATGGAACAAAATGTAAAAGCAGTAGGGGACGAGCATGTTGTTGTTTTAGCTGATTTAGAGAAAGAAGAAATTGGCCGGCGCGTGTTTGACTCTTTGTGTGATCTCGGCTACGCTACTGACTTTGTGTTAATACAAACACGGAGTCGTTCAGGGGAAGAGCCGCCGTCCACAGTCGCCGACATGATGAAAGCAGCGGACATTTGTTTTTGTATTTGCCAACACTCCTTAACACATACAAGCGCCCGGAAAGCGGCAAGTAGCCAAGGAACCAAAGTGCTGACAATGCCAGGGATCACAATGGACATGTTCACTGAAGGGGCAATGAAAGCAGACTACACGAAAGTAGTTGCTTTGACAGAATCATTTACGAAACGCCTTAACCAAATTGATTCAGCTGTGATTAAGACAGGTCCAAATGGCGAATATGAACTGTTCCTAAATCTTAACGGACGTAACGGCATTAGCAGCACAGGCGTATTTCCAGGGCAAGGGGCGTCAGGCAACTTGCCTTCTGGAGAAAGCTATATTGCCCCGCAAATCGAAGGCTCACACGGCCAATTTTGGGTGGACGGCTCGATCGCTGGCATCGGCAAACTGTCAGAGCCAACGTTGCTTACAGTGAAAGATGGACGGCTCGCGAGCGCTAGTGGGAACGAAGGAGCTAAATTGTTAGAATTACTAGGTGACGGCGATGGCCGTTACATTGCCGAATTTGGCATTGGCACAAATGAAGCTGCCCGCGTAACTGGCAATATCCTCGAAGATGAAAAAGCATACGGTACGATTCACATTGCCTTTGGTTCAAGCAAGACATTCGGTGGCACAATTGAAGCCGGTGTCCATTTGGACTGTGTTACCCTTTCACCAAGTGTTTGGCTTGGAGACGAACATGTGTTGGAAAAGGGAAAAATCGTGCAATAAAGGAAAAGCTTCTGCCTGGAGACAGGGAGAAGCTTTTTTTGCTGTGCCGCTTGTTGAAGTTCGACAACAACCCTTTCTAATAAAATGTTAAACTTAAAAAAGCGATACTTTTTGCAAAGTGGGAATGGACACACAACTACCTTTGCAAATTTAGTACGGACCGTGTGATGATACGACTGACATAACGAGGGGCCAACAAATGGAGAATACGATTGCAAATCACCATAACCGATTATTGCTTTCAGGTTTTTTAAGTTTAGCGGTGGTCATGGGGGTTGGAAGGTTTTCGTACACACCAATCTTTCCCTATATGGAATTGGACCAATTGCTGACCCCCTTTTCTGCAGGGCTGTTAGCAACCTTTAATTACATAGGCTATTTTATAGGGGCATTAGGGGCTAGATATGTACCGCGAAGTAACAAGTGGCTATACATTGGGCTAGGCGTCAATATTGGAACGACTCTATTAATGGGCTTGATGGAAAATTATATTCTCTGGTCCATATGGCGGTTGCTATCAGGCATTACAAGTGGCATGGTTTTTGTGATCGTCTCTAACTTGATTTTATCCCGTTTAAATCAAACCGGCAAAATGTATTATTCCGGCTTCCTATATGGAGGGGTAGGGTTTGGGATATGCGTTTCAGGGATAGCGATCCCAACGATTCAATCCAATTATGGCTGGGAAGGGGCATGGTTAAGTTTAGGACTTTTAAGCGTCGCCTTTATGGTTGCGGTCTTTTTGGGGATGTGGAAGCAAGGGAACAGCGATGTATCAGCTTCTTTAAGTGATCAAACACCCAAAAATAGACGTCCGGAAGTCGTCCGAAAACAAAAAAAAGCAAAGTATGCTTTATATATTTCTTATACAGGTGAAGGTTTTGGCTATATTATCTTCGGAACGTTTATAACAGCTATGTTGGTCAAAAATCCATCTTTTACATTTGAATCTTCTTATGTGTGGGCGATCGTAGGTGTTGGCGTCATTCCGTCTTGTCTTTTCTGGTCTTGGCTCGGCACAAGGGTGTCTTCGATTCGCGCGCTAAAATGGGCGTATATGACGCAAATCATTAGTATTTTACTACCAGTGTTTACAGATCACCTGCTGCTGACATTGCTTTCGGCGTTAGGATTTGGTGCTACGTTTATGGGAATCACGACACTTACGCTCACTCTGGCGAAATCATTAGAGGCAGCAGGGCCAAATTTAGTAAGTGGATTAACGGCAGCTTACGCGATCGGTCAATTATTGGGGCCTGTTGTGGCCGGTACACTCATTTCTGTAAATGATTTCACCATTCCATTTATGATTTCAGCAGTTGTCCTTGTAGCTGCTTTGATCACCATAAATTTCATAAAAGATCAGAAAGGGGATACGTTAAATGCCGTACGTAAACATCAAAGTCACTAAAGAAAATGGAGGTCTGACAAAAGAAGAAAAGCATACTTTAATTAAAGGTGTAACCAATTTGTTAGCTGAAACATTAAACAAAAATCCGGCATCAACGGTAGTCGTGATTGATGAAATTGACATGGATAACTATGGCCTAGGAGCTGAGCAAATTTCGGATCGAAGAAAAGCAGGAAAATAAAAGAGAGTACGGAATTCTTTATTAGCAATCTCCCTAAAAGGTAGTAGAACCACAGCCTTTAGGGGGATTTTTTAATGTCTTTCCGCCTTAAAGAAACCATTATTGAGGAATTGTTAAAAGTGTTCGGTAATGGCTAAATGTAAAGGCATTGAGGACGCTTTTTTGCTATACTCATACTGGCATATTCATTAAATAAGTTCTGCTAAAGGGGGCTGGCAATGAAAAATAGACGACGATCATTACTTGAAGTATTACTCGTTTCCACAAAGCTGGGCCTCACTTCTTTTGGCGGTCCCATTGCCCACTTAGGCTATTTTCACGAAGAATATGTACGAAGACGAAAATGGCTTGATGAAGAAAGGTATGCGGATCTCGTTGCATTATGCCAGTTTCTTCCTGGACCGGCGAGCAGCCAAGTAGGTATAGGGATTGGCGTTATCCGCGCAGGTACATTAGGAGGAATTGTTTCATTTATTGGTTTTACTCTTCCTTCAGTCCTTGCCTTAATTGGATTTGCGTTGTTCGTCGGCAAGTTTGGCGTTGGCGAAATGGGACTTATCCACGGGCTGAAAATCGTTGCCGTAGCGGTGGTGGCACATGCGATTCTCGGCATGGCGAAAAACTTGACTCCTGACTTGCGCCGCAAAATGATTTGTTTGTTTGCCTTGCTTGCCGTTTTGCTTGTACCCTCTGCATTTGTGCAAGTGGCCGTCATTTTGCTTGCAGGTTTGCTTGGCTATTTTATGTTTGCAAATGAGGTCAACCCGAATCAAGAGCGTTCTGTCGCCTTTCCATTATCGAAAACAATCGGAGTCGTGTCCCTTTCCTTGTTTTTCATTTTGCTTGTTGGTTTGCCAGTGTTGGCGACGGCAATGCCCTCTCAGTGGCTAGCCATGTTCGATTCTTTTTACCGGGCAGGTTCTTTAGTGTTTGGCGGCGGTCATGTCGTCTTGCCACTATTGGAGAGGGAGTTTGTTCCAACAGGCTTGATTGGAGAGGAGGCGTTTTTGGCAGGCTATGGGGCAGCACAAGCCGTGCCAGGGCCGTTGTTTACATTTGCCGCTTATTTAGGGGCAGTTATGAACGGATGGACAGGGGGATTGTTGGCGACAGGGGCCATTTTCTTGCCTGCGTTTTTGCTCATATATGGCACATTGCCTTTTTGGAGCGCATTACGGGAAAACGCAAAAATGAAGGCGGCGTTAATGGGGGCTAATGCTGGGGTTGTCGGCATATTAATTTCAGCGTTTTATACACCGATTTGGACAAGCACGATCCAGCATGCCACTGACTTTGCCTTAGCCGCCGTGTTGTTTTCCATGCTCGCTTATTGGAAATGGCCGCCATGGGCCGTTGTTGTTGTCGGTGCCGCATGTGGCTTGCTGTTTTTCTAATCGGTTTGCTATCGATAGAACGGCTCGTATTGTTGTTAAATGGCCCAGGTTCATTCATTTAGGTGCCAGCTCCTGCTTACAACTAGGTGAAGCTTTAGGAGAGCGATCAATCCTAGCGAGATTGCTTATAAAAGTCGTGAAAAACCTTACTGACGCAAGTCGAAATTGCCCTAGATTACAAGACGAATGTTCGATCACAAGTTGGGCATGCTACAAACATGAACCTAAATCATGGCAGATGTTTAAATCGGGCCGGAACAGGAAATGGTGTAGTACGACATAAAAATCAAGGAGGTTTTTCTACATGGCCACGATGCTAGCGGGCATTCAACTTATACCAAATGGCAAAGAAGACCACACAGGAGGCATTGCTAATAAAGTGATTGACGTCATTGAACAGTCTGGTTTGCGGCACCGGGTTGGCCCGCTTGAAACGGTAGTGGAAGGGGAGTTCGATTCCTTAATGGCGTTGTTGCGCGATGTCCATCAACAAGCGATCCAAGCAGGAGCTGAAGAACTTCTAACTAACGTCAAAATGCATTACCGTACAAATGGCGTCTCCCTCGAAGATAAACAATCAACCTAATCAGGAGGATGAATGAGGCAGGCGAAATAAACGGGGATGAGTATATGACCGAGACAAATGATGACGTATATGAGCGTTTGTCTACAGTTTGAAAGCTTCCGCCATTCGACGGAAGCCTTCACTATGATATAGGTCTGTAAGCCTAGGTGAAAAATCACAGGATACTCAAGCATTTTCTCCTTGTTTTTCTTTTTGTTCACGCAGCTTAAATTTCTGTACTTTCCCTGAAGCGGTCATTGGAAAATGGTCGACAAATTCAACGACTTGTGGAATTTTAAAATGGGCAATCTGTCCCTTACAATAGGCTTGGACTTCAGCTGCTGTAAGGGAGTGGTTTGCCTTGAGACGAATCCAAGCAGACACGATTTCACCATATTTAGGATCAGGTAGGCCTACAACTTGAACATCTAAAATTGCTGGATGTGTATATAAAAATTCCTCTATTTCCCGTGGATAAATGTTTTCCCCGCCACGGATAATCATGTCTTTTAAGCGGCCCGTAATTTTGCAATAGCCGTCTTCGTCCATAATCGCAAGGTCGCCTGTATGAAGCCAGCCGTCTCCAGTTAACACTTTGGCTGTTTCTTCAGGCTGTTTGTAATAGCCTTTCATGACATGATAGCCCCTAGTTAGCAGTTCCCCTTGAACCCCTGCAGCCACTTCTTCCTGTGTATCAGGGTCGACAATTTTCACCTCAACATTTGGCAAAGCTCGCCCAACCGTGTCTGTTCGCCGTTCTAGCGAATCATTTACGCGTGTTTGCGTAATGACAGGAGAGGATTCCGTTTGGCCATAGGCAATGGTAATCTCAGTGATGCCCATTTTCTCAATCACATCTTTCATTACTTCAACAGGGCAGTTTGAACCTGCCATAATGCCAGTACGCAATGAAGAAAGGTCATACGTATCGAATGTCGGCAAGTTCAGCTCAGCAATAAACATTGTTGGTACGCCGTGAAGCGCTGTACACTTTTCAGCTTGGACAGTTTGCAAGACTTTCTCTGGATGGAACTCTTCTACAGGCACCATTGTTGCTGCCACGCTAACGCAGGCTAGTGTCCCAAGGACGCAGCCAAAACAGTGGAAAAATGGTACAGGAATACAGAGGCGGTCTTGCTGAGAAAGTTCCATGCAAGCAGCAATATTGCTTGCGTTATGGATTAAATTGCGATGTGTCAGCATAACGCCTTTAGGAAAGCCTGTTGTTCCAGAAGTGTACTGCATATTAATGGCATCATCGACGTCCAGCTCACTCATTAAGCGGTCAAGGGCGGCATCGGTTACTTGGTCGCCCATTTTGACAATGTCGTCATAAAGCCACATGCCAGGCTTGCGTTCTTTTCCTAAGTAAATAATATGCTTAAGATAGGGAAATTCAGCTGATTCCAGTTTCCCAGGTTCAGCAGCTTGTAGTTCAGGAATTAACCGGTAAAGCATTTCTAAATAGGAAGTCCCCTTGTATCCTTCCATTACGAGCAGTGTGGTCGTATCAGACTGTTTTAACAAATAAGCAAGCTCAGATTGCTGGTAGTTCGTATTGACGGTAACAAGGACAGCCCCCATTTTCCCTGTAGCAAATTGAGTTGTCACCCATTCTGGACAATTTGTCGCCCAAACGGCCATATGTTCGCCACGCTTTATGCCTAAGCGCATAAGCCCTTTTGCCAACTGTCTGCACGAGTGATTAAAATCTTTGTAGGAAAGTCGTAAATGATGGTCGGGGTAAACTAGCGCTTCGGTGGAAGGGTGCTCCTCAGCCATTCTTTCTAATAAACTCCCGATTGTCTCTTCTCTCATTAACATATTGTCCCTCCTTGTCAAAATCGAGCAATTCGTTGTTTGGTAAATTCGCTGATGGGAAGGCAAATCCTTCCCGGGGTGCTCGTAAAGGGGTGAAACCTTTTAGGACGTTGGAAAGTATATCATAACAGATGATTTCGAGACTACGTTGAAAAAACACCTAAAAGAAAGAAAGGCCCCTTTAAAACTCGTTCTTTTATAAAATATGTAGTTGCGAAAAAAACAATGATTCGTTACGATTAAAGAGGCACAATCATGGTTTGTGGCAAATCAAAAAGCAGTTTAGCGTCATTTTTTTTTGCAACAGGGGGTTCGAAAAGGAAACAAAAGGAATAGCAGGATAAGATGACCAGGTGAAATTTAGTGAAAATAAGGACTATTGTCATGGTAAAAAGGAGAGAGGACATGAAAAAGCAGTTAGCTGTATTGATTGGAGTCAGTATGTTAGCAGCATGTAATCAAGGCGCTGGAGGAGAGGAGGAAAAGGCAAAAGAGGAGGAACTTACGGCATCATCGGTTTTAACCGCAGCTGAAAAGGCCCATCAAGACCTGCAATCGGTTGAAGTTTCATTTTCACAAATAGATGAAATTGGTTGGGAAGAAGAGGGTGTTGCTTCCTATGATTTTGCCGGAAACGTTACTAATATCGAAACGGAGTCGCCTAAATTAACGCTGTTTAAAGACAGTGAAGAGTTTTTGTTCATCGGCGATAGCTCTTATAGCCGAGACGAAAAAGCGAAATATGAAAGCCTTTTAGACAGGATGACGAGCCAACATAAAAATCCGCTCGCTCATTTTAAGGAGTATGATGAAAACCTTTTCGACAAATTTGAGCTTGAAGAAAAGGACAACTCTTATGTGTTAACGTATAACGGCAGTGAGGATGACCAGCTGTTGTTGATTGAAAGTTTAGCGCAATCATATGTTGACTACAATGTAAGGACTTGGGGAGAAGACCCAGAAGACATTGAATTTGATGAAGTCACTGCTGATTCATTTGAGTTGTCTTTTGATATTGATAAAGATACAAACCGTATTATGAGCTACAAAATCAAGGCTGATTATGCCATTGACATCGACGGCTACGAACGTGAATTTGAAGCAGATGACAGTTATATCTTTTCTGCGTTCGACGAAGTAGCAGCGCTTGAAAAGCCAGACAAAGATTTAACGGCTGTTGGCAACTTGTCATACGATCAGCAAGAACAGTATCAACAAGAGGCAGCGGATTATGTCGATGCCGTGATTCAAGCAACTGTTTTCCAAAATGAAGAAGAATATGCAGCCCGTGCTCCTGGAGATCAATCAGAGGATGAGAAAAAGGAAGAAGGGACAAAGCAGAAAGAGGAATTTGGCGACTTATTCAAAATGTTTTTTGGGTTAGGCTTGGAAGAGTTGAACGTTAATGAAGACGTCATCGAGGAGGCGTCTACAGCCTACTTGAAGTTGCTGCAAGGCTCCAATTACTTAATGCTAGAATCAAATGCCCAAAGCGAGGACACGTTTGAAGTTGTAGTAAGCGTAGAAGGCGTTATGCTTGATAACATTCAGCGCGAAATTGATTTGTTGTTGCAAAATGAATTGAACAGCGGCAGCATTAGTGAAGAATCATCAGAAGAAGAGATCGTTCAGGCGATGGTAAGTGTGCTTGAAAAAGTGGCTGCTGAAGACCATTTGGCAGAAGCGCGCGAAGTAAGTGTGGAAGTAAACCGTGCTGGCGGCAGCTATATGATCTTAGATCAAGACCAATACTTAGATGCGTTTATCCAATAAATCGCTATAGCGAATGAAATGGTCTCATACAAGCAAAAACCAAGTTGAGTCGTATACCCAACTTGGTTTTTGCTGCCTATTCACCTTTTATACAATGCGTTACCGTTTTCGTTTGAGCAAGCGCGCGATCTCTAAAATTTCCTGCTCGGAAAATTCAGGGTCCTTTTCATCTGTATCCATTTCTTCTAAAGAAAGGGAGAGCTTAAATTTGCTATCCAAACTTGCGAGAAGGGCGTCGAGGCTTTTGATCCGCCGCCTCGCTTCACTGGCGAAGTACTCGCCTTCGATGTGATAATGGAGGCCATTTTTTTTAGATGGAATCGCTTCTAATTGGGTGTGTTGGCTGTCTAGCTTATGTTCAGAATGAATAAATTCCCCTGCCTCTTCAATGGTAGCTGAGACTTGTTTCTCGGTGGAGGAACGGCGCAAAGCTGGTGATTGTTTTACACGGTGCATGTAGTTATACCAATAGCTCGGGCTTTTGCCGAAATGCTTTGCTAAGTCAGCAGGCTTGATTTTCTTTTCAATCCAGGCAGTAATTAATTCCTTGCGGTCTACAATATTAATTTTTCCCCATTCTGTGAAGTCTTTCATTCTCTTGTAATTATTTTTGTACTCTTCCAACTGGTCTTTTGGCAAAAATGGCAGTTGCCTAATCTTGCTTGAATGGTTTTCGCCAGTAGGGGGTTTTCTATCTAACTTCGGCAAGCCAAGAATGTTGAGGACATTTGCTAAGTTTGCTGTATTCCAACCTTCGACTGTAATGATGCGCGTGTTTCCGTATTGCTTACGCTCTTCTTCCAACAAGCGGCGTTGGTCTGCTGTTTTCATGCTCATGAATTCATCATAAGAAGGGAATGGCATGGCAAAAAGTCTCCTTTATAATAGCTATTTTGAAGGCTTGTCCATTACTTTCGCAATCCTTTAAGGAACGAGTAGACCATAAACAAACAATTAGTCGATATGGAATATTCAGAAGAAAACGTTTTCACGGAGTCTTTTTACATATATATCATATTTCTCACGCGTTGACAATAACGAATGAACGATTCATTGTTTTTTTGAAATCTGTTTTTTCATTTCCAATAATAACAGGATCCGTTTTTTCTAGTGGCCACAGACAGGTTCAAGTGATTCGATCATGGATGATATACTGAATAGAATGAGAATGATGATAGAGGGAGGTGCGAGCCATTTTTCATTTATATTTTCTAATCGTCCTTCTATATATAACTGACCAGATATACCATACTCCATGGGTTCAAACGGTGAGTGGTATTCTCGCATTCATTGTTATAGTCGTTAATATTCGAAGAGCTCGTCAGCTATACTTATGGGCTGGCCTTTCTTTCTTCTTATTAGGGTTTCTTTTTTATTTTATTTATGTCCCAAAAGAAGTTGTTTTTTTTAACTTGTTTGGCTCAATGACTGGATTGTTGGCACTTTTGTTTGTTTTACCGTTTATGAGCACCATTATAGCAGCAGGCAAGTACGACCGCGCACTTGGGCAAATGATTAGCAAGCCTCCTAAATTAAACATGGTTCGGCTATATCGACGCACATCGGTGATGTCGTATATGCTGACGCTATTTTTAAATGTGGCCACTGTCCCGGTTGTTGTGGCGACGGTCAAGAGCAAGCTTAGCCAAGTCAGCTCTGCTGTCATCCAACGCTTTTTTGCCCACAGTATATTGCGGGCATATGCCCTTGTTTTGTTATGGAGCCCTACGGAAATTCTCGTCGCTTCCACGATTGATTTGACAGGTACAAATTATGTGGCGTTGTTGCCGACGCTACTTGTAATAAGCGTCCTGTTTCTCTCAATTGACTGGTTTTTGCACAACCGCCAATTAAAAGGGGGCGAGCTTATTGTACAGCAGGAACAAATAGGGAATCCTAAATTATTGCGGCGGAAATTAATGCAGCTCGCAATAGCGATTACGGGTTTTATCGTTTTGCTTCTTGCTGTAAATGCGTTTATCCCGCAATCATTTTTATTTTCGGTAACCGTGCTTATTATCCCATTCACGTTTTTATGGGCAGTGGTGATTAAAAGGCCAAGGCGCTTTAAAAAACTTGCTTTTCTCTATTTAAAGGGCAATACGACACAGCTTCACAGCTTGTTTTTCTTGTTTTTGGCGGCAGGCTTTTTTGTGGAAGTGTTTCCTTACACAATTTGGTTTGAGTATATGAATGCCTTTTTTGCTTTTACTTATCAAGAAGGATCGTTGTTTTTGTTTTATTTGCTTGTTGGATTATGCGTTTTTGGCTTTGCCCTTATCGGCTTCCATCCTCTTATTTCAATTGCGATTCTATCACCGTTTTTACAAGAACAAGTTGCGGCCTATCCTTACGGCATCAGCCTATTGCTCATTGGCGTTGGACTTGGCACAGTCATGATAGGCCCATTTAATGTTACACCAACGATTTTGGCGATGCAGCTAAATGCCAATCCGTACAGCATTATCCGTAAGAACGTTGCGTTTGCTTTTAGCTATTTATTGTTTATTGTTGTGATTGCCTATGTGTGTAGCCTGTTGATTGCATGAATACATGGCGTGCTGCTAATGGTGACGTACTTCTATCGGGCAAATCGGTTTACGCAATGTTAACAGTGAAAAGGCAGTTCCTTCCCTTCTTGAAGAAGTGCTAACTGTTTTTGGACCATTTCAGCCTTGCTTTTCAAGCCAACAGTTTGAAAGAGTGTAAAGGACAGTTGCAAATCCAATAGCGCTTCTTCTTGTTGGCCAAGGCGGTGAAACGATTTGCCGCGCATGTAATGAAGTTCTCCTTTAATAGGCAAATAGTCGTTTTCACTCGTGAGTTTCAGTCCTTTATCTGCATATTCAATCGCTTGGTAGAAATCGTTGCTTTCATATAACAACTGTACCAAATGGTCATATATACGCAAATAGAGGGCGAGGTTTGTATGGGCAGTTTTTGGACAAGGTGTTTTTAAGGCTTGTTTAAAAAGGCGTATCGCTTGGTCATTGTTGCCCTCTTCAGAATGGAGCAGCGCTAAACGGATAAGAATCCCTAGCTCTTGGGCGCTAGGCGTTGATTTAGTAGCATATCCTGTAGCGTTTAACGCGCTGTTGAGCAATTGCATTGCTTCGTGTTGATTATCGTCTACATAGTAAACAATAATTGCTTGATGCCAAAGCAGAAACTGTCGTAGTTTAGGTGACTGAAAAGTTGGGTTATTCAGGTGCTCAACCACAAGTGCTTTCACTGCCGCAAAGTCATCACGACGGATCGCATGCCTAATCTCTTCCAGAATGAAGGAAACCCAATCATCGACTGGTTTTTTCGTTTCTAACAGCAATTCATCTAGCTTTAAGCCTAGTACATCGGCCAAGCTAGGATAAGTGGACAACGTTTGTTTACTGGGCTCTCGTTCAATTGGGCGTAATGACTGGTGACAAACTCTCTCTTCACTCTCGGCTTGGTTGATAGAAACCAAGCTTTTTTCTCCTCCATTGCGTTTTGTCATAAAGGCGTCTTCTGACATTAGTGCACCTCCTGAATGAGAATAAAGGAATGGACCTTTTATACTAGTTTATAACCTTATTTTTCATATTTTTCAATAGTGATCTGATGATTATCACGATAATGATAAAAAAATGAGGCAAGAATGAAACGGAAGAACGGTTGTTGTCCTTAATGTTGCAAAGCCGAAGAGGGAAGACATACGTTGCCCAAATATGTATAAAACGAGAAAACATGCGATAATGGAGCAAACGAAAAAACGACGTTTTGTCTTGAAAAGGAGTGTAATAGAAGATGACAAGTTCGATAAAAATAGAGAGGCTGTCGATTGGAAAGCCAAAAACGCTCGATTATGGCGACGGCAAACAGATGGTTAGCGGCATCCAGAAACAGCAAACAGAAGCGGTGTTTTTGTCTAAAAATGGCTTTGAAAGGGATGATGTTGCCGATAAGAAAAACCACGGCGGCCCAGATCGAGCGGTTTGCCTATATCCGTACGAACATTATGCAAAATGGGAAAAAGAATTTGGAAAGCCCCTTCCTCCAGCAGCTTTTGGCGAAAACGTGACGGTGACGAATATGCTAGAAAAAGATGTCCACATAGGAGATATTTTTCAATTAGGAGAGGCGATCATTCAAATCACACAAGCACGCAACCCATGCAGCACGATCGACAAACACACGGGGTTTAACTCGCTATTAAAACGAATTGTTGAAACAGGATATACTGGTTATTTAGCCCGTGTGCTCCATGAAGGTATTGTACGAACTGATGGGGAAGTTGCACTTCTTGATCCTCATCCTGACAAAGTGTCGGTTTTGTTTGTCTGTGAAACGTATTTCCGCAAGCCAACAGACAAGCAGTCGATGGAACGAATTTTAGCAGTCGATGCTCTAGCGGACGAATGGAAAGGGAAAATGCGAAAAAGGTTGGCGAAGTTGCAATCGTAAGACTGCAAAAGTCAAAGCAAAGATCTATCTTGTGGATACGACTATATCTTCTGCAGGTGCTACGGTTATTCTCATTACTCCAACTGTATAGTTCAGCACCTGCCGAACCGAACCAGAAGCAGAGTCCCAGAAAAAGGAATTGACCAAATCAGCCTCTAACAATGGAGGCTGATAATTAACGATTGCGCTAAAGTCCTTATTAACGGAGGGTTCTTTTATTCATTAGTAACCACACCAGCGTAGGTAGAAAATCGGTAAAGTTCTATTATGATAACTCGTTCTCCGTGATTTCTGTATCGATTTCCTTTAAAATTTCATGAAACCAGGCCACGTTCACTTTATGGTGTGAAAGGGAATTTTCTAACATACGGCGGAAATTTTTCATAAGATTTGCCCGATTTGTCAAAGTGTCCTCTAAGAGAGCAATTTTTTTCTCTGTTTGTTTAATTTGAACAAGAACGAGTTCTTTCATCTTTTCTTTGTCGTATTCACCTTCGAAAAGCATTGCGCTATAAAAAGATAGATTTATATAATCTGTTTTTGACCCGTACTTTGTCATTAAACGATTAAACTCCTCCACTCCTAAATCGGTAAGAATGTATTTGTTTTTTTCTCTCGATTCAGCTTCTCTTTCTTCAACAATGCGTTGAATCATTCTTTTTTCCTCTAACTGTTGAATATTGTAATAAAATGACCCTTTGGTGTAATTGACGACAAACTTGTAATGTCTCTCATTCATAATGGCCAGAAGCTCATACCCGTAGGAACCTGGTTTTTCTTTTAACAAACCTAAAATTAATAGTGGGATCAATGGATCACTCCTCGCTTTGATTGATTTTGGAAATATGAGAAGAAAACTCTTTAAAACTCAATTGTCCTAAAGCAAACTTCGTACTTTGAACAAACATGGCTTCATTTTTAGTAAGTTCACGCTTTGCTTCCTTAGCAATCCATTCATCCTCGATGTCCAAAGGATCTATAACGTGTTTTTGTTTTGAAAAAGCTTCATAATACCGTAGTCCAAATTTCCTTTGGGAGGTCGCATCAATATGAATGCCATCTGGATTTGCTGTCAAGCCTTTTGATGTTACAAAGTAGCAGTTTTCTTCGTTATCAGCAATTTTATACAAAATCTGGTTTATTTGCTTAAACTCTACAGCGTTTTTTCCAAATCCGCTCTCTCCAAGATAACGCCCTAATTCACCGACAATAATAGGGATATTTGGTACATTCAATTTTTCTCTCAAATGTATAAATAATGAGAGCAACTTATTCTCATATGTCTTAAAACGTTCTCCGAAACTGTCACTTTCTCCTTGGTGCCATAATATCCCTATTAATTCACTCGTTTCCGTAGCGAACGTTGCTTCAGAGATCGCATGTCTGACCAGTGGACCGTCTATTGTCCACTCATCAATAGAGCTACCTCCTTCCGCACATGGAATTAACCCAATGGATTCACCTGGATGATCCGTTGTCCAAGCCTGAGCAAAAGAAGCGGCTGGCCCAATACCAGATACATGCCGATCAAAATGGAGGGGTTCAGCCATCATTTGCCATCTGCCATTCCGCAACATATGGATGTGCTCATTATAAATAGGCGGTACGTCTTCAACAAATCCTCTTCCCGCCATATTTGATTGTCCGATTAATAAAATTGATTTCATCGTAAAACCTTCTTTCTTTGATTGCGACAGTCTAATTAGACTGTAACGCTGAGTATGAGGTCTAATTAGACTTTTGTCAAGACAAGTTGCTTGATTGCCCCCTAACGAAACTTTTTCTAGCTCCATTTGAACATCGACGGGCTTTTTGAATTTTGCTGTAACAATAAGGGACTGACTTTTCATGATCGACAAAGGTTTGTATTTTCTTGAACGGTGTTCAATCAAATTAACCCATTGACAGTCTATTCGAACACAGTTAGAATTTTTATAAATCATATCAACTTACATGGGTTTGTCTGTAAAGGAGAAAGGGGAGAGTAATGGCTTACGTTTTTGAGCAAATGAAGGCAACCGACTATGAAAAGGTAAATACCAAGTTGGAAAATCGGGATAGCCTGGATATTTTGCGTTGGGCGAATCAAACGTATGGTGAAAAGCTCGTGTACGCTTGCAGTTTTGGAGCCGAAGCCATGGTGCTGCTTGACTTGTTGTCAAAGGTGCAAAAAGAAGCCCACATTTTATTTTTAGATACAGATTTTCATTTTACAGAAACATATGAATTGATCGAACGTGTAAAGGCACGATACCCGAATTTTCGTATCAACATGGCTAAGCCAGCTTTGTCTCCAGAGGAACAAGCGAAACGTTACGGCGAGGAGCTATGGCTTAGAAACCCAGACCAGTGCTGCCAAATTCGAAAATTGGATGTGCTGGCTCGTGAGCTTGAGCCTTACGATGCTTGGCTGTCAGGGTTAAGGCGTGAGCAGTCTCCGACACGAGCAAATACCGAGTTTGTTAATCAGGATAAACGCTTTAAAAAGGTGAAGGTTTGTCCGTTGATCCATTGGACGGAAGAAGAAATATGGATGTACATTAAATTGCATCAATTGCCTTACAATGAGCTGCACGACCATCACTACCCGAGCATTGGCTGTACGTACTGCACGAAGGCGGTCATGCCTGGGGAAGATGCTCGAAGTGGCCGCTGGGCGGGAACAGGAAAAACAGAATGCGGGTTGCATGCACCAACGAAAGGGGATTCATGAATGGAAGCGGTAAAAGAGACAGAACTTGTTCAATTATATGATCCGGCTTATGATACAACAGGCATCACAAACGAGATTGCACTTGATGGTTTTGCCCTCTCTGACTTGGAGTTACTTGGAATTGGCGGTTTTACACCGCTAACTGGCTTTTTAAACGAAGATGATTATCATTCTGTTGTCAAATCAATGCGATTAGCGAATGGAGCGCCTTGGAGCATTCCGATTTCACTGCCAGTTACCGCTGATGAGGCTTCTGCCTTGGGTGTTGGTGAACGTGCAAAGCTCGTTTACAAGAACGAAACTTACGGCGTCATTGAAATCGAATCGATTTATACGCCTGATAAAAAAGTCGAAGCTCAGGAAGTATACCGTACGACGGACGAAGCCCACCCTGGAGTAGCAAAAATGTATGCACGACCGCCGGTTTATGTAGGCGGGCCGATTGTATTGACAAAACGCGTAAATTATGAACGCTTTGCCTCTTACTATATCGACCCAATCGATACGCGGCGGATTTTTGCTGAGAAAGGCTGGAAGACAGTCGTTGGCTTCCAAACGCGCAATCCTGTGCATCGCGCCCATGAATACATCCAAAAAGCAGCTCTTGAAACGGTTGACGGGCTGTTCTTGAATCCGCTTGTCGGTGAAACAAAGGCAGGGGACATTCCAGCCGGTGTACGAATGAAAAGCTATGAAGTGTTGCTTAAAAACTATTATCCAAAAAACCGTGTCCATTTATCGGTGTTCCCGGCAGCAATGCGTTATGCCGGTCCCCGGGAAGCTATTTTTCATGCGCTAGTTCGCAAAAATTACGGTTGTACTCATTTTATTGTTGGCCGTGACCATGCAGGTGTCGGCAATTATTATGGCACCTACGATGCACAAGAAATTTTTAAAGAATTTGAAGAAAGCGAGCTTGGCATTAAGCCATTGTTTTTTGAACATAGTTTTTATTGCAAAGCTTGCGGTAACATGGCATCGCAAAAAACATGTCCTCATGAGCCTGAGCACCATGTTATTTTATCAGGGACAAAAGTGCGGCAAATGTTAAAAGAAGGCGTGCTTCCTCCACAAGAATTCAGCCGCAAAGAAGTGGTTGAAGTGTTGATGCGCGGATAGGTGATAGAAAAAAAGAGTAAGAGGGAGCGGCAATGATGGAGGTGGCAGCATTTGCGATTGCTTTTTTCTTCGCAATGAATATCGGCGCAAGCGGAACAGCAGCAGCGATGGGCCCTGCTTACGGAAGCGGGGCGATTAAAAAGAAACGAGTAGCAATGCTTCTTGTTGGTGCTTGCGCTTGGCTTGGCGCGCTGGCAGGAGGCGAAGTGGTGCGGACGATCGGCGAAGGGATTGTGCCGCCTACTATTATGCAAATGGAAGTCGTTGTCATTGTGTTAGGTGCAGCTTGTTTAACCTTATTTTTTGCTAACCTAATCGGCATTCCCTTGTCAACGAGCGAGGTTGTTGTCGGCTCCCTTGTCGGGGCTGGCCTTGCGTATCAAGCCCTTTACTGGCAGCAGCTGCTCATAATTATGAGCTTTTGGATTGTCATTCCGTTTGCCGCGTTTTTTCTCGCACTCGGGGCTGGAAGAACGATAAAAAAGCATCAAGCCCATTTGCCATTTTTGCGTGGCGATGGAAAATGGCATAAGCCTCTCACCTTCATTCTAATCGCTTGCGGTTGTCTCGAAGCTTTTTCAGCTGGAATGAACAATGTTGCCAATGCCGTCGGCCCTCTTGTCGGAGTAGGGGCACTAGATGTGACAACGGCTGCTATTGCCGGTGGATTTTTTGTTGCCCTTGGCGCCCTTTTACTCGGCGGAAAAGTGCTGGAGACCAATGGCAAACATATTACCAATCTTTCGCTGCTGCAAGGAAGTACAGTCTCGTTTACCGGCGGAGGGCTTGTCATCATTGCTTCGATTTTCGGTTTGCCCGTCCCCCTTACGCAAATTACGACTGCGGCTATTGTCGGTATCGGCACAGCGGAAAACGGTTTTGTCCTTTGGCAGAAGTCTGTCATCAGGCGGATTCTAAAAGTATGGATTGTATCGCCTTTGTTTGCGTTGGCTGTTTCCTATAGTTTGATTTTGCTTTTCCGCTCGCAAGACTATTATACACTTGTTGTGATTGTCAGCGTCTTTATCGCGACAGTAGGTGCAATCAGCTTATACCGGTCGGTCCGCCAAGACAAAGAACAGACGATGCGTGATGGTGAAGGCATATAAACAATTTACATAAGGGGAATTTCCTATGACAAAAACGAATTCAAATCTCGTCTGGCATGAAGCGAGCGTCAGTAAACAGGAAAGGCATGCACGTCATAACCATAAAGGCTGCGTGCTTTGGTTTACAGGACTTTCAGGTTCGGGAAAATCGACGCTTGCTAATGCTTTGGACCGTTCATTGTTTGATGCGGGGCTGTCAACGTACGTGCTTGACGGAGACAACATTCGCCATGGCTTAAATAAGGATTTAGGTTTTTCGGATAGAGATCGGCAGGAAAACATCCGCCGCATTGGAGAAGTTGCCAAATTATTTGTCGATGCTGGTACAATTGTATCGACAGCCTTTATTTCGCCGTTTCAGTCTGACAGAGACCAGGCAAGGGCTCTACTAGCAGACGGCGAATTTGTAGAAGTGTATGTGAAATGCCCCCTTGAAGAGTGTGAGCGCCGTGACGTCAAAGGGCTTTATAAAAAAGCGCGCAATGGGGAGATTCCTCAATTTACTGGCATTAGTTCCCCTTATGAGGAGCCGGAAACGCCTGAAATTACCGTCGATACGAGCGTGCAAACAGTGGAAGAATCAGTAGAACAAATCATTGGCTGGCTAGAAAAGCATCATATTCTCACTCGGTAAAAACGCAGGCAAAGTAAACGGAAGGCAGTGATAGCAATGGCACAAAAGGGAACGGTTTATTTAATTGGTGCAGGGCCAGGCGATTGCGGTTTATTGACGGCAAAGGGGCTTGACATTCTTCGCCAGGCGGACGTTTTATTATACGACCGTCTTGTCAACCCACTTTTGCTGGAAGAAACAAAGCCAGGGGCTGAGCTGCTATATGCAGGCAAGCTGCCGAACCGCCATATTCTTCGCCAAGAAGCGATTCATGACGAAATGGTGCGCCATGCCCAAAAAGGAAAATGCGTCGTTCGTTTAAAAGGCGGCGACCCAAGCGTATTTGGACGCGTTGGTGAAGAAGCAGCCTTTCTCGACGAATACGGCGTACCTTACGAAATCGTTCCGGGCGTGACAGCAGGAATGGCGGCGCCAGCTTATGCAGGCGTTCCTGTAACCCATCGCCTTCACGGCGCCAACTTTGCCATTGCGACGGGGCATAGCCGCAGAGACACCGGCTTGCCTGAAATCGATTGGAAGGGGCTTGCCTCCATCGACACGGTTGCTTTTTATATGGGCATTAAACATTTGCCAGCCATTGCTGAAAATTTAATCACGCATGGTCGCCGGAGGGACGAAAAAGTGTTGTTAATTCAATGGGGGACAACAAGCAAACAGCGGACTCTTATCGCTGACTTAGGCACGGTAGCCCGAAAAGCAGAAGCTGAACAGTTTACCAACCCAGCTATTGCCCTCATTGGGGATGTCGCAGCTCTTTATCAAGGAAAAAGTTGGTTTGAGCGTAAACCATTGTTTGGCTCGTTTCCGCTAATTGCCAATAGCGACGGTTCTTCTCAGCTTGCATCTCTCTTAAAAGAAGAAGGGGCTGAAACGTTTGTATACCCCCGTTTCCATGAGGTGGATGAAGAAGCCCCGCTTATTCATTGGGAAACGGCCACAGACATTGCCTTCTTTGAAGAGGAGGATGTCGTTGTCTTTTTTCGATGGCTCCAAGAAAGAGGACTTGATATCCGTACCCTTTCTGCCCAATTTAGCGGTGAAACCGATTCGGCGGTAGAAGCTCTTCAACAACGCGGGCTTGCCCCTACTCAGGGGAGCAGTCCATTAGGTTCAGACCGATTCTTTTTAAGCCGTGGGGGCTTAGGTGGCAAACCTGGCTGGAAACATGTTCAAACGAGGGAACGAATCGTTGCCCCGTCCACGCAAACGACGATCAACCGTCTACTCGATGAAGGGCACTTGACCGATCTTGTCTTTTTGAGCCGTGAGTCCGTCGAATGTTTTGGCGAAGCGTTCGCTGCGATCGGCAGAGAGAAGGAAATAAGGGAGTTAAATGTGCTTTGTTTAAGCGATGAAGCGAAAAAAGCAGCGATTTCCTATGGTTTGTCGCCGCAAGTCAAGCAATCTGTACTGTCGTCATGGATGGAGGGGATGTATGCAGGCGATTTTATATGTGGGCCACGGTAGCCGCGTCAAAGAAGGAAACGACCAGTTTCGTGCTTTTTTAAAAAAAGCCAAAAGCCATTTTTCCGGCGATTATTTCCAAACGGAAGCGTTTATTGAACTTAGTAAACCGACGATTGCCGAAGGGATTGATCGGTGTGTACAAAACGGAGCAACGGCAATTGCCATCATTCCCGTATTGTTATTGACGGCCCACCATGCGAATATGGACATCCCTCAGGAAATACAAGCGGCTAAGAGAAAATATCCTGATGTTGCATTTGCCTATGGCAAGCCGTTTGGCATTCAAGCCGATGTCATTGATGTTGCTTTAAGACGGCTTGCTAATGCAGGGCTGCCACTGCTTGCAGAGGAAGGCAAGCGGCAAGACGGTACGACCGTTCTTGTTGTCGGCAGAGGGTCAAGCGATGGCAATCAACCAAGTGATGTCGCTAAAATTGCCCGTCTACTCTATGAGAAAACAGCGTGTGACAACGTCGAAACGTGTTTTATGGCAGCAACAACGCCAACAGTTGCCCAAGGGTTAGCCAAAGTGGAGAAACTTGGTGCGCAGCGTGTTTATGTGCTTCCGTATTTGCTCTTTACCGGCATTTTAATGAACGAATTGGCCAACACGCTAGCAGACAGAAAAGGAAACACAGCCACTGCATATGTGTTATGCGAATTCCTTGGGAGCGATGACGGGCTCGCGCCTGTGTTGATAGGCCGCGTCAATGAGGCGCTTCGTGAAATAAATGGGGGATGTGGATGAGTGCGTTGCCGTTTATGCTTGAGCTAAGCATGTTAAAAACCGTGGTAGTCGGCGGGGGGCAGCTTGCCTATAAGCGGACGTTAAGCATCGTTGAAGCAGGTGGACACGTAACCGTTGTGGCGCCCACACTTCATCCGCAGCTCCAAGCGTTAGCGTTAGCCGAAAAACTGCGCTGGGAAGCACGCTATGCAAGCGGCGATGAATGCTTTCTCGCTGATTTGCTTTTCCTCTGTACCGATCAGCCACTTGTGCACCAACAGTTGTTGCGAAACCGAGCACCGCGTCAGCTCGTTTATGTTGGCGACCAAGCGCAAGCAGGCCATGTTTATGTGCCGGCTAAAATTGAGAAAGGGTTGCTCACAGTTAGCATCTCGACAGCAGGAGCAAGCCCAAGTTACACCAAGCGGATAAAGGGGCAAATCGCGAACTTGTTGCCAGAGCATGCCGCTGAAGAACTTGCGTTTCTCCAGAAAGCACGGGAGCTTGTATTAGCGAGCAATGCGGAAAACGAGGAAAAACGCGCTCTTTTGCAAGAGCTCGCTTCACCAGAACGTCTGCAAGATGAGTGGCGCGAGCAATGGCTAGCTGACCAACTGCGACGGATAGCCGAAGGTAAACAAAAATGAAGACGATACGAGAGGTGGATTGTGGTGCAGCTCCAGACGACAAACAGCCCATTCAGCCAAGAACAAATAGAGCTTTTAAATAAGTTGCTGCCAACGCTAACCGATACACAGAAAAGCTGGATAAGCGGTTATTTGGCAGCAACAGCAAACGCGGCTCTTAGTGAAGCAGCGATAACGGTACCAGCTGAACTTAGCGCACCGAGTGAAGCTGCCCAGGAAAACAAAGAAGTGACTGTGTTATACGGTTCACAAACAGGCAATAGCCAACAGCTCGCTGAAGAAATTAGCCGCAAACTGGAAGACAAAGCGTATCATGTGACACTGGCATCGATGCATACATACAAGCCAAAAAACATAAAAGACGTTACGAATTTACTTCTTATTGTTAGTACGCATGGGGAAGGCGAACCGCCAGATAACGCCATTGCTTTCCACGAATTTCTACTTGGGCGCAAGGCGCCGAAATTGTCGGATGTGCATTTTTCAGTGCTTGCTTTAGGGGACTCATCTTATGAATTTTTCTGTCAAACAGGGAAAGAGTTGGACCAGCGCTTAGAGGAGCTTGGAGGAACGCGGTTGTATCCACGTGTTGATTGTGACATTGATTTTGACGAGGATGCAGCCGAATGGATGGAAGGTGTTCTTGCTGGCCTTGAAAAAGCAACGGGTATACCGTCAGCGGCGAGTTCCGCAGCTCCGCTATTAACAGATGCCACGGCTACTGTTTACAGCCGCACCAATCCTTATAAAGCAGAAATACTTGAAAATATCAATTTAAATGGCCGTGGTTCAAACAAGGAGACGCGCCACTTGGAGCTTTCTCTTGAAGGGTCGGGATTTACATTTGAGCCTGGCGACTCGGTTGGCATTTTTCCGGAAAATGACAGCGATTTGGCCGATCAGTTGATTGCCGAAATGGGTTGGAACGGTGATGAGTCGGTGCCAATTGGCAAGCAAGGCGATGTGTTGCCGTTGCGGGAGGCACTAATCCGTCATTTCGAGATAACGGTTTTAACAAAGCCTCTGCTTGAAAAAGCGTCGCTGCTTTCCAAAAACAATGCTTTAAAGGAATTAGTGGCAGCTGGCAATGAACAGCAACTTCGAGCTTATCTAGAAGGACGGGACATTCTTGATTTGGTTAGGGATTTCGCCCCATGGGAAGGAACAGCAGGAGACTTTACTGCTATTCTCCGCAAAATCCCACCACGTCTGTATTCAATTGCTAGTAGCTACCGTGCCAATGAAGACGAAGTCCATTTAACCGTTGGCGCTGTCCGCTATGACGCTCATGGACGTAAACGGGCAGGCGTTTGCTCCGTACAGTGCGCTGAACGCAAAGCGCCAGGGGAGACATTGCCGATTTTTATTCAGCGCAACCCGAATTTTCGCTTGCCTGAGGATGGGAGCACACCGATTTTAATGGTCGGTCCAGGAACAGGAGTAGCCCCTTTCCGAGCCTTTTTGGAAGAACGGGAAGAGACAGGGGCAGAAGGGCCAGCTTGGCTATTTTTTGGTGATCAGCATTTTTCGACCGACTTTCTATACCAAACCGATTGGCAGCGCTGGATGAAAGAAGGTGTACTAACGAAAATGGATGTCGCTTTCTCACGTGACCAGGACGAAAAAGTCTATGTGCAGCACAGAATGTTAGAGAAAGCAGATGAAGTGTTCCAATGGCTAGAAGATGGCGCTGTTATTTACATTTGTGGGGATGAAAAACAAATGGCGAAAGACGTCCATAAAACCCTCGTTTCGATCATCGCCAAACAAGGCAACCGCAGCGAAGAAGAAGCAGAAGCCTATCTCAGCAACTTACAGCAAAATAACCGTTACCAGCGCGACGTATATTAATGGAGGGAGAAAATGATGGCAGACCAAAAAGTTGCACCGACGCAAGATGGACCTCCTAGTGATGTCGAACGCATTAAAAGAGAAAGCAATTATTTACGTGGTACTTTAGCTGAAACATTAAAAGAACCATTAAGCGCCGGCATCCCAGACGACGATAACCGTTTAATGAAATTTCATGGCAGCTATTTGCAAGATGACCGCGACTTGCGTGAAGAGCGGCGCCGACAAAAGCTCGAGCCTGCCTATCAATTTATGGTGCGTGTCCGTCTTCCTGGTGGTGTCGCAACACCGAAACAATGGCTCGCTATGGATGATCTGGCCCATCGCTACGGCAATGGCACGCTTCGACTAACGACACGGCAAACGTTCCAAATGCATGGCATTTTAAAATGGAATATGAAAAAAAACATTCAAGGCATTAACGCTGCTTTAATGGATACGATTGCGGCTTGTGGCGACGTAAATCGAAATGTGATGAGCACACCCAATCCGTACCAATCGGAAGTCCACGGCGAAGTCTACGACTGGGCAAAAAAACTGAGTGAAGCGCTCTTGCCAAAAACACGTGCTTATCATGAAATTTGGCTTGACGAAGAGAAAGTCGCGGGCACCCCTCAGCAAGATGAAGTAGAACCAATGTATGGGCCTCTTTATTTGCCAAGAAAATTTAAAATTGGTGTTGCCGTTCCACCTGCAAATGATGTGGATATCTTTTCGCAAGACATTGGTTTTATTGCCATCTTGGAAGAAGGCAAGCTAACAGGTTTTAATGTTGCTTGCGGTGGCGGAATGGGCATGACGCATGGCGATACGAAAACCTACCCGCAACTGGGCCGTGTCATTGGCTTTTGCGAGCCCCAACAAATCATTGACGTTGCTGAAAAATTGATTACGATTCAACGGGATTACGGCAACCGTTCAGTCCGGAAATATGCCCGATTTAAGTACACGATTGACCGCCATGGCTTAGACTGGTTAAAAAACGAGTTGCACGCTCGCCTTGGCTGGGAGCTAGGAGAAGCACGCCCTTTTCAGTTTGATCATAACGGTGATCGGTATGGCTGGACAAAAGGAGTAAAAGGACGTTGGCATTTGACGTTATTCATCCAAAATGGCCGGATTCAAGACACGGACGATTATCAACTAATGACTGGCTTGCGGGAGATTGCCAAGATTCATACAGGCGAATTTCGTTTGACTGGCAATCAAAATGTAATTATCAGTAACGTAACGGCGGCGAAGAGAAAAGCGATTCAAGCAATTGTTGAAACATATGGGCTAACAGACGGCAAACATGTTTCGGCATTGCGCCGCAACTCGATGGCTTGCGTTGCTTTTCCGACATGTGGCTTAGCAATGGCTGAATCAGAACGGTACTTGCCTTCACTCATTGACAAACTGGAGTTTGTCCTCGATGAAGCAGGCATCCGCGACGAAGACATCGTCATCCGCATGGCTGGCTGTCCCAATGGCTGCTCACGTGCTGCATTAGCTGAAATCGGTTTTATTGGCAAAGCGCCAGGTAAGTATAACCTATATCTTGGCGGAGGATTTGCTGGGGAGCGCTTGAGCAAAATGTACAAAGAAAATATCGGCGAGGCGGAAATCATAAAAACATTGGAGCCGATCTTGTATGCTTATGCGAAAGAACGAGAGGAAGGCGAGCGTTTTGGCGATTTTGTCATCCGTAAAGGTTATGTAAAAGCAGTCGAGTCGGGAACTGATTTTCATCAATAAAAGGAGCGCCACTAAGCATGGAGCCTAGTGGCGATTTCTTTGTTGCAAAGCAAAAATCAAGCTGTCACTTCCGCATTTTTCGTCATCTTCCGCAGCAACCACAGCAACCCAGCAATCAACGCCGCAGTTAGAAAAAACGAGAAGAAGGGAGAAGGCGAGAGGCCGCCGGTCCAAATGAGCACGGGATCAGGGACGTCTAAGCCCCAAAAGTGGTTGTGGACGATAACGACTGCCACACTAAGCATGATGATGCCAAACCCGGCATAAGGGTTAAATTTATAGTAGCCTGCGCTAATGAACCAGCCTAACAAGTAGAATAGGAAAAAAGTGGATAGCATTGCTGCAGTTTGGATGAAAAGCGATTGTTCCATAAAGGGCCAAGAACGACTTAATTCCCAACCGGCGACGGAGTAGACGAGCGATTCCAGGCCGTACAAGATAAGTCCGGCTATGGTCATAATTATGGATAAGCGAGCGCTAGCTGACACCATCCCTTTAAAGTAGTCTTTGCGCGTAATGCCGTTGGATACATAGTATTCCAAGAAGCCTCTCATAGACAGCAAACCAAGAATTAAAAAGAAAATCCGTGTAGATTGCAGATAGCCTTGTAAGAGGGACCAGTCATAGGCTGATTGGTAACTGAGCAAAATGATAATCACAAGATAGACGCCAATAAAAATTGCTGTATACCATTTACTCCATTTCGCAAATGTATGCAATGTCGCCTTGGCAACGAGTGTGCTTTTATTCATTATGCCCCTCCTCTGTCAAATGGATAAATAGTTCTTGTAAAGCAACTGGGCCAATTTGCAAACCTTGTTGTTCGGACAGGGCTCGTTCTCTTTCTGTTAATTCTCCATAGACCATCGCCGATTTTGTCTGTCCTAGTGTCTGTTCATTTAGTACTTTCTTTCCTAATGTAAATTCATCAACCGCTGCGACATCGCCAGTAATCGTCGTTCCCCGGGATAACAATGACTCCGTATCATCATGGAGCATAAGGGAACCTTGATGAAGGATGAGGACGTCTTCCAGCATCGAAGCCACTTCGGAAATAAGGTGTGTGGACAGGATGATTGTTCTTGGATGTTCCATATATTCTTTGAGCACTTCTTTATAGAAAATGTCACGAGCTGGCGCGTCCATGCCTAAATAGGCTTCGTCAAAAATCGTAATCGGTGCCCGGCTTGCTAGTCCGGCTATGACATGGGCGGCAGACTGCATCCCCCGTGATAATTCATTCATCGGCGAATGAATAGGCAGTTTAAACCGTTCTACAAGGTTCATGGCATACTCCCAATCAAAATGGGGACGGAAGAGGGCAACACCTTTTAAATATTCCTCTAAACGATCTGAATCTGAATCAATTTTGACATCACGAATAAAGCTGATGTTTTCAACAATCGCTCCGTTCTCAAAGACGTCCTCGCCGTTAACGGTAATCGAGCCACTCGTCGGGTTTCGGAATCCCGCCAACAAGGACAATAGCGTTGTTTTCCCTGCGCCATTTCGTCCGAGCAATCCATAGATTTTGTTCTGTTCAAGTGTAAACGAGACATGGTCAATAATCGTTTTATCCGAAAGACGTAGCGTAAGCTGTCTCGCTTCAATCACAGGGTCGATCATTCTATTTCTCCTCCTATTGACTTAATCATTTCTTGTAACTCTCCTTCAGTAATGCCGAGTTTTCGTGCTTCTTGCAGCATACTTCGGACATAATTTTCTTTAAACGCTTGTTTGCGCTTCTTAATAAGCTTGCTTCTGGCTCCGCTTTTGACGAACATGCCAACGCCTCTTTTCTTGTACAGAATGCCATTGTCAACCAATTGGTTGAACCCCTTTAAAACAGTTGCTGGATTGATTTTATAAGTAGCCACTAGCTGGTTCGTTGAAGGGACTTGTGCCTCTTCTGTCAATGTGCCATTCACAATTTCATCTTCAATCATCTCTCGTATTTGTTGAAAGATGGGTTTGTTTTCATCAAGTGAAGGTTTCATGTGATCCCTCCTTTTTCGGAATTTTAGAGAGCATGAAGATGGGCTGTAGTTTGTTATTTGGTTAGTTGGTTATGTAGTTAACCATATATGGAATGGAGTTGGCTGTCAAGTGGTTAAAAAACTCAATTGCGATGTTTTGGCAAAGAAAAGCACCCAAAGCGAAATGCTTGGGTGCTTGATCTCGTATAATCATTATTTGCTTTGCGTTATCTTAGTTGGAGTAGTGTTCTATACTCGGGACGTGTCCGTCTAATTGATTTGCTTCAGACAGACAAACGCCTATATTCCTTTATATCCTTTTTTAGATCAGTGTCCCCAAAACAAAGCAGCCGGCGCGTACGCAAACCCTTCCATTATACGCCGTGCCGTCCTGGCGACAGCTGCTTTTTCAATCGTTGGTTCGATTCCTTTTGCTTCTTTGACGGATACATGAAACTCCATTGTGCCGGAAGGGTGTCCAACACGGACAATTTGCTGATTTTGAGCATGGTAAAAACAGCACTCATGGACGACAGTGCCTGCTAGCTTGGAAGCAACAGCAGTGCACAGTCCGCCTGTGACAGGGAATGTTTTATGCATATGTTGCATTGACATCGCCCGGCCAACGAAATCGATATCTGCCTTATGAACAGCCCGTCCGGCAGTCGTTTGGTAGTCTTGTGCTTCAGCAACGATAATCAATTTCGGACTTGAAGGTGTAAAGTGTGCGGCGTCTGCTGGCTGGGCGACAAAACCTAATTTTGTTGCCGCTGCCCCACGGATTTCCTCAAGCAGAAACAGTTGCTCTTGATTCAGCTGCTCAGGAAGTTCTACTCCTATCATTCCTACTTCAGAAGCTTTTATAAAAGCGACTGGTGTAGTAACATCGACAATACTCGTTTCAATTTTGCCATACGAGCAATCAAGCCAATCTTTTCGTGCGCCTGTTGGAAAAAGGGCGCCAGTTTTTGCTCCAGCAGCGTTTTGAAAATCAAGCATGATTTTAGCGCCTCCGCCAAGGACACCGTCAATATGAAAGTTCCCTACTTGCTTGGCACGGCCGTTTTCTACGGGAACATGGGCGATGACGATTCGATCTGTATTGGTGTTATGGATACGGACTTTGGTATAGGGTTCCTTCACGCAAACAAGCCCCTCATCTACGGCAAACGGACCAACGCCGCTAAGAATATTTCCGCAATTGGTATTGTAGTCGATATGACCAGTACCAATCCCAACTTGGCCGAATGTATACTCAATATCGGCTTCTGACAAAGGAGACGGACGGACCATCGCAAACTTGCTTGTCAAGGCGTCTGCTCCGCCAAGGCCATCAATTTGCCGTGCATCCTGGCCGTATAAGGACAGGATGACTTGATCGCGGACTTTAGGGTCTCCAGGCAGCTCGTTTTGTAAAATAAAGACGCCTTTGCTTGTGCCGCCGCGAATAATGGCAGCGCGTATGCGTTCATATTCTCTCATCATTGCTTCACTCCTAGTGGTCAATGTCCCTTTTTACAGCCCAAGCAAGTTTGTCGGCCAGTAAACACCGAGTAGGGAGCTAGCGGCTGAAATCGCGAGCAGCACGATTGCGACAGAAAGGGCAGTCTTTATAAATGGCATTTTCGATTCAAACATCAAGAAAGCGACGAGGAACAGTGAAGTGGCAATCAACATGCCTGCAAGATAAATGAAGGCAATGTAGCCAAGAAGCCATGCAATATAGCGGAGTGGCCGGACAATGGAGACCACCGCCTGTGAGTCTGGATCATTTTCTTTTCGATACCGGATGATTAAAACAACTAAGTAAATCGCTGTACAAACGGTCCCGGCAGTCGAAACATAAAGTGGGAAAAACTGCGCCAACCGTGAAAATTGCAAAGCGCCAAAAACAGCGAATCCAAAAACAAGCAACAAGAAACTAGTGAAACCAATATTAAATAAGTCTTTTGTCATGAGGAGACCCCTTTTCCAGACTCAACGGATTTACTGAACCGTTTCATAATCGCCCCGCCTGACAACAATAGAACGATGAATATAGCAAGGGCAATGACAAGTGGATTGCTAATCCATGACCAACCGTAACGCTCAATCGATATCCAATAATAGCGCTCAGCACTTAAAGCGAGGACAAACCCGATTAAGAGCGGCGGGCGTGGCCAATCTAGAATCGTCATCACATAGCCAAGGAGGCCAATAGCGACGAAAACAACGAGATCGCCCCACGAGAAGTTTGATTGGTAAGCGCCAAGGACGAGCAGAACAACGAGAAACGGGACAATTTTTTCTCCAGGCACCATGCTAATCTTAGAGATTGGCCGGATAAGCAACATGCACAGCAAGGCGCCAAAAATATTGGCAAAAACGAGCGTCCATACAATCGACAACGTTACCGGCAAATCGGCGCCAAGCATGCGCGGCCCTGCTTCTAGGCCCATTAGCGTGAGTCCGCCTAGTAAAATCGCTGTTGTGCCAGAGCCGGGAATGCCAAACAAAAGCGTCGGCACAAGGGAACCGCCTTCTTTCGCGTTGTTGGCGCTCTCCGGAGCAATGACGCCGCGGATGTCCCCTTTTCCAAATGAATTTCCTTTGACTGTTTTTTGGGCAGCACCATAGGCAATCCAGTCAACAACACTGCCTCCAAGTCCTGGAACAAACCCAATCAACGTACCGATAACCGCGCTGCGGAAGACAAGGAATTTGTTGCGCAGCGCGTCCATAACCCCTGTCAAAACGCCTCTTTTTAAAGGGCCATGACTGGAAACGGCGCCTTTATTGGTCAACATCGTGATCATAATAGGGAAAGCAAAAATCGCTAATGCCACAACAGGTAAAGATACGCCGTTAGACAAATAAAGTGATCCGAATGTATAGCGGTATTCCGCAACAGCTGGGGCACTGCCAATTGAGCCAATTAACAAGCCAAGCAATCCTGAAATGATCCCTTTCATCGGCGATTTGCCAGCAAGCAGCCCAGCCATGCTAAGTCCTAGCATCGTCAACATAAATAACTCTGGCGAACTAAAGGCAGTGATAAGCGGACGCGCGAACGGGATTGTTAAGTAAAGGGCAAGGCCGCCGATTACGCCACCTACCATGGAACAAAAGAATGAGGCGCCCATAGCCCGGGAGGCTTGCCCTTGTTTGGCTAAGGGAAAACCGTCCATGATCGTTGCTTGTGATCCTGACGTCCCCGGAATGCCGAGCAAGATAGACGGGAATGTATCCCCTGTATGGACAACAGCAACCATGCCAATGAGCAAGGCCATGCCGACAAATGGGTCAAGGCCAAACACAAAGGGCAGCAGCAAGGACATGCCTACCGTTCCGCTTAAACCTGGGAGAAGTCCTACAAAAATACCAATAAAAATGCCAAGAAACATGAAGCCTATTCTAGATGGGTGCAACACGATAAGCAATGCTTCCCATGCAGCTTCGAGCATAGCAGTCGCCTCCTTTTTATGGATGGTGTCAGTTGAAATGAAATAGGTAAAATAAGGAAAAGTGCGCCACCGTTAAATTAAAGCCTAGTAATGTCCACATCATAGGTATCTAAAAGAAATTGGGAAACCCATTCTAATGTTTCAGGGGACATTGTCAACATCGAATCAATTCTTGTTTGCAGCTCCTCACCAACTAAAGGCTGATAATTTTCCAAAATTTCCTCTGACTGGGCGATAAATTGTTCGTCTTGAATAAGTGCTTCCATCGATGCATGCAGAAGCTGTTGATGCTGTTCCGGCGCGTCTTCATGGACCCAAATAACTTTTTGCATCGTAAAGGAAGCGCCTACAAATTGTTTATAGGCTTCCCATGCGTCTCCTGTTGGTCCAGTTCCGTATAGGTCGTAATGGATTTCTTCAATTGTGGGCAGGTCAGGAAACTGGGGGTCTCTTACCAAATCACCGTCTTCACTCATTTGTCCAAGGCTGTAAAGGGGGACAGCGCTGCCTTCTTCGACTAAAGGAATGACATTCCGTTTATAGGCCGTTGTTGTTTGGTAGTCAATGTTGCTTTCCCCCTGTTCAAAGGCGACGCGGGCTGGCCCCTTGCCTTCATAGCCAAGCACAGCTTTGACGTCGAGACCAAGGACTTCAAACGACAATAGCGTGACAAGGTCCAACCCAGTTGGCGAAATGCCGGCATAGAAAAGCTCCCCTTGCTGTTTCGAAAGATCGTCCATTCCTAATGCCGCTAATTCAGGAGAAGTGTAGACAACTCCACCTGTAGGAGCGCCGATAATTGGCGTCATTTTCGACAAGTCGTACTGGACAGACGGCTGTTGGAGAATATACGGAATATGGGTGGAAGCACTTGTAGTTAAAATATTTCGTCCATTCGCTTGCCGCGAAAGTGCATATTCATTGGTCCCTGTGATGCTGCCTCCTCCAGGGATATTTTCCACTTGAACCCGGGGGGAGCCTTCGATATGTTTAGGAAAGTAGTTGGCCATAAAGCGGGCAAATACATCTGAACCACCGCCGGCCTGGTAAGGGACAACAAACGAGATCACTTCATTTTCATAGAGTGCCCCTTCGCTTCCCTCGCTGTCGGCTTGCTTATCGTTTGCCTGAATGGTGTTACAGCCTGCAGTTGCGAACAATAATACGGAATAGGCCACTAGCCCAAACGTTTTTCTCATTTTTTCACCTCGTTTGCAATGTCTTGAATCGAATTGTAAGCGATTGCAAAACATAAGTAAAATAGTAGAATTCTATAAAATCCGATAAATATTTTTAATAATCATGTATAATAGGCACACAAAAACGGCAAGGGGGGCCCATAATGGACCAAAAAGATTGGGAATTAATTAACGCGCTGTATAAATACAAAAATTTAACCAAGACGGCAGAAAAGCTATTTGTTTCACAGCCATCCTTGAGTTACCGATTAAAGCGAATGGAGCAGGAATTTCAAGTGGAGCTGTTTTTCAAAACGAAAAAGGGGATCGGGTTTACGGCAGAAGGAGAATATCTTGCTGAATGCGCGAAAGAAATGCTAGAGAAAATCCAACAAACAAAAGACCAGTTGCTGCACATGCAAAAGCATGTAAGCGGAACGCTTCGCATTGGCGCATCAAGCAATTATGCCCAATACTTACTGCCAAAAGTGCTCAAAGGGTTTTCAAGCCACTATCCCAACGTTCGTTTCCAAGTCCGGACAGGATGGAGTACGCAAGTATTAGAACATTTGCAAAGTGCTTCTGTTCATGTCGGTATTTTGCGCAGTGACTTTACATGGCCAGGAGAAAAGCATCTACTTGGAGAAGAACAGCTGGCACTTATTTCGAAGGAAAAGCTCGAACTGGGCACATTGCCTGAGAAGCCGTATTTAAGTTACCGGACAGACAGTTCGCTTAAAGATACGATTCAGCATTGGTGGAACGACCGATTTGAGGAGCCGCCGTACACGGAAATGGATTTAGATCGGTTTGAAACATGCAAGGAAATGGTCAAACACGGGCTTGGATACGCGATTGTGCCAGGAATCTCCCTTTCAGAAAAAGACCAGCTTTACATAGAGCCACTCTACTATTTGGACGGGTCCCCCCTTTTGCGTCGGACATGGCTATTAGCGAGCAGGGAGGCAGCAAAGCTGGCAGTGGTTAGGCATTTTATCGATTATATCCGCCAGTGGCAGGAAAAACGATCATAAAAAATTTTTATCGAATGTCAAAGAAAATCAATATTTCCCTCTATAACATTTTCCTAGTAGCCTAAAGGTAAGTCCATGTTAAGGAGGGTACCATGGGGCAATTAGAGCTAGGTGTATTATACGGGGATGGAATCGGCTATGAAATCGTAAGTGCTTCCGTAAAAATTGTAAGCGCTGCCGCTGCGAAATCAGGTGTGGCTATTGGCTGGCGTGTGTTACCAATGGGGCTGGAAGCAATCAAACAGACAGGTTCAAGCATACCAGAGGAGACGATACAAGCTCTTGACAAACTCGATGGGTGGTTGATGGGTCCCCATGATTCACAGTCGTATCCAAAACAGCTGCAAAGCACACGCAATCCAAGTGGAGAATTGCGGCACCGCTTCGATTTGTACGCCAACATTAGGCCAGCTAAGTCAGAGCCTTATATAAAAGGAGTGGTGGAAAGCGCGGATTTGGTTATATACAGAGAAAATACAGAAGGGTTTTATGTTGACCGCAATATGTATAAAGGAATCGGCGAATGGATGGTAACAGAAGACATTGCTGTAACAGCCGGTGTCTTTACGCGCCAAGCGGTTGAACGGATTGCCCATGCCGCGTTTCGTGCTGCTCGGGAACGTCGAAAAAAAGTGTCGATTGTGCATAAGGCGAATGTGATTTCCCTTGGATCTGGCTTGTTTTTAAACGTCTGCAAAGAGGTAGGCCAACACTATCCAGACGTGTCTGTTGATGATTACCACATCGACGCCATGTGTGCCCATTTGGTTAGGCGCGCCGATGACTTTGATGTCATTGTTGCAGAAAATATGTTCGGCGATATTTTATCGGATCTTACTGGAGAGCTTGTTGGAAGCTTAGGGCTTGCCGGCTCGATCAATGCAAGTGAAAGCAAAGCAATGGCACAAGCGGCACACGGCTCAGCCCCCGATATTGCTGGCCTAGGTGTGGCCAATCCGATTGGAATGATTCGTTCCAGTGCGATGTTATTAGGTTGGATTGGCCAAAAACATAAAAGTCAATCATGCAGCACTATCGAGAGACGGATTAACCAAGGGATTGCCGACACGTTGGCAAGTGGAGTATGTACCAAGGATCTTGGTGGAACAGCAAGCACGCAGCAATTTACAGATGTTGTTTGCGAGAAGATCGAGGAGGCGGAATGATCATGAGAAAAACAGACGTCGACGTGGTTGTGTTAGGGGCAGGAAATGCCGCCCTTTGTGCAGCGATTGCTGCAAAAGAGCAAGGGGCCAGCGTATGTATGTTGGAACGGGCACCAAAGAACAAGAGAGGCGGAAATTCGTATTTTACCGACGGAGCAATTCGTTGTGCGTATGGTAGCTTTCAGGATTTGCGGGCCGTTCTCCCGGACTTGGATGAGGAGCAAGTCGAGCAAATCAGCATGCCTGACTATGGAGAAGAAGCGTTTATGGCCGACCTGCTGCGCTTGACGGAGGGGCAGACAGATCGAAAGTTAGCGAACCAGCTCGTGTCACGCTCTTTTGATACGATTCAATGGATGATGAAGCAAGGCGTGCAATTTGCAGTGAATGAGAACCAATATTATGAGAAAGACGGGAAGCGCCATTTTTGGGGAGGGCTTCCGTTGAAGACAAAAAACAAAGGAGTGGGGCTGGTCCAAGCTTTGTTTCAACGTGCCGAAGCACTTGGCATCGACATCTGTTACGAAGCAAAGACAACAGAGTTAAAACAAGAAGAAGACCAATCAAAAAAACTAGTTGTTGAAATAGCGGGAGAACCTGCTGAAATTAACGCCAATGCCGTCATTTTTGCCTGTGGGGGGTTTGAAGCCAATGCAAACATGCGCAAAACCCACCTAGGAATTGAATGGGAAAAAGCAGTTGTCCGCGGTACAGCGTTTAACACAGGAGAAGGGTTAACGCTCGCCCTAAAAGCAGGGGCTATCCAATATGGGCAATGGGATGGTTGCCACGCTCATACGACGGATTATCATGCACCGAAGACAGGCGACTTTAACAAGCCAGGGGACATTTATAAAAAATCGTCTTATCCGTTAGGGTTGATTGTGAATGTGAAAGGAGAACGGTTCGTAGATGAAGGAGCCGATTTTCGTAACTATACGTATGCAAAGTACGGAAAAGAAACATTGAAGCAACCCGAACAAAAAGCATTTCAATTATTCGATTCACAAGTGAGCGCTAACCTCCGCAAAGAATACTACCTGCCAGAAGCAACCTGTTACCAAGCAGACAGCGTCGAGAAATTAGCAGAGAAAATAGGCGTCTGTCCTGAAGCGCTATTAAATACGATCCGTACTTATAATCGAGCAGTTCAACCAGGTCCGTACAATCCAGCGATAAAAGACGGCAAACGTACAATAGGAGTGTTTCCGCCTAAATCAAACTGGGCGCTAACATTTGAAAAAGCACCGTTTTATGCATTTCCGGTAACGTGCGGGATTACTTTTACGTTTGGTGGCATACACATCAGCCCAAAAAGCGAAATTCTCGGCGATGATAAGCGCCCAGTTCCTGGCTTGTTTGCAGCCGGAGAAATGGTTGGCGGGCTATTTTACCATAACTATCCTGGTGGTGCTGGCTTAATGGTGGGCGCTGTGTTTGGGCGGCTTGCTGGCGAACAAGCAGCTGCCTTCTGCAACAGAACAAAACCGTTATCCTCTAAATCATGATTATTCTTATGACAAGAACAAGGCTAGGAGACGCGAGTCCCTAGTCTTTGTTTTCTCTCGCAAACTAAAGGCGAATCAAAGAGATAGCCATTACCGTTTCCCCACTTATTAAAGCTTCTCCCGATAAGTGCGACAAGGAAAACGCCTATTTCAACCTATACAAAAGGTAGTCTCGAAGGGAATGAACGAGACCCTATAAACAAGCTGTGTGATATAAACAAATGTTGCCCCAGTCAAGTCAACGATGGGTGGGCTTGTTCGCGCAGGCTGTTTTCGGAGGTTATCGCAGTGAAAGGGCGTAATGGCGCAGATCTGATCTTAGTCAATTGCTTTTAATGCGTTTTCGGAAATACCAATTTGGCATGACTTCTAGCCTCATGAATGAGCAAATTTCTTGACTGCCACACTTGTATGGTAGTATGGTAGAATCATATTTAACTTTGAGCGCAGGCTCCATTGTTATCATCATACTTGATATTTTCAAAGCCTATCCTGTAAGCGGATTCAAAAAAGACGTCAGACTAACGGAAAAGGAAGTGGCGCATTTGCGAGCAATTGAAGTTAGAAAGCCAGGGGACATTCACATAGTTGAAGTAAAAAAGCCAGAGCTTGAAAATGACACGGATGTACTTGTCAAAGTGCAAGCTGTAGGGATATGTGGTTCAGACATGCACATTTACCATGGCAGTAATCCGTTTACTGTCTACCCGCGCATTATCGGCCATGAAGTCGGAGGCATTGTTGAAGAAGTGGGGAACGGCGTCCATGGCCTTCGTCCTGGCGACCGTGTAGCGCTTGAGCCCATTTCATCATGCGGCGTATGCTACGCTTGCAAAAAAGGTCGCCCGAATGTTTGCGCAAAGTTGGAAGTGTTTGGCGTACACCGTGATGGTGGGATGCGTGAATGGATGGTAGCTCCTGAAGCTAACTGGCACAAAGTAAAAGGGGATTTGCCTTTTGAAGCAGCTGCTCTTGTCGAGCCAATGACAATCGGCGCCCAAGCCGCATATCGTGGCAACATTGAGCCTGGAGATACTGTTTTTATCATGGGCGCAGGACCAACAGGCATCGCTTGTTTAATCATGGCGAAGCAAAAAGGCGCAACGGTTTTCATTTCTGATTTACAAGCCAACCGGCTCGATTATGCCAAACAGGTAGGCGCTGATTTTACAATTCATTTGCCTCATGAAGAGCCGGAAACAGTCCTGTTTGAGAAAACCGATGGCGAACTCGCGAATGTTGTCATTGATGCAGTTGGTACGAATACAACATTTGCTGAAGCAGTTAGGCTTGCTTCTGTTGCTGGAACGGTAGTGACATTAGGCTTTAATGAAACGCCGTCGAGCATTCCGTCTTTATTGTTAACGAAAAAAGAATTGACTGTAGCAGGCTCAAGGCTGCAAACAAACCAATTTCCCGGCGTTATTAGGCAAGTGAATGAACAAAAGGTTGACCCAGCCTCGATTATATCCCATCGTTTTGATTTTGATGAGGTGAAAAAGGCAATCGAGTTGCTTGAAAAGGAGCCTGCTAATGTCCGTAAAGCAGTGTTAATCTTTGATAGAGAGGATGAGAGCAAGTGAGAATGACATTTAGGTGGTACGGAGAAAACAACGACAGCGTAACACTGGAGCAAATCAAACAAATCCCTGGAGTAGAAGGGCTTGTTTGGGCGTTGCACGATAAAATGGCTGGCGAAGTATGGCCTTTGGAAGACATCATGAAAGTAAAGGAACAGGCCGACCGTTATGGGTTTCATTTAGACGTGGTTGAAAGCATTAATGTCCACGAAGATATTAAACTAGGCTTGCCGACGCGTGATGCATACATTGAGAATTATAAAGAAAGCATTCGCAATGTCGCCAAGGTCGGTGCGAAGGTGATTTGTTACAACTTTATGCCTGTGTTTGATTGGACACGCACAGATTTGTTTAAAGAAATGGAAGACGGATCTACTGCTCTTTTCTATGAAAAAGCAAAAGTGGACAGCATGGACCCCCACGAATTGGTACGACAAACGACAAGCAACGCGGCCTTTACCATGCCTGGCTGGGAGCCAGAGCGTTTGGCTCATATTGAAAAATCGCTCAAAGCTTACGAGAATGTGACAGAAGAAGATCTATGGGAGCATTTGCAGTATTTCTTAGAACAAGTACTTCCAGTTGCAGAGGAACATGGCATTCAAATGGCGATCCACCCTGACGATCCGCCATGGTCTGTTTTTGGCTTGCCGCGCATCATAACAAGTGAGGCCGCCGTTGAGCGCTTTTTGCAATTGTCAAACAGCCCAGCCCATGGCATTACGCTATGCAGCGGTTCACTTGGTGCAAACCCAGAAAACGATATTCCAAAGATGATTCGCCGTTTCCACGACCGAATTCCATTTGCTCATATCCGCAATGTCAAAGTCTATGATAATGGGGATTTTATCGAGACATCTCATCGTTCACAAGACGGTTCTGTTCATATTGCCGATGTCGTTAAGGCCTACCACGAAAACGGCTATACTGGCTATGCGCGCCCTGACCACGGCCGCCATATTTGGGATGAAAAATGCCGTCCTGGCTATGGCCTCTACGACCGTGCTCTTGGCATCATGCATTTGTGGGGACTTTGGGATGCATATGAGCTTGAAGCAAAAAGGAGGCAATCGTAATGGCAGTTGGGCATGAGTCATTAAAGGGGAAAGTCGCTGTTGTGACTGGCGGAAGCGGCATTCTTTGCCGGGCAATGGCAAAAGAACTTGCCATACATGGCATGAAAGTCGCGATTCTAAATCGGACGAAAGAAAAAGGCGAGGCAGTTGCCCAGGAAATTAGGGAACAAGGCGGGAAGGCGATAGCGCTAGCTTGTGATGTGCTTAATGAAGAGCAGGTCCAACAAGCGGCCTCTACGGTCAAGGAAGAGTTTGGCCCTTGTGATTTGCTTATAAATGGTGCTGGTGGAAACCATCCAGACGCCATTACTGACAAGGAAACTTATGAGGAAGGCGATTTGGAAAACGAGTCGGCAAAATCGTTTTTTGATTTGGCGCCGAATGGTTTTGATTCCGTATTTCGGTTAAATTTGCAAGGCACCGTCATTCCGACACAAGCCTTTGTCAAACAAATGCTCGGACGTGGCGGTTCGGTAATCAATATTTCATCCATGTCTGCTCCATCACCGATGACGAAAGTTCCAGCCTATAGCGCTGCAAAAGCAGGTATTAACAATTTTACTCAGTGGCTCGCCGTTCATTTTGCTGACTCAGGCATTCGCGCTAATGCCATCGCCCCTGGCTTCTTTCTAACTGAGCAAAACCGCGCTTTATTAACAAAGCCAGACGGTTCGCTAACGGAGCGGGCCGAAAAAATCATTGCCCACACACCACAGCGCCGTTTCGGCAAACCAGAAGATTTGCTTGGAACACTTTTGTGGCTTGCCGATGAAGACGCTTCGCGGTTTGTGACAGGCGTTACGATCCCCGTTGATGGAGGATTTATGGCGTATTCAGGCGTTTAAGGGTATGACTATAAAAAAGGAGCTGACACCCAGTGTCAGCTCCTTTTACATATAGTTCACCTAAAAACCAGGATCGCGGCGCTCTGCTTTTAATCCTTGCCAGCGTTTTGCATCAGGCAAGTGAATGCCGAATTGGTCAAGGGTGCGGTAAACGATATGGTCAACAAGATCATCAATCGTTTGCGGCTGGTTATAAAAAGCGGGCATTGGCGGGACGATATGAGCCCCCATTCGCGACAAAGCCAGCATGTTTTCTAAATGTATATCATTAAGTGGCGTTTCCCGTGTCATTAATAATAGCGGTTTACGCTCTTTTAACATGACATCAGCGGCCCGTGTAACCAGGTTGTCTGCGAGGCCTGTCCGGATTGAAGCGAGCGTCTTCATGCTGCACGGGGCGATCATCATGCCATCGATTTGAAAAGAGCCGCTTGAAATCGCTGCGCCTAAATCTTTAGGCGAATACGTATAATTGGCAAGCCGTTCAACATCTTTTACGGTAAAAGACGTTTCAGCTTGGATCGTAGCAGCAGCCCATGGCGACATCACCAAATGGGACTCCACTTCTGTTTTTTGTAGTTGCTGGAGCAAACGGATGCCAAAAATGGCCCCTGTAGCCCCTGTCATTCCTATAATCAGTTTCATTCAGACCACTCCGCTTCATCAATCTCTCATGCAAGTATATGTGTTCTTCGTTTCTATTTCAGTATGATCGATTTTAGCTAAACAAGAAAGAGGTAGCAGCCAATCCATCATACTATAGCTGCGTTTATAAATTAGATGGTGGGAGCGTATCACTTCGCGTGGGAGTGGGTCTTTTTTGTATGCATCTTGTTTCTTCCACAGCAATAGCGACAGGACCTATTCCAGCAGTTCTTTGGCTCCGTTCATTACTAAGGGCATACTTTGTTTAACGAATGATTCCGCACTTATTTGACGCCCCTCCTTGTTCCAAACGTAAGCCAATCCATACATCCCCCAACTTAACATAATAGAAGCTGTATTGATTAAGAATTGCGCGTTTGAACTTGATAGCATCTTGTCTTTGTCTATAAAGGAAAGAAGTATCGTTTGAATTTTTTCCTTTATTTGAGTTTCAAATACAGCTCCGAGCGATGCATTCCTTCTTTTGCACATAGCGCTTAGATCCTTGTGAAAATCGCATACACCCAGAAAGATGCTCTGAATGGTTTCTTCATTTAATACTTCGTGACCGCATATTCTACGATTTATGATTGTCATAAATGATTCCATTAGTCTAGCCTCAAGAATTTCGAATTTATCTATGAAGTGCGCATAAAACGTTGCTCTGTTAACAGTAGCCCGCTCTGCTATATCTTTAACGGTTATCGATTCAAAATCTTTTTCTTGAATTAATGAAGCAAAAGCGTCTTGAAGAAGTCGCCGTGTACGTATCACACGAGGATCAGCTTCATTCTTTTTAGTTGTCATGGTTAAAATCTCCCCCAATAAAACGACATTATAGAAAGGGTGTTGTTTATACAACGGTTCATGGCTATTGATGATTGCTCACCATCTGGTTGGAATTATAACATATGAATACAACGAATGTTGTTCAAACAACAAATGTTGCATAGATACGAATTTAGAATGCTTCTTTTCCAAAAGGAGGAGAGAAACATGTCGGTTTCACAAATCAAAAGAGGTTGAGGCTTCGGCTGTCATTGTGGTACTCGAAGATTGGAGAGTCATAACGTGCTAGTATCGGTGCCACTCATGCTTGTTGCCCGCGCAAAAGGCGGCGAAGTCCGGTCATCCGACGGTGAGGCTGGCAGTCGATGATGTCCCTTTCTTTAACAAAATGCTTAAGGAATAACAATATGTAAAGATTGTTTTTAAAAAATAGTTCTTTAAAACACATCAGGAGAGTGAATGATGAAGAGCGCATGGAAAGTGTACGTTCTAGCCTTGATTAGCTTTTTAGTTGGAACATCCAATTACGTCATTTCTGGGATATTAGACCGGATCGCAGAGACGTTGGGAACAAGCGTTGCGACAGCAGGCCAGCTTATTACGGTTTATTCCCTGGCCTATGCGGTCGTCACACCTATATTGATGGCGCTGACGGCCAAGATGGACCGGCGCAAGCTCCTCCTTTATTCGCTAGGTCTTTTTATTGCCGCAAATCTGCTGACATATATATTGTCCGGCTTCGGCCTTTTCATTGCCGCGAGAATCATTACGGCAATAGGCGCTGGGGTAGTCACCGTTAACGCGCTCAGCATCGCCGCCAAAATCGCTCCGCCTGGCAAGCAGGCCAGCGCCATCGCTAACGTCACGATGGGCATTACCGCATCGCTCATCATCGGCGTCCCGCTCGGCAGAATGGTAGCCTCGGCTTTTGGCTGGAAAGCGATATTTCTGGTCATCGCAATTGTCGGGGCCATCTCCATGCTTGTCATAGCTGCGGTTTTTCCACGTATGCAGGGCGACAAACCTGTTCCATTAATCAACCAATTTGCTTTGTTAAAAAAACCTCAGGTTTTGGTAGCTTTAGCGATTACTTTCTTCTGGTTGGGAGGATATTCCCTCGCCTATACCTACATCACCCCTTTTCTGTTAGAGGTGACACATATAAATGAATCATTGATAAGTGCAGCTCTGTTCGTGTTCGGCATTGCCAGTTTGATTGGCTCAAAAGTCGGTGGCTACAGCACGGATAAACGTGGTATCAAATACACGCTTGTCTCAGGAATGGGGCTTCACGTCATTTCGTTGATTTTGCTATCTTTAGTCGGGCAATCGGTCATTGCCGTATTCGCAATTTTGATCCTCTGGTCTTTTGCCGCCTGGTCATCCGCACCTGCGCAGCAATTTAACCTGGTCTCGCTTGTTCCTGAATCCTCGGGGGTAATGCTGAGCTTGAACAGTTCCATGATGCAGCTTTCCATGGCTGTTGGAGCAGGAATGGGTGGGCTGATCGTTAACCGTGTTTCTTTGGCATCCATTACCTGGTTCGGGATACTTGGCGTACTCATCGCCATCATTGCCGTGTTTGTTTTGTTCAGCATGGTGCCACGGTATTCGGCGGCGCAGTCAGCGGATAAAAAACTGCAGTGATGCATATATATTTTCCGTTGGACCGATATTTCTTGTACAGACGGGAAAGGCACGAGCATCAAATAGTTTGGTTGTCGAACTTTTCCGTAGTGCATTATTATTTTTTAAGCAGAAGCATCGCACAAGGAAGGGGCCGGGACAAAACCAGCCAAGAAATTAAATGAAAAGGAGTACGCTCATCAAACACCGATGAGCGCACTCCTTTTTGTCTAGTTTTTTGGTTCTCTTTTGCTTGGTTATTGTTCCTGGCGGTATATTTTCGCAGGTTTACCGCCAGGAGGGCGAACCCCATTCCTTTTTCATCTTTTCGTTTCCTCTTACGGAGAAACGAGTGAAACGCAAATGAGCCTTCAGGAATCCGAAAACTGGCTCTACATCGATTTTCCGTTTTTCCCTCCGAAAGCTTTTCCCTGATCGATGCTTTTTGCTGTTCCCACTTCTCGTTGACATACAACTTTCGGTTATTCCCTTCCTTCGCCTTTGTGCACAGGGAGCGGAACGGACAGTCTGAACAGTCCTCACGATACACTTTAAATGTGTGGGCAAATCCGTATGAATCGGTTCGGTTAGAAGGGTGGCTAAATAGCAGCTTCCTGCCGTTCGGGCAAATTTTTAGGCGAATACGTATAATTGGCAAGCCGTTCAACATCTTTTACGGTAAAAGACGTTTCGGCTTGGATCGTAGCAGCAGCCCATGGCGACATCACCAAATGGGATTCCACTTCTGTTTTTTGTAGTTGCTAGAGCAAACGAATGCCAAAAATAGCTCCCGTAGCTCCTGTCATACCTATAATCAGTTTCATTCGGACCACTCCGCTTCACCAATCTCTCATGCAAGTATACTTGTTCTTTGCTTATTTTCAAAATGATAAATAAAACAGAGATAGAGCGAAATAGGCAAAGTGTTTTCCAACCTAGTGTGCTCTTCGTAGTTAAGTAAAAAGGATAGAAATTTGTCTGCTATGACAAATATATATTGCAAAATGACGATTTTAATGTATAATTATAGCAAAGCGCATACCCAGGAGGAGCCATATATGCTATTTAGCCGAAACAAGAAAAATTTTTACGACGAACGTATTGAGCAGGAGAAAAACAAGATATACCGTGAAATCTATTATTTAGTCATTGGTTTGTGTGTCTTGTCGGTAATCGTAAAGTTCTTTATGTTTGAATGGGGGACTGCTCCGATTTATACCGAACTTCTTATTCTTGTAGGTATACCCATTTATTACGTAGTGCGCTCGGCCAAAACAGGCATCTTTTCAGAAGAAATTGAAGTCCATGACGGTGAAAGCAAATGGAGTTTTGATGGAAAAATGGCAGGGGCGGCAATTATTGGCGGTGTTGCTATCTCGATTGTAATGGCGATCAACAGCGTTGTACAATTTGCACAAGGCCCGGGAGAAGCCTGGTATTACTTTATTCTCGTATTCATTACAAGCATGATGATCTATACAGGGATCATAGGAGGGATTGTGCTTTTAAGCTATCTTTATTTAAAAAACAAAAGCCAAAAGGTCGCTGAATCTACCAAGGATGAATAGCCATGAAAAATACGAAAATCAAAGCGGCCCGGGCCGAAAAAGATATGACACAAGCCGATTTGGCGAAGCGAATCGGCGTATCCAGGCAAACGATTGGCTTAATAGAACAAGGTAAATATAATCCAAGCTTGGCATTATGCGTGGCAATCTGCAAAGAGCTTGATAAAACATTAGACCAGCTGTTTTGGCCAGGATAAAGGCGGAGGGCTTTAGAGAAGCACTTCGCCTTTTTCAATTCCTGACTAAGCACTATGCTTAAATCCAGATACATCCACTTCTAGCGGCATATTGTTGGCGCGCGCTTTTTTGGCTGCACGAAAGAAGAGGATTAGAATGGCACCTGAGCAAATAAAGCTGCCAATCCACGAAGCGGTCATTGGAAGTCGAAAGCCAATTTCGGCATTTAAAATGTAGGTAATGACCATGACCAGCATAAAAGCTCCAGGAATAAGGGCAATCCAGTAGTTTTTCCTGGCGATATACAAATACATAGCGCCGACAAAAAGAGCGATCACAGCGGTTCCTTGGTTGGCCCAGCTAAAATAACGCCATAAAATGTTAAAGTCAATTTGTGTTAGGGCGACGGAAACGGCGAATAGCGGCAAAGCAATCCATAAGCGGCGAGAAATTTTCTTTTGAGCGATTTGAAAATACTCAGCAATAATCATGCGGGCGCTACGAAAGGCTGTATCCCCAGATGTGATCGGTAGCACAACAACACCTAGCACGGCAATTGTCCCACCAATCGCGCCAAGCAACAACGTAGATACTTCCGTTACAACTGCCCCTGGACCTCCTGCATTAAGCATTTCATTCAATCCCCCGTAGCTGCCCACTAAACTCATGGCAGCTGCCGCCCAGATCATCGCGATAATGCCTTCAGCTATCATCATTCCATAAAAAATTTTACGGCCCTGCTTTTCCCGTTGTATCGTTCGAGAAATAATTGGCGTTTGTGTAGCATGGAAGCCAGATAGAGCGCCGCATGTAATCGTAAAGAAAATCAATGGCAAGACGGGCATATTCTCAGGGTGGAAATTTTGCAGCGACAACTCTGGAATTGGCGCCCCTGTGACAATCAAGCCGATTCCGACTCCGAGTGAGCTTACTAATAGGATTGCGCCAAAATATGGATAAAGGCGGCCGATAATTTTATCAACGGGCAAAAGTGTGGCCAAAATGTAGTAAATAAAAATAGCAGCAATCAAAATGCCCAGCGCCACCTGGCCATCCATCAACACATGAAGTAAACTAGCCGGCGTCGATACGAAAACGGTTCCAACTAAAAGTAGCAATAATACGGCAAAAGCATTGACTAGATGGCGCATTGATTTGCCGAAAAATTTACTAGCTAGCTCAGGCAAATGAGCACCTTTATTGCGGATCGAAATCATCCCTGTTAAGTAATCATGTACTGCGCCGGCAAAAATGCAGCCAATAACGATCCATAAAAAAGCAACTGGTCCGTACAACGCACCCATAATTGGGCCAAAAACAGGGCCGGTGCCGGCAATATTCAACAGTTGAATGAATGAATTACGAGGAGTGCTCATTGGCAAGTAATCAACGCCATCTTGATTCACATAGGCTGGTGTCGGGCGTTCCTCTTTTACGCCGAAAATGCGCTCGACGACCTTTCCATAAGTGAAGTAGCCTACGATTAACAAAGCGATGCCTAGCAAAAATGTAATCATCCCGTCGTCCTCCCATTGATTAGATCTGGTTTGTGTTTAGGCAGCTTGCTTTTAAAAAAAAATGATAGCGCATTCATAGTATAAGAGATGTTATGACAAAAATCTACTATTTCCTACATTTTCTGTCGATTCGGGTGATGGTAATTGCTTAGCTGGATTATTTTCAGTCTATTTCAATAAAAAGCGTTTTCATTTTGAAGAGAATGTGATACGCTTATGAAGCAAAAAATTCCTTTTTAATAATATGAATTAAAAAATTCTATTGGTGGTGGGTGTCGGTTGGATAAGAAGGGAAAAATGGCAATGCCAGATGCGTTTGTAATTTTGTTTTTCTTGCTGCTATTAGCTTGGGTCATTAGTTTTATCGTTCCTTCAGGTGAGTTTTTAAGATCCGATGATGGAATGGAGACGGTCATTCCAAATAGTTATACGGAAATGGAAGCACCTTCTCTTGGCTTCTTAGATATATTTTTGTCTATACAAGAGGGAATGATCGCTTCAGCGAACTTAATCTTCCTTGTTTTGATTATGGGTGGTGCGATTGCTGTAATTGAGCATCCAGGGACGATCAACAGTGGCATAAAAGTACTTGTTGATAAAACTAAAAACCGCAAATACTTGTTAATTGGCGCGGTTAGCCTTATTTTCGGCCTTATTTCAGCCGTGGGGGTAGGATCGAATGCCGTCATTGCCTTCATTCCTTTAGGCATTGTCCTTGCTAGAGCTTTGGACTTGGATGCAATAGCTGGAGTGGCAATCATTTATTTAGGCTACTTTGCTGGATCGGCAGCCGCCGTTTTTGATCCCATTATTCTTGGAGTGGCACAGGAGATTGCCGGCCTTCCGTTATTTTCGGGGGCAATGTTTCGCGTCTACATTTTCCTTGCACTCATTTTAGCTACAATTGCTTATGTAGTGAACTATGTCAAACGGATTTCTACGAATCCATCGGCAAGCATCATGGGCGGACAGAAGTTTGCTGATAAGGATATGCGTCAACATGAACATGGTCCCTTTACTAGGGCACATAAGTGGATGATTTTGTTCTTTTTCCTATGTATCGGCGTGTTTGTTTATGGTTCTCTTTCATTAGGATGGGGTGTTAATGAGCTTGCAGCAATATTTTTAATTAATGCCATCGGCAGTGCTGTCATTTCGCGCCAGTCTCCAAATCAGTTTGTTCGCTCGTTTATGGGTGGAGCGAGAAACATGTTGTATGGGGCTCTCATAATCGGGCTTGCCCGTTCGATTGTTGTGTTGATGGAAAAAGGGTTGGTTTTGGACACGGTTGTCAATTTAATTTTTATTCCGATGAGCGAACTTGGTCCTACAATGGGAGCATTGGCGATGTTTTTCTTTAATTACTTCTTTAACATTTTGGTGCCTTCTGGCAGTGGGCAAGCATCTGTTGTGATGCCAATGATGACTCCTTTAGCGGACATGCTTGGGTTGACAAGGCAAACGGCGGTGATCGCGTTTAAGTTGGGCGACGGGATTACAAACATGATTACGCCAATTTCTGGCGTGTTAATGGCTGTTTTGGCGATAGGAGGAGTGCCCTATACGAAATGGCTCCGTTTTATTTTGCCTTTGGTAGTGATATGGACAATGATCGCAGTCGTTTTTGTTCTTGTTGCCGTATGGATTGGGTATGGGCCGTTCTAATAGGTTTTTAGTTACTTGATCCGGTATCCTAAAAAGAGTAGGACATGACTCTAATAGGAGGAGATCCATATGAGAGGAAAAACGTTTAAACAACTAGTGAAAGAGCACTATGACTCCTTGTCCGCGGGCAAGAAAAAGGCAGCTAAATACCTTGTGGAACATTTGGAAGAAGCAAGCTATTGTACAATGGCAATGCTGCAAGGGCGCACCGGCGTAAGCGAGACAACCATTATTCGCCTTGCCTATTCCCTTGGTTTCAGCGGCTTTTCTGCCATGCAAAAAGCGATTCAGCTAGAAGTAATGGCATTGCGGCAACACGGAGGGAACGAAGAAGGAGAATCAGGTAGTGATGATGAGTTAGCCGCCGTCTTAAACCGTGATATCGCCATTTTGCAAGAAGTCAAAGAAAGATTGGATAGCGCAGTCCTTAGAAGAATAGCTGAAAAAATCGAGGGCGCCAACCAGGTGTACGTGATTGGACAACGAACGTCCTATGCCCCGGCATTTTGGTTTTCGTATACATTGGGGTTTATGGTACCCAATGTCCAATTGGTTGATGAACGAATGGCTGAACAGGCTCTATTGAATATCGACAAGCATTCTGTCGTTATTGCCATTTCCTTTCCTCGTTACCATAAGGCAACTTATCGGTTTGCAGAGATGGCCAAAATGGCAGGCGCCTATGTGGTCGCCGTTACTGATGGTGAATTAGCGCCTATTGCAAAGTTGGCTTCTATCAATTTATTTACAAAAACGAACCGGGATATGAGTGGTTATAACGGAATTGCACCTGTACTGAGTTTATTAAACATGTTGATTGTCGCTGTCCGTAAAAATGAGAAACAAGAAATACACGAACGCCTTTTAAAAGTGGAAGAAATTTATAAAAGGAATGACCTATTAATTGAATAATGAGGTGGAAACGTGAGTGATTCAATTTTACAAGCTTTACAAAACAAACAACGGAACATACTAGCGGACATCCAAACGATAGTCGAAAAAGAGTCGCCTACCCGGAATAAAGCGCTAGTAGATGAGTGCGGAAAAGAAATTCGCAAACTAGTTAAACAGCGGCTAGGCGCAGAAGCGGAAGTTTTTAAGCGAGAGGCTTTTGGAGACCACTTCAAATACACATTCGGGTCTGGAGAGCAGCAACTATTAATTTTAGCACACTTTGATACAGTTTGGCCCCAGGGGCATCTTGCCTACAAGGAAGAAGGAAACCGGGCGTACGGGCCAGGAATACTGGATATGAAAGGAGGGCTCGTTCAAGCAATTTGGGCAATAAAAACCTTAATTGAGCAAAACATCCCATTGAATAAAAAAATTGTGTTACTTTGCAACAGCGACCATGAAGGCGTATCGTCTCCTGATTCGCGAAAATTAATTGAGACAGAGGCACAAAAGAGTGTGGCTGTACTCGTCCCTGAAGCAGCCGAGCCTTACACTGTAAAAGTCGCCAGGAAGGGAATTTTGCGCTATACTTTGTCCGTCACTGGTCGGGCAGCACATTCGGGCAATAACCATGAAAAAGGCATTAATGCGATCGTCGAATTGACACATCACATTCAATATTTGGCGCAACAAACCGATTACAGCAAAGGCACAACTGTGAATGTAGGCGAAATAAAAGGGGGGACAGGAATCAATGTTGTTCCAGCTAAAGCGGAAGCTTCTGTTGATGTGCGTGTTTCGACAATGGCAGAAGCAAGGAGAATGCAAACGCTCGTAGAATCATTGCAACCTTGCCATCCTGAAGCAAAAATGACTGTTAGTGGTGGTATTGTTCGCCCCACCCTTGAGCAGTCTTCCCAATCGAAAAAGTTGTTTGAACTAGTTCATTCATTTGGAAAACAGATCGGCTATGAAGTGGATGGTGTGTTTGCAGGGGGAGGGAGTGACGGTAGTTTTGCTTCTGCATTAGGCATACCCGTTTTGGATGGCTTAGGAGCTGCCGGAAAAGGCCCTCATGCGGAGCATGAACATATCCTCATTAATCATTTGGAAAAGCGGACAGTGCTGCTTGCACATTTGATTCAAGCATTGGTGAAGTAACCGAAGCCCAAGACAGATAGCCGTTTCGGTCTTGAATATTGTAGTCAGGGAAAGATGCGCGAAAATCACAGCAAATCGTCATGTATAAACAAAACAGTAGAGCATCATATTAGCCGATTGACTAAAATGAAAAGTTGATCGGCTTTTATACTTTGTAGCGATTGCGGATAGGAAATCCAGAAGATATGGTCGGTGCGGCCATTTATTTGGCATCTGCCCCTTCGTCTTACGTGAATGGTGAAACGATTACTGTCGATGGCGGGTGGATGGGCCGGTAGCCACTGCCGTCTTTCAACGGTACACGGTGTTTTTGGTCCAAAGGGCAAACGCTGCAAACTGGTTAACGCTTGTCGATCTACAATCAATTTCAACCAAATAAAAAACAAAGCCTGTCGATTTGATAAAAACTCGATAGTCTTTGTCACGTGGGAAAAACAGCAGGGGGCGAAACTTTTTGTTTTAGAATACGAACGTAAGAGCTGTGCTTAGATGAAAACATGGGTTCGCTTCTTTATATACAACAACGCATAGGCTACGAGAGCGAGGATTGGCAACTCAAGCAAAGGGCCAATGACAAGGGCAAGAGCAATGAAAGGTTCACCAGGAAAAGCGGCAACTACTACAGCTAGAGCAAGTGGCGAATTGCGGGCCAGAACAGTGAGCTGTAAGCTAGCTGTGTCCTTATAAGAGAATGAAAGCCATTTTCCAGTTGCTAGCGCTATGCAAAAGTTAATGATAAAGAAAAGAAAAATCGGCAGCAGCAAGCCCAATAAGTGCGGAGCGTGCTGAAATAGACTCTGGCTTTGCGAAGCAAACAATGCCATAACCGCCAATGCCAGAAAGAGCAGCTGTGCGGAAGAAAAGAACGGAACCAGTTTTTGTTCTAAAACTCGTTTTCGTTTTCTTAATACCCTCCTTGTCCCATAAGCCAATGCAAACGGAATCACCAAGACGCCAATTGCGCTTTGGGCAGCAGCCTGAAGGGAAGGCAGCTCTGTAGTTCCGCCAAAAAGAAGCAAATAGAGCGGCAACAGCAGCAATTGCAAAAGCAAGTTTACAGGCAATAAGGAAGCAGCTAATGGAACATTTCCTTTGGCCATAGCTGTAAAAACGAGATACCAGTCGGTGCAAGGCGTGACCAACAATAAAATAAAACCGAGCCATAAAGCTGGATGTTCTTTGAGAAAGACGGCTCCAAGCCCCCAAGCGAGAAGCGGCGTCCAGACAAAATTAAGAAGGAGGCTTGCCCAAAAAAAGCGCTTGTGTTGGAACGATTGCTTTATTTGTTTTAATGGAATGTTTAAAAATAGACCATATAACATCAACAGCAAGAACGGAAGAATAAGCATTTCTGCGCTTGCGGCAATAGGGGCAATCTGGCCAAGGCAGACGCCAATAATGACCGCAATAAACAAAATGACAGTCTGGTATTTTTCCAATCGATCCACTTAACGTGTGCTCCTTTTATACGCGTTGTTCGCTGTCATCTTATCATCAAAAGTTCGCTCAGTCTATGTCGCTGTTAGGAAAAGGAACGCTGCCCTGTCGTTCCCAATGAGGCTCTTCCATGTTGGCAAACGATGGGATAAAATGAAAATAGCCGAATTCTTATTTTCCGTATCAAGGAATGAAGCATTTGCAGGACGCGAATAAGCAATGATCTTTTGTCAAAATCGCTCGTTCGTGCCATTGATTTTTCAGAAAAGGGGAAGTTGGAGCATGTCTAAGAAAGTAATAGTAGAGGAAAATCAAGTCATTATTTATCCAAATCCGTTTAAATTGGTCTTGTTATGTACACTTGCCTTTCTGTTTACGGCGTTGACGGCTGTTTTGGCGATAAACCAGGAAAGTTTGTTACAAGGAAGTACAGGGAGCGCGGGAATCTTTGCAACGCTTTTTCCGATTGTTGCACCGGTAGGCATCGTCTTTTTTGGTCTATGCTTTGTCTATCTTTTATACCGCGTAGTGAAGCCAAAGCCTTCGTTGCATATTAACCAAGAAGGGATTATAGACAATGCATCAGCGGCAGGGGCCGGGCTGATTCGCTGGGAGGAAGTAGACCGGTACTTCATTTACTCTGTGTTAGGGCAACATTTTCTCGGCATTGTTCCGAAAGACATAGATCGTGTGTTAGCCAAACAAAAAGGGTTTAAACAAATGGCGATGCGTATGAATCAAGGATTTGAAGCGCCAATCAACATTCCAGCCCAGGGGATTTCGGTTCCTTTAGAGCAAGTTATTACATACATGGAGCAATTCATGGAAAAACAAAAAGCCAGTGTTTAACCAACCCTATTCACCGTTCTGAATGGAAGGGGAGGACAACGCATAGGGAGACTATGAACTTTTTCAGTATGGAGGTGGTCACTTGCTCACAACATGGTTACAAGAAGCGCAGAGAATGGTCGTCTTCACCGGAGCAGGTATGAGTACAGAAAGCGGTGTCCCTGATTTTCGCTCGAGCCGAGGTTTGTGGAAAGGGAACAACCCAGAGGCATTGGCGAGTTTACAAGCAATGGCCGATAATCGCGAAACGTTTGTTGACTTCTATCGGCTGCGTATGGAGCAGCTTCAGCATGTGCAACCTCATAAAGGCTACGATGTATTGGCCTTATGGGAACAGCAGCTCCCGGTCAGCGCGATCATTACCCAAAATACAGATGGACTTCACGAACGAGCAGGAAACCAGGCGGTACTCCCACTCCATGGATCGATTCAAAAGCTATACTGCATTCAATGCGGTCAACAGTACGACGTTGACCGCTACATAAACAACCAACCAAACTGTTCCTGCGGCGGGTTTATTCGTCCGTCTGTTGTCTTATTTGGAGAACAGCTCGACTCAAACGTACTTGCCTTAGCGGAGCAGCATTCGATAGAAGCAGATGTTTTCGTCGTGCTAGGTTCGTCGCTCGTTGTATCGCCAGCCAATCTTTTTCCAAGAATGGCGAAAGAACACGGGGCAAAGCTCATCATTGTAAACCGCGATCCTCCCCCATTGGACACAATTGCCGATTATGTGGTAAACGAAAAGGCGATTGGTTCCTTTTTAGTAGAAACCAACCAAGCTTTGCAAAAGTAAACGCCAGTTCCTAACAGGGAGAAAATAAAACTTGCCACCATTGTGCGTGGCAAGCCAAACTTTAGCTAAACATTCTTTTCCCTGTGTGATTTAGACTTTACTCAATTTTGCGTCGGGTTGACAAACGCCCTCATAATTTGTCGGCAACGTTCATAAAGCCAATGCTTGCTGCAAAACTTTTTTTCCATCCATCGTCCCATAAGCAATTGAATCGATAACAGCGACTTTAATGCCATGCGGTTCTGCTTTTTTTGTAATTTTGTTTTCCAAATAGCGTACTTGCGGTCCAATTAAAATGACGTTTGTCGTGTCAAGTTCATTAGCCAACCCTGCTTCAGCCGTTGCCGTAATCGTTGCGTGTACCTCTAATTCTTCGGCTGCTTTTCTCATTCTATCAACAAGCATGCTTGTAGACATTCCAGCAGAGCAAACGAGTAAAATATTCATATTAACGACGCTCCTTGGCAAATTTTTCGTGTAGTTCAATGATTTCCAAGCAAAGCTCTTTCGTTGTCATTGATGTCATTAAATGGTCTTGGGCGTGGATTAGCAAAAGAGAAGGGGCAACTTGATCGCCTCTAGCCTCACTTTGCAGCAAACTCGTTTGTGCATGGTGGGCTTGGTAGAATTCGTTGTCTGCTTGTTCGAGACGTTCGCGCGCTGCTGCAAATTCTCCTTTTTTCGCTAGCTGGACTCCCTCCATCGCAAATGAACGGGCGTTTCCTGAATGAAGGATGATTTGAAACGAAATTTCCTCAAGAGGCTTTGGTTGTGTCGTCATCGCCAGTATCTCCTTTGTCATCAAAATTCTTTTGTTCGGCTCTCATCGCCGCTTTTATAAATGGAATATAAAAAAGGGTCGCAAGTGTGATGTTAAAAAGCTGGAGCACGACGCCAGCAAATGATCCTCCTGTCACCAAATAGCCGCTAATGAAGGGCGGCGTCGTCCAAGGGACAAGCGCAACAGTCCTTGGCACAAGTCCGCTGGCAATAGCGAGATAGGATGTGAGTGTTAAGAGCACAGGAATCGTTAAAAATGGGATGAGCATCACGGGATTTAGCACGATTGGCAAGCCGAACAGGACGGGCTCGTTAATATTAAACACCCCTGCAGGTGCGGATAATTTCCCAATCGTTCGATAATGTTTGGACGCGCTTACAAGAAAGATGGCGGCAATTAAGGCAAGTGTTGTACCTGACCCGCCCATGAATACATAGGCGTCTAAAAATGGTTTCGTCACAATATAAGGGACATCGGCTGCACTAGTCCCTTCTGCAAATAAACGAATGTTCTCTTCGAGCAAAGGAAGGTAGATCGAATCGATAACGGGTCCTAAAATGTTCGTGCCGTGCAAACCGAAAAACCAAAGCAGCTGATTCAAAAAGGTAATGATAAATGCGGCAGGTAGTGTATTTCCTAATGCTTGCAATGGTTGTTGAATGACGGCAAAGACGAGTTCGTGAATGCTGCCGTCTGTCAATGCCGTGATCAACATTTGCAGGCTAGAGACGAGAATGAGAGTGACCGCGGCTGGAATAAGGGCGCGGAAGGATTTGACAACGCCAGTCGGGACGCCTTCAGGCATGTTAATGGTAAATTTCGAGTGATACAAAAGCCGGAAAAGCTCCGTTACAATAACTGCCGTCAATACGCCGACAAACAGACCTTGCGCTCCCGTCCAGGCATATGAAAGGCCCCAATCATCGGTCGTTGGCGTCAGAATGATATAGCAGCCAACAGCAAGAAGTGCAGCAGACAGAGCATCCACATCATAAGACTTAGCTAAATTGTAACTAATTCCTGCCACGACAAGCAATGAAAGGACCGCAAACGACCCATCCCAGATGTTGCCGCCAAGCGTTGTCCAGCTTTCGCCGAATAGGTCGGCCATAAAGTTTTGGAACAATGCAATTGGTAAATTGTTAATCAAGACAGCGAATGAGCCAATAATGATTAACGGCATGATCGCGACAAAACCGTCGCGAATCGCAACTAAGTGACGTTGTGAACCGATCCGTCCCGCAATCGGAATAAAATGTTTCTCCATCCACTGCATCACTGGATTCATTGGCTAACAACTCCTTTACGATAAAATTGTGGTAAGTGGTCTTTATGGGCTTCAAGCAGTTTGTCTAAAATGGTCTTGGCTTTTTTCTCATCGGCAACGAGTGGGTTCATAACAAGCGCATTGTACGCATCGTCATAATCGCCAGACAATGCAGCTTTAATGACAAGTTGTTCAAACGCTTTCATTTGCAAAATGATTCCTTTGACTTGTAGAGGGATGTTTCCAACAGCAAGAGGCCTAGGGCCTTCTCTCGTAATGACAGCATTGATTTCAACGACTGCATCATCAGGCAAATCTCGGATACTTCCGTTATTATGTGTGTTTACTGTTTGAATATCTTGTTTATTGGTATAAAGACTTTCTACTAAGTTGCACGCTGCTTCGCTATAATAAGCCCCGCCGCGCTGTTCCAGTTCTTTTGGCTTTTCTGCCAATGCTGGATTTTCGTAAGTAAGAAAAAGCGATTCTTCAACTTGTTTGACGATTTGCGCTCTCGTCCCATGCTCTTTAAAGGCTGCAAGATCCCTTTTCAGCACCTCCTCCTTTTGGAAATAATACATATGATACGGGTTTGGAAGCAGCTGTAGTGCCCGAACAAACTCCTTAGACCATCCAAGAGAGACAATATTTGCAGGAGAGTAATGGACATTGTCCGCCGTGAGTTTTGCTAATGCTTCATCGGTGCGGTCTTTACCACGAATAAAGACACGCTTTCCAAAGACAAAGTGATTCATCCCGATAAACTCGATCTCTACTTGTTCCACAGGGCAGGAGAACATTTCTGCAATTCCTGTTTTCATATTGAATGGAATGTTGCATACGCCAATTACTTTTTTATGGAGGCTATGGTGGAGCAACGCCTCCGTCACGATGCCTGCTGGGTTGGTAAAATTAATCATCCACGCTTGCGGGCAAATCTTATGAATGTCATTGGCAATCTCAAGCAAAACGGGAATGGTGCGAAACGCTTTAAATATGCCGCCTGCGCCATTTGTTTCCTGGCCGATTAGGCCATGTTCTAATGGAATTTGCTCGTCCTTTTCTCTTGCTTCCAACCCGCCTACTCGTATTTGCGTCGTAACAAAGTCAGCGTTTTCTAAAGCGTGCTGCCGGTTAAATGAGCTGCGCACGTGGATGGGATAGCCTGATTTCTCGATCATTCGCTTTGATAACGCTTCGACAATCGCTAATTTTCTAGCGCCGGCAGCAACATCGACAAGAACGATTTCACTAACGGGCACTCGTTCATACCGATCAATAAACCCTTCAATAATTTCGGGGGTATAACTCGACCCACCACCGATGATAACAACTTTAAGTGACATGTTTTCTCCTCCCTTGATCACAGAGAAAGCGCTTCCTCTAAACCATATATATCACATTTGTAATTACTAATCAACTTAAATTTGTAACTACTTATTTTGGAGATTGTTTTTATACGTAATTACAATTTTGTGATATAATAGAGAAGGGAAAACAAAGAGTAAAAGGAGGACCATACCGTGAAGCTGATTGTAAATGCAGATGATTTTGGACTATCCCGGGGTGTCAATTACGGGATTGTGGACGCCCATGAACTAGGAATCGTCACATCAACGACTATGCTTACAAACATGCCTGCAGCAGACCATGCATTCCAATTAATGGAGCGTTATCCTGATTTGCAAGTTGGTGTTCATTTAACTTTGACCTGTGGCGCTCCCTTAACGTCGGACTGCCCTACATTAATCAACCAACAAGGCGAGTTTCGTCTTACTAGTCAATTTCAGCGAGCAACACATGAGATCGACGTGGAGGAAGTGGAGAAGGAGTGGAACGCACAAATTCAACAATTTTATACAAGAGGGATCACGCCTTCGCACCTTGACAGCCACCACCATATCCATACGTGGGAGCCTGTCATCCCAGTGATCAAGCACCTCGCACAAACGTATGACCTGCCTGTAAGGACTGGCTTTAAACAAGCGCCTGCTGGCATTCGCTTCTGGTCTGATCTACTGGATACAAACTTTTATAAAGAAGGCGTAAACGAGGACTATTTTGCTGAACTCTCCCAACAATACAAAGGGTATGATGGGACCATCGAAGTGATGTGCCACCCGGCATACATAGATGAAACGTTAAGAACACACTCTTCCTATATTGACGACCGTGCCCGGGAGCTTAGGATTTTGACACAAGTGAAACAAACGGTAGGACACTTGCTTAGAAAAAACGAACCGACTCAGACTTAATAAGTCTTGGTCGGTTTTTGATAATTTCGTTCAATCGTAAAACTAGCTTTTTCTCCATGGAAATATGCAATTGAATATTCAATTTTAGACTCGTCGGCTAAATACGCGTGTGTTTCAATTTGAATGCAAGGGTCACCAACTGAAATCCCTAGCTTTGCGGCTACTTCTTCATTTGCGAGGGCGATATGCAAATGTTCTTTTGTCTGGTGAAGCGAGAGATCCGGCTGGCTTTGCAGTAGTTGATAAAGTGAGTGTTCTCCCCCTTCTTTCGTTAGCCAAGTCGTCTTCCGCCAAGGCAAATAAGCAATTTCGTATTGCAAGGGGGCATCATCTGCATAACGGATTCGTTCTAGGCGGTGGACTGGTTCATTTTCCTCGATTTCAAGGATGGCAGACAAGAACTCATCAGAAGGAACGACTTTCAAATCAATCACTTGTATTTTTGGTTTTTTTCCTTGCAATTGCAATTGCTCCCGATAATTCCCTTGCGTTGCAGATAACGTTTGCTTGACCCGTCTGCTGGCGACAAAGGTGCCTCGCCCTTGGATACGTTCTACATACCCATCGATGACAAGTTGCTGTAGGGCATTTCGGATCGTCGTCCGGCTAACATCATACATCTTGCACAGTTCTGCCTCCGTTGGCAGCTGGGATTTAACGGGATAAACTCCTTGTTGGATGGCGGTAACTAACTCTTGTTTAACGTAAGCATGGAGCGACTGGTCAGTGCCTTTTTTATTCACGTTCAATGTTGTTACTCCTTTCAGTGGGTAAGGCTAAGACGTTTTATGTCAATAGTTATTATAACATTTTCTAATGAATATGTATTTGCGTACGTTTAAAAGGTAGTAACAGCGAAAAATCAGATAATGAAATAGCAAAACGATTGTATGTAACTAGCATGACCAATGAATTTACAAGTCCAATATAGATACAAAGAACTATTTTTCGAAAATTATAATAATGACATTGATTGTTATTGTTATTACCTTTATGATCGGATTAGTAGTAACAACTTGTGGTTGATGCTACTTAATAAATGGACTGGGGGGAGTACAAATGGAATGGAAACGATTGGGGAAACTGCTCACACCTCTATTTGCTGTCTTCTTGCTACTTGTATCGGATGGAGGCGCACAATCTGCAAATGCTGCAACAAAGTCAGATGACGATCCTTACAAAATTGTCGCTTATTACCCATCTTGGAGCGCCTATGGACGAGACTTTCAAGTTTGGGAGATGGATGCTTCGAAAGTAAGTCATATTAATTACGCATTTGCTAATATTTGTTGGGATGGTAGACATGGCAATCCAGACCCTGCTAGTCCAAATCCGCAAACATGGTCATGTCAAGATGAAAATGGCGTCATCGATGTGCCGAACGGGTCAATTGTTATGGGCGACCCATGGATCGATGCACAAAAGTCCAATCCAGGCGATACTTGGGACGAGCCGCTACGGGGAAATTTTAAGCAGTTGCAAAAACTGAAAGAAGAACATCCCCATTTAAAAACGTTGATCTCTGTCGGCGGATGGTCATGGTCGAACCGTTTTTCTGACGTCGCGGCAACAAAGGAAACACGAGAAAACTTTGCAAATTCGGCAGTTGATTTCATCCGTCAATATGGGTTTGACGGCGTCGATATTGATTGGGAATATCCAGTAAGTGGAGGGCTTCCAGGCAATAGCCGCCGCCCTGAAGATAAGGAGAATCATCTTCTGCTTTTACAAGAAGTACGCAACAAATTAAACGAGGCGGGCCAAGAGGACGGGAAAGAGTACTTAGTGACAATCGCCTCGGGAGCCAGTCCTGAATATGTAGAAAATAACAAGCTTGCCGAAATTGCCGAAGTGGTCGATTGGATCAACATTATGACCTATGATTTTAACGGCGGTTGGCAAAATACGAGCGGCCACAACGCTCCGCTCTACTTTGATCCAGCGACAGCCGATTCAGAGCTTCCAACGCCTGAGCAATTTAATGTTGAAAGCGCTGTCGACGGTCATTTGCATGCAGGAGTACCAGCAAATAAACTTGTATTAGGGATGCCTTTTTATGGGAGAGGCTGGATGAATTGTGAAGAGGCAAATCATGGCGAGTATCAACACTGCTCTCCTCCTCAAGAAGGAACATGGGAAAATGGCGTATTTGACTTCTCAGACCTTGAAGACAATTATGTAAATAAAAATGGCTATCAACGCTATTGGAACGATGTTGCGAAAGTTCCTTTCTTGTACAATGCTGCAAACGGCGGCTTTATTACGTACGATGACGTCGAATCCTTCCAGCATAAGACCGATTTTATTAAAGCGAACAATCTGGCAGGTTCGATGTTTTGGGAGGTAAGCGGGGATCGAAATGGAACGCTCCTTACAGCATTAGCGGAGCAACTGGAATTTGAGCCGGGAAAAGGGCAGCATCCTGAAGAGCCTTCATTGGCGCCTCGTCATGTTCGCGCAGTGGACGTTACATCAACATCGGTCACCCTTTCGTGGGAACCGTCAAGCGAAGGAACGGCACGGTATATCGTTCAGTATGGCACGGAGGAACAAGTGACAGACGAAACGTCTTTAACGATTACCAACCTGCAACCAAGCACGATGTATACATTTACTGTTTCTGCTGAATATGAAGATGGCAGCCGGCACACCGGACAAGCTTTAAACGTAACAACGAAAGCAGAAAACGGCGGTGAGGCGTGTGCAGCTCCTAACTGGGAACAGACAGCCGTCTACACTGGGGGAGACCAAGTCCAGCATAAAGGACATTTATATGAGGCCAAATGGTGGACGACAGGAGAAGAACCAGGAACAACAGGAGAATGGGGGGTATGGAAGTTGCTTGGAGAGTGCGAATAACCTTTTCAATCTGTGGTGAAAAATATGCATGTTTGCAATGCTTGGCGAAAAGTGAACATACTTAGTTAAAACGGGGAAACGTCTTTAAGCCATCATTTGCGTTTGGAAAAACAACTATTCTACGGCATACAAGGCAAGTTTCTGAAATTAAATCTTGCTGCCAGCTATTAGGTTGCCAACAAGGGCGAATTGCTATTGTTGGCTTTTTTGCTTGTTCAAGTAGCTTCTTCTCCGACTGTAGTCTGATGAACGAAAACGGTTTTCGTTGTAAGGTGGTAGAGGAAGAGAGGGGAAGATATGGAAAAGCGTAGTGTGACAAGATGGACGTTGTTGTCGATGTTGCTGTTTTGTGTGCAAGTGATACTCCTATCGCTCACGCCATTAGTAGAGTATGGGAATGCGGCAAACGAGTTTAATAGTATTGGTATGTGGCTTGCTGTAGCCATGGTTGCTGGGATGTATATGGTTCCTCTTGGGTTGTATCGAATAGGAGTGCCGTTTTCAAAAGTGGTCTTGGCGATTCTTTCTGGTTTTGGGATCTTTATTCATTTGACTATATCCATGATCCTTATTACCTCAACATTTTTCGCGGGGGCTGGAGTCGCGGCAGTTGTTTGCAGCCTGTTGTCGATAATTGTGAATGTGATTTGGTTTTTTGCCGCATTTCGCAATCGCCGTCTCGCCTATTAAAAAAGCTTTCCTTATGTGAGGAAGGCTTTTTGCTATTTATATGGATGGTGACAAAATTGTAAGCGAGGCGCCGCGAATTGTAAGGCGGATCAATGGTTCTCTATAGGGAGAAGCGAGACAATTGAATAAAAAAGAAAGAGAGTGAGTCAAATTGAAACGCAGACTAGCTATCGCCTTCAGTATAGGAGCCATTCTAATCATTGCTGGTTGGCTTTTGTTTAAGGACAATGTTGTCGTGTTGAAAATAAATCCATTTGTAGCAGTGACAGATGTGTACGTAGAAATAGATGAAGACGGCACTAAAAATGAAGTGGGCGACTACGTGTATGAAATACAGGGAGTTGACGAACAAGGCCAAGAGAGGACAGTCGAATTTACAGCAAGCAAAAACTTGCGGAAAGGGGCATTTTTGCGGTTAAAGACAAAAAAAGCATTTGTTGATAGCTGGGAAGAAGTCCAACTAGACGATATTCCTGTTGCTATTCGCCCAGCGCTTTAAAAAGGGACATTTCAGAAATGTTCTTTACAGCTGAGCTGTTATCTGATTTAATAGAATGATGGAACAATCAGACAGCTTTATTAAAGCAAATAATCAACGAAACAGTTAAGTGACAAACGGTCCATGTAGGGCTGCTTGATTTTGTCGTCGACTTCGACAAAATCAAGCACATAAGCGAAGCAAACACCGCCATGTCGTCCGTTTGTCTACAGTTTCTGGCCATTTATGGCCTTATTTTTTATGAGCGGTGGCCTGTGTTTTAGATGCCCTAAATGGAAACATGCATTTTTTGATTAGCGTATCAGGCTGGTTGCAGTCAGTTGCGTTTTCTTTGCATGCAATGAATTCTTAGCTGGAGAAAAAAGGAGATAGGCAGGTACATAGCCAAAAAATAGTTTGTGCTTTCAAAAGAGAGTAGGATGGAATCGGAGGTAGGTGGAGAAAATGAACAGAAAGGTTCATTACGCATGGATGATTGTCATCATTATCTTTTTGACATTTCTGGCAGTTCAAGGGCTACGCCTTTCATTTGGCGCTTTTGTGGAACCTTGGGAAAAAGACTTTGCCCTTAATCGAGGGACAACATCGCTTATATCGACGTTGAGTTTTGTTGTATACGGCGTTTCCCAACCTCTTATTGGGAAGCTAGTAGACAAATGGGGAGCACGCATTGTTCTCTCATTCAGCACGCTCATTGTCGGCATCAGCATTTTTTTAACCGCTTTTGTTAACCAACCTTGGCAACTGTTTGTCTTGTATTGCTTGTTCGTTTCACTTGGTGTTGGTGGTGCCTCCAATGTAGCGGCAACGGTTGTGATTACGAACTGGTTTAACGAAAAACGAGGATTGGCATTTGGCATTATGGAGACAGGCTTCGGCGCCGGGCAAATGATTCTCGTGCCCGTCTCTTTGTCATTGATTCATTGGTCTGATTGGCGGATGACGGTTGTATTACTTGGCTTGTTTTTAATCGTCGTCGTCTTTCCAATCATCATGTTATTTTTACGGAACCACCCCCGTGAAAAAGGATTGTCGCCGGTTGGCGGAGAAAGGCAAGAAGAGGAAGAAACTAGCCAAGAAGGCAAAAAAGCAGATATTTCTTTTAGGCAAGTCATCGTTAAGCGTGAATTTTGGCTTGTCTTGCTGCCATTTGCCATTTGTGGCTTTACGACTACGGGGTTAATGGATACACATTTGATTCCTTTTTCCCATAACCATGGGTTTTCCACCCAAGTTGCCGGCACCGCGGTCAGCATTTTAGCAGCATTTAATGTCATTGGCATTTTAGCGTCAGGTGTTGTCGCGGACCGCTTTAGCAGCCGAAAGTTTTTGCTATTGTTGTATTTGACGAGAGCCGTCGCGTTGTTCATTTTATTAAATAGTCATAACCCTGCCTTATTGTTTCTATTTGCGATGATCTATGGGTTAGTCAGCTTTGCCACGGTCGCGCCTACGCAAATGTTAATCACCCAGTATTTTAAACGCTATTCGGTCGGCTTTATTCTTGGGTGGCTGTTTTTAAGCCACCAAATTGGTTCCGCTCTAGGAGCGTACTTGCCAGGTTGGCTCTATTCGGAATACGGTCATTATCAGTATGCCATTTATATTTCCATTGCGTTGCTGGTGGCGGCAACCATTTGTAAGTTTCTCCTTCCTGAACCAGAAAAGTGAACCTAAAAAAACAAATTTTCTTTCTCTCATGTTCTATGCTATAATTAGGGTTTGAGAATACGACTATCCGTTTGCCGTGTCATGAGGCAAACTTCGAATAAGCAAGCAACGAACGAAATGAGGGTAAAAACATGTCAAAGGAATCCATTTACGGCCTTACAATGCCTCAGTTGACTGACTGGCTGATGGAACGTGGCCATAAAAAGTTCCGTGCCACACAAGTGTGGGACTGGCTCTACCGCAAACGGGTAACGACGTTTGCAGAAATGACCAACGTCAATAAAGAATGCCTACAGCTGTTGGAGGAACACTTTGCCATCGAGACAATGAGCGAACATGTGCGGCAAGAGTCAAAAGACGGGACAATTAAATTTCTTTTTCGCCTCCAAGATGGCAATTTAATTGAAACGGTGTTAATGCGACATAAGTATGGCTTCTCGGTTTGCGTCACCACACAGGTCGGTTGCAATATTGGCTGCAGCTTTTGTGCGAGCGGCTTGTTGACCAAAAACCGCGATCTGTCCAGTGGTGAAATTGTCGAGCAAATTATGAAAGTCCAGTTCCATTTGGATCAAGTAGGAAAAGAAGAGCGCGTGAGCCATGTTGTCGTAATGGGGATTGGCGAACCATTTGACAACTTCCAGAACACAGTCGATTTTCTTGAGATCATTAAGGATCATAAAGGTTTGGCAATTGGAGCAAGGCATATTACCGTATCGACGAGCGGCCTTGCCCATAAAATCTATGAATTTGCCGACTTGAAACTGCAAGTCAACTTAGCCGTGTCTTTACATGCTCCAAACAATGAACTTAGGTCGCGGATCATGAAAATCAACAAAGCGTTTCCGATTGAAAAATTAATGGATGCGATTGACTACTATATAGAAAAAACAAACCGCCGCGTGACCTATGAATACATTTTAATCAAGGATGTCAATGACCATAAAGAAGAGGCATTGCAGTTAGCTGAGCTAATTGGTGATAAACGCCATCTTTCCTATGTGAATTTGATCCCGTACAATCCAGTTGATGAGCATAGCCAATACCAACGCAGCGAACCTGAGGCCATTTCCCAGTTTTTCGACACATTGAAGAAAAAGGGCATCAATTGCGGCGTCCGCTTAGAGCATGGCACGGATATTGACGCGGCTTGCGGACAACTGAGAAGCAAACAAGAGAAGAAAAAAGCAAAGGTTAACTAAAAACAATCCAATCCTGCTTGTAGTTGCGGGATTGGTTTTTTTGTTGGTTAAAGGCGGAATCATAAAGGAGTGATTGTCCATTGTGTTCTCCCTTGCACATTTATTTGTAGTTACCGCCTCTTTCAAGTTTACTGGTAAGGGCTATATCATTGACGTGATCTCAGATCGAACTGTAAAATTAGTGGGAAGACACATTTTCTAGGAGGGCGTCTATGCCTTGTTTTGATAGCGTTTACACAAAAGACTATGCGCAACAACTGGATGCAGTTGATCCACTTGCTCGCTTTCGCAATGAGTTTTACATAGACAAAAAAAGCATTTATTTTGATGGCAATTCACTCGGCTTGCTATCTACACGCGCAGAGCAGTCATTGCTTGACGTGTTGGATTCGTGGAAACAGTATGGAATTGACGGCTGGACGAAAGGGAAGCACCCTTGGTTTTATTTGTCTGAGTCATTGGGAGAAAAGATGGCTTCCCTTGTTGGTGTGAAAGGGGAAGAAGTGATCGTAACTGGATCGACGACAACAAATCTCCACCAATTAGTTAGCTCCTTTTTTCGGCCTGAAGGAAAGAAAACGAAAATATTGGCAGACGAACTCAATTTTCCTAGTGACATTTATGCATTAAAGAGCCAGCTCTACCTTCGAGGCCTGGATCCAGCAAAACACCTTATTCAAGTGAAAAGCGAAAATGGCCACATTTTAAATGAAACGGACATTATTGCGGAAATGAAAGAAGAGGTTGCTTTGATCGTTTTGCCGAGTGTTTTATATCGAAGCGGGCAAGTCCTCGATATGGAACGGTTAACAAAGGCCGCTCATCAAAGAAACATTCTAATCGGGTTTGATTTATGCCATTCGATTGGTTCCATTCCCCACCAATTAGGAAAGTGGGATGTGGACTTTGCTTTTTGGTGCACGTATAAACACGTAAATGGCGGACCGGGCAGTGTAGCGGCGCTATATGTGAACGAAAAGCACTTTGGTAGGCGCCCAGGACTGGCTGGATGGTTTAGTTCACACAAAGAAAAACAATTTGACATGGAGCATACGTTAACGCACGCTGAACATGCTGGCGCCTTTCAAATTGGTACGCCTCATATTTTAAGTATCGCGCCTTTGATCGGGTCTCTTGCCATTTTTGCAGAAGCAGGAATCGAACAAATTCGCAAAAAGTCGTTAAAACTGACTGAATATATGATGACATTAATCGAGTACGAGCTTTCCGATTACGGTTTTACGATCCAAAACCCAAGGGATGAAAGACGAGGCGGCCATCTTTACATTGAGCACGATGAAGCAGCTCGTATTTGCAAAGCGCTTAAGGAAGAAAACGTGATCCCTGATTTTCGCAGCCCGAAAGGCATTCGCCTCGCACCGGTTGCCCTTTATAATACGTTTGAGGAAGTATGGAATAGCATTCAGGTCTTAAAGCTAATTATGAAAGAAGAGCGCTACAAAAAATTTAAAAATGAACGGGATGTGGTTGCTTAATGAATCATGCAAATAACGTGAACCGCTGGATCGATGTATCACAGCCACTTAATAAAAAGCTTGCCCACTGGCCAGGTGACTTGCCTTATTCGTACCAGCTGACATGTTCCAAACAGCAAACAGGTTCTGTTAATATTGGCCAAATCGCGATGAGTGTCCACTCTGGTACTCACGTGGATGCGCCGTTTCATTTTAAAAACGATGGTGCCAAAATAACAGACTTGGATATTGAGGTGTTTATAGGAAAAGCAAGGGTCGTTGATCTATCTAAACATGAACGAATCGACCAAACTGCGCTTCATTCTCTCCATTTAGAAGGAGTAAAAAGGTTGTTGATTAAGACAGCTGTCCCGAACCAGGCAACTGCATTTCCTGAAAAAATTCCATATGTAACTGCAGACGGTGCTGCCTATATGAAGGAAAAAGGCATTATACTCATTGGGGTCGATGTTCCTTCTGTTGATCCACTAGATAGTAAAGAGCTAGAAGGGCACCATGCTTTAGCAGACAATGGCATTTCTATTTTAGAAAACCTTATGTTAGATAAGGTGGAAGAAGGCGATTATGAGTTGATTGCCTTGCCTTTGCCAATGGAAGATGCAGATGGTAGTCCAGTACGGGCTGTCATTCGAGCAATTTAAACAGGAAGGCGGAGCATGGGGATGAAAAAAGAACAGAGGCCTTTTCAACAACAAGCGCCACAGGAAGAAACAGGAATCCATACCGATTTTAAAAACAGGATGACGTATGGGGAATATTTAAAACTTGATCAAGTTTTAACCGCGCAAGAGCGACTGTCGAATCATCATGATGAAATGCTTTTTATTATTATCCACCAAGTAAGCGAGCTTTGGATGAAACTGATCCTCCATGAAACTTACGCAGCCATTGCCTCTATTAAAGCAAATGACTTGCCATCATCGTTTAAGCGCTTAGCGCGTGTCTCGAAAACACAATCACAAATCATTCAGGCGTGGGATGTTCTTTCGACGTTGACACCAACTGAATACATGGAATTTCGTGAACAGCTCGGTCAGGCATCAGGATTTCAGTCGTATCAATATCGCCTCATAGAGTTTGCTCTAGGCCATAAAACGAGAGCGATCTTAAAAATCTACGAAAAAGACAATGATTTACATCAAAAGCTGGTCGAAGCCTATCATGCACCGAGTTTGTATGACGTTTCCATTCAAGCATTGGCAAATGCCGGCCTAGTAATTGACCAACACTTAATAGAACGGGATTTTTCAAAACCTTATGTGGCAAATGATTCTGTCCGAGAAGCGTGGTTGGTCGTCTATCGAAATGTAGATCGTTATTGGAATCTCTATCAACTAGGAGAAAAGCTAGTTGATATTGAAGATTGGTTACAGCAATGGCGTTTTCGGCATATGAAAACAGTCGAGCGAATCATTGGCTTTAAAGTTGGCACAGGTGGCTCGTCTGGAGTCAACTACTTAAAGAGTGTCCTTGAGCAACGTTTTTTTCCTGAGCTATGGGATTTGCGAACGGAAATTTAAACGTAGCAGGGTGATGTTTGATGTGAATGAATCTGACTACTATGGGCCGTTTTGAAGAGCTGCTCTTGTCAGGGCAAGCCATCTGGGAAATTCGAAACGAATAGCTAACAAAAAGGGCTGTCCACAAAAGGGCAGCTCTTTTCATGTTAGAGGTTGAATCGATGGGCATAATGCCTTTTTTTAGGAAGTAGGCGGTCCTGTGCTTTCTTTAGCGTGCTTTGGCCAAAGGGGCTGTTTCTTTTTGCGTCTTTTGAATAGGCCGACGGCAACGAGAAACAAAGGCAGGAAAAAACCGGTTAAAATCGATTGAGGAATGCTTACGAATAGAAAAAAATCACGTTCTTCGATAATGTTTGTGAAATAAGTGGCGCCAAGAAACAACAACAGCATCGCGATTGGCAAGACTAACGGTTTCGCCTTTTTCAAATTGAATAAATGAGCCATTCCCGTTAAGATCGCATAGAAATAAAGAAGTAAATTGAAGTAAATCGAGATAAACCATACGACGGTGATCGTCGCTTCAATTCGCTGAAAAAATTGGCCGACATCGATTCGCTGTGCAAGTGACAGAGCTGGATAAAAATCACGAGATACGACTTGCGGTGTTAAAACCGTGATGCATAGGAATGTAAACACCACTAAAATAAGGCAACCGAAGGAATAGCCAAGCCATAGCGCTTTTTCGGCTGCTTTTTTATCGTTTATATGCTTAGGGAAAATGGATAGCTGGATGACGACATTGCAAACGACATTGCCCATATAAATCGCAAATGCTTTGGCCGTAGCTGCTATTGGCGAATGGGCAATCGGCATAATGTAGCCAATATCGACATCATGCAAAGTTAAGCCAATCAGTAGTAAGAGTGGAACGAAAAAGAAAAGCAAACATAGCGATGCTGTACGGGCTATTGCTTCAATTCCGCATATGATGCCGAACACAATGATGGACAAGCATAGCAAGTAGCATACAAAATAAGGCGTCGACGGCAACAAAAAATGAGTAATAAAGGTGACAGCATAGCTCATAATGGCTGGGAAATGAAGCAGGGGAAACAAAATATAGAAAAAGGAAGCAAACCAACCTACGACTTTGCCGAAAGTACGCTTGTTCATGTCAAAAATCGCATCAGAAGGCATCCAGCGGGCAAGCAACGTGTAAAGAAAAATAATCGGGATGCCTGTAATGCTGCCAATGATCGGTATAAGCCAAGCATCTTGCTGGATGAAAAAGCTTATTGATGCTGGAAGACCGAGCATCGCTGTGCTAATCGTAGCATAAAGGACCATAGTAGCAAAAGACCGCGATGAGAATGTTTCCACTGTTTTCATCAATTCCGACTCTCCTTTTCTTGCCGTACACGTTGCTACTTAGAATGACTTAACGAGTGAAGTGAGCCAGCGGGCAATGCTTGGCACCTCTAATCTCAAAGCGTATAGGGCGCCGTATGTTGTGGCAATTGCCAGAACCGTATAAAAGACAACCTGCAACTTGCGATTGCCCTTTAAGTCGCGCCAGTTGATCCAAGTGATCACAAATGCGCCTAACAGGACGCAAAGAAAAGACAGCACCATTAATGATCACCTTTTGAAAAAGAATTGACAATACTACCACTATCAGAAATGGTGATGTCAATGTTCATTTTTACATCGAGGTCTTGGTAGATTGCATACCAATCATCCCGCACTTCTTCCCAGTAATCAGGGAACTTTCGGTATAGTTCCTGTCCGATCCCAAGGATGTCCGAACCTGCTTGTTGGGTTGCGACAATGGCTTCATGAATGTTAGTTTCCATCTCGGTTTGCGCCTGTTTTTCGACCTGTTCATAGGAAGAAGTGACAGACAAGTCTAAATCAACGCAATCTACTTCTGAAATGGTGGCTTCAAGTGAAAGGTCGTATGTCACTGAAGGAGCCCCATCTATTAGCTCCATTTTTAGAGCTGGTTCGATTGAATGGATTTCTAGTGCTATTTTGCCGCCACCAGGGCAAGTAAAGCTTTTGACGCTATTCTCGATTCCACTGTTTAAATACTCAATGTTTTTGCTGTTTTGTTGAGAAAGCCAAGTAATCATTTTGCTGCCTTTAAAAATGGCTAAACCATTGGTTTCGACAAAGGCAGCTGCCATGTTTTGCTCCACATTTTTCTTCGTCCTCCCTTGCTGTAAATCCCCGGAAACCGTTACGCCCATAATTGAAGGCTCAATGCCCTCAGCCTTTATATCGTAAAACAGACGATCCATTGTCAATTTCTTTGTACTGCTATAAGAACGGCCTGAAAACTCAATCGAATCAAAAAGGCTTTGCGCAGATAAATTTTCTAATGGCGTTAGTACATTTAAGATGTTTTCAGCGGGCGTATCCTTGGCAATTAACACAAAAAAATCAGAGCGCATTTCGTGGTCCCGATAAAAGAAATCCAACACATGGTCTAGACCGTCTTTCGCAACATCTTCACTTAGAATCAACACTTTTAATTGGGAAACAAATGACCGTCTTGGGTTTTTTTGGATCATTTTCCGTAACGATTCATGAATTGTTTTCGATTTTTCCCGGACGTCTATACCTTGGGCATAGCCTCTGCCAGTTTCCTGCGAAGCAATTTCTGCAGGGTTCATCGCCTGCATCGTCAACACATAATCATCTCCTTCTTTATCAACGGCTATGCCGACAATTAAGGAAAGCTGATTCAGCTCCCAACGGTCCCAGCAACCGCTTAAAAGAAAAAAGGAGACGACAATGATCATCGTTTTTTGTATTTTTGCTTGCAAAGCGGTTTCCTCCGTTCACTCAATCTTTAGGGCTGGGCTTTGGCGTGCGTTGCCGCGTTTGATTAGACTTTGTCGTTGCTTCTGGCCGCTCATCCATCAACCATTTAGGCGCACGGAAGATTGTATCGGTTTGGTCTTTCCATACAAAGGGAGACAGGCCTTTTAAATAAGGGATGCCAAACGATTTTAAAGTAGACAAATGTAAAAGCACTGCAGTAAAGCCAATGCAAATGCCTAAAAGGCCAAAAGAAGCAGCAAGAGCCATAAACCCAAATCGCAAAATACGGATTGGCACGCCAATGCTGTAAGATGGAAACACAAAACTGGCAATTGCTGTAATCGAGATAACAATCACAACTGCTGCAGAGACAATACCCGCTTGCACAGCTGCTTGGCCAATGACGATTGCGCCGACAATCGATACGGCTTGGCCGACTGGCTGCGGCATGCGAATCCCTGCTTCACGGAGAATTTCAAATGTGACTTCCATCATTAATGTTTCAACAAAAGTCGGAAACGGCGTGCCTTCCTGTTGCGCAGCTAAATTGCCAAGCAGCCCTGTAGGGATTAGCTCTTGGTGGAACGTTGTAATCGCAATATAAAAAGAGGGGGCCAACATCGCGATAAAAATACACATGAACCGTAACAGACGAATAAGTGTCCCGATATCGGCACGCTGTGTATGGTCTTCAGCGTTGTGGAAAAATTGCACAAATAATGCCGGGACAATAAGAGCCATTGGCGAACCATCACTCAGTATCGCAATTTTCCCTTCTAATAAATGAGCTGCCGTTGTATCAGGGCGCTCAGTGGAGTACACAGTTGGAAAAGGCGTGTATGTTTGGTCTTGGATTAATTCCTCGATGTTTCCGTCTTCTAACACCGAATCGGTATAAATGCGATCTAGTCTTGTATGTAGTTCACGCAACATGTTTTTGTCAACAATATCATTCATATAGGCAATCATGATTTTCGTTTTGGTGCGCGTGCCAATTGTTTTTGTCTCAATCCATAGCTGTTCGTCGCCTATTCGCCTTCGTAATAGGGAGATATTCGTGCGTACATTTTCAACAAACCCTTCCCGTGAGCCGCGGACCACCTTTTCTGTCATTGGTTCTGATACAGGCCGTTCTGCATAAAGGGGAACAGCGACAGCGATAGGGGTAGAAAAACCATCGATTACACAGATTGCGTAGCCGGTGAAAAGCTTGTCTATTAGCGGGCGGAAACGATTGAGTGTTTCTGTATGGCCTACTTCTTCTAAATACTGTTGTGCTCTTTCAAACACGTCAGGTTCCTTTTCAGCAAAAAATCTCGCTCTGCTTATCATTTTTTCAACGGCCTCTTCATTACAAAGCCCCTCTACATAAAGAAAAGCTGCTTTTAGCGTTTGGTTTCTCCCAAACGAGAAAGGCCGTACGAGTATATCGTCGCTATGTCCGGTAGTAGTTAAAATAAATTCAACCGTATCAGCAAGATGAGAGCTAGGCTTCTTGTTTGCTAAGTAGTCATGAGGCGGTGCTGATTGTTTCATGATAAGAGGGACACCTCCTGCCTGAAGTGAGAATAGTTGTAGTATGTAACATCCCACTCCTTTCTATGCGCATTATTCTGGCATCAAATGCAAATCTATGGCTCCGTTTGATCATTTCCTCTCTTTCTTTACTCGTTAACCGGCTTTTCACCCTCGTGATTTTTCGTTAGTACACTTGTGAAAAACGATCAGGTATAATGAGAAGACAACCATAAGTATGTTTGATATGTGCAGAATTTACGCTGATTTATGTTAAAAGAGAACAATTTGTGATTGACAATCGCTATTTTTTGTTCTAAATTAACAGTATAGGGTGTGAAAAAAGAACATGAATCCTAAAGAAAGACGTTTGCATATTCAAAAGTTGTTGGCGGCCACCGGAAAAGCAGATATTGATGAATTGGCCAAGGCTCTCGATGTTTCTCACATGACAGTAAGGCGCGATTTGGCTTTACTTGAGGCGGAAAACCAAATTATTCGCACTCACGGCGGAGCCGTGCTGCAAAAAGCACTTGTAAAGGAGACGCCTTATGCCCATAAAGAAACGAAAGAATTGGCGGCGAAAAAGGCAATCGCACGGGAAGCGGCACAACTTGTAGAAAACGGGTCAACGGTATTAATTGACTCAGGGACAACCACGCTCGAGATTGTGAAGTTATTGAAAGACCGGAATGATTTAACCATTATTACCAATGATATAAAAATAGCTGCACAACTGATTGATGCAAAGCCGCGTTGTATTATAACCGGGGGGGAAGTTCAGCACGAACTCGGTGCGCTGCACGGCCCCCATGCCCAAGAGCTATTGCGCAATATTCATGTTGATTTATTTTTGCTTGGTGCCCATGCCGTCCATGCATCGGCCGGAATCACAGCGCCAACACTTGAAAAGGCGAAAATCAAAAAGTTGATGATGGAAGCAGCAGCAAAAACATGGCTTGTATGCGATTGGAAAAAATTTGATGAAACTTCTTTTGCCCGTGTTTGTGGCTTGAATGAGTTGGAAGGAATCATTACCGACTCGAGAATACAAGGGCACGAGATGGAAGCATGCCATGAGAACATGCGGTTGGCGCCGATGTAGGCGAACGGGGGGAGAACAATGAAAATAGGCGTTATTGCTGATGATTTAACAGGGGCGAATGCTTCTGGCGTGAAACTGGTTCGACAAGGGTTTCAAGCGACAACAATTGTCCATAGTGCCACTTTGCCTGCCAACAGTTTCTACGATGCGGTCATTATGGATACCGATAGCCGTTACATTGAAGAAAGCGTCGCTAAACAGCGGATTGCCCGGGCAATGGAGCAGTTGCATAACTGGGGCGCTGCTATTTTTACAAAACGGATTGACAGCACATTAAGAGGCAATATTGGCGCAGAGATCGATGAGATGCTTAAAGGAATGGCGGAAGATGCCATAAGTATTGTCATGCCGTCTTTTCCAGATTCAGGCCGAGCGATGGCAGGGGGCTATTTGTTGCTAGATGGCATCCCCCTTCAGGAAACATATGTATCGAAAGACCCAATAGCACCAATTAAAAAGTCTTATGTCCCTGATCTAATTGGGGGCCAATCCCATCATCAAGTGGGCTATGTCGGGCTAAGCGCGGTCATGGAAGGGCAAGAGTCTTTTTTAAATGAGCTTTCGCTCCAGTTGCAAACTGGCGCACGAATCATCGTTGTTGATGCAATTACCAATGAACAGATTGATGAAGTAGCCGAAGCACTTGCGTCTAGTGGGCGAACAGTGTTGTGTGCTGATCCTGGCCCGCTGACAGCCAGTTATGCTCGAGCGATGTCCCGCGACTATGCGAAAAAAGCAAACATTTTAGTGGCAGTCGGCAGTGCAACAAGTCTAACAGGGACACAATTAGCGTATCTGGTTGAAAAAACAGGTTCAACACCAGTGTATGTGAACCCTGAGCCCCTTGCTAGTTATAGCAGCTCTTGGAAACAGGAAGTGGAACGAGCAACAAAAGCTGCGTTAAAGCAAGCTGAAACAGACCGCGTCTTGATTGTGACAACACATAAGCCTGGCCAAGAATTAGTCGATTTAAAGGCAAAAGCTGTTGAAGAAGGAAAGAGCAGTGATGCCCTTGCAAAACGGATTACCGATGGGCTGGCAACGATTAGTCGGAAATTGCTTACAAGCGATCATGTCCAGTTTGCTGGCTGTTTTACAAGCGGCGGTGATGTGACGGCATCCGTTTGTGCGCTCGGGCGCGCGAATGGCATTGCTTTAAAAGACGAAGTCATGCCCCTTGCTGCATATGGCACATTTGATGGCGGTTATTTTGACGGTTTGCCAGTAGTGACAAAGGGTGGCTTAATTGGCGATAAAAAAGCGATTTACGAGTGCGTCAAATTTATTGAGACAAAAGCCATGTAAACAAAGGAGAGGGATAACATGTCAAAACCAATTATTGCGGTAACAATGGGCGATCCAGCAGGAATTGGACCTGAAATTACAATTGGTTCACTGAATAAGAGCGAAATTTATGATCTTTGCACGCCTGTCGTGATTGGCAATGCAGCAGTGCTAGAAAAACTGTTGCCCGTAGTCAAAGCGGACTTAACGATTAATAAAGTAAGCACCCCAGCTGAAGCGCGTGGTGAATATGGCACAATCGATGTCATTGATTTTCCAAACCTCGATGATTATCAGTTTGGGAAAGTTAGCGCCGAATGCGGTGCACAAGCGTTTGCTTATATTGAACATGCGGTTGAGCTTTGCAAAACCAACCAAGTACAAGCAATGGCAACAGCGCCTATTAATAAAGAATCTCTTAAAGCGGCAAATGTACCATACATCGGGCATACTGAAATGCTTGCTGGCCTAGCCGATGTCGCTGATCCGCTTACGATGTTTGAAGTCCGCAACATGCGCATTTTCTTTTTGACGCGCCACTTGTCGTTAAAAGATGCAATTGGGCAAATGACAAAGGAACGTGTCCACGACTATTTGCTTCGTTGTGATGCAGCGCTCGCAAAGCTTGGCGTTGAAAAGCGCAAATTTGCTGTAGCCGGCTTGAATCCTCATAGTGGGGAAAATGGATTGTTTGGTTATGAAGAAGTGGATGAAATCAAGCCAGGAATTGAGCTTGCTCAAGCAGACGGGATAGACGCTGTCGGTCCGGTTCCTGCAGACTCAGTCTTTTTCCAAGCATTAAATGGACGTTACGATGCCGTGCTTTCCCTCTACCATGACCAAGGGCATATTGCCGCGAAGATGACCGATTTCCATCGCACGATTTCCATTACAAATGGACTTCCGTTCCTGAGGACATCTGTCGACCATGGCACAGCATTTGACATTGCTGGTCAAGGAATTGCAAGTTCAGTCAGCATGGAAGAAAGCATTAAGCTTGCCGCTAAATACGCGCCTCATTTTAAACAGGCGTAACCGACTGGGCTGCGACGAGCAGCCCAGCTATTCATCTTATTATTAAGCGCTTACAAGAAGGAGGCAACATATATGGAAGTATCCGAAACACAAATGATCGTCGGCCTCGTGCTGGCAATCGCTGTGCTCATTTTTCTTGTCGTAAAAACAAAAGTTCATGTCTTTTTGGCTTTAATTATTGCTGCTTCGATTACTGGGCTCGTCGGCGGAATGGCGCCTCCAGAAGTGGTGAACGCCATTACGGAAGGATTTGGCAGCACCCTTGGTTCAATTGCGATCGTAATTGGTTTTGGCGTAATGATGGGCCGGATTCTTGAAGTATCAGGCGCAGCGGAAAGGCTTGCCTACACGGTCGTTAAGGTTCTTGGAAAACGCAAAGAAGAGTGGGCAATGGCGATTACAGGCTATATCGTTGCATTTCCGATCTTTGTCGATTCTGCTTTTATTATTTTAAGTCCACTTGCGAAAGCGTTGTCAAAGAAAACAGGGAAATCGATTGTCGCCCTTGCTATTGCTCTTGCGGGTGGTGCAGTTGTCATTCACAGTGCTGTCCCACCGACGCCAGGTCCCCTCGGAGTAGCGGGAATATTTGATATTGACATCGGTTGGATGATTATTTCCGGTATGTTGTTTGCGATTCCAATGGTCATTGCAATGGTCATTTACGCCAAGTGGCTTGGCAAGCGGATTTACCAGGTTCCGAGTGAGGACGGAATGGATTGGATCCGTCCGGAAAAACAGCTAGACGTGGAACAATGGTTGGAAGAAAAAGAACAAAAAGAACTTCCTTCATTGCTGCGCTCGTCTTTGCCTATTGTGGTGCCAATCGTTCTGATTTTTATGAATACAACATTGAATGCAATGGAAGCATCAGGCCCATTTGTCGACTATATCACCTTTTTTGGTTCGCCTGTCATTGCAGTAGGTATCGCTGTTCTTCTAGCTATTTACGGCCTGTTCGGCCATATCCAACGCTCAGAAGCATTGGAACGGATGGAAGAAGGGATTAAGCAAGCGGGAATTGTCTTGCTTGTCACAGGTGCAGGCGGTGCACTTGGCTTTGTCTTAAGGCAGACAGGCGTAGGCGAACATATTGGTGAAATAGTAGTGAATACAGGGATTCCTGCAATTTTGCTTCCTTTCGTTATCGCCACACTTGTTCGCTTTATTCAAGGCAGCGGTACTGTTGCCATGATTACAGCCGCTTCGATTTCAGCGCCGATTTTAGCGGATATGGATGTAAATATGGTGCTTGCTGCACAAGCAGCAGCTCTAGGCTCATTATTCTTTTCTTATTTTAATGATAGCTTATTCTGGGTAGTCAACCGCACAATTGGCATTAAACAGGCGAAAGAACAAATCCTTGTCTGGTCAGTGCCGACTACGATTGCCTGGTTTATCTCCCTTATTATGTTATTAATTGCGAATATGTTCGTTTAAGTTGAAAAAGCTTCCTATACGGGAAGCTTTTTCTTTTGGCAGTCAGCAAGAAAGGGGGGATGTTCAAATTTCCTCCTTAATGTAAATGAAAGGAGGAGAAGGGAAATAGGGTTTATAACAATTTGATACGGACTTTAGTCAAGCTCTCTGGTTTAAAAAGAAGTAAGAAGTCCCTTCCTATCACTCCTTTTAGAAATATGTGTGACAATGTAAGCACTCTAGAAAATGTCTGGTCAATTAATAGTTTATCGCCAGGATTTATTTAATGCTGTTAAAAATAGTTTAGACCTTGAATATAATAATAAAGATGATTCTCTGCCAAGCTCAGTTCTGGACATAAAACATAAGGACTTAGCAGTTTTAAATGCTGCACTATTAGAACAGAACTACGAGTTAGCATACATTATTTCTTTTAAAGAATTAAGATTAAATAAAGCACTAAGGTTTGCTCATACTTCTCTTTACCATAGGTATTTAGGAGTAGTTGCTGCTAATCTTGGTTATTATGACCAGGCCATAATGCATTTTAATGATGCAATAAAAAGTAGCAGTAACTCTGTGGAGTACTACAGAAATATATATATAAAATCAATATGTTATATAAAAAGAAAAGACGATCCTAATTTTGCAATTAAAAACTTGGAAAAAGCATTAACAGAAATAAAAAACAGTGAGGAAAGGTCTAATTTAAAATTTGAAGAAGGCTGGATTACAAATGGTTTGTGTTTAGGTGAGACAATTCAAGCATTGAAGCTACCAAATATTGAGAAGGAAAAAGAGATTGAGAAAGTATTCAAAAAGAAAATGGAAGTTTATAAAATTATAAGTAAGGAGGTTGAATACAAATATATATATTTGAAGTATAACATCTTAGCAAATATGGCTTTTTTATTAGAAATCAACAAGGATTATAAAAATGCAATTCGTTTTTGGGAAAGAGCTTTTAGTCCTATGTTAAACTCTAAGTCAATTGATGCAGAAAAAACACTCAGTTATCGTCTTGGGATAATTCATATAAAGATTGGGGATTTCGAAGCAGCGCAAAATTACCTTAAACGTTCTTTGGAGTTATCTCGTATAGAGAAAAATTCCTTTGATTCAATAATTATTTTGTATGGTCTAGCCTACAACAGTTTATCAAAAAATAATTTTTCTTTGTCCGAAAAATATATTCAAGAAGGGTTGGAGTTATCTAAGAAGATAGGAGATTGCTCCAATAATAAAAGGTTTTTGTCGTTGAAAGAGTATTTAAAAAAAGAAGTTAAGAAAGAAGAATTATCCCCTGAATTTCCTAGTATAAAACTTAGATCGTATGTTGACTTTCTAGACCTTACCTTTAAACCTCAAAGGGATATAAATAAAGAATTGATAAAGAATGAGGGTTGAAAATGAAATCTATAGATATTGAAAAAAAGCTTGATACTATTACAGAAAAAATAACAGAGAGGTTATGTGAAGAAGGATTCATTAATTCTGCATACTATGATCGAGAGGGTTACTATAGAAAGAAGGAACTTATAAAGAATTTTTATATACCAAAAACGAGTATTACAAAATTAGCTTCTAGAATACTATACTCTATAGGTTTAAACAGTGCAAGCCATACTATTGTTGGAGCAGGTACTTATACAGGACATGCCATTAGCTGGCTTATTTCGGAAAGTGACGCAAAATTTGTATATGCTCTAGATATAGATCCTGCAGCAACAAGAATTGCGGTTGATAATTTTAGTAACTTTAAACCAAAACCAAACTGTATAAATATTGATGCAGAATCTTGGTTATGCCAATATGATGGTAGTATAGACATTCTATATATTGACGTAGATACAATTGATGATGGAAAGAAAAAATATGTGGATATTCTAGAAGCGGCGTACGAAAAAATATCAGCTAATGGAATAATAATTGCTCATGATATTAACGAAGAGAAATTTCAAGAAGATATGGTTGCTTATAAAAAAGTAATAGCTAATCGTGGTAAATTTAAAAACTCAATAAATTTAAACATCGATGATTTTGGTCTTGCAATAACAAAAAAGAAATGAGGTATTCTGCATGTACTCTGGCCTCGTCATTCGTCTTGATTATGGAGAATCGGCCTTTCAACAACCAGTTACAGCAAAAGCGGAAGTAATTCGGCATATAAACAATGAGGAAAACGGCTATGCACCTATTCTAGGAGATGCCATATTAAAGGCGAAAATTATTCAATTCCTAACTAATAAATTTGGCCTTGAGGCGGAACCTGATCAAATATCAATTGTTTCAGGCGGGTTAATGGGAATTAATTCAGTATTAAATTACTTAGTAAAGGAAAAAAATATAAAGCATCTTTTTTATCCCAATCCTGGATTTCCACCATATTCTAAACTAGAAGAATATCATATGATCGAAGGGTTAACCTATGATTTTTCGAACAAAAAGGTATTTATGGAAGAGATCAGATATATAGCGAAGAACTTTAAAGATGCCGCAATTATTATATGTTCTCCTAATAACCCTAACGGACTTAGTTTGAATGAAAATGAATGGAAAATGGTTTTTGAATTACAAAAAGAGTTAACAATCATTTGCGATGATTCATTTGAGAATTATTATTTTTATAACAATCCTATTGTGAGCCTGTGTTCTAATTGCTATAGAGTATTTAGTTTTTCAAAAAGTTTTTCTTTAGCTGATTTTCGTATAGGATTTGTAGTTAGCTCAGAAAAGAAAAGCGTTGAGTACATATCAAAATATAATTGGGATATACATTTAAGTACTAGTATGATAGCACAAAAAGCGGCGATAGGTGCTTTAAATTCACTTGACTATCAAGAGAAATGCAAAGAATTTGTGGAAAAGCAAGTAATGGATGCGGCCAAGCTTTTTATAGCAGCTGATATTACTTGTTCTTACCCTGAAGGAGGGTACTTTCTATGGTTAAAAATACCAGATAAATATAATAATTCTATGGACTTTTCGATAGATTTGTTAAATAGAAAAAGAGTGCAAGTAATTCCTGGAGAGTATTTTGGGGATAAGGGAGAGCATTATTTCCGAATAAACTGTTCTACAAATTGGCTTAAGTTAAAAGAAGGTATAGAGAGAATAATTGATCTTTATTGAAAAGGATGAGGCTTTTGTCAGAAAAAAATTCGTATCGCAGCTTACTAAATGAGCGTGATTTTCTATTTTTGTCTCTGGGTAGACTTCTAAAGATTATTGCCATGACACTATTTAGCATTGAAGTTGTTTGGATTACCATGTACCTGACAAATAATTCTGCTCTGCATCTGTCAATCACGGCCATGGCCCAAACGGTTCCATTTATACTATTTGGCATATATGGCGGCGTTCTTGCCGATAAATGGAATAAAAAGAAGTTAATGATTTTGTGTGATGTGTTGGCTTTCCCCATCCTTTTGCTAATACCAGTATTATATTTATTTAATAACTTGAGTTTTTTGTGGTTGGTATTTTTGACAATTGGTTTCACCTTATTAAATTGTCTTTCCGAACCTAGCTTTCGCTCCATCTTACCAAAAATATTGCCAAGGAAGAAATTAAAACAAGGGAATGCGCTACTTGATTCTATACAAAGAGGCGCCCAAATATTTGTTCCGTTAAGCATTGCCTTTTTTTTGCTTTTTATGCCGGAAATTCATCTATTTACAGTAGCGGCATTTTTTACTTTGCTCACTTTTATCGCACACTGTTTTATAAGATATCAACCGATTAAATCGGTTGAACAGGAAAACGCTTCTGATCTAAAAGCGATAAAAGAGACGCTTAAATACATAAAAACTCACCCTGAAATATCTATACCGATGTTCGGATCTGCAACTTGTATATTCATTAATACAGGTTTATGGAGAGTAGGGCTCCCACTTTTATTAAATACACAATTAAACGCAGACGTAACCGCCTACAGTTATGCAATTGGAATATTAGGTTTTTCCTCACTGGTTACTTCAGTTGCATTAGGAAATTCTAAACGGTTTAATCCTAAGGGTACTTTTATTAAAGGGGTTTTCCTTTGGGGAATGGGGCTCCTAATGATTGGAATGTTTCCACATTTGCTTGTGATTATGTTTGCATCCTTGCTCTTAGGGATCGGTCAAGCGGCCCAAGGATTGACGAGGGTTATCCTTTTTCAAGAAACTTTGCCGGAACATCTGTTAGGAAAAGTGTTTAGCACTTCAAGCTCCTTAAGTTATGCAAGCGATTCATCCTCGTTATTGCTAGTGCCAGCCCTTGTAGCAATTGTGCCGATTTCAGGTTTATTTAGTGGAGGTGGTGCAATTTTAATTTTATTGGCTATTTTAGCAAGGTTGAAGCTAAAAAAGGTAAACGAGCCAATCCATTACGATAAAAAAACGATGTAGCGAGGAGTAGCCATTTTTAACGAGCGGAAACTTATTGATCTTGAACTTGCATTCTATTCCTTTTTGCCAACGGCCTTCCCATTGTCTCCATAACGAAGGGAAAGCCGTTTTTTTTTACCTTTTGCACGATTAAAAGCCGTATCTTACTCCTTTATAGCTCCTTCCGCGACACCTTTCATAAATTGCTTGCTGAAGATAATGAATAAGATAATGAGTGGCAATGTCGCCATCAATGTGCCTGTCATGATGATCGCGTAATCAGTGTCATAAACCCCGTTTAGTTGTGCGAGCATGACTTGCAATGTATAACGGCTTGGTGAGTTGATCGTAACGAGCGGCCATAAATAGTCATTCCACACACCGATGAATGTAAAGATGCCGAGAAAGGTGAGCGCTGGCCGGAGCGAGGGCAGCGCTACATTCCAGTACAGACGGAACGTGTTACAGCCATCCAATCTTCCTGCTTCGAGCAATTCGTCAGGAACAGCATCCTGACAGAATTGGCGAATCCAAAAGATTCCAAATGCACTGGCGAGGCCGGGAATGATCAACGCTTTGTACGAATCGACCCAGCCAAACTCGGCAATCAACAGGAAAGAAGGGACAAAGCTCATTTGTGAAGGAATCATCATCGTTAACAGCAAAGCAGTGAACAGCATGTTTTTTCCTGGAAAACGAAATTTCGCGAATGTAAATCCGGCAAGGGAACAAAAGAATAACACGCCAATGACCGTGATGGTTGAAACAAAAAAGGTGTTAAAAAAAGCTTGGTAGAAGTCAATCGAAGCCAGCACATTCTTCACATTTGTAAACAGTTCATTGCCGAAAGTCAGTTTTGGAGGAAATCTTAAAATATCGCTTGTTGTATTCGTGGCCATGACTACTAGCCAGTAAAACGGGAAAATCGAGATAATGACGCCAATGAGCAAGACAAAATGGGTCAATGCTTTCGTAAGAAATTTATCGGATGCCATCTGATTTCCTCCTTATGCTTTCTGGACTAGTTTCCAATTAATAAGCGAAAACAAGGCGATGATGATAAACATGGCCCATGAAACCGCGGAAGCATAACCAAATTGGTTATTTAAAAAACCTTCATTATACATATAGAGGGTCATCGTCATGCCAGCTCCGCCAACGCCGCCGGAATTGCCTAGTAATATTTGCGGCTCGGTAAAAATCTGCATCGAGCCAATTGTTGTCATGATGACCGTAAACAAAATGATTGGACGCAGTAAAGGAATGGTAATGCGAAAGAAAATTTGCGTTTTATTGGCTCCATCAATTATCGCGGCTTCATAAAGGGTTTTCGGGATGTTTTGCAAGCCAGCTAAATAAATGATCGCATTATAGCCGACAAATCGCCAAACAACCATTGAGGCGATGACAACTTTCACTAAGAAACCTGAGTTCAGCCATTCGAGAGGCGCGATGCCAATGAGAGAGAGCAAGTAGTTCATTAAACCGTATTGGTTGCTGAAAATGGTTTCAAAGATGATCGCTACGGCAACGATGGAGGTGACATTCGTGATAAAGAACATCGTTTGGTAGGTGCTCCGCCCTTTGAGGGAAGGGAGATTGAGTAAAAAAGCGATGACTAAAGCAAAGAACAACATAGGAATGCTTGAGAGAAACCAAATCGCAAATGTGTTGCCGACAGCTTGCCAAAACTCAGCATCGCCAAGCAAATATTGAAATTGGGACAGGCCGACAAACGTCTTATCGCCTAAACCAGACCAACTGTGGAAAGACAAATACAACGAATAGAAGATTGGAAAAACGCCAAAGACCGCAAATAATAGAAAGAAAGGAGAGATAAACAGATAGAGGGTGCGTTTTTTCCATATTTCAGCCCAGAGAGAAGGCTTATGTTCACGGAGCATCTCATAGCCAAGTTCTGTTTGAGGTTTATTGGTCACTGTGTATTCCTCCTTATTGATCGATTCTTGACAGTTCGCGTTGCGCCTTTTTCTGTGCATCCTCCCAAGCCTTCTCTGGATTTTTGTTGGCTCGATCGATCAACACCATCTCATCATTAAAAATCGCGCGAAACTTGCCGTAATGTTCTCCATAGAAAGTAGGAGGGACGTTTTTCGCCGACTCAACAAAAACATCCGCTACTACTTGGTCGCCATAAAAAGGATCTGGTTCACGCAAAAGCTCTGACTCAAGCGTCTCAATCGCAGAAGGAAAAAGATTGACATCTAAGAAATGGTCGAGCTGTGCGTCTGATGATACAAGCCATTTTGTGATGGCCACTGCCTCGTCTTTGTGGGCGGAGCTATCAAGAACGCCAATAAAGGAACCGCCGTTATTGCCATCTCCGCCAGGGGCTCTCGTAACACGCCATTTCCCAGCCGTATCAGGAGCAGCATCCTGTAAGATTTGCGACTCCCATACAGCTCCTACCCGTGAAGCGACATCGCCACCGTTTAAAGCGGCATTGACTTCTTGCCCTTCTGTCAGACGTGCAGACAGACCTTCTTCGTGGATCCGGACAGCTGTATTCCAAGCATATTGAATCGCTTCTCCATCGCCAATATAAGTGCCGTCTTCGGCAAAGTATTTGTCTGATTGCTGCTCAATCACTTGCAAATAAGGTTTTGTAATCGATTCAAACATATGGACACCTGTTTTTTCTTTCATTTGAATGCCTGCCTCGATATAATCGTCCCACGTCTGCAACTGGGCATGCACTTCGTCAGGCTCAGTAGGCAATCCCGCTTCCTCAAATAAGTCTGCTCGATAATAAAGGGCAGTTGGGCCAGTGTCTATTGGCAGGGCAATGAGGGCACCGGTTTCTGGGTCTTGTACAGCCTGCCATTTCCAATCCAAGTACTCTTGCTCTAATTGATCTGCACCATAATCAAGCAAATTGACAAACTCTTCGGCATAAGCGATATACTCATAGGCCCAGTCATTCATAGCGACAATATCAGGGCCCCTTCCTGCAATAAGCGCTGTATGCAACTTCGTCTTGTATTCATCTCCGCCAATCTTTTGGGCATCAATCGTCACATGAGGAAAGGCTTCTTGCGCTTTCGCAATCACATTATCACTCAAGCTACGGTTCCAATACCAAAGTGTAATGACCGGTTTAGTTTCGCCAGACATAGGGGCAAATTGACAACTAGAACAGACAAGGAGCGACACACTGAAAAAGAAGAAAAGACGTTTCATGGTGGAACCTCCTTCTAAGTATCATTGGCATGTATGACAGCGCTTACAAAATAGTTGGAACCAATGAAAATATAAATTTAGATTATACTATACTGTATTTTCAATAAATAATACATGTTTATTTTTGACAATAACAGGTTGGAACAAGACAATGCCTTAAAAGCGCTTGTATAGAAAGGATTGAGAATGAGATTATTTTGTCCTATTTCATTTGATTGGCCTTCACCTAAACAGACGAATTGGGGTGGTATGTTACTATTAGCGTGAAGAATAAGCAGAAGGAGGAAATGATTGAATGCTTGAGTTGGATAAGATGATCCATAAAGTAAACGCCCTGAAAGAAGAGCACGCAAAGGGAATCATTAAAATTATTTGTGGAAAACTAGATAATTTAAAACACGCGGACGGACAATATACAGAGAAAGAGTTTGTCGAAGATATTCGATTAATAATTGAGAATTTCCCTCAATTAAATAGGGGTGAAGAGAATAATAGGTAATGGAAAAACGCCACGGAAGAAGGGTTTTTATTATCAATTCTAACTCTGAAATTTAACAAAACAAAGCTTGCCGTCATCGCTCCCATATGATAGCGTAAGGATGACAACACAATCACTAAAACCGCTAGGGGTGCTTCGAATGATGGAAGCTGAGAGAGGCAAACGAGCCTTAACCCTTATCACCTGATCTGGTTCGGACCAGCGGAGGGAAGCGGGCACGTTTTCTGGACATGCCACCCGCTTCTTTTTTAAGTAGCGGTTTTTTTGTGTGGAAAAGGAGGACAACAAATAGGTGGAATCGTTGCTTAAGCAAGTGGAAGAAAGGGAAGATGAGCTCATTCGGCTCGTGTCTGATTTGATTTCCTATGCGACCATCGCCCCCCCGGCCCGAAATACGGCCGATATCCAACAGTATATTGAAGGCTATTTGCGAGCCGCAGGGATGACTGTCGACAAGTGGGAATCGTACCCAGGCGATTGGAATGTCGTAGCGATGAAGGAAGGCACAGATAGAACGAGGTACCATAGCCTCCTTTTAAATGGCCATGTGGATGTCGCTACAGTCGAAGAGGAAGAAAAAAGCCAATGGAAATACGCTCCTTTTTCCCCTGTGATAGAAGAACGGACGCTGTATGGACGTGGTGCCGCCGATATGAAAGGCGGGCTTGGTGCTTGTCTGTTTGCGTTGCGTCTTTTGCATGATCATGGGATTGAACTAAAGGGCGATGTCCTACTTGAAGCAGTTACAGGCGAAGAAGTTGGCGAGGCTGGCACGAAACAATGTTGTGAGCGAGGCTATACGGCTGATTATGCAATTGTAGCCGACACAAGCAATTGCCGTGTTCATGGACAAGGCGGTGTCATTACTGGCTGGATTACCGTAAAAAGTGACTCGACTTACCATGATGGCACGCGGCGGGATATGATCCATGCCGGTGGTGGCTTACAGGGTGCTAGTGCGATTGAAAAAATGGCTAAACTGATAGCTGCTTTACAAGAACTTGAGCGCCACTGGGCTGTGACAAAGTCGTATCCAGGTTTTCCGCCTGGTACCAATACGATTAATCCAGCTGTCATTGAGGGCGGGCGCCATCCAGCGTTTATTGCCGATGAATGCAGGTTGTGGATAACTGTGCATTATTATCCAAATGAATCCGCAGAAGAAGTGGCCAACGAAATTGAAGCCCATCTTCTTGCCACAGCTAAAGCAGATGTGTGGTTGAAAGACAATCTTCCAACCTTTACTTGGGGCGGCGCCTCTATGATTGAGGACAAAGGGGAAGTATTCCCTGCTTTTTCAATCGATGAAGCTCATCCTGCATTATCTGTTTTAAAGACTGTCCATCAGACTGTTTTTGAGGCTCCATTGGAAATAGAAATGTCGACTAGCGTGAATGATGGTGGCTGGTTGGCCGAATATGGAATGCCGACGATTTGTTACGGGCCTGGGAAATTAGCACACGCACATGGCGTGAATGAACAGCTTGACATTGATGAACTCGTCCGTTATACGAAAGCGCTTGTCGCCTTTATTTATAAATGGTGCAATACCGAAAAAAGGGGAGAATAACTTATGAAGTTTTCAGAACGTATTCGTAAAAACGCTGATCCGATTTGGCAAGCGAGTCACAATCATCCGTTTGTCCAAGGAATTGGCCACGGCACTCTTGAACTAGAAGCATTTCAATATTATATGTGCCAGGATTATAAATATTTGATCGAGTATTCCCGCGTCATTGCCCTTGGCACAGTACTGGCACCTGATTTAGAAACAATGTCTGGCTTTGCTAAAGCGCTTGATGAGACACTTAACAGCGAAATGGAACTGCACCGTGCTTATGCGAAGCGCCTCGGAATTACACGGGAGCAGTTGGAACAGACAGTTCCTGGACCAGTAACGCTTGCTTATAGCAGCGCGATGATGGCTGAAGCGCAAAAAGGGTCCCTTGCCGAACTCATTGCCGCGATTTTACCGTGTGCGTGGAGCTATTATGAAATTGGCACAGCGCTCGCGAACATTCCTGGCGCCACAGAACATGAGGCATACGGGGAATGGGTGAAAATGTACTCCTCGCCTGAGTTTGGCGCAATTGCGGACTGGCTGATTGCAAAGCTAGACGAGCTTGCTGTAGAAAAGAGCGAGGCCGAGCTAGACCGTATTGAAACGATCTTTATGAATACAAGCCGCTATGAATATATGTTTTGGGACATGGCCTATAAACAAGAAAACTGGCCGATCGGTTAAGGGTTTCTACAACATTATTCAGGCGGATCTACAGTTAAATGCTGTGCCCTGTTAGCGGGGGCACAGCTTTAGTCTTCTGCAACAATCCTTCAGACTGATGGGCTTAGTGATAATGCTGCTCTAGACCAACAAAGTAGAGATTTCATCCTTTATTCAATAGATTTCACTCAAAAAAGTAATTATTCTAATGTTAGAGGAAAGATTATTTATAAAACGAAATTGGAATAAAGATGAGTTGCTAGAACATTTTGTAGTAGAACCAATTAAAATTGGCAATAAAACAGGAGTAAGTCGTTTAAAATTTGCAGTATTATTAATTAATTTTAACAGGAGGCTAGACAAAGCACGATTGAATAGTTATTATTGCCATGCTAAGTGGCTTTACCCTAATGTTTGTGTATAGATAGAAAATGATTGAATTACTTTCCAGATGACATGTTTATTCAGATAATTGCTACCCATTTATTTTAATTTATGTCAGATTTTGCACGGTGATAAAGTTTTGGAGGATGTGGTGAGCAATTTTCACTAACACTCCCATAAATCTCCCTTCCTACTTCATTTTCCGTTTATATTGAGGTTACGATTTTTACTTACTAAAAACATTTTATATTAAACAAAATTTCTTGCTCGTTCTATCAATTGTAACAATTCACCATTAGGCCCATAAAATAAAATCATAAGCCCACCTTCAAGAGTTAATTGTGGTTGATTCGATAAAAATTTAATTCCTTTTTTCTCATAATAGCTAATTGCTTGATTAATATCCTCTACTGTAAAGGCAAGGTGGTTAACAATCCCGTTTTTGTTATATTTACCATTAGGGTCAATATCTTGAATTAGCTCAATTTCCATATTAGGCTGTTCTTCCAGATATAAAAATGCCAGCTCCCTTGTTTTAGTAGATCCTCGAATCCGAACTTTAAATCCAAACGTATCTGAGTAGTATCGAATAGTATAATCCATATTATTTACAATGATAGCTACATGTTCCATTTTTTTAATCATTATATTCTTCCTTTAGCAGTTCCATATTTTTACCTCTATACATGTTTGAAACTCCCTCCTATTGCACCTAAAAAATAATGTCAAGTACCTCAAAAACGTCACTGCCTACTCCAATGCCCTATATAAAATGAAAACTGATTCCAATATTTAAATTCGACTAATAGAGTTTGAATGGAGAGTTTAGTTATTCTTTGGAGGCGCAGTTGTGGATCGGTTAATATATTCCATTTTAAATACTACATCTCTTTTTCTAAGCTGTTTTCCTTGAAGCATGTTCATCAGTATTGAAGTAGCTCTCTTTCCTATACCCACTAAATCTACGTGAACAGACGATAAAGATGGCGTTAAAAAATTTGAAATAGGAACATCATCTGCACCAACAACAGATAGATCTTCAGGCACTGATAATCCGATCATTGTAGCAGCTTTAATAACACCTATCGCCAAATAGTCTGATGAGCAGACAACACCAGTAATTTTTCTGTGATCACTTAAAAATGAAGCCATCACTTCTGTTGCTTTAAACCCATCAAATTCATCAATTTCAATAACATTTTCAGAAGAATAGTCTAATCCCAGTTCTAGCAGTGTACGTTTGTATCCATTTAAACACCTTACACTATGCATAGAACTGATTGGTCCGTTAATAATTCCAATGTTTCGATGTCCTAGTTGATAAAGAGCTGTTACTGCTTGTCTTATTCCATCTTCATCGTCAGGACGGACACAAGGAAATGGAGAGTCTTCTAAATAACTGCCGACTACAACCATAGGTATACCAATACTTTTTAGCCATTCTAAACTTAGTTCCTCATTTCTAGGTGAAAAAAGAATGGCACCATCTACAGATCGAGTTTCTAACAGCCGTTTTTGCTGTAGAGAAGTGAACGACATTAGAATATTATAATCGGTTTGATCAAACCCTTTTGCTATACCTTCTAAAATTGTAGAAAAAAATGGGTTATTAAGAATAAACGATCCTCTTGGGACAACTACTGCAATATTTCCTGTAGTTCGTTTAGCTAGCCCTCTTGCACTGACGTTCGGTCGGTAATCCAATTCCTCAATTACTTTGCGGATTCGTTGCTCTGTTTCTGCACTAACCCCCGGCTTGCCACTTAATACCCGTGATACTGAAGCTGTTGAAACATTAGCCTTAAGCGCCACATCTTTTATACGTATACTCATTACATACCTCCGTGGGTCAAATATATTAAGTATCCATAATTATAATATAGCCCCATCTAAATACTACTACAAAATTTGTTATAATTTAACTTCATTTTCTTTTAGTATGCCTGATAGTAAACCTTGACGAATTTCCTCTTTGCTTTTTCTGTTAAAGGAAAAACGGGACGTCTTGCATACCAAATCTTAACCATGAATGTGGAGGCATAAGAAGAAATCCACTTTCTATTAGAGAATTTGATAGCGCTTACAATATATTTGAAACACCATAAACATAAACGTGGAAATCTATTTATACGAGCTTCTTAATTAGTTCAATCAAAGCAAAGATTGTTAGAAATAAAGTAAATACATAACTTACAATCATACAGAATTGCAAAATTTTTGGTTGTTTATATCCTTCGTTAATGTCTTTCCTACACAATAATAAACACATAAAAAAACCTGCTACCGGAGTGGCTACTGCAGTTGCTATGTTAGCTATATAGATTAATTGGACTGGGGATCCCCCATAGCTAAAACTGATAATTGCTGAAACAGCCAGCACGATCAAAGAACCCCATTTTATACTTTTTTCTTCTAGTCCAGTAGGTTTATTAAAGCCTGCATTTAAAAATACAACTGCACGATGAGTATTTCCTAACAACGAAGAAAATGCTGCTGCTAACAACGCAATTCCCATTGTATATTTAGCCGCGTTTCCCATAAAAGGAACTAGCATATCGGCCAATTGAGCAGGTGAATTAATAGAAACTTGTTGTGGGTTTAAGACAATCGCACCTACAAGGACAATTGCTCCACTAACAAGAATTACACCAAGAATATGTGCGATCGAATCAGTAAGCATCGCTCCATTGAAAAGATCTTCTTTTTTCCATTTTTTTTCGCCACTTAAATAAGTTCCGTAGAGTCCTGTATTAATAGAAGCATTAGTACTAATAAACCCTAATGCCATTACCATGCTTCCAGCTGGAAAATACCAATCTGTAAAACCTGTAGCAACGCTGCTTACATCAGGTCCGCCTGTGGTAAATAATGTTGCATAAAAAGCAAGGATTAGTCCTAAAATACAAATCATTGATACTTTTTCGACCTTTGAATAGACACCTTTTGAAAAGTAACAATACACCAATACACAAAGCATCAATACTACGCCTATCTTCCAATCAATTCCAAAAATTAAATTCACCCCAGCACCTGTCCCTGATATATTTCCTATTGTAAAGAACACACATGAAAGAAAGGTTGCTATACCCACAATTTTTGCAGCAAAAGAACCATAAAAATGTCGTATTGCATGAATTGACGGCATACCAGTTAAAAGGGTAATACGGTAAGTAGTTAATAAGAATGAGATCCCCATAAAGATAATGGGAATGAGTATCCAGAGTAAAGAATAACCATACTGTGCTCCTAACATGGAAGCCGTAGTAATGGCACCTGGACCGATTACTACACCGGTTAAAATAATTCCGGGGCCGATACGCTTGATTAATTCTTTAAAAGGAAGCTTCTTTACATTGATTTGCGCAGATATCTTTTCTGTAGCAACACTACTTTTATTCATAGCATACCATTCCTTTCGCTTCGCACAAGTTACTAAATGAAATGAAATAGGGTTGTCCTGAGCGTTATTTTGGCTAATCAACGGGCATTAGGATACCAACTAATGACAAAAAAGGTGTAAATAGATTTCTGATTATTTGAAAAGTTTATGTTGGAAGCTTTATGTTACCATTTGCCATTAGACTGTTGCATAATCTTAAGGGTTATTGCTTAAAATTGACTGCTTTAATGTCAAGTAGGAAAAACCAACTTAAAAAGTTAACGGTGTCTAACATTTATCTTGTAAATTGTGGATCCCTGCGGCGAAACTCTATAAACATCACGGGTCAAAGAAGAATAAGCTTATGAATTGTATCTCCCCATTGACAGATTTATGATACAAGAACAGGTCGAAAATTAGTTAAACAGCACTATGAAAACTTTCAATCTTGAAAAAGGCTTTGAGAAAGTAATCCTTTCCCTTGCCGGGTCCTTACACAAAGTGATCAATTTAAGCCTAACTGTTCCTTTAAGAATATTTTATTCCATTATTCCCATTTGTTAAGCATTTATGTTCCTGGGTAGGACGTACACTAACAAATATGAGAGTGCCGGCAAGAAAAAGTCAGTAACAATTTTCAAAGCAGGATGTTGCTTAAAGTCTCTTTTTTATCAAAAATAAATCCCTAATTTCAGTAAACTGCTAATACATCCTCACGGGCACATTGCTTCTTTTATGCGTAACAGAAAGGCTCGTTCATTTTGAACATCTGGAGCATGTTTTTTCTTATTAAATCATCTTACTATGCGTTTATTTCTCTCTCAATCAAACCTACTTTTAGTAACCCTTGACGAATTTCCTCTTTTTCTTTTTCTGTTAAAGGTAAAACTGGACGTCTAGCCAGAGAACTGCTAATTAATCCACGTTGATACATAGCTTCCTTCATACGTAAATGGGAAGTAGAAGAAGGCTCATCCATTTTATATACAGCATGTTTTAATTCAAAGATACGGTCATAGACAGCATTAGCAGCAACTAAATCCTGATTTTTAACACATTTCACTAATTCCGCGATTAAATCCGGTACAAAACAACCAAAACCAACAAGTGCGCCATCAATACCTTGAATTAATGTAGGGAGTAGATATTCATCATGACAAGTTAAAAGTGAAACATCCGGAGCATGCTTCTTCAACTCTCTAACATCTACTTCATATTGCGCCATATCTCTTTGACCAACTTTAATTGAAACAACATTTGGAATCTCAGCCATTTCTAATAACTGACTAGTTGTGTAGGAGGTTTTTGTCCAGGTTGGATATTGGTGAACAACGATAGAAATGTTAATCGCTTCGGCAACGTCTTTAAAAAACTGAACTGGTGATTCCGGTTGCATACCAAATCTTAACCATGAATGTGGAGGCATAAGAAGAATTCCATTTCCTCCTGCTCTTTCAACAGCTTGAGCATGTTGAATAGCTTCGATTGTGCCCTCAGCAGATACTCCGGAAATTACGGGTATACGACCTTTTAATTCATCAGCAGCAATTCGCACAGCCTCCGTACGTTCTTCAGGAAGCAGTGTCATAATTTCTCCAGTATGTCCATTTACAACGATACCATTGACGCCTTCATGGCTTGCCACCCAACGAACTAATTCACGAAATCCATCTTCATCAATAGAATAATCGTCTTTAAATGGGATAAGGACTGCCGGAAATACGCCGCTCCATTTCACTTTGTCTTTCATATACATTACCTCCTGAATAAGTATTCTAATTTATAGTAACCGGTTACGTAAATAATGTTATATTGAAAGCGCTTAAATGTCAATATATTTATTTAATCTGAAAAATAAATCGAATTTAATAGAGGTTGTTGACAAAGTCTATAACCTTACACAGACTGATAGGGAACGCTTGTAAAAGAAAAGTAAAATTGAGGTAAAATACGAGTGTAACAAGGTTTCATGGGCGTGTTGCCGAGATGAACGACGATGTATGCAGAGCGTTTATCTACAGTCTGATTTATAGTATTTCATTTTCTTTTTCTGAATATTTTTTAATGGAAAAGGCAATTATTCTTCTTGTTTTATTAGTAACCGATTACGTTTTTTGATGACCAATCCAATTATTTTGGGTAGAGTTAGGAAAACATTGATATACACCATGAAAAAATGTTTTATACAGGGCTAAGCTCAGAAAGAGATCAAATTGGATTGTGTAAATTGGGAATGACACAAAGAGTTAAAGAAATGGAATGGTCGCCAATGTTTGGTTAAGTTGTGAACGATAAAAAGCTAGTCCAAAATGCTGATGAAGCTAAAATCGTTAGAGAAATATTCGATTACGCTGATCAATGATTTGTCTACAAAAAGATTGTTGGTATTCAGAATTGGAAGGTTGTATTATTAAGAGAGGAAACGCCTTTCCTATTAATACCCATAGAAAGGTATTTTAATGAATAAAAAACGAGAAAATGCAAAAGAACCCTTTATACAAAGGGTACCGCTAACATTACAAAAAATTTTGTATGCTATATGACCAAGTCATACGACGACGTATGTGAAATAACGAGCGTTTGTCTACAGTCTGAAACGCTGTGCCCTGTTAGCGGGGCACAGCGTTTCCTTGTAAGGCATGTTGCTCCTGCAATCGTCCCTGCTTTTTCAATGGTGCTTTTCCAAGCAGCCATGGATATTTTTGTAACAAATAGATAAATGGGATGACAAGCACAATCGTAACGCCTGTGAAAAACAACGTCCAAGGCAAACTGTTAGCCGTGCTTAAGTCAACTTGGAACCCATAGTAAAGGGCAGCGCGGACAAAGTTTAGCATCGGCAAGTGTACAAGCAAAATCACAATCGAGTTTTGGCCGAGAAATAATAACGTCTTCGAGTGCTGCAGCTTAGGAATGAGCACAAGAAAGGCGGCGATGCCTGCTATCGCAGCTAAATAAAAGTAGCCGAATTCGCCAAGCACATTTGCCCGCATGTCAACACGCTCTGTATTGAGCGATTGAATGAAAAATACCAATAAAAATAAGGGTATCGCAATAGGCAGCACGCTTGACCATGGCAGCGTTTTCCAGAAGTGTTTTGTCAAATGGCCTAGGCCATAAAACACAACTGCCGTTAAAGCGACGAATACATTCCAAGGCAGTGCAAAAGAAAGCATTGTCGACCCATAACCTGCGATAGCGGCAACAACGAGAAACGTGGCAATGAATCTCCCTTTTGACAGACGATAGTAGAGAAAAAAGAGCAATTCGACAACAAATAGGCAAGTGAGAAACCAAATGGCCGGGTTGTACGTAAGTTGATAATTTCCAGGTGTCGATAAAAAGATGCCGATAAACGGGTTAATCGGATTGACGTCTTCACCGGCAGTGAAAGGAAAATGTCTTGTCATGCTGTACCAAATGAGATAGGAGACCGCTGAAAAAACGAAGTATGGCAACAATAGGCTTCGTGCTTTTTTCTTGATAAAGGCCCAAATACTCATGGACTGAGGACGAAATACGGCCCCAGACAAATAAAAAAACAAAGGCATATGAAAGGCAAACAAAAAGGCTTTAAGTGTTTCGTCGATGGGCGCGTGGCTCATAACAACTAGAACAATACCAAGCCCTTTTGCAGCGTCGATCCATTTAATTCGCCTGTCCATCAAAGCAACCCCTTTCTGTATCAACTTCCAGGTGTGGCTCTACAATGCTAGTATACACATCCTCTGTTTTCGAAAAACCTTGTGAGCAAAACTTACATAGGGCTATAGGGCAGTGCAGTCATTTGCTTGTAGTTTGCGGCAATTTTTGAAGAGTGTTACAAAACTTGAAATCGCGATGTGACGGGATTGTAATAAGGGAAACGGCAACTGTGAAAATGTGCGTTAGAAATCTTCACAAAAACACTTGTGTAAAAGCGCTTTCTATGATAATGTTTCATTATACAAAAAACAGTATATTGGTTTGGTGGAGGTGAACATGAACGAAGCGCTTCTGTCAAAAAAAGGAAAAACATTGCTTAAAGTTGCTTCTCTGTTACTCACGATAGAGAAAGGGCAACGGATTCCGAAAGTCGAATCTTTAGCACAAGAGCTAAATGTAGGGCGAGGCACTATACAGAGTTCTTTAAAAATGCTTGAAGAAGCGAACGCGATTGAGCTTCTGTCCCGTGGTCATTTGGGCACATTCCTGTTACAGAAAGATGTCTCAAAATTATTGGAGTTTGCCGGTGTCAATACGATTACTGCGGTTATGCCGTTGCCGTACTCGAAAAAATATGAAGGCTTGGCGACTGCCCTGACGACTGTTTTCCATAACATGGGTATTCGTTTAAACCTTGCCTTCATGAGAGGAAGCAACCCGCGCCTTGAAGGGGTCAAAGAAGGACGCTATGATTTTGCCGTTGTTTCGTTTATGGCTGCAAAAAATGCCGTAGAAAAGGCAAACATCACGATCGAAAAAAGGCTAGGCGCCCAATCTTACGTCAGCAAGCATAAAATCTATTTTGCTGACAGCGACAAGACCGAAATTGAAGATGGCATGAGAATTGGCATTGATTCAAAATCGGCTGACCAAAGAACGTTAGCCGAAGCGGAAGCACAAGGAAAAAAGGTAACATTTGTAGATACGACGTACATGCACTTGCTGCAAAGCTTAGAAGCTGGAGTGATCGATGCGACCGTGTGGAATGCAGATGAAGTGCAGCGCCCGACCCTTTATGCAAAAGACCTTACCTCTTCTCTTGCAGTAAGAAACTCGCAGGAGATTAGTGAAACGGCGCTTGTCGCCCATGGAGATAAACAAACAATTTCTTATTTGCTAGGATTAATAGACAAACAAGAACTGTTAACGATCCAGAAGCAAGTCGTTGAAGGGAAGATCATTCCTTCTTATTAGGAACTTTCCTTCACATTCAATATACAAAAAAATGTACATTAAATTAAGGAGGGTTGAAGATGGAATTGCATACGCGTTTGCAAATTTTAAAAGAAGCAGGGACGATCACGGACAAAGCATACCGTGTCACTACCCAAGTAGTGGAAGAGCAAGTTCCTGACGACTTGCATGAGAATTATGCGATGTTAGTGACCCATTTGGCAATGGCGTTGACAAGAATTGAACAGAATGAAGCATTGACTGGTCCAGGGGATGCGGTCATGGAGGAAGTCCTTGCTTCCCCACACTTGCCTGCTGCTAAGGAGGCTGTGGAAAAAATCGAATCCCTTGTTGGCGAACCGCTCCCTAAAGAAGAACAGCAGTTTCTCTATATGCATTTTGTCAGCACATTTTCGTCCGTTTCATAAGTAAAGTAGTATGGTGAGAAAATGAACCAAAAACTAAAGGAGTGTTTTCGATGAAAATTGTTATTGGCGGCCAAGTAGAAAAGAAGGAAATAGAAAAATTAATTAAAGAGAAGAATCCCGATATTGAAACCGTTATCAAGTCTGATTTAGAAGCAGCGATGCTGCTCAAACAAGGCCAAGCAGATTACTATTTTGGCGCATGCCATACTGGTGGCGGCGGCGCTTTGGCTATGGCGATTTCGTTGCTCGGCAAGGCAAGCTGCCACACCATTTCGATGCCTGGAAAACCACCTGTGAAAGAAAAAGTCGAACAAGCCGTGCAGGAAGGCGGCAAAGCGTTTGGCTTCACCGGCGATCATAAAGAAAAAGCGGTCGAATATTTACTCGATGCGTTAAAAGCTTAATATAAGGAGCTAACGGAGGGATACCATGGTAGATGTAATTTTGCTCATTGCGATCGGTGCGCTAAGCGCAGTGATGGCCAATTTAGGAATCGCCGTTTTTAATGATGGGTTGCGCCCGATTGTACCAGAGAACTTGGAAGGGCGAATGTCACGGAAAGAATTAGGAGTAACCGCATTTGCAATGAGCTTCGGGCTCGTCATTGGCTACGGCATTCCTATATCCATTGCTGGTAGCATTATTTTGATTCATAGCATCTTGCTAGGAACGGATATCATTGGTCTGTCGATCGCAAGAGGCAAATTTTCCACAATGGCAGCAGGTGTGTTAGGGGGACTTTATGGAGCAGGCATCTATTATGGGCTTCAAGTCGTTGTTGATTTGTTTGCTCGCTTGCCGCTGAACTTTGTAGATGGCTTCAATTTGGTTGGCGAACCGGTTGTTGTTGCGTTTATGGTCTTTCCAGCGATTGCTGTTGCTTTGCAGTTCTCTGTCAAGAAAGGGGTTGTCACGTTTTTGGTGGCAGCGCTTGCCCGACAGCTGATTGTATTTGTCAATGAAAACGGCCTTATTGAAATTGGCGGTTCATCCGTGACCCTTAGTCCGGAAGGGATTGCCCTCGTTGTAGGAATGGTGTTTTTAATGGCGTTTGCGATGCAGGAAAAGTCTGAAGACACGAGCATGGGACAAATGGCGACATTGTTTGTCGACCGGGTGAATCGGATTAAAAAGTTTGCGGTCGTGCTGATGGCATCAGGTGCGTTGCTTGCTGCAGCTGCAAACTTGTTAATTGTATCTGGAGATCCGATCACACTAAATTTGCTTGCAGATGGCCGGATTAATGAGGGAGGCATTGCCGCACTAGCGAAAGCACTTGGGTTTGTGCCACTCATTGCCAGCACCGCTATTGCTACAGGCGTGTATGGCCCAGCCGGGTTTACACTCGTTTTTGCTGTTGGTATCTTTTCGCCAAACCCGTTTATTGCCGCGGCGATTGGTGCGATTGTGATCTTGCTTGAAGTCCTGATGTTATCAAAGTTAGCGAAGTTTCTTGACCGTTATCCAGGCGTGCGTGCTTCTGGGGAAAATATTCGTACCGCGATGACGCGCGTTCTTGAAGTGGCATTGCTCATCGGCGGCGCCAATGCGGCAAATGCGATTGTCCCTGGATTTGGCTTCTTTGCCATCGCCGGATTTTATTTACTAAACGAAGCCGGAGGCCGCCCAATTGTACGGATGGCAGTAGGCCCTGTTGGCGCGATAGCTGTTGGAATTATTGGCAACATCTTAGCCTTACTAGGGATTTTCACGCCACCAGCATAGAGGAGAGGAAAAACGATGATTGAAACGGTGAGGGGACCGATTAAGCCCGAAGAACTTGGCATATGTGCTTGCCATGAGCACGTCCATATTGATTTAAGCCCTATTAAAAAGTCAAATGACACAGCATTAACCAATTACGACCGTGTAAAAGAAGACGTTGCCCGTTTTATTAAAGCCGGCGGAAAAGCCTTTATTGAAATGACCAATGTCGGCATGGGGCGGAACATCCAATTTATGCGACGTTTATCTGAAGAGCTCGATATGCATATTGTGGCCAGTACAGGCTGTTACAAAGACCCGTTTATTCCGTCGGAGGCCCTTTCGTGGAACCGGGAGCAATTTGCAGCGTTTATGTTGCAAGAGATTGAGGAAGGCATTGATGGTTCTGCAAGCAAGCCCGGTGTTATTGGCGAAATCGGCAGCAGTTTAAATGAATTCAAACCGGTGGAGACAGAGCTGTTTCATGGGGCAATCATTGCAGCGAAGGAGAGCGGATTACCGTTGGCGACGCACACCACATTGGGGACAATGGCGCTTGAGCAAGTCGAGTTGTTCGCTAAGGAAGGGTTGCCGCTCGACCAAGTGATCATCGGGCACCAGGATCTAAATGAAAACGATGAAGTGGTGCTTGAAGTCCTAACAGCTGGCTGTTACGTCGCTATGGATACGATTGGCAAAGAAAATTACCGTTCTGACCAGGAACGTCTCACTTCGCTGTTGCGCTTTATCGAAGCAGGCTATGGGGACAAAATCATGTTATCCACTGATATCACAAGAAATTCCCACCTTTTTGCTGCTGGCGGGCAAGGCTTTGATTACACGCTACGGGAGTTTCAACCGAGAATGGAAGCGTCTGGGCTGTCGCAGCAAGAAATACGAAAACTTTTGATTGAAAACCCAGCAAACGCGTTTTCAAAGAGGGAAGGGACATCATGAAATACAGCGAAGCACTGCTAAAAAATCGATCAATGGAAGAAGCGCAGTCTCTTCAATTTAAAATAGTCGATGAAATAACAAAAGAGTTTACCGACAACGAATTTTATCAACTTGGTGATGTCGGGCTGCATCCTGATTTTGGGCGCCCGCAAACAACAGCTAAAGCAGAGCGTGTGTTAGCCCGAGTATTTGACAGCGAAGCTTGTGCGCTTGTCCGTGGTAGCGGTACAGGGGCGATTCGCCTCATTTTAGCAGAATTAGTGGCAGCAGGCGATACATGCCTTGTTCATACAGCGCCCATGTATATGACGACAAAAGAAACATTTAGGCAGCTTGGATTGAAGCAAGAAGCGGTTGACTACAATGATCTTTCTGCTTTTAGGAGCGCCGTGGCAGCTACAGAAGCAAAGCTCGTTTACGTCCAGCATGCACGCCAGGCTCCTCATGATACGTATCAGCTTGGCGAAGTTATTGAAGCTGCGAAAACGATACGCCCTGATTTGCCAGTCGTAGTCGATGACAACTATTGCGCTTTAAAGATGCCAAAAATCGGCTGTGAATATGGCGCGGATTATTCGACTTTTTCTGGTTTTAAATTGCTTGGGCCAGAAGGGATTGGCGTGATTGTTGGAAAAGCAGCAGCGATTGAACGCCTCCATGCCCGCAATTATTCAGGAGGGGGCCAAGTACAAGGCCATGAAGCTCATGAGCTTTTACGGAGCTTGACGCTAGCGCCAGTTATGTTGGCGACGCAAAATGAACAAGTCGAAGAACTTTACCAACGTATTAAAAATGGTGCTTTGCCTGGAGTTGAAGATGTTTACATGGTCAATGCCCAGTCTAAAAACGTGATGATTGAGCTTGCTGAACCGATTGCAGGCCAAGTCATTGCCAACGCGGCTTGTCTTGGTGCAGCCACCTATCCAGTCGGCGCGGAGTCTCGGTATGAATTAGCACCAATGGTGTACCGTCCATCTGGCAGCTTTAGGGAAGCAGATCCAAAGTTAGAAAAGCATGGCCTGCGTGTTAACCCAATGAAATCAAGTGCAAGCACTGTTCTGCGCATCTTACACTTGGCTGTGAAAGAAGCACAGAAAGGATGAATGCAAGAGATGTTTACTAGCATGATCGCTAAGCGTAACCCGAAGTTGGTGGAAGCGGCCGTCTGCCTTCATCAAAGCGGAGCTCTTGCGCCTAACACCCATTTAATCGATCTCGATGCGCTTGAACGAAATGCCGCCATTCTTGCGAAGACAGCGGAAGAACATGGCATGACGTTATATTACATGACGAAGCAGATCGGTAGAAGTGGCTTTGTCGGCAAACACATTGAAAAGAGCGGCATTCACAAAGCCGTTGCTGTCGATATCGATGAAGCGATTCAACTAAAGGACGGCGGCTGTGCGATCGGCAACTTAGGGCATTTGGTCCAACCTGGCAAAAACCAATGGCCATTTGTATTAACAGAAATGAAACCGGAAGTCGTCACGCTCTTCTCACTTGAACGGGCTAAACAATTAAATCAAGCAGCTGTACAAGCTGGAGTGGTACAAGATGTCATTATCCGTGTTGTAAGCAAAGGAGATTTTGTCTTTCCAGGCCAATATGGTGGCTTTTTATTGGAAGAATTGCCGGAAGCAATCCAAGAGCTAACGGCACTAACAGGAATTCGCTTAATCGGCGTGACAAGTTTTCCCGTTTTAGCGTATACCCCTGGAGACAATAGCTACCATTACGCAAGCAATGCGCAAACGATTGTCAAAGCCGTCCGTCTTCTCCAACAAGCTGGAGTGGAAGTGAAGCATGTCAATACGCCAAGCGCGACGAGTGTGAATACGATCCCGATGCTTAAACAACTTGGCGCGACACACGCAGAGCCAGGCCATGCCCTAACTGGCACAACGCCTTTGCATGCCTACCGCGAGGATTTAGCGGAGCTGCCGGCTATGGTCTACGTCTCTGAAATTTCACACCAGGACCACACTCATGCTTATACGATTGCAGGGGGATTTTACCCACGCTCAAATATGGCTTATGCGTTTTACGGTGATTCACCTAGGACGATTTTCAATAAAGCGGAAGTTGATCTCGTTTCACCTGGCAATATTGATTATTATGGGGCATTAAAACGTGAACAGGGAATGCAGACAGGTGATACGGTTGTGTACGCCTACCGATCGCAAGTATTTGTGACTCGTTCCCACGTTGCCTTTGTCAGAGGTGTGGCAAACGGCAAGCCAGTTATTGTTCATCAGCAAAAAAGGGGGATGTAGCTATATGGGAAAAGCAACGTTGCTCGTGTTGGATGGCTTTGGTGTTGGCGCAATGGCAGATTGCCGTGAAACCAAACCAGAAGACATCCACGCCTCCACATACGCCCATCTACAGGAAACCGTCGGACTAAAGGTGCCTACGCTCATGAAAATGGGATTGGGAAAAATTGTCAAAAATGAAGGCGAAGCCATTGCCGCTTATGGCAAAAGCAAACTTGCCCATCACGGAGCCGATACATTTATGGGCCACCAAGAACTAATGGGGTCGAAGCCAGGAAAACCAGCTAAGCGCCTCATGAAAGAAGTTGGACAGCAAATCGCCCACGGTTTAACGGCAAATGGGTACCAGGTAGAGGAACTAATTGAAGGCAAGCCCATTTTGCTAGTTGACGGCGCTGTTGTCGTAGGAGACAATTTAGAATCAGCGCTCGGCAATATCATCAATATGACAGCTGATTTGACCCAAATCTCCTTTGAAGCGGCAACAAAGATGGCTGCCGTAGTCAGAAAACATGTTGATACAAGCCGTGTGATTGTATTTGGAAATGAGTCTGTGTCGCTAACAGATATTGTAGCAGCGGCAGAAGAAGGAAAACCAGGCCAGTGGGGCATTAATGCGCCTAAAACAGGGGTGTACGGCGAAGGGTATCAAGTGCTCCATTTAGGCTATGGTGTTACATTTGAAAAGCAATTTGCCTATTTGGCCGAACAAGCAGGAAAGCCAGTTTATCGAATTGGCAAAACAGCTGATGTCATTCAGGCGCAAGGCTTTGCCAACCCTGTCGTCCATACGCCTGAATTGCTTTCAATATACAAAAAAATGTATAATGAAGCGGAAGAAGATGCTGTTTTCCTCGTGAATGTCCAAGAAACTGACTTGGCCGGTCATAAAGAAGATCCGTCTTGGTATAAAGAAGTGCTTGAAACGGTCGATCATTTTTTGGCTGAGTTTTTGCCGACACTGGGAGAACACGACATACTCATCGTTACAGCCGACCATGGAAATGACCCGACTTGCGGCCACTCCCAACATACGAGGGAGCACACCCCTATACTGGCATATGGCAAACATGTTCGGCCAGTATGTTTAGGTGTTCGAGACACGATGGCGGATATTGCGGCGACACTGAGTGATTTTACAGGCGTACAGACGCCAGAATTTGGTACAAGTTTCTTGCCTGAATTAACGGGGAAGTAGAAGGAGCCACCTTCTACTATTTCAATAGTTGAGTGAGCCTGTCAACGTTGTTGACAGGCTTAATTGTGTTGACAAAGTTAATCACTGCACTCAACTGATAGACGGGGAAGATAGGAATAAAACATCGATTCATGCGAGGTTTGCACGGTCTGTGACATCAAGAGCGAGACGCTTGCATGTTTCTTTATTTTTTATTTATTGACAAGCTCGTCATTCTTCCAGTCGAGCTTTAATAACGGAGAATTTCCTTTGATTAGTAATGTAAATATGATGGAAAGGCCATGTTTCGCATATCTATCATGTTCACTATCATTGGCGTTGAAATAACTGGCCAAATGAAAGGCAGTGAAATATTCATTCCAATTTAAATATACCTTTTGCGATTCTTGGGCTGCCTTTAACATCATCTCATTTGCTTCTGTTTTTGATAACCAGCCTAGTCGTCTGCCGACGCGACATAGGTAAATACTCCAAGCCCAGTCTACTGCTGCAACTCCTGCTTCTGTTAAAGTATGAATTCCCCGATTCGCTATAAAGAACTTCGGATAATCGGGATCATCCTTCGCTAAGGATTGGACGAATCGGATCCTGGCTTCTTCTGATAAAGGCATTAGCTGATCGAGATAGTGATCGAATTCCCGGCGGGTCCCAACGTCCATCAACCATTGAATCTTTTGTTTTAACTCGGCTGCACTGGAAATCTCCCATTTTTCTAACACCTTTTGCAAAAACTTTTTTCCGATTAGGCGATCTCTAAAATAGGCAAAATCGTATACAGTAAAATAATGATTAAGAAAATCACTTTCGATGCAAGCCGCTGAAAGACATCGGAAATAAAGAGCTTGCCGTTTTTTCTTTATTTTTGTGAACATCCCTGCAGGCTTAAGGAATACCAGTAACACTCTCCCAAATTCCCAAAGGATTGGGATCAGAAAAAGCGCAGTATAGTGAAAAGGGATGGGCGGAATAAGCATAATAAGAAAAACGAATACGTATATCCATGCTCTCCGTAGAACCATAAATAAATAAAAGAGCATATTATTCAATCGTCTTTTATTTTTAGACGTTGGTTCTGGGAGTTCAATTTGTTCATTTCTTGTTTTTTCATTGAGCACTCTTGATCTATAGGGAAGAAATTCCGGCCGATCAGGATGTAATTCAATCGCCTTCTCAATCCACTGATGGGCTGTTACTTCATCGTTTAATTCTAAATGGCCTTTAATCTTTAAAAATAATCCCTCAACGTGATGATCGTGGTAGGCAAGAAGTTGATCACAGTCCGCAATGACTTTTTGAAAGTCTTTGAAGTGAAAATGCAGCTGAGCGCTATAAAGCAGTCCATCTGGGTCTCCTGGAGATAATGCCAGCTTCTCCTGGAACATTTGCAAAGCAGCTCGGTAATCGTTTTTTCGTAAATAGTAAACCCCTTTTAAATGCCATAAGTCAGGGTCACGGGCAAACAGTTGGCAGGCTTGGTCAATTGCTGCTTTGGCGGCTTCTAATTGATCATTACGTAAATAAGCTTGTGCTTCCGCCCGTAATTGAAGGTAGAGCTCATAATCCATATCGACTTCTTTTTGGAAACAATCATAGCCTAATTGTTGATAATGGGCTATATTTTCGATCAAAAAGGATGTCGTTTCTTCCCCATAACGTTCTTGCAATTGTTCCTTTTGTTCTGTCCAATGGAATGTTTGTTCAAGAAGCTGCCAAACGGAGGAACGTAAATAAGGATGTTCCTGTAAAAAATCAATTAACTCATCTTGGAGTTGCTCGGAATGTTGAACGTTCCAAATAATGTCTGCCTGTAGTAAGGTTTCCCAGTTGCGAATATCAAGACGTGCGAAAAAATCATCATAGAGGTTCTGAACCTTTTTGATAAATTCGTCTACTGGGTGTTCTGGAATCACTGCCTTCTCATCCAATACCCAGTCTTGTAAAGGTTCAGCCGTCTTTATCGGTGTATGTACAATCCCTTGCTTAGCCTGTCTCATGGCAAAATCATAGGCTTCCCTAAGCTGCTGATAGCCTTCGGGATCTTCTTCCGGGTGATGTTTTTTTAACCCTTTCGCATAGGCTTTTTTAATAGCTGTTAGATTATCCGTTGGTTCAATTTCTAACGTTTCCCAAGCGGTCATCGAGAGTACATCCACCTTTCAATCGTTTCCAACTGCTCATTGAATACTTTTGCTGCTTTTTTGATTTCTTTTTCATTTTGAGTCAGCAAGACCCGTTCAAATTCCCGTAAAAAGTAGGCTACTTTATCTCGTTCCTCTCCAAGCATTTCTTCATAAAGCCGTTCTCCTTTAGCGAGCAGCAACCTATTTTCCGTCCGATCTCTCGGATGAATTTTAATATTTTTTAGTTCCTTTAATCTGGCTTCAATCTCTTCCTTAGAAAGGTCTCCAGCATTTTGCTCAATGACGACTCTTTTTTTCGCTCCAGTCGCTTTACTTACTACTTCAACCTCAAGAATGCCGTTGATATCGTATGTATAACGAACATCAATGGCTTGTGTCCCGGCGGGAGCTGGAGGCACTTGGATAGAGAGTTCTCCCAGTTTGATGTTATTGGCGACTTTCCTGCTTTCCCCTTGATAAACCTCGACGTTAAGGACTTTTTGATTGTCTTGGACCGTATACAGTTGTTCTACCCGGCTAACCGGGATTGGTGTATTTCGTTCAATAATCGGAAAGAAATAGCCACTTTCTGTTTTGCCATTTCCCAAGTCTTCAACGACGTGTGTTCCAAGGGTATATGGGCATACATCCGTTAAAATCACTTCTTCCAACGTTTTATCTCTTTCTTTTAAAGCAACTTGAATAGCGGTTCCTAAAGCAACGGTTTGATCAGGGTGTATATGTGTATAGGGCATCCGGCCAAACATTTTGGAGACGACTGATTTAATAAGCGGCATGCGTGTGGCGCCTCCAATTAAGATGACTGCGTCCATGTCGCCTGGTAATAAATCCGCGTCACGCAATGCCCGTTCAATCGGGTAGCGCAGCCGCAAGAGCAGTTGATTCGAAAGTTTTTCAAAGTCTTCCTTGCGAAGCGTCGTTTCATATATCTTGCCATCAATAGTAACGCTCATCGAACTGGAGGATGACTCGCAAAGGGCGAGTTTGCATCGTTCCGCTTGTGTATAGAGAAACGACATCGTTTTTGCATCTAGCGTGCTTTTATCTAATTGATGGGTATCGACAAAATACGTGATTAATAGATTGGTAAAGTCCTCGCCGCCAAGATAGTTATCACCGGCAATGGATTTGACTTCAATAATTCCTTCGAATAATTCAAGAATGGATACGTCAAATGTTCCACCGCCTAGATCAAACACCAAAAATTTCGTTTCCGGTTTTTCTTGGTTTAGTCCGTAAGCAAGTGCAGCAGCTGTCGGTTCACTGATAAGCCGCTCCACTGTAAGCCCGGCAAGTTCAGCCGCTCGTTTGGTTGCTTTTCTTTGGGCATCATTGAAATAAGCAGGGACACTGATCACGGCATTTGTAATTTCCTTCTGGAAATAGGATTCCGCATCTGCTTTTAATACTCGGATGATAAACGATGAAAGCTCCTCAGGGGTGAAAGTGTGGGCGCCTAACGTATACGTTTTATCTGTACCCATGAACCGCTTAAAGATCGAAGCAGTTAAATGCGGGTGGGTTAAGAGGCGTTCCTTTGCAATTTGCCCAATTAATACCTCGCCATTTTCATCTACACTTACTACAGAAGGAGTAAGGTATTCTCCTAAAACATTAGGAATAAGGCGAGGCTGATCGTTATCCCAGTAGGCTACTAAACTATTGGTTGTTCCTAAGTCAATTCCGATTGTCACCATGGAAACTCCTCCTCAACTTTCATAGTTATCTTACTATAAGTGAAAAAAAAGTGGAATAAGCAGATAAATGCAGCATGCTTTCCTAAATAAAAAATAGTAATAAAAACTAAAAAAATCATATTTCATTCCTGATTTTGTAACAAGTTAGGTGTTCATTTTGTAGTATGATAATAGTATGATATGCTCACTTATTCACAAATTTCTTATGGACGAATGATGGATGAAGGAGGAATGATGAAAACAGCAGCGTTTACCACGTATTGTTCAATATTTCACAAACCGTAGGGGGGATTTTTTTGCTATGGTTTGTTCGCTTTTTTACTTAGGAGGAATCAAAAATGGAAGAGGTTATTCTCGCAAGGCTGCAATTTGCTTCAACAACATTATTTCATTTTATCTTTGTTCCGCTATCGATCGGGTTAGTTTTTATTATCGCGATTATGCAAACATTGTATGTGATAAAGAAAAAAGACGTTTATTTGAAAATGACAAAGTTTTGGAGTGTCTTTTTTCTTATTAACTTTGCAGTTGGCGTTGTGACAGGGATTATTCAAGAATTTCAATTTGGAATGAACTGGTCAAGCTACTCCCGTTTTGTTGGAGATGTTTTTGGCGCTCCCCTTGCCATTGAAGCATTGCTTGCCTTTTTCTTAGAGTCTACATTTATTGGATTGTGGATATTCGGTTGGGATCGATTACCTAAAAAATTACATTTAGCTTGTATTTGGCTCGTCTCAATTGGCACCATTTTGTCTGCATTCTGGATTTTAGCAGCCAATTCCTTCATGCAAAATCCAGTTGGCTACACGATTGCGAATGGGCGGGCAGAGATGACAGACTTTTTGGCTGTCATTACAAATCCAAAGCTATTGGTGGCTTTCCCCCACACCATTTTTGGCAGTTTTGCTACAGGTGCCTTTTTTATTGCTGGTGTTAGTGCTTGGTATTTACTTAAGAAAAAGGACTTGGAAATATTTAAACGTTCTTTAACAGTGTCGCTGATTGTTGGGATGGTAGCAGGTTTAGGGTTGGCGTTTTCGGGGCATTCACAAGCCCAATATTTAATGGAGGCCCAGCCGATGAAAATGGCTGCTGCTGAAGGGCTTTGGGAAGATAGTGGAGATCCCGCGGCATGGACGCTCTTCGCAAATATTGATACAAAAAATCAAATGAGTACCCATCGACTCGAACTGCCGTATCTATTAAGTTATCTTGCTTATGATGAGTTTGCGGGAAAAGTAGAAGGAATGAATACGATACAGCAACAGATGGTCGAAAAACATGGAGAAGGAAACTACATCCCGCCGGTGAAGACGGTGTTTTGGAGCTTCCGGATTATGGCAGGAACAGGCGGGCTGCTGATTTTATTGAGTGCTGCAGGTTTGTGGTTATTATGGCGCAAGAGAATTGTGACGAGCAAGCGTTATTTAAAATGGCTGATTCCAGCTATATTTTTACCGTTTGCAGGAAATTCCTTTGGTTGGATTATGTCAGAAATCGGCCGTCAACCATGGGTGGTTAATGGCTTGATGCAAACGGTAGACGGAATATCGCCAAATGTGGGGACGGGGCAAATTTTATTCTCGCTCATTTCGTTTTCCGTCATCTATACGATTTTAGCGATCGTAATGGTTTATTTATTTATTCGTGTCATTAAGCAAGGACCTCATGCCAAACCAAAAGAAGATGTCACAGCATCAGATCCATTTGATGTAGGAGGTGCACAGCATGCAGCTGAGTGAGTTTTGGTTTCTGCTTGTTGCTGTTTTATTTGTAGGCTTTGTTTTCTTAGAGGGGTTTGATTTTGGTGTCGGGATGGGCACAAAGTTTTTAGCAGAAAATGAAAAGGAAAAGCGCATGCTGATTAATAGTATTGGTCCTTTTTGGGATGCTAATGAAGTTTGGTTAATTACAGCAGGTGGAGCCATGTTCGCCGCTTTTCCCCATTGGTATGCAACATTATTCAGCGGTTATTACCTTCCTTTTGTCGTCCTTTTGCTCGCGTTAATTGCCCGCGGCGTTAGTTTTGAATTTAGAGGGAAGGTGCAATCAGAACGGTGGACGAAAGTCTGGGATTGGGCCATTTTTCTAGGCAGCTTTTTACCACCGTTTTTATTGGGAGTGATGTTTGCAAGCTTAATTAAAGGCCTTCCAATTGATGCTGATATGAATATGCACGCCAGCTTTTTCGACATTGTTAATCTTTATACAATTGCTGGGGGCCTTGTGTTTGTGATGCTGTCCTATTTACATGGTTTAATGTTTGTCTCATTAAAAACCACTGGGCATTTGCGGGAAAAATCTAAGCGGGCTGGCTTAAAGATGTACTTGGCAACAGGTTTCGTTGTCGCTTTGTTTATGATATTAACAACCATTTATACGGAAGCATTTGCTGAAAAAGGGTGGGTTTTATATCCTCTTTATGGATTTGTCCTTATTTTGTACCTACTCCTATATCCTTTATTGCGAAACAAAAAAGAAGGCTATAGTTTTACGGCAACCGGGTTGATCTTAATCCTGCTGACCTCTTCTTTCTTTATTGCGTTGTTTCCAAACGTCATGATCAGTTCGACAGACACACTCAATCATTTAACCGTCTATAGTACGGCATCAGGTGATTATTCATTAAAGTTAATGACGATTGTCGCAGCTACGATGGTTCCCATTGTCTTGGGCTATACAATTTGGAGCTATTATGTATTCCGAAAAAGAGTTTCTCATAAGGAGCATTTAGAATACTGATGGATAAATATCTCCTTCAATATAAAGGAAGTAAACGCCTCATTTTTATGATTGGGTTTCTTACCGTGATCCAAGCAATGGTTTTGATTGTGCAAGCCAACTTTTTATCTGACGCGATTGTAAAAATGTATAAAGGGACTGCTTGGCAGGCAGTCCTCTTTTCCTTTGCGGTCTTTCTTGCTGCTTATTTTTTACGGCATTTTTTACAATGGATTAAAGAAAAATGGGCTTACCAATTTGCAGACAAAACTGCTGCTCATTATCAAAACGTTTTGTTGGAAAAGCTTTTTGAAATGGGGCCAAGGGTGATCGGAAGGGAAGGGACAGGCAACCTAGTCACGCTAGCTTTGGAAGGAATTCCGCAATTTCGCACTTATTTACGTTTGTTTATCCCAAGAATGATTGCAATGGTTTGTATTCCGATTTGCTTGTTGATTTATATAGCCGTTATTGATCTACAATCGGGCATCCTATTAGCTGTTGTGATGCCCATCATGCTTATTTTTTTAATACTGCTCGGACTGGCAGCCAAAAAACAAATGGATGCGCAATGGGGAACCTATCAACTCCTTTCTCGTCATTTTGTTGATTCATTGCGCGGCCTTTCGACGTTGACATATTTAGGGAAAAGCAAAGCTCACCAAGAGTCGATCAAAACCGTTAGCGATAAATATCGAATTGCGACAAACCGAACATTAAGAGTCTCTTTTTTATCTACTTTTTCATTAGATTTTTTTGCAAGTCTTTCTGTTGCCATTGTTGCGGTAGAGCTAGGTTTGCGCTTAATTCATGGCGATCTTTTATTAGGGTCTGCCCTTTTGATTTTAATGTTAGCCCCTGAGTACTTTCTGCCAGTTCGTGAACTGGGTAATGATTATCATGCCACAATGGATGGGAAAGAAGCAGGAGATACCATTCACCGGCTCATCGCCATGGAAACATTGGACAGTCTCCAGGAAGAGAGAGCTGTACCAAACTGGACAGAGTCAAGTAGTTTACAAATGAACGATATTCATAAACAGTCAGAAGAAGGATTGTTTCGCCTGAAAGAGATAAGTTTTACCATTCAAGGATTTACAAAGGTTGGAATTGTCGGTGCGTCCGGTGCAGGGAAATCGACTCTAATTGATCTGCTATCAGGATTTTCAAAGCCATCAAGGGGAAACATCCAAATAGGAGAACAGGTCTTCCCGCATCTTTCTTATAAGGATTGGCAAAGTCAACTAACGTATATTCCGCAGCACCCTTATATATTTACTGGAACGATTGCGGAAAACATAAGCTGGTATGCGCCAGATTCATCACTTGAAAAAATTGAGCAAGCAGCAAAGAAGGCAGGATTAGCGCCATTACTTGCTCGTTTTCCCAATGGCCTTCATGAAAAAATCGGCCAAGGAGGGCGGAATGTAAGTGGGGGAGAGGAACAGCGCATCGCTTTGGCAAGAGGGCTTTTGCAAAATCGGCCGATTTTGTTATTCGATGAACCGACAGCCCATTTGGATATAGAGACGGAGTATGAACTGAAGCAAGCGATGTTGCCATTAATGGAACAGAAACTCGTCTTTTTTGCCACACATAGATTGCACTGGATGGACGATATGGATTTGGTTCTTGTCATTGAAAATGGCCAGGTTGTGGAAAGTGGTAAGCATGAAGAGTTAATGAAGCAGAATGGGGCATACTTGCGGCTCCAACAAGCGCATAAAGGAGGAGCTGAAGGTTGAAGCTTTTTTATTCCTATATTATACCCCATTTGAAGCAATACAAAGGAGTGATGCTCGCGACGGTCATTTTAGGTATTTTAACCGTTTTAGCTTCCTCACTCCTCACGTTTACGTCCGGCTATTTAATTACAAGAGCATCAGAACGCCCTGAAACCATTTTGTTGCTTTATATCCCGATTGTTGGCGTAAGAGCATTTGGAATATCAAAAGCTGTGACAAGATATGCAGAGCGCTTGCTTGGACATCATGCTGTACTAAAAATATTGGGAGATATGCGTGTTGCGTTATACGAAATGCTGGAACCACAGGCTCTTTTAGTCCGCTCCCGTTTCCAAACAGGTGATTTATTGGGTACATTAGCAGATGATATTGAGCATTTGCAGGATGTCTATATTCGCACCCTTTTTCCGACGGCAACGGCACTGTTTATATGTATCTATTCCATCAGCGCATTGGCTTTATTTGATTGGAAGTTTGCATGTTGGATGGCGTTTTTGCTTAGTTTTTTCATATTTGTTTATCCGTTACTATCACTATTTTTGCTCAAGAAAAGACAAGTCAGGCTAAAGGCCAAACGGAAGCAATCCTATCAATTATTAACAGATGCGTTATTCGGACTACATGATTGGATTGTCAGTGGAAGAAAGGCAGCGTTCATCCAAAAATTTATGAAAACAACGATGGATAGCGGTGAAATCGAAAAAGAGATCGTGTATTGGCAACAATCTCGTACCTTTCAATTGCAATTATTAGCCGGATTCATTTTACTGTTCGTTGGCTTATGGGCGGGAGCGGCAGCTGCTAAAGGGGAGATCATGCCAACATATATAGCTGCGTTTACATTGGTCGTGTTTCCTATTTTGGAGGGGCTGATTCCACTATCGGAAGCGATTGAAAAAGCACCTGCCTATCAAGAATCTATACAGAGAATAGAGGAAGTTAGACAGTTTGCGGAAAAGAAACCGGAAACAATCGCACAGCCATTTACAGCCGTTCAGCCGTCTATTACACTGAAAAACGTCACCTATTATTATCCCGATGAGAAAAATCCAGCACTTCAAGATATCAGCCTTTCGATCCCTTTTGGGAAAAAAATAGCCCTTTTGGGGAAGAGTGGTGCGGGAAAATCAACCTTATTACAGCTTTTATTAGGGGTTATCACACCATCTGCTGGAACGGTGGAGATCGGTCATATTTCCCCTGAAAACTATGGGGATGATATCTTTTCAGGAATTGGTTTTTTGAATCAGAAACCATATTTATTTGCCACAACTGTTGCTAATAATATTCGTCTTGGCAATCAAAGTGCGGGCGAAAAGGAAATCCAAAAGGTGATTGAGCAAGTTAAGCTGGATCATTATATCGAATTGCTTCCAAATGGCATGAACACACAAATGGAAGAAACCGGACAGCGATTTTCAGGCGGTGAGAGGCAGCGAATCGCTTTGGCACGGATTATATTGAAAAATACACCAATCGTCATTTTGGATGAACCAACAGTAGGGCTTGACCCGGCAACAGAAAGAGACTTATTGGCAACTATGTTTGCAACATTAAAAGATAAAACAGTGATTATGATTTCCCATCATTTAATTGGAATTGAAAATATGGATCACATCCTTTTTCTTGATGAAGGAAAGATCATGATGCATGGAACACATGAGCAGCTTATAAAAACCAATGCACGTTATCGCAAGCTTTATCATATGGATTATGGAAAAAATGGTGCGCGACTTTAAAAAATGAAAGGCCTGGGGACTCGTAGCCGCAGGCCTTTCATTTGGGTTCTTACCTATAAACCAGGCCGCCATCCGTTAGGATTGCTTGGCCTGTAATATAATCAGCTTCATCAGATGCAAGGAAAGACACTAAGTTTGCTACGTCTTCCGGCGTTTGGTATCGCTTCAAGGCGATTTGTGAGGAGTATTGCTCAAATGCTTCACCTGGTTTTAGATCGTCGCTATACTTAACCATTTCTTCATCAATTCGATCCCACATTTTTGTTTTAGCTATGCCGGGACAATAAGCATTAACTGTAATTTGATGTTTGGCTAATTCCTTAGCAGCTGAATGAGTAAAAGATTTAACAGCATGCTTTGTTGCAGAATAGGTTCCAAGCATTTCAAAAGATTCATGTCCAGCTATGCTACAAGCATTAATAATTTTCCCTTTTGATTTTTGGTTTATAAATTGTTCAGCCGCTGCTTGAGTGCCAAAAACAACACCATTTACATTAATGCTGAATAATTTGTTGAGCTGATCTTCGGTAATTTCTAAAAATGGAGATACAGCATCAATACCAGCGTTGTTTACAAACACATCTAAACGACCAAATGTATTTACGGCTTCTTTTACCAAATTGAATTGGTCCTCTCGTTTAGCCACGTCTCCTTTTACGCCGATCACGTTATACCCTTTTTTACCGAACTCTGAGACGGTTTCATTTAATAATGATTCATTAATATCATGGAGAACAACGCTAAATTCATCTTTACACAATCTTTCCGCAATCCCTTTACCTAAGCCGCCTGCAGAACCAGTTACAATTGCTACTTTTGCCATAGTTTATCCCTCTTTTTAGATTAAAATAGCTAAGGACATTGGTTCCTTGCCGTAATAAAATTATAACAAAAAGTACATATTGCTTTAAATTCTTTGCTTGGTTTGATATAAAAAATATCATAACTTTGATGAAAGGTTTTTTAAGTTTATCCCTTTTTATAAAACAGGACAGAAAACGTCATTTTATTGAAAGCGGAGAAAAAATAGTGGAGAGAGGTTTCATATGAGCACGATGAAAAATCATAAGGCGAAAAAACTAAAACAGATTTTGCGGGGAATGGCCATCATGATTGGTGGATTTATTGCCGCATACGGACTGGAAGCGGTATTAATCCCGAACAACGTTTCTGATGGGGGCGTTACTGGCCTTAGTATCGTAGGTTCACAGTTATTCGGATTGCCGCTAGGAGTTCTAATAGCACTCATCAATATCCCTTTTATTTGGTTAGGATATAAACAAATTGGCAAAAGTTTTGCCATTTATTCGATTATCGGGATCGCTTCCTTAGCTGTTAGTACCAGTCTTATGCACCATATTCCAACGATTATTGAAGGGGATACGTTGTTGGTTACCGTTGTTGGTGGTATTGTCCTCGGTTTTGGGATGGGACTGGCGTTGCGCAATGGTGGAGCATTAGATGGAATTGATATGCTGGCTGTGCTGCTTTCCCGAAAATTACCGTTTGGAACAAGCGACCTAATTCTTTTCTTAAATTTGTTTGTATTTATTTTTGTTTCAACCGTATTTGGTCTGCAAGGCGCCATTCTATCCGGTATTGCTTACTTTATTGCTTCTAAAGTGATTCACGTCGTTGAAGTTGGTTTAAGCGGTTCTAAAACCTTTAAGATTATTACAACTCAACCTGAATTAATGGGGGAGACGATACGTGACCGCTTAGGCCGAAGTGCAACGTACAATGAAGTGTACGGCAGCTATACGAAAGAAAAATTTAGGGAAATCACTTGTGTCATTAACCGCTTGGAAGAAAGTAAAATGAAAGAAATTATTCAAGAAATTGACGAAGATGCTTTTGTTACTGTATATGATGTAGCAGAAGTGAGGGGCGGCAATTTCAGAAAACGTAATATTCACTAGCAACAGGGCCTTGTCGATTCCCCTTTCTTTTTCACGATCTCGCAGATCGATCGTACTTAAACTGATTCAAATAAGGATGCGAAGGAGGCCCGTTTTAAAAGTGGACGCACTCAAGGCCCGAGAGTTATTCCGGTCTCCTTTTCTTGTCCGCTATGAGGATGCTTTTTAAAAGTTCGTTTCTTGACGCGTTTGGCTACGCCCTTAAAGGACAATTGTTCGGAAACATTTGTCTTTTTTATTGTATAATCGTGCTAATGGCCAATAGCAATATAATCATGTCAAACTTTGCGTCTGGCCACGCTCAGGCGGAGTCTCTAATTGCCTGACGCAAGCCGAGCAGTTGCGGCCAAATCGGCTTGTTTGTAAAGTGGTGCCAATGGTAAAAGGACAAGAGGTGGGGAGAGAAAGATGGTTATCGATTTAGAGAATGTCTCGTTTCAAAAAGCCAAAAAACACATTTTACAGGACATCTCATGGCAAGTTAGGCCTGGGGAGCAATGGGTGATATTAGGTGCAAATGGATCAGGAAAAACCTCGTTATTAAAGCTGATTACAGGATATGAATGGGCATCAGCTGGAAGGATATCGGTTTTAGGGTCTATTTTTGGCTCCGTCAACATCCATGAGTTGCGGAAAAGGGTTGGCTGGGTCAGTGCCTCTCTTGATCAGCGTTATCAAATGCATGAAGGGATGCCGTGTGCAGATGTGATTGTCAGTGGTGTACATGCCTCAATTGGTGTTCACGAAGCGATCACAAAAGCAGATGGGGAAAGGGCGTTAGCGCTAGCCCGCTCAATGGGTTTAGAACACGTTGCTTTTTCGCCTCTAAGCCAGCTATCACAAGGGGAACGCAAGAAAGCTTTTATGGCGAGAGCGTTAATCAATGAGCCAGAATTGCTAATTTTGGATGAAGCAACAAGCGGGCTTGATTTGTCTGCACGGGAGCAGTTGCTCGCTGAAGTAGAGCGCATGTTGACAAAAAAACAAGCACCAACGTTGCTTTATGTGACCCACTATCCAGAAGAAATTCTTCCGTCCATCAGCCACGTATTGCTCCTGAAAAAGGGCAGAGTCCTAGCTGCAGGCAGGAAAGAAGAAGTATTGACAGCTAGTCTTGTAAGTGAGGCGTTAGGGCTGCCTCTTACGGTAGAATGGGCAAATGGACGGCCATGGGTAAAAGCAACAACCTCATTGCAAACGGACTAGACAACGGAGATTGAGAAAACGTTGCGATATTTAATGAAGAAAGTCGTTTCATTAGAAGAACTTACAAAGGCTGCCAAAGACGTTTTGCGCGATCTTTGGCAGCCTCTGTTTTTATTTGACGATTTTCCTGGCATATAATTGCGATAAATCGCCGTTGCGCCGGAATTGGGTTGCGCTTGAACCGGTGTAGCGCCTAAATACTTTATGGAAATAATTATCGTCTGGATAGCCGACGTCAGCGGCAATTTGTTTAATTGTCCGGTTTGTATGAAGAAGAAGAGAGCAAGCTTTGCGCATGCGCAAGTCTGTCACATAGGAGATTGGCGTTGTGTGTAATTGCTTTTTAAATAGACGTGTTAGTGTATAACGGGAAACACCTACTTCCTCTGCGATATTGTCAAGGCAAATTTGTTCATGATAATGGGCTTCTATATAAGCGAGGGCGCGCTGGTAATGGTATGGTTCATTTTGCGGCCGCTCTTCTGTCATGGCCCGAAAACATTCAATTAAAAATTGGTACCCTTGCGTTGCAGCTAAATAAGGATCGCGCAGCCCGTCCGCTTTTGTGTCCGCATAAATCGAATATAGGGAGCGAATAAGCGGTGAGTTTGGCGGCAGTGAAACAATCGGACCTGACTTTTGGATCAACCGTTTCCATATTTCTTGCACAGATGCTCCTTGCAAAGAAATGTAAATGAATTCCCATGGTTCTTTCGCGTTTTCAGGGTAGTAGTAGCGATGGTCACTTGGTACAGATACAATAAAAGCCTGATGTTGGCCAACGGTGTAACGCTCCTTGCCGATTTCCAGCACGCCTGAACCGGCAATTGTATATTGGAAAATGATGCTGTCATTATCTCTGGCGCGCTTGTTCCCGTCCCAGTAGTAACTTGTGTCGGTTTGCACTTCCCACCCGACGTTCCATAAATTGAGTAAGCCAGTATCAGGGAATAAATGGAAGGTAAAAGAATGGGACCCTCTTGTAAATGGTTGTTGTTTATTCATTTGGGAGCCTCCTTATACATCCTTATTATGGTCTATACCGCAAAATATTACCCTCTTTCGCAAAAATGTTACTAGCCAAAAGAAAGCGCTAACATTGTATACTTATTATATACCAACTTTCGCAGATGTATAGAAGAACGCGTCAGAAAATTGGTCGTTCTCGATTGTTTATGTAAACGTTTACTCTAAAGTGAAAAAGGAGGCTTTTCAATGAAAAAGGTTATATGCTCATCTCTGTCTGTTGCACTTGCGACTGGTTTGCTCATCGGCTGTAGCGGTAATACTTCAGGCGGTGGAGGAGCTGGAGGAAAGGTAGAACTGACATTTTCGGCATGGGGCAATCCAGCTGAGCTAAAAGTGTACAATCGTGCAGTCGATGCCTTTAATGACATGCAAGACGATATTGAAGTTACGCTCACTGGCATTCCGAATGACAATTACTTTCAAACGTTGACAACACGCCTCCAGGGAGGGCAAGCGCCTGATATTTTCTACGTTGGGGCAGAGGACATCTCTACGTTAATCGAAAACGGAACAATCGAACCGCTCTCCGACTTTTTAGAGACAGAAGATTCTTACGTAAAAGCAGATGAGTTTACCGATGACATTTGGGGAGCGTCAAGGAAAGACGGAACCATTTACGGACTGCCTGTTGATTGTAATCCGTATTTAATGTACTACAATAAAACATTGCTCGAAGAAGCCGGCGCAAAGTCGCCACAAGAATATTATGAAGAAGGCAATTGGAACTGGGAAGCGTTTGAAGAAGTGACGGCAAAATTACGTGATTACGGAAAATACGGATTTGTGCAAGAGGGTGGCCACCCGCATTTACTAAATTGGATTTGGACAAATGGTGGCGAATTTGCGACAGATGATGAAGTCATAGGCGACACTGATCCAAAAGTGCTTGAAGCGTTCGAGTTTGTCCATCGTATGGTTGAAGAAGGCAACTTTATTTTTGCTGGCACACTGCCAGAAGGGCAGGGCATGGATGCCATGTTTATGTCCAACCAAGTCGGCTTTGTAGGGGCAGGCCGCTGGCTGACACCAATGTTTTTGGAAACAAGCATTGACTTTGATTATATTCCATGGCCTTCTAATACAGAAAATACGTTAGAAACGGCGAATATTGCTACTGCGTATATGGCTGCAAACTCAAAAAGTGAGCACGTCGAAGAGGCAATGAAGTTTATCTCGTTTTACACCTCCCAGGAAGGCCAGGAAACACGCCTCGATGGTGAAGGCAACGCTGTTCCTTCCGTTACTGGAATTGATGAGGTGGTATTAAACCAAGAAAAACCAGAGCATGGCCAGTACTTACTCGATGCCCGCGAAGCAGGGCGTGTCGTCAGTCTTGAGTATACATCGCCGGGACTCCATAGGGACTTAAATGATGTGTATGAATTGATGCTACTTGGCGACAAGACGCCTGAAGACGCTTTAAAAGAAGCGACGGAAATTGCGAAAGCTGCGTTAGAAGAGTAACAGCCAAGGGGCCCCTTGTGCCCCTTGATATTCTTGCGCATCGATTAAGGAGGAGCTGGAGATGTATACAAAACGGGAAAAATGGTGGGGCTATGCGTTCATCGCTCCCCAGCTGCTGGGCATGATTGTGTTTTCATTGCTTCCACTCATATTCGCGTTTGCCCTCAGTTTCATGAGTTGGGACGGTTTTGGGGAGCAGACGTTTGTCGGCTTAGATAATTATATTCAACAATTTCAAGACCCTGTTTTTCGGACTGCTTTGCGAAATACGACGATTTACTCGTTGCTCGTCATCCCTGGAGGCATCATTGCAGCCCTAGGTGCTGCGCTTGCATTAAATAAAGTCAAAGGCAAAGATTTTTATCGAATGCTGTTTTTCATGCCTGTTGTAACCAGTTCTGTTTCAATCGGAGTTATTTGGATGTGGCTATTAAATGGGGATATTGGTTTAATCAACCAGCTTCTTGCCATGGTCGGCATTGACGGACCAAACTGGCTGACTGATCAAAAGCTTGTGTTGCCTTCGATTGCAGCGCTCAGCATTTGGTGGGGGCTTGGGACAAACATGGTTATCTTTTTAGCGGGGCTGCAAGGGATTTCCCGCAGCTATTATGAAGCGGCTGACATTGATGGGGCGACGCCGTGGCAAAAATTCCGGCATATTACATTTCCGCTATTATCGCCAACGACTTTTTTCGTGGCGATCATGATTGTGATTGCTTCCTTCCAAGTGTTTGACCAAGCTTATGTCATGACTCAAGGCGGTCCTGGGAAAGCGAGTTATACACTTGTGTACCATATCTTTGACATGGCGTTTACACGTACGGCATTTGGGCCAAGTACAGCCTCAGCCATGATTTTGTTTTTGATCATCCTCATTTTTACCTTAATCCAATTCTCTGTATCTAGAAAGTGGGTGCATTATGAAGACGGCGGCAGATAATCCAGTTCTTAACCCAGGGCCAGTTAAGCAAAAAAAACGCGGCCGGATCCGCATCTCACAAATCTTGTTGCACTTGGCTTTAGTCATTGGCTCGATCGTTATGGCAGGCCCGTTTATTTGGATGGCGCTTAGCAGCTTAAAGTCATTTGAACAAATTTTTGCCGTTCCGCCTGTTTGGATTCCTGATCCGTTTGTATGGAGCAACTTCACCGATTCCTTGCAAGCAATGCCTTTTGGGCGTGCCTATTTTAACAGCTTTTACATCTCAACCATTGTTGTCGTCAGCCAAGTCATTACTTGTTCAATGGCAGCTTACGCTTTTGCCAAATTGAAATTTCCAGGCTCTAAGGTACTGTTCATCGCCTTTTTGGCAACGATGATGGTACCTATGCAAGTAACGCTCATTCCGCTGTACATCATTATGGATAACATCGGCTGGGTCAATACACATCTGTCAATTATCGTTCCGAATGCGCTATTTAATGCGTTTGGCGTGTTTTTGTTAAGGCAATTTATGATGGGGATACCAAAAGAAATGGAAGAGGCGGCGGTGATGGACGGCGCCAACCCGCTGTATATTTATGCGAAAATTATGCTGCCACTCATTAAACCGGCACTAGCAGCATTCGCTATTTTTTCATTTATCGGCATCTGGAATAACTTTATCCAGCCGCTCGTGTTTTTAAGCGATACGACATTGTTTACTGTCCCATTGCTATTAGCAACATTTAAAGGGCTTTATGTTACAAACTGGCCGCTAATGATGGCCGGTGCGACTATTTCCGTCGTGCCTGTGCTGATTGTTTACTTTTTTGCTCAGCGGCAAATCATTGAAGGGATTGCCCTTACTGGCGTAAAAGGCTAAACAGTCAGTTTAGTGAAATATAGCTTCGAAGTTTCGTGAAGCCCAGCTCAAACAGGCTGGGTTTTTCGATGCGTTGATGCCAATGACAAAAAAGATTATTCATATTTATGGGATAATTTTGAAATTAACAACAAAATCGTTAAGGCTTGAGCCTTAGAACGGCAAAAAACTAGCCAAGTTGTTCTAGGAAGAAGGTCTTAACTACAGTGTGTGAAAATTGATAATATCAGTACTATATAACTGTTTTCTATAAATTTGTAAGATCATGGTTGACTGGTAAAATCTCCACTGGCTACCATGATAATATAAACCATTAAGGAGGGATTTACTATGTCTGGACTTATTCGCGTTACTCCAGAAGAACTTTACCAAAAAGCTGATGATTACAACCGCTCAAGTGGTGAGATACATGACCTCGTGGGCAGATTAGATGGTTACAGAGACCAGCTTCAAGGAATGTGGGATGGCCAAGCTTCAGAGGCGTTCATTCAACAGTACGATGAATTAAAGCCATCCTTTGTCCGCATGGGCGACTTGCTTGGCGAAGTATCTGAACAACTTCGCAACAGCGGGCGGACACTTGAAGAAACAGACCAACAAATCGCGGGCAACATTCGCGGTTAATTGGCGACGAATAGAAACATTTTGGGACGCAATTCCTTACAATTGCGTCCTTCCTTATGAAAGGGTGACATTTGATGTACATCACTGTAACAGTTGACATGAACCGATACTCAGGGAAACGGTTTGATTTGCGCCTCTCTGATCAATATACAGCCAAAAAAGTCATTGATCTCGTTTGGGGCATTGAGAAGCTGGAAGTTCCACGGCGTGATGGGAGCTGGATCCGTGTCCAAAACAAAGAAACTCATGTCTACGGCAGCCAAATACTTGCTGAACGTGGTGTAACAAATGGAGACCGCTTGGAAATCTTATAGCACTGGTTGAAGGGGTCGGACATGCAATGGAGAAGAAGCGATTTTATTTAGAAGAACAAACGGGTGCAGCTTTTTACAGGGACGCAGAATCGAATACATATACATTAACATTTCAAACCGCAGAAATAAAGCTGTCTAATTCGCTAGAAGCGGAGTTGTTAAAACAACAAGACCCGCTGCTCGAGCGTACAATTGCTGAAGCAGAAGATGAGCTTGTCATTACCATTCATCCGCAAGAAACAATGCTGCCTTTTAGCAAGTTTCGGAAAAAAGGCGATTACGCAAAACAAATCATTGGCCACTCACTTATTCGCGCGGTTGCCGAGCATCACAGTTCCAGGCTGCATTTAATTGTCTGTCCGGAAAATTTACTAGTAACAGAGGGGCTTGATGTTCACTTTATCCATTATGGCATTAAAGAAAGCCTCCCACCTTATGAAAAGAATGAGGAAAAGCTATTTGCTGAGCTTAAGACAACGTTGCTTGTATTGCTTGATGGCGAGCATCGCTTTGTGGAGTACATGAATTTTACTGACACAATGAAATTGTCGGCAAAGGCAAAAAAATTGCTAGAGGCTGATTCAATTGAAGCGCTTCTGAGCTGTGTAGAGACATGGATCCAAGAAGAAGAGCGACGCGCTAGCCAGATGCATATGGTGCCAAAGCAAAAATGGCGCTTGCAAAAAAGTTTGTTTTTTGCTGTTACAGGACTGCTTATACCGGCTATTGTTTTTACCGTCTATGCGCTTTTTTTCCTTCATCCGCGTCACGACGCCTTTATTGCCAGCAATGAGGCCTATATTAACAGCAAGCCAAGTGATGTCATTACTGCATTGGAACCATATAACCCGAGCCAAATGCCCCGCGTTGTCCAGTACCAGTTGGCTCAATCCTATGTTGCTAATGAAGACTTGAACGTGGATCAGACAGCAAATGTGCAAAATACGTTGACGCTTCAAGCTGAAGAGCTTTATTTCCAATATTGGATTGCAATTGGCCGTGGTGAAAATGAGGAAGCCAATGAAATCGCTCGCCAGTTGCAGGACGGAGAGCTAGAAATGTATGCGAATTTAAAGTGGCGTGATGCCGTTCGCCAAGACCTCAGCTTGTCAGGAGATGAGCGTGAAGAATTGCTTAACGATATTCAAGCTGATATTGACCGTTATATGCGAGAGCAACAAGAACGGGAAGCGGAGGAAGAAGCGGACGCCGCTGCTGATGACAATGCGCCTGAAGAAGAGCCAGAGCAAAGCGAAGAGCGTTCGGAAGATGGCGAAGAAAACGAGGACGAGCCTGAGCAAAACGAGGAAGAGGAGAACGCAGATGAGTAAGTGCGCACGTAGGAGATGGAACAATGGATAGACTGTGGGTATTTTATGATTCGTATGTACAGCAGCTTGACTTAAGCCAAACAGAGCGTTTGTTAGGCGCAAGCGAGGACGTTGATTTGCTCGTTCCGCCTCTGCATGCTAAAATCCGCGTTAAAATCGCTAGCGGCCAAAAGCAATGTGTGCTTGACATAGAGGGAGCAGGCGAGCAAGTTTTAGCGGCCGGTGAATCATTCCAGTATAAAGAAAATGACTCTGCCGTCACATTTGTGTATAAAGACGAAGCGGTAAGCGAACGGATGTATTTTATTGGTAAAGAAACGTTCCTTTCCATTGGGCCTGAGGAGTCAGCCGATATTGTTTTGCCTAGTGAGAAGCCTTCTGCCTCTTGTACGCTCATAAAGAAAGGCGGCAATTGGTTTGTCTATCCAAATAAGCACAGTCAGGTGTTTGTAAATGGCGAAGCCCTTACAAACAAGCAACCATTAAAGAATGGCGATGTGCTATTGCTTGGCTATACAGCACTTGTCATTAATGAAGGCGACTTATTGGCAATTGAATCAAGCGATCCTTTGCAAACGCGACTCGCGCGCATAGCGGTTCCTACTTCAGAAAGCAAAAAAAAATACCCTGAGTACCGGCGAACGCCGCGGATTATTTATGAAGAGCCAAAAGACCGGGTGACTTTTTCCATTCCAGGCCAGGAGTTGGACGATAATCATCGTGCCCTCTGGCTCATCGTATTGCCGCCGTTAGCGATGCTCATTGTCATGGGAATTGTCGCATTGCTCATCCCTCGGGGCATTTTTATCATTATTTCGGCCACAATGTTTACCGTAACGCTGATCACTTCGACCGTCAACTATTTCCGCGAACGGAAAATCCGCAAGCAAAAAGAGGAAAAACGGCAACGTGTTTATACACGCTACTTGAAGGAAAAGCGCGTCGAACTTCAGGAAATGGCTGACAAACAACGGCATGTACTCGATTACCATTTTCCGTCGTTTGAGGAAAATAAATATATGGCAGCTAACTTGAATGGCCGTATCTGGGAGAAAACAGTTGGTGACGATGATTTTATGCATGTCCGTGTTGGGAAATCGTCGATCCCGATAAGTTTTCATATTGCCGATCCAGGTGGCGATTTAGCGAATCGAGATCGTGACGAGCTGCTAGAAGAAGGCGAAAAGTTAAAAGAGCACTATTCTCATATTAATGATGCGCCCCTTAGCCTTAGCTTAGCGAGCGGTTCCATTGGCTATGTCGGCCAGCTGAAGACGGTACAACGGGAAGTCGCTCAAATGGTTGGGCAACTTGCCTTTTTTCAAAGCTACCATGACCTTCGTTTCGTTGCTGTTTTCAGCGAAGACCAGTATGCAAATTGGGAATGGATGAAATGGCTCCCTCATTTTCAATTGCCCCATATGTACGCGAAAGGGTTTATTTACAATGAGCGGACACGAGACCAACTATTGACATCGATTTATGAAATGGTGCGGGAGCGGGAGTTGGAACAAAGCCAAGACAAGCCAAAGCGTTTCATCCCTCACTTTGTCTTTTTAGTCGCCAATCGCAGTTTGATAAGCGACCATGCTATCATGGAATATTTGGAAGGGCCGGATAAAGTTCTTGGCATGTCGGTTATTTTTCTCACCGATGCACAAGAAAACTTAACCGAATATGTCCATACGATCGTCAAGGCCGTCAACCAAAAAGAAGGCGAGATTGTCATCAGAGAACGGAAAGCGGAACATAAACGCTTTACCTTTGACCCTCAGGATGCAACGACAAATGAAAGGTATGCCCGCTTGCTGGCGTCATTGAACCACCAACGAGGCATGAGCCGTTCTATACCAGAAATGGCGTCTTTTCTCGAAATGTTTGGCGTCCAGCATACAAAAGAACTTGCAATTGAACAACGGTGGCAAACGACAAACAGCGCCGAGTCGCTCGCTGTGCCCGTCGGATTTAAAGCAAAGGATGAACTTCTTGAGCTGAACATCCATGAAAAGGCCCATGGGCCCCATGGTTTGCTTGCAGGGACAACAGGTTCGGGAAAAAGTGAATTTCTGCAAACGTATATTTTATCGTTAGCAGTCCATTACCATCCCCACGAAGTTGCTTTTCTTCTCATTGACTACAAAGGCGGGGGGATGGCACAGCCGTTTAAAAATATTCCCCATTTGCTCGGCACCATTACCAACATCAACGACAGCAAGAACTTTAGTATGCGGGCGTTGGCGTCGATCAAAAGCGAACTGCGCAAGCGGCAGCGGCTGTTTGACCAAAACTTAGTTAACCATATCGATGACTATATGGAGTTGTATAAACAGAAGCAGGTATTGGAACCGATGCCACATCTGTTTATCATATCTGATGAATTTGCGGAATTGAAAAACGAGGAACCTGAATTTATTAAAGAACTCGTAAGTGCAGCGCGGATCGGGCGTAGCCTTGGCGTCCACCTCATTCTTGCCACACAAAAGCCAGGCGGAATTATTGACAACCAAATTTGGAGTAACGCCCGCTTCCGAGTCGCATTAAAAGTGCAAGACGCTCTAGATTCTAAAGAAATTCTGAAAAATCCCGATGCCGCCAATTTGACTGTAACAGGGCGCGCCTATTTGCAAGTCGGCAATAACGAGCTGTATGAATTGTTCCAGTCCGCATGGAGCGGGGCACCGTATTTGCGCGAAACCCATGAAGGCGAGGAAGATGTTGCATTAGTCACTGATGCAGGCTTAGTGCCCATTTCCAACGTCCAAGCTGCTACTGGGAAAAAACAAAAGAGCATCTCTGAGATTGAAGCTGTTGTTAAAGAGATTGAAGCGACAACTGAACGTCTGTCCATTCAAAAAGCCTCAAGCCCATGGCTTGACCCCCTTGAAGAATGGCTCCCCCCTGTTCAAACAGATACAGAGGCGGACAAGTTTCCGTTGGCGCTTGCTGATGAGCCAGAAGAACAAAGGCAATTCAATGTTTATTATGAATGGCTAAAAGACGGCAATATTGCTGTATTTGGCTCTGGCGGGTACGGAAAATCTACAACGCTTATGGCATTGATGCTCCAGTTTGCAAAGTCGTTTAGCCCAGAAGAACTTCACTTTTACATTTTTGATTTTGGGAATGGTGCGTTGTTGCCGTTTAGGCAACTTCCTCATACAGCTGATTATTTTAAAATCGATGAAAAACGCAAAATCGAAAAGGCCATTGCCTTGCTAAAAGCGGAGATGGACGATCGCCGCGAACGGTTCCTGGCTCAAGAAGTCAATAGTTTGACGATGTATAACCAAACAGCAACAGAGCCGTTGCCTGTTCTGTTTATGTTCATTGACAACTTTGATTTGATCAAAGAAGAATACGAGCAGTTGGAATCAACGTTTATCCAATTTGCCCGAGATGGCCAGTCTCTAGGCATTTATGTAAGTCTAACAGCGACGCGGGCGAATGCTTTGCGCCAGCCACTCATGAATACAATGAAAACAAAGATTGTCCACTTTATGAACGACCGAAACGATGTCATCACGCTGCTCGGCCGCAGCAAGTACGAAATCGAACCGATACCTGGCCGCGCCATTTTAGCGAAAGACAGCCACTATTTTGCGCAAATGTATTTGCCAGAAGCCGGTGAAGATGATCAGGAAATGATGGCAGCAACAAGAAAAGCGATTGCCGATTTAGGCCAGCGTTATCAAGACGCCAAGCTGCCGGAAAAAATTGCGATGCTGCCTACACAGCTATCGCTGGCTTCTTTCCAAACGCGTGTTGGCGACCCAGGCGACAGCATTCCCTTTGCTCTTGACGAAGATACGGTCAAGCCAGTATTCCTACAAACGAAGTCAGAGCCTCATCTGTTAGTTGTCGGCCAGCCGCGGAAAGGAAAGACGAACGTTGCCAAAGTACTATTAAACTACTATTTGCAACAGGAAGTTGACGAGATTGGGCTATTTGACGGCACAGACCGCAAGCTCTCTGCTTTTGTCGGACAGAAGCTTATTTCCTATATAGACCAAAAAGAACAGATTAAAGACTGGGTGGCAGCGGTTGAAGAAAAAATGGCTGTTCGGGAACAAGCTTACATGGATGCGTTAAACAATGGAGAAACGGTTCCAGCTTTTGCGCCAGTGCTGTTATTAATCGACAGCCTGATCCGCTTCCAACAAACGGTTGATGCGGCCATTCAAGATAAGTTGGCGAAGCTTATGAAAAATTCGAGCCATCTAGGCTTTCGTATGATTGTGTGTGGCAATTCCGTAGAATTTACGAAAGGCTTCGATCCTCTTACTGCAGAATTGAAGTTGGTGCGCCACTATATCATCGTCATGAAAAAGTCAGACCAAACCCTTGTCAATCTTTCGTTCACGCGAAATGAAGAAGAGATTGCCCCAGGTTTTGGCTACTATGTCGTCAATGGAATCGAGACGAAAATCAAAATACCGGAAGCTCCATAAACGAAAGAACAAGCGAGGTGGTTTAATTGCGGAAAAAACATATGTTAAAACTGTTGTTGCTTGTGGCAATCATTATCGCCGTACCGTTTGCCTTCTTTCAGTACATCGGGAAAGAACCGATGCGTGAAGAAAAAAAAGCGTCTGGCAAGATCGTGATTGTCAATGAGGACAAAGGCTACCAATATGAGGAGTATGAACCACTTATTTTAGGAAATGATATTGTGCCAACATTGCAAGATGACTCGGAATACGAATGGGTAGTGGCTAGCAGAGCCTCTGCCCAAGCAGGACTAGCCAATCAGGAATATGATGCGATCGTTTATATTGATTCCTCTTTTTCCGAGAACATTATGTCCTTTCAAGATTCACTGCCGAACCGGGCCAGTGTACAATATGAAATTTATAATAACTTAAATGCAGAAAACCAAGAGCGGGTGCAAAAAGAGCTAGAGAGTGCGCAGCTAAAAATGAACCAGCAAATTAGCACCCAATATTGGCGCTATGTGTCTGAGGAAGTCGACCGAGTCCGGAGCAACTTTGATGAAGTGCTACAAAAGGAAGTCGATTTCCTAAATGAAATGTATTCATTTTACTCGCCAAGCTCACAAGAATTGGCAGATGAAATTGAAACGCAGCGAGGCCGTCTGGACCAGTTATTTGCCACTTCTTCGGACACAGTCAATTTGTCGGAAAGCTCTCGCACTAGTTTAGAAGAAGCACAAGCAGGCTTTGATGAACTCACCAATGCGATTGATACCTACATGGCTTACCACAATGAGCAAACGGAGATGATGGTGCAGGCGAACGCTCAAAATGGGGAGCTTGTCAACCAAGCAGTGGCTGACTACCAGCAGACATTGCAGGCAGGAAGCGGCAACGTCCAGGAAGGCCAGCATGCTTTTACGCCACAGCTTTCCAATGAAGGCGACAAAGTGGTTTCTTTGTTTGACGATTGGGCAATTGGCGCCTATAAGTTTAATGGCGACATGAACGGGTTTAATAGCGAAATAAACCAAGTATATGCTGCCCAAGATTTAGCCGTCGATCGGCTGCCAAATGCACAGGCAGAGCTAATTGGAAAATATGCAAATGCGACGCAAGGAGAACAGGCAGAAGCTCAGTTCCGGCAAACGTTAAGTGTGCGCCGGCATTTGTCAAAGGAGGAGCGGCCACAACCGAACATCCTTCGCCCTGAACAACCAGAGGAAGCGCTAGAGCCAATTGACGAAGACCTACTGAAAGACGCAGAAGAAACGATTGCCGAGATTGAAAAGCTAGTCGGCAAGTTAAATCCTGAAGAAATTGAATTTCCAGAGCCGCCGCCACCAGAACCTGAGCCAGGCGATGGAGACGGAGATGGAGATGGAGATGGCGGTGACGGCGACGATAATGAACAGCCTACACCACCTGAACCAGGAGATGGCGATGGCGATGACGATGGAAACGGCGGAGAGGAACCCCCGTCAGAGCCAACAGATCCTCCTGAAGATGAAGATAACGACGGAGACGGCAATGGAGGTGGAGATGGCGATGGCGACGGGGATCCTGAGCAAGAGCCACCAGCAGGAGAAAGCGAACAAGAAGAAGACAGAGAGGAAGCACTCTCCTTTACGCCGTACCATGCCCAGCTTGTCACTTTTACTCCTGAAGAACTGCAAAGCGTGTGGGAAGAAGCAATGGAGCTCCTTGATAGTATGGAGCCAACGTTAGAAGTGGCACAGTGGAAAATCGATGACCATCGAGAAGTGACCGATGCGTTCCTTGATTATGTAGAAAAACTGGAACGCTATGCAACACGTTTGGAAAAGTATGTTGAGAAACTGGAAGCGCAAGTGATTGATCCAGTCATCGAGGAAGTTCACAAGCAAGAACAAGCCGTTTTCAACCGAATAGGCGCATCTCCGTCCGTGATTAACAGTCCGATTCAGTCGACAAATGTACGGGAACTGCTTACCTATTACGGCGAGCTGGCCAAATTGGATTGGGCATACAGCCAGCAAGGCTACTTGAATCAAGACCGGATTAAGCAAATTGTCGATGAAGACAACCGTGTCCGCGAGGTTCAAGAAAAAATTGACGAGGCGCGGCAATCAGTCGATTCGTTTATGGGCAAGCGAACCCAATTGGAAGAAGCCCAACAATCCGTTGAAGAAGCAGAAGCGGAATTTAATCAATTTGTCGCTGATGCAAACAACGTGCTAAACGAGTTAGAACAAGCAATTGCCGAAGAACAACAAGCCATTCGCGAAGAAGTGGCGGCGATTGCGGAAACGGGCAACGCTATTGGCGCGAACCTATCCGAAAGCTATGGAGCAATCGAAACAGACCCAGCGCCTGTCGAAGGGTTAAATGGGCAAATGGTCGTTACCAATCAACAAACATCATTAGGCGAAGTCCAACAATTGGGAGCAGCAGTTGAATCTCTTAGCAACCGCCAAGACGATATCATTGCCCAAACGGAAGACTTACACAGCAATGTTACGGCAGTCCAAGCCAAATCTGATGATTTAAATACGAGATGGTCAGACAACGTCCAAACAACTGAACTAGTATACGAGGACATTCACACGATTCTTGGCAATGCGCTGTCAGACGGGCACCATAATGACTATGTCTATAACCATCTTTCTAGCCCTGTTGATGTAAGCGGCGAGCAAGTAACAGGACCTGCTGAACGAATGACACCGCCAATCATCGTTCTTGTGATTGTGCTGCTGTCGAGCCTGCTGATTGGATTTTTGACACACCATTATAATTCTGTGCCAATTGCGGTCAATATCGCGTTGTTTAGCATTTTATCGATCATTGTTGGTTTGGTAATCAGCATTTATGGATTAACGATTTACACAATGAGCGAGAGCCAGTCGATCCAATGGACGATCATTACCGTTCTCTTGATTTTAGCGACAGCTGGCCTTATCCGCGTTGCCTTTATGGCTGGCCCGTGGGTCGGATGGCTGCTTAGTGTCGCGTTCATTCTATTCTTTACAAGCCCGCTCCTTGATATGGCCATGCCAAACTTCCGTACAAATAACCCAATTGCGGAGCTGTATATTTCCATTCAAGCGAGCCCGCAAAATGCGTTTCTCGCAGGCATGATCCCATTAGCTCTCATTGCAGCGGCAACGATTGCTTTGCCAATCATTCGCCATGTGGTCGTTAACAGCCGAAAAGAAGAGGATGACGTTTATGAAATGTAAGGCCATCATTGCCGGGGCAGGAGCATGCGTAACGCTGCTCCTGTCCTTGGTAACTCCAAGCTTTGCCGAAGAAGAACGAGTGGAACCTGGTGTTTATAAAGAGCGGGAAGTGCTGTTAGAGCTGCGCCAATACAAACCAGAAGCGGAGCAGAGGGAAATCAGAGTGCCTGAAGAGCAGAAAATACTCACATTTACTCAGCCATTGGAAGAAACATACGCAGAACTACAAGACAGCCTGTTTGCGAGTAGTGCGGATGCAAACCGTGAGGAAAACCTCGCCGCAAGCGCCGGGCTGTTTACAGAGGAAAAAGAGTTGGCCCGCCAAGTGGTGCAGGCAGAAGAAAAAGTAAACGTGCTGCCATGGATATTAGCAGCTGTGGCCACCGTGCTCGTTTCTGTTTTATTGATTTATATTATTCCTAAAACCGCGCAAATGAACGAATAACTATGTTTTTGTCAAAACAGAAAATACGGACATGCAAGCGAGAATAGAGGTGAAGAGACGATGTTGGTCGGCCCAGACAAAATTGAAATAAGCGACGAGCAATTAAACAAGTTAAACGACACGTATGCAGAGCTGTTAGAAGAAGTCACCAGCATATTGACTGATTTTTTTACCCCTTTTGAACTGATGCAAAGCGAGGGCATCTTTACAGGCGAGTCCGCTGACGCTTTTGCGGAAAGCAGTGCGCTAATCAAAGAGTATCTCCTAACCCGCTTTTCCCTGTCGCTAGAAGAATTAAAAGCAGCCGCTGCGACATTCCAACAAAAAATCAATGAAGTTGAACCATTTACAGGGTGAGGTGAACACATGTCACTTGAAATCAAAGTCGACCCCGCTGCCGTACAAAGCCTAATCGAGAAAGCGAGACAAATCCCAGGCGAACGGATGGAAGAAGCGATTAGCAAACTAGACGCTTTAATCGATACTGTGTCCGATTGGAAAGGAGATGCCAAGGCCGAGCACGACCTCGCAAGCGCAGACTTGAGAAAGGCGCTTGTGCAAACGCAGGCATTGATGGAAGCAATGCTAGCAACACTCGACCAAGCCATCGAGCAGATGAACGAGACAGACGAAGACATTAGCAGCAAATTTGAAACGAAAGTCAACCATTATCTAGCCGATCAATAAGCCAATAAGAGGGGGTACTATGGACAAACAGGCAGAACTGACAAAACTAAACGCGCACTTGTCAGCGAACCAGTCCCAGTTACAATCGTTATACCGGCAAAATGCCGATTACCAGCAACGCTACGACAGCGGCATCATGGCCATCCAAAAACTAGAACAAGAGCTAGCAGAACTTCGGCAACACCAACAAAACGTCGCATTTGAACAAGCACGACTCGAGGAACTGACTAGCGGCGAAGCATCTCCCATGGCCACAGTCCAATTCGTCAAAACGGGGCAACTAGAAAGCCGAGCATTAGAAAAGATCCAAGAACGAATACAATCCCGGCGGATGACCCAACAAACGACAGGACAAAACATCCAAGAAATGATCGAAAAACTAGAGCACCAAGCCCAACAGATCAAACGGGAAATCGAACAACAACGGGCGGCGACCCTTCAACTAGAGCGCCTAATCGCCACCAACGAAGCGTCGATACACTCTGTCAAAGCCAACATCGCTAGTACACAAAGCAAGCTCCGTGCTCTATAAAATCAATAGGAGGAAGGTGATCCTATGGGCAACCATCGCGCCGACCGCGAGGAACTAAACCGGTTAATTGAGGAATACAAACAGATTATGGCGGAGTACATGGATAGCGTGTTGCGTATAAAATCCGAGAGTATAGGCACGCAAGAACTATTGGCAAATAGAGGCTTTTCCCCTCCGCATATTACAGTCGTAGAAGAAGGTGACATTTACGGAGACCTCCAAGCCATTCACCGCTTTTGGGACGGCATGGTCGCAGCCGACTCAACCGCAAAAGCCGACTTTTCCGCCGCGCAAACCGGCTTGAGTGCCCTCGACTCCTCCCTCAACGCCTTCACAAACGGACTCGGCCAAAATGGCGAAGGCCTCGCCACCTTAAACGTGGATGAGCTAAAACAAGCCATCTTCGAAGACAAAAACCTCATTACCAGCCTGCTCATCAAAATGGAAAGCGGCGAAGCCCTCAACTATGCTGAGCGAGAGTTGCTGTACCAGTATATACAGAGTGAGGTGTTGGACGAGGCCACCATCGCCGAAATTAAAGAAATCGAAAGCATGATTAGCAACGAAGGTGTAGAGGCTTTGCAGGCTCGTTTAAATGATAAAGTGTTAGTATCCAAAGAAGCCCTTGATCAAGAGATAGCGATGTTACAAGCGTATTTGTACTTGGGGAATAATGGGCCAAACACTCATTTTGGTGGTGAAGAGGAAAAGTATAATACTGAAAAAGTGAGAGCATATTTGTCGTTGTTAACCCAATACAAAACTGCTATTTTGGATTTGGAAGCAGAGGCTAAAACAGGCGGTGTCGATATCCCTTTCCTTGCCAAAGTTGACCATTTATCATATAAACGAAACGTAGATCCGCATATTCATACCTTTGAAACAGAGCTGACGTTAAACATCTCGCAATATGCCGGCGATATGACAAGGGAAGAGTTTCTTAACATGGAGTACCCTGTTTTAGTCCGAATCAATGAATCGACAGTGAGCTATTATATTGGTGCGGATGCTGTAAACAGTTTAGAAGCGGAAGAGCATGAAGAACTGATGAAAGAGCGTGCAAATTATACAGAAAACTTTATTGGGGAAGAAATACAGCAGCTAGTACTAGAGGAATTTAGTAAGCGAGTCGGTGGAGTGGTTAATATAGCTGATGTAGTTACTAGGCACGAAACGGGAAAACAGGAGCTTGATAATCAGTTAACAGTGAAAGAGGCAAAGGTAACAGCAGGCAATTTAGGTATGGAGTTGCTTATTTCAGAGCGAAATGTTTACGGGAAGAGTCAATTTGTTGTGGAAATTCAACCAACCGAAGCAACATATGAAATACTAGAACGATGGAAAGAAGTAAAAGCAATTGATCCGACTATTGAGTATCCAGAAGAAGCGATTCGAAATCAAGACTGGCAAACGATCAGTGGAAGTTTGAGGGGAAGCGGCGATGATTCTAATACGGCAATTTATCCTGCTTTACAGGAATATATCACTCGCAACCAAATTGGGGAAGATGTCACGGTTTCGGAATTAGTTGAACAGAACAAACGATATAATGAGGAAAATTAGTTATGGGGACGGAGCGTTAAGAATGACAAAATGGAAATGGAGAGTTCTCGTGACAATAATGGTTGTCGGTGTAGGAGTCTTAGTTTTTTGTTATTTACAATATCAGGGAAAAGAACGACAGCAAATGCATGCAGTGGAAAGTGAATTGAAAATGTATGCTACTACTGCAGACATCCTTCGCATGGAAATCGATTATAGTAACTATGAACAGAGAGGAAACGTGAAAGATATTGTGCTGACGCCTACAGAAGAGACAGAACATACGATGGAAAGGTGGAAAGCTGTGTCTAAAGCGTTTCCTTCAATCGAATTTCCTTGGGATGAAGTCGATAAAGGAGATTGGATTAAGGTGTATCGAAAGCTGATTGGAAGTCAAAAGACCATGCAGGATACAGTAGTCGCTCTATCTAAAGAATTACCAGAAGGAGAAGATTTAGGGGGAACAGAAAGTATATATATATATGTTCGTGACGGGGTTATACGAGAAGGAAATTTTGAAACGTTATTAAAGGAAAAAGAAATTATTGAATAAGCATGATGAAGGCAAATTGATATGAAAGTTCATACTTTACGCTATAAGTGGAAAAGAGTGATCAAGTGAGACGAATACGGTTGCCTATTTTATTAGCTGCAATCGCTTTGTTTGCCACAGGCTGCATTGTGAATACAAAAGCCGCGGAAAGAGAAAGTTTAGAGGCATTAGAAACGCTACTGGCATCCCATGAGGATGGGGAAATACTTCGAGAGCACGGCAGTAGTGAACCAATACAGGAAGTAATTGAAAGGGAGTACGGCGCTTGGTTTACCGAAGACTATCAAAATAAAATAAATGAATTAATAGAAGCTGGTCAATCCCCAAGCATGAATATATTTTTAATACGAACAACCGAATATGCAGTGGTTGCTAATAGTCAATACGGTGTCCTCCATACAAAAGTCAATCGACGAGAAGGAACGGTCCAGTATCGGCTCCATCCTCAAAAAGTACAACCACCTGAAAAAATAAATTATATCGATATCGAAATGACAAAAGAAGACGGAGAATGGAAAATCGATGATGCGGAAATCGTTGAAGCGATCTATGCGGACTTTTTCTTTTAATGATTTTTCTAGAAGGGTTATCCAAAATCATCGATGGTAGTTTACCAGAAGAGGAAAAACAATTGAGGAACTATTAGGACGACAAGCAAAAAACACCTGCCTGACGAAACGGAGCCGAAGTAATGAACCGAAAAAGGCAATTGTAATAGCTTCTGTAATTGCCATCATTCTCTACATAACCTTCTACTTTTTGCATAAAGAGCAACGACAAAAGGAATTGGAGGAAAAGTATGCCTTGATTGAGGAATACAACTATGCAGGTAGGGCTTTGCATATGGAGGCAGAAACCAGTAAGTATGATGAAACAGGCGATCCCCATGACATTGAATTAACACCAACGGACCTTACCTATGATCTGCTACAACGTTGGGAAGCGATCTCTGAAGTGGTTCCCACAATTGATTATCCTGAAGAAGCAATTGAGGTTTATAAAACATTGGAGCATAATCGATTTGAAGCAATGGACGTGTCAGAGGAGATTACTGAAGGAGAAGAGTATGGATCCGCGAATTCAATGGTCATTAATGATTACATCGATGTAGGATCTGTATACAATGACGATTTCCGTGGATTTCTTGAAGAAAATGGAGTTGAGGCGCCAGACTAGAGAAGGTTAGAGTAGTGGGGATTGTTAGTGCTACATGAGGAAAAGATGTTTGTAGAGGGAAGAACGAATTTTAATAAGAAACACAACTTAGGGAGGCTAGATGGCTTCCTTTTTCCTACTTCATTGGAAATTTGAACGGTAGTTTTATAATCTAGTGCATTAATCAATTGAAAAGCGTGAGCAATTAGAGAATAGGGGTTTTGCAAGCACGTCTAAACGACAAAGTGCTAGTTTCCAGCGATTCAAAATCAAGACTGGGCAACGGTGAGCGATAGTTTGAGAGGAAGCAGTGATCGTTCAACGACGACCATTTATCCGGATTTGCAAGACTATATTATTCGTAATCAAAGGGGAGAAGATGCCACAGTGGAAGAATTAGTGAAAGAGAACAAACAATATCATGAGGAATATAAGAATTAGAATGGAGCGGGAGTAGTGATGAGATTAAGAAGGATACTCCTTGGAGCACTAGCTGTTATCAGTGTGGGAACGCTGTTAGTTTGGTATTGGTCTCATCAGGAGCAAGAGAAGGCACAGTTGAAAAACGAGGAAAGAGAGCTAGGAAAATATGTTCGTGCAGCGGATACACTTTTCATGGAAATTGATTACAGAGGATATGAGCAATCAGGGAATGTGGAGGATATTAAGTTGACGCCTACCATAGAAACTGAGCACACGATGGAAAGGTGGAAAGCCGTTTCTGAAGCATTCCCATCAATTAAGTTTCCTGAGGAAGAAGTCGAAGAAGAGGATTGGGTTGAGGTATATCAGAAGTTAATTGAAAGCGAAGGTGAGATGGGAGAAGTAATACGCGCTCTTTCAGTCAACCTCCCTGAAGGAGAAGATATAATGAGGGAAAGACTTTATTTATACGTTCGCGACGGAGCAATAAGGGAAGATAACTTTGAAAAGCTATTAAAGGAAAAAGGGATTATCGAGTAGCTATCGGGTTGTAAAAGAACATAGTAAGGAATTTTATGATTTATCGTTTTACCAAGGATCAATCATCGTACATGTAGAGGGGGAAGAGGGGGTTCAAGTGAGACGAATACTGTTGTTTTTTTCAGTCGCAGTGATCGCTTTATTTGCAACAGGTTGTATTGTAAATGCAAAAGCTGCAGAACGTAATAGTTTAGAAGCTTTAGAAGCATTTTTTTCAGCTCATGAACATGGAAAAATGCTACGAGAAAAAGGTAGTGATAAACCGATTCTAGAGATTGTTGATCACGAATTTAGTGATTGGTTTACCAAAGAGTACAAAGCCAAAGTTAGTGAAAGCATTGAATCCGGCAACTCATTAAAGTTGTTCTTTTTGTTAGGAACGGAAGATGGATTGACTGCAAATAGTCAATATGGTGTGCTTTTTACAAAAGTCAATCGACAAGAGGGAACCGTTCAGTATCGACTGCACCCTCAAACAACCAATCGACTTCATGAAAACATCCATTTTGTCGACATCGAAATGACAAAAGAGGATGGAGAATGGAAAATCAATGATGCGGAAATCGTTGAAGCGATCTATGCAGACTACTTCTTTTAACATAGGAAACTTAAGTCATCAACAAGCATTGTCTTGAGAGAATCCGATATTACATAGGAATAGCGTTAAAGGAGTTTGCCGTAGGAATTTCTCGAACGAATGAGCAGGCATCAAGCTGGGCAAGAGAGGATCGACCATCAACTAAGAATAGGGAAAAGTGACAGCTGGTCCTCTCAAAAATGGAGCTGCACGTAACGAGGCGTCCGTCTTTTAGGCTTGGGGGGAGAACGTGAGAAACTGAAGAAGTAATCGGAACGGGGCGTTTTGAATGACAAAGACGAAATGGATAGTCCTTGTGACAATCGTTGTTATAAGTGTAAGTTCCTTATTTTTTCTTTATTTACAACAGCAAGAGAAAGCACAACAGCAAATGTGGTTAGAAGAAAGTAAATTAAAAGTTTATGTTCAAACAACGGACTTTTTACGTATGGAAATTGATTTTAGTGATTATGGAAAAGGAGAAAATGTTGATGATATTATGTTAACGCCTACAAAACGGACAAAAGAGATGATGGAAAGTTGGAAGGCCGTTTCTAAAGGTTTCCCTACAATTGATTTTCCTCTGAAAGAGGTAGAGGAAGGAAATTGGATGAAAGTATATGAAGAAATTACTAGAAGCTTTGGAGAAATGCGAAGTGTACCTCTTGTACTTTCAAATGGAGAAGAGGTAGGCGGAACGGAAAGCCTTTATTTGTATGTCCATAATGGAATATAGAAGAAGACAACTTTGAAAATTTTTTAAAGGAAAAAGGGATCATTGAATAAATAAATCGGAACCAAGGACATCTTATGTTTATCCACAAACAAAAGTGAAAGCCAGGCAACTCATTTAAGCTACCTAGCTTTAAAACTATCGCTGATACACGCGGACATAATCAATGGCCATGGATGAAGGGAATGGGGTAGAGCCATCTGGGTTACCGCCATACCAACCGCCAACAGCAAGGTTGAGAATCAAATAGAACTCTTGGTCAAAGGGTGCAGGGTAAGGGCCTCCAACCGTGTACCAATCGTTTAGTGTTAGGTACAAGTTCCCGTCGACGTACCAGCGAATTTCACCTGGCTCCCACTCGACCGCGTACTCATGATAGTCGGTCGCGTTTGTCCCATTTGGGAAATAGTAATCACCAGCAGAAAATTGATTATCGGGCCAAGGACCGCCGTAATGAATTGCTCCTCCGACTTTATGTGGCGTCGCGCCTGCGTTCTCCATAATATCAATTTCGCCTGATGCCGCCCAACCGCCATAACGGTCATGTTGAGGCATCATCCAAAAAGCGGGCCAAAACCCTTGTCCGGCAGGCAAACGCATTCTTGCCTCGAACCGCCCGTATGTTTGGCTAAAGCGGCCGTCTGTTAACACTTTTCCTGATGTATAGCCATAGGTACCATATTGGTCGGAAACCGTTTCTTGATGGGCTTCAATAATTAACTTGCCATTCTCTACGCGTACATTTTTCGGGTGATCACTATAATATTGCAACTCTTCGTTTCCCCAACCAGGCAAATTTGGATAGCCATTTCCAATGTCGTATCGCCATTTGCTCTCGTCAAGAGTATTGCCGTCAAATTCATCGCTCCAGACGAGTCTCCACCCTTCCTGTTCGACAGAATTTTTTGATGCATCGACTTCAGATGAAATCCCCACTGCCATCATAGTCACCACAATCAACGCACCAATAGTCTTCTTCATCAGCCATCCTCCTAAAAAGAAAAATGGTGTTAGACTTGGCTGTTATCAAGCTTCTATGCCCATTATAAAAAAGAAAACAAGAGAAAACAGTTGGGAAAAAAGTGGCTTTTGTTTGCAGTGGGCAAAACACGAGAACACGCCCATAGAGGTTTGTTTTATTTTGTCCAAATCGCAATGGTTAAGAGAGACCAACTTTTCACAGAGGAAAACCAAAAGCAAACCAAACAGTAGGGATTGCTGTTGCAAACGCCAACAAGGGCAACAACTTTTTTTACTAGTCTTCCGAATCGGTTCAAAACCATATAATCGAGCGTCTCAAGTGCTTTTATCAATTTGGACAAACTTCCCCCAATGAGACATCCTAGGCAACTGCTATTCACAACATTTCTTAGCGAGAGACATTCATTTCCTCTTATATCGCCCCTGAATGGACATTTTTCCTGTCTGTCTAATTGACAACACAGGAAAAGAACTATACACTTATTGAGAATGATTATCGTTATTGTCTAAGGTGGCATGGTACATATTTTTTTTACGCGATTAATCAGACAGATGTGAAAAACAGATTAGATAAGGAAGGATATGGATATGTTCAAAAGACAAAAAACGTCAACAAAAGTCCTTTTTTCGGCTGCGCTGTTAGCAGCCTTGGCTGCTTGCTCAGGCCAGTCTTCCGATACATCCGCCGGAGATCAATCGGAAAGTGCCGATGGGGCTAGCACAAAAACGGATGCTGAGTATCCCATTGTAATTGAGCATGCTTTAGGCGAAACCGTTATTGATTCAAAGCCTGAACGAGTGGCAACGATCCAGTGGGGGAACCAGGATGTCGCTCTTGCGCTAGGCGTTGTGCCGGTGGGCTTCTCAGCGGCAAACTTTGGCGTTCAGGACGAAAGCGGACTTTTGCCTTGGACAGCTGAAAAGTTGGACGAACTGGGCGTTAGCGATCCCAATGTTTATCAAGATACAGATGGCCTAGACTTTGAAGCCATTTCTGATAGCGATCCAGATGTGATTCTTGCTGCTTATTCGGGCATCACCCAGGAGGATTACGATCTATTAACGCAAATTGCGCCGGTTGTCGCCTATCCGAGTTCGCCTTGGACAACGCCATGGCGTGAACATATTCTGTTGAGTGCAGAAGGGATGGGTATGAAAGCGGAAGGCGAACAACTGATTGAGGACACCGAAAACTTAATTGCAGAGAAAGTAGCTGAATACCCTGAATTGGAAGGGAAGAAAGTGGTTTGGGTGAACTTCTCCGCTAATGACATGTCTGGATTGCATTTGTATACGCCTGCGGATACGCGCGTGTCTTTCCTAACAGAGGAGCTAGGAATGGATTATCCAGAGAGCGTTATTGAATTGCTAGAAAACGATGCTGACTATTCCTTGAGTTTGAGTGCTGAGAATGCTGACGTGCTTAATGAGGCCGATCTTATTATTGGATATGGGGATGAAAACCTTTACGAAGCTGTAAAAGCCGATCCTCGACTAGGCCAAATTTCAGCGATCGAAAGAGGGGCTGTTGTATTTATTGATGCTGGTACGCCTTTAGGCGCTTCTGGAACGCCAAATCCCCTTTCCATCTCTTATACGATCGATGAGTACTTAGAACAAATTGGAGAAGCGCTTAGTCATCTAGATGAGTAGTGTGTTGAAAATGATCAAAAGGCCAGGTGTGTATTCTTCGAAGCATTTGCCAAAGGTGCTTGTCATCTCTGTTATGTTGCTTGTTGCATGTGTACTGGCTTCTCTTCTTTTAGGGTCCCGGCTTGTGACCTGGAATGAACTAATCACCGGACTGTTTTATCCGGATTTGGACTCTTATGGGGCAAGTGTCGTTCGTGAGCGGATCCCCCGGACTGTGTTTAGTTTATGTTGTGGCGCGGCACTTGGTGTTTCAGGGGCATTGATGCAGGCGGTTACCCGCAATCCACTTGCTGATCCAAGCATATTGGGCGTCAATACTGGCGCTGCTTTGTTTGTCGTTGCTGGGCTTGCCTTTTTGAACATTAGCACAGCGAGCCAATTTATATGGTTTGCGATCGCAGGAGCTATGGTGACAGCTGTATTTGTTTACGGGATAGGTTCTATGGGGCGTGCGGGGGCGACACCGCTTAAACTTGTTTTGGCAGGCGCTGCTACAAGCGCCGCCCTTTCTTCGCTAGTTAGTGCGATCATGCTCCCCCGTACTCATGTCATGGACCAATTTCGGTTTTGGCAAGTAGGAAGTGTTGGCTCAGGAAACTGGAATGCGATTATGACATTTCTCCCGTTCTTGCTCATTGGGCTATTACTTGCCGTTCTCTCGGCTTCAGCACTAAATGCGTTGGCGTTGGGCGATGATGTTGCCACCGGCCAGGGGGTACGGACGGGGGTGCTACGGCTCACCGCTGCGTTTGCTGGTGTGATTTTGTGCGGTGCGGCGACCGCGTTAGCAGGGCCGATTGGTTTTATTGGACTGTTAGCTGCTCATCTCAACCGTCTTTTACTTGGCCCTGATCTGCGGGTGCTCATTCCAATGTCAGCCCTTTCAGGAGCTGTTATTTTAACAATCGCCGATGTAAGCGGCAGGCTCATCGGCAGTCCCGGAGAACTTGAAGTTGGCGTTGTTACGGCTTTTATTGGAGCTCCGTTCCTTATCCTATTAGCTACGAGAATGAAAGTGCGTTCACTATGAAAAAGAATACCATTGCTATCATGATTGCCGGACGTCGTCAGAGGCGTCGTCGCTGGATCGTCATGAATATATTGCTGTTGTTGCTCGCTTGTGTGCTATGCTGCGCGATGCTCATGCTTGGGAGCACAGTTTATCCCGTTGAAGATGTCATCCGGGCATTATTAGGTGAGCGGCTTGACGGGGTATCTTTTGCAGTGAATACAATCCGTCTGCCTAGAATGCTAGCTGGTTTATTTGCTGGTTTTGCTTTTGGTATGGCCGGTAATACGTTCCAAACAATGTTGCGTAATCCACTAGCAAATCCAGACGTTCTTGGAATTACTACTGGCTCCAGCGTCGCGGCACTATGTTGCATTCTCATTTTACAAACAAGCAATACGGTTGTTTCCATTGTTTCGGTGATTGCTGGACTTGCGACAGTCGCACTTATTTATGGGTTATCACGGGGGAAATCGTTTTCAGTAGGCCGACTGATTTTAGTTGGCATTGGCATACAGGCAATGCTAAGTGCGTTGATTTCTTACCTTCTGATGGTAGGCGCGCAAGAAGACATCCCTGCAGCGCTCAGGTGGCTCAGCGGCAGCCTTAATGGTTCACAAATGGATGCGTTGCTTCCTCTTATCGTTACGGTTTTTGTCTGTGCCCCTATTGTCATTGCCCTTGGAAGGCAGCTCAACCTTTTGGAGCTTGGAGAACAGTCAGCCTCTTCTCTCGGGCTGAACACAGATAAGACGAGAGTCATGCTAATTGTCAGTTCGGTTGCTATGATTGCGCTCGCTGCTGCCACGACTGGACCAATTGCGTTCGTTGCTTTTCTTTCAGGGCCAATCGCCAAACGGTTAGTCGGAGTTGGCTATTCGAATGCTATTCCCGCTGGACTCGTGGGCGTTAATTTGGTTTTGGCAGCTGACCTAATTGGACAGTTTGCTTTTGAAGTCAGATTTCCAGTGGGCATTATTACTGGTTTGCTCGGAGCGCCATTTTTGCTCTACTTACTCATCCGCATGAATCGAAAGGGAAGTTTATCATGACATCGTCACATACGTTCCAAACTGAACAAATTAGAGCAGGGTATGATCAAAAGACCATTCTCAATGAGATAAGCCTGGTCATTCCTAATAACCGGATTAGCGTCATAATTGGAGCAAACGCGTGTGGAAAGTCGACACTCCTTAAAACGATGGCAAGGCTTCTCAGGCCCACCTCGGGGAACGTCATGCTTGATGGCAAGGCCATTAATAAAATGCCGCCAAAACAACTAGCGAAGGTACTTGGCATACTTCCCCAATCGCCTATTGTTCCAGAGGGCATTTCTGTTGCTGATCTAGTTGGCAGAGGGCGATTTCCTCATCAATCTTTGCTCAAAGGATGGACGAAAAAGGATAATGAAGCCGTCGCTGAAGCAATGGAGATGATGAACATTACAGAGCTCGCCAATCGTCACATTGATGAGCTTTCCGGCGGGCAAAGGCAACGAGTCTGGATTGCCATGGCTCTCGCCCAGCAAACGGATATTTTATTTCTGGATGAACCGACCACCTTTTTGGATATTACCTACCAAGTTGAAATTCTGGACATGCTTACAGACCTTAACCGGAAACACGGGACAACGATTGTTATGGTTCTCCACGATATAAACTTATCCGCCCGTTATGCCGACTATCTTTTTGCCCTTCGTCAAGGGGAGCTTATCGCAGAGGGAGATCCATCCAAAGTTATTACAAGCGAACTAGTAAAAGACGTCTTTGGCCTTGACTGCGAAGTCGTTCAAGATCCCGTATCTCACTCACCTATGGTCGTACCTAAAGGGAGATACCATGTTCATGTGTAATATGACCGTATGCAATCAAGACTTTGCGTACCGCTTTAAGGGTAAATGGAAAAACGTAGCGATGCTTCCGCTACGTTTTTTAGTGCCTGAAATTACTAAAGAAGCATTATCAAAAAGCCATGTCTTTTTGATAAAAGGGATAACGTCTGCTCTTGCGTTGGTGGAGAAACTCATTATGGTTTCTAATACGTCTTTAATGGTTTAATATCGCTATGGACAAAGTTATGTAAATTTACTAGTTGATTCGTTTAAATCAATGACAAAGGACGTCTCGATATTTTGAAAGGATACAGTTTGTTCTGTTTGTGTATTGCCTAGATGTTGATATAAGCCCGTTTCTTCAAGTGGCTCAACGAGATATGTTTCATACACAGTTAGGGCATACAGCAAATCGATTTCAACCAAGATGTCTGCTTTGTGTTGCTCAGTCAGGTATATATAACTGTCTTCATTTTATACTCAGGGAGGATGTCAAAAATGTAATGGTGTTTTTAACGGTTTTAATTTAATTATATATTCGTGTTGAACGATTGAGTTATCTTCAATTACTTGAACCAAAATAGTCGAGATCGGATCTGAGTAACTAGTTGAGGTTAATAGAAATAAAGGAGAGATAGATTTAAAAAAGCGTAAGTCCTGTCGTTGTTTGGTTTTCGCTTTGCCCATCGACACTGATAGAAGCCGAGAATACAAGCAACGTACTAAAACGACATATAAGTATGGTGATGAGCTCTTTGCTAAAGCGTAAAATGCTTTTCGAGGGGCTCTTTTATATGAGAACTAGCCGATGTTTTAAAAGATCGCACAAGGATACTCTTCTTTTATCAACTGGCTTGAAAGCAAACTTTTTCTTGTCCTCTTTGATAAACCACTACTCAAAATCCAGCTATAGATACTTAGTATATAATAATTTTAACACAATGGTATTGTATATTACGCGAAGGAAATAGATTTTACAATTTAAACTTCCTTTTTTATATATACTTAGTATATAATGAGTGAGATTGTTAAGAGGAGGGAACAGAATGATTAAAGTGAGCAATTTGACGAAAGAATTTATGCAAGGGCAAGAGGCTACGCAAGTGTTAAAAGGGGTTGATTTTACGATAAAGGAAGGCGAATTCGTGGCAATTATGGGGCCGAGTGGTTCTGGCAAAAGCACATTGCTTCAACTGCTAGGCGGGCTGGATGTCCCTACTGCTGGGGAAATAGAGATAGACGGAAAACCGTTGCATCAGATGAAAGAAAAAGAAAGAACGATCTTTCGGCGACAAAAGGCAGGGTTTGTGTTTCAAAATTATCAATTGTTGCCTACGTTAACGGTTGAAGAAAATGTCGCATTTCCCCTCCATGCGGACGGTAAGTGGACGAGTGAACATAGCCAAGCGGTCAATAATTTGATTGATTCAGTTGGGTTAAAGGGACTAAACCGCAAACGGGTGAACTTGCTCAGTGGGGGCCAACAGCAGCGAGTGGCGATAGCAAGGGCGCTTGTTCATAACCCGACTGTTTTGTTGGCGGATGAACCAACTGGAAATTTAGATCGAGCGAAAGCAGAAGAAATACTGGCCTTGCTGTCAACGTTCCACCGCAAAGACAAACAAACGGTTGTGATGGTGACACACGACATTTTTGCTGCTGGTTTTGCAGACCGCATCATTCTTTTTAGGGACGGAGTCATCGACCAAGTTATTTCGAGGGAGGATCGTGACTATGCTAAATACTTGGCGAATTTCATGGCGTAATATCACCGATAACAAAAAAAGGTTTGGCTTGACGTTGCTCGCTATTATGCTTGGAACGTCTTTTGTAACGGCTATGCTAGTAGCCGATAAAACAACAGATGACGTTTTTGACTACTACGAGCAAATGTATGTCGGCAATGCTGATTATTGGGTATTAAGCGATGAACATACGTATCCTGAGGAAATGATTGCGTCCATCCAAAATGACCCGATTGTCACCCATACATTGGAAGCGCTCGACAAGCACGCTTTTTTTGAGCTTGAGGGCGACCGCTCTTTAAATGAACGGGCTGTAAGAATTACAGGTGTCAGTGACCAAAACAGTCCTTTGCTGAAACTGCCTGTTATAGAAGGGGAACTAGACAATCAAGGATTGGTCGTACCCAAAAACGTCGCCAATCTTTTAGGCGTAGGGGTTGGCGATACGGTTCGCCTAGCTAATATGGGAGAGGCGCAAGTCTCTGCGGTCGTTGAGTATACGCAACTGCTAGCAAGCCCTAATAATTGGGAAAGCGCCGAGTCTTCTAGTTTTCGGATTATGGCTCCACTTGACTTATTAAGAGAGTGGACAGGAAACGACCATGACATTTCCTATATGCGTTTTCAAGTGCAAGGCGATGGCAAGGATTTGTTTAAAACATTGCAACAACAATTTCAAGATACTCATGTATTTATTCAACCTGTAGTGGCCGATGACCTTCAAAGCAATGATATTGGCGGACTTTATACGTTCTTTTATTTAATTGCAGGCTTGTCGATGTTTATCAGTGGGTTCATTGTATTTAATATGATTTATACGAGCGTTATTGAAAGAAGAAAAGAATTTGCGATTATGAAAAGCTTAGGGTACACACAACGGGCTGTTTCTAAACTCGTGCTTATGGAAATGTTGCTTTTGTCGTTGTTGGGCACGGCAATAGGCGTGCCGCTTGGGGTATGGCTCGGGGATGTATTCATGGATGTTCTTCTTGGTGTTTTTGATTTTGATATGGTCTATACGCTAAACTGGCAGCTGCCGGCATTGGTAGCGTTCATCATTGGTGTGCTGTTCCCGATTGCTTTTTCGCTATTCCCCATTTACCACGCCGGCAAGACGTCGATTTTATTGACATTAAAAATGGAAACGGAAACGAATCAATCATCGAAACGGTTGTGGCAACGGGCGGTAGTTGGAGCTGGTCTTCTTTGTTTAGGTTTTTTTGACCATCCCGTCGCTTACGCTGCTATCATAGCTGGTGTGATTCTTTTGTTTCCTCTGCTGTTATTAGGGTTGAACAAACTACTTAAACCGCTATTGAAAAAGCTTTTTCAGTATCCAGGGATCATGGCTGCCAACCATATAAGCCAGCAGCTAAATCGCAATGCCCATACAGCGGCGATTCTTGCTATCGGCATTTCGGTTATTTTATTGCTTGGTGCAGTTATAAAATCTGCTCCAGAAGGTTTCGAGAACGACATTCGAAACACGTATGGCGGAGATTTGAAAATGACGTCTGAAGCGCCATGGTCAGAGGAAGATCGTGCCAAACTCCTTTCTTATGAAGAGATTGAAGCGGTTGAGCCGTTTACTGAAGCAACGCCGATAACGTGGGAAACGACGAGCGGAGAGAGCAGGCAATTTTCTGTTCTTGCTGTCAGTGAAGAAGGCCCTGCCTTATTTGCCGATCCCCATGAAAAAGAGCTGCTTAAGCAATTAAACGGGAACCCTTCTATATTGCTTGGGGAGCGTGCTTTTAAAGAATGGGACGGACAGATAGGCGAGCATATACAAATGAACACGCCAAACGGCCGGCAATCTTTCGAAGTAGTTGGAGTCGTGCAGACGTCCCACTATTCTGGCTATGTCGCTTTTATGGATGAGAGCCACCTTCAGCACGAATTTGGCTGGACCAATAGCTTTGATTTGTTGCTTACGGCTGAGCAGGAAGCGTATACTACGATTCGCGAACAGACATGGTCTGAGTTTGGCGGGCAGCTTTCAAAAGTGGAAACGGTAGAAGAGGAAATTCGCTCGACGACATCAGCGGTTTCTGGCATGAATGAACTGATTTCTGTTATGTTGTTTATGATGATCGGATTAGCGAGTATTGGCACTGCGAATACGTTAGTGATGAATACAATGGAACGGATAACGGAGATTGGGACGATGCGTGCACTTGGCTTCACCAAGCAACAAGTTCGAAAAATGATCATGGCTGAAGGATTCCTCATTGGTTTAGCAGGCGTGGTGATAGGGATGGCGATTGGTGTACTCTTGATTTTTGTTACTAGCCAATCTGAAATAATGGAAGGCTTTATGTCTTTTCAGTTGCCTGTCGGCAATATGATCTTAGCTATTATTGCCGGAATTGGGTTAAGCCTTAGTGCAGCCTGGATATCTAGTCACAGTGCAAGTAAAATGGATATACAGTCATCTCTTAAAGAAGGGTGATCGTTTGTCAGTTAAATATGGGATTTTAACATTATTGTGCCAGCAACATCGCCATGGATACGAATTGAAATTAGAACTCGATTCGCTATTAGGGATTAAAGGAAAGATCAATCCTGGCCAAATTTATACGACCCTTGATCGCTTAATTCGGGATCAATTCGTTTCCTCTCCTGGGGCGGATGAGCAGGAACGGAAGTTATTTGCCTTAGAGCCCGCCGGTGAAAAAGAGCTAAAAAAATGGTTGCTGGAACCAGTAACGTACGATTCAACAAAAGATGATTTTTTCTTTAAATGGAGTTGTGCGCGAAAAATCGAATTTGCCCAAGAAAAGAACATGCTGGAACAACAAAAAGCATTAGTGATTAAAGAAGTAATGGAGTTAACGAAATTAAAAACAACGTTCTTGCTTGAAGGGGACGAAAACAAGTACTTATTAATTACAGGCATGTTGCTGCATTTAGAAGCAGATTTGAACTGGATCAACCAAGTAGCAAATCGGAGTTTTTCGTAAAGGTGGGTGGATGGTCTTCGATCATTCTTCTCTATCAACTCTTTCTTAGAGGGAAGCTGTTTAGAACGGCAAATGCCGCTACAACGCCTTTTTGATAAGCTCTGTTTGCGTTTAGGCCAATTCGCCGGTATAATAAGACTACAAAGACATAGGATAAAAAAGGCCTGGTGCGCGAACACCGAGGCCAGTGGCAATTGAATGCCCTAAAGGGGCGTTCGCCTAAGTGATTCCAATAACCACTCTAGCTTCCCGGGCTTAGGAGTGGTTATTTGTCTTTCTTATACGACAGTATGGCAACGAGTAGGTTTGCCGCTGCAAACGTGACAACTAGCGTTTCGAATACTGTCAAGGCCTCACCCCCTTTCGTTAGCAAAAAACATGCAAGGGGGCGAACGACCACTCCAAAGCCTTATTCAATTGCCTTGTTTTAGTATACCATATTCAAGTAGATAAGAATATACGTTCGTATAAATGAGTCTCCGATTGAAACACTTCTTTTCTTGCTAGGTTTCTTCAGTGTGGAAGGCTGTACACTATTTTTAACGTTTACTTTACTAGAGATATAAAGGGTAAAACGACGAAAAATCGTGTATGATAGAGAAAGAACGGCAGGGAGGTTTCGCTCATGTTACCAATGCTGCAACAAATCCAAGTGAATTATCATGCGCTCAGCGCTGCGGAGAAACGTATTGCCGATTATGTGATGAGCGCGCCAAAAGAACTTGCTAATATCCATATTAAAGACTTGGCGGCAAAATGCAGTGTTTCCGTAGCGACAATCACCCGTTTTTGCCGAAAAGTCGGAGCGGCCAATTTCGTTGAATTTAAAATGTCTATAAGGGACAGCACTCGAACAGAAGAAGAGGGCGGAGAGCTGATCGCTGAAATGGAGTCGATTTACAAAGCGATTATTGGCGGAAGTCGGGAGCTGATTAAACAGGACGACATTGTCCAAGCTGCTACATTGCTTGAGAACGCGAACCGGATTGAAATTTATGGAATCGGCAGCTCTGGCTTGTCTGGTCAGGAAATGAAGTTTCGGCTAATGCGGATGGGGATGCGCGTTGACTGCCATATCGATTCCCATACGATGGTGATGAACGCCTCGCTTTTGACAGCGGCAGATGTAGTTCTCGCCATTTCAAATTCTGGCTATACGGTTGATATTCAGGAAGCGGTGGCGTTAGCAAAAGAAAATGGGGCAACGATCATTTTGTTGACGAACCATGAACATACCCCATTAAGCGAAATGGCAGACTTGCTGCTCTTAAGTTTCAGCCCTAAACCTTTTTACGCTCGTGGCTTTCTCAACGCCCAGCTCTCCATCGTCCACGTGCTTGATTTAATCAGCCTTGTGCTCGCCCAAAATGAAGAACGAGCGGAAGCGCGCCGGAAAACACTTCACGCGCTCAGCCAATTAAAAAAGATCTAACAGCTGCTATCATAGACAAAACGCCTTTGAGAATGATCTCAGAGGCGTTTTTTGTCTATAAATGAATTTTATTGCAAGGCTTCCACAAACGTCTTTGTAATTTGCTGAGGACGGGTAATCGCTCCACCGACGACAACGCTGTGAGCACCTGCTTTAAGGGCGCCTTTGGCAAGGGCAGGGGTGTTCATTTTCCCTTCTGCTATGACTGGCGCTTTAACCGCTTGGGTCATCTCTTTTAAAAGAGCAAAATCATTGTCTGACGCAGATGCGCCAGCCGTATAAGCGGTATAGCCTACTAATGTTGTCGAGATGCAGTCAAAGCCAAGGCGGTCTGCTTCCATTGCTTCTTCCAATGTGGAGACATCCGCCATAAGGGCAACGGTCGGATACTTGCTGCGGATTGCTGCTACCATTTCTGCCAACGATTGCTTGGGACGCTTTTGTTTGGTCGCATCCATGGCAATCATGTCCACTTTGGCTTCCATTAATTCGTCTACTTCCGTCATCGTCGCTGTAATATAAACGTCGCTTTCTGGATAATGGCGCTTCACAATTCCAATGACAGGCAGGTCAACCATTGATTTTATTTCAAGTATATCTTCTTTCGAATTGGCACGAATCCCTGAAGCGCCGCCTTGTTTAGCGGCGAGAGCCATACGCCCCATAATGAAGGACGAATGGAGCGGTTCTTCTTCTAATGCTTGGCAGGAAACAACCAGTTTGTTTTCAATTTTTTTTAACACAGCATGCATGTCATTTATCTCCTAACAGTTCATCAACTTCATTGCGAATAACCGTCACTTCCGGTCCATAGATCACTTGTACGCCGTTGCCGTTCACAATAACGCCCTTGGCGCCTGTCGCTTTGAATTGGTCTTTATCCACTTTCTCACCATCATGGACACTAACGCGTAGGCGGGTGGCGCAGGCATCGACATCTTTAATGTTTGCAGCAGCCCCCAGTGCAGCGACGATGGCGGCAGCCCTCTCTGTGCCAGATGCAGTTTGTGCAGCGATTTCCTCGTCTTCACGGCCTGGCGTTTTGTAGTTGAATTTCCTAATCATAAAGCGGAACGTGAAATAATAAAGGAAAAACCAGACAATACCAATAAGCGGGACGATCACCCAATTGGTTTTATCGTTGCCTTGAAGCACGCCGAACAAAATAAAATCGATGAAGCCGCCAGAAAATGTCTGCCCGATTGTAATCGAAAAGATGTGCGCAAGCATAAAGGCGAGACCATCAAAAAAGGCGTGAACGACATAAAGAGCAGGAGCAATGAACAGGAATGAGAACTCAATTGGCTCGGTAATGCCTGTCAAAAAGGAAGTGAGCCCTGCTGAGAGCAAAAGTCCAGCAACGATCTTTTTGTTTTTAGGTTTGGCTGTGTGGTAAATGGCTAAGCATGCACCGAGCAAACCGAACATCATCGTAATAAAACGCCCGGACATAAAGCGCGAAGTTCCTTCGTAGAATTGAGTCACGCTTGGGTCAGCGAGCTGTGCGAAGAAAATTCGCTGTGTGCCTTCGACAAGTGTGCCATCGACAATCATAGAGCCGCCAAGGCTTGTTGTCCAAAATGGCATGTAAAAAATATGGTGCAAGCCGAATGGCCCTAACAAACGTAGAATAAAGCCGTATAAAAATGTTCCAATATAGCCGGTCATTTCTACTAAAGAACCGAGTGAGAATATCCCTTGTTGAATAAACGGCCATACATAAAACAATAGGACACCAAGAACCATCGCAGCAACAGAGGTAATAATCGGAATAAAACGAGAGCCGCCAAAGAAACCAAGAAAACGAGGGAGCTCAATTTTATAGTAGCGTTTATGGAGAACATACGCCATAATTCCGACGAGCACACCGCCAAAAACGCCTGTTTCCAGTGTTTGGATGCCTACGCTCATTCCTTGGCCGACATCAGCAAGAGAGTCCTCAGCGAGTGTGCCGGTAATCGTTAGCATGGCATTAATCGTCGCATTCATGACAAAGTAGCCGATAACGGCTGCAAGGCCGACTGTACCTTTGTCCGCCCGTGCTAGACCGATGGCAAGGCCAATCGCAAATAAAAGCGGAAGATTGGCAAAGACAATGTTTCCTGCTGAGCTCATGATAGTAAATAAGCCTTGCAAAAACGGCTGGTCCAAAAACGGATAGGCGACAAGCGTATTCGGGTTGCTTAAAGCGCCGCCAATGCCTAACAATAAACCAGCGGCAGGTAAAACGGCGATGGGAAGCATAAACGATTTTCCGAACCGTTGTGCTTTTTCAAAGAAAACACTCATCATTTTCACTCCTTTAAGGTAAATTATTTACAAAGATTATATAGTTGTTTTCCTGATTTGGCAATGGAAATAAATGAAAGCGGTTTGACTCTTTCATAGATGAATGAGAAGAAAAGTTGTTTTGATGTAACTGTGGCGGTGATTTTGTTGTTTGCTAAATTCATTTTTCCTCAGCTTTAAACGATTTATCCCTAGCTTCTATCATCTGTACGTTGAATACTTGAGTAGGGGTCACTGCTACTGTTTCCAGTTAGCCAGAAAATAATGTAGCGTGCATTTTTCTGTTTCTTCTGGGGTTTTGCTATAATGGAAGGAAATAAACCAAATCGGTGAAGGGATTGCAAAACATGAAACAAGAAATCATTGACCGCTTTACTCGCTATGCTAAAGTGGATACACAATCCACAGAGGCGAGCAATGCTGTTCCGACAACAGAAGGACAATTGGAACTTGGCCGCCTCCTTGTAGAAGAGTTGAAAGCGCTTGGCTTAACAGAAGTGACGATGGACGATAATGGCTATGTGATGGCGACATTGGAGAGCAATACAAATAAGGCAGTCCCGACTATTGGCTTTCTTGCCCATCTTGATACGGCGACAGAATTTACAGGTAAGAACGTCAATCCGCAAGTACACGAGTACAGCGGCGGCGATATTGAGCTTGGCCATGGCTACGTGCTCTCGCCTAAGCAATTTCCAGAACTAGCAGGGTACAAAGGTCATACGTTGATTACCACAGACGGAACCACGCTGCTTGGCGCCGACGACAAAGCCGGAATTGCTGAGATAATGACAGCGATGGATTATTTGATCAAGCATCTAGAAATAGAGCATGGGAAAATTCGTGTCGCCTTTACGCCAGATGAGGAAATTGGACGGGGACCGGCCCATTTTGATGTTGACGCCTTTGGCGCTGCCTTTGCTTATACGCTTGATGGCGGACCTTTAGGTCAATTCCAATATGAGAGTTTCAATGCGGCGGCAGCAAAAGTCAGTTTTTATGGCGTTAGCACTCATCCTGGAACGGCCAAAAATAAAATGGTGAATGCGATTAAACGGGCGATCGAATTCCATTCACAGCTTCCAGCGAACGAAGCGCCAGAATTCACGGAAGGCTATGAAGGCTTTTACCACTTGCTTTCTATGGAAGGCAATGCTGATTTTGCTGAACTCCACTATATTATTCGTGATTTTGACCGTCAGCAATTTGTAAATAGAAAGGCGAAAATGGAGGCCATTGCCTGGGAAATGCAAGAAAAGCATGGAAAGGGAAAAGTATCCATCGAGCTTCGTGACCAATATTACAATATGCGGGAAAAAATAGAGCCACAGAAGGAAATTGTCGAGGTCGCGTTGGAGGCGATGGAGAAGCTTGGCATTGAGCCGAAAGTAGGGCCAATTCGCGGTGGTACCGATGGATCGCAACTTTCTTATAAAGGGTTGCCTACACCGAACATTTTTACTGGAGGAGAAAATTACCACGGCCGCTATGAATATGTGTCAGTAGACAATATGGAAAAAGCAGTCCATGTGATTGTCAATATCGCCAATCTTGTTGCTCAGCGAGCAAAATAAGCAATGCTGCCTGAATGGTGGGGAAGTGCTTCTCTAAGCAAAACGGGCGTTTGATGCGGTGGTTGTGTACTGCGGTGCCATGGAATAGACATCTGCCTTCGGAACTTTTGCCGCGTCTATTTGTTTAACAACACAGTTCGCTCATGTCATCCGACGGCCGAAGATGGGTTTTTCTAATGGAGTCATTAGCCACTTTGTCACAGATCGTTTCGATTTGGGATGGCTGCAATGGAGCTTGCTTCGATATACTTGATCGTAAGCGAGACATACAGCCATATGAATGGAGGAGTCAACATGAGTTCACTCACACTTCAATCTCAAGTAGCCGATATTGTGACAGCTATACCGCAGACGGCGGATGTTTTCCGCAAGCTTCGCATTGATTTTTGCTGCGGTGGACAAGTCCCACTGGAACAGGCAGCTTTAAAGCGGGAGCTGGATCCAAACGAGGTGCTGGAACAGGTAAAACTGGTAGAAAGCAAGTTTGCCAAATATGAGCAGAGTCGCCCGGCTGATCTGACAGAACTGGAACTGATCGACCATATTCAAAAGAAGCACCATGCTTTTCTAAAAGAAGAGTTGCCTGCGCTTGTGCCATATGTAACCAAGCTGGCCCGCGTCCATGGTGGCTCCCATCCCGAGCTGCTTCGCGTTCAGGAACTGTTCACGGATTTAAAGCAGGAGCTGCTGGAGCATACGAATGATGAAGACAAGGTTGTATTTCCATTAATCACCCGGTTTATGAATGAGCCCAATCCAGAAACAACGGAAGCGTTGAGGCCGCATATCTCTGAGCTTGAGGATGAACACGAGTCGGCTGGCTGTTTGCTCAAAGAATTGCGGGAAGTCACGAGCGATTTTGAGCTTCCGGATGATGCTTGCGGCACCTATCGTCTTGTGTATCAGCGCCTTGCCCACCTTGAACAAGATACGTATGATCATATTCATTTGGAAAACAACATTTTATTTCGGAATGTCCGTACAGTGATGTGACGCCTAAAAACGCAATTAAAAATAGAATGGTTAAAAAACGCCGCTTGGATCGATAAGATCCGAGCGGCGTTTTTTTGTTGAAAAGCATTTGATTAGAACGGATCATGCCGCAAAACAAGGGAGTTCACGAAGCAATATAGGAGTTTCCCTAATAGGAGCGGCCGGGGTGGTTTCTTCATAATAAAGGTATATGAATGGACGACGCATTGATTCCCCGCCAATCATCGTCATTCAAGCACAAGGAGTTGAAGCGTCCTATGAAACGAAACAAGGGATTGACATTCTTTAAAAAAGTAGAAAGCTATTCGGACAATTGGTCCATTCTCGAGGAGAAGAGCCGGGAATGGGAGGACATGTACCGAAACCGGTGGTCCCATGACAAGGTTGTCAGAACTACACATGGGGTTAACTGTACCGGCTCCTGCAGCTGGAAGGTGTTTGTGAAGAGTGGCATCATTACGTGGGAAAATCAGCAGATTGATTATCCTTCCTGCGGGCCGGATATGCCCGAATTTGAACCGCGAGGCTGTCCGAGGGGAGCGTCATTCTCCTGGTATGAGTACAGTCCGCTGCGCGTGAAATATCCTTATATGCGCGGACGGCTGTGGCGGCTCTGGAACGAGGCACTCAAGCAGCACGATGATCCAGTAGACGCTTGGGCCAGCATTGTTGAGGATCCAGAGAAGGCTAAATCATACAAGCAGGCACGGGGAAAAGGCGGCCATGTCCGCGTAACCTGGCAGGATGCGACACAGCTAATCTCCGCCCAGTTAATCTATACGATACGCAAATACGGTCCAGACCGGATTGCTGGATTCACGCCGATCCCGGCGATGTCGATGATCAGCTATGCCTCCGGCGCCCGCTTTATTTCCCTGCTAGGAGGAGAGATGCTCAGCTTTTACGATTGGTATGCCGATCTGCCTCCTGCTTCTCCGCAAATTTGGGGAGAGCAAACCGACGTGCCAGAATCGAGCGACTGGTACAACGCCGGCTATCTTATCATGTGGGGGTCGAACGTGCCGCTGACACGCACGCCAGATGCCCATTTCATGACCGAGGTACGCTATAAAGGAACAAAGGTAGTCTCCGTTGCTCCAGATTACGCCGAGAACGTTAAGTTTGCGGATAACTGGCTGGCGCCCAATCCTGGAACTGATGCAGCGATCGCTCAGGCAATGACCCATGTTATTTTAGACGAGTATTACCATAAACGCCAGGAGCCAATGTTCCTGAATTATGCGAAGCAGTATACGGATATGCCTTTTCTAATTTTGCTAGAGGAGTTTGAAGATGGCTATAAAGCAGGGCGCTTCCTCCGGGCAAGTGATCTTGGGGAAACGTCCCCCCATGCGGAATGGAAGCCGGTTCTTATTGATGAAACAACAGAAGAAGTTTTGGTACCTAACGGGACGATGGGACAGCGTTGGGAAGAAGGGAAGCAGTGGAACTTGATTTTGGAGCGCGAAGACGGTTCGCTGATATCGCCTGCGCTCTCGGTGGAACCCCATGGACAGGAGTTTCAAACGATTTATTTCCCGTTCTTTGATAACGCCGGCAGCGGCACATTTAAACGGGTGATTCCTGTCCGAACGATCCAGTTGGCCGACGGAACGAAGCGTCTGGCTGCAACCGTGTACGACTTGATGCTGAGCCAGTACGGTATCAGGCGTATAGGAAGCGAGTGGGAGGCTGACGGCTATGAGGATGCAACCTCGAAGTACACGCCTGCTTGGCAGGAGGGCATCACCGGTGTGAAAGCCTCCGTTGTCGTACAAATCGCCCGGGAATTCGCCCAAAATTCGCTCGATACAGGCGGACGCTCCATGATCATTATGGGAGCTGGGATCAATCACTGGTTCAATAGCGACACGATCTACAGGGCCATTCTGAACTTGGTTATCCTTACCGCTTCCCAAGGTGTCAATGGAGGTGGATGGGCCCATTATGTCGGTCAAGAAAAATGCCGTCCAATCGAAGGCTGGTCGACCGTAGCATTTGCGAAAGACTGGCAAGGGCCACCGCGGCAGCAAAACGCGACTTCCTTCTTCTACTTCGCCACCGATCAATGGAAGTATGAGGAGATGGACACCGAATCGCTGAAATCGCCCACCGGTGGCGAGACTCGTTACACCCATCCTGCCGATTACAACGTTCTGGCTGCAAGGCTCGGCTGGCTCCCGTCCTATCCCCAGTTCAACAAGAGCAGTCTAGCGTTTGCGGAGGAGGCGAAGCAGCAGGGAAAAACAAACAATGAGGACATCGTCAAGCATGCTTATGAGCAGATCACCTCTGGCAAAACCACATTTGCGGCCGAAGATCCCGATGCACCGGAAAATTTTCCGCGCACAATGTTTGTATGGCGTTCTAATCTAATTTCCAGCTCGGCCAAAGGACAGGAATATTTTATGAAACATCTGCTAGGCACATCGGATAATTTGCTCTCTTCTCCGAACGAGGAGCAGAAGCCGGAGGAGATGGTCTGGCGGGAAGAAGCAGTCGGCAAGCTGGACCTGCTAGTTGCTCTTGATTTCCGCATGACTGCGACGCCGATTTATGCCGATATCGTCCTGCCTGCAGCGACTTGGTACGAGAAGACCGATCTCTCTTCAACCGATATGCACCCGTTCGTCCATCCGTTTAATCCGGCCGTTGATCCTCTTTGGGAATCGCGCTCGGACTGGGATATTTACAGAACCCTTGCCAAGACCTTTTCGGAGATGGCCAAAGAGCATCTCCCTGGCGTATACAAGGATTTGGTCGCTACTCCACTCGCCCATGATTCTGCGAGTGAAATTGCCCAGCCTTATGGTGTCGTCAAGGATTGGCGCAAGGGCGAGGTTGAAGCGGTGCCTGGCAAAACGATGCCGAATCTAACGATTGTGGAACGGGACTATACACAAATTTACGACAAGTACATTTCACTGGGGCCAGGGCTGGCCAATGGCAAGGTAGGAGCGCACGGCGTCAGCTTCCCGGTGGCCGAGGAATACGAGGAACTGAAGCGAATCAACGGCATCTATGAGGATGACACGATTAAGCAAGGACTTCCGAAATTGTATACGGCATCTCATGCGGCGGAGATCATATTGACGCTATCGTCCGCTACCAACGGCCGCGTATCCCAGCGTGCCTGGGAGTCGTTCGAACAGGATACCGGCGTCCAGCTTACGGATATTTCTGCCGATCGGGCAGCGGAGCGGATTACGTTCCAGAGCATTACGGCCCAGCCACGGGAGGTCATTCCGACACCGGTGTTTAGCGGGTCCAATAAGATGGGAAGAAGGTATTCCCCATTTACCACTAATATTGAACGCTTGGTTCCTTTCCGGACATTGACCGGTAGACAACATTTTTATATCGATCATGAGATTTTTCTGCAGTTCGGCGAAGCGCTGCCAGTGTATAAACCGACGCTACCGCCGATGGTATTCGGGCCTCGTGACAGTCAGGTGAGCGGCAGCGACGAAACGCTCGTACTACGCTATTTGACTCCACATGGGAAATGGAATATCCATAGCACGTATCAGGATAATCTGCACATGCTGACACTGTTCCGGGGCGGGCCGACAGTATGGCTGAACAATGACGACGCGGCCGCTCATCACATTCAGGACAACGATTGGCTCGAGGTATACAACCGGAATGGAGTGGTCACCGCCAGAGCTGTCGTTAGCCACCGGATGCCAAAAGGGACAATGTACATGTACCATGCCCAAGACAAACATATCTATGTCCCAGGCTCCGAAATTACGAAAAACCGCGGCGGTAGCCACAATGCCCCGACTCGAATTCATGTCAAGCCGACTCAAGTGGTCGGGGGATATGCCCAACTCAGCTATGGATTTAATTACTACGGACCGATCGGAAACCAACGGGATGTGTACGTGGCTGTCCGCAAAATGAAAGAGGTGGATTGGCTTGAAGATTAAAGCGCAAGTGGCCATGGTGATGAATCTAGACAAATGCATTGGATGCCACACTTGCAGCGTGACCTGCAAGAGTACATGGACCAACCGACCAGGGGCGGAATATATATGGTTCAACAATGTGGAGACAAAACCGGGGATCGGATATCCGGTTCGCTGGGAGGATCAAGAGCAATACAAAGGGGGTTGGACGCTTAAGAACGGCAAGCTGGAACTGAAATCTGGCAGCAAGCTGTCCAAAATCGCCCTCGGCAGCATTTTTCACAACCCCGATATGCCGGAGATGAAGGACTACTATGAACCGTGGACTTATAACTATGAACATCTGACAAACGCCGGGGAGAAAAAGCATCAGCCGGTAGCGCGTCCGAAGTCGGTAGTGACCGGGGACACGATGGACCTAGAGTGGGGACCCAATTGGGAGGATGATCTCGCGGGTGGCCACGTAACGGGCCCCCGCGATCCGAATATTGAAAAGATCGAAGAAGAAATTAAGTTCAACTTTGAGCAAACGTTTATGATGTATTTGCCGCGGTTGTGTGAACACTGCCTTAATCCAAGTTGTGTCGCTTCCTGCCCGTCAGGGGCGATGTATAAGCGCGATGAGGACGGAATTGTGCTAGTTGACCAGGAAGCTTGCCGGGGCTGGCGGTACTGTATGACAGGCTGTCCTTACAAAAAAGTGTATTTCAACTGGAAAACGAATAAAGCGGAGAAATGTACATTTTGCTTCCCAAGAATCGAAGCCGGTTTGCCGACTGTCTGCTCCGAAACGTGTACTGGACGGATTCGCTATCTCGGCGTGCTGCTCTACGACGCCGATCGTGTGCAAGAAGCGGCTTCCGTAGCGGATGAGCAGGATTTGTACCAAGCTCAGTGTGACTTATTTCTCGACCCGAACGATCCGGCCGTTATCGAGCAGGCTCAGGCGGACGGAATTCCCGAGGAATGGATTGAGGCGGCACAGAAGTCGCCTGTGTATAAGCTAGCGATTGAATACAAGCTGGCGTTTCCACTTCATCCGGAGTACCGGACGCTGCCGATGGTATGGTATGTACCGCCGCTCAGCCCGATCATGAATCTATTTGAAGGCAAGGATTCGATCGGGAATCCAGATTTAATATTCCCTGCCATCGAGGAGATGCGCACGCCGATTCGGTATTTAGCGAACTTGCTTACGGCAGGGGATACCGAGACGGTAAAAGAAGCGCTTCAGAAAATGGCCATGATGAGATCGATGATGCGAGCCGTCTCTTCTGGCGCTGACTTTGACGAACGCCGCTTAACACGTGTGGGGCTCACTTCGACTCAGGTGAAAGAAATGTATCGGTTGCTGGCAATTGCCAAATATGAAGATCGGTTTGTCATCCCCACTTCGCATAAGGAAGCGCACATGGACGTGTACCGCTCCCAAGGGGATGAAGGCTTCGGGCTCGGTTGCACGGGCTGCGGCCCAGCGGGCTTTAGTGGCAAAAGCGGCAAAGAGCTGTATGAAGAAAATTTCTACGGGGGGATTTGGCGTGATTGATCTTGAGAAACTACATGAGCAAAAGTCACGATTCGCCTTTTTTGCCCGACAGCTTATGTACCCAGAGAAGCTGGATTTTCATCCTGATGTTTGGACGAAAGCCCTGACTGCCGGACATCCGGCCCATCCTTCGCTCCAGAAATACTGGCATCTCATGCAGAAATACAGCTTCGAGCAAATTGAAGAGATGTATGTTCAGACGTTTGATTTTCAAAAAGACACGACCTTGTACATGACCTTTTACAAATATGAGGACAGCCGGGAACGGGGAGCGCTCCTCGTACGGCTCAAACAAGCATATGAGCTGTTCGGCCTTGCCATCGAAGGCACCGAGCTCTCAGATTACTTGCCGCTCATGTGTGAATTTCTCTACGCCGCCCCTTGGCAGGGCCATGAGCAGCAAGCTGCAAGCAGCCTGGATTTGATGCTGGCGGTAATGGAAGATGGAACCTATCATTTGCTGAATGCTTTGGAAAAAGCAGACAGCCCTTATTTTCATCTAATCAAGGGACTGCGGGAAACGTTTAAGGCATGCGTCATACAGGAGGCTCCCGGCACATGAGCATAATGGATCCGTTTTTGTGGGTGATTTACCCCTATATATGTTTCTCCGTTTTTGTCGTCGGACATATCTACCGGTATCGAACTGACCAGTTTAACTGGACGGCGAAGTCGAGTGAGTTTGTTGAGAAAAAAAGACTGAGGGCAGGCAGCCTGATGTTTCACCTAGGCATCATCCCGGTCATTATGGGCCATGTGGCAGGACTGGGCATACCCCAGTCCTGGATGGAGGCAGTCGGTGTGAATGAACATCTATACCATATCGGAGCCGTATATATTGGTGGCGCGTTCGGGTTTTTGACACTCGCTGGCATGGTACTGCTTACGTTTCGACGATTTACGATGAAGAATGTGCGCCAGCTCAGCTCCGCCTCAGATATGATTGTGAATGTACTGCTGCTGTTTATTGTAGCGGTAGGCATGTACAGCACCCTTGTCACCAATGCTTTGCAGCCGGACTTCAATTACCGGGAGACGGTGTCGGTCTGGTTCCGCCAGCTTTTTCTCTTCCAGCCGGACGCAGGCTTAATGACAGACGTGCCGCTGTCATTTAAAATTCATATTACTGCTGGCCTGCTCATTTTTGCTTTATGGCCGTTTACTAGACTTGTCCATGTATGGAGTGTGCCGTTGAATTATATCGGCAGACGATATATCCTTTATAGAAAGCACCGTAAAATATGAACGTAGCTAAGAGAAGGCTAAAGCAGCCTTCTTTTCTACGCCAGAGGAGTTATGGTTATGACAATGGCGGATCTCCCTTCAATTGATTATCAACAGGAGATTGACGGCATCCGGAAGAGATGGAAGTTTGACTTTGTATCCCTAGCTCTCGTACAGCCGGCCGAAGATCGGTTTGTATTAACGTGGCAGTATGTGTCTGGGAACATGAATGACCGGTACAAGCGGATTGTGCTCCATTCAGGCAAAGGCGTTGCCGGGATCGTTTTTAAAACAGGAAAAGCGATGCTGCTCCAAAATGTGAACAGCGATATCGGCGCAAGGGACTTGTTCAATTATCCTATTATTGTGTCAGAACAGTTAAAAAGCCTCGGAGCGTTGCCGCTCTGGGAAGGGGCCCGTGTCGTAGGCGTGCTGCTGGTAGGCTTCCGCAAGGAAAATCGATTAAATCCAACATCGTTTGCGAGCTTCCAAGAAAGCTTAGGATCGACGTTTGGAGCTTTTCAGATCAGGGAGGTGTCACAGCCTTGAAAGCGATGACCGGAGCACACTTGAGCGAATTGATGAACAAGCTGTACCGGAATAGCATGGAGGCTATGATCTTCATCGATGAAGAGGGCAACGTGATTGATATGAATCCCGCGGCGGAGCAGATTATTGACCCGCAAGTCATTAGGCGAATTCGCGCAGGAACTGACGAATCGTTCTGTCAAACTTGCAAAGGTTACACCGATGAGCAAGAACTGATCTCTTGTGCCAATTGCTATCTCAATTATCCCCAAGGAGAGTTTTCCTCTTTTCAATTGTTTCTTAAGACAAAGGATGGGGGTGTCGTTCCGTTTGCTGCCAGTTACCATACGATTGACGAGGAAGGTGGCGTGCGGGTGCTCATGCTGCTGGATTTGACGAAGCAACAGAAAACACAGGAGATGCTACAGCGCAATCATATGCTTCAATATGTCATCAAAGCACAGGAGGACGAGCGTAAACGGATTTCTCGAGAGTTACATGACAGCGTAGCCCAGGAACTGTTAAGCTCACTCGTCGACCTGCGCGTCGTCAAATATATGGATGTCGGGGAAGATGTGCTGAAGAAGCTCCAGCATACCGAGCAATCTTTGACACGGCTGCTGGATGATATCCGCCATTTGTCGGTGGAGCTGCGCCCCTCTTCGCTAGATGATCTCGGGCTGGAAGCAGCCTTTCGCTCCCATTTCAAGTGGATGGAGAAGAATTATGGACTGCTGGTGAAGTTCTCAGCAGAGCTTGCCGCAGCTCGCTACGGCAGCGAGATCGAGACCGTTGTTTATCGTGTATGTCAAGAGGCTGTGCTTAATGCTTTGAAATACGCAGAAACCGATGAGGTATATGTGCGGCTGTGCGAGGAGCACGGCCAACTTCAACTGGTGGTCAGAGATGAGGGCGTGGGATTTGATATGGTCATTAACGAGGCAAAGGGAACCGGGCTCGGTTTATATGGAATGCGGGAGCGGGCCGAGCTGGTGGGCGGCCAGTTTACAATCCACTCCGCCGTGGGCGAAGGGACTACCGTTCAGCTAAGCATCCCGCTGCCGAGGCTAGAGGAGAAACGGGAGGTGGAGGCATGAAAATTGTCATTGCAGACGATCATGCTGTCGTTCGAAGCGGGTTTTCTATGATTTTGAACTATCAGCCGGATATGGAGGTGGTGGCCACCGCAGCCGATGGCCTGGAGGCCTACGCAATGGTGGCGAGGCATCGTCCAGATGTGCTGCTAATGGATTTAAGCATGCCCCCCGGGGAAAGTGGGCTCATTGCCACAGGCAAAATCAGCAGCGAGTTTCCAGACACGAAAATTATTATTTTGACCATGTATGATGACGAGGATTACCTGTTCCATGTCTTGAAAAATGGAGCAGCAGGGTATGTGCTCAAAAACGCGCCTGATGACGAACTCCTATCGGCTATACGAATGGTTCATTCTGGCGGCACTTATATTCATCCTCAAATGGCTACTTCTTTAGTGCGGGAATTCATCAAAAAAGACAGCGAAAGTGCCGAGCAAGATCCGTTCAACAGCTTGTCCCGACGAGAAGTTGAAATATTGCCATTGATTGCGAAGGGATTCGGGAACAAAGAGATTGCCGAGAAGCTGTATGTATCCGTCAAAACCGTCGAGGCCCATAAAGCCAAGATCATGGAGAAGCTAAATCTGAAGAGCCGGCCGGAGTTGGTTGAATATGCACTGAAGAAAAAATTGCTAGATTTTTAGAGTCGTGTGCTACACGGCTATTGATTAAGCTACAAGTTTTGCAGAATCTTCTAAAGGGCTTTAGGGAGTCTGTTGATACAATCATAGGGAAGTTCCTTGGCAAGGATCAGGGAACTTCCCTATTATTTTTGTGAATAATTTCACTTACAATTAGAGACGGGGATCAATCGGAAGAGCCATTCATTTTGCACAGAAAAGGTGATGAGAATGATCAAGAAGCTGCAGCTGCCGCTGCAAACGATGAATTTAGTGCTGGGGTTTATGGTGTGGGTAATTATCTCGGCGCTGTTGCCCTTTATACGGGAAGATATCGCGATTCCCGCCGACCGGGTTGCTATCCTGACCGCGATCCCTGTAGTTCTCGGATCTGTTCTACGGATTCCCCTCGGCTATTACGCCAACGTGGTGGGCGCGCGAATGGTGTTTATCACTAGTTTTATTCTGCTGTTGTTCCCGGTCTATTTTATCAGCATCGCGACAAGTTTTACGCATCTCGTGATCGGGGGATTGTTTCTTGGCATCGGGGGAGCCGTGTTTTCGGTAGGCGTCACCTCGTTACCCAAATACCATCCGAAGGAAAAGTTAGGGCTAGTAAACGGCATATATGGAATGGGCAATTTGGGGACGGCAATAACGACATTTGCCGCGCCAGTTGTTGCTACCCAGATCGGCTGGTCAGCTACCGTTCAGCTATACTTGATTCTGCTGCTGCTATTTGTTGCTTTAAACGCCGTTTTAGGGGACCGCAAAGAAACGAAGGTCAAAACCCCGATTATGGAGCAGATCAAAGGTGTATATAAAAATGATAAACTATGGTATTTTTCACTGTTTTATTTTATCACGTTCGGATCCTTTGTGGCCTTCACTGTATATTTGCCGAATTTTTTGGTCAGCCATTTCGAACTGCCGAAAGTGGATGCAGGACTGCGGACCGCAGGCTTTATCCTGATTGCGACGTTTCTCCGTCCCGTGGGAGGATGGCTTGCGGATAAATTCAAGCCATTGTTTCTGCTGATGGGGGTGTTTATCGGATTGACATTGGCCGCAGTGGTGCTGGCGTTTTCCCCATCACTCGCTTTGTATACGGTTGGATGTCTGACGATAGCCGTTTGTGCAGGTCTTGGCAACGGAATTATTTTTAAGTTGGTGCCGTTTTATTTTAATAAACAAGCAGGCATTGTCAATGGAATCGTATCGATGATGGGCGGTTTGGGCGGATTTTTCCCGCCGTTGATGCTCTCGTTCATCCATTCAGTGACAGGTCAATACTCGATTGGGTTCATGGCTTTATCCCAAGTTGCGCTTGCGAGCTTTGTGCTAGTGGTGTGGATGTATTATCAGGACAAATTGACTGTTGCTTCCCAGGTGTTCAACTCCACTGGTCAGGGCATTTTGGTGACGGATGCCAAAAAGCGCATTCATGCTGTGAACCCCGCATTTACCAAATTGACGGGTTACAAAGAAGAAGAAGTAATAGGAAGGAATCCAAGCCTGCTTAAATCGGGGCGGCAATCATTGGAATTTTATCAAATCATGTGGACGGAGATTATGGAGAAGGGCAGCTGGCAAGGCGAAATTTGGAATCGCAGAAAGAATGGGGAAGAGTATCTTGAACTGTTAACCATCAATGCTGTAAAAGATGAAACGGGGGACATCGTTCATTATGTCGGCACGTTCAGCGATATTACAGCTCGCCCGCCGGGGGCAAATGACGCTCTCGTATAACGACCGATGGCAGCAAGACATAGGCATGGTGGTCTGCCAATCGGGGCGACTGGAGAATGGGCGCTTAAACCTAGCTGAAAAAGGGGGCGATGAAATGAAAAAAGCAAAAGTGGTCATTCCCCGGGAGCATGGCGGCTGGGCGATGATCAGCGTGCCTTATATTATCGGCATGATGGCAGCACAGCCAGTGGCGCTCCATCTGCCGCTCTTCCTTGCCTGGCTGTTGCTGTATTTAGCTTCTTATCCGTTGTTGCAAGCTTTAAGGAGAGGGAACAAGAAAAAAAGCTGGTTAAAATGGGGGGGCGGCTATGCCGCCAGCGCTGCTGCCTTTCTCATTCCGGTCGTGCTGATGGAGCCTTGGGTACTAGGATTCGCGCCTGTTCTGCTTGCATTCATGATGGTCCATATATGGCATGTTCGCCGAAAAGCGGAACGCGCGCTATTCAATGATATTTGTGCGATTCTGCTGTTCTGCACTGGAGGTGCAGCCGCTTATTTCCTAGGCGGAGGTGGGTTCGATAACGGGCTTACGGCAGTGGTTCTGTTTAATTTCCTGTATTTTACCGGGACGGTGTTTTTCGTGAAATCTGTGTTTCGTGAGCGGAAGAACAGGCGGTATACATACTACTCGAAGATCTATCATGCTGTCATTTTAGCGGTGCCATTGTTGTTCGGCAATCCATGGCTGAGCCTGGCGTATTTATTTCCGCTGCTGCGCGCCCTCAAGTTTTCAGGTACAAGCATGAAACCAATGAAAGTTGGCATTCTAGAAACTGTCGGGGCGGTTCAGTTTCTTATTGTAGTAGTGCTCTGTTTCTAAAGATAACCTTTATAACGAAAAGGCAATGTTCTCCATCAGACTTAAGGTTTTGCTATATACTGTCTTAATCTGAAAGCCCTCTTAGGGGCTTTTTTCCGTTTACGCAGGCGGGCACGATCATCCACAAAGAAATACCGTAAAGCTTAAAAAACTCCTATTTATGCGAACGAGAAAAGCGCGTACACTCATTTATGAAAGGGTTTTCATTAATAAAGGGGGGAGCAAGCATGAAGACGAAAATCACCTATTTGTGTTTTGGCATGCTCACACTGGTGCTTGCTGGATGTAGCGAAGAGTCAAACCAAAAGGAAAGCTCAGTTGAACCAGTAGCAACCGCAAATGAGTTGCCGCAAACGTTTGAAGAGCCAGTGACGCTTAATGTCATCAAGCATGTGTCGGGCGATATTTTCTTTCGCGACGGGGAAACGATAGAAGACAATGTCCACACAGATTGGGTCAAAGAAACATTTAATATTGACTTGAATTATTTATGGACAACGAGCGGGCCAGGAGAAACCTTTGATACAAAGCTACAGCTAAGCATGTCAGCCAATGAAGAATTGCCGTCGATTTTAGCATTGCGCAGCGATATTACACAAGATCTCATTGATTCTGGCCGTGTGATGGAAGTTGGTGAACTGTTTGACAAGTATGCCTCAGACACATGGAAAGAAGCGATGGCGGCTGATCCTCACGCTTGGGATCCCTATATTCGCGAGGAAGGGCGGATGGCTATCCCCATTTTGGATTACGAAATGAATGGCGATTCGGTCTTGTTTATCCGTCAAGACTGGATGGACGCCCTTGGGCTCGAGCCCCCGGAAACGCTGGATGATATCGAGGAATTGATGGACGCATTTGTCAATGAAGATCCGACTGGCACTGGAGAGAAAACGTATGGCCTAGCTGTTGGATTTGCCAATGCTTTAAACACATGGATGTCTGAAGTTGATTGGGTGTTTGGCGCTTATGGCGGCATGCCTGACCAGTGGAATTTAGCTGCCGATGGTACTTTAGAACATGGCTCGGTTCAACCAGAAATAAAAGAAGGGCTGGAAACGATGAGGCGTTGGATGGAAAAAGGCTATATCCATCCAGAGTCAGGCCTTTGGGATGAGGGCAAAGCGGCAGAACTGTTCACATCTGGGCGAGCCGGCATCATTGCTGGTCCTCATTGGATGCCTGACTGGCCTTTAAGCGAGCTAAAGCAAAATGTAGAGGGCGCTGAGTACCGGGCTTATGACATTCCAAGTGGTCCAGACGGGCAAAAAGGGCGTTCCACCGGGATTACTTCACACAATGGGGCAGTGATGATTAATGCAGACGCTACAGAAGATGAAATCCAAGCATTCTTTGTTTATCAAAATTATCTGTTTGACCATTTTGCCAACCCAACTGAAGGAAGCGAGTTTGAATATGGCTTTGCAGAAGGCTACGACTACGTCATAAAAGACGGAGAAGTGAAGTACAGCGATGATGACATTCCTGGCGGGCGCATTGATCCTGTGAAATATACACTCACATTTGATGGAGCGCGGATACCATCTCTTTATATCAATACACTTGCTGATTTTGCACGGGGTCATGAGCCAGAAACGCCGTTCCAACAGAAAATGCATTTGCAGTATCCAGAACAAGCCTGGGAGGGCGCACGGATTGTTGTAGACGGACAGGATGCACAAATTCCAAGCATGTTTACTGGCGCTCCTACTGCAACCATGCTGCAAAAAGGCGATACCCTTGATACGTTGCTGAAGGAGAACTTTAGCAAAATGATTTATGGAGAAAAACCAATCGATGATTTTGAGGCGCTCGTTGAACAATGGGAAGCTTCAGGCGGCGATGATTTAACAGCCGAAGTGAATGAATGGTTTAAATCGGTTCAAGAAAACCAAGAGTAAAAAAACAGCTCTCCTCTGCAAGCGAAATGGGTTGTATCCTAAAAGCGAAGGAGGAGAGTCGATAAAATGAAGCATTTATCTCTATTCCAAAAAATGGTGGCCAGTATTGTTTTTTTGTTGCTTCCGGTTATAGCTCTTTATACGTATTTTTATTATGTGAGCGAACAAGTTGTCCGTGAGGAAGTGCACTCTCGTAATTTAAGTCGTCTTGAAGTCACAATGAACAGGCTGGAGGCAGACATCTGGCAGCTTTCGCAGTTTTTAATCGCCCTCAGTATTGATTCAGATGTAGACAAGCTTCGCAATGTCGAATTGATGCGTCCATACGAGGCGGTTGTGATTAAAGATGCCGTACAGCAGAAACTCCTTCTTTACCAGCAACTTAGTAACATGCTTGTCGATGTAAGTGTTTATTTGCCCGACGGCGAACGAACCATTTCAACGATGCCGCAATTGCCAAAACAGCCTAGAGCGTTATCGCCTTCGTGGACGTACGTGGAGGCTGGATCGAATATCGATCACGTCAAACCGTACTTCATCCAACATTTTCAATATCCTAGCCAAGGAAAACCCGTTGGCAACAATGTTGTCATTGAAGCAAGACTTTATGCAGAAAGCATTCGAGCCCATTTGCTCTCACTGGAGTCATCTGGGGAAGAAACCGCTTTGTTTTACAACAAAGAACATCATGCGATTGTCTCGGCTGGTAATCACGAGGCCGTGATTGAGAAATTTAACCAACATGGCGGCAATCAAAGGGACGGAATGTTCACGTATGAAGAAGATGACAAGGAATACGTTGTCACCTATGTACAATCCCCTTCACTCGGCTGGGCATTAATAGACGTTGTCCCTATGGAAAATGTATTAGAGCCGATTAAAACGACGCGGCTGTGGTTTTATGTGACTGTAGCAATGCTATTGCTCTTTGGGGTTGCTGCTGCTTGGCTCTTATACACGCAAATCCATCGGCCAATCGATAGGTTAAAAGATGGGATTTTGGCATTTAAAGGGGCCGATTATAGCGTGCGGATGAAAGTGCCTAAGCAAAAAGAGTTCGCCATTGCCATGAATGGATTCAATGAAATGGCCGAACAAATTCAGACATTGATTGAACAGGTGCTTGCTGAAAAAATCCGTTCTCAAGAGGCATCGTTGAAGCTGTTGCAAGCACAAATTGATCCTCATTTTTTGTACAATTGCTTGTTTTATATTAAAAATATGGCAAAAGTGAATAACACCAATGCTGTGGAAGCAATGGCCCTGCATTTAGGTGATTATTTCCGCTATCGTGTAAAAGTGGAGGAAGAAAAAACAACGATAGCAGAAGAAATCAAACTTGTTGAAAATTTTTTAGCGATCCATGCGTTGCGAAAAAGGCGTTTGCACTATGATATTGTGGTGCCTGATGAAATGAACACGATCACGATTCCGAGGCTCATTATACAGCCGATTGTTGAAAATGCGATTGTCCATGCCATTGAAAACATCGAAGGCGATGGATACATCCATATTACCGGTGAAATAAGTGGGGATAGCATCTGCCGCCTGACAGTAGAAAACAATGGCCCGAAACTTGGCACGGGCAAAATCAACCAATTACAACGGATGCTTGAAGAGGACGTCCTTTCTGAGAGTTACGGCATGCGCAACGTTCATCAACGTTTAAGACAGACATATGCTGGCCGCTCTGGCCTCGTACTATCGGAATCAGGGCTCGGCGGTTTAAAAGTCGAGATTTTATTCGAACAGGGGGTCGTCTGAATGGATGATGCAGGGAAATCGTTCGAATTGCTACTTGTTGATGATGAGGAAGCGACGGTGCTTGGTTTATCGGCTTTGCCATGGGAAACGCTTGGCATCGACCGTGTACATTGCGCATGTTCAGCAAGCGAAGCGCTAGCCTCTTTGGAAAAAGGGAATGTAGATGTCGTTGTTACCGACATTAGAATGCCAGGGAAATCAGGAATTGATTTGCTCGCTGAAATGGAAAAGAGTCCATATGCGCCAAAATGTTTATTGCTATCTGGTTACGCAGAATTTGCTTATGCGCAAGCAGCCATTCAAGCCCAAGCAGTCGATTATTTGCTAAAGCCAGTCAGCGATGAGCAATTAATGCAAGCGGTTAGCCGCGCTCTGTCGCTACGGAAAAGCGAACTGGAGAAGTTGCAGTTGCAAAAGCGTTCAATGGAAGCGATTCGCAACAACATTGGCGATTATTTTGAACAGGTCATAACACCGTGGCTGTCCAGCAAAAAGAGCACTTTTGAAACGGAACAAGAGCTAAAGAGCTACGGCTTGCCAACAGATATAAACGTGCAAGCACTATGGTTATTCGTTCATATTCATAAGGAGCCATCAACGGAGGATGTTGATGAGATTAAATCGGTTATGGCCAGTAATCTAACGAGAATAACGGCGACAGCAACGTTCAATTTATACAAAAACCTCTATGCCGTTTTGCTTTATCCATTGAGCTCGCAGAAGGATAAATCGCTTTTAAACGTGGTGAAACCGCACATGTTGTCGCTCAAAACGCAATTACGAAAACAATGCCAAGCACCTATCACATTAACTACCTCGCTGCCATTCTTGTTCTGGGAAGAAGGTCCTAAGATTTACCAAAGCTTCCTTTCAGGAACATCGCCATTGGTTCAGGAAGTACGCCATAAAAAAGAACAGCTGGCCGTTCGCGTTTATGAATATGTAGAAGCACACTTTTTTGAACAGCCTAGCTTGCAAGAAGTAGCAGACCACCTCTTTTTAAACGCGGCTTACTTATCAAAGCGGTTTAAAGAAGAGACAGGCGAGAAGTTTAGCGATTACATCCATCGTTTGCGCATGGATCGTGCGGTGGAACTCCTCGCAGAGACAAATATGAAAGTTTCGCAAATCGCAAAAAAACTTGGATACAAAGATGCATCTTATTTTATCAAAGTATTCAAGAGAGAGTTTCATATGACCCCACAAGAGTTTAGAAGCAGGTAAAGGAGTGAATTGCGTGAAGTCAGCTCAGACAGGAGGGCAACCGCTGCCGATTTTGTTGAAGAAAAAACAATCATGGGACATGAAACGGAATTGGCCGTTGCATGTCCTCGTCATGCCTGCCATTTTACTTGCTATCGTTTTTAACTACATCCCATTGGGCGGCATCATTATGGCTTTCCAAGAATACAAGCCTTGGTTTGGCTTTGCTGGATCAGAATGGGTTGGATTCGAACATTTTCAGCGAATTTTTGCATTTAGTGAAGGCAGGCAAGTAATTTGGAATACGCTTGTTATTTCCAGTTTTAAAATTGTCTTTCAACTGGTAATTCCGATTATGTTTGCCCTGCTGTTAAATGAAGTAAGGGTTATGGCGTTAAAACGTTCGATCCAAACACTCGTGTATTTGCCTCATTTTCTTTCTTGGGTGATTTTAGGCGGCATTTTGCTCGATTTGTTGTCAGTCGACGGCGGTTTAGTGAACCAAGTACTTGCTAGCATCGGCATCAATCCAATTTTCTTTCTAGGCGATGGCGACTGGTTTCGCGTAACCGTCATTGCCAGTGATGTCTGGAAAGACTTCGGTTTTTCGGCGATTGTCTTTTTAGCTGCGCTTGCAGGCATTAACCCGAGTCTGTATGAAGCAGCAGTCGTTGACGGGGCCAATCGTTTTCAGCAAGTGCTTTATATTACGTTGCCTGCGCTTTTGCCTATTACGATTGTAGTAGCGACTTTGGCGCTAGGCAATATTTTAAATGCAGGATTTGACCAAATCTTTAACTTATATAATCCGCTTGTGTATGACAAAGGCGATATTATTGATACGTATGTGTATCGGCAAGGGTTAATTGGCGGCAATTTTAGCTATGCAACAGCCGTAGGCTTGTTTAAATCCGTCATTGCGTTCATCTTGATTGTGATTGGATATCGCCTTGCCTACAAATACGCAAACTACCGGATTTTTTAGGAGGGGTGGCATGCATTACCACAGCCGGACATACCGCATTTTTTCTGTGTTTAATATTGTCTTTTTGCTTGTGCTTAGCGCCATTTGCATTATGCCGCTTATCCATATACTCGCCGTCTCATTTAGTGCGCCCGCTCCCGCCAATGCCAATCTTGTCCGCTTTTGGCCAGTTGACTTTACAGTGTCTGCCTGGGAGCAGACGTTTGGCAATCAAAACTTTTTGCGTGCGTTATGGAACGGCGTCTTTCGGACAGTCCTTGGCACGGTAATCAGCCTCGCCACGATTACACTTGCCGCTTATGCACTTTCAAAAGAAGACCGGGAGTTTAAAGGCAGAAAAATGTACATGTATGCACTTGTGTTTGTCATGCTTTTTAATGGCGGTCTTATTCCCACATATATCCTCGTCCAAAATCTTGGCTTGATCAATACGATTTGGGCACTTGTCTTACCTGGAGCTGTAAATGTATTTAATCTGATTTTGTTGTTAAATTTTTTCCGAACAGGCGTGCCGAAGTCACTGGAAGAGGCGGCTTTTATAGATGGAGCGGGACACTTCCAAATTTTATTTAAAATTTATTTGCCTATCTCTTTGCCAGCCTTGGCCACAGTTGGGCTGTTCACCATGGTGGGCCAATGGAATTCATGGTTTGATGGGCTCATTTATTTGACTGACTCCACCAAGTATCCGTTATCGACATTTTTGCAAACGATTATCGTTCAAAATGATTTTTCCCAGCTCAATGTCAATCCTGACGAAGTGAAAGCATTGTCTGAAAGGACAGTCCGTTCTGCTCAAATTTTTATTGGCGCACTGCCGATTATCATCGTATACCCATTTTTGCAAAAGTACTTTGTCAAAGGGATTGTGCTTGGCTCGGTAAAAGAGTAGCGGTTGTCTACAGTCTGAGACGGACGCTATTGGCGCCCGTCTTTTTTTAGCGTATACAGCGCTTTTGTTTCCGCTGCGATATTAGCGCCATGGACGAATTCGTAGAAGCCAGGAGCATTCATGTTTTCAATCACAGGCATTTTTTCAAAGATTTTGAGCTTGATTTCCTGTTCTAAATCTTCACGGTTAGCCGGGTCTGTTGAATAAAGGCTTTTTTTAATCTTTAAATCAAAGGCCGCCAAAATGGTTTCATAGTCCTGGTATTCTTTCGCCATTAGGGCATGCCTCCTTGTTTTTTCGTTTGCCCTACAACTTTTTGTTTCAGCAGTTCGAGGCCCCGTTTTTTGTTGTAAGAAACACGCTGTTCCGATATAGCTAGCCGCTTGGCAATGTCTTTATTCCGGTAGCCATAAAAGAACGAGTAAACGAGCACTTCACGCTGCAGTGGCTTTAGTTCTTGGAAGGCCTGTTGCAGCACCTCGTTTTCAAAAAGCTCCCCATATTGCCCGTCCTCTTCTTGAACGAGTTCTGCATCTTTAATGACATCGCCAGCTGCCAACATATCAAGCAATGTCGTTTGTCCATTATGGAAGAGGGCGTCTAAGGAAAGCAATTGTTGTTCGTTTTTACGGATACGCTTGTCAAAATCAACAGAATAGCCAGCTATTAAGCGGCTAATATAATGGATTACTTTAACACGGACGAAAAAATGTTTAAAAGCATCGTCAAGGATTTGCTTGTTTTTAAGTGTTGGTTCGTTAACTGCCTGAATGTAAAGCCGTTTGTTTTCCGGATCTTCTAAAAACCTGGAAATGATCGGGTTGCGGCAAAGTTCTTCTTCATACGTTTCCATGAAAGTGCCTCCTTGTCAGTTTTTTTGTATAAAGAGAAAGCGATCCAGAAAAAATCAAAGGAAAATAGAAAAAAGGCGAACGTGCTTTCGTATAATCGAGTATAACGAACAAGTGTTCTTAATGCAATTCGTTTTCGATTGGGAAATCTGTACCACAATTTTTTACAAAGAATCTGAAAAGGGCGTGCTATACTTTTTTAGGAAGGAACGAGATGGAGGAGATGAAGTGGAAGAGTGGCTGCTTCAATTGATGGAACAATTCGGTTATTTGGGAATTTTTGCGTTAATTGCATTGGAAAATGTGTTTCCGCCGATTCCCTCGGAAGTGATTTTGACATTTGGCGGGTTTATGACGCAGCAAACGGAACTTAGTAAAACAGGGGTCGTCCTCGCTGCCACAGGCGGCTCGTTGTGCGGGGCGCTCATTTTGTTTGCTGTTGGCAAATGGCTTGATGTGAAGCGGATGGAAGCGCTGATTGACCGGTACGGGCATGTATTGCGATTGACGAAGGAGGATATACAGAAGGCGGATCGTTGGTTTGATCGCTATGGTCCGTGGACGGTGTTGTTCTGTCGCTTGATTCCCCTTATCCGTAGTTTAATATCGATTCCAGCTGGCATGTCAGGAATGAATATTTGGCTATTCATATGCTTAACGGCACTTGGCACAGCTGTCTGGAATACCATTCTTGTTCATTTAGGGGCTTCTGTTGGTGAGAACTGGCATGATATTGTTGAGGCGATGAGTGTCTTTTCAGATGTCGTTTATGTAGGAATAGCAATGATCGGGATAGCGATCCTAATATGGTATATTCGCTTGCGCAAGAAAAGGAAATAAAAGACGCGATTGTGCATGTTGCAAATCGCGTCTTTTGCATTACCGATATTCAGGCAAATAATTGCCATGTGCTTCGATTAAATCGTTGCATAAGCTGACGATGTCATCGATGGACAGTTCGGAAGACGTATGGGGGTCAAGCATGGCGGCATGGTAAATATGCTCGCGTTTTCTGGTTATTGCCGCTTCAATCGTTAATAACTGTGTATTAATGTTCGTCCTGTTTAGGGCAGCCAGTTGCTCAGGAAGCTCGCCAACATAGGTAGGCGAAATGCCAGAACGGTTGGCAACGCATGGAACTTCTACACACGCTTTATCGGGAAGGTTAGCGATTAAGCCACCTGTATTGAGGACATTTCCACCGAACATAAACGTCTCACCTGTTTCCATTGCTTCGATGATTCGAGACCCATATTCGATCGAACGTTCATGGGTAATCTGAGCATTGTCGACAAGGTCTTGCTTCATTTGCTCCCATCTTTCAATTTGGCTGACGCAACGCCGCGGGTATTCATCCAAAGGGATATTGAAGTCGTCGATCAGCTCAGGATAGGCTGATTTAATGAAATACGGATGGTATTCAGCATTGTGCTCTGAAGACTCGGTCACATAGTAGCCAAACCGTTCCATTAGCTCAAATCGCACCATATCATGGTGTTTTTCTTTGTTTTTCTCTTTAGCGCGCCGTTTAATTTCAGGATATAAGTCTTTGCCGTCTTTTTTCACTTCAAGGAGCCAAGCGACATGGTTAATGCCGGCAATTTTTTCCTCAATCCCCGTGTGGTCCATCTCAAGATGTTTAAACAAATCCCGTGTGCACACTTGAACGCTGTGACAAAGGCCGACGTTTTGTACGTTTGTGTAGCGTGAAAGTGTACCAGTTAAGACAGCCATTGGGTTTGTATAGTTTAAAAACCAGGCATTTGGCGCCACTTCTTCAATGTCTTGAGCAATATCAAGCAAAACTGGAATGGTACGCAATGAACGGAACAAGCCGCCAATCCCAATGGTGTCGCCAATTGTTTGGCGCAAGCCGTACTTTTTAGGGATTTCAAAGTCAATCACTGTGCTTGGTTTATAGCCGCCAACTTGAATAGCGTTAATGACATACGAGGCGCCGCGCAGCGCTTCTTTGCGGTCGTCATAAGCTTTTATTATGATCGTTGAGTTTAAATTATTTTTTAAGTGTGTAAGCAATGTTTTTGATTCTGAAAGCCGCTGCTTGTCAATGTCATAGAGCGCGAATTCAAATTGCTGCAGCGCCGGCACATGCATGCAATCACCGAGTACATTTTTTGCAAAAATGGTGCTGCCTGCGCCGATAAACGTAATCTTTTTCATGACGTTTCCCCCTTTGTTCCGTTTATCCATAGTATAGTGAGGCAACTGAAAAAACAGTAGAAAATTGCTGTTTGATTTATGGATAATATTGCGCTTTCATTACGGTTGTCTTTATACTGGGGAAAAGGGGGGAGCGCATTGCGGAAAACGAATGAAAACGTGTCCTATGGCTTTCGTTTTCAGGAACAGCCCTATCCGTTTGTTATGAATTTATGGAATATCGGTTGGGAAACACAAACGGATCAAGCTTATCGTTGGGATGGCACGAAACGGATGGAACGAGAAAAAATTGTGTTTCAATATACGCTTTCAGGCTACGGAGAATTGGTCCATGAAGGAACACTTTATAAAGTGGAAGCGGGCCAAGCTTTTTTCGTTTCGTTGCCAAGTGCCCATTGTTATTATTATCCAGAAGAGGGATCCGAGCCGTGGGAATTTCTTTATGTCACGATTGAAGGAAAAGAAGCGTTGCGCATGCAAAAGCATATGGAGAACAAGTACGGGCCCGTTTTTTCCTTGCAAAAAGACAGCGAACCAATCCGCCGTTTGTTTAAATTGTATGCCGAAACGGCTGCTGGAGAAATCCAAGACTCCTATACAGGCTCACAAAAAGCGTATGAATTTATACTGTCGTGTTTCCGGTTTCTAGAAGTTCCTCCGAAACAAGTATTAAAAGAACCCCTTGCAAGAGCGATTCGTTATATTGAAGCGAACTATGCAAGACCGCTGACATTAGAGGAAATCGCACAAGAAGCAGGCTGGTCGAAATATTATTTTATTAAGCAGTTTAAGACAGAATTAAACATTACGCCAATGAACTATGTGACGATTATTCGCATTAAAAAAGCGGCATCTTTGCTGGCGCAAACCGATGACACCATTGCGGAAGTGGCTTACCAAGTCGGAATGGATGACCCCAATTATTTTACAAAAGTCTTTAAAAAGACTGTAGGCGTATCTGCTAGCAAATTTCGTAAAAACGAAGACAACCATTTAATTGATTACATTGTCACAGAGTGGTAAGAAAGGCAACATTGACAGTAGACTTGAATGATGTTGCTGTTTCTATGAGCATGGTTCTTTATTATCCGCACTTAGCTGTCGCGTGCTTTTTTCAAACCTTCCTAACCTACATGACATTTGTCATGTGAGGCTCCTGACAGATGTGACTGTAAATGGCTGATTGATTTTAATATCATGAATCCATACAGAATGACTGGAGGAGTGAGCCATGAAGAGCCAAACGAAACAAATAAACCTTAAGCGTAAAGCGGCGACATTCGCGCAAGCAGATACAAGAGCTGGTCTTCTGCAACTTTGTAACACGGTATTTCCACTAGCATTTCTATGGGTGGCTGCTTATCAAAGCCTGTCTCTGTCTATTTGGCTGTCGCTGCTTTTCTCGGTAATAGGCGGCGGATTTGTTGTCAGGTTGTTTATCATTTTCCACGACTGTACACACGGTTCTTTTTTTAAACACGCCAAGGCCAATCGGGTGCTAGGGACATTTTTGGGCATCATTACCCATTTCCCTTTTGAAAAGTGGAAGCGGAGCCACGCGATGCACCACGCGACTAGCGGAAATCTCGATAAGAGAGGCACAGGCGATATTTGGTTGTTAACGATTGAGGAGTATGAACAAGCCTCCATTTGGAAAAAAGCCGCTTATAGGTTATACCGCAACCCGGTTATCATGTTTGGTCTTGGGCCACTCTATTTGTTTTTAATTGAAAATCGTTTAAATAAAAGAGGGGCGAAACGTAAGGAACGTCTCAATACACATGTCACCAATGTTGCAATAGTGGCGCTATATGCAGCCGGCATTTGGTTGCTTGGCTGGGAAGCGTTTCTTTTGGTACAAGGGCCGCTTATGTTTATTGCGGGTGCAGCCGGCATTTGGCTTTTCTATGTTCAGCATCAGTTTGAAGATTCCTATTTTGAAAATGAAGCCGAATGGGATTTTGTGAAGGCGGCTGTGGAGGGCAGCTCTTATTACAAGTTGCCGAAACCTTTACAGTGGATAACGGGTAACATTGGCTTCCACCATGTCCATCATTTAAGCCCTAAAGTGCCAAATTACAATCTGGAAAAGACACACCAACAAGTTGTACCATTACAAAAAGCCACAACCATCACCCTTGCGACAAGCTTAGCGTCACTAAAGTTTCGCTTGTTTGATGAGAAGAATAAGACGTTCGTTAGTTTCGGAGACTTTAAAAAGATGAGAAAGATGAAGCTGGCGGCCAATCGTTCCTTATAACAAATCCGTGTAGAGGCTATCTAATGTTCGATTAGAATAGCCTTTTTTGTTTGCGGGGAAGGCTATTCAACGTGCTACTTGGTATACTATGGCAAGGAGGGAATACAATGCAAAATTGGTTTCATATTTTTCCTAAAAATACGGGCTTAAGCCTCTATGTTTGGATTATCTTTTGTGTCTTGCCCTTTTATTTTGTGATTTCATCTGCAACGTTTATTGAAATTACAATCGGCAGCATCATGATCATGCTGTTTTTTACAACATATCGACTGTCTTTCATTAAAAAAGGCTGGACCATGTATGTGTCGGTGGCAATTGAAATGGCCATTAACATTGGGATGACGGTTTATTTTGGGTATATTTATTTCGCTTTGTTTTTGGCCTTTTTCATCGGGAATGTCCAAAACAGAAAAGGATTCTTTGCTTTATATGCTGCACATGTAACGACTACGGCCGCCGCCACAACAATTGGCTTTTACATTCAGAATGAGACGTTTATGGTCCAGCTCCCGTTTATAGCCATTGCGTTAATTGGCGTTCTCTTATTGCCGTTTACCATTTCCAACCGCCATAAACGGGAGCGACTTGAAAGTCAGCTTGAGACAGCGAATGAAAAAATATCGCAACTGTTAATAGCGGAAGAACGGCAGCGGATTGCCCGTGATCTTCATGATACGCTTGGCCAAAAGCTTTCGTTGATCGGCATTAAAAGTGACTTGGCGAGAAAATGGCTACCGATCGATCAGGAAAAAACCAATATAGAGCTACAGGAAATTCAAAAGATCGCCCGAACCACTCTTAATGAGGTCAGAGAGATTGTATCTAACATAAAACGTAGCCGTTTAAGTGAGGAAATAGAACGGATAAAAGAAATTCTTGCTGCGGCGGAAGTGGAGTTGGAGATAAAAGGGGAGGATGATGCATTGTTAAAAAAACCACCTCTTCTCGAGAATGTTCTATGTATGTGCCTTAAAGAAGCGGTCACCAACATTGTGAAACATAGCGGAGCGGATAGGTGTACGATTACGTTTGCCCAGACACCGACAGAGTTTTGTATGGAGATAAAAGACAATGGACACGGCCTCAGTAGCAAGGCAGATGCGAAACAGGGCGGACTCCAAGGAATGAAAGAAAGGCTAGAATTTATTAATGGAAACTTATATTATGAGTCACAAGATGGATTCTTGTTAGCGATGCGTGTTCCGATTCCTAGTACAGGAAAAAAGACAAAGGACGTGTACAATGATTGAAATTGTCATAGCAGAAGACCAACAAATGATGTTAGGGGCATTGGGAGCGCTTCTTGATTTTGAAGACGATATGAAAGTGGTTGGCAAGGCACACAACGGCGAAGAAGCGATTAAATTAGTTAAAGCGTTACAACCGAATATATGTATTATGGATATTGAAATGCCTGTCATGGATGGGCTAGATGCTGCTTATGAACTGAAAGACCACCCATGCCGGGTCATGGTTCTGACCACATTTGCACAGCCCGGCTACTTTGAACGGGCACGGCGAGCAGGTGTAGAGGGGTACTTGCTAAAAGATAGTCCAAGTGAAGATTTGGCTGCTGCGATACGTACAATTATGGATGGGCGTAGAGTTTACGCACCTGAATTGATTGATATGGTCTACCACAATGAAACGCCGCTTACGGAGCGAGAAGAGCAAGTACTTAAGCTTATTGCCGAAGGACGTACGACCCAGCAAATTGCTGACGAGCTGAAGATAACAAACGGAACGGTGCGTAATTACGTGTCCGTTATTCTCGATAAACTCGAAGTCGGCAACCGGATTGAAGCGATTTCGTACTATAAGAAAAAAGGGTGGTTAAGATAGGCAGAACAGGAGCCGAATTAGGGGCAAAAAGGATAAAAAAGAACCGCCCTTGTTCAGGACGGTAAGTTGTTGTCATGCTCATTTTCACTCGACATTTGAAAAAGCAGAAACCTAGATTGTTTTTACAGTTTGTCAATCAATGTCGTTGCTACTGTAAAATAAATTAGCAAGCTAACGATGTCGTTCATTGTGGTAATGAACGGGCCAGACGCAACAGCAGGGTCGATTTTCAGCTTGTTGATAATAATAGGGACGGTGGCGCCAATGACGGCTGCGACGCTTAAGGCAAAGAAAAGAGAGATGCCGACAATGAAAGCAAGTAGAAAGTTCCCTTTATAAAACAAACTAATGATGCCCATGAGGACAATCATGCATGTAATGCCAAGCATGACGCCTGTACCAAGTTCCCGCTTCACTGTTCTCATAACGCCGCCTCGCTCAAAAGAGCCGGTGGCGATCGCGCGGACGGCTACAGCGAGGGACTGTGTGCCGGTGTTGCCGGCCGTGCCCATTAACATCGGCATAAAGGCTGCCAATAAGACGACTTGCTCGAGTGTTTGCTCAAACTGGCCAATAATATTAGCCGTAATCAAGCCAAAAAACATGAGAAGGATCAGCCACGGCGCTCGTTTTTTGGCGGCAGTAAAGGCGGTCAGCGACAAATCGGTGGCGCCCCGGGAAGCCGTAAACTCGCCAAAGTCCTCCGTGATTTCTTCCTCGAGGACGTCCATCACGTCATCGACGGTAATAATGCCGACGAGGCGCTTATCTGGCGTCACGACTGGAACAGCGAGAAAATCGTATTCTTGGATGAGACGGGCGACGTCTTCTTGGTCTTCAGTTTCGTTGACTGATACCACTTGTGTGCTCATAATCTCGTCAACGGTCATTTCTGGGACGGAGATAATGAGGTCACGTAATGAAACAACGCCAGCAAGACGTTGGTCTTTATCAACTACGTACAAGTAATAGATCGTTTCCGCATCAGGGGCTGATTCACGCAGTTCTTCAATGACTTCCTTGGCTGTTGATTCGACTGACAAGCGCACAAATTCTTTTGTCATAATTGCGCCTGCCGTTTTTGGCGCATAGGCCATTAGTTCTTCGACTCGTTTTGCCTCTTCCATATCCATGGAACTTAAAATGTCTTTTGCCCGCTCCGGTTCAATTTCAGCGAGGAAGTCGGCAACATCGTCGGCAGACATGTTGTTGAACATCGAAACGGCGTATTGATAGCTTAGGCCTTGGAATACCGTGAGCTGGTCTTCAAGCTCAAGCCCTTCAAACAAATCGGCGAATTCCGCCGGGCTTAAAAATAGCAGCACTTGCTTTTGTTGTGCCACTTCAATTTCATGGAACAACTCGACTTGGTCTGCAGGATGAAGCTCTAGAAAGGTTTCCCGAAAAGCGCGGAGATTCCGGGAGACGAGGTGTTTAACGATTTGTTTTTTATATTCATTTCGTTTCCGATCGGTTTTTAATTGATCCATGGTTATCCCTCCCCTAAACGAGAGGGCTGCTTCCTTGTGGCGCAGGAGGAACCCTCTCCATTATTTTTTTAATGATCATTCGATAACAGCCTAACCTCGGATTGGGCAAACTATCCATCCCACACCACCACCTTTTTAAGAAAATGAAAAAACACCTCTATGGAGGTGTTAGAACACATGATAAATAAACGCGAATAATCGCGCATGTGTAAAAATAGCCTCCATTCGTAGAGCTTTAGCACTGTGCGGCATAGGCTATTGCCAGCTACATTAAAAACCACCTTATGTCGATGGTTTCTGTTGACCCATTGGCGTCTTTGGACATTTTTGGGTAGCAGCGTATCTCCTGCACAGGAGCCTCACCTAACGAGGAATATATCGTTTTCTTGCATGCTTCACTTTACAACTGTTAAGCGGCAATGTCAATCGTTTCTTTGTTGAAAATCGGAAAAGGCAATGGAAATGGAATGAAAGAGAAAGCGAGAACAGGAAAAGAAAGCAGAGAACCATTTTGCGCAAACGAACGTGGTAGAAAGACGAGTCTTGACGAGGAACGGGGTGTTGTTGTGAGCTGTTTGGAAAAGCGGGCTTTCATGCCGCCCCATCAAGGAAGTTGAGCGGCATAGTAACCGATTTTCTTTAATTGTTCAATGAGCTGGCGTTTTTCCGCCTCGTCAAGGGAAGCAAAGATGGTGTCGATTGCTTCAGCATGGCGGGGAAAGATGTCAGACATCCAATCATGCCCTTTTTCAGTAAGAGAAACAAACGTCACACGCCGATCTGTTGGGCATGGCTTGCGGACAATCATCCCTTTGTGTTCAAGCTTATCAACAACATAGGTAATGCTGCTGCTAGCAATTAACACTTTTTCGCCAATTTTTTGGACTGGCTGTTCACCTTTTGAATAAAGCAACTCTAGCACGGCAAATTCGGTTGGATTAAAACCGTGTTTTTTTATATCGGCAATCGCTTTTATGCGCACAGATTGAAGCGCTTTCGTCATCACCGTAAACAGCTTCAGCGAGTCTGTTTGACTTTGGTTCAATGGATTCACCTCGAAATTAACCATCTCGAATTAGAAATTATAATAACGCAGCTCTTGGTGGCTGTCAATTACGGATTTTGTAAATCTATAAGGAAATGTCTGCAATGAGCTGATATTTTTGAATAAAACATTTATACTGTAGTAAATGCACTATGGGCTTTCCCAAAAAAACGAATGGCATTCTGAAAGGATGACAGAAATGAGAAGCGTACTAACCGTAAAAGAACAACGTAATATTTTAAGAGAAGAACTAGGCAAGTGTATCAATAAGGTAAAGGAAATGAAAGTCGACGAACAAAGTTTTAAAAACATGAGCCAACATGAGCAGCAAGTTTACATTTACCTAGACCGGACGATGCAACGTTTGCGCACGCAAATCAATGCATTGGAATTCGTGTTGAATGAAGATACGGAGTTGATCGACCCTTACGCTGACCGTGCAGCAGAAAAGTTGAACATTAACCGCGACAGCATCTTTAACGCTAAACCAGCTAAAGCAGAAGAGGGCGACTACGAGCTAGATATGAGTAAACTGGAAAAGCATTAAAAGAAGGGACGCCCTTCTTTTTTTGTTTCCTCTATAGTTGCTAGATTCATACTAATTCTTTTTCATAAGCAAGAAACGGGTCTTTTTTATTAGGATAGTAAAATGTTCCGACTGGTTTATACCCGAGTTTGGCAAACAGCTTTTGCGCTTTATTGTTTTTCGAGTAAGTATCCATTTTCAAAGAAACCAAGCCTTGCTTGCGGCAATACGATTCGGCGAATTCAATAAGTTTTACAGCAACACCACTTTTTTGTGCGGCTGGGTCGACAACTAAACGATGAAACGTTCCAGCTGTCTCGTGTTGCGTTTGCCAGCATAACTGTGCTCCATTAAATTCTGCTGGAAGGTTTTGATCAATGGAAATGGAACCAACAATATGTGCGTTTTCTTGATAAACGTAAAGAGTGCCTTGCTCGATGTCTTCTTGAAAGTGAGCACTTGTTGGATAGGCACTCGACCATTGATCGCTGCCTTCTAGGTTCATTTGCTTGGTTGCGCGGATGGCTATTTGCTCGATTTGTGGCAAATCGTTAAGGGTACCTTGGCGAATCATCGGATGTCACTCCACTCTATTAGGGAATACGTCAAGCCTATTTTAATAATGGGAACAGGCTATGAAAAAGCGCTCTAAAAATAACATAGGTGTGTATGAAAAGCAAGGCATCTAGTAGGCGTTTGCTAAGGTCTATTTATTCACATGTCATAGATGATCGTAATGGAAACGCTGTACATGTTTTTTTAACATCCCCGACCTTTGCCCAGCCTCTCCCGATTAAAGTGCGCAATCGCACTTTCATTTTTCGATTTTTATAAAAGTGTCATCATGCAGTTGAACATTTGAATAAAGCTGGTCTACAATGAAATAGACAGAAGTTAAAACGAGGAGAGTTGGACAGCATGAGCGATTTGAAAAATTTGTCGACGGCCGAACTTGAGTTAAGAAAAGAAGAGTTGGAAAAGCAATACAACATGTACAAAATGGAAAACATACAGCTGGATATGTCAAGGGGAAAACCTGGGCCAGAACAGCTTAACCTTTCGCATGGCCTCCTCCATGCTTTATCGGAAGAAGATGTAAAAGCTGACCACAACGGCGATATTCGCAATTATGGCCAACTGGATGGAATTCCCGAAGCAAAAGCGCTTTTTGGCGAGTTGCTCGGCGTACAAGCAAGCAACGTATTTGTCGGCGGCAATTCGAGCTTATCCCTCATGCATGACGCAGTCGCCCGTGCGGTGTTGTTTGGGACAGGTGAGGGGCAGACGCCGTGGGGAAAGCTGCCGAAAGTGAAATTTTTATGCCCTTCCCCTGGGTATGACCGTCATTTTGCCATTTGTGAATTATTTAATATCGATATGATTGTCGTTAATATGACCGCAGAAGGGCCCGATATGGACCAAGTAGAGGCGCTTGTGGCCAACGATGAAACGATTAAGGGTATTTGGTGCGTGCCTAAATATAGCAACCCTAGCGGAGTCACTTATTCAAATGAAACCGTTCAACGTCTAGCTGCATTGAAAACCAAGGCTGAAGATTTCCGGATTTTTTGGGACAATGCCTACGCGTTTCACCATTTGACAGATACACCAGATGAACTAGCCGATATTTTTGCTGCTTGTGCACAGGCTGGCTACCCTGATCGCGTTTATATGTTTGCCTCCACATCAAAAGTGACATTTCCTGGAGCAGGCATTTCTGCCTTTGTTAGCTCAGAAGCCAACCTTGCTTACGCTAAAAAGCAGCTCTCAGTGCAAACGATTGGCTACGATAAAATCAACCAGCTTCGCCATGTTCGCTTTTTTGAGCAAATTGGTGGCGTTGGCGAGCTGATGAAACAACATGCCCAACTGATCAAACCAAAATTTGATCAAGTCAACCACACATTAACAGAGGAGTTAGGCGGAAAAGGCATTGCCGAGTGGTCCGAACCGCAAGGAGGCTATTTTATTAGCCTTGACACGCTAGATGGCTGTGCAAAGCGCGTTGTCACTTTGGCGAGAGAAGCCGGTGTTATTTTGACAGGTGCTGGAGCAACATTTCCTTATGGAAAGGACCCGCGTGACCGCAACATTCGGATTGCACCAACATTCCCGTCTGTTGAAGAGTTGAAAAAAGCAATGGAAGTCGTGTCTGTTTGTGTCGAACTGGCTTCTGTGGAGAAGTTATTAGCTGCATGAAAATTAGGAGGCTAAAGGCGGGTGAACCGTTGCCATGGTCACTCTTGCTTTTGGCAGACCCGTCTGAAAAACTTGTCCAAGACTATTGCCGTCGTGGTACATGCTATGTAGCAGAGGATGAAGAAGGTACAATTATTGGCGAATATGTGTTAGTGCCGACCCGCCCAGACACGGTTGAACTTGTCAACGTCGCTGTGGAAGAGGCCCACCAAGGCAAAAAAATCGGGAAACAGCTTGTATCTCATGCGGTTGCAACGGCCAAAAAAGAGGGTTATAAAACGATTGAAGTAGGGACAGGGAACTCAGGAGCCAACCAATTAATGCTTTATCAAAAATGTGGGTTTCGCATCACTCATGTGGACCGTGATTTCTTTGTGCGCCATTACGAGGAGCCAATTGAAGAAAATGGTTTGCCATGTGTAGATATGATCCGCTTGTCTCAAGACATATAGATGCAAAAAAGGCAGCGAATTTCGCTGCCTTTTGTGTTGTCGACAAAGTCAATCTTATCACTCAGACTAAAACGGGCGTTCTTCTTGTTGGTCAGTCAAGAGCAGTGGGCCATCTTTTGTGATCGCGACCGTATGCTCGTATTGTGCAGACAACGTACCGTCAACTGTCCGCGCCGTCCAACCGTTAGCATCAAGAGTGCTGTTGTACTTGCCGATGTTTACCATCGGTTCGATTGTAATGACCATTCCTTCTCGTAAGCGTAGTCCTTTGCCTTGAGCACCGAAATGGAGCACTTGTGGAGGCTCGTGCAACGTCGGTCCAATTCCATGACCAGTGAAGTCGCGGACAACGGAATAACCTGCTTGCTCAACATGAGATTGGATCGCGTAACCGATGTCGCCTAGGCGGTTGCCTACGTGTGCTTGTTCAATCCCTTTGTAAAGGGCTTCATGGGTAATTTTCATCAAATCTGAAGCTTGTTTGGATACGGTCCCTACCGCGTAAGTCCAGGCTGAATCGGCAAGGGCGCCATTAAGGTTAAAAACCGAGTCAATCGTGACTATATCCCCTTCGTTTAAAGGTTGTTTTCGTGGAAACCCATGGCAAATTTCATCATTGATCGACGCGCACGTGGCATATTTATAACCGTTATAGCCTTTTTGTTCCGGGGTTGCGCCATGTTTTTTTAAGTAGGATTCAACGAAGTGGTCAATTTCTTCTGTTGTCACTCCAGGTTTGATCCGTTTCGCAATTTCTAGATGGCAGTCGGCCAACAATTTCCCCGCTTCATGCATTAGCGCAATTTCACGCTTCGATTTAAGTGTTATCATCGTATCGCCTACTTTCTTTCTTAACATATGTGCTTATGGTTGGGCACGTTCACAACATCGATGCATTCTTCAATAGTGTAACGCATTTTTGCAAAAGTAGGTAGCAGAGAGGGCGTTTTTGCCAATTTTGTGGGAACAACATCGATGTTTCTGTAAATGATTAAACGAGCGTTCACGCCGTAAACGAGTTGTAAATAGCCTGTATGTTGCATACACGTAAGTGTAGGCAGGCAACATGCGCTGCATGATAGGAGAAGAGCGGGTTTCACTGACAATTCGTTTACTAATGCAGAAGACCTTATCCTTGCAAAGTTTAAATCTTTCTGGCTATTATGGATTGGAAAGAAAGGCGTATACAGCAATTGGCGCTAGAGGAGGTTATATCGATGGATGATCGTTTGTTTAAAGCGGCGATGGGAAAATTCGCTACAGGCGTCACTGTTGTATTGACGAAGTGGGAAAATGACAACCATGGCATGACAGCAAATGCATTTATGTCTGTTTCCCTAGAGCCGAAGTTGATTGTCGTTTCAATTGCTAATAAAGCAAGAATGAAACCGATTATCGAACAATCCGGAAATTATTCGGTCAATATATTGGCCACAGGCCATGAAGACTTGTCCATGCATTTTGCAGGGCAGAAAGAGTTGGCCCATGTCGACTTTAGCGAGTTTGCGGGCATTCCCGCGATAAAAGGGGCCATTGCGACCATTGCCTGTGATGTCCACGATACGGTCGTGCAAGGTGACCATACGTTGTTTTTCGGCAAAGTGAGGGATGTGCTCGTTACAGACCGAGAGCCGCTTGTCTATTATGAAGGAAAGTATAAAAAAATCTAACGTGCAAGCGTTAGTCGGGGGCTCGGTGCGGAGGACAAAATGGCAACGGCTCCCTTTTTTTGCAGACTGAAAAAGAATGCACATTGAAAAAATGGGAAAAGGGTTTTGATTGAACAGTCAGAACCCTTTTTTTCTATTTTGTTTCCTGCTTCCTATCGTCAAAAAAGCCCGCCTTGTTCAATATGAAAGAAAAAGGAAAACAACAAAAAAAACAGTGGTACGAGCGTAATTGCAATGCCAGCAAGACGTGTAGATTGGCGAAATTGGAGGGAGAAGCCGCACACCCATACAACAAATAACAACAAGTAGGCAGGAGCGAATTGCCTGGTGCCTTCCGCGTTTTCTGTATGGGAGCTTAAATAAAGGGACGCGAGAAAAACTAAGATGCCGGCTACAGCGTTAAATGAGTGCCTCAAAATGGCCATAGAAACAGACAACCCCTTTCCTTACAACGTATGCAAACAGGAAGGGGAGAATGCAATGTAAATTAGTCGTTCCGGTTGTTTTCCAAGGGCAGTGCGTATGTTCGAGCAATTTGCTCTGCAACGGCTTCTAGGTAGGCGGCACCATTGGCAATTGCGTCGGCCAATGGGATCGCGCCTGGGGCAAGAGAAAAGGCCGCGTCAATTCCGTGGTCGAAGATCGCTTCATAACCATCGCCTAGTTGCCCAGCTACAGCGATGACGGGGATTTGTTGTGCTTTGGCTGCTTTCGCAACGCCAATTGGTGTTTTGCCGTAAGGGGTTTGCGAATCGAGCCGCCCTTCTCCTGTAATAACGAGCTCTGAGCCAGCAATACGCTTGTGGAAACCGGTTGCTTCTAAAACGAGGGTAACGCCAGACTCGATTCTTGGTTGAAAGAAGGCGAGCAATCCTGCTCCTAAACCGCCTGCTGCTCCAGCGCCAGCAATGTCCTGAACTTGTTTGCCGAGCTGTTGTTCAATGACAGCGGCATAATGGGAGAGCGCTCTTTCCATTTCTGCGATCATTTCTTGAGTAGCGCCTTTTTGTGGGCCATAAACGGCTGAAGCTCCTTTTGGCCCAAGCAACGGATTGTCGACATCACAGGCAATTTCAAGCGAAGCACCTGCAAGCAGGGGGTGCTTTGTTTCTGTACGAATGCGAGCAAGCTTGCTAAGGGAGCTACAGCCTCGTTGAAGCTCTTTCCCTTCAGCGTCTTCGAGGCGGATGCCAAGTGCCTGTGCACAACCTGCACCGCCATCATTAGTGGCGCTGCCACCTAGACCGAGAATAATCCGTTTAGCGCCCTGTTCCAGTGCGTCTTTTATTAACTCGCCTGTTCCAAATGTTGTCGTTTGCCGAGGATCGCGTTTATCTTTTGGCACGAGATGCAAGCCAGACGCTGCCGCCATTTCAATGACTGCTACTTGTTCGTTTTTGGCTAAAGCATAGGCTGCGTCGACTTGGTTACCGAGCGGTCCTGTTACAGTGGCAGTACGAATCGTAGCACCAAGTGCATCGGCAAGTGATTGAACCGTCCCCTCTCCTCCGTCGGCCATAGGGATGCATTCGTAAATGGCATTGGGGAAAACCCGTTTAAATCCTGCTTTAATCGCTTGTGCCGCTTGGAGCGCAGTCAAACTTTCTTTAAACGAATCAGGGGCAATTGAAATTTTCTGCATCGTTATCTCCTTTCGTGAATGGAATCGTGGAAAACGCCCCTCGCTGTTGGGCTTTAGCGAGTGCAGCCGTTTTGAGATGCAATTGCGCCAAGTAGACCATGTGAAGGGGCATTACACTGTCAGCAACGTTCCACTTCACAGTTACGCTAGGCGCTGTTGCGTTCAATTCAATTTTTTGAAATCGGTTACAATCTCTATTATAAAGCAATGATGACCTGTAATCACTGTGGCGAAGCACAAAGGAAACGCGTCTACAAGAGTTTTCCTTGTTCTTGTAGACAATTTAATTGGTACAGCACACAGGCGATATACAAATCAGTTAAATCACGAATTACTTTTGGGTTTTTTCCAGTCAGCGCCTTGATTTTATTTAAACGGTGGTGGACTGTATTGCTGTGTACAAATTGGTGATTGGCGATTTTCTTAATATCACCATTGTGGATAAAGTACTGTTTGATTGTCTCCATCAGTTCAGCAGATTGATTGGATGCGAGCAGTGGAGAGAGCAGCGTCAAAAAAGGTTGAATCGTTCCTGATTTTTGCCACTCAAATGTAAGGCCTTCGAGCATTGTTTCCTCAAAGTAGAGCAGCTTTCCAGAGAAGCTGGCTTCTTCATAAAGAGACAGTGCTGCCCTAGCTAAGTTGCATGAGGAAGCAACTGTGCCAAAGGAATCGGCGACTGGCCCAGCAGTGGCGATTAGCAGACAGTTGTTTTTTTGTAAAAACGATTCGAACCGTTTTTCTTCAGGTCGTGTTTCAAAAAAGAACTGTTCTCCTCGCTCTTCGTATTGAAAAAAATGGCCAAGTTCCTTCGGGAAGGTTTGGTCGAACGCCTTTGACAACGCCCAAACACGCAACGGCAGAAAAAGGGAGTCAAGACCAGTTGCCTGTAGCCTTTCTGTAAAAGCACGCTCGTCTTCGACTTCGCCAACAACTAAGGCACGTAGTAACTGATAGGCAATTCGTTCGTTTTGCCGAAGCTGCTCACTTAAATAAGCTTGGTTGACTAACAATTCGGCCGCCATTTGCACAAGCTCAGCATACGGCGCCACCTCCAAGGGATTCCCCGTTATGCCGATGACGCCGACTGATTTTCCTTGAAAACGGATCGGCAAATTGATCCCAGGTTTTGTCCCTGGAGGACAGTCGCCATTTGGGTTGATAGAGATCGTTTTCCCTGTTCGCAAAACGTCGACCGCAATTGAATGAATGTCAAAAAGCCGCTTTTTTTCTCCGCTTGCAATTACTGCCCCTTCTGCATTCATGATGTTTACATTATAAGGAACGATCTGCATTGTCCGTGTGACAATTTCGTTGGCCAGTTCATGTGTCAACATCTAGAACCCCCCTTATTGGTGGATAGACAAGGACTTGGCTTTCATGCGCTTAAACACGGTTTGTACATCTTCTGGCTTTAAAAACTCAATTGGCGATACATGTTTATCAAACTGGACTTGATCTGCTTCCACAAGTAGCACATAACGGTCGCCAAGTTTTGCTAAATGGACGGTTTCACCAAATTCAGCAATGGGCACTTTAATGTCTGTATCGCCGAGCTTCATTCGTGTCGAAGCATCAGGAGCATGTTCGGCGATTTGCGCAGAGGCTTCCATCACTTCATGGGTAGAAAACTGTTCTTGCAGCTCTCTCGTTTCGCTCGAAGCCCAAAGTTCGATTTTTTCGGAGAAAGCGTTGCGTTCTTCTACAGAGTGGGCAAATGCTTCCTCTGCGTGTTCTTCCATAATCGTTTGTACCTGTGTCCGCAAAATTTGCGGCATTGAATCTCCATATTCGACGTAAGGAAGGAAATCTTCGAAATATCGGGCGTGGGAAGACTGGTGGATTTTGACTTCCGCTTGTTCCACCATGCCTTCCTCAATCATATGTGGGTATTGAATGGATTTCATATTTTTCGTTGTAATCGCCCGTTCGACTTTTTTAATCAGTGTTTTTGAATCGGCAAGCGTGGCGACGTTCTCTTGAAAATCGCATTTGAGCACGAATAAAAATAAGTCACTGTAATACTTTTTGGGCACAGCTTTGCAAACTAAAAAGACGCCTCCGCGCACGGCGCTTGTCTGTAGGTAGGTTTTGACAAATGCTTCGCTTTCTTTATGGAAAGCAGCAACTGAGTCGGCCGTTAAGGCACGTTGAAAGAGGTTATAATTTGGATTAGAGCTTAAAGGATGGCCAGGCTCTGCTACAAAGCGGCCGATTTTAGTCGGCGCTGCGTCTGAATTTGGATGGTGCTGTGCTTTTCGTTTGACGATTTTTTTTAGCTCCCCTTCTAAAAAGGCGGAAAGGGGGCTTTTTTCAAAAGCATTGGTGTCTAATGTTTGGTAATGGCTATATTGTTTTGTATCCGTCTCATGGTCGACTTGAACGGCATAAAAAGATAAATATTGAACGGTAAATTCCATATGTACTCCTATTAAATCATTGTGATTGCTTTTGTTTAACAAACAGTATAGCATGGTGACTGTCAACGACCAACAGAAAGCAAACTATGGGCTTTTGTCAAATTGGTTGTGTGATATTAATGAAATCTGCTTGAATCAGCTACATCAAATATAGAATCGGTTATACTAGGTAAAAAGGAGCAAGAGGGGTGTGAAATGCGTTGAAGCAAGTCCTGTTTGCTGTAGGTGCGCTATGGTGTTTGGCAGGCTGCGGACAAAATGACGGCATCTCTTTTACAGAAGATGATGTTGTTCAAACGGAAGGGACGATTGTAGACGTCGAATTTGAGGGTGATTACCAAGCGAATGCAGACGCCAAAAAAAACGTAGGCGTGTCTGGTGAAAACGGCGAACCTGCACCAACGATCACTTCGTTTGATGTAGACGCAAATCCGCAAATGAATGTCCTTATAAATAGAAGAACTGAAATATATGTCAAACACTTAAATGATTATTTACGTGTCGATCAGTCCTTTCTAAAGCCTGAGCTAGAAGTAGAAGTGTACGGGGAACCAACAACGTCTCAACAGCCAGAAGAAACGAATGCGACAAAAATTGTCATTTTAACAAAAGAATATTCAATTAAAGGAATTGTATCGAATGTCAATGAGGAGCAAAACACATTCTTTGTTTTAGGGGAAGACGGCCATTATGAATCTGGCACACGTTTTCATTACGACGTAGCAACGGAAGTACTAGAGCTTGTCGATGAAGATGAATATGAACCATTAAAATCCGAAGACTTAGAGAGTGGCCTCGTCGTAGAAGTGGTGCCGAGAGGGAATGTAGAGGAAAGCATTCCACAGGAAGCAGATGCTGCCCGTGTCGTCGTCGTCGATGAGGATAAAGAAGAGCTAGAGAGCCTTGAGCAGGAAACGGAAGAAGATGAAGATGATCAAACGGATGAGCAGGAAACGGGCTCTGCCGATACAGGGGATGAAAATGAGTGATAAGTAACAAACGGATCGGCATGTTCATTGTGGCTTGCTTTTTGTTGACGCTTGCAGCGTGCGGAGGAACCGGAAGCGAGCAAGGACAAAATGAAGAGGGCGTACCGGACGTGTCTGTGGAAGAGACAGAGACACCAATTGTCTCAATGGAAATGGAAAATGGCGGCATTGTCAAATTAGAGCTTTATCCAGAGATTGCTCCTCAAACAGTCAATAATTTTGTCGCGCTTGTGGAAGATGGTTTTTATGACGGCCTGACGTTTCATCGGATTATACCAGGGTTTATGATTCAAGGTGGCGATCCAAATGGAGATGGCACAGGTGGTCCAGGTTATGAAATTAAAGGCGAGTTTTCAAGTAATGGTATTGATAACCCCCTCTCCCATGAGCGTGGCGTCATTTCGATGGCAAGAACGCAAGAACCGGACTCAGCTGGCTCCCAGTTTTTTATTATGCATGAAGATGCTCTAAATCTTGATGGCGACTATGCTGCCTTCGGAAAGGTAATTGACGGCATGGACGTTGTCGATGAGATCGCCGAACAGACAGAGACAGAAACAGGTGGAGCACAAGAGGGCAGGCCAGTTGTCGGGCAAGAGCAAGTGATCAAGAAAATGACAGTTGAGCGCTAACGAATCGATTCCTTTTCCTATTAGCTAAACGTTTGCTACTCGCTTTTCTGGGAATGGTTTTATAAACTCAAAAAGGGAGCTGGTCCACTTGAAAGCAGTTGGGTTATACCGCTATTTGCCGATTGAAGACAAGGAAAGTTTCGTAGAAGAACAAGTACCAGACCCCGTGCCAAGTGGTCGGGATTTACTGGTCGAAGTAAAGGCTGTGTCTGTCAATCCTGTTGATACGAAAGTAAGAGCTCCTAAAGACAAAACGGAGGAGGCCCTTCGCATTCTCGGTTTTGATGCTAGCGGGGTTGTGAAGGCTGTAGGCGAAGACTGTGTGTTATTTGATATAGGCGATGAAGTTTTTTATGCTGGCAATATTACGAGGCAAGGATCGAATGCCGAATTTCAACTAGTCGATGAACGGATTGTAGGCCCAAAGCCAAAATCGTTATCTTTTGCAGAAGCGGCAGCGATGCCTTTAACGTCTATAACAGCTTGGGAAGCATTGTTTGACCGTTTGCGGATTAGCGAAGGGGATGCAGGGAAATCGATTTTGCTAATTGGCGGGGCTGGAGGCGTTGGCTCAATTGCGGTCCAATTGGCCGCTAAAGCGAAACTGAATGTGATTGCGACTGCTTCAAGGCAGGAAACGGCGGCATGGTGCAAAAGCATGGGCGCCCATCATACGATCAACCATAAACAGGAATTGCTTCCCCAACTCCAAGAGCTTGGCTATAAAGACGTTGATTATATTTTCTGCATGGCTGATACGAATGAACATTGGGATGGGATGGCTGCCTGCATCAAGCCTCAAGGCGCCATATGTGCGATCGTCGAAAATAAACGGACTCTTGATATGACAAAAATACGTTCGAAAAGCGTCACTTTTTCTTGGGAAGTTATGTTTACGCGTCCTATCTTCCAAACTGAAGATCAAATCGAACAGCATCGCTTGTTAGCCAACATAGCTGCTATGTTTGATCGCGGTGAGTTAAAACAGACAATGACAAAAACGCTTTCACCGATGAATGCAGAAACGCTCAAAGAAGGGCACCGTCTGTTGGAGCAAGGAAACATGATTGGCAAACTTGTGATCATAAACGAATGACCATACACCGGCCTGGAAAACAAATAGAGCAGTTATTCCGCCCTTTTCTAAGAAGGGCGGTCTTTTTAGCTAAACCGTAAGAAAGGAAAGTTGTGTATAATAAGGCTGCAGAATAAGAAAAGGAGCGATTTGATGACTGTTGTATTTGACTTGCATACACACCACCATCGCTGTGGCCACGCCCTTGGAGAGATAGAGGATTACATAAAGGCGTCGATTGCAAAAGGGATGGACTATATTGGCATTGCTGATCACTCGCCGTATTTTTATAGCGACGAAGACCAACTGTATCCTGGCATTGCGATGGGGAAAAGCGAATTAGCTAACTACGTCGAGGAAGTGCTGGCGTTAAAGAAAAAGTACGAGCAACAAATCCATGTCCTACTAGGAATGGAAAGCGATTTTTTTCCAGATCACCAGGATCTGTACAAACGTATGTATGCGAAATACCCTTTTGATTACATTATTGGCTCCGTCCATTATGTAAATGAGGTCAACATTTTTCGAAAAGGACGTTGGGAAGGCTTAAATCATGCAGAGCGTGTCGAAGTGAAAGAGGCGTATTATCGACTGATTCAACAATCTGCAAAAAGCGGAATGTTTCAAGTGCTAGGCCATATTGATGCCATGAAAGGATTTTATCCAGCGTTCTCGGCAATTGAAACACCAATTATTGAAGAAACGCTTAAAGTGATTGCCGATGAACAGGTCGCCATCGAAGTCAATACGTCTGGAAAAACAAAAGATTGTGGTGGTTGGTATCCTTCTCATGAAATATTGGAGCGTGCCCACCATTATGGCGTGCCTGTGTCATTTGGCTCAGATGCCCATACGCCTGAGCGTGTTGCTGATGATTATCATGAAGTTCAACGTATGTTAAAGGAGATTGGATTTAAAGAGATGGTTTTCTTTGTTGGGAAAGAGCGGAAATCCGTGATTTTATAAGAAAAAAGAGCCTAAAAGGTAGGCTCTTTTTTAATGCGGGTATCGTGAGCAGGGGAGAAAGTAGAGGGTAGACCCGGAATTGAGTGCAAAGGTATATCCATTTGGATAATAAAACCATTAATCTATGCATTTGACCGGGTTTTATAAATAGGGAAAAGGACTTGTTTTTTTCTTTTAGTTAAAAATTAAAGATGAGTTGGGAAAATAGTAAAGGGTATTGGCATAGTCTTTTATGGAGCCTGAAAATGAAAAAATAGTTCTATTTTCTCACAGGAATGCCGATTTTTAGAATAGACAAAAGCCCTATGAATTTTGTTGTTGTTTTCTGCATTTTCGATATAATTCGGTTATGCACGACAAAAAGATTCAGAAAGGGTGTTTTTATTTGAAAAAAGTGCGTACGTTAAGCGGCCGAAAAACGATGTACCTTAGTGCGCTGTCCCTTTGCATGGTGGCAAGCTCTGTACCGGTTGCACCCCAGTTGGCAATCGCTGAAAGGGGAGAGGCGCAATCGCTCTTTTTGGCTGATGATATTGATTTGGCCAGTAAAGAAGACGTTTCGGTTATTGTCGAGTTGGATGAACTTCCAGAACAAGTAGCCCTTGCTGTTTCGAAAGAACTTGAAGACGATTTGACAGAGGAAGAAGCACGGGAAAATGTACAAGAATCGCATGAGCAATTTAAAGAAACATTGGCGGATGTGCTGGATACGTCCAGAAGCGCTTCTTCTTATGTAGAACGGGAATATACAGCAATTTTTAACGGAGTTTCTGTCAACTTGCCAGCAAACAAAGTGGAAGAGTTGCTTGAACGTGAAGGCGTAAAAGCAATTTATAGCAATGATGTGGTGGAGTTAATCAAGCCCGTCGAAGAAAAGGCCATTGATGAGCCTGTGGAAGCGATGATGGTGGACAGCATTCCTTTCCTTGGTATTCATGAGCTCCATGAACATGGACTAACAGGAGCAGGTGTAAAAGTCGGCGTTATCGACACAGGCATTGACTATGAACACCCTGATTTAACAGCTGTTTACAAAGGCGGTTATGACTTTGTCGACGATGATGATGACCCAATGGAAGCGACTTATGAGGACTGGCAAAACTCAGGAATGCCAGAGTTTAATGCCAATGGAAGTTCATACTATACGAGCCATGGCACACATGTCTCCGGTACAGTGGCAGGAACAGCAGAAAATGATTCAGAATATGCTGTCACTGGTGTGGCTCCTGAAGTCGATTTGTACGCCTATCGTGTACTTGGCCCGTATGGCTCAGGAACAACGGCTGATGTGATTGCTGGGATTGAGCAATCAGTAATTGATGGCATGGATGTGATCAATTTGTCACTCGGCAACAATTCCAACGATCCAATAGCACCAACGAGCATTGCGACAAACAATGCCGCTTTGGCTGGAGTGACGGTCGTGACATCAGCAGGAAATAATGGCCGTAATGGGCTCGGCACTGTGGGGGCTCCTGGGGCAGCAGCGTTGCCTATTTCAGTAGGAGCAAGCAATGTTTCTCTTACCATTCCTGAATTTTCGAGTACGTATCAATTAGGGGAGGAAGAGCTGACAGGCGACCTCCGTGTCATTGCCGAATCTTTTGCAGGCAATCTAGAGGATTTCAGCGACCAAACGCTTGAACTGGTTGATGCCGGTCTTGGTACCGTCGCAGAATTTGAACAAGTAGACGTAAACGGAAAAGTCGCTTTTGTCATACGCGGCGAGCTTTCATTTGTCGATAAAATCGCAAACGCCAAAGCCGCTGGAGCAGAAGCCATTATTATTTATAACAATCTTCCAGGGGATGGCCATAATCCGATTTATGCCGGCGCGGACCACAACTATATCCCTAGTTTTTCTTTAACCTATGAGGACGGAGAGGCTATCGCTTCATTATTGGAAGACGGGGCAACGGTAACGTTTGGCGAAATGAGTGGCAGTGTGACTACTGGTGATTTGCTAGCTGAGTTTAGTTCTCGGGGGCCAGTCAACTACACAGCGGCAATTAAACCAGAAGTGGTTGCTCCAGGGGTCGATGTCCATTCAACTGTGCCAAGCTATATGGCAGGACCAGAGTTTACTGGCGATTACGAGTTTGCCTATCGACGCTCGTCAGGTACGTCGATGGCTTCCCCTCACGTGGCTGGGGTTGCGGCGCTCATGATTCAAGCCAATCCAGAACAGACGCCTGCCGACATTAAGACCAAATTAATGAATACGGCTGTGCCAATGACAGAGGAATACAATGTGTTTGAAATAGGGGCAGGGCGGATCAACCCAGTTGCTGCTATCGAATCAACGGTTATGATCCAGGCATCGATTGACAGTTACCATGTTGAGGACGACCTTTTAGCCGTGATTCAAGACAAAACAGGCGGGCTAAGCTTTGGTTTCGTTAGTACGGATGCAGGCAATATTCGGGAGCGTCACAGCCTACGCTTAATAAATAACGGCGATGAAGCAAAGACATTCAATGTACATGCATCCTTCCACACCGTCAATGGCACGCTTCCAGCTGGAGAGAATGGCCTGACTCTGCAAACCAATTCAGCGATTACAGTTCCTGCCGGTGAGACAGTCGAGAACAATGCATTTTTAATTGCACCGAAAACGGCGGCAGAAGGGTTGTACGGAGGGTACATTACGTTGACAAACGTCGATGACCAAAGTGAAGTATATCGAATTCCGTTTGGCACTTATGTTTCAGAAGAAGCATTGGTTGCTCAGCCAATTGGCACACCCGTCTATGCTTTTGATTTTGCATCTTAATAAAGAAGGGGTGCTCCCCTTTTTTTGAGGAAGCTGGTTTATTTATGGTCAACATGTGGAGGACAATCGGAAAATTGGCGATTACCGGGATTGCATCGTTTTTGTTCTTCCTCGTTCTCTTTTTTGTCCTTCAAGGAAAAGGCAGTGACGGCAGAGGACCTGAGCTGTTTGGCTGGACAAGCTATACCATCTTGTCCAACAGCATGGAGCCAACGTTTGCCGCCGGAGATGTAGTCATCATGAAAAAGAATGAGGAGCCCAGCATTGGCGATGTTGTGACGTTTATGGCTCCTGAACGGCGCTTGTTCACACACCGGATTGTTGAGAAGTTTGAAAGCGATGGAAAGACGTATTATAAGACGCAAGGCGATAACAACAACGTTATAGATGAAAACCCGATCGTAAAAGAACAAATTGTTGGCACCCATGTGTTAACCATTCCTAAAATTGGTTTAGTTGCTGAAAAAATCAATCAACCAATCGGTTATGGTTTGCTGATTGTCGTGCCGATTGCTGGGTATTTGGTGTTGTCGTGCTATGAAACCATCCAAAAAAAACGTAAGGAGGCTTCTTGATGAAGAAAGTAAAATCATTGAAATTAGCCATGATCGCTACAGCTTTTGTAGGAGCGTTAGTTGTTGTTCTCGGATCAGGAGGGTCGTTTTCATGGTTTACAGGGGAAACGTCCGCTACTGGGGAAATTAAAAATGGAACGCTGGAAATTAACCATGGCGAAGACATTGACGGCAACATCGTCAAAGCGGAAAGTTTTGCTCCTTCACAGCTGATCTTTGGCGATTGGCTTTCAATTGAAAATACAGGCACCCTCGACACTCATTTGCAAGCAACCTATGACCACTCTGTCGACTTGAATGTACCAATCGATGCGTATAAAGTTGGCTACATTGCGATTAAGTATACGACAACGCCAGGTAGGGATGTGTATGAAGATGCACAATATAAGTTAGACCAATTGTTTAATGGCATTACTAATGAAGTCCAGTCTTTTTCACATACTGCCGAGCCAAATGGCGTTGAAGTTGTAGCTGCCTTAATTGATGAACAAGCTTATGACGAAAATGCAGATCAATTTGTGCTTGGCGATGGCAGCTTGCAAGGAGCTGATAACGAGTTTTGGCAACTGGATGAAGGCCAATACATCGATCTTAATTTCGGCGTTAAATTAGATGAGAATGCAGGCAATGAATACCAAGGAGCTGTTTATACTGCTTCACTTGAAGTACTAGCCAAGCAAACAGACCAAGGCGCGAAGTGATCCAGTCAGTGGAGGTTGTCGGCATTTGCCGACAACCTTGTTTGTTGCCTACTAAATTAGAAGCTGCTATTTTGCTGGTTGATAAAGGTAGCAGCCTTGTTCATGGCTGTTCACTAAGCCAGCAGCTTCCATAAAAGACTGGCAAGTGGTTGGCCCGACAAAGGCCATACCAGCAGATTTTAACACTTTGCTGAGCGATTTAGCTTGTTCGGAAAGGTTGTCCCGTTCATTTGGAGCAAAGGACCAGATAAAATTCGCAAAGGAGCCGTGCTCGTTTGCAAGTGTACGAGCTACAGCCGCATTTGTAAGAACGGCACGGATTTTTCCTTCATGACGAATGATCGCTTTCATTTCTTTTAAGCGTGCTACATCTTCTTCTGTAAAACGGGCCAATGACTCCCAGTTAAAGCTAGCGAATGCTGTTCGAAGCGCTTCTCGTTTTTTTAAGATAGTTAGCCAGCTTAATCCTGACTGCATAAGCTCTAACATGAGCATTTCAAATAGTTGTTGGTCGTCATAAGTAGGCCGCCCCCATTCGTTATCATGGTAGTGCTCGTAGAGGGGGATGTCACTTACCCAACTACAACGCTTTGGCATAGGAACCTCCTCGTTTGAACGATTAAGCCGGAGCAGCTGTTAATAAGCAACTGGCCATTTTTCTTTTACATAAGCCATTTCCCAAAAACTGTACTCTAGTTGACAGCTTTTTAAAAAGTGGTCTAGCATCCGCTCTTTTTCTTGTTGCGTAGCATGTGCCGCAAGCTCGTCGAGGCGTTTACAAAATTGTTTTGTTACGCCCATTTCTCCGTTCGAGCGGTAAAAGGAAATCCAATCGTAAAATGGATGGTTTGCTTTTGGCTGGAACGTTTCGTACAAATAGTCGCCGATCGCTTGGTACGTCCACGGACAAGGCAAAAGCACAGCCAATATTTCGGCGAGAGAACCACGGTGGGCAACATCAAGCATATGGCGTGTATAATGGTGGGCAGTCGGGGCAAGTGGCTCATACTGCAAATCCTCATAGCGAACGCCTGCCACCTCGCAAAAATTATGGTGAGGATGTGTTTCACTGTGTAAAATAAAGCCGATTTGTTCAGTGAACATCGCAATATCTTCGCGGTTTTCGCACCGGCTAATAGCAATGCCGTATATTTGCATAAACGTATTTAAGTATTCAAAATCTTGTTTAACGTAATGAATAAGGGAATCTGCAGGCAACGAACCTTTACCAATACCTTGCACAAACGGATGGCTAAAAATGGCTTTGTAAATCGGGTCGGCGGTTTTGCGAAGTTCGGCAGTAAAACTCATAAAAATCGTCTCCTCCTTTTTTTCCACAAAGGGATGCCTGCCGCAAGAAAGGAGAGTTGCTCTAAATGGATAAGCAATCGTTCTCCACTTCCCTACGCTGGTATAAGCCAGATCAGGTTCAAAGGGTCAAAGCAGCGCTTTTCTCAGCCAGTCGGCTCCCCTAGTGGTTCTTCTTAAAGTGAACCATATCTTCAGACAAAGTGCAAATGCGATTTTGACTAGATTGCGAGAATGGATAGCTGTTAGTACGTTGCCATTGGGTATTTCTCCGGCAAAAAAATCATTTGCAAGGCACGCTAGAAGGTGTTATGATGCTTCGTAGACTAAAAATAGACAGATAAATGAAATGTTGTAAGGATAGGAGACAGCATGAAATCATACGTAATTGATCGGATGTATAAAGCATCTGCAGGGGTTGCCAATGCAGTGCTTGTTACGTTAGGTATTGGGCTTTTATTTGAATCTTTCGGCAATATTTTTGGTTGGAGTGCGTTTGTCACAATTGGCTCCATTACAAAAATTCTTCTCGCACCGGCGATTGGCGCTGGCATCGCTTACCAGCTAGGAGGAAACACGCTCGTCATTTATGCGGCTATGGCTTCCAGTACGGTGGGTGGCAATGCAATTCGCTTTGTTGAAGGTTTGCCTGTTCTCGCATCAGGACAACCTGTGAGCGCTGTTATTGCAGCAGTGGCAGCGACTTATGTTGGCAAACGACTAACAGGAAAGACGAAACTGGATATGATGGCGATTCCTTTCTCCGGTATCTTTGTTGGTGGGCTTGTAGGCCTTGTCATGGCAGCCGTTACGACACCGATGCTAGAATGGATAAGCGCGCAACTGGCTACGTCTGTACAAGGATCGCCCATTATCGCACCAATGGCCATCGCTCTCACATGGAGCATTTTGCTTATGACACCAGCTTCATCAGCTGCGCTTGCGATTGCTTTGCAAATGGACCCCATCTCAAGTGGTGCAGCATTAATTGGTTGCACAGCCCAGTTTGTCGGTTTCACACTTATGTCTTGGAAACAAAACGATGCTGGCGCCTTACTTGCCCAAGGGCTTGTCACGCCAAAAGTACAGTTTCCCAATTTAATTAAAAACCCGCGCCTCTGTTTGCCTCCGTTTGCCGCAGCAATTATTTGCGCTCCGATTGCTTCACTCGCCTTTCAGTTCCAAGTTTCGTATGAGCTTGCCGGTTTAGGCTTGAATTCTTTGATTGCGCCCATTACGATTTTTTCCACACAAGGAATAACAGGTTTGTTCATTTTTATAGGCACAGGCATCATTTTGCCAGGGATCATTTCGTTGGCACTATACGAGCTAGTCAAACGGACTGGCTGGGCGAAAGCAGGCGATTTGCATATTAAGTTGCAATAATGGAGAAGAAGGTACTAAAACGTGAGGCTAGGCGAATTCATGGCCGCACACAACACATAGACTTAATAAAAAGCACGTGCCAGTCGAGGCTGTGGTTGAAATAGAAAAAGACAAAGCTCAGCGTGGAAGCCGAGCTTTGTCTTTTTCTTATCCTTCAATTTTCCGTTCAGCTCGTTTTTCTGACTGTGCTGCTTGTTCGCCATCTTGTGGTTTGCTCGATAAGAACCATCCAGCAATGACAATAAGAACTAATACACCGTAGAAAAAGAGCTTCCAGCCTGTTGAGTGTGGGAATTCGTGTGGGATCAACGCAATGGCATCATGGGCAAGCACTTGCACCGTCAATTTGACGCCAACCCAGCCGACAATGATAAAAGCGGCCGTTTCGAGGCCAGGCCGTTTCTCGAGCAGTGCAACAAATTTTGTAGCTGCAAAGCGCATAATTAAGAGGCCGATAAAACCGCCAAGAAAGACGACAATAAATTGGCCGATGTCCATACTGCCAACCGTGCCGAGATTAGTTGGCGTTAAAGCGGTGGCCAAGGCAACGGCAGCTAAAATTGAATCAACGGCAAAGGCGATGTCGGCGACTTCGACTTTTAACACAGTCGTCCAGAAGCCGCTTCCTTTTTTGGCTTTCGTAATGCCGGCCTTTTCCTCGCTTTTCTTGACAATATGCTTTCTGTATAAATGGTTTAGCGCAATGAATAATAGGTATGCGGCACCAATCGCTTGAACTTGCCAAATATCGACCAGAAAAGAAATGATAAACAACGAACCTAGCCGAAAAACAAACGCGCCAGCCAAACCGTAAAAAAGCGCTTTTTTACGTTCTTTCTCAGGCAAATGTTTGACCATAATCGCTAGAACTAGCGCATTATCAGCCGCCAATACACCTTCCAATGCAATAAGCACAACAAGCACCCAGCTGTACTCTAAAAGTAATGATACATCCATCGCTCCACTCGCCTCTCTTTAGTTAATGTCCACTCCAGCTCGTTTTCACCAAAGAGAGGAAAGAATGCACAAAAAAGACCTCTGCCTTGGTTTTTAAAACGAGGCAAAGGTCTTGCTAGACATTTATGTATCATGCCAACAACAAAGCCGGTGGATATTCCACGTAATGACGACTTTGGTTCAAGTTATGTCAATAACTTGCAGCTACTCCCCTTTGAAGGAATGTTATGCAATTAACGATAGTATACGTGAAGATTAATAGAAACGTCAAGTCTTTTTAAAAAATAGGATGGGCAGGGCATGAATAAGCCTGCTCTTGGGTAAACATGAAGTATAGGAGAAAGGTGTGATTCAGGTTGGAAAAATACAAACATCACATCGTCGAAACAGGGGGCCACACGTTTCATATCGTATCCGCTGGACAAGAAGACGGAGAACTGGTCCTTTTACTACATGGATTTCCTGAATTTTGGTACGGATTTCGCCATCAAATCAATGCATTGGCAAAAGCAGGGTACCGCGTCATTGTGCCAGACCAGCGTGGCTATAATCAGTCCGATAAGCCTAGAGACATCAAAGCTTACACGCTCGATGTCCTACGAGATGACTGTGTAGCTTTTATGAAAGCGTTCGGGCGGAAACAGGCTTATTTAATCGGCCATGATTGGGGAGGGGCCGTTGCTTGGCATCTAGCTGCCTCGAAGCCAGAACTTGTGAAAAAGCTTGTCGCCATTAATATTCCCCATCCAGCCGATATGCGTGTTGCTTTAATGAAGCACCCATTGCAGCTGTTCCGTAGTGCATATATGCTGTTTTTCCAAGCGCCGCAGGCCCCAGAGAAGCTACTTGCCGCCAGAGATTTTGCCTACTTGGAAGCTGGAATGACGAAAACAGCCAATGAGCGGGCTTTTACAAGGGCGGAATTGCGCCACTATAAAACAGCTTGGCGGCAGCCAGGAGCGATGAAAGGAATGCTTAATTGGTATCGTGCCATCCGTTTCCAAGGGTTAGACAGGAAGGGCAAGCTTGATCTGCCAGTTTCTGTGCCGACAAGGATCATTTGGGGAGCGAATGACCTGTTTTTAGGAAAAGCACTCGCGCAAGCAAGTTTAAAAAGGTGTAGCAATGGCGATGCCGTGTTAGTAGATGGGGCTACCCATTGGCTCCACCATGAGCATCCTGAAATCGTGAATCATCTCATGCTTGAACATTTACAAAAACAAAAAAAGCGGCTTTGGCCAGTGTGAAGCTGTGCCGCGCCGTTGCGTTTTGGCAATCAGTCTGGTACGATACATGTGTTATCTTAAGGGAGGTTTTCATCATGATCATTACAAAGACGACTGCCAAGGCCGCTAACTGAATACTGTCTAGCTGTGTACCAGTGTAAACGGGAAAGGTGCGTCTAAGTAATGAAGGCCGAACCTTAAATTAAATACCCTCGTTTGCCCACACAGGCTTTTTAGGCGTGTGTATTTTGTTATGCCTAATAAAATCAAAATAGACATAACAACTGGAGGACTTATTATATGCATGAACAATTGAGACAAACGACACAACCAACAATTATTGTTGGCGTGGAGTTGCAAAAAGACACGGATTTCCACTATTCGATGGAAGAGTTAAACAATTTGGCCGATGCTCTTGATTTGCAAGTCGTCGGACAGCTCACGCAAAAACTGCCTGTACCGAATCAAGCGACGTATATTGGTGCTGGCAAAGCGTCTGAGCTTTCCATGATGTGTGAATCCCTTGAGGCTACACTCGTTGTGTTTAATGATGAGCTATCGCCCTCACAAATCCGCAATCTTGAGAAATTGCTCGAAGTAACCGTTTATGATCGGACCATGTTGATTTTAGACATTTTTGGCGAAAGGGCGAAGACGAAAGAAGCTCAACTCCAAGTAGAAATGGCGCGGCTCCACTATTTGCTGCCACGGCTCGTCGGCATGCGCGCTTCATTAAGTAGGCAAGGCGGCAGCGGCACTGGCTTGGCCAACCGCGGCGCCGGGGAAACAAAGTTGGAGCTCGACCGCCGTAAAATTGAAGCACGTATTCATGCGTTGGAAAAAGAGCTGGAAGACGTTGTCAAACGACGCGAATTGCAACGCAAACGCCGGAAAAAACAAGCGATGCCGGTCGTTGCCTTAGTTGGCTATACAAATGCAGGGAAATCGTCGCTGATGAATACGCTGCTGGACAATGCCGAGGAAAAGAGTGTGTTTGAAAAAGATATGTTGTTTGCCACTCTTGATACGTCTGTGCGCAAAGTGGAACTTGACAAAAACCATTCTGTTTTATTGGCGGATACGGTTGGGTTTGTTTCTAAATTGCCAACTCACCTCGTTAAAGCATTCCGCTCAACACTGGAAGAAGCGCGAGAAGCAGATTTGCTGCTGCACGTCGTCGACTATTCAAATGAACGCCATCGCGAAATGGCAAATACGACAAATGAAACACTTCAGGCGATGGAAATCGATCGCCCCATGATTTATGTTTATAACAAAATGGATCGATTGAAAGGGGAGTTTCCTCAAGCGCATGGCGATGAGCTGTTTATATCAGCTAAGGCTAAACAAGGGCTTGATTTATTGGCACAGAAAATAGCAAGCTATGTTTTTCAAGATTTTGAAAAACATCTGTTCATCGTTCCTTATTGTGACGGGGAGGCGGCTGCCTATTTAAACAACTATGCCCATGTTCACACGCAACGTGCTGAAGAGGACGGCTGGCATATTGTCGCCGATTTGCATGAACGTGACTTGAAGCGGGTTGAGAGCTACTGTGTTTCAAAAGAACGTTAATGAAAAAGCCATTTGAATGTTTCTCGTTCAAATGGCTTTTTGGCGACTATGATAGACTTGTTTCGTGGTTTTACGACAAAGACGAATCTGCCTGTTACACGTTTTTTAAATCAGCTTTCGCTCGTTCAATTGTCGCCGAGTCGTACCAGTCGCTGTAAGTGAGAATATGTTTAGAAAGCCGCGTATTTAAGCGCAGTCTTTTGCGTTCTGTACCGGCTGGTTTGTGGACAGTTTCCACATCCATCGACCTCCTTTTATTTGTAGCTTTCCCCACTTGAAACCGTTTTAATCAAAATTGAAGTGAGAAGATTCATTTAACTTATTGTTAATATTTGTTTCCCAATAGGCAAATCTTTCTAACTTTGATACGTTTAAACTACCAGCTTGGACAAGTTGGTATAAAAATGAGGAGGGAACCGAATGAAGAAACCGTTGGGGAAAATTGTCGCAAGCACCGCACTACTCATTTCTGTCGCTTTTAGTTCATCAATTGCATCGGCTGCTGAGGAAGCAAAAGAAAAATATTTAATTGGCTTTAATGAGCAGGAAGCTGTCAGTGAGTTTGTCGAACAAGTAGAGGCAAATGATGATGTCGCGATTCTCTCTGAGGAAGAGGAAGTCGAAATTGAATTGCTTCATGAGTTTGAAACGATTCCCGTTTTATCCGTTGAGCTAAGCCCAGAAGATGTGGACGCGCTTGAGCTCGATCCAGCGATTTCTTATATTGAAGAGGATGCGGAAGTAACGACAATGGCACAATCAGTGCCATGGGGAATTAGCCGCGTGCAAGCGCCAGCTGCCCATAACCGTGGATTGACAGGTTCTGGTGTAAAAGTTGCTGTCCTCGATACAGGTATTTCCACTCATCCTGACTTAAATATTCGTGGTGGCGCTAGCTTTGTGCCAGGGGAACCATCCACTCAAGATGGAAATGGGCATGGCACGCATGTGGCAGGGACGATTGCCGCTTTAAACAATTCGATTGGCGTTCTTGGCGTAGCGCCGAGTGCGGAACTATACGCTGTTAAAGTATTAGGTGCCAGCGGTTCAGGTTCAGTCAGCTCGATTGCCCAAGGATTGGAATGGGCAGGAAACAATGGCATGCACGTCGCCAATTTGAGCTTAGGAAGTCCGTCGCCAAGTGCGACACTTGAGCAAGCTGTTAATAGCGCTACTTCTAGAGGCGTCCTTGTCGTAGCGGCGTCTGGTAATTCAGGAGCAGGCTCAATCAGCTATCCAGCCCGTTATGCGAACGCAATGGCAGTCGGAGCTACTGACCAAAACAACAACCGCGCCAGCTTTTCACAGTATGGCGCAGGGCTTGACATTGTCGCACCCGGTGTAAACGTGCAGAGCACATACCCAGGTTCAACGTATACCAGCTTAAACGGTACATCGATGGCTACTCCTCATGTTGCCGGTGTAGCAGCCCTTGTTAAACAAAAGAACCCATCTTGGTCTAATGTACAAGTCCGCAATCATTTAAAGAATACGGCAACCAGCTTAGGAAGCACGAACTTGTATGGAAGCGGACTTGTCAATGCAGAAGCGGCAACACGCTAATTAATAATAAAAACGCTGTGCTTAAAGGGCACAGCGTTTTTTTGTGTATGAATGGAAAAAGAGAACAGGAGGCCTTTCTCTCATTTTGCATGCTCGTTTCAAGAATCGAGCGTAAAGGGCTGTTGAAGCTCTTCACGCTCGCAGGACTCCCCGCTACACAATGGAAAATTCACGTCTTTTGACTTTCATGGCGTATTTATTTAAGTATTCGTTTGCTTTTTCGTACTCTCCGTTTTTCTGATACCATTGTGCCAGCTCAATTGCATAATGGACTGGCTCTTCTTTATTATCAAGCTTATCGAGATGAGGGAGTAGTTCCTGTTCAATGAAGTTGTACATTGCATCGTCGGCTTTTAAGCGGTGCGCATAGTAGCGGGCTTGAAGCTCAGAGCGTTTGTAACCACGTTTCGCACTAATCTCGATAATTTCATTTAATTTTGATTCAATTTGTTTTTTGTCCGTTTTCAATTGGAAGAGAACTTCTATGTCTGCAAGAAGGCTGAATACGTAATTTTGGCTGTCTTTGTCGTAGTAGGCGCTGCATTTTGTAAAACATTCATGGCTTTGTTCATAGTTACCCATTTTTTTGAGCAAGACGCCGTAATTGTACATTGCCTGGTAATAGAGCGTGTCACGGCCAAACAGACGTGTGTTTCGCAAAAGGATTTTGTAGAGACGAAGAGATTCCTCTGTCATATTCATTTGTGTATAATTAACACCTAGTAACATTTGCGTGTGAAAAGCGCGAATGTAATTGTCCTCTTGTTTAAAAATATGAAGCGCCTCTTTTGCATAAATAATGGCTTTTTCCGGCTCATTTAGCTGTGTAAAACATTGTGCAAGCACGAATGCGACTTCACGAACGAAAATGTATTTGGAAGAATAGTCTTCACTTTGCAAATCAAGCAAAATTTCTTTTGCTTCCTTTAAGCGGTTGCGGTTTACTAGGAGGATGCCGTTGAACAGACGGTAAGATAGTTCTTCGATCGCGGACAGATTCGTGCGGTTTTTATCTAAGATGGCTCGCTGCTCTTGGGCCAGGTGGTTCGCTCCGTTCATCAGGTGGTAGCGCATCATGTATAAATGGTACGTATTAATGTAATCTGTTCGGGCAATGATAAATTCTTTCTCGACTAATAATTTTTGAATTCGTTTTGCTTCCTGTACATCCACAAATTGTATGGCTTCAATAAAGGCTTCCAGCGACTGCTTAATCTCGTTGTGTTGGGCATATTCATCTTCTATATTGACGCCAAGCCGGTCAAGCAAAAGGGAAGCTGTAGCATGGTTGGCCTTATAGATGTTGTTTTCAATTTTGCTAAGGTGTGGAATGGAGCAAATACCATCGGCGAGTTCTGCCTGTGTCATATTATGCTTAATTCGGTAGTATTTGATTGTTTTGCCTAACTCCACGTTTCATCAACCCACTTTGTATAAGTATCGTTAACCTATTTATAAGAAGCAAAATGTTTAATTTTATATATACTTTATTCGCCAATAATATTTAAATTCCTGCAAATTGAGTGAAAATAATCGGCCTAACAAAGAGTTTATTCAAAAAAAGCGAGATCCCTTTCAATTAAGGAAGCTCGCTTTTTTCAAACTCAGTTTGTGCATGTTGTAATTCTTCGATTGAATAGCCAAATGTCATTTGCAAATGTGGATAATCAGTGAAATTTGCCCAATCTCCTCCCCACTCAAAACCAAGTCCTTTCGCTAATTCAGCTACTTCAAACCAATCCGGTTTGCCGTTTTCGTTGCCGTCATAAGCGATGTCCCATAAAGGCTCGCCGTCCTCGTTTAAAAGGGCGAAGTCAATAGCAAGGCCAAAATTGTGGTAAGACTGACCGCCTTTTGCATTGGTGACAATACGCCCATTTTGGTCGCGTCCTCTTTGGTAAAGGCGGTCTTGTTCTTCGGGAGTGCGATAACCGTCTGTAATGAGGATCGAGATACCGATTGCCCCTGCCTCGTCAATCAATTTTTCCGTATAGTCAGCTACAACTGGGTGAAGCCCATCCGCTGGGATAAGCTCTTCGATTTCGACTTCTGTATTGTTTATCGCCGTATGGGAAGGTTGAAACAAACTGTTGAGCCAACCTGTTCTTGAGACAAATCCAGCAATGAAAACAAGGCCGCTGCAGATAACCAAAAACAGCAGCAATCGTAAAAATGCCCGCACAAAATGCCCCCTTCCACACGCTAGCTATTTTCGTTTATGGTACAAACCAGACTGGCGGAATGGCAAGCGAGGCGATAAACCTTATGGGGCTCACTCGACTACGACTTTTTGAGGCAGTGGAAATTCCCCCGTTCATTCCTTATGGCGGTTGGCCGCATCTGCTGTGAAATTTGGACTGTTTTTTCGACGTATAAGAAAATAAACAAGCCCAAGCACTGTCCAGATAAAGCCAATCGTTAATGCGTGTCTATCAATGGAGTAAAGCAACCAAATGCAAAATGCCGCTCCTAACGCGGGCAATAGCAAGTTTGCCAATGTTCCTTTAAGGGAACGGCGTTTTTCGCGAATATAGTAATGGAAGATGACCGATGCGTTTACGCTAATAAAACCAATAAGCGCTCCAAAACTAATGAATGAGTATATGATCTCCAGTTCGCCAAAAATGGCGGTTAAGGAAAGAATGCCAATCAGAATAATATTAAACGTCGGCGTTTTAAAACGCGGATGAACATAGCCGAAAAAGCGCTTAGGCAATGTATTGTCTCGTCCCATCGCGAATAGCAATCTCGAAGCACTTGCATGGGAAGACATGGAGGACGAGACCACAGCAACCATTGTTCCAGCAAGGAAAAAGGCGTGCATAAATGCGCCCCCGACGTACTGGGCGATTTCTAATGATGCCGCTTCGGCAGAGATGAAAGCCTCATAATTGGGATAAACAAGCTGCAGCAAGTAAGAAACGGCTACAAACAATGCGCCCCCGATTAAGACAACTAGTACAATCGCCAGTGGGACAGTTTTTTTCGGATTCTTCGTTTCCTCAGACAAAGTCGAGATCGCATCAAATCCTAAAAAGGAAAAACAGAGAATGGAAGCACCTGTAAAAGCGGTTTGGAATGCGAATGTTTCACTAAAAAAGGGCACAGGCGATAATAGCTCGCCAGTGCCTAAGCCATTCATCAAACCGCGAATCATAAAAACAACAAATACGGCAGCAACTAAAACTTGGAACGCCACGAATAACCCTGTTATATTTGCGGTTAATTGGATGCCGAGAATATTGATGGTCGTAATCGCCGCTGCCAAAATAACGACCCAAATAAAAGCTGGTACTTCTGGAAAAGCCGCGTTTAAATAAGCCATGCCAATTGCAAAATTGACCATTGGCAAAAACAAGTAATCAAGAAGCAAAGACCAACCAGCGGCAAAACCAACATTTGGATGGATGCTTTGTTGCGCATACGTATACGCTGAGCCCGCTTTTGGAAATGCTTGGACCATTCGTCCATAACTATAAGCGGTTAAAAGTAGTGCTGCGATTGTAAACAAGTATGATGTTGCTACATGGCCTTGTGTGAGTTGCGCGACCACGCCGTAAGTATCAAAGACGACAAGCGGGTCCATGTAGGCAAGGCCAATGACGAGCAGCGGTACCAGCGTAAGCGTACGCTTTAGCTGCTGTTCTTTCTCCAAAGGAACCACCCCCAAAAAAATGTACACTTCATTGTACGGCTTAGAAAACAAGAGTGCAATAGTCCATTTCGACAGAACCACTTTCGCAATTTTAATTCACATTTTTCATTTTGTGATTGTTCTTTGGTATGATAGATAGAAAAGGGAGGAGTACACATGATTGTAACGCCTAAATGGCTCTATGACAGGCTTGGCGAAGTCATCGTCCTTGATGCTCGTTTTGATTTATTTGATGAAAAGAAAGGGAAACAGGCTTATCGTGCAGAACATTTGCCAGGTGCTCTATTTATCGATATGGTCGAAGAAATGGCGGACAAACGCATCCAAGGAGCAGGGCGCCATCCGCTGCCAACTCCAGAGGACATGGCGCGGATGTTTGCCAGAAAAGGCATATCAAAAGACAGCAAAGTCGTTATTTACGATGACCAAAATGGAGGAATAGCGGCAGCACGAGCATGGTGGATGCTTGAATTTCTAGGCAACAACAACGCAGCTATTCTTGACGGTGGGATTCAGGCTTGGAAGAACAGTGGCTACCCGACGACGGATGAGGTGAAGCTCCCACAAGAGACGGAATTTGAGCCCCATGTAAAGGAAGACTGGCTAGTTAGCGCCGAACAAGTGAAAAATAAGTTAGGAAGTGCTGTTTTGATTGACTCCCGTTCTAGGGAACGTTATCAAGGGGAACAGGAACCACTTGACCTAAAAGCTGGGCATATTCCAGGTGCACTCAACTATCCGTGGGGTGGTGTGCTCCGCCAGGACGGAAACTGGAAGAGCACTGAGGAACTAGTACAGCATTTTGCCGCCCTCCCTCGTGATCAGGAAGTGATTGTCTACTGCGGCTCAGGCATTTCCGCATGTCCAAATGTCCTTGCATTAAAGCGGGCAGGATTTAAACAGGTGACACTATATGCAGGAAGTTGGAGCGATTGGTCTTCGCGTAGCGGTTATCCAGTAGAGACAGGTCACCCAAGCCAATAAATGCAATTGACTCGCGAGACGGGTTTGGTGCTGTTAACGCCCACGTCAGCGAGTTTTTTTGTGGAGAGATGCTAGGCAGAAAAATGTTCCAGTTGCTATACTAGTGAAAAACGAGTAATCGTTTCCACAGATGAAGCGATTGATGAGAAAAAGTGGTGATCATGTTGGCTTTTGCATACGATCAATTTTTACGCCATTCGTTTTCCACCCTTGATCAATTTGTGGAAGAATTAGGCGACTTGCTGAAATGTCCTGTTACAGTAGAAAATAGTCACCATCATTTACTGGCCTATTCAGAGCATGGAGAAGGAACAGACCAAGCACGAGTGTCCACCATTATCGGCCGGAAAGTTCCAGCCCCGTTAATTCACCGTTTTTGGAAAGACGGGATTATGGCTTCGTTAAATCAATCGTCTGAACCGATTTCCATTGCGGAAATTCCCGATATGGGACTCGGGCCAAGAGTTGCTTTATCCGTTCGGGACCAAGAAGGGCATGTGCTTGGTTATATTTGGGTGTCAGAAACCAATCGAACCCTTACTGCCTATGAGCAGCAATGGTTGAAAAAGGCAGCTCGAAAAGCAGCACGGCTTATGCAAAAAGCGAACCGGTTTAAACGTGGGGAAGCTTCAAATGAGGAGCGACTTTGGAAACTGTTGACGAATACGCACGAACAAGGTGACATGCCAGAAGAAGTGCGGCAGGAGGAGCGGCAAAGCAGCATCCTTTTAATTGATGTAGCAAACCAGCTTGAACATATGGAGACTGTCCAAGCAATACTTGAAAGCAGCAACGCTGTGCTTTTCATGTTTGATGGTGAATTTTTTATTGCCTTTATTTATGGGAAAGACTTAAGGAAACAAGTTGGCGTCTTTGCTGAGAAACTGCCAGACGGTGTCCACATGGCCGCAGGGAATCCTTCATTTGTCGTTGATGGATGCGCACGGGCTTATGAACAGGCGAAAGCATTGCTGGAATTGAAAAAAAGATTTGGCAGCGAGCTATCTGATTGCTTGTTCTACTATGAAGCAGGGGCGTACAAATATATACAACCTTATGAAGACAAAGCGATGATCGCTGGTGACCATCCAGCAATTGAGCAGTTGCGTGAATATGACGCAGAAAATCAAACAAGTCTTTTGGAAACATTGGCGATGTATATCGAAAAAGACGGGCACCTTACCGCCGCGGCGAAAGCGCTTCATGTTCATCCCAATTCCCTCCAATACCGATTAAAGCGAATTGCCGAGTTGACTGGCTTGCATTTGCGTAATCCAGCCGAACGAATTGGCTTATATTTGGATTTTCAGCGCAAAAAAGCGCAACTTTCGGTGAATTCCACAAATGGAATAGGGAAATTTAGGGTGGATGCCCCAAAGAAAAAAAGACCGTAACTCGGGTATACTAAGAAAATAAACGTTATCGAGGGAGGTCTTGGCATGATTATCGGAATACCGAAAGAGATTAAAAGTTATGAAAACCGGGTAGCAATTACGCCAGCTGGCGTTGATGCTCTTGTTGGCAGTGGGCACCGTATCCTAGTGGAGGTAGGAGCAGGCATTGGCAGCGGCTTTACGGATGAGGAGTATGAAAAGGCAGGCGCAACTATTGAAAAAAACGCGAAAGATGTTTGGGCGGCAGCAGACATGATTATTAAAGTCAAAGAGCCGCTTTCTGAAGAGTATGGGTATTTCCGCAAAGGATTAATTTTGTTTACGTACTTGCATTTGGCGGCAGAGCCTGAATTGACAAAGGCATTAGTCGATTCAGGCGTGACAGCAATTGCTTATGAGACAGTAGAGATAAACCGGGCATTGCCGTTGTTAACGCCGATGAGCGAAGTGGCTGGAAGGATGGCAACACAAGTGGGCGCCCAGTTTTTAGAGAAGACGCGAGGGGGGAAGGGGATTCTCCTTTCAGGCGTGCCAGGCGTTAAACGTGCCAAAGTAACGATCATCGGCGGCGGTGTTGTGGGCACAAACGCGGCAAAAATGGCTGTTGGTCTTGGCGCTGACGTCACTTTACTTGATGTCAGTGGAGAAAGGCTGCGACAACTTGACGATCAATTTGGAAATGACATTCAAACGATCATGTCCAACCCTTTAAATATTGCCAGCGCGGTGGCCGAGGCGGATCTTGTCATCGGTGCCGTACTAATCCCAGGAGCGAGGGCGCCTAAACTCGTAACCGCAGAAATGATTCAAAAAATGGGGGCGGGCAGTGTCGTTGTCGACGTCGCTGTAGACCAAGGTGGCATTATTGAAACAGCTGATAAAGTAACAACACATGATGCCCCGACTTATACGAAGTACGATGTCATTCATTATGCTGTCGCCAATATGCCAGGAGCGGTGCCGCGCACATCGACGATTGCATTGACAAACGTCACCATTCCTTTCGCTATGCAAATTGCCAACAAGGGGGCTAAAGAAGCGCTCCAAGCAAATACGGCACTCGCTAAAGGTTTAAACGTAGCGAATGGCTTTATTACGTATGAAGCAGTTGCTCGTGATCTAGACTATCCTTATAAACAAGCAGAAGAAGTTCTAGCTGAGTTGCCTTAAACAAAAAGAACGCTTGACCCACATGTGGTCAAGCGTTCTTAATAGCGTTTAAAGCGGCGTGCTTAAAAATGCTACACAAACGGGGTATGGCACAGAAATATTGGCTTTATGAAGGGTTAGTTTGCCTGTATCTTTGTTTCGGGCGTAGACGGTTAAGTCCCCTGATTCTTGGTTAGAAGCAACGACAATTGACTCGGTCGGATCAAGGCGAAAGTCCCGCGGCCAATTGCCTTCAGTCGAAACAAATTCGACTAGGCTTAGTTCGCCTGAATGCTCATTAACACGGAAGCTTGTGATCGAATTGTGCCCACGGTTGCCGACATAAACAAACTTGCCGTCACGGGAAACGTGGATGGCGCTGCCTTGGCTAAGATCTTCATAGCCTTCAGGCAAAGTTGAAACCACCTGTATTTCCTTTAATGTTCCAGGAATGGCGTCAAAAGCGCACACAATTACTTCATTGGATAACTCAGTCATAATGTAGGCATATGGCTCCGTCGGGTGAAAAGCAATATGACGGGGTCCAGAGCCGGGGGTGGCATTGAACGTAAAATGTTTTGCCAAGTTTTCGCCATCAAGTGTATACAACACCACTTCGTCTGTGCCTAGATCGACCGCTACAATGTATCGCTCATCAGGGGTAAAACCGGCAAAATGGGCATGGGCTTTTTCTTGCCGCTCTGCATTTGGGCCGTTGCCTTTGTGTTGAACACTTGCTAGCGTTTTTACGATCGAGCCGTCATTGTTCAAGGCGAAAGCATGAATCATGCCGCTATGGTAGTTGGCGGACAACGCCCGTTTTCCTGCCTTGTCTACACTAATGTGGCAAGGCCCGCCGTCTGCCGTTATTTCCTTATTGATCGGTTCGAGGGCGCCTGTTTGCGCATTGATGGAAAAGGATTGAATGCCGCCAGCGTCTCCTTCTTTCATAACTGCATAAAGGTATTGATTGTCATCGGAGATCGTCACATACGTTGCATCTTTCAACTCAGCCGCTAGCTTAAGGTCAGTAATTTCCTTTGTATTCGTATCAAGTGTAAACGTATAGACGCCTTTGCTATCTCCTTTGGAATAAGTGCCAATGTATCCTCGGTAAATCGCCAAACCAAACACTCCCTCTCGTACAATGTCTTCAACAGTATAACCGATTTGTAGAAATCATTCATGTTTTAGCGTTTATTTTTTGCTGACGATGGCCAAGGAGTCGTGAAGACGTAAAGACAACTAAGCCAATCCAAATGAAGAAAAAGGCGAAAAACTGAACAATGGAAAATGGCTCGTCAAATACAAAGATTCCTAGCAGCAACATTAATGTTGGCGCGACATACTGTAGAAAGCCAATCAATGAAAAGGAAATCCGCTTTGCCCCATAAGAAAAAAGAAGCAGCGGCACTGCCGTCACCACTCCTGCGCCAACAAGAAGGGTGATCGTCAGAGGATCAAAGCTAGCTAGTGGATAGGCTGTAAAGAAAGCGAAATAGCAAAGCGCAACAGGGACGACAAGGAGTGTTTCAATGAATAAACCCCCTGTGGCACTTAATGGAGCAGCACGTTTAATGAATCCATACAAGCAAAAAGTGAGCGCCATGCCGAAAGAAGCCCATGGAATGTGGCCACCGATGATGATGAGCAGCAATACGCCTATTGTCGCTGAGGCAACTGCTGCGACTTCTGCTTTGCTCAGCTTTTCTTTTAGGAACAATGTCGCAAGGACAACATTTAAGAGCGGGTTAATGTAATAGCCAAGGCTTGCATCAATCACTTTTTCGCCGCTGACGGCAAAGATGAAAATAAACCAGTTTAAACTTATTAAAATAGACGCTGCTAGGATGCTCATGAAAACGCGCCCGTTCGTAAATACCCATTTCAACTCCGTGCGATAATGAGCTTTTTGCTTCGAAAACAAGAGCAGCAAAGCGATAAAAACAAAGGCAAACGCAATGCGGTACATTAATATATCTAGTGACGGCAGATGTTTTAGCAATGCCCAATACAGCGGCAACAATCCCCAAATGAAATAAGAACCAGAAGCCGCGATAATGCCAAGTGTATCTCCTTTTTGCGTATTCAATCGTCTCTCCCCAATTCTCTTTTTTTTTAGTTTACCTTATTTTTGTTTCGTAGGGCGAATAAAATATTTACAGTGAAAAAATATTCAGAAAAAAGGTAGTTCCTTTAGTGTAAGCCTAATGTGCTAAAGTCGAGGCATTGCCAGAAAAGTTGACACAATTCTTTTTTATTTTCTGTAAGAAGAGCAGGAAAACGATCTTTTTCTTCGAATACTAACTATCATACTGGACAGATAAGGCTGAAGAGAGGGAAATAAATGAACATTTATTCATCAGTAGATATGGAAGGGATTACAGGGCTTGTAGATCGCCAGTTTGTAACGCCAGGCGAACGATTTTATGAACGGGGCCAACAGTTGATGACACAAGAGGTAAACCACGTAGCAGAAGCTGCGTTTGCCTTTGGCTGCAAACGATTTGTCGTCAACGACTCACACGGAAAAATGAATAATTTGCTTGTGGAGCGGCTTCTTGCAGAAATTGAATTGGTTTCTGGCGAGGTCAAACCGTATTCAATGGTGCAAGGGCTCGATGATTCGTTTGACGGTGCTTTCTTTATAGGCTACCACTCTAGGGCCTCCATGCCAGGAGTCATGAGCCATACGATGATTTTTGGCGTTCGTTCGATGTGGCTTGATGGCCATGAAGTCGGAGAAATGGGGTTAAATGCTTATTTAGCCGGTTATTACGGCGTTCCGGTGTTGCTTGTAGCAGGAGATGACCAGGCCGCAAAAGAAGCGGAAGCGCTCATTCCCAATGTGACAACCGCTGTTGTAAAAACAACGCAATCCCGCTCGTCCGCCCTTTGTTTAACGCCTGCCAAAAGCAAAGCGTTGTTACAAGCAAAAACAAAGGAAGCTTTAATGAAAAGCGGTAAAGTGGAGCCGCTGATTGCAAACAAGCAGCCTGTTTTACATATTGAATTTGCCAATTACGGGCAAGCGGAATGGGCCGCGTTAATGCCTGGTGCTGAATTAGAGATAGGCACTACCGTTAAATTTGCAGCAAAAGACGTCAAGGAAGCGTACCAGGCGATGCTTGTCATGACTGAGCTTGCCATGCAAACGACGTTTTGCTAGAAAGAGGCGATCCACTTGCTTAAATATGTGAGCAAACGTTTTTTAGCGATGCTAATCACGTTATGGGTCATTATTACGGCTACCTTCACGCTTATGCATGCGGTGCCAGGTTCGCCGCTCAATAGCGAACAGACGACCAATGAAACAATCCGTGCCAACTTAGAGGCTTACTTTGGGCTTGACCAGCCAGTGATCAACCAGTACTTCTCGTATTTGCAATCGCTCATGCAGTTTGAATTCGGGCCTTCGATTGCGCAACCAGGCGTATCCGTCAATGATTTAATTGCAAGAGGCTTTCCTGTTTCTTTGGAACTTGGGGTGTATGCGATTGCCATTGCCCTTGTCTCAGGCGTTATTTTAGGGGTCTTGTCGGCGCTAAAGCGCAATGGCCTAATTGATTATACGCTCATGACTTTTGCCGTGCTCGGTCTTTCAGTCCCTAATTTCATTTTGGCTGCTTTACTTATACACTCATTTAAAGATTATTTGCCTATTGCGACATGGCAGAGTTGGCAGCATATGATCTTGCCCGTTTTTGCTCTTGCTACGTCGCCAATGGCAATTATAGCTAGGTTAACAAGGTCAACGATGGTGGATGTACTGACACAAGATTATATCCGGACAGCTCAGGCAAAAGGGCTATCCCCCGTGACCATTGTCGTAAAACACGCGTTGCGGAATGGCCTGATGCCTGTTGCGACCATACTTGGCACACTAATCGCCGGCGTTTTAACAGGCAGTTTTGTGATTGAAAAGATTTTTGCCATACCGGGTATTGGTCGTTATTTTGTTGAAGGGATCAATAACCGCGATTATCCAGTGATTATGGGGACAACGATTTTTTATAGCGCCATTCTGCTGGTTATGCTGTTCCTTGTTGATATTGTTTACGGTTTTCTTGATCCAAGAATTAAACTGCATCGGAAGGAGGGCCACTAATGGCGCTTCTTGATTCGAACCAGCAGCCTGTTGATGACGCTCTATTTAAAAAAGCCGTACAGACTGATAGTGCCGAAAAAGTCGTTCGCCCCTCCTTGTCTTATTGGCATTCAGCCTGGGTCCGCTTGCGAGAAAACAAATTGGCGATGTTTGGCCTAGCGACGATGGTTGCCCTTGGCGTGATGGCGGTGATTGGTCCATGGATTACTCCCCATAGCGTCACTGCCGGCGATTTAACGAAAGTCAACATGCCCCCTTCGTCTGAACATTGGTTTGGCACAGACGAGCTTGGCCGTGATATGTTTGCCAGGACTTGGTACGGTGCCCGGATTTCACTATTTGTTGGCCTTGCTGCAGCCGCGATCGATTGCCTGATTGGGATTATTTATGGAGGGATCTCTGGTTACAAAGGCGGGCGTGTCGACTCGATCATGATGCGCATCGTTGAAATTTTGTACGGTTTGCCTTACTTGCTAGTTGTTATACTGCTTATGGTTATTATGGGGCCAGGTTTGCTGACGATTATTATCGCTTTGACTGTAACCGGGTGGGTCGGAATGGCGCGAATTGTTCGCGGTCAAGTGCTGTCATTAAAGCAAAATGAGTATGTGCTTGCTTCAAAAGTATTTGGCGGGAGCACTTCGCATATTATTCGAAAGAGCCTTCTGCCGAATACAATGGGGCCAATCATCATCCAAATGACGTTGACCATCCCCTCAGCCATTTTCGCGGAAGCATTTTTAAGTTTTTTAGGGCTTGGCATTCAAGCGCCTTTTGCTTCCTGGGGTTCGCTCGCCAATAACGGTTTGTCTTCCATATTGACAGGCCATTGGTGGCGTCTGTTTTTCCCTGCCTTTTTCATCTCGCTGACCATGTTTGCCTTTAACGTCTTTGGCGATGGTCTCCAAGATGCACTCGATCCAAAAACAAGGAGGCGGTAGCAGTTGGCTTTATTGCAATTAAAACAGGTGCATATATCGTTTAAAACATATGGCGGTGAAGTTCAAGCAGTCCGCGGAGTCAATCTGAGTCTGGAAAAAGGGGAAACACTTGCTGTTGTTGGCGAGAGTGGCTGCGGCAAGAGCGTAACAGCCCAAAGCATCATGGGCCTGTTGCCGAAAGGGAACGCCGCGATCAAACAGGGAGAAATTTTATTTAAAGGCCAAGATTTGACGAAGCTGTCCGCTAAAAAAATGCGCCGCATTCAAGGGAACGAAATTTCGATGATTTTTCAAGATCCGATGACTTCGCTCAACCCATCATTAACAGTCGGAACACAATTGACTGAAGGCATCCGCAAGCATACATCCATATCTGTAAGCGAGGCTAATCATAAAGCGTTGGAAATGCTTGAAGTGGTTGGCATTGCCAACGGCAAAGAACGGCTAAAGCAGTACCCCCATGAGTTTAGTGGCGGGATGAGGCAGCGTCTCATGATTGCGATGGCGCTTATTTGCAAACCAGACATTCTCATTGCTGATGAACCAACAACGGCGCTTGATGTCACCATCCAAGCACAAATTTTAAAGCTGTTTAAAGACATTCAACAACAGACAGGAGTCGCGATCATGTTAATTACGCATGATTTGGGCGTTGTGGCTCAGCTTGCTGACCGTGTGCATGTCATGTATGCCGGAAAGATCGTTGAAACAAGCAATCGTAGAGAGTTGTTTTATAACCCTCAGCACCCTTATACAAAAGGGTTGCTACATTCAGTTCCCCGCCTAGACGGCAGTGAAGCTGAGCTTGAACCGATTGGCGGCACGCCGCCTGATTTATTTGCACCGCCGGCAGGGTGCCCATTTGCGCCACGCTGCGCATACGCCATGGATGTCTGCCGTACCCATATGCCAGCGGAAACGGAGATGACAGGAACGCATGCTGTTTCGTGCTGGCTGCAAGATCCACGCGCCAAACAAGTATTTAAAGAGTTAGCTTAAAGGGGGAAGAACGATGAAAAAGAAATGGTATTTCGCTCCACTAGCGGCAAGCTTTGTATGGACGCTCACGGCTTGTACAACCGGGACGTCGACTGACGAAAATCCACCAGAAACAACGGAGGGGGAAACAAGTACAGAAGAAAAAGCAGAGGAAAAAATATTGATTTTAAACAATGGCAGTGAGCCCGTTTCTTTGAACCCACAAATTGCGTTCGAAGCTGTTTCGAATGCGCCGCTGAATAATATAATGGAAGGGCTTACGCGGCTTGGTTCTGACCACACGCCAGAGGAAGCAACGGCTGAGAGTTGGGAAATATCCGATGACGGTTTGACGTATACGTTCCATATCCGCGAAGATGCCAATTGGTCCAATGGGGAGCCTGTGACAGCGGAAGACTTTGAGTATGCCTGGAAAGAACTTGTGAAGCCAGAGAACGCTTCCTCAGCGGCTTTTTTAGCGGAATTGATTGAAGGAGCTGCTGAATACAATGCAGGAGAAGGCTCGGCTGAGGATATGGCCGTGACGGCTATCGATGACAAAACACTTGAAGTCGTATTGACAAGCCCGCAACAATATTTTCTTAGCATTATTGCCAATCCATCGTTTTTCCCAGTCCATAAAGCAACAGCAGAAGAAAATCCTGATTGGCATACAGAAGCGGACACATATGTCAGCAATGGCCCGTTTGTCCTCGCTGGTTGGGACCATAATTCGGAGTTGCGGATGGAGAGAAACGACCAGTATTGGGATGCGGAAAATGTCGCTCTTGACGGTGTCAAATGGCTAATGCTTGAAGATGCGATGACCGCCTATCAAATGTATGAACAAGGAAACCTTCATGCCGCCGTACCGCCGGCAGACATGGCCGAACAGCTGATTGCAGAGGGCGAAGTTGACCTATTGGAACAAGCGGGCACATACTTTTACCGGTTTTTGGTGACCGAAGAGCCGTTCCAAAATCAAAAAATCCGCCAAGCATTTGCCAAAGCAGTTGACCGCCAGGCGATTGTTGATAGCGTCATTCGCCAAAACCAGGAACCAACAGGGGCGTTTGTTTCCTACGGATTTACCGAACCTGGCGGAGGTGATTTCCGAGAATCAGGCGGCGATTTGCTTGAATATGACCCAGACGAAGCAAAAGCATTGCTTGAAGAAGGGATGGCGGAAGAAGGCTATTCAGAATTGCCTCCTGTCACGCTTTCCTATAGTTCAGGAGTGGATGAGCATCAGCGCATTGCCGAAACACTCCAACAAATGTATGAAGAAAACTTAGGAGTTTCCGTTGACCTAGCAGTCGTTGAATCAAGTGTTTTCCTAGACCAACAACGCAATTTAGAGCTGCAAATGTCGCGGTCTTCTTTTATCGCCGACTACGCTGATCCAGTCAACTTCCTTGAAAGTTTTGTAACAGGTAGCTCTATGAACCGGACTGGTTGGGAAAACGAAGAATATGACCGGTTAATTGCTGAGTCTAAGGAGGAAGGGGACGAAGAGCGGCGGTTTGCGTTGCTCCATGAAGCAGAAGCACTGTTAATGGAAGAAATGCCGATTTTCCCTCTTTACTTTTATAACCAGCCAGTCTTAGAAAACGACTCCGTGACAGGTGTTGTCCGCCATCCTGTTGGCTATATTGAATTGAAATGGGCTGACATCAATTAAAAGGCATGAGGGGAGAGGGCGCTCTTCCCTCATGCCCGTTTTGCAAAAGGGGGAATGGCTTATGGAGGCTATCTTACCAAAAGCGTTAAAAAAGGGAGATGCCATTGGCGTGATCGCTCCGGCAAGCCCACCAGATATCGCCCGTATTGAAAAAGCAAAATCTTTGTATGAAGATATGGGGCTTCGGGTGTTGCTTGCTCCCTCGGTAGGCAAACGCCACGGCTACTTAGGGGGCACGGATGCAGAGCGTGTTGCTGACTTGGAAGCGATGTTTGCCAATGAAGACGTTCGCGGCGTGTTTTGTGCTTGCGGAGGATATGGAACACCGAGAATTGTAGACCGCCTGAATTACAAATTAATTGCCGAACATCCGAAAGTATTTTGGGGTTATAGCGACATTACGTGCTTGCATGTTGCGATCCACCAGCAAACAGGGTTAGTGACGTTTCATGGGCCTATGCTCAGTTCTGACCTCGGCAATAGTGAATTGGAAGGAGCAACGTTAGCCGGATTATCACAGGTCATGGCGCCTCGCCAACAAGTGTTTGAGCAAACACTTCAGCCATTGAAAATTTTAGCGGGAGGCATGGCAACAGGGAAATTGGTTGGCGGGAATTTAACGTTGCTTGCTAACATGGTTGGAACGCCATATGAAATCGATACAAAAGACGCTCTCTTGTTTATTGAAGAAATCGAGGAAGAACCATATCGAATTGACCGAATGCTAAACCAGCTTAAGCTTGCTGGTAAGCTTGATGATGCTGCGGGATTTGTTATCGGCAACTTTAACGGCTGTGAGCCGAAAAAGCGCCAACATTCGTTTACACTGGAAGAGGTATTGGACGATTATTTTTCTGCATCTGGCAAGCCATGTATAAGCGGTTTTCAAATTGGCCATTGTTCACCTGCATTGTCTGTTCCATACGGAGCAATCGCTGTTTTAGATACAGAGCGTAAGCGTTTAGTGGTTGAACCTGGCGTGAGGGGGGAAGGGCAGTGAAGGAAGTACAGGCAGCCGAGCCAGTTGTGACACTATGGACATCACGGGATTCGCCAAGAGCGATTGACGAGAAAATCATCTGTGTAAACAGTTGTTATGAAGAGTGGCTTGAACAGCTTTCCTATAACGAGCGCTTAGCACTTTGTACGGAAAACCGCATCCAAAGCCAGATTTTGTTTGGCGAAACCGTGCTGATCATCCAGGAAGTCGACAAGTGGGCTAAAGTACTGTTGCCAAACCAGCCAACGACGAAACATAAAGAAGGGTACCCAGGATGGATACCTCTTTGTCAGCTTCGAGAAAAGATCGCTCCTGCTCTAAAAACTGTTCGTATTTCAAGCACGGTTGCGCCGTTGTTTACTGAAAACCACCAAAAATGGTTGACGCTAAGCTTTGGAACAGAGCTGGCAGTAGTTGAAGTTGAAGAGTATGTCATCCATGTCAACACGCCTCTTGGAACAGGGATCGTTAAACGGACTGATATAGAAGAACGGCCAAGGGAACGAACAGGGGAGGCGTTGTTAAAAAGCGCTCGCCAGTTTATTGGTCTCCCCTATCTATGGGGGGGAATGAGTGGATTTGGTTTTGACTGCTCCGGGTTTGTATATGCGATCCATCGTGCTAGCGGTATTCTTATTCCAAGAGATGCCTCCAATCAAGTATTGACGGGGGAAATCATTGATGCGAGCCGGCCAGCTATCGGCGATTTGCTCTATTTTGGTCATGACAATGGAAAAGGAGCGATTCATCATGTAGCTATGTATGCTGGCGATGGAGAAATGATTCATGCCCCAAAAACAGGGAAAACAGTCGAGCAAATTCCGCTTGCCGGAACTATATATGAAAAAGAACTTTGCGCAGTGCGCCGTTTTTTAAGTGCGCCTAGTTGGAGGGACATTTAGTGAGTGAACCGCTACTGGAAGTGACGGATTTAAAAAAACATTTTGCTATTCGCAAAAACCAAACGCTTAAAGCGGTCGACGGCGTTTCTTTTACTATTAAAAAAGGAGAAATGCTAGGGCTTGTGGGCGAATCAGGCTGTGGAAAGTCAACGCTTGGCCGCACGATCCTTCGTTTATATGAACGAACGTCGGGGTCAGTGAAGTTTAAAGGCACCGATGTCCATAAAGCTGGACAAAAGCAAGCAAAGGCACTAAACCGAAACATGCAAATGATTTTCCAAGATCCATATGCTTCATTAAACCCCCGTTCCGTCGTAATGGATATCATTGCCGAAGGAATCGACATACATCAGCTGTATAGAGGGAACCGCCGTAAGGAACAGGTTTATGAGCTGTTGCAAACAGTTGGCTTAGGCGCCGAGCATGCCAATCGCTATCCGCATGAATTTAGTGGCGGACAGCGGCAAAGAATTGGCATTGCTCGCGCTCTTGCCGTTGATCCAGAGTTTATTGTCGCAGACGAGCCCATTTCGGCTTTAGACGTCTCAATCCAAGCACAAATTGTCAATTTGCTACGTAAACTCCAACGTGAAAAGGGGCTAACCTTTCTGTTTATTGCTCACGATTTATCGATGGTCCGCCATATAAGTGATCGGATTGGTGTGATGTATTTGGGCAAGCTAGTCGAGCTGTCAACGAGCGAGGCACTGTATAAGAACCCCCTTCACCCATACACAGAAGCCCTGCTTTCTGCGATTCCGATTCCAGATCCAGATTTAGAAGATAAGCGCGAGCAAATTTTGCTAAAGGGAGAGATTCCAAGCCCGCTTTCGCCGCCAAGTGGCTGTGTTTTCCGGACTCGTTGCCCAAAAGCAATGGAGCGATGCTCGCTCGTCGAACCGCAAATGCAGGAATACAAGCCCGGCCATTTTGCAGCTTGTCACTTATACGAAGGCACGACACCGATACACAGAGAAGCTGCTGCCACTCACGGATAACCAGCCAGAAGCGATGCTGACAATGAGCTTACCCCCTCGTCATTTGGCGATGGGGTCTTTGATTAGGATTGTTCGTTTGTTTCAGCGTATACCCTGTTAAGGTGGTTCGTATGGTTCTTGCCCCACTCGTGCATGGCGTCTAAAACAGGCTGTAAACTTTTCCCGTATTCAGAAATGGAATACTCCACTTTTGGTGGGATTTGTGGATAAACTTTTCTCTCTACAATATCATGAGACTCTAACTCTCGAAGTTGTGAAGTCAACATTTTTTGGGTAATGCCAGGAATGGCGCGTTTCAATTCGTTAAACCGCATAACATCATGTGTCATTAACTGAAATAAAATTTTATGTTTCCACTTTCCGACAAGAATTTCTAACGCTGTATCTACTTCGCAGGATTCCATCGTTTCCACTCCTCTAAACAGTTTCTTTTTATATACTATATGACAAACAATGGGGTATAGACAATCTTTTTGCTTGAAGCCCTTTTTTGTAGATCCTATAGTTTCTTTGATTATACTAACGTACTTTAAAGTGCGTACTGTTTTATTCATCGGCGATTGGATAGACTAAAAAAGAAAAAACATACAAAGGAGAGAATTTCAATGGCTACTTTTTTTGAAGCAATTGAGAAACGGCGTTCCTATTACGCAATTAGCAAAGAGGCTGTCGCATCAGATGAACGCATTAAAGAAATCGTCGAGCATGCTGTAAAACATGTTCCATCTGCGTTTAATTCCCAATCGGCGCGGGTGATCATTCTGCTTGGAAAAGAACATGACAAGTTTTGGGATCTAACGACTGAGGCACTAAAAGCAGTTGTCGGAGACGGAGACTTCTCAGGTACACAGCAGAAAATGGATGGATTTAAAGCAGGCTATGGCACCGTACTATTCTTTGAAGACCAAGAGCCGATTCTGAAGCTGCAAGAGTCTTTCCCGCTTTATGCAGAAAACTTTCCAATTTGGTCAGAACAATCCTCAGGCATGCATCAATTTGCCGTGTGGACTGGTTTAGAAAACGAAGGGTTTGGCGCTTCGTTGCAACACTATAACCCGATTGTTGACGAGTTGGTTATAAAAGAATGGAATGTTCCGGAAACATGGAAACTTCGTGCGCAAATGCCTTTTGGCAAACCTGTTCAAGAACCAGGGGAGAAAGAATTTTTGCCGCTTGAAGATCGTGTAAAATTGTTTAAGTAAGCCAAAAGCCAGTTGAGCTCATGTCCTCAACTGGCTTTTTGTCGGTTGCGCTACAAGGCAACGATCTTATTTTCGCAACGCCTCTTCTTTTAATTGTGGGTAAATTTTAGTCGGCTCTGTCACGCGGTCATCGGTAATGTGGACTTGGCACATTTTGTTATGGCGCATAAATTTGAAGATGCCATTATTAAAGTCCGTTCCCGTCTCTTTAAAGAAAATGCCTTCGTATTTAGCCTCTTTCGTATGGCTGAACATGAGGCGATACCCGTCTTCGTCTTCTACTAGGTAGGCGCGTACGCCTTTTTCAAAGTGACCTTCGAGCCCTTTGATTGCCCGGTCACAGGAAACAACGTGGAAATCGACGAAAGGAATCTCGCGGAGAAGCACGTTCATAAAGGAACCTTTCGTAATTTCTTCCCATCGGCTTTTGGCCGTTTGGCCGATAATGATTTGCGTAATATGGTGTTCTCTAGCTACTTCAGCGATTACTTTTACCGCCGGTTTTTTTTCATTATCACGAATAATAAATTCTTCAACATCATACTCTTCCGCCAACTCTTTCCACCTATCAATATAGGCCGATTTTTCGGCATCTAATTCATCATAAGGGAGAGGGTCAACCGTTAATATATATAAAGGGCAGTCAAGCATGTTAGCAATTTTAGCACCGCGTTTGATTAAACGTTCGCCGTTTGGCCCGTAATAAACGCACACAAGAATGCTTTCATCCATGCGTCCTTTAGCTTTTTTCATAAAAAATCACCTCAGTTAATATGTTATCGAACCAACAATGAAGAATGACGTTTAGGTCTGAATATGGCTTCTGCCCTCAGTCAGCTCATTGCCACCGAGGCATCTTGAAAACTTCGTTATTATATAACGGCGATGGACGAATTTCAATTGTTTCTACAAAAAAGATTAAAATTCTTTCTCATCCTTATTGAATGCCAATTACGTCTGTTTGCTTGGGCCGCTGTACAGCTTGTGACATTTTTGTGTGTCCCAAGGCGTATTGTGTGCATTGCCTTCAAAATTAGTATATACTTTTAATCAACAAGTAAATCACCAACGGTTCATTTTTTACAAACAACCCTCATGCTTTTTTGGCCTTCCCTCGTGCTCTGGAAAAGTATATAAAAGGCCTAGCGTCCAAAGCAGGCGAATTGGCTTTTCCGTGCAGCATCCACTCCGTTGCGCGATTTCGAGCTGGCATAAAGCAGACATTCCAATATTTTGCTTTCATCATACACGTTCTCTCTAGGAAGCACAAGCTTTGATTGGCTTGGTTTTTTTAGGGAACACTTGGAAGGACATAAGTGAAAGGAATGAATACGTACATAGATTTACGCAGTAACTTGAGAAAAAGGAGGTCGCGTTTTGTACACTGTTAACATTGCTATTTTAACACCTTTTATAGTCGCTCTTTTTATCCCCTTCTTATATAAAAGGGTATCTGCTATTCATACAGGCTGGTTTGTGCTGGCTGTACCAGTCACCCTTTTCGCAATATTAGCTAGTTATATTCCCGCTGTTGCTACTGGAGACACATTCTATTCCTCGATCCCATGGCTGCCGTCACTTGGCATTAATTTTACAGCGTATTTAGACGGGTTAGGTTTAATTTTTGCGTTGCTTATCACAGGCGTTGGAAGCTTGGTGGTCCTCTATTCGATTTATTACCTTTCAAAAGAACGGGAATCATTGCATCATTTTTATATTTATTTGCTCATGTTTATGGGAGCCATGCTTGGCGTGGTGTTCTCAGATAATTTGCTTGTACTTTATGTATTTTGGGAATTGACGAGCATTTCATCGTTTTTGCTTATTGCTTACTGGCACCATCGCCGCCAATCTCGATACGGAGCACAAAAATCGATGTTGATTACGGTGATGGGCGGAATTGGCATGCTTGCTGGATTTTTAATGCTTAGTTCGTTTGCAGGCACATTCAGCATAAGAGAAATCATTGGCGGGATGGGCGACTATGCCAGCCACGCCCTTTTTTTGCCGGCAATGCTGTTGGTTCTATTAGGTGCATTTACGAAATCAGCCCAATTTCCGTTTCATATTTGGTTGCCTGACGCAATGGAGGCGCCAACACCTGTTAGCGCGTATCTCCACTCAGCAACGATGGTAAAGGCGGGCATTTACTTAGTTGCCCGGTTTACGCCTGTTTTTGGCGGGGAGGCCGTTTGGTTTTGGGTTGTCAGTATCGTAGGGATTGTGACGCTATTCTGGGGCTCATTTACAGCGATTCGCCAAACGGATTTAAAAGCGCTTCTCGCTTACTCGACGATCAGCCAACTAGGATTGATTATGACGTTGCTCGGGCTCGGCTCGGCAGCGCTGCATTTTGACGTTATAGACAATCAGTCTTTCTACTATTCACTCGCAATTTTTGCCGCTTTGTTCCACCTTGTCAATCATTCGACGTTTAAAGGGGCACTGTTTATGGTGGTAGGTATTGTCGACCATGAAACAGGAACACGGGACATTCGTAGGCTGGGCGGATTGATGACAGTTATGCCAGTAACGTTTACTGTAGCGGTTATTGGCAGCTTTTCGATGGCAGGTTTGCCACCGTTTAACGGCTTTTTAAGCAAAGAAATGTTTTTTACGGCCGTTTTGCGCATAATAGAGCTGCCATTTTTCTCGATTGAGACATGGGGGCTGCTATTTCCGATCATTGCATGGCTGGCGAGCGTGCTCACCTTTGTTTATTGCTTGATTCTCATATTCAAAACGTTTTTTGGCGAACATCAGCCAGAAAAACTAGAAAAGTCAGCGCATGAAGCGCCGTTTGGTATGCTTGTCTCGCCTGTTATTTTAGCGAGCCTGGTTGTCGCTTTCTTCTTCTTCCCGAATGTATTAGGCGAATTTTTGCTTAAACCGGCATATGGGGCCGTTATGCCTGCGTTTATAGAAGCAGGGGTATTCGACTATCAGATCAAGGCGTGGCATGGCATCAATACGGAACTGCTAATGACGCTAGGGATTGTTGGTTTCGGTTTTGTTCTATACCGGGCGTTGCCGCGGTGGAGTGGGGTGTATTCTCTCTTTCCGGCAAAGCTATCGTTGGACCGTCTATATAATGGGGCGCTGATTTCGGTTGAAAGACGCTCGAATGAAATAACAAACCGCTATATGACAGGGAATATGTACCACTATTTGCTCTATATATTCCTTGTGATATTGGGGCTTGTATATACGATTGCCTTGACGACAGGCGCGTTGTCTTTTGATGCCTCGAATGATGCTCCTATTAGTATCTATGAAGGTATTCTTGCTGCTGTGATGGCGATTACAGCGATTTCAATCCTATTTGCTAAATCACGAATGACTGGCATTCTTCTAAATGGCGTTCTTGGTTATTTAGTAGCATTGTTCTTCGTCTTTTTCCGTGCCCCTGATTTAGCGCTGACACAGCTTGTCATCGAAACCGTAACAGCTGCACTGTTCTTGCTTTGTTTTTATTTCCTGCCTGATTGGGACAAACAAAAGCACAAGACTAAGCCTAAACTACTCAATGGCTTGATCGCGGTAGCAACAGGAGCTATGGTGACTGTGCTGGCGCTGTCAGTCAACAGCAATCGCTTGTTTGACTCGATTTCCGCTTTTTATGAAAATGCCTATGAACTTGCAGGCGCAAAGAACATTGTGAACGCCATTCTCGGTGACTTCCGTGCATTTGATACGATGCTTGAAGTTGTGGTGTTGCTCATAGCCGGCCTTGGCGTGTATGTGCTGATCAAGCTGAAGGCGAGTAAGGGGGGACGTGACCTTGAAGGCAAATGATGTGATTTTACGGACAGTAACGAAAGTGGTTGTCTTTATCATTTTAACATATGGCGTCCACTTGTTTTTAGCTGGGCATTACGAACCTGGCGGCGGCTTTGTCGGTGGTCTCGTCCTAGCTTCGGCATTTGTGCTCATGTACTTGGCGTTTGATATAGAGACCGTGCAAAGAGGTATACCCATCGATTTTAAAATGCTTGCAGGAGCAGGGGCTTTCCTCTCCGTGGCCACTGGAGTAGCGTCGATTGCCTTTGGCGTTCCGTTTCTTACACAGGAAGAAGCCCATCTGACTTTGCCGATTTTTGGCGAGGTAGGGTTTACGTCTGTCATTTTGTTTGAAGCAGGAGTCGCACTCGCCGTTATTGGCACTGTTGTGACTATTATTCTGAGTATAAGTGAGGATGTTTAGCTTATGGAAACTATGATGTCTCTATTAGTCGGCGTGCTTGTTTCAGTCGCCACTTATTTAATCCTTTCCAAAAGCTTGCTCCGTGTGATTTTAGGCACTGCGATTATGTCTCACGCTGTTCACTTGCTCATTATGATTATGGGCGGCTTTTCGGGAGATTCAAGCGCCCCGTTGCTTGGGGAGGAAGCAACTTCTTACACAGACGCACTCCCTCAAGCGCTAATTTTAACAGCTATTGTTATTAGCTTTGGCGTGACGGCGCTTTTCTTAGTACTGGCCTATCGAACGTACCGGGATTTAGGCACGGATGATCTTACAAAGTTAAGGGGACTCGATGATGATGAATAATTTACTTGTATTGCCGATGGTTCTCCCGCTGCTTGTAGGAATCCTACTCATATTTTTGAGGCCTTTTGTCAAATGGCAGCGAGTCATTAGTTTTGTGACGTTGCTCCTGACATTTGCCCTTAGCATTTATTTGTTGCTTTATGTTCAGCAGGAAGGCATTATAACGCTTGATTTTGGTGGCTGGTATCCTCCATTTGGGATTTCTTTTGTCGGCGATTCGTTTTCATTGTTGTTAACAGCTACGACCTATTTCATTGCAACAATCTGTTCGCTTTACTCGTTTTCGACCATTGGCAAAGACAAAGAAAACATGTTTGTTTATCCTCTAGTCCACATGCTATTGGCTGGCGTTTCTGGTTCGTTTTTGACAGGCGACTTGTTTAACTTGTATGTCTGTTTTGAAGTGATGCTTCTTGCTTCGTACGCCTTGATCATGCTTGGCGGAGAGCGTTTGCAGTTGCGGGAAGCGATTAAGTATGTTCTTGTCAATGTCCTGTCTTCTTTTATTTTTTTAATCGCCATCGCTTATTTATACGGCGTGACGGGGACGTTAAACTTAGCCCATTTGTCGGTGCGGATTGCTGAAGCTGGGCAGCCGCCAATCCTAACGACAATCGCGATTGTTTTCTTACTCGTCTTTAGTTTAAAAGCCGGACTGCTCCTTTATTTTTGGTTGCCTGGCGCATACGGGGCACCACCGATGGCCATTGCAGCGTTGTTTGGGGCTTTGCTTACCAAAGTGGGGATTTACGCATTGTTCCGCTTCTTCACGATGTTGTTTTACCACGAACCAGAACTGACCCATACGATCATAGCAGTTATGGCGATTGTGACGATGGTCGGTGGCAGCATTGGAGCAGTCGCTTACAATGATTTGCGGAAAATTGTTTCTTATAATGTGGTCATCGCAGTAGGCTTTATTTTAAGCGGACTCGCGATCTTCAACGAAGCTGCGATTGAAGGTTCGATCTATTACCTTGTGCATGACATGATCGTCAAAGCGTTTTTGTTCTTATTAGTAGGCGTAACGATTTATTTATCGGGGACGCAACGACTCGAACGAATGAGCGGCATGATTCGCAACTATCCGTTACTAGGCTGGCTGTTTTTCCTGGCGACGATTTCTCTTGCTGGCATTCCACCATTAAGTGGTTTTGTCGGCAAAGTCTTTGTAGCACAGGGCGCCATTGACGGCCAAGCGTTTGTCCTGTTGGCGGTTACGCTCATTTCAAGTATATTTGTCCTTTATTCGCTTTTGCGGATTTTCCGTACTGTATTTTGGGGAGAAACGATTATTGCCACTGACGAAATGGTTCCATTGAAAACAGGTATGATCCTTCCTTGCGCCCTTCTTGGTGCTGCAACACTGGCATTAGGTCTCGGCACTGAAAGTATTTCTGGTATTGTCCAAGATGCTGTAAATACGTTGTTAAATCCACAAATCTATATTGATGCTGTATTAAATCGGGGAGGCGCTTAGGGTATGGAAGGATCGACAGCAAAGGGAGGTGGCTCGATGTTCGGACAGCTTTTGCTAAACATTTTGATCGCATTTCTGTGGGTACTATTGCAAGATGAGGACCAGTTTTACTTGTCAACGCTTTTCGCCGGCTATTTAGTAGGGATCGGCATCATTTACGTAATGCGTCGTTTCTTTTTTAAAGAATTTTATTTGCATAGGCTGTTTGCGGTAATCAAACTGTTGTTTATTTTCATCCGCGAGCTCCTCTACTCGAGCATTATGATTATCAAGCATATTTTAAGCCCAAAACAAAAAATTACGCCGGGGATTTTTACGTATCAAACAGAGCTAAAAAGTGATGTGGAAGTAACGGCTTTAGCACTCTTGCTTATGTTGACGCCTGGTTCTGTCGTTATTGAGGTTTCTCCATCGAATGACGTCTTCTATATCCATACGATGGACATCCCCGAGTCTAAAAATTCCGTTTTACGGGCAATGACTACATTTGAAAAAGCGATTATGGAGGTGACGCGATAATGTTTGAGATTGCAATGGTCGGATCTCTTGTGCTTTTCGCAACGGCAATTAGTATTTGTACGGTTAGAATTATGAAAGGGCCGACGATGCCAGATCGTGTCGTTGCTTTGGATACAATTGGCGTCAATTTAATTTCAATCGCTGCAGTGATTTCAATTGTCCTTGAGACAAAAGCGTTTTTGGAAGTCATTTTAATTATAGGCATCCTTGCGTTTATTAGCACCGTTGCTTTCTCGAAGTTTATAGAGAGGGGTGTCATTATTGAACGCAAGCGTAACCGGTGAACTGCTAGCTTCTATTTTTATTTGTGTGGGTGCGATAATAAGTGTGATTAGCGCGATCGGCATCATCCGGCTTCCTGATGTCTATACAAGGTCCCATGCCGCCACAAAAAGCGCAACGCTTGCTGTTTTGTTAACGCTGACCGGCTCCTTTATCTATTTTTGGCTTGCAGACGCTTATATTAGCATTCGTCTCGTACTCGGTATTGTATTCGTGTTTTTAACTGCTCCGGTGGCGGGACATTTGATTACGCGTGCAGCATATCGTTCTAAAGTACCGCTTACGGAAGAAAGCGTAGAAGATGAACTGAAGGAAGTGTTAAACAAAGAAAATTACAATGAACCAGTTAAGCATGCTGATGTAGATAAATAATGGGGCGTGCTACACGCCCCATTAGACTGTAGACAAATGCCCGCTTCTCGGTCATTTGCATATGAATCTATCGTATACATGCGCAAGAAAATCGTTGCCCATGAACGCATGTTTTATGCACTCTTCTCTCCACGGCTGACAAGCGTTTTGATTAATCTGGAGTTCTGGCCGCTGTTTGACGGACGGCCTTTTTGTGTAAGTGCAAGAAAGATGTTCAATTGTTTTTGCCTAGACTTCTCTCGTGCTTCCAATGTGGCGTTTTTCCATAATGGTCGTAAACAGTTTTTTCAGCATCTTTTGTCAGCTCTTTTTCTCGTGAATGGGCAGGAGCCGATTCGATTTGGGCTTTACTCGTCTTGACAAGGATCGCATGGTCATGCCAGGTAACTTCTTGGACGTCTTCCATGAGGACGAGCACAAGCTCCCGCTGCATAAACCCTCCTGTATCAACGACAAAATAACGGACAAGCCAGTCATCTTCTTGTTCAATGATGAAATCTACGACTTTGCCGACTTTACCGCCCTTGGCATGAATGGTATACCCTGTTAGCTCTTCAAGGCTAAATAGGCGAGTTTGTTCTTGGAAGTGTGCTTCTGTTTGTGCTTCGTCTGCACCTGTTCGTATATCATCGGCCGTGCCTTCTAAGTTTTTGCGTTCTGGAATATGAACAGGAGGGATTAGCGGCGCACTTGCTGGAGAGCCAGCTCCATATGTTTGGTTGAGAGGGGCTGCGGGCCCAAACCAATAAAGTGGCCAGCCATAATGCTCGTTCAGTTCCTTTTCATATTTGCGATTAATTGGTGCATGTTCTTCTGGCTTTGGGCTATCTTTAATTTGTGCTTTCGTCGCATCAACGTCGATGGCCATGTTTTCTTTATCCACATTTGTAAACGCATGGGGACTTAAGAGAACTTTGCCGCCCAAAAACCAAGTGCGTGTATCTCCAACAAAGTAGCGAAGGTGCAACGTGTCTGCATCCACATAAAAATCAGCAAGTGAACCGAGTTCCCCGTCTGTGGCGCGCATTGTGTACTTTTCGAGCGTTTTTGCATGGATCAGCATCATTTTTCCCCTCCAGAATTCGTATTAATGTTCGTATAGCCGTTTTCGGCGGAGGCCAAACGCAAAATCTTTTTTAGGGAAATCAAAAAAAGGGGGTTAAAATCGAACAGCAAAAGAAGTACAATAATCTAGAAAGCGTTATCATTAATATGAGATCGATTTCAGGGAGGGGTAAAAGTGAAATTAGGCGTGTTTACTGTCCTATTTTCGGAAAAGCCGTTTGAAGAGATGCTAGACCATGTAAAAGCGCTCGGCCTAGAAACAGTCGAGATTGGTACAGGAGGATATCCTGGGAACGCACACTGCAATCCAGACGAACTACTAGAAAATGAGACAAAATTGAAAGCGTTTAAAAAAGCGGTAGAGGACCGTGGTTTGACGATTTCTAGCTTAAGCTGCCATGGCAATGCACTAACGCCAGATGCCGATTTTGCTAAACAGTCGCATGATGCCTTTGTGAAAACAGTCCAATTGGCTGAAAAGCTAGAAGTGCCGACCGTTACTACTTTTTCAGGAACGGCAGGAGCGTATGAAGGCGCAAAGCAGCCAAGTTGGCCTGTTGCCCCGTGGCCGAATGAGTATGGAGATATATTGAAATGGCAATGGCAAGAAAAACTGATTCCTTATTGGAGCGAATGGGGCCAATATGCAGCCGATCACAATGTCAAAGTCGCCCTTGAACTGCATGGTGGTTTTTTAGTGCACTCGCCGGCTACATTATTAAAACTCCGTGAAGCGTGCGGCGAAGCGATTGGCGCAAATGTGGACCCTAGCCATTTATGGTGGCAAGGAATCGATCCAGTTGCAGCGATTAAAATTTTAGGTAAGCATAATGCCATCCACTTTTTCCATGCAAAAGATACGTACATCGATCAAGAAAATGTCAATATGCACGGTTTGCTTGATATGCAATCTTATGCAAATATGCAAGACCGTGCTTGGTATTTCCGCTCAGTTGGCTATGGCCATGACTTGAAAACGTGGGCGGATATTATTAGTGCTCTGCGCCTTGTAGGTTATGACGGTGCAGTCAGCATTGAACATGAAGACGGGCTAATGTCCATTGATGAAGGTTTCCAAAAAGCTGTTTCCAATTTGCAACAAGTTTTAATGAAAGAACCAGCTCCAGACATGTGGTGGCTGTAAGGAGGAGAAAGTCAATGTCAAAACTGAAAGTAGCAGTAGTTGGCTGCGGGTCGATTGCCATCCACCGCCATGTACCTGAATATGCGGCCAACCCAAATGTAGAACTGGTCGCTTTTTGTGACCTAAACATCGAAGTCGCTCAAAGACTTGCTGATCAATATGGAGTCAAACGTGTATACGACTCCCACGAAGCTATGCTTAAAGAGGTACAAATTGATGCAGTTAGTGTATGTACACAAAATGTGGACCATGCACACGTGTCGATTGATGCAGCAAACGCAGGTTGCCATGTATTGTGCGAAAAGCCAATGGCTACTTCGATCGAAGAAGCGCAACAGATGATTGACGCCGCTAAAACCAACAATGTCAAGTTGATGATAGGTCACAATCAAAGGCTTATGCCGCCCCATGTAAAAGCGAAAGAAATCTTGCAATCTGGAAAAATCGGCAAGCCGTTAACATTTAAAACGACATTTGGCCATGGTGGCCCTGATTCCTGGAGCATTCAAGGCAAAGACACATGGTTCTTTCAAAAAGACAAGGCTTTTGTTGGCGCAATGGGTGATTTAGGCGTCCATAAGATTGACTTAATGCGCTGGCTTTTTGACGAAGAAGTGGCTGAAGTGGCTGCATTTGTAGAGACGCTCGATAAGGATGCGGATGTAGACGATAATGCGACAACGTTACTACGCATGGAAAACGGAGCAATTGGTACAATGGCAGCAAGTTGGACGTACTACAAAGGCGAAGACAACACGACATCGATTTACGGCGAAAAGGGTGTATTGGAAATCCACGATGATCCTGATGTCCAAGTTGTTGTTAAGCTAGCTAACGGCACAATTGAAAGGTATTCAGTAGGGGCAATTGCGACCAATGAAGCAGGCGGCCAAGTGGCAAGTGGTGTGATTGACGAGTTTGTCGATGCGATTGCCAATGACCGCACTCCTTCCATTACAGGAGAATCGGCAATGGAATCTTTGCGCACTGTTCTTGCAGCGTTGGAGTCGACCAAGTCCAAAACGTTTGTGTCTGTTGCAACCATCAAATAAGGGGGAAAAGCATGGATAAATGGGGAATTGCCTTATTTACACTGCGTGACGAGTTAGCAAAAGACTTTAAAGGCACATTAGCAAAAGTAAAAGAGATTGGGTATGCGGGTGTCGAATTTGCTGGTTTTGGCGACCACTCTGCTTCAGAGATAAAAGCAATGTTAGAGGAAGTTGGTCTAGAAGCATGGTCAAGTCATGTGCCTCTTGCTCAGCTTCGTGAGTCTCTTGACGATGTACTTGCCTACCATAAAGAAGTCGGTGTTCATTATATTGTCTGCCCATACTTAACGCCAGAAGAGCGGCAGGCAAAAGACGATTACCTCGAATTGGCGAAAGACCTTGAAACGATTGGAAGGGCCTGCAAAGAAGCTGGCATTGGATTTTGCTACCATAACCACGATTTCGAAATGCAAACATTCGATGGCGAATATGCCCTTGATTTGTTGCTAAGCCAGACAACAAAGGAACATGTGCAATTAGAATGTGATGCGTATTGGGTCGAGTTTGCGGGTGTGGATGCCAAACGTTATATGAACCAATACACTGGACGTGTGCCGATGGTTCATTTGAAAGACATGAAAGCCACCGATAAGTCGTTTGCCGAGGTTGGAGAGGGAACATTGGATATAAAAGGCATTATCCAGGCAGGGAAAGAAGCAGGTGCTCGCTACGTTTTTGTCGAACAGGACATTTGTGAACGCCCCCCTCTAGAAAGCATTTCAATTAGCTTTAACAACATACAACGCTTATCTTAAAAATATGAAACGCCCAAGCAATGTGGGCGTTTCAGACTGTAGACAAACGCTCGCATACTTCGTCGTTTGCCTCGGTCATATGCTCATGAACCCCCGTTCTATTCGCATCTTCCCTCGGCTGCACTCCTCGTCTGACAAGCGTTTTCTATCAGTCTGAGGGCGGTTATCGACTTTGTCGACAACCTCAAACGCCCAAGCAATGTGGGCGTTTCGTTTTTTTACCAAAACAAACAGTCATAAGCAACTTGTTTTGCGCCGACACGTTTGGCTAATTGTTCCAATGCCCGGGCAAACGCTTTTTTTCTCGTTGGAGTCCATTTGAATGACGGCTCAACGACAATGTTTTCAATATGTAAAGTAGCCGTTTCCCGATTCATTAATGGCGAAATTTGGCCGATTAGCTTTCCGTCCCAGAGTATCGGCATGCCATAGGAGCCCACTTTCCGGGCTGCTTTTGGCGTGTAAATTTCCCAGCGGTAGTGGAAGTCGTAAATATCTTGTAAACGTTCTCTCCGCCATAAAAGAGGGTCTAGCGGCGATAGGAACGCAATGCCTCTAGGTTGATTGTCATTAAGTGAAAGCAGCTCGTCCACATCGGTTGAAAGCACTGCATAAGGCCGTTTCACGTCCTCAATCGCCACTTCAGTCAAGACTCCCTCCTCAACAAGCTGTGTGTGCCATTTTTTTCGCGTTGCAGCTCGGTGCTTCTGCCATCCATAACGAGGATCGTCAGCGCTAAATAACCGGTACGCGCGTGCATATTTTAGGAGTAACGCCCTTGTCCGCTCTTGTGTCGACAAAGGCGATTTCAAGTAATGGTTTGGAATCGCGTCTTCCGTTAATGCAAAAAACCGTTTCGCCCCTTGACGTTTTACGACTTGGATTTGCCCTGTTAGGAAGAGCAGTTGCAAGGCATGAGACGTTTCTTTAGTGGAGGCGCTGTTTGTATCCCAACCACCAATAACTTTTCGTTCGCTTTGAAAGGCGTTTGAAGCGAGAGGACCTTCGGTTGCCAGCCGATTGAATATGACGCGAATGACATCCTTGTGGGCGGATAAATCGGAAGCACAAGCTGCTAGAAGTCGCTGCCGAACATCTTCAAATAAGGGAAAGTCGGCGATCGGCAATAAGCAGGCAGCTTGAGCGTAGTATTCGAATGCTTGCTGCTTTTCAAGCAGCTGCTCTAATTCAGCTGGGTTGTACCGTTTCATTCGCAAACTTGCAGTCAAATGGTGATTACGCTCAATGACAGCAACAGGATCAAGTTGAATGGCTTCCAAGCCATTAAGAAGGTCAGGCATGCTTGAATAGTGTGTCGCGATAAACGTTTTATGCAAAAAGGCACGCGCCGTTTCTTTTGAAATGAAGAGCAATGTAACGATCTGTCCTTTCTATAGCGAAATGCAAGGCAACAAAAACCAAAACCGTTTTTCTTTTAAGGGAATAAAGGGGCTTAAAGACTTAAGAGCCTTGCCGGCTACATCAAAATCAGCGCCAAGCTATGCTGCTTGGCTCCGTTGTTTTTCTTCGTTGCGGACAAATCCCGTATGGGAAAACCACATGAATAAAAAGATGGGGACTGACACACCGAAAAAAGGCAGAACGCCTGGAAAGCGAAGCATGAGTATAGCGACAGCAAATGATGTAATTAGCATGCCTATGCTCAGAAAAGGACGAACAAGCACATGAAGGACAGCATGCTTTAATAGGCGTGAAACGGGCATCTCGTAATGGACAAATAACGTAAACGCGTAAACGGCTGTTAATATATACAAAAAGCAAAGAAGAAGAATCGGCATGGCGAGCATCGTTACATAAGGGTTGGTATGGTTGTAAATAAACATGACATCAACTACTAGGACAAAACCAATTAGGACGAGTATCAAGCCAAGACGCTGTACTTTCCAATAGTCTTTTTTGAAGTACGAAAGGAATGTTTTGAACAAAGGGATGTCTGTTTCTCCACGAATCCACTGGCGGCAAACGGCAAAGGCAGCCTGTGTTGCTGGGAACAACCCGCCAACAATCAGTCCAGCAAATGTAAACCCAAGCCAAAGCAAGTTGACTATGGCAAGCCGCATGATCCACTCGGCAGCTTTATAAATCCCTCCCATGAATCCATTCATTTCCATTTGTACTAACCACCTTTTGAAAGCGTTATCCTAATTGTACCACAAAAAAAGGAAGACGGCTTGTTAAATTGCCGCTCCCCTTACATAGCTCACTTATTTTAAATCTTTCACGACTTCTTTTGTTTCAATTGTCCCTAAATCGTAAATGATTTGATACAACTCTTGAAGTTCGTTTTGTGTGGCTTCTTTTTCTTGGTCGGCTTTCTTTTCTTGGAACGGGTGTTGAAAAACTTGTTCCTCACGAAAGTCTTCAGATCGAATTTGTTCCAGCAGCGCTTTAATTTTGTCTGCTTCCTCATCTGTGGCATAGATCTCATATTGGATCGTGTTGTCAGGCGTTTTTGTGGTTGAGAGGCGCATCATTGCCATATCGATTGTAACAAAATAACGTTTCCGGCCCATTGCAATCGTCCCTCCAATTTTTTCTGTTCCCTATTGATACCCGATTATTGATTTTCTACACATATTACTGTCTACAAAAGGAAGAGCGTGTTTCATTTTCAGAAAGTTGGGTAACAAAACAGAAAGCGACTGCATCAATTCATTAGGCTAAGACATAGAACCTTTATCTCTAACATACAATAATGGATATGCCAAGCTTATAAGCAAACATCTTGTCTTCGTTACTGGGACAACTAGGGGAACACTTAACCAAGCCTTACCCCGTTTACTTTATGGCAAACCGTTGAATGATCGTCAATAAATCCTACCTGAAGGGGATTTTCTATCCGGACGAGCTGTGCTATAGTGAAGAAATTAAACCCTTGAGGAAGGTAGAACTATGCTCAAACTTGTTATCGCTTTTGTTTGTGCACTCGTAGTTATTACAGCTTGCGATGGAGATTCTCATCCACGACTACATGAAGAGGAAATGAAAAAAGGCGGCGATTCTGCACCTGTTTTTTTCTTAGAAGAGCGTTATTTTAACGAAACCGAGGTCGTAAATGGGCAAATGACCATTATGAATCCGGATAATATTGTGGTCAATGTCAATAAAGACTACCGCCTTCCGGAAGATTATCGACCTGACGACTTAACCATCCCGAATGTTCCCTTTCCCTTTGATGAGGAAGAAGACCGGCGTTATCTCAGGGCAGAAGCTGCCGAAGCTTTGGAAGCATTGTTTGCTGCCGCAGCAGAGGAAGGCTATGAACTGTTTGCTATATCAGGTTTCAGATCTTACGAACGACAAGAGCTTTTATATGAGGAAGCTCTTGAAAATCAAGGAGAAGACCAAGATTTAGTGGCCATGCCAGGGCACAGTGAACATCAAACTGGGTTGGCGATGGATATTAGCAGCGCTTCTGTCGATTATGGCTTGATTGAGGCGTTTGGTTTGACGGCAGAAGGGCAATGGGTTGCTGAACACGCCCATCAGTTCGGCTTTATTATACGCTATCCTGCCGAAAAAGAGGAAATAACAGGCTATGGCTATGAACCATGGCACTTGCGCTATGTGGGCGATGTGGCCAACGACATTTACAACCACTTTATTACTCTTGAAGAATATCTGGAAAATGTCAAGAAGTTGTAAAAACGATGTGAAAGTTCGTTATGTCAAAGGAACTATGTTCAAGGAGCAGAAATTTTGATAAACTGATTGCTTGAATGGCAAATGACTGTTTTTTGCTTTAGGACATATAAAACCGTTTTCTGGCCCGTCAAATAGACAGTTAGGCGGAGTATTGTTTAAATGCAAAGTTCATGAGAGGAGAGTAAAATTCATGACAAAAATTAAAGCCGGCTTCAGGCGACTGACATTTTATTGGCTGGCTGTCGCGTTGCTAACGATTACAACGTACGTGCTTTACAAAGTCGCGTTTGCGATTCCTGCTGATAACATGATGCAAGAGTTTTTACTGCTCATTAATCCGATCAGTTCGTCTGTCCTGCTTTTAGGGATTGCCCTGTTATTTAAAAACAGGATGCGCAACATCATGGTCGTCGTCCTTTCGTTCGTCGGTTCACTCATTTTGTATGTCAATTTGCTGTTTTACCGGTTCTATACGGACTTCTTGACGCTTCCTGTGCTGCTGCAAACCAACAATATGCAAGATTTATCAGGCAGTGTATTTGAGTTGATGAGCTTTTGGGACGTTTTCTTATTTACAAATGTTGCTGTACTTTGGATTTTGGTCGCACGTAAAAAAGTGCCTGTAGTGGGACGTTTAAAAAGAGAACCTAGCTTAATTTTTGCTTTGGCGATCTTGTTATTTTTAGGGAATTTGTCCTTAGCGCAAACAGAACGTCCACAACTGCTTACGCGCTCTTTTGACAGGGATATGATTGTTAAAAACATCGGCGTTTTTAACTTCCATATTTACGACGTCTTTTTGCAATCACAATCGAGAGCACAGCGTGTATTAGCCGATAGTTCCGACATTGTCGAAGTGAAAAACTATACCCAGGCAAACCATAAAGAGCCAAATCCAGATTTATTTGGCGTAGCTGAAGGGAAAAACGTGTTTATGATTTCCCTTGAGTCGCTGCAAAGTTTTGTCATTGACAACGATGTTTATGGACAAGAAATTACACCGTTTTTAAACCAATTAAAAGAAGAAAGTTATTATTTTGAGAATTTTTATCACCAAACTGAACAAGGCAAAACATCAGATTCTGAGTTTATTGTTGCCAATTCGCTGTTTGCCCGTAGCAGTGGAGCTGTATTCTTTACCCATGCCCAAAACGACTACAATGCGTTGCCGGAAATTTTAGGTGAGAATGGCTACTACTCATCTGTCATGCATGCCAATAACCGAACGTTTTGGAACCGTGATGTCATTTATGACACGCTCGGGTATGACCGCTTTTTTGATGTGGACTCTTATGAAGTAACGGAGGAAAATTCAGTTGGTTGGGGCTTAAAAGACAAGGAGTTTTTCGAACAGTCGATTGACTTGCTTAAGGAGCAGCCGCAGCCATTTTATACAAAATTCATTACGTTGACAAACCATTTTCCATTTGAACTGGGCGAGGAAGACAAAATGATTGAGGAGTACGATTCGAACAGCGGCACGTTAAACCGTTACTTCCCAACTGTCCGTTATATGGATTATGCGGTTGAGCAGTTTTTTGAGGATATAAAAGAAGCCGGCCTTTATGAAGACAGCATCTTTATCCTTTATGGAGACCATTACGGAATTTCTGACAACCATAACAGGGCAATGGCCATGTACCTCGACAAAGAGGAGATTACTCCATTTGATTCTGTCCAGCTTCAACGTGTCCCGCTGATCATTCATATTCCGGGCCATGAAGGGGAAACATTTGACACAGTCGGCGGGCAAATCGATATTAAGCCAACGCTCATGCATTTGCTCGGTTTGTCGACCAAAGAGGACATCCAGTTTGGCAGCGACTTATTTTCTCCGGAACATGAGTCTTATGCGGTTTTGCGTAATGGCAATTTTATCACGGATGATCTTGTGTACGCCAATAACACGTGCTATGACAAACATACAGGAGTAGAGACGGAAGACCCATCAAGCTGTGAAGAATTTATCCCACGTGCGCAATCAGACTTAGAGTACTCCGATAAAATCATTTATGGTGACTTGCTGCGCTTTTTTGAGCCAGACAATGATTTGTTTGATCGCTCTGAAGAATAAAAAGCCGTCGCATATGCGACGGCTTTTTATTTCGCCGACATGCTGCCATGGCCATTCACGCCGCCAAGAGCTGTAATAACAGTGGTAGCAAAGCCAGTACCAATGACGGCAATAGCCGATAAAATGATCTCATCGTGTGTCACAATGGGAATGCCAGCTACGACTGCTCCTAAATCAAAACCGACAATTAAGACACCGACATTCCATTTTGTTTTAGCAGCAATCATCTGTGCCAACAAGTCAAAGCCCCCAGTGCTAATATCTAGGAGAAACATAATACCGGCGCCTACTCCGAGCATCAGGCCACCAATAATGGCGCTAGGAAGTGGAGGCAAAAGGGGAGTAGCCGGTATAAAAGCGGCAAAGTAATCGATCATTAAGGAAGAAACAATAACGCCTACCAGTGAGTTGTAAAAAAACGGCCTATAGTACATCCAAGCAATAATGTAAATGGGAATACTGACCACAATGATGGTCATCCCAACTGGAAAGTCCCAGATGTAATGGGCGATCAATCCGACGCCAATAATGCCGCCGTCAAGCAAATGGTAGGAAACAAAAAATAAGTTAATTCCAAGGCTAATTAGCAAACAGCCTGCAAACAACACAATGACATAACGAAGTCCTTTTATCACCCTATCACCCTCACCCACTCAGTAGCCAAGCTTTCTTCCATCCTATGCGGACAAACGTATCGCTATGCCGGGTGATGTGTGATGAGCGTTTAAAGGCGCAAAGCCCCTTATAACTGAATCGTTCCCAATAAAATAATGGCAATAATCGCTACAAGCAACCATAACACTTTTTTCAGTTTCCGATTGCTATTAGCACGTTTCCAGCGCTGAGGATTAAACTGGATTTCATCGTCGTCAAAATAAGCACGGCGAACACGGCTGGTCGTTTGGAGGCTATAAAAAGGACGCGCCCCTTTTAGAAAGGAAGGTGCTAGTAGGAAGCCAAATAACAGTCCGAATAAGTGGGCGAAAATATTAATATGGGCACCGACAAAAGTCATGATCACAGAAATAACAATGATCGGAATAATCGTTTGCCCCGATTGGCTATCCATTAAATCTTTACGGTAAAGGTACATAAACAAAAAGATGCCAAATAAGCCAAAGATGGAGCCTGACGCACCGACATGGGTATAGCTTGGTGATTCCAAAAACAAAGTGGCCACGTTTGCCAAGACGCCTGAAATGAGATAAATGGTTGCGAATTTTATTTTTCCAAGCATCACTTCAAGTGCAGGAGCGAAAATGAGCAAAGCGAACATGTTTGAAAACAAATGGAACAGTCCGCCATGCAAAAAGATCGGCGTTACGAGGCGCCAGTACTCGCCAGCAAGAATCGCTGCATTCCATCCCATCCCAGAATAGTGAAGCCAGCTCCCGTAAGGTATAATGAGGAAAAGGAAATAGACGATCACATTGGCCGCTATAATGGTGGTGATGACAGGGTAGTTGCGAATATAGCTCGAAAAGGTTTCGTTGCGATAAAACATGGGAGTCCCCCTTTTTAGGTAATTAGCAGTATAAGGCGTTTGGCCATCATGAATTAGTCTCATTATAGCAGCTTGCGCCTTGTGCCGCATAACCGGACAGAATGATAAACAGGTGGTGTGCAAATGATTGTCGGCATTGGCATTGATTTGATTGAACTAAAACGAATTGAGGCTGTTTTTGTGAGACAGCCTCGTTTCCCGGCACGGGTGTTGACTTCCTATGAACAAGAGCAAATGGCACAGCTGGCGCTGAACCGCCAAATCGAATATTTGGCTGGCCGCTTTGCTGCAAAGGAAGCTTTTGCGAAAGCGAAAGGGACTGGAATTGGCGCCGGCCTTTCTTGGCATGATATTGAAATCCGCACTGAAGGCAGTGGGAAGCCGTATATTGTGGTGACCGACGACGGCGCCCGTGTCCATCTTTCCATTACACACTCAAAAGATTACGCTGCTGCACAAGTCGTCATTGAAACATAAAAATGCTACTTGTCAATACTCGTCTGCATATTGACGCCATTCGGCTCATATAGTTTACAGCAACAGGGCAATGGACTCGCCGTCCATGCCTAAAGTGAGCCGAAGGGGTGAAGGTAGGCATGAAGAAGACGAAATCATGGCTGGCCATGGTTGCTGTCCTAATGGTAGTCGTATTGGCAGCATGTGGAGAGAAATCGCAAGAGGATGTTTTAAATGACGTAGAAGAGGCTCTAGAAAATACGGAGAGCTACAAATCAAAAGCGACGATGGTACTGGAAACCGGCCAAGAACCGCAGACGTATGATGTAGAAGTGTGGCAAAAAGATAACGCTTATTACAAAGTTGATTTAAAAAATGCGAAAAACGAACAAAGCCAAATCATTTTAAAAAATGATGACGGCGTGTTTGTTTTGACGCCAGCGCTAAACAAAACATTCCGTTTCCAAAGCGATTGGCCAAAAACGAGCAGTCAAGCTTATCTATATGAATCGCTTTTAAAGGATATTAGCCTTGACGCTGATGTCATGTTTTCACAAGACGAAAACCATTATGTCTTTAAAACAGCGACAACGTATCAAAACAAAAACTTAAACAGCCAAGAAATTCGGTTGAATAAAAAAGATTTAGCGCCTGTTTCCGTAAAGATTATGGATGCTGACAACAATGTGTTAGTGGACTTGACGTTTACTGAATTCGAGAAAAATCCAGAGCTGTCGAATGAGGACTTTAATACAGAAAAAACAATGGATGGCGCGCAAATGTCCGAACCGACAATGGCTACTCCTGAAGAAGAGGAGGAAATTTCGATTCGCTACCCGATGTTTATCCCGGATGGAGTCGACAGTGAGCCTAAATTGGAGACTGTCGAAACAGGCGAGCGCACAGCTTATGTGCAACAGTATTCTGGCGATAAACCTTTCACACTGATACAAGAGAAGAGCACGATCGTCCCAGCGACAACAGCGCCTTTAAATTTAGTGAAGGGAGATCCAGTTGACCTTGGTTTTACGATTGGAATCCAATCGGCTGACCGCATTATGTGGTCCCATGAGGGCATCGACTACTCCCTGATTTCAGAGAGCTTATCAGAAGAAGAGATGGCTGATGTTGCCCGCTCTGTTTACGCCACGACCGAAAAGTAACTGAGAGAAGACGCTTGTCAGCCGAGGCGCGAAACCGAGTAAAGATGGGAAAAGACGTGTGAGCAACAAGTTTCTTGCCTATGAAAAAGCATGTGAACGAGGAAAGCATCGAAGGGTGCGAGCGTTTGTCTACAGTCTGAAGCCGCGAGGGAACTCGTGGCTTTTTTAGCATATGCAAAGGAACGGTGTTGCCAAAGAACACCGTTCGACAATTTTCCAATGAGCTTTTATACTAGGATAAGAACTTAACTGTCCTGGAGGTAATTAGATGGATCGAACGGCACTCCCTTTCTTTAGGGATACATGGGTTGAGGTTGATTTGGATGCTATTTCAAGCAATGTTTCGTCGCTAGCGCGCTTTTATAGCGGCCAAGGCCGCGATGTCGCCATTATGGCAGTGGTGAAAGCGAACGGCTATGGCCACGGGGCTATAGCCGTTGCTAAGGAGGCGCTTGCTGCCGGAGCGACCTTTCTTGGCGTGGCTTTATTAGACGAAGCATTGGAACTTAGAAAGGCAGGCATTCAGGCGCCAATCCTTGTCCTTGGCAAAACACGCCCAGAAAATGCAGAGCTTGCCCGCTCTGAGGGGATCTCGGTGACTGTATTTGAGCAGGAATGGCTAGAAAAGGCTACACGTTTTCTGGCAAAAACATTAAACGATCCGCTCCGTATCCATGTCAAAATGGACACGGGCATGGGCCGCCTAGGCCAACAAACGGTTGAAAAAACGATCGCCGTTGTTTGTGCTGCACAAAAAATAGGTGTTGTTGAAGGGCTGTTTACCCATTTTGCCACTGCCGACGAGCTCGATCATGCGTATTACCGAAAACAACAAGAACGATTTGCAGCATGTGTCGACAAATTGGAAGAAGCAAAGGTGTCGATTCCGTTCATTCACACTGGCAATAGCGCAGCGAGCATGCGCTATCCAGGCGATATGTACAATATGGTGCGTTTTGGCATTTCCATGTATGGACTTACCCCTTCATTAGAAATAAAACAAGCGCTGCCATTTAAGCTCGTTCCAGCCTTATCGCTAAAAACAAAAACAGTTTTCACAAAGCTTATTCAAAAAGGGGACGCCGTCAGTTACGGAGCTACTTATCAAGCAGAAGCACCAACATGGATTGCGACATTGCCAATCGGCTATGCCGATGGCTGGGCAAGGCAAAACAGCACGAAAGGCGGGTATGCACTTGTCAATGGGCAAAAAGCGCGCTTTGCAGGGAGAATTTGTATGGACCAATGCATGATTGAACTTCCTGAGCCAGTGCCAAATGGAACGACTGTTACTCTTGTAGGCAAAGACGCCCAAGAACAAATTGAGCTTGATGACGTCGCGAAGCGGCTTGATACGATTAATTATGAAGCTGCCTGTATGCTCAATCCTCGCTTGCCCCGTGTTTACGTGAAAAACGGCAAATATCAATCTGTGCAAATAGAATCAAGGGTTATGCATAAAATAGAAGAGCAAGGGAAAAATGACCAACAGAATGGATAATGGCTAAATAGCAAAGCAAGATTTTGAAAAAGAGCTTTGCAAAGAGCGATTGGCAATGCTATGATAAATGATGTATAACTTGCGGCGAATGGTCGGACGTAGAAATGAATTGCCTAAATAGGCCTTACACTGATTAAATGAGGTGGATGCTGTGCTTGAGCAGGAAAAGTGGGACAACGAAGAAAACAGCAATAAGCGTGCAAAACTAAAAGCTGAAATTCGTGAGTCAATGCAACAAGGCTATATGGAGATGGCGAAAATTAATCTTACAATTGCATCAGAAGCCTTTCTTGCTGAGGAGGAAGCGAATCATACGCTGACGCGTCTCGTTAGTGGGGTGTAGCGATGTGATAGTCAAACGCGGCGATGTGTATTTTGCAGATCTCTCCCCCGTGGTCGGTTCAGAACAAGGTGGGGTCAGGCCTGTACTCATCATACAAAATAATATCGGTAACCGATTTAGCCCGACAGTGATCGTAGCAGCCATTACAGCCCAAATCCAAAAAGCAAAACTCCCAACACACGTGGAAATCAATGCAAGCAAATATGGGTTCGACCGAGATTCGGTCATTCTTCTTGAGCAAGTACGCACCATTGACAAACAGCGACTGACAGATAAAATTACCCATCTTGACGAGAAAATGATGCGGTCTGTTGACAAGGCACTCACGATCAGTTTGGGATTAATTGATTTTTAACCATTTGAGTATAAAAAAGAGGATGGCAACCATCTCATTGGTGTGCATCACGAATCTTTTTTTATGCAATACCCTGTACATGGTAGTGACCCTAAAAGGTTAGATTTTTAACTCTAACTTGGGGGCAGCACTCGTACAGGGTTTTTTATTTGCCATTTATAAGTACGATTCCTTAAAATGTGGAATTGTTAAACACGGAGAAAAACGATCGCTGAACACGATTAATCTTTGCATGCGATGTCGACTCGTGAAATAATAGCAATAAGAGAAATACAGGGTGAAAGGGGAAGGCTATGCAATCGTTTATTGCTTCTTATCTATTAAAAAATCGAGCAAAACTTATCGAAGAATGGGGAAAAGAATGGGTTAAGCTTCGTTCAGATAGCGATTTGCAAATGCTACCTGACGAGGCGTTTGAACATACGAACAAAAAACTTATGGAATTGGTGCTGTCTACGGCTGAAGGACATAAAGACAGTTATTACACGGAATTAAAGGAGCAAGTCGACCGTTTTATTCAAAATGGCGGTTCACTTATCTTATTTTCAAAATCGATGCATTTGTTTAGGAAAGTATGCCAAAGGTTGGTTTTAGCGTCTGATTTAAGAGAAAGTCAGGCTGTGGAAATGTTAGCTGAATTAAATGAATGGATCGATGAACGGACGGATCGAATTGTAAACGACTATGCAGGGAATTGGGAACGTACGATCGAAATGCAGAAGCTTTCGCTGTTAGAATTGTCCGCTCCGCTGATTCCTGTTTTTGAAGGGATCACCGTGATGCCACTAATCGGAACGATTGACACAGCGAGGGCAAAATTGATTATGGAAAATTTGCTTGAAGGTGTGATTGAACACCGGTCAAAAGTTGTTTTGATTGATATTACAGGTGTCCCGGTTGTCGATACAATGGTTGCCCAGCATATCATTGAAGCTTCCGAAGCTGTCCGTTTAATTGGAGCGAAGGCTGTATTAGTAGGCATTCGCCCTGAAATTGCCCAGACAATTGTCAACTTGGGCATTGACCTGGCTAGATTTCCAACGCAGAGTACGCTTCGCAAAGGGGTTGTGTTGGCTTTAGAAATGACAGGAAAGAAAGTAGTAGATTTATGATGGGAGGGGGAAATGCAATGAGGATTCCGATTCTCAAGCTCAATCAATATTTGTTAATTAGCATCCAAATTGAGTTAGATGATCAAACAGCCCTCCAATTCCAGGAGGATCTGCTTAAAAAAATCCACGAAGAAGGTTCAAAGGGAGTCGTTATCGATTTGACAAGTGTCGATATGATTGACTCGTTCATTGCCAAAGTGCTTGGCGATGTTGTCGACATGTCCAATTTGATGGGGGCTCGTGTCGTATTGACCGGCATTCGTCCTGCTGTCGCGATTACATTAATTGATATGGGAATCAAATTAGAAGGTGTTTCAACCGCGTTAGATCTTGAACAGGGACTCGCAAGCTTGCAACAGGAATTGGAGGGTTAGAGATGGATATCCAATCCTGTGTGGAAGTAAAAAATGAATGGGGGATCGTCGCTGCTAGGCAGGCAGGGCGCGACCTTTCACGCCAAATAGGCTTTGGCAGTGTAGATCAAGCTCGGATCACGACAGCCATTTCTGAACTTGCAAGAAACATTTATTTATATGCGAAACGGGGAGAAATTCGCCTTGAATTGGTGGAAAAGCCCTCCAAGCTCGAGGTAATCAAAGGCATTCGTGTGATTGCTAAAGATGACGGCCCTGGCATTCAAGATATACGGCAAGTGATGGTAGACGGATTTACTACCTCCAGCGGCCTAGGGGCAGGTTTGCCTGGCGTGAAAAGGCTTATGGATGAATTTACAATTGATTCAGAAATAGGCGTAGGAACAACGATCACGGCAACAAAATGGGCCCAAGTGAGGGGGCATGTGAGATAGATGTCTGTTGTAGACTATAAATTACAGCTTTCTTATAAGCGCATCTTGAAAGACTTTTTGGAACACAAATCTGAACAAAGTCTCTACGAGGCGCAAAAAGTGAGCAAGTTTTTGTTGGAGCAAAAAATTTCGCCTGAAGAATTTGTCAGCATCCATTTTAAGGTGTTGACAGAAATGCTCCCGCAAATGGACGAGCAAGTTCAAGATTCATTTGTTCTCCTATTGGAAGTCATGATGGGGTACGGGCTCGCTTATCAAGAACATCAAATTTTGAGAAACCGACAGCAAGAACTTGAGTCAGAAATTGACGTCGCAGCCAATATGCAGCAGACCCTTCTCCCGCAAGAAAAGCCAAAAACGGATTTTCTCGATGTCGGTGTTGTTTGCGAACCAGCAAAGAAAATGAGCGGCGATTATTACCATTATGTGCACGAGGATGACAAAGGGCTGGGCATGGCAATTGCCGATATCATTGGCAAAGGCGTGCCAGCGGCTCTTTGCATGTCTATGATCAAATATGCGATGGACAGTTTGCCATCAGAACAGCAACTCCAACCTTCGCTTTTACTTGAAAATTTAAACCGTGTTGTTGCCCAAAACGTCGGAGACAGCATGTTTATTACGATGATGTACGGGTATTATAACAGAACGACGGGTGATTTCCACTACTCAGGTGCGGGACACGAGCCAGGCTTTTTTTACAGCGTGGCGAACGACGCATTTGAAGAATTGCATGCCAAAGGGCTCGTATTAGGCGTGTCTCGGCAAACAAAATATAAAGAATATACACGCCACTTGGATGTAGGTGATTTTATTGTGCTCTTGTCCGACGGCGTAACAGAATGCCGCATTGGCGACGAATTTATTGAGCGGGAAGAGATAACGAAATTAATTCGTAAATACATGCATTTATCCGCACAAGAAACCGTGAACCGCGTTTATGAGGAACTTGTAAAAATCCAAGATTTTGTATTACGTGATGATTTTACGCTTATTCTTTTGCGGAGAACAGTTTAAAAATATGATTGGCCGGGTATGAAAGAGAAATGGAACTTAATTGCTTGAGGAGGACGGTTTACATATGAACCTTACAATACGATCAGAACAAACAGACAACGCCCATCATATTTACCTTGCTGGCGAGATTGATGCTTATACAGCTCCTCAACTACGTGAATCTCTCATCCCTCTAGCAAAGGAAAAAGGTATTGAGTTGACGATTCATTTTAATGAGGTGGAATATATTGACAGTACTGGACTTGGTGTTTTTGTTGGCGTGTTGAAAACAACCGATGCAAATGGCGGCAACTTAAAGCTTTGTGGCATGTCCAGTCGAGTTAGGCGGCTTTTTTCGATAACGGGACTCGATGAAGTGATTACGATTGAAGAAGTGAAGGAGGGGCAGAGTTAATGGAACAACATGACCGTATCCACGTGGAGCTCCCTGCCAAGCCCGAATACGTAAGTATTGCACGCTTAACGGTTTCTGGCGTCGCGAACCGTCTTGGTTTTGCTTACGACGACATTGAGGATATTAAGATCGCCGTTGCCGAGGCATGTACGAATGTCGTAGAGCACGCCTATTCCGAAGGTGGATCGATTTATTTAGCTTGTTATATTTATGACGATCGAATTCAAGTAGTCGTTGCTGATCAAGGCAAGAGTTTTGACATTCAAGATGTGGAAAGTCGACTAGGCCCAGTAGATGGGCAAAAGCCAGTTGGAGATTTGAAGGAAGGAGGGCTTGGTTTATTCCTCATCAGCAGTTTAATGGATAAAGTTGAAATTAATGAAGATAACGGCGTGATGCTCGTCATGACAAAGTATCTTTACGAGAGTGGGGTGGAGGAAAGTGTCGACGGAATCTCTTCCTTACAGTCAGAACAAGGATGATATCTATCTTTGGATCGAAGAATACCAAAAAACTGGAAGTGAAGAAGCCCAAATCAAATTGGTAAACCATTTTGAAGCGCTTGTCCGCTCCCTTTCAAGGAAGTTTTCAAAAGGGCGGGAATACGATGAAGACTTGTATCAAGTCGGCATGGTTGGCCTGCTCGCCGCAATGAAACGTTATAACGAAGACTATGGCAGAAGCTTTGAATCGTTCGCTGTTCCTACAGTGGTAGGAGAGATTAAACGGTTTATCCGCGACAAAACATGGAGTGTCCATGTGCCGCGCCGCATTAAAGAACTAGGCCCAAAAATTAAGAAAGCAGCGGATACATTAACCATTGAGTTGCAACGTTCCCCCTATGTTCATGAAATTGCCGAGTACCTTCAAGTTACAGAGGAAGAGGTGCTTGAGACAATGGAAATGAGCAAAAGTTACCAAGCACTATCCGTCAATCGTCCTCTTGAGGCAGACCAAGAAGGCGGAGAAGTGACGCTTCTTGATCTTGTTGGAAATGAAGAGGATGGCTATGAGCAAGCTGACCAAAAGTTATTGCTTGAAAAAGCGTTCGAAGTGCTAAACGAACGGGAAAAGGACATTCTTCAATGCACCTATTATGAGAATTTAAGCCAAAAAGAGACAGGCGAAAAATTGGGCATTTCACAAATGCATGTATCCCGTTTGCAGCGCCGTGCACTTCAAAAACTGCGCGACTCCATCCGTGTGGAGCCTACGGAGATTTTCTGAAATGCTTACGTATTTTAAAGACCACTATACGGATATTGCGACTGTCCAGCAAATCAAACCAGGCAATGCCGTTTGCGGCGACGGGCATATGGTGATTCAAAAAGGCACATACACAGTATGTGCCGTTGTCGATGGTTTAGGGAGCGGCCAAGGGGCTTACCATTCTACTATAACTGCACTAGAAGCGGTACAAACGTATCATGCTGAATCGGTCGATGTGATTCTTGAACATTGCAATAGGGCTTTAATCCACCAACGGGGCGCTGTTATTACAGTCGTTAAAATTGATTACGAAAGCAACATCCTCCATTATGCAAACTTCGGAAACATTGGCTTTGTCTTGTTCCATCCTGACGGCTCGTTTATTCAGCCAATGCCGGCGCGGGGTTATTTGTGTGGCCGCAAAAGCCAAATCAAAAGCGACAAGTTTTTATATTCTCCTGGTAGCGCCTTTATGATCTATACAGATGGCGTCGACCGGCTTCCGCCAAAACAAGCGTTAATTGACCAGAGTGGCTTATACAACGTAAGTGAGAACGTGGTGGCAGCCAAACGGTTTAATCAAAAAGATGACGCGACGTTAATGGTCGGCAAATTTAGAGTGCCTGCTCCGGTACATAGGGGATAGGGCGATAAGCGAAAAGAAACACCTTACAGGGCGAGGTGTTTCTTTTTTGTTTATTTGCTTTTGTGCTATGATAAACGGAGATTGGAGGACGGTAAGGCAATGGAGGAATTGGTAAACGAAACGGTAACGGAAACAGGCTTAGCGCCGAAACAAGTTAGGCAAGTTGTCGAGTTGTTAAAGGAAGGCAATACGGTCCCTTTTATTGCTCGATACCGGAAAGAACAAACAGGCGGTCTTGATGAATTGCAAATCAAAGCAATCGCCGATGCGCATGAATATGCTGAAAACGTCATGCAACGGCGAGAAGAAGTGCTACGCCTCATTGATGAACAAGGCAAATTGACAGCCGAATTAAAGGCGCAAATTAAAGCGGCCCGAAAGCTGCAAACATTAGAAGACTTATACCGGCCATATAAACAAAAGCGACGCACTCGGGCAACCGCAGCAAAAGAAAAAGGGCTTGAGCCATTGGCGCAAGAAATATTGTCTTTTCCGAGAGAATTTTCGCTAGAAACAGCGACAACGCCCTTTATCAATCAAGAATTAGGAGTGCCAGACAGTGATACCGCAATCGCTGGCGCGAAAGATATACTAGCAGAGATGTTTGCCGAAGACCCAGAAGTACGGTCGAGGCTCCGTGAACGGGCATTAAAGCAAGCGACAGTTGAAACAAGCCGAAAAAATGGCGGCGCAGAAGATGAAAAAGGCGTCTACGCCCTTTATTATGATTTCCAAGAGCCTATTAAAAAAATGGTGCCCCACCGGACACTCGCCGTTAACCGCGGTGAGCGAGAAGAGGTATTGCGCGTTCACGTACGCTTCCCAAGCGATGCCTTTATCGACCAAATCAAACGCCTCACCATCAAAAAGCATGGTTCACCGGTCGTTCCCATTGTCGAAGAGGCGATTGAAGATGCTTACAAGCGTTTGGTTGAGCCTTCACTAGAAAGGGAAGTACGGGCATTTTTGACTGAAAAAGCGGAAGAGCAGGCGATCACGATTTTCGCAGAAAATGTAAAGCAACTGCTCTTGCAGCCGCCGATGAAAGGCAAAGTCGTGTTAGGCATCGATCCAGCTTTTCGGACAGGCTGCAAATGGGCGGTTGTAGATGCGACAGGCAAAGCGCTTGAAGTAGGGGTCATGTATCCAACAGCGCCACACCATAAAACAGAAGAAGCAGCAGCGATCATACGGAATGTGACGACAAAATACGGCGTCAAAATGATTGCCATCGGCAACGGAACAGCTTCCCGTGAAACCGAGCAATTTATCGCAAGTACGATTAAAGAGATCGATGATACGCTTTACTATTGTATCGTTAACGAAGCGGGGGCGAGCGTCTATTCTGCTTCTGAAATCGCCCGCACTGAATTCCCTGATCTCCAAGTCGAGCAGCGGAGCGCGATCTCCATTGCCCGTCGCCTGCAAGACCCGTTGGCGGAGCTAGTCAAAATTGATCCAAAATCGGTTGGCGTCGGCCAATACCAGCATGATGTGTCACAGAAAAAGCTAAATGAGTCGCTTGCTTTTGTCGTGGAAACAGCCGTCAACCGTGTCGGCGTCAATGTCAATACTGCTTCAGCAGCATTGCTTTCTTATGTGGCTGGGCTTAATAAAACGCAAGCGACCAACATTGTTGCCTATCGAGACGAACACGGGCCATTTACAACAAGAACAGCATTAAAAAGCGTTCCCCGTTTAGGCGCCAAAACATATGAGCAATGCATTGGCTTTTTACGTGTCCCAGACGGCAAAAATCGATTGGATGCGACGGCCATTCATCCAGAAAGCTACAACGAGGCGAAAAAACTCCTTCAGTATGTAGAAGCCGAGCAAAAAGACATTGGCACAGACAAATTGAAACAAAGACTAAACAGCCTCAATCAAGGCGAATTAGCAGAAAAACTTGACATTGGCACGTTAACATTAGCCGATATTATCGACGCACTTGCCCGTCCAAACCGGGATCCACGGGATGAATTAGCAGCGCCACAATTAAAACAAGATGTTCTTAAGATGGAGGACTTGGAAGAAGGTATGGAGCTTCAAGGCACCGTGCGCAATATCGTCGATTTTGGCGCCTTTGTCGATATTGGCGTCAAACAGGACGGTCTCGTGCATGTTTCCAAATTGGCGGACCGTTACATCAAACACCCTATGGAAGTTGTGTCCATTGGCGACGTTGTTACTGTTTGGGTAGAGGGCGTTGACGAGAAAAAAGGACGCATCAGCCTGACAATGAAGGCACCGGTTGTTGTCTAACTGCATGAAGGGAGCGTCTCAAGCTCCCTACATCGGTTCTTTACGTTGAGAAAGCGTGTTTTCTCCATGAGTTGCTTTATAATAAAACCAACATTGATTTAAAAGCTTCAATTGATGGCGGTTTTTTTCAGCATACGCTTTGCGAAGCTGTCTCTTTAACCAAATAGGCATATCGAACGCTCCTCTCATGTTTCAAGTAGTATATGTTAGGCTGTTTGTCAGAGTTGAATAGTTTTTATGGGGGACAAAGAATGACAAACAAAGAATTGCAACAGCTAACAGAAACGATTTCTCTTGCTTTTTTTAAGCGCCCTTTTACACACACGGCCCGTTTCAATAACCGCCTTCGCACAACGGGGGGAAGGTATTTGCTAAAAAGCCACGATATCGAGCTAAACCCAAAACAATATGAGCGCTATGGCAAAGAAGAACTGATCGGCATCATTAAACATGAACTTTGCCATTACCACCTTCATCTCGAAGGGAAAGGCTACAAACATGGCGATAAAGATTTTCAGGAATGGCTTGCCAAAACAGGAGCACCTCGCTACTGCAAAACAGCGCAAGACGAACAGACAGTTCTGGTGTATACATGTACATCTTGTAGCCGAATATACCACCGGCGGCGAAAAATCAATACGCAAAAATATGTTTGTGGCAACTGCCACGGGAAACTAAAATTTTTATCGAAAAAAGTATTGCATCAAAGGAAGTGACTATGCTATATTATAAGAGTCGCCAAGGAGAGGCGGAAAATAGTCTACATATTCCACAGTAGCTCAGTGGTAGAGCTATCGGCTGTTAACCGATCGGTCGCAGGTTCGAATCCTGCCTGTGGAGCCATGGAGAAGTACCCAAGTGGCTGAAGGGGCTCCCCTGCTAAGGGAGTAGGTCGTGTAAGCGGCGCGAGGGTTCAAATCCCTCCTTCTCCGCTCTTCTGGCCCGTTGGTCAAGCGGTTAAGACACCGCCCTTTCACGGCGGTAACACGGGTTCGAATCCCGTACGGGTCATTTGCAAAACGAGGCGCTGAAAGGAAAATGGACATGCTCTGTTCCATTGTTCCTTTCCAGCACCAGTTCGTTTCAATCGCTATTAGAGAATCATGAACGAGACGAAGAGATTTGCAGCTTATCAGCATCATTGTTTGACAAAGAGAAGCAAGAAGTTCGAGGACAAGAAGTGCTCGAGGAAAGGAGCGTACAACCGTACGTGACTGACCGAGAGACACGAATTGGACGAAGAAATTCGCCGCTTATCTGCGTCATTGTTTGACAAAGAGAAGCAAGAAGTTCGAGGACAAGAAGTGCTCGAGGAAAGGAGCGTACAACCGTACGTGACTGACTGAGAGACACGAATTGGACGAAGAAATTCGCCGCTTATCTGCAGTCAAAATGGAGGATTAGCTCAGCTGGGAGAGCATCTGCCTTACAAGCAGAGGGTCGGCGGTTCGATCCCGTCATCCTCCACCATCAACAAGGTCCGGTAGTTCAGTCGGTTAGAATGCCTGCCTGTCACGCAGGAGGTCGCGGGTTCGAGTCCCGTCCGGACCGCCATCTATAATTACATTTAAATTGCCAGCGGGTGTGGCGGAATTGGCAGACGCGCTAGACTTAGGATCTAGTGTCTTTATGACGTGGGGGTTCAAGTCCCTTCACCCGCACCAGAATACGCGGTTGTGGCGGAATGGCAGACGCGCTAGGTTGAGGGCCTAGTGGGAGTTAAATCCCGTGGAGGTTCGAGTCCTCTCAACCGCATACAGAAAAAACGTAGGAGTACCAAAGGTTTGAAGCACCTTTGGTATTTTTTAATGCGCTCATTTTCTAGGGGAAAATGGGTGTTTTTTTATGCCCAACTCGCCACAAACTCGCCACAAGGTGAAAAAACATGATTTTTAGCTTATGACATAACTGACGTATTGTTCGGAAGTAGGTGATAAGCCTTTAGGTTCTTTACGAGTGTGCTGTCTTGAAAACCGACAAACCCAAAAAAGAGGAACGTAAACGATAAAAAATAACCCTGCCGAAGCAAGGCCTTCTTCCTTCTCATATTTGTATTATGCGCTTCCCACGTCCCCCACCAGCTTCCAATGAACGATGCGCTCCAGCAATATCGGAAAGAGGGTAAATGCTATCAATAATTGGTTTAATAGCGCCGGAATCTACATAACCTGCTAATTCCTTAAGAAGATCGGTTTTTGGACTCGCACTAAACGTTTGAACTCTACGAGAACCGAACATAGTTGATGCTAGTATATAGGAAAAGGAGGTGAAGCTGGGAAAACTAATTGTGACCATCCTTCCATTCCTTGCAAGCAAGCGCCTGTAGTGTTTGAGGTCTGTTCCCACTGTGTCCATAATGACATCAAACTCTTCAAGAATAGTTGGGGATATTTGCGAATAGTCAAACACTTGGTCTGCACCGATCTCCTGCAAAAATTTAAGATGTTTCGCGTTTGCAAGTGCAGTTACATGTGCACCTAACATGCGGCCAATTTGGACAGCAATACTACCAACTCCCCCGCTTGCACCACGCACAAGTAGCCTTTCGCCCTTTCTGAGTTTTGTTTTATATCGTAAGGCAATGATTGCGGTAGCACCAACTCCTGGCAATGCCGCAGCTTGTAAAAGATCAATTTTCGTGGGGCTTTTTGATAAATGTTTGGGCAAAGTAGTTACATATTCAGCGGCACTTCCAACCTGGCTTTTCAAGTTCATAGGAAGAACTCCCCACACTTTGTCGCCTAATTGAAAATTTGTAACATCTGATCCAATTCCAGCGACCTCATCAGCAAAGTCAATTCCAGTGCCTTTGGGGAATTTTCGTCCCGTTAACATCTTCAGTTTTCCGGACCGAAACATAATGTCCATTGGATTTACACTTGTTCCATGGACACGAATGAGTACCTCTTCTGGCTTTACTACTGGTTTTGCTATATAACCTTCGTAAAAAACATCTGGTGATTCGTAATTGTTGTATTGTGCAGCCAGCATCTCATTTTTGTTGAACACAACGTTTTTTTCTATTTTCGTCATTTATTTACGTTCTCCTTTGATACCGAGGTTTACTCGGAAATAAAAATCGTTATGTATTTTTAGCTACTGATATTCGATATGCATTCGTCCAAACAGCAGGAAAAGATGGGGATGTGAAAAACCAAACTCTATATTGGTATTCTCAAATTTTGCTACAAATCTCTAGTCAGCAAATTAACTTTCTGCGAACTGCGATCCAAAGCTTGTCTTTGTAATGCTACTGTATTGATTTTGATATTCATCAACTTAAACACTCCTTTTATTGTTAAAACCAACGATGATTTAATTTCTAATTTGATTATAATTAAAGATATATATATAACATGTACGCATAATAAACTGTCTAAGTAAGAAAAAAATGACTAAGGAAGGAACAAATTATGCCTGATGATCAGTTAAACAAAGAGTTAGCTCCAGCCAGTTACGCATTAAAAGTCTTATCAGGAAAATGGAATTTATCTATACTAGCTGTATTATGCAGTAACAAAATCATTCGGTATAACGAATTAAAAAGACAAGTGATTGGTATTACAGGGACAATGTTAAATCAATCTCTAAAGGAAATGATTGAACACGGGATTGTTCAAAGAGTTCAATATAATGAAGTTCCACCTAAAGTTGAGTATTCATTAACGGAGGCAGGGATTGAACTTATTCCTATATTCGAACAACTTGTTTTGTGGGGAGAAAAAAACCTAGAAAGAACGAAATGGTCAAATAGTACAGATACAGAATAAAGAAGAGATAAGAGTACTTGTACACAACGGATTATCCTTCAGTAAAAACTGCCTAGAATCATCATTAACTAGTTTAGAACATTATTAGGCAATTGACATACATTAAGAATAGGAGGTTAAAAATGAATCCTATAAACTGTTATGGCGTTTTAATAAACTTAAGTACTTTTAGAGTAAATACAGAAGTCAGATAAAAAGCTTGCAAACATACATGTTTACAAGCCTACACACAAAAATTACGATTCCATAGCATCTGCTTTTGTTTGTTGGATTGTACCATAAGGATGATGTGGAGGCGCATAGATGGAATAAAGTTTTAAAGGTACAGGGCCAGTATTGGTAACATTGTGCCATGTGCCAGCAGGAACCATAATCGCGCTATCGTCGGAAACATTTGCTTGATACGTTAAATGATTTGGGCTGCTACCCATTTGTACCAAGCCTTGACCTTGTTCTATCCTGAAAAATTGATCCGTTTGAGGGTGTATTTCTAATCCGATATCGTCACCGACATTAATGCTCATTAAGGTTACTTGTAGATGTTTTCCAGTCCAAATGGCAGTGCGGTAGGTATTATTATTTTTGGAAGCTTGTGAGATGTTTAATGTAAAGGGCTCTTTACCAAAGTCCGTTTTGGGTTGTTGGTATGGCACTGTTCTGTACATGTTATGTCTTTGGTAATAGGGAAAATCTCTACATTCATTCAGGTTTTGGGGAATGTTGTAAAATAAATTATGATAATAATTCATAGCAAATCTCTCCTTGGGCTTTTTTTACAGTATATGCAATCGCCTAGTAAGAGTGTTAACGAGTATCTATTTGCTTTTGTAACTTGGATGACAACGTATAATCGCTTAGCAACAAAGCCGCCCCGTATGACAACACTGTTGCATAAGCCGCTTTTAAAGCCATTAAAATGGAGTTTGTATCGAGAAGGGTTTTCCTAATCAACACGAACTCAACCACATCAGTAAAACGCAAGAATACCAAGGGTTAAGAGCGCCCTTGGTATTTTTTATATGCTGATTTTCAAAAGAAGTCGTTTAAGCGATGATTTTGTTTAACTAGTAGGAAGTTGTAGATTTAATTTACTACAATCGAGACACAGCCAATAAATACAGAATAAAAGTGTAACGGATATTAAAATATAGAAGATATACTTTAAGCCAATCCCTCTGTTGCCGTTATAGAGCAATAAAAATGGAAGAGCGAAAACCATCATCCATTGATAGTCTGCAAACGGAAACAAATAGGTGTGAATGACTGGATTTCCGTAATTGTTCACCTTTAAGTGAAGCATATAAAAACACAAGGAGAAGGAGGTATATAGAATAATTAAATTGATTCGGTTCGATAAAGTAAGATAAAATATAGCTCCAAGTACAACCCCTAAAAAAGTGCCTTCCACAAAGAGGATATTACCAAATACTGAACCTAAAAAGTAGTATGTACCTGATGGATCACTTAGTCTTAATACCTCATATTTTTCAACTAAAACGAAACATAAAATAAGAGTTGATAGTTGCCAAATGATGAAGAAAAACAAGTTTTTTGCTTTAAAGTTGTCTAGTAAAAGTACCACTACCGCAACAACAAATAAAGAACTAAAAAAATTATTCCAAATATAGAAATGCGTATAATCAAATAGTTGATTCAGTACCATATTTACAATCGCCATACTTAATGAAAATAAGTATAACCGAATAAGGTATTTCTTTTATTCATAGTGTGTTTAATCCCTAAAACAACACAATAAATAAAAACAGGGGCGGATATTCTTCCAATCCAATTAAACCATTCCGGTGTCTCAGGAAAAAATTGCCCGATGTGATCAATGAACATAGCGCATAAGGCGATCATTTTCAATGTAGTCGTCGACATAAATTCCCTCTCCTAGTATACTCATTATTTTATAGTACACTGATCACAAGAAATCAGATACATATAAAAATCGTCAATGGTGAGGACTGTAAATGAACATAATGAGGGATAAGACTTACGGATTATAAATGATTTAATTGATTTGGGTTATCTTTAAAGGCGCTTGGAATGTTGAATAAGTTCTTGCAACAAAACTTGTGACTCTAAACCTTCTCTTGCTGGTACACTCGGCTCAATATTTTGTTGAATACATTGAATGAAATGGTTCACAGCATGCTGAAATCCTTTTTGTTCTAGGATCGATTCCCAGGAGCCAGAATAAAAAGTGGAAAGTTGATTATCTGTTTCACATTCAAAGATGTTCATGTTCTTCACACGAAAGATTCCACCAGTTGTTACTAATTCTAGTTGTTCTAGATTAGTGCCTGCACTCCTATGCATGGAACTGTTAAAGATGATATTGTCATCTGACTGGAATTGTTGCTGTGTAAAGGCTAACTTAGAATCAATCGTTTTCAAAAAGCCATTTTCAAAACGTATGTCTCCATCCGAAAGCCATCTAACTGTATCTACTAGGTGGAGATAGTCATCTAACAGGATGTGTTCGTAAGAAAGCGTATCATTGATTGAGGCGATTCTATGTTTTTCAAGGTTTATCCAAGCAGTGTCTTTCTCTTTCAGTAACTTTTTTAATTTCACATACATCGGTGAGAAGCGCCGATTAAATCCAACCATCAGCTTCCTGCCAAGCGCCTCACTTAAATGAACCAATTCCTCCGCCTGTTCAACAGTAGCTGCTAATGGTTTATCGACATAAACATCGATTCCATCACGAAGAAGTTGAGATACAATTTCATAATGTGTTTCTGTTGAGCTATGAACAAAGATGGCATCACATGATTCACTTAACGTAGATAGATCTTCAAATGCTTTGATGCGATAGTGGTTGCATATTTGTTCTCTTTTTTGTTTATTCGGCGAGTATGCTCCGACAAAGGTCCAATCTACTTCTCTTGATAAAATAGGTAAATACGCTTTTTGAGCAATCCCACCTAATCCAATCATTCCAATTCTAGGTTTCATCTAACTTATCCTCCAATTAGCCTTTACTTATATTGTTTAGCTTCTTCCAAAGCATTTACGGTGAAAATTAATAGATATACAGAATATCTTGCTTTCTTCTTCAAGCTATAATTTACTGTTTAGATATAGTTATCATATACCATAAGTGAAGCAATCTCACCGGTCTGAAAAATAAGATTTTTTTAGGGGATATGATGACATGCATATAAATTCGATGCCGTTTCTACCCTGATATTCACACGTTATACCGCTATGGCAAAAAAACTAAAATTAATTTGCCATTACTTCCGTTTTCTGTTATGATAAAGGGAATTATTTTTGTTCGGTGTAAAGGATAGTATGAATATTGACTTTTCGTCTTGATGATACTTTGGACAAGAGTAGTAATATAATGTGTGGCAACGCACTAGGAGGCAACAAAAATGGAACAAGGTACAGTGAAATGGTTTAATGCAGAAAAAGGTTTTGGTTTTATCGAACGCGAAGATGGAGACGATGTATTCGTACACTTCTCTGCTATCCAAAGTGAAGGATTCAAATCTTTAGACGAAGGTCAAAAAGTAACGTTTGACATTGAGCAAGGTGCTCGTGGAGCTCAAGCAGCTAACGTTCAAAAAACTGCTTAATTAATTTTCATACAAACAGGCTCCTTATATAGGGCCTGTTTTTTTATGTTCTCTGTATCATGCTCACTAAAAATCCTACTTGAACGTCTTTGAAATGATGACTTTTAATCATAATATTACCAAAAAATTTAGTGAATTTTTGAGGTGCAATCATGTCTATCTTTAACAGAAACTTTTTATTTGATTTTCGGTGATTCCTTTAATGACTTCCAGTTCACTAAGCAAAAATTCATAGGCATTATCCAACATTTCTTTTTCGCTTGTATTAAGTGCTTTTTCTTTCTTAATACGCATTAAATCGCGTACAACTTCAGCACCTTCTTGTATGTCACCCATTTTTATTTTGTCCGCGTTTACTTTATACCTTTGTTTCCACGGCAGTAACGTATCTGATTCTCCGTGCTGAAATATGTGTATAATGTGGTTTATCGCAAGTATATCAGTAACTGGCCGTATACTTGAACTCACTATTTTGCTCGTTGGAATCATAACTTTCATATTGTTGATTGACATTTTTATGATATAATACTGTTGTTTTTCCTCTAAAAATTCTATTTCTTCTATCGCCTCAATTACCCCTGCTCCGTGCATCGGATAAACAATGTTATCGCCAATTTGAAACATACAATCCACCTCCATATACGGGACTTTCTTAAGGTTACCATACATTTGTTTATTTAACAAATTTTTAATTATAACACGATGATTTTTTTATTGTCAACAGCTTTTTTTCGATATCAATCTTAAGCAAAAGACGACATGATCGCTTCGTCGGTCACGGTGTAGGACGTTATACGATCAGCAATTATTTATTAAATCAAGAACTCTTGATTTTTAGTTTATTGTCCTTTAGAATGGACTTAAATCAATTTTTTTTGATTTAAAAGTTGAGGTGCTATCATGAAACAACCTGTTAATAATCATCTTTCCAATCAAGAATTAGAGGATTTCCAAACCAAGTTTAAGGCATTAGCCGACACAAAACGTTTACGTCTGTTAAATGTCCTTAGTCTAAAAGGTAAAACGTGTGTATGTGATCTTACGGAAGAGATGCAAATGAGCCAATCTAAGCTATCCTACCACCTGAAGATTTTAGTCGACGCAAATTTGTTGAAAATGGAAACAAAGGGTACTTGGAGTTATTACAGTGTTAATGAGACAGAAGTTGATGCCTTACTGTCGGAACAACTCTGCTGTATATTAAAACCGTCTAAGTAACGGTTTTAATTATAAATTGTTAAATCAATTTTTCTTGATGGAGGTGAGTGGCAAGTTGAGGATACTAAAACGTTTCTTTTCTCCTTTTAACAAATGTTGTAAAGAGCCAGTAGATGAGATGAAGCAATTGCTAAAAGAAGAGAGGATGGAACAAGTAAAAGATCAAGTGGTGCTTCGTTACTATCAAAATGGGGCTTGCTGTGTTTATTAAATCAAATTTTATTGATATAGAGGAGGAATAATAATGGTGAATGTGCACATTGGGCTTAATGTAAAAAATTTAAGTGAAAGTCAAACCTTTTATAAACGATTCTTAGGCGTGAAACCGGTAAAAGTAAAAGACGATTATGTCAAATTTCTGACACAAGAACCTAATTTAAATTTGACGTTAACACAAAAAAATAAAGTGGCTGGAAATCAAATTAATCATTTAGGTATACAGGTTGAGACCAAAGAAGATGTACTTAAACATAAAGAAAGGCTCGAACGTGAAGGTTTCTTTGTCCGTGAAGAATTGAATACTACTTGTTGTTATGCTGTACAAGATAAATTTTGGGTAACCGATCCCGATGGAAACAAATGGGAATATTTTTATACAAAACAAGACAGTGAGAAGATAGGCAATACTCCTATATCTTGAATGATAAAAAACGGGTACAAGGTGCTCGTTTTTTTATGGGAACGCATAAATTATTGTCATTTATATTAGCATTTACTTATATAATGATTCCGTTATATAATATTGTTTGGAAGGGGGAAGATCATGAATGGTATTTAAGTCACTGAGCTCCGAAGAAATTGCGAAATGCATGAAAGTGATTAGTGATCCCACTCGGTTGCTCATGTTGAAACTTGTTTCAAAGAAAAAATATTGCGTTTGTCAATTTGTCGATATGTTTGAAGCGAGTCAGCCTTCAATTAGTCAGCATTTAAAGAAACTTAAGGAAGCTGGCCTAGTAGTGGAAACGCGAAAAGGCCAATGGCGTTTTTATTCTTTGAACCAATCCTCTCCGAAAGCTGAATTCGTTCAAGCCATTTTGAAGCAACTTTCAGATCAAGATGAACGCTACCGCAGTCTTTTAGAGAAGGAAATATCTGTAGACTGTGGGTAAAGGGAGGATTAAGCGTTGTTAACGGTTATTTTTGCTTCATTGATTTTTATTATGACGCTCGCGTTGGTTATTTGGCAGCCTCGTAACTTGAATATTGGTTGGTCGGCGTGTGGAGGAGCTATTCTTGCTTTATTACTTGGCGTTGTCTCAATTGCAGATGTGGTTGAAGTGACGGGGATTGTGTGGAATGGCACGTTGACATTTATTGCCGTTATTATTATTTCCTTAATCCTCGATGAGATTGGTTTCTTTGAATGGGCCGCCTTACATATGACCAAGGCAGCGAAGGGGAACGCCAAGCTGATGTTTGTATACGTGTGCATTCTTGGTTCCGTAGTTGCGGCGTTTTTTGCCAACGATGGTGCTGCCTTAATTCTAACGCCAATCGTTTTAGCGATGGTCCGTGCTTTAAACTTTAATGAAAAAATGGTATTCCCTTTTATCATTGCCAGTGGATTTATCGCTGACTCAACGTCTCTGCCACTCATTGTGAGTAACTTAGTGAACATTGTTTCGGCTGACTTTTTTGGCATTGGCTTTATTGAGTATGCGACACGCATGATTGTTCCGAATGTCTTCTCTTTAATCGCGAGTATCCTCGTGTTGTATCTCTACTTCCGAAAAAGCATCCCGAAAAACTATGATTACGAGACGTTGCAATCACCTGCATCGGCAATTAAAGACGATAACATGTTTCGCTTGTCATGGTGGGTGCTTGTTCTATTGTTAATTGGTTACTTAGTTAGTGAGTTTTTGCATATCCCCGTTTCTATTATTGCAGGACTGATTGCGTTGATCTTTTTAGTGATAGCTAGAAAAAGCCCTGTTATTCAAACCCGGTCTATATTGAAAGGCGCGCCATGGAACATTGTTTTTTTCTCGATTGGGATGTATGTGGTCGTGTTCGGCTTACAAAATGTCGGTTTAACAGATTTACTCGCTTTGGGACTTGAGAGGATCGCGGAGCAAGGTGTTTTTGCTGCTACAATGGGGATGGGGTTTGTTGCCGCTGTTTTAAGTTCGATGATGAACAACATGCCAACGGTAATGATCAATGCGATTGCTATTGATACGACGAGCGCGACTGGATTAATGAAGGAAGCGATGGTTTACGCAAATGTGATTGGTTCCGATTTAGGGCCGAAAATAACACCCATTGGTTCACTCGCCACATTATTGTGGCTCCATGTGTTGACACAAAAAGGTGTAAAAATCTCATGGGGTACTTATTTTAAGACTGGTGTAGTCATTACTTTACCTGTGTTGTTTATAACGTTATTAGGTTTATACCTCTGGTTAATGATCATTCATTAAGGAGTGGAAGGCACATGTCAAAGAAAACCATTTACTTTTTATGTACAGGAAACTCATGCCGCAGTCAGATGGCGGAAGGATTTGGGAAGCATTATCTATCAGATGAGTGGGAGGTCTATAGCGCAGGAATTGAAGCCCATGGTTTGAATCCTAATGCCGTAAAAGCAATGAACGAAGTAGGGATTGATATCTCCAATCAAACATCCGATCTCATTCATGTAGACCTGTTAAACAACGCTGACTTTGTTGTGACGCTATGCGGCGATGCAGCAGACAAATGCCCGTTGACGCCAGCACATGTGAAACGTGACCATTGGGGGTTTGATGATCCGGCGAAGGCAGAAGGTACCGAAGAAGAAAGATGGATGGTCTTTCAACGAGTCCGAGATGAGATAGGAACACGTATAAAGAAATTCGCAGAAACAGGAGAATAATGGTATGGAGAAGGCGCAATTTTACAGGATATTGCGTCTTTTTTTCTGATTAATGTGTTTGAATCAAGTTCTCAATGCTACTAAAGGGCCAAGGGGAGAAGAGACATATATACGATTGTCGAACTACTAAGAATAAAGCGGCTTCCTGTTTAATATGATGAAGGGGATTAAAAAAAATGAAACGGGGAGATAACGTGAAGCCGCTAAAAGGGAACTCAAATATTCCGCAGCCTATTCGAGCTGATGGCGCTGGAGGCGTTGATCGTGGTCCGCGGAATTTGATGCGTGATCTCCAAAACCCTAATATACTTGTTCCACCAGAAACCGATCGTGGGTTGATTCCTAATTTGCGTTTTTCTTTTTCCGATGCCCATATGCAATTAAATCATGGCGGTTGGTCAAGAGAAATTACTCAAAGGGATTTGCCGATTGCGACAACACTTGCCGGAGTGAATATGAGTTTAACACCAGGAGGCGTACGTGAGCTTCATTGGCACAAGCAAGCAGAATGGTCCTATATGTTACTTGGCCATGCCCGGATCACGGCTGTTGATCAAAATGGCAGGAACTTTATAGAAGATGTCGGCCCAGGAGACTTATGGTATTTTCCCCCTGGCATTCCCCACTCCATTCAAGGTTTGGATGACGGTTGTGAATTTTTGCTTGTCTTTGATGATGGGATGTTCTCTGATTTAAGTACATTGTCGTTGTCCGATTGGATGGCCCACACACCGAAAGACGTTCTTTCGGCAAATTTTGGTGTACCTGAATCTGTATTTGCAACCATTCCAACTGAACAAGTGTATATTTACCAAGACGAAGTTCCAGGACCGTTGCAGTCGCAACAAATGACCTCCCCTTATGGCGCAGTGCCACAAACGTTTAAGCATGAATTATTAAAACAGCCCCCATTGATCACACCAGGAGGCAGTGTACGTATTGTGGATTCAAGGAATTTTCCTGTTTCCAAAACAATTGCTGCTGCTTTGGTTGAAGTTGAACCAGGCGCTATGCGGGAAATGCACTGGCATCCGAACAATGATGAATGGCAGTATTACTTAACTGGCCAGGCAAGAATGACTGTGTTTACTGGGAATGGTGTAGCGCGTACATTTGATTATCGGGCTGGTGATGTTGGGTACGTCCCTTTTGCCACAGGGCACTATATTCAAAATACAGGCGACGAATCGGTGTGGTTTCTTGAAATGTTCAAAAGCGATCAGTTTGAAGATGTGTCTTTAAATCAATGGTTGGCTCTTACTCCAAAGGAACTTGTCCAACATAATATAAATGTCGATTCCAAGTTTACTGATCAGTTAAGGAAAGAAAAATGGCCCGTTGTGAAGTACCCTACAATATGAATGATGATTATAAGAGTATGGGAACTGAGGAGTACCAAGTCTTTTAGGCTTCGGTGCTTTTTTATGTTTATAAATGACGAGCTATTTTATTATCCTTTAGTATCTTTTTGTATACTATAGAACGTTAATGTGCCTACTTCCTTTCATTATTCTAAGGGTTTATTATGACCTTAATCGATAAACAATAACAGAATGAACAACAACATTGCGCCCCCACTTAACGCTTTGCCTTATATTAAGCTTTGTTTGTAGAATCTATAGGAGGTAAAAAATGAATTCCTATCATAGAAAACCAAATACATTTGTGAACCACGTTCATTTAAAAGTTGAACATTTAAGGCGTTCCCTTGAATTTTATAAAGGCTTAATGGGATTTCAAGTATTAAATCAATCAGGAAAAAAAGCAGTGTTGACAGCAAACGGGACAACGCCTTTGCTTACAATTGAACAACCTGAAAATATTATTCCTAAGCAAGGGCGGACAACAGGTTTGTATCATTATGCTTTACTTTTTCCTACGCGTAAAGATTTAGGGAAACTGATCATTCATCTGTTGAATGAAAAGTATCCATTACAAGGAGCTACCTATCATGGAACTCATGATGCTTTATACTTTCAAGACCCTGATGGTCATGGTATCGAAGTAGCAGTAGACACTGATCCGTCGACATGGAGAAACACAACAGGAGAAATAGATTTTTCGAAGCAAGCTCCAATGGATGTCGAGAGCATTATTGCTGAAGCAAACGGAGAAACATGGAATGGCATTCCAAAAGAAACAATGATCGGTCATATTCATCTACATGTATCTAATTTAGAAAAAACGAAGAAATTTTATCATGAGGGTCTAGGGTTTGATATTACCATGGATATACCAAATCAAATGGCCTTTTTCTCAAGCGGCGGGTATCACCATCATATTGGAACAAATATGTGGTTTGGAAAAAATGCCCCGAAACCTGTGTCCAATAGTGTAAGAATGCTTTTTTATACGGTTGTTATCCCAAGCGAGGAACAAAGAAGATCAATGGTTGTAAAATTAGAGGCTATGGGTTATCGAGTCATAGAAGAGAATGGGGCATTCATTACCGAAGATCCATCTGGAAACCAAATTCATTTGCATGTCGATTAATCAGATTGCCTCACGCATGTCGAATTATAGGATTGTTCGAAACCGACTATTTTGTTATCTACAAAGCAGTCGGTTTTTTTACATAATGAGCTTGGTACAATGATCGATAAAATTTAATTAACACTTGCAAACCATTAACATATTTCCGTCTAAGTCTTCAAAATTAAAGTAATGGTTGTTTTCTATTCCTGTAAAGAGTTTCACGCCTTTACTCTGCATATATTGATAAGCTTCTTCAATATTATTGGTATTGAAATGGAAGGCTGGTGTCTGAAACGTTTTTTCTGGCGAATATATTTTGCTATCTAGTACAATCCCCGTTCCTTCTAATTGAACGACATAAAGGTGACCAAACAGAATCTCCCCATCTCCATTGAAGCCAAAAATATCACAGTACCAATCTTTGGCTTTGTTTATGTCACTGACAGGAATGAATACAGTGCCAATTTGTTTTAATATTGGATTGTCCATGAGCCCAACCCCTCCTAACATTATTTCCCCCGGCAAACTAGAGTTAACTTCATTCTCAACTCCTTCAAACCTTGATAGGTAGCTATTCTGCGCTTAACTTAAAACTCCTGCTTACTGTGGCGACCTGAATGGATGGTGGAAGACAGAATAAGTGGTTCGGTGATTTTAGAATTTTTCATTCGAAAAATGTTGAACAATTTTCTTTCTTAGTGTACTCTGTATATGAAAAAATGTAGGAGGGTGCCAATGGACATATTACATATAACGAGTAGAAAAAGAGAAACATACCAGGTCGAATTAACCCATTCTCCATTATGGGAGTGTGCTTTAGGGATTGCGGCTATTACGAACAAACAATTAATCGACACGCTCGAAAAACCAAACTCCTATTGGCCAACGGTAAAAGAAAATTTTCCGGATGAACTATTGAGTGAATTACTATATGTCGAGGAAAACAATACATGGAAGGCATTATTACAATTGCTTCATTACTATAAAGGAACTAGCCTTTCTGATTTCTGTCAGTATATTAATGAGCTAGACGCTTATGAATTCAAATTTATTTGCTTGCCTTATATTGGGGAACCTTATCAAGAGTTAAGAAAAAGTGCTGCCCAAGGTGATTCTGCTGCCAATTTAAAGCTAATTAAAGCTACTGAGGATAATCCATTTTTTCCACAATACGTAGATTTTCTACTCAAGGTAGAAACGGCACGATTGAAGCAACATCTCACTTATGTCATGACAAGTTGGTTTAATACTGTTATCAAACCTAAATTAGATCGTATTGAGCAGATACTTGAGTTTGATTATAAATCCAAGCTAAATAGGAAACAAAAATTAAACCCGGAGGAGTTGGTCCATTGGGCGACGGGAGGCATTCATTATGTGCCGGAACCTAGTGTTTACAAAGTATTATTAATACCACAATTTATTTATCGTCCTTGGAATATTGAAGCAGACATTGAGGGGACAAAAGTATTTTATTATCCAGTTGCGAATGAAAGCCTTTCGCCAGACGATAAATACATGCCATCAAACTTCTTAGTTCAAAAGTACAAAGCACTTGGAGACGATGTAAGACTCAGAATTGTTAAGTTACTCTTTGAAAAGGAGCGCTCGCTTCAAGACATTACTAACATGTTGGACATGGGAAAATCTACTGTTCACCATCACTTAAAAATCTTAAGAGCTTCAAAAATTGTAAGCATAAAAGAAACGAAATATATTTTAAAAGAAAATGCGTTAAGACTGCTAGCAGAAGAATTAAGCGAGTATCTAAATCACTGATCAAGGGGTTTCTCTAATGAAAACACACCTTTTCAAAAATCGTTCGTTTATTTCTACTTGGGCAGGAAATGGAATTTCAGAAATGGGAGGGGCGTTTGGCACATTTTGCAACTCGATCTTAGTATACCAATTAACCGAGTCAACTTTTGCGTTAGGGAGTATGTGGTTGTTGTATTTTATTCCATCCCTTATTTTGCAATTAATTATTGGTCCATATATTGATCGTTGGAGTAGAAAGTGGATTATGGTCTTGTCTCAATGGACAAGAGGGATGATCTTTTTCATTCCCTTAATAGCGTTATATACTGGAAACCTTGAGGTATGGCAAATATACACTGTACAAATTGTAGTCGGTTTCATTTCGCCGCTCTACGTGCCCGCTAATCATGCAATTACCCCTACAATTGTACCGAAAGAACAATTAAAGTCTGCCAATGCTTATATTGATGGAACGGTTCGTATCATGTCTTTTTTAGCACCAATATTGGCAGGCATTGTCATACAATATTTAGGTTTGGACGTGACGCTTTTATTGGTTAGTATTCTGCTCTTAATGAGTGGCTGTGCCTTATTACTTATAAACGAAGGAAAAAAAGCGGATCAACCTGTACGGAGTACGTGGTTGTTGGAATTTAAAGAAGGCATTTATTTCTTTTTTAAACAACGTATTGTCGTTTGGTTAGGGATTTTTTTAGCTTTTGTTCAGTTTGGAGTAGGTGTAACTATGGTTACAACGCTCCCTTATATAACAGAGGTTTTGAATGGTTCATATGCACAATATGGTTATTTTATGGCAAGTTTCCCTATAGGTTATTTTATAGGAGCGATATTAGTACCGAAAATTGTATTTAAAAGTCGAAGATTAATCATGTTGGGTTCCTTGTTTATCGGTGGAATCACATTTCTCGTTCTGGCCTTTAATCATAGTATACCCTTCGCCATAACAACAGAAATAATAGGCGGTATAGTGATGGCGATTTTTAGTGTACATAATACCACGATTTGTCAGCAAGTGATTCCAAACGACTTAATGGGTAAAGTTTTTTCTGTTCGATTATTCATTATTAGAGGGACAATGCCTCTTGGTGTAATAGTAGGTGGATTATTAAGTGAGGCATTTGGTGTTAGGCCACTTTATTTATTGATCGGGCTGATTATTAGCACAGCGGCTTTTACCGGTCTTACTTTGCCTTTCTTTAAGTTTATTGATAACGAAATAGAAACACTAAAGAAAACGGTCGCTTAATTTACGATGAAAATTTAAGGGAGCTAGTCTAATGATTCGCTTTATAGCTCTTTATTGGTAAATCGGATGTTTTCTCGTTCAGTAATTCAAAAGGGATGTGCCCTAAATGTTAGGGAATGGGGCAAGCACTAGAGCCAAATATAGAAAAGTTATTCGATAAGACGAAATCGCTTCATGAAGGAGCCGTTTTGTTTTCCACTTTTGGCGTCGGAACTTGGTATAACAGACACAAATCGCTTTTTTACGAGACGTCCTTATACGATTCAAGACATATATAGAAAAGAAGAGAAATCGGGAAACAACGTAAGGCCATTCGAGGTTTGCCTCAAATTTAACAGAGAGACGAAGGCACAAGTATTAGATCATTTTCAGGAAGAGGAAATTGTCAATCATTCAGATGGGACCATTCGTGTAACGAAAAATTATTACTCCATTAATAAAGCGATAGCGGAAATTATACGTTTTGGAAACAAAGTCCGCATTCTCTCTCCTAAAGAGTTCATTCTTGAGTTTATGAAGTATCTAGATGATACAAAAGAATTATACAAAGATTATAAGTGACAAACGTAGGTAGCGTTTATATTTTATCACCTAGGGCGCCGATTCCTATGGTCACTGAGCTATAACTAAGGCACTGTTCTGCTGGCACGTGGCTGAATTCAATTGGGAAGGTAGAACTGGCTTCATACCTGTTCTACCTTCTCCCCCATTAATACCCAAAAAAAGCATCCTTCTTAATATTCCGTTTTGAAATGTGTTTGTTTTTCAAGTAAGTGGAAATGGAATCGACCATGGATTTTGGTCCTGCAATAAAGTAAGTGCCATTGTTTTGATGTGAAGCAGTAAACGGATCAATCTCTTGATGCAAGCTGTCTTGTGAATCAAGGTAAGTCACGTGAATGGACGTACGGTTGGCAATGGCATCAAGTTCATCTTTAAATAAGTACGACTTTTTGCTATCGAGATAGAGGAGATGAATCGGTTTGCTGTCCCCAGTCTTTTCTGCCTCTAGTTGTTTAAGGATCGATCGAAATGGGGTGATGCCAATTCCCCCTGCGATCAGGAGTGACGGCTTTTTATCTTCTAGACTGAAAGCTCCTACAGGCCCGCTCATTTTTATTTTCATACCTGGTTTTAATTCGAGCATTGCTTTTTTAAACGCACTGGGGTCATTGCTAATGCGCGTTGTTATTTTTATCACATTCTCTGTCGGGGCAGAAGCTATGCTGAACGGTTTTGTGGGATTTTTCACTTTCTTATGCGTGATACTAAACAATCCATATTGTCCTGCTTTCCATGTTACATCGTGTTCTTTTTCAAAAAGAAAAGAGTACATGTCAGCCGATTCTTTGTAGCTTTGTTGAAATACTAATTCTCTCTTTTTGAATATCGAGAACAAGTCTTGAAAAAATGCCATGTTTCAGCTCCTTTTTTGAATGGTGATGTCATGCTTTACGTCAAATATTTTCCTGTGATCGACTGCTCCGCGTGGATAATCTGTGATGGGGTGCCTTCGAACACGACCTCGCCGCCGTTGCTGCCTCCGTCTGGCCCCATATCAATAATCCAATCCGCTCCGCTAATGACATCGAGGTTATGCTCAATGACGATTACTGTATTGCCGGCATCGACGAGGCGGTTCATGATTGTTAGAAGCTGACCGATATCGGACATGTGCAGGCCAGTCGTCGGCTCGTCCATCACGTAGATGCTGCCCTGCTTGTGAAGTTCGCTTGCCAACTTGATACGCTGGCATTCCCCGCCTGAAAGTGTGCTAAGTGGCTGGCCAAGTGTAATATAGTTTAGCCCTACGTCGCTCATTGCCTGAAGCTTGCGGACAATCTCTTTTTGTTCGAAAAATTCCAATGCCCGCTCCACAGTCATCTCTAGAACTTCTGCGATAGACTTGCCGTTCAGCTTATAGGCAAGCACTTCTTCCTTAAACCGTCTGCCCCCGCATACTTCGCATGGCAGTTTCACGCTTTCAAGAAAGGCAAGGTCTGTATACACGACACCGAGCCCTTGGCAGTTTTCGCAAGCTCCCTTGGAGTTGAAACTGAACAATCCTTTGTTAACTTTGTTAGCAGAAGCAAACGCTTTGCGCACGTCATCCATTATGCCTGTGTAAGTCGCGGGATTTGAACGTGTAGACACGCCTACTGCTGACTGGTCGATAACAATGGCATCTGGATTCTGACTGAGGAATACGTCGTTAATAAGCGTACTCTTGCCTGAGCCGGCGACACCTGTAACGACGGTCAGCACACCCATTGGAATCGTGACATTCACGTTCCGCAAGTTATGCAATGTCGCATCCTTGATAGACAGCTTGCCAGTTGGCTGCCTTGAGTCATGCTTCAGCTGAAGGGGCCGCTTCATATGGGTACCGGTCAAAGTAGCTGACTCCAACAGGCCTTGAAAACTTCCTTCGTACACAATCGTACCTCCATGGCTGCCAGCGTGAGGTCCGACGTCAACAATATGATCTGCGACCTTGATTACATCAGGATCATGCTCGACAACAATTACCGTATTGCCTTTGTCTCGCAGCTTTTGCAGCAGTTCATTCAAACGGTGTACGTCCCGGGGATGCAAACCTACGCTAGGTTCATCAAAGATGTACGTGACATCGACTAAACTGCCGCTCAGGTGCTTAACCATCTTGATGCGCTGCGATTCGCCGCCGGACAATGTATCTGTTTCCCGGTCTAGTGTTAGGTAGTCAAGGCCAATATCGACAAGATGTTGCAGCCTCTCCGTCAACGACTTCACGATCGGAGCGGCAACAGCAATGTCGATTTCACGGATAACGCGAATGAGCTGGCCGACCTCCATGGAAGACATCTCCGCAATGTTGTAGCCATTAATTTTGCAGCTAAGCGCCGCCTCACTAAGTCTCGAGCCGTGGCAAGTGGAGCACGTGCCCTCGGTGATAAATGGTGCAACTGCTTTTTGTGTACGCTCAGACTTCGCCTTCAAATCTTGCTTGATGTATTTGTTGGTGAACTTCTCAATGACGCCTTCTACTGTGACATTCATTGCTTTTCCTGCAAAGTCCATTTTTACTTTTTTTGCTTTACCGTACAGCAGTTTTTCTAGCTCTTCTTCCGAATATTGGCTCAGTTTTTTATCGGGGTCAAAGGGACCTGACTGTACAACCAATGACCAATCCCAACCGTCGACTTTGTAATCAGGCAGTTTAATGGCCCCTTCGTTCAACGACTTTGACATATCGAGTGCTTTGTCCATGTCGACGTTCAGTTTGCGGCCGATACCGTTACATTCGGGACACATGCCTTGAGGGTCGTTAAAGGAGAACATGTTTGGTTCTCCAACATAGGGCTGGCCTGCTCTAGAGAAAAGAAGGCGGAGGATGGGCGAAATATCAGTAATCGTGCCCATGGTTGAATGGGAGCCGCCGCCCAGCCGCTTTTGGTCTACGATTACTGCCATGCTTAGGTTCTCAATCGCGTCTGTATCTGGCTGAGGAACGCGGGGGAGGAAGCTGCGCACGAACATGCTGAAGTTCTCATTCAGCAAACGTGTCGATTCTGCGGCGATGGTATCAAAGACAATCGATGACTTGCCTGAGCCGGAAACTCCTGTGAAAATCGTGATCTTTCGCTTAGGAATGCGCAAATGTACGTTCTTGAGGTTGTTTTCCCTTGCACCCGAGATGACGATGTATTCCTGATTCGATTCGCACATACTAAACATCCTTCCAATAGAAATCATGTTTCGATCTTAGTTACTATGAAACCGGCTGCATGCCGTTTGCAGCCGGTTTGCAACGATTAAAAACCGAGTGCAAGTTATTGTTCCAACACTTTTGGAAGCTCGTTGGCCCAAGCACTCCAACCATGCTTCGCGCCTTCGAGGCCATGAACATTCGAAAAACCAGTTTGTTCGAGATGAAGGTTCACCTTTCCATCCCCTAAATCCTGGAGCGTCAACGTGACGGTATGCCTTTCGTCCCCGGTTGCCCAAGTATAAGACAAGCGATTCGGTTCATCGACAACAAGCACTTCGCCTTCGACAATTCCATCCCACCATTCGGATGGCTCATGGCGAAATTGAAAACGGTGACCTACGATGGGCTTAAAATCATTTTCTGTAATCCATTGGGCAAGCTTGTTTGAATCCGTTATAGCAGACCAAAGTTTTTCGATCGACGTCTTGTATTGAAAATCCAATTCTAATTTTAAACTCATTCTTCTTCCTCCTCTAATAGTTGACCCAAGCGCAACATATTCGTATTCCAGTACTTGCTGTAGAAAGCGACCCAATCTTGAACTTCCCTCAGAGGAGCGGCGTTTAGTCTAAATCGCGTTTCTCTGCCGACTTTTCGGTCGCGGACTAGATCGGCTTCTTTCAAGATAGTCAAATGCTTTGATACGGCTGTTCGGCCCATATGAAACTGTGCCGTTAACTCATAAAGTGGCATTTCGTCTGCTTCCGCCAAAAGATGAATTAAATGGCGCCGAGTTGGATCGGCAATCGCGTCAAACACGTCCCGTGATGGGCTATACTCGTTCACAACACCCTCTCCTAATAATGATTGCCAAAAATCAGCCATCCAGTGGCTGTTTGACAACATTTAATTGGACACCATTTAGTGACGTTTTGATTATAGGACACCGTTTGGTGGCATGTCAATCATTTTTATCATACGAAGTCAAGGTAGAATAGCTGGAGGGATAGAATCTTGTAAAAAGTTTTCTAACAGAGGTGATCGATTCTGTTCATCTAGCCGAAAAGCGCGGTATATAATGACTCGGATTAGCTTTATCCTTAACGGGTGAATCGTAATAGGCGTGAATAAGAAATGGAAAGTAATGTTAGCAGTCTGGAGGGAGGGGGAATGGTTGTTATGATCTTGGAATGATTCCGATCATTCTCTGAGAGAGCACGATCTATAAATGGTCCCTAGCGGGCATGATTTATGTAGTATTGAGGCTTGCTGTTAGGACATATTTTGAAAAGGGTCACGTTTCCGTTATGTAAAAAGGGGTGCATCGTTCCACAATGCCTCCCCCTAAAATAATGATTGTAAGCTGATTAGGCCTTAGCGTGACAACTTCTCTTACCGCCAAAAAGTAGTGCAGTTTGCCTTATCCCGTATATTAAACTCGATCATCTTTTCTAGTAATGAGAAATCAACTGGACGGTCCCACGTGATACGTATCAGTTCCTTAGTGTGATCATAGCCAGCCTGTTCAATCTCATCAACGAATCGATGAATCCCCGCTTGTTCAGGGGCAACAGCTAAATGACGCTTCGCGACACTGAAGCCGATAATAAATGTGCCGTGATCGGTAAACATAGGCTGATTCCATGCTATTTTCGGCACTAAATATGGAAATTTTTTCGTTACCCAGGCCAGAACCTCTTCCGTTCGACCACGGTGTTGCGGGTTATCAATACGCTCTAAAAATTCTTCAAAAACGTCCATGTTTTTCACCTCTAAAATAAAAAGTTTTTATCCTACCAACTGTCGGTAAACTCATTTGAAAGTAATTTTAAATGTTTTAGTAGTCTTTCTTATTTCGTTTCAAATCATTCTTCACAAATCTATGAAATCTGTTTAAAATACAATTTGCACTAGGAACATATACAAAATGGTCCCACTTGCTATAGACAGCAACATATTTTTTTTCCAGGAATGCAAAACGATGATAACAAGGACAGAAACAAGTTCTGGAATGCCGTAATTACCTTCAAAAACGTTCACTTTTCTTAACGAATAAATCACAAGTAAGCCAAATACTGCTGGTGGAAGAACCTTTCCCAAATATTTGATATATGGAGGTGTTGGTTTCTCAGCTGAGAAAATTAAAAATGGTAAAAAACGAGTCATCATTGTTCCAAAAACAACGATGAGAATGATGATCACTTGTTGCGGCACGGTCATTGTCTAGCTGTTCCCTCTACTTTCTCTAAAGGTTTTCTCATGAAGGTTAGAATGGCTAACATCAGTGCCATTGCAGGGATAATAAAGTTTTCTCCGCCAAATACGATTAACATCAAAATGGAAACACCTAAACCAATTAATGAGCTTTGATGCGTTTTCTCTTTTGACCACTGTTCAAGAAAAATAACGACAAATAGGGCAGTCATCACAAACTCTAAACCAGTCGTGTTAAACTCCATGATAGAGCCGAAAAGGCTTCCTAGCGTGGCGCCTACGACCCAATAAATGTGGTTGAGCAAAGTGACAAAAAACATGAACCATCCTTTATCGACATGAGGTGGTATGTGAACGGTGTTGTTTATGGCAAACGATTCATCACAAAGACCAAAGATTAAATAAAATTTCTTTTTCCCCGTCCCTTTGTATTTTTCCAACATCGATATGCCATAAAATAAATGCCTTGCGTTTAACATGAGTGTAAGCAATAACGCGTTAAGCGGGTTAAAGGCAACGAGCAACAAATGCGCTGCTACGAATTCCATCGACCCTGCAAAGATCGTTAAGCTCATTAAAATAGCATAAATGGGCGCGAATCCTAAAGCGTTCATGTAAATTCCATAAGCGATTCCTAAAAATAAAAAACCAGCTAGAATCGGTATGGTATACGGAAACGCTGCTTTTAAAGCCGGTAGTAGTTTATGTTTGTCTGACATTGGCTCACTTCCTTGATCAAGCAACTTCATTAGTTATAACATATAAAGGCGATTCAAAGAACCTTTTTGTTCCCGTAAGGCACTGCCAAAATAGGTTTTAGGGAATAAAGAAACATGCTATATTATTGAAGTATGGTGTACATTTCCTTAAGCAGCTAATGAAGTTGGGGGTATTGATAAACATGGGATCGATAAAAGAACTGCAATCAGAAAAAGACATTCTCGCAGCCTTTCCAGTAGTAGAGCAGTTGCGCACTCATCTTGACGAACGCTCGTATCTTGACTTCGTGATCGAGGCGCAGGAAAAGGATCGATACAAAATGTTTGCTTTGTTTGACGAGGATGAAATCGTTGCTGTTATTGGCTTTAAGCCAATGGTGACGCTTTATTATGGACGATTCGTTTGGGTTTGTGACTTAGTCACAGATCAGAAAAAACGTTCAAAAGGGTACGGAGAAAAGCTGCTTACATATGTACATGAATGGGCAAAAAACAATCATTATGAACAAGTTGCCTTATCTTCAGGATTAAAAAGGGAAAGCGCACATCGATTTTATGAAGAAAAGATGGACTATGAAAAAGTAAGTTATGTGTTTAAAGTATCTTTGAAAAAATGATCATTAGCCGCAGATTTTAGAAGAAGGAATGAAGGATGTTTTATTGAATAAAGGGTATACTGTTCTGAAACGCTATGCCTATATAAGCCTTACTAGGAGGAAGCATTCATGAAAAGAATCGTGCCTCATCTCAGGATCGAGAATTGCAAAGAAGAAATTGAGTACTATCAAAACGTTTTCGGCGGAGAAATCAAAAACACCCAGCTGTCTGACGGCATTGAAATGTTTAAAGGCCATGAAGGAAAGTACATTCATGCCGAATTGCATATCAATGAGAATTGCATTTTATACATGGCGGATGTATTTGGGCAAAAGACGATCCAAGGCAGTCATATTTTGCTCGGTCCTGACCTTGACAGCGAAGAAGAAATGACGCGCATCTACAACGCGCTGTCAAAAGACGGAGAAGTACAAATGGAACTACAAGACACGTTCTGGGGAGCGAAACATGCGATTGTCAAGGACAGAAATGGCGTATCATGGGAATTGAATTTTGCAAAGTGAGTCAAGTTCATTATAAATTTCAAGGGTTGCCAGCCGGGATCTTTCTTCATCTAATAACTCTTTCGACTTACTTGACACTTGCAAAGGTGAGTATTCGTTTACTATCCTCATTTCTTCCCCAACAACTCCTATCCCTGCCTGTATTGGTACTAATTAGTATACAAACGATTACCTTACGCGTCGAACAGGGATGAAAAACAATAATCACATGACACGGCATTCTCGATCTCCCTTCAATAAAATGGATTGCGACAATGTGCCATTGTCCCTCAAAAAGAAAAAAGGCTCATCGGAGTTAAACTCCAATGAATCTTTTTAGCAGTACCGATTAGGCATCAGGGAAGTATGGACAATGTATTGGCTGTCAATAAATAGAGCATGCACCTATCTCAGTACATGCTCTTTATCGACTAAAGGACCGTTGATATAAATGCTACCTAATAAAAGGTTTTACCTCCTTTGCTAATGCATCTTGAAGCCACATGGGGTGCATAGGGAGAAGAGTGCTTGGTAAATCATTACAGTCAAAATAACATGCGTCTAATGTTTCGTTGCTTGTTTTGATTAGCGTTCCACCCACAACCTCGCATTCAAAGCAAGAGGTGATAAACTGACTTATCTTCCCGTTTGGATAAGTGAAAACTTGAGAGGAAGGCTCTGAATAAATTCCAATTAACTTATTCACTTTTACTTTCAAGCCAGTTTCTTCCCAAATCTCCCTAATGATCGCTTCTTCGACAGTTTCTCCTGGTTCAACATGACCTGAGGGAATACCCCATAATCCATTATCAAGACGTTTAATGAGGAGAACTCTCTGTTTTTTATCAAAAATAATGCCCGCCACTCCTGCCTTGATATTATCGGGCCAAGAAAAGGAAGGACTGACCGATGGCTTTATGTTGATATTGTCGTCAAATAGACTCTTTAGATGAGGCACGACAATATCTGGGTTACGCAAATCTTTTGCTGAAGGGTATGGTGTAAAATCGATGTCTGCTATTAAAATAGCTGGTATTCCTACCTGATGTGCTCCTAAAATGTCGGTATAAGGAGTATCGCCTATCATTACTGCTTGAGAAGACGGGTGAAAATCACGAAGCGCCTTCTTAAACATGTGAGGATAGGGCTTCCCCATAACCAAGGGCTCTTTTGCTGTTGATACACGTAACGCTTCCACGATGGCCCCTACGGCAGGTGAAGGACCTTCGGGTGTTGGAAAGGTTTTGTCCGTATTCGTAGCAATGAATGTGGCCCCTTTTTGAATCATGTTTGATGCCTTTTTTATGTCATGAAAAGACACCTGATCGTCCCATCCAACAACCACTGCATCTACATCTACTTGGTCCTGTATATCAATCCCTGCCTGTTGGCATTCCCATTTTAAATGTTCATCACCTAAAACAAAGGCCGTTGTGACGTTCTCCTTACTGAGGTATTGTGCCGTCACCCAACTAGAGGTGATAATTTCGTCGCAGCTTGCTTCTATACCAAAAGCGTTCAATCGTTCTGCTGTTTTTTTTCGTGTTGTACAAGGGTTATTTGTTAAAAATCGAATCCCCTTTTGTTTTTTTCGCAATCGTTGAAGCGATTCTACTGCTTCAGGAAGTGGGTCCGGCCCTATATAAACAACCCCGTCTAAATCAAATAAAAATACATCGAACGTATCGGCAATCATCATTCAGCTCTCCTTGTAACGCTAGTATGACGGGAGGGGGATAGAATAAAGGGGAGATCAACCTACTCGTGTTCCCATAGATGGACAATGAAAGTAGCGTATGATTTAGCCCTTCTTGTTTCTATACACATGTTCTCCCTGCGCATATTCGTTTTTAACACCTGTCTTTATACTAGTCCTAGTCTAAATCCATATTCAAGGATAATAGAAGATAAAATGTAGTGATTGTTCAATTATACCATGAGCGGTTTCAAGTCTACTGGAAGGAGGTTTATATTTGAACAAAGTTTTCATCGCTTGATCGTGTTAGGATAGTGATTTACGTATCTTTGAGGGCTATTTTTAAGTAAGGATGATAAACTAAGAAGAATAGGAACGATAGGCAACTGATTTGAAAACAGCAAAAAATCTTTAGAATGGTGGGATACGAATGAGTGAAAAAATAACAAGAAAAAACCCAGCAAGTATGCCAGCACCAGTGGGCAAATATACGCATATTACGAAGATTCCTAGAAATGCAGAGTTATTTGTAACATCAGGTCAAGTTGGCGTAGATCAACAAGGGCAATTCCCGAGCAATATGAATGACCAAGTTCGCAATACGTTCTTGAATATGAAAGCAGTGTTGGAATCTGAAGGGCTAAGTGCTGAGAATATTATAAAGGTAAATGTATGGGCGACTGAGCAAATCGATTGGGATTTTTTATACGCAGAGTGGGATCGGCTGTTTGAAAAGGAGTATCCAGCAATGACCATTGGGTATCTTGCGGAGTTAGGATTGCCAGAGATCAAAATTGAAATCGAAATTTGGGCAGCTAAAGTATAAAGAACAAGCCTCCTATAAAAACAATGGAATGTCAAAACGATACTGCAAGCATTCATTATTGGAAAGGGCTAAAGTTAGTTCCTTACCTGTAGCGGACCATTTTATAACGGTATCTTTTTCTCGTTGAACATTTCTATTTTAATGATAGTGGGATGGTATGTGGAGGAATAACGTTTGTATTATTATGTCATTGATTCATTCACTGAAACACGTTTTGGCGGCAATCCAGCGGGTGTGGTCATACACCAAAATCTAGAGCATGATTTTATGCAGAAATTTGCAACAGAAGTACGTTTTTCAGAAACAGCATTTGTAAAGCGTTTGGAAAACAATCGCTTTGAAGTTAGGTTTTTTACACCAAACTGTCAAGTTGACCTGTGTGGCCACGCCACCGTCGCAGCTTTTAAGGCTTTATTGGATAGCCAGCTGATTGAAGACAATCGTGCATATATGATGGAAACACTAGCCGGCGCGCTCTCCATTGAAGTCGCCCAGTCCTTTATAGTGATGGAACAAGCCGAGCCAAGACTAGGGAAAACATTTCGTGATTACGCTATTTTATCAAATTTGTTTGAAACCGATAAAAGTCAGATTGGCGATAATCAATTTGAGTTAATACCTCAAGCATCAAGTACAGGGGTTTGGGATTTAATGCTTCCTATAAGAACAAAGGATGTATTGTATACATTAAAACCAAACTTTGAAGGAATTGCCGCCTTTGCAGAAGAAAATCACATTGCAGGCATCCACGCATTTACACTTGATACCACTAAGGGCGTGGCGGAAAGTAGAAATTTCTGTCCTTATTACGGTATTAATGAAGAAGCGGCGACAGGGACATCGACTGGAGCTTTAACCTATTATCTCTACAAAAACAATGTCTTAAACAATTTTGACCACAATTACGTCTTTATCCAAGGACTCAGTATGGATCGGCCATCTACGATCGTAACGAAAATGGTGAATCACAACCAACCGAAAATAAAGGTTGCCGGGAAGGCAAGAATTTTATCAAAAGGTGAACTCTATTAAAGGGGAGTGTTCGTTCCCCTTTTTTGTGCTTAATAAGTGGAAACAACCAATTGGTTTGCTTTCTACCCTATAACCTCTTTCCATTCACTCTCCCTCAAAGCGTTATCGCCTTTCTAGTTTCCATTCCAGAAATAATTCAGGTTAGACATTCGTTTTTACATTTATAAGGCTTTCCTCTTCGCAAAGCTTTTAGGTTATATGAGCAAAATAGCCTACTGTTTAGAGATGGGAAGCGCATTTTTTCCTAGCTATAGGAAAATATACGGATATAGCGCCTGTGTCATTTCTATTATACAGTGATGACATAGAAAGGTGGTGGTTAGATTGCATAAAAAGCGTAATCAATTAATTGACTTTCTATTGAACCAGAATCGAGAATATGTATCCGCTTCCGCGTTGGCTGAGATTTTAAATGTCACGGACCGCACGATTCGCAACTACATTAAGGATATTAATGAGAGTTTTAGTGACATCGTCATTATTTCATCGCCGCAAGGCTATAAACTTCTCAAAGATGATAGCCAATTTGATCAAGAGCGAGTTGGCTCAACGAATAAAGAAATGGAAGAAGCGCTTCTGGAGTTTGAAATTATCCAGTTCTTAATGAATGAGGATCGGTACATCACATACGATGAAATTGCCGACAAGTTTTATTATTCGCCACAGACGATTCGCAGTCGAATGCAACGGCTTACAATGAATATTGACGCTTTAGGAATTGATGTTTCCATAGATACAAAAGTGTTTAAAGGCATGAAATTGCTTGGAACGGAAATGCAAAAACGAATTTTGTTAGAAAGCTTTTTCACCTCCATTTCGGTAAAGAAAGAGATGTTCAAGGATTTTGTCATCAATGGGTTCCGGTCGTGGGTGGAGCCAGAGACGATTGAAACGGTCTTTAAAGTGGTGGATGAGATCAATAAAAATGACCAACTTAACATGGAGTTCTCGATTTACAAAAAACTGACTACTCAATTGATCATTATTATCCATCAAATCAATGCTGGCCATCTTGTCGCCATTCAAGATACAGAACTGGTGAATTTGACAGAGTTCAGGGAATTTGAAGTAGCAGAAGCGTTTCGGTCTCAGTTGCATGAATTCGCCTATATTACAGACGATGAAGCGATTTTTCTTGTCAATTATTTAATATCGTTACAGTTAGACTTAGACGATGCCAAAATAAAAAACAAGAATCCAGAAGTGATAGGCAAAATTGAAGCGATTTTACGTCAAGTGGAACAGGTTTACCAAGTTCCTACTTATTCACAGACAAGGTTTAGAAATAACATTTCCAATCACATTTACCGAATTATTAATCCTGCTTCACATAATTTGCTTATCTATAACCCGTTTGTGAAAGAAACGAAAGCAGAATATTTTTTCTCTTTCAGTATTGCTTCTAATATTGCTCTACAAATTGAAAAAGAATTTGCTGTCGAAATTCAGGACAGTGAAATTGCTTATTTAGCCTATCATATTCAAGTCATTCTCGATTCACAGGATAAAAAGAGGAAGAAATTAAAAACCATCATTCTTTACAGTAGAAGCTATGAGCGAACAAAGCTTATTGCCTCCAAAATTGCAACATATTTTGATGAACTAGACATTTGCAAAATCGAAAAATGCTCGACCGATTATGTATTTGACCATGCCTATTTATACATTGGCATCAATCTAGCATTTACACCACAAACGACGGCGAATTTCATTATGATTCAAAATGGCTTTCACAGCATTGATATAAAGAAAATTCGTTTCTTCCTTGAAGCACAGCATTCGATTATTGAGGACGCGGCGATTCACTGGATGAATGAGAGTAGCCCTGAAGAAGCGATCCGCCACTTGCTTACGCTAAATGGCCAAGAGCATTACTATGAACCAACGATGAAAAGGGAGAGAATGTCTTATACGTCGATAGGCAACTTAGTGGCTATTCCTCATCCTTATTTTGAAATGGAAGACTATAAAGAGAGGGTAATCATTGGCGTTAATCAGAAAGCGATCCAGTGGGGGAATGAGCTAGTTCAGCTGATTATCATTTATATTCCCTCTTCCGATATTGAACGGAATGAATACGCGTTTACAGAGTTTTTTCAGAAGACAAAGAGAATCGAACATGTACGAGAGCTTCTTCATACAGAACAAAAAACAGAATTTATCGAAGTTTGGAATCAGATTTAACCAATAAGGAGAGAAAATCAATGTTAATGAATATGAAAGAATTGTTAGCTGTAGCATACGAACACCACTTTGCGGTAGGTTCCTTTAATGTCGCAAACAGTGAGTTTGTACGAGTCGTTGTCGATTCAGCTGAAGAAAAAAATGCCCCTGCCATCATCCAAATCCATCCGAATGAAATGGAGTTGCTTGGCGATGAATTTGTGGCCTACGTCCGGGAAAGATGCAAAAACGCAAAAGTGCCGATGGCCATCCATCTTGATCACGGCGCTTCTGTTAAAGATGTGATGAGAGCGATTCGAAATGGGTTTACGTCTGTCATGATTGATGCCTCCCATGCCTCGTTTGCCGACAACATTGCAATCACGAAGGAAGTTGTCAAACTTGCACATAACGTAAATGTTTCTGTAGAAGCTGAATTAGGGACAATTGGCTCCAATGAAGGAAGCTCTGAAGGCGGGGCTGACGAAATATTGTATACAGATGCTAACGACGCAAAAACATTTGTTAACGATACAGGGATCGATACGTTGGCGGTTGCGATTGGTACTTCTCATGGTCAATATAAGCATGCAGGCAAACCAGAGTTAAAGCTAGACTTGCTCGCTGAAATCAATGAAAAAGTAGGAATTCCGCTTGTCCTTCATGGAGGAAGTGACAATAAAGATGAGGAGATTTCACAAACGTATCTTCATGGCGTAGCAAAGATCAATTTATCGACAGATATGAAAAGTGCTTTCTTTGAGGAAATGCGGCGTTTCTTAACGGCTAACCAAGGCGCCTATGAGCCAGACGTGATCATGCCAAGTGCGCGGAAAGCTGCACAACAAGTTGTAAAACAAAAAATGGATTTATTTAATTCGACAAATAAGGCACACCTCTATTTTTGCTAAACTCATAAACTTAAAGGAGGGAATAACGTGAAATTGGTCGATATTTTAACGCGTGACAATATAATTTTGAACCTTCAAGGGAATAGCCAGACAGCTGTTATTGATGAGTTAGTCGATAAATTGGCACAAAACGGCCTTACTGATAACCCGGAAGAATTCAAAAAAGCGATTTATAAAAGAGAGCAAGAAATTTCGACAGCAGTCGGCTATGGCGTTGCGATTCCACACGCAAAGTCTAGCTCTGTACCCGAACCGACAATTGTAATGGGGCGCACGCTGCAAGGAATTGATTTTGGCGGACAACATACGAATTTAATCTTTATGATTGCTGCGCCGGAAAATGCTTCAAATGAACATTTAGCGCTCTTGTCTAGACTTTCCACATTTTTAATGAGTGAAACGTTTAGAGCAAAGCTCCTTGTCGCTACATCAGTAGATGAGGTGATGAAAGCGATTGAGGAACAGGACCACTTACAGGCAAAGGATACAACTGACGAAGCGGACTCAGGAAAATATTTAATCGGAATTACGGCATGTATGACGGGAATTGCCCACACCTATATGGCGGCAGAATCATTAAAGGAAGCAGCCGAAAAACGGGGCATGAAAGTGAAAATTCAAACCAATGGCGCAAATGGCCCTGAGAACAAACTTACGGCAGCCGATATTCAGAAAGCAGACGCCATTGTAGTCGCACACGATGTACGAGTTGATACTTCTGCGTTACAAGGCAAACATTTTGTTGATGTACCTGTGAAAAAAGCGATTAGTGACGCAGATCATTTAATTGACCAAGCGCTTTCCTATCGTATTCGGGATGAAAAGGTTGAGCAGGCCGTACAGAAGCAGGAGCCTGAGCCAGAAGAAGAAAAAACCGGATTGAATTTTTACAAGCATATTATGAGTGGGGTTTCGTATATGATCCCATTCGTTGTAGTCGGTGGAATTTTTATTGCAATTTCCTTTATGTTTGGCATTTATGCTGCTGATCCTGAAAGCGATCAATACAATGTGATTGCCCATTTCTTTAGTCAGGTCGGTGGAGAAGCGGCATTTGCATTGATGGTTCCTATTTTAGCTGGCTTTATTGGCTACAGCATTGCCGACAAACAAGGGTTAGCCCCAGCCATGATTGGTGGCATGGTCGCTACAATCGGTGGATCTGGTTTCCTCGGCGGTATGATAGCTGGCTTTGTAGGCGGTTTTGCTGCTAAATTTATAGGCAAGGCAATGGCTAAAATACCGAAGTCTTTTCAAGGTTTAGTGTCTGTTTTAATTGTTCCATTATTAAGTACGTTAGTCGTCGGCGCGTTTATGTTTTTTGTCTTGAACACACCAATGTCTATGCTTAATCAATACTTGGAGGCTGTATTAAAAGGTCTTACTGGCATAAATGCGGCACTGTTAGGCGCTTTATTAGCCGGTATGATGGCTTCAGATATGGGTGGGCCGATTAATAAAACGGCTTCTGCCTTTGGGCTAGCAATGTTTGCTGCCAACATTTTTGAACCTTCCGCTGCATTGATGGTTGGCGGAATGGTGCCACCACTTGGAATTGCGCTTGCGACAACAATCTTTAAGAATCGTTTTACGATTCAAGAAGCAGAAGCAGGAAAAGCAAGTTATGTCTTGGGAGCAAGCTTTATTACCGAAGGGGCGATTCCTTTTGCCGCTGCAGATCCATTAAGAATCATTCCGGCAAATATTATCGGTGCTGCAGTGGGCGGTGCAGTGTGCATGGCGCTGGATATTTCATTAAAGGCACCTCATGGCGGTATTTTTGTCATCCCAATCGCAAGTGATAAACCATTATTGTACGTTGGTTGCATCTTGCTTGGGTCGATCATTACATGCTTGATCATTGGCTTTTTGAAAAAACCAATTCCTGAGAAGGACAGAAACAACGTCAAAAAAATGAGCAGTGTTCTTTAAGGAATCAGATGGGCCCGCAAATATAGAGCGCTCGGACAAGCGTTTTGTATCGAGTGTTTCATTGAGATTGAATGATGAGACTATACTGGTTACTTGATTAGCCTTTGGAGTATGAACCTCCTTGGTTGAAGTGGGAAGTCAATCTTCCTTTCACGCCAAGGGGCTTTTTTTATTTAAAATCCCATCACAAGCAGGGTATTAAGGTAAGATTAAAAAAGTCAATGACATGTAACTTTAAGCGAATGAAAGTCTTGCAGAAAGGGAAGAGGATATAAAAATAAGAATAAAATAGAAGATCGGAGGAGAGTGCATTGCGAAGCGAACAAGAAATGATGGCGCTGTTTTTAGATTTTGCAAAAAACGATGAGCGAATTCGTTTAGTCACGTTGGAAGGCTCACGTACAAACAAAAATATCACTCCTGATAAATTTCAGGATTATGATATTTCTTACTTTGTAACGGATATGGACTCGTTTAAAGAAAATGACCAGTGGCTTGATCAATTCGGAAAAGCAATAATGATGCAAAAGCCGGAGGACATGAAGCTTTTTCCGCCTGAATTAGGCAATTGGTTTTCCTATATTATTCTTTTTGATGATGGCAATAAATTGGATTTAACCCTTATTCCTCTCAACGAAGTGAAAGATTACTTTTCTCAAAGTGATGGTCTAGTTGAAGTTCTACTTGATAAGGATCGACTCGTTAAAAATGAAATCGTTGCTGATGATCGTCACTATTGGCTAAAAAAGCCAACAGAAAGAGAATTTGATGATTGTTGCAATGAATTCTGGATGGTTTCCACCTATGTAGTCAAAGGATTAGCAAGAAAGGAAATCCTCTTTGCTATCGACCATTTAAATGGAATTGCACGGCCTAACTTGTTGAGAATGATGGCTTGGTATGTCGGCTCAGAGCGAGGATATACGTTTAGTGTGGGGAAAAATTATAAATTTATTGATCGCTATCTCCCTAAAGAGGATTGGGAAGCATTGCTTTCGACTTATTGTGAGAAGGGTTACGCAGAAACGTGGCAATCTTTATTTACTTGTTATGAGCTTTTTAGAAAGTACTCGAAAGGATTATCGGCCAGTCTTGGCTACAACTATCCAGAGTATGACGAAGCGATTACTGCCTATTCTAATAGTATCTACGATTCATTGGGAAGTTTTTCTTGAAAAGAACTAGATGAGAGAGGGCCCTAAAAATGACAAGTGTTTAAGGAGGACGCCGACAATAAGGAGAAGGCAAACTGCTTAAAACCGAAATATTAGCGACAAAACGTAAGGACGAAAAATTGCTGGTAGCTAGTGGCGAAATCCGCTGGCTTTCCTTAAAAGGTCACTGCTTTATCTTCCAAATTCAATAAACTTCATTTACAATGGCAATGCACACACAATTTCATATGGAGGTAATTCATATTGATCGAGCCAAATATGCGTATTACCCTAGCAGTAGGGCCAAATTGTGAATTAGAAGCATTCTCCTTGCGGTCTGTACTTGAATATTATGGAGCGCGTGTCTATATGCACTGGATAGGGCGGCCTAATGACTTAGTCGGCATCTTATCAGGAAAAACAAGGGACAAAAGCGATTATTTAATTTTATGTTTTCATGGGGAAGAAGGGCAATTTATATTGCCAGAATTGGCTGAAGACGTTTATGAAGAAAATGAACCGCGCACCTGTTATTTCGGTGCTGAAGAAGTATTGAAGCATGCACGTTTAGAGGGTGTTCATGTCTTGGCTACAGGTTGTACTTTAGGGGATAAAACGCTAGCGGAAGCATTTAAACGCTGCAAAGCGGAATCGTATATTGCACCAAAGGATTATGTGGATGGAAATGCTTCTCTTCTGTTCGTGTTAATGTTTATGTATGAACAAATAAATAGCAGTAGCACACAAAAGACAGCTTTTGAGCGAGCGAAAGCAATTGACGATGAAACTGGTTTATATCAATTATACATTTAGTAGCTTAAACTATTAGAAAAAGCATAAATCAAAGGCGCTATAATTGGTTTACCGTGTAAATGACTGCTTTCATCTAAATAAGATTAAAAGCGACGATTGAAGGACGAGATACCAATGCAAAACGAGGCGACTGGTTTTGGCTCTTTTGCATAGATTTATTAATAAAAGATTGGATGTAGAGAGGAATCGAAGGAAATGGGTTATGTAATTGGCTATATTGTCGGTAGATTGTTAGGAGCATTTTTGATTGCGTTATTGATCACATGGCTATGTGGACTCGTTTATCGCGGCATTAAAAAGAAAAAAATGCCTAAGTTTTGGCTGCTATTTGCTATTTTGGCCGTTGCTGTTTTTATATTATCAGCTATCGGTACACTTGCACAGCAGTAACGTAGATAAGTAAAGCCTAAGTTGCTACTTCCTTTCCTTTGTACCTTGGATAGGCATATATGCATACAAATGTAAGACAGTATGCGGTGCGAAAGGAAGAGAAGATGAATTACAATTGGCGACGGGCATTTCATCAATGCCCACCTCAAGCTGTGTTTTATAGACAATTTCCTCCGGTGGATACGACTGAATTGATGGAGTCTGTTCATCAGTTTGATTTTTTGCTTAAACAGAGCCAGCTCCTTCTGAACCAATTAGGAAACCGGCCATTTGCGAAACGTTTAATGGAAGCAGCACAAAAGAGCGACAACCTAACCGTGCAGCACATGATTCAATCTGTTCCGGGGTTAACTGCTGTCAACGACATTAAGTTTTCCCCAACAGGCATTGTATTCCAATTAGAATCTCCGGCCATTAATGTGGGCGGCAATTGTTGCGCAATGTCGATTGTCCTTAAATGGGGATAACATCAAGGAAATCTTGAAAATTTTTGTACATTAAATCTAGGTAGGTGTGTAAACTTAAAGTTTAATGTCATGGTATTAGCAATAGAGGTTTTGGAAGGCTTATGCTTAAATAACAGCTGGCATGGCCTTCTACTTTTTTATTAAAATCAATAATAAAAAACAATGCTATTCGTAGATCCATATAAAATGTGGTATAATAACAGGTAGAGCTACTATTACGCTGAGATAAATATTTTTAAAAAAAGTATTGTCTATGCAGGATGATTATGCTATATTATTACTTGTCGCTGGCGAGCTAGCGAAACAATTTAAATAAAACAAGCGCCCGTAGCTCAACTGGATAGAGTACTTGACTACGAATCAAGCGGTTAGAGGTTCGAATCCTCTCGGGCGCGCCATTGCGGGAAGTAGCTCAGCTTGGCAGAGCACTTGGTTTGGGACCAAGGGGTCGCAGGTTCAAATCCTGTCTTCCCGACCATCTGTAATGTATTGCACAATATAATACGCGGGTGTAGTTTAGTGGTAAAACCTCAGCCACGAGCGAAACATCCATGAAAAACCTCCGAGTTGCCTCGACGCATAAGCATCATTGAATAAGCGAGAAGAGGAAGAGGCATGGTGTTCGGGGCAGAGATAGCGGAAATTTGTACAATATAATACGCGGGTGTAGTTTAGTGGTAAAACCTCAGCCTTCCAAGCTGATGATGTGGGTTCGATTCCCATCACCCGCTCCATATTTAAATGTTTTAGTAGATTGAGATTTTTGGGCCTGTAGCTCAGCTGGTTAGAGCGCACGCCTGATAAGCGTGAGGTCGGTGGTTCAAGTCCACTCAGGCCCACCATTGCAAAAAAAGTAGTTGACTTTTTTGGTGGGAAACTGTATGATAGAAAAGTCGCTAAAAAACGACTGACAAACGAGTCCTTTGAAAACTGAACAAAAGCCAAGCGTAAAAGAGATACACGGTATCTCGTCAATGAATGATAGTGAGCCACAACTTCGGTTGTGCAATGAGCAAGTCAAACTTTTTAACGGAGAGTTTGATCCTGGCTCAGGACGAACGCTGGCGGCGTGCCTAATACATGCAAGTCGAGCGGACAGAAGGGAGCTTGCTCCCGGACGTTAGCGGCGGACGGGTGAGTAACACGTGGGCAACCTGCCCCTTAGACTGGGATAACTCCGGGAAACCGGAGCTAATACCGGATAATCCCTTTCTCCACCTGGAGAGAGGGTGAAAGATGGCT
>NZ_JAODPB010000004.1 GCF_025770735.1 Shouchella tritolerans
AATTTGCAGCATTTAACGCTGTCTAGTTTTGTCGAATGAGTACATCCTATGTCACATTCCAGTTATACAGTTACCCTGGAAAACGGCGTTGGTGATATTCTCGACTTTAATACGATGGTAGAAGCAGATGAAGACGAATTAACTAATTACGGGGTCTTATAGGGCTCCTTTTTGTATCATCTCCTTTTGTATATAAAAGCGCATACGGCCTTATGGCTCACACATTTAATTTAAATGGTTGTCTTTCACTTTAAATACTTGGTCCAACACTTTCCCGATAGACGATATAACAAATTAAGGAGGTGTTCTCCATTTTCAGAAAGTCTAAAATTAATTTTAGAGAGTAACTTCTATCCAGTTGTTCTCTCTTTTACTTTATTGGTATGTAACTTAGTCCTCGCTCGATATAAGTATTTCAAGCCTTTTATACTTATTTGTAATGTTCTTAGTTAACCGGCTTTTGTTTTCGTTAAACGATTGTAATGACCTACTTGGATTAAGCGCCGTATTAAAAAATGGTTGTGTCAATGAAGTCTATTAATCATTGACACTCTCCCTCACCTAAAGGCCCCTTGTCATTTCCCCGCTTTAAAAACCTTAACCAATTATTATAGATAAAATGCTTTTCTTTAGATTTAGGCCATTCACCTATTACTAGGTACGCTCATACACTATCCCATCCACCTACGAAAGAAGGATGCCTAATGGACTTAACTGCACCGCATTGGCTGTATTTTGTCGGGATTTTGCTGATCATTGGCACGATGCTGATGCGCAAAAATGTCGTTGTCCCTGCAATCCTGATGACGTTTTTAGTTGGTTATGCCTTTAGCGGTTCGATCGCAGCCGCCTTACAGACTATTTTCTCAGCGAGCCTTGTGGCAGCTGGAGAATTATTTAGTATTTTTTTGATCATCGCTATTATGACGGCATTGTTGCAAAGCCTTGACTCCCTAGGGGCAAACGAACAAATGATTAAACCATTTGGGAAAGTCATGAAAAATGCCACTCTCTCTTACCTCATTCTCATTGCCATTACGTATGTCATATCGCTATTCTTTTGGCCTACCCCCGCTGTGCCTGAGGTAGTGGGAGGTACCTTCTTTAGCATACGTCTTTTTCTTTTGGTCGAAATTACCACTAGAATACCGAACAAACATTTGCACATAATACAAACATACGTTCTATTTATAAGGAGTGTTTGCATTGAAAAGCATGGACGATGTTAAAAAAGAAATTTGGCGTGGCAACCTACTATGGGAAGGAAGTCGAATGATGTTGCCTGAGCATAAGCAGGCATGGATTGAAATGCAGAAAGAGGAAAATAAAGTTGAGCTTCACGGTGAACTCGATGATGACCAGTGGCGTGAGATTGGCGAAGTTATCATGGACGCGCTTAATCATACATTGGTCGTACGGCTCACTTACTGGCAGGATGGCTACTACATAAACAAGGATTGTCACATCTACAAAGTAGATGAACTGAATAAAAAGATTAGGATTGAATACGGCCCCTTAAACGATTCTATCCGAGAATGGATTGACATGCGTGTCATATACGATGTACAGCGCATCTAATTCCAGCTATCCCCTAAAGCATATCGCCTTTGCTCTATAATAAAATTAGGTAGAGTGATTTCTATTTTTGTTTTCCCAATGCTTCTTAAACGAATAGACGAACCCACTAAGGATGACTGGCTGACTGAACTAAAATTCGATGGAATTCGTTTGATCTTATCTAAACATGAGGGTGTAACACGGCTGTATACTAGACATAAAACTGAGGTTACAAACCGATTTCCCGAACTGTGCAACAATGATATTGCCGACGGATTAATACTGGATGGCGAATTGATTGTACTAAACGAAGATGGCCAGCCCGACTTTGAGTTGGTCATGTCTCGCTTTCGCTCTTATAAATCAACTCCCCTACTCCCCGTACAGTTTGTGGTATTTGACATAATTAAGCACAAACACACCTGGGCTACTGCCCTGCCCCTCATACAACGTAAAGAAATCCTATCCAAGGCCTTACATCCACATCCTCATATGTTTGAGATTAAATGGATAGAAGGCTAAGCTACCGCTTATTTTGATGCTGTAAAAGATAGAGAGTTAGAAGGGATTGTCATAAAAAATCCTGCGTCTACTTACAAAATAAACAAACGATCAGAGGATTGGCTCAAGGTTATTAATTATCAGTACGCAGAAGGTTTAATTACGGGATATAGAAAAGACGAATTCGGCTTGCTGCTAGAAAGTTTTGAGGGCGAGTCATGGGGAGTCATGGAGCATATGCCTATCAAGTCATGCAGAGAGTTTTACGAAATTTCCAGGAGGCAGCATGTGAGCGACAGCAAAAAGTTCGTGTTTTTAGAAACGCCGCTCCCCTGTAAAATTCGTTATAGGTATACTACAAGCAAGGGCTACCTTCATATCCCACTTTTTTGGATTGGTTGATATGAAGGCTGTTTAACGGGCGCGTTTATCGAGTAACGCTTCTTTTTGTATTTATAGAACCATATAGTTGGAAGATCAGCAGGGAATTAGTAAAAAGGAAATAGATTGACTTTGTTGAAGTATTTAGGAGTAAAAAAGAATTCGAGGAGATGAAGCATGGATTTTGTATTAACAGAAGAAATGGTATTGAACGACCTTTTAATACTTGTAATCAACATTTTGGATTTAAGGTATTAGATGCTACACCTATAAAACGTGGTTGGTTAAATTTAAAGTGGAAAATAACGACAAATTCTGGTGTTTTTTTAATCAAGCAATATAACAAGGAAAGATACAAACTGTATAACCATGAAGAACTACTACTAGCCTTCTCTCAACAAATGCGATTACATAATAGTGGTCTTCCATGCCCTAAGCTATATACTCATGAAGGTCAGTTTCTTATTGAATCTGAGAAGGGCGAACTTTTTATGTTAATGGATTATTGTAATGGAACTGTGATCCCTCCAGGAAAATTAAATGTTCATCAAATGTATGATTTAGGACAAGTTACAGGGTATATGCATCATTTGTTAAATGACGGTACACTTGGGGTTAAGAAACGCCCTGAATTTATCCCCCCAAGCCGTGAGGAGCGTTTAACTCATTGGGAATCTGTTTGGAATCACGCAAATAATACTGACAAATCGCATTTGTTACCGATAATAGAAACACAATATAAAGTAACAGAAGCTATAAATTTAGGAGATTTTAAACTTAATGAAACCGGTTGGGCTCACCGTGATCTCTGGGTAGACAATTTATTGTTTGAAGAGAAAAAAATAAGTGCTGTTTTAGATTTTGATAGAATGAAATATGACTATCCACAGCTTGATGTTGCAAGAGCTGTTATATCTGGGGCCTTAAATGAAAATAACTTTAATGTTTCTCTTGTTCAGGCTTTTATAGAAGGGTATAGTGAGCAACGTTTACTTGAGAAGGGATTTATAAATACCTCTTTAAAAATGTTATGGTTTATGGAAAGTACATGGTGGATAAATTCAAGCATGGATCAGCATAGTGGACCTCCAGAGCGTTTTGCAAAGGAAATGCTGTGGCTTTCGGAAAATCATAAAGAATTAGAATCCATGTTAGAGAATATATAATTAAATGATATCCGATTATCTGATCGAGTCAAATGCAACCTTTATTATACTTGCCTCCACTCCTATATGGACGGTAAGGCAAGCAAAGGCTTACAAACGTAAGCCTGATGACCAGTAAAATGAGTAGCCCCGCCAAAGATTAGCTCGTATGTTGCAGGCTTAAATGGGGTAATAGAATCTGGCGTAAACATTACAGCACTTGCCGGCTACATTGCTTCTCAAGATGTGCCACCGGAAATAAAGGCAATGCATCCGATGCTAAACAGCACGTACAGTGTTTTAAACCCGTATCAGTCTTTAAGACCAAGCCGTACATACGCAGAACTTTTCGTTTTCGCCAAACCCGTTTGGATTTATCTATTTTAGTAACCGTTCATCGTAAACGTTGCAAGAATTTAATTACAGGTCGAGAATTAGAAGAATGGGAACGGTACCTGGCAGGTGCTGCTATTATAGGTGGACCCATAGCAAAAGGAACTTCCAAAGGAATAAGGGCGGTTAATAACGTTAGCAACGGAACACGAATCAGTAATCCAGCCCATAGCGCCGCACAGTATGATAGACTTCAAACTCATTATTACCAGAGCGAAAGGTATGGAGTCGCTAGTGTAAGAGAACTACCAGACGGTAGGTACAGATATTACGCTGAATTACAGACAGCATCTAAACCAGGTGAAATGGCAGGAAGGCGCACAGTAAGAGAATGGGATCCGTTAACAGGTCGAAAAAGAACATGGATGGAAACGATCGATCATTCAGGGAACATAAGGCAGGTAAGACCAGACACTCAATTTACTAATAACGTAAAGATTCACTATCAATTTGACAGAGACGGAAAATATATTGGAAAGTGGTAAAGGAAATGAGTGAGCCTACTAAAAAGGAAATTATTAATAAGCTAGAGCTTGTTCTTAAAAACCAGCTAACCAGGGAGGAAGTTACTGATTGGGCAAGTGAATATACGATGAAAGAAAAACATTATGTATCTGACCTAAAAGTGTGGGATATGTTGATGACTGTATCAGGGTTGGACCTTCAGGACAGCCCAGGCGAATATCTGCATACTGACGACGACATTCGAGATTGGATCAAAGAGTTTTCAAACAAGTGATTATGTAAGCATCCCCGCTACTTCAGCGGGGACTTTTTGTTTTAGTTCACCACTTTATCCAATTCGCGATAAGTGTTAGGCCCTGCAACTCCATCAACCTCTCGCGGAAGATATACCTTTTGAAAGCGTCGGACCGCATCTTCAGTCAGTTTACCAAAGTCGCCGTCTATTTTACCGACCTTAAAATTTGCAGCATTTAACGCTGTCTAGTTTTGTCGAATGAGTACATCCTATGTCACATTCCAGTTATACAGTTACCCTGGAAAACGGCGTTGGTGATATTCTCGACTTTAATACGATGGTAGAAGCAGATGAAGACGAATTAACTAATTACGGGGTCTTATAGGGCTCCTTTTTGTATCATCTCCTTTTGTATATAAAAGCGCATACGGCCTTATGGCTCACACATTTAATTTAAATGGTTGTCTTTCACTTTAAATACTTGGTCCAACACTTTCCCGATAGACGATATAACAAATTAAGGAGGTGTTCTCCATTTTCAGAAAGTCTAAAATTAATTTTAGAGAGTAACTTCTATCCAGTTGTTCTCTCTTTTACTTTATTGGTATGTAACTTAGTCCTCGCTCGATATAAGTATTTCAAGCCTTTTATACTTATTTGTAATGTTCTTAGTTAACCGGCTTTTGTTTTCGTTAAACGATTGTAATGACCTACTTGGATTAAGCGCCGTATTAAAAAATGGTTGTGTCAATGAAGTCTATTAATCATTGACACTCTCCCTCACCTAAAGGCCCCTTGTCATTTCCCCGCTTTAAAAACCTTAACCAATTATTATAGATAAAATGCTTTTCTTTAGATTTAGGCCATTCACCTATTACTAGGTACGCTCATACACTATCCCATCCACCTACGAAAGAAGGATGCCTAATGGACTTAACTGCACCGCATTGGCTGTATTTTGTCGGGATTTTGCTGATCATTGGCACGATGCTGATGCGCAAAAATGTCGTTGTCCCTGCAATCCTGATGACGTTTTTAGTTGGTTATGCCTTTAGCGGTTCGATCGCAGCCGCCTTACAGACTATTTTCTCAGCGAGCCTTGTGGCAGCTGGAGAATTATTTAGTATTTTTTTGATCATCGCTATTATGACGGCATTGTTGCAAAGCCTTGACTCCCTAGGGGCAAACGAACAAATGATTAAACCATTTGGGAAAGTCATGAAAAATGCCACTCTCTCTTACCTCATTCTCATTGCCATTACGTATGTCATATCGCTATTCTTTTGGCCTACCCCCGCTGTGCCGCTTGTAGGCACATTGTTGCTCCCAGTTGCGATCCGCGCGGGCCTGCCTCCTTTAGTGGGAGCGGCAGCAATTGCCATCGCTGGGCAAGGCATGGCTCTATCAAGTGATTATATGATTCAAATTGCTCCTATGCTAAGCGCAACAGCCGCTGGTGTCCCTGTGTCTGTTATTGCTGACCGGGCTTTGGTGCTATCTTTAATTGCAGGCAGCACGGCCATGCTCGTGCTGTATTTGCTGGCACGGAGACGGAAAGAACAGCTTCGTGCGTCCTTCCCTAAGGAATGGATGCAACCATACAAGCAAAGGTACTCAGCGGTAGCGTCGTGGAAGGCTAAACTATTTGCTGCTTTTGTGCCATTGGCTTTTTTAGCAGTGATTTTGTATATGCTATATACGTCTTTTTTTACAAATTTGCAGTTGGAAGGCGGCAGTGGAGCCGCATTGGTTGGTGGAGCCGCGCTCTTGCTTTTGCTAGTGGCAAGCTTGTTTTACCGGCCAAAACAACTATTTGAAAATGTCAGCAATCATTTAGTCGATGGCTTTTTGTTTGCTTTTAAAGCAATGGGGCCGGTTATTCCTATTGCCGGGTTCTTTTTTCTCGGTAGCAGCGATTTCGCTCCGGCCATTCTTGCTATTGACGAAGCGCCAGCGTTTTTATTTGAATTAGTCGAAGCAGGCGAATCATATATTCCTACCGAACCAGGTTGGACTGCATTTGGATTGTTAATGATTGGCATGATTACAGGCCTTGATGGCTCTGGATTTTCTGGTTTGCCATTGACTGGAGCTCTTGCTGGTGCATTGGCGCCTGTTTCAGGGATCGATCCAGCCACTTTGGCGGCGATTGGGCAAATGGGGGCGATCTGGGTTGGCGGCGGTACGTTGATCGCTTGGTCTTCTCTCGTTGCTGTTGCAGGAATTGCTCGCGTTCATGTTCAAGATTTAGTGCGGATCTGTTTTATCCCTGTGATTGCCGGTTTACTCGTTTCAACCATTCTCGCGCTTGTGATTTGGTAGGCGAATGGAAATGGCCCCCACAAAGCCAGCCTAACAAGAAGGCTGGCTTTGTATAGCTCTGCTGTGCCATCCGAGCTGCTACGATTCCCTTTGCAATACGCTTTCTGCGGCGGCTTGGACGACCATGTCGTCCATGGGCGGATTGTGGAGACCGGCGCGGACATTTTTATAATACCGCGATAATGGCGACTGATTGGATAGGCTATGGGCGCCAACAGCTCTCATCACGAAGTCGACGATTCTGTTTGCGTTGTTGACTACTGCGTATTTGACCATTTTTAATTCTGTGTTTAACTGCATACGGGTTTCTTTGTCGCTTTCATCCCACGTTTTGGCAACGCCGTACAGAAAGCGGCGGCTTTGTTCATATAAAATAGCAGCTTCACCAAACTTTTGTTTAACGTGTGGCAATTGAGCAATCGTTCCTTGAATGCTATTAGGGGAATACGAATTGGCAAACTTCGCTGCGTCTCGGATGGCAGCACGGGCCATTCCCAAATAGCAGGCAGGAATGTGGAGCAGCCATGCTGTTGGCAGGCCATCTTTTTCTTGCTTTTTAATAAAATGGTTATCTGGCAGCTTGACGTTTATTAAGTGCAAATCTTCGCTTCCAGTAGACCCCATTGCCATCATGTCCCATGTTTTTTCGACGGTCACTCCTGGCGTGTTTCGCGGTACAATAAACAAACCTACCTGTTTTTCTGGTTCGACAGTAGCGAGAATTAAGTAATAATCTAAGTGTTCGGCAAGTGTCGTAAAGGTTTTTGCACCATTTAGGACCCACTCGCCTCGTTCGTACGTGGCTGTCGTTTGAAAAGCTCCCCCTCGTGTCGGACTTCCTGTCGCTTTTTCCGTTGCAGCCGTATTCAGGAGAACCCCTTTTTCGACAACTTCACAACTGATCCGCTCGTGCCAATGCTCAGGCCAATTTTCTCCTCTGCCAATTGGTACATCGTCCCCATATGCCAGCCGATGCACAAGGCGGTCGGGCCGTCCGCTTCGGCAATCAATTGTTGAAGGAATAGCATTTCGCTAAGGGAAATCTGTCTTCCTCCATATTTCGTTTCTACCGGCAACGCTGTATAGCCAGATTCCTTAAGTACGGCAATATTTTCAATCGGCACCGTTTGTTCGTGGTCGTGGATGGCGCCAATTTCAGAAAAACCTTTTAAAATCTGGCGCAATGCTTGTTCCCGGCCCACTGCTGATTGTTCATCCAAAATTGACAACTTTGCCTCATCCTTTTCTGTGTATTCCGATAAAGTATACCATATATAAAAAGCATGTGGATCTGCCACATGCTTATTTTTTATTTTGCTGTTTTCTTTTTTGTTTATCGTCTTCCGATGTTCCTTGGTGCAACGACTCGTTAAATTGGCGTTTGACAATGTCCTCGCCTTTTTCTTTATGGTTATTGTTTTGCTTTTGCTCATTCATTTGTCTACACTCCCTTTCTCTTCGTTGCTGCCAGTATACCCTTTGTGCATGAATGCAAACCATGTTTGAACGACAGCAAAACGGAAATACAAAGGAAAAAGGAGGTGTTGGCTATGCCATGGACAATGGATGACTATCCCTCATCTTTAAAGAATTTCGAGAAAGCCGTCCGCAAAAAAGCGATTGAAATTGGCAATTCGATGGTCAAAGACGGCTACTCTGAAAGCCGCGCCATTCCAATTGCCACCGAACAGGCGAAAAAATGGAAAGAAAACGCTGACGAAAACGAAGTCGCCCACTTTTTGAAACACGGTAAAGTAACTCCGTCTAAACATGATTCCTCGTCGTCTTCACCAGAAACAGCCGACAAGCCTGAGCATGTTGTCAAGCGCGAAGATGGATGGGCTGTTTATGCAGAAGGAGCAAAGCGTGCTTCCTATGTTGCAAATACAAAAGAAGAAGCGTTGCAAAGAGCACGCAAAATTGCAAAAAACAAAGGAGCAGGCGTTAAAATCGACGATTAAGTGCCTGAGTCATCTTCGACAAATGCGTGGATTTGGCGGAGCGGTACAGCAAGCCCTTCGCCATTTCCGTTTTCCCCACTACTGCGGGCATAGACCATTCCTACGACCTCTCCTTCTTCTGACAACACCGGCGAACCGCTATGTCCAGGGAAGACAGCGTTGGTAATTGCTAAAACTTGGTAGGCATCATGGCTTTCTTTTACTTCCCCTTTATTCGTGATGTACGAATGCGTCATCGGATGGCCAATCACGTACACCGTGTTTCCTGGATTCGCTGACGTTTCGGCAAGCGTTAATGTCGGTAAATTGTCTGGCTGCCCTTCAAGCGCCAACATGGCCAAATCATTCGTTTCGTCTGTCTTCGTCTCAGTCGCCAGGTAACGCTTTCCATCTGGCAAATGGACATAAATAGACGAAGCTCCACGAATCACGTGTTCATTGGTGAGCACGTCGCCGCTTTCTGAAATGATAAAGCCTGTCCCATGGCCTCGGTCTGTTTGCACAGCAACGACCGCTTCTTTAAATCGATCAAAATCGCCTTCTTTTTCCAATTGTTGGCTTTCGCTCGTAAAGCGGAGTGCGTCTAAACTGAAATGCTGAAACAAAAAGGCACTTCCTTGCACAAGCATAGCCAACGCAACAACAGCTGCTACAATGATAACGATCGCTTTTTGTAGAGGTTTCGTTTTTTTGGGAGGCTCTTCTTCCATAAACGCCTCAAGTGGCGGCTCTTCTTCAAATCGTTCTTCTTCTGGAGGTTGGTTGGTTACCATCAGATCAATGCGCCTTTTTCACTGTTAGTAGCTACCAGTTTTTTGTACGTAGCAACAGCTTCGTTGGGTTCAACCGATCCCCTCGCTGTACGAGGCAAAGTCAATGTTATTATGATCAATAGCCACACACCCTTTCGCAAAAAATCAGGCCGATGCCTTCACCGTTGTCTTCTCTTACATTCAGTATACCATCGCTCTTCCCTTTCCTACAAAAATGACTGCCCTGCCTGTCAAGTCGTTGCCGTTGCCAGCCTTGGATCGTTCACTTATAATGTGGATACATAGATGCTACTTGCTGGAGGTTTAAAATGGAACCGATTGAGAAAGAACGCCTTCAATCGTTGCTTGATTCTTTTCTGAACGAAGACGTTTACTTGCATTTAGAAACGACAAATGGGGCTTACGCTTCCCATTTTGACGAATCGTTTTTTTCAGCCAGCGCCTACATCCGCAATGCCCTTATTTCGTACGAACATGGCGTTGTCGCTGGCAACGGCCCATACAGAGTTGGTTTAAAAATGAACATTGGCTGGGTATATGGCGAAGGGTTAACCCATTTTGAGCTAGACAAAAAGGGGCGGCTACTAATGGCTGGCCATGGCCCCGACGGAAAACTTGGCGTCGCCTTTGAAATTTCACGCACGCCTTTTGACGATTAATTGATTGCTGGGAGTTGAACGAGCATGAAAAAACAAAGCCATGTCCTTGTCATCTTTCCTCATCCAGATGATGAAGCATTCGGTGTTTCAGGAACAATATCTGCTTATATTGATGCAGGAACGCCAGTGACATACGCCTGCCTGACGCTTGGGCAAATGGGACGCAACCTAGGGAATCCTCCCTTTGCGACACGTGAGTCATTGGCAGACATCCGTCGGAAAGAATTGCAACAGGCTGCCGCCGTTATGGGCATCACCGACTTGCGGACGATGGGTTATCGCGACAAAACGCTTGAATTTGAACAACCAGGACGCTTGAAGCAAATGGTGCTTAACCTTGTTGCTGAACTTAAGCCTTCCCTCGTTATCTCGTTTTACCCAGGGTATGCTGTTCACCCTGACCATGACGCTACTGGACTAGCCGTCGCGTCCGCACTGGCAGAGTTGCCAAAGAGCGAGCGTCCTACTTTTTACGCAGTGGCGTTCTCAAACAACCACGAAAAAGAGATTGGCCCAGCGGATATCGTCCATGACGTTTCAGCATACGCCATTCGCAAGCTTGATACGTTACGCGCCCACGCTTCCCAGTTAGCATGGACGTTGCCAAGCTTGGAAAAAGCCTATTATGACGGCGTCGAAGAAGCGAAGGAACGTCTTTGCAACGAACGTTTCTGGACGTATCCGTTCGCGTAAAACGCCTCCCACTATTAGGGAGGCGGCTTTTTTCCATTAAAAAGGAGGAACTGTTTTGGCCAATGAACAGGCTCTGCTATTAGTCGACGGCTTTAACTTATTGAGCCGCGGGTATTTTGCGACGAGCTACAACCGCCCGATTGAAAAGTTAGAACGAAACGCAGAAGGCTTATATGTGAATGGCCTTCGTGTGTTTATCCAAAAACTATTTAAGCTGGTTACCGATTATTCGATTTCCCATTGCATTGTCACTTGGGACGTGCCTCGGGAGGAAGCATTACGAAGAAAGACGTTTCCTGACTACAAATTGACGCGAAATGAGCTTCCAGAACCATTAATCCAACAGTATCAACAATGTGTGAAAACACTTGACCACATTGGTGTTGAGCAATTAAAAGTGCCGCCGTATGAGGCAGATGACATTATCGGTGCTATTTCGGCCAAATGGGAAGCAGAAACGAGCGGCCCTTGTTATATTTACAGCAATGATAAAGATTTGTTTCAATTGCTGACTTCCCGCACCACTCAAATTGTTGCTAAGAAGCAAACAGAAGTGTTATTGGATGAAGCCTCATTTAAAGACAGTTACGGCCTCTCCCCTACCCAGTGGGTTGATGTAAAGGCGCTCGTCGGCGATACAAGTGATAATATTCCAGGCTGTCCGGGGATAGGCGAAAAAACCGCCCTTCCTCTAATTGCTGCGTACGGGTCAATTGAATCGCTTTATCAGCAAATCGACACACTCCAGCCTCCATTAAAGCGGGCGCAGAAAAAACTACTAGCTGGAAAAGCGTCTACTCAGCTTTCAAAAAAGCTTTCTGCGATTATCTGCGACATTCCCGAACTCCGCCACTATTCTATCAATGACGCTGTTCTCTCTTTGAATCGGGGCGAAGTTGACAAGGAACTTTCACGTCTCGCCATTCGCGTTAAATTGGCGGACGATCTGGCTTTTATTTCTTAACAGACGCCTTTACCGTTGGTTTGGCGCGTATTCCATTCTTCGCGTGTTAGCCCGTAACGAATTGAGTCATAATAGACTCCTTGGTAATAGCGAACTTTGCGAATGCGCGCTTCACGGGTAAAACCTAATTTTTCGCCAACTGCGATCATCCGCTTATTGCCTGACCATGTTGTAAAACCTACACGTTCAATTTGCGGATGCATATGAAACACGATAGCCGACCACCGCCGCAGCGCCTCAGTCCCGTAACCGCCATTCCAATAAGCAGGATTAAAGATGACAATGCCTAGCTCGAGCCAGCGGGTTTTTTCGCATTCCCAATAATACGACACCGTACCAATTAATTCGTCTTCTACAAAAATTCCTTGTACGTCTTGACGATTGACCCAGTTTTCTGCTGTTTCACGAAAATCCTCATAAGGGAGCGAATGATGCTCAAAATAAGGAGCATCCCATTTTTTCCATTCTGGGTTGTCTTGAGAAAAGACCCATTTCCACAAATGTTTCGAATACTTTATGCTTATTGGCGCGATCGCCATTTCTTTCATTCCCCCGCCCTCCTAGTCCTAGCCACATTTTTTTGCACCCATACACTTCTTCCTTTATACTAGAACACGGTGTCAAATTCAAGAGGAGTGATTCTGTGACAACAATCGATATACGGGGTGCTGACCAGACAGACATTCAGCTCATCCGTATGCAGCAACAAGTTCGGGAAATTGCGAAAGAAGAACAGAAAGAAGTGATTGGCGTTGAACAAACGCCCAACGAAGAATGGGTGATTGTGTCCAAAAAAGAACATGGGCGCACGCTCCAGCTTATGGTTAACGATTGTCATTCGCCCTATGATGGCCATTGGGATTTTGCCCTACAAGCTGAATACGTTAACGCCCATCGTCTTTTTATTGACGATATAAAAGGTGACCCGAACCGTGGTTTTGGTTCCATTTGCATGGCATACTTAAAGGATGCGGCCTGGCAACACAATTGTTTGATTGAAGGCAAGCTTGCCAAGCGTGATTGGGATCATTTGGATAGACTCATCCATTTTTACAAAAAGCACCATTTCCATGTCTCCGTGAATGAAGAAACACAATCAGGCCACGTTATTTGGCACGGTTAACTGCAAGGACCGAACCCCATAGGGCTCGGTCCTTCAAACTGTAGCCAAGCGTTTTCTATCAGCCTGAGTGCGGTTGTTTTTTCTTTCAGAATAAATTCGCCTGTGAGCGGGAACCTACATGCAAGGAGGCGGAAAAATGGATTGGTTTTCTGTCATTCAGCGGATCTGTTCACTGCTTGTGATTGGGTTCGTTTTATTCACGTATGGCTGCATCCTTAAACAAGACAAAGCGGCCAAAAGCAGAAACGAGCGCTAGCGCTCGTTTTCGACATGTTCGGCAATTGTTTGCTTTTTAATATTCCAATGCGATTCTGTCCATAGCACGGATTTGTTTTTTAAAACAAACACTTGTGGTGACTTATGAACGGTATCTAAGTCTTCCGCAATTTTGTTTGAAACTGGCCGGGATTCGATCACTTTTACGAACCCGTAACGGAAGGAATTGTTTTCACTAGCAAATTGCTTGTACTCTTCAAACGCTTCTGCAGATACAGGGCATTGCGTACTATGTTTAAATAGCAGAGATACTGTGTCCGTACTCCCCTGTAAAAACGTTTGCCATTCTGCTTCTGTTGTTAACTCTTCAATCATGCGATCATCCCCTTTAGCGTTCTGATTTTGTTGTACCATACCACAGCCGTAAGCTGCAACCGCTCTTTCTCAAAATCCGTCACCTAATTCAATGACAATACGTATCTCTGTATAAGATACCCCTTCACCGGCATGTTCCTTAATCGGCTTTAAATAAGAAGAACCGACTTCTTTGATTGCTTGGCGGATCAAGGCCGCTTTCTCTTTCTCGACGAGCTTGGCGACACCTGTCGTCTCATTGTTTTTCTCAGCAGCGATTAAATGTTTCACTATCGTTTGTTCACTAAAACCGAGCGTTGACGCGATTTGAGCTGGTGCTTGCCCAGCTTCAAAGTGCTTGATGACTTCCTCACGGCTTACACGTTTGTGCCCGGTAGACGGTGCCTTATCCAAAGGCAAATTCGTGCTTTCCCGCTTATCAAATTGGGTAAGGGTTTTTAAAAAAGCTTCTCCGTATTTGTTAAGCTTATGTTCGCCCACGCCAGAAATCGTAGCCAACGTTTCCAATGACTGAGGGATCACAGCGGCCATTTCTCTCAATGTCTTATCGGAGAAGATCAAATAAGGAGGAATTCCTTGCTCATCAGCCAATGCTTTCCGCTCAGCCCGGAGTGCGGCAAAGATGGGATCTTCGTCACTTACTGTTCGTTCAACCGTTTCTTTGTACTGATAAACTTGACCTTCTCCTTTTAAAACAGCTACGCCTTTTGGCAGCAATTGAATTGTCGGATACGAAACAGGCGTTAAACCAATGTATTCTTCTGCTAATAAAAAGTCGATAAACGCCTGGACTTCTTTTGCGGATCTGTCTTTCATCAACCCGTATGTCGACAATTTATCTAAACCGAGCTGTTCGATTTTCTTGTTTTTTGATCCTGTCAACACTTGGGCTATCACCGTTTTTCCAAACCGCTCTTTGACGCGAACCACGCAGGAAAGCACTTTTTGCGCATCGCGCGTGACATCTTGCTGTTCCCCTTCCCGTTTGCAATTGCTGCATTTTCCACACGGTTTCCCTCCATCCTCGCCAAAATAGCTTAAAATAAATTGCTCTAAACATTGGTTGGTATGGGCATAACGGCTCATCCATTGCAGTTTTTCAAAGTCATGTTTCCGTTTTTCTTCGGATGCATCGGACTGTTCAATAAAAAAACGTTGCGTTTGAACGTCTTGTGCTTGGTACAGCAACATGCACTCACTTGGCTCGCCATCTCGACCGGCACGCCCCGCTTCTTGATAATAAGCTTCGAGCGTCCCTGGCATATTGGCGTGAAGCACGTAGCGAACATTGGCTTTATTGACGCCCATGCCAAACGCATTTGTGGCAACCATGACATCAGCCCGGTCATAGACAAACGCTTCCTGACTTTCGGTCCGTTCCTTCTCTGGAAGGCCGCCATGGTAGAGAACAGCGTTTGTTTTTCCATCGATTGCTCTGTAAATGGCTTCTGCTTCTTTCCGCGTTGATGCATAAATAATACCTGGAACACCTTGGTTTGCTTCAACGTATTGCTGTAAAAAGGATGTTTTTTTCTGTCCTTTCAACACACGCAATGTCAAATTGGTTCGTTTAAATCCAGTAAGATGTTGGTTGCTTTCATCAATGTGAAGGCGCCTGCATATGTCGCGAGCCACATCCGGTGTCGCTGTCGCCGTAAGCGCTACAACTTGCACTTTTCCTGGAAGTGATGCAATCCAGTCGGCCATTGTCAAATAGCTTGGCCGAAAGTCATGCCCCCACTGTGACATGCAATGGGCTTCATCAATGGCAATTAAGGCAAGGGGTTGCTTTGCCAACGCCGCTTGAAACGATGGCTCATAAAGGCGTTCAGGTGCCACATACAACAACGAAATGTTTCCGTCAGCGACATCTTTCAAACGCTTTCGTTCTTCTGCTTTCGTCAATGAACTATTAATGTAAGTAGCTGGTATGCCGATTTCATTGACAGCGTCTACTTGGTCTTTCATTAGCGCAATTAAAGGGGAAATCACGAGCGTGACACCTTCAAGCACGGCAGCCGGAATTTGATAGCATAGAGACTTGCCGCCGCCAGTTGGCATGACGACAAGGGCACCTTCCTTATTTAAAATGGACTCAATGATTTTTTGTTGGCCAGGCCGAAAAGCCGTATAGCCATACAGTGATCGCAACACGTGCTCCGCTTGATCCAATAACGCCTGTCCCATTTGAACACTTCCTTACATAGACTTATCTGTTCTAATTAGTATAGTACGAGGCTCATGATAAAGTCGACTCCCCCTTAAGAGAAATCCTTTAACATAAAAACAACATTCAGTTGTCTTAATAAGCAAGCATAAAAAAGGACAAGTATCGGTAGATGTCGTATACTATCATAGAGTTGATCCAATTCCGATAAAGGAGTGTCTGAACATGAGAATGGTGACATTAAACAATGGTGTAAAAATGCCGCAGCTTGGTTTCGGCGTTTGGCAAGTGCCCGATGAAGAAGCAACACCCGCTGTTGCTAAAGCCCTAGAAGTGGGGTATACATCGATTGACACAGCAATGATTTACAAAAACGAAGCCGGCGTTGGAGAAGCCATTAAAGAATCGGGCATTGATCGAGAGAAGCTATTTATTACAACGAAAGTATGGAATGCAGACCAAGGGTACGAGCAAACACTGAAAGCGTTTGATGCGAGTCTGGAGCGTCTTGGCCTTGACTACATTGACCTCTATTTGATTCATTGGCCAACGCCTCACTATGACCAGTACATTGAGACATACAAAGCGCTTGAAAAATTGTACAACGATGGCCGCGTCCGGGCAATTGGCGTTTGTAACTTCGACATTGACCACTTAGAGCGCCTCCTTGACGAGTGCGATGTAACGCCTGTATTAAACCAAGTGGAATGCCATCCATACTTTGCCCAAAATGAACTGAAAGACTTTTGTGCAAAACACAATATTTATGTGGAAGCATGGAGTCCTCTTGACCAAGGCGGCGAGGTATTAACCGACGAAGTCGTTGAAAAAATTGCGAAAGCACATGGCAAAACAACGGCACAAGTCGTACTCCGCTGGCACTTGCAAAATAATACAATTGCGATTCCTAAATCAGTAACGCCATCGCGGATTGAAGAAAACTTTGATGTCTTCGATTTTGAACTGTCCAACGAGGAAATGGAGGCGATTAATCGTCTTGACCGCAACCAACGCCGGGGCGCTAAACCGAGCGAAATGAATACTCGTTAAATCCAACCAGCAAGCCCCTTCGGGTTTGCTGGTTTTTTCCTTTTTGACATTTCCAGTGATCGTAAAAAATAGGGATTTCTATGATTTTCGTGAAAATCGCTGCTTTTCGTTTACATGCATCGGTTTAAACGGTAAACTACGTAGTAGTAGTAGATGAAAGAGATAGGGATCCGACAGCGGCATCCTTTTATGCTCAATGTGTAGGAGGCTTTTTTTATGATTACTGTAGCGAACGTTGGTTTGCAATATGGCGGACGCAAACTATTTGAAGACGTTAATATTAAATTTACGCCAGGCAACTGTTATGGTTTAATCGGCGCCAATGGAGCTGGCAAATCGACCTTTCTGAAAATCCTTTCAGGGGAAATCGAATCTCAGACAGGGCATGTTTCGATGAAAGAAGGTTCGCGCCTAGCTGTTCTTAAGCAAAACCATTTCGAATATGAACATGAAGAAGTGTTGCAAACCGTCATTATGGGACATGCGCGCCTCTATGAAGTGATGAAAGAAAAAGACGCCATTTATATGAAAGCCGATTTTTCAGACGAAGATGGCATGAAAGCAGCTGAGCTTGAAGGCGAATTTGCAGAATTAAACGGTTGGGAAGCCGAATCAGATGCAGCAGTCCTATTAAAAGGGCTTGGCATTAGCGAAGACCAGCACCATAAAACCTTGTCTGAGCTTGCCGAATCAGACAAAGTCAAAGTGCTTCTGGCCCAAGCGCTATTTGGCAAGCCGGACGTGCTTTTGCTGGACGAGCCGACGAACGGCCTCGATTTAAAAGCGATTCAATGGTTGGAAGATTTTCTTATTAATTTTGAGAATACGGTCATTGTCGTTTCCCATGACCGTCATTTCTTAAACAATGTCTGCACGCATATTGCTGATCTCGACTACGGCAAAATTGAGCTGTACGTCGGAAACTATGACTTTTGGTATGAATCGAGCCAATTGGCATTAAAAATGGCACAAGACCAAAACAAAAAGAAAGAAGAAAAAATTAAAGAGCTTGAGAGCTTTATCGCCCGCTTTAGCGCCAATGCCTCTAAATCCAAACAGGCGACTTCGCGTAAAAAGCAATTAGAAAAAATTACCCTTGACGACATTAAACCTTCCTCGCGCAAATACCCATACATCCACTTTTCGCCAGCTCGTGAAATTGGAAATGATTTGCTTTTGGTTGAAGGGTTGTCAAAAACCGTTGATGGCGAAAAAGTGTTGAACAATGTGTCGTTCCGAATGAACAAAGACGATAAAATTGCTCTTGTTGGTTCAAACGATGTCGCCAAAACGACGCTTTTTAAAATCTTGATGGGTGAAATCGAGCCTGACGAGGGTACATTTAAATGGGGAATTACAACAAGCCAATCATATTTTCCAAAAGACAACTCTGCTTTTTTTGAAGGAAACGAGCTAAATCTTGTTGATTGGTTGCGCCAATTCTCTCCTGAAGATGACAGTGATACGTTCTTGCGTGGCTTTCTTGGCAGAATGCTTTTCTCTGGCGAAGAAGTGCTTAAACAGGCAAACGTCTTATCAGGCGGTGAAAAAGTCCGCTGCATGCTGTCAAAAATGATGCTCTCAGGAGCGAATGTGTTGCTGCTGGATGAGCCAACAAACCACCTGGACTTAGAATCGATTACAGCGCTCAACAATGGGCTAATCAATTTTAAAGGGTCGCTCCTTTTCAGTTCCCATGACCAACAATTCATTCGCACGATTTCAAATCGCGTCATTGAGTTGACAGCGGATGGCATCATTGACGAAGACTCGTATGAAGATTATTTAAAACATGTAAAGTAAACATCGAACCCCCCGTTGCCTTAGCACGGGGGGTTCCTATTGTCGACAAAAGCCAATCGACTTATTTTTATCTGTTTCTGTTTAAGCGCCTACTAGCCTTGAAAATACTCTTTATAATAGCCGCCCACTTTTCCGGTATTGTCAATGACAAAATAAAACTCGTCCGTTTCGTTTTTAAGCGGGTATTCTTTCCCTGCTGTTAAAGCACGGTTGACAATATATTTTTTTGCATCGGTATGTACACATTTCACCATGCGTATCGTCGGTGCATTCGTCCACGTTTGGTGAATCACTGATCGTCCCTCCTTGTGCTGCATTCCTTTATTGTACAGCAAACAGGGCTGGTTCGCCAGCCCTGTGCTGTCTTATCTCCTTAGCCTTCCAGCAACAATTGTTCAGGATCTTCAATCAGCTGTTTAATTTTCACGAGGAAGCTAACAGCTTCTTTGCCATCGACAATGCGATGGTCATAAGAGAGAGCCAAATACATCATTGGACGATTTTCGAAACGTTCGTTGTCAATCGCTACTGGGCGCATTTGGATTTTATGCATACCGAGAATGCCTACTTGGGGCGCGTTCAAGATTGGCGTTGACCAGAGGGAGCCAAACACACCACCGTTCGTAATCGTAAACGTACCGCCTTGCATATCCGCTAATTGCAATTTATTGTCCCGTGCTTTTTTGCCAAGTTCGCCAATGCCTTTCTCAATACCAGCAAAGCTGAGGCGATCGGCATCCCGTAAGACAGGGACAACGAGGCCGCTATCTGTCGAAACAGCAATGCCAATGTCATAAAACTTCTTGATGAGAAGCTCATCGCCTTGGATTTCTGCGTTTAGAAGCGGAAACTCTTTTAAAGCGCCAACAACGGCTTTTGTAAAGAAAGACATAAATCCTAACTTAACACCATGTTTTTCAGAAAATGCATCTTTGCGGCGACTACGCAAATCCATGACTGCGGTCATATCAACTTCGTTAAAAGTCGTCAACATCGCTGTTTCATGTTGAACATCGACAAGCCGCTTTGCAATCGTTTGGCGGCGCCGTGACATTTTTTGCCGCTCGACAGGTTTGCCTGCTTCCCCTTCGCTTACTGGTGCAGGAGACTGCTGTGCTTTCGGCGCTTCTGGCTGTTTTGGTTTTGCTTGATGGGCTTCGATATCTTGGCGGCGAATTTTTCCTGCTGGGTCCGTTGGCGTAATGGCATCAAGGGAAATGCCTTTTTCACGTGCCAATTTCCGTGCTGCTGGCGAGGCAAGCGGGCGATTGTTGCTTACAGCTTCCTCTTTTTCTGGCTGTTGCGTTTGCTCAGCTGGCTTCTCTTCTTGTGGTGCTTCCTCTTTTGCCGTGGCTTCTTCCTTTGTGCTTTCGCTTGTTGCAGAGGTGTCGCCAGCAGAGCCGCTTTCATCGATAATCGCGATGACTTCGCCAATTTCTACGGTATCGCCTGGTTCCCGTTTGAATTCTTTAATCACACCAGCCGTATCAACGGGAATTTCGGCGTTAACTTTATCTGTCTCAAGTTCAGCAATAAACTCCCCTTGCTCGACATAATCGCCTACTTCTTTTAACCACTGGGAAATGGTGCCCTCTGTAATCGATTCTCCAAGCTCAGGTACTTTGATTTCAGTCACGTCAAAAAGCCTCCTTAGTTTTTGCGAGTCAATGACTCAGTTACGATGCGTTTTTGTTCCACTTTGTGGGCATTGGATACGCCTTCAGCCGGGCTTGACCGGTACGTGCGGCCAATGTAGCTCAACGGAACCCCTGGAGGCAAGATTTCGCGAATGCGCGGCTCCATAAAAGTCCAAGCACCCATATTTTTAGGCTCTTCTTGTACCCATTTGACTTCTTCTAAGTTAGGAAACTCTTTTAATCGTTCGCGAATCGCGCGGCGCGGAAACGGGTACAGCTCTTCTACCCGGATAATGTGAACCCAACTCCAGTCCTTCTCATTTTTGTTCACATAATCTTGCAACTCAATCGCTAGTTTTCCGCTGCACAATATAATCCGTTTAACAGCATTGGGATCATGACCAAGCGTTGGCTCTTCCAAGATCGGCTGAAACTCGCCTTCTGTAAAAGCAGACGTTGGCGAGGCAACCACTTGGTTACGGAGCAAGCTTTTTGGCGTCATGATAATAAGTGGCCGCACTGTGTTCTTTTGCAAAATCTTTGCCTGACGCCGCAAAATATGGAAGTATTGTGCGGCTGATGTACAGTTGGCAACTGTCCAGTTATTCTCTGCTGCCGAGCTCAAAAAGCGCTCGACGCGCCCGCTGGAATGCTCAGGGCCGGCGCCTTCATACCCATGAGGCAACAAGACAACAAGACCTGATTTTTGGCCCCATTTTGCTCGCCCAGCCGACACCCACTGGTCAAACATCACTTGGGCGCCGTTGACGAAGTCGCCAAATTGCGCTTCCCATAACACAAGCGTCTCTTTTGAAAATACATTGTATCCGTACTCAAAGCCAACGCATGCCTGCTCCGTAAGAGGGCTGTTGTAAACGGCAAAGGATGCGTTGGCATCTTTAAACGTTTGCAGCGGTACATGCGTTTCATTGGTTTCCCGGTCATGCAAGACAAAATGTCGGTGTGCAAATGTCCCACGCTCACTATCTTGGCCACTTAAGCGGACCGGCGTGCCATCATGGAGAATCGAAGCAAACGCTAGAATTTCAGCCAGTCCCCAATCGACATTGCCTTCGCCGTCAAATGCATTGGCACGGCGCTTTAGGATTTTTTCAAGCTTTTGGTTAGGCTTAAACGAACTTGGCCAGTCAAGCAACTGTTCATTAATGGCAACAAGCTTTTCTTTTTCGATAGCGGTTTTCACTTTTGGCAAGCCGTCAACAATAAAGTCAGGAGGGCTCAGCTCATATTTCTTCTCTGATTTATCGCTGTTGACTTTGTTGTATTCTTCAAGCAAGTAGTTGTACATATCGGTATCTAGCTTCTGTGCTTCTTTGGCCGTAATCACTTGTTCAGCCTCAAGCTGTTTGGCGTAGATAGCGCGCACTGTTGGATGTTTGCGAATCTGCGCGTAAAGATCAGGCTGTGTCACCGCTGGCTCATCGCCTTCATTGTGGCCAAATCGGCGGTAGCCAATTAAATCGATCAAAAAGTCTTTTTGGAATTTACGACGGTACTCGACTGCAAATTTGATTGCCCTCACGCAGGCTTCCGCATCATCTGCATTCACATGCACAATTGGAATTTCAAAACCTTTAGCCGGATCGCTTGCGTATGTAGTTGAACGCGAATCATGCGTTTCAGTCGTATAACCGATATTGTTGTTGGCGATAATGTGGAGCGAACCACCAACATGATAACCGTTCAAACGGCTTAAGTTAAGTGTTTCCGTCACGACGCCTTGCCCTGGAAAGGCGGCATCGCCGTGGATAAGGATCGAATAAGCCCTTGTTGTGTCTTGCTTAGGCGCGCCTTTGCTGCTGCGATCCTCTTGTGCAGCTCTTGCGTATCCTTCAACAATTGGCGAAACAAACTCCAAATGGCTTGGGTTGTTAGCAAGGGACACAATCGTTTGCGCGCTTTTGTCATCGCTAATTTGCCGGTCGGCCCCTAAATGGTATTTTACATCGCCGGTCCAGCCTGTATAAGTTTCTCCGAGGCCTTCTGACGGGGCATTTAATTTGTTAGGCGCTTGCAGGAATTCCGAAAAGATCGCTTTATATGGTTTCCCAAGTGTATGGGCTAATACATTTAGACGGCCTCTATGGGCCATGCCGATCATAACGTGATCTGTCTTTTCTTTTCTGACTTCCCTAATCGCTTTGTCAAGCATCGGCACAAGCGCGTCAAGCCCTTCAATTGAAAAGCGTTTCTGCCCAACAAATGTGCGGTGGATAAACTTCTCAAAGCCTTCTACAGACGTTAGGCGCTCAAGCAGCGCTTTTTTTTCTTTATTCGGCAGCTCATCGGCATACGCTTCAGATTCGACTTGCTTGCGCAGCCAATTGCGTTCTTCTTCATCTTGAACGTGGCCAAATTCAAATGCCATCGTCTGCGTATACACCTTTTTCAAATGTTTGATCGCTTCGAGCCCATTTTTTAAATGCGGCGGAGCATCCTTGCAAATCAGCTTGACAGGTACTTTTTTCAATTCTTCTTCCGTTACGTTAAAGCGTTCATAGTCTAGCAAATTGCTGTTTTTGTCGGTTTTCCAAATGGGCTGTATGTCAGACACCAAATGACCTTTGGCACGGATATAATCAGCCAGCCTCACCGCTCCTACTACTGCGCTTATCATGTCCGCCCCGATTGTTCCCTTTGCATTAGACGAGCTGACGTTCTCTTCTAAAGCTGGCGGACCCCATTTCTCAAAGTGGGCACGCGTTTGTTCATCTACGGAGTTCGGGTCTTCCACATATTGATCGTACAGCTCAATCACGGCTCCAAGGTTAGGACCATAAAATCCTTGCCAAGGCTTTTCCGGGCTGTGTTCCTTGCTGGACATGTGATATAAACCTCCTAAAACGTTTCATTCGCAAAAAAGCGAATTCATTTTCAAGCGCTTACAAACCTATTTTACCATTTTCCAGCCTGTATCTCAAAAAAAAATGCATAATAATTGACGAATTATGCCACATTTTTTGGATCATCGAGGATGGAAGCGGTCACTTCGATTTTAGCGCGTTTGCGCGCGAAAATCCAGTGTTTTTATCGAGCATTCTGCCTATTTCGTCAAAAAGCGTTTCCGCCTTTCGGATCAGGTACGATTTCCCAATTTTTTGCCGCGATTGATTGCAGCTGTTTCACCTCCTCTTCTTCTAGTTGAATGATCGGTTCATCGCATTGCTCTTCTTGAAACGTTGCCTCTATCAAAGAGCCGTCTTTTGCAATAATGAGCTGAGCCCCTGGCGCTTCCATATCAGCAAGAGGCGGTTCCAGTTCAAAAGCTAGCTGAACAACGATCCAGTCCGGCAATACGTCTACATGGACAAGCGTGACATTCGTAAAGGCGGCCTGATGGCGTGTATACCTATCCATTCGAATCATCTATTGTTCACTCCCCCTCTTCATCATACCAGTGGTAGCACAAGGTTGGAAGCGGACAAATAGTCCACGGTCTTTCCTAGCGTTTATAGCAATTTTCTTTTTCGTACTTGCCGTGTTTCTCAAATAAAAGAAACTGCCAGCCTCCTTCTTTGACAATTGTCTTAGCAGACAACAAACGAAAATGAGCCTGTTTGCTTGTTCTGACCAACTCCTTCTTTGAAGGAAGAGGGTGCATCTTTTTATGTGCGCTCATGAAACTGTTAAAAGCAGTAGCGAACCGCTTGCCGTGCTTCCCATCAGTAACAGGGCTAATGACAATGAGCACTCCGTCGGTTGCTAGTTGCGCCGCCGCCCGTTTAAAGATCTCAACGCGTGTATCTGTCGAAAAGTAATAGAGGATATTGTTGAACATTAAAACGTCATAGGCACGCTTGCCTTGAAAATGAAAAAAATCACCTTCGATAATGGAAACATTTTCGTTTAGATTGTTTTTTCTAGCGGAAACGCATACGTCGTGGTCCACTTCAATCCCTTCAAATTTCGTGCGGGGGAACGTGTGCGCCAATCGTTTTAAATAGCCACCGTAGCCGCAGCCGACATCGAGGACAGATTCGGCTTTGCGTTTTTTTATGATGGCAGCGATTTTAGGCACAGCCAACGCTTCAAGGAAACTGGAAGTGCCCGCCACCATATCGGCCATATTAGGAGGAGGCTCTTGCTGCTTGTTGGGAAGTTGTTCTCGGTAGCTCAAAAGGGTAGGCATATGCAATTCAAACAGCTCCTCAAGTAAGATGCCGACTGAATGCTTGCTTTCTTTCGTTAAATATTTGCCCATCTTTTGTTTTGTTTTGATTTTGTCGCCCTTGCTTTCACGCAAATGGCCGACTGCAAGTCCAACCTCGACCCAGCGTGACAATAACTCAACTTTGAGACCGTGTTTATCCGCTACTTCGGCGACTTTAGCGCCATTCTTAAAATAGGAAAATAAATTTAAACTATAGCCCAAATAGGCATGCCACACCTTTAAAAATGGTTCCGCCTCTTTCAGCCATTTTCGTGCGTTCCATACTTTTACATATTCATTAACGGCCATTTGTCCACCCCTTTGGTTCCATTTCGCAACAATCCGCTTAGTGTGTGGTGAGTTCGCCTTTTGCGAATCCAACATAACGTTTGACTCCATTTATTTTCCACCAATAGAATTCTAGCCTGTACAGCTGGCGTTCCCTTGCTGTGTTGCCCCTTCTTGCCATTCCCAAAATCGTCAACATTGAAACGATTCTTTTTATGTTCTTTTTTCAATTGTCATGTTACGATAAGAAGGTAATTTGTGCAGAAAGAGGCTCGACTCATGCGAAAATGGTTTTTAGGTATTTCCTTGTTTTTTCTTGTTTGCTTGGTCGCTATCGTCTTGTTGTTTGAACAGAGTGACCGCTTTCGCCAAAATGTTTACAAAACCATTATTGCCGAAAACCAAATTCCCGAAGATTATGTGCCTATATACAAAGAGGCCGGCGAAGAATATGGCGTGCCTTGGGAACTACTTGCTTCCGTTCATCGTGTCGAAACGATCTTTTCGACAATGGATCCACTCGAAAGCCCTGTTGGCGCCCTTGGGCATTTTCAATTTATGCCCCGCACATGGATCGGTTGGTCTTACCCAGGCATTGACGACATCGGCAATGTCGCTGAAGATGTTGACATCACTGATACCGATCTAATTGCAGCCCATAACGGATATGGCACTGACGCCTCAGGTAGCGGGAAAGCGGATCCATTTGACCTAGCCGACTCCGCTTACTCTGCTGCTCGGTACTTGGCTGACCACGGCGCACGTGAAGGCAACTATGAAGAAGCCCTTTTTTCTTATAACAAAAGCGAAGATTACGTAGAAGAAGTAATGGGCTACTACCACACGTATACAGAGGAAGGGTACGAGCTTATACAACTTCCACTAAACAGGCACAAAGCAGGAACGTAAAACGCACACCTCCATTTCTAGGTGTGCGTTTTTTATGAAGCCGTAATCGGCTCTTCTTCGACGAGCTTCACTGGAATAGGTTCCACGTAGCCTTCTGGCTTGTCGTTCGTCTCAAAATGTTCGTCTTCCCCTTGACAACCAGCAAGCAGCGATATCGAAAGGAAGGTGACGACAGAAAAGACAGTTGCCAGACGCTTATTCATCGCTATCCACTGCTTTCACATTCGGTGTAACAGACACGGCAACATTACCGGCGACTGCTTTTGTAATCATGCAAGAAGATTCTGCTTTAAACGCTAAGCGTTCCGCTTTCTCCGCCTGTGTCTGTTCTCTAAGAACCACTGTCGGAAAATGACGAATCGCTCGGAATTCAAAGACGTTGTTCGTCACATCAACATCAGCCTCTGCATGAAGCGTCAATGACTCCACCTCGATTTGAGCCCGCTCAAGCATCGCTGCATACGTGATCAGAAAACAAGTAGCGGCAGCACCGAGCAGCATTTCGTCTGGATTTGTGCCGATCCCAGGTCCGCCCATTTCTTTCGGGATCGATATGGAATGAGTTAAGTTGCCTGTTTCGATCGTACCAGTGCTGTTGCGGCCGCCGTTCCAGGTGGCATCCAATAAAAATCGGTGGATCATTGTCCATCACCTCGCTTAGGAAATTCGAGAATCCAGCTAAAATAGCTGCCTTGCTGCTGGTAGCGCAACGTAGCTGAAAACGATTTTCCGTTTTTTGATTTTAGCCCCTTTACGTTTACTGAGCCCTGTTTTAGCAATGATTTAACCATCGTTTTCGTTGGCTTTTTTTTGAAGCGAGCCAAATACTTGTCATTTTTCCAGATGACAAAGCGGCAACCGCTTTTCCAGCCACTGCAGCCAAACGCTTTGCTTGTTTCGATCACAGGCTTTTCGCAAAGGGGGCACTTGCCAAGCGTTTCTGTCACTTGGCGTTTCTTCGCAGCCGATTCGATCTTCCGTGTCTCATCCGCTTTGATTTCCTGCACAGCTGTTTCAATAAAGGTAAAAATGTTTTGTAAAAATGACTGTTTGTCCAAGCGCCCTTTCTCAATATCGAATAACTGCTTCTCCAATCTTCCAGTAAAAGCCAAATCGAACAATCTCTGAACTGGAAATTGTTCCACTAGCTTGGCACCCGTTTCCGTACAATGGAGCGCTTTTCCAGACGCTTGAATATAACCAATATCTTTCAGTTTTTTAATGGTATCTGCCCTCGTTGCAGCCGTGCCAATCGCATACCCTTTCATAAGCTGTTCTGCCTCGTCTTTGTCGAGCTTCCGCCCACATGTTTCCATAATATGCAACAACGTTTTTTCAGTATGTGGTTTAGGGGGTGTTGTCATATGATCGCTCGTCTTTCCAGAAAGCGCTTTGACACGTTCCCCTTCTTCCACATTGGGCAAAAACGTTTCTTTCCCATTTACTTTCTCTACTTGGTGCCAGCCATCAGCTCGCTTTTCCCTTCCCTTTGAAACAAAAAAACCCTCTGCTACGCCTTCTTCTAGCTTTGTATGAATGATCGTTTCTAAAAATTCTGCTGGCGGCATAAATTGCATCAGAAACCGGTTTTTTACCGCATTGTAGACGACTGCTTCTTCAGCGTTCAACCGTTTTGGCAACATGTACGTCGGAATGATTGCGCTGTGACTTTCAACTTTGGCATTGTTAAAAATTCGTTTGCTCGTTGTAAAACGAATGTCCTTTTCATAAGGTAAGCCTTTGCTAATGGTCTTAAGGACTGCCGCCGTTTTCTTGACTAAACTCTCTTCCAACGCCGTGCTTGACGTACGTGGATACGTAATCAACTTTTTCTCATATAACGACTGGGCGACTTTTAAAACTTTCTCTGCCGTCCATCCCTTGTATTTAGTCGTAATATGACCTTGCAGCTGTGACAAATTGAACAAAACGGGCGGGTATTCTTTTTTTTCGTTTCTTTCGACGTGAACAGCGAGTGCTGGTTTTTCAGGCAGCAGCGAAGCCACTTGCTCTAGCCCTTGTTTTTCCGAAAAGGCGGTCTGCTTCTTGAATGTATACACGCCTTCATATGTAGCACCACCAGCTGTTTCAAACAAAGCAACCAACTTATAGTAAGGTTCAGGCGTGAACGCTGCAATTTCCTTATCCCGGTCATAAATAATCTTTAACGTCGGCAGCAAGACACGTCCGATGTTTAATACGCTCCCACGCCCAGGCTGGTACTTCAATGTCGCCACAGACGTTAAATTAATTCCGATTGCCCAGTCCGCCCATTGTCGGCTAAGCCCAGCATCGCGCAACGTTATTAGCTCGGAATTGGGGCGCGCATGTTTTAAGCCGCGGAGCACTTCTTGTTTTGTCCATTCATTTAAAAGCATCCGTAACACAGGCTTATCGACACGGAGGTTGGAAATGATGCTGTCGCCAATCAACTGGCCTTCCCGGTCATAGTCGCATGCTGAAATAATGCGGCTAACGTCATTGCGTCGCGCAAGGCGAGAAATAATTGCAAGTTGTTTTTTCGCTCCTGTATCTGGTTTATTGTGGTTTGATTTCACTTTATATTTAAACCGAGTTGGAATAAACGGAAAGTGACTCTCCTGCCATCTGGCGAATTTGGGATCATAATCTTTCGCGTCATACAGTTCTAAAAGATGGCCAAACGCCCAAGTGATTAGGTAGGCATCCCCTTCATAGTACCCGTCTTTTTTCGCTTTGATCCCTAACGCATCAGCAATGTTTTTGGCCACTGATGGCTTTTCCGCGAGGATAAGATCCACCTTGATTCCTCCACTTTTTTGATTTAATCTCCCTCCATCATACCACACTTGCCCAAACCGTAAGACACATCTTGCTTGCTTAAAGTCTGCGGAAGAATAGTAAGCAATTATAGGTTTAGACTTGCTGATCATAGGGAAAAAGAAGCTATTACCTTTAAATAGGAGTGAGATCGGCATGTTAAGCGATTTGCAAGATGATGTCCTTTACGAAGCATGGAACAAAGCTGTGGAACAGAAACTCGATGAAGCGTTTATTGCCATTTTAAAAAAAGAAATAGAAAAGCGTGGTTTAGTTCCATCCAATTAACCGATCGTCCTTGTCTTGGAAAACGAGGCGTCTTACGAACAAACCGATTACTCCTATATCGATTCAATTATAGCTTTATAAAAAAACAAACTGATTCAACGACGACATGAGCAACACGATAGCAAACGACCACTTTCAGTTGGCATGGTCTCATGATTTTATTGGCAGCGGATCTAGCTGCTTAGGCGATAACCACTCGTATACGTGTTTGCCTTATACGAGCGTATTGGTGCGAGCTCATTTAGTCGTTTCTTTCATTAAAAGGGAGTTCGCCTCTGGCCGGATGATTGTGACATTTGTCATATTGGATCCTTTTCAAGAAATAGGTTCCGATCCACTCATGGCTTGCTTTATACAAAAGTCGCAAGCATCCGCCATCTTCTTTTCATTTAGTGACAAATGGAACTACTCGTTGGTTTTAATTTACGCGATACTAGATGTATCCTACACACGAAAAGGTGATGAACATGGCGATTGCCTCTTTGCGAGAAGTTGTCAAACGATATGGCTCCCATCTTGCCTTGGATCATGTCGACTTGGACATTCATGAAGGTGAAATTGTCGGTTTGCTTGGCCCTAACGGTGCCGGGAAAACGACACTCATTCATACACTAACGGGCATGATTCCTTTTGATCGAGGAACAATCGAGTTATTTGGATCAACGAAAAACCCATTTACGAAAAAAAACAAATCGAAGTTGGGGCTTGTTACTCAAGAATTAACTGTATTTGAAGAATTAACTGCAAAGGAGAACTTAGAATTTTTTGCTGGTGTTTACGGCCTACGAGGAGAGAAACGAAAAAAACGCGTGGCTGAAGCGCTCGATTTTGTCGGCCTTTCTGCAAATGCACGCTCCGCCCCCAACAAATTTTCAGGCGGAATGAAACGCCGCTTAAATATTGCTTGCGCGCTCACTCACCAACCAAAGCTGTTAATCATGGATGAACCGACAGTCGGTATCGACCCTCAATCCCGCAACCATATTCTAGAAGCTGTACAAGAATTACGAAAGCGCGGCACAACGATTTTGTACACGACTCATTATATGGAAGAAGTGCAAGCGATCGCTTCTCGTGTCGTAATCGTCGACCAAGGGCAAATCATAACGGAAGGTACCGTCGATGAGCTTATTAAAAATATTCAACATGAAGAAAAAATCAAAATGGATGTAACGGAGCCAGCGCTTGTGCCTATTACGCGCTTGGAACAATTGGATGGGGTAAAACAAGTCGTTGTTAATGGCAGCAACATAACCGTTATTTCGAAAGTCGGTGCCGGCAATCTTGACCGCGTGGTTTCGATTATCAAAGAGCATGGTGGCTTGCTCGGCATCCATGCAGAAAAACCAAACTTAGAAGACGTTTTTCTAACCCTTACTGGCAAGCAGCTGCGTGATGGGGAGGCGAAAGAATGACGAATGTCCTTTCTACGCTGCGGTTTACCGTATTACGGCTGATCCGCAATTGGATTGTGTTATTGTTGCTGCTCGGCATTCCAATTGTGTTGATTACCTTTTTTGCAATTATTTTAGGTGATTCTAAAACAGAAGATGGCATACCTTACATTCAAGAATCAACGATTTTCATGGTTCTTGCCTTCCAGCTGTTTGGAGGGTCGATCGTCATGTCCTATATACATGATGACTTTTTTACGGAGCGCCGTTTTCGCATTCAGTCATTGCCTTTTAGCCAAACGCTGTATGCATTCTCCATCAGTGTCCTAGGTACGCTATTTTCTATTTTCCTAGGGGTAATTTTAGTCTTCTATTCTTTATGGGTCTTTAATGTTGCCTGGGGAAACATCGGCTGGGCCGTGTTTGTGATCGCTTTAATGGCACTATTATCAAGTATCGTTTGCCTGATTTTCACGTTCGCCGTTAAACAGTTTAAAGTGGCAGAACGACTGAGTGAAGTGTATGGGATCGGTGCGATTGTACTTGCTGGTTTATTTTTCCCAATGCCAGAAAATGCTTTTTTTGAGTTTATGGGTTCATATGGCAATCCATTGACGCTCGCTAGCGCAGCCATTTTTGAACACCAAGCCGGAAACGATGCAGAAGTATGGCTCAATACAAGCATTTTACTCGGAGCAATCATTGTTGCCTTCTTTGTCATGCTTGCGCTTGGACGGAGGCGAATGCAATGACGATTTTTCAATTTGCACTTAAACGAAGTTTTCGCAACAAGACCAATCTTCTATTTTTAACACTCTTTCCTGTCGGAGCGATTTTTCTCCCTGCCAGTGAGTTGTGGCCTTTTCTTCCTTTTGGCTACCATTATTTTGGTGTGCTCATCCTTTTTGTCAGTATTCGCTTGGCTTCGATTATGTTGGAAGATCGGACCAAAGGAGTTGTCAAACGTTTAGCCGTTGCCCCCATCAGCCATGTGCACTATCTTTGGCAAAACTTACTTGCCTACATGCTCATTCTCCTTATCCAATGTGCGCTAGCAGTTGGCGGGGGCGTTCTGTATGGCCAAGAGTTATATTCGCCCTTTGCTTTGTTCTGCTTGTATGTCACTTTTAGTTTGACATCCCTTGCTTTCGCGCTTGCCTGGATTTCACTGTTTCGCAACAAAGAGACATCTTTTCTCGTGTTTATGTCCATTGTTGTGTTAATTGCTCTTCTTGGCGGAGTAATTATGCCAATCGAGATGATGCCAGCCGTTTTTGAACGCCTCGCAGTCATTTTTCCGACTTATTGGTTATCGTCAGGCATGAAGTGGATCGCACTTGGAGGGCAGACAACGGACATATTGCTAATCCATGGGATGCTCTTGCTCTACACCGTATGTTTTCTCATCATTGGCAGTATCCGCAAAATCGCTTAGGTCTTTTTAGCAGACGTTCTAACAAAGCTTTTGTTTAGACTCCTGGCACTTGAGCTAGGAGTCAGATGTCGTTATAGTTAAAGCTAGAAAAATGGTAGGAGGGCTAGCCGATGGCAAAACTGGCAAGACCAAGCTTCTATATGGGATTATGGCGAATCGGCAGCTTGTTTTTTCTTACACTTTTATGGTTCATCGAAAACGGAACGAGCGGTGCTTTTGTCTTGATTATTCTGCTGGCAATCATGGCAGCGCTGCGCTGGCGAATGCGATTGCCAGACTGGACTGTGCTCATTGATCTATGTTTTTGCCTGCTCTTTTCACCATTTTGGATTGGAAGCTTATATGGCCTTGCCTTGCCTTTAGTGGAGAGTTTATGGCGAGGAAAGCTCCGTTATTGTGCCCCTATCCCTTTTGTCTTTTTCGCAAGTGAAGCTTCCGCTGTTTATTTCGTTGCCTTTCTTTTAAGCGCTGCCTTGTTCGGGACTGTGCTTTACCATTGGCAGCAACAACGGACTTCTTTTTGGCGTGAAATCGACCAAGAACGGAAGGCTCGTTATGAGCTAGAGCGGTTAAAAATCGATTTGCTTCAGGCTAATAGCGAAACGGCACAAATGGCAGAATTAACGGAAAGGAATCGCATTGCCCGGGATCTCCACGACCACCTCGGCCACGATCTCACTGGTGCGCTACTCGCCCTTCAAGCCTATGAACAGTTTCAACAAGGAGAGCAGGCAGAAAAAATGCTTGCGCATGTGAAAGAACGGTTAACGCGGAGCACGAAACGGTTACGGGACACTGTCCATGATATGACTCCTGTCGCCTTAATCGGTGAACAAACAATCGAATCGACTACCGAAAACTTTACACATTGCCCTGTTTCTTATCAAAAGTCAGGGAATGTGGCCAGTGTCCCTGTTTATCTTTGGAGTTTGCTTATCCCTTGTTTGAAAGAGGCATTAACGAATGTCGCTCGGCATAGCAATGCCACAAAAGTCGCTGTCCATCTAGATGTCACAGAGACGATTGTCCGCCTTAGCATCCAAGATAACGGCACTCGTTCTGCTCAGTCCACAAACGGCAGTGGCTTGAGAAATTTAAAAATCCGCGCACGTGCCGCTGGCGGGAGCTTGTCTGTTAACCGCTCATCAGGTTATTCGATTGTTTGTGTCCTGCCAATCCAAGAAAGGAAAGAAGCGAGATGAACATTCTCATTGTTGATGACGATGCACTCGTTTGCCAGAGTCTCGAGCTGCTTCTTGGCAAAGAAGATGATTTTACTGTCGTAGGGACTGCCAGCAATGGCCGTGAAGCGCTTGTACATATAGAGGAAAAAGCGCCTGACCTCGTATTGATGGACATTCGCATGCCAGAAATGGATGGTATTGAAAGCACACAAGAGATCAAAAACCGCTGGCCAGAAATTTTAATTGTGATGCTAACAACGTTCCAAGACGAACAGAATATCCGCCTTGCCTTGCAGGCTGGAGCAGAAGGCTATTTGCTTAAATCGACAGCGGTGGCCAATATGGCCAAGCAAATCCGTGCCTTAGGCGCTGGTTCATCTGTACTTGACGCCCTTGTGCTCAAGCAATTAGTGAAACCAAGTGCCGATGCGCTCTCCGGATTAACAAAGCGGGAAAGTGAGATTGCCGCATGCATCGCCCAAGGGCTTTCAAACAAAGAGATTGCTGCGCACCTATTCTTAAGTGTCGGCACCGTACGGAATACACTGTCTGTCATTCTTGATAAGCTTGAACTCCGCGATCGTACACAACTGGCGATCTACTATTGGAAACACCAAGCAAACGGATAATATGCATAGACCGACTTTGTTTTCTATTTGATCAGCAAAAGACTCTGCTTAGCATTTAAAACAAAAAAGTGCAGGGCTTCCCCTGCACTTTTTCTAGAAACACACCGATTTCCCTTAATCAAGGTTTATTAGCGGTTTGTTATCGTTTCTGGATACAGATCATGGTTCATTAACCGATAGTTCGCGATTTCCTCGTACTTTGTCCCTTTTTTGCCATAGTTGCAGTAAGGGTCTATGGAAATGCCACCACGTGGCGTAAATTTTCCCCACACTTCAATATAGCGTGGATCCATTAATTCAATTAAGTCATTCATAATTGTATTGACACTATCCTCGTGGAAATCGCCATGGTTGCGAAAACTGAATAAGTACAACTTCAGTGATTTGCTCTCAACCATTTTTTGTTCAGGGATATAGCTAATGTACAAGGTCGCAAAATCAGGTTGCCCGGTTTTCGGACATAACGTCGTAAATTCAGGGCAATTAAATTTAACCATGTAATCCCGGTAAGGGTGCTGATTGTCAAATGTCTCAAGAACCCCAGGGTCATAACTGTATTTGTATTTAGTTTGCTCACTGCCGAGCAATGTCACATTTTGAAGCTCTTTTTCTTGTCTTCCTGCCATTTTCTCTCCCCCTAAACGCCCCGCTTATTGCCCCATAGCCATGTGTGCAGCTGTGGGAGAACACGGACGTTGTTCATTTCCTTGTCAGCTAGCGTCTTTTCGACGAGAGCTTCGTATGCGCCCATTCGTTTGTCCAAGTAATGGGGATCTTCTTTTTTGGCAAAATCTTCGTTCCCCGTTTGCAAGTAAAAAGGCACTGTTGGATAGCGCTTATGCACATGCTTCGCGTATTGATAGTCTGCATCGTCAAACACGACAACTTTTAAGCTCACCGCTGGTGCTTGTAATTGTTGCAAAAACAAATCGAGCTTTGTCCAATCTGTTTCCATTCCTGAACTTGGCGGTTTCGGACTAACTGTCACTTCATCGACACGATTGATCCAACGTTGAAAGATGCTTCCTTGTGTTTCAATCGCTGTGGCAACGCCCTTCTCATCGAGCAATGCCACCAGTTCACCTATGCCTTTATGAAGGGCTGGATTTCCGCCGGAAATGGTGACATGGCTATACCCATTTTCGCAAAGTGAATCAAGGCGCTTTATAATTTCTTCTGCAGACAATGGTTCACTCTTTTCACTGCCATCCCATGTAAAAGCAGAATCACACCAGCGACAACGGTAATCACACCCGCCTGTACGCACAAACATCGTCTTCTGTCCGATGACCATTCCTTCTCCTTGAATGGTTGGCCCAAACAGTTCAACAACTGGAATCAATTTAGCCACGGGCATGCTCCTTTGGTCGGTAGACAACATAACTAGTAGGCGTCTCTCTTACATACACTTGAATGCACAGTGGCCGATTTGGACAAGTGTCAAGTTGCTCTTGGACGACCTTGCAAATGGTCTCCGCCATTTTTTCAGTAGAAGGAGGAGCCGTATCAAACAGCGCGTCTTCATTAAGAAGACGATGGTCGAAACGGCCATGAACCGCTTGTTTTAACTTGCTAAAATTAACGAGGAATCCGGTCTCGTCAAGTTCATCCCCAACAATCGTCAAATTGATAAAATACGTGTGCCCATGGACACGTTGGCATTGGCCAGCCCGTTTATCATCAATGTAATGAGCAGCGGCCACATGCATATCTTTGTTTAGTTCATAGCGATATGAATGGATTGGCGTCGGATAAATTTGCTGGATCATCGGCTCGCACCTGCTTTCTCGCGCAAATAGAGATCCAATCCATTTTGGCGGAGCTGGCAAGATGGGCAAGTCCCACAACCGTCTCCACGAATCCCTTCATAACAAGTGAGCGTATTTGCCCGAATGTATTCGAGTTGCCCCATTTTGTCAGCCAATGCCCATGTTTCTTTTTTATTCAGCCACATGAGCGGAGTATGAATCACAAATTGTTCGTCCATCGCTAAATTCAACGTCACATTTAATGACTTAACGAACACATCGCGACAATCTGGGTAACCACTAAAATCTGTTTCACAAACACCAGTGATAATGTGCTTTGCTCCAATTTCCCGTGCATAGACAGCGGCAAATGATAGAAACAAATGGTTGCGCCCTGCGACGAATGTGCTAGGCGATTCCCCTGCTTCACCGGCTTGGACGCGGATATTTTCCCTAGTTAGCGCATTTGCCGTAAGCTGGTTCAACAAGCCCATATCAAAGACTTTATAAGCAACCCCTTGCTCATTGGCGATGTCAACAGCACATTGGATTTCCTCTTTGTGGCGCTGACCATAGTCAAAAATGACCGCATGGAGCGAACGATAACGCTCCTTTGCCCAGAACAGGCAAGTCGTGCTGTCTTGGCCGCCGCTAAAGACGACCACGGCCTTGTCTTCTAACATGCTACATTTCTCCTTTTGAGAACGAGCATTCGGATACTCCAACAATTGGTTAGTTTTTTATAGAGGGAGTTCGCGAACCTCTTCTTTCTAATTATTGTGCAGCCTTCATTTTACCATGTTCTCGTGTGGATTTGTTTGCATATCTCCATGAAATTGGTAAACTACTATAGAAGGTAAATCATTCGTGCAGAAAGAAGGCGTTCGTTATGTCATTTCAAGAAAAAGTCGAGAATTACGCAAATTTGGCTGTGCGTGTTGGCGTGAACATCCAAAAAGGGCAAACATTGTTTGTGCGTGCGCCACTTTTTGCCGCAGACTTTGTACGTCTAGTCGCCAAAAAAGCGTATGAAGCCGGTGCCAAACATGTCCGTGTGGAGTGGAGCGACGAGGAATTAACAAAAATAAAATTTGAGCTCGCTCCAGATGATGCGTTTGATGAATACCCAAATTGGCAAGCGAAAGCGCTTGAAGAAGAAGCAGACAACAATGCCGCCTTTTTAAGTATAACCGGCGAAAACCCTGACTTATTAAAAGAGGCAGACCCTGACCGCGTCGCTAGAGCCAACAAAGCTGGAGGCATGGCATTAGACACGTTCCGACGCTACATCCAATCTGATAAAGTGAGCTGGTCGATCGTTGCCGTCCCTTCCGTCAGTTGGGCAGAAAAAGTCTTCCCTGAGGCGAAAGGCGAAGAAGCAGTGGCAAAGTTATGGGAAGCAATATTTGCAGCAACACGTATCAATGAAACAGACCCTGTAGCCGCTTGGAAACAGCACCTTGCCACACTAGATGAAAAAAGAAACAAATTAAACGAGCATCATTTCCATGCTCTTCATTACAAAGGAAAAGGTACTGACTTAACCATTGAGCTGCCTGAAACCCACATTTGGACATCTGGGGGAAGCACAAGCAAAGCAGGCGTTGACTTTGTTGCCAATATGCCGACAGAAGAAGTATTTTCAGCAGCTAAAAAAGATGGTGTAACCGGTACTGTCACAAGCACGAAACCGCTCAATTATGGCGGCACGCTGATTACCAATTTCACGTTGACCTTTAAAAACGGCAAAGTCGTCGATTTTTCGGCAGAACGAGGCGAAGAAACGCTGAAACGCCTACTTGACAGTGATGAAGGCGCACGTTACATAGGCGAAGTTGCACTAGTGCCACACCGATCGCCGATTTCAGATACAAACCTTATTTTCTACAACACTCTTTTTGATGAAAATGCTTCGAACCACTTGGCTCTTGGGAGCGCTTATGCCTTTAATATTGAAGGCGGCAAAACGATGAGCCCTGAAGAACTTGAAAAACATGGCCTAAACCAAAGCATTACCCATGTTGACTTTATGATGGGCGCCGCCGATATGGATATCGACGGGATTGATAAAGACGGAAACCGAGTACCTGTGTTCCGAAACGGCGATTGGGCGATTTAACTCGTTAAAAAGCGATGTGCTGGCTGCACATCGCTTTTCTTTTATGAACGCTAAGCAGCAAACGAATCCTAGCTGACTATTTGCTTACTCGTTCGTTTAGCTTGCTGTCGTTCTTGCAAACGGACTTTCTTAAATTTTTCAGTTTCGCTGACAATCACATTAGAGAGCAATAACAATCCGATTAAGTTTGGAATCGCCATAAGACCATTAAAGATATCAGCAATATCCCAGACAATTTGCACGCTTGTACCAGCGCCAATCATAACGACAATCACAAAAATAACTTTGTAAATAATTGTATTTTTATCGCCAAATAAATAGCCAAAGCATTTTTCACCATAATAAGACCAGCCAATAATCGTCGAATAGGCGAAAAAGATAATGCCAAATACAACAATATAATTGCCTACGCCAGGGAGGAAAAGTTCAAATGCTTCCCCTGTAATGAGCGCTTGGTCATCACTTGGTCGGCCTATGTACAAGCCGCTTAAAACAACCGTCAATCCTGTAATTGTACAGACAATAATTGTATCAAGAAATGTACCTGTCATTGATACAAGCGCTTGTCGGCCAGGATAATCCGTTTTTGCGGCAGCGGCAGCAATTGGCGCTGACCCAAGGCCTGCCTCATTTGAAAAGACACCGCGTGCAATCCCATAACGAATCGCCATGCCAATCGTGCCTCCTAACGCGGCATCTGTGTTAAAGGCTTCGCGGAATATTGTCGCAAACGCTTCAGGCACTTGTGTAATATTCATCATGATAATAATTAAACCGCCAGCCAAATAAAAGAGCGCCATAAATGGGACAAATATAGCAGTTACACGGCCAATACCTTTAATTCCTCCTAGCAACACCAAGCTTGTCAATACCATTAAAATAAAGCCCGTTACCCATGGATTAACGTCAAAATTGGTTGCCAATGAGCTTGCCACTGTATTGGATTGTGTCATATTGCCAATGCCAAAAGACGCCAAACAACCAAACAATGCAAACAAAACAGCAAGCCATTTCCAGCCTAACCCTTTTTCAATATAGTACATCGGCCCGCCAGATATTTCGCCTTTATGGTTGACGACGCGGTATTTGACAGCTAGAATGGCTTCCCCATACTTGGTCGCCATACCAAATGAGGCGGCTACCCACATCCAAAAAAGAGCGCCAACGCCTCCTAAAAGAATCGCCGAAGCCACACCTGTCATATTGCCGATGCCAAGTGTCGCCGCCATGGCGGTCATTAATGACTGAAAATGGGAAATATCACCTTGTCCACTCTTTCCTTTCTTTTTGTTTCTGCCAAACGTCAATTTTAATGCATAAGGCAAGTCCCTAATTTGCAAAAAACGAAGCCTGACCGTTAAATAAATCCCTGTTCCTACAATGAGGAACAAAGTGATAGGTCCCCATACTACATTATTAATTGCATCGACTATGCCACTAAAACTCACAAACATGCCCCCTTTTGTCGATTTTTTTCTTTTTAAATTGAATAAATTTAGTTTAGTGAAATTATACGCGGAAGTCTACTATAAAAAAAACCAATTTCGCTATTTAAGCGAAATTGGCGAACAATCGCGTTAATAGATAGTTGAAAAACGCGCCTCCTTTTCTTTTTGGGGAATTTCCTTCTTCTCCATGTGTTCAACTTTTGCAAAATGGTTACCCTGACCGACTTTCGTTAAAAACCGTTCAATTTCAGTCTCCTCACCTTGGACTTGGATGACAACGGAACCTTCTGGGCGATTTTGGACTGTGCCAGTTACGCTATATTGGCTCGCTGTCAGTTCCACAAAAGCGCGAAAACCGACACCTTGCACTCTTCCTGTTACTTCAACTTCATACCGTTTCACAATCTGCTCCCCCTTTACCGATTTGCTTGATTGTACCATACACATTTACCGAAACAAAAAAAGTCGCCCAAATTTACGCAAACGCTTTCAATTGTTTCGATTTTGTGATAGCATAAATGTACACAAAACAGACACAATATTGACATCTATTGTTCACAAAGATGGAATACTTGGGAAAGGAGTGGTTCATAATGGATTTGTTTTTCGCCTATATGTTTGTCGCCAGCGCGACGCCATTATTTCTGTGGCTGGAACACCGAAAAATTGCCCTTGCCAGCATTCCGTTTATCATTGTCATGTGGGTGCTAGCCCTTGCTCACATTTTTGAAGGATTTTTATTCGACCTTCACCACTCTGCTTTTGTCACGGCGTTTCTTGTCAACGTCTTTATCGCCCATTTTGCTGCCCTTGTTCTTTATGTTTACCCACACTTCCGCAGCAAATCAAGGCGTTTTACACAGTCCACTGAATAAAAAAAGCGCATTCCAGCAATGGGAATGCGCTTTTTTTTAAATGTGGCCCGTTCTCAGTACAAGATAAGAGCCAATTACAATAATCACCGCAATGATAATGGCAAACCATGTGTGGCCAACTTGCACGTAACCTGCTTTGCCTTCACCTATATGCATAAACATATGAAGCTGTACTGTCATCTGGATAAAGGCAAACACAAAGACAATAATGATTCGTACGTCCCATGCCAAATTTGTTTGCGACATGACCCATACTGCTAGTAGCGTGAGGACAATCGAGAGCACAAAGCCAATCACATGTTTCCAAGGAAAACCGTGGTGGTTGGCTGCTGTTTCTTTTTCCTGTGCCATTTACACCCACTCCATTCCTAGCAAATATACGCCGGTAAAGATCATAATCCATACAACATCTAAAAAGTGCCAATACAAGCTAGCAATGAAAAATTTAGACGTTGTCCGCGGCGTAAACCCGCGTTTTAGCATTTGAATCGCCAACAACACAATCCAGCCGATACCAATCGAGACATGCAAGCCGTGTGTGCCAAGAAGCACAAAGAATGTTGACCAATGGGCGCTTGCCGACAAGGTCGCCCCTTCATGAACATAATGGATAAACTCGTATATCTCAAAGCCAACAAACCCAAGGCCTAATAAAAGCGTCAAACCAATCCAAACGAGCGTTTGTTTCATTCTGCCGGCCCGCATTTCATGGATGGCGATCCCACAAGTAAACGAACTTGTCAAAAGCAGGAACGTCATGATTAACACCAGGTTTAAATCAAACAGTTCCGCTGACGGCACTGCCCCAGCATTTCTGTCAACGAGGACAAAATACGAGGCGAACAGCGTTGCAAACAAAGCGAATTCAGCGCCAAGAAAAATCCAGAAACCTAGGATATTGTTGCGGCCTTCAGATGATTGATATTCAAGTGGTTCGTTTGGATTTATCGTTTCATGTGATGCCACGTTTTACGCCTCCCTCGCTTTATTTTCAATTTCTGTAATTTCTTCTACACTTACATAATACCCGTCGTTGTAATCAAAGGAGCGGATGATCATGCAAATGAAAATTCCAATACCGCCTAGAATCGCAAGCGGGAACCAACTAAATACGAGGGCAAAGGAAGCAATGAACATCATCAAACTCATTACTGGTCCAAGCCATGTATTGCTCGGCATATGGATTTTCTGGTAATTCGTGTCGGCATTCGGATCAATGCCTTTTTCTTTCATATCCCAGAGAGCATCACGTTCTGATACCTCAGGGACTTTTGCAAAGTTGTAAAATGGCGGTATTGCTGAAGACGTTGCCCACTCCAATGTGCGGCCGTCCCATGGATCGCCAGTTGTATCGCGTTTTTCGTAACGCCAGCTGTAGTAAATATTATAGACGAACAACGCAAATCCGATCGCCATCATGAAAGCGCCCGCTGTGGAGATCGCATTAAGCGAAAACCAATTGTCGGATTCCAAGTATGTGTAAATCCGCCGCGGCATGCCGTCAAGCCCGAGAAAATACTGCGGGAAAAAGCAGATATTGAAACCGATCATGAAAATCCAAAAGACCCATTTGCCGATTTTTTCGTTCAAACGATGGCCAAACATTTTCGGATACCAGTAAACCAAACCAGCAAAGCAGGCAAACACCGTTCCGGCAATAAGGACATAATGGAAATGGGACACGAGAAAATACGTGTTGTGGTACTGGTAATCGGCTGCTGCCATAGCCAACATCACGCCTGTGACCCCGCCGATTACAAAGTTCGGGATAAAGCCAAGCGACCAAAGCATCGGCACCGTTATTCTAATTTTTCCTTTGTGTAGCGTAAAGAGCCAGTTAAAGATTTTGACACCTGTCGGAATCGAAATCGCCATTGTTGTAATCGAGAAAAACGAGTTAACAGCCGCGTTATTCCCCATTGTAAAGAAGTGGTGAACCCATACAAGGAAACTTAAAAACGAAATGATCACAACGGAAGCGACCATCGCATTATAGCCAAACAGCTTTTTGCGCGCAAACGTTGAAATAATTTCTGAAAAAATCCCAAATGCAGGGAGAATAACAATATACACTTCAGGGTGGCCCCAAATCCAGAATAAGTTGGCCCATAGCATATCAAGGCCTTGACCTTGCAGGGTAAAGAACGCCGATCCAAACAGACGGTCAAATGTCATCATTGCTAGCGCTACAGTCAACACTGGAAAGGCAAGGACAATAATCATTGATGTGATTAAAACCGTCCATGTAAACATCGGCATTTTCATTAGCGTCATGCCTTTAGTGCGCATTTTAAAGATCGTGACGATAAAGTTGATCCCTGTGGCCAGCGTTCCGATACCGGAAAGCTGAAGACCGAGCGCATAAAAGTTTTGACCGACGCCAGGGCTGAAATCATTCGAAGCAAGTGGAAAGTAAGACGTCCATCCTGCCGCTGGCGAACCGCCAATGATAAAGGAAATATTAAAAAGTGCCATTCCAAAAAAGAATGTCCAAAAACTTAAATTGTTCAAGAATGGAAATGCAACGTCGCGTGCGCCGATTTGCAGCGGTACGACCACGTTCATTAAACCAATAAGGAAAGGCATCGCCATGAAAATAATCATGATTGTGCCATGCGTCGTAAAAATTTCATTGTAATGCTGGCTGTTTAAAAACGTCATGCCTGGGGCAGTCAATTGCAAACGCATCATCATCGCGTCGACGCCACCCCGGAAAAGCATTAACAAAGCACACGCAATGTACATAATCCCAATCTTTTTATGGTCAACGGATGTGATCCAGTCCGTCCAGAGCACTTTCCATTTTTTAAAATAAGTAAGGGCGACAATTGCAATTATACTTGATAAGGCAATGGAAATTTGCGCACCAAGTATAAGCGGGTCTCCCGTTACTATAAATTCATCCCATCTCAACGGTAAATCCCCTCTCTTCCGTTGTTTGCGCCATTACTCATCATCCAATTCCACTTTGTATGTTCTTGATGTGTCAATTGGCTGCGTCAGTTTTGGCATTTCATACGCTTTGCCTTCTCTCGAATGCGGATTAAGTGGCTCATATCCAAGTTCTGCACTTTTCTCAAGCGCGTATGTCGGATCATAAGCATGGTTGACAAACTCAAGATGTGTCGAAGAGAATGTCATTTCTTCAGCATGACCTGGAACCATTAGATGTGCATATTCTTCTTCTGACAATGGTGGCGCTTCTGCTTGCACTTCTTCCACCCATGAATCATAGCTTTCATCTGTTACCGCATTAACAAGGAACCGTTGCTCCGTAAATCCTTCGCCTGTAAAGTTTGCATTGCGGCCATTGTACGTGCCTGGTTCACTAGCCATTAAAAACAATTCTGTTTCCATGCCAGACATGCTGTATTTTTGTCCACCAAGCTGCGGCACCCAGAACGATGCCATTGAATCTGCTGAAGTCAATTTGAACTGGACTGGACGATCAACAGGGATATTTACATAATTGACCGTTTCAATATTTTCCTCTGGATAGCTAAAGATCCATTTCCAGTTTACGCTTGTTGCATGAATGACAAGCGGATCAACTTGGACGCTGCCTTCAGCCACTTCAGGAGCTTCTTCCAAATTATAAATGGTTATGACAGTTGGCACAGAAAGAATGGTGACAATAATAATTGGAATAATCGTCCAAATAAATTCCAACTTATGGCTACCCTCAATTGACGGATCATAATTGTCATTGTTTCCTCGGTCACGGTACTTGACAATCATAACTGTAAGCAAAACAAACACGACTAAAACAATGAAAATCATAAACCAGATTGATAGCATGATCAAATCGCTTTGCTGTTCCGCTACAGGACCTTGTGGGTCAAGGACCGTCAAATTCCCACAACCACTCAGAAAGAGACTGACCATCGCTAGAGCAATCCATTTAAAGACTTTCGATGGTGTACGCAATAAAATCACCTTTCTTTTGGCAAAATAACTAATTGTTGCATGTATACTTTGTGAAGCAGAAACCAGCAACATAGCTGTACTCCATCCTACCACTTTCGCCTAAAAAATGCGCTGCTATTAAAGCGGTTACCAACAATTATCATAAATTCGACAAAAAATAGTTGAGAAGCAGACACAACTTTCCCAAACTTTTCTTGTTAACCAATCATGCCTTTCCCTTTTTTTGTCCATACTAAACGTAAGGAGTGATAATATGAATGATCCATATTTATGTCCAAAGTGCAAAACCAACCGGACACGGTTCCACCGCATCGTTCAACAAGCCGAACCTGTCAAATTAAGCCCACAAACTGGTGAAATCGTTGAAACGTACAACGAAGATTCACTTGATGCCTTCCATATGCCTTACAGAGGGCCATCGATTCGCATCCAATGCGGGGCGTGTGGGTTAAACGAGGCTGAAGACACGTTTGTCGCTTTTGCGCGAAATAATCAGTTTCAATAAAAACCAGCCCGACAATATGGGCTGGTTTTTATTGAAATGCTTGGATCATTTGCTTAAACAATACGTACACACCAATCACATACGCTTCTGCCTCATCCCGCCAAGAATCACGGCCGTCGATCACTTCAACTGCAAATGGCTGGCTATTTTGGGGCTCAGGCAATTTCTCGTTTAACGCTTCTTTCAAAAAAGCCGCCGCTGAGTGCAGCCCTTTATCGCCTCGCTCCATCACTTCATAGAAAGAGATAAAGCCGTGCATCACTCCATTAAACCGCTGTGCTTGTACATAGATCCCTTCATTATACAAACGTTTTGCCAAAGCTTCCCCTTCATCGCGCAACGGATCAAACTCGCCTGTTATGACAAGCGTGCTCGGCATCATCGACACATCTTCGGCATTAAGAGGCGATGTGTAAGGCGATGCCCAATCCGCTTCATTTGGCGCATACGATTGCTGCGCCATTTCCATAACAGCACGGGACAAAAAATAAAAGCCGCTTGCATACATGTCACGTGACGGGAACTCCGCATCTTCAAAAGTAGCCAGCGGGTAAAGGAGCGCTTGCCCCGACAAGGCAGGACCGCCCTCTTCTCCAGACATGATGGCAACAGCCGCAGCAAGGTTTCCTCCAGCGCTATCGCCAGCTACTGCAAGCCTATCCCCATCGCCGTCTAAAACGTCTGCATTCTCATAGACCCAGGTAAGGGCATCATAGCTATCGTTTACTGCTGTAGGAAAAGCATACGTCGGAGCAAGGCGATAAGCTGGGGCAACCACAATAGCACCAGTTCGGGCCGCAAGCGAACGGATAATATTATCATGAGTATCCAAGTCGCCGTAGCCTTCCAAAAATGCGCCTCCATGATAGTAGACAATGATCGGGTGTGGCCCCGCAGCGATAGGCTGATAAACGGTTGCTGGAATGTCTCCCCCATCCCTAGTCGGAATCGTGACTCGATGATGTTCAATCGTTGGCGGCGCCTTGACTGCTAATAAAGCAGGCGCCTCCAGTTTCCCTTCAGGCAAAAGCCGATTGTTGACGGCGTGAAGCAACACAGCCGTTTTCGGAGGCACTTTTCCCGCTTCTGTGTAACGCCAGCTTTGTACAAAAAAAATCGAGATTAAGCTGATTGTAACGACTGCCAAAGCCAAAAACGCTACTCCCTTTATTACAGATTTGGAAAACCTCTCCATGCGTGCCTCCTTCCTGACTACCTCGATTTGTTTCCTTTCCAGTTCGTTGCGATAAATTCGTCTCTTCCGCTTTGCGCGCGGTCTTGCTTATACGCCTTTGGCTGCTTTTTATAAAAATCTTGATGCTCTTCCTCGGCCCGATAAAACGTGGACGCAGGAAGAATCGCAGTAACAATTGGCTTGTTAAAACGGCTGCTGTTGTTTAATTCTGCTTTCGAAGCTTCCGCTAACCGCTTTTGTTCTTCTGTATAATAAAAAATAGCCGTCCGGTACTGGCTTCCACGATCATGGAATTGGCCGCCGTCATCTGTTGGGTCAATTTGCGGCCAGTACAGCTCAAGCAACTTGCTGTAAGGAAACAGCTCAGGATCATACGTAATCTCTACAACTTCATAATGTCCAGTTTCGCCGGTTTTTACTTGTTCATAGGTTGGATTTTTCGTGTCTCCGCCTGAATAGCCTGACACAATTGCTTTTATGCCTGGCAGCTCATCAAACGGCTGAACCATGCACCAAAAACAGCCTCCTGCAAACATTGCTTTCTCGATTGCCATTCCTATTCCCCATTTCTTCCTTTTCACAAAGGCATATCTATTATTTCACGTTAAAATGTCGCCTGTATTGGCTACTGTTCGCGATTGACTTGTTGTTCGTATTCAAATTCGATTTCGTCCTTCTTACGACTATATTTCACCCGTACAAGCTGATCTTTAAAATACCAGCTATCTTGTTCTTCAATAAAAAACAAAAAACCGCCCTCTTCATACACGACAGCCGGTTCAGTTGGTTCCGTTTGGCTCATCCCCATTGAAAAACCGCTTTGTAAGGATCCACAGCCACCGTAGCGTCCATAAAAACGAATCGGGACAGGTTCTTCTGCTTCCGAAAACTCTTGTTTAAACCAATTTATTGCAGGTTTTGTAACCTTAATTTCCATCTAGTTAGCCTCCTTGTAGAGTCTTGCTTTGTCTTTCTATCATACCAAGATTTTTGATGACCGTCCAAAATCCAGCTTTTAGCGGCCTATTTTTTTTGCGTAAGGGAAACTTTTTTGCGCAAGAGAATAAACTGTTTGAAAAGGAGTGACACAGCATGTTTGTTAAAAAAAATCCTTACTTTTATGCATGCCTCCTCCATAAAGCCGGCCTTATTACAACTGAGCAGCTTGAATTACTAATACCAAAAAAGCGAATCCGTTAAACGGACTCACTTTTCCAGTAGTTGCCGATCAAGGGCATCGACAAGTTGATGGATGTCTGGCTTGGCCACATGCTCGGTTACACCGGCTTCTTCCCCTCTTCGTTCCATCAGTCCTTTGTCTAGCGAAGAGAACGCAATAACGGGGGTTTCTTGATAGCGACTGTCTTGACGTAAATGTCTCGTCAGTTCGTGGCCGTTCATATAAGGCATTTCTATATCGGTAACGACCGCCTCATATCGAGGGCATGCATCATCTGACAAATAACGAGACGCATCCCTTCCATTATCAAATGTTGTAACATCTTCATAGCCAGCCTCTCTCAACGCATCGGCAAGGAGCGAACGCAACGTCTTTGAATCTTCTACTAATAGAAGCGGATAGTTACGACGGCGCTCATCCGTTGCCATTGCCCCTTGCATGTGTGACGGCTGGATAAAGTGGAGCACCTTCTCCAAATCAAGGGAGAAGGCAACGCCATTGTCCGGCAACGGAATCACCCCACTCACAAAAGCTTCTTTTCCTTTTGTGACAGCGTCTGGCTGTTTGATTATGCTAGAGTGGGTGCGGTGAACGTGGGTAACAGGCCCCGTTTTTAGCGCAAATAGTTGCTCACCCATCTCAATCACAAGAAAATAGACTGTTTCACTTTCGTCAATTTCCAAGAGGCGGTACAAGTTGATTAATGGGATGACTTGTCCGCGCACTTGAATGACGCCCTCAACGATGCTATGCCTGTTTGGTGATTCCGTAACTGGAACCGGTCGAATAATTTCTTTCACTTTTAATACATTTAATGCATAGGTGGACTGCCCTGCTTTAAACAAAACAAGCTCCTGGTCATAACGTTGCTCTTCCCTTTCAAACATGTTAAGCGCCATACGATTCCCTCCGAACTAAGCCTTCATCCTTTTATATCGGCGCTTCTACCAAAGCGGTTTAGCCTCGACCAGCAAAAATATTCGTACTAGCGTAGTTGTTATCACGCAACGCCTTATCCACTTATTGCTTTTTCAATGAAATTTCTACTGCAAAACCCTTCGACTTCCGATTCCTTATAATGTTTTAATAGTTCGTTCACTAAATGTTCATACATGCCAGCATGCTCTAATTTGTCTACATGAACTGAGATGCCATCGAAGTCTGAGCCAAAACCGATATGATCGATCCCGCCTCGGCTCGCTATGTGGTCGATATGACAAAGGAGGTCGCGAATGGAGGCGCCAAGCTCGCTTTTTATAAAAGTGGGAAAGAAAACAACGCCAATGAAACTGTCGCTTGCAATCAGGGCATCGATTTGGTCATCGTGCAAATTGCGGGGATGATGGCAAACAGCATACGCATTTGAATGGCTGGCAATCGTTTTTTTTGAGCATTCAAGGACATCCCAAAACGCAGCGATGCTCAAATGAGAGACATCATTTAGCACATGGTGTTTGTTATTCAATGCGATCACTTTTTTGCCAAATTCGGTCAGTCCGGCGCCACGCATTTCCCCAATACCATCGGCGCATAAATTGGCGTCATTCCATGTTAAGCCAATGGAGGAAACCCCTTTCTCATACAACCATTCCAATTTGCCCATATCTGTTCCTAAAGCATCCATCCCTTCTAAAGCAAGGACAGCGCCAATTTCTCCCTCTTTCAAGGAAGCAATTTCATCCAATGAGCGAATCGCCTTCATGTTAGGCACAGCAAGGACACGCTCATAGAATGCATTCATTTGCTTTTGCACCACTTGAAATTTTGATTCTTGCGGCACGGTTGACGGCACCCAAATCGCAAAAAACTGAACAAACACATTCCCTTGTTTTAACCTTGCTGCATTTGTTGCAATGTCTTCGTCATCGGCAAACGCTTTGTCCTCATCACGCCACAGTTTATAAAGAGCATCACAGTGTGTGTCAATTATCTTCATGTCTCAAATCACCTTTCTTTCCCTTCTCTCATATTATAGAGCAGTTAAAAGGGATGGAGGTTTGATGATGTCTGAACATTTCCCACGGAAGCCAGGGGGCGGCCATGACTTTATGGCGTCAATCGATCATTTTTTTCAATCGGCATTTCGGAACTTTTCAACACAATTGTTTGGCCCCTCCATACCGGTACGTATAAGAGAAGAACCAGACCGTTTTGTGATAGAGGCCGAACTTACAGGAATCAACAAAGAGCAAATTGAGTTGGAATCGCTGCGGCAAGCGCTTATAATCCGTGTTCGCCACAAAGGCGAAGTCACGACAATCGATGACGAAACGAAACTAATCACCAAACAACATGCTTCTTCCAAGAGTGAGCGCGCGATTCCTGTCCCATTTCCTTTTAATGAAGATGACATTCATGCCCATTATGAAAATGGTTTGCTGCGCATCGTCATTAAAGGAAAGCGGAAAACGATTTCCATTAAATGAAAGGAGGCTATGCCATGTTTCCTGCGCCACGACGTCCCCATCATCAGCAAATGATCCACAATCAGGCGTTTTTGCAACGGCAACAGCCTGGTTTTCAACATCCCCCTTATCAGCGCCGACCTTATCGCCAAATGCCACAGCCCTTCCAACAAAGCGGATACCCGCAACAGGCGGCGCCTAAAAAGAAGTCAATCTGGACAGCTCCGTTTACAGACGATGAAGGAAAATTCGACCTCTCCCGAACAGCCACTTCAGTTGATAAATTTGTGAAAACATTCCAGCAAGTGTCGCCGTATGTATCAAGAATTAGCAGTTTTTTCACTAGATAGCGCGTGCCAGGCTAAAGTGCTGCCTGGCACAAATGCCTTATTGTCCACAGCGGCTGCCGCCACTTTCTGCTGGCATGGAGCTTGAGCGGACTCGCTGGGCATAGGCAAGCACTCCTGTTGGTGCCATTAGCTTTAGTCCTTGTGATGGTACGTAGTCCACTTTTACTTCGTTCCCAATTTCCGCTTCTGCTTTTTCGTTATAAATCACCGTAAGCCCTTCAACCTCAACGATTTGATCGCCTGCTTCCACGATACCTTCTTGGATAAAGTACTCCACCATTGTGCTACATTCATACGTATCCTTGGCGGCAATACGGACGATTTCATGCCCTCGTTCGCTTAGATAGGTATGGGCTGCAGCTGTTATCGTAATGTTCATTCTTTCTCCTTCCTACGGCTAACTTGACCCGCGCGCTGCTTTACAACAATCCATTTTGTTCAAACAAAAATGCATAAGGAATGTCAACAAAAACGTAAAGCTTGTCGTTAAGCGGATAAGAATAGGTGCGAATTTGCTCATCTCGTTCAATGTCTGTATATAAATCCGATAAGATCCCTTTTTTCTCTACATTCATCCGCACAATGTTCTCAAGAAAATAAGGGCGCCAGCTCCAGTTTTTAGCGCGGCTTTCTTTCAAAAGCAGCCAATTTCCTTCTGCATCTTTTTCTGCATTGGCCGATTGTTGGATGCCATCTTCATCGCAAATGTAGACGCGGAATGTATAAGGATTTAACGCTTTCGCCACGTTTAAAACAATTTCATCGTAGCCTTGGTCTTGTTTCAAACCCTTCATTGCTTGTTTTAATGTTTGCGACAATTGGTTAGACAGCGTAAACTGTGCCTTCATTTTTTCTCTTTCATAATGGATAAAGTGATGCATATCTTTTTTTAATTTGTCTTTAAAGCTGTTTTCATCGACAAACCCTTTGGTCGCTTGTCGAAAATAAGGACCTTGATAGTAGCGCCCACCGCTGCGCCACGCATAATTAAACTGTGCAAACGTCTCAACTCCTTGAAACAAAAGGGTCGCGCCAATTTTGCGGGCGAAAAGAGCTAACGGCTGGTGGACATCTCGATACAGCCCTGGCAACGAATTTTCTTCTAGAAACGAGCAGTTGACGCAAATAACATTCGGTTTTAGCTTTGTGAACAACTCCAGCTGGTTGGCCACTGAATAATCGGCATTCACTGCAAGCTGCACGCCTAAGCTTTGCATATAGACCATCGTATGTTTGACTTCCAGCAGCTCTTCAACGCTATGTTCACACACGATGTTGACAATGACACGCTTTAATGGGATGCCAAGTTGCTGCATTGCTTCCAGTCGGTCCAACAGCATCTGACCTGCCTGTTTTTTTAATAGCCTGACATCATAATTGAAATAAAGCATTTTTTTCCCGTTTTCAGCGGTGTACAAGTCAATTGCTTTTTTCTGCAAATCGTCTTCTAGTTCGAGGCGGTATTCGCTAGGAATGCTTCTATCTTCGAAAAACCAGTTCAGCTTGATCCGTTCATTTGCCTCCATCCAATAAGGCTGGACTTCATAGCCAACCACTTGCTGTTTGTCTGCACTTACGATCGGAAGAAAAAAAGGGATAACCCGGTTCTTGTTCATCATAATATCTAGCGGGTCCAATGGAATCACCTCTCCCCCCATTGTACCATACTATCATCGTTCAAAAACGCGCTTATGTCTTTCTCAGAAACCGTTTCATCTGTTTCGCTATGAGGTTAGGCTGTTCCTCTGGCAACAAATGGCCACAGCGCTTTAGCAAAATGAGTTTGCTGTTTGCTAAGTCTTTTGCTAAACGCACACTTGTTTGCACAGGAATAACGGGGTCTTCTCGTCCATTGATGATTAAACAAGGCTTGGCAATGGTTTGCAATTCTGTTGACGTTAAATCACCTTCCCTTTGCCGTGCAAGTTGGATCAACCCCTTGCCAATCGAGGTGTCGCTAAGGGGCAAAGTATAGGCGCTAACCATTGCTTTCGTTACGACCCGCTTATCGTAAACAGCCTCACATAAAAACGCCCGTACATCTTGGCGGCGAATGGCTGCGTAAATGGCCGGGGCCGCAAAAGGCAAATAGGATATAGCGCGGTATGTTCTTTTAACACGTTGTAAATAACCAGAGCTTGCCAACAGCACAAGGCGTTCAATTTGGTCAGGGAATGCTTTGGCCGCATGCAGCGCCACTTGTCCGCCCATAGAATGGCCAACAATTGTCACATAGGTGTGTCCAAGCCTAGCTGCCAGTTCAATGACAAGCCGGGCATAACCATAAAGGGAATAGACCGTTCCTGGTGCCTTACTTGAGCGGCCAAACACAGGCAAATCACAACTGATCAGATGATAATCCTTGTGTAAATAAGGAATCAATTGATGAAAACAGGCTGATGATGCTAAAAAACCATGCAACAAAAGCAACGTTCCTTTTGCTTCTTGCCCTTGGCAACGGTAGTATTCAAAATAAACGCTCGCTCCCTGGATGTATAGAAATGAGGTGCGATCCGGCCGAACCTTTTGCACAATCAGCCCTCCCTTTTTGATTAGTGTTTCGCATGAACATAAAAAAAAACCGATTGCTCGGTTTTTTAATCATCTAAATGGTATGGGGTTTCTTGATATACGTAGTAATTAAGCCAATTAGAAAACAACAAATTCGAATGGGCACGCCATTGCAAAGGTGGGAGCGCATCGACATTGCCTTCTGGAAAATAATTGAACGGCGGATCACAGGCAATCCCACGTTTTACGTCGCGTTCGTATTCTTGTTTTAGTGTATGTGCATCATATTCAGAGTGGCCCATGACAAATACACGCTTCCCATCTTTAGAAGAGGCAATATAGACACCCGCCTCTTCCGAAGAGCTTAAAACAATCAGCTCATCAACGCGCTCAATATCTTCGCGGCTAACCGTGGTATGGCGAGAATGGGGCGCGTAAAAAACATCGTCAAAGCCCCGTAGCAAATTGATGTTTTTCACATCTAGCTTGTGTGAATAGACGCCAAAAAGCTTTGTTGTAAGCGGCTTTTTCTTAATGCCATAATGGTGGTAAAGACCAGCTTGGGCACCCCAACAAATATGTAAAGTCGACGTGACATTGGTAGTCGTCCAATCAAGGATAGACGTTAGTTCATTCCAATAATTGACATCATGGAAAGGCAGCGTCTCTACTGGGGCGCCAGTAATAATCATTCCGTCAAATTTTTGTTGTTTTACTTCATCAATGGTTTTATAAAAAAGGTTCAAATGTTCTTTTGATGTATTGCGCGGCGAATGGGTGCTTGGATGCAACAGAGAAACATCGACTTGCAAAGGTGTGTTCCCTAACAGCCGTAGCAATTGTGTTTCGGTTTCTTGTTTAGTCGGCATTAAGTTTAAAATGCAAATTTTTAAAGGCCGGATATCTTGTGTGTACGCCCGACTTTCATCCATTATAAAAATATTCTCTTTTAACAGAATTTCCTTCGCAGGTAGGTGATCTGGAATTTTTATCGGCATGGCAACTCGCTCCCGCATCTTTGTTTTTAACCATCTTAACGCAATAAGGACAGTGTTTCAAGAATAGTGATGAAGTCAATAACCCCACTCAGACTGCTAGAAAACGCTTGCCAAACAACAATGTATGCGAACGCTTGTCTACAGTCTAAGGCTATGCATTCGCATAGCCTTAGTCCGTTACTTCAATTGGAAAAAACAGTTGGCCCGTCCGAAAATGATCCGTATAAACGAGTTCGTAAGTGGTATCTTTCGGGACAATAAAGGCCACTTCGCCACTGACAGACCGCCCTGAAGAAATTTGACCACCGAGAATGCCCTTTGTTTCTACATTTGATTCATGGCTATACGCATAATGTTCACTGTCCATTAAAGTCAAATTCATTAACGAAAAATTAACGGTCGATTCCCGTTTGTTTTCAATCGTTAAATCGACTTTGATCAACAGCTCTTCCTCGTTCTCCTCTTTGACAGAATAACCATTTAATGTAATCTCGATATCACTAATCTCTTGCGACTCCTGTTTGTTCTCTTCTTGATCAGATGCGTTGCCTTGGACCGTTTCTGGTTTTGAAAGGCCGTTCGTCGCAAAACCGACTATCAACAAAAGACAAACAATCAAGCCTAGCAATACTAGCACTTTTTCTTTCATCTTTTTCCTTCTCTCCCTATCATACATGCTCATACAACCCTATTTATATGAACCTCGTACGCTCGTCATGTCTGATTTGTACAGCATAAAGCATAACAAGAAGAAGCGGGAGAAAGACCTTTAGCCTTTCCCAGACTGTAGCCAAACGCTCGCATACAATTGTCGTTTGCCTCGATTTGACAAGCGTGTTCGATCAGCCTTTCCACCATGTATCATATACACTTATCGGGTCTTTGCGTTTATGCGCTGTTGCCATATAACGCTTTTCTAATTTTTCCTGTATGGCGCTGTCAATGGGCTTGCCTTCCAGATAATCATCAATTTGCTCATACGTCATGCCAAGCGCTTCTTCATCAGGCAATCCTGGTTTGTCGTCTTCAAGATCTGCAGTTGGGACTTTTTGGTACAGTGCCTCTGGTGCGCCAAGTTCTTGGAGAAGCGCTTTGCCTTGTCGCTTGGTCAGTCCATATAGCGGAACGACATCGCAAGCCCCATCGCCAAATTTTGTAAAAAATCCAGTCACCGCTTCGGCAGCGTGGTCGGTACCAAGCACAAGGCATTGGTAGTGGGCAGCCAAATCAAATTGGACTTTCATCCGTTCCCGCGCTTTTGTATTGCCTTTTATAAACCCAGACAGCTCTTCTCCTGTCGCTTCCACAAAAGAGGCAACAGCAGCATCAACAGCTGGCTTAATGTTAACCGTATGGATCTTATCAGGACCAATAAACGACAGCGCCACTTGTGCATCTTCTTCATCATGCTGGACGCCATAAGGCAAACGAACGGCATGAAATTGGTACGTGCCTGGAGCTTTTTGATTGAGCTCATCTACCGCCATTTGCGCAAGTTTTGCCGCAAGCGTAGAATCCTGGCCTCCCGATATTCCAAGTACAAATCCTTTTGTGCCTGCTTTTAGCGTATAGTTTTTCAAAAAATCTACACGGGTGCGAATTTCTTCTTTTGGATCAATGTCTGCTTTCGTATGTAAGTCACGGCGAATGGAATCTTGGTTTACTTTCATCATAAGACCTCCAGTGTTGTAAAGTTGCTTATGGAAACGGCGCAATTGGTCTAATTTTCCCTCCGCTGCTAAAATGGTGGCTTGCTTTTCCCCGAGCAAGTCGAAATGGGGAAATTCGTTGCGATTGTCGATCCACTGTGGGTTTAATCCGTACGTTTTGCCCCATTCAATTAACTTAGAGACATCGACGCAAGCGGCCTTGGTAACAGTAGTCGCCTGGGGAAAGCGTGGGTCGTGCCAGTAATGGGTCAGAAACGCAATTTCCCCTGCCCGTGCTTTCGCTTTCCAGCCTTCTAGCTCCGTACGGTTAATGCCAAACGCCATTTTATTGCTCCTTCAACTCTTCATAACGTTGGTACCACTCAGGGAACGCCCGCTTAAAAGGAACTGGCTTGAACGTGTCTTTTTTCACAATCACATGTGTCGTCGACCCTGTTACACAAAGCTCCCCGTTTTGGTTCGTAATATCGTAGGCATAAACGGTTTTAACACCGTCATTTAGGGAAAGACGTGTCTCCACGATTGCCGTATCTCCGTAGCGGAGCGCCTTGCGGTAAGTTGCTTGCACATCATACACAGGAGCAAAGTAGCCATCTTCCTCCATCTTTACGTAGCTGTAACCGGCATCTTCAATATAAGCCGTACGACCAAGTTCAAAATATTTTAAGTAGTTAGCATGGTATACGACGCCCATCATGTCGGTGTCAGCGTACTGAGGAACAATTTTTGTTTGCACTTTATGGGTCACTACTTCCCCTCCTTTCTCCCGCCAAACCCTTTACCGAGTTTTCCATCAGTATAACACAGGTCGCTCTATTCCTAAAAACATTTCCGCCTTACTTTGCCTTATAAGCACCAGTATAAGCAAAAGGTCATAGTCCTATCATCCTTCTATCTCTCCACTATTTTATAAATAACCGTTCGCCAAACAACTAAACCTCTTTTTTTCACATAGCAGTTCTCCCATTTTTTTGCAGTAAAGCAAAAACAATAGCCCCTCCAGCTAATCGCTTTAGGGGCTATTGTTAAAGGCGTTCATGATTGTGGTTTGACAATGCTCGCTCTACATCTTCTTTCTCAATTTGCATAAAAGCAGTTTGGCCGACTTCTATGTGTGCCACACGCAGAGCCTGCTCTTGGATGATAGCTTCAAACACTTTCATGACGTAGCGGCCATTGCCTCCCCTATTCGCTGATTTAAAATGGCCTTTTATTAAATCAAGTGCTGCTTGTGACCATTCATACCGATAGCTCTTCGCTTTTGCGAGTAGCATCTCGTACCGTTCGTCAGGCGTGTAATCTGGAAAATGGATGGTTTTACGCACTCGCGATTGCAGACCAGGATTGCTTTTTAACAGCTGTGTCATTTCTTTGGCGTAGCCTGCAAAGACGACAACTAAGTTGGCTTCATGGGTCGTCATTGCTTGCGTTAATGCTGTCAACGCTTCCCTTCCATAGTCATTCGCGCCGCCTTGTGCCAGGGAATATGCTTCATCAATAAACAAAACGCCGCCAAGTGCATCTTCAATCACTCTTTCTGTTTTCAATGCCGTCTGTCCGACAAATCCGCTAACGAGATCACTGCGAGAAACCTCGACCACATGGCCTTTTTTCAACAAACCGATTTGGTTAAGCGCTTCTGCATAAAGCCTGGCAACGGTCGTTTTCCCTGTGCCAGGAGCCCCTGAAAACACCGTATGGAGCGGCATAGGTGGTACGGCTAAGCCGATGTCACGCCGTGCTTCTTTTACTTTCGCGTACGCAGTCAGCTTTTTTATTTCTCGCTTCACTTCTTCGAGCCCGATAAGTGCATCAAGGCGGGAAAGGGCATTTTCGGCTCGTTGGGGCGCTGTCGATTGGATATGCGTTTCATCCACCAACACCAAATCTGCCTCTGACTTGCCGCTGCCAGAAGCCCCTTTTTCAAAAATGGCGGCGCGGACAATGTTTTCGACGACACGAGCATTGCCAAACGATTGGTCGATTTTTGCCCGTTCAATTTCCACTGATACTTTTTTTAAGGCTTGTTCGGTGAAAACAAAGTCGTTTTCCAGCGCTATTGTTTCAGCTATATCCAAGAGTTCACTTTCCGTGTAATTTTGCAAATGAAGTTGATTTTGTTCTGGGAAACGGCTCCTTAGCCCTGGGTTGGAACGTATAAAGGTGGCCATTTCTTTTGGGTAGCCTGCAAGGATAACGGCAAAATTGCCTGCATACTTGCCGCTTGTCATTGCCGCTACAAGCGTATCAATGACCGCTTGCCCGTAATCATTGCCTCCTTGCCCGGCTCGTTTTAAACTGTACGCTTCGTCAATAAACAGGACGCCGCCAGCAGCGCGTTCAATTGCTGCCATTGTTTGCTCTTCTGTTTGCCCGACATAGCCAGCAACCAGTTGGGCACGGTCTACTTCATACACTTCTGGTTTAGAGAGAATGCCCAACTCATAATAAATTTTAGCAAGCAGCCTTGCTAAAGTCGTTTTTCCTGTTCCTGGGTTTCCTGTCATAATCATATTCAAATTGAGCAATCGCTTTGTTTGCAGTCCACGCTTTTTCCGTTCCTGTTGGTACTTTAAAAACGCGTACAGTTTATGGATCCTTGCCTTTACGTCTGCAAGACCGACCATTTCATCGAGCTCTGCCAAAGCAGACGGATGCTCTTGCGGTTTGGCCAATTTAGCAGCCTGTTCATAAAACCGATGTCCAAGCGTTGTCGCCTCAGCCACAAGTTGTTTTAGCGTTTGAAACAATGGCTTCGAATAGTATTGACCTTGAAAGCTTTCAAGCAGCTGTGAAGCTGTATCAGCAAGGGCTTGCGCTTTATCGCGAAATGTGTTGGCAATGTCCTCAAGTTCTCCATTGCCAGCCGATTCCGTCTGCTCCCAATCTGCCAGAAACCGGTCTGCTTGTTCTCGAATGCGGGCAATCGCTTGTTGTTTACCGCGAAGTTGGTCGGTTTCGCGGAGGTGTGGCCATTGTTTCGGGATCAGTTCAGATCCTACCCATTCTGTTGCCTGGCCACGCTGCTTCAGCTGATGGACGATTTGCTTAGAAGCACCCATTTCCTCTGCTTGTTTTAACCATTGGTGCACAAACGAGTCAAGCTGCTGGCGCCGCGCGAACCGGTACCGAGCCAGCTCAACGAGTTCATTTGCAGACATGGGCTCCGTAGCGTCACTTCTTGTCAAACGTTTCCGCCAGAGCGCGGCTTCTGCCTGTATTGATTGTTGTCTGTCTTGCGCCACGCTGGTTCCTTCCTTTCTATTAATGGGAATGCCCTTCGTGGATAAATTGTCGTTTTTCCACTTCCAAAACCTTGCCATTAGTCGGTTTTATTAAGTAGCGATGGGCCTCTGGAAACGTTTCATTTGTCGATTCTACATGGATAAAGACATTGTTTTTGACGTTAGCGTCACGCCGTTCGCCATCAAGCTCAATTTCCACAGATTCGATGTCTTTGTCTGCGTATCCTAAAGAAACATACGTACTTGCCCGTTCATTGTCTACCCAATCATTTGTTGTAAACATAAATGTGTCCATAAATTGGTCACCGCCTGTTAAAAAGCCGTTTTCAATTTCTATGGAAGCATCCAAATACTTGCGGTAGCCTTCGTCTTCCATTTTCAACCGTTCCGCCGCCAAATGGCGTTCATTGATTTGGTAAACAGCAAAAACTTCTTCATGTTCCTCTTCAAATACGGCCAATAACTCTACTTGTTCGTTTTCATGGCCAACCGCGATGGCGTCTTCAATCGTATCATGCACAGTCAAGTTCACTGGAATGTCGCCAGGGCCAGCGCTGATCATAAGCCCGCTGTAAGTGACAAGTGTCCATGCGACTAGCAGCACTCCGACGATCACTGTCTTTTTAAACCACCATGCTGCAAATAAAGCGCCCACAAGCAGGATGACCGATGCGATGAGCAACAAGGTACCGCTGATTCCTGGAGAAAACGAAATCAGCTGGTTTTCTAACAAAGGTTCTTGTAAAAACCAGTCCATTAGCGGGCTCATCGGTTCGTTTTGCAATGTCCGCAGTACATTATGAGGCGGCTCCGTTTCCGTTAGCCAGGAAGTCACGATGAAAACGAGAAGCGCAACCACCCCTTCGGCACGAAAGGATTTTTGTCGTTCAGCGGGCGATAGCTCGGCCCCTTTGCCGCTTAAAGATAGCAAATGCCGAAAACCAAAGACAAGCAACGGAATAAAGAGAATGTGCTTGATGAGCAACAATTGGCCGTAAGACAGCATCCAGCTATTCACATACTCTGGTGCAATTTCCCCCATCATGATGAAGCCACTCGTTACAAGTAATAACAAACTAAAAACAGCCACAACCGAAAACCATTGGTGAAACTTCAAAGCATTGATAAGTGCCGTTCCATAAAGACCAACGACTAGTAATGGTCCAATCCAAAAAGCCATCGCCACCATATGAAGACTACTGCTAATCATCCCGTGCAACCCGTTTAAGGAAGCACTATGGCTCGACAGACTGATTGCAAAAGTCAGCAAAACGATGAACACAAGATTGATTCCTGCGGCCACAGGCCGTAGCGCCGTTACTTTTGCCATTGCCAACCATACAGCAGCCATGAGCACGACAATCAAGCTCCCATATAGAAAACTAGCGCCAACAGCATGGTCAGCAATGACAGTCATAAGCGCATCGGGGTAAGAAATATCGAAAAAATCGGCGTAAGTAACCGCCAATTTGGCCACATAGCCAAATAACACAACAACAATCCCGCCTAGCAACAGCACAGCCGTTTGTTGTTTTGGCTCAGCACTGAGCCCCCGTTCGCCTGGAGCAAGGGCGACGGTAAAAATCCCTGTCGTAAACGCCAAAAGCGTATAGAGCAGCATATTTAAAATTGCTTCAATCATATCTCTCCTCCATTAAAAATCTCTATCCCCATCATAGCAACCTGTTGTTGCCATGAATAGCAAATCGCTCAAACTGAGCGAAAAACGTCAAAAAAGCCGCCAATTTTGGCGGCTGCAGACCAATCTGCGTGATATGGTCAACAAAGTGTGTACTTAATGGAACTACCCTTTTGGAGGAACATAGTTCGGCTGTTCATTGGACTTGTTGGCCATTTTCTTGCCGTTGTTCCGATCTGATTTGCGTGATTGTTCGCCTAAATGGTCAGGCGTAAATTGGGCAAACCGATTGTTGTCTCCCATGTGATCCCCTCCATGAGTTTAGCTTGCCCAATGCAACGCCTACGAAGACTTCCTTATTTTGGCACCGAGTGTTTTTGTTCGAACCGTGCTTCTAGACGCTCCATGGCCTCCCGGTCCTGAGTAAGGCGCTCACGGTTTTGCCGCACCAATTCGGCAAAAGATACTTTTCCTACTCGCCTCATCGTTGTTCACCTCTTTTTTTCTATTACTATTACCTGAATTCTCATTTTTTAAACCATTGCCATTTAGCCGCCATTCGCCAATTTTTTCACTTTCTCCTCCGATTGACGTCTACGACAGCAATCTTGTTCATATAAGTAAACCATCACGACAAAAAAGGGTGAATATCATGGAAAAAAAGCAACTTGAACAACTTTTTGAAACAAAATTACAACGGCCGTTATCAAAAAAAGAACAGCACTTTCTTTCTTGGTTGGCACAAAAAAGCCATCATCACGACCAGCGTCCTCATCCCGCAGCTAATAAAAGCACGAATTGGCGATAAAAAAATACCTGCCTATGCCATACAAAAAACCTGCCTGAGAGCCTCAGGCAGGTGTTCATTTCATTACACAGTAGCCAATTTTTCACGTAACACCATTTGCAAAATACCGCCATGGCGATAATAATCGATTTCTACATCGCTATCGAAACGGACAAGCGCCTCGAATTCCGTTTTGTTGCCATCTTCGCTAACAGCCGTAACCGTCACATAATCCCGTGGTTTTATATCGTTGCTAATGGCGACAGAAATCGTTTCTTTTCCTGTCAGGCCAAGGGATTCTGCGCTTTCGCCTGCTTTAAATTGAAGAGGCAGCACGCCCATGAGCACCAAGTTGGAACGATGGATACGCTCATAGCTTTCAGCAATAACCGTTTTAATGCCAAGCAAGTTCGTACCTTTGGCTGCCCAGTCACGAGAAGAACCCATGCCGTAATCTTGGCCGGCTAGAATAACAAGGCCCGTATTGTCTTCCTTGTATTTCATAGCAGCATCATAAATAGACATCACTTCCCCAGTCGGCCAATAAGTCGTGTAGCCGCCTTCCGTTCCTGGAGCGATTTGGTTGCGAATGCGGATATTGGCGAACGTGCCACGCATCATGACTTCATGGTTGCCTCGACGAGAGCCATATGAGTTAAAGTCTTTTGGCTTAACACCTTTTTCCATCAGATACTTACCTGCTGGCGTATTTTTGCCAATCGCTCCTGCTGGAGAAATATGGTCCGTTGTGACAGAGTCACCAAATTTTCCAATTACACGCAAGCCATTAAGCGGTTTAACTTCTTCTGGATCTTTGGCAAGCCCTTCAAAGAACGGCGGGTTGGCAATGTAAGTTGAATCATCATCCCACTGGTAGAGAGCGTCGTCCGTCGTGTTGATTTGATTCCAGCGTTCATTGCTCGTGAACACATCAGCATATTCACGACGGAATAGCTCAGGTGTAACCGTTTTATCAACAATTGTGCGGACTTCATCAGACGTTGGCCAGATATCTTTAAAATAAACATCGTTGCCGTCTTTGTCTTTGGCAATTGGGTCATTTAAAAGATCGACATCCACTGTACCTGCTAATGCATAAGCAACAACAAGCGGCGGCGATGCCAAATAGTTCGCCTTTACAAGTGGATGGATGCGCCCTTCAAAGTTACGGTTTCCAGACAGGACAGAAGTTACTGTCAGATCATTGGCTGCAATCGCTTGTTCCACTTCCTCTTCAAGCGGGCCAGAGTTTCCGATACATGTGGTGCAGCCGTATCCGACTAAATGGAAGCCGAGGTTTTCAAGATAAGGCATCAAGCCAGAATCATTCAAATAGCCTGTTACCACTTTAGAACCAGGCGCTAGCGATGTCTTCACGTACTCAGGCACTTTCAGACCTAGCTCGCTCGCTTTTTTGGCAACAAGTCCTGCGGCTACAAGCACATATGGGTTGGATGTATTTGTACAGCTCGTAATAGCAGCAATCGCTACAGCACCGGTTTTCATCGTCGTTTCGCGGCCATCGGCAAAGTTGACTTCAACGGTTTTATTAAATTCATCTTTCGATAGACCGAGTCCTTGGTTTCCTGCTGGCGCAACGACGGCATCTTGGAAGGACTTTTGCATGTCTGGTAGCTCGATTAAATCTTGTGGGCGCTTAGGGCCTGACAAGTTGGCATGGATCTTAGACAGATCCACTTCCACCACATCTGTGTAAACAGGATCAGGCGTTTCACCAGGGACATAGAACATGCCGTTTGCTTTGCAGTACGTGCGAACCAAATCAATTTGCTCTTCAGAGCGTCCTGTAAGGCGCAAATAATTCAACGCTTCTTCGTCAATTGGGAAAAAGCCGCAAGTCGCGCCGTATTCAGGTGCCATATTTGAAATCGTCGCCCGGTCAGCAAGAGGCATATCGGCAAGGCCAGGGCCAAAGTATTCGACAAATTTGCCGACAACATTCTTTTTACGCAACACTTGCGTCACTTTTAAAGCGACATCCGTTGCCGTTGTCCCACTTGGCAGTGAGCCTGTAAATTTCAAGCCAATCACTTCAGGAACCGGGAAGTAAGAAGGCTGTCCAAGCATGCCAGCTTCCGCCTCAATGCCGCCAACACCCCAACCGAGGACACCCAAACCGTTAATCATGGTCGTATGGGAATCGGTTCCCACTAAAGTGTCTGGAAACGCAACTGTTTCGCCGTCCTGTTCAACAGCATGGACAACGTTGGCAATGTACTCTAAATTCACTTGGTGGACAATACCGGTCGCTGGTGGCACGGCATTGTAATTGTCGAACGCTTTTTTGGCCCAATTTAAAAATTGGTAGCGCTCTGCATTGCGTTCAAATTCCAAATTCATATTATGAAGCAATGAGTCGTCTGTTCCGAACTTGTCAACTTGGACAGAGTGGTCAATGACAAGGTCGACTGGGATTTCCGGATTGATTTGGTCGGGATTCCCTCCGAGGTCAGCCATTGCTTTGCGGAGCGCAGCTAAGTCGACGACAGCCGGGACGCCAGTAAAATCTTGGAGAATAACACGTGAAGGCTTAAACGGGACGTCGATCTCCTTTACGTCCTTTGTCCCCCATTTTGCTAGGTTTTCAACATGCTCTTTTTTAATGACATAATCATCGTACTGCCTTAACACGGATTCAAGCAGGACTTTAACGGAATAAGGCAGCTTGCTCACTTTTCCGATCCCGGCTTTTTCCAACGCATCAAGCGCATAGTAATGGTATGTTTTCCCATTCAGGTCAAAAGAAGACTTAGCATTAAACACGTCTTGTTTTTTTGACATCGAAAGACCCCCTTATCAGCATTATCATAACGTATTATGAGAGCGTTGTCTAAAGATTTACCCATCCGTAAGCGCTTTTACAAACAGGCGTTCAGGAAGATTTCCCTTCATTAGGATAGCAAAAGTTGCGCCAAGTTTAAATCTTTTTTCGACAAAAACATTAAATTTGAATAGAAAAAATGGTTGCCGCCTTATACTAATGGGGAAGGAGGAGTGCTTCATGACGGAACGCCATACGTTTAAAAGCCAACGCCGCAACCAGCCAAAAGGCAAGCAAGGAAGCGGACAGCCAGAACCATTGAGTGGCTCACACAAAACAAAAAAAGCCAACCAAGTTAATCAAACAAATGGCGAATAATGATGAAAGTCCGCCCATACGCTTTTTTTTCGCTTGCATAGACTAGAACATACCTTGTTAAAAGGAGGTTCAACTATGAGCGGATATGGTGGAGGCTTTGCTCTTATCGTTGTTTTGTTTATCTTGCTAGTAATTGTCGGCGCAAGCTGGTTCTAATCTCGTAAAAGGCTGCCATTGCAGCCTTTTATCGCATTTTCCTTTACGCAGTCCAGCCAGGCTCGTACGTATAAACAACCGTACCGAAATGTTTGGCTGCCCCTCGAAAGCTTTTCATATCCTCTTGTTTCGTCAATACGTTGCGAAACACTGGAAACTCTTCTTTTGAAACCGTCACTTCGGTTACTTCCTTCGTCCGTAATGCTTGCAGCAATTGCTCTGCTTTTTCTTCTGTCATTATCCAGCCCCCTTGATCAACGCAACAGTAAAGTCAATATACGTTAGCGAGAACCTATTTTACTCAAGCGAAAAAACGCCATGTTGCTAGCGCCTATACCCATTTTATGATACAGTGAATGCGAAGAACAAGCAAAATGGGAGGATGAACATGTCAGGCTGGGATTGGTTTATGAGTTTTATTATTCTATGGACGTTCATCTTGCTTGGACTCATGCTCATCGGTGGCTATTTTATGTTCCGCAAATTTTTAAAGCGCTTGCCAAAAGCGGATGGCAAATCGATTCTTGATTGGCAAGAACATTACATTAACCAAGCATTGCCTCTATGGGGAGAAGACCAACGTACGTTGCTTAATGAACTCGTTGAGCCTGTCCCCGAACTGTTCCGCGATGTTGCAAAGGAAAAGATCGCCGGGAAAATTAGCGAGATTGCCATTAAAGAAAAAGCGACTACATTGACGCTCGACATGATGATCCGCGGCTACATTATCGCTACCCCAAAACGCGACCATAAATTCTTGATTAAAAAACTAACGGAAAAAGAAATTGATTTGGCTCCGTACGAACATTTGCTTGATCGGAATGCAGAAAGCCGTAAAATGAACGCACAATGACGGTAAGCCTGTTGGCCAGTGGCCGGACAGGCTTAGTCGATTTATATAGCGGCTGTTTTTTCTCTAGCTTGTAGCAAATACATTTTATAATAGAGCCCTTTTTTGCGTAGCAACTCCTCATGGGAGCCTTGTTCCACAATCTCTCCTCGGTGGAGAACCAAAATTCGGTCAGCGTGCTTTATCGTCGAAAGGCGATGGGCAATGGCAATCGTCGTCCGGTTTTGCTCCATGGCAACAAGTGCTTTTTGAATCGCTTCTTCTGTCTCCGTATCAACCATAGCCGTCGCTTCATCGAGGACAAGGATAGGCGGGTCGGCTATCATCGTTCGTGCAAAGGAAAGCAGTTGCCGTTCGCCACTAGAAAACGTTCCTCCCCTTTCAGTCATTTCCGTATGATAGCCGTCAGGCAACTTATGAATGAATGCATCAGCGCCGACAAAAGCGGCAGCAGCTTCTACATCAGCTTGGGTATACCCGTCACGCGAGAGCGTAATATTGCTGGCAATTGTACCGCTATACATAAACGGGTCTTGTAACACAAGACCGACTTTTTGCCGCAGCTCTTCCTCTGGATAGGCGGATAACTCGCTATTGTCTATGCGAATAGAGCCTTGCTTCAGCGGATAAAAACGGAGCAACAAATGAATGATGGAGCTTTTCCCGCTACCAGTGTGGCCAACAATGGCAAGTGTCTCGCCTTTTTTGACGGTAAATGAAATGTTTTTTAGTACATCCGTTTTCCCATCATAAGAAAAAGTCACATTGTCAAATTCAATTTCACCCTCTGCCATTTGCGGCCTGTCATCCCCCTGTTTACCTGGGGCAAACTCCTGTTGGTCCATTAAACGGAAGACGCGCCCAGCTGAAACAATCGCTTGTTGGAATAAAGATAGCCGCTGCATCATTTGGTTGACCGGCTCAAAAAAACGATCAAGATAATTAACAAAAGCATACAAAACGCCAATCTCTACTGGACCAGCAAAGGAGCCAAAGCCAAAGTACAAAAGAATGATGGCAATGGCAAGGTGGCTTAACACATCGACGATCGGCCTAAGAAGCAAGCCGTCTGCTTTCATCGCCCGAAACCCTGCGCGGTAATGGGATTCATTTGTGTCCGCAAATTCTTTTTGCAGGCGCTTCTCTTGCCGGAACGCTTGAATAATGGCCATCCCTTGGATCGACTCGCTCAACTTCGCATTGATCTCACTCAATTTGGCGCTAACTTGTTCATAGAACCGAGAGCTGATTTTACGGTACATGCCAACTACTGCAAGAAGCAGCGGCAGAAAAGCCAAACAATAGAAGGCGAGTGTCGCATTTAAGTAAAACATGGCCAAAAACGTCCCAATTATAAATACGCTGTTTTTGACAAAGACAGCGAGCACGCTAACATATAGTTCCTTGATGGCTTCGGTGTCGTTTGTAATTCGTGAAATAAGGGCGCCACCAGGCATGCGGTCAAAAAAAGACAGCCCTAACTTTTGCACGTGGGCAAATACATCGAGCCGCAATGCTTGGACAATGTTTAACGCAATCCGCCAAAAAAGGACGCTTTGAACATACTGGCCAACCACAGCCGCTACTAATAACCCTACATACAAGACCGAAAGCGCCAACAGTGGTTTAAGTTCAAATAATTGCGGAGTTAAATAATCATCAATAAAGCGGGCAATCAAAATCGGTTGCAGCAGTTCCGCTCCGGCGGCCACCATCATAATGGCAAGGGCCAGCATGAACCGCTTCTTATGCGGGCTGGTGTAACAGAGAAGTCGCCAAAAAACGGCTCGCTGCTCACGTCCTGTCATCACGCCATCTGTATGTTTCATTCATTCTCCCCCTGTTCCACGGCCGATTCTAGCTGCTGGCGCTCATACATTTCTTTGTACCAGCCACCTTGTTGCATTAGTTCAGCATGAGTGCCTGATTGGCTAACCTTTCCGTCTGCAAGCACGAGAATAAGGGAGGCGTGGCTAATCGCACTTAAGCGGTGGGCCGTCATGATAATCGTCCGTTCCCGTTTTTCTGTTTGAAGGGCTTGTAAAATCGCTTCCTCTGTTTTCGCATCGACAGCTGACAGGGCATCGTCAAGTACGAGCAAAGTTGGGTCGCTTAACAGCGTCCGCGCAATGGAAATTCGCTGCTTTTGCCCACCAGAAAGGGTCACGCCCCGCTCTCCTACAACGGTGTCATAACCAGCAGGGAAACGAACAATGTCTTCATGCACTTGCGCTAACTTGCACACAGCGATAATTTCTGCCATTGACGCTTCTGGCTTCGCAAAAGCGACGTTTTCAGCAATGGTCGCTGAGAAAAGAAAATGTTCTTGGGGTACAAGGCCAAATGCCTCTTTGATACGACTAAGTTGATAAGCTCGAATCGAATGACCATCAATGAGGATATCCCCCTCCGTAACATCGATTGTTCGCTGCAACAGTGACAACAATGTTGTTTTGCCGCTGCCTGTCCTTCCGACAATGCCAAGTGTCCCCCCTTTTGGCAAGGAAAAAGCGACATGTTCAAGGACATTTGGTCCGTCTAGCGAATAGCGAAAAGAGTCAATACGGACATCGATCTCGCCTTGGATGGCCAAATCAAGTGCCTGTTCGCTTTCATGAATGTCTGATTTTTCATTCAACACAGCGCGGATGCGGTCATACGATGCATGCCCCCTTTCAACTACATTAAAGAACATGCCAATCGCCAACATCGGCCAGATCAAAAGGCCTAAGTAAACGAAAAAAGACGTCAACTGGCCAATTGTCATAGTCCCATCAGCTACAAAAAAACTACCAACAGCTACTGCTAGCAAATAACAACTGCCGATCACAATCGTAATCGTCGGATCAAACAACGCATCGATCCTCGCGACAGCCATGTTCTTTTCGACAACATGGGCTGACTTTTGCGCAAAACGGGAAACCTCTTCTTGTTCACGGCCAAATGCTTTTGTTACTTTCATTCCGCCTATACTTTCTTGAACGGTGTTGTTTAAAGCACTAAAGGCAGCTTGTGCACCAGCAAAACGACGATGAAGCAATTTCCCATAATAACTCGTTAACAGCGCCATCAACGGCAATGGCAACAATGTGATGAACGTTAACTGCCAACTGATCGAAACAGCCATTGTCACTACGACCATCCCACCTAGCAAGCACGCGTCCACTATCGTTAACACGCCTTCCCCAGCAGTGGCTTGGACAGCGCGCACGTCGTTTGTGGAGACAGCCATCAAGTCCCCCGTTGTCCGCTTATGGTAAAAGGAAGCAGGCATGTTCGTAAAATGCCGATACAAATCGAAGCGAATTTGCCGAGCTAACTTCAGCGACGTCCCAAAAATGAGTAAACGCCACAAAAAACGCAATATGTATAAAACAACAGCAATCCCCACTATCAAGCCAACCTCATTTAACAATGCCGAAGGCGTTAAGCTAGCGTCGGCAATCCCATCGACAACTTCCCCAATCACACGAGGAGGAATCAGCGATAAAAAAGAGACAACTGCAAGCACTGCAATCCCGCTTGCATAAGCCCGCCAATGTTTTTTAAAAAACCAGTTTAAGTCGACAAAAACCCGCATATCCCTGCCTCCCACTTGGATCGATTCAGTAAAAATTCATATTATTAAAAAACTAAATGACAGTGAACACCCTGCCGCTCAGACAGGGTGTTCACTTATTTAGACTGTTGCTTTTGCATCGCTTTCATCATTTGCGTGATTTTCTTCTGCGACGGATTTTGACCCATTTGTTGCATCATGACACGCAACATCTGTTCATTGATTGGCGGATTTTTTTTCAAATAGGACATCATTGTTTTGCGGGCAATGAAAAAACCAATGGCTAATCCCGCAAGAACAGCGACTGTATAGCCGATAATATGCCAAACCATTCCTGCTTCTTCCTCCTTAACCCTTCTTGTTAGCTCTTATACAACCTAATCTATTATACATGAGCCCTTTCTAATTTAAAAGGACTTGCGATTGATTCGGTCATTATTATTCAGGGAACGGACAGACACACGTCAAAATTAGCAAGCCTTTCCATGAAAAAAAAGCGCGCTTAAAGCACGCGTTGTTTTTCAAAAGGTTGGAGCCAGCCAAACCGCCCATCTGCGACATTCACTGCAAAAAAATGACTGTTGACTTCCTTCAAAACATCAAACACAGTCGTCTCGGCACTTAAATCACCGATTGCTTCCAACTGAATGCTTTTATCGCCAATCTCAACGAGGCATCTGTTTTTCTCATTAAACGTCGAACGCAGCTCATAACCATTTCCTTTTTTAAGTCCATACCGTTTATGCAGCGCTTCGTGGAGTTTGGCTTTCGGAAGCGGTTTCGTAATGTAATCCACTTGCCGATCGTAGATGTGCCGTTCGCTTTGCTTCGCCTTTGCCCGTTCTGTAAACAATTGAAACAGCTTGGCCTCTTTTCCTGAATAGGAAGCGGCCACTTCATCACTAAGCAAATAAAGCTCATAGTGCCTCATTGTCTATCGCCTCCCGGATAAGCTACTGCTAGTATACACTTTTTGTTCTGAAATAACTGTCTTTTTTCGCTGAAATTGATCGCTAGTTTTGTCGAAAAAGAAAAAGGCTCAGGTAGAGCCTTTTTCTTTTTCGTTACTCTTAATTAGGACAAAACAAATGCCTTATTTCTTTAATAACGCTTTTGCCCGTGAAACGACATTCTCAACCGTAAAGCCGAACTCAGCAATAACCGCTTCACCTGCGCCAGAAGCGCCAAACGTGTCAATGCCAAGCACGTCTCCTTCGTCACCTACGTATTTTGCCCATCCAAACGAAGAGCCCATTTCAATCGCCAGGCGCGCTTTTACATCTCTCGGAATCACCGCGTCTTTGTATTCCTGTGGCTGCTCCTCAAAACGATCCCAAGACGGCATGCTGACTACTGACGCATCGATCCCCTCGTCAGCAAGTGCAGCTTGTGCTTTCACAGCTAGCGGTACTTCTGAACCAGTTGCCAACAGCACGATTTCCGGTTTATCTTTTGGCTCCGATACAATGTATGCCCCTTTTTTGACCCCTTCATAAGCCTTTTTGTCCGTACCTTTTAACGTATCGACATTTTGACGGCTAAGAACGAGCGCCGTTGGGCGGCCTTTCGACTCTAGTGCGATTTTCCAAGCAGCAGCCGTTTCATTTCCGTCACCTGGACGAACAACGGACAAGCCAGGCATCGCCCGCAATGCCGCAAGATGCTCTACCGGTTCATGGGTTGGACCGTCTTCGCCAACAGCGACGCTATCGTGAGTAAGCACATACGTGACTGGCACACCCATAAGCGCAGATAAGCGAATGGCCGGACGTAGGTAGTCGGAGAAGACAAAAAAGGTTCCTCCAAATACTTTCAATCCGCCGTGAAGCGCCATTCCGTTTAAGGCGGCCCCCATCGCAAATTCGCGGACACCAAACCAAATATTGCGCCCGCCATAGTTGTCGCGACTAAAGTTGCTTTCCCCTTTTAGCGTTGTTTTGTTTGAGCCAGCAAGGTCAGCAGAGCCGCCAAACAATTCAGGCGTGTGGGCTGCAAGGGCATTGAGCGCTTCGCCTGAAGAAGCCCGCGTTGCAAGGCTTGTCCCATGCTCATAGACAGGCAAAGCTTGGTCAAATCCTTCTGGCAACTCCCCTGAGAAAGCGCGCTCGTACTGCGCAGCCAATTCAGGATTCTCTGCCTTGTATGCAGCAAACAAGTCGTTCCATTCTGCCTCTTTTGCTGCCCCATCTTCTTTAACCGCAGCAAAATAAGCTTTCACTTCCTCTGGAATGTAGAAGTCTTCCTCAAACGTCCACTTGTATGCTTCTTTTGTTAACTTTACTTCTTCAGCGCCAAGTGGAGATCCGTGCGAAGCCGATGAAGCTGCTTTGTTCGGTGAACCATAGCCAATGACTGTTTTGACTTCAATTAGAGTCGGACGGTCGACACTTTTTGCTTCTTCAATCGCGCGGTGAATTTCTTCCATGTCCGTGCCATCTTCTACACGAACAACATGCCAGCCGTAAGCTTTGAAACGGTCTTCCACACTCTCAGAGAACGATTCATGCAAATCGCCGTCAAGTGAAATGTCATTTGAATCATAAAGGAGAATTAAACGTTCAAGCTTCAAGTGACCAGCTAACGAAGCCGCTTCTTGTGAAACGCCTTCCATTAGGTCGCCATCGCCGCAAATCGCATACGTATAATGGTCAACAATCGGATATTTATCAGTATTGTATGTAGCGGCTAAATGGCGCTCTGCCATTGCCATACCGACTGCCATGGCAATCCCTTGCCCAAGCGGCCCTGTCGTTGCTTCGACTCCGTCTGTATGGCCGTATTCAGGATGGCCTGGTGTACGGCTGCCAAGCTGGCGGAAAGACTTCAAGTCGTCAAGCGTCACGTCGTATCCACTTAAATGGAGCAAACTATATAGCAGCATGGAACCATGGCCAGCAGAGAGTACGAAACGGTCGCGGTTTGACCACTTCGGGTTCGCAGGGTTGTGGTTCATATGCTTTGTCCACAAATTTAATGCCATCGGCGCTGCGCCCATCGGCATCCCTGGATGGCCGGAATTCGCTTTTTCAATGCTGTCGATTGATAGCGTACGGATTGTGTTAACAGCCAATTCTTCAACTTTTTTTGTCAATGGATAACACCCTTTCTGCTGCCTTCTTTCCCTCTCATCATATACTTTCTGAAAAAAATGTACAAGCCTGAGTAGACTTGTACAGTTAATGCAATCGTTTATGTTTTTGCGCTTTGCTGTCCTTTAATTTTTGTGGAGTAACGTCATTTCCTTTCGCGTCGACGACTTTTACGGTATGGAGATGGTCCGTAAACGACGAACGGAAAGCCGACAAATATTCGTTGCGGAGTGCTTTTTGTTCCATTGCTTGTTTTTTTGTCAAGCCAACTGTTTTTGATAGCTTTGACAATTCATTGATGCGATCAAGTTTTTCTTTTGACAACATCGTCATCACCTACCTTTTGTTCGCCCCCATCATAGCATTCATCCAACACGAGAGCAAACAATCAGCTTACGGCAGACTAGACGAACAATATCCACGCCTTGCCCCGCTCATAGCCCTGGAAGCGTCGTTCCATGCACAAGAAAACCGTCGCTCAATTCGCTTCTTCTCTCGCCCCGTGCCCCTGTCTAGCAACTGTTTATCATTCTTTGCTAACAACCACCAGCCTATGCGTTCCCTTTCACATATTTTTGATAACGGCGATGAACAGTTGCTTTTGAACAATCAACGCCCATCCCTTTTAAAGTTAAGGCGATTTCATAAAAAGTCAGCCCCCGATCACGGAGCCTCACAATTTCTTCCACCGGCAAATCGAGCTCGTAGCGTCCGCCGCCTCGTTTTTTCGATAAGTTCTGTTCTGGACGGTATCCGCTAGCTACTGCTGCCCTCATTCCCCGTTTAATTTTTAAATTATGTAGTTTTCGTTGGTATTCTTCTACAATACCGACAATTTCCAGCACCATTTCATCCGCTTCAGACAATACAAGCTCCCCTTGATGGTGGGCTGTATAAATGGTAACGCCATATTTTTTCAATTGGTACAAGAGCGCAATTTTTGTTTTCCCTCTACCTAGGCGAGTATCATCTGTAATAAGCAAACAAGAGACAACCCCTTCTTTGCATAAATCCAATAAAGCGAGGAGGCAATCCCTTTCCAGGCTATAGCCGCTCGCCTGCTCTTTAAAAACAGTGTATACATCCATGCCATTCGTCCTTGCCAATTCGACCAGTTCTTTTTCTTGCCGCTCTAAAGAACTGGTTTGGTTTTCCTTCGTCGTGCTCACCCGGCAATAGATAGCCGCCTGTTGTTTTTGTCCATTTTCCGCCAATTTCCCGCGGCCTCCTTCCCGTGATAATTTGCTTAACCACCTGCAGCATGTCCACTAACAGATAAGAACGAACTCAATCGCGCCAACGTTAATGCGGCATTGCCATCGTCCTCAACCTATTTATTTTATCAACAAAGGGCCTCCGACCTAAAGGCTTTCACTCCTCTGCTTAGCACAACCCTTCCAATTATGTTTTTGCTGTTGTATTCTTAATTGTCAATTAAAAAAACGCGATCAATTGAAGTCGTTTCAACGATTTGCTCTGGCATGATTTGCTGTTCGTGTTTCTTGTTTTCGTTTTTTTCCTGCTCCCCAGGCCATACCAAGCTTGAGAAAATAAACAATACCGTCAAAATGCCGCCGCCTACTAGCCCCATATCTTGTTTCCTCAATACGATCACCCGTTCCTAGAGAATGTTTGTTCTGTTAACAGAATACAAGGAACAACTGTTCGTGTCAACTGCTTTTTTAGAACTTATGTTTGCGTTCATACGTTCGATATGGTAAAGTTTGTTTAGAACAGTCATATGAAAGCAGGTGGGAAAATGTCGAAATTGTCGAAGCGCCAAGAAGAAATTTTGGCGTACATAAAAGAGGAAGTAAAGAAAAAAGGGTACCCGCCGTCCGTCCGGGAAATTGGTGAAGCAGTTGGGCTCGCTTCAAGTTCCACTGTACATGGCCACTTAGCCAGACTAGAAAAAAAAGGCTATATTCGCCGCGACCCTACTAAACCGCGGGCGATTGAAGTCCTTTCTCTCGGATTTGATAATGATACATTTGTCAAAAAAGAGACAGCAAGCTTTATTCCGGTAATCGGAAAAGTTACCGCAGGTGTTCCAATTACTGCAGTTGAAAACATCGAAGATTACTTGCCCCTCCCAGACCATCTAGCCGCTTATGACAATACGTATGCGCTTGTCATTCAAGGGGAGAGCATGATTGAAGCGGGTATTTACGATGGAGACCAAGTAATCATACGGCAACAGCAAACAGCCGATAATGGCGATATTATTGTGGCCATGACAGAAGACAACGAAGCAACAGTAAAACGGTTTTTCCGGGAAAAAGACTACATTCGTCTCCAACCAGAGAATTCTTCAATGGAGCCGATTATCCTTGAAAACTGCACGATTCTCGGAAAAGTCATCGGAGTCTTCCGCACGATCCACTAACAGGCCAATAGCTCTTTCAGGTTGTTGACTAAGCTCCAACAATAAACAAGATTAAATGAAGACGCTTGTCCGACAAGAAGCAAGCCGCGGGAAGACGTAAACCGAACGTACTTTAAAAAAAAGCTTTCGTGCTTGGAACGACTATTCCAATATGACATGGTAACCACACATATGGGAGTGTTTTTCTACAAACTAAAGACTCTTTCATCGATGATAAAAGAGTCTTTTTTGTGTAGCTGCCATCTTGCAAATGACCAAGCAGTTTCTTCGCTGGTACATACAATAAATAATAAGAAGGTGGTTCTACTTATGCCGTAACAAATCCTTTTAACAGCCAAGCCGCTGCCAAAGGAAAACAAGCTTAGTTGCTACGATAACGGTAAATAGGCGATGCTACTAGCATGACAGCTATGCTCCTACTAACGCCATAACATTCGCTGTTCCGAAAAGGACAAGAACGATCAAGCACTTGTCAGAGTTGACCATTAAATCAGCTGTAGAACCCCTCTCGCCCAACGTATTAGCCTGATTCCATTTGCTTTCTTGCGAGCAGAGCGCTCGCAGAAAGCTTTTTTAGTCTGGTAGGCTGCTTTGTTCCTTTTGTTGGTGGCTAAGAGTCCATTTAAGCACAACTGCTGTCATAAGGAACAGCAAACCGGCCGAAATAAATACATAAGGAATGCCATAGCCGCTTGCAATCATTCCACCGAGAACGGGCCCAAGCACATTTCCAAGAAAGCGAAAACTTTGGTTATAGCCAAGCACTTCCCCTTGCATGGCAACAGGGCAAGCTTGGCGGATAAAAGCAGTTGTGCACGGTAGTAAGCCTCCTACGGCCATGCCGAACAGAAAACGCAAGACAATCAGTTGCCAAAGAGAACCGACAAATGCTTGTGGGATAAACAAAAGGCCTGATAATAGCAACAAAATCAACATGACTTTTTCATGGCCAATCCGATCACCGAATTGCCCCCAAGTACGAGTTAGCATTAAATTGCCAAGCCCAGTGATTGAGAAGGCAGCTCCTGCTAAAAAAGCCATATTTTCAGTGGTATGGGCAATTTGGTTGACATATAAGGCGAGCAAAGGTTGAACACTAAACAGAGCCATTTGCACAATTAAGGCAACAAACATCACCATTAAGAGCAGCGGGCTTTTTACGATACGGCCAAGTACTTCTTTAGAACGATACTTTCTTTTTCTTTCTCCTTTTTCTTCGTAAACGACTTCCTTCACGCCGAATAAAACGAGCACTGTTGCAATTAAAAGAATAGATGAAGTCAACAAAAATGTAAGTTCCATCCCCACTGTATCAGCGATCAATCCACCAAAAAGAGGTCCTAGCAAACCGCCGGAAACCGTCCCTGTTTGCAATGTTCCTAGCATTTCCCCTGCTGTTTTTTTGCTACTTTGGGCAGCAATCAACGCCATTGAGGCGGGAATGAACCCCGTGGCAAGGCCCATAAAAGCGCGCAATACAAACAATTGTTCTGCTGAATGTACGTATCCCATTAAAAAGACGGATAAGGCGATACCGAATCCTGTACCAAGCAATACTTTTTTTCGTCCAAACCGGTCGCCAACTTTTCCCCAAAGCGGAGCAACAAGAAAGGCGACTAGAAAAGCGACAGCAAACACATATCCTGCCCAGCGCTGGACTTCATCAACATTGTAGTGGCCTAAAGATTCAATGTATAGCGATAAAAAAGGAATGACCATTGTCATACTTGCCGAAACAAAAAAGTTGGCAAACCACATGATGAGTAAATTTCGTTTTTCAGGTTGTATTCCAATCACCTTCGTTTACAATACTACTTTCCATTTATTTCGCCAATCTAAATATATAGCGGAAAAGAAGAGCCGTCAAACCGTGAAAATCGCGATTTGAGGGCGCTATAATCGCAGGCAACGGAAAAAGGGCGCTTATTATTCCGTTATCACCATATTTCATGTAGTTGAATAGGCTAACAAAGGAAGGCAAGGAGGGGTTATATGGATAACAACAACGGCTGGACTTTATTTGTAACCATCCTCGTGTTGTTTATTTTGTTGATTATTGTTGGGATTATTTTGTTTTTTCTATAGGAGTCTTATAAAGGAAACAACGAAATCATTTGATGTTCAACAGGCTCCAGTTTAGTGGCGGTTACGCCGAGCAGGCGAATTTCTCGGTCCACCTGGCCGAATTTGTCCCAAAGTTCTGCTGCGTAACTATAAATGTCGGCGCTGTCTCGGATCGGTGCCGTGAAACTGATTTGCCTTGTCAGCGTCTCAAAGGAACGGTACCTAATTTTTACAACGATGGTTTTACATTGTTTGCCGTGTCGTTCCAAAACCGCCTCCACTTCTTTTGCTAAACGGCGCAACTCCGTCAAGACAGCCGATTCAGACGTTAAAGGCTGGAAATACGTATGTTCTTTCCCGACCGATTTCCGCTCACGCTGCAAGTTCAATGGCTTATTATCAATCCCACGGGCTTTTCTGTAATAGGAAATTCCCGCTTTGCCAAAATGATGGATCAGATCAAGCTGTTCCATTTGATAGAGGTCTGCGCCTGTGTAGATTTTTAACTCGTGCATTTTTTTGCTTGTTTTTGGGCCGATGCCTGGAAATTTTTCAATCGGCAATTGGTGGATGAAGCCAAGTGCTTGTTTAGGCGTAATAACCGTCAATCCTGCTGGCTTCCGGTAATCGGAAGCGATTTTCGCGATAAATTTATTGTAGGAGACGCCCGCAGAACTTGTCAGCCTAGTTTCCCGCCAAATATCTTGCTGAATTTTTTTAGCAAGAAGGGTCGCACTTTTTACGTTTAACTTATTTTCTGTTACATCCAAGTAAGCTTCATCAATGGACATCGGCTCGACTAAGTCTGTATAGCGATGCATAATGTCCCTAATTTGAAGAGAAGCCTCTCTGTAGGCGCTAAAGTTCCCTTCTATAAAGATCCCCTCAGGACAACGTTTATAAGCCTCATAAGCGCTCATAGCCGAGCGGATGCCGTATTGCCGTGCTACATAATTCGCTGTGGCGACAATACCCTTCCCACCCGTTTTACGAGGATGTTTTGCAATGATAACCGGCTTCCCACGTAAAGAAGGGCAGTCCCGTTCCTCTACAGAAGAAAAAAAAGCATCCATATCAATGTGAATGATTTTCCGTGTTGTATCCCGATGAGGTTCTGGCAATTGAATCCCTGCAGAAAACGGCATCTTCGCTCTTCCCTTTCCAATCAGTATCCATTTTTATTTTAGCGAACGTTTGATCGGGTGTCAATTGCCATGTTTTAGTATGGTACGTGAAATTATGAAAGCGAACATCCGTTTCAAGCTCGTCCTTTTGTTTGCCAGATTGCCGGCGATGCTGTTTTCGATCCGAGTAGCTTTGTATTGCTACAACCATTCAGCACTCCATTAAATCGAGTCCTCCTCTTTTTTTGTTTATGCTATCCTGTAAATAGAACCTTCTTTTGCGATTATAAAGGAGCGCACTTACTTATGAAAACGTTCGCTGACTTACAAACTGGCACACACTCTCAACAACTTGCCTATCGGCTTTTAACAGAACTCGACTTGATGAATGCACTCAAACACTACTCCCCAGTATTATGCGGAACGATCCCTTTAGGCATTGACACCCCGTCTTCCGACTTAGACATTATTTGTGACGTCCGCGATTTTGAGCGTTTTGAACGAACCGTAACAGCACTGTATGGCGGACTCCCCCAATTTCAGCTTAAACGGAAAACGATTCGCGGCGTACCGACAATAAAGGCGAACTTTCGCTATCAAGGAAAGGTGTTCGAGCTATTTGGCCAGCCGCAACGTGTGGAATGCCAATATGCCTATTTGCATATGAAAATTGAACACCGGCTTCTGTTAGCCCATCCTGAATGGAAAGAAAAAGCGCTATACATGAAAAAACAAGGCGTGAAAACAGAACCAGCGTTTGCTTCTTTACTTGGCATTAGCGGCGATCCTTATGAGGGGCTTTTGGCATATGGAAAAGAGGCATTTGGAATTGGCTGCTAAAAACGGCATTTACCAAAAAACCCCAAAACCAAGAATGGCAGTTTTTACAACAAACATGTCAGCTAGCTTTCTCCATCTTAACGCGGAATCATGAAACTTTTATTCCGTGTCCTCGTATTTTGATTATAAAGATCGTTCTAGAGTTAGACAGAAAGGGTGTTCGATCGTGCTAAGCTTTAAAATAAAAGATGGGCTTAACCTTAATGATAAAAAGAGCGTTACCGTTCTAGACGGACAAGATCATATAATTGGGGAAATAAAGAAAACGACTGTTCCTGGAAACGAGAAAGGCACTACGTTTGTCTTTGAACAGGAAGGCGTAAAAGCGACGTTAGGGATAAAAAAAGGCCGTTTGTTGTTTGCAACTTACCGGTTCCAAGTCAATGGCGAAGAATTTCAGTTAAAAGACAACACGCTTAATAGCATGCTTTACTTTTGCGTCAGGGGCACCATTAACGGAAAAAAATGGCGGATTGATGAAAATTGGGATCAAGAACTAGACGTAAGTGTAGACGGAAAAAAGATCGCACTCATTAAACCTCATTCGTTTTTAGGAGCTGATCTTCTCATCGACGCAGAAGCATCGCGCCATCCACTGCCCTTTTCTTTAACGTGTTTGATGTATTTTATGCTAAAAATTTATCAGGAGGAGACCGAATTCATCGAAGACATCATTGATGAGCTTCTTTAATGAATTTGTGCCATCTACGGCACATTTTTTGCGAAATTCGTTTGCACACTATAATTGACGTAATTAATATTATGTTAACTAAATAGTATTAGCTTACTCATCACTTGATTCTATCTCGTTCCATAGAAACAACTTGACAAGTTGCCGAGATAGCAAAATGGGACGAATCGCTATAAATTATACCTAGTTATAAAAAATAAAAGCTCCCCCATTTACTGGTAGGCAAATGGGGGGATTCAACATAAAGCTACTTATTCTTAGGGATCTGATTAAGGCGATTGTTCAATTGTTTGACCATTTCCTGCGTAATCGCTTTGCCTGCCTGCTTAAGCATTTTTTCCAGCGGCATGGTGTCAATTTGACGCTGTATCGATTCAGGCAATGTCACATTTTTAGCAACATCTCCATATGAACGTTTGGCACGTTCCATCACTTTGGCCAACAATTGTGCTGCTCGTGGTTCTGCTTTTAAATCGGCGATGCTGTCAAGAATCGAATAATACCCTTCTCTGGCAATTTCATCAGGACGGTCAAACCAGTTGACAATTTCATACCCCTCCTTGATATAGGTTTTATTAAGCGTCTCCACTTTCTGGATACGAATCGTATCCGACAGCTCACCTGATTTTGCCTCAATTGCATGTTCATTTGAAATGGGGACATGGAACTTGAACACCTTCTCCCCTTCTTGCGTAGAAAATGCCTTTCCATCCACAAATAGTGTCACATTTGGTTGGTTCGTATATACTTTAACTTCTGTGACATCTTCAGTCCGTTGTACGTATCTTCTTCCGCATATATGAATAAATGGTTCTTTTGAAAGATAGGCTTTATAAACATAAAATGCATCCTTTTTCAGCTTGCGGTCAAATGTGACAACCCCTTTTTGGTTTTGACCTGGTTTTCCACCTTCATTGCGACCATCAGCACCAAAATCGAACATGTTCCAGCAATGCATCGCCCAGATATAAGGACGCTCACTCCACATTTTCAACATGTGTTCATGGTATAGAGCCTGATATGGTTCTGACCAGTCCCCTTTTTCTGGTTTGCCGTTCTGATAAGCCGGATTTGCATCAGCACCGTACTCAGACAAGCCAATGACCGTGTTAGGGTGCTTTGCATGAAACTCATCGAACCATGCGTCGTTCTGCTCGACGTCACCTACATACCATCCATAATAAAGATTATAGCTGCAAATATCGGACAGTAACATAAAAGGATGATCGATATCCAACATAAATGCATGCGCCATGGTGGTGGGACGAGTATCGTCCAGTTTATGACATAGATTATGAAGCAGTTTGTGATTTTCCACAATATCATCGGTAACCCCTGCCGCTACTGTGATTTCATTGGACAGTCCCCAGCAAACAATCGAAGGATGGTTGTAGTTTTGCACAACGAGTTCCCTCATCTGACTAAGTGTATTGTCCCGCCCTTCTGGCATATGTTCCGTAATATAGGGAATTTCAGCCCATACAATCATTCCATATTCGTCGCAGAGGTCATAGAAATACTGGTCATGCTGATAATGGGCAAGCCTCACCGTATTTGCACCCATCTCTCTCAATAAAGCCATATCTTCATCTTGCATTTCCGTTGTCATTGCATTGCCCACACCTTGGCGATCTTGATGGCGAGCTGCTCCACACAGGCGATAGGGACGTCCATTCAACATAAAACCATTTTCCGGATCGATGGCAAAAGTACGGCAGCCAAAACGGGTTTCTAAGAGATCGCCACTTTCCAGTTCTGCCTTGACCGTGTACAAATACGGGTCTGCCACACCATCCCATAGACGGGCATTTTCAATTGTAAATACACATTCGGCATGGCCATCGTGAACCTTTGCTTCCAGTGTTCTCTCTTCTATCGTAAATTTCACAACATCCGCAACGCCAGTTACCCAGGCTTCCACTTTTACCCCAGCATTCCTGCCCTCTACATTGGGTGTCACTTTTATGCCTGTTCCTCCGTAATAGCCCAGTTCAAAATGAGTCGCCGGCACAGTGATCATAAACACATCACGGTAAATTCCCCCATAGAATGTGAAATCAGCTTTTTGGGGATATACCGTATGATTTTTGCTATTGTCGACGGCAACTTCGAGGATGTTGGATGCACGAATAACATCCGTTATGTTTACGCGAAAGGTAGAATAACCCCCTTCGTGATGACACAAATGCTGACCGTTGACATAAACTTGCGCGGTCATCGCAACACCTCTAAATTCCAGCCACACCTCGTCCCCTTCACTCATTTCTGGCCTGGCAAATTCTTTTACATACCAGCAAGTGCCCCGATAGTAATCATTGCCCCCGTCCTGCCCATCGGCCGCATTCCAAGTATGGGGCAAGTCTAACCTCTCCCCTTCTGCTTCCAATGTAAACCCGGCCCCAACATCTTCTTTGATAAATTTCCATTTATGGTTAAAAAGCGTCTGTTTTCTCATAAAAAAGCGACCTCCTAACTATTTTGGCGCCCTATCATTCCACATGTTATTGTTGGAAACAGGACAGATTATCGTTTGCTGAAATGCCTGCGCACCGTGATAAACAACTATCAATCATCTAAAAGGGTAGGTACACCTTAATACTACGTTTGCTCCGTACAAAAATCTTTGAAGCGACTACTAGTGATTGTTTTTATTTGATTTCTTCCTTCCCAATTACATAATGGAAATAGTTAAAATGTGCAGGAGCAGTTGACTTTTTCCCATTACCCGTTGCATACAAGGCGAAATAAACCCCCGTAAATCCACCTGCTACTTGAGAGGAAAGAAGAGACGTTTCTCCACTACCAATCACTGTTTCTTCACCTGTCGCACTTGTATAGCTAAAAGTAAAGCACGTGTCCGAAGCCTTTACCGTAAATACAACGCTTGATTCGTTATACTCTATTTCCTTTTCTACCTTCCATAGGCTTCCAACATGGCGACGAAATAGAATAACAGATTTTCCTTGTTGTCTAGTTTTTGCGATATCATAGTGATAATTTTCGTTCATGAATACTGTTAAACCAGCTTCCTCCCCCACTTCATTAGGAGAAAACTCCATTAAAGTAGAAATCCTACAGTTAAAATGTTGTTGTCTTCGACCAACAAAGGCTGGGGCTTCAGAATCATTTAACGTACAAGATTGACCGTAAAGTGTTAGTGAACCCGGCTTGTCAACTAGCGACCAACAATCGTTTTGTGGATTACGATAAAAATTCCAAACAGGTGGGAGTGAATCGCTTTCAAAATTCTCCACTTCTTTCCATGGGGTTGGGTTGCTTAATGGAAGAGATGTTGCCTCATGCTCTAATTCAACTCGACCATTGTTCCCAATTATCGGCCATCCTTCTTCCGACCATTCGACTGGAGCGAGATTCGTTTCCCGACCTAGATGATGGACCTTTGTACTTTTAACTGGCCTAAAACCTAGGAATACCGCCCACCAAGTACCATCGTTTGTTAAGACTAGATCGGCATGACCGGTTGCTTGAATGGGTAACTTCGTACTCCTGTTAGATAATATTGGGTTATCTGGATTGCTAACAAATGGGCCATAGGGACTTTCACTCCTGGCAATCGTCACCATATGACCATACTCTGTGCCACCTTCGGCAATTAATAAGTAATATAAACCGTTGATTTTATATAGGTGTGGACCTTCTGGTGAACTTCCACCTGTTCCTTCCCATATATACCTAATTTCACTTTTCAGTTTTCCAGAATTAATATCCAACTCTGCTTGGATAATCCCTTCAGACCCTATATTAGGAAATGCAGCACCCGTTACATAAACTTTGCCATCATCGTCAAATAACAAAGATGGGTCATATCCTTTATAACCATCAATAAAAATCGGATTTGACCATGGACCTTCTATATAATCCGCCCAAACAAAGAAAGTCTTTCGAATCGTTATATTCGTTGTAATGACATAAAACCGTCCATTATAATGACGAATGGTTGGAGCAAAAATACCTTGAGATGGAATATAAGAATGCTCACGTTTAAGCTGCAACTGACTTTCACGTGTTAGGACATGGCCAATTTGCTCCCAATTCACTAAGTCCTTACTGTGATAAATCGGGATTCCAGGAAAATATTCAAAGGAACTCGTGACTAAATAATAATCTTCTCCGACTCTACATATGCTAGGATCTGGATGAAACCCAGGAATGATTGGATTCGTGTATTTCATCTGAGCAAGTCCTTTCTGCTAATTCTTTATGGTTTTTATTAATGGTGACATCTCCTTCTTTAACACTTCTCTAACAGCAAATCTTCATGTCATGCCTAATAAGCAATCATTATCAAATTATGGTAGCATTACTTTGACAATAGTTATGGTAATTTGGCTTTTATTTTAGTGTTATTTATAGATATGTGTATTATTTTCATAAGGCTGTGGAGCTTTTTTCCTTTATTCCCTAAACACACACAATAATTTTAAAAATAGGTTGTTCAAAAAATATTATATTGGCATTTTTGAACAACGCTAATGATTATATTATGAAATTCAAGTACTATTTTGTAAGGACATTTGGCGCGTCGTCAATAATATCAACTTGTCTCCGTCTTTCAAGTTCTACTTGAATTTCTTCCATACGATCTTTATCTAACTCGTAGAATTTCATTGCAATTAATGATGCAATGTAAGCTAACATCACGACTCCAAGATTAAGAAACATCGTCATCCAAAAAATCTTGTCAGAATATGGAGTATTTACATCTGGAAACGCAGTTTTAAAACCAATAAATGCTAGCAACAACCCTACAATAGTTTGTTGTAATGATGAAACCACTTTATCAATAAGACCATAGATAGCAGATATTGTACCTGCCGCATAGGTGTTTGTTTGATACGTATTATAATCGACAACGTCTGCTAACATCGGATTTACAAGACCGGAAGATACATAGCGAGCTGCATTTTTAGCAATGTATAAAAACAAGAAAGCGATTGTCATAAAGCCCATATTATCCATACGAATTTGGGTTGGGTCACCCAACCATAAGAGTAAGAACATCGCAGCATAAAGAATTAAACATGCCCATGTTGCAATTACATACCCTCTTTTTGACCCGACTTTCATTGCATAACTGATTCCTAAAATAAGAACTAGAATATTAGGAAGCGTTGAAATACCTTGTGTAGCACCCAACATAGCGTAATCACCTATGACTATAGCAAATAGCATTACGTTTACAATCGCATTACCAGCAATTTGCAAACTCAATTTATCCGTAACCATAGCAACGGAAAACATTTGCAATGGTCTATTCCCTTTCAGTAAAGGCCACAAGTCTTTCGCTTTAATCTTCACTGTATTTTTCCCAATACCAAAATTTTCAAGATGATCTTTCGACCAAATCCCTATAATTTGTGCTAAACAACATATCCCCCCTACTATTAGAGTGAAGATTAACATTTCGTGAAATAGTTCTACATCATCATACGTGTATTTTCTTGTTAAATAAAAAGAAAGAAAAATGGTACCTGCTGCATAAAAAAGCATCGTATAAATCATATTAAGTCCACCAAAGATTGGGCGTTGTTTAGGGTCATTAGTAAGAATAGTATTACCAATATTACCAGCCACTCCATTTATAGTATAACCAATGGTGAATAATAGATATAATATAATAAAGTAAATCATCCTAAAGCCATCAGGTACTAGATGGGTTGTTAAAAACATAACCGAAGTTGACGTGGCCATCGTTAAGTAGCCAATTAACGCAGTTGGTCTAACCTTTCCAAATTTCCCTTTTGTTTTATCAATAATCAAAGCAATAATTGGATCTGTAATACCATCAAAAATCCGAGTACCGGTAATAATAAATGAGGCAATAACAGTACCAAGACCTACAGGACCAGCTGCATAGTATGCTACTATCCCCATCATAAACGAAAATGCATTATGCCCCATACCATACATGGGGTATAGAGCTAATTGCCACCATTTTGCACGTCTGAACTTTTTGTTTCTTTCAACAATTTCCATTTTCCTTTGTTCTTTCTTTAACTTCCTCGCTTCTTTGTTACTCATAATATTTCCCCCTCCTCACTAATTAACCCAATGTAGGCTGTTTATATGCTCTTTCCCTCTTTTAAGCGCTTTCAAATAACATTTTGTATAGTGGTGTGGGTGTTAACGCTTTAAATTCTGAAATAGAAAAGATATTATTACATTTCCTTTTCGCTGTATTTATTCTAAGACAGACAGTACAGATCTAAAACAACACCTTGACTATTAAGTAACTCAATTTCATTACCCTAAACCGTAGAATCAGTCTAAAATGTTTTTTAAATAAACCCAATTACTTGTCTGTGTACGCCAGACTTATGTTATCACTTACCCTCCCAGCGTAATCCTTTAGGTTATTAGGGATTTGATACTTACTATACTTATTCTTAGAATACAGACAATAAATTTTTCGCTAAAATAGTTAAAATTCTGTCACCTTAAATAAACCTGACAATATTTTTTTCTTTTTGTCATTACTTTTATCTTTCATTAACAAACCCTTGACTCTAAGAATCTATCTGAGTAATTAATGTCTTCCAAAACAAATTTTACCTATTTTTTAGTGGCGCACAGTAGAACTTATTGATTAACCAATAGTTACTGTCTCATCATCTGTTCAGATCTTTGAATTATTAATTAAAAGTCTCCCTACTTATTTAAATATCTTTTCATAGGAAGAAGAATTCATTAAGCAACGTAGAACATTAGCAGCACATTTTTGAAGGTCTCCCAAAGATAGATAAGACCCCTTGTTAGTACCACGATAAGTAACTACCTTACTACCATCGGCCTGTTCAACAACGGTAGCAATGCCATCTGCCACAAGTTTCATTACTTGTTCACTAAGTTCTATACCTGCTTCAACTTTCGTAGAGACTGTATCCATTCCTACTGCATTCGGCTCAAATGCGTTCCAGCTCTGTATGATCTCCTTTTTAAAGCCGCCGTATACTTCAAAAACCTCTTCTTTCACAGCTCCATCAGGCGTAAATACTGGTTGCTGCCCTATCAATGCTGCTATCAGTTGCTCGCTACGGTAACCACCCATAATCAGATCATTACCTGCATGTAGATCAAATGGTTTTATACTATTTGAGCCCCAGTCTGTCATAACTAATCCATCAAATCCCCACTCTCCTCTTAAAACCTCTGTCAACAGTTCATAGTGTGAAGAAGTATAAATTCCATTTAACTTGTTATAACTTGTCATTACAGTTGCAGGACTTGCCTCCCTAACGCAGATTTCAAATCCTCTTAAGTAAATTTCACGCAATGCTCGTTCAGAAACGGTACTGTTGGTAAAAGAACGATTAGCTTCCTGATTATTACAAGCAAAGTGCTTAATAGCTACATACTCTCCCGGAATACTCTGTACTCCAAGCGTCACTGCTGCCGCCATTTTCCCAGAAATTAATGGATCTTCTGAATAGTATTCAAAGTTTCGTCCACACAATGGATCTCTGTGTATATTCATTCCGGGTCCTAAAATCACACTATAATTGTAGTGCGCTAATTCTTTACCTAAACCAATTCCAACTTCTTTACAAAAATCCACATCCCAAGTCTGCGCCATTACCATGCCCACTGGATAAGAAGTAGTTGCACCACCTATGATATGTAAACCTGCAGGTCCATCTGTCATAGGCATATTAGGAATACCGAGAGATTCAACAAATAGGCTAGTTGTACTTCCCGAAGAACGAGGTGCTTCAACTGGCTTTACTTTTTTTGTCATACGTTTAGACACAGTGTATGGTGTTTCCCTAGCATCGCCGGCTACCAATCGTGTTAAGACTTCTGGAGCTAAGGTCGCGATAAATTCTTCCACGGTTACATTACCTTGTTTTACATCAAGTAATGTAGCATTAGGATGATTTTTTACCATAACCACTTCCTGTTTAGTAGGAAAAGGAATTTCAGAATAACTATCAGTTGTTGGCTTTTTATAAACAGTTCCTTCCGGCACGTAAGTCATCGTCTTACGAGAAATAAGGTTCGCACCATCTATAGTAATACACTCAGCCGCCTTTAACTCTACCACTGGTGCATTTATCGATTCGGTTTTTCTAGTAGGAGGTATCAGTATTTGCAATTTACGATCTGGAGACATTTCATTCTTTACTTTTCTAACAGTTGCTTTGTGATCCAATCTTATAATGGCACTTACAGTAGTATCTTTACTGTCATTACCTACTCGAATAAGATAATCTCCTTTCTCCATTACAAAAGCTGCTAAATTAGTATCATAAGATGCTAGACTTTCAGTAGAAATTTTTATTATAAGCGTTTCTGTCTCTCCTGGTTGCAACAATTTTGTTTTAGCAAAACCTTTTAATTCCTGGTATGGTTTAGGTAATCTACCTTCAGGGGAACTAACGTACACCTGAGTGACATCCCTTCCAGGTACTGGTCCAATATTTTTAACAGCAATGGTGACTGCTACCTGCTCCCAGGTAGCAGTCACAGACTGTACATCTTTTTCAAAAGTTGTGTAGCTAAGACCATATCCAAAAGGATAAAGTGGTTCTACTCCAAACGTATCAAAATAGCGATATCCTACAAAAATATCTTCTACATAATCTTCTTGCATAGAATCACCATCATTTTCTCCGAACGTAGCTGATGCAGGGTTATCACTGTATTTTTTTGCCCAAGTATCCGTTAGTTTTCCACTAGGACATACTTTTCCTGTCAGCACATCTGCAAGTGCATTTCCTCCCTCATTACCTGCTAAACCCATCAAAACTAAAGCATCTAAACCTGGTATCTCATTGATAAAGTTAGCATCAATAACACAGGTGTTTAATACTATGATCGTCTTTTTAAAGGTGGAGGACAGTAATTTGAGGTTATTACGCTCAAAAGCAGATAGATAATAATCACCGTCCACTGTCTTTCTATCACCATTTTCTCCAGCATTTCTGCTAATGACATATATAGCTGTATCAGCCTTGGCTGCCTCTTTTAGTTCCTCCTTGGTAATCTCCAAATCATCAATTCGAATTTTCTTGCCACTCCAAACTCGTTCAACAAAAGTAAGTGTAGAATCCTCATCATTTGCCTTTTTACTAGCAGCCATAAATCGATTTAACCATGAAGTGGAAGTAAGTTTTAATTTTGCATTCAAGAGACCTTCCATAACATTTACCGTATAAGGAGCAGGTGCAAATCCACTTCCACTCCCACACGTTACAGTTTCTGTAGCACCTGAACCAAACAATGCCACTTGATTGTCTTTTAATGGTAACGCTTCGTTAGCGTTTTTTAATAGGACCATTCCATCAGCAGCACAGGAACGCGCTGTTTGCATATTTTCAGGGTAGGGATGTTCAACTGGTTCTGCAAGAATTTTATTAATAAGGTTTTCCATTCAAGTACCTCCCCGTCTAGTATGTTTAAGTCCCAGTTTTTTGATGATCTGAGGCTTTGGTATCGAGATAGTTCTAGATAAATGGTGAATTGAATTATGTTAGAACGAGCTTCATAATCTTTCAAAACATCCAAATTAATATTCAGATATCCATCTTTATATTGACATTCAGCTTTACCGCCCCTCAAGGGTTCAATATTTACACTTTCTTTCACACCTTTCAAGCGCAGTGAGATATTGTTTATCGGTATGGGAGAAAAGTAGCTATTGGCAAAACAGCCAGAATTGTTGACCAGTTGTATGATTTGTTGTTCCTTGTTTCTGCAGATATTTACTATCATAGGCGTTAGATCTGGAGCTATCTCTTCTATTCCACATAGTGAGAAAAGAATATCCTGTATGATGTTCAGCGTATTCTGGTAACCCTCTTGGTGATAGAACGTTCCGATTTTCCAAGGAATGTAGACAGCACGTCCCTTATGATATTTCGACACAAGGATTCCTGGCTCTTGGCTAACCTCATTATAGTAGCAGATTTCGGGCGGTCCAAACGCGTGTTCCGGAATTAGCCGTAGATACTTGTTTACGTTTTCTTTTGGTTCAACCATTACGAGATTGGGTCCCGGTGCAATCAATGGAGTTTTCATGCATCGTGGGAACAAGTCTTTCTCCGCCTCCGGAATTTCAAATATTGAAGACATCAGGTCACTTTTGATTTCTTTGACATGTTCAATTCCTAGACAATTCAACCCCGTACTGTTGCGAGCTTCAAATTGATGATTATAGAGTCCTGTTTCTCCTGTTGCGATGATCGTTCCGCCATTTGCTGCAAACTCATTCACATACATCAAAAAGACTTCCAAAGGCGTTTTATAGTCTAACGATTTTCTCGGAATATGGTTTCGCTTTGACGCAACGGAATAAACAAACGATTGGCTGGCATTATTAAAATCCATTTTTTTCGGTAGGCCATCTTTTCGTAATAACCCATTTGATCCCCCTCGTTTAATGCGCACTGAGAAGGGGTTCCGGGATCAGCGAAATAAATGGAAAGATCATGGTTGTTGCTGATTTCACGCCAGTTTGAGAATTCTTTTCCGCAATCAAAGGTAATGGAGCAAATGAGATGGCTTGAAACGCTCCAAAGCCAAGCATTCAAGGCATTCTCAACGGCTTGGGCCGTCCGGGCATGAGGCTTTAGCGTGATAATCACCTTGGATAAACGCTCAATCTCCAAACTTACCATTTAAGCCTTTACGATTTCATGGTAATTCTTGAATCATCCCAACGTTTTTTACAATAAAACCTATTACATCATTGATTGACGCTTTACGACTAAGTGAGTCGGCTTATCGTCCACACCTGTGTCAAAAAGCAGTATTGCAGGTGTTGGTCTTCAACTCCTCTGGATGAATTCACTTTTTAATTTTTGACAGTTCTTTATTTAATACGAATACCAACTTTTCAGGGAAAGATTGAGGGGCAATATCCACCAATTTATCGATCGTAAATCCTTGGATCAAGCTATACGAAGAACTATCTCTAAAACTTTCCCCTAAATATTTATTAAGCACTGCTTTCGCTTCTTTATTATCATAAAGCTCTTTAAACGTACAGTGAATGGAATAAACATCATCTGTAATCTGTAATTCCTCTATCTCTACTCCATCCAAATCAGGAATTTGGAACACGTTACTTGTTTCTCCTCCTTTGTCCTCTTCCTGATCCGGCGTATATATATCACTTTCCCTCAGTTGATTGAGAAGCGGCTCGCCAGCACGATAACGCCTAATATTCTCACTGATAATGTCAATAGTACGGCCGGTGCGGTCGGGTACCTGTGGCGTCGTATGCGGTGTAATCAAGGTATTAGGCGCATCCCATAAAGGACTATCCACAGGTAGAGGTTCCTTTGTGAACGTGTCGAGACCGGCGCCGCCGATTAGCCCTTCATACAGCGCTTCCGTCAATGCTTCTTCATCAATGACAGCTCCGCGGGCCATATTGATAATATAGGCAGAGCGTTTCATCAGCGACAGTTCCCGCCGGCCGATCAAGTGGTGTGTCGCATTGTTCAGCGGCACAGCCAACACGACGAAATCACTCTCAGCGAGCAGTTCATCCAGCGTGTCGCCATTCTCCGCACAGTAGAGCTGATCAACTCCCGGCGGCGGGGAACCGGCACTGCGACGGTAGCCGAGCACATTCATGCCCATCGCTTTCAGCCGCACCGCCAGCTCGCTGCCGGTATGTCCGAGACCGACGACGCCTACCGTGCGCCCGTACAATCCGCGAAGATCGTCCTGACCGGGAACTCCAAATTGGTGAGCCCTCTGAGCATCAAGGAACCGCGGGTATTGATACGCCAAGGCCAACATGAAAAATATCGCATGCTCCGCAAGCACCGGAGCCGAACGCCCCGCAGAGCTCGTTACAAGCAGCTCCCTTTCAAATATCTTAGGCGAGGCGAATTTGTTTAATCCGGCGTGATCGCAGTGGACCCAGCGGAGCAACGGCGCCTGTAGAAACCGTTCATCGAGGTCTCCTCCGAGCACAGCTACATCGGCGGTTTCTAGCGCTTTCTGTATCCCTTCGTGATTGTTTCTTCGTAAGCGAATGACTTTTGCTGGCGCGAAGCCATCAACCAATTTCTGAAAATGTTCATCGCTGTAGTTTACGGTAGTAAGTACGACGCGTATATCCCTCATTTTATATCCTCCGAATTTTTGTGCAGAACTTCTACGAGCGGCATCAAATATTTTGGCCAAGCATCTCGAACGTTCCGCAGCTAATTTGATTTTCAAATTCATGTCCTCCGGTGATACAGTGCTGAAATCGATCAAGGTCAATCCGCTCCTCCCTTGGTTGACAATGCCTTCCGTACCGAGATACATCTCTTCCACGTCCGAAGGCATCGAGAAGTCATCACGATATCCGCTTCACCTGCGAGTTCCTTTAGCGTAAACCCGATCTTGCCACAAGCAGCCGCGAAGCTTTATTCGTTGCCTTTACTCCGATTCAGCCCAAACACCTCGAACCCATCCTTTACCAGATTCGTGGCCATTGACAATCCCATATTCAAAGTCCGATAAATGCAATTTTCATAATTATTTCCACCCTTCAATAATCTCTTTGTTTAAGGAATACAAGTGTTTTAATCCTCAAGTACAATTGTCTCAAATAAATCAAGTTCTCCCAGACTGAATGATACTTGACCGTCGTTGTAAACGAATGGGATGTCCCCGGAACGGCGCAGGGCATGGACGCGAGACGGTTCACGTTCTGCCTTCAAGCTGAAATGTATATTCCGAATTGGCAGCGGTTCATGAAATGCCGTTCCGAGCTGACCAGATACGTTTACAGCGCTTACCAAGCGACGCGAACTACCTCGTGCTTCGTGGAGCGATACTTCAACTAGTGGAGAAGCCGTTACCTCCAACTGTTCACGGTGATCAAGCACATCTCGGAGCGTGGCCAGAAACACACGGGCATGACCGTGATTGCTCATTTTTTCATAGTGAGCACCAAGACCCCAAGGAATATAGGCGGCCTCCCCTTTTCCATAACGATTGAAAATCAATCCCGGTGTATCAGTCTCCTCGGTGATATAACACTTTTCCGGCGGCCCAAACATACAGGAAGGAATTAAACCAAGAAAACCTTTTGCATCATCGTCCAACTTGCACTCCAAAGCATCTCCATTAAGGTACACAAGGTCGAGCGATTCAAAGCCGTTCATCTTGGATTTATCCTCTTCTCTAATACGATAATAGGCACCCTGTGTCTTTGGTTTATGGGTGAAATCCTTCACCCCCAGGCTCTTTAAGCGTACCTGCCCCAGAGGACGGCCTTTCTTATCGCAGGTAGATGTCATACCTGTAGCGAGCAGTTTTCCTCCCTGTTCAACATATCGATCAACGGTAGCCACCGCCACATCGTTCATATTTTTAAGGTCAGCTAGAATGATCAGCTTGTAACGCTGAAGTTTCTCAAAAGCCTCTGGTGATTCTAACACACTTTCATTTAATAAATTGTATTGTATTTGGTTCTCGCTTAGCATCCTCACAATTCCATTAAATTCCCTTTTACTGTCGGGTTTTTTGGTGTCAGGAGCAACCAAGCAAACCTCAGCCAACGATTGAAGGTTCGTATAATAGTGCTCATGTTCTTTATGAAAATGGTAAATATCTTTCACCAAATCAAAGCAAAGTCTATCGTCCTGATTGACGAGGGTACCGATCACGTAATAATCGAGCCAGCCACCGTTCACCAGATCCTGTACTAGTCGCAATGCAGTCAAATGAGGGGAAACTGCCGAATGACGCATGGCAAAATCAACGAAATGAACTGCTGCATTGCTCACAGCCATCCCCTCCCAGGAGCCTGTTACCGTTCGTACATTTTCAGTAGCCGAGTAGTTCCATTCCGGTAAAGGGAAATACATACTCGAACCGGACTCTTTACGGTAGATATCGGCGTTAGTGTGGGTATAATTACTTATAGCGATATTGGGGTTGATGTTCTTAACCACAGCCACTCGTCGATCAAAAAGTTCTTTTACTGTTTCGATGCAGAACTGTGCATGGTCACGGAATACTGGGTCATTCGGATCTGCCTTTAATGGCAGCCGATCGTGGCCGGCAAACTCCGCAAATCGTCTCAAGCAGTTATCGCATTGGCAAATCCCGTGAAAATTGTAGCTGTAGTCCATCGTTACATAACCGATCATATTAAAAAATACGCCATCTACAGGGTATTTCTCAACCACTTCCTTCAATATTTTTAATGAATATTCTTGTTGGTAATACCCATTGATGCAGGTATGAACCTGACCATTGTAATTGACGATATTCCCCTCGGTGCTGCGATACAACCAATCCGGATTGGATAGAGCATGCACCTCGTTTAACCGGCTGAAGTCGAAGCGGGCTATAAACTTCATCCCTTTCTCGTGTGCGCGTTCGATCACCTTACCAGTAAAATCGTCCTTCAAGAATGGGTTTACATAATGATATTCAAGCTCTGATGGGTAATTAGCCGCAATTCCTCCGACGTTAAACAGCAGTGCGTTTGCGGAAAATTGCTCAAGACTCTGCATGTACGTATCGACATCAAGCGTTGCATCAATCTCTCTTAAATTTGTCTGAATTAGACGCATCGGTTTCTCTTGCCACCAAACCATAATTAATTCCTCCTCTAAAATTAACTAATAACTATTATCTGTAGACCAGAGCCTCCACGAATCATTAAAATCGCTTTCCTGTTAATCATATCGATTTGTTGAATGAGCGATTAACAGTATTATTTACTTTATTGCTATAATAGTAATTTATGTAAATTACTTGCACACGGTCCAATCAACAAAGCAATAATTTCTCTAACATCGTAATTTGAACTAAGGGGAAACAGGATTTCCCCCTTATAGTATTTTTCTATCATTTTTTATTCATAAATTGTTAGATTTTCATTATGATAGAACCAGAGCTTCATAGTCTTTTAATACATCCAATTTAATATTTAGAAATCCACCATCATATTTATATTCAACTTTACCGCCCCTCAAGGTTTCAATATTTACACTTTCTTTCACACCTTTCAAACGCAGTGAGATATTGTTTATCGGTATGGGAGAAAAGTAGCTATTGGCAAAACAGCCAGAATTGTTGACCAGTTGTATGATTTGTTGTTCCTTGTTTCTGCAGATATTTACTTCTACCATAGGCGTTAGATCTGGAGCTATCTCTTCTATTCCACATAATGAGAAAAGAATATCCTGTATGATGTTCAGTGTATTTTGGTAGCCCTGCTCATGATAGAAGCTTCCGATTTTCCAAGGAATATAGACACCACGTCCCTTATGATATTTCGACACAAGGATTCCTGGCTCTTGGCTAACCTCATTATAGTAGCAGATTTCGGGCGGTCCAAACGGGTGTTCCGGAATTAACTGTAGATATTTTTTTGCGTTTTCTTTTGGTTCAACCATTACGAGATTGGGTCCCGGTGCAATCAATGGAGTTTTCATGCATCGTGGGAACAGGTCTTTCTCCGCCTCCGGAATTTCAAATATTGAAGACATCAGGTCACTTTTGATTTCTTTGACCTGTTCCATTCCTAGACAATTCAACCCCGTACTGTTGCGAGCTTCAAATTGATCATTATAGAATCCTGTTTCTCCTGTTGCGATGATCGTTCCGCCATTTGCTGCAAACTCATCAAACAACTTCACCTGTTGGTCTGATAAAAATTTGATATCCCCAAGAACCACAAACTCTTTGCCATCAAGCTGGGATAGGTCATTCAGTTCCGAAATGCGTATCTCATCGAAAGGAATATGGCTTTCTGTAAGTGCCCGAATCCACCCTAACACTTCAGAATCGACCCGATACAATGATGCATTCCTCACGACAACACCCTTAGCCATCGAAACAAGGTTACTATACAGTTGTTCGTGCTTTTTGTGGAACTGAAACACTTTTTTGGTACCTTCAAAGCCTGAAGTGTCTCTATGATTATCAAGTCTGCCCATAATATACATACTCAGGCTGCCGGCATTCGCCAAGTTCTGCCACTGCCGAAGTTCCATCAACGCAGGCGATACTGAAGTATGACGGTATCGGAAGCCCATGAAATCAACACTGGCATTGTCAGTAGGTCGGGTACGATTTGGCCCACTGATTACCCTAGAATTTGATGAAGCACTGTACTGCCATGAGGGTCTTCCTATATCAGCATTAGACTCACCTCGTATATAATCTAATCCATTTATTGCAATATTTGGATTTATATCTTTCACTAAACGCCTTAGACGTGCTGTATGGTCCTTCTCACAATCTTTTTTGAACATCATATATTTTTTGTACGATGGATTGCGCGGATCATCCTTTTCTGGAAGTTCTAGTCCGTATTGCTCTTTAAATTTTTTCTGGCAGTTCTCACAATGGCAAGGTCCATGATAGGTATAACTGTAATCGACTACTAGAAATCCACTCATATTACAGAACAAGCCGTCAAAGTCATGCGTTGTAAGCATTTCTCGAAGAATACCGAACATATATTCCTGCTGATAACCACCGTTGGGGCAAGTGTGTACATAGCCGTTGTAATTAACAATTTTTCCCTCACTCGTTCGATAAGCCCAATCTGGATTCTGTTCATAAACTGAATAACGAATTTTTGAAAAATCGGTTCTTGCGATTACTCGTATTCCCTGCTTATGGCATTCATCTATAATCTTATCTAGGCTATCACCATTCAAATATTCGCTATTAGGCTGAAATGCCAGCTTCGAATCGTAGCTGGCGATAATACCTGCCGCATTAAGCAATACCACAGTTGCACCAAATTCTTTCAAGTCCCTCACATAGCTAACAGCATCCATATTTTCCGTATCAATTTCTCTAAAATTTGTCTGGATCATCCGCCAAGGATATCCATTCCACCAATGTTTCATTTTAATCCTCCCTCAATAAAGTTTCATTTCCTCTCGAGCTGTTTACTGGAACTCTGATTTCGCTTTCATGAGCAACAGTTTTTTTGTAAAAAAAGCTCAACATTTTATTGTTTGAAACAGGACAGAATGTCGTTTAGTGAAATGGCGAGTGCACCGTGATATACAATAATCAATTAACACTGGCAGCAAACCTTCAAAAGACATTACTAGGAAAGTTATCTTATCCATTTATTGGACCTTGGAATTTCACACCCTCTCCTAATTAAACGAAAAACGGCTAGACGATACAGTTTTGTTTTAAACCATACCGTCCAACCATACTCTCTCCTTAATTGCCGATGTTTACTATTTTCAAAAGGAGTAAAATAGATAGCATACATCAGTTATTTATGGATTAGGCACGAGCGATGGTCTACCAATACGGATACCAGTTAGATTTTCGTAATATTTAGCAATCGCGGAATGATCATCCTGACCATGGCCACTGTGGTGCAAATATTGGAAAATCTCTTGTACTCCTGCTGTCATAGGTACGAGTGCACCTACCGTATGAGCGCAATCCAAGGCATTGTTTAAGTCTTTGATGTGTAGATCAATCTTAAATCCTGGCTTGTCATTTCCAGCAATCATCATTGGTGCTTTGGCATTCATCACGGTGGATCCGGCCAAACCTCCTCTGATCGCCTCAAACACCAACTGTGGATCCACTCCCGCTTTCTGAGCAAGAGTCAGTGCCTCAGCAAGAGCCTGTATATTACATGCTACAATAATTTGATTGGCCAATTTTGTCGTATTCCCGGCACCGATTTCACCGCAGCGAACGACAGATGCTCCCATTGTTTCTAGTAACGGTTTGTATTTATCAAACACGTTCTGTTTTCCGCCCACCATGATGCTCAAGGTGCCGTCGATTGCTTTTGGCTCTCCCCCTGAAACAGGAGCATCGAGCATTTCTACGCCTTTTTTTTCTAGTTCCGCTGCAATTTCCTTGCTTGCGACAGGATTGATGGAACTCATATCAATAAAGACTTGGCCAGCTTTCATATAATTGGCAACACCGTTCTCTCCTAGCATAACCGCTTTTACATGAGGGGAGTTTGGCAGCATTGTCATGACAAGATCACAGGAAGAACCGATTTCTGCATTTGTACCTGCTATAGCGCCGAGTTCTACCAGTTCTTCAACCGAAGCTTTGTTTAAATCATTTACCATTAAATCGCTGTAGCCACCTTTGATGATATTTTTCGCCATCGGTTTGCCCATGATTCCTAAACCAATCAATCCAATTTTCATCTCCATGACCTCCGTAATTTCATTTTTAATGACCACTATCTTAAAATCTTTTGATCTTGCTAAACCATTACAGCTTTCGTTTTTCTATAATCACTTGGTGTTTTACCTGTATTCTTGCGGAAAATATAAGTAAAGTAGCTTCGTGAGCCGAACCCCAGTTGCATACTTATTTCTTCAATACTGCTCGTCGTTGTCGTCAATAAATATTTCGCTTTTTCCAGGCGCGCGTTTTGGATATAATCAATAAACGAGCATCCCATCTCTTTTTTGAATTTCCGCGACAAGTAGTATTCACTGTAACCAATTTCTTTTGCCACAAAGTCCAATACAAGTTCTTCGCCTAAATGCTGGTCGATATATTCACAACATGCCCTGATTTGGCTGGAACAGGAAGCGACTTTTTTTGACTCCTGCACACAATGAACATATTCTAGCAACAGCTCTCTGCTCAATGCTGTCACCTCACTAAGCGATGAGCATTTTTCCAAAATTCGCCGATAATCGGCACATAATGAATAGGATCGCTTTTGCGACATGCCTCCTTCTACAGCAGCGCGAGACACTAACGTAAGCAAGATATGAATCTTTTGTTTATAAAATCCGACACTCTTTTTATCACCTTCAAAAATTCCGTTTATTAGTGTAGCTTTGTTCACCACTTTAGCTACATCCAAGTCTCCAGTGCGGACGCCGTTTAACAGTTCTTGTTCAATGTTCCAGTAGCCACTTTTCCTCTCAAATTGATCGATCCATATTTTTACCGTGCCTTTCTTCTTTTGCTTTTTGGGGATTGTCGAACTTAAAGGTGTCACATCCTCTACAGCGATGGGCTTGCCAGTCAGACAATAATGTAGCATCAATGCAAATTGCAAAATACTAGAAGATGTCAACTCTGGCAGCGTTTTCAGACAGTTAACCATAATTTCCTCAGTCTCTTGTGTGAGTCCCGCCTCATTGGCTATGTCGCTATAACTCATTCGGTCATTGTACCCACTAAAAAAAGGCCCTTTTACATAGATCGTCTGAATTCCTTCTGGAGACGGTTCAAAAGCAACAATCCAAGTAAGCATCGCCGATGTCGTGTAAACAAGCGGCAATTGACTTTTCGCCATATGTTTTTCAATTGCGGCGCGACGATTACATGCAAGGAAAAGGCAATTAAACAAAGATTCGTGAGGACAGTCGCTCTCAATGACATTTAAGCGGTTGTCATACTTCCAGTTCCATATGTTATAGCAGCAGCCAGTAAGTTGCCGAAAGGAGTCCAACATTTCAAACTTTCCCGTCATATTACAATCACCTCTGTAAATATTTTTTCAAAAACGTGATGAAGACGGTCTTCGATTTTTTTGATTTGGAGGTTTTTATAATCGAGTGTATGCGTTTTCATCTTAATATTTAAACCACTTGATTATCAACTTCCGGCAGAAATTTCATTTGCTTTCTTAATGAACTCCTACTGTTTAACTGCTAGCCTTGACGTAAGCTTCTGTTTTCGTTTTTGCGCGAATGTCCTGATTGTGACGCTGAATTTCAATCATCTTTTCTTTATCAAGCGGATAGAACTTCATCACAATAAGGGTAAAAAAGTATCCAATCAACGGTAGACCCATCCACAGAAACATCGCCATCCAAAAGAGCGCTGGCGTAACGGGATCTCCAGGCTGAGGCTGGACATTGACATATCCAATGGCCGCAATGGAGACAGCGACGATCGTGCTTCCAAACGATGAGATCATTTTATCTATAAAGGCATAGACGGCAGCGACCGTGCCTGGCAAATAGCTGCCAGTCATATACAACTCGTAATCGACAATATCAGGCTTCATTGATTGTGTGCAAGTAGAAGTTACAATCATGATAGCGGAGAAAGACACGGACAAGATAACGAAAATCACTGTTTGAACAGGTGCTACACTAATTTTTGTCGGATCGATGATGGCCATGAAAGCAATCATAGCTGCAGCCAGTACCATTCCAATGCTCGACCACTTAATGAGTGCTTTTTTTGTGCCACCTTTCACCGCCATTCGTGTCCCGTAGATTAGAAGGAGTACTGTTGGGATGACGTTGATCAAATTAACAGTGCCAAAAAACGAATAGTTTCCAATAACAATCCCAAAGATCATTGTCGTAATGACTGCCTGCCCTGCGGCTTGCTGCGCTAGTTTATCACTCGTTCCGGCGATAATTAACGCTTGTAAGCCCCGATTATTCTTTATTAACGCCCAAGCATCTTTGAAATTAATTTTGCCTTGCGCTTTTTTCGGAAAGTTTTCCGGTTTATCCTTTTCGATTATTGCAATAAAAGCTAAAATTTCTAAAACGATCGATGCGCCTACAACAGTAAAGCATAACTCCTGCAATGCCTCAATGGAAATAGATCCATATTTTTCAAATAGCACATTTGAGAGATAAACGCTTGAAAGTGATGCAAGTACGGTTGTATAGATCGAGCTCCATTGGTAAATTTTTGGACGCTGACGGGGATCGTTTGTTAGAACTGTATTACCGATATTGGTCGCAACACCACTGAACGTGGAACCAATGTAATAGATCACATACATGATCGTATAAAAGACCATTCCTTGCCCAATTCCCCACACAAATAAAACGAGAATCGCCGTTATTTGAATGACAAAACCGGTGAGCATAATGATTCGTATTTTCCCGAATTTCGTCTCCAATCTGTCAGTGATGATTGCAATCAATGGATCCGTAATTCCATCAAAAATCCGTGTATAGGTAGAGATCAAACCTGCCGTTGCCACTGCGATTCCGTACCCACCGACCGCAATGTAACTAATAAACATTAGCAACACATATAAAAGAGCATTGATCGTTGTATTTCCAGGCCAAAGCATAAGCTGCCAAGTTTTTGCGCGATTGTATTGGATTGCTGTATCCCCACCCATAATAAGCCCCCTTATTATTCGCAAGCCATCTGGTTATCAGATTGTTCTACGTGCATATACATCCTTAGCACGATCCCTTTTTCCTTTTTTCACATTGACTTTGGCATAGAACGACAGCAATTTTGCTTTATGAAGAAAGATCGCTTCATAGGCTTGTAAGACATCTAAATTTACATGGAGATACCGCGAATTGTACTTATTTTCGACTTTTCGACCATTCAACGCATTTATGTATGCGCTTTCTTTTCTGTCTGTCAAGTGCAGTTAAATTGTGTGTTGTATAGGCAAAGGGGGAAAGTAGCTACTGCAATCGGTATCAACCCTTGACTTTTCCCTTTGTAAAAATGCTCTTTTGTGTCAGACGGTTAATGAAACCACTGCCTTTGCGGTACGCTTCAATATTCTGGTAGACGTACTCTAATGCACGCTCTTCCCTGTCAGGCAGCCGTGGCGTAATATGGGGTGTAATGAGCACGTTTTCCATATCCCAAAGGGGGTTCTCCTTCGGTAGAGGCTCCACTTCAAAGGTATCCAAGCCCGCACCGGCAATCTTTCCACTCTGCAACGCCTCAATCATTACTGGTTCATCGATAAGTTCTCCTCGGCCCATATTGATAACAAAGGCTGACGGCTTCATCCAGTCAAATTCTGTCTTGCCTAACGTGTGCCATGTTTGATCATTCAGTTCCGTACACAAAACAACATAATCAGAGGCTTCAAGAAGGGGGCGTAAGCTGTCCTGACGGTCAGTGGAGTACACGACGTCTACATTTTCAGGCACTTCAGTAGAACGCCTCCACCCAAGGACTTTCATGTCAAACATTTTTGCCAGCCTTGCCACCTCACGCCCTGTCTTTCCGAGACCTAGGATACCGATCGTTTTTCCGTACATCCCTGTTTTATAAAAGTACTCTCTTGTTGCTGCCCACCGGTGCTCTGCTTTCGCTTTCATAAGCATCGGAAGGTCGTATGTCAATGCAAGCATGAACATCAGTATATGTTCGGCAAGAGCAGGGGCAGAACGCCCTGATGAACTTGTTAAAATGATGCCACGCTCAAAAATTTCAGGTTTAGCAGATTTGTCTAAGCCTGCGCGGCAGCAGTGAATCCAGCGCAAATTAGGGCCAGTGAGGATTAAATCATCTACGTTACTATTTAGAATGGCAACATCCACTTTTTGGATGGCTTTGGCTATCGTCTCCGTATCATCCGGTTTACAAAACACCACTTCCGCCGGTTCGAGCGCCTTGCGAAGCTGTTCCTGATTTTCCGGTGTTAGATACGTCGTCACAAGAGCAGAATCGATTTCTGGCACGGAACAATTACCTCCCTTAGTTATTCGGTTTAACTTATGGTATCGAAGCTACAATCACTGCTCTACTGTACTGCCAAGTAGACATTTTCGAGCCATCTCCCTTATTAGTGTCCAAATGTGTTAAGCACGCCCTTTTAACTAAATTAACCCTGACAGTAAGCGTTTTCAAAAACGACTAACTTCCATTTTTAGTTGCTTCTCCCTTCTCATTATTACTCCCCTTTGAGAATCCTTTCATATTCCAAGGATTTTCTCTTTGATTATAAAATGTGAAAAAAATTCTAACAATAAATTTCTTGCTATAATGGTAATAATGTTGTCTAATTTATAAAACAGAACAACATTTTTATCATATTATCCATTAATTTATCAGCCAAAGCCCTTTTCGTTCATTATATCGAATTATGTTCACCGTTTTGGTTAAAAAATTATTAACTCCCTTTACATATCTATATGCCTGAATGTACTTCTAAAGAAATGGCGACTAGCCGCCCCTCCAAAATTTCCAGCACCGTTTAGCCATGCTCATTGGACAATATACTTGACTAATGGACCCTCAGAAGCTCACGAGAGGGCATCGTCGCTTGTGGTGCTAGAGAAAAATCTTAGAGTTTTCCTTTCTTTTTGGAGTGTGTTCGCGTTCTATCGTGGATCAAATGTCGTAAGCACTCGTTCCGCTTTTTGTTTGACGGACTATCATCTAAAATGGTACGATCATAATTGTTCATAATACCGAACAATATGCTGTTTTAGGAAGTGAATTTATAAAATGGAGCAAAAATATAATGTGCCTGCCTTAGATCGAGCGAATGCTGTACTGAATGTTCTAAGAGACGAGCCATACAGATGGAAGCTATCCGATTTGTCGAAAATGATCGGGATTAGCAAAAGCACGCTACACTCGCTGTTGGTTACAATGGAGCGCCTGCAATGGGTGAGTCGTGATCGCAATGAGACATACGCTATTGGGAGCGCTATTGGACGTTTTGGGAGTGCTTTCTTCCGGCAGTTCGATCTGACTGAAGATTTTCGACGCTTGGCGGAGCCGGTGATGCGCAATCTTCAAGAATCGATCCAATTAGCAGTGCTTGAAGGTAGTGACGTCCAATATTTAGCTAAAGTAGAAGCCCCCAGTCCGGTCCAGATGGTTTCAGGTCCTGGTGTCCGCTTCCCTGCACATGCAACTGGTCTAGGAAAAGCTTTAATGGCCGACATGAGCGAACAACAAATATGCAACTTATATCCAGAAGAATCACTTCCTAAAATTACCGTTCATACGATCGGCTCCCGAGAAGCTTTGATTCAAGAGCTTAAGAACGTACGGAAAGCGGGATATGCAATGGATATTCAAGAGGGCGTTATGGGCTTTTGCTGTACGGCCGCGCCAATACATAAAGCGAACGGCGAAATCGCAGCCGCCATCAGTTGTTCCATGCCCATTCACCATTGGGAGGGGAAGAAAGAGCGTGCCTTGGAAGAAATGATCCAACTTGCCCAGCGCCTTTCTCACATTTAATCATTAAAACCCACAAAGAAATTAGAACGCTTTTCCTCTGGACGGGCACGTTTGCTCTCCATCTCCTTGTTGGTGAAACCACTAGGCAAAGGGCCGCTTATCTGAGTTCTGACAGGTATGTACGGCCCCATTCACTCCAATGCTGTATTTGCTCTCCCCTTGACCGGATGTTTTTCCTTCAGCAATGTCCGCATCTTTCTTGTTTCCACCAGCCGAATCCTCGATTCTTTGTCTGCTTGTTGTTCGCCTCCTATTGGCAACTCCCGCAAAAAGTCGATATCAGAATCGTTGTCCTGTCTGTCTCTATCGGGCCAATCATTCGCAATCACGCCCCTAACCTGTTTACATATTGCTGTATGGATCGCAATCATTTTGTTTTAAAGCGTCTACATTTGAGGAAAGATGAAAAACAGCCTTGTTCCGACATGTTCAAGTTTCGGAGCAAGGCTACGTGGTTTCAAGTTAGTTGCCGCTTTGTCCTACTCTTTTGGGATTTTCCGAGCGACATTGGTCTCAATAGCTGCGCGAATCACAGCTTCGCTAACGGCTTTAACTACTTTTTGATTAAATACGGTAGGGATAATATAATGTGAACTTAGCTCCTCTTCTGAAATAATAGAAGCGATCGCCTGCGCACTGGCAAGCTTCATTTCTTCATTAATGACACTGGCCTGGCAGTCCAGCGCCCCTCGAAATATGCCTGGAAAGCAGAGGACGTTGTTAATCTGGTTCGGATAATCCGACCGACCTGTTGCCACAACAGCAGCAATGTCTTCTATTTCTTCAGGCGTAATCTCAGGGGTCGGATTCGCCATGGCAAAAATAATCGGGTCTGGATTCATGAGCTGGATGTCTTCTCGCTTCAAAGTCCCTCCTGAGGATAAACCAATAAAGACATCGGCCTCTCTCAGGACGTCGCGAACCGTTCCCGTTATTCCGTAAGGATTGGTATTATCTGCAAACCATCGCTTCATCTCGTTGTCGCCAAATTCGCGCTGCTTGGATAATACGCCAGTTCGGTCTACGCCGATTATGTTTTTCACACCTGCATACAGCAGCAATTTGGTGCAAGCGATCCCAGCAGCGCCTACACCTGCGACCACGACCTTAATTTTATCGATGGATTTGCCTGTTAATTTTAATGCGTTGATCAGCCCTGCATACATGACAACGGCGGTTCCATGCTGATCGTCATGAAACACAGGGATATCCAATTCCTCGCGGAGTCGCCTCTCAATGTCAAAACATCTAGGCGATGAGATATCTTCGAGGTTAATCCCTCCAAAAACAGGGGCAATATGCTTTATCGTTTGAATCATTTCCTCCGTATCCTGTGTGTCTAAGCAAATGGGAAAAGAGTCTACATCGGCAAATTGCTTGAACAATACAGATTTGCCCTCCATGACGGGCATTGCCGCTTTAGGCCCGATATTCCCAAGGCCTAAGACAGCACTCCCGTCAGAGATTACTGCGACTGTATTCCGCTTTATCGTTAAGGCATGAACCTTGTCTGGCTCCTCATGAATCGCCATACACACTCGCGCTACATCAGGCGTATACACCCTTGATAAGTCATCACGATTTTGAACTGGGTTTTTTGGCTCCGTCCTTAGCTTGCCGCCAAGATGGAGCAAAAACGTGCGGTCAGAGACATGAACCAAACGAACGCCCTTTGTACCATTGATTGTCTCGACGATTGCTTCTACACTGCCTGTATCCTCAACATTTACTGTTACATCACGAACAACATGAGTTGAACTGGAACTGGCGATATCCATCCCTACAATATTTCCTCCAGCCATTACAATGCGCGTGACCAGTTCACTAAATTGAATACGGTCTTGGCTCATCTCTAATCTGAAGATGACATTTTTTCCACTTAGAGCCTGCCTAACTTGCATAGAGCCCCCTCCTACCTTGTCTCATTTTAAGACTTTCCCAAACAGCACAAACGCAATGATTGACAGCTTATTTATGATAACTGGTCTACAAATATATTCTTCAGCTTTCCAATTCCTTGAATCTCACACTCTATCACATTCCCTGCTCCTACTAGTTCTGCTCCAAGTGGGCTGCCTGTCAGAATGACGTCTCCTGGCTTCAACGTCATAACGCGGGACAAATAAGCGATCATTTCACGAAGGGGTACAATCATTAATTCCGTACCACTGTTTTGCTTCTCTTCCCCATTCAAGCGCGCTTCTACTCGGACGGTATCGGGATTCAATTCCGTTTCGATAACGGGTCCCAGTGGTGTAAACGTATCGAATGATTTACCGATCATCCAATGGCCAGCTTCATGAAAATATTGCGGTGCCGTTACGTCATTGCCAATGGTATAGCCAAAAACGTAGTCCAACACGTCTGCCTCGTCAATATTTTTCGCTTCCTTCCCGATCACGACTGCTAATTCAGATTCAAACTTTACCTGCTCGTTAGAGCCTGGGATCACGACAGGATCCTCAGGCCCAATGACAGAAGAAGTTGGCTTAAAGAAAAATACAGGGATATCAGGCAATGTGTCAGGACGCTCTTCAACTTTAGCGACATAGTTAGCACCAATTCCAATTATTTGGTTTGGCACAAGCGGAGCAAGCCATTTTACATCCTGTGCTGCATACGTTTTGCCTGTAAAACGCCACTCAGCGAACAAATCGCCTTGGATGGCTTTAATCGTATCGTGTTCAAGAACTCCTTGGCTTGTCTTTGTATTTACGGTAAATCGTACAAATTTCATGGATGGCCACTCCTTTTGAATCGCTTATTTTCTCGTCATCACACTGGCTTTCGTTTTGGCTTCTTTCCGGCGCCGATGAAGAATCGGCTCTGTATAACCGCTCGGTTGGCGGTAGCCTTCGAACACCAGATCGCATGCCGCTTGGAAAGCAACAGAGTTTTCATAGTCCGGCGCCATAGGAACGTATTCAGGATCGCCTGCGTTTTGCTGATCCACCACCTTGGCCATGCGTTTCAACGTTTCAAGCACTTGCTCCTTCGTGCAGATGCCGTGATGGAGCCAATTCGCCATATGCTGACTGGAGATACGCAGTGTCGCACGGTCCTCCATTAGCGCAACGTTGTTGATATCAGGCACCTTGGAGCAACCGATCCCCATTTCTACCCAACGGACGACGTATCCAAGAATGCCTTGCGCATTATTATCGAGCTCTTCCTGGATTTCTTGTGGACTCCAATTTGGCGCTTCAGCCACTGGAATCTGCAAAATTTCATCTCTATAGTCGATTTGCTCAGCCGCAATCTCTTGCTGAACAGCTTTTACATTGATTTGGTGATAATGAATGGCGTGCAAAACGGCAGCGGTTGGTGAAGGCACCCAGGCTGTATTGCCACCGGCCTGAAGCTGACCACCTTTTTGTTGAAGCATATCGGCCATTCGATCAGGCATGGCCCACATGCCCTTGCCAATTTGCGCTTTTCCCCTCAATCCAGCTGCGAGGCCAACCGCTACATTGGCTTGCTCGTAGCCATTGAGCCAAGTGGAAGATTTCATATCCTGCTTGCGAATCATTGGACCAGCTTCCATAGACGTATGAATTTCGTCACCAGTGCGGTCCAGGAAGCCTGTATTGATGAATACCACTCGTTCCTTTACCGCATGGATGCAATTTTTAAGGTTAAGTGATGTGCGGCGTTCTTCATCCATTACACCGATCTTAAGGGTATTGCGAGTAAGGCCGATGATATCTTCAACACGGTTAAATAGTTCATTGGCAAATGCCACTTCTTCAGAACCGTGCATTTTTGGTTTTACAATATAAATAGAACCCTTTTGTGAGTTTCGATAGTCTCCATTGCCCAATAGGGAGTGCTTGCCGATTAGACCGGTAACGATACAATCAAGGAAGCCTTCTGGCACCTCTTGACCATCTTCATCTAGCACCGCATTCGTGGTCATTAAGTGGCCAACATTACGGACGAACAGTAACGAACGACCGGATAAAGTGATAGAGCTTCCGTCTGGGGAAATATACGCTCGGTTAGGATTCAATGTTCGATTGATCGTCCGGTCCCCTTTAACGAATGTAGATGTCAAGTCGCCTTTCATTAATCCTAGCCAGTTATCGTAAACAAGCACCTTGTCTTCGGCATCAACTGCCGTCACAGAGTCCTCACAGTCCATAATCGTCGTAATGGCAGCCTCTAGCACAATATCCTTTACGTTTGCTGGATCGGTTTGCCCAATAGGATGTGTGGCATCGATTTGAACCTCTAAGTGAAGGCCATGGTGTACGAATAACAGAGCGGATGGCGCTGCCATATCGCCTTGATACCCGGTAAACTGGGTACGGTCCTTCAAACCTGTTGTCGTTCCGTCGTTTAGCTTTACTGCTAAAGCGCCGTCAACGATGCTATAGCGCACAACATTGTTATGGGAACCTTGGTTCAAAGGTACCGTCTTATCTAGAAATTGCTTCGCAAATGCAATCACTTTTGCTCCTCTAGCTGGGTTGTACCCATTTCCTTTGTCGGCACCGGCTTCTTCGCTAATCGCATCTGTTCCATACAAAGCATCATATAGACTTCCCCAGCGGGCATTCGCCGCATTAATGGCAAAGCGTGCATTGTTCACTGGAACCACAAGCTGCGGTCCAGCTTGAAATGCAATCTCGTCATCCACATCTTGGGTTGTGATTTGAAAATCATCCACCTCAGGCTCCAAATAGCCAATCTCTTTCAAAAATGCTTTGTAGTCTTGAAAGCGATACGGTTTATTCGCTCTATGCCAGGCATGTATCTGGTCTTGAATGCGGTCGCGCTTCGCTAATAAAGCTTTGTTAATAGGAACAAGGTCTTTAACGAGACTGGCAAAGCCAGACCAGAATTCGTTCTTCGTCACGCCGCTGTCTGGAATTACCTTTGTATTGATAAATTCATAAAGGACCTGCGCAATCTGCAAATTGCCATTTTTTACGTAGTTTGTCATTTCAACCTCTCCTTTATTAGGCTTGCTTCGCCGAAGCAACTTCTTTCATATTTTTTTTGACCTCTACACAACGCCCTGGGCTTGGGAACAGCTTCCCGCCATTTAGTAGATTATCTGGGTTAAAAACCTCACGGATTCGTGTCTGAGCAGCAATTTCCTCTTCGTTGAAAATAAACCGCATTTCTTCCATTTTTTCGATTCCTACGCCATGCTCTCCTGTAATCGATCCGCCGAAATCGGCACAAGCTTTCAAGCATGCGCTGCCCGCTTCTAACGCTTTTTCTGTCTCCCCTGGAATTCTGGCATCAAACAGCACAAGGGGATGAAGATTGCCGTCCCCCGCGTGGAAGATATTGGCGATCCGAAGCCCGAATTGCTCGCTAATTTGATTGATTCGCTCCAGAACCTCGGGTAACTTGCTGCGCGGAATCACACCGTCTTGGACTAAATAATCAGGTGAAATGGCTCCCATCGCCCCGAATCCAGTCTTGCGATTCGCCCACCACCTGGCCCGTTCTTGCTCATTTTCGGCAACTTTCACCTCGCGGACATGTCGCCGCTTGCAAATGTCGAGAATCTGATTTATTTGTTCATCGATCCCTGCCGAAATGCCATCCACTTCAATGAGTAGAAGGGCAGCAATGTCTTTGGGATGGCCAACAGGAAACGCAGCCGCTTCTACGCCTTCAATTGCGGTCTTATCCATCATTTCAAGTGCCGCCGGGACAATTCCGGCAGATACGATATCTGATACGGCATAGCTGCCGTCTGATACTTCATCGAAGTAGGCGAGCACCGTCTGCTTAGCTTCAGGATTCTTCAAAATACGAACCGTGATTTTGGTGACGATTCCTAATGTTCCTTCAGAGCCTGTTAACAAGCCAAGCAAGTCATACCCTGGCACATCCGCTACCCCTTCACAGTTGATATCGATGATGTCGCCATTAGGAAGAACAACCTCTAGTCCGAGAATATGGTTGGTGGTGACGCCATACTTTAAACAATGGGCGCCGCCTGCGTTCTCCGCCACATTGCCGCCGATCGTACAACAGTATTGACTAGAAGGGTCAGGCGCATAGTAATAGCCTTTATCAGCAATCGTGTTCGTCAATTTCAAGTTGACATAGCCCGGCTCTACAACCGCACGACGATTTTCCAAATCAACGCTGATTAAACGCTTCATACGAACCATGCTAATAATGACTTCCCCATTGATCGGGATCGCCCCGCCACTGAGACCGGTGCCGGCACCTCTGGCAAGAAAAGGAAGATCGTGTGAAGCGCAGTATTTGACGATCTTAGCGACCTCTTCCGTATTTTTCGGGAAGACCACTGCTTTGGGCAAATGCTTATGAATCGTAAAGCCGTCACAATCATAAGCAATCAAGTCTTCCTTTAAATAAAGGATCGACTTCCGACCGTCTACAAGCTTCGCAAGATTGAGAATATGGGGATCGTTTGTTTTCATCTTACGCGCCACAGCTTTCACCTCCTAAATTGTATTTTTATTTATTCAACTGTTCATCGTCTCGCTTGTACGCCCAATCCAACAGCTGCACCGTATGCACGATCTTTTGGCTTCGCCCATACTTTTGTACGCCAACTGCCATTTGCAGCATACAACCTGGGTTGCCCATTGAGATCATCTCCACGTCTTCCGGCACATTCTCCATTTTCCTTTCCAAGACAGCGCCAGCCATCTCAGGATTGGTAATGTTATAGATTCCAGCGCTGCCACAGCAACGATCGGCATTCGGCATATGAACGATCTCGACCCCTGGAATATCGAGCAATAGCTCGCGCGGTTCTTGCCGGATTCCTTGGCCATGCGCCAAGTGGCAAGCATCGTGGTAAGTCAAGCGCGTTTTCATTTCTGACTTCGGCTTTTCATAGCCTGTGTCGTGAAGATACTTCGATATGTCCTGTACTTTAGCAGAGAATGCCTCAGCTTTTTCATGCCACTCTGGGTCTTCGCGAAACAATTCTGGGTAATCCTTCAGCATGCAGCCGCAGCCAGCAGCATTGACGATGACTGTATCTGCGTTTTCGAACGCCTCGATGTTTTGCTTGGCTAATCTTCTGCCAGTCTCCCGATCACCTGCATGAACATGCAAGGCGCCGCAGCATGTTTGCTGCTTCGGAATGGTGACATTATTTCCGTTGCGCGTCAGCACATGAATTGTAGACTCGTTGATATCGCTGAACATGACATCCATAATACAGCCAGTTAAGAAAGCGACAGTATGCGTTGCTTCTCCCTTAGCTGGAATGATGGTCTCATTTTTATATTTCTTACGGACAGGAACACCAATATCGGGCATAATCGCTTCCATTTCAACAAGGTGCTTTGGCATAACACGAATCAACCCTGTCGCGCGAACAAACTTCTGCACGCCACTCTTCTGATAAACTTTTAACAACCCGCCCAAAGATTGCATCCGTTTCGGATGAGGAAACAACCCTTCCAGGAAAAATTTACTCACTAGCCCCTTGACACCTGTTAACGGCATCGCTTGGCGAATTTGTCCTCTTGCTTCTTCAATCAAGCCGCCTACATCAACATCAGCCGGACAGGCAGTCGTGCATGCACGGCAATCTAAACACTGGTACACCGGATCCATAAACTGTTCATTCACTTCAAGCTTGCCTTCGGCTACCGACTTGATTAGATGGACACGCCCTCGCGGCGAGTGCTGTTCTTGGCCTGTGATCTCATAGGTGGGGCATGATTCCAGGCACATCCCGCAGTGTACGCAATCAGCCCATTTATTCTCATCTGGCGCATCATTCCATAAATAATTGCTCTTGCTGTTAGGAGAACAAGGCGGATCCATGTTCAACTCGCTTTCTTTCAAACTCATGATTTAAATCCCCCCAATAAACCTTGTCTCATTTAGCACACGCCGTGGATCGATCCTGGCTTTGATGCCCTCGAATAGGAAAAAGGAATCTGGTTTGTCTCCCCACACATTGATGCTTTTCCGCAGAAAAAACGGAATATGCTTGACAATGACATAGCCATTAAGCTTTCTTGCAGTACCGCGTAACGCTTGAATGACAGCCTCCACGTTCCCGCTAGTACCTTGTAAGACGACGTGGCATAGGCCATGGCCAAAACCGCCGTGTCCATAAACAACGAGATTGTGATGTTGCTGTAGCTCTACGCATTCTTCCAGCACCTGAAGCACGTCGATGTTCTTCACGCCAATTTTTAATCCAACTTTCATCTCTGCTTGCTCAGCCGGCTCCCCAATGCCATTAGGGCTTATGCTCAATAGCCTGTTCCAAAAATCTCTAGCTTCTTCATAGCGGAAAATATGAACGTCTGTGTGCTTGGGCACTGCCTGTTTCACCCTATTTTCTTGGTAGATGACGGAGCTTTCTACATCCTCCAAGCTGATCGCTAACGCCCATCGTTTATGCCCGGTAAGCTGCTCCACTAACGAAGGGCTAATGAGTTCGAAAGCTGTAGGCTCGAGCGTAGAATCAAATTGCTGGACAACAAAAGAGCGCAGCTCATCCAACCGATTGTCCTGAAATGAAACAAAAACAAGGCTCTCGCATTTCGGCAAAGGGCGCAGCTTTAACGTAATTTCAGTAATTACACCAATTGTACCCATTGATCCAATAAACAGCTTATTCATATCATAGCCGGCAACATTTTTGACGACTTTCCCGCCAGTGCGGATAATGGTCCCATCTGGGTAAACCACTTTCAATCCGAGCACAATATCTCTCGCAGAACCGTAGCCCATGCGCTTGGGTCCGCTGTCATTGGAAGCGATTACACCACCGACCGTAGACAAGTGCGGCATCGCCGGATCAAGTGATACTTGCTGCTGATGCTTTGCTAAATAAGCCTGAAGTTCGTGAAAGGGTGTCCCCGCTTTTACAGTGACGACCATGTCCCCTGGAGAATGCTCTATGACACCGGTATATTTTGATAAAGACAAAAGCACATCATACGATTCCTTCAGACCGCCGAACCCTCGCTTCGATCCGTTGCCTTGAACCGATACCGTCTTGCCGTGATCGTGGGCAAACTTGAGCAAGCCTACAACTTCCTTTTCTGAGGTTGGATATACATGGACATGTCCACCATTCCCTAACCAACTGTCAGTAGAACCTGGTTCCATCACTAGATCAGGAAAGGCAGATTTTAAATCAGATAACATTACTGCAACACCTCCCTAATTCAATTAAATTGAGGTATATCTGGCTGCTATTCACTCGTGCGAAAACGGCGAGAACAACATTGGCTAAACGAGATGCAATCGCCCATTTCACAGTAACTAGTACAGAGAAAATCACGTTACATGAAATATACACGGCAACGCGGTCGCTGATGGATTGTTTTCGTTATAAACTTTCATTCACCTAATAACCATTGTATAAAGATAGACTTCGCCGCTTACCAATCCTTTCGTTCGTTATTTTGAACAAAATTCGTCAATTTGAACTTTCTATATACTATCGCATAGAATTGGGTTTCTGTCAATTGTCAAATGAATCATCCTTGTAGGCAGTTATGCATCATCGTTGTGATGAGATGACAGGGAGAGGCTATAAAGTGATCGATATACAGGCAATGGATTGATTTAGCGTCGTTTCTTTTCAATAACGCTTTCACCTTCCCCCATCTTTCTATTCTAGAAAAAAGGAACCTCTATAACAGCATAAAAGCTGTTATAGAGGCTTTTTCTTACAATTCCAGTCACCAGCTGCTTAAATATCCTTTAAATGCGGTAAAGTTCTATCATTCTTTTCTTGGCGCTCTCAAGAATATAGGAGAAGAAGGTTTCACCTTCTTAAACTTAAAAACCCCCGACACCAACAGTGCCAAGGGTTCCTCTCCTTAATAATTCTGCATGAACTGTTCCCGCTCCCACGGATGGACTTGCGTTCTAAACATGTCCCATTCGATTTCTTTCGCTTCTACGAAATGTTCTAGCGCATGTTCGCCGAGTGCTTTGACGAGCACTTCGTCTTTTAGGAGGCTGTCAATCGCTTCTTTTAATGTAGATGGCAAATCTTTGATGCCTTCATCAAGGCGTTCTTCTTTGCTCATGATGTAAATGTTGCGGTCCGTTGCTTCAGGCGGGTTGATTTTCTTTTTAATGCCGTCAAGGCCTGAAGCGAGCATAACCGCCATCGCTAAATATGGGTTCGCCGATGGGTCCGGGCTTCTCACTTCAATCCGGGTTGATACGCCTCGCGAGGATGGAATGCGGACAAGAGGCGAGCGATTCCGCATCGACCAGGCGATGTACACTGGCGCTTCATAGCCTGGCACCAACCGTTTATAAGAATTGACAATTGGATTGGTAATCGCAGTAAAGCCTTCGGCATGCTTAAGGATGCCGCCTAAAAATTGCATCGCTGTTTTGCTAAGTTGGCTTTCTGTATTTTTGTCGTAAAAGGCGTTGCCCTCTTGGTTGAATAGCGACATGTTCAAATGCATGCCTGAACCGTTGACGCCAAACAGCGGCTTTGGCATAAACGTCGCATGCAAGCCGTGCTTACGGGCAATGGTTTTGACAACGAGCTTAAACGTTTGGATGTTGTCGCATGTAGAGACAGCGTCCGCATATTTAAAATCGATTTCGTGTTGGCCTGGGGCGACTTCGTGGTGGGATGCCTCAATTTCGAAGCCCATATCTTCCAGCTCCAGCACGATATCGCGGCGACAGTTTTCACCTAGGTCTGTCGGCGCTAAGTCAAAATAGCCGCCGCGGTCGTTTAGTTCAAGTGTCGGCTCGCCTTTCTCGTCATTTTTAAAGAGGAAAAACTCTGGCTCCGGTCCAATGTTGAAATCGGTAAAGCCAAGTTCCTGTGCTTCCTTGAGGACACGCTTTAAAATCCCCCGTGGGTCCCCTTCAAACGGCTTTGGCTCCTCCCCTGGCTTTCCTGGTTGGTAAATGTCACAAATCAAACGGGCGACTTTCCCTTTTTCTGGCGTCCATGGGAAAACGACCCATGTATTTAAATCAGGGTACAAATACATGTCCGATTCTTCAATGCGGACAAACCCTTCAATCGATGAACCATCAAACATCATTTTGTTGTCAAGGGCTTTAGAAAGCTGATCGACTGGAATTTCAACGTTCTTGATCGTTCCGAGCAGGTCGGTAAACTGGAGACGGATAAAGCGGACATTGTTATCTTGAGCTTGGCGGACAATATCTTCTTTTGTAAACTTTGGCATGCGTGGTTTTTCTCCTCTCGTTTTTCATCTATGTAGAAAGGGGGATATCCCCTGTTCCCAAGCCATTCATCCACTCGTTCGTGAAAGGGTTGCAAAACAACGTAAGGCCCATTGGCTAGTCGTCTTCGTTGTTTCCTTGCCTCTTTCAGGTCTATCTTTTTTAGTATCGTACTAAAGGCTTATTTTGAAGTCAAGCACGGCCTGGCGCCTTACCCGATTTTGCGTCGTTACATCAAAATTTGCTCTCTTTATTTGCCTGATGGGCTCCGTTCGTCTTTTTCCCGAACTTTTTCAGTCATAAACGTTTTTTCACAAGCAGCACTGACCGCTAGCTTCACATGTTCATACGTGAGCCCACCTTGGATGTAGGCGGCATACGGGGGACGCAGTGGGCCATCCGCCGATAGCTCAATGCTTGCCCCTTGGACAAACGTACCAGCCGCCATAATGACATCATCCGCATAGCCTGGCATATAGCTTGGTTGCGGCTTCACATGAGCGTTGACTGGCGATGCTTGTTGGATCGCTTGGCAAAATGCCACCATTTGTTCGCCCGTTTTGAAATGGACCGCTTGAATCAAATCTGTGCGCCGTTCATGGGAACTAGGTCTCGTTTCTAAACCGAGTTCTTCAAGCAAAGCAGCGGTAAAAACAGCGCCTTTGACGCTTTGGGCAACAACATGGGGGGCAAGAAAAAAGCCTTGGTACATGTCTAAAAGTGTGCCTAACGTGGCTCCCCCTTCCGCGCCAATCCCTGGCGCCGCCAAGCGATAGGAAGCGAGCTCAATTGCCTGTGTTTGACCAACCAAGTAACCGCCTGTTTTTGCAAGCCCACCACCTGGATTCTTAATGAGCGAACCAGCAATGATGTCAGCACCAACGTGGCACGGTTCTTTTGTTTCCACAAACTCGCCATAGCAATTATCGACAAATACGAGCACTTCTTGTTTAATCGATTTGACAAACGCGATCACATCAGCAAGTTCATCGATATGGAATGAAGGTCGATCGCCGTAGCCTTTGGATCGTTGAATGCCAATCACTTTTGTTTTTTCCGTGATCGCCTCTTTGATCGCCTGCTTGTCCATGCGTCCTTCTCTTAATGGCACCATGTTGTAAGAAATGCCGTAATCACGAAGGGAGCCAGAGCCGTGTCCGCGAATGCCCACGATTTCTTCAAGCGTGTCATAAGGTTTTCCAGATATATAAAGCAGTTCATCGCCTGGACGCAACAAGCCAAATAGAGCTATTGCGATCGCGTGGGTGCCTGAGACGATTTGGTGCCTGACAAGAGCAGCCTCTCCCCCGAAGACATCAGCATAAATGGCTTCTAGCGTGTCTCTGCCCAAATCGTCGTACCCGTAACCAGTGGAAGGGCTAAAGTGAAAATCGGCAACTTGATGGCGGGCAAAGCTATCCATTACCCGTTTTTGATTGATTAAAGCAATCCCATCAATTTCTTGATGATGAGCCGCGATCCGTTTTTCAGCTCGGATGATTTTTTCTTGTATTTCTTCGTTGAATAAAAACTCTGTCACCATTTGTTCTCTCCTACTCTGCTGTCTCCTTTCTAGCTTACCATGTGATAAGCTAGAAAGGAAACGGAAAACGAAGCACCATAAAATATACACACAGGTAGTGTTACATAAAGCGTTTATGTTTAAACTGGAAATCTTCTTTTTTCAGCAGCTCCATCGCTGTTTTCGTATAATCGTTTTGTTTTAAAATCCGTACCGCTTGCTGACGGATTGCCTCTTCGACCATATTGCGGATGTAACGCCCATTGCTAAATGTCCTTTCCTGTTCAGACGCGACTTTGCGAATATGCTCACGGCATTCTTGCAAAGCCTCCTCCGACAGCATGTAATCTCGTTCTTTTGCCATCCCGATTAACATTTCCATCAATTCGTCAACATTATAATTGGGAAACGTGATCGAAATCGGAAACCGTGAAGGCAAGCCAGGGTTTAATGATAGAAAGTAATCCATTTCTTTTGAATAGCCGGCGATAATAAGCACAAAGTCATTGGCGTTGTTTTCCATCCCTTTCACCAACGTATCGATCGCTTCCTTGCCGAAGTCTTTCTCCCCACCTCGTGATAACGAGTACGCTTCATCAATAAAGAGCACGCCACCGCTTGCCTGCTTCAGCACTTCCCGCGTCTTTTGCGCCGTATGGCCAATGTATTCGCCAACTAAATCAGCACGTTCCATTTCCAGTAAGTGGCCCTTTGAGAGCACGTTCATTTCGTGTAAAAAAGAAGCAACAATTCGAGCAACCGTCGTTTTCCCTGTCCCTGGATTGCCTTTAAAAATCATGTGGAGTACTTGCTTTGTTGCTTTAAGCCCGCGTTCTTTGCGGCGTTCATTCACATAAATCCATGCGTAGAGCTCTTGGATTAACGCTTTAATTTCATCCAAGCCGATATAAGCTGACAGCTTCTGTTCAAACTTAGTCAGTACTTCATGCTTTTCTTTTTCTTCTGGAGAGACAAACCAGTCTGTGCTCGCTCGTTTTACAGGAACTTTATTTAATACGACATTGATTCTAGCGCTATTTTTCGTTTCAAGCGGATTGCTCACCGCATCTTCCCCCCTTCAGCAGCCTGCCTCAGGCGGCTCTTGCTTTGTTGCTACTATACGCAAAAAGGATTAAAAACGTGACAAATGCCCATCCGCTGGAAAGACGTTTCCCTTTTACTATATGGAGCAATGGTTCGGGCAAGTACTTCGCTTTGTAAAGCAAATGACTTATTATCTGTTCGTGACGGAGCTGAAGGGATTTGGTATAATTTTCTTGAAAGGGGTGCTTTGGATGGATGGGATTCAATGGGTAGAGCGCTTTACATGCGCTCTAGCTGACAAAGGGCGGCGGCCGTCGACCGTTAGGCGCTACCGCTATGATTTGCTTGACTTTTTCAAGTGGCTCGACAATAAAGATTTCCGCTCTATGGAGCAAACGGATGCAGAACGTTACTTTTATGAATTGGTTGAAAACCGCTCCTACCAAACACGGACAATCCGCCGCGTCGCTTCCGTGCTCCGGCAATTCACCGCCTTTTTAATTGCGGAAAAACAGTTGGCGAGTCATCCACTCCTAACCTATGACCCGCCCCCTTTAGAAGCTGAACCGCTTCAACCTCACGAATGGGTCAATACGAAGGAAATAGCTGCGATCTTGCGTTCAAGCCAAACAGAAGAAGGGTTGACGGACAATCAGCTGCTTGCAAGGCCACAACTGACAAAACGAAATTTTGCGTTGTTTTTGCTTCTTGCCCACTATGGCCTCACATTGCAAGAACTTTGCGATTTGCAGATGAATGATGTCAATTTTGTAAAAGGAACGTTGCTCATTCGAAGAGACAGTGGCCACGACCGTCAACTTGCACTTTGCCCAAAAAACGCCAAGCAGTTGCATGCTTATTGGACACTTATCCCTGAACCGGTACGGCCTCGTTTACATACGGACGATCCGTTGTTTGTCGCTTTTGATTTTACAAGACGCACTTACCATTGGTCCTATGAAAACGACGCGCCCAAAGCATTGACGGAAATTGCCCTGCAAAAAATGATCCGCACAGAAGTGGCGCGTGCTGGCTTGCGCAAAGGCATTTCCGCCCAGCATTTTCGTCATTCATTTCTGCTCAAGTTAATGCTTGCAGGGGAACAGTGGACAACGATTCAGCAAAAAGCAGGGCTAAAAAGCATGCTTTCCTTGCGGCGCTATGCCCTAACCGTCGAAAAAATGAACGTTGCTAGAAGGCAAGAACTTCTACCTACAGCTGTGGAAGCTGGGGCAGACTCCCGTCTAAGCAGCTCATAGCAAGCTGGCTTCATTGAGGCACACAGGCAATAGTTTTTTAAACAAATAAAAAACGGGATGAAAATGGATTGTTTTCATCCCGTCCTTGGAAAGAACCGTTTTCCCTCGTTGCTATACAAAAAAGCAGTTATACTTCCGCTTCATTTTTCAATTGAACATTTTTTTGCGGGGCAAATGTGGAAATGGCGTGCTTGTAAACAAGCTGTTGGCGGCCTTCTGTTTCTACAATAACGGTAAAGTTATCAAATCCCTTTACTTGCCCACGCAATTGAAATCCATTTAATAAAAAAACCGTTACCGGGATGGATTCTTTGCGCAATTGGTTTAAAAACTGATCTTGGATATTTATTGTTGCTTTCATGTTGGCTGACTCCTCTCTCTACATCGTTCCTTTACTCATTCGCCTTAAGCAAACCCTTTTCCTGCTAAAAAAGCGTGGACATAATCAAAAATTTTTGCTTTGGCCTCTGGCTCCTCCAGATTAAACCAGACAGCATCGCTCCGGTTTTTAAACCAAGTCAGTTGCCTTTTAGCATAACGGCGCGTATTGGTTTTCAGAGCTTCAATGGCTTCGTCATAGGTGCATTTTCCATCAAAGTAAGCATATAGTTCCTTGTAGCCAATCGCCTGAATAGCTTGGCCCTGGATTCCCCGTTGATAAAGCCCATGAACTTCTTCCAACAATCCTGCCTCCATCATGGCATCAACGCGGCGGTTGATCCGCTCATATAACGCCTGTCTTTCCATTTCTAAGCCAATTAGCGCATTGTCAAAACGAGGCCGCGCGAGGCCGTTCTCTTGTTCGGAAAATGGTTTTCCTGTAAGATGGATCACCTCTAAAGCACGGATAATACGGCGAACATTATTGGCGTGGATGGCTTCCGCTGCTTTCGGATCTGCTTTTGCTAGCTTCTCGTGGAGTGCTGCGTTGCCGAAACGATTGGCACACAATTCCATTTCTTCCCGGAATGAGGGGTCCGATGGCGCCTCGGCAAAAGACAATTCATGGGTAAGTGCTTGGACGTAAAGGCCCGTGCCGCCGACTAATAAGGGCCATTTGCCACGGCTACGAATGGAAGCAATCGCCAAAAGCGCTTTCTCTTGAAACATGGAAACCGTCCATGTGTCGCCTGGCTCAAGAATGTCAATTAAATGGTGGGGAATGCCAGCCATTTCTTCCACCGTTGCTTTTGCCGTGCCAATATCCATTGTCCGGTACACTTGCATCGAATCCCCGCTAATAATTTCAGCGCCAAACGTTTTCGCAAGTTCAATGCCAAGGGCTGTTTTTCCTACGGCCGTCGGGCCGACAATTGCGATGAGCGGGTCTCGCGTCATAGGCATCCTCCTTTCCATCCTAATCCATGCTAGAGTTCCATTACGCCGTATTGGAAAGTAGCGTGTTGCCTTCTGTTGACGGTAAAGCCAAAGCGGGCAAATTGCTCGCTTTGCCAGTGGCCCTTTAACACGACAGCACGCCTTGCCACCCGTTTAGCTTCATCAAGAACGGATTTTGTCAACGTCTCTGAGCAGGCAAAATGGCGCAGCCCTTCAAGTCCAGGCGAAGCAATTTTCGTCTCAAACATCGGGTCAAAATAAACAACATCAACGGATTCGTCTTTCATATGTTGAAAATAGGCCGCACTGCTCGTGTTCACAACGTTCACTTGCCGTAACGCCTGCAAGAACGCTTCGTCTCCTTCCTGCCACTCTTTTAAGCCTGTTGCCACAATATGAGCAATTGACTGACTCACTTCCAGCCCAGTTACTGTTCCTGTTCTGCCGACAGCAAGAGCAGCCATTACTGCATCCGCGCCCATGCCAAGTGTGGCATCGAGGACTTTCTCGCCCTTGCTCAAGCCGGCAGCGTCGATGAAAGGATCCGTTCCTGTTTTCTTCCACTGTTTATAGCGGATAAACGACGCATTTGGGTGGTAATAAAACGGGACTGCCTCATTATATTTGTAAAGGGTTAGCCGTTCTTTTCCGACGATGCACACATCTTGACCGTAAGCGGCAAAAAGCGCGTCAAGAGAACGGTCTTGACGCTCAACAAAACGAGCACCAAGTTTAGCAGCACATAAAGCTGCTTTTTCTTTTAAGGCATGGGCCTGTTTTCTTGCCGTCGTAACGATCACGTTTTGTCTCTCCTCTACATGACACGCTTAAACATTTTTTCAAGTTCGTACGTTGAAAAGTGGATCACAACCGGGCGGCCATGAGGACATGTATACGGTTCTTCACAACGGCGCAGCGTTTCCAGAAGTTGAAACATTTCATCCGTGCGCAAATGGCGATTGGCTTTAATCGCCGCTTTGCAACTCATCATAATCGCTGCTTCCTCACGCAATTGGCCAATGCTAATCCGTTTATTGTCCAAAAGTTGCTCAACCATTTCTCGTATCGTCGATTCTTCGTCGCCTTGAGGAAACCAAGTCGGATGGGAACGGACGACAAATGTATTTTTCCCAAATTCTTCTAAAAATACGCCAACGGCTTCAAGTTTTTCTTTCGATTCAGTCACAACAAGCGTTTCCCTTGTTGTCAGCTCAAGTGTAATCGGCACTAGCAAGTCTTGTGTTTGTCCTAATGGTTCAGCTAATTTTTGATGGAAATGCTCATATTTAATCCGTTCTTGTGCCGCATGTTGGTCAATTAAGTACATCCCTTGTTCGTTTTGGGCAACAATGTATGTTCCATGCATCTGGCCGACTGGATACAAAGGCGGCATCCCCCCTTTGGCCTCTACGTCATTGCCTTCAGGCGGTTCTGGCTCGATAACAGTTGTGTCCTCTTCCGTTGGAAGGGACTCGTCTACTGTTATTTCCGCCTGCTCATATGCATCCTCTGTGTTGGTTTCTACACGTTCATTTCGAGCAGGCACACTGGCATGGCCGCTTCTTACTTGTTCGATTTCCTGCTCTTGTGGCCGTGATGGCGACCAACTGTTGCCCATGCTTGTGCTTTCCTCTTGGCGATCAACTTGATTGTCGGCAGCAAGCTGGCGCGGCTGCTGCATCGTTTCGCGCACATGCTCTTTTTCTGGCTGTAACTCGTACGCTAAGGAGAAGGACAGCTGTTCGCTTTTTGTTTGAGCTGCGTTTTCTTTTTTCGGCTCAGGTATAAGCGTTTCTTCACTTAACGCCTTTTTAATGCTATCGACAATCATTTCACTAAGCGCTTCTTCCTTGCTCAAGCGCACTTCCAGCTTAGCCGGATGGACATTGACATCGATTAACGTCGGGTCCATTTCCAACTTTAGAACGGCAATCGGAAAGCGGCCAATTGGCAGCTTTGTGTGAAAGCCTTGTTGAATCGCTTTAGCCAACTTAAAGTTGCGGATGTAGCGCCCATTTATGAAAATCGACATATACTGCCTGTTCGCTCGTGTCAATTCAGGCTTAGCGATATAGCCACTTAGCTCGTAATCCAACGATGAACCCGTCATATGGACCATTTGTTCTGCTGTTTTGCGGCCATAGACTTGGGCAATGACTTGGCGTAAGTCACCGTTTCCTGCTGTTTTCAGCACGGTTTTGCCATCGCTGACATAGTGAAACCGAATGTGCGGGTACGCCAAAGCCATGCGGTTCATTACTTCGCTCACATGCCCCGCCTCTGTTAAAACCGTTTTTAAATATTTTAGGCGTGCAGGCGTATTGTAAAACAAGTCAGTGACGACAATGGTGGTGCCTTTGCGCGCTTCAGAAGGCTGCTTGTGGACGATCTCTCCCCCCTCAAGCTCGATTTGCATCCCTGCACTTCCTGTGCTCGTCTGCATATTTACACGGGAGACAGAGGCGATGCTTGGCAGCGCTTCGCCGCGAAAACCGAGTGTGCGAATCGTAAACAAATCGCGGTCCGTTTTGATTTTTGAGGTCGCGTGACGAGAGAAAGCCAATTCTAGTTCATTCGGCTCAATGCCTGTCCCATTATCAACAATGCGAATGGAAGAAAGGCCGCCTTCTTCAATTTCAACTAGAATTTGGCTGCTGTTTGCATCAATCGCATTTTCGACAAGCTCTTTGACGATAGAAGCAGGACGTTCAACGACTTCGCCAGCTGCAATTTTATTAGAAAGCGCATCGTCAAGCTGTTGAATAGCGGTCATCGTCTCCACCCCTTTTTACTTTATTACTTGTTTAGCTGCTTTTGCCACTCATTGATTTTTTCAAGCGCTTGTAGCGGTGTTAAGTGCAACACATCGACTTCAGCTATTTTCGCTAGTACCGAACGTTCTTTTTTTGTTGGCTGCTTTGGCTTTGTTTCATCATCAGCTGGAAATAGCGAGAGCTGCTGCGGTTCTTCGATGGTTGCTGCAGTTTCCGTTTTAGCGCTATCGATTGGTTGTTCTACCGAAGCACTTGTTGGTTTCCGTGGAATATGCTCCAACTCAGTCAAAAGCGCCTCTGCCCTCGTTGTTACCTGCTTTGGCAAACCGGCCAGTTCTGCGACATAAACGCCGTAGCTGCGGTCTGCAGCGCCTTCAATCACTTGATGGAGAAACACGACTGTCCCATTTTCCTCTACAGCCGAAACATGGACATTGCGTAACGTATGAAGACAATCAGCCAACCCTGTCAATTCGTGGTAATGGGTCGAAAAAAGGGTTTTAGCGCCAATGGTTTCATAAATGTATTCAATGATCGCCTGTGCGAGCGCCATCCCGTCATACGTCGAAGTACCACGGCCAATCTCATCAAGCAAAATGAGGCTGTGGGGTGTTGCTTTCACAAGCGCGTCTTTTGTCTCCAGCATTTCTACCATAAATGTGCTCTGTCCGCTTGCAAGGTCGTCAGCGGCACCAATGCGGGTAAAAATTTGGTCAAACAAAGGCAGCGTTGCTTCCGCGGCAGGCACATAGCTGCCAATCTGCGCCATGACGACAGTTAAAGCAAGCTGGCGCATATAGGTGCTTTTCCCGCCCATATTCGGCCCCGTAATTAACAGCATATCCCTGTCGCCCGTTAAATCAATGTCATTTTCTACATAACTGCCTCGTTTAATGACCGTTTCTACGACAGGATGGCGCCCGCCTTTGATGGCGACATCGCGACTTTCAGTGATGGTTGGCTTCGTGTAGCCGTTTTGTTCAGCAACAGAGGCAAAACCAGCGAGCACATCCATTTCGCTAATATCGGCGGCAAGCTTTTGCAAACTAGCAACATAGGCTTCCACTTGTTTACGGATATCAGCAAATAAACGGTATTCAAGATCGGCGAGCTTTTCATCGGCTTCCAATATGAGCGCTTCTTTTTCCTTTAGTTCTGGCGTTATGTAACGTTCAGCATTGGTGAGCGTCTGTTTGCGTTCGTAGCGGCCATCTGGCAGCATATGGGCATTGGCCCTTGTTACCTCAATGTAGTAACCAAATACACGGTTGTAGCCTACTTTTAATGAGCGTATGCCTGTTGCCTCCCGTTCCGACTGCTCGAGTTCTGCAATCCACTGTTTGCCGTTACGGCTTGCATCCCGGTAAGCATCCAGTTCTTCGTTATAACCGTCTACAATAAGGCCACCGTCCGTTAACGAGAGCGGTGGATCATCGACAAGGCTTTGATCCATTAAGGCCACCAAGTCAGCAAACTGCTCAGACTGCTTTAGCCAACGTCCGCCAAGGCCGGCTTGTTCCAGCGTTGCCTCGATCTCCGGAATGTTTTGCAGCGAGCGCTTTAATTGCACAAGCTCCCGTGCATTGACGCTGCCGTAAGCAATACGGGCTGCTAACCGCTCAATATCGTAAACGTGGCGAAGACAATCGCGCAATTGCTCCCGTTCAAAAAAATGTTCCAGAAACGCTTCTACCACTGCCTGTCTGCCTGCAATTGCTTGCTTGTCCACTAATGGCCGTTCAATCCATTGGCGTAAAAGCCTCCCACCCATTGCTGTTACTGTTTGGTCAATCACAGCAAGGAGGGAGCCACTTTTCTTTTTATCGCGCAATGTTTGGACTAATTCCAAATTCCGTTTTGCATGGACATCCATTTTTAAATAAGAATCGGCCGGATGGAAGACGACTTGTTGCAAATGGCGCAAGCTTTGCTTCTGGGTCGCTAGTAAATAATGGAGCATGCGCCCGTAAGCTCGTTTTAGCAATGGCTGTTGAATATGGTTAATAAGCCGCTCATATTCTTTAGGCACGCTCTCTTGTTCCTCATAGGAAACAACAAAACCTTGCTGTCCGGCAAGCTTCGCTTTCAGTTCTTCTTCGAGCCCAGCCGGCGCAATTGCTTCTTTAACGCCACTGGCTGCAATTTCTTGAAGAAGCTCTGCGCTCCCTCCTCTAAGCAATGTTACATCGCTTTCGCCTGTAGAAAGGTCGCAACGGGCGATGCCCCACGCGTCATCCCCTTCGTTGGCAAAGGCGAGCAAATAGTTGTTTTCTTTTTCCGCTAACAACTTGCTATTCATCAGCGTACCTGGTGTCAATACTTTTGTTACTTCACGCTTCACAACGCCTTTTGCTGTTTTTGGGTCTTCCACTTGCTCACAAATGGCAATTTTATACCCTTTATCAATTAGGCGGGCTATATATGAATCAGCCGAATGGTACGGAACACCGCACATTGGAATTCGGTCATCGCCTTGGCCACGGCCCGTTAATGTAATTTCTAATTCTTGGGCAGCTTTAATGGCATCATCATTGAACATTTCGTAAAAGTCGCCTAACCGGAAAAATAAAAAGGCGTCCTGGTACTTTGCTTTTATTTGCAAGTACTGTTTCATCATGGGGGTGTGCATTTGTGCCATAAATTGCCTCCGATATGTTGAAAATCTAATCGCTATTATACCATAGGAAGACAGTCGATTTCCTTGATTTTAACGGAAAAAAACCGGCTCTCCAAAAAGTGAGCCGGCTTTTTCTATCGGTCGATTTCTTCTTGTAAAAAGTTTGGATCGATTTGTTCAAATTCTTCGTCGCGAATTTCGCCAGTAAGTGAGTCAATCGGATATTCTTCAATCAGCCCTTGTGGATTGACCGCTACTGCCACTTTCGTTTCGCCAATGCATTCAACAATAAATTCCCGTTCGACTTGGACATCGACACTGCGGCCGTCCTCAGAAATGACTGCTTCAAGTGTATTCGGCTGCTGCACAGACTTCGCGTAAACTTCCAATTCTTCGGAAATCACATTGTCATCTTTCATTGTTAAAGGCACGAGATCGGTATAAGAAACCGTTTGAGTTGCAACGTCCGTTTTCGTGTTATTGGTATACGAAAACCATACATTAATGTCATAGCTGCCATTGACTTCGACTGTATCCCCACGCTTTTTTGCACTGTACGTGTGATTAATAATCCAGCAGCCGAGTATGCTTGACGGTGGCTCTGATGGACGGATATGATGTGTCGCTTCTGAAAATTTGCGCCCTTTGCCGCAGACAGCTTTCGTAATAATCTCGCGATAACTCGTTTCATTTTTTGAGTCAGCCATCGTGTACCTCCCATTTTTCATTTTGCCTATTGCAATAGACATTCGCCTTGTTTTTTACATTGCGCACATCCGCTGATCATGTTGTGCAACGCCCCTACGCCTAGACGTTTCTATACCAAGCTATGAATCACTGACCCTGTTTAGACCTATAAAACAAAAACACGGCATTCCTGCCGTGTTCAGACTGTAGACAAACGCTCGCATACGGGTCGTTTGCCTCACTTATATGCTTTAAAACTGTCGTTTGACATGCAAGAAAATGTTGCTCATAAACCCCCGTTCTATCCGCATCCTTCCCTCGCCTGCACTCATCGTCTGACAAGTGTGTTCGATCAGTCTGAGTGCAAAACAAAAAGCGTGTTAACATTGATGAAAGGGGCTTTTCGTCGTCGTTCCCCGCATGACATCGCCATCCATGGAACGAATTATTTCATCCGTAACCGTTTTAGACACCGTGTTCGTGATTAATTGCAGCAATTCATTTACTTCGACTTGACTCCGTTTAAATTCCTGAACGAGAGGGATCTCATCAATTTGATCATGCAATTCATCAATTTTCGCTTCCACTTCTTTTAACGCTTCCGTCTTTCCGTAATGCTTCAAATTAACGGCTTCTTTTTGGTAGCGTTTAATATCGCCAATCATTTCCTGGACGCGAAGATGTTCGTTGATTTTCTTTTCTGCGCGCTTGAAAAAGTCAACTTCCTCTGTCCGGGCGAGCATATTTGCCAGTTCCTTTGCTTTGTCCTTGATTTCCTGTCTTGTATACAACTTTGTCATTGTGCTTTCACCTCTGGCGCCGAAACGATTTCTCCATCTAATGACCATGTTTTCGCTTCTGTTATTTTTACATAGACAATTTCGCCAATTGCTGATTTCGGTCCGACAAAATTAACAAGCCGGTTTGTCCGAGTGCGCCCAGCAAGAACATCTGCATTTTTCTTGCTTTCCCCTTCTACGAGCACTTCAACAATTTTGTCCTGATAATCCAAGTTGCGCTTGTTGGAAATATCGTTGACAAGGGCATTTAAGCGGGCCAACCGCTCTTTTTTCACAGCGATTGGGACGTTGTCTTCCATTCGAGCTGCCGGTGTGCCTTCACGAGGCGAATAAATATAGGTATACGCCGCATCAAATTGAATTTCTTCCACGAGAGAAAGCATGTCCTGAAATTGTTCTTCGGTTTCATTCGGGAAGCCAACAATTAAATCGGTTGTAAAGGAAGCATTCGGAATCGCTTGTTTAATCTTATTCGCCAGCGTAATGTATTGCTCCCGCGTATATTTGCGGCCCATCAGTTTAAGAATATCAGAGTTTCCATGCTGAACCGGCAAATGGATATGCTCAACAAGGTTTCCACCTTGGGCAAGCACTTCAATTAAATGGTCGTCAAAATCACGAGGGTGGCTTGTCGTAAACCGGACGCGCGGAATATCAATTTTATGAATTTCGTTCATCAGGTCGCCAAGCCGATAAGAGCCAGGCAAATCTTTGCCATAGGCGTTCACATTTTGGCCGAGCAGCGTTATTTCCTTGTACCCTTGGCGCGCCAAATCACGCACTTCGGCTATAATGTCTTCAGGCAAGCGACTACGCTCTTTGCCTCGCGTATATGGGACGATGCAGTATGTGCAAAACTTATCACAGCCATACATAATGTTTACCCATGCTTGTGTTTTGTTTTTGCGAGAGCGCGGCATGTTTTCAACGATATCGCCTTCTTTGGACCACACTTCAATGACCATTTCTTTTCCGAAAATCGCATCCCGTAATAAATGGGGCAAACGATGAATGTTGTGTGTCCCGAAGATCAAATCAATGTGCTGGTGCTTTTCCATAATTTTGCCGACTACTGATTCTTCTTGTGACATACAACCACATACGCCAATAATCAGTTCAGGCTTTTCCAACTTAAGCGGCTTTAAGTTGCCGATTTCGCCAAACACTTTGTTTTCCGCGTTTTCACGGATAGCGCATGTGTTTAATAGAATGACATCAGCCTCTTCTGTTTCGTTTGTTTCTTCAAAGCCCATTCCGAGCAAAAGACCTGACATGTTTTCAGAATCATGGACATTCATTTGGCAGCCGTAAGTCCGAATTAAAAATTTCTTCCCTGCGCCAAGGTTGGCAACATCTTCGGGGATCAAATTTTCGGGACGAAGCACTTGCACGTCTTCACGCTTTCTCTTTCGCCCTGCTCGATAATTCGGCTGATCGTATATGGTAATTTCCCGGCCTTTTATTTTAATAATTTTTTTCTCGTCGTCTTCAGAAACAACGCGCGCATCGCTAAAATCGAAGTACTTGCTGTAATCTTTCGTCTTGTTTTGATCACTCATTGTAAAATCCCCTTCCATGCAAACAAAACGTTCCTCCCATATTATACGTGTCTCATCCTTAGAAAACAATGGAACAGAGCCGATTCGCGGCAATCTTCATTGAAAACAACGCTAGCGTTATCTCTAGCTATAAAAATGAGGGCTGTAAGGCCCTTTTGACGCATAGGTTTTAATAATCGTATAAAGGGAGCTGGTCCAATGATTGAAATTGCAGGAAAGCCGTTGCACACCATACCGAGCCACGGTTTATCTCAAGCGGAACGCGCCATTCTAACAAGTTTGCTTGAAAGCGAGGCTACTTACCGCTACCAATCCGTTGATGAACTCAGCTTTGAGGTTGCTTTGCGCTTACATACGGTCGAAGCGTCAATCGCCATGTTTCATAGTGGTGCCTCATTCGAGTCCTTTCAACAGTCCTTTTGCAATCCCCGCTTTTGGCAGCGGATGCCTAATGGCGCCTTCCAGTTAAAACCTTCCATTAGGCCGTCTGATGCCATCAACGATATCTTTTTAAATGGTAGAGCCTACGGATTTGAATGCGCCACTGCGATTATCATTCTCTTTTATAAGGCGGTGCTAGACTCGATTGACCGTCCTTCGTTTGACCGGTTGTTCCAAGGGCTTTATTTGTATTCATGGGAACATGACGAAGACTTGCAGCTAGTGACGAGAAAAGGGACCGATTATTGTATTGGCGACTGCGTTTACTTTGACAATCCCGATTTTGCCCCGTACAATTCCGTCTGGCGCGGCGAAAACGCGATTAAGCTTGATCGTGACTTGTACTTTGGCCATGGGATTGGGATTCAAACGAGCGCAGAAATCATCCGCCTTCTAAACGAGCAACGCATCCCAGGCTCGCAAACGTCCGCTTACTTGCTCGACCAAGTAACACGCCTTAACTTTAAATTGGTACGTACTTTTTCCGATACTGGCTACACGCCACGTACAGGGCTTTTGGATGCGATCGTCGTGGAAATGGGTGATCGTATCCACTTTTACTAAAAGCAAAACAGGCTGCTGCACGTGTTATTCATGCAGCAGCCTGTTTTAGCTACGAGGTTCTATAATCAGCTTAATGGCCGTTCGCTCTTCTCCGTCAATATGGATGTCTGTAAACGCGGGAATGCAGACCAAGTCGATTCCACTGGGAGCAACGAAACCTCTGGCAATCGCAATCGCTTTGATGGACTGGTTTAACGCTCCTGCGCCAATCGCCTGTATTTCTGCGGCTCCTCGTTCCCGGATGACACCGGCGAGCGCGCCTGCAACAGAATTTGGTGTAGATTTTGCTGAAACCTTTAAGACTTCCATTTCTACCCCTCCTCAAATAAAATAAAGCGGGCTGGTTCGATCGTTGTCTCCTCAAGCTGTCAATTAACAGGCCAACGCCTTATCACATGTCTATTGAAGAAATAGGAGGGATATGCCTCGTGAACACAAAATTGTCTACATTTCCATAAACGGGCGCTCATCGGAAAAGGAAAGGCGCTCAATTTTCGCTGCTTTTCCGGTACGGTCATCGATATCAATCACAACACCGTTTAATTGTTTGCGACCTTCAGCCACTTCAAAACGCGCAGGCAAATTCGTCAGAAACCGGTACAGCACCGCTTCTTTTTCCATGCCAAGAATGCCGTCTAAAGGGCCAGTCATGCCAACATCAGACAAATAGGCGGTCCCTTTTGGCAAAATCCGCTCATCTGCTGTTTGCACATGTGTGTGTGTGCCGATCACTGCACTGACGCGCCCATCTAAATGCCAGCCCATCGCTTGCTTTTCGCTCGTCGTTTCTGCGTGAAAATCGACAAATATGCAATCAGCTTCGGCGCCAATTTCCTCTAAAATCCCATCGACTGTACGGAAAGGGCAATCAGCTGGATTCATGAACGTCCGTCCTAGCAAATTGATGACGGCCACATTTAATTGGTTGACTTTCATCACCCGGAAGCCGACCCCAGGCGTGTTCGGAGGCAAGTTGGCTGGCCGTACAAGCCATTTCGCGTCTTCAATGAAATCAAAAATTTCCCGTTTATCCCAAGCATGGTTTCCGAGTGTCACCATTTGCGCACCTAAATCAAGAAAACCTTTATATATTTTTTCTGTAATCCCTTTACCGTGTGCCGCATTTTCGCCATTTATGACCGTGACGGTCGGCTTGTAATGCTGTTTCAAGCGTTTCAAATGCGTTTCTACCATGTCGCGGCCAGGAGAGCCGACAACGTCACCAATAAATAAAATCCTCAAGGGGATCCCTCTTTTCCAAACAAATTTCAAAAAAATAAAGTGGCTTTCGCCACTTTATTTTGCGTATTCCACAGCACGTGTTTCGCGAATGACAGTCACTCGAATATGACCTGGGTAATCAAGCTCTTGCTCAATTTTTTTCGTTATGTCACGCGCTAGTTTATGGGCCAATGCATCGTCGACGACATCTGGCCGAACCATGATCCGCACTTCACGCCCAGCTTGAATGGCAAACGTTTTTTCAACGCCATCAAACGACTCAGAAATCTCCTCGAGCTTTTCAAGGCGGCGTATATACGTTTCAAGTGTTTCCCGTCTTGCGCCGGGACGAGCAGCAGACAATGCATCAGCGGCAGCAACAAGCGTCGAAATAATCGACGTGGACTCGGTGTCGCCATGATGCGAAGCAATTGCATTAATGACAACAGGATGCTCCTTATATTTTGTCGCAAGCTCGACGCCAATTTCAACGTGGCTGCCTTCAACTTCATGGTCAATCGCCTTGCCGATATCATGCAAAAGGCCTGCACGTTTTGCTAGCTTCACATCTTCACCAAGCTCTGCCGCCATAATCCCTGCTAGATGGGCTACTTCCATCGAATGCTTTAAGACATTCTGGCCATAGCTTGTACGGAAGCGCAGCCTGCCCAAAATTTTGATCAGATCAGGGTGGAGGCCGTGTACGCCAACTTCAAATGTCGTCTGCTCGCCGTACTCGCGAATCGTTTCGTCGACCTCACGCCGCGATTTATCCACCATTTCTTCAATCCGGGCAGGATGAATCCGTCCGTCTTGGACAAGTTTCTCCAGAGCTGAACGGGCAATTTCGCGACGAATTGGATCAAATCCTGATAAAATGACCGCTTCCGGCGTATCGTCAATAATTAAATCGATCCCCGTCAACGTTTCTAACGCGCGAATATTCCGCCCTTCACGGCCGATAATGCGCCCTTTCATTTCATCATTAGGCAAATTGACAACAGAGACCGTCGTCTCGGCCACGTGGTCAGCTGAGCAACGCTGAATGGCAAGAGACAAAATTTCTTTCGAGCGTTTATCTGCCGTTTCCTTTGCCTCGGCTGTTTTTTCTTTAATCAAAAGAGCCGTTTCATGGGCAATTTCTTGTTCAACCTCTTGTCGGATGATCATTCGGGCTTCTTCCCGTGACAATCCGGATACTCGTTCCAGTTCCTGTTTTTGTTCAACAAGCAACTGGCTCATTTTACTTTCCATCTCTTCAACTTGTCGTTGTTTTTTGGCGAGAGATTCCTCCCGTTTTTCTAACGATTCTTCTTTTTTATCGAGAGTTTCGCTTTTGCGGTCGAGAATCTCTTCTTTTTGGACCAAACGATGCTCTTGTTTCTGAATCTCATTTCTTCGCTCACGAACCTCACGCTCGGCGTCACTACGAAGCTTATGGACTTCGTCTTTCACTTCCAAAATCGCTTCTTTTTTATTCGTTTCTGCTTCGCGCTTGGCGTCATCAATCATTTGCTTTGCTGCGTGTTCCGCACTTGATATTTTCGCTTCAGCGACTGATTTTCGAACAAGATATCCAACAACTGCAAAAACTACAGAGAAAGCAAGTACAATGAGGCAGAGAACCAAGAGACTCAACGTATAACTTGGCATCGTTTCACCTCCCTTGCTATCCAATTGTTGGTTTTAACGGTGCATTCACGTTTGCTAAATTACAGGTCAAACTTACATAAAATACAGCCTTTTTTACACACTGTATCATTTCTTATTCTACGCTCAGTCGCAGGCGATGTCAAGGTTTGGAAATCTCTTCTATTTGGCTAAGTCCATCGCGAATGGACACTGAAAAGGCTTTGTCGCCTGATTCGGCTAAGTGATGGTTATGGGTAATCATTATGATTTGCCTGCCAAACATCGTTGCTAGCGATTTTAAAAATTCGTATAAGTAATGGGTATACTCCCCTGACACATGCTTGCCTGGCTCATCAAGCAACAGCGGCCCAGCCTGGCGCGGCTGTGTCGTTTCCATCAAGGCAACGCGAAGCGCCAATGTCACAATATCCACGACACCGCCGCCTCTGGCGTCCTGGGGCTTCGTCTTCACACGAATGCCTTCATAATCAGAAATGACGTACATGTCCGCAACTGCACGGTTGCCGTGCTCTTCTAATTCGATTTCAAATGAGACAAGCGGTCCAAATACGTACTGGAGCGCATTTGTCACCAACGTCTCCATTTGCTGTTTGGCTTGCTCCCTGGCATATTCCGCTGATTGTTGCAAAAGAACACGCGCCTTTTCGTACGTATCGATCGTGTCTTCCATATGAACAAGTTCCGCTTCAGCCGCTTCAAGTCGTTCTTGCAACATCCGCTTCTTTTCATCAAGGCGCATCCATTGGTCTCTCGCTTGCTGGAGGGCGTTTTCTAACTGCTCCAGCTCCCGTTCACTGCTCACGGCTAACAAGCTCCTTTGGAATAAGGGACCATGCTTCATCCATTGAACGTGTGATGCTGTCTTCTAAACGTTGAATCTCTTGTTCAAGCTCCTCTGGCTTCACGCCAAGTTCCTCTAATTCACCTAACAGCCGTTGCTTTTGATTCTCTAACTCTTCAAGCTTTGCTTCAGCCCGGTAGCGGACGTCTTTTGCCTTTTCAATAGCTTGTTTCATTTTTTCCAAATCTTGTTCGACACTGTTCATCCGTGATGCTCCCCTCCATGATTAATCGCTTGCCCACAAGTCGGGCAAATACCGAGCGCTTTTAGTGTTTTCGTATAACGATCATTCAACTGCTTTTCCTCAGCCAGCTTTTCTTTCACAAACGCTTGTCCGTCAGCAGCACGTTTTGTCACTTCTGCCAACTGCCTTTTATAATCCTTTAACTTCATTAAAAGCTTCGTCGTTTCAGTCGCCTCGTTTAACTGTTGGGCTGCTTGCTCTGTCCCTTTCAATTCTGCACTGGTGGCCTTCACTGATGTATATTCGTGCTTCGTTTGCTGCCACTGGCGTGCAAGTTTTTCGAGCCGTTCTTTTTTGGCTTGCTCCTCTTCCATTCGTACAAGCTGCTTCCTGTCTAAACTTTGCACAAAAGCTGTTTGCGCCATTGCCTTCGTCAATGTTTGCTCATTGTCCTTTATTGCCTGGCATTGTTGCTCAAGATTTGTCAGACGCACATAACGAGCCGCCTCGTTTCGTATGGCCTGGTGAAGGCTATAAGCGCTGTCTACTTGGGCTGTTTTTGAAAGCCATAAGGAGCAAGTACTACTGTCTTTTTCGAGCCGTGTCCATTGTTCAGCCAACTGACTAAGGCGCTTGCTTTTAACGGCCAGGGCACGCAACTGTTCATAACGAATTTCCCAATCAGCAAGCTGGGCTACACTTGCTTTTTGTTTATTGGCCTCTGCTTTGGCTCTTGTCAGCTCTATGTAACGGGCATGCCATTGCTTCAGCTTCGCCAACCTCTCCTGGGCAGCTTTGGCTAGCCGCAATTTTTCAAAGCCTTTGTCCAGTTTCGCTTTCGCCTTCTCAAGCCCATCAAATGGTGCGAGCGCCGTTTTGGCTTCCTCTACTTCTGCTTGTTTCTGTTTGATTCGTTGGCTAAGTCCGTACACATCTTTAGAGGTATCGCGGATCGCCATATCTAAATAGTGGGCACCGCTCATGCGGCCAATTGTCTTGGCGCGCAGCGATCCTGGCGCTTCCAACAAAAAGGGCCCATCTAACTGCTGGGCAATTTGCAAATGCCACTCATTATCGCCATCGATTCGGAACGGCCTCATGCCATGGGCTTGGATCACTTCTTCAGGCACTTGGCTGCCAAACCCTTCAAGCACCAAGTCTTGCCCTCCTGGCTCTTTTAAGATATAGCGATTTTTTGAGCTTGTCCGCTCGCGGATGATGAGACGTCCTGAGTCCATTGTGATCGTCACACGGACAAAATCCGCACCGACACGGATGAAATCTGTTCCCCTCGGCTGGTTAAACAATGCCCAGCGAACTGCCCGCAAGACGGCAGTCTTGCCGCTGTCAGATTGGCCAACAATGACATTTAGACCTTTGTCAAATTGCAGCGTGCTATCTAAATGGGATTGGAAATTTTCAAGCCTGACGCTTACAATATTATTCAGTTTCATCACGCTCCCAGCGCTCTTCCACGACTGTCATCCGCCTTAGCGCTTCCTGTTTTACTTTGTCTTCCACACCTTGCAAAGAGGCAAGCTCGCGAATGATTTCACCCATTTGCAGCGTTTGGAAATCGGCCTGCTCTCTCACTTGCTGGACAAAGGCGTGAAGTTTTTCTTCCTGGTGGCTTGCTTTTTCGACGTAAGCCCTGTCCAACACGTCACTGCCTTTTTGAGCGACAGTCAGCGTCTCTTCCCGTAGCGTTATGCCTTCTTTTGTCACGGTACCAATAATGACTTTAGGCAGCCGTTCTACTTCTGTCCAATGGTTGTTAATCCTCGCTATCGCACCTGGATTGCAGATAAATTTGCCGTTTTGCTCTTTAATGCCGAAGCCTGTATGGTAATGCCCTGTCAAAATAACATCGGCGCTCGTTCCCCAAATGTGGTCAATCAGCGTATGAGGAATGCCATCAGGCAGTGCTTTTTCGACGAGCATGCTATGGACAAGGTGGATCATCGCATCTGCTTCTGTTTCATTGATCGGGTAATAGTCTAGCTTAGGGTCACGCTGGTCGAGCTCGTAATGGTATGGCTGGCCAGACACTTGCACACGGACGCCAGCTTTTTCGATCAAAATCGGCTTGCCAGGATGGACGAGCTTCATAATGCCAAACGCATCAAGGAGACCAAGCATCGTCCGTGACACCGTCTCTGGGTTATGACCAAATGTATCATGGTTCCCGGAAATTGTGTATATGGGCGCTGGCGCTTCCCGGAAAATTTGTGCGAATTGGCCAACTGTGCTTGGCGATAAGTCAGGCCTGTCAAAAACATCACCGCCGTGAAGAAGCACATCCACTTGTTCACGGTCGGCAATTGCCATTATTTCTGTAAGCTTTTGTTTCATTGTTTCTGGAAACGCATCTAAACGGTTTTTAGGCGCTGTCCCCCGAATATGGGTATCGGTAAAATATAAAAACGTGACCATTTTATCCCGTCGGCTCCTTTTGCAAGTGAAACTGCTTCTTAATCCTTATAAAAAAAGCCCCCTCAACGGTTGCAGCCACTGAAATCCCGTTTTTTTCAAATACAGAGGAAAGAACATGGCGTAGGCCAGATCTTTCCTCCTCTTGTATGGGCGTCTATCAGCGGACTCTGTTCGGGAGCCTCGTAAATGTTGTTCGCTTTATTTTAAATCTAAAGGCACATCTTCAAAAGCTTGTTCTTCAGCTGCCTCTTCCAGCTTCGCTTCCCCGTCGAGCCCGTGGTGGTCACGAATCAAACGCTCAATTTCAGCGGTAATTTCCGGGTTTTCTTTCAAGAATTGTTTTGAATTTTCGCGGCCTTGCCCGAGGCGGTCGCCTTTGTAAGAATACCAAGCACCGCTTTTTTCGACAATATCGAGTTCCGACGCAATGTCAAGCATCGAACCTTCCCTGGAAATGCCTTCTCCGTACATAATGTCGACTTCCGCTAAACGGAAAGGCGGAGCTACTTTATTTTTGACGACTTTGATTTTGGTGCGGTTGCCGACAATCTCATTCCCTTGCTTCAACGCCTCGGCACGGCGCACTTCCAAGCGGACGGACGAGTAAAATTTAAGGGCGCGCCCCCCTGGCGTTGTTTCTGGATTGCCGAACATAACACCGACTTTTTCACGGATTTGGTTGATGAAAATCGCAATCGTTTTCGACTTATTGATCGCTCCTGATAATTTCCGAAGCGCTTGTGACATTAAGCGTGCTTGCAAGCCAACATGCGAGTCGCCCATTTCCCCTTCAATTTCCGCTTTTGGCACGAGCGCAGCTACACTATCAATGACAATAATATCAAGAGCACCACTGCGGACGAGCGCTTCAGCAATTTCAAGTGCCTGTTCGCCTGTATCAGGTTGGGACAGCAGGAGCTCATCGATATTAACGCCTAGTTTGCTCGCATAGACAGGATCAAGGGCATGCTCAGCATCTATAAAAGCTGCTTGGCCACCATTGCGCTGCACTTCAGCAATTGCATGGAGGGCAACGGTCGTTTTACCGGAAGATTCCGGGCCATATACTTCAATGACTCTTCCTTTTGGATAGCCGCCTACACCAAGGGCAATATCAAGGGCAAGGGCGCCGCTCGAGACCGTCGATACGCGCTGTTCAGCCTGTTCACCTAGCTTCATGACAGAGCCTTTGCCAAATTGTTTTTCAATATGGCGTAAAGCCATGTCAAGCGCTTGTTTTCTATCACTCATGTTCATCTCTCCTTGTCAATTCGCTCATTTCTATCGTTATCCATGTAAGGGACAATGTTGTAAGTCTTCGCATGAGTCTATCATAACGCGTTTTGCTTCGTTTGCCAATAGTTTTTGCGAACATTTATTCGTCTTTTTTTACGACAAATAGGAAAGACCGGGCGGAACCCGGCCTTTCCGACTGTAAATACTACGTGTTGTGGCCAAAGCAACCCAGCAAGCTTTGGTCAAGGAGTCTATGAACGGCGTGAGCCTGCTGGCGTGCGCCGCTCCCGTTTCGGGCGAGGCTTAGCAGGTTCAAGATTGACGCGCGCTCCATTAATACGGGAATAGCGCAAGCCTTCATACACAAATGGCGCAGCCTCTTCTGGTACATCGACAAAGGAAAAGTTTTCAAAGATGTCGATGCGGCCAATCGATTTGACAGGAATGCCGACAAGGCGACCGATCTCTTCGCCAAGAATTTTCGGCGTCAAATTGACGTTTCGCCCAACATTGATGAAGAAGCGGACCATTCCTTTGGCACCGCCTGTGTCACCAAAGCTGTAGCCAGCATCTTCGGTTGCCGTCTCTGTCGAAAACTTTAATTTCAATAGCGCCGCAACCACTTGTTTAGGGTCTTGCTCAGCAAGAATTTCATCTACAAGGGGCAAGAACAACTCCATTTCTTTGCCACCTTGCTCAATTGTATCCTCGATTAAGTTTTTCCAAGAGCTTTGCTGTTTTTCAACAACTTCTTCAATCGTCGGCACGCTCGCTGACGGAATGTGCATCTTGATTTCTTTTTCAATAGAACGGAGATGCTTCATCTCCCGTGGTGTCACCAACGTAATCGCTGCGCCTGTCCGGCCCGCTCGCCCTGTACGCCCAATCCGGTGCACATAGCTTTCAGGATCTTGTGGAATATCGTAGTTGATTACATGGCTGACATTTTCCACGTCGATGCCCCTGGCAGCTACGTCTGTAGCAATGAGGAACTCGATCGATGAGTCGCGGAATTTTTTCATGACCACATCACGCTGAGATTGTGTCAAGTCGCCATGGAGACCATCAACAAGATAGCCCCTTGCTTGGAGCGCTTCTGTCAATTCAGCGACGCCTTTTTTCGTGCGGCAAAACAAAATGCCGAGCTCCACATCATCGCTATCAATGATGCGGCAAAGGGAGTCAATTTTATTCCGCTCCAATACTTTATAATAAACTTGGTTGATCGAAGGCGCTGTCACCTCGCCCTTATTAATCGTCACTGTTTTCGGATCGTTCATGTATTTTCGTGACAGCTTGCGGATCGCAGGCGGCATCGTGGCAGAAAACAACAACGTTTGTCGAACTTGATTGACTTCCTTTAGAATCGCTTCGATGTCATCGACAAAGCCCATATCGAGCATTTCATCGGCTTCGTCAAGGACAACGGTATGGACCGAATTAAGCTTGAGCGTTCCACGCCGCAAATGGTCAAGCATCCGCCCTGGGGTACCAATCACTACTTGCACTCCTTGGCGCAACGCTTTGATTTGGTGGCCGATTGATTGCCCGCCGTAAATCGGCAACGTCCGAATCCGTTTATGAGCCGATAGCTTTTGCAGTTCTCCGGAAACTTGAATGGCCAATTCCCTTGTTGGCGTCAAAATTAACGCTTGAATGTAACGCTCTTCGGTCACTTTATCGACAACTGGTATCCCAAAAGCAGCTGTTTTTCCAGTACCTGTTTGCGCCTGGCCAATTACATCGCCACCTGTCAAAATAGCAGGAATCGCTTTTTCTTGGATAGGGGATGGTTCTTCAAACCCCATATCTTGGATTGCTTGTTTCACTTGGTCCGAAATATCAAAGTCTGTAAAATAGGTCATTTACTACCATTGCTCCTTTTCAATTCTTCCAGTAAATAAAAATAGCCAAATTTCACCGCCCGCATTCGTACGGCATTGCGTCCTCCGGATAAAGACAGCGTGTATACGCGCTCTTTCCCTCCTGGCAAAAGAAGCGCCAGAAAAACGGTGCCCGCTTCGTGGCCCTCTTGCCCCCCAGGGCCAGCCACTCCTGTAAAAGAGATGGCAATATCAGAACCGCAACGTGTTTTGACGCCACGTGCCATTTCCAACGCACATGCTTCGCTGATGGCGCCGTCGCTAGCAAGGGTGGCGCTTGAAACATGAAGCAATTGCTGCTTCAGTTCATTGGAGTAAGCAGTCACGCTCCCTTTTAGCACGTCCGATGCGCCAGCGAACGCAGCCAATTCGCTTGAGAAAAGCCCGGCAGTCACGCTTTCGGCACTGGCAATTGTCAAGCCGCTCGCCTGCAAACGCAAAAACGTTTCCTTGACCAGCGTCGTTTCGTTGTAGCCGTACAAATATGAACCGACCCGTTTCCGAATCAATGCTTCCGTTTCATCAAGCAAACGGGCAGCTTCATTTTTATCTGCATGCTTTACAGTCAAGCGCAGTTTCACTTCCCCATCACCAGCCAGTGGAGCGATTGTTGGGTTCGTTTGCGTCGCAATCAAGTCCAAAAGGTCTGTTTCTAATTGTGATTCCCCAATTCCAAAAAAATGAAGCACACGGGAAGTGATTTCTGTATGTTCAGTTGCACCTAACAGTTTAGGCAAAAGCTCGTTGACGAACATCGGCTTCATTTCGCTCGGTGGCCCAGGCAAAAGCGCCAATTTTTTCCCGTCTTCAAGCTGGCATAGCATTCCCGGAGCCATGCCATGACGGTTTGCAAGGACGGTGCAGCCTTCAATCACATAGGCTTGCTTTTTGTTGTTAGGCGTCATGACACGGTTGTGGCGCTTAAAATAATGTTCAATTTCATGAAGAGCGGCTTCATCGTATACAAGCCTTTTCCCACAAAACGCCGCGACCGTTTCTTTCGTCAAATCATCCTTTGTCGGGCCAAGCCCGCCCGTTAAGATGACGAGATCGGCACGCTCGTGCGCTTCTTGAAGTGCCTTTTTTAGCCTGTCCGCGTTATCTCCCACAACTGTGTGCCGGTACACGTCGACACCAATGCTTGCTAGCTGTTTAGAAATAAACTGGCCATTTGTATTGGCGATCTGGCCAAGAAGCAGCTCTGAGCCAACGGCAATTATTTCTGCATTCAATCCATCCTCTCCCTTACATCGATTTTAGAATGACGTGTTTGTTTTTCACAAAATATTCGATTCCAGACCAGATCGTTAACAGAGCCGCGATCCACAGCATTATGGAAGCAAATGGAAATGAAAGAGCTGAAAAAGGGATATTATGTAAAAGACTAGCAATAATAGCGATAATCTGGGTGAGCGTTTTCCATTTGCCCAGTTTGCTCGCCGCTATAACATCGCCTTCTGCTGCAGCAACTAAGCGAATGCCCGTTACCGCAAACTCACGACTAATAATGATAATGGCAATCCAAGCTGGCACGAGCTGCGCTTCCACTAACCCAATTAGGGCAGCGGTCACAAGGAGCTTGTCGGCCAAAGGATCGAGAAATTTGCCGAAGCTAGTGACAAGGTCAAGCTTCCGTGCATAGTAGCCGTCTAGCCAATCCGTGGCAGAGGCAACGATAAAAATCGCTGTGGCCACAAGCATGCTGTATGTAATAGGCTGTTGAAACCACTCCGTTTCACCGAGTGGCCAATCGACAAGCAAAAACAGCATAAATGCCGGAATTAAACAAATCCGCGCTACGGTGATTTTATTTGCTAAATTCAAAAGCTTCCCGTCCCTTCCTTTTTGCCAGTTTGCATGAAACCAGTCTGGACTCACTTTTTTATTGTACCATAGTTGGCACCGTACTGAAAAAAACAGCGCTTAATCAAAGACAACAACAACGAAAAAGTCCCCGGAACTAAGCCGGGAACGATTGGTTATTCTTGTTCTTCAACGGTAATGGTCACATATTGGTGATCCGTTTCCAAGAGTTCGACTTCAATGCCGTTCACTTCCACCCTTTCAACTCCATAACCGTTGCCGATATTAAGCTCAAGGGCGTCAAGACCGCTCACGTCTGGCTCAAAGTCATCTTTGTAGTCTCCGCCGTTTTCTTCAATTGCCTGCCCATCGCGGTCACGGACTTGCACATAGGAGCCTTCTCCCATTTCCATTTTGAGCGTTTCAATTGCCTCCACGTTTGAAAGGATATAAGTGGAGACGTTGCCAGATGTCTCTTCTAATGAAAGTTCAGGCTCTGCATCTGTTTGCTCTTCTTCCGTTCCGCTTTCCTCGTCAGCTGCTTCGTCTTCGCCAGCTTCGTCTTTGTCAGCTGCTCCTTCGCCTTCCTCTTCATCGCCAGCATTCTCAGGCGGATCATACGTATCTGTTTGCCCGGCTTCTTGCTCATTCTGAACTTCGCCTCCGCTGTCACGGCCGCTCACGTTCCAAATAAGAACGACGACGAGCACGACAGCAGCAATGAGTAGAATCGGCACTAAAATGGAAGCCAGCGATTTCCCACGGCCTTTTCCTGGCCTTGAAGGCGTTGTACGTGCGCTTGTTTTTACCCGTTCAGAGCGTGAAGGCAAATCAACTGCTTCCGTTTGCGGATTGGGCAGTTCGTTTTTATACGTTTCCAGCACTTCATCGGCATCAAGGCCAATCGCTTCTGCATACGTCTTGACAAATGCCCGCGCATAAAAAATGCCCGGGAGCGTATCAAAATTGCCCTCTTCAATCGCTGCCAAATAACGTTTTTGAATTTTGGTCGTACGCTGCAGATCATCAAGCGTGATCTGTTTTTCCTCACGCGTCTCTTTTAAGTAATTCCCTAATTCTGACATGGTCACACCTACCTACAAACTTTAGCTTATGTCAAATGAAGAAAAGCCTGGCTCGACGACGTCATACGTAATTTGCTCACTATCGTCATTGCGCAATTCAATAATGCAGTCAAAGTCTTCAAGCTCGTACTCCGACTCACGGATAAAAATGTCAGGGTGTTCAACCACTTTTACCGCAGGAAGCCGCATGATGTCGTCAACAAGCATACGGTGCTTTTCAGTGGCCCTCATCGTTGACACAATGCCGTCAATAATAAAAATGTTGTCCCCATCCATTTCATCTTCAGCCAACTGGCTCCGCACAGTCTGCCTAAGAAGCGTCGAAGAAATAAAGCTCCAGCGCTTGTTCGCACAGACGCTTGCTGCTACTACCGATTCGGTTTTGCCGACTCTCGGCATGCCGCGAATGCCGATTAAATAATGGCCTTCTTTTTTCATTAATTCAGCCATAAAATCAACTAATAGCCCTAGCTCTCTGCGAATAAACTTAAATGTTTTTTTCTCCGTGGCATTTCGCTCGATATAGCGACCATGACGAATCGCCAATCGGTCTCTAACTCGGGGCTCGCGGAACTTTGTAACTGTTACGTTGCCAATTGTATGTAAGATGGCTTTAAACCTTTTTACGCTGTCATCGTCAGAAGTGCGCAAAAGCATGCCTCTTCTCGTGTCGTCAATGCCGTTAATTGTGACAATATTAATGGACAGCATGCCAAGAAGAGAAGAAATATCCCCGAGAATCCCCGGGCGGTTTTCGTGGAGCTGGTACTCAAAATACCATTCTTTCACCGCGGCACTTCCTTTCTTAAGTGTGAAAAATGGACCAAATCAGCTATTCTTCTTGGGTCTATGATATAGGATACACTACTAAAAGGAAAGTATTTTCCTATGTAAAATTGCAAATTTCCGCAAATCGCCAAACAAACCGCCGTTTTTTGTAAAAAAACTGCCTGTTCACATATCGCGAACAGGCAGGGGCGCCTTACTGTTGTTCTACCAATTTTACCATCATATTAGCGATAGCATGCTGTTCTTTCTCATCAGCGACTTTCCAAAGGTCGGCAAGAACACGCTCTTGTTCGTTTTTCGGCTCAACTTGCCCAGCCAAATATTCGCCAACTTGGTAAGCAAGGTCACTTACGACATGTTCATTCATGCCCTCTTTTTTTGCTTGGTCAAGACGCCCTCCTAAAAAATCTTTCCATTGTTCCCAGTTGTCAAGTACTGACATGTGAATCCCTCCTTTAGAATTTAAAAAGATTCACACTTAGTATGCCGGATTCACTTGCCTTTATGCGCTGACTTAACAGTACCAGCCGCCATTGACAGAAAGAATTTGCCCATGTATGTAAGACGCTTTATCGCTAGCCAAAAAGGCAATCGCCTCTGCGACTTCCTCAGCTGTCCCAAGCCTACCGTACGGAATGTCTTCAGCAAGCAGACGAAGATCAGCCTCGCTGTAGCCTCTAAGCATGTTTGTATCGATCGCTCCAGGAGCAACCGCATTAATGCGTATGCCGCTCATGGCCGTTTCTTTTGCCATGCTTTTAACAAACCCATTTAAACCGCTTTTTGCTGCAGCATAGATGCTTTCCATGCTTGCTCCTGTGAGCCCCCAAATGGATGATGTGAGCACGATCACGCCATCGCGTTTTCTAAGCATTTCCGGCAAAAAGGACCGTACTAGTTTGATCGGGCTAAGCAAATGCACATGCATTTGTGCCTCAAGCATATCGTCGCCAACGTCTTGCAAGAGCGCAGGTGCAGCGGTGCCAGCACAATCGACAAACACATCAGGCACGGCAGGTAGTTGCTTTGCAAGTGCGGCAGCACCGTCCGCTCTAGACAAATCGGCTTTGATGGCAACGCAAGGACAAGGAACGGCTGCCGCTAAGGCGTTGGCTGCCTCGATGTTTTCCGAGTAGTGGATATAAAGCTCAGACGCCTCTTGTGCAAAGACCGCTGCCGTTGCTTGCCCGATTCCTCCAGTTGCCCCTGTTATTAAAATGCGCTTCATGACATGTCTTCGTCTTTGACTGTCGCCACCGTCCGGTACTCGCTCTTAAAATGGTGATGGAGCACTGTTTCCAAATCAGATGCTTCTAACGATTCAAGCATCGGCACGACATCAAATAAATTCATGCCATTAAACGCATAGCGTGTAAATTCATTGGCAATATTTTCAGGCGAGTTCAAGGAACGAAGAAAAGCGCCAATTTTTTTCTTAATGGCCCGATCCGCTTCGTCTTTCGCTAGTGGACGCTGCTTGAATGCCGCAATGGTCTCGATTATTTTTTCTTTTAGCTCCTCTGGCTTTGTACTGTCTCCGCCGATAATCGAAAAACCGAACCCATATTCTGCAGTATAGTCAAACGCAAACGTCTCATTGATGATCCCTGCCTCATACATGGCCTCGTATGCCTCGGAACTTGGGCCGAACATAAGATCGAGCAAAACATTTAACGACAGTTCGTATTTTAGCAGTTCTTCCCCTTGGCGCGTTGGGTTTGACTCTTTAAAACCAACAAATACCTTTGGTGTATGGACAGGCATAGCGACAACATGTTCAGCTCTGTCGACTGGCGTTCCTTCAGGCTTCACGTGACGCTCAATCGGTTTTGGTTCGGCAAATTCCTTTTTGCTTTGGTTCGCCCGGACGAGTTTCATCATTTCATTTACGTCCACCGAACCGACAATAAACAGCAACATGTTGCTAGGGTGGTAGAACGTCTCATAGCATGTGTACAAGTCCTCTTTCGTAATTTTGCTAATTGACGGGATCGTCCCAGCAATGTCAATTTTGACAGGGTGGGATGAATACATGTTTTCAATCGTCCCAAAGTATGCGCGCCAATCAGGATCATCATCATACATCGTAATTTCTTGGCCAATAATGCCTTTTTCTTTTTCCACTGTTTCATCAGTAAAGTAAGGGTGCTGAACAAAATCAAGCAAAGTTTCAACATTTTGATTGACGTTGGATGTGCTAGAAAATAAATAAGCTGTGCGAGTAAAGCTTGTAAATGCGTTCGCTTGTGCCCCTTGTTTGCCAAATGTATGGAAAACATCGCCTTCTTCGCTTTCAAACATTTTATGCTCTAGAAAGTGGGCAATGCCGTCTGGGACTTTGACTGGCTCTGTTTGTCCAAGAGGGACAAAATGATTATCAATCGAACCGTATTTGGTTGTAAAAGTGGCAAACGTTTTGTGGAATCCTGGTTTTGGAAGAATGTAAACATCAAGCCCGTTATCAAGTTGCTCATAATAAAGCGTCTCTTCTAGCTGTTTAAATTCAAGCGGCTTCATTACTCACTCTCCCCTTTCAAAAAGTAAATCGTGTCCAATTCCCATTTGTTGGCTGCATTGACAATGTCTGTTTTGCTGACTTTCTTTAACGCTTCAATCCGTTCGCCAATTGGATAAGTTGTTCCTGCAACCATTTCATGGTAAGACAGTTCGACAAATCCTCTTGGTGTATCAATCGCTTCAAGCATTTGGTTGATGAGCATCGCTTTTGTCTGTTCAATCGTTTCCTCGTCAAACTCCCCTGTTTTCATGGCCTCTGCCTGTTCCTTAATAATGGCAACCGCACGTTCGAATTTATTAAATTCAATCCCAGCCATTACCATTAGCACGCCTTTATGACTTTCCAGGCGAGATGCGGCATAATAGGCAAGACTTTCTTTTTCGCGGACATTTCGAAACAACTTTGACGACGGGAATCCGCCAAAAATGCCATTGGCGACTTGCATCGCCTCGTAATCTTCATCGCCAAACGTTGTATGTGTACGAAAGCCAATATGCAATTTGCCTTGTTTGACTTTTTGTTTTTCAGTCACGAGTTTTTCGGTTATGTGAACCGGGCTCTTGGCTGCTGCTTGCACTTCCGCTTTTGGATGGCGTTTTTGTGTGAATAGCTCTTCGATGTAGTTAGTCAACTCTTTTTCGTCGTAGGTACCAATGATATAAAGGTCGAAACGGTCTTCGGCGACCATGCGTTCGTACGCTTGATAAATCGCCTGCTCATCGAGTGTATCAAGGTCGCTAATGCGTCCATAAGCTGGAAGGGCGAACGCTTCATCTTTGAACATTTCCTCTGTGATCCGAACGTTGGCATAACGCATTTTATCATCATAAATCGTAGCAATCCGCTGGGACAAGGCGCGTTTTTCTTGCTCAACAATCGCTTTAGTGAAAGACCCATCTTCCAGCCTTGGTTCAAAGACAACTTCTTTAAAAAGGGAGAGCGCTTCTTTCAACAATGGCTGTTGACCTGTTAAAAACCGTTCACTGGCTATTTCCATGCGAAAGCTTAGTACGTGCTGCTCGCCTTTTTTTTGAACGTCGCCCGTTAAAATCGCTCCATACATATCATCAAGTTTTCGCCTAAGCTGTTTGCGATTGCTATAGTTTTTTGTGCCACTTTGCAAAATAGAAGGTATAAGTGCTCTTGCTGTTAGTGTACGTTCATTCAATGGCGCTTTCGCCATTAATAAAAATGTAACAGTTTTAAATTTGTCCGTTTTCCAATAATGGATATTCATTCCTGCCCGCTGCGACGAGCTCACTTGTAAATCAACCATTTGCCCACTTCCTTTACAAACTAAAATTTGTCGTTCACATCCTTCTCGCATGCTGCAATGAGCTCATCGCCTTTGCGCGAAGTAAGGAGGACGATGCAACAGCGGCCTTCTTAGTGTGCCAACAAAGGCGGCAAATCATCCGCAACGGCTAAAAACCGCCGGTGGTGGCGGTTTTTAACTTATTTGCTTTTTCTTACAACATTAAACTTAAATTTGTCAGAACGAAAATAATTGACAGAGTGGAGCACCGCTTGATCATGGTGATCATAATGGGTTTGTCTTAAAAGAAGAAGCGCCGTTTCCGGAGTGCACTCCAGCACTTCCGTTACATGCTCATGGTAGCCGATCGGCTCAATCGAGGCAAGCGCATACGCAATTGGTCGGCCTGCCTCTTCTAAAAAATGAAAGATCGACTTCATTTCATGAATAGAGCGGTTGCCGACTAAATCTGCCGGAAGCTGGTCAAGACAATAAACGACAGGCATGCCGTCTGCTGTCCGTACACGCTCAAGTTGCAGCAGTTCAAACGATTCCGGTCGATTAAAACGCGCTCTGTCTTCCTCTGCCGAGACTTCGATCGTTGACGACAAATAAATCGTGCCTGGCGTCATATTTGCTGACGCAATCATGTTGGTTACACTTTGCAGCTCTTCGATTCCCGCTGAAAACAGCGGCTTTGAAGGCACAAATGTGCCTACGCCGTAGCGCCTTACGACAAGTCCATCTTCTTCTAGCAGGCGCAGCGCTTCCCGCAATGTCTCTTTGCTCACACCTAGCTGCTTGGCAAGCTCATATTCAGATGGGAGCTTACTCCCCTCACTATAGTGGCTGATTTCTTCCTTTAACTGATCGATCACTTGTATATAAAGCGGCCGATGATCCGCCTTCATCACCGATTCCATCCTCTCTATCGCAACCCTTTCTTTCTAGTTTATGAAGTTGCCTCTTCATCATTACGGCTGATCAGTACTTCCCTAGGCTTACTGCCTTCATATGGGCCGACAACGCCTCTTGCTTCCATTTCATCAATAATGCGCGCTGCCCGTGTATAGCCGACGCGAAAGCGGCGCTGGATCATCGACACGGATGCAGTACCAACTTCCACGACTAAGTCAACAGCGTCGTTGTATAATTCATCTTCAGGCGCGCTGTTCGTTGCCTGATCAACCGAAGGCGTCATTTCTTCTACATATTGGGCTTTTTGCTGAGAAATGACATATTCAACAACTCTTTCAACTTCCTGATCCGATAAAAATGCCCCTTGTATACGCGTCGGCTTGGTTGCGCCCATTGGCAAATAGAGCATATCCCCGCGGCCTAGTAGCTTTTCGGCCCCGCCAGAGTCCAAAATTGTCCGCGAATCGGTTTGCGACGAAACGCCGAAAGCAATCCGCGATGGGATGTTTGCCTTAATGACGCCAGTAATCACGTCTACTGACGGCCGCTGCGTAGCAATAATCATATGAATGCCCGCTGCTCGTGCCATTTGCGCAAGGCGAGCGATTGAATCTTCGACATCGCCAGACGCCACCATCATTAAGTCGGCGAGCTCGTCCACAATGACGACAATATAGGGCAACAATGGCTGCTTGCCTTCTTCCGTTTCATTGTGGCGGCGAATATAGTCATTATAGCCTTCGATATTGCGTGTGCCAGTATGAGAAAATAAGTCATAGCGTCGTTCCATTTCAGCGACAACTTTTTTTAGTGCTTGAGACGCTTTTTTCGGTTCTGTGACAACGGGTGTCAACAAATGGGGAATGCCGTTGTACACGTTTAACTCGACCATTTTTGGATCAATCATCATCAGCTTCACTTCATGGGGTTTTGCTTTCATTAAAATACTTGTAATGATGCCGTTAATGCAGACACTTTTGCCACTGCCTGTTGCCCCTGCGACAAGCAAATGGGGCATTTTATTTAGCGGCGCCAGCACAGGTTCCCCTGAAATGTCGCGGCCAAGTCCAACGGAAAGTACTTCATGTTGTCGTGAAGAAGCCCCTTCAAGCACTTCCTTTAAAGAAACAATGGCAATTTCCTGATTGGGAACTTCAATGCCGACAGCTGATTTCCCCGGGATTGGTGCTTCAATGCGAATGTCTTTTGCAGCAAGTGCCAAAGCAAGGTCATCTGCCAAGTTGACAATTTTGCTTACTTTTACGCCAATGCTCGGATTGACTTCATACTTTGTGACGGCTGGACCTAAATGAACTTTGGACACTCGCACGTTCACGCCGAAGCTGGCGAGTGTTTTTTCCAATTTGCGTGCATTCGAGGTCAACTGTTGCTTTTCCTGCTTTTGTTCTGGCTTATCAGGCGTCAGCAACAAATCGAGACTTGGCAATGTATAGGATTCATTCGCTTGTTCCATCTGCACCAAGCCAGCCGACATCAGGGCTCCATCCCCATCTGTGTCGCCAGCCTCGACCACTTCGCTAGCGTCTTCTTTTTTTCCTTGCTTAACAGGGTGGACCGTTTGTTCTTCAGGCTTAGCTTGTGCATTTTGCGTAAAATCGACGATTTCTGGCTCGGTCTGTTTATCCCATGGTTCGAGCTCCTGTTCTTCTACTTCCTCGTTTACTTGCTGTTTTTTCTTCTGGCGCACTTTCTTTTGTTGGCGTTCCTCATTCATTTTCACTTTTGCCTGTTTCCGCCAAGAAGCAAAGTCTTGCCATGCTGCTTTCACAAAATCAGTCACAAACAAATACGTGCGCCGGTACGCTTTTCCGACCATTTCTCCAAAGGAGCGACCGGAAATTAAAATAGCGCCAATCATAATGAGGATAAAGCAGAACAAATATGTACCCGCGTTGGCAAACAAAAAGTGGCTTACTGCATAGCCAACTGCCCCAACCATACCGCCGCCGAGATCGACTGACTGGCCAGACGTCATTTCCTCCCAATAAAGGTTCCACGTGCCCCGCAAAACCGATTCATCGTTAACGTTGCCAGTTAGCTGAAGTTCACGGAATAAGCTGATATGCGCCAAAATCGCCATCGAAATCACGATTGTGTACAATCCAGCTAAACGCCTTCCCCACAAGGCTGGTTTTTTCCGTTTAATCATGATGTACAATGCGCTTACAAAAAAACCAAGCGCCAAAACGACAAACCATTCTCCTAAGAAGAAACGAAATAAACGGACAAATGCTTCCCCTACGCTCCCTAATCGGGCCAGCGTTACAAGAGCCACTACGAGTAGGCCTAATCCTACAAGTTCAAAAGTCAGCTGGGACTTCCACTGGTTTTTTTTGCGTTTCTTGCGTTTTGCCATGGAGTCACCCTCTAGAAAATCATACTCGAACAAGCAGCCTAAACGCGAGGCTGCTTAAAATCGACTGTTGTTATTATATCATACCATGTTTCAGGCGCCCACCACTACAGCGATTCCGTTTTTTAACGGTTTTTTATGGAATCCATCTTGCTGAAAGCAATGAGCCCGGAGCGTATTCAGGTTTTAAAAAGGCATTTGGATCACTCGAAAGGAGGCGGATGACTCGAAAGCTGCCATCGTCAATCCGTTCAACGACAAGCTGACCAGCATCACAGTCAATCAGTTGTTGACTTTGGTAAACTGTATCTTCTTCTGGAAAAAGAAGTTCATAAGGAGTCGTCGTGTACAAAATCATTGGATAACCTCCCCGTCTGCCTTCTGTTCCTCAATCATTTCATTCAGCTTTCTAATCGCTTGGCCAATGCCGCCCACTTCATTGATAAGCCCATATTCGACCGCATCTGTGCCAATCACATTCGTGCCAATATCCCGGGTGAGATTGCCCTTTGAAAACATTAATTCTTTAAACTTTTCTTCCGATATTTGCGAATGGGACGTGACAAATCGAATGACGCGGTCTTGCATTTTATCTAAATACTCAAATGTTTGCGGTACGCCAATGACGAGGCCAGTCAGGCGTACAGGATGGATCGTCATCGTCGCTGTTTCAGCAATAAACGAATAGCTTGCCGCTGTAGCAATCGGCACGCCGATGGAATGCCCACCGCCAAGCACAAGTGTAACGGTTGGTTTTGAAATCGAAGCGATCATTTCCGAAAGGGCCAACCCCGCTTCAACATCGCCGCCTACTGTGTTTAAAATAATTAACAACCCTTCAATTTTCGGATTCTGTTCGACGGCCACTAACTGTGGAATCATATGCTCATATTTTGTCGTTTTGTTTTGCGGGGGCAGTTGCATATGTCCTTCAATTTGACCAACGACCGTCATACAATGGATGTTGGAAGCGCCCATATCCGGTACATTCGATTGCCCGAGCTGCTGGATTTTTTCGACAAGCGTGCTTTTCTCTTCTTGTTTCTCTTTCGGCTCTTCTGGAGCAGGTTGCTCTTCATTTTCCATCTTGTCCACACCCCTTCTCTTTACATAAAAGTAGTATGGGGCGAAGCATTCATTATTATGTGTTGCCGCTCTAAGAAAGCCTGAGCCCCATTCAAGGAGGGGCTCAGGCTTTTAGCATATTCATCCATATAAACGCTTTTTTCAACAAACTTACGGCTACACTTCCATAATGATCGGCAAGATCATTGGCCGCCTTTTTGTTTTTTCAAACAAGTAGCGGCTTAAGCCTTCACGAATGTTGCTTTTTAAGCTTGACCATTCATTGACATTTTCTGTCACGCATTTTTGCAAAATGGAGGTCACAAGCTCATTTGATTTTTCGAGAAGCTCTTCTGATTCTCGCACATAGACGAATCCCCGAGAAATAATATTCGGTCCAGATACAATCGTGTTTGTCTTTTTGTTCAATGTGACAACCACGACTAAAATGCCATCTTTAGAAAGCAAGCGGCGATCGCGCAAGACAATGTTGCCGACATCGCCGACACCAAGTCCGTCAATTAGCACATGGCCCGATGGCACTTTTGGCCCGCGCCGTGCTTGTTGTTTTGTGAATTCAATGACTTCCCCTTTTTCGACTATATAAATCCGTTCTTTTTTCATGCCGACTTGCAAAGCCAATTGCCGGTGAGCATGCTGCATGCGGATTTCTCCGTGTATCGGCAAGAAAAACTTTGGTCGCATCAAATTCAGCATCAACTTTAGTTCTTCTTGTGAACCATGACCAGAGGCATGGACAGCTTGGTTGCCATAAATCACCTCAGCGCCGATCCGGTAAAGCTGGTCGATCACGGCGGATACGCTTGTCTCATTTCCAGGAATCGCTGTAGCAGCAATAATCACTGTGTCATTTGGCGTAATCGTAATATGGCGGTGCGCTCCTTTTGCCATCCGCGTTAGCGCTGACATCGGCTCCCCTTGGCTCCCTGTTGTCAAAATCGCCACTTTTTCTGGTTTATGCTTGTTCACTTCATCCATATCAATTAATAAATCTTTCGGTATTTTCAAGTAGCCAAGCTTTCCAGCGATGGAAATAACGCGCACCATGCTTTTGCCCACAACCGCAAGCTTTCGATTGGTAGCGGAAGCCGCTTGAATCACTTGCTGGATTCGATGGACATTTGAAGCAAACGAGGTGACAATAAGGCGCCCTTTTGTACGAGCGAACACGTCTTTTATGCCTTTGCCGGCCTCAGCTTCCGATTTTGTTGTCCCTGGCCGCTCTGCATTCGTGGAATCAGACATGAGGCAGAGCACACCTTTTTGGCCAATTGCTGCCATTTTTCCGATATCAGCATGCTTTCCATCGACTGGTGTTTGGTCAAACTTAAAATCACCTGTATGGACAATAGCGCCTTGGGCCGTTTCCACGCAGACACCAACGCAATCTGGAATGCTATGGCTGACACGAAAGAAAGATACTGGTGTATTTCCTAACTTAATGCGCGAGTTGGAATCGATTAAGCGCAGTTCTGCGTGCCTATGAATGCCTGCCTCTTTCAATTTCTCCTCAACGAGCCCTAACGTTAACTTTGTGGCATACACAGGTACGTTGATTTTCTTCAGCACATACGACAACCCGCCTATATGGTCTTCGTGTCCATGTGTCAAAATAATTCCCCGTACCCGTTCTTCGTTTTCCACTAAATAAGACACATCTGGAATAACGATGTCGACTCCAAGCATATCGTCATCAGGGAACATTAAACCCGCGTCAATGACAATGATATCCTCATCTACTTCAATGCCGTACATATTTTTGCCGATTTCGCCGACTCCGCCGAGGGCAAACACACGCACTTTTTCTGTTTCTTGCTTAGACAATGATTTTCCTCCTAGTTACAACGCTAGTCATACTTAACTGGTTGTTCTTGTAATCGTTTCAAATTCCGTTTAGTGCGTACTTCAGGCTTCATGGACGCCAATCTCGCACGACAAACAACACGCGGCTTCAAACATTCAACCATTCCCTGTTTAAAGCGACCGTGGCGCTTCTTGGAAACACACATTAACTGATTGAACATTTAGAGAACCGAGCTATCATTTTCCGATTTCGTTCCGTTCCAATGCCGATTTTTCTTTTTTAACAATGGCGGCTTCCATGACCACCTTTACCCGAACGCATCACTTGGAACTTAGTATACCTTAATTTTCAAGATAAAAACAAGGGGGATTTCATTGCCCACGTTCGCACACAGCTAAAAGCCCCTATTGCAGCCAGCTGCAACAGGGGCTTTAGACGATAGACAAACGCTCGCTTTCTTTATTGCTCACCTCATATGCTTAGAAACAGTTGTTCTAGTTGCATCTCACTCGGTTTCCCATCTCGGTATCAAGCGTTAGTAGCATTCAAATGAGGTTTATGGCGATTTGATTTTCGCCAGCGCCTGGTCAACCACCGCTTTTTCCTGATCGTTTACAGGTGCAAGAGGGGGTTTCACTTCGCCAACATCAATGCCGCTTTTGTTAAGTGCATATTTGACACACGCTGGATTTGGAGCTAGGAAAAGAGCTTGCATGACAGGCAGCAGCTTACGGTGCATCGTTGCCGCTTTTCCATTTTCCCCTGCCTGAAACGCGCCAATCATCGCTTGCATTTCCTTACCGATCAGATGGGAGGCAACAGAAACGATCCCATCGCCGCCAAGCGCTAAAATCGGTAGTGTCATGCTGTCGTCACCGCTATAAACAGCAAATGAGGCTGGCGTGTGCTCAATGATGGCAGCAATTTGTTCCAAATTGCCACTTGCTTCTTTAATCGCCACGATATTTTTGACATTCGCAAGGGCAATCGTTGTTTCCGCCTCGAGGTTGACTCCCGTCCTACCTGGAACGTTGTACAGCATAACTGGCAAGTTTGTCTCGTTGGCAATTTCCTTGAAATGGGAAAAAAGCCCTTGTTGCGACGGTTTATTGTAATACGGAGTGACAAGCATAACCCCATCGACACCTGTCTTTTCCGCCGCCTTTGTTAGCTCAACCGAAGCATGTGTATCATTGGAGCCTGTGCCAGCTACGACGGCCGCACGCCCATTGGCCTGTTTGACACAAAAAGCGAACAGCTCTAGTTTTTCTTCTTTGGACAGCAGCGGTGATTCTCCGGTTGTCCCGGCTACAATGAGGACGTCGGTTCCGTTTTCAATCAAATGCTCGATGAGCTGCTCTGTCTGCTTATAATCGATTGCGCCCGTTGATTGAAACGGCGTTACCATAGCTGTCCACACTGGGCCGTATTTTCCTGTTGGTTTCACATGCGCCCCCTCCGTTTATGGGAAATTACACAGTTGTCGCTTCACTGAGCTGAAACATTTTGTGCAGAGCATTCACTGCCTTTTTCATATCTTCATTTTTGACCAACACCCAAATCGTTGTATGGGAATCTGCCGATTGCAAAATTTGTACATTCTCGCCACTTAAGGCGCTGACAATTTTCGCAGCAACGCCAGGTACACCGCTCATTCCTGCTCCCACAGCGGACACTTTCGCGCACCCGCGTCGAAGCTCGGGCGTGTATCCAAGACGCTCAAGCACTTGTTTTGCTTTGTCTGCCGCCTCATCACTGACAGTATAGGTCACCCCACTCGGGCTAATGTTAATAAAGTCTACGCTAATCTTAGCTTGGGCCATAGACTTAAACACATTTTCCTGTAAGTCAAGCTGGCCTTCTTTTGCAGCAACTTTGATTTGCGTCACATTCGCCACATGGGCAATTCCTGTGATCATCCGTTCGTTTACATCCATTGAATGGGAAGCGCCAAGGGCAGTGACGAGCGTCCCCTCGTTGTCTGAGTATGTGGAGCGGATGCGGATCGGAATTTTCGCTTGCATGGCAATTTCCACCGCACGAGGGTGGATGACTTTTGCGCCTTGGTACGCCATGTTGCATATTTCATTGTAAGACATGGCTTCCAATGCTCTCGCGTCGCTAACAATCCGGGGATCAGCGGTCATAACTCCTTCTACATCGGTAAAAATGTCAACCCACTCCGCGTGAAGTGCTGCCCCTAGAGCCGTTGCCGATGTATCGCTGGCACCACGCCCGAGCGTCGTTACGTCGCCACTTTTCGACTGTCCTTGAAAACCGGCAACGACGACGACATCTTCTGTCTCTAGCTTTTTAAGCAAATACTCGCATTTCATTTCTTTAATTTTCGCATTGCCGAACTCCTCGTTTGTACGGAATCCTGCTTTCGCCCCGTTCATGGCCGTCGCTTGGACACCGTGTGCATTGAGGAGATCTGAGAACACAACCGCCGAAATCGTTTCTCCGCAAGAAACGAGCAAGTCTTGTTCCCGCTTCGTAATGCGGGATTTGCTAACGAGGCTAAGGAGCGTATCTGTTGCATAAGGATCGCCTTTTCTGCCCATCGCTGAGACAACAACGACAACTTTGTAGCCGTCATTAACTGCTTTTTGAACATGGCGCACCGCTTGCAGCCTCGATTCGTCCGTTTTTACAGATGTACCGCCAAATTTCTGGATAATGATTTTCATGTTTGATTCACTCACTTGTTCAATAGGTTCAGCTTGATGAGGCTTTCTGCGATTTGCACGGAATTCCAAGCTGCCCCTTTTAAAAGATTGTCAGACACAACCCAAGCATGGTAGCCATTGTCACGATCTAAGTCACGGCGCACTCTACCAACAAATACGTCGTTTTTGCCAACCGCATTCGTGACGAGGGGATAAAGCTGTTCTGCTGGGTTATCTTGGAGTGTGATACCTGGCGCTTCGCTTAGCAAAGCTTGGATTTCTTTTACGCTTGCTCCAGACTGCTCCGTTTCGAAGTAGACAGATTCTGAGTGGCCCGTTTCAATTGGCACTCGCACGCATGTAGCAGCCACTTCAAGTTCAGGCATATGCATGATCTTCTTCGTTTCATTGATCATTTTCATTTCTTCGAACGTATAGCCATTGTCTTGAAACACATCAATTTGCGGAATTGCGTTAAAAGCAATTTGGTAATGGTGTTTCTCTTTCGCGACCGGCAGCACTTCTGCTGTTGCTTCTTTCCCGTCCAAAATGGCCCGTGTTTGCTTTTCCATTTCCTCGACTGCTTCAAGCCCTGCACCTGAAACGGCTTGGTAGGTGGACACGATCACTTTCTTTAGTCCAAGCTTTTTGCGGATCGGCTCTAACGCGACTACCATTTGGATCGTGGAACAATTTGGATTGGCGATCACACCTTGGTGATTGTGCAAATCGCTTTCATTGACTTCAGGCACGACAAGGGGCACGTCAGCGTCCATGCGAAATGCACTCGTGTTGTCGACGCAAACAGCTCCGCGCTTAATCGCTTCAGGAACAAGCGCTTTTGACACTGATCCGCCTGCCGAGAAAAGGGCTAATTGTACACCTTGAAACGACTCAGGCGTCGCCTCTTCGACTGTATAAGATTGGCCTTTAAACGTTATTTGTTTTCCAGCCGAACGTTTCGATGAAAGGAGCTTTAGGCTCTTAATTGGAAAATCACGTTGTTCTAATGTTTTCAGTATTTGCTGGCCCACTGCGCCGGTTGCCCCGACGACAGCGACGTCAAAGTGTTGTTGTTCGTTCATGGTTTCGTATCCTCCCTCAAAGTTCAGCTATCTATCTCTTATCCTCTACTAAACTTTACGGGATTTCCCGACGATACGCAACTGTCCAAAGCCTATTTTTGTACAAGAACAGGCTGAAGTTGGTTGCCAAGCATGGCTGCTTCTGCTGCTGGAATTAGTTGATCCATATGGGCGACAAGGGAATTCGGCTTTTTTACATGGTCATCTTGGCCAAATGGAATAAAGTAAATATTTTTTGTCGCCATTAAGCGCATGATGTTGACGCCGTTCAATCCAAGGCCATCGTTTGTAGAAATTCCAAGCAAGACAGGCTTGCCGTTGCGCAATGTCGCTTTAGCCCCCATGAGTACTGGGCTGTCTGTCATCGCATTCGCAAATTTGGAAATCGAATTTCCTGTCATCGGGGCAATAATCATTAAATCGAGAGGGGTTTTCGGCCCAAAGGGCTCTGCTTTGACCATCGAATTGACAAATGGCTCAGAAGTTATCGTTTGCAGCCGTTTCATCCAATCCCCACTGTCGCCGAACTTGGTGTCTGTCGTCTCTACTGTATAGGTTAAAAAAGGGGTTACTTTCGCGCCGAGCTCAACCAAATTCTCAATTTGCGGATAAACAGCGTCAAATGTGCAATGTGAGCCAGTCAGGCCAAACCCTATATGTTTGCCTTTAAGCATCGCGCACGCTCCTTCATTATGATTGTGTTTGTTCATGAAGCAAATCACTTAAAACATTTGCTAAAATTTTGCCTGCTGTTTTCGGGGCGACCATGCCTGGAAGACCAGGAACAAGCATGGCTTTCAAGCCTCTTTTTTTGGCGTACGCAAAATCGACGCCACCAGGTTTTGACGCTAAGTCAAGGACAAAAGCATGTTGTGGTAATTCGGCGAGGACGTCAGACGTGACAATTCTGGCTGGAATGGTATTGATGACGAGATCGATGTTTTTTAACGTTTCTTTTAGTGCGGTAAGGGGAAAAGGCTCGACGCCAAGTTCGAAGGCACGGGCGAGCAATGCGGTATCCTTTGCACCGACAAAAACACTCGCACCAAGGGCATGGAATGTACGGGCAATGGTCATACCGATCCGGCCAAGGCCGAGCACCGCCACTTTCGCATGGTGGATCGTATGGTCTGTATGCTGGATCGCCAGCATGACTGCGCCTTCAGCCGTTGGAATCGAGTTGTAAATCGCCACATCATCGCGGTCCATTAATAAGACAATTTTGCACTTCGCTTTTGCTGCCAATTTTTCTAATCGGTCTGTAGAAATGCCCGTATAAATCGTACAATGGTCGGGCGTTTCATTTAAGTAAGCTGCTTTCAACTTTAATTGCTGGTTTGAGAAAACGCTGGCAATGAGGCCATCATTGGACATGCCGCCCACCGGCAACAAAATCGCATCCACTGTCGACCACTCGATATCAGGCAACTCTTGCTTGCTTGTGCCAATGAAGCCATCGTTTAACTGTTCAAAACCGACAAGGGAAACTTTTGCATCTAGTGCCGATAATTTGCGAATGATCTCAAGCTGGCGTGCGTCGCCGCCAATCATGACCACATGGGTTCCAGTGAGCATGCTGATCCTCCTTTTATGCGTTGCTTCTTTTAAAGCATATGACTAAGTGAACCAATCGGTGCAGGCACAAAAAAAAGCTTGCAAATGCAAGCTTTCAGACTGTAGGCAAACGACGACGTATGGAAGTGTTTTCTATCAGCCTCATTGAGGTGGTCGACTTTGGCGACCACCATTCTTAGGTTTCAATAATAATCATGTCTTGGCCGATTTTTTTGATTTGCTGCCAATAAACCGTCACTTCTTTGTCTTTGCGGTTAAATTGGTACCAGCGGCTCGTCGGCACAACAAAGGCGTGAATTTCCCCTGTGTGCTCATCAAACAGCACATCTGTCTGTCCTAAAACACCAAGACGTTCGCCTTTCTCAAAATCAATGATTTCTTTGTTAGCAATTTCACTTAGCCGCAAGCCCATCACCTCTTATTCCAATGTATGTACGTCGGAAAGAAAGTAGACTAGTTGCTGAAAATCGTTGGCGGCATTGTTTCGCTTGAAGAGACAAGCGAAACGGCCGGCGTCTCCCCAAGGAGCTGGCAAGCTAGATCATTGACCATCTCTAGACTGACAGCATTAATATCCGCGATCAACTCGTCTAATGTTTTATGTTCTTGCAAGAGCAATTCATTTTTGCCATTACGTGTCATGCGGCTGCTTGTGCTTTCAAGCCCAAGCATAATGCTGCCTTTGAGCTGCTCTTTGCCATTTTCCAACTCTTTTTTGCTAAGGCCTTCTGCACGCACCGCTTTCGTTACTTCAGCAAGAGCTTCCGTTAACTTTGGCAACTGTGCCATTTGCGTACCTGCATAAATCGTAAGCGTACCAATCTGTTCATACGAAGAATGATAAGAGAAAACAGAATAGCATAAGCCTTGTTCTTCGCGAATCGTTTGGAATAAACGGCTGGACATGCTGCCACCAAGGGCGTTGTTAAGCAAAATCAGCCCGAATGAACGGTTTGAACCAATTTCCAGGCCAGGGTAGGCTAAACATAGATGGGCTTGCTCGGAATCTTTCTGGCGATATTTCACCGTTGGTGAGAAAGTCGCTTTTGGCACAGCAAACGGTTCCGGTGCTCGTTTCACGCGGGAAAAGGTTTGTCTGATTTGCTCAAGCAGCGCATCGTCAAAATGGCCGCAAACCGACACGACTACCCGTTCCCCTGCGTAGAAACGTTTCATGTAAGCACTGATTTGCTGACGGCTAAATGTTTGGAGCGTGTCTTCTGTGCCAAGAATTGGGTTCGCCAGCGTGGAACGGCCAAATACAGCTTGGCTAAGCAAATCGTGGACAAGATCGTCTGGCGTGTCCTCCACCATTTTAATTTCTTCGAGCACCACTTTTTTCTCGCGCTCAATTTCTGTTTCATCCAATATAGAGTTAAAAAACATATCTTGTAGTACATCAAGGGCAAGTGTAGCATGCTCATCTAGGACTTTAGCGTAGTAGCATGTGTATTCTTTTGCCGTAAACGCATTGACCTGTCCGCCAATGCGGTCAAACGCTTCTGCAATTTGTTTGGCTGAACGCGTTTTTGTTCCTTTAAACAACATATGTTCAATAAAATGGGAAATGCCATTTTCCTCATTTGTTTCATTGCGGGAGCCTGTTTTTACCCAGATGCCAATGGCAACAGACCGAATGGTCTCGTTGGCCTCCGCAATAATCCGCACGCCGTTATCCAGCGTCTCTTTTTTAATCACGTTTTGTACCCCCATTGCTCTCAGCTGCCATTTTTGCGGCAATTCTTGTTTCATCCATTAAATCGCTAACAGTCCCGATCTGCAACTGTTTTTCTTGCATCCCTTGTATAATCGCTTCAAGCCCTTTTGACGACGATTCCGTAGGATGCATCAACAACATCGAGCCTGCCTGCATTTGATTGACAACCCGTTCAACCATAACAGATGGTTCAGGCTTTTTCCAGTCAATTGTATCAACTGTCCATAAAATGGTACGCATATCGTATGCAGCAGCTCGTTCAACCACCAATTGATTAAATTCACCGCTTGGGGGAGCGAACCATTTTGGTGTGACATCCAATGTTGCTTCAATCACTTCCGTCGTTTTTGTCAACTCTTCGTCAATTTCCGCCTCAGAGAGGGCATTCATGTGGGGGTGCGAGTAAGCATGGCTGCCAATCTCATGGCCTTCTTCTTTAATCATGACAGCAAGTTGTGGATTTTTTTTCACCCATGATCCATCTAGAAAAAACGTCGCTTTGACATCGTACTGCTGCATCACTTTTAACATATCAGGCAAATAATCATTGCCCCAGGCGACATTGATTAAAAAGCTAACCATCGGCTTTTCCTCATGACCTTTATACGTAGGAGCTGGTGGCAGATCCTCAAGATGGACACTCGGTTTTGTTTCTTTAAAGACGAGTTTCGACTGGTTGAAACTTCCAGACTCTTTCATTTTATTATAAGATTGTTCAATGTCGACCTCAAGCCCATTGTAACCTGGCAACGCTTTCCAGACTTTATCAATACGTGCGTTTGTTGCTGGAATCGCCACTTTTTCCGCATGCTCTTCAATTTGTTTTAACAGCTCATTCTCTTCCGTATCTACATCCTCCGTTGCGTTTGTTTTCAAGGTATCGATATACTGAAGCGAAAATGGATTTTGAATCGCCCCTATTGCCAGCACAACCATGACACCACACAAACAGAAGTGAAGCCATTTTTGTTTCATTGTGTCCCCTCCTGCTAGATACTTACTAGCATGTCTATGAGCAAAGGAAGAGGACTAGACGTTTGCCTATAAAAAAAGACTAGGAATTTTCCCCAGTCTTTGTTTCTTATTCGTTGGCTGTATCTTTTGCTTCTTTTTCCTGCTTTTCCCGTTGTTCTTTTAACAGGACTTTGCGAGACAAATTGACTCGTCCTTGATTGTCAATTTCAGTGACGCGTACGTCTACTTCATCACCAAGCTTGAAGACGTCTTCGACTTTGTTGATCCGTTCTTCAGCAATTTGTGAGATATGGAGCAAGCCATCTTTGCCTTTAAACAGTTCCACAAAGGCACCAAACTTTTCAATTCGTTTGACTTTCCCGTGGTACGTTTCACCGACTTGCACTTCTCGAACAAGATCTTCAATGATTTGTTTCGCTTTTTGGTTCATGGCGGTATCTAGGGAAGAAATGTAGACAGTGCCGTCTTGCTCAATGTCTATTTTCACGCCTGTTTCCTCAATGATTTTATTGATGACTTTGCCGCTTGGACCAATGACATCGCGAATTTTGTCAGGATTGATCGTTAGCGTCAGGATTTTTGGCGCGTACTCTGACAACTCGGTACGAGGTTTGTCAATGGCCTCCATCATGTTGCTTAAAATTTTCAGTCGTCCTTGTTTTGCTTGTTCAAGGGCTTGTTCGAGCACTTCGCGGTTAATGCCGGAAATTTTTATATCCATTTGCAGAGCTGTAACGCCATTCGCTGTACCAGCGACTTTAAAATCCATATCGCCAAGAGCGTCTTCCATGCCTTGGATATCAGTGAGCACCGTCATGTGCTCCCCTTGTTTGACAAGTCCCATCGCAATGCCGGCCACTGGCGCTTTAATTGGCACACCTGCGTCCATCATGGCTAACGTGCTTGCACAAATGCTCGCTTGTGAAGTTGATCCATTTGATTCCAACACTTCCGATACGAGCCGGATCGTATAAGGAAACTCTTGCTCACTTGGAATGACTTGCTCAAGCGCACGTTCACCAAGGGCTCCATGACCGATTTCCCGACGTCCAGGTGCGCGGATCGGACCGGTTTCCCCGACGCTAAACTGCGGGAAATTGTAGTGGTGCATAAACCGCTTCGTCTCTTCTATGCCCAAGCCATCTAGCACTTGCACATCACCAAGGGCACCAAGCGTACAGACACTAAGTGCTTGTGTTTGTCCTCTTGTAAATAGACCAGAGCCATGTGTACGCGGCAGCAGCTTGATTTGTGACGATAACGGGCGAATTTCATCAACGCCTCGCCCATCAGGACGGATTTTTTCAACTGTAATTAAGCGACGGACTTCTTCCTTCACGAACATTTGCAAAATCTCTTTTACTTCATCAACATCGACGCTGTCATCGTCTGAATATTGTTCCACTTGTTCAGCAATAATCTCATCGATGGCATCTTGACGTGCGTGTTTTTCCGCAATCCGAACCGCTTCTTTAATGCTAGCTTCGGCGCTTTCGCGCAAGCGCGCTTCCAATTCAGCGTCAAATGTTTTCAGCTGCACTTCACGTTTTTCTTTGCCGCAAACTTCAACGACTTTTTCTTGGAAAGCAATCATTTTTTTAATGTTCTCATGCCCGGCTAAAATCGCTTCTAACATCACGTCTTCTGGGACTTCTTTTGCACCAGCTTCCACCATATTGATTGCTTCTTTTGTTCCAGCAACAGTTAGGTCAATATCGCTCTCTGCAAGTTGAGCTGGTGTTGGGTTCATAATGAATTCGCCGTCAATTCTTCCAACAGTCACACCAGCAATCGGGCCCTCAAACGGAATGTCAGAAACACAAAGAGCCAGTGATGAACCGATCATTGCTGCCATTTCAGGAGATGCGTCTTGGTCAGAGCTCATCACAATGCTGATCACTTGGACATCGTTACGGAAACCCTCTGGAAATAGCGGTCGAATTGGACGGTCAATCAAACGGCTTGTTAAAATCGCCCTTTCGCTTGGACGCCCTTCCCGTTTAATAAACCCACCTGGAATTTTTCCCGCTGCATATAAACGTTCTTCATAATTGACCGTTAACGGAAAGAAAGGAAGGTCTTTCGGTTCTTTTGAAGCAGTAGCCGTTGATAGAACAGCTGTTTCGCCATAACGGACGAGAACCGCTCCGTTGGCTTGTTTGGCTAATTGACCGACTTCGACGCTTAATGTCCGTCCAGCCCAGTCAATTGAAAACTCATGACGTTCTTGATCCATGAATGTGTACTCCTCTCGTACAACTAAAATTCTTCTTTCTTATTATGACCGAATCAGAACAAGTTTAAAAGAGTGAAATTAGGGTTGTCTACATTTTTCTAAGCTTGTCTTCTGCTAATGGAAGGCATGAAGAAAAAAGCGGGAGATCATCCCCCGCTTTTTTGCAAAACTATCGACGCAAGCCAAGCTTGTCAACAAGGTTACGGTAACGCGTTACGTCTTTATTACGTAAATAAGTTAGCAAGTTGCGACGTTGACCGACCATTTTCAAAAGGCCACGACGAGAGTGGTGATCTTTTTTATGCGTGCGCAAGTGATCGTTCAAAGTGTTAATTTGCTCCGTAAGAATAGCGACTTGGACTTCTGGAGAACCAGTGTCTGTCTCATGCGTTTTAAATTCTGCAATCAATTCGTTTTTACGCTCTTGTGTCAATGCCATCAGAGCCACCTCCTTTTCCCTAAAACCCCAATTTCTGAGCAAACGGTGGTGAGTCGTTTTGCCAAGAAACGGGTGTCGTGTCCGCATGGGGATGCAGACACTTTCTATGATAGCTTGATTGATCTGGAAATGCAAGCGTTCATTTTAGCTTCTTTGCCTATAACCATGTTGCTTGAAAAACTGCACCGCCGTTGCGCGGTCACGGCCAAGCTGTGCTTTGATTTCGTCAATGCCGCTAAATTTTTGTTCCGAACGAATCCGTTCGTAAAACGCGACTTCTACCGTCTCCCCGTATATCTCCTTATTGAAGTCGAAAATGTTCACTTCCACGATTGGCTTTGCTAAATCATCGACAAATGTTGGTTTATAGCCAATGTTCGCCATTCCTTGGTATGTGTTGCCCCCATGTGTCAATGTGACAACATAGACACCTGTTTTCGGCACAATAAACCGCTCTTTTGCAACGATGTTTGCAGTCGGATAGCCAATTAGCCGTCCTCGTGCGTCCCCATGGACAACTGTTCCAGAGAAAACATACGGGTAGCCGAGGAGCCTGGCCGCTTCGCTGACATTTCCTTCCAACAGCTGTTTGCGAATACGCGTTGACGAAATCTTTTCTTGCTCATCGCTCACTTGTTCGACCGTTGTATGCGTAAAGCGTCCATTAGCATAACGGTCAATATCGTCCATCTTGCCTTCCCCTTTAACGCCGTATGTAAAGTCAAAGCCTGCCACCACATGCTTGACGTTTAAACCAATCACGAACCGCTCGATAAACGCTTGCGGCGTCAGTTTCGAAAACGCCTTAGTAAAATTGACAACGTAGACAACGTCGACCCCTAACGCCTTTAAGCGCGCCACTTTTGCTTGCAAAGGCGTCAAATAATCAATTGGCTGATCCGGTTTCCCAAGCACTTCTTTCGGATGGGGGTAAAACGTCATCACCGCAGACTGAATGCCCCGTTTTGCCGCTTCCGCTTTAGCGGTTTCGATGACCGCCTTGTGCCCTTTATGAACGCCGTCAAAATAGCCAAGAGCCATAGCTGTTGGCGCTGGGGCCTCTATGTGGCTAATCGAATCTAGATCTAGCTCCACTACCACCACTTTTCCCCCTTTACCGTTAAACATGACAAAATAACGTCTCTGGTTTAATAAGCCCAGCCTTTGTTGGATGTGCTTGATACAATGCCAAGCAATCTCCTTGTTCATTATAAAACAAAAAACGCCTGTCTCCAAAAGAAGCGCTTTTCTTCAGGACAGCCCCATTGCGTATTCGCTTTTCCAGCTCCTTATCGGCAATGACCCGTGGAAAATGTTGGAGAGCCGTATCAAGGGGGCGCAACTTATTCAGGCGCTCATCGAAATGCATTTCCGCAAATGCGGATAAAGGAATGGCATCTGCTTGTGTAAACGGGCCAGATGCTGTCCGTGTCAGCTTTGACATATGGGCAGGGTAGCCTGCTTTTTTGCCTATATCGACGGCAAGCGTACGGATGTAAGTACCTTTTGTACACGTGACAGAAAAGGCAAACGAAAAACAACCTGGCTTCGCAGTTGTTATTTCCGTCAATGTCAACGCTTTTATTTCCACTGTGCGCGTTGGCCGCTCGACTTCGAGGCCAGCTCTGGCGTATTCATACAAGCGTTTGCCGTTTACTTTTACAGCTGAATAATAAGGGGGTGTCTGCTCGATTTTGCCGATAAAGGCTTGCAGCAACGCCTCTATTTCCGTTCTCGTAAACGGTTTATCGACGCGTTTCTCTTCTATCACTTCACCATGTGCGTCTTCCGTAGTCGTCGCCACGCCGAATGTGACTTCCCCTATATACGTTTTATCGTAATCGGACATGTATTTAACCACTTTTGTCGCTTTGCCGATGCAGATCGGCAAAACGCCATCCACTTCGGGATCGAGCGTCCCTGTATGGCCGACTTTCCGTGTTTGAAACCATTTCCGCATTTGGTGGACACAATCGTGGGATGTCCATCCTTTCGGTTTGTCTAGCACCACAATCCCTGTTGGCTCCATCAACATCACTCCCTGTCGTACGAAAAAAAGAAAGGATAGCGTCAGTGCGCTACCCTCAGGACAGCGTCGTCTGCGCGCTCTCCTTTTGCAACTACTTGTTCGTATCGTTTTTGTTCAAATCGCGCAATAAGCTTTCAATTCGGTTGCCGTATTGGATCGATTCATCGAACGAAAAACTGAGCTCCGGTGTTTTCCGAAGGCGAATGCGCTTGCCCAATTCCGTTCGGATAAACCCCTTTGCCTTTTCAAGGCCAGCAAGGGTCGCTTTGCGTTCTTCATCATCACCGAGCACCGTAATAAAAGCCGTTGCTTGTTGTAAATCCCCTGTGACATCTACCCCGGTCACCGTGACAAAACGGACACGGGGGTCTTTAATGTCGCGAATAAGGATGTCACTCAATTCTTTTTTCATTTGTTCGCCGACGCGAACAGCACGGTTATTCGCCACAATCGATCACCTCTACTAATGGGAATCACGCCCACTCCCAGTTGGTCAATGTGCGCTCAGCCGCTTCTGCCTGATCAATTATCGCCAATGCGCGTAATAGTTCAGCTTCAGCGCTTTTTTTACTAGCAGCAATCGCGCAAAGCGACAGCTCTGCGCGTTGCCAAGTTTGTTGGAAATCTGTTTCTGCTGCTGAAACATTGCAACGTTGCCTCACTTTGCGAAGCACGCTTTGCAAGACGGATCGTTTATCCTTTAGTGACTGTGCCTCATAGATGAACAGCTCGCAGCGGACACAGGCCATCATTAGGCGCGTTTCACTTCTTCCATGACATACGCTTCAATCATGTCGCCTTCTTTAATGTCATTGAATTTATCAAGCGTAATCCCGCATTCATAGCCAGCTTGCACTTCTTTGGCATCGTCTTTGTAGCGTTTAAGAGCGTTCAGTTCGCCTTCATAAATGACAATGCCGTCGCGGATCAAGCGGACAGAAGAATTGCGGGTGATTTTTCCTTCTGTTACATAAGAACCGGCGATCGTGCCGACTTTCGAAACTTTAAATGTCGTCCGTACTTCCACTTGCCCGATGACTTTTTCTTCAAACTCAGGATCAAGGGCACCTTTCATTGCCTGTTCGATTTCGTCAATCGCATTGTAAATGACGCGGTGGAGACGAATATCGACGTTTTCCGCTTCAGCCACACGTTTGGCGTTCACATCAGGGCGAACGTTGAACCCGATGACAATCGCGTTGGAAGCAGACGCCAAAATAATGTCTGATTCTGTGATCGCGCCAGCGCCAGTGTGGATGATATTGACTTTTACGCCTGCCACATCAATTTTTTCCAACGACCCTTTCATCGCTTCAACTGATCCTTGGACGTCGGCTTTGATGATGACATTAATGTCTTTGACATCCCCTTGCTGAATTTGGTTAAACAAGTCATCCAAGCTTACTTTTGACGATGCCGTTAAGTTTTGCTCCCGATAACGGGCCATTAGCCCTTCGCCTAATTGGCGTGCTTTTTTCTCGTCTTCAAATGCTTGGAAACGGTCCCCCGCTTGTGGCACTTCGTTTAAGCCTGTAATTTCCACTGGGGCAGACGGTCCTGCCGTTTTGACGCGGCGGCCTACATCATTAACAAGCGCCCGCACGCGGCCATAGGTGCTGCCGACAACGACTGCGTCCCCAACATGCAACGTCCCGCTTTGGACAAGAAGCGTGGCAACTGGGCCGCGCCCTTTATCAAGTTGTGCTTCTACAACGGTGCCTGTCGCAAGTTTGTCTGGGTTGGCTTTAAATTCTTCAACTTCGGCAACGAGTAAAATCATTTCAATTAACTCATCAATGCCTTCACCCGTCAGCGCTGACACATTGACAAAAATCGTGTCGCCTCCCCAAGCTTCTGGGACAAGCTCAAACTCTGTTAACTCTTGCATCACTCGATCTGGACTTGCTGTTTCTTTGTCAATTTTGTTGACAGCAACAATAATCGGCACTTCAGCCGCTTTCGCGTGGCTGATTGCTTCTTTCGTTTGCGGCATGACGCCATCGTCAGCGGCCACAACAAGAATCGTAATGTCCGTCACTTGCGCCCCACGGGCCCGCATTGTTGTAAAGGCTGCGTGTCCTGGTGTATCTAAAAAGGTAATTTTTTTACCTGAGTGTTCAATTTGGTAAGCGCCGATATGCTGAGTAATGCCCCCTGCTTCCCCCGCAGTCACTTTCGTGTTACGGATTGAATCAAGCAGCGTTGTTTTTCCGTGGTCGACATGGCCCATAATTGTCACAACTGGCGGGCGCTCTTTTAATTCTTCCTCTTTATCTTCACGATCATACAACTCAATATCGAGCTCATCCACAATCACTTCTTCTTCGACTTCCACACCATAATCAGCTGCCAACAATTCAATGGTATCTTTGTCGAGCTCCTGGTTAATGGTAGCCATGACACCAAGACCGATTAATTTCTTAATCAATTCAGAGGCTTCACGATGGAGCTTAGCAGCGAGTTCACTGACCGTAAGCGAACCTGAAATTGTAATTTTTTCAGGCAGCGGCATTTGCTGATGATTGACTTTTGACTGCGGACGACGCTTGCCGCCACGGTTGCCATGGTTCCGGCGATTTTGATTATTGCCTGGACGGCGGTTGCTGCCGCCTGGACGCCCTTGGCCACCTGGACGGTTGCCGCCGCGGTTTTGGTTTGGTTTCCCAGCTTGCGATTTTGCAGCGCCACTTTGGTTGTTGCTGCCTTGGCTTGGGCGTTTCGTTTGCCCTTGAGCTTGATTTTGCTGATTGTTTTGCGGGCGTTGCTTTTGCCCTTGGTTTTGCTGGTTGTTTTGTGGGCGTTGCTTTTGCCCTTGGTTGTTTTGCTTTTGGTTGCCAGTAGCCTGCCCTTTTGTAGCGGCGGGTTTTCCAGCTTGCTTCGCTTTGTTTAATGTTTCTTCATCAATTGCTGACATATGATTTGACACTTCCACACCCATTGATTTTAAACTTTCGATAAGTTGCTTGCTTTGAACATTATTTGCCTTCGCGTATTCATAGATTCGCACTTTTGACATATACGTACCTCCATTATTGGCTCAGTAATGCGGCGATTTTTTTCGCAAACCCTTCACTCCTTATGCCTATTGCAACGCGCGTTTCTTTACCGATCGCTTGCCCAAGCGCAAAACGGTCGCTCGTTTGATAGACTGGGATTTTATAATAGCCGCATTTGTCCTTGATTTTCTTTTCGGTATTGCTGCTAGCATCGCCAGCAAGGATTACCATTGACAGCTCCTGTTTGCGAATCGCGGCAAGAACCAATTCTTCCCCTGTAACAAGCTGTCCGGCACGTTGACATAAGCCAAGGAGCGAGAGCAGCTTTTTGTCGTTGCTCACCGCTTTTTCACCTTCACCCGCTCCGCAATCAAGCGGTCATAGTCGTCTGCGGTCACTTGCACTTGCAAATGGCGCGTTAGACTATCGCGCTTTTTAGCCGTGTTAAACACATCTTCACTGTTCGTCAAATAAGCACCGCGGCCATTCCTTTTGCCAGTGGGATCTAATTCGACTGTGCCTTCAGGTGTGCGTACGATCCGCACAAGTTCTTGCTTTGGTTTCATTTCATTGGTCACAATGCATTTTCTCAGCGGTACTTTCCGTTGTTTCATGCGATTTTCCGCCTCCTGCTCTTAACGTTCATTTTCCTCATTTGTGAATTCTTCTAACTCATCATTTTCATTTTCCTCATCAAGAAGGCCCAGCTCACGGGCTTCCGATTCGCTTTTGATATCAATTTTCCAGCCTGTCAGCTTAGCGGCAAGTCGTGCATTTTGGCCTCGTTTGCCAATTGCTAAAGACAGCTGGTAGTCAGGGACGATGACTTGTGTCATTTTTTCCCCTTCAAGCACATTGACTTTCATTACTTTGGCCGGGCTAAGGGCATTAGCCACATAGACAACTGGGTCTTCTGACCACTCAACAATGTCAATTTTTTCGCCTTTGAGTTCGTCGACAATTGTCTGTACCCGCTGGCCCCGTTGGCCTACACAGGCTCCAACTGAATCCACTTCTGGGTTGTCGGAGTGAACGGCAATTTTCGAGCGGTCCCCCGCTTCGCGAGAAACCGATTTAATTTCCACTGTGCCGTCGTAAATTTCCGGCACTTCTAATTCAAACAAACGCTTTAAGAGCCCAGGATGCGTGCGGGAGATTAAAATTTGCGGACCTTTTGTCGTTTTTTCGACTTTCGTAATATATGCTTTGATGCGGTCATTATGTTTGTACGTTTCATTCGGCATTTGTTCAGACAGCGGCAACAGCGCCTCGACTTTCCCTAAATCAACATAAATAAAACGATGGTCTTGACGTTGGACAATGCCGTTCATAATATCTTCTTCACGGTCAATAAAATCAGAATAAATGATACCCCGCTCAGCTTCACGAACACGTTGCGTGACCACTTGCTTCGCCGTTTGTGCAGCAATTCGGCCAAAATCTTTTGGCGTGACTTCAATTTCGACAATATCGTCGACTTCATAATGTGGATTAATCCGCTGCGCTTCCGCCTCTGAAATTTCTAAGCGTTTATCAAATACTTCTTCCACGACTACTTTGCGGGCAAACACGCGGATGCTGCCATTGTCCCGATTCACATCAACGCGCACGTTTTGCGCTTGGCCGAAGTTGCGCTTATAGCCAGAAATAAGCGCAGCTTCGATTGCTTCAATAATGACTTCTTTTTTGATGCCTTTGTCTGCTTCAAGTGTTGACAAAGCTTCCATAAATTCGCTGTTCATGGAAAGGAACCTCCCTTATTTCGCTTGCAACTAGAGCAGGATCGACAGCCGCGCATTTGCCACTTTCGCGTATGGCACGGTGTAGGTCACTGTTCTTGTTTTGTTTTTTCCTTCAATAACAAGCGTGGCGTCTTCAAATGAAACAAGGACGCCTTCAAACGCTTTTTGGCCGTCGATTGGTTCATACGTTGTCACGTACACGCCTTTGCCGACTGCTTTTTTTACATCCGCTTCTTTTTTTAGCGGCCGCTCTGCCCCAGGGGATGACACTTCTAAAAAATACGCTTCTTTAATAGGGTCCACATCATCCAGGACTTCGCTCAGCTTTTCACTCACAGCTTCGCAATCATCCAAGTTGACCCCTTTGTCTGCGTCAATAAACACACGCAAATACCAATTAGGCCCTTCTTTTTTATATTCTACTTCCACGAGTTCCAAATGAAGTTCGCGGACAATCGGCTCTGCGAGTTGTTCTACGATACGAGAAACATTTTTACTCAATCGCCAATTCCTCCTTTACATCATTAAAAACGTATCCGCTTCTAGAACAGGCATACACAACGGGAGAGCGCTTTTAACGCCGAACCCGCAATGCGAACAAAAAGAGTGGGGGCCCCCACTCTTTTCTCCATCATCGTATGCTAACTATTACCATAAACGATTGTACCACATAAGCACTATGCTTGCAAGGCGGGCTCGTCTTTAAAACAACGATAGCTGGTTAGACTCTGGCAAGCCCTCTAGACAGCCGTGTTCAGACAAGTTCTCGACAACCGTTTTTGTCAGTTTTGCCCGCTGCTGCAAGTCTTCCTTTGACAAAAAGTGACCATTTTCCCGGGCCTTGACGATGTTGAGCGCCGCATTAGTGCCGACGCCATTTAGCGCGTTAAAAGGCGGCAACAGCTTATCGCCATCGACAATGAACTCCGTTGCCGATGATTTATATAAATCAACTTTATGAAAGCCGAAGCCACGCTCGCACATTTCAAGTGAGAGCTCTAACACCGTTAAAACAGCTTTCTCTTTTGGAGAAGCGTCAAGGCCTTTCGCATTGATTTCTTCCATTTTGGCACGAATCGAACTTGCCCCTTTGATCATAATGTCCAGTTCAAAGTCATCGGCACGAACAGTAAAATAGGTTGCATAATACAAAATCGGATGATGCACTTTAAAATAAGCAATCCGCACAGCCATCAACACATAGGCGGCAGCATGTGCTTTCGGGAACATGTATTTGATTTTCGTGCATGAATCGATGTACCAATCAGGCACATCATGCTTTTTCATTTCTTCGACCCATTCAGGCTGCAAGCCTTTGCCTTTACGGACAAACTCCATAATTTTAAAAGCGAGTGATGATTCGAGCCCTTTGTAAATTAAGTACACCATAATGTCATCACGGCAGCCAATGACATCTTTCAATTCGCAAGTGCCATTGTAAATGAGCTCATTGGCATTGCCAAGCCAAACGTCAGTCCCATGGGAAAGCCCGGAAATTTGCAACAGCTCAGAAAAGGTGCTCGGTTTCGTTTCCTCAAGCATTTGCCTAACAAAGCGGGTGCCAAACTCAGGAATGCCAAGCGTGCCAGTTTTGCACAGTATTTGTTCTTCCGTCACACCGAGTACATCTGGTGAAGCAAATATTTTCATCACGTCTGGGTCATCGGTCGGGATCGTTTTTGGATCGATTCCGCTTAAATCTTGAAGCATGCGAATCGCCGTCGGATCATCGTGTCCTAGAATGTCAAGCTTAAGTAAATTATCATGAATTGAATGGAAGTCAAAATGCGTCGTTTTCCACTCTGCATTTTTGTCATCCGCCGGGTATTGGATCGGCGAAAAATCATGAATATCCATATAGTCGGGAACAACGATGATCCCTCCTGGGTGCTGACCCGTTGTCCGTTTAACGCCTGTACAGCCGGCGACAAGACGGTCGATTTCTGCCCCACGCATGAGCAAGTCATGGTCGCTTTGGTAGCCTTTCACATAGCCGTATGCTGTTTTATCCGCTACCGTGCCAATTGTCCCGGCACGGTACACATAGTCTTCGCCAAACAATTCCTTTGTATAGGCGTGGGCACGAGGCTGGTATTCACCTGAAAAGTTCAAGTCGATATCAGGCACTTTGTCGCCTTTAAACCCGAGAAACGTTTCAAACGGGATATCCTGTCCATCTTTAATATACATACTGCCGCATTTTGGGCATTCAGCATCAGGCAAGTCATAGCCAGACGCAACAGAGCCATCATCGAAGAAATGGGAATGCTTGCATGACGGGCATACATAATGAGGCGGCAGCGGGTTCACTTCGGTAATTTCCGTCATCGTTGCTACAAACGAAGAGCCGACGGACCCCCGTGAACCAACGAGGTAGCCATCATCAAGTGATTTTTTAACTAATTTATGAGAAATTAAATAAATAACAGCAAAACCATGGCCAATAATGCTTTTTAGCTCTTTTTGCAAACGGGCTTCTACAAGTTCCGGCAACGGATCGCCGTAAATCATCTTGGCCCGTTCATAGCTCATATTCCGGATTTCGTCGTCAGCGCCCTCAATTTTAGGGGCATATAAGTCATCTGGAATCGGGCGGACATCACCAACTTGTGCAGCAATGTCATTAGAAGCAGTGACAACCACTTTCTCTGCCTGTTCTGTCCCGAGAAAGGAAAACTCTTCAAGCATTTCCGTGGTCGTCCGGAAATGGACGTCTGGCAACTTCTGCTTATTAAGGGGATTCGCTCCCCCTTGGGAAGCAATTAAAATTTTACGGTAAATCGCATCTTCCTCGTTTAAATAATGAACATTTCCTGTGGCCACAACCGGCAGCCCTAGCCGCTCGCCAAGAGCAACAATATTGGCGACAATTTCTTGCAATGCCGTTTCATCTTTTACAAGTTCCCGTTCAATCAAGTGTCCATAATTGCTGAGCGGTTGGATTTCTAAAAAGTCGTAGAAACCGGCGATTTTTTCCACCTCGTCAGCTGATTTTTGCATCATGCCTTCAAAGACTTCACCTTTGTCACAAGCAGAACCGATTAGCAACCCTTCGCGATGTTTATTTAACTGGGAACGAGGAATCCGCGGCGTCCGGAAATAGTAATCAACATGGGCCATGGACACGAGCTGGTATAAATTTTTCAAGCCTGTTTGCGATGTAACAAGCAAGGTGCAGTGGAACGGCCGTTGACGGTGAAAATTCCCTTGCCCCATATGGTTATTTAATTCATCATGGTAAACAATTTCTTTCTCCGCTGCGTCTTTGACCATTTTCCAAAGCAAATACGCCGTTGCCTGTGTATCATAAATCGCGCGGTGATGGCTGACGAGCTCAATGTCAAATTTCTTACATAACGTATTAAGGCGGTGGTTTTTTAATTCTGGGTACAGAAAACGGCCAAGCTCCAACGTGTCTATGACTGGGTTTGTGACTTCCGAAAAGCCCAGTTTTTTATAACCGACATTCAAAAAGCCAATATCAAAGCTCGCATTATGGGCAACCAACGTGGCATTGCCGGCAAATTCACGAAACTGCTTTAGCACTTCAGCAGGTTCAGGAGCGCCTTGGACCATGTCATCGGTAATCCCCGTCAATTCGATGATCGTTGCTGACAGAGGCTCTTTTGGGTCTGCAAACGATTCATATGTATCGATGATTTCACCGTTTTTGATTTTGACGGCAGCAAGCTCAATGATCGTATTGTAGACAGCCGACAGACCCGTCGTTTCCACGTCAAAGACGACATACTCTTCTTCGAGCAAGTGACGGTGGTCAGAGTTGTAAGCAATTGGTACGCCGTCATCAACGACGTTTGCCTCCATGCCATAAATCACTTTAATGTCATGCTTTTTGGCAGCGCCATATGCTTCTGGAAACGCTTGGACAACGCCGTGATCCGTAATGGCAATCGCTGGATGGCCCCATTTTGCAGCCTGCTCGACATACCTGCCAACAGAAACGACGCCATCCATTTGGCTCATTGTCGAATGGGTATGAAGTTCGACTCGTTTTTGTTCAGCGGTATCTTCGCGGACATTTGGCGTTACTTGGTTAAAATCATTGGCGATCATAACGAGGTCGCGGACAAATGTATCGTTTTGGATGCCGCCTCGCACTTTTAACCACATGCCTTTTTTGACCGCTTGCATAACGGGCACATCTTCTTTATCCCGGGAAAACATTTTCACTAAAATCGAATCGGTGTAATCTGTCATTTTAAAGGTTAGCAATGTGCGCCCACTGCGGAGCTCCCGAATATCTGTTGCGAACACATAGCCTTGAATGGTAATGCGCCGTTCTTCATCGACAATCGCTTCGAGCGGCGTCGGCTCATCTTTAATGGGATAACCCATAGACAAGTTGGCTTGTTTTACTTGCTTCGCCATTTCCTCTTCAACCCGTTGTTTTTCCAACATCGCTTCGACCACTTTCGACCGGTCTTCTTCAGCACGTTTGCGGACAAACTCATCATAGGCTTCCTGTGATTGTTGTACGGCGACTGCAAGGGGCAACACAGGCAAGCCAAACTGGCCGCATATGTCTTTAAACGGATCGGCAAGCTTTCGCTTTATCGCTTCTGCTTCCGCTTCGTTTTGCGCTACTAAAGACAGCTTATTGTCATTGACTGTCGGGGCTTGCTTTTGCAGCGTAGCAGCAAGAGGTGGAGAGACACGCGCCAATTCGTTGGCGATAAGAGGCCAATAGCTGCGCCATACTGATTCATCCGTCTCAATATTGGCATATGCAAATGAGCAACGTGCATTGGCGATTTCTCGAAACGTCTGGGCGAGACGCCCTCTAAACAGTTCGCACCATTCGGCTGGCAGCAACCGTTCTAATCGAATGAAAAAATGCCAGACTTTCTGTTCTTTTGAGATTGCTAGTTTTTCAATGTAGCCGTCTTGAAAATGGGGGCGGCCGTCATCTGGAATTTGCAGCTGGTCAAGCAATAGTTGAAGGCGCTCTTTTCTCGTCTCTTTCGCTTGGCTCATTTGTTTCACTCCTTGCTAAAGCGTAAACAGGCTGACGACTAGCCAGCCTGCATTCCGCATTATTCACATAAAAAATCGTTAAGCCAACGAACTAGCTCACTAGCTGTCAACTCTAGCTGTTCGCCCGTTTTGCGGACTTTCACTTCGACGATGCCTTCTCCGGCCCGTTTGCCAACGGCTACCCGTACTGGCAAGCCAATTAAGTCAGCGTCTTTAAATTTAACGCCTGCCCGTTCTGGCCGATCATCATACAATACGTCGATTCCAGCTTGGCGAATGTCGCTGTATAGCTGTTCAGCAAGTGTTTTCTGGTCTTCATTTTTCACATTTAACGCTAATAAGTGGACGTCGAAAGGCGCCACTGCCTTCGGCCAAACAATGCCCGCCTCGTCATGATGCTGTTCAATCACAGCGGCAAGCGTCCGCGATACGCCGATACCATAACAGCCCATTAGAAAAGGCTGTGCTTTTCCTTGGCCATCTAAATATTTCGCATCGAGAGATTCAGAGTAACGGGTACCCAGCTTAAAGATTTGCCCAATTTCAATTCCTTCAGCAAAGCGCAACGTCCCTTTGCCGTCTGGAGACGGATCGCCTTCGCGCACAGTGCGCAAATCTTTATAGGCGGTCACTTCATAATCGCGGCCTGGGCCGACATTTACATAATGGTAGCCTGTTTCATTGGCGCCGCAAGCAATGCGCTCCATGCTGCGAATCCGGTAGTCGGCATAAATCGGCACATCCTTTACGCCTACAGGGCCAATCGATCCAGGAGTCGCACCGAAAGCGGCAACGACTTCTTCTTCACTCGCCATGCGCAGCGTTTTTGCGCCAAGTTCATGCAATGCTTTGACTTCATTAAGCTCATCGTTGCCACGCAAGATAAAAAGGGATAGCACATCATCGACGACAACAACAAGGGCTTTAAAAATGTCATCGGCATCAAAACCTAGTGCTTCAGCGGCTTCGTCGACCGTTTTTGCTTCCGGCGTTGCTCTCTTTTCAAGCAAGCCATGTGCTTGTACACTTGGCACCTCTGGCAGCGCAGCTTTTGCCATTTCCAAGTTCGCCGCGTAATCAGATCCATCGGAATAGACGACAGTATCTTCCCCTACGCTTGCAAGCGCCATAAATTCGTGCGTATCTTTGCCACCCATCGTCCCAGAATCGGCAATCACGGGCCGAAATTCGAGGCCAACTCGCGTGAAAATGCGGCTATAGGCGCCATGCATTTGCCAGTATGCTTCATCAAGGCTTTCCGGCGAGTCATGGAACGAATAGGCATCTTTCATGATAAACTCACGCCCACGGAGCAAACCGAAACGAGGCCGGCGCTCATCGCGAAACTTTGTCTGAACTTGGTAGACGCAAAGAGGCAGTTTTTTATAGGAAGCAATTCCATCTTTAATTAAAGAGGTGATGACCTCCTCATGTGTCGGGCCGAGGGCAAAATCGCGGTTATGGCGATCCTTTAAGCGCACTAACTCATCTCCCATTGCCTCCCAACGGCCGGAAGCTTGCCAAAGTTCAGCTGGATGCAAACTCGGCAACGTCAATTCTTGGGCGCCAATGGCATCTAATTCTTCGCGGATGATCGCTTCAATTTTCGCGATTGTCCGCTTTGCTAGCGGCAAGTACGCATAAACACCTGCGGCAATTTGCCGCATCATTCCTGCGCGCAGCATGAGCTGGTGGCTAATCGCCTCTGCGTCTGCAGGCACATCCCGCATTGTCGGGGCTAAGTAAGTAGATTGTCTCAAGTGACACACTTCCCTTTCTTATGCAATTGTCTCATTATGAAAACAGCTTACTTATATCGTTCCATGTCACTACAATCATCAACAACATCACAAGGGCGAAGCCGATAAACTGAATCGCGCCTTCTTTTTCTGGCGAAACAGGCTTGCCACGGATCCCCTCATAGGCTAAAAACATGAGGCGCCCGCCGTCAAGGGCAGGAATCGGCATTAAGTTGATGACGCCTAGGTTGATGCTTAACAATGCAGCAAAGTTAATAACGGTCAACATGCCAAGAGAAACGGCTTGGTCTGTAATATCGTAAATGCCGACAGGCCCTGAAATATAATCAAGGGAAAACTGGCCGGTAAAAATTAAACCAAGCGTATCAAAAATAGATGTTGCCATCGTAATAAATTGGTTTCCAGCTTGTTGAAAGGAACCAAGAAGCGAGAATTCAGTTACACCGCCAACGCCTAAAAAGCCTTCGTACTCATCAGGCATGACTTCGACTTGACTAAGAGTGGCATTTGTCTGCAGCGCTTCTCCATTGCGCTCATAATCAATGCTCACTTCTTCACCAGGATATTTTTTGACTTCTGTTGTCATTTCTTTCCAAGAATCGACTTCTACACCGTTGACCGCTGTAATAACGTCGCCGTCTCGAAGTCCAGCTGCTTCAGCAGGAGAGTCCTCCACACTTATAACAATTTCTGAGCTAAGAGGCACGCCTTGGTACAAACTTAAGCCGAGTAAAATCACAAAACCAAGTATAAAATTCATCAACGGTCCAGCAAAGATCGCCATCGCCCTTTTTGGCAGTGGTTTTGAGCCAAATTGGCGGTTCCATGGGGCGATGATTTGCGCCACTTCATCTTGGACGATGAACGATTTTTCATCAATTTGGTAACGGACAAGTTCGCCAGTGTCTTCGTCGATCGTTTCCACAAACAAGTCATGGACCAAATCAATCCGTTCCACTTGCACGACTTGTGCTTCTGGGTGTTTTGACTTGTTGTTAACGATAATTTCCTTTACAGTTTCTTTCTCGTCAAGCACCAGTCCAATTTCATAGCCTGGCCGGATCGTTGGCTGCTCAGGCTCTTCGCCTGCCATGCGAACATAACCGCCAATTGGCAATAAACGAATGGTGTAAATCGTGTCATTTCGCTCAAAGGCAAATAGTTTCGGCCCCATGCCAATCGCAAATTCATAGCAGAGAATCCCTGCTTTTTTGGCAAAGTAGAGATGGCCCCATTCGTGGACAAAGACAAGCACACTAAATATCGCAATAAAAGCAAGTAATGTATTCAAAAACGATACCGCCTCTCGGGTTTGTTATGCTTGGAGCTGTTTGCGGATTGAAGCATCGACAGCTTGGATCTCTTCGAGCGATGGATCCGCGATCGGCGAGTGGGCGCTTAATGCTTCTTCAATGATGCGCTCAATTTCCAAGAAAGTGATCTCGCCTTGCAAAAAGCGGAATACAGCTACTTCATTGGCTGCGTTAAGCACGGTCGTCATTGTTCCACCAGCGCGCCCTGCTTCGTAGGCGAGTTTCATGCACCGGAAACGCTCCATATCCATTTTTTCGAAGTGGAGTTTGCCAAGCTCCGCTAAGTCTAAACGGTCATGTTTCGGGCGGGCAAAACGCTCTGGATACGTTAAGGCATACTGGATGGGGACGCGCATGTCGGGAGTGCCTAGCTGGGCAATGACGCTGCGGTCTACATATTCAACCATGGAGTGGATGATGCTCTCTTTGTGGATTAACACATCGATTTGATCATAATCCAAACCAAACAACCATTTCGCCTCAATCACTTCCAAGCCTTTATTCATCATTGTAGCAGAATCGATCGTCACTTTCGCCCCCATGGACCAATTCGGGTGCGCCAATGCTTGTTCGACTGTCACGCCATCAAGCTCCGCCCGGCTCTTGTCGCGAAAACTGCCGCCAGAAGCAGTCAAAATCAAACGGTCGACCGCTTTCTTTGGTTCGCCATTCAGCGCTTGGAAAATTGCGGAATGCTCGCTGTCCACAGGAATGAGCGGCACATTGTTTTCCTTTGCCGCACTGACAACAAGATGGCCCGCGCTGACAAGTGTTTCTTTATTGGCAATGGCAACAGCTTTTTTCGCCTTGATGGCACTGAGCGTCGGCAAAAGCCCGATCGAGCCAGTAATGGCTGTAACGACGATGTCAGTTTCGCTATAACGCGCCACCTCTTTTAAGCCTTCTTCTCCATATAAGAATTCAATAGATTCACCGAATTCCCCTGCTAATGTTTGTGCGTCTTCCGGGCGTTGTACTGAGACGAGCTTTGGTTGAAATTCCTTTATTTGGTTGCGGCATAACTCTAAACTTGTCCCGCACGCGAGCGCCGAAAGCGTAAATTCGTCTGGATAATCACGGATCACATCCAGTGTCTGTGTGCCGATCGAACCTGTCGATCCAAGCAAACTGATTTGTTTCACTATACTCGCCTCCCTTATGAAAGATTCATGTTTGCTAAACAGTTTGTTCTATAGCTAGCTTTTCGGATTACAAAAGCTGTAGCAAATGGAGAATCGGCATAACATAAATCAAGCTGTCGAACCGATCGAGGATGCCGCCATGTCCTGGCAGAACATTGCCTGAATCTTTTACAGCATAATGCCGTTTTAAGGCTGACTCAACAAGATCGCCCAATTGACCAAACACGGCCGTAACAAGCATGATGCAAAGCGCAATTATGTATGAGTTGAAAAATGGATGGATCATATAAAAAATCGTACCGACGACAACAGCAAGGACAATCCCGCCGATCGAACCTTCAATCGTTTTATTTGGGCTAATATCTGGCCACAATTTGTTCTTGCCGATTGCTTTTCCGACAAAGTAGGCCCCTGAATCGGTTGTCCAAATTAATACAATCACAAATAAGACAAGCCATACGCCTACGTCTGGAATCGCTCTCGTCAAAATTAAGTAATGGAAGCCAAAGCCAATATAGACGCTTGATACGATCACGAAACCAACTTCATCAAATGTAAATTTGTTTTTCGTCAATACTGTCAGCAATAATAAACCTAAGATTAAAAATAGGAACAGCTCTACTTTTGTCACATTTAGGGGAATGACGCTATGAAAAAGCGTGTCAGGAATGAGCAACAACCACATTGAAACGAGGCCGACGATGCCACGCAAAGAAAGAGCGCTAATTTTTTTCATTCTTAATAGCTCGGCCATAGCGATGGTGGCCATCAAGCTAACAAAAGTCGTAAACCACCAGCCGCCAAGTGCGATCATAGCCAAGATGACGGCACCAATAAATAAGCCTGTAACTACTCGTGTCTTCACTTACACATCTCCTTCCTACACGCCGCCATAGCGCCGCCCCCTATTCTGATACGTTAAGACCGCTTTATAGAAGTGGTGCTCAGTAAAGTTTGGCCAATACACATCCATAAACAAAAATTCACTATATGCGAGCTGCCACAACATAAAGTTGCTTAAACGCAACTCTCCGCTCGTACGAATAAGCAAGTCTGGATCACGTAAATGGTTGCTCATTAAGTGGGCGCTAATCGTTTCTTCTGAAATGTGCTCTGGCATCAACTCGCCTTGCTGTACCTTTTTGGCAATTTGTTGCATGGCACTCGTAAGTTCGAACCTGCTTCCATAGTTTAAAGCAAAATTTAAAATCAGTCCCGTATTATGCTTTGTCTTTTCAATTGCTTCATCCACTGCATGGAGTGTATACGAAGGCAAACCGTCCTTTGAACCCATTAAACGCACTTGCACATTTTCCTCTATTAGCGTCGGCAATTCGCTTTTCAAATAGCGTTCTGGCAATTTTAGCAGAAATTCGACCTCCGCTTTCGGGCGTTTCCAGTTTTCTGTTGAAAAAGCATAAAGCGTCAATATTTCAATATTGAGGGTATTGGCAGCACGAACAATCTTATTAACCGTCTTCATGCCTTCCCTATGCCCAGCAATACGCGGTAGCCCTTTCTCTTTGGCCCAACGGCCATTTCCATCCATAATAATGGCGACATGCCTCGGTATATTCTGAGGGTCTATTGATGTAGGCTCCTCATCTTCTGTATCCGTAAAGGCTTGCCTCCATTTTGAAAATCTCTCAAGCATTTTACGCCCTCCATCTCGCTGGCGCTCTAGGCCAGCCTGCATCCAGCTGGAAAAGTGTAAAAAACCCCCTTGCTTAAGAGGGTCTCCTACTACTCTTCATCATACACATAAACGTGTTACACTTCCATGATTTCTTGTTCTTTCTGTTTTGCTTTTTCGTCGATTTTTGCAACGTACGTGTCAGTCAGTTTTTGGATATCGTCAGTGGCGCTGCGAAGTTCATCCTCCGTCATTTCCCCGTCTTTTTGCTGCTTTTTCAATTCATCATTGGCATCACGGCGAATGTTGCGGACGGCCACTTTTGATTCTTCAGCGGTTTTGCTAACCAATCGCACAAGCTCTTTCCGGCGTTCTTCCGTAAGAGGCGGAATCGCAATGCGAATGACTTGACCATCGTTTGATGGCGTAAGGCCTAAATCGGATTTTAAAATCGCCTTCTCAATTGAAGCAACAGCCGTCTTGTCATACGGTGTAATAAGCAATAGGCGCGCTTCTGGCACCGTGACTGAAGCAAGCTGGTTGAGCGGCGTTTGCGCTCCATAATATTCTACCGTTACGCGGTCGAGCAAAGCTGGGTTGGCACGGCCTGCACGCAATTTCGCTAATTCACGTGACAGCACGTCAATGGCTTTGTCCATCCGTGTTTTTGCATCTGCCTTGATTTCCTTTGTCATTGGTTATTTCCCCCTTACAGTTGTTCCGATTTTTTCGCCTAACACGGCGCGTTTTATGTTTCCTTCTTCCATAATTGAGAATACGATAAGCGGAATGTCGTTGTCCATACATAAAGACGACGCCGTCGAATCCATGACTTGCAAACCGTCTTTGAGGACATCCATGTACGTAATCGTGTCAAATTTCTGCGCCTTGTCGTCCACGCGCGGATCTGCGTTGTAGACGCCATCGACGTTGTTTTTCGCCATTAAAATCACTTCTGCCTCAATTTCAGCTGCCCGTAGAGCAGCGGTAGTGTCTGTTGAGAAATACGGGTTGCCTGTTCCTGCTGCGAAAATTACAACACGTTTTTTTTGTAGATGGCGAATCGCTTTGCGACGTATGTATGGTTCTGCTACTTGCCGCATTTCAATCGACGTTTGCACACGGGACTCGACGCCAATTGCTTCGAGGCTGTCTTGTAAGGCAAGGGAATTCATAACTGTAGCAAGCATTCCCATATAGTCTGCTGTTGCCCGATCCATGCCTTGAGCGCTTCCAGCCATGCCCCGCCAAATGTTGCCGGCGCCAACGACGACTGCCACTTCAATGTTCAGTTCGGTAATCTCTTTAATTTGCCTAGCAATCGATTGGATGACAGTTGGATCAATGCCATAGCCTTGCTCTCCTGCTAATGCTTCTCCGCTTAATTTTAAAACGACACGATTATACACGCTTATCTTAACCTCCATTATCCGTGACTTTCAAAAAACAGTCTTTGAAAAAAGGGACACAACTTCTCGCAGTGTCCCCTTCCCACGTTCTCTATCGATTTACTTTTTCACTTGCGACATAACTTCTTCCGCAAAGTTGTCTTCGCGTTTTTCGATGCCTTCGCCAACTTCATAGCGGACAAACGATTTAACAGAAGCTTGTTTGCTCTTCACATATTTACCGACTTTTTGGTCGCCATCTTTAACAAACGGCTGGTCTAGCAAGCAGACTTGTTCAAAGAACTTGCTTAGGCGGCCTTCGACCATTTTTTCAACAATGTTTTCAGGCTTGCCTTCGTTAAGGGCTTGTTGCTTCAGCACTTCCCGCTCACGGTCAACAACGTCTTTTGTCACTTCATCGCGTGAAATGTAAGTCGGGTTGATCGCTGCCACGTGCATAGCAATGTCTTTCGCCAACTCTTGGTCGGAAGAGTCGCCAATAACCGTTAGAACGCCAATGCGGCCACCCATGTGAAGGTAAGAACCAAACACGTCAGCGTCTTCTTTTTCCACCACTGTAAAGCGGCGCAATGAAATCTTTTCGCCGATTTTAGCAATTGCTGTATTAATGTGATCTTGCACGGTTTCGCTCCCACCGTTGAATGGTTGCGCAAGAGCCGCCTCTACGTCAGCAGGCTCCTCAGCCAAAATATGTCCAGCTAATTCTTTTACAAGCGCTTGGAAATTCTCGTTTTTGGCAACGAAATCCGTTTCAGAGTTTACTTCAAGAATAACGGCTTTGTTTCCTTCTGTCACAACAGAAGCAAGGCCTTCCGCGGCAACGCGGTCTGCTTTTTTCTCTGCTTTTGCAATGCCTTTTTCACGAAGATAATCAATTGCTTTTTCCATGTCTCCGTCTACTTCGACAAGCGCTTTTTTACAATCCATCATGCCTGCGCCTGTTTTTTCGCGCAGTTCTTTTACCATACTAGCTGTTACTGCCATTAAGTATTGCCTCCTTCAGTACGTGTTTTCCCTTTTTCCACAAAAAAAGGGAAGTAAAGGGTTCATCTCCCTTTACCACCCTTTTTGGAGTCCGTCATTTACGCTGTTGTTGTTTCTTCTTCAACGTCGACTTCTTCTTCTGATTCACCAGCTGTCGCTTCAATCACAGCGTCAGCCATTTTGCCAGTTAATAGTTTTACAGCGCGGATGGCATCATCGTTACCAGGGATGACGTAATCGATTTCGTCAGGATCACAGTTTGTATCGACAATCGCCACGATTGGAATGTTTAATTTATGCGCTTCGGCAATTGCAATCCGCTCTTTACGAGGGTCGATAACAAACAGCGCATCCGGCACGCCGTTCATGTCTTTAATTCCGCCTAGGAATTTTTCTAGACGGTCCATTTCTTTTTTCAGCAAGATGACTTCTTTCTTTGGAAGCACATCAAAAGTGCCGTCTTCTTGCATTTTTTCAAGGTTTTTCAAGCGCGTAATCCGCTTTTGAATCGTCTCAAAGTTTGTAAGCGTTCCGCCAAGCCAGCGTTGGTTAATGTAGAACATGCCGCAGCGGATTGCTTCGTCGCGAACAGAATCTTGCGCTTGTTTTTTCGTGCCGACGAAAAGGATTTTCCCTCCATCAGCCGCAAGATCGCGAACAAAGTTGTACGCTGTTTCGACTTTTTTGACCGTTTTTTGCAAGTCAATAATGTAAATTCCGTTTCTTTCTGTGAAGATGTAGCGATCCATTTTAGGGTTCCAGCGGCGCGTTTGATGGCCAAAGTGGACACCCGCTTCAAGCAATTGCTTCATGGAGATTACTGCCACATCGAACACCTCCTTAGGTTGGTTTTAGTTTCCTCCGCACTCTTCATTTTTTGACGACACTCAGCGCAATTGCCTAAGCACCTTCGCCAAAATCCAAGGCGTGTGTATTTAACACCGTCAATTACTATACCATATTGTCCGATTCCCTGCAACTGGATACATGCGGATTTTCATCATTTTTTTCATGGAAGCGAAGCAGCAAGCTCACTTCCGTTACGCCGATTCCCAAGTCACGGGCAATTTCTTCCACAGTCAGCCCTTGCTTCCTTAGCGAAAATACTTGGCTGTACGTAGTCGAGTGGGCAAATTCCTCTTTCTCTTCAACAGACTCCAGCCTGCTGTCTTGCCCGTTGCCGTCTTTATTTTCGTTATGGTGGTTATGCTCGTTGTGCTTGTCGCTTCTTTCCTCATCACCATTTGTTTTGTATTTGCTGCGGTTGTCAACGATACTACGATCAACGGGTTTGTCATAGCTCTGGTCTTTCTCACGTTGATTGCCATTGACTTGATTAACGAGATTCCCGTCTTTATTCTGATTAGCGGACTTATCCCACTGACCACCTTCCACTTGATTGACAAGTTTCGCGTGTTTATCACTTTTGCCTTGATTAACGAGGTTCATACGTTTATCGGCCTTAGCCTGATCAGCAAACTTAACATCTGGATCACGTTTGGCTTGACTGGCCAGTTCCCCATATGTAACGCCTTTAGCTTTATTGACAAGCTTAACACCCGAATCGTCTTTGACTTGACTGGCCAGTTTTGGCTGTTCCCCTTCTTTCGCTTGATCGGCGTCAACATCTTGTTCACAACTGTCGCTTAACACCGTAAGCAGCTGGTCGTTGCTTTCTTTTACTTCAGCTAAAAATTGCTCAAGCGCTTCTTCTAGTTCGCCTTTATCTACATGCCCCTCTTTAAGCGCTTTTACTTTGCTTTCAAGGGCAACCTGTTTCATGAACAAATAGCCGCACAGTAGCAAAAGGGCAAATACTAAGATTTCCGTCAACTTGCTCTCCCCCTTAACGGACAAACTCTTTCTTTTGCAAACCTTTCCGTAGTTTAGCAATTGCCCGGGCATGGATTTGTGAGATCCGTGAAGTCGACAAATTTAAAATGCGCCCGATTTCCGTCAATGACAATTCTTCGTAATAACTAAGTTGGATGACAAGCTGTTCATTGCGTCCTAGCTCTTTAATCATTTCTGCTAATTCTTTACGTGTATCTTCTTCGACTAATTTATCATCAGGCATAATCGCTTGTTCATCTTCAAATTGGTAAGCAACAGCGCTAGGGTCCAAGTGGTCGTTCATATGCATAACGTCGTCCAAGGAAAGCGTATGGCTGGCAAATTGTTCCCGTTTTAACGCTTCAATCTCTTTTTCTGGCAAACCCATTGCTGCTGCCACTTCGCCAGGAAGAACAGACCGCCCTTTCTCCTGTTCTAGTTGTTCTGTTATTTGTTCCAATTTTTTCACTTTATCACGGATTGTCCGTGGCAGGCGGTCTTCTTTGCGGAGCCCATCGATAATCGCTCCCCGGATTCGAAACGATGCATATGTATCAAATTTTAGCGCTCGCTTGGAATCAAATTTGGCAATTGCATCTAGCAGGCCGCTTAACGCGTGGCTTTTCAGTTCATCCTTTGAAATCGATGACGGCAAGCCATTCGAAATTCGTTGCACATGGTAAGCAACTAGCGGCATATAGTGTTCGATCAACGCTTCAGCAGCTACTTCTGAATGTTCGTCATCCCATTGTTTCCATAACTCTGCAGCATTTGCCATAAAGCCGCACTCCCCTTTCAAAGTATCATTTGCCCGTGATGGACCGTACGGACGGCCAATTCGCCTGTTTTGACGTCATATTGGATCGTCCGTCCCTTCGTTCCACCTGTATCTTCTGCAACAAGTGTGATGCCTAGGCGAGCGAATGTCTCTCTGGCAGCCGCCGCGTTGCGCTCGCCGATTTGCATGAATTCACGTTTCACTGCGTGCTTAAACATTTGTGCACCTCCCGCCATCTTTGCGCAAAGGTTCCTAGCGCCCTGCTTTTTCAACTCTGCTTGCAAGGAGGCGATGGCAGTGTCCGCATAGCGCCATGGATTCGCCCCTTTTCGCGCCTTCGTCGAATCGGGAAGCATCACATGAACCATGCCGGCGATGAATCGTTCCTGATCATACAAGACAATGCCAATACAAGAGCCTAGGCCGCACGTCCGTAGGACACCTTCGCCTTTGACAATTTTCCACTCTCCGATTGAGATGGTTTCGCCCTTAGTCATGGCAACTAGCCTCCAACACCTGCGTTAAGGTAACACTCGCATTTTTATCGGGTATGAACAGCAATAAGCCATCAAGGGGCTGCGTCGATTGCGGAAGGCAAATGTCCGTTTCCATCACAATGCATTCTTCGTCATCGATTAAATGTAGCGCCCCTTCTGCGAGAACAGCGCTTGCTAAATCAATGGAAAGCTCAGTCACAAGCGGGTAGCATTTTAAGTCTGTCAGTTTTGATAAAGCAGTCAAATAAGCACCGATCAACAGATTTCCTACTTCTTGGAAGGCTGACTGGGCCAGCTCACTTGCGGCAAATACATGTGGCTTTAGCTTGAGCTTTTCTTCGAGCAAATAAGCGGAGAAAGCAGCAGCTGCTTTTGTGGTCGCCAAAAAGAACATTCCGCCGCCAAGCTCACCGCCTAGGGGGGCATAGACAGCAGCAATTTCTTCATCCTCCGCAAAACGGAAGCGGGGCAGTTCAGCCATGCATAAGTAGCGGGCCGCTGGAACGTCCATGACAACATTGGCGCCAAGTAGGCTGGACAGAGCTGTCGCCGCGTAGCCTGTGCCAATATTGGCCATTTCCTTCATTCCGTCTAATCGATTACGCATAAAATCCCCCTTCCCGTTTATCTTTTTTAGCTAGGTAGCGCCCGATCTCATCCTTGTCCATGATAGCGTCGACTTGATTGCTCGCAATCGCAGCCTTAGGCATTCCAAAAATCGCCGCCGATTTTTCCGACTCTGCTAAGATTTCACAACCGCCGCTCTGCTTGACCATTTCCAATACTTTTGAACCATCATTCCCCATGCCCGTTAACACAATAAGCGTTTTCGTCGCACACGCAATTGTAGACTGAAAAAGCAGGGACACACTAGGATGGTACAAATCAGTTTTGCCAGCAGGTGAAATGTGTGCGTACAAGCGAGCGCCACGTTTATTTAGTTCCAACTGCGCGCCGCCTGGGGCAATATAAGCAGTACCCGCAAGTAGCGCTTCCCCATGCGATGCTTCTTTGACGCGAATCCGACATAAGCGGTCAAGCCGAGCGGCCAGCGATTTTGTAAAACCTGCTGGCATATGCTGGGCAATGACGATTGGAGCTGAAAAGTCAGGGGCTAGCTTTGTCAGCACATGTGTGAGAGCAAGAGGGCCGCCTGATGATGCACCAATGGCAACCACTTCCCCTAATGGCTGTAAGGTCGCTTCCTCTCGTTTGGCACATGGCAACAGTTTGGCGGCAAGGGCTTTGGTTAGCGCTTTGGCATTTGCCGTTTGCCAGAAGACTGTTCGGTCGCTGTCAACCACTCGCTGCTGCGGTTCCAAGACAAACACTGTATGGCGAGGCAACCCCATCACGTCGATTTGCCCCCATTCGTCACAAGGCGCATATAAGAATGCATCAACAGTTACAATCGCCTCTTCCCAGTTTGAAAAAGCAGCATTTGCCTCGAGTCCCTCTACTTGACGTAGCGCCGTTTGTAGAAATTGCTGCTTAAACAAAGAAGGGCTCACAACAGCCACGGTCACCATTCCAACAAAAATTCCTTTACGAGCACGCTGACACTTTCGTAAATGCTGTCAACGTACGCTTCTCGAGGCTCGTTTTCAATGACACCAAGGATGGTTGTCCGCTTTTCTAAAAATGTCGTAATCGTATCCGCCATATTGTAAGCAGCGCGCTTCGCTTTGTCTGAATCGCCTTGTGACAAGCCAAGGAGCAAAACAGAATGAGGCCTTTCTTGTTTCACAAACTGATAGTTGGCAAGAAGCGCCTCTTTATCTGGCACTGTAAACAACAACAAAGGAACGTCTTGGCGCAATTGTTTTTTCTCCCCCGCTGTACGGATGTAAAACAGCACTTGAACATTGGCAGCGGACAGCGTTTTACTCGTTTCCCGAGTAAATAGATGGTCTTGTTTCTGTGCTGAAAAAAGTTGTTTTGCGGCGTCGGTTGCGATAATAACCGCTTGGAACCCATAGCGATCGAGCGCTTGACAAATTTCTTCTATCATCATTGTTTCGTGCGCGTTTGAAAGGTGGATTTCAAATGCTTTCGTTTTCCTGCTTGCAAGCATACGCAAGCCTTCTGCTTGATCCATTAGACACCCCCGGTAAGCCACTTCAGCAATTGTTCTTTATCAGGCCAGCAAATGTCTTCTGGCACATTTTGCCCGGTCGTCACACAAGCAACCGGAACCGAATCGCTGTACAAAAGCTCACAAAGTGTTCCAAGTGAAGCCGTTTCATCCAACTTCGTTAAGATCAGGCCATTGACAAGCTCTTTTGGAAAACGGCTAAGCATATGCCGGGCATCTTCTGCTTTGGCAGCCAAACTAAGGGCAACCAACAAGTGACATGACGCGCTCTGCCGTATATAATCAACGAGCTCAACAGGCATTTGCTCCTGCAAATAATTGCGCCCAGCTGTGTCAACTAAGACAAGATCAGCCGTTTGACGGCTGCACAAATCAATTAATTCTGATTCATTGTATGCTGTATAAATAGGGCAATCGAGAATATGAGCATATGTTTTTAACTGTTCGACTGCGGCAATCCGATACGTATCAAACGTGATGAAAGAAACCGTTTTGTTTTCCTCAAACATGGCTTTTGCAGCAAGCTTGGCGATTGTCGTTGTTTTCCCTACTCCAGTTGGCCCAGCGACAATGAGTGTTTGTTGCCGTTTTTGCTCGAATGGTTGCAGCTGCAAACTGGCTCGAAATGTTTGCATAAGCAACTCTTCTTTCGTGCGGGCGTTGCCTTGCTTCTCTGCCATTTGCGCTGTCAACTGCAAATTTTTAAGAACACGGTTCGATACGCCCAGCTGTTGCAAATGACGGTTTGCTTCTTTTAAAAGCGGTGATTGCTTATCTTCACCATCGCGGCCAACGCTGCTGTTACGGTGATTCGGCCCGTCAATGCCAGCAGTCACTTGGACTTGCTTTTTGCCAAAAAAACCAAATAGCCCTCCTGTCACCACTTCTTTGACGTGCAATATGACAGCATCCTTGCCCAACTGCTTGCGGATGTCTTTTGCCGCTTCCTCTAGCGTCGGGGCTACAAATCGTTTTACGTTCATTCGGCATTTACCACTCCTACGCTTTGGACTTCCACATCCGGTTCCAGTTCGTTATAAGACACGACGGGGACATGGGGCAAATGGCGCTCAATTAATTGGCGCATGTGCATTCGTACGGCCGGCGAACATAAAATCACGGCCTGCCTGCCAAGTTCAGCCACTTTTTGTACTTCATTGGCCGTGTTTTGTAAAATCGCATGTGAATCAACAGGCGCGAGCGCCAAAAAGCTGCCATTCTCATTCTGGCCAATGGCATCGGCGATTTTCTTTTCAACAGCAGCGGCCAACGTGATGACGAATAATTCGTTCCCGCCGTTTGTCAATTGTGTTGTAATTTGCCGTGATAAAGCTTGGCGCACATACTCCGTGACGACATTCATGTCTTTTGTAAGCGGGCCGTAATCAGCGAGCGCTTCAAAAATAACAGGCAAATTCCGGATCGATAATTGTTCACGCAACAAATTGCGGAGCACTTTTTGAATATCGCCCGTTGTGAGCGGGTTCGGCGTTACTTCTTCGACAAGCGTCGGATACGATTCTTTCAGATGGTCGATAAGCTGCTTCGTTTCTTCGCGCCCAAGCAGCTCATGGGCATGTGCTTTTAACACTTCCGTTAAATGTGTTGAAATCACTGTCGGCGGGTCGACGACTGTATAACCGGCCATTTCAGCGCGGTCGCGCATGTCTTCGTCTACCCATAAAGCAGGGAGCCCAAATGCAGGTTCAATCGTTTCAATGCCGACAATCGAGTCATCTTGTTCCCCTGTGCTCATGGCCATGTAATGGTCGAGCAGCACTTCCCCTTTTGCAACAACAGTGCCTTTAATTTTGATCATATAACTGTTTGGCTCAAGAGAAATGTTATCGCGGATCCGAATAACAGGGATGACAGAGCCAAGTTCAAGAGCCATTTGCTTGCGGATCATCACGACGCGGTCGAGCAAATCTCCCCCCTGATTGGCATCTGCTAACGGAATCAAACCGTAGCCAAACTCAAATTCAATCGGGTCCATTTGCAGAAGTTGGACGACACTTTCAGGGCCAGACGGCTCTTCAGGTGGTGCTTCTTCTAAAAGGGCTTCTTCTAAATTCGCTTTTGCCAAGCTTGCTTTTGACAGGCGGTAGCCTGCAAACACGAGTAACCCTGCGATCGAAAACGTGACAACTTTCGTAATCGGTGTTGCTAAACCAAGCAGAAAAATAGTCGCCGCTGTGACATAAAGAAGCTTTGGGTAAGCGAGGATTTGCCTCGACAAATCGGTGCTTAAGTTTCCTTCTGAAGCGGCCTTTGTAACAATGACGCCTGTAGCTGTAGAAATAAGCAATGCCGGTATTTGCGTGACCAAGCCGTCCCCGACTGTTAGAAGCGTGTATGTATTGGCCGCCGTGTTCATGTCCATGCCCATTTGCATCATGCCAATCAAGAGGCCGCCGAGCATATTAATGATGACAATAATGATGCTAGCAATGGCATCACCTTTTACAAACTTGCTGGCACCGTCCATCGAACCATAAAAGTCAGCCTCGCGCTCAATTTTTTCCCGGCGCTGTTTCGCCTCACGGTCAGAAATGAGCCCAGCATTCAAATCCGCATCAATGCTCATTTGTTTTCCTGGCATGGCGTCAAGCGTAAAGCGGGCACCGACTTCCGACACACGCTCGGCCCCTTTTGTAATGACAATAAACTGGATAACGATGAGGATTAAAAAGACGATAAACCCAACTACAGCATTGCCGCCAATGACAAAACTCCCGAACGTATCAATCACATTCCCTGCTTCCGCATTGCCGAGAATCGACCGTGTCGTCGACACGCTTAATCCTAAGCGAAACAGCGTGACGAGCAACAGCATCGTTGGAAAAATTGAAAAGTCAAGGGCATCTTTTGTGCTGATGGCTACTAGCAAAATGAGCAATGACAGTGAAATATTAAATATAATTAAGACATCGAGCAAAAAAGGCGGAAGCGGGATAATCAGCATGACAATGATTAAAATCACGCCTGCTAAAACCGTTAAATCCCTCGCTTTCATCGCATCTCCCTCCTTTTCATGTTTAATGTTTGTTTTTCTTTAACCGGTACACGTAAGCAAGCACTTCGGCGACAGCTTGGAACATGTCTTCATGGATTGGCTGCATCAGTTCAACAGACGCATACATCGCCCTTGCTAACGCAACGTTTTCAACAAGTGGAACATCGTGGTTTTTAGCGACCGTTTTAATCCGTTCAGCCATATAATCAACGCCTTTGGCGACAACGATTGGCGCATCGGCTTGTTCTTGGTCGTAGCGAAGCGCTACCGCGTAATGGGTCGGGTTCGTAATGACCACATCCGCCTTTGGCACTTCTTGCATAATCCTGTTCATCGACATTTCCAATTGCCGTTGTTTCCGGCGCGCCCTAATTTTCGGGTCGCCTTCCATCGTTTTATGTTCATCACGAATATCTTTTTTTGACATGCGGATTTGCTTTTCATGGTCATAGCGCTGGTAAAGGTAATCTGGAATAGCGAGGACCATTAACAATACCGCCGCAAACAGTCCCATTGTCACTGTTAAATGGCCAATCGAAGCAGCGCCGACCTCCACACTTTTTTGTGATAAAAGCAACACATCGCCTATATTCGCATAAATCACAAAGGCCACGGCTGCGCCAATAAAGACAATCTTTAACATCGATTTGCCAAGTTCGACGAGTGCCCTCGTCGAAAATATCCGCTTCGCCCCTTTAATCGGATCTAATTTTTCCAGCTTCAGTTTCATTGGCTCGGCAGTGAATAAAGAACCGACTTGCACGAAGCTGGCAAATGCGCCGGCAAGAACAGTTAGCGCCATAATCGGCAAAGCAGCCATTCCCATCTCCCATGTCAATTCGTTGAACAATGCCGCAATATTCTCAGCTGTCAGCGGCAATGATAGAAAGCGCTGAAACACATCAGCCATCATTTCCTTTAAAGCAGCAAACAGCATTGGCCCAGCAAAGAGGGAAAGAAGCAAAAATGCGGCAAATAGCATAAAAGCGGTATTGACGTCCTGGCTCTTTGGCACTTGCCCTTTTTTACGGGTATCCTGCCTTTTTTTGGGCGTTGCTTTTTCTGTTTTCTCCTCTGCAAACCATTGCAGATCCATAGGTAGCCTTGTCATTGCGGACCACCACCCAGCCCTTCTAGCAGACGCCTCATCGCAAGCAATAATTCTTCAAATAAAACGTTCACGCTCATAAAAAAGACGCCGATATAGATAGCAAATACGATAAAACCTGCCAACATTTTAATCGGAATCCCGACGACAAACACATTCATTTGCGGAACGGTTCTTGAGATAATGCCTAAGGCCACATCGACTAAAAAGAGCGCACCGACTACAGGCATAGCCATCGACACCGCCATCGCAAACAGCATCACCATCACTTGCGTCACATGCTCGATTACATGTCCGCTGCCAAACGGAAGCGCAAGTTGGTCAAGAGGGACAAACTGATAACTGTAGATCACGCCATCAAGAAGCAAATGGTGTCCGTCTATAATTAGCAAATACAACATCGCGAATAGATATAAATAACTTCCTGTCAACGGGCTTTGCGCCCCGGTTTGCGGGTCAACGACATTGGCAAGCATAAACCCTAAATGAAAATCAATGACACCGCCCGCTACTTGCACAGCATAGAGAATCATCGAAGCGATCAGTCCAGCAGAAATGCCAATCGCAAATTCCTTTAAGGCAAGAAGCAAAAATGGCAAATCTAGCGCTAACTCAGGCACGTCGAGAGACACCGCAAGAATAGCGGCCAAAAACGCTGATAGTCCGAGCTTGAGCGGGGCAGGCACCGTTCGGTGGTTGAAAAGCGGCAGCACGACGAAAAAAGAGCTGACGCGAATAAATATGAGTAAAAAAGCCGGATAAAGCGTTAGCCATTCATCCATCAGCCAATAAACCTATACAAATTGTTGTAAATGCTGTACGCCATCTCAGTCAGTTGCGACAACATCCATGGGCCAAAGAAAACGAGCGCAAGCAGCACGCCAGCAATTTTAGGGATAAATGCTAGTGTTTGCTCTTGGATTTGCGTCGTCGCTTGGAATATACTTACAATCAGACCGAGCGCCAACGCTACAACCAAAAGCGGACCAGCAACGATCAGTACGGTCCATACACCGCTTTGGGCTAAGTGTGTAACCATTTCTAAACTCATAGCGGCTCACTCCTATTAAATCGGTAATCTCATTGGTTCATTCCTGCAACTGCCAGCCCCACTAGAATACGAGAGCCCATTACGATTGTTCCCATCGCTATTGATAGCTGATCAGCAAGCTTTGAACGACTAAATACCAGCCATCTACTAACACGAACAAGAGCACTTTAAACGGCAGAGCGATCATGACAGGAGGCAGCATCATCATCCCCATCGACATCAATACACTAGCAACAATCATATCGATCACAAGAAAAGGGATAAAAATCAAAAAGCCGATTTGAAAGGCTGTTTTTAACTCACTAATTGCAAAAGCAGGCACAAGCGCCGTCAACGGCACGTCATCTATTGAAGCAGGCCTGTCATATCCGCCGTACCCCATAAACAACGCCAAATCCTTTTCCCTTGTATGGGCGCTCATAAATTCTTTAATTGGTACAACGGCTGCCTCAAATGCTTCCTCGCTGGAATACTCCCCTTCCGCTAAAGGTACGTATGCGGTCTCATACACTTCCTGAATGACAGGGGCCATAATAAAGGCGGTCATAAACAACGCAAGCCCAATTAACACTTGGTTTGGTGGCGTCGATTGAGTTGCGAGCCCTTGTCGTACAAAGGCTAGCACAATGATGATGCGGGTAAAGCATGTCATCATAATCAAAATTCCTGGCGCAATCGTCAGCACCGTTAGCAATAAGGCAATTTGGACCGTTGTTGCCATTGTCTCGCCATTCGCAAAATCAAACGAGGCAAAAGCAGCTACTGCATGTTGTAAAATCATCGGTCCTTCCTCTTTTCTATAAATGCCTGGCGTGTATCTTGCAGCTCTTGCTTAGAAGCCGCAAGCTTGTCCTTTAAAATGTGTTGGAACGTCGGTGGCGCAGTGCCTGTTTTTTTCGAGAACGCCGCTTTCATGCTTCCGAAAGCATGACCGAGAAATGGCTCCTCATCCCCAGCTTGCTGTTTGGCGAGAATCGCCGTTATTTCGTCTGGATCGGCGATTTCTTTTAGCAATTGCACTTGATCACCGACGCCCACAACCAATAATGTTTCCCCGACTTTAACCAACTGAACGGATTTGTTTTGGCCGAGAGAAACACCAGAGACGAGATGAAGCGCCTTTGTTTCTTGAAATGTTTTCGCCCGTTTGTTCACAAAGCGCAACAGCCCATATAACAAAGCAATGACAACAACAAGTGCCACGATCATCTTGACAAAGCTGAGCCAAGGCGGCTCCATAAGCGCTTCTGCCTCAGCTTCAGCTTCTTCAACTTCTTCCTGGGCCAGTTCCTCATCGCATTCGCCATTCTCGAGCACGTCATTGACGCTACAGTCTTTTGCTTCAGCAGGGCTGAACCCTGCTAAACCAACGAGTAGCAGGGCCAGCGCGATGATAGACGAAACGTTAACTAAGTGCTTTAGAAATCGCATCGATCACTCGATCCGCCTGAAATGGTTTTACGATAAAGTCTTTTGCGCCTTCTTGGATCGCGTCAATGACCATCGCTTGTTGACCCATCGCTGAGCACATAATCACCTTGGCGCTCGGATCATACTGTTTAATCTCTTTCAATGCCGAAATTCCGTCTTTTTCCGGCATCGTAATATCCATCGTCACTAAGTCAGGGGAAAGTTCCTTATATTTTTCAACTGCTTGGTTGCCATCATTGGCTTCTCCAACTACGTTATAGCCGTTCTTCGTTAAAATGTCTTTAAGCATCATGCGCATAAATGCCGCATCATCAACAACCAATACTTTTTTTGACATGAAAAGCCCTCTTTCTATATGTTGATTTCTTAAGATAGATAAACGTTAACGCAAGTGGGTAAGACGGTCTTTTTTGCTAACAATGTCTGTAATCCGTACGCCAAAGTTTTCGTCAATCACGACCACTTCGCCTTTAGCAATCAGCTTGTCATTGATAAGTACGTCGACCGGCTCACCTGCCAACTTGTCAAGTTCAATAATCGATCCTTGCGCAATCGACAAAATTTCACGGATCGTTTTTTTCGTGCGTCCCAATTCCACTTTAACTTCCAGCGGTATGTCTAAGAGCATGTCTAAGTTTTGCATTTCTGCTTCGTCTGGCTTTGTTGTCTCAAAATTAGAGAATACCGCTTTTTCCACGACTTGTTCAGCGTCTTTTACCCTTTGGCCAATATGCTGGTTCACTCGCCCAGCACTTGTACCATCCCCGTGCCCGCCAATGGCCGGAGCAGGTTCAGGCAACGGTTCTGCCTCTTGCACTGCCGGTTCTGCTGTGGTGCCACCGCCAAGCAAAGCGTTTGCGTAATCTCTGCTGAAAGGAACGCTAATAAGTTGCATTAATTTTGAATCAATCAGATCGCCGACGCGAAGAGAAAACGAAATCGCAATCAATTCTTCTCCATCGGGAACATACTCTGTCCGCGACTGTGCATCAAATTCAATGACTTCCACTTTTGGCGGCGAAATGTCGACACGGCGATTGAATAACGTCGACATCGACGTTGAGGCAGAACCCATCATTTGGTTCATCGCTTCTTGGACTGCACTTAAATGCATCTCCGACAATTCTGGATCAGGGTTTTCCCCATTTCCTCCAAGCATGAGATCTGCAATGATCGCTGCGTCATCAGTCGTAATCACAAATAAGTTAGAGCCTTCAAATCCCTCTGTGTATTTGACATGGACAATGACGTTCGGCCGTGGAAAAAGCTGACGCAGCATGTCTGAGCTAACTGCCGATACAACCGGTGTCGTAATTTCGACTTTTTGATTCAACAGTGCTGATAACGCAGTCGCCGAACTACCAAAGGAAATATTGCCGATTTCGCCGATCGTATCTTGCTCCATATGAGTTAAAAACTCGTTAATATCCGGGGGCTCCGTTTGTGTTTCTTCTGGCTGGGATTCGCCTTCACGGACTTCCTGTTGTCCAGCCTCATCGGAAGCTTCGCCGTCCTGGAGCCCCTTTAACAATTCGTTTATTTCTTCCTGGGAAAGCGGCTTGTCATTCATCATCCGTTCCTCCTAATACGTCAGTCACTTGCAAAGCCATCCGGTCTCGCTTTACTCCTGGCTGGCCGCTAAATTTCTTTTCACCGCCTACGAGCACATCAAGTGGTTCATCAATTAGCTGGTTTAAGGCAACGACATCTCCTTTAGCAAGGCGAAGAAATTCTTCAATCGTAATCGTTGAGCGCCCAAGTTCGACGGCAACTTCAAGTGTCGTTTGCCGGACTTGTTTGTTTAACAGTGCCTTATCTTCTGTTGAGAGGGCACCGCGCTGTTCTTGAAACCAATGGTGGCTCGTTAATTTCGGCAATATTTCTTCTAATACGACATGAGGCAAACAGATCGTCATGAGCCCTGTCGTATTGGCAATGCTTGTTGACAGCGAAATGACAACAACCGTTTCGTTCGGTGACACGAGCTGCAAAAAATGGGGATTCACTTCAATGTTTTCGGTGATCGGCTCCATTTCAATTACAGTCGTCCAAGCTTCAGCGAAACTTGCCAGCATCGATTCAAATAGCCCTGATAAAATTTTTGTTTCAATTTCTGTCAAATTATCAATTTTATTAAAGCTCATCCCATGTCCGCCAAGTACACGGTCAAACATGGCGTAGGCGATATTAGGATTAATTTCAATTAATACCCGTCCATTTAATGGTAGAGGCTCGATCACGTTCAAAAACGTCATCGTCGGTATGCTGCGGACATACTCTTCGTATGGAACCTGTTCGACAGAGGCTACTTGGATTTGCACAAGCGAACGGAGCTTGGCCGATAAATTGGTTGTCAACAACCGCGCGTAATTTTCATGGATGCGGGATAAGTTCCGAATTTGGTCTTTTGAAAAGCGTAGCGCTCGTTTAAAATCATAAACCCGAACTTTCTTCTCTGACTCTAGCTTTAATAACTCTTCGGCATCCATTTCTCCAGTCGTCAAAGCAGAAAGGAGCGCATCAATCTCACCTTGAGACAGCACATCAGCCATTAGAGCACCTCATTTTTGTTATTGGACCACTTTCACTGTCGTATAAACAGCTTTGACAGTGCCTTGTTCTAAATGGTCGTTTAATTTTGTCTGGATCGTTTCCTGCAGCTCGGCTAGACCTTCTTCACCGACGAGGTCCTCTGCAGACATTTCTGCAAGTGTCAGCAAAATGACATTATTCACTTGGAACCCTCTTTTATCGATGTCCGCAAGCGTGTCTTTGTGATCGAGTTCGATCCGAAATTGAGCGCGGATGAATTCCCCTGACTTTAAATTGGTCGTAATTTCTTCTGTATCAAATGAGCGCTCATTAATGTCCTCTATCGTTGGCGCACCGCTCGCCTTGTTTTGGGCAAATGGGCCAATGCCAAGCATATAGAGCCCTGCAACTATGACGACTCCGGTGAGCAAGAGGCTGAACGCTACGCCAATTACACGGTTTTTTTTCAACCTGATAAATCCTCCCTTTTGTAGCTTCCAACAAGGCCGATCTCGGCCATACGGTTGTTGATCGCTTGGCCGACTTGTTCCATGTCATCGGCAACGACGAGCTTTTTTCCATTTACAAGCGTGATCGTTGTATCAGGCAACGCTTCTACTTTTTCGATCAACAACAAATTTAACAACAGCCGTTGCCCGTTTAAGCGCGTTAATGGAATCATGCCAGTCACCTATCGTTTTAAGTTTACAAGCTCTTGTAAAATTTCATCTGAAGTCGTAATGATCCGGGAATTAGCTTGAAAACCACGCTGTGCGACGATCATTTCCGAAAATTCATCAGCGAGATCCACATTCGACATTTCTAAATAGCCAGACTGAATGTCACCAGTGCCTTGTGTTCCTGGAATGACTAGATTGGCAGGGCCAGAAGCAGGAGTTGCTGTGAATAGGGATCCGCCAGCGCTATTAAGGCCTTCAGGATTAGCAAAATTAGCGACGCCAATTTGCAAGGTTAAAGGGTTTTCTTGCCCCTGAATAGTAACGATGATTTCGCCTTGCTTGTTAACGGAAATGCTTTGCATGTCATCAAGAAGATCTGGATCGATTTGCAACCTGTTGCCGTCTGCCCCTAACAAATAGGCGCCTGAGCTGTTGACAACATTGCCGTCGTGGTCGACATAAATATTTCCAGCCCGCGTGTAAAACGTATCGGCTCCGACTTGAACGGCAAAGTAGCCATCGCCATTTATCGCCAAGTCCAATTCACGCCCCGTATATTGGTTGCCTCCTCCGGTATGAACCGTGTCAATTGCGCCAACCATTGAACCAGAACCAATTTGCTTGCTATTGACGCCACCACGGTCAGGAGTGGCGGCCATTGGCCCTTGTACTTGCTGGCTAACCATATCTTGAAACATGACGCGCCCTTTTTTGAACCCATGAGTATTGACGTTAGCAATGTTATTGCCGACAACGTCTAGCTTTGTTTGGAAACCTTTCATACCTGAGATGCCTGAATACATGGAACGAATCATAACGGATCGTCTCCTTTACTCGTTTGATGTTGGTTTAATAATTGAAATTAAATTGCTTGCCTCAATCCACTTGTCATCATCGATTTGCACGAGCAAGTCGCCAGACTCGCTGTATTTAACTCCAGTCACTGTTGCTTGCTCGACTTTGTCTTTTTCGTTAAGCCATTCAACCGATTTGCCGATTAACTCGCTTAGCGCCATCAATTGCTGGCTTTTTTGCTCATAGTACATATATTCCATCGTGCTATTCAGTTTCGTAAGCTGCTCCAACTGGGAAAAAGTCGCTAATTGGGCAATGAACTCCCGATCTTCTATCGGGTTGCTCGGGTCTTGGTTTTGCAGTTGCGTAATCAAAAGCTTCAAAAACGCGTCTTGGCCAAGTGAATTGTTTGGTTGCCGCTGCTGGTTCTGTACCGAGGAAAGCAACAACGATGGGTCAACTTGCGTCATCCGCTTCCTCTCCTTCTCCTTGTTTTTGACTCATCCAATCTGAAAATGAATGCTGCTTCCGTTGTTCGCCAACCTCGTCTTCCGGTGGTTTTCGCCCGCCTTCCTGTCCACTTTCACCATTGCTTTGCTCGTCTCCCTCTTCATCAATTGGCCCGATTTCAAACGTGGCGTCTTGGTTAACCATTTGCCTTAATCCAGGGAGAGCGCGCTCTAGCGTTTCTGCGGTTGCTTTTTTATCGGCAAGCAGTTTGACGACTAGCCCTTGGCTAGAATGGAAAAGTTGCACATGCAAACGCCCAAGCGTTTCTGGATGAAGCTTCACCGTCAATTGCAGCGCCCCATCTCCATGTTGCTTGAACGCAGCCGCTCTTAGCACTCGTTCAAGCTGCTTAGCCAGCATAGGGGGCAGCGCACTTTTCCCACTTGGCTGTTTCGTGGCTTCCACAGCAGCGCTTCCTTCGATTCCAGCTTGACCGCTAGCCATTCCTGTGCCGTTATGCGTTTGTTTGCTAGGTCCCTCTATGATGCGCGGCGCAGTGCTTGGCTCTTTCTCATGCACGATTCGCTTTTTAGGGTCTATTTGTTCTAATTTCCCTTCTGCTAAAGAAACGGATACCTTAGTCGGCTCATTTCGCTCAGTATGTAACTCGTTTTCTTCATGAGTCTTTCCATTAGTAAACTTGTTTTGTTCATTTTTAAAAACTTGGGCCTGCTCTGCTTCTGTCCTAACAGGTGACTCGTCTTCCACGCCTGAATTTGAATCCACTTGCCACGCATCGTTCGCGCTGGCTTTCATCGCGTCACTTGGCTGCGAGCTTACTTTCGTTAAAAGTGCAACTTCTTGTTCCCGCTTCAGCGACTCAGCCCTATTTTCAGGCTCGGTTTTGTCGTCGCCTTGAGGCAAAGGCGCCGGACGGTCAGAAGACATTTGTTGATTTTTGTCTCTAAATGTTCGGTTGTTTTCCTCAGGAGGCTCTGATCCCATGTCTTGAAAAGGAGTAGGAGCCACTTGCCGGAGTGACGGTTCCTTTTCGCCTGTTTTGCTATTACGAACGGCTATGTCTTTAAGCTCATCTTGGCTTAAAGCAGGTTTAGCGCTAGCACTGTCGTTTTCTTTCGGTTCCTTCGCTAGGTTTTCTAACAACTCACCTGCTTCTGCTCTCGATGTTGCCCCTGCCAAGGTTGTAGGGGAAGCACCCGTCGTGGTTTGGCTTAAATCCCAACCCGTTGAGTCCACTGGTTGGTTCATTAAAGGACCGGGCTTGCTACCACCTTCTTCATTCACAACACTAGGCTGGCCAAAGTCCACAGCGCCTACTGGGATTTGATTTTGATTCGCCTGATTTTCAGCGGCGATCCGACTTAAAACAGGATCATCTGCTTGTTCATCGTTTGGCGCTGACGTTCCAGCGTCGTTGTCTAACTCCTCTGTATTGGTAAGAGGAAGAAACATGGTGTTTAGCCCTTCAGTAGATGACGAAGCCTTATTTAATAGAAGATCGGAAAACGATTGGCTTCGTCCTTTCACCTGGCCTAAAGGTCGTGATGTCGCGATTTCATTCACCATTTGTGTAATGTGCACGTTGCCCCTACCCCCCTTCTTGCGCAAGCCTTTCTAAAAACCGGGCCGCCTTTTCTTCAGGCATTTTCGCGAGAATCGAGCCGCGTAGTTGGTCTTTCATAGCAGCCACATGGCGATAAGCTTCTTCTTCATTCATTTCATCGAGTAATGCAGCTGCACGCTTTGGCGTCATTTGTTCATATGTCTTTAATACAGCTGGCAAGTTGCCTTCTTCAAGTATGGTTTCGTTTTCCACATTAGCGATTGCCTCGTCCTCGTTTGCCTCGATGTCATCAAGCTGTCCTTGCGCTTCTGCTAGTTCAGCATTTTTTACTTCAAGCTCATTGGAGAGCTCCTGCAACTCCGTTTGCAGATCAAGCAGTTCGCCTTCCAACTGCTCATACTTTTTTTGCCACTCATTCTCTGCCTGGTTATTCGGCTTAAACCCGAATGCATTTTTAATGCTGTCCATTGGCGAAAATCCTAGCAAAGGGCCGATTAAAAACACGGCAGCAAGGACGATGACAAAAAACGGAACGGCAAAAGCAAAAATCACAGTCCAGCGTTTTTTTGTCGGTTTCTCGTTCATTTAGGCAAATTTCCTTTTGAACCGGGTAACGCACAACTCATCCATCCGTTGTTGCTCCCGGCGGTTTTCTGCTTGTTTTTGTTCAAGGCGTTTCTTTTCTTTTAACCGTTCATATTGTTTATACGAAACGGCATGTTGCTGGAACGTCGCTTTCTTTTGAAGCATATCAGCCCTAGCCTGGTCGGTTCGCAGCTGTTGTTTTCCAATTTGCTGCTGCAGTCCATCCAAGCACGCCTGGCTGATAAGCAAATCGGAAATTGATGCTTTTTCAACCAGCATCTTCTCGGTCGCTGCTTGCACATCTTCTTTTTGCTTTAGCAAACGGAACAGCGCCATTGCCTCACATTCAAATGCGTCAACAGCCACTTCGTATTGCTTATGAGCGGCCTCTTTTTCCTGCTTGCATACATCCATCGCTGTCTGTAACGTAAATTGAAATGCCATTGCAAGCGTCACTCCCGTTTAAAAAGTTGTATAAGCTTCGCTTTCGTTTCTGCAAACGAATCGCTTTCTTCGACTTCTTGTCTAAGAAAGTCAAGCATCGCTGGATGGTCGTGAATAGCAGCGTCAATGTCTTTGGAACTGCCCTGTTTATAAGCCCCTAGTGAAATTAAGTCTTCTGACTGCTCGTAATCGGCTAAACGCTGCCTAAAAAGCTTTGCTGCATGGAGATGCTCGCTTTCCACCAACTCTTTCATCAGCCTACTAACGCTTTTTAACACATTGACGGCTGGATACTGTCCACGATTGGCGAGTTGCCTGTCCAATACAAAGTGTCCGTCAAGAATCCCGCGCACGGCATCTGCAATAGGCTCATTCATGTCGTCTCCGTCTACAAGAACGGTGTACAAACCGGTGATCGAGCCTGACTGGTTCGTGCCTGACCGTTCTAGCAACTTCGGCATCATCGCAAAAACAGAAGGGGGATAGCCTTTTGTCGTCGGTGGTTCGCCAATGGCCAAGCCAATTTCGCGCTGTGCCATCGCAAACCGTGTGACCGAATCCATCATTAAATTGACATTCTTGCCCTTGTCGCGGAAATATTCAGCAATGGCAGTAGCCGTTTGCGCTCCTTTCACTCGTAACAGCGCTGGCTGGTCTGATGTCGCGACGACAACGACCGACTTTTTAAGTCCTTCCTCTCCTAAGTCGCGCTCAACAAATTCTTTTACCTCTCGGCCGCGTTCGCCAATTAAAGCGATCACATTCACATCTGCATCCGATTGTTTGGCAATCATCGACATGAGTGTGCTCTTCCCTACGCCGCTGCCAGCAAAAATGCCAACTCTTTGCCCTTTTCCCATCGTCAACAGCCCGTCGATTGCGCGGACACCAACGCTCATAATTTCGGAAATGCGCGGTCTTTCTAGCGGGTTTGGAGGTGAATTGTCGGTTGAATAGTTGGCGTCTGTCTCACCTAGTGCTGTGCTTTGCAAAAACGGTTCACCGACGCCATTGACAATTTGGCCAATCAAACTTGGTCCACACGCTACATTTAACGGCTTTCCCGTTCCTTCCACATAGCTCCCAGGCGCTATTCGCCGGGTATCGTCTAGTGGCATGAGCAAAATGCGGTCGTCCTTAAAACCAACGACTTCAGCCCGTACTTTAGTCCCCTTTTGGTCTGCGCTAGCCCAGATATAGCACAGCTCACCGATAAATGCTCTTGGCCCAGCTGATTCAATCGTCAACCCCGCGGCATGTCGAACTTGCCCATACCACTTATACGGGGAAAGTGTGTGAACATGATCAATGAGCTTTTGCAAATGAACCACACCTCGCAGCCTCATGAAGCTGCTTTTTCAACTGCTCGATCTGAGTCGGAAGAGAAGCATCCATTCTTCCAGCATTGGTGACGATAAAACAGTGGTCGTCTTGTAGTTGCCCGTCTGGTATAAGCTGAAAATCTTCGCAGGCAGGTATGGCCCCTTGCAACTCGTCCACGCAAGCGGCGAGCCTTTTGTACCAATGGGGCGGCACATACAATTTGACAAATGCATGGTCGCGCACTTCAGCAAGGGCGGCTTGCACCATATTCTGTAAGTAGGAGTCTTCTGCGATAGAAACGCCAATCACCTTTTCAGCAATGGCACAAGCAAGCTCAATCAAAAGCGGTTGTTCATTGTCTACTTTTAATGCAGCCACTGCCTGTGCCTCTTCTAGCAGTTGCTTCGCTTCCGCTATCGTTGACTCGTAAATGGCTTTTGCTTGGCTTTCACCCGCTGTAAAGCCAGCATCATAACCTTCTTGTTCTGCTTTCAAGCGCGCTTTTTCCCATTGTTGCTCTAGCTCCGCTTGTTTGCTTTCCATCTTTTTTTCAATTGCCCTCGCTTCTGCTTGTGCTTCCTCGATCAATTGGGCTGCCTTCGCTTCTGCTTTTTCTTGCATTTGTTCTAGCTGGGCTTCTTCTTTGGCCAGTTCTTGTCTTGCTTCCCGTTCTCTTGTCCGTTGAGACAAAGGTTTGATGCCAATTTCCCGTGCAATGCTCACATTCTTAGTAGAACGGATCACGTTAGACAAGGACGTCATCTCCATTCGTGCGGGCTATCACAATTTCGCCCATTTCTTCAAGCTGCCTGATGGTCGCGACAATCCGCGATTGTGCTTCTTCTACATCACGCAAGCGGACAGGCCCCATGTAATCCATTTCGTCTTTAAACGCTTCAGCCATCCGTTGAGACATATTGTCAAACACCATTTCTTTCACATCATCGCTTGCTACTTTCAAGGCAAGCTTCAAGTCATCGTTGTCTACATCGCGGATCACTCTTTGGATCGCCCGTTTTTCAAGGGTGACAATATCTTCAAACACAAACATCCGTTTTTTGATTTCTTCCGCCAACTCAGGATCTTGGATATAGAGCCCATCAAGAATCGTCCGTTCCGTTGAACGGTCAACCCCATTCAACACTTCTACGACCGCTTCGATTCCGCCAGTTTCCGTAAAGTCTTGTGACAATGTTTGCGACAACTTCTCTTCCAACACCGCTTCCACTTGAGCGATCACTTCTGGAGAGGAGCTGTCCATTAGCGCCATTCGCCTTGCGACATCGGTCTGGATCGTTTCCGGCAAAGCAGAAATGATTTGACCTGCCTGCTTGGCCGACAAGTACGATAGAATCACGGCAATGGTTTGCGGATGCTCATGCTGGATAAAATTTAATATTTGGCTTGCATCCGTTTTGCGGGCAAAATCAAATGGCCTTACTTGGATCGTTGACGTCAGCCGTTGGATCATCGAGGCGGCCGCTTCTTCTCCTAATGCTTTTTCCAAAATCGTCTTCGCAAAACCTATGCCGCCTTGGGCAATGTACTCCTGTGCTTTTGCCATCGAATGAAATTCGCCCATAACATTGTTTTGAACATCTTTATCGACTTTTCGCATCGCGGATATTTCAAGTGACAGCAATTCAATTTCATCCTCAGTTAAGTGTTTATACACTTCCGCTGCCGTATCAGGCCCGAGTGAAATTAGCAATATCGCTGCTTTTTGACGTCCCGTCAGCTTTACTTTCGGCATTTCGTCCAATCTCCTTTCTGCTATTCATCTGAAAGCCACGTCCGCAAAAGCTTTGAAAAGTCTTCTGGCTGTTCTTTTGCTAGTCGGTTTAATTGCCGCACTTGCTTGCTCTCTTCTGTTTCTTCCGTTTCCATAAGTGGCTCATCCTCTTGCTCTGGCTCTGGTTCTGCCGCCTCGTCTTGCTCTTCCGCTAAGTCAGCTGGTTCTCTTTTCCGGTATAGCAGGACAGCTAGTATGATAATCAGCAAGACAAGTCCAGCAGCTACTGCGTAAATCCAGACCGGTATCGTTGCTGCCGGCTGTTCCGCCTCTCCTGTTTCCGTTTGTGCGAATGGCATTGATGTCACCATTACACGGTCACCAACATCCTGTTCTCCTTCCTCCTCGCCACCATCTGGCAATGTCGTACGGATAATCGTCTCTAGCATGGCTGTGATATCAGCCGTTTGCTGAGGCGGCAATGCTTGCATCCCTTCCGGCGGGTTGACCATTACTTGAATTCCTAAATCGCGAATTTCATAAGGGCTTTCGATGATTTCCCGGTGGATCCGATTAACTTCATAATTAATCCGCTCTTCAGTCCGCTCCGATTCAGAATCGCCTCCGCCTGCTGCGCCGGTATAATTGGGAATCTCATCGCCTACGCCAGCGACACCTTCCTCATTGCCTGTTGTTCCTTCATACATTTCATTAATTCGTTCAACACTGATTGCCAGCCCAGAAACCTCTTCTTCATCAACCGGCTCAACCAAATCCTCGGTCCGCTGTTCTTGGGTAAAATCGATATCTGCCGTAACAGATACGATTGCATTTTCAGGCCCAACAACCGCGCTTAGAAGTTGATTGATCGTTTGTTTCAAGTCCGACTCAATTTCTTGTTTAATTTCACGCTGTGATTGGAACGAGGCAGCAGGACTTGTTTCCTCTTCCTGGTATGTATAGTTGTTGAACTGCGAATCGGATAATACAATATTTTCAATCGGCAAATTAGGTACACTTTTTGATATTAAATGATATAAAGCTTTCACTTGCGAAGAATCGAGCGTATACCCCGGCTCTAACTGCAACACAACAGCTGCAGTCGAACTTTCTTGGCCTGAATCCAGCCAAACGCTTTCTTCAGGGAGCGTGATGATGACATTTGCTTGCTCGACTCCTTGGACGCCCCTTATCAATTCGGCAAGCTCCGTTTGCATAAGGGACCGTTCGATAACGGTAAACTCATTATCAGTCATCCCAAAACCCATTTGGTTTTGAAAAAACGCATAATCGATGCTGCCGCTTTTAGGCAGCCCTTCAGCGGCGAGTTCAACTTTCAACCGATCTACATCCGCCTCAGGCACATGAATGGTGGTGCCATCATTTGAAACACGGGCGGCCACCCCTCGTTGCTCGAGCGCTTCTTGTATTTGGCCAGCTTCGGCCAATGTCAATTGGCTATATAAAGGCGCATAGTTCGTTCGGAATAGAAGGGCCGCTGCCAGTGCAATCGCTAATAAAAGTAGTAAAACAACGGAAATGACTGCACTTTTTCGCAGCGTGCTGCTCTCTGTCCAAAACGTTTGCACCTGGTTCTTGAATTGCTTCGCTTTCTCCTTCATGGCGCCTCCGCTTGCATCTCGCCTTTCAGGCGGCTTAAATTTGCATTCTCATCATTTCCTGATACGCTTCTACTGCTTTATTTCGTACTTCTAGCGCGGCTTGCATCGAAACCGATGCCTTGTTCGCCGCAATCATGACGTCATGAACATCAATGGGTTCTTGTTTGACAAGTGCTTGTGTTGCTTCGCTTGAAGCAAGCTGGTCTTGATTGACTGAATGGAGAGCATTCATTAAAGCCGACTTAAAATCGGCGCCTTTGCTGTTTGCCTCCGTTTTGCCAGCTGGTGTAGCGAGCGATTGGAAAAGTGGCTGCATCGCTTCAATTGTCATCTTTCCTCATCCTCCTTTAACGACCTATTTCCAGTGCTTTCATAACCATCCCTTTGCTAGCTTGAAGCGCTGTTACGTTTGCTTCATAGGACCTCGTGGCACTTGTAATGTCCACCATTTCTCTTGCGATCTCGACGTTTGGTTTTGCGACATACCCGTCTTCATTTGCATCAGGATGGGTAGGGTCATAAACAAGTGTGGCTGGTGTGGGATCACGGACAATTTGTTTTGCTACAACTCCCTGATCTAGCTCGGCCGTTGCTTTTTGCAGCTCTGTCGAAAAGCGCCCCATCGACGTAGGCCCTTGGACAACCATTCGCCGCTGGTAAGGCTGCCATTCGCCATTTACAAGTTCTGCCCTTGTTGTATCAGCATTGGCAATGTTGCTTGCTGCTAAGTCCATTCGCAATCGCTGTAGTGTAAGTCCTGAACCAGATACGTTCATGCTTGAAAACATCGTCATACGCCTTTCCTCCTATTTGCCGCCTTTTATTGCTGTTTCAAGTGATTGGAAGCTTCCGCTGATTCGGTCAACGAGCGCATTGTAATAAAGTTGATTTTTCGCCATTTCGGTCATTTGCTTATCTACGTCGACACTGTTCCCATTGTGGTTGTATAGCTCTCCCTTTTCCCGTAATGAAACACCGCCATTTCCAGGAAGCGGAAAAGTCAAATGGCGCTCGTCTGTCCGTTTCGCTTTCAATTGTCCCGTTTTTTCTCCAACAGCCTGTAAAACTTGGTCAAAAGACACGGTTTTCTCTTTAAAATTAGGTGTATCGACATTTGCTAGATTTGTTGAGATGGCTTTTTGTTTCGTAGCCGAGTAGCGTATGCCTTCTTCAAGCGCTGCAATTGTACTAGTAACGAACAACCGTCTCCCTCCTTTTACTCATGTCTTTTCTCATAAAAACAGGAAAGATTAAGCACTATTTCCCATGTTTAGCCCTGATAAAATTTTACTAGTTTTTGAGATGTTTGTCTAAGCTCAATTGAGATTTATGTATAATTAAGTCTAATGTACCATTATTATAAGTGATTTTAGTCCTAAATAATGATGTAACGTTACGTTTTTCGGGACTTTAGACTCTTGGTACGATTGTCATTTTTACTAGTTTATTGGAAAGAAAGTTTTTAGCTGGAACTGGGCATTAATGCCCGTTTCGAATATCCCTTCTCTCCTGTATACCTAACTTTGTTACTATTTAGGCATTTGGTCCCTTTAGTAACGCTACATATCGACTAAACACTTGAAACACCGCCCTACTCTGGGTCCTTTTAGCTAGTTGAAAAAGCGCAGATCAACACAGCAAAAAACCACCTATCCTCAATTGGACAGGTGGCTTTTTGCTGTAGTTCAGTCTGATTGATTTTATAATTGGGCTTAGTCTTCTTTCATACGCTCTAGTTCCAATAGAAACTTGTCATTAAGCACTTTAATGTATGTGCCTTTCATTCCTAAAGAACGAGACTCGATGACGCCTGCACTTTCAAGTTTACGCAATGCATTAACGATAACAGAACGGGTAATGCCAACACGGTCAGCGATTTTGCTTGCTACTAGCAATCCTTCTCTGCCGTCAAGTTCCTCGAAAATATGTTCAACCGCTTCTAGCTCACTGTAAGAAAGCGAACTGATCGCCATTTGTACAACAGCTTTGCTGCGTGCTTCTTCTTCAATTTCTTGTGTCTTCTCATGGAGGATTTCCATGCCGACAACCGTTGCTCCGTATTCAGCCAAGATTAAATCATCGTCGCTAAAAGAGCGGTTTAAACGGGATAGGATCAACGTACCAAGACGTTGACCGCCACCTTTAATTGGCACAATGGTCGTTAAGCCGTTTTTAAAGATGTCACGGTTTTCAACAGGAAACGCAGTATACTCGCTGTGTACATCGATATTGGCAGAAGTGTCCTCAATTTTAAATAGGCCATCTGTATACTCTTCTGGAAACTGGCGCTCATCGAGCATTTTTTTCATGCGATCATTCTCGATCTCTTCTTCAATAGAGAAGCCAAGCAATTTACCACGGCGGCTAACGACAAAGACGTTAGAGCCGATCGCTTCACGCAACGTCATCGCCATTTCTCGGAAATTGACGTGTTGTCCACTTGTTTTTTGCAGCATTTCATTAATCTTTCTTGTTCTTGTAAGTAAATCCATTCCTACATCTCTCCTTTGTTTGCTATTACAATATAAATTGGCTTAAATCGCGGTTTTTTGCAATGGAACCTAGTTTTTCTTCGACATACTGTTCGGTGATTTCAAGTGTCTCCAAGTGAATATCGGCTGCTTCAAAGGACAAATCTTCAAGCAATTTTTCTAGCAACGTATGCAAACGGCGCGCTCCGATGTTTTCTGTTTCTTGGTTCACTTCGCTCGCAATCGTCGCAATCTTACGAACAGCTTCGTCTGAAAACTTCATTTCTATACCTTCGGTCTGCAAAAGTGCTTCATATTGCTTTGTCAATGCGTTGTCCGGTTCTACTAAAATGCGGACAAAATCATCGACAGAAAGGCTTTGCAGTTCAACCCTAATCGGAAAGCGCCCTTGCAATTCCGGAATTAGATCTGCTGGTTTGGCCATATGAAAAGCGCCTGCTGCAATAAAAAGGATATGGTCCGTTTTAACGGCACCGTATTTCGTCACGACAGTCGAACCTTCTACAATCGGCAAAATGTCGCGTTGGACACCTTCTCGAGAAACATTGGCCCCTTGATCGTTTTTTCCAGCCACTTTATCAATTTCATCGATAAAGATGATCCCGAGCTGTTCAGCCCGTGTAATCGCTTCCTGTGTGACATCATCCATATCGATCAGTTTCTGCGCTTCTTCTTCAGCGAGTACACCACGGGCTTCGGCCACTGTCATGCGGCGTTTTTTCTTCTTCTTCGGCATCATGCTTGATAGCATCTCTTGCATATTCATGCCCATTTGTTCCATACCCGCCCCGCCTTGAAACAAATCCATAAAACCATGATTTTGTTCCGTCACTTCAACAGTGACGATGCGCTCTTCCAGCTCACCTTGCTTAAGCTTTTCCGCCATTTTTTTCTTTAAATTGGCACGGGTCAGTTCCTCTTCTCCGTCTTCCTCCTCCTCTTTATCCGGCTGGCTAAAGAGCATTTCAAACGGATTTTTATAATTGGTTTCCTTTTTCATGGAAGGGACAAGAAGTTCGATAAGCCGTTTGTCAGCCAGCTCTTTCGCTTCGTCTTTCACGAGTGCGACTCGCTCTTCTTTCACAAGACGGACACTTGACTCAACCAAATCGCGCACCATGGACTCTACGTCGCGGCCGACATAGCCGACTTCCGTAAACTTTGTGGCCTCCACCTTAATAAACGGTGCGCCTACAAGTTTTGCAAGCCTTCTGGCAATTTCTGTTTTACCGACGCCAGTAGGGCCAATCATTAAAATGTTTTTCGGCGTAATTTCCTCCCTCATGGAAGGATCGAGCTTTGTACGGCGATAGCGATTGCGCAGTGCAACAGCAACAGACCGTTTGGCCCCGTCTTGCCCGACAATATATTGGTTCAACCGCTCCACAATTTCCCGAGGCGTCAATGTGCTTGTCATTGCTTTACCCTCCAATCGTTCATCATCACTCTGTCAGTTCCTCTACGACAATTTGGTCATTTGTATACACACAGATTTCGCCTGCCGTTTCAAGGGCAGCAACGGCAATTTCACGTGCGCTCAACCCAGGGGCATGGCGCTTTAGCGCACGTCCGGCACTCAGTGCGTAATTTCCTCCAGAGCCAATAGCGAGAATCCCGTCGTCAGGCTGGATCACTTCTCCTGTTCCTGAGATAAGAAGCAAAGCTTGTTTATCCATCACAATCAGCATCGCCTCAAGTTTTCGTAACACCCGGTCGCTGCGCCACTCCTTCGCTAGCTCGACAGAGGCGCGCTGCAAATTGCCATTGTATTCTTCCAGTTTTGCTTCAAACTTTTCGAACAATGTAAAAGCATCAGCAACTGAACCTGCAAAGCCAGCGAGAACGTTATTATGGTATAGCTTGCGGACTTTGCGTGCGGTATGTTTCATCACCACAGCATTGCCGAACGTAACTTGACCGTCGCCAGCCATAGCAAACCCGCCATTATGGGCAATCGCAAAAATCGTTGTTGCGTGGAAACCCTCCATTGTCAAACGCTCCTTTTTATAGACTTAGGCTCGCGGATGGGCGCCTTTATAAACGGCATAGAGCCGCTCCTTGCTTACATGTGTATAAACTTGTGTCGTCTTAAGCGATTGGTGGCCTAGCAACTCTTGGACAGCGCGCAAGTCAGCGCCGGCATTAAGCAAATGGGTCGCAAAAGAATGGCGAATGGCATGTGGGCTTATTTTTTTCTGCATAGCCGCTTCGTCCAGTCTTTTTTCCACAATCTTCCGAATGCTCCGATCGCTTAACGCTCCTCCACGATAGTTCAAAAACAAATGGGAAGTCGGATCGTTTGCACGCAAAAGCTTGGGGCGCGCCTCGTTTATGTACGATTCAACAGCGCTAACAGCCATTTTCCCTACTGGAACATACCGCTCTTTGCGGCCTTTTCCGAAAACACGTACCGTCTCGCTCACTCGATCCCATTGGTCCAGTGCCAGCATGCTGCATTCCGAAACACGCATTCCCGTTGCATACAGCAACTCAATGATCGCCTTATCACGCTTTTCGAGAGGCTTATTCGCAGGAAGCGCTAAAAGCCAGTGCTCCATTTCTTCTTCATAGAGAAAAGTAGGCAAACGCGTTGTTTGTTTAGGCAAATGCGTGTGCAAGAAAGGGTTTTCGCTAATATGCCCCTCTTCCATCAAGAATTTTCCAAAGGTTCTAAGCGCCGACAATTTTCTTGCGATCGATTTTCTCGCGTACTTCTTATCGACAAGCTCGCTTATAAAAAGGCGGACATCTTGGTGCTTTACGTCTTTTATCTCGGCAATGCCCGCTGCCGACATAAATGCGGCGAATTGCTGTACGTCTTTTCGATAGTGGTCGATTGTCCATTTTGAACCGTTCTTTTCGACTTGGACATAGCGGACAAATTGGTCAATCAAAAGCCGTTCAGATAATTCCACATTCATGCCTCCCTCTTAGAACTAATAAATTTTACCATAGTTCAAGAGGGAGAAGCAACTGATGTCACACTTCTTTCATAAAATTCTGAATCGACTCCAACGCACGCTTAGCTAGCGCCTCATAGCGTTCTTTTTTCGCTTTTATACGAACGTCAAGCGGCGGAACAAGACCAAAGTTCGCATTCATAGGCTGGAACGTTTTCGCATTCGCATTTGTAATGTAGGCAGCCATACTACCGATCATCGTTTCTTCAGGAAAAACAGCAAGCGGTTGGCTTTGTGTCCATTTAAAGGCGTTAATCCCTGCAACCAATCCTGCTGCCGCTGACTCCACGTAGCCTTCGACACCTGTCATCTGCCCTGCAAAGAACAAATCACTGCGTTTTTTCGATTGGTATGTCGGCTTTAACAAGTTAGGAGAATTTAAAAACGTATTTCTGTGCATAACCCCATAACGGACAATATCAGCGTTTTCCAAGCCTGGAATCATGCGAATCACTTCTTTTTGCGGACCCCATTTTAAATGCGTTTGGAAACCAACCATATTGTACAATGTTCCGGAAGAATTGTCTTGCCGTAACTGCACGACAGCAAAAGGGCGCTTCCCTGTTTTCGGATCTTCTAGTCCAACTGGCTTTAATGGTCCAAACAGCATCGTTTTCTTGCCGCGGGAAGCCATCACTTCAATTGGCATGCAGCCTTCGAAAAAAATGTCTTTCTCAAATTCCCGCAGCGGGACGGTTTCCGCTTCAATCAATGCTTGGTAGAAACGGTCAAATTCCTCTTCTGTCATCGGACAGTTGAGATAGGCAGCCTCCCCTTTATCATAACGACTCTTCAAGTAGACTTTGTCACGGTCTATCGTTTCGGCGTCAATGATAGGAGCGGCGGCGTCATAGAAATATAAATATTCTTCGCCGCTAAATGCTTTTAATTGTTCCGCCAATGCTTCAGAAGTGAGTGGACCTGTAGCAATAATCGTCGGGCCTTCAGGTATTTCAGTCATTTCCTCATGGACGACCGTTACGTTCGGATGGCCTTTTACATATTCGGTCACTTTGCCAGCAAAATCATGGCGATCTACAGCAAGAGCGCCGCCAGCAGGAACGGCTGCTTCATCAGCTGCTTTGATAATGACCGAATCAAGATGGCGCATTTCCTCTTTCAGCACGCCGACAGCATTGGCAAGTGAGTTGCCCCTTAACGAATTGCTGCATACAAGTTCGGCAAACTTGTCCGTATGATGAGCAGGCGTCTGTTTCACCGGTCTCATTTCATAGAGCCGAACATGGCCTCCTCGTTTTGCTATTTGCCAAGCCGCTTCGCTACCAGCGAGACCAGCCCCTATTACATTTATCGACTGTTTGTGCGTCATTTAAACAAATGCTCCTTTTTCCCGACAATCATTTCACACAAATGCCTCCACTCCTTAGCAGAGTGAAGGCTTTTATCATCAAGTACCCTTATCATAGTATCTTTCTAGCTTGATTTCAACTAATAGCATTCGCTAAAGCCTTTTTTCGACAAATTATTGTTTTTCTTCCTCATAATCACATGAAGTACAAGCGACAAACACACCTTTTTTCGATTTCTTCTCCACTAACAACCCTTGACATTTTGGGCATGGACGGGAAATCGGTTTATCCCAAGATACAAATTCACAGTCTGGGTACCGGTCACATCCGTAGAAAATCCGCCGCTTCTTGCTTTTACGTTCAACAATGTTTCCTTGTTTACACGTAGGGCAAGTGACGCCGATTTCTTTGACAATCGCTTTTGTATTTCGGCAATCAGGAAAGTTGGAGCAGGCCATAAATTTTCCATAGCGCCCCATTTTATAGACCATCTCATGGCCGCATTTTTCACAGTCTTCTCCAGCCGGTTCGTCTTTAATCTCGACTTCTTCCATTTCTTCTTCAGCCACTTTTAAGCGTTTCTCAAAACTTTGGTAAAACTGGTCGATAATGCTAATCCAGTTGTCGCGTCCATCTTCAATGCTATCAAGGTCTTCTTCCATTTTCGCCGTAAATTCCACATCGAGGATTTCAGGGAAAAATTCAACTATCAAATCCAACACGATTTCACCAAGCTCTGTCGGGACAAATCGCTTTTCATCTAAGGCTACGTATCCACGTCGCTGAATGGTATCAAGCGTTGGCGCATACGTAGATGGCCGTCCGATCCCAAGTTCTTCAAGTGTTTTTACAAGCCTTGCTTCCGTGTAGCGTGGAGGCGGCTGTGTAAAATGCTGATTTGGCGTCACTTCTGTTTTTTCAACTTGTTGCCCTTTTGCCAGTGCAGGCAACAACCGATCTTCCTCTTTTTTATTGTCGTCATTTCCTTCAATGTACACTTTCATGAAGCCAGGAAATTTGACTTTTGAGCCGGTGGCGCGAAATCCGACACCATTATTATCCAAATCAACCGTCATCGTATCCATAATCGCAGGGGCCATTTCACTTGCGACAAGGCGCTCCCAAATGAGGCGGTACAAGCGGAGTTGGTCCCGTGACAAATATTCTTTTAGTTGTTTCGGCTCATATTTGACCGAAGTTGGCCGAATCGCTTCATGGGCATCTTGGGCATTTTTGTCCTGCTTTTGTTTTCGTTCGCCTTTACGGGCGTACTCTTCGCCGTATGTGGAGCGAATGTACTCGTATGTTTCTTGTTTGGCTGTATCAGAAATTCGGGTCGAGTCGGTACGCATGTACGTAATTAGACCGACTGTCCCTTCTTTCCCTAAATCGATCCCTTCATACAATTGTTGGGCAATGAGCATCGTTTTCTTAGCCCGGAAATTTAACTTCCTTGCGGCTTCTTGCTGCAGGGACGACGTCGTAAAAGGCGAGACAGGGTTACGGCGCCGTTCTTTTTTGACAACATCAGCAACAGTAAACTGTTTTCCTTTTATTTGCTTTAGCACTTCATTGACGTTTTCTTCACTCGTTAAGCTTTCTTTTTTGCCATTTCGCCCATAAAACTTTGCTTCAAACGGCTCATCGCCAAGCAAAAACGTCCCTGTTATGCTCCAGTATTCCTCAGGCACAAATTGCTGAATTTCTTTTTCCCTATCTGTAATCAGTTTGACTGCGACTGACTGGACGCGCCCGGCACTCAAGCCTTTTTTCACTTTTTTCCACAAAAGCGGCGAGATATTATAACCAACTAGGCGATCCAAAATCCGCCTCGCCTGTTGGGCATCGACCAAGTCCATATTGATGGGACGTGGATGTTTAAAAGCATCTTTAATCGCTGTTTTTGTTATTTCATTAAAAACAACACGGCAGTCGGAGTTTTCGTCAATATTCAAGCTGTGTGCCAAATGCCAAGCAATCGCTTCTCCTTCGCGATCAGGGTCAGCGGCTAGATAAACGCGTTTTGCTTTTTTGGCAGCTGTTTTTAACTCTTTTAACACGGGGCCTTTCCCGCGGATTGTAATATACCTTGGCTCATAATTGTCTTCAACACTAACGCCCATTTGGCTTTTAGGCAAATCACGCACATGGCCCATCGACGCTTTGACCACGTATTTTTTACCTAAATATTTGCCAATGGTTTTGGCTTTAGCGGGAGATTCCACGATTACTAAATAATCGGACATGTAAAGCAGCTCCCTCTCAACTTATTCATAATGTAAATCTTCCTCATTATTAAACAGACATTCCCCATTTGTCAAACGGTAGAAAGCAGCCTGTTTAAAAAGACGGCGATTCGTCTGTTTTTGACAAAAGTTGCGGCATTGCTTCGAATAACGATTCGCTCGCGTATAGGCAGCCGGCGCCTTGGCTAATGAGCCAATTGGTGCCTTCCGACTGTGTTGAAGTGACTGGTCCTGGCACAGCAAAGACATCACGCCCTTGCTCTAACGCTAAGTCGGCCGTAATAAGCGATCCGCTTTTCCGCTTTGCTTCTATTATGATAACGGCTTGTGACAAGCCGCTAATAATACGATTTCGGACGGGAAAGTGCCAGCGCTGCGGTTTCACAAACGGCGGATACTCGCTTAACAGCAACTGGCGTTCTGCCAATGTATGGAAAAGAGTTGCATGTTCAGGAGGGTAAATGCTGTCAAAACCGGAGCCAAGAACGGCAATAGTTGCCCCACCTGCTCGAATCGCTTGCTCGTGTGCCAACCCATCAATGCCGCGAGCCATTCCGCTGACAATTGTCAAAGAATGTTCGGAAATTGGTGTCGCAATCGTCGCAAGCGCTGCCCGGCCGTAAGCAGTCGGCGTGCGCGTGCCGCAAATGGCAATTTTTTTCGTTTGTAATAGTTTGATGTTTCCTTTTGCGTATAACAAATAAGGCGGATCGTAAATCGTTTTTAATAGAGGCGGGTAGAGAGGATGAAAAAGCGGAAGTACATGAATGCCTGTCTCAATAAGGTTGGCGTACATGTTTTCAGGGGTCGTCTTATGGAGATGGCGCAAAAAAGCAATGGCGCTTTTTTCATTTATGCCGAGCTTAGCGGCAATTTCCAACGGACTAGCACGATAAGGCGCCTTTAGTGACGGGTCCCAGCAGAGCAATTTCGAAAACGCGCGATAATGGCCGTACAGCCACGTATGCATGTGTACATAGCGTCGTACAAAAGAAATAAGGGACAACTCCTTTCCGTATTTAAATCGCACCAACTAACGTTTATTTAAGGTTCAGGCAGAGCAAAATCTGCCACACTTTGAAAAGCCCCTTACAACGAGGCAAGGGGCTAAAAGCCATTACATTATTTTGCGGTTTCGTGGGTGAGGCTTTTTTCATACAAGCCGTTCGCCTTTAACGCTTCAATAAGTGTTTCTCCCATATCAGAAGGAGTAGCAGCTACGCGAATGCCACACGCTTCCATCGTTTTGATTTTCTCTGCTGCCGTCCCTTTGCCGCCTGAGATGATCGCGCCTGCATGGCCCATCCGCTTTCCTGGAGGGGCTGTTTGTCCGCCGATAAAGCCAACGACTGGTTTTGTCATGTTTGCTTTGACCCATTCGGCCGCTTCTTCTTCAGCAGTGCCGCCAATTTCACCAATCATAATTACAGCATACGTGTCTGGGTCTTCATTAAACAAAGATAGAACATCAATAAAATCTGTGCCATTTACAGGGTCGCCACCAATGCCGACGGCTGTTGACTGCCCAATGCCAGCTGTTGATAGTTGGTGAACAGCCTCGTAGGTCAATGTCCCTGAACGGGAAACAACGCCAATATGGCCTTTTTTATGAATATAGCCAGGCATGATGCCAATTTTGCATTCTTCTGGTGTAATAACGCCTGGACAGTTTGGCCCGACGAGACGCGTTTGTTTGCCTGCCATATAACGCTTCACTTTGACCATATCTAGAACAGGAATGCCTTCAGTTATGCAAATGACAAGCTCAAGTTCTGCATCGGTTGCTTCCATTATCGCATCAGCGGCAAAGGCTGGCGGTACATAAATGACGCTCGCATTGGCACCCGTTGCCTCTACAGCTTCTTGAACTGTGTTAAATACAGGTACGCCTTCAATGTCTGTTCCGCCTTTTCCAGGCGTTACGCCACCAACAATGTTTGTCCCATATTCAAGCGCTTGCTTTGTATGGAACAGCCCGGTAGCGCCTGTAATCCCTTGAACAATCACTTTTGTATCTTTATTGATTAAGATGCTCATTTGCTTAGCTCCACCCTTCTAGTTCACTAATGAAACGATTTTTTGTGCGCCATCGGCCATTGAATCGGCTGCGGTAATGTTTAAGCCTGATTCTTTTAGCATTTTTTTGCCAAGTTCCACGTTGGTGCCTTCCAAGCGGACAACAAGCGGAATTTCTAGGCCAACTTCTTTCGTTGCCGCAATGACACCGTCCGCGATGATGTCACATTTCATAATGCCGCCAAAGATGTTGACAAAAATGCCTTTTACGTTTTCGTCTGACAAAATCAGCTTAAACGCTTCCGTTACTTTTTCTGCCGTTGCGCCGCCCCCAACATCAAGGAAGTTAGCCGGATCGCCGTTATAGTGTTTGATAATGTCCATTGTTGCCATAGCAAGGCCAGCTCCATTAACCATGCAGCCGATGTTTCCATCTAAGGCAATGTAGTTCAAGTCATGTTTAGATGCTTCGATTTCTTTTACATCTTCCTCTTCTAAATCGCGCAATTCCAAAATGTCCTTATGGCGATAAAGCGCATTTGAATCAAAGTTAAACTTGGCATCCAATGCCATGACTTTGCCGTCGCCAGTTGTTACAAGTGGGTTGATTTCAGCAATCGATGCATCTTTTTCCACAAACACTTGGTACAAGCCCATCATAAATTTGACGGCTTGACCGACAAGTTCTTTTGGAATATTTATGTTAAAAGCAATACGTCTCGCTTGGAACCCTTGCAAGCCTACGGCAGGGTCAATCACTTCTTTAAAAATCTTTTCTGGTGTTTTTTCGGCCACTTCTTCGATTTCAGTGCCACCTTCTTCAGAAGCCATCAAGACAACGCTTGAAGTCGCACGGTCGACAACAAGGCCTATATAGTATTCGCTTTTAATGTCACAGCCTTCTTCAATGAGTAAGCGCTTTACTTCTTTCCCTGCCGGTCCAGTTTGATGCGTGACAAGCGTTTTTCCAAGAATTTCTTCCGCATATGTACGAACTTCATCGAGGTTCTTTGCAACTTTTACGCCGCCAGCTTTTCCCCGCCCCCCTGCGTGAATCTGTGCTTTGACAACAGATACAGATGAGCCAAGCTCTTTTGCCGCTTCTACTGCTTCATCAACAGAAAATGCTACTTTTCCGTTTGGAACGGCTACGCCGTACGAACGAAGAATTTCTTTACCCTGGTACTCGTGGATATTCATTCTCTCTCCAGCCTCCTGTAATCACGTGCTTCGCTTTGCACGAGAATTTTCGTGTTAATACGAAATTCTTTTCCATTTTAGCACTTTTTTCGCCGCTTGGGGAGGGGTAACCGTTATCATTCCGACAATTTGTTTCATTTTTTATCTTTCTGTTTTTCCTCTTGGGGCTCAGCGCTTTTTTGGTGCTGTTTGTTTTTTTTCGAAAACAGTGCTTTCAGCCCCTTTGCGATCACGTCCTTTTCAAGCGCGGGCCGATTTTGGCCAAATTCATCGGAAAATTCCTCTTCGCCGATTTTGCGTTTTTCATCCATCTCTTTTCCCCCTTTCTCTGTTTTAGTATGGGCTGATCCAGAAAAATCATGAACAGAATCGAGGGAATGGAGAAAAACAAATAATTCGGCGGCTACTTCATAGAGGGACTCGGGGATGAATTGCATTTCACGAAGATGAGCGAGCTCTTCTGAAAGTTGCTGGTGTTTTATTACGGGGATGCCCTGTTTTTTTGCTTCAGCGACCATGGCCTCCGCTTGTTTCCGCGCTCCTTTGGCGACAAGGCGCGGCGCCTCGTCTCCGTCTTTGTAGGAAAGAGCGTAGGCGCGCTTCATACGTTTTTGCTTCATAGGCGAATATCAACTCCTTTAGCAGGCAAACGGGGCATTGTCTTGTTTGTATGGGATTCGCTTTTCAGCCAACGGCATGTTTCAAGTGTATAACCAGCCGCTGCTAATCGATCACGGAGTTGTTCCACTAACGAAACAAAAGCAGGCGGTGCTGGTTGCCCGCTGTAAATCGTCGCGAATAGCCGCTGTTCGTGCTGGCGTCCATCTACTAATACATAACCAAGCTGTTCAAGCTCAGCGCTAATATAAAAACGCAGCGGCTTGTTCTCCTCGCTGTTCTCGGCGCTTTCCCATTGCAACAACCAATCATGGCCAAACAACGGAATAAACTGTTGTTTGATCGTAGGGATAAGTGTACCTTCTTGGTAAAGAGAAAAGCGCAAAGCCAGCTCTTCAGCTGCTTTTTTTGCTTTTCTGTCTCCTGCTCCATTCTGAATAGGCTCAAGTAGCTCCGTCAGACGTCCTAGCGTACTCATATACGCTTTTAACAGCTCACCTCGGCGAAATTCGCCTGCTTCCAGCTGGCGCCCAAGCTCCTCCAATTGTAAAAAGAGTTGGGCAGGCACTGTATGTTTCCAAGCTGCGGCAAACTGCCGTAGCGCGACACTTAGCGATTCCGATGCGTTTACTTCCAGATGAGCGCCTTGGAGCGTGGCGGCTGTCACGTTTACGTTCTGCTGCTTTATGTAAAGCAATGCTTTTTTTGTCTGTTGTTCAGACAGTTTCAATGAGGCATAGGCGTGGGCCACCCCTGCAAATCCCTTTTTTGTCAAAGGCAATCCAGTTGAATCCAACAGGGCGAGCACACGGACATTGCGGTGTGAAGGTGTTCGATTCCACGACAGGAGAAGCTGTTCATATGAATGGCCTTCTGCCGCTTTTTGCAAGATTGGCAAAGGTTGTCCCTTTTGCACGGTAAACCAATAGGTCTTGCCAACCGTCAAATCGGCTTTTAGCTCGGCAACGACACGTGTATCCTTCAATTGAATTTGCACAAGCCCAGAATCGGCAAAACGGTTCAGCACAACGCCACGTAAGACTTGCCCTTCATGAAAGGCCAATGTTTGGCCTGATCCATTTACACGATCAACGAACAAACCTCCAATTTCCATTGGTTTCTCCTCTTTTTTTATGTACCGTAAATCAAGCCTTGGCTTTCTTCCAGCACCGGCCGGAAGGACTTACGGTGTTCAGGTGTCATTCCGTAAGTCCGCAAAGCTTGTAAGTGTGCCGTTGTGCCATAGCCAGCATGTGTTTCAAAACCGTAACCAGGGTATGTCTGTGCCAATTCCTCCATATATCGGTCACGCCATACTTTGGCGAGCACTGAACTAGCGGCGATCGATAAACTTTTGGCATCTCCCTTTATAAGCGATGTTTGAGCGATCGGCACATCAAGGCGAACGGCATCGAGCAGCAAGTGGTCAGCCTTCTGGCTGAGGCCGTTGATTGCTTTCGTCATCGCCTTTTTCGTCGCTTGTAAAATGTTCATTTCATCAATTTCAGCTGCGCTCACGCTAGCAATCGAATAGGCGACTGCTTGTTCGGTGATCATTGCGGCATATTCTTCCCGTTTGGCTTTTGACAATTTTTTCGAATCCGTCAGCCCCAATAATTGAAAGCCATCTGGCAATATACAAGCGCACGCTGTTACAGGGCCAGCAAGGGGGCCTCTCCCCACTTCGTCAACGCCGCAAACAGCTACATAACCACGCTGTTTTAGTTCCTGTTCATAACGCCACATTTGCTTATGCATTTGTATAAGCGTTTGCTGCTTTTCCTGCTGCGCTTGATAACGTTTAAGCAGGTCTTGCACGCCTTTGCGCTGATCTTTTTTTAACTCATCTAACTCATTGTGGCTAATGGATCCGTCCATTAGCTTTCTACGGATTGCCGCGATTGGCACCAATGCTTTTCCTCCTTGTCTATGAAACTGGCAATAGGATAAGTATGTATAACTCCAAGGAACTGGAGAGGCTTGTGATAATTGCACTCTAGGAATTGGTGCTTTTGCTTTTTATCGGCTTCTTTGCCAGTGTGATCCATACATACGGTTTTATTTTCCCAAGGCGAAGTCAACAGGCGTCGTCGTTTGCAGCAGACTATGCTTTCGTTCCATGCGCAAAAAAACTCTGCCCATAAAATACGTCTCTTTGCATCGTCTCTCGCCTGCACTCCTCCTCTATTAGTCTGAGTGAAGTTGCCTGTAACCACTAAATCGCCTACAGCGCTTCGTGTTCCGCCTTTTCCAGCGTCACTTTTCCAATTGTACCGCTACGCAGCTCGCGCAAGATCAATTCAGCCGTTTTATCATAATCGACAAGGCCTCCACGAACGATGCAACCCCGTTTTTTTCCGATCGCTTCAAACAAAGGAACGATGTCGTCCTCTTCGCTGCTTCGTTCGATGCCATAGCGTGCTTGGAGCAAATCTGGATACTCAGCTGCTAAGTAGCGAAGCGCATAGGCAGCCACGTCGCCGTAGTCTAGCAATTCATCTTTAATTGCGCCTGTTGCAGCAAGGCGTAATCCGACTTCTTGGTCATCAAATTTAGGCCATAAAATCCCCGGTGTGTCAAGAAGTTCAAGTTCCTGCTTGACTTTGATCCATTGCTGTTGTTTGGTCACTCCAGGGCGATCGCCGACTTTCGCCTGCCGTTTATTAACAAGGCGGTTAATGAGTGTCGATTTGCCGACATTGGGGATACCAAGAATGATCGCTCGCAACGGGCGCGGTTTCATCCCTTTTTGTTCCCATTTTTGATAGAGGGCGCTTGCTAGCATTTTGCAGGCAGGAGCAATGTTTTTAACGCCTGCTCCTGTTTGCGCATTGATTGCCAAGACTTCAGCTCCAGTCCGTTTAAAAAAAGCGCGCCACCGTTCCGTTTCTGCTGGGTCAGCTAAATCCGCCTTATTTAACAGCATCAGCCTCGGCTTTTGTTGCGCCAATTCATCAATGAGTGGATTGCGGGAAGACTGGGGAATGCGAGCATCGACAAGTTCAATTACAACATCGATCAGTTTTAATTTTTCTTTTATTTCTCGGCGTGCCTTGGCCATATGACCAGGGTACCATTGAATCGTTTTCAACCATTTCACCTGCTTTGTGGGCAAAAGAAGCCCATTAATCATTGATAATGTTTATATGTTCAAACGGATAAAAAATGATGTTCGCTTTGCCGATAATTTCTGATTTCGGAATAAGACCAATATCACGGCTATCTTTACTTAAACGGCGGTTATCGCCCATCATAAAATAATGGTCATCAGGGATTACCTCTTCGCCGATCAACTCTTCCAGTGTAAAATCGCCAGTAAGCAATTGGTCGCCGTAAAGCGTCTGTTTCAGCGAGTTTAAATAAGGTTCCGCTGTTTCTTCCCCGTTAATATAAAGTGTATCGTTTTCATATTTCAAATGGTCGCCAGGGAGGCCAATGATCCGTTTGATATAATCTTTCCCACCAGGTGCGTGAAAAACAACAATATCAAAACGTTTCGGCTCAATAAAAACATACCCAATTTGGTTGACGATCATTTTGTCCCCAGAGTCGAGCGTCGGCTGCATCGAATGGCCGTCTACAACAATGGGCGCGTACAAAAAAATGCGTACGAGCATTGTGGCGCATAACGCGATGCAAATAGCTTTGGCCCACTCAATTGGAAATCCGCGAAATGGCACCTGGATGCCTCCTCTTTTTCTCTCTAGTTTACCATAAAAAGAAGCACGTAGTCACTTTGCGGTTCAGCCAAATTCTGCGCAGCATACACGAGCACTAAATGCTTTTGTCGATGATTTTTCCGGCGGTTGCTAGTTGATACTTCATTTTTTGAAATAGCAAAATGACAACCCAATTAATCCCAAATGTGATAGGATGAGAGCAACAATAAAAAAGAGGTGGTCAGTATGAACCCAACATGGGCATTGTTTCTTATTTTTGTGTTTGTCGTTGGCGATTTCTTGTGGCTTGACCAAGACAATAAAAGATGGGGTTGGCGTGAACTACCCACCACTTATCACCCTTGCAGGTCGCTTGAAGTGGGGGCTTCTTGGGTAATCGCCCCTTTTGGTAGCTGGCGAAATGGACCAAGCGAACCCTCTTGTTCCAAGAGTTATCTTTCATTAGGCAGCGGCTAATAAGCGAATACCTTCTTTTTTGATATTGATTGCTGAATTGTAATCTCGATCAAGGTTTACTCCACAAACACATTGATACGTTCGTTCGGATAATGGCATTTCTTTTATGGAACCACAGTGCGAACAAGTTTTTGTGGATGGAAACCATTTATCGATTTTGATCAGTTGTTTCCCTTGCTCGTTTAGTTTGTACTGTAAGAAAGAAGTGAACATTCCCCACCCATTATCAGCGACACTTTTGCCAAACTTCAGTGCTTGTGCCATTCCTTTCATATCCAAATCTTCAATGATAACGGCATCATAATTCATCGCCAATTCCTTTGATTGATGGTGAAGAAAGTTCTTCCGTTGATTGGCGACTTTTTCATGAATGTTGGCTACTCGAATCCGTTGTTTGTGCCAATTCGAAGAGCCTTTCTTTTTACGAGCAAGTTTACGTTGTTCAATGGCTAATTTATCAAGCATTTGTCGATAAAACTTAGGGTAATTGGCTTTCTTCCCTTCGCTATCGACAAATAACCCGTTCATCGCAAAATCTAATCCAACCACTTTTTTCATTTCCTTACTTTCAATCTCCTTCTCATACTCTGTAAGAATGGAAATATAATATTTTCCGGATGAAGTTATCGAAATCGTGCACGATTTGAGTTTGTGTTCTGAAGGAATTTCTCGATGTTGTCGGATTTTGACCATTTTAAGTTTAGGTAATTTGATATGACGACCCAACAATTGAATATTCCCATTGACGACATTCGTCGTGTAGCTTTGTTTATGATGTTTCCTTTTGAATGTTGGGAACTTGGCCATCCCTTTGAAGAAGGCTTTGTAAGCTTTATCTAAATTTAGTTGTGCGTTCGCTAACGCTAATGAGTCTACTTCTTTCAACCACTCATACTCTTTTTTGTACTTGGCAGGAGTAGGGGGCTTCACCTTTCTTAAGGCATCTTTATCCTCTTTCAGTAACGCATACGTCTCTTTTCGTTCCGTTAGCATCTTGTTATAGACGAAACGAACACATCCGAAGGTTTTACGTATAAGCAAAGCCTGTTCATCTGTTGGATACAATCGAAACTTATATGCTTTATTTCGTTTGGCCATATCAAATCACCTCACTTCATCGAATGTATGTTCTCACCATACCATAGGAAAAGCTTTTCGGCTATTGCCAAACCGATATTCATCTCCCCTTACCGTTGGGCTACGCCCTTCATATGCTTGAAGAGGGGGCTTCTTTCGGAAATACGTTAAAATTGGCCTAAACCTGCCAAGATTGTGTTCTTTTCCGGTTTTAGTGTCATCCTGGTTGCTTTCTATGTTGTCGTGAGCTTTCCTCTGACTAGTTGACCATCCAGTCTCGCTCGTTGGCTACTCTTTTAACTGTAGAGCCTGCTATTGTCTTGATAACGCCTGGACAATTGGCGTAGTCGAGCTTTTCTAGAGGTCACTTTTCTTGTGACCCTATTTTGTTTCCAATTAAAGAGGCCGGGACAAGACCAGCCAAGAAATTAAATGAAAGCCAGCGTACCCGGCAACGACCGTTACACGCTGGCTTTCAATTTTTTCATACTTAAGATAAGCGGATAAATTTAATAATCTCATCATGAAACATCTCAGCGATATAGATATCGCCATTTTCGTCAACAGTCACGCCATGGTCGATCGTTCCTAAAGTAAGGAACCGTCCTAGTGTGCTAAACTGTTTTTTTGTTACCACGCTTTAAGCTTTCTGGAACCCCCGGCATAGCCAGGGGTTTTCTAAACCATTAAAAAAAGAACGTTCCTCCGTACGAGGAACGTTCCTTCTCTTTTCGTCAAATGCCGCATGTTTAACGACGAATTTCTTTAATACGTGCTTTTTTGCCACGGAGGCTGCGCAAGTAGTAAAGTTTCGCGCGGCGTACTTTACCGTAACGTTTCACTTCGATCTTGTCGATCTTTGGTGAATGTAATGGGAATGTACGTTCAACACCTACACCGTATGAGATTTTACGCGCAGTAAACGTTTCGCTAATCCCTGAGCCGCGGCGTTTAATAACGACGCCTTCGAATACTTGAATCCGCTCGCGAGTACCCTCGACAACTTTTACGTGGATCGCTAGCGTATCGCCAGGACGGAAATCAGGATGGTCTGTGCGCAATTGCTCACTTGTGATTTCTGTAATGAGGTTGCTCATCGTATCGTTCCCTCCTTCCCTACAGACATTCATGCCAACACTGCAGCAGCGGAATATCGTAATCTTGCTAACCGTCCGTCTAAGAACGTTCAATCAGCCACAACCACTATCATAGCATAGAAAACAAGCTTGCACAATAAAGATTAAATCTTTTTCAAGCTCGGCAAGCCGAGTATCGTGAAAACGCGCTCCAGCTGCTGGCTAACACGCTCTGTAATCGCTAAACGCTTCGCTTGTTCCAAAGGTTCAGCTTTTAAAACAGGACATTGTGAATAAAAACGGTTATAGAGGCTTGCCAGCTCAAAAGCAAAGGTGCAAATTAAATTTGGTTCAAACGATGCGGCTGCTTTGCGCTTGACTGTACTCCAGCCTGCCAAGTGCTTGAGCAGCGCCCGTTCCGCATCTTCAGCGCCTTTAAAAGTTGCCCCCTCTGTGGACAGGCCTGCCTGTTCGGCTTTGGTAATAATGCTGTTTGCCCGGGCATACGTGTAAATCAAATAGATGCCTGTATTGCCTGTTACTTGCGTTGCCTCTGTTAAATCGAACACAATGTCAGACGTCGTGTTATAACGGAGCATATTGTAACGGATCGCCACAAAAGCGAGCGCTTCAACGGTCGCTTCGCTCGCATCCATGCTTTGGGCGCGGACAGCTTCCTTCATATGTTGAATCAGCTCGCTAATCTTGATGCCGATGCCTTTACGCCCAGACATCGCATAAACCGATTTCCCCTCTTCCGTTTCAAGACCAAGCTGGCTAGCCGTTTGTTTGCTCAGTGAAACGACACCATAGGACACGTGGAAAAGCCGCTCTGCCTCCTTTTCATAGCCGACCGCAGCAAGCGCCTGCTTGACAACTTTTTGTGGGTATTCTTGGCGGTAGTCAATCACATTAATGACTGCATCGCCTCGTCCAAAAGTTGCTTGTACACCTGAGCTAGCGGTTGTCCACAGACCAGGCCATTTTTCTTTATAGGCAAAATCATCGTCAAGAAGGCCAAACTTCCACATATGGTAAGCAATGTCTTTTGCTGTGTACGTTAACACGCCATTCGAGCGGACAAGAACTTTATCACTTTGATGCTCGCTGCCTTCTTCACCTTCGTAGTCTGACATCCGAAGCACCCAACAGCCTGCTTGTGGACCGCTGTCCTGTTTGACAAACACATCACTTTGCTTTAGCTTCTGAAAGGCAGTATGCCAGAAGCCTTTTTGTACGATGTCCCTTTCCCATACAAGCAAATCATAGTCAATCCCAAATTGGCCCATTTCCTCAATATGTTCTGAAGTAATCTTATCGGCGACCACATAGCCAAGCCATGCCGTGCTGTTATTGCCTTCTTCTAATTTATGTAGCACTTCGTCGCGGATATTCGTCGAAATGGTCCCTTTGTCGTATGCCTCGTTTAAGCGTGAATAAACATTCCAGCAATAATCGCCAAAGCGTGTCGCTGCGCTGTCTGAGTCCGTATGAAGCAACGCAGTCAGCGTATCGGCAAGCTGGTTCCCTAAATCATCAACATAGTTATGTACTTCTACATTTTCGCCACATGCTTTCAGGAGCCGCGCCAATGTGTCGCCTATGCAAGCGTTGCGTAAATGGCCAATATGAGCCGACTTATTCGGATTAATGGACGTATGCTCGATCACGGTCTTGCCGCTGCTAGAAAGAGCCTGTGGCTCATCGCCGTCAGCCAACGCGTCATCCCATTCAATAAAAAAGTTAATAAAACCTGGTTTTACTACCTCTATTCCTGTGACTGGCAAACGCTGACGCTCTAGCTTTTCTTTTATTGTTTCCGCAATGGTTAGCGGGTTTTTTCTCGCTACTCGTGCAAGCTTCATCGCCACGTTTGTCGAATAGTCGCCATGGATCAGTTGAGCCGGCTGCTCGAGTTGGACTTCGATGTCATTTTGGAACTCACTGGCCGCTGCTGCAATCGCTTCAATCAGCGTTTGTTCTACATGCATTGTATGAAACCACCTTTTGCTATAATGCTATTTAGTATACATGATCCTTCAGTAAAGGAACATCGCTTTTTTTGAAAACTTGAATATGTTAAAAGGAAGCGATTTCGATCCGTACGGCAAGTTTTTTTGACGACAACCTCACCGGGCGACATCTCCCGGAGTAGTTGCCTTTATTCTTGCTTGTCCGTTAGCCGCTTAAGAATGTCTGCTTCTTTGGCAGTAAGTTCATACCCTTTTAGTAAGTCTGGGCGCCGCTCTAACGTCCGCCGCAGCGATTGTTCCATCCGCCACTCTTCAATTTTCGCATGATGGCCAGAAAGGAGCACATCGGGCACTTTCATGCCGCGAAAATCGGCAGGCCGTGTATAATGGGGATGTTCCAACAAGCCAGTTGAATAGGAGTCTGTAACTGCTGATTCGTCATTTCCGAGCACGCCTGGCAAAAGCCGAACAACGCTGTCGGCAATGACCATTGCCGCGAGTTCCCCGCCTGTAAGCACATAATCGCCAATCGACAGTTCATCGGTCACAAGATGACGGACACGCTCGTCAAAGCCTTCATAATGGCCGCATAGGAAGATCAAATGCTCTTCTTCCGCTAGTTCTGCCGCCTTCTGTTGGCTATGCTGCTCGCCTTGCGGGCAAAGCATGATAATCCGTGGCTTCTTTTTCTCGTTTTCCGTTAACGCAGCCACGGCGTCAAAAATTGGCTGTGGGCTCAATACCATCCCTGCCCCTCCACCATAAGGGTAATCATCGACTTTGCGGTGTTTGTTCGCTGCATATTCCCGAAAATCAATCGTCTGGAAGGAGACGATCCCCTTGTCGCTTGCTTGCTTCAACATCGATGAGCCAAAAACACCCGTAAACATGTCCGGAAATAACGTTAATACATCTATTTTCATTCGTCATCTAAGCCTTCCATGACGTGGACACGGATGCGTTTGTTTTCCACATCCACTTCTTTGACAACTTCTTCAATATACGGCAATAGCAAATCTTTCCGCTGCTTTCGGTCGACCACCCAGACGTCGTTTGCTCCCGTTTCAATAATGTCTTTAATTTTGCCTAGCATGGCGCCTTCTTTATCAACGACTGTACAGCCAATAATCTCATGGTAGTAATATTCATGCTCGTCCAATTCGCTAAGCTGATCTTCTGACACATATAAATAGCTTCCCTTAAAACATTCGACTTCATTGATGGAGTCATAGCCTTCAAATGTAAGCAAGTCGAAATTTTTGTGCGTTCGATGGCTACGAACAGTTACAAGTGTCCCTTCAGCTTGAGGAGATTTCGCCACCTTCAGAACCGAACCGTTCGCATAGCGTTCCTCTGGGAAATCAGTGTTTGAGAGGACGCGTACCTCTCCGCGCACTCCGTGTGTGTTCACTAGCCTGCCAACATTATACCAGTTCGTCATTACTTGCCCCGCCTTCTCTAATTTCAGCAATATACCCATCATTGACGACAATTGTCAACTCCGTTTCTTCGTCAATCCACTTGTCGCCTTCCTTAACATCGACAATGACTTCTGTTGTGCCCATCGCCAGTTCAGTCCCAATTGGCAAATTCATTAACTGCTCAATCCGAAACGTCAGAGAAGCCATCCGTTCTTCTCTCCGCTTTATTTCTTTCCGGTATTTTTGTTGGAGTTCGCCATGGGCGGTCGTATGTTTCATCGGCTTTAGCGCCCGCTGAAGCTGGAATTCCATTTGGCTTAGCTCTGTTTCGATTTGTGTTAAATCACGTTCGAATGATTTCTTCAAGTCTGCTTTTTTCGACTCCGTTAACACATGCTTTACGGTGGCCGTGCGGATGCATTTCACGTAAAGCCCTCCATTCTTTGTTTCATACAAAAAAAGGGTGAGGTTCCCCCCGCCCTTTTAGTCGACAATATCGAGCCGCACCCGCCCGTTTTGCTTGCCGCAAGCAGCATACACTACCGAGCGGATCGCTTTTGCCGTTCTTCCTTGTTTGCCAATCACTTTCCCAATATCGTCAGGATGCACCGAAAGGCGCAACACATGTGCCTTTTCTTCATGAACTTCTTCAACTTGAACTGCCTCTGGATGATCGACAAGCGATCGGGCAATATGTTCAACTAAAGCTTTCATGCTAGCCCATCCTCCTTAAGGGGTGATTACTTACCGTTTTTTTCGTTGTGTAGCTTTTCCATTAGGCCAGCGTTTGAAAACAAGCTGCGCACAGTGTCAGAAGGTTTCGCGCCTTTTTTCATCCATTCTAGCGCTTTGTCTTCTTTAATGTTTACTTGAGCAGGTTGCGCGATTGGATTGTACGTACCAATCTCTTCAATAAAGCGGCCATCACGCGGAGAGCGAGAATCGGCAACTACTACACGGTAAAATGGGGCTTTCTTTGAACCCATACGTTTTAAACGAATTTTAACAGCCATTTGCTGTACACCTCCAAAAATAATTGCACACAATTTTTTATCATATCATCAATTCTAACAATCTGCAAGACAAACTGTTAAAACGGATTCCTTAATCAAAACGGGAGCTTAAGCCCGCCAAGGCCTTTGCCTCGTTTTTTCCCTTTGCCGCCTTGCATAGCGGTCATTTGTTTCATCATTTTTTTCATGTCTTCAAACTGCTTCAACAAGCGGTTGACATCTTGGATTGTCGTGCCGCTTCCCTTTGCAATACGTTTGCGGCGGCTGCCATTTATGACGCTTGGATCTCGTTTTTCAAGAGGCGTCATTGACTTTACAATCGCTTCAACTCGAGTCAATTGCTTTTCATCGACCTTTAGGTTTTTCATGCCTTTTGCCTTATTCATCCCCGGCATCATCCCTAGCAAATCTTCAAGAGGCCCCATGCTTTTGACTTGGTCGAGCTGCTCTAGAAAATCATCGAACGTAAAGTCCATTTTGCGAAGTTTTTTCTCAAGCTCTTTTGCTTTTTCTTCATCGACATTCGCTTGCGCTTTTTCGATTAACGACAGAACATCGCCCATGCCGAGAATTCTAGAAGCCATCCTGTCTGGATGGAACGGTTCTAGCTGGTCAATTTTTTCGCCCATGCCGGCAAATTTAATCGGCGTATTTGTTACTGCCTTAATGGAAATCGCAGCCCCACCGCGCGTATCGCCATCTAGTTTCGTCAACACAGCACCTGTGACATCAAGCTGGTTGTTAAAGCTCTCTGCCACATTGACAGCATCTTGACCTGTCATCGAATCGACGACTAGCAAAATTTCATCAGGTGTGACAGCTGCTTTCATATCTTGCAGTTCCGCCATTAACGTTTCATCTACATGGAGACGGCCAGCCGTATCAATCAACACATAATCATGATGTTCTGCTTTGGCAGTCGCAACTGCCTCTTTAGCTATATCAACTGGATTGGCGTCCGTCCCTTTGGAAAAGACAGGCATGTTCAGTTGTTTGCCAAGCGTCTCCAGCTGTTGGATAGCCGCTGGCCGGTAAACGTCACAGGCAACGAGCAGTGGTTTGCGGTTATGCTTCTTGCGCAAATGATTGGCGAGCTTTGCCGTTGTCGTCGTTTTCCCAGCGCCTTGCAAGCCGACCATCATCACCACAGTTGGCGGTTTTTGAGCAACAGCAATTTTGCTTTGCTCCGCTCCCATCAAAGCGGTCAACTCTTCGTTTACGACTTTGATTACTTGCTGGCCAGGCGTTAGGCTTTTCATAACTTCTTGGCCAAGCGCCTTTTCTTTCACATTCGCGATGAATTGCTTTACGACTTTAAAGTTAACGTCCGCTTCAAGCAATGCCAACCGGACTTCTCGCATCATTTCTTTGATGTCTTGTTCGCTGACTTTGCCTTTGCCGCGAATTTTTGTCAACGTATCTTGCAGGCGCGCGGCAAGTCCTTCAAATGCCATCCAATCGCCTCCTTGAAAGGAATGCTAATCAAGTTTCTCTATACGGTCAATAAGGGAGTTGCACGCCTCGACAGCTTGATCGGAAGCAACCGCTTTGCGCAGCTCTGCTAGCAAGCTACGGCGCGTTTCAAACTTCTCAAGCAACCTCAGCTTTTGTTCGTATTCTTCAAGCATGGCTTCTGTCCGGCGAATATTGTCATAGACCGCTTGGCGGCTGACGTCATATTCGTCTGCAATCTCTCCAAGCGATAAATCATCAAGATAATAATAGGACATGTAGTTGCGCTGCTTTTCGGTTAACAAGGAATGATAAAAATCAAACAAGTAGTTCATGCGTAGCGTCTTATCAAGCATGCAAACCGCTCCTTGTTAAGTCTTTTCCCTTTACAATTACCGATACTACCGCAACTCATTGCTCCTGTCAAGTTTTTATCTTAACATCGAAACAGGCACTGGTCATTCCTTTTCTGCCTCGATCGCATCTTGAAACAACCCGTACACAAATTGCTCGGCGTCAAATGGCTGTAAATCGTCTTTTTGTTCACCTAGCCCGATAAATTTAACTGGCAAATCAAGCTCTTGGCGAATGGCAATGACAATCCCTCCTTTAGCCGTGCCATCAAGTTTCGTTAGAACAAGACCGCTCACGTCGGTTGACGCTGCAAATGCTTTCGCTTGCGACAGTGCATTTTGGCCTGTAGTCGCATCAAGGACAAGTAGTACTTCATGGGGAGCTCCGGGCACTTCCCTTTCAATGACACGTTTTACTTTTGCTAGCTCATTCATTAAATTGACTTTATTTTGCAGACGTCCAGCTGTATCGCAAATAAGCACATCAGCTTTACGGGAGCGTGCCCAAGCAATCGCATCATACATGACCGCTGCCGGATCAGAGCCTTCTTGCTGTTTAATAACCGGAACGCCAACACGCTCTCCCCAAACGTCAAGCTGGTCAATCGCACCCGCCCGGAATGTATCACCAGCGGCGAGCACAACAGATTTCCCCTGCCCTTTTAAATAGTGGGCGAGCTTGCCAATGGATGTCGTTTTGCCGACACCATTTACGCCAACAACAAGGATGACGCTCAACCCTTCTTGCAAATGAAGCGCGGTGTCTTTATCGTCTTTTTCTAGGAGGCTAGCTAGTTTTTCGGAAATGACAGGCTGTATCTCTTCGGTGTCCTTTAAGTTGCGCAAGCGCACTTCTTCCTTTAATTCGTCAACAAGCTCCATTACAGTCGAAACACCAACATCAGCGCCAATCAAGATTTCCTCCAAGTCTTCAAAAAAATCTTCGTCGATTTTACGGTAGCGGGCGACAAGCTCATTGATTTTACCAGAAAAGCTTGTCCGCGTTTTTTCTAATCCATGTTTAAATTTGTCAGCTACTTCATTGGTTTGCTGCGCCATTTTTTCTTTCAGTTTTTTAAAAAAGCTCACGCATTTTCCTCCTAGCTTCCAATTAATTGGCGGGTTTCTTCCAGTTTAACGGATACGAGCCTTGAAACCCCTGACTCTTCCATCGTCACCCCATAAAGGACATCAGCCCCTTCCATTGTTCCTTTACGGTGCGTAATGACAATAAACTGCGTTTTTTGTGAGAAGTCGTGCAAGTACTGGGCAAAGCGGCTAACATTCGCTTCATCAAGCGCTGCTTCGACTTCATCGAGAACGCAGAAAGGAACAGGCCTAACTTGCAAGATCGCAAATAGAAGCGCGATCGCCGTCAGCGCCCTTTCTCCCCCGGAAAGCAGTCCAAGTTGCTGCCGCTTTTTTCCTGGAGGACGAGCAATAATCTCAATTCCTGTTGTTAACAAGTCGTCTTGGTTCGTCAACACAAGATCCGCATCGCCGCCACCAAACAGTTTCGTGAACACGGTTTGAAAGTGACCCCGGATGTTCGCAAACGTCTCACCGAAGCGTTTTGACATTTCTTCGTCCATCTCTGCAATCGCCTGATCGAGTGAAACCCTTGCCTCGAGCAGATCGCTTTTTTGTTCACGCAAAAACTCATACCGCTCCCGGACACGGGCATATTCTTCAATCGCGCCTAAATTGACTGTTCCAAGTTCATCAATTGAACGTTTCACCAATGACAGCCTCATTTTCGCTTGTTCCAAAGACTGGGAGAGCGGATAGCGGCTTGCCGCTGCTTCATAGGAAAGTTCATACTCTTCACGAAGGCGATTTAGGCGATAGTCCAAGTCGACATCAAGTCGATTGACGCGCACTTCTAGCTTCTGGCTTTCCTCTAGTAAGTAGGAATGTTCGCCTTGGGCGCTCTTCGTTTCTGTTTCCAGTTGTTTGTACCGGTTATTCAATTCCGCTTCTTTTTCTTCCAACTCTGCAAGCTTTGCTGCTAGAGCCTGTTTTTCCTGCTTTCCGGCAGCAATTTGTTCAGCAAGGGACTGGGACGTATGCGCTTGTTCGTCGGCACTGCTCGTTACCAGGGCTAAATGCTCTTTGGCTTGCAACAGCTCTTGTTGTTCTTTTTGAAGAGACGCTGCTAATTCTTGGCGCTGTGCTTCAAAATATTGGAGCTGTTGTTTCGTTTCCGCACGTGCGACTCGGAGTTCCGTTAGCTTCGCTTGCCATTCTTCTTTGGATTGTTGCTCAGATGCCAGTCGTGCTTCCAACTGTTTTATTTTTTCTTCTAAGCGCACGGACTCAGCAATCGCTTTTTTTTCGGCCTCTTCAATTTCCAGAAAGCGGTCATGCGTTTTAGCTTCTTCCTCATCTTGTTCTTTGGATTGCTGTTCGATTCGTTCTACTTCCTGCCTAGCACGCTCATACGCAATGCTTGCTTCCTGGTAAGCACGTTGAGCTTCTTCAAACGTTTCCTGTGCTTGTGCTTTTTGCCCTTCCACTTTAGCAATCGTTTCTTGCAGTTGTTGACGCCGTTCTTTGTCATGCTTTACTTGTTTTTCTAAATCGCGAATCGCCTCTTCTAACTTGCTTTTTTTAGCGTCCAGTTCTTCTTTTTCCCGCTTTCGCCCAAGCAATGAGGACTGGTTTTGCTTCGCGCTGCCTCCGGTCATAGACCCGCCAGGATTGACAATATCCCCTTCTAGCGTGACAACACGGAAACGGTGGCCGCTGCGCTTAGCAATTTTGTTTGCTTGTGGCAGCGTCTCCGCTACTATCGTCGAACCGAGCAAAAAGCCGACAGCCTGCTTATGTTCAGGCTTGGCTTCGACGACATCGGCAGCGATCCCTAAGTAGCCTGGCTCATCCGCTATCGCCGTTATGACTGCTTCTGGAACGACACGGGCTTTGACCGTAGTCAGCGGCAAAAACGTTGCCCGGCCTAGGCGTCGTTGTTTCAAAAACGAGATCGCTTCTCTCGCGGCAGCTTCATCGTCGACAACGACATATTGCGCTTGGGCGCCGAGCACCAATTCAATGGCGGCTTCAAACTTTTTAGGTACACTTATCAATTCGGCGGCTGCTCCAACAATGCCTGGAAGGGACGCTCCCCGCTGTTTTAAAATTTCTTTCACGCCTTGGAAGAAACCGGCATATTCAGTCTCCATTTCTTGGAGTACTTCTCGCCGGGAAGTAATTTTTTGCAGCAACCCATAGGCTTCATACAGTTTTGCCTCTTGTTTATAGTAACGGTTTTTGACCGTTTCTTCTTCGGATAAGTGATGACGATGCGCCGTTTTCGCCTTAGCAAAAGACTGTTCGGCCGCTTTCAGCACCTGCGCCCGCTCAGCAGCTTCCTGCTCTAGCCGTTCTGCTTCTTTTTTGCTAGCTGCAGCGGCTGACTCAGCCCGGCGTGCATTGCGTTGCTTTTGCTGCAACTGTTCCTCCAAATAGCGCCGTTCATTCCGAAGCGATGCCTGTTCATTTAGCCATTCAATGTAATCGCCTTTTGCGTCTTCCAGTTCGCTGCTTAAATCTTCTTTTGAACGCGATAAATGGCGCGCCGCCTCATCAAAGTCCGCCTTTAATTCGTCGTCTTTCTGTTTGACTGCCTCATATTGCTTTAACAGTTCGTCCAGCTTTTGTTGGAACGCTTTTTTGTTGGCTTCGCGCTCTTTTATCGCCTCGATAAGCTGTTCTTCATTATGGAGGGCGTGTTTTTTTCGTTCTTCCAGCACGCCACGGCGCCCTTCATTTTTTTCAAGCGCTTCACTCACTTCTAATCGTTTCTTGTGGAGGTCTGCTGCCGTTTCACGGATGGCGGCATGCTCTTCACGATAAGCTGCAAGCTTTTCTTCAGCCTTGTCTAAGCTATCTTTTCGAGCTTGCAGCTGGTCTTTTAACTTTTTCAGCTTGTCAGACTCCGATGTCCAATTTTCGTAAAGCTCCGTAATTTCCTGCGCAATCACTTGTATATCTAATGTCCGTTGTTCTTCGGCCAACAATTTGTATTCTTCGGCAATGGATGCCTGTTCGCGGAGTGGTTCTACTTGTTCTTCTAATTCATTTAAAATGTCGGCAACACGGACTAAGTTTTCTTCCGTTTGCTCTAGCCGCTTCACGGCTTTATTTTTTCTTGTTTTATATTTAAGCACACCTGCTGCTTCTTCAAAAATCGTACGCCGCTCCTCAGCCTTGCTGCTCAAGATTTCCTCGATTTTCCCTTGGCCAATAATCGAGTACGCTTCCCGGCCAAGGCCAGAGTCAAGGAACAAATCGACAATGTCTTTTAAACGGCACGAGTTGCGGTTAATTAAGTATTCGCTTTCCCCTGAGCGGTACAAACGCCTCGTTACGCTTACTTCGCTATAGTCAATCGCCAAATGGCCGTCTTCATTATCGAGAATGAGTGAAACCTCGGCCATATTTACAGCTTTACGAGAATCACTTCCTGCAAAAATGATGTCTTCCATTTTTGCTCCTCGGAGCGAACGGGCACTCTGTTCACCGAGCACCCAACGCACCGCATCGGCAATATTGCTTTTCCCACTGCCATTCGGCCCAACAACCGCTGTGACACCTGGCACAAAATCTACTACTATCGGTTCTGCAAAAGACTTAAACCCTTTCACTTCAAGTCGCTTGAGGAACATCTTCATCCCCACTTTCTGGAACTGCAATCGCTGCGTTACCTGGGTCGCATCAACCAGACCTGGTAACCTGTATAACTCTATTAGTTTATCACACAAAAAAACGGCTGGAAATATGAATTGCCTGTTTCCACCTTGATTTGGTAAGGTAGAGATCAGTAGGCATTGCAAAGGAGGATTCACTTGGCTTCATTAACACTTGAAGAAATCGAAACGATGCTTGATGACATGAAAAAGAAACTAAACGTGGTTAATGCCAGCGTTATTACAAGCGACAGTGTTAGCCCCGCTAAACATGACGACTTAATTGCGTTGCATGCCCATGTGATGCGGCGCCCATCCTTCTCGATTAGCGAGATGGACGAAATTGTCCAAGAACTTGGCCAGCTTCGAGGTAGAAAAAGCTAGAAAAAAGGAGGCATGATCCGCTTCCTTTTTTCTAGCTTTCTTTTTGGTTGAGCGCAAGCAGCGCTTGTTTCGCAGCTAGCTGCTCAGCTTCTTTTTTGGAGCGCCCTGTCCCTGTGCCAATTGTTTCTTCATTTAGCTGCACATCTGAGACAAATTCACGATCGTGGGCAGGTCCTCTTTCTTGGACAATTAAATAGCGAATTTGGCCGCGGTTATCCCGTTGCACAAATTCTTGCAGTTGACTTTTAAAATCCATCTTGTATGTGAACGCGCCTTCTTTGATTTTCGGATACATAAAACGCGCCAAAAACATAAACACAGGCTCAAGCCCTTGGTCCATATAAAGGGCACCAATAAACGCCTCAAACACATCTGCAAGGAGCGCAGGGCGCGTGCGTCCCCCTGTCACTTCCTCCCCTTTGCCAAGAAGAACAAGTTTGCCGAACTGCAACTCTTCGGCAAAACGGGCTAAGGATGGTTCACATACGATCGAAGCGCGCAATTTCGTCATATCGCCTTCGCTCATATTTTTGTACGTTTTAAATAAATATTGGGAGACAGCCAATTCTAAAACAGCATCGCCAAGAAATTCCAAACGTTCATTATCCGATGATGAAAAAATTCGTTGTTCATTCACATACGAGGAATGGGTAAATGCTTGAATCAACAGTTTGCGGTTTTCAAACGTTAGACCCGTCCGGACAAGGAGGTCGTCAAACTGTTTTTTTTGTTCCTCTGTCAGCTCTAACCGCCGCTGACTGCGTTTTCGCTCGCCTGACCGAGGCTTGCGCTGGTACTTCGATGATTGTGCCATAATTCCCTCCAAACAATGGAGCTACTCATTTTGCAATATGCGTATTCCTAGTGCTCATTGTTGATTGTAACAGAATCCCGCGGCCTTGTGGAGCTCCCTTTTGTGTGAAGATGTGAAAAGAGCCCCCTTTTGCAAGGGGCCCTTTTCTCGCGGTTATTGGTTGTTATTTATGTAATCGACAACATCTTTAACCGTTGCAATTTTTTCTGCGTCTTCATCAGCAATCTCCATGTCAAACTCATCTTCAAGCTCCATGACAAGCTCAACGACATCAAGAGAATCAGCTTTTAAATCTTCTTTAAAAGAAGACTCTAGTTTTACTTCTGATTCTTCGACACCTAGACGGTCAACGATGATTTTTGTTACACGCTCCATGACATCTGCCAAAACGTTCACCTCCTCCCAAAAGTATCAGCACAAGAATTGTACCGACAGAGTGTAAGCCTGTCAAGCTGGCTCTTATTAAGGCATGACCATGCCGCCGTCAACATGGATCGTTTGACCGGTTAAGTAAGCGGCGTCATCGCTTGCCAAAAACCGAACAACACGAGCGATATCCTCTGGTTCACCAAGCTTCGCCAATGGGATTTGTTTAAGCAGCTGTTCCTTTGTTTCGTTTGCTAGCTCATCTGTCATATCCGTGGTAATAAAGCCTGGTGCCACCGCGTTGACAAGAATGCCTCGCCCTGCTAATTCCCGCGCTAAAGACTTAGTCAAGCCAATAACACCTGCTTTGGCAGCAACATAATTGGCTTGCCCAGCGTTCCCCATTACGCCAACGACAGACGAGACATTGATGATTCTGCCAGCACGTTGTTTCATCATTTGCCGGCTGACTGCTTTTGCGCAATGGAACACCCCTTTTAAGTTGGTATTAATGACGGCATCCCAATCGTCTTCTTTCATTCTCATTAGCAAGTTATCGCGTGTAATGCCCGCATTGTTCACTAAAATATCAATCGATTGAAAGCGGCCGATTGCTTCTTTCATCATTGCTGCCACTTCACTTTCGGAGGCAACATCGGCCTGATATGCAAACGCCTCTTGTCCAAGCGCTTTAATGGTGGCCACTACTTCTTCAGCACGGTCTTGATTTCCTGCATAATTGACGACGACATTTGCCCCTTTTTCAGCAAGTTCAAGGGCAATTGCTTTGCCGATTCCACGTGAAGCGCCTGTTACAACGGCCGTTTTTCCTGTTAACATGAATGCTTGTCTCCTTTCAGCGCAGCCGCCATCTTTTCAAATGAATCACGGTCGCTGACGGCAAATGTACGCAAGTTGCGGTCAATTTTACGAACCAATCCGCACAATACATTGCCTGCACCAATTTCAATAAATGTGTCGACACCGAGTTCAACCATGCGGCGAACGCTCTCTTCAAAACGTACTGGTGAATAAATTTGTTCAGCAAGCTGTTCGCGAATGACTTCCGGGGCATCCGTCACTTCAGCGGTCACGTTCGCGATCAGTGGAACAGTCGGATTGGCAAATGGCGTTTGCTCTAATGCGTGTTTAAATTGATTAGCCGCAGGCTTCATCAATGACGAATGGAATGGCCCACTGACGGCAAGAGGCAGAACGCGCTTGGCCCCTTTTTGTTTTGCTAACACCGCTGCCTGTTCAATCCCTTTCGCTGTCCCAGACAGGACAATTTGCCCTGGGCAATTCAAATTGGCAAGTTCAGCAACTTCACCATCTGCTGCAATTTGGGTAGCCACTTCTTCAAGCTCCTCTTTATTTAACCCGAGTACCGCTGCCATCGCCCCTTGCCCTTGTGGCACCGCCTCTTCCATGAGCGTTCCCCGTTGATGAACAAGAGTCACCGCATCTTCAAATGTTAGGGACTCGCATGCCACTAAAGCGGAATACTCCCCTAGGCTGTGGCCAGCAACAAAATCCGGTTCAATGCCAGCTTCGCGGAATAATTGGAGGACAGCAGTGCTCATCGTAACTAAGGCAGGTTGGGCATAAGCCGTTTGTTTCAGTTTTTCTTCTGGTCCATGCGCGATGATCTCCGAAAGAGGAAAACCAAGCGCTTTGTCAGCCCGCTCAAGCACCTCCTTTGCCAATGAATCTTCAGCAAAAAGCGCTGCTCCCATGCCGACTTTTTGTGAGCCTTGTCCAGGAAATAAAAAGGCCATTTTCCCCACTTTATTCTCCCCCATTTTCCAATTTTTGTGCAATGGTCTTTGTCACCTCATTGTCGACCATTTCTTTCGCCTGGCGTACCGCATGAAAAACCGCGTTCGCATCCGATGAGCCATGGGCTTTTATTACAGGCGCTTTTAGACCAAATAAGCCAGCACCACCGTATTCCGAGTAGTCCATTTTTTCTTTTAGATTGCGGAATTGGGGCTTGAGCATACCCGCTGCAAGCTTAGCTGGCAATGAGCTTGTCAATTGCTCTTTGAGGAGCGAAAAAACCATTTTCGCTGTCCCTTCCACGCTTTTTAAAACGACGTTTCCCGAAAAGCCGTCGCAAACAACAATATCGCAGACGCCTGCAAACAAATCCCTTGCTTCGACATTGCCGATAAAATGAAGGGAGCTGTTTTCAAGAAGCTGATAGGCCTCCTTCGTCAACTCAGTGCCTTTTCCGGCCTCTGTGCCGACGTTCAGGAGGCCGACGCGTGGATTTTTTTGTTGATAGACGTTGCGTCGATACGCATCGCCGATGATGGCATATTGGAGCAAGTGTTCCGGACTGGCATCCATATTGGCACCAGCGTCGAGGAGCAAAAAGCCATTGCCGTCTTTCGTTGGCAGCGTTGGCGCCAATCCTGGGCGTTCGACGCCTTTAATGCGCCCGACATGAAGGAGGCCTGCCGTCATGAGCGCGCCTGTGTTTCCAGAGGAAATACACGCATCAGCGCGGCCTTCTTTTACTTCTTTTACACATAGCACCATCGATGCTTCTTTTTTACGGCGGACAGCTGTTGTCGGCTTGTCCGTGTCCTCAATTTTTTCGGTCGTATGTATGACATGTAGGCGTGTACTGTCGGTAAGATGTGGTCGAATTTGTTCTTCATTGCCGATAAGGGTGACCTCGAGCTCTGGAAATGCCTGAACCGCCCGAATCGCCGCTTCGATGTGTGCTTTAGGCGCATTGTCTCCCCCCATAGCATCCAAAGCTATTCTCATTGCTGTGGCCTCTCTTCCGTTTCATTTTGCTGATACATCGCGAATTCGCCAGTAAACACGACTTCCTGGTTTACATGGCTTGTCACTAGAATACGTGTACGCCCGCTCCTTTTTCCAGCCATTTCTGCTTTCGCCACGACACGCTCGCCTACACGGACGGGTCTAGTAAACTGAATAGATGCTTTGGCGGTAAGGACGAATTCATTATTCACGAGTGCTACAGCCAAGGAATTTGCCTGTGCAAACAAATGGTGGCCTCTGGCGATGCCGCTTCTTTCAAACACGTGCTCCGGCCCAACATCAAAGATGGAAATGGCACGCTCTTCAAGAACAAGATCGACAATCTCACCAAAGACTTCTTCAGGCGCTAAAGAAATGACCGAGTCTCGTTGTTTGTAGGCAACGTCTTTAATGCGTTCCCGTAGTTCTGGAATGTTTTGTTCCATTCGGTCTAGACGAATCGTCTGGATGCTGACACCAAAATGGGCCGACAACTCTTCGTCGGTCAGGAAAGGATTCCCTTCAAGCAGCTCCATCAACAGCCGTTGCCGTTCTTTCTTTTTTATCTTCATCTCCACACCGCCTGTATTCCACATTTCCATTTCAGAATTAAGACTAGGTACTAAGACTAGTATATAGATCTTCAGCGTAGGATTCAACCTTTAATCGAGCTTGACTTCGTCGAAGGCGCCCGTTTTTTTCAAGTAATCATAGAGCAACCGGTACTCTGGATCTGTTTTTAGGACATTCGCTTTAAAAATACGGTCAGCATCTTGGCGTGCTGCTTCCAATGTCCGGTAATCGTGAACGACATCAGCAAGTTTAAAATCAGGAAGACCGCTCTGTTTCGAGCCAAAAAAATCGCCTGGGCCCCGCAATTCTAAATCTCGTTCTGATAAAACGAAACCATCGCTTGTCTCTGTCATAATCCGCATCCGTTCTTTGCCAACTTCTGTCTTCGGTTGAGCAACCAAAATGCAATAGGATTTTTCATCGCCTCGTCCTACACGGCCCCGTAATTGATGAAGTTGGGCAAGACCAAATCGGTCGGCATCGTAAATGACCATAACGGTTGCATTCGGCACATTGACGCCAACTTCGACGACCGTTGTTGAAACTAAAATATGCAATTCATTGCGAGCAAAAGCAGCCATAACTTCCTCTTTTTCGGCAGCTTGTAAACGCCCGTGCATTAAGCCAACTTGCGCGTCTCCTTGGAAATGGGCAGTTAGCATGCTATGAAAATCAATTGCGTTTTGCACATCCAGCTTTTCTGATTCTTCAATCAGAGGGCAAATCACATACGCTTGGCGCCCTTTCTTGACTTCTTTACGCACAAATTCAAGCACGCGCTCCAACATCTCGTGCTGGACCCAGTACGTTTCAATTGGCTTTCTGCCAGCAGGCATTTCATCAAGCACCGATACATCCATATCGCCAAAAACCGAAATCGCCAACGTTCGTGGAATAGGCGTGGCCGTCATAAACAATACATCTGGATGTTCGCCCTTGTCGCGAAGGATGCGGCGCTGTTCCACTCCAAAACGGTGCTGCTCATCGGTAATGACGAGGGAGAGCGCCGAAAAGACAACATCTTCCTGGATGAGGGCGTGTGTGCCGATGACAATATCCACTTCTCCTTTGGCGATTTGTTCAAGCAGTTCACGGCGTTTTTTGCCTTTGACACTGCCAACGAGCAATGCCGTTTTCAGACCGAGTGGCGCAAACCACGCTTCAATCGTTGTTGCATGCTGTTCAGCGAGAATTTCAGTTGGCGCCATTAACGCACATTGACCGCCAGCTCCGACAACTCCGGCCATACACGCCGCCGCAACAGCTGTTTTTCCTGAGCCGACATCTCCTTGCAAAAGGCGGTTCATCCTTAACGGCGAGCGGATGTCTGACACAATATCAGCAATGGCACGCTGTTGGGCGCCTGTAAGGGGGAACGGCAGTAAGGAAGTAAATGCGGCAATATCACCATCCTTTACGTCAAGCTGCCCGCCGCCTTGCTGGTTCCGGATCGCTTCTTTAAAAGCGCGCATTTTCAATTGAAACAAAAGCAGCTCCTCATATACATAACGTCGCCTTGCCTGCTTCGTTGCTTCTCGATTAAGGGGATAGTGAAGATGGCGGAGCGCTTCGCCTTTGTCCATCAACTTATAGCGTTTACGGATGCTTTCAGGCAACGGGTCTTCAATTTGGCTACCGTACGCAGAAAAGGCGGCAGCAATCCATTTTTGCAATGCCTTGCTTGTCACTTTGCCTGAGCTATGATAAACGGGTTCGAGGTTGCCCTCCCGTTCAACGGTTCCGAATTTTAATTCAGACCCTGTAATGGTCAATCGGTGCGCGTCCCATTTCCCTGTTACGGTTACGTCCATTCCAGGCTCAAGCTTGCTCTTTAAAAACGCACGGTTAAAAAAGGTGGCTGTCACCAACACGCCATCCACTTCGATTCGAAACGTCAGCCGGTTTTTATTTTTGCCATAGTAGCGGACGCTCGCTTCATTTTGAATTTTGCCCGCCATCGTCACACGCTCATCATGGGCCGCTTCTGTAGGCCGTTTGAGCGCATAATCTTCGTAACGGAACGGAAAATATTCAAGCAAATCGCCAACTGTAAAAATGCCCATTTTATTAAGCAATTTTCCACTTTCTTCACCAACGCCTTTTATGGCTGTTACATCAAGCGTGCCAATGCTCATTTCGTTTGTTTCGTTCTCCTACCAAAAATTTCGGCTTCGAGCTTACGGCCAGTTGGCGTTGCCGCAAGTCCGCCCTCTCCTGTCTCACGAAGCGCTTCTGGCATTGTTTGACCAATTTTATACATCGCATCAATGACTTCATCGCAAGGGATGCGGCTCTCGATACCAGCTAAAGCCATATCCGCTGCCGTGATTGCAAGGGAAGCGCCTGCAGCATTCCGCTTCACACATGGCACCTCGACTAAGCCGGCAACTGGATCGCACACCAAGCCGAGCATATTTTTTAAAGCAATTGCCATTGCATGGGCGCTTTGCCTAGGAGTGCCGCCTGCCAGTTCCACTAGCGCTGCTGCAGCCATGCCCGTTGCTGACCCTACTTCTGCCTGGCACCCGCCAGCAGCGCCGGAAATAGAAGCATTGTTTGCGACGACAAAGCCAAACGCGCCGCTCGTAAATAAAAAGTTAAGCTTTTGTTCTTCTGTAGGCTTCAGTTTGTGGGCGACACCAAACAACACACCAGGAACAACGCCAGCAGAACCTGCTGTCGGCGTCGCGCAAATCGTGCCCATTGCCGCGTTCACTTCATTGGTTGCCATTGCCCCCGCTACAGCCAAAAGTGTCGTTTCACCGCCAATCATTGTCCCGTTTTTCACATAAGCAGCTAGCTTCTTGCCGTCACCGCCAGTAAGCCCAGAAACGGATACGACGTCTTCATGGATCCCCCGCTCTACTGCTTGCTCCATAACGAGCAATTGCCCACGCATCTGTTCAATAATTTGGCGCCGCTCTCTACCGGTCACTTCGATTTCTTGCGCGATCATCACTTCCGAGATGGGCATATTGGCCTGTTCCGCTTTCGTAACTAATTCTTCGACATTTTTAAACAAACGGATCCCCTCCCTTTAATCGTGGATTTTCGAGACATGGGTAATGTGAGGGAGCCTTTCTAGTTCCAAAAGCAGCGCTTTATCGACATTTTGGTCGACTTCTATCACCATTAACGCGGTTTCCCCTTTTTCTTTGCGCGACACTTCCATATGCCCGATATTCAATTGATGTTTTGCGAGGAGGTTGCTAACTGCGGCAATCACGCCATAGCGGTCAAGATGGGCAACCAATATAGCCGGATGGTTTCCTGATAAACGTAGTGCAAATCCATTTAACTCGACAATTTCAATTTTGCCTCCGCCAATCGAAACGCCGACAAGGTCTAAGCGTTTATCGCCTTTTGTCAGCTTGATCCGGCATGTATTAGGGTGGTGGACGACTGCTTCTTCTTCATGGAGATGAACCTCCAGTGCTGCTTCTTTTGCATGGTAGAAAGCATCGCGGATGCGCTCATCGTTCGTGTCGTAATCAAGCAAGCCACCTACAACGGCGACATCCGTCCCGTGCCCACGGTACGTTTTCGCAAAAGAACCGTAGAAATGTACATCTGCCCGTTCAGGGGCTTCAGCAAAAAGGGCACGCGCCACTTTGCCAATCCGTGCCGCTCCAGCGGTGTGAGAACTCGAAGGGCCAATCATAACAGGGCCGATAATATCAAAAACCGTCCGATATTTCATTACCATCCCTCCATTTTTAAGGAAAAAGAAGACTGCCATCTTCTTATGGGGAATGGGCAGCCTTCGATTTTTACTTTTGCTCTGCTTCTGTCATTGACAGCGAAACCGTCCCAGGACCAACATGAGCGCCAATGACTGCGCCAATTTCTGTAATCGTCAGCGATTGTACTTGAAAACGGGCTTTCACCTCATTGGCCAACTCATTTGCAAGCGTCTCATTGACAGCGTGAGAAATGCCGACATGAACGTTCTTGTTTCCATATGCTTCTTCTAGCAATGCAAGCATTTTTGCGATTGCTTTTTTCTGCCCTCTTACTTTTTCTTTGGCATACACTTCGCCGTCCTCTGACAGGGAAAGAAGTGGTTTCATTTTTAACAACGTGCCGATAAGGGCAGACGCCTTGCCGATACGGCCATTCTTTTCCAAGAACTCCAGCGTGTCCACCAAGAAATAAACAGTCGTTTGTTCAAGAAGTTCTTCAAAGCGCTTTTGGCATTCTGCCAGTGTTGCCCCTTTTGCTGCCAGTTTTGCCACTTCCACGACAATAATTCCGATCGCATACGAGGCGCGCTTGGAATCATATACATGAACATCAAGTTCTCCCTTAAGCGACTCTTTCGCAATTAGAGCAGCTTGTAGAGTTCCGCTCATTTTTGCCGAAAGATGGATCGACATAATTTCCTTGGCGCCATCCTGTGCCAGGCTACGATACAATTCTTCAAATTGGTTTGGCGATGGCTGAGACGTTTTCGGCATTTCGCTCGCTTGCTGCAACTTTTCATAAAATGCAGGCGGCGTCAACGTGACACCATCCTCGAATTGCTCATTGCCAAAATGAACGTTAAGCGGAATAACGGTAATCCCATGTGCTTCCGCTAATTCCTTAGGAATGTCTGCCGTGCTGTCTGTGACAATTTTCACCTTCTCCAAACGATCCCCTCCCCGTTATCGTCCATGCTCCTTATGCCCTTCCATACATGTTCTCGTCCCTTATGAAGACGGATCATTCGACTGAAAAAATGTACGAGTACAACGGCTGTCCGCCCTCAACAATATCGACTTCCATGTCGGCATGGCGTTCATTGACGTAAGCTTCAATTTGACTTGTATCTTCTGCGGTAGCATCTTCGCCCGTTATAATGGTCAACACTTCTGCTTCCTCATCAATCATTTCATCAAGGAGCTTTTTCGCCACGTCTTGTTTACGAGGGCCACAAGCAATGATTTTTTTGTCGGCTATCCCCATAAAATCGCCCTTGTTGATCGTCTGATTATCCATTTGCGTATCCCTGACTGCGTACGTTAACTCGCCCGTTTTTACTTCCTTTATTGCCTCGGCCATTGCTGCGGCGTTGTCTTGTAAACTGTTTGATGGATTAAATGCGAGCAACGCTGCTAAACCTTGGGGAACCGTTTTCGTCGCCACGACTTCAGCGTCCGCTTCGCTTACTTCTGCAGCCTGTTTGGCAGCCATGACGATATTGCCGTTGTTTGGCAAAATAATGACTTGTTTGGCATTGGCTTTTTGAATAGCTTGGACAATGTCTTCTGTGCTTGGGTTCATCGTCTGCCCGCCAGCAATGACTTGGTCAGCGCCAAGGCCCTTAAACAATTTCTCAATCCCTGAACCCATCGCGACCGTCACAATCGCAAACTCTGCTTTCGGCCGTGCCGTTGCTGGGGCATGCCTATTGTCGCTGTCGTTTGTAAGGCGTGCGTGCTGCTCGCGCATATTTTCAATTTTCACTTGCATGAGCGGCCCATACGCTTGCGCCTCTGTCAACACTTCGCCTGGATATTCCGCATGGATGTGCACTTTTAATAAATCGTCATCTGATACAACAAGAAGGGAATCACCGTACTCACTTAATTTTTCTCGAAAAGCTTCTTCATGAAATGGCTGCTTTTCCAGTTTTTCACGGTCAAAACGCACCATCAACTCCGTGCAATAGCCGAATTCAATAGCGCCCGTTTCCATATGAGACTGGGCATTTTGCGCATGGAAGTGCTCTGCATTAATCAAATCGCCTATATTTGGCTCTGCCAACAAGCTTGGTTTCCGCTCGCCTGTAAGCGCTTGTAGAAAGCCAGCATAAATATAAACAAGCCCTTGCCCGCCTGAATCGACAACGCCAACCTCTTTTAAGACAGGAAGCAAGTCCGGCGTGCTTGCTAGGGAGCGCTCCGCCGCTTTGATAATTGTTGTTAAAAACGACGTAAAGTCTGTCTCTTTTTTCGCTGCCTGCTCGGCTGCTTTGGCGGTGTCTTTTGCTACAGTCAAAATCGTCCCTTCGACCGGCTTCATCACCGCTTTATAAGCAGTGGCAACGCCCGCTTGCAATGCTTTTGCAAATTGCTCAGTCGTCAATTCGCTGTGACGTTCTACCGCCTTGGAAAAACCTCTGAACAATTGCGATAAAATGACGCCTGAGTTCCCTCGCGCGCCCATTAAAAGCCCTTTCGCAAAAGCACTAGCAACTTCACCCACGTCCCCTTGCTGGGACTTCTGGATTTCTTTGACGCCAGAAGTAATCGTCAAATTCATGTTTGTTCCCGTATCCCCGTCTGGAACCGGAAATACGTTAAGCGAATCAACAACATCCGCTTTGTTCGCTAGCTCGCTTGCCCCCTCTATAAACATATGGGCAAGCGTCTCGCCATTCAATTTCTTGCTCACTTTGTCTTCCCCCTTCTGGATCCTAAGGATTCGCGACGCGAACCCCTTGCACAAAAATGTTCACCGATTCCACTTCAAGCCCAAGCATTTTCTCTAAATCGTATTTCACTTTTGTTTGGACCATATGGGCGACTTCCGAAATTTTTGTGCCATAACTTACGATAATGTACATATCAATGTGGAGTTCTTCCCCTTCTTCACGGGTAATAACGCCCCGACGGAAGTTTTCTTTTCCTAACAGCTCCGCTAATCCGTCTTTAAAGTGTTTTTGTGAGGCCATGCCGACAATGCCGTAGCAATCAATCGCTGCGCCTCCTGCAATCGTTGCAACCACATCTTGTGACACATCGACTGTACCAAGCTCCGTTTTCATTTCAATTGTCATTGCTCTGCCTCCTTCAATTAGTAACCATACGTATCGCCATTTTACTATATCGCCTTCCATTTTAAAAGCTTTTGATTTGCGTCAAGCCTTTTTACTTGTCTTTTTTTATTGCGTTATGGAAAGGCCTATGCTAAGATGTTTGAGTAACGTTGACTACGTGTTTTTGTCGAGATTGTTAAGGAGGTGGCACTACATGGCTCGTGAATGCTATATAACCGGTCGTAAAGCGCGTTCTGGGAATAAGCGCTCTCATGCAATGAATAAATCAAAGCGTCGCTTTGGTGCAAACGTACAGAAAGTTCGTATCTTGGTAGACGGAAAGCCGAAGCGTGTATATGTTTCGGCGCGCGCCCTTAAATCAGGAAAAGTAGAACGCGTATAAATACGCAAAAAACACCGCAGTTGCTGCGGTGTTTTTTACAGCTTTGTTAGTTGTTCGAGTTCGCTATTCATTCGCGCTTAAACCAGCCAATTTCTCCTCTCTTAATTCTCAGAAATATTGCACGTAAGTAAATTCACATCTAGCCTTATTTAAATCTGTTTATAACAAGCCTAAGAAATAACGGGGATAGTATTTTCTATCCTGTCCCTCATATTGTCTAAGGAATTCCTAATAGTTGAATGAACTTCAGCTGATTTTAATGTATGTCGAAAAAATAAAAAAGAATACAATCGCCTATACTCTAAGAAAAACGGAATCCATTTTAATTGTTCTTTTGAGAAAGTAGACTTTTCACGATAACCTTCAAGAAAATGACTGATAAAATAATGATAAAATTCGAGAGTAGATTCCCTTTTTCGCCGATATTCTTCTAGTGCATGAAATATTGAGATAGAAAAATCATACGCATACCTGCTTTTTCGAACATCTCCAAAGTCTAACACATACATATTATTTTTACTTAACAATAGATTTCGAATATGTAAGTCGTGATGTACTACACCATAAACATCATTGCTCGTAGGTATTGTAGCAAGCCTGTCCACAAACGTTATCCATTTGTCTTCAATCATTTGACCAGAACCTTCAAAGAAACGATCAAAATCTATATCATGATTCCACTCTAGAAAATGTCTACTATTGTTATTTGCATGGTTTTTTGCTATTTCATGCATATGCCCTAACGTCCGCCCCCACTGCTTAATAAGAGAAGCGTCCTCATAATTAGACAAAATACTCCCTTCAACCCGGGAAAATGCCAATATATAATAACTTTTATTGCCCTCCTGAACAAATTCATAAGTGTTCTTATTCCTTGATTGAATCAGCTCTGGAGTATATACTCCGTGTTTGGACATTAACTGAATAATCTCTTGTTCGCTTAACAAGCTTTGTTCTTTGTGCTTTTCCGTATCCAAGAACTTAATTACAACATCTTTGTCTTTACTAAATAAACGTTATCATCGAACCCTCCAAGGAACTCAAGATCAAGGTTTAGTCCGTATAGCCTTTTTGCATGCTCTATAACATTTTTATCCATTATAACCTCCCAAAATAGATATACAAAAATTGACCTCCAAACTAGAGAAGATTTTTCTCTACCTTTGGAGGTCGGGTTCTAGCGGTGGTGTTTTTTTATCTTATTCTTTTTTAAATGAGCCAAGCATTGCTCGAACAAATCCTCCTAAAAACTTCGGCAGCTTGATCGTATAAAATTTCATTGCTCCTCCTCCTCAAGCACTGGCAATCAGGCACGCCTGAACAATAAATTTTGCGAGCACACGCCAAACCGAGATTTGCCCTTCATTTGAATGAGTCAGCAGCCTGATTTGCCGCTCTCCTTTCATGAGGTCAAACGCCTTCTTGACGTGTCCACCCGTAGTTATTATTAGACTATGCAGCAAGAGGAAAAATCAGACCTGTTTTCCTAGGCGTCACAAGGGTTTTAACATGAGGGTGATTCGCTGCGTTTACTGCCCGCGGATTTGCGCAATCGCTTTTGCTAAATCGGCTTCCTTGAACACCGCCGACCCAGCAACGAGAATCGTCGCTCCTGCTTGGACACATTGTTGTGCTGTCGTCGGGTTGATGCCGCCGTCTACTTGAATGTCCACTGGAAGTTGACGTTCATCAATCATGGCACGGAGCTTTTTAATATTGGCAAGCGCCCCTGGAATAAACGATTGTCCACCAAAACCGGGATTGACAGTCATTTGCAGCACATAATCGACATCTGCAAGCACAGGCTCAGCCGCATAAGCAGGAGTACCAGGATTCAAAACAATGCCCGCTTTCATGCCTGCTTCTTTTATAGCGGCAACCGTCCGGTGCAAATGGGCTCCCGCTTCGACATGGACACTGAGGCAATCGGCGCCTGCTTGCTGAAAAAACGCAATTTGTTTTTCAGGCTGCTCGACCATTAAATGGACGTCTAATGGAAGATCTGTATAAGGGCGGATCGCTTCCACCATTTGGTGTCCAAATGTAATTGGCGGCACAAATTTCCCGTCCATCACATCGACATGAATCCAGTCTGCGCCTGCATCGTCACAAGCTTGGACCGTCTCCCCCATTCTTGAAAAATCACCCGCTAAAATCGAAGGCGCTACTTTGATCATGTTAATATCTCCTTTTTTGATCTTGAATTTCATGTAAAAACTGCAAATAGTGTTTGTAGCGGAGAGAATCAACATCCCCAGTTTTTACTGCACCCTTAATGGCACACTTAGGCTCCTTGTCATGAAGGCAGCCTCTAAATTTACAGTCATCCATCAAGCTTAAAAACTCAGGAAAACAAAAGCGGAGATCCTCCGCTTCTATGTTCGTAAACTCCAGTGAGCTAAACCCAGGCGTATCAGCGACAAGGCCTTCACCAATTGGCAAAAGTTCAGTATGCCTTGTTGTATGCCGTCCCCGTCCAAGATGCCTTGATATTTCATTCGTTTCAATGTTTGCCTCTGGGGCAAGCGCATTCAATAACGAAGACTTCCCGACTCCAGACTGGCCAGCGATCACAGACACTTGGTTTGCCAACAACGGGAGCAATTCGCTAGGATCGTCGGCCTGTTTCGTCGACGTATATAGCACGGGATAGCCGATTTGCCCATAAACAGCCATTTGCCGAGTTAGGGCATCCCGTTCACTCGCCTCTAGCAAATCAGTTTTGCTAATGACCAACACAGGCTTAATGTCATGTTGTTCGATATGTACCAAAAAGCGATCCAACAAGAGCGTATGAAAATCTGGCTCCTTTGCCGAAAAGACAAGAATCGCCTGATCAACATTGGCAATAGGTGGACGGTTGAGCTGATTTTTCCGCTCTTTAATTGCCATCACATAGCCGTCCGTTTCATTTTCCGCCTCAAATTCGACATAGTCGCCAACAAGCGGCGTCTGCTTGCGCTTCCGAAAGACGCCTCTGCCTCGGCATTGGATAAGCGCCCCTTCGCTTTGTACATAGTAAAAGCCAGAGAGCGCTTTGACAATCAGTCCTTCTGGCATACCATTCCTCTCTTTCCTGTTGGATTTTCATGAGCACGCGTTTATCTTTAAAGTCCTGCTCGTTTATTGAAAGAAGGGCGCGTTTCCACGCCCTCAGACTGTAGACAAACGCTCGCATACGTCGTCGAGCGTTTTCTATCAGTCTGTGATGATGTAGGTCGTTGACAACATCAGGCGTTTCCTCGCCCTATTCTTCTTCCTCTGTGTACGTATAGACTTGCGACTGCCGATTGAATTCATCATTAATATATACATCGTAAGAGCCTGTATAGCTAGGACTTACGCGCAAATCGATTTCAAAATCAGTCGTCTCGGTAATCGTTTCTTCGACAAGCACTCGTTCATCGCCTTGTGAATCGGCATCTTTGCCAACGATGCGAATGTCAAAACTTTGCCCTTCTGCTTGCTGTTCTTCTGACACGACAATCGTTTGCGTTACGCGATAAACCATCGTCGACTCTCCCTCATCGTCTTCACCTTGAGTAGGCGTTTCTTCAACAGGGTCTTCGGCTTCATCTGTAGGCTGCTCGGGCACCTCCGCTGGAGGTGATCCAGGCTGTTCTTGAAGCGGCTCTGGCCCTCTTGATAGCACCACGCTCACATTGTCCCCTCTCTCGAGTGTTGACAATGGCTCTGGAGACTGGCTGATGACACGCCCTTCCGCGATGTCGTCGTCGTATTCCCTCGAAAAAGAGCCGCGCAAGCCTTCGCTGTTAAAATAAGCACGTACATCATCTTCTGTTTGGTTCGTTAAGTCATCCAACTGAATCGATTCAGGGACGCTGTATGTGAGCACGACCGTCGTCTCGGCAGGAACAGCCATCGTATCCGGCGACGGGCTTTGGGACAATACCGTATTTTCCGGCTCGCTGTTGTCTTCCCGCGGCTGTGTCTCTACGGAAAATCCTTTCTGCTCAAGGAGCCGCGTTGCCGATGAAAGGGTAAGCCCTTGGTAATCATCGACTTTGACTTCATCTTTCGAGGCGCTTATAAATAATTTGACCGGCTGGCCTTCTTTAATGACGCGGCCCGCTTGTGGATTTTGTCGGGCGACGCGCCCTTCATCGTAGTTTTCATCGGCGATTTCTTCCGTTTCCACCCGTAAATTACGGGCTTCAATTGCCTCAACCGCTTCTGCTTCGGTCATATTGACAACATCGGGCACCTCTTGCTCAGGAACGAAAAAAAGCGCGTTCCAAAACGTAAAAGCGAGGACAGTTGCCCCAATGAGCACTGCTAGTGCAACTGCGCTCAACCATAGCCATTTTTTCCGCTTTTTCTTTTTCCCTTCACTGTCGTCTTCAGAAGGGGTGTTTGCTTCCGGTTCAGGCACGTTGTCGTCCTCTGGCTCTTCTTGATGATTACTAGGTTTGCTAGGCACTGCAATGGTATCTTCTAAATTTTTATCGGCATAGGCGCCAATAATGGGCAATTCCTTCGTCGTCTCGTCACTAACCGTGTCTTCGACAAATGCGACATCTTCCTCAGCATCCGCGGACAGCGCCGCATCGCAAGCCCAGACCATTTCCTCTGCAGATTCATAGCGTTGCAGCGGGTCTTTTTGAGTCGCTTTCCTAATGACATTTTCAACACTTTTAGGGACGGTTGGCACCAATTCACGTACAGAGGGTATGTCGTTTTGCAAATGTTTGATTGCAATCGAAACAGCCGTATCCCCAGAAAACGGAATCTGCCCTGTCACCATTTCATATAAGACAATGCCCAGTGAATAAATGTCAGAGCGATAGGTGACATGGCCGCCACGTGCTTGCTCCGGCGATAAGTAATGGACAGAGCCCATTACAGAATTGGTATGGGTGATCGTTGCTGACGTCATTGCCCTGGCAATTCCGAAATCGGTTACCTTCGCTTCGCCATTTTCGCTAATTAAGATGTTTTGCGGCTTAATGTCCCGATGGACGATTTGCATGGCGTGGGCATGGCCGACACCGTATAAAATTTGCTTAAAGTAATCAAGGGCAACAGCGATGTCTAAAGGTCCTTCTTCTTGAATCACTTGTTTTAATGTGCGTCCTCGCACATACTCCATCACAATATAGTAGACGTTGTCTTCCTCGCCGACATCGTAGATATTTACGATATTCGGGTTGGCAAGACTTGTCGCTGCTTGGGCTTCACGTCTAAAACGGTTAATAAATTGTTCGTCTTCCGAGAATTGCGGCTGGAGCACTTTTACTGCCACGTGCCGATCAAGAATCACATCCAGCGCTAAATAAACATTGGCCATTCCGCCGCCGCCAATGCTGTCCAAAACGACGTAACGCCCGCCAATTCGTTCGCCTATCATATTATTCACCTATCTCCTTGCTAAAACGGACAAGAGCGATCGATATATTATCCTCTCCGCCACGTTCATTTGCTCGAGCAATCAGAGACTTGGCGATGACAGACAGCTCCTCTTTGCGCTCGATCTCGACTTGCAACTCTTTAATAGCAAGCTTGTTAGACAGACCATCCGAACAGATCATTAGCGTATCAATAAACTCAGAAGGAATGGTAAAAGAATCGACTTTTACTTGCGCCTCTGTGCCGAGTGCCCGTAGCACGATGTTTTTCCGAGGGTGGTGATCAGCTTCTTCTGCAGAAATTTGTCCACTGCGGACTAGTTCTGCAACAAGTGAATGGTCATCGGTTTGCTGGACCAATTGTTTTCCATTATAAATATAGGCGCGACTATCACCGACATGGGCAATCGTCGTGTATTCTTCTGTACAGACAGCAGCAATAGCAGTCGTGCCCATCCCTTCACAATCAGGGTTCTCTTTGGCGTGGGCCAAAATCGAGGCATTGGCGTGTTCAAACGCCTCCCTTAAAAATTGTTCTGCAGATGACGCTGACAGAGGCTCTTTTAACTTGCGCCACTCGGCCTCCATTACTTCTGTCGCCAGGCGGCTTGCAACATCGCCAGCAGAATGGCCACCCATGCCGTCAGCGACGATTGCAAGCGTGCCTGCTGCTGATACAAAAATGCCGCCATTGTCTTCATTATGGGACCGCACTTTGCCTACATCTGTTAAAAATGCTGTGCTTTCAATCAAAAACGTCACCTCATTTAGCAGTCTCTTCTTTGCGCCCAGGCTCGTTAAGGCTTCCGTGTTAAAGCAACCATAAAGAACCCGTCTGTGCCAAAATCATGGGGCAAAATCGTTAAGCCGAGCGGGCTAAAACGCCCATTTGCTTGAATGTGATCAGGCAGCTTTCTATAAAATCGTTCATTCGTTTCGAACTGTGGATGAGTGTCTAAAAAGCGTTCTATCGCTTGTTCATTCTCTTCCTTTTCAATTGTACACGTGCTATAGACAAGCGTGCCACCCTGTTTGACAAACTGGCTTGCATGGGCGAGAATCGCTGCTTGGACATTGGCAATGTGCGTAACGTCCTTTTCTGTCTTCGACCAACGAATATCAGGCTTGCGTCGAATAACGCCAAATCCCGTACAAGGCGCATCGACAAGAACCCGATCATAGTTGCGTTTTGTTTGAAGCGTCCTCGCATCTTCTGCACGTGTATCAATGTTCTCAAGACCGAGCCTCGCTGCTTGCTCGGCAATGAGCTTCACTTTATGAGGGTGGAGGTCTAGTGCTAAAATATGGCCTGTCCCGTTCATTTGTTCGGCAATATGGGTTGTTTTCCCTCCAGGCGCCGCACAAGCATCAAGGACATCCATTCCCTCTTCTGGACCAAGAAGCTTAGCTACAAGCATAGACGCTTCGTCTTGAGCGGTGAAAAGTCCTTCTTTGTAGGCTGCGCCTACAAATGGATTGCCTTTTTTTATCACGACAGCCAAATCAGGCAGCAACTTGCTCCTTTCTGCCTCAACCCCTTCATTCCCCAAATGCGCCACCAGTTCTGCTGCTGTTGTCTTCATCCTATTGACGCGCAAACAGACTTCAGGTGGAATGTTATTGGCATTTGCCAATGCCATTGCATCCTGTTCGCCGTATTGGTTTATCCAGCGAGCCATCAGCCATTGGGGATGGCTTGTTTGCACGGCGGCACGCTCGATTGGATCAGCAATTGCATCCACATTAGGTAATCCTTGCCGTTGGATGGAACGAAGGACACCATTGACAAGGCCGCTAATGCCTTTGTGGCCTCGTTTGTTGGCAATCGTAACGGCCTCATGGACAACTGCACGGTCGGGAATGCGGTCCAAGTATACCATTTGATAGACAGAGAGTCGCAAAAGCACATCTACCCATAAAGCACGTTTTTTACCCGATTTTAAAAAAGGCGCCAAATAGTAATCAAGCGTTCTCTTCCTGGCAATCGTACCGTAAACGAGTTCCGTCAGCAGCCCGCTGTCGCGCTTGTCCAACCCGGCGTTTGTTAACGTCGAATGAAGCAACAGATGGCTATACGCTTGGTTTTTCTCGACCTTGAGCAGCGCATCCAGTGCAACTTCGCGAACACTCGCCCTATTCATTCCCTTCACCGAGACGCTTACCTACTTGAAACGGATGGGCTCCTTGCAGCAGTTGGCTTGCTAGCACTGCTTTTTTTCCTGCTGGCTGGACAACCGTCAATCGCAAAATCGTCCCACCTCCGCAAGCAACATCAATTCCTTGTTTTGTCGTGGCAAGGATTTCACCAGGCTCGCTATCATGCTCCCCTGCTATTTCTTTCGCCTCCCACACTTTCAAACGCTTGCCGTTTACAAGCGTATAGGCAACTGGCCATGGCCGCATTCCGCGCACTTGGTTGAATAGCACCCTCGCCTGCTTTTGCCAATCGATCACTTCTTGCTCTCGTTTAATATTAGGGGCAAACGTTGCTTTTTCCTCATCTTGAGCAACTGCATCAATTGTGCCTTGTTCTAGGGCAACAATCGTTTTTTCAAGCAAGTCGGCGCCAATAGCGCTTAGCTTGTCATGCATCGTCTGCACATCGTCTTCATCTGTTATCGCTACCGCTTGCTGGGAAAGAACAGCTCCAGCATCAAGCTTTTCTGCCATATACATAATCGAAATGCCTGTTTCTTTCTCACCGTCAATAATCGCTTGATGAATCGGGGCCCCACCGCGGTATTTTGGCAACAGTGAGGCATGGACATTGATGCACCCGTAGGGAGGGGCATCAAGGACTGCCTTTGGGACAATCTGCCCATAAGCAGCTGTTACGATTAACTCCGGCGCAAACGCAAGGATGTCTTCATACTGATCGCGAATTTTTTCCGGTTGCAGTACTGGGATACCATGTTTTTGTGCTTCTTCTTTTACCGGGCTCGGCGTTAGCAGACGTTTGCGGCCAACTGGGCGGTCGGGCTGTGTGACGACTGCCAATACCGTATGAGTATCGATCAGCCGTTTTAAAATCGGCACTGAAAATGCCGGCGTTCCCATAAAAACAATTTTCAACAGTTCCACTCCTTACTTACATAAAGAAATGCGGATTTACATCTATGCTAATTTGCAGTTTTTTGTTCGTTGCATCGCGCAAATAATGGCGCATGACGGTATCAAGTATTTCTTGAAGCTTTGGTTCATGCCTGTATTTTATCACGCATTGATAACGATATCTATCTTTGATCCTGGCAATTGGCGAGACGACTGGGCCGAGGACAACTGTTTCTTCGTTTAAGCTTTCTTTTAAGTAACGGGCAACTTTTTGCGCAGCTGAAATCGTGCTCGCAAGCTCCGTATCGGAAATGGTTAAGAGCGCCATGTAGTAGTAAGGCGGGTAACTGCCCTGTTTGCGCAGTTGCATTTCCTTGGCGAAAAACTGTTCATAGTCGTGGCTTTTTACGAGCTGGATGCTATAGTGCTCAGGTGTATACGACTGGATAATAACCTCGCCTTTAAGCTGGTCCCGTCCTGCCCTTCCTGCCACTTGTTCCAGCAGTTGGAATGTCCGCTCAGCGCTGCGGAAATCAGGAATATGCAGCATCGTGTCTGCTGTTAATACGCCAACAAGGGTAATCCGCGGAAAATCGAGCCCTTTGGCAATCATTTGTGTCCCTAATAAGATGTCAGCATCGCCTTTCCCGAATGCTTCCAGAAGTTGTTTATGCGCTCCTTTTTTCCTCGTTGTATCGACGTCCATGCGTATTACTTTAGCTTCAGGCAAAAGGCGCGCTAACTCTTCCTCGACTTTTTGCGTACCAGAGCCAAAAAAACGAATATGATCGCTCCCGCATTCTGCGCACGTCTTTGGCATTGGCTGTTCGTCGCCACAGTAATGGCATTTTAGCGAATTGCCGGCCCGGTGGTATGTATAGGAAATGTCACAATGGCTACAGCTTGCCACATAACCGCAATCCCGACACATAACAAACGTCGAGTAACCCCGCCTGTTTAAAAACAGCACACTTTGTTCGTTGCGCTCAAGGCGTGCTTGCAACGCTTGCAGCAATTGGCCTGAAAACATCGAGCGGTTGCCACGCCGCAGTTCTTCACGCATATCGACAACGTCGACCTCTGGCAGGGGGCGCCCTTTAATTCGTTCCCTCAAAGACAAAAGGCGGTATACGCCCTTTTTCGCACGAGCAAACGATTCAACTGAAGGTGTGGCGCTGCCTAAAAGAACAGGGGCCTGATGCTTCCGTCCCCGGTAAAGGGCAACATCCTTCGCATGGTAGCGCGGCGTTTCTTCTTGTTTGTAGCTCGCTTCGTGTTCTTCGTCAATAATAATGAGGCCAATGTTTGTAAACGGAGCAAACACAGCTGAGCGCGCCCCAACAACGACTTTTACTTCTTTACGGTGGATTTTGCGCCACTCATCATATTTTTCGCCACTCGATAAACCAGAATGCATAATTGCCACCAAGTCGCCGAACCTTGCCTTAAAACGCGTTACCATTTGCGGTGTTAACGAAATTTCCGGCACAAGCATCATGGCTTCTTTGCCTTTTTCCAACACTTTTGCAATGGCTTGCAAGTAAATTTCCGTTTTTCCGCTCCCTGTTACGCCATGAAGGAGCATCGCTTCATGGTGGCCGTTTGCAATCGCTGCTTCAATTGGCTCAATCACCGCAGCCTGTGCCGGCGTTAGTTCAAGGGGGAGGCTAGAAGGAATTTGCTCATGTTGCAACGGGTCGCGGTAAACTTCTACATCTGTCTCTTTAGCAAACCCTTTTTCTATTAATGCTTTTAATGTTGCTCTAGTCGTCTGGCTCTCTTGCAGCGCATCCTTTGTTAGGATGGGGCCATTTGCCTGCAAATAGCAAAAAAGTTCCCGCTGCTTTTTGGCACGTTCGGGAATGTCATCTACTTGTTTCGGCAAAGCTTGCACCAGTTTCGCCGTCTTTTTGGCACCTTTTTCAGTCACTTTATACACCAACGAGACTGCCCCTTCGTCAAGCGCTGATTTTAGAAGCGGCAGATCTTGTTTCATGAAACTGCGTGCTTCTTCCCATGGCACGGCATCGTTGTCCGCGAACAGCGTTTGCAGCGGCAATGGCAACAAATCCAGTGCCGCTTTACGCTCAACTTGTTTGCTGACTTTCGTTTTTAACGCGGCTGGTAGCATCGCAAAAAACGCTTTGACTTTATAACAAACGGTTGTTTTCGCCAACCAGTCCCCAAGTTCTAACAATTCTTGGCTAAGCACTGGCAATGGATCTAGCACTTCACTGATCGGCTTCAGTTTCGTTGCTTCGCTCGTTTGTTCGAGAGCGACGACAAAGCCTTGTACGCGCCTAGGCCCAAAAGGGACGATCACACGGGCACCTGGACGTGCAAACGCTCGCCATTCGAGCGGCACTTCGTAATCAAATAGCCTGTCCGTCTGTGCTGTCGGCACATCAACAATGACACGGGCAATCACTTTACGCTTCACGCCTTTTCATATAAGCTTCTAGTTCATTTAGCACTTGCTTGGCTACCTCTTTTTTCGAGGCTTGCGGGTAAGCCGTTTCCTGTCCATCTCTAGTGAACACAGTAACCACATTTGTATCAACATCAAAGCCGGCGCCTTCCGAAGTGATGTTATTGGCGACGATTAAATCAAGATTTTTTTGTTCAAGCTTGCTTTTGGCGTATGTGTGCAGTTGCTCAGACTCGGCAGCAAAGCCGACCAGAATCTGTTCATTTTTATGCTCGCCAAGAAAACGCAAGATGTCTTTTGTCCGCTCTAGTGCAACCGACCATTCGTCTGCGTTCTTTTTCTGTTTGTGTGCAAAAACGTCAACAGGTTGATAATCGGCAACTGCTGCTGCTTTTATGACGATATCCGCTTGTTGATAGCGTTTATTTACGGCATTGTACATTTCCTCAGCAGTTTGTACGGCGACCGTTTCAACGCCAACAGGTGCTTCAAGCGCCGTCGGACCTGTTATTAATGTGACATAAGCGCCGCGTCGTCTCGCTTCTTGTGCCAGCGCATACCCCATTTTTCCGGAAGAGTAATTGCTGAAAAAACGAACTGGGTCAAGAGGTTCCCTTGTGGGGCCAGCCGTTATGATCACCTGTTTGCCACGCAAATCCGTCGGTTCTTCTAAAAGTGTATCCACCAGTTCGAGCAGTTGCTCTGGCTCGGCCATACGGCCTTTGCCAACCCAACCACAAGCAAGATAACCAGCACCAGGTTCAATCAATTGATAATGATAAGACCGCAGTTTTTCCATGTTTTCCTGTACAGACGGGTGTTCGTACATGTTGACGTTCATTGCTGGTGCTAATGCTACTGGCGCTTGCGTTGCCAACACAAGCGTTGTCAGCATGTTGTCAGCAATGCCTGCCGCTAATTTAGCAATTGTATTGGCGCTTGCGGGGGCAATCAAAACAAGATCCGCCTGATCAGCAATATCAATATGGGCAATTTTGGTTGCGTCTGGTTCTGTAAATGTGTCCGTATAAACGGGATTGCGAGATAGTGCTTGAAACGTCAAAGGCGTTACAAACTTCGTGGCTGCTTCTGTCATCACCACATAAACGTTCGCCCCCGCCTGTGTCAGCTTACTGACAAGCGCGGCTGTCTTGAAAGCGGCGATGCCTCCACTCACGCCCACTACAATCGTTTTGTTTTTTAACATGCTGCTTTCCTCCATTTAGACGAAGATGCAAAAAAAGCTGCCTTCTTTGAGCAAAGGTGCCGTTGTGGCGAGCCAAATGTGTACGAAGACAGCTTTTGTTTTTTTATTCGCTTTTTTCACTGCCCTTCTTTTGGCACTCGCTTTGTCAGCTGATCGTTCACAATTTCCTCAAGGGCAATGCCGACAAACTTATGTGATTTCGGCGTTTCCACAAGAGGCACTCGGGCAGAGTCTTCTTTCATTTCACGAGCACGGCGTGCAGAGACCGTGACAAGCGAGTATTTTGAATCCAATTTTTCTAGCAAATTGTCAATTGAAGGGTACAGCATTATTTCTCGACCTCCACAAGTTCTTTGTATTTTTTAATTAAGCGTTCCCGTTTGCAATGTTCAGCTGTTACAATCGCTTTAATCCGCTCAACGGCCCATTCGACTTTATCATTTTCGACGACGTAATCATACATCGTCATTAAGTCAATTTCTTCTTTTGCTACTGTCATCCGTTCGTTAATAATGTCTTCTGTTTCCGTGCCTCGACCAACAATACGATCACGCAATTCTTTTAAGCTGGGAGGCGCTAAAAAAATAAATACACCTTCTGGAAATACGGTCCGCACTTTTTGCGCTCCTTGCACTTCAATTTCCAAAATAATGTCTTTGCCAGCATTGATCGTCTCTTGGACATAGTCAATTGGCGTGCCATAATAATTGCCGACGTACTCGGCCCATTCTAGCAATTTTCCATCCTCGATCATTTGCTCAAATTGTTCTCGTGTTTTAAAAAAATAGTTGACACCATGCTTTTCGCCTTCGCGCGGTTTCCGCGTCGTCGCCGAAACAGAATACTCAATCGCTGTATTCTGCTTCCGCAATGCCCCACAAACCGTGCCCTTGCCGACGCCTGCAGGCCCAGATAATACGATAAGCAGCCCTTTTTCTCTTTTCATCAAACTGACTCTACCTCCATTTTCGCTTAGGCGTCTTCCACTCCATCCTCTTTCGTATGTAGCCGTTGGGCGACCGTTTCCGGCTGAACGGCGCTCAAGATGACATGGTCGCTGTCTGTAACAATAACAGCTCTCGTTCGCCGACCGTAGGTTGCATCAATCAACATATTGCGGTCACGCGCCTCTTGCATAATCCGTTTAATTGGCGCGGATTCCGGGCTGACAATTGAAATGATCCGGTTTGCGGAAACAATATTGCCAAACCCGATGTTAATAAGCTTTATCGTCATGAAATAATCCCCCGTTTTCGGTCAGCCATGCATTCTATCATCCATTATACCAAATCTTCTAGGAGTTATACGAATGATTATGAAGTCCCAAGTAGATACGTATTCAATCTTGTATTTTACCTCATTTTTTACAAGACATCAACAAAATGACCCCTTGCTTTAAGGGGCAAGGGGGATATTTTCTCTCGCGTTTTTATTCGGTTCCTTTTTTAATAGCTGGAAACCGCCAAGGACGACCGTCGGGATTGCCGCCATGCCAATAACAAGCAGCCATTCTCTAAACCCTAACGCAACTGTATGGAACACAGGCTGCAACTGCGGCACATAAATAACGGCCACCATCAACAAGATCGAAATTAGAACAGCGCCAACTAAGTATTTGTTTTCAAACAAATTACGGTGGTAAATCGAATACTCGCTTCTGCAGTCAAAAACATGGATTAACTGGGCCATAACAAGCGTTAAAAAGGCAACGGTTTGCGCAAGGGTGAGCTGTGCTGGGTCATTTTCATATGTGAGTGAGAAGGCAGCAATCGTTACTGCGCCGATCATAAAACCACGGCTAATGATCTTCCAGCCAAGCCCCCGGGCAAAGACACCTTCATCTTGTTTGCGCGGCTTCCGCTTCATCACATCCCCTTCCGCTTGGTCCATTCCGAGAGCAACAGCAGGTAGCCCGTCTGTCACTAGGTTGATCCACAAAATTTGAATAGCGACAAGCGGCAGCGGCATACCGAGCAGAATGGCAAACAACATCACCAAGATTTCACCGACATTCGAGGCCAGCATGTAGCGGATAAACTTGCGAATGTTTTCGTAAATGTTGCGCCCTTCTTTTATCGCTTCCTTTATTGTAAGGAAGTTGTCATCAGCAAGGACAAGCGATGAGGCTTCCTTAGCGACGTCCGTGCCTGTCACTCCCATAGCGATGCCAATGTCCGCCTGCTTAATTGCTGGCGCATCGTTAACGCCATCTCCAGTCATCGCGACAATATCGCCATTCTTTTGCAGCGCTTTGACAATTTTTAATTTATGCTCCGGGGAAACGCGGGCATAGACATACACATCTTCGACGACTTCTTCCAGCTCTTCAACCGATAAACGGGAAAGTGTTTTTCCGTCCATGACTTTGCCGCCCTTTGGCAAAATCTGCAACTCTTTCGCAATCGCGGCAGCTGTCACTTGATGGTCGCCTGTAATCATAATCGTTTTAATTCCAGCTTCTCGGCACTCTTGGATCGCATCTTTTGCTTCTGCCCGAGGAGGGTCAATCATCCCTTGGATGCCGACTAATATTAAATTCTTTTCGGCATCATCCCCATTTTTGACATTCTCCTTCCCCATTAAAGGACGGTAAGCAATCGCCAATGTCCTAAGCGCTTTTGATGCCATTTGCTCGACAACGCCCTCAATTTCGGTCTGTTTTGTTGCTGTCAGCGTTTCTGTGCGCCCATCCGTGGCAACAGCGTTGCAGCGGGCAAGAACGACATCAGGCGCTCCTTTTGTAACAACATAGGCTTTGCCGCTTTCGTCTTTAACGATGACACTCATCATTTTCCTCGTTGAATCGAATGGAAATTCTTCGACGCGCCTGTAGGTTGCCGCAAGCCCTTCTTTCGTAAAGCCCGCTTTTAAAGCGGCAATGATAATAGCCCCTTCAGTCGGGTCACCGTCAAGGGAAAGGCCGGTTTGGCCTTTTTTCTTGCTCCCTTGTTTTTCAACAAACTGAGCGTTGCTGCACAACACGCCATAACTAAGCAAACGGCAAAAAGTCGGTCTTTTTGCAATCGTTACGACTTCTGCGTTTTTCGTAAAATCGCCCTCTGCTTCATAACCTGAGCCGCTAACATGAAGCCATTCATTGTTCGCCCATAGCTGTTTGACCGTCATTTTGTTTTGGGTGAGTGTACCCGTTTTATCAGAGCAAATGACGGTTGCACAGCCGAGCGTCTCTACTGCTGGAAGTTTGCGGACGATTCCTTTGCGCTTAATCATTCGTTGCACGCCAAGAGCGAGTGCAACAGTGACAATCGCTGGCAAACCTTCTGGGATGGCTGCAACGGCTAGAGATACACCTGAAATAAACATCGTATGCAAATCATGGCCTTGAAGCAAGCCAATCAAGACGATAAGCGCCGTTAAGAATAAGGCGACAGCAATCAGCGTTTTGCCAAGTTGCTCCAACCGCCGTTGCAAAGGGGTCATGACAGGTTGTGCTTCTTGCAATAAATGGGCGATTTTGCCCATTTCCGTTTTCATTCCTGTACCAACGACAATGCCAATCCCGCTTCCTTGCGTAACCATGGTTCCCATAAATGCCATGTTTTCTTGATCGCCGACAGGCACATCGAGTTTGGCGATTTCTTGTCCATGTTTATGGACAGGAACGGACTCACCTGTGAGCGAGGCTTCATCAATGCGCAAGCCAGCTACGTGAATCAAGCGAATATCAGCGCCAACCCGGTCGCCAGCCCCTATTTTGATCACATCGCCAGGGACGATTTCAGCTGAAGGAACTTGCCCCCATTCGCCATTGCGAAGGACATCTACCTTAGGAGCTGACAGCTCTTTTAAGGCATCAAGTGATTTTTCGGCTTTGCGCTCTTGGACAAACCCAAGAACCCCATTTAGCAGCACAATGCACATAATCGTAATTGCATCGAGAACTTCGCCAATCAGACCGGATATGAGCGTCGCAGCCAACAAAACAAGCACCATAAAGTCTTTAAATTGTGCCAGAAACGTGGCCAACGCTGATGGCCGTGGCGCTTCTTTTAATTTGTTTGGGCCATATGTGCTGAGGCGCTTTTTGACATTTTTGTCCGTCAACCCTTTCGCTATATCTGTATTTGTTTTGTACTCAACTTCCTCTGGCTTCATGCTGTACCATTTCATTGCCTCACCCCACATTCACTTGTACTCACAAGATGCCCCCCTAACTTGTACATGCTTCGGTATACAAGCCATCTTATTCAGTGTCAGGCAAAAAAATGCTATACTCATTATGAAACATCGTCGCAATGGAAGAAGAGGAATGAAGAGGTGAGACACATGTCTTTTGACGGCATGATGACAAGAGCGATCACACATGAATTGCAGCAATTAGTTGGCGGCAGGATCAATAAAATCCACCAGCCATTTAAAACAGAACTTGTATTTACGATTCGAGCAAAAGGGAAGACCCATGCCCTTCTCGCCTCTGCCAACGCTGTGTTTGCGCGCCTGCACTTAACAACGGAAAAATACGACAACCCCGCCGAGCCGCCAATGTTTTGTATGTTGTTGCGGAAACATTTGGAAGGCGGCATCATTACGTCCATCACCCAACATGGCTACGACCGGCTCATTGTCTTGAAAGTGGCCAATAAAGATGAGCTTGGCGATACAACAGAAAAAACGTTGATCGTTGAAATCATGGGGCGACATAGCAACATTATTTTAGTTGACGAAAAAACAAACACGATCATCGACAGCATTAAGCATGTTCGCTTTGACCAAAGCAGTTACCGTCTCGTTGGCCCTGGACAGCCATATAAATGGCCACCAGAGCAAAATAAGCTGGACCCTCTTGCCGCAACGGAAGAAGACGTTCTTTTAGCGCTTGATTTTCATGGAGGGAAATTGGACAAGCAACTTGTCCAATCATTTGCTGGTCTTTCCCCCTTGATCGCAGCCGAAATTGTCGCCCGGGCAAAATTGGCGAACCGAGAAACGTTGCCCCCTGCATTTATCAGCACGTTGGCACCGTTGAAAAACCACGAGTATACGCTAGAAATGGTGCAAGGTGAAAAAGACTATTTTTCAGTCATCCATCTTACTCACAAAGACGGAGAACGCCACGTGTTTTCCTCACCGAGTGCTCTTTTAGACCGTTTTTACTACGGCAAAGCAGAACGGGACCGGGTGAAACAACAAGCGTTCGATTTGGAGCGCTTGCTCAAAAACGAATACCAAAAAAACAAACGGAAGCTAAAAAAGTTAGAACAGACCCTTCAACAAGCAGACGAAGCAGACAGCTACCAAAAACGAGGCGAGTTGCTTACTGCCAACATCCATGCCGTTGACCGCGGCGCTTCATCGGTAGACGTCATTGACTATTATGACGAAAATGGCAAAACCATCACCATTGCCCTCGACCCGCAGAAAAGCCCAGCGGAAAATGCGCAGTCCTATTTCAAACGCTACCAGAAAGCGAAGACAGCGCGTGTTGAAGTCGTGAATCAACAGGAGAAAACAGAACAAGAACTTGCCTATCTTGATTCGCTGCTAGCACAAATGGCTTCTGCATCTCCCCGTGACATCGAAGAGATCCGCGAAGAGCTGATCGAGGGTGGCTACATTAAAAAACGGCAACAAGGCAGAAAAAAGAAAAAACAACTGGATAAACCGCAGTTGGAAGCATACCGTTCTTCTACCGGCATTGAGTTTTTAGTAGGGAAAAACAACCGCCAAAACGACTATTTGACAAACCGTTTCGCACGACAAGATGACATTTGGCTACACACGAAAGACATTCCTGGCTCCCACGTCGTCATCCGCTCGTCCTCGCCAGATGAGGAAACGTTAACAGAAGCAGCACTTGTCGCCGCCTTTTTCTCGAAAGCGCGTGACTCCGCTTCTGTTCCTGTCGATTATACGAAAATCCGCTATGTTAAAAAACCAAGCGGTGCCAAGCCTGGCTATGTCACATACGACAAGCAGACGACGCTTTACGTAACGCCAAAAGAAGACATTGTCCGTTCGCTCCGTATCGATTAGAAAACGTACGATGAATCGCACAACACACTCCTGTATTGTCGCAAACGAGAGCGGCAGTCAGGAGTGTAGTTAGCCGATTTTATGAGGCACTTCGCCGGCGCACGTATATCCACATTGCTGTCGCCAGCAACCCGCATGTACTTAGGAGAAGCGATGTGCGAAAATAAGGCGGCAAATAAGAAAAGACAACCTCGTTTTTCCCTTCTGCAATCGCCGTGCCAAGAAAGGCATAATTGGCCTTTTCGATTTGCTGCTTCTCCCCATTGACACTCACTTCCCATCCTTTCTCATAAGGGATTGGGACAGCTAAATGGGTGTCGCCGTATTTATTGTCGTAGGAAACACGTAGTGTTCTCCCCTCAAAGGAAACGTGAATGGGTTTGTTTTCCTCACGGGCATAAACGTGTTGAAGCAGTTGATACGTCTCGCTATGAAGCGATATGTCCTTTAGTGTGTACGTCCCTTTTGGCATTCGCAAGGACACGATTTCACGGGAAGGAACGCGAATGGTTAAATCGTTGACATCTGTTTTGTAAATCGAACTCCGTGATTTTCGCCACGCTTTGTAATCGTTGACTTGCAATGTAAAACGTGGTGCCGTTTTCGATTGATTTTGCAAAAAAAACGAGACATAATCATCGACTTCTTCGGCAGCACGCTTCGCAAACACAATGTCAATGCCGCCAACCTTATCTGTAACAGAAAGTGTGCCGTTTTTGTACGTGCCTCCTACTGCTTCGATTCGCGCCCTTTCCATTAAATCCGCCTCCGGAACCGCTTTTGCTGTCGCTTTTCCAGATGCGAGCACTATGCCTTCTAACATCGCGTGTTCACGCGCAAGTGGACTGAACCCTTCTAAGTCTTCCTCCAAGAAGACCGTTGACGTTGCCCGGGCAAATGGAAGCAGCCATTGATTTTCATATAACGCATAACGGTCATTTTCAGAGTAAAGGGTAAAGCCGTACGGAATAGCAGCCTCTTCCTTTTTGTCAACTAGCTTAAATTGTACGTGCATGAGGCTATGGAGGTTGGCACGGTCACCAAAGCCATAATATCGGCTGACACTTTCTCTACCCATGTCAATTTGCAAATGATCGTAGTAAAAGTGGAGAATGTTTCCGTTAAGCACACTGGAATAGGCGCTATTGCCATAAAAACCTTGAATGAGCGGAGTGTTGTTGCGGAAATCGACCATCCATTCGATTCGGGCTAATGGATGCTTTTTCCTACGCAACGCTTGTTCGATCAGTGCTGCTTGCTGAGGCGAATCATATGACTCGCTGCTCATAAAGCGTTCAGATGCTTGTTTTGTACTGGTAGTAGAAAAAAATGTTTTGGCTCCAGCGTTAATCAAAAGCAATTGGCAAACGATGAACAATGCGCAAAGCAAAGCCAACCTTTGACGAGACTGGCGCAAACACAAAACGGCCACACCACTCACGACAGCCCAAATGGCGAACCCCAGTGCATAATGGCTAGAGAGAAAAGGCAATGACAACGTATCATCAAGTAAAAAGGCAAGTGCATAAATCATCAACATGGCGATGAGGCCACGAGCAAGATCGGGCTTTGCTAGCGCCTGCAAGTGCATCATACCACGGGCAATCACACCCCCTACGGCAAACGTCCCTATATACTCAAAGCGAAATTGCGGCGCCGAAAGCCCATTAAAGATACTCGCCATAAACGGGCTGTAATGGAACAGGCAAAACAACAAAGCAACGACGATAAACAAGCGTGACGTTTTGTCGACATAAAGCTGTTTTATACAAGCAAACAAAACAAATAAAGGGGGCAACAGCCAAAATTTGCTTCCATATAAAAGATTGTCATGGACAGAAAACAGTGGGACTCTGTCTGTAAATGGCGGACGGTAGTTGCTAAGAAACCCGCTTACTGCCGGAATAAACGCAATCGCGCTTATGGAAAAACTGAGCACCGCAATGGGCACATAATAACGTAGTTGAGCGTTTATAGACAGGCGGTCTTCGGGAAAGCGAATCAGCCATCGTAGCAAAGCGTATACACTTAAAAAGAGAAAATTTACATACGAAAAATAAAAGTTATTGACAAGTGACAGGCTCATGGCAGCAATTAGCCAAAACGGGTTTTCTTCCCTGATGAGCTTTTCGACACCTACCACAAGCAAAGGCAACCACAAAAAGGCGTCAGCAAAGAATTCCCAATAAATCCCATGGGTAAAGTACATGACACTCACCCCATAAAAAACGGACCCTAAAAACGCGTAGGGAAGAGAGATTTTCATGTAGTGAAATACGCTCGTCGCAAGAAAGAGGACGAGCGCCAATCTAGCTGTATTGACAAACACAGCTGCCTTTCCCCAGAACAACAGGTCAACGTTGGCAATGAGCCCACTCATTTCTCCGGCATAAACAAGGAGGCAAGAGAAGGAATAAATCATACTCGTTGAAAAATAATAGGCAAGTTGCGAAAACGTGCCTGCACCTAAACCAAACTGGATCGAATAACTCCACTGACCATTTTTTAACTGTTGGTATAAAAAATGCTTAAAAGGCAGGATTTGTCCAAGCCCGTCATTTGGCCCTGCCATGAATCGACCAGCCGCTGTCTCATAAAAGAACAGGGCGTGTGCGAACACAGCGACAACGATGCTTGCTCCTCCTACAAACAGCCATTGTTTCTTACTCATGTTAACCCCAACTTATTCGCATTGCGTCATAGTATGTTTAGCATGCCCTCCGTGAAACCTGCCATTCGCATTCGTGTTGCTTGCAAACGAAAAAAGCCAGCCTTCCTTTAATAGAAAAGCTGGCTCAGACTAGTATGAGTGCGGGTATCGACTTTCCGCCGACAACCCAACCGTTAAGACAACGACAGTGAAAAAAACATGTACTAGAACTTGGATTGCTATTTGCCGAATTGTTTTTTGTATTCTTCTAAACTTAGCCCGTAAGCATCGGCTCTATACAAATCGCCGTTTGCCTCTAATATCGCGGTTGCATCTTCGACAAAATGGCGGTCAGTCATTGAACTAATGCTCCGGATGACGCCAAATAAAGCATCAATTTTAGCATTGGCTTTTGCATTTTCATCGACTAAATGAGCGATTGTTTTTTCGCAACGGGCTAGCCGCGCTTCAAGCTCTGCCGTCTTCTCGTTCGCTTCTTCCACACAAGCCACCTCTTTCCTTGTCCTCCCATTAAGCATACAAAATCATTGTGCTTCTGGAAAGATGTCTTTGTTGGTTAGGTAGAGGCAGGATGTTTTTCCGCTTTGCTGATTAGGGCTAGGCCTTCGAGCACAGGCTCGTGCCTTATGTCGGCAAAGCCCCATTTCTTCAGAATGTCGCTTAACTCCGCTGTACTTTTTCGGTGTCGGCGTTCAGAGACAGTCGCCCATTTAAGCAAATACTCCGTTTCCTCTTTAAGCAATTGCTGTCTTTGTGCATAGGCTTTCGCCGTCTCCACCGCCATCGAAGGAGCAGGGTTTAACAAGAACGCGATGCCACCTGGTTTTAAAACCCGTGCCATTTCTTTTACACCTTGCTGCAAATCTGGCAATAAAAACAACACACATGTAGAAAAGACGATGTCAAAGGCGCCGCTTGCGAGAGGCAACGATGTGGCATCCCCTTGAATGGCCTTTGCTTTAGCGGCAATACCCTTCTCCTGAAAAAGGGCATTGGCACGAATGACCATGCCCGCTGATAAATCGACACCTATTAATTCAGACGCTTCCGTTGAGCCTCGGAGCAGCAACCTTCCTGTCCCGCAGCCAATGTCAGCAACGGCTTTTCCTTGCCAACTCCCTGACTGTTGCTTTAAGTGACTATGAAGCTGTGATAGCCAATTCGTGTTGGCCATTTGATCAAAAAAATCAACAAGTTGATCGAATTCAGCGCCCTCCATCCGTCTCATCAACACAGCTCCTTCACGAAAAGTTTACAGATTCATCCACGCTTCATCTTGAGGATTTTTCCGCCAAGCTTCCAATTTGGCTTGCTCTTCGCTCGTAATTGCGCCCCGTTTCTGCGCTTCTTCGACAAGGGTAGCATAAGTCGTTAGCACGCGAAAAGGAAGCTTAGCACTGTTAAAGTTTTCATCGCTTTGTGAGAGTTGATACGAAAATATCGCAGCAACGAGCAGCACCTCTGCCCCAGCCGAGCGCAATGCCTCAGCTGCTGCAATGGAACTGCCACCAGTCGAGATTAAGTCTTCGATTACAACTACTTTGCTGCCAGGCGGCAAATGTCCTTCAATCGCATTTTGTTTTCCATGGCCTTTGGCGCTCGAACGAACGTAAATCATTGGCAATTGGAGTTTTTCAGCCACAAAAGCAGCGTGCGGGATGCCAGCCGTTGCCGTGCCAGCAATGATGTCAGCGTCAGGGGCAACATTTCTAATGATAGCAACTAGCCCCTCAGCAATTTCGTTGCGTATATGCGGATAAGAAAGTGTTAAACGGTTATCGCAATAAATCGGCGACTTTAATCCCGAGCTCCACGTATACGGTTTTGCAGGTGAAAGTGTCACCGCTTTTATATCAAGTAAATGGTTAGCAATGGTTCTGCTAGTCACTGTTCGGTCGCCCCTTTCCAATCTTCGTTCATTTCTCGGTAAACAGCTAGGGGATCTGCTGCTGCTGTAATGCTTCGGCCGACGACTATCGCCCAACTGCCAAGCGCTTTTGCTTCCCCTGGTGTGACTACACGCACTTGGTCCCCAACTTGATCGACTTGCCTGCGAATGCCTGGTGTAACAGTCAAAAATCGATTGCTGCATGCTGCTTGGATAAGGGGGACTTCACGGGCCGAGCAAACGACACCGTCTAATCCACTTTCCTGGGCAAGCTGCGCATACCGTACTACGACTTCATCCATCGCCTTATCGATCAGCAACTCTTCAGTGAGCATACGACTGTCCGTGCTCGTCAGCTGCGTGACAGCGATGAGTTTCGGCCGCTGTTTTCCTGCTCTTGTCCCTGCTTCGAGCCCTTCCAAAGCCGCTTCCATCATAGCTTTTCCCCCTGCAGCATGGACATTGACGACATCAACGTCCAATTCGGCTAAAGCACGCATCGTCCTTCCAACGGTATTGGGAATATCATGAAGTTTTAAATCAAGAAACAACCGATAACCCGCTTCCTTTAATTCATGGACTACAGGCAACCCTTCGCGGTAAAACAGTTCCATACCGATTTTTACATCAAGCGTTTCGGCAGCAAACGACTTCAAGAAGCGCTGGCGTTTGGCCTGTTCATCAAAATCTAAAGCGATAAAAAATGGCCTATCCATTAGTTCCAGCTCCCTCCAATCAAGTCAGTGATGGATTGTACTTCCAATCTGTCAAGCCAACGCGGCAGGTCACGAATAATGTTTGGACATGTGTACGGATCCGTAAAATTAGCCGTGCCGACAGCAATGCAGCTTGCTCCAGCAAGTAAAAATTCAATCACATCTTCCGCTGTCTGAATGCCTCCCATTCCAATAATAGGAATGTCGACTTGTTGGCTAACTTGGTGAATCATCCGGAGTGCAACTGGTTTAATAGCGGCTCCCGACAATCCGCCATATTGGTTCGCCAGCACTGGCCGACGCGTTTTTGCATCAATTCGCATGCCGACCAAAGTGTTAATCATTGCCAGCCCGTCTGCTCCCGCTTTCTCAATCGCTTTGGCGATGGCGACAATATCGGCTACATTGGGTGAAAGTTTGACATAAACAGGCACGGCTGATACAGCCTTGACTTCCTTCGTCAGCTCTGCCGCTATCTCGGGCACTGTCCCAAACGCAATGCCCCCCTGTTTCACGTTCGGGCAGGAAATGTTTAACTCAATCGCTGAAACGTTCCGTTGCTGTGACAGCTGCGTAGCCACTTCGATGTAATCGTCCATCGTCGAACCGGCTATATTGGCCAGTATCGGTACATCGTAGTCGTCAAACCGTGGCAATTCCTGCTCGATTACCCCTTGTAGCCCTGGATTTTGCAGGCCAATGGCGTTGAGCATGCCCGCTTTTGTTTCCGCCACTCGCGGTGTTTCATTGCCAAAGCGCGCCTCTTTTGTCGTCGCTTTTATCGCAATGGCCCCTAACTGATTTAAATCAAAAAATTGGCCGTATTCTTTTCCGAAACCAAAACAGCCTGATGCCGGCATAACCGGATTTTTCATCTCTAAGCCTGGCAAGCTTATTTGCAAACGTTCCATTATAGGACAACCTCCCCTACTGGAAAGACGGGCCCGTCTGTGCAAATTTTGCGGTACTCATGAGATTGGCCATTTTCTACGTGGCAAACGCAAGCAAAGCAAGCGCCCACGCCGCAGCCCATCCGCTCTTCAAGGGAAATGAACGCACGCCGATCGCGGTAACGGTCTGTTAGCGCCTTTAACATCGGCGTTGGCCCGCATGAGTAGAGAACATCAAAATCGATGCTTTGTTGGCTAATGACGTCAGTCACAAAGCCACGAGCGCCGTAACTGCCGTCCGCTGTTGCAATATGGACATCGCCCAACTGTTTAAACGGTTGCTCGTAAAAAACATCCGCTTGTGAGGCGAATCCGAGCACAGAAGTGACACGGACGCCATTTTCTACTAGACGTCTTCCTAAATAATAAAGAGGTGGAACGCCGATGCCGCCGCCAACTAACAGCACTTTTTCTCCTCGTTTTGCTTCCTCAAGTGGGAAGCCCTGCCCAAGTGGTCCAAGCACGTCGACTTTGGTCCCTATTCCTTGGGCAGCAAGGCGTTTTGTGCCTGCCCCGCCTGCACGGTAAATCATCGTCACTTGCTCTTTTTCAGGATCGATATTGGCAATGCTAATCGGCCGGCGCAAGAGCAGGTCTTCTGATTCATCAACACGTACATGCAAAAACTGGCCCGGTTGACTCATGTGCTTAACCAATTCGCCTTCCAGCACAAGCTCATAGCTGTCGCGAGCAATCTCAGTTTGTTTGACGATCGTTAATCGCCCTTGTTTTTTTCTCATCCTGCTGCCTCCCAACGCTAGTCATACATACAGAGCCACAAGCTTTAGGCATGTGGCTCAGAAAAATTTACCCGTGTTGCGGCATGCTCCAAGTTGCAAACGTAATCGACTCAAGTACGCTGAGCAGCGCTTGTGCTGTATCAATTGACGTTAAGCAGACAACGCCATTTTCAACGGACTCACGGCGAATCCGAAAACCATCCCGCGCTGGCTGTTTGCCTCTGGTCAACGTGTTAATGACAAACTGGACTTCGCCTTGGCGGATTAGATCAAGCAAATGGGGTTCCCCTTCATTAATTTTGTTAACGACTTTGACAGGGATTCCCGCTTCTGCCAGCACGTTTGCCGTTCCTGATGTGGCCACAAGGCTATAGCCAATTTCATGGAACCGTTTGGCGATGCTGACCGATTCGTTTTTATCTTTATCAGCGATTGTAAACAATACCGCGCCGTGTGCGGGGATGTTCATCCCTGAAGCGACAAGGCCCTTGTAGAGCGCTTTTTCCAACGTTTGATCCCGTCCCATTACTTCACCAGTTGATTTCATTTCCGGGCCGAGGGAAATATCGACACGGCGCAATTTGGCAAAGGAGAACACTGGCACTTTTACAGACACTTCCTCCGTCTCTGGGTGGTAGCCTGATTGGTAGCCAAGCTGGCGCAGTGTTTTGCCGAGCATGACATGCGTAGCAACCTTAGCCATTGGCACGCCCGTAATTTTGCTTAAAAATGGCACAGTCCGGCTTGAGCGTGGGTTTACCTCAAGGACATAGACGTCGTCTTTATGCCAAACAAACTGGATGTTCAAAAGGCCTACAATGTTTAAACCTTTGGCAATGCTCGTTGTCCGCTCAATTAAGCGTTGCTTCAAATGATCTGGCACGGTTTGCGGCGGATAAACAGCAATCGAATCGCCAGAATGGACGCCTGCCCGTTCAATATGTTCCATAATCCCAGGAATATAAACGTCGTTGCCATCACTAATCGCATCCACTTCTAGTTCTTTTCCTGTCAAATAGCGGTCGACAAGCACAGGGTGCTTCGGATTCACTTTAACTGCCGTCTGCATGTAGCGCAGCAACTCTTCCTCATGGTAAACAATCTCCATTGCCCGGCCGCCGAGGACATACGAAGGGCGCACTAGAACAGGATAGCCGATTTTACGGGCAATAGCGACAGCTCCGTCAACGGATGTGGCTGTTTTGCCAAGCGGCTGTGGAATCCCTAGTTCTACTAGTGTTTGTTCAAACTTGTCCCGGTCTTCTGCCCTGTCCATGTCTTCAAGCGTTGTGCCAATAATGGAGACGCCCCGCTCTGCTAAAGCCGCTGCTAGATTAATAGCCGTTTGCCCGCCAAATTGGACGATTACGCCTTTTGGTTTCTCTAAGCCGACGACGTGCATCACATCTTCGACTGTCAATGGCTCAAAGTAGAGTTTGTCGGAAGTGGAAAAGTCTGTTGACACCGTTTCTGGATTGTTGTTCATAATAATGGCTTCATAACCGGCTTCCTTAATGGCCCATACTGTATGGACAGTCGCATAGTCGAACTCAATTCCTTGTCCAATGCGGATAGGGCCTGAGCCTAATACAAGAATGCTCTCTTTTTCTGTCCGCTGTGACTCATTCTCTTGTTCATAGGTGCTGTAGAAGTAAGGCGTTGGTGAAGCAAATTCTGCTGCACATGTGTCAACCATTTTATAGACGGGAACAATCCCTGCTTGTTGCCTTACTGCAAAAACATCCTTCTCTTCACTGCCCCATTTGCGGCCAATGTAGGAATCTGAAAAGCCAGCACGTTTCAGCCGCAATAACATGGCCTCACTGCTACGGGCCTCGTTTATCGTTTCTTCTAGAGCAACAATACGCGCTAGTTTTTGCAAGAAAAAGCGGTCGATGCTCGTTGTTTCATAAATGGTTTCTACTGAAACGCCTTTTCGCAGCAACGCGCCAATCGCAAACAGCCGTTCATCGTCTGCTTTTGCTATTTTTTCTAATAGCTCGCCTTCCGGCTTCTTTTCTAACTGTTCATCAAATAAATGGTCATAGCCAGCTTCTAGAGAGCGAATCGCTTTTAAAAGCGATTCTTCCAGGGAGCGGCCGATCGCCATCACTTCTCCTGTCGCTTTCATTTGCGTGCCAAGCTTGCGGTTGGCTGATTCGAATTTATCAAACGGCCAGCGCGGAATTTTCGCGACGACATAGTCAAGGGTCGGTTCAAAGCTGGCATACGTCGTTTCTGTTACTGGATTTTTCAACTCATCCAAATGGTAGCCGACTGCAATTTTAGCTGCGATTTTCGCAATCGGGTAGCCTGTCGCTTTCGAGGCCAGCGCAGAAGAACGGCTCACCCGCGGATTAACTTCGATGATGTAATACTGGTCGCTGTGTGCATCAAGGGCAAACTGGACATTGCAGCCACCTTCTATGCCAAGGGCGCGGATAATCGATAGTGCTGAATTCCGCAACATTTGGTAGTCGTTATCAGAAAGGGTTTGGCTAGGTGCAAAGACGATGGAATCGCCAGTGTGGACACCAACAGGATCAAAGTTTTCCATGTTGCAGACAACGATGGCTTCATCTTTGCTGTCACGCATCACTTCGTATTCGACTTCTTTAAAACCAGCAATGCTCTTTTCGACTAAACATTGTGTAACAGGGCTGTATTTTAATCCGCTCGCAACGATTTCTGCTAAATCTTCATCATTGTAAGCAATTCCACCGCCAGTGCCGCCAAGCGTATAGGCTGGACGAATAATGACAGGGTAGCCAATCGTTTTGACAAAGGCGAACGCTTCGTCAAGCGTATGGACGATTTCACTTTCTGGAACTGGTTCGCCAAGCACGTTCATTAACGCCCGAAATTGTTCCCTGTCTTCTGCTTGTTCAATTGCATCTAGTTTTGTACCGAGCAGCTCGATTTGATACTGCTCAAGAATCCCAGCATTTTTTAATTCAAGCGCCATGTTTAAGCCCGTTTGTCCGCCTAATGTCGGCAAAAGACCATCGGGGCGTTCTTTGCGGATAATGCGGGTAACAAATTCAAGCGTGAGCGGTTCGATATAAACCCTATCCGCCATTGCTGTATCTGTCATGATTGTCGCTGGGTTCGAATTAATTAAAATGACTTCATAACCTTCTTCTTTCAGCGCTTGGCATGCCTGCGTTCCGGCATAATCAAACTCTGCTGCCTGCCCGATTACAATAGGCCCTGAGCCGATAACAAGTATTTTTGTTAAGTCTGTCCGTTTTGGCATATTCACACGCTCCTAGCTGTTATGCGTAAACTTTTCCTTTTTTTTCGATCATTATGTGGATAAACGTATCAAATAAATGGCTGGCGTCATGAGGGCCAGGAGACGCTTCTGGATGGTATTGCACACTAAATGCATCCCCTTCTTTATGGCGAAGGCCTTCAACGGAGCCATCATTAACAGCCACATGTGTCAGCTCGAGGGCAGTTCCTTCCAATGACGTAGCATCGACTGTATAACCGTGGTTTTGTGCGGTAATGTCAATTCGTCCAGTAGCGAGCTCCCGTACTGGGTGGTTGGAACCGCGGTGGCCAAATGTCATTTTGCTCGTCGTAGCCCCACAAGCAAGCGCCAGCAATTGGTGGCCTAAACAAATGCCGAAAAGCGGGATGTCGCCAAGCAATTGCTTGACTGTTTCCACTGTCTCTGGAACATTTTTTGGGTCGCCTGGTCCATTTGAAACGAGCACCCCATCGACGCCAAGGCGCTTAATTTCTTCTGCAGCCGTGTTATAAGGGACAACGACGACATCACAATGGCGGTCGATCAGTGATTGCAGAATGCCGTGTTTCGTGCCGCAATCGATTAAAGCAACCCGCATTCCTTTCCCTGGTACATGGTAAGCAGTATTGGTTGACACGCGGGCAACTTGGTCAGTAAGTGGCTTGCTTTCCCGCAAGCTCCTTGCCACTTGTTCTACGTCAACATTAAGATCGCAAATACGGCCGCGGCGTGTGCCATGGGCACGGATTTTTCTCGTCAGCATGCGTGTATCAATGCCAGCAATCCCAGGAATGCCTTTGGCGGCAAGTAGGTCATGCAACGATTCTTGCTTGCGCCAATGGCTTGGTTCGTGCTCGATTTCACGCACAATCAATCCAGCAATCGCTGGTTGCAGCGATTCAAAATCGTCACGGTTAATGCCATAATTGCCAATTAGCGGATATGTCAACATCACGATTTGACCGCAATAAGAGGGGTCAGACAAAATTTCTTGATAGCCAGTCATGCCCGTATTGAAGACGACTTCCCCGCTCATTTCGACATCGGCGCCAAATCCTTCTCCTCTTAAAACCGTCCCGTCTTCAAGAACAAGCAGTTTATTCATTGGTGATACGCTCCTTTTTATACACGGTTTTTCCTGCCACAATCGTCGCTTGTGGGATGCCTGCACACTCCCAACCAGCAAAAGGGGTATTTTTGCCTTTCGACCAAAACGTACTTGGGTCAATCGTTTCATTTGCCTCTAAGTCAATCAGTGTTAGATCGGCTGCTGCCCCAACATGGAGTGTCCCATACGGGAGATGAAATGTTTGCGCTGGTTTGACGGTCAACCAATCGACAAGCTGCTTCAGCGTAAACGTTCCTGGCTTGACAAGATGTGTATATAAAAGCGGAAAGGCTGTTTCCAATCCGACGATGCCAAAAGGCGCCCGTTCAAGCGAAGTACTCTTTTCTTCTTCTGTATGCGGCGCATGGTCCGTCGCAATGAAATCAATCGTGCCATCGAGCAACCCGGCTACTAATGCCTCACGGTCTTCTTTTGCGCGAAGAGGCGGATTCATTTTAAAATTCGGATCATTGCCACTGATATCGTCTTCGCATAAAAGCAAGTGATGTGGCGTCACTTCTGCGGTTACGCGTATGCCGGCTTTTTTCGCATCACGGATCGTCCGCACCGATTCTTTTGTCGAAACATGACAGACATGATAGTGGGCACCAGCAGCTTCGGCAAGCAATACATCACGGGCGATATGGACGGCTTCGCAAACAGAGGGAATTCCGTTCAAGCCATGCGCTTTCGCATAATGGCCTTCATGAACAGCACCTCCGTTTATGAGCGAATTGTCTTCGCAGTGTGCGACGACTGTCATATTTAATGCCGCTGCTTCTTTCATTGCCGCTAGCATCATTCCCGCTTCTTGAATGCCGACGCCATCGTCTGTAAAAGCGAATGCGCCCGCTTCTTTTAATGCCTTAAAATCCGTTAACTCTTTGCCAAGTTGCCTTGTTGTAATCGAAGCATAAGGAAGCACCCGCACCACTGCCGCCTCAGAAATACGCGCTTGCAACAGATTCAATTGTTCGGCATTGTCAGGAACAGGGCGCGTATTGGGCATAGCTGCCACTGTCGTAAAGCCACCCCTTGCCGCAGCTTTTGTCCCTGTCTCAATCGTTTCTTTCTTCTCCCCACCTGGTTCACGCAAATGAACATGTACATCGACAAAACCCGGGCTGATCAATAAGCCTGTTGCATCCAATTGTTCGCGAATGTCGCCTTCAGCAACATGCTCGACAATTTTTCCATCTTTTATATACACATCTTTTGCTACTTGCTCCCCATTTTCGTCCAGAATAAACCCACCAGTCACCTTCACTGCCATTGTCGCTCATCCCCTTTTTTGTAGTCTAATTGCCGTTATGCAAGCGCCCGCTTTAACACAGCCATGCGTACGGCAACGCCATTGGCGCTCTGTTTGTAAATCCGTGACCGTTTGCACTCAACGAGCACGCTGGCGATTTCTACACCTCTGTTAACAGGTGCGGGATGCATGATGATACTCCGATTTGCCATCATCGCTTCCCGTTGTTCGGTTAAACCATAGGCTTGATGGTACGCCTCTTTGGAAAATAGCGCGTTGCCATCATGACGTTCATGCTGGACGCGAAGCATCATGAGCACATCTGCTTGTCTAGCTGCTTCGTCCATCGAGAGATGCGTATACCTATCTGTAAACTCGCCCATCCACTCATCAGGCCCAGCAACGGACACACGAGCACCGAGCCTTGTCAAAATGTCTGCATTGGAGCGAGCTACACGGCTATGAGCCAAGTCACCAGCAATGACAACATGTAAGCCTGAAAACGAGCTGAATTCTTGTTTGATTGTCAATAAATCAAGCAGTGATTGGGTTGGATGGTTGCCGCAGCCATCGCCTGCATTAATGATTGGCACCGGCAGCCCTTTTAATTCATGAAAGTAAGCATCTTGGCGATGGCGAATGACAAGCGCGCTTGCACCAATGGATTCGAGCGTGCGTGCTGTATCATAAAGGCTCTCTCCTTTTTGCGTACTCGTGTGTTGACCATCGAATTGCAACACTTCTAAGCCGAGGCGCCGCTCAGCGACTTCAAAGCTAAAACGGGTTCTCGTGCTCGGTTCAAAAAACAAGTTCGCTACAAACATTTGCGTTTGTGGTTTCCAAATAGCTCCAGCCGCAAATGCTTCTGCCGTCTTCAGGAGGTCTAACACCTCGTTAACGCTCAGTTCATTCATCGTACACAAGCCTTTTTGCGTTGCTTTCTCGATTTGTGCGCTTAACATGCAGTTGGCCTCCTTTTTTAAGCAAACGTCTATGGCAACAACCAGGCGTGAACCAGCGCCTTTAACGGGCGTCTGATTCAAACATGTCTTTTTGTCCGTAACTAACACTGCGGTTCGGTAACAATCCGTGAAGAATAAGGCCGATGATAGTTGCAAGGGACATGCCGGCAATTTCAAACGAATCGGTAAAGCGGATCGCTGCGCCGCCAATGCCAACGACAAGGATAATGGAAGCAATCACCATATTTCGTTTTTCACCCATGTCAACACGGTTATCAACAAGCATTCGAATGCCAGCCGAGGCAATAATGCCAAACAGGAGAATCGAAACACCACCCATCACTGCTTGAGGAATCGAACTAATCAGTGCAGAAACTTTGCCGACAAAGGCGAAGGCGATGGCCAACATCGCGGCGCCGCCGACAACAAATACGCTGAACACTCTCGTGATGGCGACAACACCGACGTTTTCGCCATAAGTGGTGTTTGGTGGACCGCCAATTGCGGCTGCAATCATTGTCGCCACCCCATCCCCCATCACTGTTCTGTGCATCCCTGGTTGCTTAAGAAAGTTTTTGCCAGCCACTTTACTTAGCACCATCAATTGGCCCGTGTGTTCTGCAAGCGTTACAAGAGCAACTGGCGCCATGATGGCAACAATCGCCCAGTTAACAGTTGGCGAATACGTCACAAACGGAACGATTAGTTCAGGCACAGAAAACCAGCTGGCTGCGCGGATCGGCTCCAAATCAATCAACCCTTGCCAAAGTGCGAACAAATAGCCAGCAATTAAACCTAACAAAATTGGGATTAAGTTCAAAAACCCTTTAAAATACATCGTTGCGACGACAGCTACGAACAAGGTAACGCCTGCCGTAGCGATATGAATGAGACTATATTCTTCTGAACCAGGCAAATACATGGCATTTCCTACAGCGGTTGTGGCGAGGCTTAACCCAATCACCATAATCACTGGGCCGACAACGATTGGTGGCAATACTTTTGTAATCCAGCCTGTACCAGCAAATTTGATAAATAGGGCGACAATGCCATATACCAAACCCGCAAAGAAACTGCCGACCATCGCTCCCTCTAAACCACCAAGTGCTTGCGCACTGGTAAGTGGCACGATAAAGGCAAAGCTGGAGCCGAGGTATGCAGGAACTTGCCCTCTCGTGACAAGAATAAATGCAAGTGTACCGAGACCGCTTGAAAAAAGAGCTGTAGCCGGGCTCATGCCGACAAGAAAGGGTACAAGTACAGTTGCCCCAAACATGGCGCATAAATGCTGTAAGCTAAACAGCAACCACTCTCCAGGGCGTGGGATTTCTTTGATGCCTAATCTCATGTTCGTTTGTTTCATAATTGATCTCCTTCGCTTCCTAAGCTAATAAAAAACCTCCTGTGCAAACACAGGAGGCGGCAAGAAAGAAGCGCAGGCAAAAAAACAGCGTGCGTTTCGGTCCTCTTGCCAGCCTCACTGGACTGCATTTAAAGAGGGTTTATATAATTGTAACAGCGTCTTGGGCGTCTACTTCCCGTAGTTGCGCCGAAATTCGTTCTTTTTTAGAGGTCGGCACATTCTTGCCAACATAATCAGGACGGATCGGCAGTTCCCGGTGCCCACGGTCAATGAGCACAGCAAGTTGGATCGATGCTGGACGACCGAGATCGACCAGTGCATCAAGAGCAGCTCGCACTGTCCGCCCAGTATAAAGGACATCATCGACAAGAATAATGGTACGGCCGGTAACGTTAACTGGGATATTGGTGCCACGCAAAAGCGGCTCATTGTTTGATGTAGACGGCGTCAGGTCATCCCGGTAAAGGGTAATATCGACTTCGCCGACAGGAACAGCCTGCCCTTCAATCTCCTCAATCCGTTCAGCTAGCCGTTTGGCCAAATAAATACCACGTGTTTTAATGCCGACAATCACACAGTTGTCTACGCCTTTATTGCGTTCAATCACTTCGTGGGACATTCGTGTAATGGCGCGGCGAATCGCATCGCCATCTAAAATGATTCTCGAAATTGCGATCCCCTCCTCTGTACAAAAAATCCCTGCTGTCCTAATGGCCAGCAGGGATTTTTGGCATACTTCACCTATGCCATTCCGTCTCCTTGCCAGCCTCACAGGACTCGTTTAAAGGACGCTTTCTATCTCAATCATTATTGCAAACTAGTCAATGGTTGTCAATGGGGATTTCGCAAATCAACGAGCAATTTTTCCATCTCTGCTGGGAGAGGTGCAGAAAAGCGGAGCCGTTCCCCTGTTCGCGGATGGGTAAAGCCAAGTGTTTCCGCGTGCAAGGCTTGGCCATTGATCGGAAGCGTTTTTTTCGGCCCATATTTCGGATCGCCTGCTAATGGATGACCAATATAGTGAAAATGGACGCGGATTTGGTGTGTTCTTCCCGTTTCCAATTCACAAGAAACATAACTATATTGGTTAAACGTTTCCTCCAATGTAAAATGAGTCACTGCCGGCCGGCTGTTGACATGGGTGACGGCCATCTTCTGGCGGTCTTTTTGGTCACGGCCGATCGGCGCGTCAATCGTCCCTTTTGCATGTGGGATCACACCATGAACGATTGCTTTGTAACGTCTTTCAGTCGTCTTTGCCTTTAGCTGGGCCGCCAAATGCTCATGAGCAACATCATGTTTAGCGGCCATAATAAGCCCTGATGTGTCTTTGTCAATACGGTGGACAATCCCTGGACGAATCTCGCCATTTATGCCCGAGAGGTCTTTACAGTGAAACAGCAACGCATTGACGAGCGTGCCGCTTTCATGCCCGGGAGCAGGGTGGACAACCATGCCGCGGGGCTTATTAACGACGATCACATCACTATCTTCATAAACAACGTCTAATGGGATATCCTCCCCCAAAAGCTCCACTTCCTGGGCTTCTGGTTCTGTGAGCGTGACTTTGTCACCTTGCAGAACTTTCGAATTTGTTTTGACTTCTTTCCCATTGACAAGCACAGCGCCTTCATTGATCCAGCGTTGGACAGCTGTCCGTGATGCTTGTCCGTGCAAATCAACGACCACTTTATCAATTCGCTGTTCGTGGTTTTCTTTTGTAATGACCCATTGCTCCATTTACGGTGTGCTCCTTTTTTCATTGCGTGCTTGAATCAGTATGTTTAGTAAAAAAAGGCCAACGCCAATGGTTAACGCTGAATCAGCAATATTAAAAATCGGAAAATCGCCAAATGTATCGATAAAATCGACGACTTCTTGGCGCATAAGGCGGTCAATGAAATTGCCGATCGCCCCTCCTAGCACAAGTCCGAGAGCGATTTTTAACAAGCGGTTGCCTTTTGCTTCTGTTTGGATAAGATAAATGATCACACCGACAATGATGATTGTAACAATGTAAAAGAACCACATTTTTCCTTGCAAAATACCGAAAGCGGCTCCTGTATTACGATGTGAATAGAGGTAAAGGACTTGATCGATAATCGGGATTCGTTCGCCCAGCTCCATATAAGTTACGACTAGCCACTTTGTTAACTGATCTAGTGCGATAATGATCAGTGCCACTATGTATGCCATTGCTTTTCCCCCACTTCATATGCATACGGTAAGTGTAGCATAATTCTATGAAAATGTCCGCTTCAGATTAAGGCAAACGCTTCAGTGGATGCCCAAAACCCAGCGCTTCTTCACACACTACTCAGTTTACTCGTACACCTCCTAAGTCATTTTTAGTAATGAAGGATGCGAGCGTTTACTTGATTGTAAGCGCCCGCTTGAGGTGTGGCAATTTTTTAGTCGCGGCGGTATCGTTTGTAATGGTCGTTGCGTTCAATTTGGACACTGTCAGGGCCATGATAGCCGTCTATACCAGTTGATAAAAAGCCTTCATACGCCTCTACTCCGTTTGCGCCATAAGCGTCTGTATCTCCTGTTTCCTCGTCGTATTCTGGCGATGTATCATTAAAACGGGCAACAGACTGGTATGCATCTTCGCCGTCGAAAAAGGTAGCGTCCTCATCATCGTTGTTATAGGCTTCAAAACCTTTTAAGACATCTTCTTCCACAGGTCGGTACTCCTCAAATGGCCTGCTTTCTTCAACAACGGTCCTCGCTGTTGGATTAGCTTCCAAGCGCTCATAAGGAATCGCTTTCCCTGTCTTTTCGCAAATGCCGTACGTGCCATCGTTAAATTTTGCAAGCGCATGTTCGACTTCGTGAAGTTCATCTTTCATATGATTGTGAACGGCTTGGTCTTTTTCCCGTTCGAATAAGTCCGTCGCTGTATCAGCAGGATGGTTGTCATACTGAGATAGTTCCCCTGTATCATGGTCATTGATTTGATTGGCAAGCGATTGCTCTAACCCCTGCTTTTGTTGTTGTAATGCTTGTTTTAGTTTTAACCACTTTTGATCCATGCTAAGTTCCCCCTTCTTGAAATTAGCATCACCAAAAACAGCCGTTTTTGCCCAAGCAAATCTAACCAGATGGGAAATACAAAAGAGCACGAAAAAAGCTAGTCGAGATGGTACACTCGACTAGCTTTAGACTCCTCATTGAGTTGATGTTGACACAAACCTTAAACGACGTCGTTGTAGTGATGCTTAACCGTTTGGGCACATGACAAGCACAAAGTTGGATGCTTTTCATCTTCCCCAACTGTAGTGGAGACTTGCCAACAACGTTCACACGTTTCGCCTTCTGCTTTTTCCACAAGTACAGCAATATCCGCAAATTGCTGGGCGGCCGTTGGCACTTCATCGTCTTCATTTGCCATTTGTACATTGGAGACGATGAATAATTTTTTCAAGCCTTCGGTCGCTTCAAGTAGAGCACGCGCTTGCTTATTTGGATAAAGGGTCAACGATGCTTGCAGCGACTTGCCGATTACTTTCTCATTGCGAGCCACTTCTAATGCTTTAAGCACATCCGCTCGGATATCCATAAATGCTTGCCAGTGTGCTTTTAACTCATCTGTACCGCTTAGTTCTTCAGCAGTTGGCATATCAGTGAGCTGTACGCTTTGTTCGCTCACGCCAGGAATGTTTTCCCATACTTCATCTGCGGTGTGAGGCAGAATAGGAGCAATCAGTTTCGCTAGTGCCGTCACTACCTCATACATCACAGTCTGGAAAGCGCGGCGCTCAGGATGATCGGCGTGCTCGATGTAAAGGGTGTCCTTTGAAATGTCCATATAAAAGGAACTCAATTCAACCGTGCAAAAATTGCGGAAGTGATTATAGACATTTAAAAACTGGTACTCATTGTAGCCTTCATGCATACGTTTCGTAAGCTCGTTTAAACGTACAAGCAAAAACGCATGCACGCCAGTTAGTTGGTCCCGTGGCACAGCGTTGGTTTTCGGGTCAAAATCATGCAAATTGCCGAGCAGAAAGCGGAATGTATTGCGGATCTTCCGGTATGTTTCTGCAACTTGTTTTAAAATCGAATCGGACACGCGGCTGTCGGCTTGATAATCAACGGAAGCCACCCAAAGCCGCAAAATGTCGGCGCCAAGCTGTTTCATGACGGTATTTGGCACAACGATATTGCCAAGGGACTTGCTCATTTTTTTGCCTTCGCCGTCCATAACAAAGCCGTGGCTCAGCACCCCTTTATACGGAGCAACCCCATTGATTGCAACCGAAGTGGATAGTGAAGAGTTAAACCAACCCCGGTATTGGTCACTGCCTTCAAAGTAAAGGTCTGCTGGGAACACCAGATCATTTCGTTCTCGTAAAACGCCTTGGTGCGACGATCCTGAATCAAACCAGACATCCATAATGTCGGTTTCTTTTGTAAAGTGGCCATTCGGGCTGTGCGGGGAAGTGAACCCTGGCGGCAGCAAGTCTTTCGCCTCGCGTTCGAACCAGACATTTGATCCATGCTCACGGAACAATTTCGAGACATGTTCAATCGTTTCCTCGCTAATAATTTCTGTGCCATCCTCTCCATAAAAAACCGGAATTGGCACGCCCCAAGCACGTTGCCGCGAAATGCACCAGTCGCCACGGTCACGGACCATATTATGCAGCCGCGTTTCCCCCCACGCTGGAATCCATTTTGTATTCGCAACAGCTTGTAGCAATTCCTTGCGAATATTGGCGATGGAGGCAAACCATTGCGAAGTCGCGCGGAAAATGACAGGCTTTTTCGTACGCCAATCATGAGGGTACGAGTGAGTAATAAATCCGAGCTTTAACAGTGCGTCCACTGCTTCTAGTTTCTCAGTCACCATTTTGTTAATGTTGTCATAAAATTCGCCTTCAAAACCTGGCGCTTCACTCGTCATTATACCTTTGTCATCAATAGGGCATAATACGTCTAGCCCGTACTTTTGGCCGACGACAAAGTCATCATCGCCATGCCCAGGGGCAGTATGGACACAGCCAGTACCGGCGTCCAACGTCACATGCTCGCCATTCATCACAAGAGAGTCACGATCATAAAACGGATGGCGGCAGACAACATATTCCAATTCGCTTCCTGTTACTGTCTTTTCGACGACAACATCTTGCCAATTTAGTTCATTTTGGACATGTTCAAGCAAACCGCTGGCAACGACAAATGAACGGCCGTTCGTGCGAACAACGCTGTATTCCAATTGAGGATGGACTGTAATGCCTAAGTTTGCAGGAATGGTCCATGGTGTCGTCGTCCAGATAACAAAAGCAGCATCTTCAGGCAATACACCTTTTCCATCTGCGACTTGGAAGGCGACATAAATCGAAGCAGAGCGTTTGTCATAGTATTCGATCTCGGCTTCTGCTAAGGCGGACTCCGAAGACGGCGACCAGTACACTGGCTTTTTGCCTTTATAGATGTAGCCTTTTTTGGCCATTTCACCGAAGACTTTGATTTGCTCAGCTTCAAATTCTTTTTCCAACGTAATATATGGCTTCCACCAATCGCCGCGGACGCCGAGCCTCATGAACTGCTGGCGTTGACTATTTATTTGCTCAAGAGCATACTCTTCGCAAAGCTTGCGAAAATCGGCAATGCTCATTGACTTTCGGTCGACTTTTTTGTTTTTCGTTAATGCCGTTTCAATCGGCAAGCCATGGGTATCCCACCCAGGAACATATGGGGCATGAAACCCGGACATTGATTTGTAGCGCACGATAAAGTCTTTAATGATTTTGTTAAGTGCGTGCCCCATATGAATATCGCCGTTTGCATATGGAGGGCCGTCATGCAAAACAAAGTAAGGACGGCCTTTTGTGCGTTCTTGCACTTGTTTATAAATGTCCATCTCTTCCCATTGTTCTTGGCGTTTCGGTTCGCTATTTGGCAAGTTGCCACGCATCGGAAACGCTGTTTTCGGCATTAGCAATGTTTGTTTATAATCCACCGTTTTCGCTCCTTTATCGTTAAAAACAAAAACCTTCCCGCCCCAAAAAAGGGACGAGAAGGTTTTCCCGCGGTACCACCCTCATAGAAAAGGCACGATCGCCTTTTCCACTTTCACGCCGTTAACGTAGGCAGCACGCACCCCACTACTAGCACAAACGGATCAACATGTGCGGTTCGCAGGTAGAACTCAAGGGCGATTTTGGGCAAGCCACGCACCGGGCTTCCACCATTCCCGGCTCGCTTTGGCATGTACGCGTTTGCCCACTGTCCCTATCCTTGTTTTTAACGCTCATTCATTTTATGGTTTTCATTATAAGGACGGTTCCCAGAAAATGCAACTGGTTATACGTTTTCCTGCTCTTCCTGTTCTTTTAGCAGTTCTTCTTCGTCAAAATCATCGTTCCCGGCAAACTGTTCCCAGTCTTCCGTTTGCAGCATTTCCATTTGTGCTTCAATCAACATTTTGAAGCGCATTTTATAGACAGATGCTTGCTTTTTGAGCTCTTCCATTTCCATCATGACTTTCCGTGACTTCGAAAGCGCCTCATTCACGATTCGATTCGCATTTTTCTCCGCTTCTTTCACGATCAACTGCGCTTCCTTTTGGGCATTGCCGCGCAAATCGTCGGCCGCTTCTTGTGCAACGAGAATCGATTTATTTAGCGTCTCTTCAATATTGTTAAAATGGGAAAGCTTTTCATCAAGCGCAGTCACTTGCTCAAACAAGTCTTTCTTTTCACGCAGCACTGCTTCATAGTCTTTAATGACTTGGTCCAAAAACTCATTGACTTCATCTTCGTCATATCCGCGAAAAGCACGGGTAAATTCTTTATTATGAATATCCAACGGCGTTAAAGGCAACGCAGCCACCTCCATCACAGACTCAATCATCCATTTATTTTTTCGACATCGTCTTTGCTTCTTCCTTCTTTTTCGCGGAAGATCCTCCACTTCACCTTTGTCTCGCTATGTAAGACTAGCTTTTTTTGCCAAGTACTAGCCGGTACTTGTCCTTTTTTGTCACACCTTCTTGCTTTAATACTTTAGCCCGGCCAGCTCCTCTTACAGACAAATAATCGCCAATCGCCACACGGAAGCCAGGATGCTCTATCACCTTCCAGTTGACTTTCACCAGCCCTTTGCCGATCAAATCGGCCGCTTTCGCTCTTGATAGGCCATACAAGGCGCTCAAGAGGGCATCCAAGCGTAGAGAGGAAACAGTCACTGACTTCTCTTCCCACATCTCGTCAGGCAACTCAAGCGTATCGGTTTCTTCTAAAGAGACCGTTGCCTTGCCAACTTGCTTAAGAGCAATGGCGATATAGGCACTTGCCTCTTTCGTACAGGCGACATAAAACGCATTGCCCGTAACGGAAATATCGCCAAACGTTTCCCGTTTCATGCCTGTATTCATTAAAGCACCAAGCACATCCCTATGTGTTAATGTCACAAATTTTTTCGCATAGGCAGCTTTAAAAAGGGAAATTTCCCAATCGATTGGCTCACTTTTTAAGTAAGCAGGGCGAATGGACGCACGTTTACGTTCGCATCCATCGGCTCCGCCAAAAAACTGCAAATCGATCTCCCCGTCTTGGCCAATAACAGACTTGGCAACTTCTTGCATTCGCGGATCAAGAAAACCAGTCAGCTTCTCTTGATGATAGCGTGCTGCCTGTTCACGAAGAGTTTGGATATGGTCAATAAACGGGCGCTCTTCTTCGCGAAAGTGTTCATACATTTTAAATCCACCTACAGCCACGACAAAATCATTTGCTGCAAAGGATAAAGTCCTTGCCTTGCCAAGTTGAGGACAATAATGGCGACAACTGGCGACAAATCAATCATACCAAGTGGCGGGATAAAGCTGCGAAACATATCTAAATAGGGATCAACCACTTTCCCAAGCACTTGCCCGAAAGCCGAATCGCGGCCCCCCACCCATGACATTAGAATGTAAATGAAAATCGCTATCAAATACAAAAATGCCGCATTTTGAAGCAAGTTAAAAATAAAGTTGACCATTGTTTCCATTTGAGATTCCGTCACCTACTTTCCTCATACCGTGCTATCTGTTTGTCTTGTGACCCAATCACTGATGGATCCAGTGATTTCCACATTGTCTGGCGTACAAAGAAAAATGCCTGGTCCGATTTTTTGAATGTCTCCTCCAATAGCATAAACGGTTCCACTTAAAAAATCTACTATTCTTAACGCTTGCTCTTGTTCAATCCGCAATAAATTGATGACGACCGCCTTGCGTCGTTTCAAATGGTCGGCAATTTCTTGAGCTTCGTCATAAGAGCGCGGTTCCAGTAATATCATTTTCGCTGATTTTTGCACACTTTGCAAGCTTACAACGTTCTGGTTTTGTTCCAGCCCTGCCGCCTGCTTCGCCTTTGGTGCCATCCCCTTCTCAAGCGCAGGGCGTTCATCACGCTGTTCAGGTTCTTCTACATAACGCTCGACTTCTTCAACGTGGTCATCTAGGTTAAAGTAACGCTTGAACTTTGTTTTAAAGCCCATGGCCTTCCTCTCCTTTTTTACGACTGCTCTTTGTCAACAAGAGACGTTCCAAGACGAATAAATGTTGCGCCTTCCTCAATCGCAACTTCAAAATCGTTAGACATTCCCATTGACAACTCCGTGCAAGGGGCGTATGAGAGCTTGTCCGCCTGTATTTGGTCGCGAAGCTCTCTGAGCCCTGAAAAAATCGGCCTCGTTTGTTCAGCATCTTGTTCAAAAGGGGCCATTGTCATCAAACCGATGACCCGAACCGCTGGATAAGCGGCCAGTTCATTGATAAATGGCCTCACTTCCTCTGGTGCTAGTCCATTTTTCGATTGTTCCCCGCTAATATTGACTTGTACAAAACAATCGATTGTCTTTCCTGGTTCGAGGCGTTTGTCAATTTCTTTGGCCAAGCTCAACCTATCCAAAGAATGGATGCATGAAACAGCGTTGACAATGTTCTTAACCTTTCTCGATTGAAGCGAACCGACAAAATGGAGGCGTGCATTGCCAATGGCAGCAGCTTTTTCGAGTGCGCCTTCAATCCGGTTTTCACCTATATCAACAATCCCAGCTTCCACCGCTTGTTTTGCTGTAGCGACAGAAACATATTTTGTGACGGCGATAATGCGCACATCATCAAAAGCGCGCCCGCTCCGCTCGCATGCTTGCCTGACTCGCATTTTTATGTTTGCTACGTTTTCTGCAACATTTACACTCACTGATTTTTCACCCTTTTTGTAACCCGATTGCGCTCATCATTCTGCCCGTTCGCCCCTTTTCTTTGCGGTGGGAGAAAAAGGCATCGCTTTCGTATGTGCATACAGTTGATGTATGTATATGAGAAGGATTAACGCCTGAAGCGATTAGCAGCTGCTTGTTCAACATTGGCAAATCCAGCAGGCTATGCCCAGGCTTTGTTGGCGTCAGCACACTAGCAACTTCGCCGCCGAGGGCATCCTTTACTTTGGAAGCAACCACTTCATCGACCTCGTAATGAGGTGCACGGATGCTTGGCCCAATTAACACATAAACATCGCTTGCAGACACACGATGCTTTTCTTTCCAAATACCTACCAGTTTCGGGCCAATTTTGGCAACGCTCCCTTTCCAGCCAGCATGGCAAAGACCGATGAGGCCAGCCGACTTCGCCGCAAAGTAAAGGGGGACACAGTCCGCATACAGGCTTGTCAACAACAACCCCTGTTCTTGCGTGTAAATACCATCTAAACCAGGAAGCGCTGTTTCTAGGCAATCAGCGCCCCTGCCAGCATCTGCCGCCGTCACTTCCGCTATCTCTGCTTGGTGGACTTGCTCTGAACCAATCCATTTCGTTAGGGGAAACCCTATATCCGCTGCCACAAGACTGCGGTTTCTTTGTACATCGTTTTGGTCGTCGCCAACATGAAAGCCCATATTCAACGTGGCATAAGGGCTTTTGCTGACGCCTCCATGCCTTGTTGTAAATCCGGCAAACATGCCTGGCATAACGTTTGAAAAAACGGTTGCCGCCAGCACGCGTTCACTCCGCTTTTCCCATTTTTCTTCAACCATTAAGTGGAAGCCCCCCGACTAGTTGCAATTCCTTTATGGTCTTAGTTTATCACAAGGCATGCCATACAAGAAACAAAACTTATCCTTTCTTCCTTGCCTCCTCCATCGGGCTCGCGCCGCTTTTTGGCTGATAACGTTCCGGCACTTCAACTAAAATCACGTCAGAACCAATTTTAACAATGTTTTTCCATGGGATCACCAATTCTGCCGCATCCCGTTGCCCTAGTAGCTGCATGACTTTTCCTGTGCCAGCAATGACAATTGCCTCAATTTTTCCTGATTCCAAGTTGATGTCCAAATCATTTAAATGGCCTAGGCGTTTGCCATTTTCCATATTGACAATATCTTTTTGCGATAGCTCCGAAATTTTTTGCATGCTCCTTTTCCCTCCTGTTATCCATTTATAAAACGTATGCGCGCTTACAGCCTGGCATGAAAAAAAGTAGAGCCTAGCAGCAACTGAAACACAAAAGGCTAAAATCGAAATCGATTTTAGCCTTCATGATTCTATATGTTTATTCATTTGTTGGATCGCGCCTTTTTCTAGCCTAGACACTTGCGCTTGTGAGATGCCGATCTCCTCGGCTACTTCCATTTGCGTTTTCCCTTGAAAGAAACGCATGTTTAAAATCGTTTTCTCTCGATCATTTAAGCGGACCATCGCCTCTTTTAAAGCAATTTCTTCTACCCAGTTTATATCTTTATTTCGTTCATCACTAATTTGGTCCATGACAAAGATTGGATCGCCGCCGTCATTATAAATCGGTTCGAACAAGGAGACAGGATCTTGAATCGCGTCTAGAGCAAAGACAACATCTTCTTTTGGCACCTCAAGTACTGCAGCAATCTCTTGCACTGTCGGTTCTTTCTCCCGTTTTTTTTCTGCCATGATTTGGTCGCGCACTTGCAGTGCTTTATAGGCAATATCCCGAAGAGAGCGTGAAACCCGAATTGGATTATTGTCCCGTAAATACCGTCTAATCTCCCCAATAATCATCGGGACCGCATACGTTGAAAATTTTACGTTTTGGCTTAAATCAAAGTTGTCGATTGATTTCATTAATCCAATGCAGCCGACTTGAAACAAATCATCTACGTTCTCGCCGCGGTTATTAAATCGCTGAATGACACTTAACACTAAGCGCAAATTCCCATTTACGAGCGTTTCTCTCGCTGGCTCATAGCCGGCTTGCAACTTCGTAAACAACTCCCGCATTTCAGCGTTCTTTAAAACTGGCAACGTCGATGTGTCAACGCCGCAGATTTCCACTTTATTTCGAGTCACATTCCTTACCCCCTAAACGGAAGATGATGTCAAAAAAAGTATCTCCCTGGGCAAAAAAAATATGCACGGCAAAAACACGCTCACATGACTTAGAAAGATTTGGCCTTTGACACGACGCTGTTGAAGCTTGGAAAAAATTTTTTATGGAAAAAAAAGGAGGAATCCCATTTGGGAGCCCTCCTTCTTATACCATTTTGCTAAATTCTTTTTGCAGCCGTTTAATGATGCGCTTTTCTAAACGGGAAATGTACGATTGGGAGATCCCTAGCATATCGGCGACATCTTTTTGGGTTTTTTCTTCTTCTCCAGCTAAGCCAAAACGCAGTTCCATAATTTGTTTCTCCCGCTCTGATAACGTGTGGAGCGCCTTGACAAGCAAACGGCGGTCGACGCGTTCTTCAATCCCTCTCGTGATAATGTCTTCTTCTGTACCAAGCACATCGGATAATAACAGCTCATTGCCATCCCAATCAATGTTTAATGGTTCATCAAACGATACTTCAGAGCGTGTTTTGTTGTTTCGCCGCAAGTACATTAAAATTTCATTCTCAATGCAGCGGGAGGCATACGTAGCAAGCTTAATTTTCTTTTCAGGATTAAAAGTGTTGACCGCTTTAATTAAGCCAATCGTGCCAATGCTAATCAAATCCTCAATATTGATGCCTGTGTTCTCAAACTTGCGGGCAATGTAGACAACTAAGCGCAAGTTCCGTTCAATGAGCACAGAACGTACCGCTTTGTCTCCACTTGGCAGCTTGCCCAATAGGTCAGCCTCTTCTTCTTTCGACAACGGCGGCGGCAATGCTTCGCTCCCGCCTATGTAATAAATCTCATCCGCTTTTAACCCCAATTTGTTTAGAAGCCGGTACCAAAACAACTGCAATTTTAATTTAATCATTAAACGTTCCTCCTTTTGCTGTTTAGCTTGCATATTCGTGCATGATTTGGGGGTGGACAATACAGCGATAATGTTGTTCTGGAGATAGCGTCTCACGCGATAATCCAATCAAGACATGATTCGTTTCATACGCCTCATTTTGGTAACGGATTTTCACACGATCAGGTTTTAAAGCGGCCATATAGGAACTTCCTTGCCCAACGGCACGGTAAGGAATCAGCCGCATCCGTTTCATAAGCGGTGACGGTTCATTTTCAGCTTCCAACTCGAGAAGTGCGTCGACTTGCTGTTTGCCAAAAGCACTGTAAAGCAGTGCCGCCTCAGCAACCATGACAGGCATTTTCGTTAGTGGATCCCTTAAACGGTTGCCCGTATCAATTAACCCTTGGGCGAAAAAGGGCATTCCTTCAATCCAAAACTCAACTTCTGCCAGCTGGCTCGCATGAAATTGTTTGGTTTTCACTGCACCAAATTGCTGCTTGCAAAAATAAAGTGCAAGTGGAAAACCAATAAGCACGAATGCCCAACTGACCATGCTCCCACCCACTCCATGACCTGGCAAAAACGCCAGCACGTCGGTATCGGTTTCGAAGAAATAATGCATAGCAAACAAGCCGCCTCCGGTCACAAAGGTGACAAAATAAAAACTTGCCAGATTTTGCAGAAAGAAAGAAAAGCGTTTGTAGCCAAATGCAATGAATACGATTAGCCCCGAATAAATAAGTTTAATAACAGGATTCAAAAACAACGGCGCAGCAGGGGTGAACATCAAAAAGACAATCAACGATGCAAATAACGCCGCCAAGGCAAGGCGCCATTGGCGAAAACGTCTTTTTAACAAAAGCGCAGTAGCCGCAAGCAGCAAGTAGTCAATCCCTGCATTTAACAACCAAATCAAATCGAGGTAAACGGTCATTGGCTTGCTCCCTCACAGTGATAGAATTTAGTATAGTAGATCTTCATAAGAAAGTCTGTCACTTTATGGCGCAAGCAAGGATGTTATTTTGATAAGTTTTGGCAAACGCTGTCCCATTCTCGGCCGCTCGGAAATAACCGCAAAAAAACCGCTGCTCGAAAGCAGCGGTTTCAGACTGTAGAACAAACGCTCGTATACGTCGTCGTTTGACAAGCGTTTTCTATCAGCTTGAGTTCAGTTGTTTAACAGTCTAAGTGTCAGATACACTAGGACCAAATAGACGATTCGGTTTTACAAACAACCGCTCTTCACCATTAGCGGTTGCGGCGATTGCGCAAAAACGTGGGAATGTCGAGTGTATCTGGCTGTTCTTCTTTTTGCCTCGCCTGTTGGCGGCCTTCCGTACGTTTTGGCTCTTCTTTCGGTTGCGGCCGCGCACTTTGTTGTGGCATGGTACGGCTTTGTGGTTGTTTTGCTTCTGCCGTATCTTCAAACCCTGTTGCAATCACTGTAACGACAATTTCATCTTTCAAATTTTCATTGATGATCGAACCAAATATCATATTCACTTCTGCGTCACAAGCTTCAGAAACGATTTCTGCCGCTTCATGGACTTCATATAAACTTAAGTTCGTGCCGCCTGTAATATTCATGAGCACTCCTTGTGCCCCATCGACAGACGTTTCCAACAGCGGGCTGGAAATCGCTTTTTTGGCAGCCTCCGCCGCCCGGTTTTCTCCTGTGGCAACGCCAATGCCCATTAAAGCGGAACCTTTTTCACTCATGACCGTTTTGACGTCTGCGAAGTCTAGGTTGATCAAACCAGGCGTTGCAATTAAATCAGAAATGCCTTGAACTCCTTGGCGCAACACGTTGTCCGCCTCACGGAACGCTTCAAGCATCGGCGTATTTTTATCGACCATTTCCAATAAGCGGTCATTTGGGATCACGATCAATGTGTCCACTTTTTCTTTTAATGCTGCAATACCAGAAATCGCTTGGTTTTGCCGCTTACGGCCTTCAAAAGAGAATGGACGTGTCACAACACCGACCGTCAATGCGCCAAGCTCTTTTGCCACTTCAGCAATAACAGGAGCTGCTCCGGTGCCTGTTCCTCCTCCCATTCCAGCAGTAATAAAGACCATATCAGAACCTGTAAGCACTTCTTCCAGCTGTTCTCTGCTTTCTTCTGCCGCTTTCTTGCCTATTTCTGGGTTGGCGCCAGCGCCAAGCCCGCGAGTAAGTTTGCCGCCAAGTTGCAACTTCTTTTCCGCTTTTGATAAATGGAGTGCTTGTGCATCAGTATTGACTGCAATAAAATCGACGCCTTGCAGACCATTTTCAATCATGCGATTGACTGCGTTTGAACCGCCGCCACCAACGCCAATCACTTTTATTTGCGCTAATTGTTCCATATCCATTTCAAAATCAAACATGTTATTTCCCCCTAACCAGACTGGCTGACAGCTTTTTCTTATTCAAAGAATGTTTTAAACCAACTTTTCATTTTTGATTCTTTTTTTGCTTCCTGGCGTTTCGGTTCATGCCCAGTAGTCCGAAGTGGTTGGTTGTTTTCACTAGAGTCTGCTGTTTCAGCCTCTGATAATTGCGAGAATGCCGCAGCAACTTCCTTCCCTTGAACACGTCCATTTTTATGGGCAAACTGAATTAAACCGATGCTGACGGTATATTTCGGTTCCCGGACGCCAATGTAGTTCGGGATGGCCACACGGACATTGCCTTGGAGCATGTCCTTTGTCAGCTCAAGCACGCCAGGGAGCATCACTGTCCCGCCAGTCAGTACGAAACCGCTCGGAAAATGCCTAAACCCTAAGCGGACGAGCTCTTTTGCCGACAGTTCTAAAATTTCCTCGACCCGTGGCTCGATAATATGAGCAAGATCAAGCTGTGTAAGCATTTCTTTTTCATTAGAACCTACCGTTTGGATCGCAAATTGCTCATCGGAGGATGCTTCCTCGATAAACGCGTGGCCGTATTTGCATTTAATGCGCTCTGCTTCCTCTGTTGTCAAGCGCAAGCCGACAGCCAAATCGTTCGTAATATGATCACCGCCTATAGGCAATACAGAAGTAGCCACCAGCGTGCCTTGCTCAAAAACAGAAATCGTTGTTGAGCCACCGCCAATGTCGATGACACAGACGCCGAGGCTTTTTTCATCTTTTGAAACCGCAACAGCACCTGTCGCCAGCCCATTCAAGCAAATTTCTGCCACTTCCAAGCCTGCCCGTTCTACGCAGCGTAACAAATTATGAAGAACGGTTTTGGCACCTGTAATCATTGTACCTTCCATTTCCAAACGGACGCCAATCATTCCTTTTGGATCTGTAATTTCATCAAGGCCATCAACAATAAATTGTTTTGGGATCACATCGATGATTTCCCGCTCTGGCGGGATGGATACCACTTGTGCAGCATCCATGACTCGGCGGACATCCTCCACGCCGATTTCCCGATCGCTTGAAGAAACGGCAACAACCCCGTGGCACGGCAACAGCTCTACATGGCTGCCGTTCACACCGACGACAACGTGCTTAATCGTAATACCAACCATGCGTTCAGCTTGGTCAACAGCACGTTCAATTGATTTCACCGTTTCATCTATATCAACAATCGTGCCTTTCTTAATTCCTTCGGATGGAACATTGCCAACCCCTAATATATTGATTGAGCCATTGGCAACTTCGGCTACAATGACCCGTACAGAGGATGTTCCAATATCTAAACTAACATAAGTGTCACTGCTCACCACGGCACCTCCCCATCTGCAAAGTCATGGTGTCTCCTCTTTAAAATCGGTTCTTTTTTCCAGTACGTAAAGTATTCAACATGCATTTATGGAATCCTTTAAATCTCGCAGTTTCTTATGTATAAAAGTAAGCCTGGCAAGACTCTTTCTATTTAGTCTACACCAAGATGGAGAAGGTGAAAAGCCAAAACCTTCCCCCGCTTGGCTCCTAGGTCCTACTTTTTATCCAAACCATCCCTTTGCAAACCAGTTCATAGCGGCTTTGAACAAGCATCGTATTGCGCTTGCGTTACATGTTGATGTCAAAAATTGAATCAAAATGCCTATTGGCTGTCATGTTCTGTTTCTTTGAAATACGGGCTCATTTTCATATAAAGAACGCCTTGTTTTTCAGGGTCAAGTTGGGCGGCTACTTGCGGGTAAGGCTGCATCGATTGAGCAAAGGACTCGACATTTGTTTTGACTTCATTGCCGTCTGTCATATACAGCGTTAATTCCGAAGGCTGCGTGCTTGTTGGCGTAAACAAAATCTCAGAAATCCGTCCGACAATTTCAGGGGCTGTTTGAACAAGCTCCTCTCCAAGCTGTGCAAGAACTTCATCATCGTTGAAGCCGACTAAAACTGGCGCATCCCCGACAAGCTGTCCGTTCGGTACAGGGTCAAGCGTTTCTCCGTTTTGCAATAGCGGCAAATACGTGTCCCCTTCAGCGACATAACCAACGCGTGGGTACTCGCTTACAGTAATTCGCACGGACACAGGAAGCTCACGTTCAATTTTGGCACTCTCGATTTCTTTCAATGATGTTATTGCCTCTTCCCGTTCCCCTTCTGACAAATGCCAAATATTCATGCCCTCTTCTAGGCCGCTTGCTTCTAAGATCGTCTCATCAGCAACGAGTTGGTTGCCGTTTATATGTATGGTTTTCACACCGCTAAGGGGGCTTTGGAAATAAACCAAAACGACAATCAATAAAAAGAACAACAAAATAAATGCGAGGATCCGCCGATTTGCTTTTTGCTTCCGCTTTTCCTGCAACGTTGGAATCCGCTCATTCACCGATACCACTTTTTTATCTTGACTCACTTGTGCTCCTCCAAACTGCTCGAAATGCGAACAAGTCACAGGCATCATTTTTCACGGCTTGTTTCCATATTCTGGTTGAACTTAGCACGAAACGATGTTTTCGTTGCTTATTTCTCCATTTTAGCATGTTTTCCTGTTTGCCACTACAATACAACAAACAGAGAGCGATCATTTTTCGCTCTCTGTCCGATCATTATCTTGCATGCCGGCTAATATTTAACAACACACCGATGGAGACAAGCATAAGCGTTAACGACGACCCTCCATAGCTTAATAGCGGAAGGGTAATGCCAGTGACTGGCATTAGCCCTGTCACGACGCCAATATTAATCATTACTTGAATGGCAATCATGGTAATAATGCCGATGGCCAAAAAGCTTCCGAACAAGTCTGGAGCCCCTAGTGCAATACGGATGCCGCGCCAATAAAGGATCGCAAATAACAACAGTACGGTCACTCCACCTAAAAACCCCATTTCTTCGGCCAGGATCGCAAAGATAAAGTCTGTTTGTGGCTCAGGCAAATAAAAATATTTTTGCCTGCTTTCGCCAAGGCCCATGCCGAGCAAGCCCCCAGGACCGATGGCCAGCAACGATTGGATAATTTGAAAACCGCTGCCGAGTGGGTCACTCCACGGATCCATAAAAGAGGTGATTCGCTGGATTCGGTAAGGGGCGCTGGCAATAAGCGCCACAAATCCGAACACACCGATTAAGCCAAGTGCGACAAAATGCTTGATCCGCGCGCCTGCAGTGAAAATCATTACTGTACAAGTTCCAACCATGACGGCACCTGTACCAAGGTCAGGTTGCATCATAATAAGAGCAAAAGCCAACAGAACAAGGCCTAGAGAAGGGACTAACCCTTTTTTTATCGTAACAATCCATTTTTGGTGATCGGCTAGAAACTTTGCAAGGAAAATAATCATTGCCATTTTCATAAACTCAGATGGCTGGATTGAAAAGGCACCAACGCCAAGCCAGCTTTGAGCCCCGCCGCGGACAAGGCCGACCCCAGGGATAAGCACAATAACGAGCAAAGCAAAACAGACAATTAAAATGCTCTTGCTGTATGTGCGCCATACCCAATAGTCTAATCGCATCATCACAAACATCAGTAAAACGCCTGTTCCGCCAAAAAACAATTGTCGTTTTGCAAAGAAAAACGAATCGCTGAAACGGTAAGAGGCCCAAGCCGCACTGGCACTATAAACCATGATTAAGCCAATGACTAAAAGCGCAATCGTTACAGCAAGTAGAGTTAAATCGGGGGCAGATTTCTGTTTTCCCATCACACACCTCGGCTTCATGCGACTTCTAACACTACTATATGAAGCCGAAGCGGCAAACATGTCCATTAGCACTGTAAAAGAAAAGCCTGCTGTTTCCAGCAGACTTCAGACAGAGTGATTCATGCAGATGCGCGTACATTTGCGTTTGCTGCTTTTTACAGGCTATTCACCGCCTTTACGATGGTTTGATTATCGTGTTTACATAATCAAGAAATTCATCGCCTCGCTCCTCAAAAGAGCGGTATTGGTCCCAGCTGGCGCAAGCTGGAGACAGAAGGATAACGTCACCAGGTTTTGATAGTGACACCGCTTTTTCCGCGGCGTCTTTGACCCGTTCAGCCGCAATCCCTTGGACATTTGCTTTAGCTGCCAATGCCAACAGTTTGCTTTTTGTTTCACCGTATGCAACGACGGCCTTAACATGTTTTAGACTCACCAACAGCTCGTCAAAATCGTTGCCGCGGTCAAGCCCGCCGGCAATTAAAACAACTGGTTTTGCAAACCCCGATAGCGCTGCTTTTGTTGCTAGTATATTCGTTGCCTTTGAATCATTGTAAAACTGCCGCTCTTCCCAACTCCCCACATATTGAAGCCGGTGTTTCACTCCAGGGAAATGACAGAGCACATGCCTAATTTGTTCTACTGTCGCCCCTGCCAAGCGAGCCGCCGCAGTAGCGGCTAACATATTTTCGACGTTATGTGCCCCTGGTAATACGGCATCAGCCAATGCAAGGATCGGTTCTTCTTTAAAAAAGATCGTACCGTCTCTCACATAAGCGCCGTCTTCGACGACATTGATGCGCGAAAACGGAACAAGCGTAGCGCCTGTACCTGCAATGGCCTGAACGACTGCAGGATCATCCGCATTGTACACAAGACAGTCAGTAGGGCCCATATTGGCAGCAATCCGCGCCTTTGCCGCTATGTAGTCTTCACGAGTGCCATGGTAGTCCAAATGGGCGTCAAATACATTCAGCCAAACAGCTACCTTTGGCTGAAACGCATTAGTGCCCATTAATTGAAAACTAGAAACTTCCAGCACGATCACATGTTCAGCCTTTGCCTTTTGAGCTACTTCTGAGGCTACCGTGCCAATATTTCCGGCAATTAGCGGCTTACGCCCACTATGCTCAAGCATTTCTTTCACCAATGTCGTCGTCGTTGTTTTGCCATTTGAGCCCGTAATGGCGACAATTTCGGCTTCCGAAATCAAATAGGCGAGCTCGATTTCGGTCCAAATGGGAATGCCACGCGCTTCCGCTTCTTTTACCAGTACATTTGTGTAAGGAATACCGGGATTTTTCACAAGCAAGCTACAGCCATCAAGAACGGTAAGCGGGTGTCCGCCGCACACCACTTGAATGCCGGCAGCCTCTAGTTCGCTTGCCTGTGGTTGTTCAGCACGGCTTTTACTGTCGTTAATGACGACCTCTGCTCCTAAACGGGCAAGCAGCAACGCCGAAGCTGCTCCGCTTTTCGCCATGCCTAGAACGAGGACGCGCTTTCCGCTCAATTCCTTTACTTGCTTCATGTCAGCCACACTCCAATGTAAATGCCCATAACGGCAAAGATCATCCCGACAAGCCAAAATGTCACGACTACTCGCCATTCGGACCAACCAACAAGCTCATAATGGTGATGCAATGGGCTCATTCGAAACACACGCTTCCCTGTCAATTTAAACGATGCTACTTGAATGATGACCGAGAGCGTTTCAATGACGAACACGCCCCCAACAATAATGAGCATCAACTCCATTTTTGTCAGGATGGCGATCGCAGCAATTGCCCCGCCAAGAGCAAGGGAGCCTGTATCTCCCATAAATACTTTTGCTGGATGGGCATTAAAGACGAGAAACCCTAAAAGCGCTCCAGTAATGGCTGTCGAAAATAAAGCCGTGTCAATGAATCCTCCGCTCCAAGCAAGGATGGCAAAGGCGCCAAAAGCGATTGAACCGGTGCCAGCCAAGAGCCCGTCAAGGCCATCAGTCAAATTGACGGCATTGCTCGCCCCGAGCAGCATCAAGACAATCAAAATGAGGTAGAACCAGCCTAAATCAAAGCCAAACGTTGTGCCTGGAATGGCGATAAATGTATCAAAGCCAATCGCAAGCAATCCGATATAGAAAATAGCAGCAATGACTAGCTGACCTGCTAGCTTTTGCTTGGATGTCAAGCCGAGATTGTGCTTGCGCACCACTTTTAAATAGTCGTCAACAAAACCGACGATCCCATAACCAAGCGTAACAACCATTAACAACAACAATTCTGGAGTGAATCCTGTGATGGCGATCCCAATCGCGAGGGCACTGATGAAAATCGATAAGACAATAACAATACCGCCCATTGTTGGCGTACCGCTTTTTTTCTGATGGGATTTCGGTCCTTCTTCACGGATGCTCTGCCCAAACTTCAATTTCCGCAAAAAGGGAATAAACAGCGGTGACATAATAACGGCAGCCGCAAATGAGAGAATGAGAACGAACAACAGCGTCCATTCTTCCATATTAATTGCCTCCTTTGACAGCCGGTAAAACTTCCTCAAGCGCCAATCCGCGTGAAGCTTTTATTAATACAACGGTGTCTTTCGTATAGTAAGGTTTCAAAAGTTCGGCTGCTTCCGCAACCGTATCAGCATGGACAAGCGAAATGTGGCTGTCCTTTTTATCAAGTTGGGCCTCGTAAATCCATCGGCCTTTTTTGCCGACTGTCACAACGTCTGTGATTGGCGGCTCAATGGCAGCAGCAACGCTTTTGTGAAGAGCTTTTTCATCTTGGCCTAGCTCATAAATATCTCCTAGGACAAGAACGCGTCTTTTATAATGGGGCAGCTCTTTCACAGTCTCAATTGCCGCTTTCATCGATGTTGGATTGGCGTTGTAAGCGTCATTAATGATCGTCGAGCCGTTTGGCCCTTTAAGCTTCTCTAGCCGCATACCCGTTATCGCCAAGGAAGAAAGTTGTTTTTGGATCACAGCATTGCTAAAACCTAGCTTTTGCGCAAGCAAAATCGCGTAAGCAGCATTTTTGACATTATGCTTGCCTAACATTGTAAGTTGCCAGCGTGCGCCGTTCAAATAAAAGACATAGCCATTTTCTAGCGTTTCGACGTCACTTATTTTGGTTGCCGCCTGATCAGAAAAACCAACTGTCGTTTCCGCTTGTTCGTTATACGGACTTAGCAATGGTTCGTCTCCGTCGAATAACAACCAGTTTTCCTTTATGAGCCCATCAGCAATTTCCATTTTTGCAGCCGCAATCCCTTCACGAGAACCTAAATGCTCGATATGGGCATCGCCAATGCTAGTAATAATGGCTGCATTTGGCTTCGCTATTTGCGTAAGCGTCGAAATTTCCCCCGCATGGTTCATCCCCATCTCAACGACCGCATAACTGCAGTCTTCTGGCATGGACAGCAATGTGAGGGGGACGCCAATATGGTTATTCAAATTCCCTTTCGTTTTATGGACAGTAGCCGTTCCAGCTAACACACTAGCAACTATATCCTTTGTCGTTGTTTTTCCGTTTGAGCCGGTAATGCCAATAACAAACGGATTCACTTTTTCACGGTACGCTTGCGCCAAAGCCTGCAGTGCTAACAACGTGTCTTCCACATAGTAGAGCTGGAACGTCTTTGGCAACTGCTCAGGCACAGGCTCCTGTTCATGCCAAAGAGCACCTGTTGCCCCTGCTTCAATCGCTTGTTCAATAAAGCGATGGCCATCAAACCGTTCTCCCTTTAAAGGCACAAACAGCCCATTTTCCATGCGCTGCCGCGTGTCCGTCGAAACGCCTGAAAAGCCGCGCCCGTCTTCTTCCAAACGGCTTCCTTTCGCAATGGATTTCAGCAAACTTGCATCGATCTTCATTGTATCCGCTCCTTCAGCGCATCGCGGGCCACTTCTCGGTCATCAAAATGAATCCGTTGACGGCCAATTTCCTGATACGTTTCATGCCCTTTGCCAGCAATCACGACAATGTCTCCTGTATGTGCCGCAGCAATCGCTTGCTCGATTGCCGTTTTCCGGTCGACAATGACGGTGTATTGGTCTGGGTCAAGCCCCTCCGTAATATCGGCAAGAATCGCATTAGGGTCTTCGGTGCGAGGATTATCTGACGTAAATATTGTTCGATCTGCATATTGCACGGCAATCCGCCCCATAACAGGGCGCTTTGTCGCATCGCGATCTCCTCCGCAGCCTACGACTACATGAATGTCATTATCTGCAAAGTCTTGGACGGTTTGCAACACATTTTCGAGGCTGTCAGGCGTGTGTGCATAGTCAACAATCACGGTAAAGTCTTGCCCTTCATCGACAGGTTCAAAACGCCCCGCTACACCTGTGACTTTTTCTAGACTAGCCTTAATCGTGGAGAGAGACAAACCTGAGACATAAGCGCTGGCAGCAGCAGCAAGGGCGTTGTAGACATTAAACAAGCCAATCAGTTTGAGCTGGACATCGGTTTTTTCACCAAAAACATGTAATGTGAACCGCGTGCCCGCAGCGCTTACTTTAATGTTTTCCCCGTAAACGTCCGCTTGTTTTTTGATGCCGTATGTGACGACGTCTGCCGTTGTCATCTGAATGAGCCGGTCGCTGGCAGGGTCATCGCTGTTTATGACAGCGGTTTTGCCGTCATATGTATTTCCTAGTTGTGAAAATAATAAGCTTTTTGCATAAAGGTAACGCTCCATCGTCTCATGGTAATCAATATGGTCGGGGGTTAAATTTGTAAACACGGCAATATCATAATCACAGCCGCGCACACGACCTAAATGCAACGCATGGGAAGATACTTCCATTACCGCTGTCTCGACTTGCTTGTTTACCATTGAGGCAAACCGCTGTTGCAACACAAGTGATTCAGGCGTCGTATTCCGTGTTTCAATCGTCTCATCGCCAATCTTTGTATAAAGCGTGCCGATGAGGCCGGTTTTCTGACCTGCCTCACGAAACATCGTATCTAGAATGTGCGTGACAGATGTTTTCCCATTCGTGCCTGTCACACCGATCAGCTGCAATCGTTTCGTCGGCTCTCCGTAAAAATGACTCGCCAACCGCGCCATTGCTCGTTTTGTATCACGGACTACTACGACAGGCACATCAAGGGCAAGAGGGCGCTCAGCAACAACGGCGACCGCCCCTTTTTCTACAGCCTGATTTGCAAAGTCATGCCCATCAACGGTATAGCCATTAATGCAAAAAAACAATGTCCCTTGTTTCACTAAACGCGAATCCATTTCTAAATGCGCAATCTCTATTGATTGGTGTTCTTTTTTTAAAGGTGTAATGCCCCGAAGCACACGAAGCAATTCTTTCAATTCCATGTTAATGCCTCCAAAGTTTTGACAGTCCACCGTATTGGAAAACGATGAATGAGCAGAATAAAAACATACGTATCCATTTTAGTCGTTCCCGCTCATTTTGTCACCCATATACACACGGATTGTTGAATCTTTTGCAACACGTGTCCCAGGTTGGGGAGACTGACGCAACACGGTGTTGCCTTCACCAGAGGCATCAAGACGAAGATCGTAGTGGGACTCATAAATGTCCCGTTTTGACAGGCCAATCAAATCTGGGACTTCCACCAATGGTTCATCCGCCCATGTCAATTCTTTTTCAATCTGGTTATCCCTCTTTTCGACTCCCATCGCTTCAAGGCTGTCACCGATGATCGCACCTGCAATCGGTGCCGCCACTACCCCACCATATTGGATCGTATTTTTCGGGTTGTCAATTGCGACATAGACGACAATTTGCGGATCATCCATTGGCGCGACGCCAACAAACGATAAAATGTAGTTATTTTCCAAGTACTTTCCATTTTTTGCTTTTTGCGCTGTTCCTGTTTTGCCGCCAACACGATAGCCATCAACAAACGCATTTTTACCAGATCCTTTGGCCACAACATTTTCCATCGCATAGCGGACTTGCTCTGATGTTTCTTCAGAAATCACTTGCCGTTTCATCACAGGCGAAATGGACTCAACGACCTCCCCTGTTTCTCCATCCGTCCACTCTTTCGCTAAATAAGGCTCGTATAAATACCCACCATTTACAGCTGCCGAAACGGCTACTACTTGTTGGAGCGGCGTTACGGCCACACCTTGACCAAAAGCGGTTGTCGCCTGCTCAAGAGGACCGACACGCTCGCGGTCAAACAAAATCCCTGTTCCTTCTCCTTGTAAATCAATGCCTGTTTTTTGGCCAAACCCAAATTTCTCAATGTAATCAAACAGGCGATCCTTTCCAAGGCGCTGGCCAAGTTCGACAAACCCAGGGTTGCAAGAGTTCTGCACGACTTCTAAAAATGTTTGGTGCCCATGCCCGCCTTTTTTCCAGCAATGAAGCTTTGTCCCCGCTACATTGATGTAACCAGGGTCGTTAAATGTATCGTTTTCTAGATCGACGACGCCTTCTTCCAACGCAGCAGCAAGTGTAATAAGTTTAAAAGTGGAGCCTGGTTCATACTGCATCCAAACTGGTTTATTTTGGTTATACACTTCAGCCGGCACTTCCCGATAATGTTCCGGGTTAAAGTCAGGGCGGCTGCTCATCGCCAACACTTCTCCTGTATTGGGATCCATAGCGATTGCCATCGCTCCATCAGGCTCATACATTGCTTCTGCCTGATCCAACTCTCGTTCCATAATCGTTTGTATGCGGCTGTCAATCGTTAACGTCAAATCAAGCCCGTTAATGGGAGGCTCATATTCGTCAGCCAAGTTGGGCATTTTCGTTCCTTTAGCAGTCGAAAAAAAGGAGACATAGCCTTTTTCGCCTTTGAGCTTCTCGTCATAATAATGCTCTAGCCCTGTTAAACCTTGGTTGTCAATGCCGGCAAATCCAAGGACATGAGAGAGGTAGCTGCCAAATGGGTAATGGCGTTTAGAGTCTTCAGCAATGTAAACGCCAGGCAGATTGAGGCTCCGCACTTCTTGCGCTTTTTCCTGGGATAATTTCTGCCCCTCTGGACGCAGCCAAACGCTCGAAGCAGACTTCGTCAACGATTCATATGCTTTTTGTTGGTCCATTTCCAAAACAGCAGCCAATTTTTCAGCTGCGTCTACCGGGTCTGTCACTTGCCGTGGAAAAACAATGACAGACGGGGCGCTAATATTGGTGGCTAACTCTACGCCGTTTCGATCGGTAATATCGCCTCGTTTTGGTTCAAACGGAATGTTTCTTCCCCACGAATCTTCTGCCTGTTCAGTCAGCCAGACGCCTTGTCCGAACTGGACATAGCCTAAGCGGACAGCAATGATCGCAAACACGGCTAAGCCGATGAAAAAGGCGAGTAGCAGCCGCTTTCTGACAGTTACATTTGATACGCGCACGGCTATCCCTCACTTTCTGCACTGGACGGGTTTATGGTCTAGCCTATGCTTGTTTACCACGTGATAGAACAAAGAGGAGCTTGCCAAACGGCAAGCTCCTCAAGACTGTAGACAAACGCTCGCATACGGCGTCGTTTGCCTCATTCATATGCCCATAAACGCATGTTCCATTGGCATCTTCATCAGGTTCCCTCTATCAGTATCGGGGATAGGGGAGACAACGTTGAGAACGTTACTCGGTCTGATCGCCATCGCTCTCTTCCGTCTCTGTTGTTGCCTCCTCCTCTCCTTCAGACACTGGTTCCTCTACATCCTCGAAAGCTTGTTCGAGTTCTTCGTCTGTTCGCTCCGCATTTGCGCCGGCTCCCCCTTGATCATGGTCCTCTTGCTCATCTCGTTTGTTGTTCGAGGCAAACTCAGCATCGAGAAGGTTTTGTTCCTCTACAGGCTCACCAGGGGCTATGCTCTGGGACTGTAGATAGCCATTGCCGCTAAATTCTGGCGTTAAGTCAAGCAAAGCTGCCACTTTCATGGCGTCACGCGATGACCAGCCTGCCATGTCTGGCATCATGACCTCGCCATCTGTTAGCAAGACGATCCGATCGCCTGGAAGAACCTTCGTTCCTGGCGCTGGCTGTTGGTCCGTAATATGTTCTCCTTCTCCAAGGACAACCACTTCACCAGGAATGGTTTCGGCTGCTTTGTCTACCCGTTCACCGGTCAGTTGAGGCATTTCAAAACCTTGCTCCTCTGCTTCTTGCAGCAATTCCGCTTCATTTGGCTCCAAGTCCATATACGTCATGCTGCTCTGCATAACAGCGTTAAATATCATCGAGACAGGGGCATTGCCCGACTCACTATCATCTAACTTCGGCTTTGTAACAGAGACATAAAGGACCACTTTCGGATTGTCGGCAGGGGCCATGCCGAGAAAAGAGTAAAGGTATTGGCCATGGCCTGATAAATATTTTCCGTCTTCAGCAATTTGTGCAGTCCCTGTTTTGCCTGCGACCTCAAGTCCTTGAATGTTGTAGGCTTTGCCTGTGCCGTGATCCTCGGCTACCGCTCCACGCAACAGCTCTCTCACATGTTTGGCTGTCTCCTCGGAGATCGGCTCGCCAGCCACTTCTGGTTCTGTTTCCCGGATCTTATCGCCGTTTTCATCAACTACTTCTTTAATGATGTAAGGCTTTTTCATTTTGCCGTCGCCTGCGATGGCTGTTGCCGCCTGGATCATTTGGATCGCAGTCACCGTTGAGTTTTGTCCAAAAGCGGTACGGGCAGCATCGGCGCGCCTTCCTTCAACGACATTGCTTGATGCTTCATTCGCTAAGTCAATGCCTGTTTGTTCAGTAAAGCCAAACTGCTTCAAATACGAGTAAAACCGTTCCATCCCTAGCCGTTCGAGGACAAGCTTCGCCATTAACACATTGGAAGAACGCTGGAACCCTTCAGCATAGGAGATTTTTCCCCAACCAGAACGGTTTACGTCATTAATAGGGGGAGAATTGGCGTCAACTTCGTACCGCCCTGATTGGTATTCACTGTCGTCCTCAAACTCCCCTTCCTCTATCGCTGCGGCGATCGTAAACATTTTCATCGTTGATCCTGGTTCCACCACGTCCTGAACAGCCAAGTTTAAGTAATTTTCAATATTACGGTAATCATTCGGATTAAAGCTCGGCCGATTTGACATCGCCAAAATTTCCCCTGTCCGGGGATCAGCAGCAATCGCGGTCATTTTTTCTGGTTCATATTCTGCCTCTACTTGCGCCATTGCCTGCTCCATTGCAGCCTGAATCGACGTGTCTAACGTTGTATAAATATCTGCTCCATTTTTAGGCAACGTTACCCGGTCTGACCCCGCCCCTAGCGAGAGCCCTTTGCCAAGACTTGCATATTCGATATGGCCATCCTCTGCATGTAAGTAGTCATTCATGCTCGCTTCCAAGCCCATATTGTAGGCGCTGTCTTCGCTATTATGGTGACCGATCACATGAGAAGCAAACGTTTGTTTCGGGTAATAGCGCCTCTTTGTTTCTTGGATCAGGATACCAGGCAAATTCAGCTCTTCAATTTCATTTTTCTGCTCATATGTAAGATTCCTAGATCCTGCTCCTAATTCAATTTGGAAACGACCGTTTTCTTTTGCATCCGTCAAACGCGCTTCCAATTCGCCTTCTTCCATTCCGATCAGAGGCGCTAGTTTTTGTGCTGTCTCCTGTGGATCTTTCACATATTGGGTTGGGCCTTGGGAATCGGATAAAACAGCGATGACATTATAAGCTGGCACATCTTCGGCTAGTACGCTGCCGTGGCGGTCTAAAATGGCCCCTCGTTCGCTTTCAAGCACTTGCGAGCGGTTATACTTCGCCTCTGCCATAGCGACCAAATCATGGCCTTTCACTTCTTTGGTTATTTGAATGTACGCCATGCGGCCAAGCAAAATAGTGAACAAACCAAGAAACACAAACAAAAGGGTGACGGCACGTTTATTTGTCACCGCCCGTTTTATTTCCACTTTCCACCACACCTTTCCTAAGTAAGAAAAACGAGCTCGCTTGAACTCGTCTTGAACCGTTACTCTTTTTCTCCAGTCGGTTTCATTCCAAGGCTTTCTGCATGGCGAAGCACATTTTCAGGAGAGCTTAGTTCATCAAGCTGCATTTGGTAGCCTGCATTGGTTAATTCTTGCTCGCTAATGACAGATTTCTCCTGTTGGATCGATACATTCAAACCATAGAGTGTCGCATAATTATGTACAATGAAAGCGAGCATGAGAAAAAGTACCATTGCCAAAAAGCTCGCTATGATTTTTTCGCCAAAGGTAATGCGTGCCCGGTAGCGGACAATTTGCTTTTCTTTTCGCAATCCTTCTTTTTGCCGCTGAGGATGTGGTTGATAGTGTCGTTGTGCTCCCATGTAAACGCCTCCTTAATCTCTCTGTTTTTCTTTTTCAATAATGCGCAGTTTTGCAGAGCGCGCGCGGTTATTCGCTTTTACTTCTTCGTCACTGGCTACAATCGGCTTTTTGGTTATGAGGGCAAATGGCGCCTTTTGATCGGCAGGAATAACAGGCAGCCCTTTAGGCAAATCTGGCAGCTTCGTTTTCTCTTTAAACATTTGCTTGCATAAACGGTCCTCAAGGGAATGAAAGGTAATGACAGCCATGCGCCCGCCTTCGTTCAATAGTTCAAATCCATCCGTTAACGCATCCTCAAAAGCGCCTAGTTCATCGTTGACGGCTATCCGAATGGCTTGAAATGTCCGTTTTGCTGGGTGTCCTCCTGCACGCCGAGCAGGCGCAGGAATCGCTTCTTTAATGATGTCCACCAATTCACCAGTCGTTTCAATTGGTTGCTTCATCCTGTACGCTTCAATTTTGCGGGCAATTTGTTTAGAAAACTTTTCTTCGCCGTATCTTGAGATAATCGAATGGAGCTTGGAAAACGGCCATGTATTGACCACTTCTCTAGCTGTGAGCGTCGCGCTCTGATCCATCCGCATATCAAGTGGGGCGTCTTGATGATAACTAAAGCCTCGGCTTGCTTCATCAAGTTGTGGAGATGAAACACCTAAGTCAAAAAGAATTCCATCTACTTTGTCAACGCCTCTCATTCGCAGCTCTTCCTTTATGTACCGGAAATTGCTGCGTATGAATGTAATGTTCTCCTTAAAACGAGAGAGCTTCTCTGCTGCGAACGAAAGGGCGGCTTCATCTTGGTCAAAGGCATAGAGATGACCTTCGCCTGCTAGTGCTGTTAAAATCCGCTCTGAATGGCCGCCGCCTCCTAACGTGCAATCTACATACACGCCTCCTGGTTTCACCGCGAGGCCATGTACAGATTCTTCTTTTAGTACCGTTATATGTGAAAACATATGTCCCATCCTATCTTATAAATCAAAATCAATTAAGTTCTCGGCAATGTCAGCAAAGGAATCTTCAGACTGGGATACATAGTCTTCCCAAAGCGTCTTGCTCCATACTTCCATTCGATTAGAGACGCCGATCACAACACATTCTTTTTCTAGCTTTGCGTATTCTCTAAGGGGTTGGGGTACATTCATTCGCCCTTGTTTATCAAGCTCGCATTCGCTTGCGCCTGAAAAGAAAAAGCGCGTAAAAGCACGGGCGTCCTTTTTTGTGAAAGGGAGTTCTTTTAATTGGCTTTCCAACTTGTCCCATTCGCTTTGGGGATAAACAAACAAGCAGTTGTCTAGGCCACGGGTAATGACAAAAGGAGTGCCGAGGTGTTCCCTAAATTTAGCAGGCACAATCATCCGGCCTTTCTCATCAATTGTATGCCGGTATTCCCCTAAAAACATTGTTGCCTGCCTCCTCCCCCACTTTCTACCCTTAACTTACCACAACCCTCCACTTTTCACCACCTTATCGTGTAATTTTCCACAGAATTAAAAAAAATCCTGCTCACAGAGCAGGATTTCACATACATTTTCGGTTGACACAAGCTGACAAGATTACACGTAAAAAACAAGATGGGCGCCCGTATGGGGCGGGTTTTTCTCAAGCAAACGGGAAAAGATGTCTATCCCTGCTGTATTTAACAGAATGAACGAATGTAAGATTCGCTCTTGCGGTGCATCTTTCGGACATAGCCACGTAATCGCTTCATCGTATTTGCTCAGTCCTACTTGATGCTGTTCCCGTATTTCCCGTTCCATTCGTTCTTTCAAAAAGGCAAGTTGCCCTTGAATAAATGCGCGGTTTTTCTCGCCCATTTTTTGCAATGTCGGGCTAATCTCGCCGGCCAGTTCCCTAAAAGGCAGATGGGCTGCTTCAATTGCTTCAGCGGCCGCTTGTGCCCTTTGCGCGACTGGATAAGAATGTTGGCTCGCAAGCCACGCTTCTTTGAGCTTTTCTCCATCGCCATAAATGTAGGTTTCTGCCGCTTCTTTGCTTTCGCGCAAATGCTTTTCGACCCGGGAAGGGACGAACGTGGCCGATAATCTCGGAATAATAGGCGTCAGTTTATAATCAAACAGGGCAAACACGTCTTTCAATGTCGCCCAATAGGCAAGTTCGCCAGGTCCAGCCACAAAAGCAAGCGTAGGCAGCAGCCATTCTTGCATAAGCGGGCGTGTGACGACATTATTGCTAAAGCGTTGTGGATGGCTGTCCACTTCCGCAAGCAACTCGTCTTTTGTAAATTGCCGGCCAGCTTCCCTGACATAAAAACGGCCAGCTTCGTAATCAAGACGGCGCCGTTTGCCATCGAGCATATAAAACAGATGGGCGTTTTGCTTTTCTGTCGCGATCGGAGCTGGATAGCCCTTTTCTACGAAGCGCGCTTCCCCGGCGACTTGGCATTCTTGCAAAGCGTCGACTTTACGTATCAACTCCTTGAAAAAAGGACGTTCAATGGCCCGTAATTTTGGATCATTGCTATCTAGAAAAAGCAAGCCTTCACGGTAAAAAAGCTCATGCATCAGCAATTTGAAGAATTCTGTATAGGTACTGGCTGTAGCTGCTGCCTGTGTGGCAATTGCTTTCAGCGTGTTTGTGTAGCTCGTTTCAGGCAAAGAGGAAAACAGCTTTGCCAAAAATGCGTCTAACTCCTTTTTGGGAAGAACTTTTGTGCTGGCAGCTTCTCCGTTCGGTTCGTCCCCTAACATCAGCTTTTTCCACATGCCGCCTTTTAAATAATGGACATATCGAACTTCGTCTAAGTCATGATCTTCTCCGGCAATCCAAAAAAGTGGTACAACAGGTTGGTTTAACGTTTCCTCATACTGTTTCGCCTGTAAAATGACGCTCATCGCTTTATAAGCTGTATACAGGGGGCCAGTCATGAGCCCAGCTTGTTGCCCCGCCACAACGACTAATGCATTTTCCTGCTTGAGTTTATGTATGTTGTCCATACAAGCCTCTCGCTTCCTTAATGGCGCATGGCGGGCTTCAAGCAAGCGACAAAGCGCCTGACGATGGGAAAAAGAGCGCTTTGCCAAATCTTCACTCCGCTCTCGCTCCCAGCCATTCGTTTTCCATCTATACGAGAACAGATCGCTGCATTGATCTGGTTGGTTGACATATTCAGCTAAGAACCCCGTTAAACGCCGTGTGTCCAACGCCTCAATTCTCATTTTCAATTCCCCTCAATTCCTGTGACCTTATCGTGTTCCATCATAGCAAAAACAGCAAGCGCAACCAAATAAGTTGCTTTACCACTTTAAGCGAACACGACACGGTCAAAAAATGCTGCCCCTAGCAGAAAAAGGTACAATAGGCTAGAAAGGAGAAATAAACTGCGCCAAGCTGCAGTCGTTTTCTTTTTCGGCGTTCCAGTCGGGTGGACCCAATGCATAAACAGAAACAGCGCCACTGTTAAAACGGCAATAAAAACGATCGCGAGCCAAGCTCCATGCTCTGGCCATAGCTCATGGCATATAAAAACAACAGCCAGCAAGAAAAACGGCAGTGTCCAATCGCTCGCATTGCGGATTGCTTTTCGCTTTGGTTGCCAACGGAGCAAAACGAAGCAGACAAGTAGCCAAGGCAAGAGCGGGAATGTTACAAATGTCGCGATAATAGCTGACACAGCTGTCGTCATCTCGTCTCACCTCTACTCAGAAGTTGATACAAAAATAATAAGCGTGGCGTATGAATTTGTTTCTTTTCGCCAAGGCGGATAAGATAACCTAAAATGGCATCAAGCTCTAGCTTCCGCCCCTGCTGATAGTCGACAAGCATCGAAGACTGGTTATTAGCGGTCTTCTTACATACCGCTACTACATAATGCCATAGGGCTTCGTCATCATCGCGTTCAAGTACAGCTACCGCTTCATGGAATACGCTTTTCATGGCTGCCATATAGCCCTGTTGTTCAATTAAAGCGCCGTTTCTTTCACCAGTAATGGCTGTTAATGGATTAATGCACGCATTAGCAATCAGTTTTTTTTCGAGAATCGGTTTGTAGGCGGGGAATGTATGTATGTGCAAAATCTGCCCATCGGCGGCATTGCCAATAACAGCAATGTCTTGTTCCGTCATTCTTTTAAAAGGGGCGATCTTCAGGCTGCCAAGCCCTCTTACTTCAACTACAGCGTCGCCTTCTTTGAACAGCCCGTATTCCAATACACCGACTGCCACCCTTCCCGTTAGATGGGCAATCTCCTCTAAATGGCCCATGCCATTTTGTACAAACAACCATCTTGTTTGATTGTACGCCAATGACTCGCCCATCGCTACTGCACTTGGTACATCATAAGATTTGACAGCGCACACAATCAGGTCAAACGGTTTCGTGCCCATGCCTACTTGTGTGCTCACTTTTTTTTCAGCTTCTGTTTTCCCTTTTAATGAAATACCGCGGTCTTCTAATAGAGCGGCTTGTTCTGCCCGTTTTGTTACTAAAACAACATCTTGTCCTGGGCGCTTAAAACTAGCTGCTAAAAATAAGCCTACAGCCCCAGCTCCGATTACTGCAATTTTCACAAAATGACCCCTCTTTTTTTAGTTGGTCCTATTGTATCACAGCCAAGTTCATAGATTACCATCATTGGCGAACTTTTTCGTTTCTAATGCGTTTTCATTTGTTTTCTAGTAAAATAGAAGAGGAAGAGTAAAGGTACTGAAGGAGGATGACTATGACCATTAAAGTGGAGCGCTTGCTCGTCAACTACAAGACATTAGAAGAGTTTCGCCATTTCAGAGACTATGGGGCTGCCGAGCTTTCCATGAAAGACGATTTAAACGACAGCATTATTGAAAACGACAGCGAATCTCCTTTTTATGGCATTTATTACGGAAAAAAACTAGTTGCGCGAATGAGTTTATACAAAATTGACGGCAACTTTGACCGCTATTTTGACCCTCCGCAAGACTACTTGGAATTGTGGAAACTTGAAGTACTTGAGCCTTACCGTGGTCGAGGTTACGGGCGGGCACTCGTTGACTTTGCCAAAAGCTTCGGCCTGCCAGTTAAAACGAATGCGCGCCAAAGCACAGGCGAATTCTGGAGCAAACTTGGGTTCGAGCCCATTACTTACAATGAAGCACGAGATCGGGGCGAGAGCCCGTATGTATGGTTTCCTCAAGGCGTGCAAGAACAAACAACAAAGCCTGAGCAAGCAAGGGCAGAATAATCAAAAAACAAGCCGCTATTTATGTTAGCGGCTTGTTTTTTGATTGATAAGTTGACATCGTCCATTAGACTGTGCCTTCTCCATCTGTGTTCGTCCATTTTCGAGCACGCTCCATAATTTCCAACAGTGCACGGTAATCGTCTGCAATCACTTGTTTTTCTTTTTTTATTTTTTCTAACTCTTGTTTCAAACGCTCGTTTTCTTCTCGTAACCGTGTCGCTTCTGCTTGGCTATGTTGTTGTTCTTTAAGCACCTGCAAAAACGCAATGACTTCGTCTAAATCTATGTTGTTGGCTGTAGGCACTGCTTTTTCCTCAGCTGCTCTTTGCATAACGGCCTTGTCGCTAGTCGTTCCAGCCTTTGCCCTTGTTTTTGCTTGCTCTCTTTTCTTAGCAGCCCTTTGTTTCTTGGCAAGTGCCACCTCAGCTTCATACTTTTTGCGAATGGTTGAATTCCAACGAAACCCGCAAGCCGCACTAGTCCGCGATAATTTTTCTGCAGTTTCTTCAAATGCAGCAAGCTGAGTACTGCCTTCCCGAATATGGCGAAGCACCGTTTCGGCAAGGAGCAAATCATCTTCCTGCGCCCACGCATCTTGGCGGTTAGCTGTCATTGTTTGTCCTCCTCTTTTTTTCCTATACTAATGGGCTTAAATACCCCAGTGAAAGCCGATGGACGCTCGCCACGCATTTTCCTCTATTTGGGATGGATCAGTACGGTTTTTTAGCAAAGCTGCTTGTCTCCGACTCTAGGCAATCGAATCAAAACGGCAACGGCCTAGCTAAACGGCTTGTTGTATAGCATGGCGATAGACGAAAAAATCGGTTCTTTTACTAAAATCTATGCTTTCCTCTGGTAAAATAGACGTTTTCTATTAAACCAGATTACCCTATTTTGCTGAATATTATTCAAAAAAAAAGCAGAAAGCCTGGAGGCTCTCTGCTTTACTTAGATGCTACTTTTTCACCCTTGTATGTTCCACACGCTTTGCAGACGCGGTGAGAAAGTTTGTACTCTCCGCACTCTGGGCATTCCACCATACCTGGCACTTCTAATTTAAAGTGCGTACGGCGTTTATTTTTCCTTGTTTTAGAAGTTCTTCTAAACGGTACTGCCATTGTTAACACCTCCTTCAAGCATTCGGACGATACAGTATTACTCTTTATCAAAAAATTTTGCTAGATCAGCGAGCCGCGGGTCAATCCGCTCTTTTTTCTCCTTGTCTGTCACAAGCTCCCAACCATTTCCTGATGGGGGCGCCTGCACGTCTGAAGGATTGTCCGCAAAGACTTGAATCGGTATGTTCACAAAGATCCGCTCTTTCATAACTGGCAGCAAATCAATCTTTTCACCTGTATACGTGTACGTATCCTCTACTTCAAGCTCCGGCGGAGGCAATTCTCCTTCGGGCACAAAATGCGCTTCTTCCTTTAGCTCATATGGCCAAACAACGTCGGCTAATGTCCGTGAGCAAGGAAGCGTCAGCTCTCCTTTTAAAGTAAACGAAAACGAGTATACATTTCGCTTTGCTGACACTGTCCCATTTATTTGAATGGGGCTCGCCGCTCGTACATCTTGATGTTCAGTAAGATCGTCTTCCACTTCGATCGTTTGCTCGAAATGAATGGGCTCATAGCGAGCCTGTTGCAACTGCTGAACATTCCATTCCATACTTAATTCACCTCATAAGGCAACAAAAATCATTATAAAACCAAGGCTTCATAATGTCAATCTTTTTTCTTTACAGTTACTGCCGTTTCCCTTAACGCTGCCATAGGTTATAATTTACCCAAGTACGTCCCATTTTAGCATGCGGGACGACTATGCGCAAAATCAAGAGGAGGGCTTATAGGCGTGAGAGCACTTGGTTTAGTTGTAGAATACAATCCATTCCATAATGGCCATCTGCACCACTTGACACAAGCAAAGCAGCAAACAGGCGCAGACGTGGTCGTGGCTGTCATGAGTGGCACTTTTTTGCAACGGGGCGAACCAGCGCTTTTATCACGCTGGTATCGGGCAGAAATGGCATTGGCTGCTGGAGCCGACCTCGTTGTTGAACTCCCTTATGCTTATTCCGTACAGACGGCAGAGCGCTTCGCTGAAGGCGCAGTTACGATCTTAGCTGCACTCCGTTGTTCTGTGCTAAATTTTGGCAGTGAGAAAGGAGAAATGGCTCCTTTTTATGCACTTACCGAGTTTATGAACGACCACCAAGCAGCATACGATCACCATGTGAAACAGTTTTTAAAAAATGGGGTTTCGTACCCAAAAGCAAGCGCACAAGCCTTTTCCATGCTGTCTGGACACGAAAAAGTGCTGGGATTAGATAAGCCGAACAATATTCTTGGTTACCATTACGTGAAAGCGATCCAACGCCTTGGAATCAGCATGGAAGCAACGACAACGTTGCGTATTCAAGCCGGCTACCATGACGAGCAGCTTGCTGGACCAATAGCGAGCGCAACGGCAATCCGCAAAGCGCTATTGTCTGGCGAAAACATTGAGACAGCCGTGCCTGCGCACACAGCACGCCTGATTCAAACGTATAGGCGCCGTTACCGGATGTTGCATACATGGGAGCATTATTTCCCCTTTCTCCAGTACAAAGTACTGACAACGCCACTTGCTGAATTGGCCAAAACGGCTGAATGCAGTGAAGGGCTTGAACACCGCTTAAGAGATTCACTATTTAGCGCCTCTTCCTTCCAAGACTGGCTATCAGCCGCGAAAACGAAACGCTATACACAAACGAGGCTCCAACGTTTGTTTGCCCATTTGTTAACGGGCACAACTGCAGAAGAGAATACGGCTATCCAACAAAACGGTCCCGCTTACATTCGCCTTCTCGGTATGAGCGAAACAGGCAAAACATACATAAGGGAACACAAAAAAACCTTTTCCTTGCCCCTCGTTACAAGACAAGCAGAACTGCGCCGCTACGGGCAAGCAGGGGAACAAGAACTTCGCATTAGCCAGTGTTACTGGCTGCCATTGCCACCACAGGCGCTAAAACAGGAAATCACTCGAGAATTCCAGCAAAAGCCCATTAATTGGGAAAAGCGCAGCTAAGATGCTTATGATGCTGCGCTTTCCTTTGGAGGAAGCCCTTTAAGGAAGCTAAGCGCTTCTTCCAATGTATCAACTGGAATGATTTCCATATTGCTGCCTATCGCTTCGGCGGCTGCTTTTGCCTCTTTATAATTGGAATGGTGCGCGCCATTTTCATTTGGGGCAAGAAAATAATCGGCGCCTTCCCGGTCAGCGGCAACCACCTTTTGCTTGGCTCCGCCAATTGGCCCAACATTTCCATCATCGTCAATCGTTCCTGTTCCTGCTATTTGGTATCCTTTTGTTAAGTCAATCTCAAGAAGCTGGCTATAAATTTCAAGGGCAAACATCAATCCCGCTGATGGGCCGCCAATGGAGCCTGCTGAAATCTCGACAGCCGGATCAAACCTTGCTGACCGTTTTGTTACTGGTCCAACTATGCCGATGCCGACTTGTCCGTCTTCGACACTTTGGTCTACAGGAAAAGTCGAAAAGGTAAACGTATCTGTGCGGATAGCCGTTCCCCGTTCATATGTTAGTTCTACCGTTTCGCCTTCCTTGTAATCGGAAATGTGGTCAAATAGCTCTTCCACTGTTTCGATCGTTTCGCCGTTCACTGCAGTAATCAAATCACCCGCTTCCAGCACACCGTCCGCCGACATACCAGGGACTACTCCTGTTACGAAAACGCCACTGTAATCAATTTCCACTTCGCCTTTGCCAGCAGCCCGATATGCCGCTATTTTTGCGCTCTCTTGCGAATTGTTCATCAGCATAATTTGCCGCTCATCATATTCTTCATCGGAAATGTTCTTAGGAGCCGGAGAAAGTGAGCGAAATTGGCTAAACAGCGACCAAACAGCTAGCAACGGTGTCGCTCTTGCACTTCTGATAGTCGTCAACATGAAGGCACCAGTATCGTCTTTATAGCCTTCCTCTACCTCGATCATCCCCTCCAACGTTTGGGCAATCCCAGGTTGACTGTAATAATAAGGAAGCTCCAGCCGTCCAAGAACAACGATAATAATAAATAATAGCACCCAACGCTTCCAAGTAAACGTACGTCGCGTCCCTTCCATCTCCTACCTCCATTGGTCAATCAACTTCAAAATCCCCGGGAGTTGTTCTCTGCATGCATCTGCCCCTTGCTTAATGAGCTGGTCTGTCTCTGAAAAGTCTAGCGGAGACGAGTGTTTAAGAATCGGCCGCAGCAGAATGTCACCGGCATGTTCCTGTTTCCGCGCTAACTCCCTTCCCATTACATCCATCGTTTGCATGAGAATTTCATAGATTGAGGGCGATGTAAGTGTTGTTCGAAAATAGGAAACGTCAACAGCAATGACAATATCCGCCCCCATTTGGCGGACAACAGATACTGGCACCCGTTCTACAACCCCGCCATCTACTAAAAGCTGCCCGTCCTGTTGGACAGGAACAAAAATGCCTGGAATCGACAGGCTTGCTCGAACCGCCTTAGCGACGTCTCCCTTTGACATCACCACTTTTTGGCCGCTTAAGAGATCGGTTGCTACCACTTGTACTGGCGGAAAAAGCGACTCCAGCTTTTTTCTTTTAGCCAGTAGACGAATAAGGCTTTCAATCTTTTGTCCAGCAATAAGCCCTTGTTTTGAGACCGTAAAATCCAAGTAATATTTTCGTTTGAAACGTTTTGCAAAAATTTCCATCGTTTCAACCGAATGGCCTACACCATACATAGTCGCGACCAGTGCCCCCATGCTGCTACCAGCTAGATAATCAATTCGAACGCCCGCTTCTGTAAGCGTCTTTAACACACCAATGTGGGCAAAGCCTCTAGCCCCGCCAGAACCAAGGGCCAGTCCAATCGTTGGCTTTTTGGCGCCCATAGGCATTTCCTCCTTATTGTACTCGTTCGCTTAACGTGTTTCAATCTTATGGTCTAAACCAAACCGTTATGCGTATATTTAAGAGGACAGGCATCAGCTATGAAAAAGGAGGACGCCCATTCATGAAAGAAGCCCACTTGGCATCGCTCGTTAAAACTGGTTTCCTTGCGGGCGCCGCACTTGTGCTTGCATTTGCGCTCATGCTGTTTCCTAAAGAGGCACTGGACGCGTCAACACGCGGCCTTGAGATGTGGTGGCACGTCGTCTTTCCGTCGCTTTTGCCTTTCTTTATCGTTTCCGAATTACTGATCGGCTTTGGAGTAGTTTCGTTTATAGGCGTACTATTGGAACCGCTCATGCGCCCGCTCTTCTCTGTACCTGGCATTGGCGGCTTTGTTTGGGCAATGGGGCTAGCCAGCGGCAATCCTGCAGGGGCTAAGCTAGCTGTCCGCATGCGCCAACAAAAAAAAGTCACGCGAATAGAAGGTGAACGCCTTGCCGCTTTTACGAATTCGTCTAATCCCTTGTTTATCTTTGGGGCAATTGCAGTCGGTTTTTTCCACGACGCTGCACTAGGAATCGTTTTGGCAATCGCCCACTATGGTGGCAACGTGTTAGTCGGGCTTTCCATGCGTTTTTATGGGCTTACTGAAACGGACGAGAAAAGCCGCAGCAAAAAGGGGCTACACCTAAAAGACGCTTTCTTGCTCTTGCATGAAGAACGCTTGAAAGATGGGCGCACGCTCGGAAAGTTGCTCGGCGATGCCGTTCGCTCATCTATCCAAACGCTGCTGTTGATTGGCGGTTTTATTATCTTGTTTTCCGTGTTAAACCAGATGCTGTCACTACTGGGCGTTCTTAGCCTTGTAGCACTAGCAGTCCAACAGCTCTTTTCGCTTGTTGCGCTTCCGCCTGATCTAGCTAAGCCTTTTTTAGCTGGTCTGTTTGAAATCACAATTGGCGCCGAACAAATAAGCAGCACAGACAGCGTTTCTATGTTGTTTCAGCTCATTGTTGTTTCCTTCATCCTTGGGTTCGGAGGCTTTTCGGTGCAAGCCCAAGTGGCCAGCATCTTGACTGAATCAGACCTGCGTTTCCGCCCATTTTTTTTCGCCCGTTTTCTGCACGGCTTGTTTGCCGCTTTGCTAGCCGCACTCCTATTTAAACCGCTCTATAAGCCGAATGCCCACGAAACAGGAAGCTTTGGCGCCAACGCTCCTGCTTTGTTTGGCGAACGTATTTGGGAATGGCTCACCGCCTACGGTGGCGTGATCACCCTATGTGCGCTGTTGTTTTTTATTTTCGCCAACGTCCGCGTTTGGTTACGCGAAGTCGGCTAGCGACGGTATACTTCCTTAAGAGCATAAGCAACAGGCTGTGGCACAAGCTTTGACACATCTTGGGAGTAGCTCGCCACCTCTTTAACAATGCTGGAACTGACATAAGAATAATTCGGATCTGTCATCAAAAACAGGGTGTCCAACTGTGGCGCAAGTTCTTTGTTCATTGCGGCAATATTTTTTTCATATTCAAAATCAGCATTTGAGCGGAGGCCTCGCACAATGGCCGTCGCCTCCTTTTCTCTCGCATAATCGACAAGCAAGCCATCAAACGAATCAATGGTCGCGTTTTTTATATGGGCAATGGATTCCCGTAACAGCCGCTCCCGTTCTGCCAATGGAAAGAGCGGCTTTTTTTTGTTGTTGATTAAAATGGCGATAATGATCTCGTCAAACAGTGCGCCAGCCCGTTCAAATAAGTCAATATGGCCATTCGTGACAGGGTCAAAGCTCCCTGAACAAATTGCTCTTTTCATCTAATCAACCCTTCTTGTAAACCGTTAGTTTCGTATCGCCATAGCATTCTTCCCGTCCTTTTACTAAAGGCCCTGCTGTATCTGGCAACTGTATATGTAGTGCTGTTTCACAAACCGTTACGCCTGCTGGCACAAGCAAATTGTAGTCGTCAATCAAACCAAAAAGCGTCTCCATTTGTTGCTTGGCATAAGGGGGGTCTAACAAAATAAGGTCAAATGAGACGTCTCGCTTTCCTACTGCTTTTAAAGCGCGCAAGCTATCATTCCGGTATACTTCTGCTTTATCTGTATAGCCAGCATGGCTTAAATTGGCGTGAATCGTTGCAATTGCTTGCTTGTTCTGGTCAACAAAAATGCATGACTCCATTCCCCTGCTTAGCGCCTCAATCCCTAAAGCACCGCTACCTGCATAAAGGTCTAACGCCTTCCCTCCATCAAAATAAGGGCCAATGATATTGAACATCGCTTCTTTTACTTTATCTGTCGTCGGCCGTGTTGTTTTTCCAGGAACGGCTTTTAACTGTAAGCCCCGTGCTTCACCAGCAATAACCCTCATTTCCATCACCTAATCATCTGTTTTTCTTCTATCGTACCATATATGAACCTCTCCTACTTGCAACACGCTTACAGTCTGTCCAAGTTTTGACGGATCGGATTACGGCGCCTTCTTCTCCTACAGTAAGCAGACAATCGCTAGGCCCAGAAATATCCTACAGACAAAGAGCTAGCCCAGTACTAAATGATTCGCATCTCCTTTCATTCATACTGCAACGTTATATCTAGTTAACATTGATGATATCAAATTGCCACAAACAAGAGCAATAAGACTTCCAGGCTTCGTCTAGCCGGATCATTCATCCCCTTCCCATTAGAGAAAAGGAACTTCTTTCAAAAAGCTGTTAAAAGACGTGTATAAAGCGACGATTCCCTGACCATACTGGATGTTAGCAGCACAGTACGTGTTGCGACAACCGCGGAGAAGGCTTACGTTTCCCCATAAGCTCTTCCTCCGGTTTCTCCTCTCCCATAGCCATGTGAAAATCATGGCAAGGCGCTCTTCTTCATGAAGGGCGCCTATTTTTTGCTCGACAAAGGCTTGCTCCCATGCTATTCTGCACTCAAACGTAGTTGGAGGAAATGCACGATGATTCAACGATTTATCGAACTAGGAAATGGCTACACTGATTTCTTTGAACTGCTAGAACTGGCGAAAAGCAATGCCAAGCGCGCTCATGCTTTTTTGGAGTTGCAAACAGAAGAGGGACGTTCTTCCTTGGCCGTATGCTTTAAGCCAGCCGGAGACAGCCAATTTATGCCGATTTACATATGCAGGGAAGGATTTCAGGCAAACAACCGCCAAAACAAGCGACTAGCTGCATTCTATGCACTCGCTTCCGAACTTGGCTTTACCGTTTTCAAGCTGGAAGTGAAGCCAAAAAGCGCATTTTACGATATACAATTATACGACCAATACCTTGTTGGCGTACTCCGCTTCCAGCGAATTTTGCCGCCATTAAGCTAAGCATTCGACATGAAAAAAACCTGGAAGGATCAACCACCTTCCAGGCTATATGCCTAATTTGTAATCGTATTCTTTTGCTTTATCTGGTTTCGCCCCTTCATACTCCGTATTAATAAACGGGCGCATGGATGGTTTAACGTCCGTAACAAAATGAAAGCTGGAGAGCTTGTCAACCAACTCAGGCACTTTTGACTGGTCGCAATAAAAAACGACGTATTTCATTTTCTTTGAGACGTACTGGACATGTCCAAACCGTCTTAGCTGGCGGGCATATTTAAGCGACGTAAGCCAGACAACAATCCCTTGCCGATTTGGGCTAATCATCTTCCATTCCCCTTTTGATCAAATCAATTTGCGTTGCTATCATTTTTCTCATCCTACATTCATTTTATCCACGTTTCAAGGCCTAAATCTGCCTAGCCGCAGCTGCAGCTCCCTCCTGCGCCACAGCCGCCGCTGCAAGGCATCGAGTCAAAAAACGGGTTACCTGTAGGTACTTTTATAGAAGAAGAAACGCTATGGGCGATAATGGCGCTTAGTTCGTTTAAAAGTGACTCAAGTTCTGTTTCTGCTTGCTTAAAAGCGGAAATGACCTCATCTTTATCCAGCTCGCGCTTTGCGATACGAATTTCCGCGGATACCGACTTATAATCGGGATGATATTTGCCAAAACGCTGCACTTCCTCATGGGCTTGCTTCACTTTTTTAAAGCGTTCTACCTTTGCTTGTGCAGCACGGTTTTCTTCAAAACGGGCACGGGATAAGCGATAATTAGCAAACACGCTTGACTGCAGCACCATTGCTGCCAGCTCATCTGACGCTTGAAGCATGTCCATCACATCAATTGTAGCAATCATGGCGCACACCTCCTCTTCCATTGTAGCACGATTATTTCTTTTTAGGGTAATCATTTATACGTTGACAAGCCACCTAAAACCTCTCTATAATTCATTCGACTATGGCTTCTCCCCGTTTGTTGCCAACCTATCTTTCCTTGAGGAGGAAACATCGTGAATCTTGTTACATTTAATCCATTCCGGACAATTGGCATACCAGGCATCGATTACATAAAGCCTGAAGCCATGTTTCAGGAACGTCAAAAAATTGCCCACGCAGATATATGCCTTTTCCCTGAAAATTGGCAAGTGACGAGCCTCGTCTACGGCTTTAAAAAAACGATTTTCCCAAGCATTGAAAGCATTCAGCTTGGTTACAGCAAAATTGAAATGACACGTGCATTATGGGCTGTTTGTCCAGACAATGTACCAAACACGATGATCGTTGGTTCAAGTAACGCTATGGTTCAAAAAATCATTGCCTCTTTTTCTTTTCCTTTCATTGCCAAAACAGTGCGTTCATCGATGGGACAAGGCGTGTTTTTTATTGAAAATGAACAACAACTCCGCTCCTATGCTGACAACCACGAAGTCCTTTACGTCCAAGAATACATTGAAAGCGACCGTGATTTGCGTTTATGTGTGATTGGAGATCGTGTCATCAGCAGCTATTGGCGTATGAATGAGTCAGGGTTTCGCAACAATATCGCCCAAGGAGGCACGATTTCCTTTGAAGCAATCCCCCCAGAAGCGGTCGCCCTTGTTGAACAAGTGGCAACTGCATTAAACATCAACCACGCTGGCTTTGATGTCCTAGTTGCCAAAAATCGCTTCTATATCCTTGAATTCAATGTGCTCTTCGGCAACCAAGGCTTCCACGAGCAAGGTTTGCGCCCGGAATCATTCATTTATGAGGCCATCAAAAAATCCGCAACGGACATTTAATTGTTCGTTACGGATTGGACTGTTTCAGCTACTGTGTTTTGCCCCATTTTCAACATTTCCATCAACATCATTACCATGCTGACGTTGTTTTGCATTTTTTCAACCCGTTGCGGCCATGTTTTTCCATAAAAATAATTTGCTTCTCTTTCCATTGCCGCAAGCTGGTCAGGCTGTCGCCCAAGCCGCCGGTACCATTCAGGATGATAGCGGATAAATGCCTTCAACTCTGGCTGTTCAAAAATTTTACGTTGTACTTCTTCTCTCATTTGCCGGCCCCCTTAATCTCTCCTAAAAGAAAAAGGCGATTCACTTTCCCTTTGCCGCACTGGTTCTGACGGCTTTTGAAACGTTTGGATCAAACCTTGGACGTTGCTAAGCATCGTACTAAAATGGTTTAGGTGTGATTGCAAATCTTGGATATTCATTTTCTTTACCATGCCCATCAATTGATTGATGAATTCTGTACCAGTGTTAGCAGACTCGTCGGCTGTTTCTTTTTCATTAGCAGCGGACGAAGTAGTGGCATCTTTATTTTTATAAGGAGTCCAGTGTTCATGTGAACTGCCAAGGACCGTCCATTCTTCATAGGTATGCTGAAGCGTTTTGTTCCCTTCGTTTATTTCTTTTATGAGCTTAGGATGTTCCCGTATAAAAGCTTTAAATTCCTCGACTGAAGGATGCAGATTCGCCTTGCCTTCCATCTGTACCATCCTTTCTTAAATGGATTATGTATAGTAGTATATCCGCCCATCGAGTCCAATGTTCATCTTTTTTTGCGCAAGCGCTTTAATGTTTGGTACACTACTAGAGTATGTAGACCAACTAGATATGTGAAAAAAGGTGAATGACATGGATGTTAAAAAAAAATTAAACCACTATATGGAACATGCAACAGAAGAAGAGCTGGCTGTGCTTGAGCAAATCGTAGACGGGCTGCTCGCCAAACAACAAAATGAACAACTTACCTATTTGGCCGGGATCACGAAAGCAGAAATAAGCCAACACGACAATGAGACATTTGAAATGCGGATGCCGCTAGGCCCCCTTGTACATAATCCCCTGCAAATCGTTCACGGCGGCATGACTGCTACCCTTCTTGATTCAACTCTAGGCGGCGCCGCTATGAACAGCCTCCCGCCCCATTTAACGGCTGTTACTTCCCAGCTCAATATCCATTACCTTCGCCCTGGAAAAGGCTCATTGATGCGATGCATTGCCAAAATCGTCCATAAAGGCAAACAGCTCATCGTTTTAGAAGGGGAAGCGTTTGATGACCAAGAACGTTTGCTTGCCAAAGCGACAGCTACGTTTTTTGTGATTCCTCGTAGCTAGTCGGCAATGTAAAAAAGCCAGTAGGCGTATTTGTGCGCTTACTGGCTTTTTGAATCTCTATGATTGGGGCTTTAAAAAATTTTGCGTATAATAATCTTCATACACGCCAACGCCTAAGAACGTAAACTCCTCATGAAGCAAATTGACCCGGTGCCCTTCACTGTTTAACCAACCTTCTGTTGCTGCAATGCCATCCACATATTTCAAGGCAATGTTTTCTCCTGCCATGGCAAATGGCACATCGCCCGCATTAAATCGGTCGGCTAAGTTTCCTTTAACTGGCGAAACATGGTCAAAATATTGTTCATCGTGCATGTCTTTGCTGTGCAAATAAGCGACATCTGCTACCTCTTGGGACCACTCAAATGGATGCAAGCCATGATAAGCGCGTATGTGGTTTGTCCGCTCAAAGATCTGCTGTTCATTCGCAGCTTCCACTTGCTTCACTTGTTCTTCCGACAGTTCTGGCCTCTCTGGAAGCGTACCTGTATAGCTTAATGAGTACGGTTTTTGTTTGAGCAGCACCTCATCCGTCATTAAACGGATGCTTGACACTTCGTCGGTATGGATATCCATATAAACTTGCAGCCAGTAATCGTCAACTGGCGCAAGTGGCCGCATCTTGTAGTCTTCCTCTGTTAAACGGAACGTGAACTGGCCGTCATCTGTTTCGACAGGTACATTTTCTTCAAAAGAGTGGTTTTTCTCTAATTCAGAAAAACTGGCGCGTTCATTTCCTAAGAACCCTGCCGCAGCCGAGCCGCTAGCCACTATAGAAACCACTTCACCACGTTCAACGCAGACGACTAAATAACCATTATCGACATTCGTATAGATCCATGACACATAACCAAAGGCAGAAGGGTCTTTCCGCACTGGGTCACCGAATGTGGCGATCACATCTTCCTCCTGCTTTCCCATTAAAGCAGAGACATTAACGAGCGAAGCTGACGCTTGCTCCGTTTTTGCGTCTGATTCGCCTGCATCCTCATCCGTTTCCTCAACGTCATCTAACTTTTCTTCAGTGGCAAAGCGGCTTGTTTGGTCAATGTCTTTGCCGCCATTGCTAGATTCTCTTTTTTCAGCAGCCATTTGACCGATTGAAGCATCCGGCGCAGGCGCCATCTGGTTTTGTTGTTCATAAACGAGCACTGCCAATATGGCGAGTAGAACCATTAGGAGTGCTGAGCGTTTAAGCATCTTCTCACATCCCTTCCGTGCCTTTAGCTATAAAATTGGCAACTACTGCCGATTTTCCTTTCTCTAGTCTTGAGGAATGGTGTCTTTTTCTGTCTTGCATCCCGTCTAGGAAAATTGCGTTTCCCGTTGCATAAGAAAGCGTTTCATACTATCATTAGGAATGAGAAACAGCTGTCGAATGAAGGGGGAAAACCTGTGAAATTTCCGGATACAGGACTTGAAGAAAAAGAAGTAGCATTTTCAATTGTGCATCACGCAGCCAAATCGCTCGGCTTTATCCATGTCGACCAGTGGGATTATGAACGGGTCATGTTCGACTACAAGATCGTTCACCACGAAGGCACGTTTTATTTGCGTGTCCCTGCCTATGCCGTGAAAGGGGAAATTCCACGCCCCTCCACGATTGTGCAAATCATGACGCCGATTCTTGGTAAGTATTACTACCCTCACGGCGTAGAATACGAAGGCGAGACTTTCCCGCAAGCAGTCATTGACAAATGCAATAACAAGTTGGCTCTTCTCGCAAAAACGATTAAGGCTGAGTGGTAAGGAACTAGCCACTTCATCTTTACAAAAAAGGACGAGATGCTACAGGAGTAGGATCTCGCCTTATTTTTTTGCCAAAATAACATTAGAGACCAAGGAGTCAATCGCTTTCATTCGTCCTGTCGATAATCGTATACAGCCGCAATGACTGGTCAGCTCCCTCCACCACCCAATAACGGACGTTTCTGGTAATGTCATCGACTTGATCGTCTGTAACAATGTGGACTTGCTCAATGACATCTGCGAAATAGTCGCCTTCCTTATCATCTTCGTACACGTTTTCTACTTCAAATGAAACAAGCTCTTTCATTGAGCCATTTTTTTGGAGCTCTTCTCCGTAGCGTTGTAACGCATGGAAAAAAGACGTATTAGGAAGCAAATAGTCCGCTTCCAATTGAGCCAATTCGTGATCATTTACCGCTGCCACCATATCTTGTTTGTAGCTTGTCACAAACGCTGAAACACGCTCAGCAGTCTCGTCTGGAACGGCATGGAGCGCTCCCGGCTTCGGATCACTGCATCCGCCGAGTAAAGCCGCTGCCACTAGCGCGACGGCAACTTGCCTTTTCCACATAGATGTCACTGCCATTCCTTCTCGTCCCTTCTGTTCGCTGATGCCGCACCTCTAGTATACCTGAAAGGGAGCCCTTAAGGAAACCATTAATAATAAGGTGAAATCAAGATGTAAACGAGCACACCAGTAAAACTGACATACAACCATAGCGGCATCGTCCAGCGGGCAATCCGCTTATGGCGCTCATTTTCCATGTTCCAAGCTCTCGCCACACTTGTCAGTGCCAACGGGACAATTGCTGCTGCAAGCACAATATGTGTAATCAAAATGAAATAATAAAACACGGCCATAAACCCGCTGCCGCCATACGATGTTGACTCTGCTAACACGTGATGGGCCACATACGTAACCAAGAATAGCGTTGTCGTCAAAAAGGCAGCATAAATAAAACGTTTGTGTACGTTTACCTTCCGCTTAAGAATGGCAACCAATGCACAAAGCAAAAACAGAAAGGTAAAAGAATTAAAAATCGCATTCAACATCGGCAAAATGGTGACGTCAAACAAATCAAAGTCTTCTACCCCTGGCATTCCCGATAGAATCATGATTGCGCCAATCAAGATGACCGAGATGGTAATAATTGCCGGTCGATAATTCCGTTTTTGTTTGTATTCATTTGAGCCATTTTCCATGTCCATCACTCCTCCAATTACTGCCTACTAAGTATACTACAATACATACGGGCATTTCAGCGCTTGTCGATGTTGCAATTTGATGAAATATAGAAAAAGCCTTGACCAAGGAGCCAAGGCTTTTTCCACTAGTATTTCACAATACCGATTAGCAACATAAGCGAAACAATCGTTGGTACTGTGACAAAGATTCCCGTAATGATAAACACCGTTGCCCAAGTATGGTCTTTATCCTTCATATGCATAAAGAACAACAGCTGGAGCAGTAGCTGAACGACAGCAAGAATAAGGATAAACGGTACAGCGAAATTATTTGGAATAATATCGGCACCAACCGCCGCGAATGCCAGCACAGTTAAAAACAACATGAGGACAAACACGACGATTTGATTGCGGATTTCCGTTTTCATTTCCCGTTTTTCTGCTTCCGTCATTGCGCTCTTATCAAACGGCTTACTCAAATGGTCATCCGCCATCTTAATACCCTCCTACTCCCATTAAATAAACAACCGTAAAAATAAATACCCAGACGACGTCAATGAAGTGCCAGTACAAGCTGGCCACGTAAAACTTCGGTGCATTCGTCAATGTAATGCCGGCACGGAAGTTGCGGATAATCAAAAGCGTGATCCATCCGAGTCCGAACAACACGTGGGCGCCGTGTAGACCAACTAGCGTATAGAATGCCGATGAAAACGCGCTAGTCGTAAAGCCGAATTCATAGTCATGGACATAGTGTTGGAACTCATAAATTTCCAACCCTAAAAATGTCAATCCTAATACAACTGTAATGATCATCCACGTCATCATTTGCTTGAATTTGTTTTTCTTCATCGCAAACATGGCAAACACACTTGTCATTGAACTTGTCAATAACAGCATTGTCATGAGGAACACAAGCGGCAGTGTGAACAAATCGGTTGAAGAGGGGCCGCTGCCGACACCATTGCGAAGCCCTAAATAGGTGCCGAAAAAGGTTGCAAACATGATTGTCTCTCCGCCTAGGAAAAACCAGAAGCCCAAAAACTTGTTTTTGCCTTCCAGTGTTGCCCGCTCCGGATGGGAGGGCAGTCCTTTTGTAGCATCTACAGATCCAGCCATATTATTTGCCACCTCCCCATTTTTTCAAATCTGCCTGAACAACGCTTTTTGGAATATGGTAGCCATGGTCATCCTTGATCGAGCGGAGCGCCATCGCGCCAAACGTGAGGACCGCACCTATGGCAACAACGATCCATGGACTGATAATTGGGTTATCCATTTCCAACATAATCAGGCCAAAACCACCAAAGAAAAGACCAATCGAAATAATGAGCGGCAAAATCGAACCGTTCGGCATGTGAATGTCGCCAACAGGTTCTGCCGGTTTCATTGTTCCGTCGCCATGCACTTTTTCGTAGAAAAGCGGATCGAGGGAACGAACTTGCGGCGTTTGCGCAAAGTTGTATTCAGGCACAGGCGTTGGCGTCGACCATTCAAGCGTCCGTGCATCCCACGGGTCGTTCACGCCAATGACACGCTCCCCTTTAAACGCTGAATAAATAATATTAATGACAAGCAAAATGACAGCAGCCGACATAAAGAACGTGCCCACTGTACTGATTAAGTTGAAATCATCCAGGCCTTGGCCGCCAAGGTATGTATAAACGCGGCGCGGCATTCCCATCAATCCAAGGAAATGCTGGATAAAGAATGTCAAATGGAAACCGATTGTAAACAAAACAAAAAACCATTTTCCCATCTTCTCATTCAGCTTATGGTTAAACATTTTCGGATACCAATAAAACAATCCGGCAAATAGGGCAAACACAATCCCACCGACAATGATGTAATGAAAGTGTGCAACGACAAAGTACGTATCATGGTACAAATAGTCTACTGGCGCCATCGCGAGCATGACCCCTGTAACCCCGCCAAGCACAAACGTCGGCACGAATGAAGAAGCAAACAACATCGACGTATTGAATGTAATTTTGCCGCCCCACATTGTAAAGAGCCAGTTAAAGATTTTAATACCAGTCGGAACAGCAATGGTCATCGTAGCGATCGCAAAGATGGAGTTAGCTACCGGTCCGATGCCGACTGTAAACATATGGTGGGCCCACACCATGAAACCGAGGAAGGCAATAATCATCGTCGCGAACACCATTGCCGTGTAACCGAAAAGCCTTTTGCGTGAAAAGGCCGGAATAACTTCAGAAATAATTCCGAACGCTGGCAAAACGAGAATGTACACTTCTGGGTGCCCAAAGATCCAGAAAATATGCTGCCAAATGACGACATTTCCTCCTGCTGTCGGGTTGAAAAACTGGGCGTCGAATATGCGTTCAAGCATTAGTAAAGCAAGCCCAGCTGCTAGAGGCGTAAAGGCAAACAAAATTAACGTGGACGTGACAAATGATGTCCACACGAACAATGGCAAGCGCATCATCGTCATACCTGGTGCACGCATGTTAATGATCGTCACGAGGAAGTTGATCGCAGATATCAATGTCCCAATCCCCGAGACTTGTAAACCAAGCACGTAAAAATCGAGGCCAAGCTGGTTTTCATTTAGTGACAACGGGACGTAAGCCGTCCAGCCTGCATCAGGGCCGCCGCCAAAGAACCAGCTAAGTGATAAGAGCAACCCGCCCGACATAAAAATCCAAAATCCGAGTGCGTTTACAAACGGAAACGCGACGTCGCGGGCGCCAATTTGCAATGGAATGAAGTAGTTCATAAAACCAAACAGCAAAGGCGTCGCTGCCAAAAACAGCATGATGGTGCCATGCATCGTAATAAATTCATTAAACGTCTGGCCGCTTAGAAACGTATTTTCAGGAAACATGAGCTGTATCCGCATAAACACAGCCATCAATCCTGCTTTAACAAAGAAAAGCGTTCCCGCAATTAAATACATAATGCCGAGCTTCTTATGGTCGACTGTCGTCAGCCAATCCCAAATAACGCTTTTTTCTTTTTTATAACTAGCCAATCTAAGACCCTCCTTTACCCGTTCTTTCTATATTAGTACTCTTGATCGGCTCCCCGCACTTGTAGCGAGCGCAAGTATTCGACGATCGCATCGAGATCTTCGTCGCTAATGTCGGGATGAGCTGGCATGTTGTTGCCTTGCTTCAAAGATTGCGGGTCTCGAATCCATTCTTTCAACAGCTCATCATCGTCGATGTCATAGACGCCAGCAAGCGTTTGGCGATCGCCAAAGTTGGTCAGCGCTGGTCCTGTCGCCATGCCTTGTCCGCCAATTGCATGACAAGAAATGCAGGCATTCTCTTGAAAAGCTTCATAGCCCGCTTCTGCATTGGCCGCAGTAGCTTCTTGTTCAACGGCAAGCATGTCTTCCACCCAAGCGTCATACTCATCGCGTTCCAAAGCAATCACTTTAAAATCCATGAGCGCATGGGACGGTCCGCAAAGTTCAGCACATTTGCCTTTATAGACTCCTGGTTCATCGGCATTGAGCGTCAACGCATTGGTTACCCCAGGAATATTGTCGATTTTCCCGCCAAGAGCCGGAACCCAGAAAGAGTGGATTACATCTTCGGCATTCAGCTCAAATACGACATCTTCGCCTACCGGGATATACACCTCTTGTCCGGCTGTAAAGCCTTCTTCATAATCAAATTGCCACCAGTATTGATGACCAGTTACTTTTATGTACACTGTGTCCTCATGTTCGCTTGGATCCGCGTTTACATGGAAATCAAACGTTCCTGTAACAGTAGGAATGAATAAAATGATCAGCAAAATGATCGGAATGACGGTCCATGTAATTTCCATCGCCGTATTCCCGTGCACTTGCTTCGGCAGTACTTCATCGCCCTCTTTGCGACGAAATTTAAAAATGACGAGGAAAAAAATCACAAATACAACAATGGAGACGAACGTCATAACCGCTATCGACAACAGCATGTTGTCATAAAGCCATTGTGCTGCAGGCCCTTTAGGGTCAAGCGCAGTCAGGTTTTCTTCCCCTAGACAGCCTGAAAGCAAAAACAGCATTAGTGCTACCGGTACAAGCCGCCATATCTGTTTTCTCATCAAAGCCCCTCACTTTCTTTTTCACATTGTCTCGATCTCTTTTTTTGCCAACAGCGAACGAAAACTCGTTTTTACAAGCACTTTACGCAACCGTATTCATTTTTTAGCACTCCGATTAAACTGAAAACACTTAGGATTGCAAACTGTGCTAACGATCGGTACCTTGGTATCATGCAGTCTTGTAAAAACTGTCTTTTTGATTATAACGCAAAATGGGGACGGTTTCATCATATTCCTTTTGTTCACGTAAATGTCACATTTGAAACCGTCAAAGAATGTTCGCAGCTGAAAAATTGACTTTACCTAGTACCTTTTTTAAGATGGAAGAAGCATTTTCAAGACCCACTCTAACTTTACCATATTTTTCGATAAGATTATAGAAGGAAAGGTGAAACGATTGCATAAAGGATTAAAAAGATTAGGCGTTATCACCTCGCTCGGCGTGCTGTTGGTGCTCATCCAAGGAGCCCTCGTCACGAATACAGGTTCTGGTGAAGGTTGTGGGCAAACATGGCCCTTATGTTTTGGCCAAGTCATTCCTCTCGACCCGCCTCCTGAGACGGTCATTGAGTTCTCACACCGCCTTGTTGCCGGCATCGTCGGCATGCTTGTGATCTTAATGGCCATTTGGTCATGGCGTCGCCTAAAGCATATGCCCGAAACTCGCTTTCTCGCGATTATTTCCGTCTTTATGATCATTTTTCAAGGTTTGCTAGGGGCAGGGGCGGTTGTGTTTGGCCAGTCTGATTTAATCATGGCGCTTCACTTCGGCTTTTCTGCTTTGTCATTTGCATCGGTTGTGCTGCTAACGAGGCTCGCTTTTGAAGATAGCAATCCCCAAAAGCAGTATGCACCAATTGTCTCAAAGGCATACAAAGGCTATGTTATTTTTGTAGCGATTTATTCCTATGTAGCCATCTATACAGGCGCTTACGTCAAACATACGAACGCAACGCTTGCTTGTTCAGGCTTCCCCCTTTGCAATGGGCAGTGGATTCCAAATGTGTTTACTGAAGCGATCGGCGTCCAGCTCTTGCACCGTAGCGCTGCGATCTTGCTGTCATTGCTCTTGGTTGTTTTATTTATCTGGACATTAAAAACATTTCGCGCTTCCCGCGTGCTCGTCGTTTGCGCAAGCCTAGCGATGCTGCTCGTTATTGGCCAAGCTGCTTCAGGGGCTGCTGTTGTCCTCACACATAACGAGACGCTAACACTCGGGATCTTCCACGCGTTGCTCATTTCGCTCCTATTTACACTGCTCTGTTATATGGTCATGCTTGTCACACGGAACAAAGCTAAATAAAAAACGCGAAAACAGGCTGGGCTAGTGCCCAGCCTGTTTTCAAACTATAGACAAACGCTCGCATCCTTCGTTGCTCCCTCGTTCATATGCTCATTCGCATCTTCACTCGGTTTCGCGCCTCGGCTGACAAGCGTTTTTTATCAGCCTGTTTAGACTGCGTCGTTGCTTTGACAAGCGTCTACGTTTAATTAACGTTACTCGGAAAGTTCAATGAGCAAGTCGCCTGTTGAAATCGACTCTCCATCTCGTGCATACACTTTTTTAACCGTACCGCTAATTGCTGCTTGGACAGTTGTCTCCATTTTCATCGCTTCTGTAATCATCAAATGGTCGCCTTTTTGGACTTTGTCGCCTTCAGCTACAAGTGCCTTAATGACGGTTCCTGGCATTGAAGCGCCAATGTGGCTCGGGTTATTTTTCTCCGCTTTCGGACGTGTCACTGTTGTTGTTTTCACGTCCAAATCTTGAATATGAACTTCCCGCGGTTGCCCATTCAGTTCAAAATAGACGATTCGTGTCCCGTCTGGTTGTGGGTCCGACACAGATACAAGCTTAACAATTAACGTTTTTCCACGTTCAATTTCGACTTCAATTTCCTCGCCTAAATGGAGGCCATAAAAGAATGTCGGCGTATCCAGGACAGACACATCGCCAAACCGCTGGCAAAACTGCTCGTATTCCATAAATACTTTTGGATACAAGGCATAAGAAAGCACGTCGTGGCTCGTTACTTGACGGCCAAGCTCTTCAAATAAGCTTTTGCCGACTGCTTTGAAATCCACTGGCTTCATATGTTCGCCAGGGCGCCCCTCTATAGGCTGTTTGCCTTTTAAAATAATGCGCTGCAGCTTTTCAGGGAAGCCTTTGTACGGCTGGCCTAATTGCCCTTGGAAAAATTCCACAACAGAGTCAGGAAAGTCAAGGCTTTCGCCCCGCTCAAAAATCGCTTCTTCAGTCAGATCATTTTGCACCATGTAAAGGGCCATATCGCCAACTACTTTGGAAGATGGCGTTACTTTCACAATATCGCCAAACAAGTCGTTAACGCGACGGTACATTTGTTTCACTTCATTCCAGCGATTATACAGCCCAACTGCTTTCGCTTGCTGCTGAAGGTTACTATATTGCCCCCCTGGCATTTCATGCTCATACACTTCTGTATGAGGAGCGTTCATACCGCTTTCAAACCCACGGTAAAATTTGCGCGTATCATGCCAAAATTGATCGAGCTTTTCATAGTTGCCAACATCCATTTTTGGTTGGCGGCTTTTTTCCGCTAATGCATAATACAAACTGTTTGCGCTTGGTTGTGAAGTCAGGCCGGCCATTGAGCTAACGGCGACATCGACAATATCCACACCTGCATCTACGGCACGGGCATAGGTGAAAATACCGTTGCCGCTTGTATCGTGCATATGCAAATGAATCGGAATGTCGACTGCTTCTTTTAACTCAGAGACAAGTTGGTAGGCCGCTTCCGGTTTTAACAATCCAGCCATATCTTTAATGGCAAGAATATGGGCGCCTGACGCTTCTAATTCTTTTGCCATCTTTTTGTAATAATTTAAATCATATTTATCCCTATTTTTGTCCAAAATATCGCCCGTGTAGCATACGGCAGCTTCTGCCACTTTTCCGCTCGCACGCACAGCTTCGATGGCTGGCTTCATTGCTTCAACCCAGTTTAAGCTGTCAAAGATCCGGAAAACGTCGATGCCTGCTTCAGCCGACTTCTGAACAAAATCAGCAATGACGTTGTCAGGATAGCTTGTATAACCGACGCCATTAGAGGCGCGTAAAAGCATTTGGAACAGCACATTAGGCACTTTTTCACGCAACGTAAGAAGCCGTTCCCACGGATTTTCATGCAGAAAACGCATGGCGACATCAAAAGTCGCTCCGCCCCACATCTCAAGAGAAAACAAATCAGGAAGCAAGCGCGCTGTAGGTTCAGCAATTTTCTTTAAATCATACGTGCGAACACGCGTCGCAAGCAGCGACTGGTGGGCATCGCGGAACGTCGTATCGGTTAACAGCACTTTTTGTTCCTGCTTCACCCATTTCGCTAAGCCTTCTGGCCCTCGCTCATCTAAAATTTGCTTTGTGCCCGCTGGTATCGGCTCGTTTTTATTAAAAGCAGGGACAATCGGCTTGTCAAACAGCGGCTTTTCCCCTTTTTCCAAGCCTGGATAACCATTAACGACCGTCTCCCCAATAAAGGACAACATTTTTGTCCCCCGGTCTTTCCGTTTAGGAAAGACAAACAGCTCAGGTGTTTCGTCTATAAAATGAGTATTGTATTCGCCGTTTAAAAATTGTGGGTGTGTGACGACGTTTTCCAAAAATGCAATATTTGTTTTAATGCCGCGAATCCGAAATTCTCGCAGATTACGAACCATCTTCAAGGCAGCAGCCTCAAATGTTAACGCCCATGTTGACACTTTTACGAGCAATGAGTCATAGTGAGGGCTAATGACAGCGCCTTGAAACCCGTTTCCAGCATCCAGGCGAACACCAAAGCCGCCACTTGAGCGATAGGCATTGATTCTTCCCGTATCCGGCATAAATCCATTCGCAGGGTCTTCTGTCGTTACCCGTGATTGAATCGCGTAGCCAAAACAAGCGATGTCTTCTTGTTTAGGAATGTCGATTTCTTTTTCATGGAGTTTGTAACCGTCGGCAATTTTCAACTGTGACTGGACAATGTCAATGCCAGTAATCATTTCCGTAATCGTGTGTTCAACTTGGACACGAGGATTCACTTCAATAAAATAGAATGTTCCGTCATCGGTGACGAGAAACTCAACCGTACCGGCGTTTATGTAGCCGACATTTTTCATCAAGTTGACGGCTGCTTCGCAAATATTGTTTCGTACTTCCTCGGACAGGGATACGCTTGGCGCAATTTCGACTACTTTCTGATGGCGCCGTTGCACTGAACAGTCCCGTTCATACAGGTGGACAATATTTCCGTGCTTATCGGCTAAAATTTGCACTTCGATATGTTTAGGGCGTTCGACAAATTTTTCTACGTACACTTCATCATTGCCAAACGCTGATTTCGCTTCAGACTTCGCCCGTTCATACGATTCTTTTACATCCTTTTTTTCACGGACAATACGCATGCCGCGACCGCCTCCACCTAGGGAAGCTTTGATAATAAACGGATAGCCGTGCTGGTCAGCAAACGCTTGGACTTCCTCTAAGCTAGCAACTGGGCCATCGCTCCCTGGAATGACAGGCAACCCTGCTTTTAATGCTTGTTCCCGTGCCTGTATTTTGTCACCAAACATATGAAGATGCTCAAGCTCAGGTCCGACAAAAATCAGCCCTTCTTCCTGACAACGTCTGGCGAATTCGATATTCTCTGACAAAAACCCATAGCCTGGGTGAATCGCATCGACATCATGTGCTTTTGCTGTCGCAATGATGTCTTCTATGTCAAGATAAGCATCAATCGGCTTTTTCCCTTCGCCAACAAGATACGCTTCGTCCGCTTTATAACGGTGAAAAGCACCTGTATCCTCTTTCGAATAGATAGCGACAGTACGGATGTTCAACTCTGAACATGCCCGAAAAATCCGAATAGCAATTTCCCCGCGATTTGCAACGAGCACTTTTTTAATCGATTTTAATGCATTCATAACGACTACCTCCCCAACTCGTTTCAAACAAGCTTTTTTCTTTTTTTATACTTTGAACGATTTTTGTCGTTTTGGCAACTATAAAGTTAAAAATTTTTTCGTTTTAGGCTAAAAAAAAAAGCTAGGTCCGCTAGATTACTTGCCTTTCTGTTAATCGAAATATTTTTATCTAGCGCTCAACTTACCCCGTCGTGGGTGCGTTATTGCAGAAAAACCGGGCAAGTTGCCCGGTTTTTATTTTCTCATAGAAGCTTCATGCAGCAGTGCAAGTTTGCGTTCCAATTCGTTCAAAATCATTTTCCCTTTTTCTTCCTCTACTAATTCAAGACGTATGGCAAAGTCAATTTCCCTTGACAGGCCAAACATCCGCGTATCTAAAACCTCTTCGTAGAGGGGGCATTGCGGCATCGTCAAATTTTCCAGCTGCACTTCAATGAGTTTCTGAATTTTTTCAGCATCTGCCTGCAAGAGCGCGTACGCTTTCTCGCTCTGGCTAGTCACAGCATTCGTCGTCAAGGTGTCCCCTCCTTGGCTAAATGTTCGTTCTACTTACATAGTATCTTTGTTTCCCCGAAATTGCAATCTTTTTCCCTAGTTTCGAACAGGCAGAAGCCGTGACAATTGCGCTATTCCCCGCTATACTTTTGGTACGGTGTAAAAATGGAGGGTGCTTGAATGGAAGAGTTTGTGTTTTTTATTTCAGGAAAAGTCGCTAGACCACTAACGATTGACCCGACTGTATGGATATTCGATGAACGAAAAATCGATTTGGAAGCGTTTTTTGAAAGTGAAGAAGGCTTGCCTGATGACAATGATTTAGTAAGCTACACAAAAGCAGTAGCAAAAAAGTGGGATAAGGAAATGCTAGAAGGCTCTGAGCCACCGAACCCCAACCGTGATTCAAATCAGATTGCTTTCGAACGGCAAAAATGGACAAACGGTTCTTTTGGCATGCCACTAAAGCCCTTTATCCGCAACGCCGCTCCGAATAAAAGGGCAAAAGCAATCGAAATACGCACGACTGACGGCGAAACATTTCCTTTCAGCATTGAGCAAGGCGATTCGTTTATTGCTGCTTTTTCCGAAAAAGGCCAGCCTTTAAAAGAGGATGGCCCTGTCCATGTCTATCTTGCCGATGGCAGCAGCAAAGAACCCGTTCGCCGCGTCCGCGAAATCGTGTTCGTCTAAAGCAAGTCTGCGGCAAGCTGCGCCAGCGCTGAGCGTTCTCCTTTGATCAAGCGAACATGTCCGCTCAGCGCTTCCTTTTTAAACGTTTCAACCGCATATGTTAGCCCATTTGTATATTCATCCAAATAGGGGTGATCGATTTGTTCAGGGTCCCCCATCAACACAATTTTGCTGCGTTCCCCAACTCTCGTTAATATTGTCTTCACTTCGTGTTTCGTTAAGTTTTGCGCTTCATCAATAATGATGAACTGGTCGGGAATGCTCCTGCCACGAATGTAAGTAAGCGCCTCTACTTGAATCGAACTCATCCCCGCGAGAATCCGATCCAGCTCGCCTGGCTTCTTTGTGTCAAATAAAAATTCAAGATTATCGTAAATAGGTTGCATCCAAGGTTTTAGTTTTTCCTCTTTCTCGCCTGGCAAATAGCCGATGTCTTTGCCGAGTGGGACGACAGGGCGGGCGACAACAAGCTTTTTATAAAGGTGGAGGTCTTCCGTCTGCAAAAGCCCAGCAGCAAGCGCCAATAACGTCTTGCCTGTCCCGGCTTTTCCAATCATGGTCACAAGCGGCAAGTCTGTCCGCAACAGAAGCTCCAATGCCATCTTTTGCTGGGCATTACGTGGACGAATTCCCCATACATGCTCATGCTCGCCTACAAGCGGTTTAATCGAATGGCCAAGCAAATCGACTTTTCCAAGCGCTGAACTAGAAGGTTGGACGTGGTCTTTTAAAACGACAAATTGGTTTGGGAAAAAGGAGCGGTCAGGCAACATTGTCACAGACACTTGGCCACTTTTGTAAAATTGGTCGATGACTTCCTGGTCGACATAGCAAGTTTCAAACCCATCATAGCTTTTATCTGTTTCAATGACGCGGTCATTTAGGAAATCTTCTGTTCTTAAATCAAACGCATCTGCCTTAACGCGAACTAGCGCGTCTTTGCTGACAAGCACGACTTCACATCCATTTGCTTTTTCATTCTCTTCCTTCTGCAAATTTAAGGCAACCGCAATGATGCGATTGTCATTTGTCATTTCAGCAAAGCTATCTCTTAAATGCTTGAAAGAGCGATGATTTAGCTCAACGCGGAATACCCCGCCCCGATCAAGGACGACGCCTTGATGGAGTTTCCCGCCATCACGCAATTGGTCGACCATTTTTGCGATCAAACGCGCATTGCGCCCGATTTCATCCATATTACGTTTTTTAGAATCTACTTCTTCCAATACGACAGCGGGAATGACCACTTCATGCGGCTGAAATTGGTAGATCGCATATGGATCTTGAAGCAGGACATTTGTGTCTAATACATAAATTTGATTAGCTTTCCCCAAATCATACGCCTCCCGACATGTGCAGCTCAATTTCCTTTTTAAGGCAAGCCTCCTTTTCATTATCGTATGTAGGAGCAAAACAACTTAGACGAAAGTTTAGAAAGAAATGCAGGCGTTTCTTTTTTTTCGTAAATTGTTTACAATAACAATAACGGTTCAAGTTCCTCCATCCGTGTGTGCCTGTTTTTCCAACAAGAAATTGGATAAATCATCCATTTAAAACTCGAGGGAGGTACAGCCAAAAATGAAAGTAAAATGCGTTATGTGCGACACAATTAATGATATTGAAGATTTTAGCACCCTTGCCAAGCGGCTGCGCAACCGTCCTATCCATACCTATATGTGCGACTCTTGTAAAGCAAGGATTGAAAAACGGACGATCGAGCGCAAAGCGACTGGCTTATTTTATACCCCCCATCAAAAAGAAAAGAGTGACTGGCCGTAAAAGCCAGTCACTCTTTTCGATTGGTATTGTCACCTTTCGTTTATACATTTTGCGATTTTTCTTTGCGGTGGAGATGCAGCCGAAAACGATAAATGCCTAGCACGACAGCGGAAATGGCTAATACAGCTAAAATCGGCGCGCCAAAAATGAATTCCAAAAACCAGAGCCCGAAACTGCCAATGACTAACAAAACGTAAATAACGACCATTTTCAACAATGGCAGTTTCCTCGCAAAACCGAGATTGAAAACAATCACACAAAGGACGATTGTCGCTACAAAAGCAATAAAACCAATCCATGGGTTCTCGTACGTCGCTTGCATAAGCCACGGCATGCTTTCAAGCGGAACCGTTTGCTCAGCTAGAAATTCCATGTTCTTTTCAGCCCTTCCTCACCAATAATGATAATGATCACTTACTTGAAGCGATTTTTCTCCGTTTTTCTTCCCGTTCCCGTTCTGACTTGTTCAAGATTTTTTTGCGCAAGCGAATCGATTGTGGCGTCATTTCGCAGTATTCATCATCATTCAAGTACTCAAGCGCTTCTTCTAGCGTCAAAATGCGTGGCCGTTTCATCGTGACCGTATGGTCTTTGGTGGCAGAACGGACATTTGTCTGCTGCTTCGTTTTCGTAATGTTGACAGTCAAGTCATTTTCCCGTGTATGCTCGCCAACAATCATACCTTCGTAGATTTCTGTGCCTGGTTCTACAAAGATGGTGCCTCGGTCTTCTACATTGATAATCCCATATTGGGTCGCTTTTCCTGTTTCAATGGATACAAGCACTCCTTGGCGTCGACCGCCAACTTGGCCAGCAGTAACCGGCTGATAGGAATCAAATGAATGGTTTAAAATCCCGTACCCTCGTGTTTGCGTTAAAAACTCAGTTGTATAACCGATCAACCCACGAGCAGGTACGAGAAATTCAAGCCGAACTTGTCCACTTCCTGTGTTGGCCATGTTCACCATTTCGCCTTTGCGCTCCCCAAGAGATTGCATAACGGCGCCTTGGTATTCATCTGGCACATCAATTTGCACACGTTCCACTGGTTCGCAACGGACGCCATCGACTTCGCGGATGATGACTTCTGGTTTGGATACTTGTAGTTCGTACCCTTCACGGCGCATGTTTTCAATTAAAATGGACAAGTGCAGCTCGCCACGCCCTGAGACAACCCACATATCAGGGGAGTCTGTGTTTTCCACGCGCAAGCTAACATCGGTTTCTAATTCGGCTTTGAGGCGCTCTTCTAGTTTGCGGCTTGTCACAAATTTTCCTTCGCGACCAGCAAAAGGCGAATTATTCACTAGGAATGTCATTTTAAGCGTCGGTTCATCGATCCGTAATGGTGGCAACGCATCTTGATGCTCCACTGGACAAACCGTTTCGCCAACATTGATTTCTTCCATTCCCGAAACAGCCACCAAATCGCCAGCTCGCGCTTCACTAATTTCAGTGCGCTTTAAGCCAAGAAAGCCGAACAGCTTGGTTACACGAAATTGTTTGACTGTGCCGTCAAGCTTCATGAGAGCCACTTGCTGGCCCACTTTAATCGTGCCTCTAAATACTCGACCAATCCCAATACGGCCCACATAATCGTTGTAATCAAGCAACGTAATTTGCAGTTGCAATGGCTCATCGCTATTGTCAACTGGGGCAGGAATACGCTCAACAACCGTTTGGAAAAGAGCATCCATGTTTTCGTCTTGCTTTTCTGGCGATAAGGACGCCGTTCCATTAATGGCAGAAGTATAGACAACCGGAAAATCAAGCTGGTCTTCATCTGCGCCTAAATCGATAAACAAATCAATGACTTCATCCACGACTTCATTCGGCCGGGCTGCAGGACGGTCAATTTTATTAACGACTACAATCGGCGCCAGCTTTTGCTCAAGTGCTTTTTTCAAAACAAAACGCGTTTGCGGCATGCAGCCTTCGTAAGCATCGACGACAAGAAGAACACCGTCAACCATTTTCATAATCCGCTCAACTTCGCCTCCAAAGTCGGCGTGTCCTGGCGTATCCATAATGTTGATACGTGTTCCTTTATAATTGATTGCTGTATTTTTTGCTAAAATGGTAATGCCCCGTTCTTTTTCAATCGCATTCGAATCCATTGCCCTTTCTTGCACAGTTTCATGTTGTAAAAATGTGCCAGATTGTTTTAAGAGTTCATCCACTAGTGTCGTTTTTCCGTGGTCAACGTGGGCAATGATCGCAATATTACGCAACTCTTCGCGTACAGTCATGTTTTTTTCTCTCCTTCTATGTTAAGCCCATTTTATCCATCCGTACTGGAAGGCTATGGGCGATCATGGATGAAAGGTTCTCTCTCATTCAGGCTTTTAACTGTACAAGTATACCACAAATTAAGCCCCGTTCCTACTTCAATTGCTGAAGAATGTTCGTAAAGATCGTGCGTCGAAATGTTTTCCGTTTTGTCACAGTCTTTGCTTTCCCTTTTTCGCGGATCACGGTACACTAATCAATAGCGAGGGAAGGAGGCCCGTTTTGAAAAAAGAAAATCTATTGTTTTTAACGCTTTCAATTATAACGGTATTGTGCATTATGGCAATTGGCGTTGCAGTGGCAGAGCGGAGTCTCGTTATAGCCATTGTTGCGATTTTAGGTATTTTCCTTTCAATGGGACTCGGCTTTAGCCGCAGGAAAAAAAATGAATCGAACCATAACTCTTTTTAAAACGAAAAGAGAGCCATTGACCGATCAATGGCTCTCTTTTTTATGGCGTTTCACAATCGTTCCTGTTGCTTCTTCTAGTGGGCGGATAATGGCGCTAACATCTTGTTCTCCGTACTTTTCTTTTGCCTTTGCGACTTTCTCAGCCCCTAATTTAACGACGTCGAGTGGCATGCCAATGTCATCCGCCAACTTTAAGGCCAAGCCGATATCTTTATGAAGCAAGTTAATGGAAAAACGGGCTTCAAACTGCCTGTCCAAAATCGCATTTACAGCCCAGTCCATGCTTTTGGAAAAGCCAGCGCTACGCTTAATGACTTCGTAGGCGACCGCCGGATCAACACCTGCTTTTTCAGCCATGACATAACATTCTGCCAGCGCCGATTGGTGGACGCCAATAAGCATGTTGTTGAGCAACTTTACCGTCGTGCCGCTCCCTGTCTCGCCAACGCGGACAATGTAGTCGCCAAACGCCTTTAACACAGGCAGAGCCCTTTCGTATGCCTCTTCCTTGCCTCCGCACATGATCGTTAAATTGCCGGCTTCTGCTCCCATTGGCCCACCGCTAATTGGCGCGTCTAGAAACGAGGCTCCTTTTTCTTTTAAGCGGCTGCTCGCCCATTCGTTGGTTGCACGGTCAACCGTGGAATGGTCAATGACGATTTTGCCTGCTGAGGCGCCAGCAATTAGTCCGTTCGCACCGTCATAAACTTCATGAATGGTTGACGGTAGCGGCAAGCATGTCATCACAATATCAACGGTTTCCATTAACGCTTTTGGCGAGCTCGCTTCTACCGCGCCAAAGGCTAACGCTTTTTCGATCGGTCCACGGCTGCGGCTGACCACATATGTCTCATAACCTGCCTCCACTAAATGGCGCGTCATCGGCAATCCCATTGTTCCAAGGCCAATAAATCCTACTTTCATACGCTCTCCCCCTTATGCAAGTATGCGGTTACTAATGTTTCATGCAAAGCCGGTTTTGCAGCGACTATCGACCCTCTTTCCAGCAGCGACAATGCCTCTCCATTAAAACGGGTTGTCTTGCATCCTGCTTCTTGCAACAAAACAGCGCCGCCAGCATAATCCCATGGGGACAATTTTGGACTTATGTATGCATCCAGTAAACCGCTCGCTACATAAGCCATTTCAAGGGCAGCGGATCCATAACTGCGTGTTCCCCGGCATGCTTTAGCGATATCTACCAAGTCAGGCTGGATCGGCAAGTTGTCCTTCACAAGCCAATTGCCATTGATGCCGATAATGGACTGAGCTAACTCATTTCCTTTTGCAGGCGTTTGTTTTCTATCATTGATGAAAAAGCCAACGCCTTCAATTGCATGAAACAGCTCGCCAGACATCACATCATAAACAAGTCCGACTTTCCCCTTTCCGTTTTCGTAAATGCCTACAGAGATTGCAAAATTTCGCTTTTGGTGGACAAAGTTCATTGTGCCGTCAATTGGGTCGACAATCCATACAATGCCATCTAGCGTGTCAAGCCGATCAGCAATTCCTTCTTCGCCAAGGAAATGATGGTTTGGATACATGGCAACAATATTGTCATAAAAAAACGATTCCGTGCTTTTATCCACATCGGTTACCAAATCATTAGGGCCCGATTTGGCATCAATGTGAAACGGCTGGTGAAGCGCTCGCTTAATCGCATCTCCCGCCTCAACGATCCACGCACGTGCTTGCCTTTCTAGTTCTACCCATGTCGTCTCCATACAAGCCTCCTATAGTTAATCTACTATTGCTTCTATTATGGCATAAATTGAAAACAAAACAAATGGAAAGGCAAAACAAGCGATTTGATCTTTTGTGTTCATCAAGCTATCCTATAAGACGAAAGGAGTGTATATGTATGCCGCTACCTAGGTTTACAAAATCAGACTTTGAGACATTTTTAATCGATGGTCTAGAAGAAAGAATGGACGCAATCCGTTCAAATATACAGCCAAAATTCCAAGTGATTGGCGCAGAACTTAGAGACGAGCTCTCGACGCTATTAGGGAATGAAATGTTTTTGCACATTGCCCAACATGCAAGGAGAACGACGAATCCACCGAATGATACGTGGCTTGCTGTTGCAGGCAATAAACGGGGCTACAAAAAACACCCCCATTTTCAAGTCGGGTTGTTTGATGATCATCTCTTTATTTGGCTAGCGTTTATTTATGAGCTACCGGAAAAAGCCAACATCGCCAAAACCTTTTTGGAAAACAAACAGCTTATAAAGGATGTCGTCCCTTCCGATTATGTCGTTTCCGTTGACCACACAAAAAAAGAAGCAAACCCGTTGACTGAGCTTGATTTAACACAATCTCTTGAACGCTTCCGCGACGTCAAAAAAGCAGAATGGCTCGTTGGACGCCATTTTGCAAAAGGGAGCGAAACAGTCGAGAATGGCGAGCAGCTAATGGCCGCTATTCGCCAAACAGTCAAAACGCTATTGCCTCTTTACCAGCTTTCGCTAACAGCTGTCGCCCCTGCACGTTGACGAAAAGCCAGTCGTTTCTTGCCCGACTGGCTTTTATCGTTAGCCTTTTATCAGCTCATGTTCCTCTGCTTCGAGTGCTCGCTTCACGATTTTATAACAGGAAATACCCAATTGCTCATCTATTTCCCGGAAAAGCTGTTTTTCCTCAGACTTTGCAGGTACCACACTCTTGAAACGGTTATAGTGGGCCCTCAGCTCCCCTGCTTTCACGCCTTGCTCTACAGCAAGCGCGATGCGGTCAAAAAACTCAGCGACATCGACAATCTCATTTTGTGACCAGTCGTATCTGATCGGAATATTCAAGTCCATCCCCCCTTCCATTTTTCTATCCGTAGGCAAATGCGCTCCATTTTGCTATACTCTTCTTGTTTGCTTTGTATAAGCTTCAATTTCCTTAAGTGAGGTGGCCTTCATGGGACACGACCAAGAACAAACCCCGTTATTTACGGGTTTAACCGAATATGCCAAAAAAGAGCCAATCCCTTTTCATATACCAGGCCATAAACGAGGAGCAGGCATGGACGCAAATTTTCGCACTTTTATAGGTGAAGAAGCGCTGTCCATTGACTTGATTAACATTGCACCTCTCGATGACTTACATCATCCTCATGGCATTATCGACCAATCTCAGCAATTGGCAGCCAAAGCATTTGGAGCTGATTATACATTTTTCTCTGTACAAGGTACAAGCGGGGCAATCATGACCATGATTATGAGCGTTTGTGGGCCTGGTGATAAAATTATTGTCCCCCGCAACGTTCATAAATCCATTATGTCTGCGATTATTTTTTGTGGGGCATTGCCTGTGTTTATCCATCCAGAACTCGACTTCGAACTTGGGATTGCTCACGGGGTGGCAACGGAGTCTGTTGCTAAAGCAATACGCACGCATCCTGACGCAAAAGCTGTCCTTGTTATTAACCCTACTTACTACGGGTTTACTTGCGATTTAAAAGCGATTGTTGAATTAGCCCATCAAGCAGGCATTCCTGTACTTGTTGATGAAGCACACGGCGTACACATCCATTTTAATGAGCGGCTGCCGCTAAGCGCGATGCAGGCAGGAGCAGACATGGCAGCAACGAGCGTCCATAAATTAGGAGGTTCGCTTACACAAAGCTCCGTCTTAAATGTTCGTTCCGGGCTTGTATCGGTTGAACATACAACGGCCGTTATGAGCATGCTGACAACAACCTCGACTTCTTATTTACTGCTTGCCTCCCTGGATGCGGCGAGAAAACATTTGGCTACAAAAGGAGCACAACTCCTTGACGAGGCAATCGACTTGTCGATTTGGATGCGCCATGCAATTAATGAGATTGACGGCCTCTACTGCCTTGGCAGCGAAAAACTCCATGGGTCTGCCGTATTTTCCCATGATCCCACGAAGCTGTTAATATCTTTAAAAGGCTTAAACATTTCTGGTTTTGCCGCAGAAGTTTGGCTACGGGACCATTATAACATTGAAGTTGAGCTTTCCGACTTGTACAATATTCTTTGCATCGTTACCATTGGCGATACAGAGGAAAAGCTTGCTTTGTTGCTAAGAGCCTTAACGCAACTAGCGATTGAATTTTCTTCAACGGCAAATCGTTGTGCGTCTTTACCCGTCCATGTCGCCAATATTCCAACGCTTGCCCTTTCGCCCCGTGAAGCCTTTTATGCGCAAACAGAAACAGTGCCATTCGATGAATCAGTTGGCCGGATTATTGCCGAGTTTATTATGGTCTATCCTCCAGGCATCCCCATTCTTAGTCCAGGGGAGTTGATCAGTGAAGAAAACCTCGCCTATGTGAAAGAAAACTTGAAAGCGGGCCTTCCTGTCCAAGGTCCAGAAGATGCTACACTCTCCAACCTGAAAGTGATTAAAGAGCAGCGCGCCATTAGATAAAACGTACGTGCGCGTTGCTAGCGCTAATTGACAACAGGGAGTCGCAAAAAGCGTGCTGAAAATATCCGATTTTCAGCACGCTTATTTGCTGTTGTTCTATTTAATTTGCATAAAAAACTAATTTGTCTCTAAGTTCTTCTTCATTTTCTGCCTCCATTAGCGATAAGGCGCTGTCACCGTAAGAATCTGCGTAATAAGGGTCTGCCCCGTAGTCAAGCAAAAGCAAGGCTGTCTCATAGTCATTGTAATAAACGGCGGAAACGAGAGGGCTGTCATCTTGAAAATAATCATTTGGATCCGCCCCCGCCTCAAGAAGCAATTCTACTAGCTCTTTGTTTTCATAAAAGGTTGCATGATAGAGGAGTGAGTTCCCAGAACTATCCGTTTCGTTAACGTCAAAATCGCCCGTTTGCAAAAGTTGTTTCACTTTTGCATTGTCTTCTGCAATGACAGCCTGGAACAATGGCGACTTGTCGCTAGAACTTCTATCGACGCTGCTCCCAGTATTTGTAGTATCCGTGCTGCTCCAATCATTCAATTGCTCGTATCCACTAGAAAAAGATGGATCGAGTTCATCAGCAAACGACCCATACATGATCGAGCCGAACACAATCGAGAGCAGGACTGCACCATACATAAGCGCGCCAACAACAACGATCAATCCAACTCCGAGAGCAATAACACCGCTCTTTTGTCTATAAATGTTGGCTCCTTGTTCGTTGGCAAACACAGCAATCGATTGAATTCGTTTTGGTAGCCTCGGATGTGTCGACAACACTTCACTAAGCCAGATCGCTCCATTTGAATCTGTTTCAATTTGTTGCCTGAACGCTTCCTCACTTAACTCTGGCGCTAAACGTTTGCCAACGCTAAAAATCGCTAAAGCTCTTTTTGCTGCGGCAACATTCCCTGTAAAATAAGCAGCAGCACGGTCGCATGTATACTCACATGAGCGGCTATACGCTTGTGCCAAAAAAGGAATGAGCTTAGCTGGAGCAATAAGGACATTTTTCCAAACATGATTGCGTTTAATATGGGTCAATTCGTGAGCGATAATAAAATCGAGTTCCGCTTCACCAGCTTCCCTGGCAAGATCAAATACGTCAGAGGTGAGTAAAATCATATGCTTGCCCCAAAAGCGCGTTGCGAATGCGTTCATTAATCCTTCTGCTTCAATGACAAACACATCAGGTACTTTCTCGACTCCCATTTTCTTTGAAATCACGACCACACGCTCATAGACATCGCCAAATTGATGCTCATGAATTCGGACGCCGTTTCCACGAATAGAACCGGTTGCTAATAATTGAGTGACATACAAGACCGCAAAGACAGCCAATACAATACCGATGCCAATAACGGAAATGACTGCAAGTAGGTATACTAGAATGCTAAATAAGAGGCAAATAATAAAATAAGGGGTTTCTCGTGGTGACTGAATAGTTGATTCATTCACTTGGTTCTTCCTTCTTTCCTCATGGTGATATTGAACGTTATTTAGTATACGATTCGATAAATAGTGACACAATCCAGCGTCGTCAAATTTTAGAAATACTTTAGAACTCGCCTAAATACCTAGACCTATAGAATTAGTTAAATAGAATTTTTTCGAAAATATAACGTTCATTCTATCTAATTCGTATGGTTCTTTCTTTTAAAAGCCTTAGCTTATACGTAAACAGAAAAAGACACCTTGCCAGTCATACTGGCAAGGTGTCCATCATCGTTTATTTTTTTGTGAGCGTTTCAGTAGCTTGTTGTTGGCAACGTGAGCAAGATGATACCGCGTACAAACGGCTGACTTTTTCCCCTTCGAAATGCTCCACGGCTTCATTACAATGTTGGCAAACAATTGTACCCACTTGCATCGCTCCTCTTCATTAGATTGAAATCGCTTTCTATCGCTTATGTTTATAATAGTATGGCTCATTTATTTCGTCAAGGCTCTTTAGCATGTCACATTAAAAATAAATAAGCCACCCAGTTCGGGTGGCTTGAGAGTTAGTTTAATTGTGCAGGGTCAACAAAGTCATAGCCTTTGTCTCGCAAACCAGTAACAATTTCTTCAAGAGCGCCTGCCGTCCATTCACGGTCGTGCATTAATAAATTAGCGCCATTGGTAAGAAGTTCAGTATGAACCATAATGTCGGCGATAGCTTCTTCACTCTGGTATTCGCTTTCCCAATCATAGCCATATGTCCAATTCATGTTTAGCATTCCTTCTTCCTCAACAAGGCTACGGGAGTACTCCGTATTAATGCCATGAGGAGCCCTGAAAAAACGGGGGCGTTCGCCAATCACTTCTTCGATTCGGTTATTTAGCTCGACGATTTCCTGCTGCTGCACTTCCTCCCCCACATCATCAAGCTTTTGATGGCTCATTGTATGATTGCCGATGGCAAATCCCATTTCATGAATTTGTTTTAGTTCATCCGCGCCTTCTTCATCTTCAATAAAATGGCCATTAACAAAAAAGATTGCCGGCACGTCGAGCTCTTCCAGTGTTTGCGCCATTTCGAGCCCGTATGCGTCAGGAGCATCATCAATGGTTAGAAGCACCACTTTTTCATTAGCGTCTGTACCTTCGATCGGCTCGACTGTCCAACTGTTTGAATTGATTTTGTATAAAGGCTCAATATCCTGCTCTTCGACTTCATTTTCTTTTTCTGCCTTTTCAATATCCTCGCTGCTATTTTCATCATCTGTAAAAGCGTGCTCTTTGTCGCTTTCGTTTGCCTCTGTCGCCGTTTGCAATGAGTTATCGGACTCATTTCCACAAGCTGTTAGCACGAGCAAGCAGACGGGAACTGCCACCCATTTTTTCATATTGCTTCTTCCTCCCCTTTCAGTTGTAGCCATGTTAGCAAAGATTGCCTTCATTCGACAACTGTAAGGCCAGTGATTTTTATAAATTGCGTTTATTTGCCCAAAAAAACGGGTATGATAAAGCGATTGAGATGAAAATCGGCGTATCTTCCCTTGGATTGTTTGCCATCCTATGGTATGATGACGACTTGTGGACAACAAGGAAAGGTTGAGATTGTACATATGAAACAAACAACTTCAGTATTTGGAATAGCCGTTGCAATTGCAAGCGCCTTTATCCTTTGGGGAGTATTCTTTCCTCAAAATATGGCGACCGTAATGGACTCCATCCAAGGCTTTATCTCATCTGAACTTGGTTGGTTCTATTTGCTCTCTGCCACTTTTTATGTAGGCGTGGGCATTTACTTAATTTTTAGCCCTTATGGAAGCATTAAACTTGGTAAACCTGAAGAGGAACCTCAATACAGTTATATGACATGGTTTGCGTTTCTTTTTACAGCTGGCATGGGTATCGGCCTTGTTTTTTGGGGAGCGGCCGAACCTCTATCCCATTACTTTTCACCACCAGACGCTGCACCAGGCACACAAGACGCAGCTGCCCAGGCGATGCGGTATGCGATCTTTCATTGGGGAATCCACCCATGGGCAATCTATGCCGTTGTGGCGTTAGCGCTTGCCTATTTTCAGTACCGCAAAGACGAGCCAGCTTTATTTAGCTCGACATTCCGCCCGCTTATTGGACACCGTATAACAGGTCCGCTCGGCAAGCTAATTGACGTTTTTGTCGTGTTTGCGACTGTTTTCGGAACGGCGACATCGCTTGGTTTCGGAGCCGCGCAAATTACAGCCGGTCTTCGCTATTTGTTTCCTGCTTTAGGTACGTTTTCCGATAGTCTATTTCAGTTAGTCGTCATAGCAATTGTAACGGTCCTATTTAGTTTGTCGGCGGCAACGGGACTCGATAAAGGCATTCGCATATTAAGCAATTTAAATGTACGACTTGCTATTATTTTAATGGCCTTTATTTTGCTTTTAGGCCCGACCAGTCACATCATGGGCGTTTTTACACAAGGCATCGGCAGCTATGCACAAAACTTTTTTGGTATGAGTTTTAGTATGGATGTTTACAACCCCGAATCTTCTTGGGTGCAAGAATGGACATTGTTTTACTGGGCATGGTGGATTTCGTGGTCGCCTTTCGTTGGGGCCTTTATTGCCCGTGTTTCACGGGGGCGCACAATCCGCGAGTTTGTTATTGGCGTCATTGCACTACCTTCTTTGTTCGGCGCTTTTTGGTTTAGTGTATTTGGCGGCTCTAGCATCTATTTTGAAAACGAAACAGGTGCCCTTTATGGCCAAATGCAAACAGGCGGCACGGAAATGGCTTTGTTTGCTTTGCTTGAGCAATTCCCATTAACCTTTTTCGTTTCCATTCTTACCGTCATTCTGATCGCCTCCTTTTTTGTAACATCAGCCGACTCAGCAACTGTTGTGCTCGGTATGCAGACAACCGGTGGCCTTCTAAACCCGCCTAATGCTGTAAAGTTGGTGTGGGGCATTATTATTTCTGGAACAGCCTCTGTGCTATTGGTGACAAGCGAACAAGGTTTGGCAGCGCTGCAAACGGCATCGATTATTGGGGCTTTTCCGTTTGCTGTGATTATTATTTTAATGATCGTGTCGCTTTTTAAGGAGCTTCGCAATGAAAAAGCAGCACTGGCAGTTAACCGTGAACGACTCCGGCAAGAGCGCCTAGCTTTGCGTAATGAACGGGAGCGCATCAAACGGGAACAGATGTTGCTTCGCAAAGAACAGCAAAAACTTCGGCAACTACAAAAAGACAAAAAGAAGGACAGAAAAAAAGACTGACTTGGTGTGCTCCTAGATGTAATGGATCTAGGGGCTTTTTTTTCGAGATTTACAATCGATTCACAGTCATTTTACATTTGTATGACGCTAAAAAAAGACCGTTTTTCTTGTGCTAAAATGGATTTCAGTTACTGCTGCGACCACGTATCAAACAAAAAAGGAGGAGAAGAATGCAAAATAAAGGGTTACGCCTTATGCTCATCGGCTGTTTCATCTTTTTTCTGCAAGGCTGTTCAATTTTCCCCGCCTTTTCGTCTCCTCAACTCCATTCTAATGAGAAAGAGGATCGCGTCACGCTTATTTTCTCTGATCCCGACAGGCTTTCAGATGAAGCCAATTACTATGACGCGGTGTTAGCAGTTCAACAAGATTTAGGAGAACAGGTTACAGAGTTAGTCGTTTGTGACGCAAGCGAGCGCCATATTATCAACTATTATGACATAGATGAATTTCCTGCAATGCTTGTTTATAAAGGCAATGACGAAAAATTGCGTATCTCCGGCAAGCACAACATAAAAGATCTATACGCCCGGCTTGAAGGAGCCTTAAAACAATAAAAGAGCAAAGCCACCGCGAAAAGCGTTGGTTTTGCTCTTTTTGCTCGACTATGCTTTTGAATCAAATGCGTCCCGGAGACCATCACCAATAAAGTTAATGGAAAGAACAGTAAGCAAGATGCACAATCCAGGGGGCAACCAAGCCTCTGGATTATTGCGTAGCAGACGGACGCTTTGTGCTTCTGTTAGCATATTCCCCCATGTCGGTGTAGGTTGAGGGACGCCGAAACCGATGAAGCTTAAGGCGGATTCGGCGACAATCATCGTCGCCATGACAATCGTCGCATTAACGATGATCGGTCCGACCGCGTTCGGCAAAAAATGCTTACGGATGATACGCCAATCGGAACAGCCAATACTTCGCGCACTTAAAACATAGTCCTTTTCTCGGATTGAAAGAAACGTTCCTCGTAAAATTCGGCAAACTTGCGGCCAGGATGTAATCGCGATAACGAGAATAAAAATCGGCACTGTCGTCCGTTCAAGAATCGCTACAATCGTCATAAACAGCAAAATGAATGGGAAAATAAGGACAATGTCCGTAAAACGCATAATGACAGAATCGATTTTCCCGCCATAATAACCAGCAATCGAACCAAGTGTTCCACCAATTAACACCGTAAACAACATCGCAAAAAAGCCAACCGTAAGGGATATTCTGGCGCCATAGACAAGCCTTGAAAAGTTATCACGGCCAGAACCGTCTGTGCCTAGCCAGTTTTCGCTATCTGCTTTCGCTTCGATTTTGGTGAGCTGGGAAGCGGTTGGATCATGTGTCGCAATGACATCAGCAAAAATAGCAACCAACACCATAAAAGATAAAAAAGCAATGCCGGCAAGAGCCAATTTATTTTTGCGAAACCGGCGAAAAGCAAGGACTGTAGGGCTGACGCTTTTTTCCTCTGGCATTGCTGGAGTCGGAGGGGACACACTCGGTGTTTCATTTAATCTCGGTTCCATTTTTCGTTCACCTCAATCAAGTCGAATGCGCGGATCAGCCACCGCATAAAAGATGTCTGCCAATAAGTTTCCGACTAAAACAGATAAGCCAATTAACAAATTAATGGCCATAATGACTGGATAATCGCGGTTAGCCATGCCGGATAAGAATAACGTACCAATGCCAGGATAATTAAATACGGTTTCTACAATGAATGCGCCGCTTAATAGCACGCCAATTTCCATACCTAGTAGCGTTATTATGGGAATCATCGCATTACGGAGAGTGTGCTTGTACAAAACCGACTTCGCGCCCACTCCTTTAGCCCGAGCGGTGCGAATAAAATCACTCCCTTTTACATCGAGCATTTCTGAACGCATATACCGCATAAAAATCGCTGTACTTGACAAACCAAGTGTAAGGCCAGGTAAAACCAAGTGCTGGATCCGGCTCACAAAAGCGTCAAATCCCGTTAAATTAGGGGAACCGATCGAACCTTGTGTTGGAAACCAGCCAAGCCCAAAAGAAAACACATAAATCGCCAACAATCCGGCGAAAAAGTTTGGCGTCGCTAGGCCAATAAAGGCAAATGACGTCGCCGCATAATCTAAAACAGAATATTTTTTACGTGCTGAATAAATACCAATTGGAATCGACACAATGAGCGTAATTAAAAGCGCAAATGCGCCTAAATAGAATGTATTGCCGAGCCGTTGCGCGATTAGCTCGCTGACAGACCTACCAGTGAAATGAGTAGACATCCCTAAATCGCCTGTCACTGCCCGTTTGAGCCAGTTCCAATATTGAATATGTACCGGATCGTTTAATCCTAATGCTTCCCGGCGTTCCTCAATCACTTCTCGTGGCGTATTTGGGTCAATCACTTCTCCACTCAACGCGTCCCCCGGAGCAAGGTATGCGAACAAGAACACGATCACTGACAGAATGAAGACCATTGGGATAAACTGCAGAACACGCCTCACAATATATTTAAGCATCCGGGCCACCTCTCTTATTCCAGCAAATTGAAGAAAGTTGAAGCAGCTGTAAAAGCTGCTTCAATTTACAGACACGCGCTTATTCGGTTAAATGCCACTCATGTGTCTCGTCTTTAAATGTAAATGGCTTAATCGTTAAGCCTGCAAGACGTTTGTTGTAAACATGAAGTTCCGTTTCTGCGTAAAGTGGGACCGTAAAGGCATTGTCAATAAAGAGTTGAGCCCATTCCCCATACTTTTCAGCACGGAACTCCTGGTTGTCAAATGCCAATTCCGGGTTAACCGCTTCTTGCAACAATTTTTCTTGTTCTTCGTCGTGGAAACGTGAATAGTTATAACCTGCTGTGCCACCATTAATCGGCCATGGGTCTGGGTCGGTCGAAGAAAGGGACCAGCCTGCCAAGAATAAATCGACATCTGTGTCGTTTTGTTCAATGATTTCAAAATGGGCTGGCGCCTCACGTGGCGTATTTAAGTTGACTTGAATGCCTACTGCCTCTAGCTGTTCTTTCATAACAGGCGCAACTTGTTCACGCACTGGGTTGCCCGTTGGATAATCTAAATTGATTACTAGTTCATTGCCATCTGGATCTTCGACAAAGCCGTCACCGTTGACATCTTCATAGCCTGCATCGGCTAGCTTTTGCTTGGCAAGGTCAGGATCGTATGCTAAGCCTTCAACAGCATCAGGGTTGTATGCCCATGACGCGCTTGGAAATGGCGCATCCAATAATTCACCGTGACCACGCAAAAATCCGTCGACAAATTCCTGGCGATTGATGGCATGAACAATGGCTTGGCGGAATTCAACGTCTTGCAGTTTTTCGTTCGGCTCCCAAGAATCTGGATCGGTTAAGCTATCGTTAGGGCCATGATTGATTTTCATGCCTAAGTATTGATAGCCTAGCTGCGCTTGTTCAAAAACAGTCAAATTGTCATTCCCTTCAATTGTCTCTACATCAGCAGCAGGGAAATCCCGAGGCACATAATCGAGCTCGCCTTGTTCCAACATACCTGCTACGACAGAAGCAGAGACAACATTCCACGTGATCGAATCTAGTTTCGGCGCGCCTTTGTAGTAATCTTCATTGGCTGTTAATACGTATTGCTCATTTTCAAGCATTTCAGTCAATTGAAACGGCCCTGTACCAATCACTTCTCCAGCGTTAATCGACCCAGCATGAGATGGAATATCAGCTACTGGAACGTCTCCGAATATATGCTCCGGAATAATATCCATTGATGTATCAGCCAGTGCCTTAACACTCGGTTCTTCAAAAATAAATTTAACTGTATAGTCATCTATTTTCTCAACGCCAGCAAATGTATCGCTCTTGCCGCTTACGTACTCTTCATATCCAGCAAGGGTATTCACATAGTTTTGACGTATGCCGCCTGCACCGCCATAATCTGAATCGGCCATTGCCGTAAACGTAAAGACGACGTCATCGGCAGTAAAATCTTCACCATCATGCCACTTTACATCTTCACGCAAAAAGTAAGTCAACTCACGGTTGTCATCACTGAATTCCCAGTCTTCTGCTAATTCGGGAATGAAATTAAATTCTTCGTCTTGTTGGACTAGACCTTCATGAGTAATTTCAAGAATATGAGAGTCGTACATAGATGTGTAAAAGATCGGATTGAATAAATTGTCTGGCGGTGACATCATTCCAAGATTGACATTGCCACCTTCAACGGCCTCTCCTCCTGTGCCTTCCTCTCCTCCGTCAGTGCCTTCCCCGGAACCGCCAGTATCGCTGTTACAAGCAGCTAGCGTACTTGCAACAGCAGTTGCCAGCAAAAACGTATAAAATGGTTTTTTGTTCAACACGATTTCCCCCTTTTCTTTCATTAAATCGCTATGTTCAGTTATGTTTGCTTGAATCGAGTGAGCACCACCTCCTTCACTTAAAGTGAGCCATTATACTGGTGATGGGCTTGTATCCGTATAAAGATGGCAGGCGACAAAATGGCCGTCCTTTTGCTCCGTCATTTCTGGGCGTTCGTGTTTGCAGCGCTCGTGGACATGTGGGCAACGCGTGTGGAACGCACAGCCTTTTGGTGGATTCGCCGGGCTTGGCAATTCTCCCTTCAAGGAAATTTTCTCTTTTTTGATTGTTACATCCGTCGAAGGCACAGCCGATATAAGTGCTTCCGTGTAAGGATGAAGTGGTGTTTCATACAGAGAGTCTTTCTCAGCAACCTCCACAATCCTTCCTAAGTACATAACCGCTACACGGTCACTAATATGTTTAACCACGCTCAAATCATGGGCAATGAACAAGTACGTTAGTTGAAATTCATCTTGCAAGTCTTTCATCAAATTTAACACTTGTGATTGAATCGAGACATCTAACGCCGATACTGGTTCGTCGCCGATAATCAGTTTCGGCTTAGTACTTAAGGCACGGGCAATGCCAATTCGTTGCCTTTGCCCACCAGAAAATTCATGTGGGTATTTATTGTAAGACGACTTTGGCAAACCGACGGTTTCTAGCAATTCTTCAGCGCGTTTTTTCCGGTCAGCTTTCGTATTTATTGTTTTATGTACAAGCAATGGCTCTTCAAGCAATTCTCCAATTGTCATGCGAGGATTTAACGAAGCATACGGATCTTGAAAAACCATCTGCATATCACGACGATAAGGACGCATTTTTCTATTTGAAAGATTTGAAATTTGCTCCCCATTAAAATAAACTTCCCCTTCGGTCGGATCAAGCAACCTTAAGAGCATTCGGCCTAGTGTTGATTTGCCCGAACCAGACTCGCCGACGATACCAAGAGACTCACCTTTATAGACCTTTAATGTAATGCCATCTACTGCTTTTACATAGCCGACTGTACGTTTAATAACGCCAGCTTTTATCGGAAAATGCATCTTTAACCCTTTTGCCTCTAATAGCACATTGGACATTAGCTGATCGCTCCTTCTTTAAGCCGCTGCTTGTCAGGTTCTACACTGCCTTCTTGGTACAAATAACAGCGCACATCCCTCGTTTTGCTTACGTTCACTAGTTCAGGCATCGCTTCTGTGCAAAACGGAGTGGCAAACTCACAGCGCGAGGCAAAGCGGCATCCTTGTGGAAAACGATGGGCTGGCGGGACCATTCCGCTTATTGCCTCAAGCCTGTCTTTGTTGTCTTCAAGTTTTGGCATGCTTTTCAGTAATCCTTGTGTATATGGATGGAGCGGATTCGTAAACAAATCATAAGCAGGAGCTTCTTCAACGATTTGGCCTCCATACATAACAAGAACGCGATCGGCTGTTTCGGCGACAACGCCAAGATCGTGGGTAATCAACAGAATAGAAGACTGAAACTGATTTTTTATTCTTAACATTAAGTCGAGAATTTGTTGTTGAATGGTGACGTCAAGAGCCGTAGTGGGCTCATCAGCAATTAACAGCTTTGGGTTACACGATATAGCAATCGCAATCATGACCCGCTGCCGCATCCCTCCTGAAAGTTGATGGGGATATTGCTTCATGCTTTCTTCGGCGCGAGCAAAGCCGACTAGCTTTAACAATTCTACTGCCCGCTTGTGCGCTTGTTTTTTTGAGACTTGTTTATGCTTTCTGATAGTTTCAATTATCTGATTTCCAATCGTAAATACAGGATTCAATGAAGTCATCGGCTCCTGGAAAATCATCGCTATTTGTGCGCCGCGAATGCGATCAAGTTGTTTTTCTGTTTTCTTTAACAGTTCTTGTCCTTCAAGCTGGATTGACCCCTCTACTTTTCCAGGTTCATCTACTAGTCCCATAATCGACATAGACGTCATGCTTTTTCCGCTGCCCGATTCCCCGACTAGCGCTACCGTTTCATTTTCATGAATATTAAACGTAACGCCGTCTACTGCTTTAACCGTGCGTGATTTGTTTAAATAAAAGTACGTTTTCACATCTTGCAGTCGAAGTAAAGGATCTGCCATGTTTATCCTCCATCCGTACTAGGTAAATTTTGTGATAAGTATAGCACAAACGAATGATTTTTCGGCAAGTTTTTTTCTGTTTTTTTATTTTTCTTAATAGATTTTCTCACATTGCTTTTCTCTAAACGCAAAAAGCCCTTTAAGGAAACCCCTTAAAGAGCTTTTATTTGCTTTTTACAATGTGTGGATTGGCGTGCCAAGTGCGACTTCAGCCGCTTCCATCGTAATTTCGCCAAGCGTAGGATGCGCATGGATGGTCAACGCAATGTCTTCAGCTGTCATGCCTGCTTCAATCGCTAAACCGACTTCAGCGATCATGTCAGAAGCGTTTGGCCCAGCGATTTGTCCGCCAATAACAAGGCCGTCTTCTTTGCGCGTAACGAGCTTCATAAAGCCGTCGGCATCATTTAAAGACAAAGCACGGCCATTTGCGGCAAATGGAAATTTCGCCACTTTGACATCATAACCAGCTTCTTTTGCTTGTGCTTCATTGTAGCCAACTGTCGCCAATTCTGGCTCAGAGAAGCAAACGGCAGGGATGGCGAGATAATCGACTTCTGAAGGTTCGCCGCTGATCGCTTCTGCTGCTACTTTAGCCTCATAAGAAGCTTTGTGGGCAAGAGCCGGACCTGGAACAATATCGCCGATCGCGAAAATGTTTTTCACGCTCGTGCGGCCTTGCTTGTCTACTTTAATGTAGCCACGGTCATCCATTTCTACCCCGATGCCCTCAAGGCCAATTTCTTCTGTGTTCGGTTTACGGCCAACTGTAACAAGGACATAATCGGCTTCGATCACTTTTTCTTCGCCTTTAATTTCTGCTGTTACTTTTACACCGTTATCGGTTTCTTCAACGCCTTTAGCCATTGCTTCTGTATGGAAAGTAACGCCATTTTTCTTCAGCTTCCGCTCAACAAGTTTTGCCATTTGTTTTTCGAAACCAGGCAAAATTTGTTTTGTGCCTTCAAGCACGACGACTTCTGAGCCAAGGTTTGAATACGCGCCTGTTAGCTCAATTCCGATATAGCCGCCGCCAATGACAACCAACTTTTTCGGCACCTCTTTTAGAGCAAGGGCGCCAGTGGAATTAATGACGCGATCTGTGTATTTAAAGTTTGGAATTTCAATTGGGCTTGAGCCAGTCGCGATGATGCAATGTTTGAACTTGTACGTGCTTGAGCTTTTCTCATCCATAATTTTCACAGTGTCTTCACCAGAAAAATAGGCTTCGCCACGGATGATTTCGACTTTGTTGCCTTTGAGCAAGCCTTCGACACCGCCCGTTAGCTTTTTCACAACAGAGCCTTTCCACTCTTGGACTTTCTCAAAGTCAATAGCGACGTTTTCAGCGCGTATGCCGATGTCTTCAGAAGACTTGGCAAGATGAGCGCGGTGCCCAGCTTGAATTAACGCTTTTGATGGGATGCAGCCGACGTTTAAGCAAACGCCGCCAAGGCTGCCTTTCTCGACAATGGTTACTTTTTGCCCAAGTTGCGCAGCACGGATCGCCGCGACGTAACCTCCTGGGCCGGAGCCAACTACGAGTGTATCTACTTCTTGTGCGAAATCTCCAACAACCATCTGTTACCCCTCCATTAATAGTAATTGTGGGTCGTTTAGCAAACGCTTGATTTGGTTAAGCGCGCTTTGCGCCGTTACGCCATCAATCAAACGGTGGTCATAGCTGATTGATAGTGCCAGCATTGTGCCCACAACAATTTCGCCGTCTTTTACAACAGGCTTTTCTTCAATACGGCCGATGCCTAAAATCATGACTTCTGGGTGATTAATAATTGGCGTAAACCATTGTCCTCGTGCTGATCCAAGGTTGGAGATCGTTGCCGATCCACCTGACATTTCTGCGCTTGTCAGCTTGCCTTCCCGGGCTTTTCCAGCCAACTCGTTAATTTCATCAGCAAGCGCAAAAATAGACTTGCGGTCAGCATCTTTGACGACAGGAACTACGAGGCCTTGCTCAGTGTCTGCTGCAATTCCGACGTTAAAGTACTTTTTATAGACGATTTCGCCTGCTTCGTCATCAATTGACGCATTTAATGCCGGATACTTGCGAAGAGCTGACGTCAAAGCTTTGACGACGTATGGAAGATACGTCAGTTTCGTGCCTTGGTCTGCAGCAATTTGTTTGTACTGTTTGCGATGGGCAACAAGGGCTGACACGTCCACTTCGTCGAGATGTGTCACGTGTGGAGCCGTATGTTTTGAATTCACCATTGCTTTTGCAATCGCTTTGCGGATGCCTTTAAGCGGTACGCGCTCTTCCAACTGCTCGTTTCCGCCAGCTTGTACCGTAGCAGCTGGTTTTGAGGAAGCTGTCTTTTCTTCTTCTTTTGGAGCTGCCGCTTCTTCGCTTTGCCCGCCTGATGCAAAGGCATCTACATCTTCTTTTAATACGCGGCCATTTTTGCCTGATCCTTTTACTTTAGAAATGGCAATGCCTTTCTCACGGGCATATTTGCGTACAGAAGGCATGGCAATGACGCGGGAACCTTCTCCCTCACCGCTTTCTTCAGAAGAAGTTTGTCCTTTTTCAGGCTCAGAGGCTGTTTGCTTTTCTTCTTTCGGTGCTTCCTCTTTGCTTTCTTCTTCAGCTTCATCATCGCCTGAGCCATCATCAATAACTAAGATGACATCGCCAACATAGCTCGTCGTGCCTTCTTCCACTTTTACTTCAAGAACTTTTCCATCTACCGGAGAAGGAAGTTCAACGACAGATTTGTCATTTTGCACTTCAAGCAAAATGTCATCTTCTTTGACTTCATCCCCTTCTTTTACAAACCACTTCACAATTTCGCCTTCGTGAATTCCTTCACCCACTTCAGGCAGTTTATATTTATAAGCCACGGCTAAAACGCCTCCTTCATTATAACTCTAAATCATCTTCTATAAAAGAAAGAACGATACTGGTTTTTCCCCCAGCTTCGTTGCTTTCTTTTCGCTTGCTTATTTAGAAGTTGATAACTTCTTTTGCTTTTTCTACGATGGTCTGGTGGTCTGGCAGCCATGCATCTTCAGCAGCGGCAAATGGATAAACCGTGTCTGGAGACGCAACTCGAAGCACTGGAGCTTCCAAGGAAAGAATCGCCCGTTCTGTAATTTCAGCAACAATATGGGAAGCCACACCTGCTTGTTTTTGCGCTTCTTGCACCACAATAGCGCGGTTTGTTTTTTCAACAGAATTAACGACTGTTTCCACGTCAAATGGGCTAATCGTCATCAAATCAATGACTTCTGCTTCAATGCCTTCTTGTGCAAGCTCTTCTGCTGCTTTCAAGGAAGCTTGAACCATCGCTCCATATGCCACAATCGTAATGTCTTTTCCTTCTCGCTTGATATCAGCTTTACCAAGCTCAATTGTATATTCCTCTTCTGGCACTTCTTGGCGGAATGAACGGTAAAGTTTCATATGCTCTAAAAACACGACCGGATCATTATCGCGGATCGCGGAAATCAACAATCCTTTTGCATCATAAGGGTTAGATGGGATAACGACTTTTACCCCTGGCGTTTGCGCCATCAACCCTTCTAGAGAATCGGAGTGCATTTCTGGCGTTTTTACGCCGCCGCCGAACGGAGAGCGCACTGTAATAGGCATATGTTGTTTTCCGCCTGTGCGGTAACGCCAGCGTGACATTTGCCCAGCAATTGAGTCAAACACTTCAAACACAAAGCCAAAGAATTGGATTTCCATTACTGGCCGATGCCCTGTCAGTGCAAGGCCAATTGCCAGACCGCCGATTCCAGACTCGGCAAGCGGCGTATCAAATACTCGGTCTTCGCCAAATTCTTTTTGCAAACCTTCTGTTACCCGGAAAACACCACCATTTTGGCCAACGTCTTCCCCGAATATGAGAACATCTTCGTTCGCTTTCAATTCATTAGCAAGCGCGTTCGTGATCGCTTGAGCCATTGTCCAGTTACCCATAAGTTACTTCGACTCCTTTGCCGTATACTCTTCCAATTGTTCACGAATGTTTACAGGAGGGTTTTCAAACATAAAGCCAAGCAAGTCGGTTACTTTTTGTTTAGGCGTTTTGTCCGCTTCTTTCACCGCCGCTTTAATTTCTTCTTTTGCTTGTTCAACCACTTCGTTTTCTTTTTCTTCACTCCATAAGTTTTTGCTTTCTAAAAACTTACGGAAGCGAATAAGTGGATCTTTCTTGCCCCATTCGTCTTCTTCTTCAGAAGTACGGTAGCGAGTCGGGTCGTCGCCAGAAGTCGAATGAGCGCCATAGCGGTACGTTAGCGTTTCAATCAATGTCGGCCCCTCGCCAGCAAGCGCACGTTTGCGGGCATCGCTTGTTGCTTTGTAAACAGCAAGAACGTCCATGCCGTCAACTTGGATGCCTTCGATTCCAGCCGCAACTGCTTTTTGAGCAATTGTTTTTGCTGCTGATTGTTTTTCCACTGGAACGGAAATCGCAAAACGGTTATTTTGGACAACAAATACAGCAGGAACATTGTAGGCACCAGCAAAGTTCATGCCTTCATAAAAGTCCCCTTGTGAAGAACCGCCATCGCCTGTATACGTGATGACAATGTTGTCTTTTTTCTTCCGTTTTAGCCCTAGAGCAACCCCTGCCGTTTGTACAATTTGCGCGCCAATAATGATTTGTGGCACAGCAATGTTTAGGCCGTCAGGGAATTGGCCGCCATGGAAGTGGCCGCGAGACCATAGAAATGCTTGATAGAGAGGCAGGCCATGGAAAACAATTTGCGGAATATCCCGGTAGCCAGGCAAAATCCAATCGTCTTTTTCAAGGGCAAATTGAGAGCCAAGCATTGACGCTTCCTGACCGCCCATTGGCGCGTAGAAGCCTAAGCGGCCTTGACGGTTTAAAGAAACTGCCCGTTGATCCCAGATACGCGTATACACCATACGGCGCATTAACTCTTGCAATTGCTCATCGCTTAAGTCAGGCATTGCTGACTCATTAACGATTTCGCCTTCCTCATTCAAGATCTGGAAGGTTTCAAATTGTTCTTCGACTTGCTCGATTGTTTTCGTACTCAATTTGTCCACCAATCCTTTCGTTAGTAAGCGGTAATTGTTCTTTATATCCATGACCTAATGCATCCATAAAATCCCCATTAGCATGCCCAAACCTAAAAGATACATTACCGCGGCTGGCCCCTTTCTATACAAGCCATTGACTACGGGGCTGAGCATTCGTTCAACTGTTACAAAAAAAATTGCTTATCAGTAGTACAACTCACCTTATGACATAAGTCTACATGAAAAGGAAACAATGCGTCAATCCTTTTGTTTGCTTTCTTTATTTCTACCTTGAACAAATGATTAATTAGTAAGAAAATGAAACTGTGTTATACAATATCACGATCGTGAACTAATACAGATACAAGAAGTGCGCTTATTCAAAGCGCACATCTAAATCTGACGCTTCGTAAAATGCTTGTTTTGCGTCGTTGTATGTATTTGTATGTTCATTAAATAAGTCCGTCGCCTCTTGAAACTCCTCATACTTAGCATTTGCCTCCTCTACTTGGGTTGTTAACGTCTCGACATCAAGGTCTTCTGTTTTCAACAAATTGTAAAGTTGTTCGTCTTGATCAAGCGTTTCAGCATACACTTCATACAGTTTTTGATAACTTTCATAACGGGCTTCCATTGCTTCTTTGAGTGTTTGTGCCAAATCTGCAAGCGGTTCCTCTTCTAATGCTGTGAATGCCTCATTAGCAGCTAAAAATTCCTCGTACCCTTCTTCAATGCTTTGTTTCTCGTTTGCAGACAGTTCCCGTCTTTTTTCGATGGACTCAATCGCCTCATCAGCGAGAGAAACGATTTCTTCGAACTGTTCCATATCCAGTTCCATTATTTGATTATATAAATCAGCCTCATGTTCCTCGGCCTGAACGAGCGGTTCTTGCTGCACCTCAAACCCTTCTTTTTCAATTTGCGCAGCATTTTCTAAATGGTCATAAATGGTTTCCGTTGCGTTTTCGCCACAGGCAGTCAGTAATAAAATCGATCCTACGCCGATTGTCGCAAGTTTTGTCTTCGACACATTTTCTCCTCCTTCGACGGTTTAAGCTTTTTTTCGCCCCAAATACCACATTATCGAACATGGTCAAATTTGGCAAGATGCTTCAACTATTTTCTGCAAAACTAGGCGAATATCCAATCGTTTATTAGGAGGAGGCATATGATGTGTATTGAATCGCCTAACACATTGCGATGACGAAAAAGGAGGAATTTTATATGGGTTACGGATATGGTGGTTACGGCTACGGTCCTGGTTGTGAATCTTATGGGTATGGCGGTTATGGGTATGGCGGCGGCTACGGTGGCGGCAAAGGCTTTGCCTTAATTGTCGTACTGTTCATTCTCTTGATCATTGTCGGCGCATCTTGGTTTGGTTACGGCGGCGAAGAAGTCGGCCCTGGACCTGGACCTTGCAAATAAGAAGCCGCATGTGCGCGAGCAGCCTAACGTCTGCTCGCTTTTTCTACTTGCGCCTGCCACTGAATATCCTTAAACTATATAGAGAAAATAAGGAGTGGTACATATGATTACAATGGACGACATTGTCCGCGAAGGCAATCCGATTTTACGTAAAGTCGCTAAGCCGGTCGAATTGCCATTAACAGATGAAGACAAGCAAACACTGGTCGACATGCTCGAGTTTATTAAAAACAGCCAAGACCCTGAAATGGCCGAAAAATACGAGCTTCGTCCTGGCGTAGGCCTAGCTGCACCACAAATCGGCATTTCTAAACGGCTATTTGCCATCCACGCCACAGATGAAAACGGCAACCTCTACAGCATGGGGATCGCCAACCCGAAAGTCGTTAGCCATTCAGTTGAAACCAATGAACTTGAAAATGGCGAAGGCTGCCTTTCTGTTGACCGTGACGTTCCCGGCCCTGTGCCTCGGCGCGCCCGTTTAACGATCACTGGAGTCGACCATGAAGGCAACGACGTGCGGATGCGCTTGCGCGGATACATTGCCATTGTCTTCCAGCATGAGTTGGATCATTTAGACGGCATCATGTTTTACGACCGAATTGAGGGACTCGAAGACCCTTTCAAAAAACCATTGCCTGGATTTGCTCTTTAACAGCTGCCAACAATTCCCTCGATTCTTCAATGCCTACGTGCATACACTACAGGTACAAGGGCATTGAAAAGGAGTGGAACGGGATGTTAAGAAAATGGCGGAAAAAATTAGTCAAAGGTTGCCAAAACCTCCTGCCGAAATCATTATTGGTTGACGTTTAATGCATGTAGAACTTGGAAAAACTAAGAAAGCCAGCCTTTTAATCAGGTTGGCTTTTCGTCATTGTAGCAGGCAATAAAGGAAACCATTCAAATATAAGCGAACTTCTATTATAATGGAAGGACTACATTTAAAGGAGAGGTAAGAATGATTTTTAAAGTTTACTATCAAGAAGATGCCGCACAGATGCCTGTACGAGAACGGACGAAGTCATTGTACATAGAAGGCGAAAGTGAAGCAGATGTCCGCCTTAAGTTGGCCAATGAAAATTACAATATTGAATACGTGACAGCTGTAACTGGCGCATATTTAGAATATGAGCAGGCAAACAGCGACTTTAAGGTCGTGAACATCTAACCATGAAACAAGTAAAAAACAACCAAACGGCCGTTTTCGCTTTAGGCGGCTTAGGCGAAATTGGCAAAAACACGTACGGTGTCCAGTTCCAAGACGAAATTATTATCATTGATGCTGGAATTATGTTTCCTCAAGACGAGCTTCTTGGCATCGATTATGTCATTCCCGACTATACGTACTTAATCAAAAATCGGGATAAAATTAAAGGCTTGTTTATTACCCATGGCCATGAAGACCATATCGGCGGCATTCCTTATTTGTTGCGGGAAATCAACATTGATGTCTATGGCGGCAAGCTTGCACTCGGCCTTTTAAAAGGAAAACTCGAAGAGCACGGCTTGCTACGTAGCGCTAAGCTTCACGAGATTTCAGAAGACCAAGTCGTCAAGTTCACGAAGACATCTGTGTCGTTTTTCCGGACAACCCATAGCATTCCTGACTCCTACGGAGTTGTCGTCAAAACACCGCCAGGAAACATTGTCCATACAGGCGATTTTAAATTTGATTTCACTCCTGTCGGCGAACCGGCGAATTTAACAAAAATGGCGAAAATCGGTGATGAAGGCGTACTTTGCTTGCTGTCTGACAGCACCAATAGCGAAATTCCGACTTTTACAATGTCCGAACGAAAAGTAGGAGAAAGCATCAACAACGTTTTCCAAAAAGTCGATGGGCGCATTATTTTTGCTACGTTTGCTTCGAATATCCACCGCTTGCAACAAGTGATTCAGGCAGCAGTTGACTATGACCGCAAAGTATGTGTATTTGGCCGCAGTATGGAATCGGCGATTACAATTGGCCAAGAGCTTGGCTACATCAATGCGCCCAAACATACGTTCATCGAGCACTCGCAGTTAAACAAACTCCCTGATAACAAAGTAACGATTCTTTGTACAGGAAGCCAAGGTGAACCGATGGCAGCCCTATCACGGATTGCTTTTGGGACGCATCGCCAAATTCAAATTATCCCAGGCGATACCGTTGTGTTTTCTTCTTCGCCAATCCCAGGAAACACGCTTAGCGTTGGAAAGATTATTAACCAACTATACCGGGTTGGCGCAAATGTCATCCATGGGCCACTTAGTGATATCCATACATCTGGGCACGGTGGGCAGGAAGAACAAAAACTAATGTTGCGGCTTATGAAACCGCAATACTTTTTACCCATCCACGGTGAATACCGAATGCTGCGTACTCATAATCGCCTCGCTCAAGACTGTGGCGTCAAAGAAGAAAACTGCTTTATTATGGATAACGGCGATGTCCTTGCGCTCCATCCTAATGAAGCAGGTGTCGTCGGCAAAATTCCGTCTGGCTCTGTCTATGTAGATGGGAATGGCATCGGCGATATCGGCAATATCGTGCTCCGAGACCGCCGGATTCTTTCAGAGGAAGGCTTAGTCATTGTTGTCGTCAGCTTAGATATGAAGGAATTTAAAGTCACAGCTGGCCCAGATATCATTTCGCGTGGTTTTGTGTACATGAGGGAATCAGGCGATTTGATTCATGAAGCGCAAAAAATGCTCGCTAAACATTTAAACGGCGTCATGGAAAAGAAGACATCACAGTGGTCTGAAATTAAAAACGAAATGACCGAACTTCTCGGACCATTTTTGTACGAGCGTACGAAACGAAAACCGATGATTTTGCCGATCATCATGGAAGTATAACAATAAGCCTGCCGACAGTTAAAAACACTGTCGGCAGGCTTATTTTTCAAGTCATTTAGCAACAATAAAATCTTTTTCAAACGCATAAATGGCTTTTTTCGGCCCGAGCAAAACAAGTACGTCCTCTACTTGGATGACTTCATTAGCCTGAGGAGCAGCCATTAGCTTCCCTTGCCTACGGATGGCGATAATTGTACAGCCGTAAAGCGCTCGTATGTTAAGGTCTTGTATCGTTCGCCCTATAAGTGACGGGGTTGCCACTGCTTCAATAATCGTATCCTGAGACGATAGCTCAATGTAATCGACAATGTTGTCGGATAAAAGGTGATGGGCGAGCCGCGCTCCCATTTCCCGTTCTGGATGAAGGACGCGGTGGGCACCGATTTTTTTCAACACTTTTTCGTGATGATCGGTTTCTGCTTTTACACAAATGTGTTTAACGCCCATTTCACTTAACAATAATGTCGCCAAAATGCTTGCTTCAATGTCATTGCCGATTGCGACAACAACATGTTCATACAATGGAATGTCTAGCTCCCTCAACACTTGCTCGTCCGTAGCATTGGCGATCACCACTTGTGTGGCAATGTCACGAAATTCGTCGGCTTTGGTGCGGTCACTGTCAATGGCCAGCACATCAACACCTTGTCCCACTAACTCCTTTGTGACACTTCCGCCAAACCGCCCTAAGCCGATAATCGCAAACTGTTTTTTCATAACGGCCCTCCACTGCTCAATCCTAACTTGACTGTACCAAACAATCGGTCAATAAGCAAAGACGCACCTGCTTAAAAAGAGGCGCGTCTTCGCTTATTTTTCTTCTTTAACACCGAGTACTCGGTTGACACGTTTGGTCAGCATTTTCATGCCGCCGCCCCCTGCTTGGAAGTGGCGCAGTTGCCCATCTTTATCGAACACGTAGTAAGCTGGCACATATTCATTTTCAAAAGCGTCTGTCAGCTTATGTTCATTATCGACAAAGATTGGTTGCGTGATCCCATGCTCTTCGGCAACTTGTTTGATGTCATCGATGTTTAAGTCTTTTTCAGACCGCGGCATATGGACCGCGATGACATTTAGCTGGTCTTTGTATTGGTCACGAAATTCGTTGACGTTTGGCATCGCCTCTTTGCACAATCCACAGCTAATAGACCAAAAGTGGATGAGCGTTGGCTTATCGCCAATTAGGTCCGCTTTCGCTACTTCTCCATTCAGCCATTCTGTCGCACCTGTCAATTCTGGCATTTCCGACCGCAGTTTCAAAGCCATCTCGTTTCCCTCCTGTATAAAAAAGCGCACACGCTCAAAAATAGCGGCAAACCGCCTCATTCTTTTTCGAAAAACAAAGGCCTAACAACGCGCTAGGCCCTTGCCACTATTCCATTAAAGCGTAGCTTGTCCAGGCTTCCAGTTAGCTGGGCAAAGTCCGCCAGTTTGTAACGCTTGTAGCACGCGCAACGTTTCATCAACGTCACGGCCAATGTTGTTGTGGTTCACTACAGAATACATTAGTTCACCTTCTGGGCTAATGATGAACAACCCGCGTAGCGCCACACCTTCATCTTCAATCAACACACCATATTCTCTTGAAACAGCATGGTTTGTGTCAGCAGCAAGTGGATAAGCCAAGTCACCTAGTCCATTGTCATCACGTGACGTATTAATCCATGCTTTGTGCGTGTGGATCGTGTCTGTAGAAACACCGATCACTTCCGCATCCAAGTCTTCAAATTCATCGTAGCGGTCACTCAAAGCTGTAATTTCAGTTGGACAAACGAACGTGAAATCCATTGGATAAAAGAACAACACCGTCCATTTGTCATTTTTCATATTTTCTTCAAGGCTTACTTTACCAAATTCTTTGTTTGGCAACACCGCATCCATTTCAAAACGAGGTGCTTGTTTGCCAACCATACGTTTTTCAGTCATAAGTCTAATTCCTCCTTTGCAAATCCAATACAATCATTATTATACCGGGCTTGCTTTTTGGAGTCAATGTTAATTGAGAATGAATTTAATCTAGAGACGTAAATCTTCACATTCCTGCCTTACTTATGTAGCGTTCGCTTTTGAAAGATTTAGCGATTTATGCTATTCTCAACAAAGCAATGATATTGAGGAAGGAGTGGTCATGAGTGAACGTTAACGAATGGCTTTCCCATCCGCTTGCGCAAATCGTTTGGAAAATCGTGCTTGTGGTCGTTATTTTTTTCATTGTCCGCGCCTTAGGTCGCAAACTGATCGCCCGGGCCTTTAACCGTCCTCAGACAATCCGCGCATCACAAGCTCGACTGAATACGTTAAAAAGCCTGACTCAGAATGTATTTTCTTATGTGTTATTGTTTATTGTAGCAATGACGATCTTAGAAATACTCGGTTTCAATTTAGGGCCGATTTTAGCTGGTGCAGGTGTTGTAGGGCTTGCTGTTGGTTTCGGCGCACAAGGACTTGTAAGTGATGTGGTGACTGGCTTTTTCCTATTGTTAGAACGTCAGCTTGAAGTCGGCGATTATGTGAGTGCCGGCGGCGTTGATGGAATCGTCGAGGAACTCGGTTTCCGCACAACGTTGATTCGCGGCTTTGATGGTACACTCCATTATGTGCCAAACCGCAACATTGCCAATGTAGACAACCATTCCCGTGGCAATATGCGTGCACTCGTTGACATTTCCATCCCAGCTGGGCAAAAAACAGACGAATCGCTAGCAATGGTAAAAGAGGCACTAGAAGGCTTTAGCCATCCGGCTATTGTATCTGGACCTGAAGTGTTAGGCGTCGAAAGCGACGATTTAGCGACAACGACAATCCGTGTTATTGCCAAAACGGAAAATATGGAGCAATGGGCAGTGGAACGTGAAATCCGCAAAGTGATCCGGCAACGGCATGATGCCCTTTCACAATCAGAAAACGACTAAAAAAATACCAGCTTTTTGCTGGTATTTTTTAGTGTTGAGTCACAATTTCGTCGACACGTTGGCCGATTTCTTCTGCACTTAAGCCTTCAGCATGGATAATGCTCATTTGCCCAGGAACACTGATGCCGGCAACATCCGCATTTCTTCCAGAAACAATGCAGCATTCGCAGCCTTGTCCATCTTGTTCATTTTCAATTTGTACGACTTCATAGCCTTTGGACTGAAGCTCTTGCTGTACATCTGACAAATTCGATTGTACCCCTATTTTAGCCATATGGCACCCCCTCGTTCATTTCCACATTAGTATGCGCTGCAAACGAACGTTTTATACCATGCTTTCGCGGGGCTTTTTTGCGCTTAAAAAGGCGACCATATGATCGACGGCAATAGCAATCGCTTCTTCTCTCGGTTGCAAGCGGCTATCGTGCAAGCCGTATGGGCTATCAACGCCAAGCCAAAACATGACGCCAGGGTATCGTTTTAAAAAGTAGCCAAAATCCTCCCCTGTCATTGCTTCTTCTGCCTCTACAAATGTAATACCGTTTCGTGTTTTCGAAAAAGCGGCAAACGCTTCTGCCAATCCGGGATCATTGTAGACTTCACAGTAATTGGCGCCATAATCAATCGCAACCTTGCACTCAAAACTTGCCTCTATGCCAGCAGCAATCGCTTCAAGTCTGCTTTTGACCGCTTTCATTGATTCCATTGACAGCGTGCGGATCGTTCCTTCTAGCCGTGCCGTCTCAGCAATGACATTCTGTTTCGTTCCGCCTGCTATTACACCAAGTGTGACCACTGCTGAATCGAGAGGATCAATGTTGCGTGCGACCACCGTTTGCGCTTGTGTAACAAAGTGGGCACAAGCCACCACCATATCATTCGCTGTGTGAGGATAAGCCGCATGCCCGCCTTTGCCCTGAAAATCAATAAATAGCTCAGATGTATTTGCAAACAACAGCCCTGGTTTCGTGGCAATTGCTCCGACAGGAAGGTTCGGGTCAATATGGAGTGCATAAATTTCATCAGGCTGCCAAGCACCTAGTACATCCGCCTCTATAATCGGTTTTGCTCCTCCTGGCCCTTCTTCTGCGGGTTGAAAAATAAACAGCAAATGGCATTCTGGTTCGTGGCTGGCAAAATAGTCTAGCAAGCCAAGGGCAATCGTCATATGGAAGTCATGCCCACAGGCATGCATCGCCCCTTCATGCTTAGAGGCAAACGAATAGCCCGTTTCTTCTGTAATAGGGAGCCCGTCCATATCAGCTCTGTATGCAATCGTATAGTCTTGTTTGCCTTCGACGCGGACGAACACGGCTGTTTTCCACGTTTTGATTTGCAGTCGCGTTTGCTCCATGTTCGAAATGGTGTCTAAAAGCAGTTGCTGTGTTTTAAATTCTTTAAATCCAAGTTCAGGAATTTGATGAAAAGAACGGCGTATGTTTATGAGGTCATTCATCTTCATGTTGCCACCACTCCGTCAATTTGCACCAATGCGTGGCGGAAGTGGCCAGCAAACGTGTCGACTTCTGCTTTTGTAAGCGTAAGCGGCGGAAGCAAACGAACGATCGTTTGTTGGGTGACATCAATGAGCACGCCTTTTTCCATCATCATTTGTTGAAGTTTTTTCGTGTTATTCGCCGTTAGTTTCGTCGGCAAACCAATCATCATCCCTTTGCCGCGGAACGCTTCTAAAATGCTTGGAAATTCCTGTTGCAATTTTGTTAATGTATCATGCAAGTAGGCTGCCGTTTGTTGGCTATCGGCGAGGCCACCTTGTTGCCGGAGAACACGGAGCACGGCAAGGCCAAGTGCACAGCTTAACGGCGAAGGAGCAAACGTCGTGCCATGATCACCAGGGGAAAACAACTCGCTCCAACCCTGCTTGACGATGATGCCACCAAGTGGCAGTCCTCCGCCTACTCCTTTTGCAAAAAGGACGACGTCAGGACTCAATTCGGCGTGCATGTAGGCAAACAGCTTGCCTGTGCGTCCCATGCCCGTTTGAATTTCGTCCATGCAAAACAGCACGCCCTCCTGTTTGCATAACGCCTGTGCTTCTTGTAAAAATGAATGGGATAATGGGATGACTCCCCCTGAGCCAAGCACCGGTTCCATGAGCAGCGCAGCAGGCTTGTTCTTTTCGATGACCGCTCGCAACTCTTCGACATTTTCCCTCTCCACTTCATAGACAGGCAAATCATGTTTCGGAAAGTCTTGGTACACGCCTTTTTGCCGTGTTAGTTTTAAAGCACCCAACGTTCGTCCGTGAAAACTATTTTTTAAAACGACAATGCCTCGTTTCGTTGTCTTTTGTGCCGCACTCCATTTATGGATCAACTTAACAGCTGCCTCTGTCGCTTCAGCGCCGGAATTCGCAAAAAACACTTTGCCGCCAAGCGTAGCCTCACTGAGTTGTTCGGCAAGCTCAACCGCCGGTTTGTTTACATACAAGTTGGAAATATGCAGAAATTTATGACCTTGCTCATTAAGTGTTTTCATCACTTCTGGATGAGAGTGGCCAATCACATTGACAGCAAGACCTGTAATTAAATCTAAATACGATTTGCCGTTCTCATCGATCAAATAATTGCCTTCTCCCCGGTCTATAACAAGGGGCAACCGCCCATATGTCCCCATAATCGCCGCTTTATCCCGCGCAATCCAGTCCACTACCAATCCACTCCTTTTTTATGAAAACAGCTTTGCCCTTTAGGCAAAGCTGCACACGATACGTTATAGGTCTTCATTTAAACGGCGAAGCTCCAGCTTTATTTCCGTTTTGCCTTTTGTTTTCTCATCAATTTCTTTAATCACGCGTGCTGGCGTTCCAGCAACCACTGTATTGGCAGGAACATCTTCTGTTACAATCGCACCAGCCGCTACCACCGCGCCAGCACCTACACGGACGCCTTCTAAAATCACGGCATTTGCGCCGATGACAACGCCGTCTTCAATAATGACAGGAGAAGCAGATGGTGGTTCGATGACACCAGCCAACACAGCACCGGCGCCAACGTGACAATTTTTCCCGACAGTCGCCCGGCCGCCAAGGACAGCATTCATGTCAATCATTGTGCCTTCGCCAATGACAGCGCCGATATTAATGCTGGCACCCATCATAATAACAGCACCTTTTCCAATTTCCACTTGGTCGCGGATAATGGCGCCTGGTTCAATTCGTGCTTCTACCTCTTTTAAATCAAGCAGAGGAATGGCCGAATAGCGACGGTCATTTTCAACAACAGTATCTTCAATCAACGCAGCATTTTCGTTAAGGACAGCTTCAATCTTGCTCCATTCGCCAAACACTACGCCCGTGTTGCCATTCATAAATGACTGCACGCCTTCGCCAAAGGAAAGGTTGTCAAGTTGACCCTTTATGTAAACTTTTACAGGAGTTTTCTTTTCAGATTTAGAAATAAACTCAATAATTTCGTTTGCATCCATCATTTTCATGTATGTAGCCTCCTTTGTTCTGTTCATTATGATAAAGTGTCACGCTTAAAATTGCAATGGACTAGCTTAAAATCGCTAGAAAGAACGTCAACGAAAACAAGCTGACAAGTGTGGTGACGAGCGTGATCGAGGAGACAAGCTTTGGTTCTGAATCGAATTGGACCGCATACATCACAATTGTCGCTGCGCTTGGCATTGCCGCTGATATAATCAACACTTTGCTGAGAATTTCGCTAATAGGTAAAAAGGAAACGATCACAAATGCTACGATAGGGGAAATCGCCATCCGTATGACCGTCGCAACGGTCAGCTTTTCCCACGCAAACCCACGTAATGGGATCATCGCTAATTGCATCCCTAAAATTAACATTACCGTCGGAATGGCCGCCTCCGCGACGATATCAATTGGTTGAAAGAGGTTTGGTGGAAGTGCGACCCCACCCACATTTAGTCCGAGCGCTAGGACAGTTGCATACGTTGCTGGCATTTTCAAAACCGCTAATACGGCCCCTTTCATAGCGGCTTTGCCTCTGGCTGCGTAATAAACGCCGAAAATATTCATGATAATCGATTGCAACACCATAAACGAAACAGCGAGATCAAAAGCACTCTCGCCATAAGCAAATAAAATAATCGGCGTCCCGTAATTCCCCACATTCATAAAGGAAGTTGCTAAGATCATTCCACTTTCTTCGCTGAGACTTAGTTTGCGCAGTTTTGCATACCCTTTTGTAATGATAATTAACGACACAAGCAGAAGAAGGGCAAACAAGGCCATATAGGCATATTGAGCGTCAAGATTCCCCGTATAAAAAGTACGAAAAACAAGGCACGGCGTCATAATATAAATCGCTACAGATGACACCGAACGTATGTCGAGCATAAACGCCCGCTGCAACAAAAAACCAGCTGCAAAAATAGAACACACGGGCAATACGACTTGCAAAAAAATCCCCATTCAGACACCGTCCTTAAAAACAAAAAACGAACGAAACCGTCCGTTTCAGACTGTAGGCAAACATTCGCTTACATTGCCGTTTGCCTCGCTCCTATGCTTTAGAACAGTTGTTCCATACGCAAGAAAACCATTGCCCATGAATACACGTTTCTTCGCATCTCCCCTCGCCATAAGCGTTCAGTCTGAGTGTGTTGCCAACGTTGTCGGCAACACATGAACGAAAACGTCCCATTAAGACACAATTTCCTCGATAAACACCGTGTTCTCTTGTGCCAAATCAATCGTTTGCACAGTAATTTGCTGTCCACCATTATTCGTATGCAAAATATGAATAACAGGGCGTTGCGGCAAACCGCTATTTTGGCTTACAACAATGCCGTGCAAGCCGTTGGACAGCACGACTTGGCTTCCCGTCGGATAAAGTGCCACACTCCGCAAAAAATCATTCATAAACACGTGGCTAAAACGTTTATTCGTAAAAGCCAACATAAATTCGCATGCTTCTCCAGGCTCCATCAATGCTTCTCCGTCACGACGGTGCGTCAAATGGTCAAACGCGTTGGCAATCGCCACAATTTGTGCAAATTCATGGACAGCCGAAGCAGCCACTTTGCGGGGATGGCCAGTTTGCGAAAAGTCTTCATGATGGCATAAGGCAACATGGGCGACAACTTTGCCGAACTCAGCTACCGTTTTCAAAAAGTTGTATCCTCTCCACGTATGGTCTGACCCATGCAAAACGCCAGGCTCATCATAGGATGCAGGAAGCACCTTTCCGATATCATGAAGCAGTGCAGAAATCGCCAGTTGCTCGAGCTTTTTGTCCGAGTACCCGTGCCGGGCACCGATCGTAGTCGAAATAAGACCAACCATTAGCGAGTGCGCATAGAGGGAATCGCTTCCGTTTCGAATAAACTGAAGAAATTCTTGTGTTTTGGCGGTTTCCACTACTTTTTCCATTACCGCTAAAACACGCTCTTTCCACTCCTCTTCCCCATTGCTAATAAAACGAAGGGAATCTTCAAAAATAGAATCGATTTGCGTTTTAGGAGACGCTGCCTCCTCAGGCTCGCTTTCCTCTGGAAGATCAAGGGGCACTAAATGGACACCAAATTTTCGCAATCTTGCAATATGGTTAGCTGTTAAAGAAGCCCCCTTACTTAGCAGAACCTGGCCGTCCATGGAAAATATCTCTTTCCCAAGGGATGCGCCAGGCAAAACATCTTCAATGTTGACATACTTCATACAAAGATACACCTGGCATCGCAGCCAGGCCCCTCCTCTTTTTCAGATTACGTCACGAATGATTGCCTTTTCATTATAACGAACTCTCGTCACGAAAGAAAGGAAAAAACGCTAAAACGCCCCTTGGCAAAGGAATCTAAGCTAAAAAACCTTGCTGTCAGGCAAGGTTTCAGACTGTAGACGAACGCTCGCACCCTTCATTGCTTCCCTCGGCTCCAAGCGTTTTCTATCCGTTCGGCTAAGATGATTCTCCAGCTTTTTGAAACTGTTCATCATCTTGGTGGTCCAATACAACGATTGGCTTTAAGACGGATATTCCTTCGTCCTCTAAAATATCGAGAATATCGTAGTTGACTTCCTGTTTAATCTCATGCCATTCAGACCAAACGACCGTTTTCGTAAAGTAATACACAAAAATGTTATAGCTAGATTCACCAAATTCATCAAAGTAAACCATTACTGTATCTTGGACAACGCCAGGATGGTTAAGGATCCGTTCGCGAATCTTCTCAACTGCTCTTTGCAACTCGAATCTTGTTGCTTCTTGACCGACGCCTATCGAATAGTTTACACGCCGCATATTCATTTCCGACCAGTTGGTAATTGCTTCGTTAGACAACGTTTTGTTCGGGACAATCACAACTGCATCCGCAAACGTGCGGATTTTCGTGCTGCGAAACGTGATGTCTTCTACGACGCCTTCAACAGACGGCGTAGAAATCCAATCCCCTTTCTTAAAGGGCTTTTCCATAATAATAACAACACCGCCGAACAAATTGGCAACCGTTTCTTGGGCAGCTAACGCAAACGCTAATCCACCAAGACCAAGGCCCGCGATAAATCCGTTTACGTTCACGCCCATCGCTGACAAGCAAGCAACGATTGTCAAGGCAATCACTACGAAACGAAGAATGTTTGAAATAAAGGGAATGAGCATATGGTCGTCTCTTAAATGCAATTTTTGTTTTGCAAACGCCATAAATGTCCCATGGGTGGAAACATAATTATAGAGCCCCCAACCGCCAAGCACAATCAACACACTGCCATAAATTCGGTTCAATAAAAGCTGTTCTTTCATATCAATGCCCCACGATTTTAAAGCAATGTAAGTACCGATCACGATAAAAAAAACACGCAACGGCCGCTCAAATGAAAGGAGCAGCTGCGTTAAAAGAGGCACATTCGTTTTTTTAGCAAACGCTAAAATGACTTTAAACAAATACTTTGTGAATAGTTTGCGAAACACGAGAAAAATAAGAAATATCCCGATTGCTGTGAGCAGGTTCATCCACGGAAACTCAATCAAATAGTCTGTTATGTTCTTCCAGATGGTGTTCATGGCAAAAACCTCTCTTAACAAAATGTACGGCTTCATTTTAACATGATCTAGTGGACGAGGCTATTGCAAGAGTTGCCGTAGCAGCTTCCCAATGTGCGAGCTAGTCACTAGCCCATCGCTGTCCAAAGGGAAAAACTCCTTTGAAAATTCTTCGTGTCGAGGCACTGCCTGTCGTTTGTTTGCCGCATTTCGGCTTGCCAACTTGAGAGTCAAATAAATAGAAACAATTGCCGCCGCCACCCAATGCCGTTTCACAGACATGCCCCCTTTCCTATCTAGATGGAATTAGCTTGCGCGTAAAAACAACCAATTATGACGGGAGATTGGCGACTTACAGGGGCACTGCCCCTTATGAATGGCTAAAAATTTGTCTATACTATTGTTATCAAGCGCATGACTAGCCTGGAGCTTGTACACAAATTGTTGTTCCTTCTCATATGTGAACAATTTATAAACAACGGCTAATTTCATTAAGTGCTCACAATTTCTTGTTATACTAGCATCGCACTTAAAGATGAATGGAGGATGCTCTCACATGTTTTTTAAACGGTTAAGTCTTGCCATTTTCCTGTTTCTCCCATTGTTCGTTTTCCCACTCACAGCCGGTGCACATTCCCATTTTCAATCAGCAACGCCTGGAGAAAACGAAGAAGTCAATGAACCTGTTACGGAAGTCCAAGTGACTTTTGATGGTGGGATTGGCACAGCCGATATGACGATCACAAATGCCGACACAGACGAAGAGGCAGCAATCGAGTCCATTGATGTAGAAAACACGTCGATGACAGCGATTTTGCAGGAGCCTCTAAGCAATGGGTCATACGTGGTTGAATGGCAAAACATTGGCGATGACGGCCATTCTTTGGATGGATCCTTTTCGTTTCAAGTAAATGCGGAGGAAGAAACGACTCCTGAGGATGAAAGTACCGCAGAAGAAAATGCCGCAAACGGAGTAAAACAAGATCGAGACCACGAAGCAAGTGGACCAGAAGAAGAAGAAACGAACACAGCGGGCACGTCTGTTCTTTGGCTTTCTATCATCATTGCTGGCCTTTTTATTGTAGCGCTCGTCATTTTTACAGTCTTACGCAAACGCAAATCATAAAAAATCACTCAGAACGCTTGCCAAACACGACGTGGGCAAGCGTTTGTCTACAGTCCGAGCCCTTGTCAAAAGGGCTTTTGTTTTAACCAGACTGCCCCCAAATTTTTCTCCGTGATTCCAGTGCTTTTCGTTTTTAGATTGGACGGTTTAAGCTATAATGGAAAGGAGCACCTTTGTCCGTCGGTCATTCTTTTACAAAAGGATGTTCTCAGATCTAGGAACACTTTCCATTTGTTTTGTATGCGTAGGAGGTTTCTAATAGTTGAACCGTTCACTCTTGAAGAAAATCTTTTTGATTGTCGTCATTGCAGCCGTTGGATTGTTTGTCTACTTTAACCTTTCAGCGTTTATGCCGATTTTGTTGGCGTTGCTGACAGCGATGGTGTTTGAGCCATTTGTGAAGTTTTTTCAGAAAAAAATGAAACAAGAAAAACGGCTCTTGCCGGTGACGATTGTGTTTTTGAGCTTTTTGTTTGTCAGTGGTGTTCTTTTATACTTAACGGTTCGCTATTTAATTGAATCTATTTATGGTTGGACATTACAGCTGCCCCAATATGCATTTGAAATCCAACAATTCGCTGACAAGCTTATTAGTGACTTCACGGATACGTTGGATCGTATTCCTCAGGGAGCGGCCATTGTCGCTGAATTGCAACGCCTTTCTGAGACAGCTGTTGATGCCGTGCTAGGCTTCACAGCAACGGTCATTACAACGATTGCAGCGTGGCTCCAATCGATCCCTAACATGCTGTTTGTTACTCTGGTATACATTATCACCCTTTTCTTATTTAGCCTTGATTTGCCGCGTCTGCTCAGCAACACGTTTAATTTATTTAAAGATGAGACTTCGCAAAAACTGCAATTCGTTTTTCGACGTATGGGCAAAGTGTTTTTAGGCTATTGGAAAGCGCAATTTATTTTAAGCATCGGCGTCTTTCTAGCCTGTTATATCAGCTTATTATTTATTGCTCCCAGCTCTGCCTTGATTATGTCGATTTTGATTTGGGTAGTCGACATTATTCCATTGTATGTCGGGCCTGCGCTTATTTTAGTGCCATGGGGCTTGGTCGCGATCATACTTGGGGATACGGCGATGGGCATTCAATTGATGGCGCTTGCTCTTGTGCTGTTAATTTTACGCCGGATTATTGAACCTAAAGTGCTAGGTGACTCGATTGGTTTAAATGCATTGCCAACAGTACTGTCAATGTACTTTGGTTTTGTATTCTTCGGTGTAATGGGATTGATTTTAGGGCCTTTTGTTTACATTGCCGTCCGTTCGGCAATAGAAGCAGGTTTGTTCCGCTTAAATGCCCAAGAAGAAACATCGGCAAAATGAGAGAACGTACAAAAAAAGAGGCTCCAGCCCAATTGCTAGCTGGAGTCCCTTTTTGTTTTATAGAGAAGAAAGAGCATGTTCAATGTCGTCTTCCCCGCTAACCAAATCGAACGACTTGCCGATCGTATTATCCATATCTAACACGGCAAGGATGACATTCGCAACGTCTTCACGGGGAATGTTGCCACGCTGTAAATCTGCCGCGACTTTGATTTTCTGATTTCCCTTATCATTGGTTAAACCGCCTGGGCGTATAATCGTATAATCAAGCCCACTGGCTCTTAGCCATTCATCCGCATAATACTTAGCAGCGCTATAATAAGGGGCAGAGGACATCCATTTCTCACGGCGGTGAACACCAATCGCGCTGACAATCACAAAACGGCTTACGCCTGCTTGCTTTGCAGCTTCCATTGATTTAATTGCGCCATCCAAATCAATCATCATCGTTTTATCTGCACCTGTGTGCCCGCCAGAACCCGCCGTAAAAACAATTGCGTCACAGCCGTTTGCCGCTTCGGCCAATTCGCTAATTGGTCCTTCAAGGTTCGCCAGCACAGCGTCTACTCCTGCCTGTTGAAACGATTCCAACTGTTCTTTTGAACGTACCATCGCCCGTGCTTCATGAGGCGATTGCTGTTCAATCTTTTCGACAAGCTGTTTGCCAATTTGTCCATTTGCACCGATTATAAGTACTTTCATTTGCCAGTACCCCCTTTCGTTTTTCTGTTTATCTATACCCTTTCCGAACAGCTTACAAAACGAATACGAACATCCCTTTCAACTTTCCGCGGCCTGAGCAAGCCCTAACACCACAAGCCATACGCGTTGGGGACCTAAATAACTGTTTAGGGGTTTGTACCATTCATTCAGCGAGTGATAACCGCCCCCTTCTCCGCCACCTCCTAGGGTAAGGGCAGGAATGCCTTTGCTAATGGGATAATTGGCATCTGTGCTACTTGGCGGCGCTAACTCTGGAGTCAGACCGAGGGCTTCTGTGGCCAAAACAGCCATTTCAACCATTTCGGAGTTAGCTGATTGGACACCAACGGGACGATCGCCGACTTTTTTCGTAGATAAACGAATTTTTTGATCGCCTTCTCCTTCTTGCGAACACGCCGTTTCGCATAACAGCAGCGCTTTTTCTGCAATCCTATCCAATTCAGCTCGGCCATTGGAACGGAGATCCAATTTAATCGTACACGTTTCAGCAATAGCTGTTGGAATCGTCCCCCCTTCTACCACACCAACATTAAACGTTGTTTTTGGCGTTTCCGGCACATCCAACGAAGCAATCGCTGCAATCGCCCGGCCAGCTGCGTGAACGGCGCTCGGCGTGCCAAAATGCTGGAAGCTATGGCCCCCTGTCCCAGAAAACGTTAATTCATAGCGGTAACTACCAGTGCCTTGGTAAATAATTTCTTCAGGGGAAACCGAATCAATCGAAATAAAACTGGCTATATTAGCATTCCCATCAATAAATGCTTTTACACCACGCAAATCGCCAGGCCCTTCTTCGCCAACTGTAGCTAGAAAGACAATCGGCGCCTCCGTGTGAATGCCTGTATGTTGGAAAGCACGAATAACGGACAGCAATGCCGCCAAGCCTCGGGCATCGTCGGTTATGCCTGGCCCGTAATAAACACCGTCCCTTTCCTTTACGGTGACATCCGTCTCTTCTGAAAAGACAGAGTCTAAATGGGCAGACACCACTATCGCCGGCACGTCTTTTTTTCCAGGCCTAAGCCCGTAAACATTGCCTTCTTCATCTTGCTTTACCTTTGTTAAACCAAGCTTCTTAAACTGTTCTTGCACATACTTGGCCCGCTTTTCCTCTTGAAACGGCGGAGCGGGAATTTCAGCAATCGTGATTTGTTCATGCAACGTTTGCCTGTCATCGTTTTTTAAAAAAGCCAACCCTTCTTGAACAAGTGGTTCAGCCGTCATCTTTGAAAACTGCTTATGTAATTCCTTCTGCAAAACGCTCCTCCTCCTATTCGCCAAAAGGCACGATTCCAACCGCAGCAGGTCGCTCCACTAGCCTCGTCCTTTAGCCAAAAATAGCTTCTATCTATTCTAGTTAACCGTACTGAAACGACCCCTTGCAAGCATTTTGCTTGAATTGAGGGTAACATCTCTTTACGATAAGCCTGAACAAACTAAAAAATGGGAGGGGTTCTTTTGCCAAACTTAATGGACAGCTTTCAACTGAAGGAGCTTACGTTGAAAAACCGTGTCGTCATGTCGCCTATGTGCCAATATTCGGCTACAGGCAAAGATGGAATGCCGACTGACTGGCATTTGCACCATTACACGAGCAGAGCAATTGGCGGCGTTGGCCTCATTATTGTGGAAATGACCAATGTCGAGCCGAATGGGCGGATTAGCGATTACTGCCTTGGCCTTTGGTCAGACGCCCATCGCGATGCGTTTAAGCCGATTGTCGATGCAGCCCACCAATATGGTGCCAAAATCGCTATTCAAATCGCCCATGCTGGCAGAAAAGCGGAAGACGCGCCTGAACTCGTTGCGCCATCTGCTCAGGCATTTGACGAAACATACAAAACCCCTCGAGCGCTGTCAGAGAACGAGATCGCTGAGATGGTACAAACGTTTAAGGAAGCGGCCCGCCGAGCAGTAGAAGCGGGATTTGACGCGATTGAACTCCATGGCGCCCATGGCTATTTGATCCATCAATTCCTTTCACCCTATACGAATACGCGAACAGACCGTTACGGCGAAGACCGCACGCTCTTCGCTAAAGAAGTCATTCGCGCGGTCAAAAGCGTCATCCCCGACAGTATGCCTTTATTGATGCGTATTTCAGCAACTGAATATGTCGACGGCGGCTACGATATAGAAGAAGCCATCCGCTTCTCACAGATTTTAAAAGACGAAGGAGTCGACGTGTTCGACGTCAGCTCTGGCGGCGAAGGACCAATCGGCTCTAGAGGGCTGCCTGGAAGCCACGCAGGTTACCAAACGCCGCTGGCAAAACAAATCAAACAGGCACTATCTGTCCCTGTGATCGCCGTCGGCCGCCTTGAAAACCCTGTTTTAGCCAATGCCATAATCGGCAATGAAGAAGCCGATCTCGTCGCCGTTGGCCGCGGCCTGTTGGCCAACCCATATTGGGCACTTGGCGCCGCGTCTGAATTAAAGCTTCCTATTGATGCTCCTACTCAGTATAAGGCTGGGTTTTAGACAAAGAGAAGCATGCGTTCACGCCCCTGAAAGTCGTTTCGGGGGCATTTTTATAGTTAAATGTAGTTTGGCCTATGCCAATCGTTTCTTTTGATATCCTCTAAACTCGTAAACCGATCAACAGACAGAGCTATAGATCCATTTAAGAAACCAGAAGAAGAAGCTTGATAGATTCACATCAAAATTACATCTACGGTAAAACTAAAGCTGAAGGATACTAAAAAAGCATGCTATGACATAAAAAACCCCTGCCAGGTAGTGACCCCCAATAGTTAGAGTTTTACTTATGCAGTTAGTTGGCTGGATTGAGTTCGGTATTGTACTGGACTTAATCCAGCCAGTTTTTGTTTCAATCGCTTCGTATTGTACCAATCGATATAG
>NZ_JAODPB010000005.1 GCF_025770735.1 Shouchella tritolerans
AATTGATACCCCAGGTATCCTTCTACATATTCTTTAATGATTTTCAGTTTAAATTCGTCACTATATTTTGCCACAGAAAAACACCCCAAATGCTAGATTTTTACTCTAACATTTGGGGTGCAGCACCCCATGGCAAGGGGTTAAAAGATGACCCGTACTGGGCTCGAACCAGTGACCTCTACCCTGTCAAGGTAGCGCTCTCCCAACTGAGCTAACGGATCCAATCAGTATGTATAAGCAATGCATCTCTTGGACATTTATAACTATAACCGATTTTTTCATAGAAGTCAACTGTTAAATTACTTGCCGAAGAGCGTGCAAGTAGGTGACGTTCATGCTAAAATATGAAAAAAAGCATAAAGAGAGAGATGGTGACCACTGGTGGACAGTGAAAGTCGTTTTGAAACCCCTCGCTTGGTTTTGCGTAAACTTTTAGAAGGTGATGCAGAAGCGTTGTTTCCTTATTGGTCTGACGTGCGCGTGACAAGGTATATGAAAATTGACACACTCCGGACGATCGATGAAGCGCGTTCGCTGATCCGCACGATTGTTAAAGAAATGGCAGAAGGAAAAGCTTCGCGGTACGTAATCAAACTAAAGGACACGGGTCACATTATTGGCACATGCGGGTTTGAAACCTTTCAAACAGAACACCATAGTGCGAAAATTAGCTATGAACTTGGGAAACCTTATTGGGGCAAAGGCTATGCGTCCGAAGCATTGCGTTGTATTTTAGCGGATGGCTTTCGGACACGCCGTCTACATCGAGTTGAGGCTTATATCGAACCGGATAATGACCGTTCCATTCATGCTTTACATAAACTTGGATTCATGCAGGAAGGCAGGTTGCGCGGAGCGTTATATAAAAGCAACCGATACGTTGACCAACTCGTCTTTTCTCTCCTTCGGGAGGAAATGGAATAAAAAAACCGCAGCTTGTCCGCTGCGGTTTTTTTTCGCCTTCGGGAGCGGACGGCCAACCTAATTGACCTCGTACCCCTGGTCTTTGATTTCTGCCTTGATTTTGTCCTCAGCAATCGCTGTTTCATCGTAAGAAACGGCTACTTCATTTTTGTCGAGAGATACATTGACTTCTTTTACGCCGTTTAGTTCGCCAACCGCTGTTTGGATCGCTGTTACACAATGGTTGCACGACATTCCTGACACAGAAAGGGTTATTGATGCCATCCTACTCACTCCTTTTCGTTGTTCTATTAGCATACCATAATACCCCCGTTAGGTATATAGGGTACACAAAAAATCAGCTGCTTATTTTGAAAAGCGGCTGATGATATCCATTAACTCTGAAATGGCTTCGTCGCCGTCGCCCTTTTTTATTGCATCTGCCACGCAATGTTTTGAATGGTCTTCAAGCATATGCATGCTTACTTTTTTAAGTGCGGCTTGGATTGCGGAAAGTTGCACAAGGACATCGACGCAATAGCGGTCTTCTTCAATCATCTTTTGAACGCCGCGCACTTGGCCTTCAATCCGTTTTAAGCGGTTTTGCAATTTTGCTTTATCTGTTGTATGGCGATGTCTCGTCCGCTCTGTGACTTGCTCTTCCAACCTTTTCACCTCATACCCGTTTTCTTGTTAGTATACATGCCTTGAGGGCAGAAGTAAAAAGTTATCGATCCGTCTGCTCATCAATTTCAATTGTTTCAATTCGCTTTACCGTATTTGTATTGACATACGTTCCTTGGATATTAACCCAACCTGTTTGTTGTTTTGTCCATTCGCTAATTTTCAAATTGGGGTTTTCTTCAAAGCGCCACTCATCCATCGTCCCGTCAATAAAACTGAGCACGACTTTGTAAGCTGGCATACGAATCACTCCTTTTATTATCATCTTACCCGCCAGCGGCGGCCATTAATCCCCTGTATCACATTTGACAGTCAAAAATGAGTAATGTATTGTTTTCATTGACAGAGTGAAGGAGGAATCGATCGGATGGAGAGAGCAACTATTTTTTTTGATATTGACGGTACGTTGCTAGACGAAGAGAAGCGACTACCGCAATCAACAAAGCAAGCGATAGCTGCTTTAAAAGAAAAAGGACATGATGTGGCGATTGCCACAGGGCGCGCTCCTTACTTTTTTAAGGAATTGCGCGAAGAACTAGAGATCGATTCGTATATTTGCTTTAACGGTCAATACGTCGTCTTTAAAGGGGAATTGATTTACGAAAATACGCTTGATATGGACGCATTTACAGAGATGGAGCGTTATGCCTCTTCACAGGAGCACCCTCTTGTGTTTATGGGTTCAGAAAAGTTTACCTCTAATCGTGAAGACCACCCCTACGTGGTTAAAAGCATCAAGACATTGAAAATTGACTTGCCCCAATACAATCCTGATTTATATAACGAGCAACCACTCCACCAAGCGTTGCTCTTTTGTGAGGAAGGCGAAGAAAAAGACTATCAAACTCGCTTTCCAGCGCTTCGCTTCGTCCGCTGGCATCCACTGTCTGTAGATGTACTGCCTCGCGAAGGCTCAAAAGCAAATGGCATTGCCAAATTTATTGAGCGTGCAAACATAGACCTGGCTAATGTTTATGCTTTCGGCGATCAATTAAATGACCTAGAAATGCTTTCATTTGTCGAGCATGGAGTAGCAATGGGCAATGCGCCTGAAAAAGTAAAAGCGCAAGCCCGCTATGTAACAAAGCCTGTGCACGAAAACGGCATTGATTATGGCTTGAGAATGGTTGGATTACTCTAAATAGATTATGCCCATTCAAAAGGGAGAATGGGCTTTTTGTTTGCTTTGGTGGCGTCGGTTTGCAAAATAAAAAACACATCGACGATGTGTTTTTTAACAGACGCGCCTAGCAGGATTCGAACCCACAACGCGAGAACCGGAATCTCGTGTGATATCCCATTTCACCATAGGCGCCTATAAGTATTTTAACGACATGTATAAGTATACTTGATTGAGAGGGAGCTGTCAACAATCCATTTCTCCCTCTTTTTTATTATGACGACTTGGCCGCTTCTTCTCCTTCGGCGAACATTTGCTGGAAACGTTCATTAATATCTTCTTCTGTATAGCCAGCTTCGCCTAGTCGTACGCCAAAATTTTTCGCATAGAGCTGCAAGCGCTGGGACATTTTGCTGTATTTTTTTGCTTCTGTTCCCTTTGTTTCTTTAGCGCGCCCGTCAGCATTGGAAATAATATTTTCAACGACAAATAGCGCTTTCCACAATGTTGCCTCGTCCATTCCTTGGTGGATTTTGCTTAATTCATTGATCACTTCTTTGTAGAAGTCTTGGAATTCTTTAAATGAAATTTCCTCATCCATATTTAAATATTGTTGGATTCGTTCATACTGTGCTTGCACTAGAAACACCCCTTTACACTTTGCCATTATAGCATATGCACTGCCTGCTTGCCATCTTAAGTTCATATTCGCCAAGCGTCATTTGAAGCGTGGCACAACAGCAAAAATAGTGGCCTTCCCTAGTAAGGAAAGGCCATATGCACGCCATTACAGCGTACTCGCTTATGACTTCTGAATAAGCGTTTTTGCTCGATGTCTGACTATGCCAGAACGGCTTATTTGCAGTACGTGTCGACCGCCTGTTCTAGCTTCTGCACGACTTTAATTGGCTCATGTCCTTCAATTTCATGGCGCTCCACCATTGTTTGGATTTGGCCGTCTTTTAGCAATGCAAATGAAGGCGAAGATGGGCCATATCCTGTAAAGAACTCACGCGCCCGTGCCGTCGCTTCTTTATCTTGGCCAGCAAATACGGTTACAAAACGATCGGGTTGTGTTTCGTAATTTTTCATATAAGCTGCCGCTGGGCGAGCAATGCCGCCTGCGCACCCGCATACGGAATTGACCATCACGAGCGTTGTTCCTTTTTGCGATAATACCTCGTCGACTTCTTCAGCGGTTTTTAGCTCCGTATAGCCAGCGTGAACCATATCATTGCGCGCCTCTTGGACGACGTCATTCATGAAAAAATTAAACTGCTGCATGTTTCGCCCTCCTTTGTGTTCTGACCTTATTGTAAGCTGCTCGCTTTTAAATCACAAGCAATGAGTTTGCGTGATCGCGATTTTGTTGACTCAAGCGAAAGCAGGAACAGAGGCTCTGCTAGATTAATAAATCGATGTCGAATCCTCGTTCATTTGTTCTAACCGACGTTTCAGCGATGTTAAGAACCGGCCGCAAATGAGGCCGTCTAACACACGGTGGTCCAGCGACAAGCACAGGTTGACCATATGGCGAATCGCAATGACGTCGCCTTCTTCCGTTTCACGCACGACGGGGCGCTTGACAATCGATTCGACTGAAAGGATTGCTGCTTGGGGGCTGTTTACAATTGGCTGTGACAAGATTGAACCAAACGAACCTGTATTGTTGATCGTAAACGTCCCTCCTTGCATGTCGGCTCCAGTCAGTTTTCCAGTACGTGCTTTTTTCGCCAATTCATCGGCTTTTTTGGCCAACCCTTTTATTGTTAACTCATCGGCCTGATGGATAACAGGAACGTACAAAGCATCATCCGTTGCCACCGCTAAAGAGAGATTGATGTCTTTTTTGCGGACAATGGTTGTGCCGTTCCATTGGGAATTGATTTCCGGAAATTCTTTTAGCGTTTCGATGCATGCTTTCATGAAAAAGGGCAAATACGTTAGCGAAATCCCCTCTTGTTCTTTAAATGCAGCCTTTTTCTTATCACGGAGCTTGACAAGATTGGTCACGTCCACTTCAACCATTGTCCAAGCATGAGGCACTTCCGTTTTACTTCTAACCATGTTTTCAGCAATCGCTTTGCGTACACCTGCGACTGGGATTTCTTGGTCGTCGGCAGCTATTGCCTGAGAAGGTGTACTGCGAACTGGTTCCTGTTGCTTTGCCTGCGCTGGGGGTTGTTGCGGCTCCGGTTTATGGTTGCCAGCGACATAGGTTTCAACGTCTTTCCTTGTAATGCGTCCGCCTCTGCCACTTCCGGGAATGGTTGTAAGATCGAGCCCATGTTCTTGCGCCAATCGGACAACAGCTGGTGAATAACGGCTTTTTTGGCTAGGTTCCGCTTTTGTTTGCTCTTTTGTAGCGGGATTAGGCTTTTGTTCCGTTTTGATTTCTTCGTTGCTTTCCTTGGCCTCGCTGCCCCCTTCTTCTACAATGGTGCAAATGTCAGCGCCGACAGCAACCGTTTCATTTTCGTCAACAAGCAACTGTTCAATCGTACCTGTATAGGAGGAAGGAATTTCTGCGCTCACTTTATCCGTTAACACTTCAGCGATCGGCTCATACTTTTGGACAGTGTCGCCTGGTCCAACTAGCCACCTGCTGATTGTCCCTTCCGTCACGCTTTCGCCTAATTGGGGCATCGTCATTTTTGTCGCCACGGTTCTACCTCCTTAAAACTCAGCGAGTTTGCGGATCGCACGCTCCACTTTATCAGGGTTAATCATAAATTCTTTTTCTAGCGTAGGCGCATAAGGCATGGCTGGGATGTCAGGCCCGGCCAGACGCTCGATTGGCGCATCTAAATCAAATAGGCAATGTTCCGCAATAATAGCGGCTACTTCACTAAGGACACTGCCTTCTTTATTGTCTTCTGTAACAAGCAAGACTTTCCCCGTTTTGCTTGCTGCTTCTTTAATCGCTTCCTGATCAAGAGGATAAACGGTGCGCAAATCGAGAATATGCGTCGAAATTCCTTCTTTCTCTAGTCTCTCGGCTGCTTGCAAGGCGAAATGGACAGCCAATCCATAGGTTATGACCGTCACATCGTCCCCTTCCCGTTTTACGTCAGCTTTGCCAATTGGCAATGTGTACTCCTCTTCAGGCACTTCGCCTTTAATTAATCGATACGCCCGTTTATGCTCTAAAAACAATACTGGATCATCGAGTTGAATCGATGCTTTCAACAGGCCTTTGACATCGTAAGGAGTCGAAGGCATCACCACTTTCAGCCCTGGTGTACTTGAAAACAGCGCTTCAATGCTTTGCGAATGGTAAAGGGCGCCGTGAATGCCGCCACCATAAGGAGCACGAATTGTCACCGGACATGACCAATCATTGTTGGAGCGGTAACGAATTTTAGCTGCTTCAGAAATAATTTGGTTAAAGGCTGGCATAATAAAATCAGCAAACTGCATTTCCGCGACTGGACGCATGCCGTACATGGCTGCGCCAATTGCCACACCAGCGATCGCTGATTCCGCAAGGGGCGTGTCAATGACGCGTTCTTCGCCGAAGCGTTCGTATAACCCTTTCGTCGCCCGGAAAACGCCGCCGCGTTTGCCGACATCTTCCCCAAGGACGAATACCCGTTTATCTTTTTCCATTTCCTCTTCAAGCGCTCTTGTGACAGCTTCTATATAGGACATTACGGCCATTAGTTTGCCTCCTCGCTATACACATGCAAATAAGCGGTTTCTGGGGCAGCATAGGCAGCCTTTTCCGCATCATCAGTTGCTTCGTCGACGATTTGTTTTACTTCCTCTTCTAACAATTCCATTGCATGGTCATCGATTGTTCCTGACTCTAGTAAATAGGCTGCATACGTGGCAATCGGGTCTTTTTCTTTTGCTTTTGCTACTTCTTCCCGTGAGCGGTAAGCGCGGTCATCATCATCGCTTGAATGAGGTGTCAAGCGATAAGAAACGGTTTCAATCAAAGAAGGGCCTTCACCACGCCGTGCCCTGTCCGCTGCTGCTTTTACTGCTTCATATACGGCAAGAGGGTCGTTGCCGTCCACCGTTACCCCTGGCATCCCGTAGCCTACTGCCCGGTCTGCGACATGCTCGCATGCTAATTGCTTTTCAATTGGGACGCTAATGGCGTATTTGTTGTTTTCACACATGAAAATGACGGGAAGCTTATGGACGCCGGCAAAGTTGGCCCCTTCATGAAAGTCACCTTGGTTAGACGAACCTTCGCCAAACGTTGTTAATGTGACGAAATTTTTGCCCTCAAGCCTGCCTGCAAGTGAAATCCCGACCGCATGGGGGACTTGTGTGGTCACTGGAGAAGAACCCGTAACGATCCGGTTTTTCTTTTGACCGAAATGCCCTGGCATTTGCCGGCCGCCGGAACTCGGATCTTCCGCTTTCGCAAAGCCTGAAAGCATTAAATCTCTCGCTGACATGCCAAAAGCCAGCACAACGCCCATGTCTCGGTAGTATGGGAGAACGTAATCAACATCACGGTTTAGGGCAAAGGCTGCGCCGACTTGGGCAGCTTCTTGGCCTTGGCAGGAAATGACGAATGGAATTTTACCGGCCCTGTTTAAAAGCCACATCCGCTCATCAATTCGTCTTGCAAGCAACATCGTCTTATACATTTCCACTACTTCAGCATCGCTTAATCCAAGCGTTTCATGTTTTTTGTTCGTCATCTTCCCATCCCCTCTACTTATGGATTGCATGCCCATCAACTGCGAGTGCCGCTTCACCGATCGCTTCTGCTAATGTCGGGTGCGGGTGTATCGTTTCTGCTAGCTCAAAATCAGCTGCATCAAGGAATTTTGCAAGCGCCGCTTCACTAATTAAATCTGTTGCGTGCGTGCCAATGATATGGACGCCTAATAAGTCGCTTGTGTCTTTATCGGCAATCACTTTGACAAAACCGCCTGCCTCGCCATGAATAAGGGCTTTGCCGTTCATCGCAAACGGAAATGTGCCGACTTTCACAGCATGGCCTGCTTCTTTCGCCTGTATTTCTGTCATCCCCACTTGTGCAACTTCTGGGAAACTGTACACACATGAAGGAACAGCAAGTGGATCAACTGGTTCAGCCTGTTTTCCAATTATATGGGAGACAGCAACAATGCCTTCATGAGCAGCGACATGGGCAAGCTGCAAACCGCCGACACAGTCGCCAACGGCATAAATGTGTGATTCCTTTGTTTGCCCATATTCATTTACAGCAATGCAGCCATGGGCCAAGGCGATGTCCGTATTGTCAATGCCAATGTCAGAGACATTGGCGATACGGCCAATGGCGACGAGCATTTTTTCTGCTTCAAGGATATGTTCTTCTTGATTTTGGCGCACTGTCGCCTTTATGCCTGAACTCGTCGTGGCCACCGTTTGTTCGTCTAATTGGGCGTTCGTATAAAACACGACTCCTCGCGCTTTCAGCTGTTTTTCCATTTCCGCCGCTACTGCTTGGTCTGCTGTTGGCAAGATCGTTTCACTTGCTTCAACAACGGTTACGCTGACGCCAAAGTCAACAAGCATCGAAGCCCATTCAATCCCAATAACACCGCCGCCGACAATCATCATCGACGCAGGCAGCTCTTTTAGCTGCAAAACGTCGTCTGAGCTTAAAATTTGTTTTCCATCAAAGGGTGTATGCGCAAGTGGTCTTGGTACCGACCCTGTTGCCAAAATGACATTTTTGCCAATAAGCATTTGATTGTCGCCATCAGCCAAATCAACCGATATTGTGCCTGGGTTCGGCGAAAAAATCGATGGTCCGAGCATGCGCCCTCTTCCTTCGTAAACATCGATTTTCCCTTTTGTCATTAACGCCTTTACGCCTTGAGCCAAACGATCAACAATCTCTTGTTTCCGTTTTTGCGCACCCTCAAAATCAAATGCGACTGGTCCAGTTGCGACGCCAAACACGCTTGCTTCTTTGGCGGTGCGCAGCACTTCCGCGCTTCTTAGCAAGGCTTTACTTGGAATGCAACCTTTATGCAGGCATGTGCCTCCTAGCAATGCTTGTTCAACGAGCGCTGTTTTTAACCCTTCTTGGGCGGCGCGAATTGCGCTTACATAGCCGCCAATGCCGCCGCCGACAATGACAAGGTCGTAGTTTTCCGCCATTTAGCCCACCTCTTCCTGCTTACTTTTTCCTCGAAAGGATGTGATGCTCATTTTGCAAAAACGTCCCTCTTGCATAACGGACCCGCTCAATCCGCTGCTCGGCCATACGGTCAGCTGCTTGAAACGTAGGGATATTTTCCTCCTTGGCAATTTCAAACACACGGGCGACGTTATCATAAATGCCCTCGACTTTTTTAAATGCCCTGTCACGGTTATAGCCGTTTAACTCATCCGCTACATTGATGACGCCACCAGCATTAATAACGTAATCAGGAGCATATACGATCCCCATTTCTTGCAGGCGAACACCATGCTTTTCTTCTTTAAGCTGGTTGTTAGCAGCACCGGCAATGACCGATGCCTTCAACTTGGCAAGAGAATCATCGTTAATCACGCCTCCAAGGGCACATGGCGCGAAAATATCGCATTTGATGCTGTAAATTTCAGCTGGATCAACGGCGGTAGCGCCAAAATCGGCAACAGCTCTATCCACAGACGGTTTATGAATATCGGTTACAATCAGCTCAGCTCCGTCTTTATGGAGGTATTTGCAAAGATTGTAAGCAACATTGCCTACCCCTTGGACCGCTATCGTTTTCCCAGCTAAGTCCTCAGAACCAAACCCTTCTTTCGCCGCGGCTTTCATCCCCACATAAACGCCATAAGCGGTCACTGGAGAAGGATTGCCCGAAGCGCCAAATGCCGGCGAAATCCCGGTCACGTAGTCTGTTTCCTGGTGGATGATATCCATATCTTCAACGGTCGTACCCACATCCTCAGCCGTAATATAACGGCCATTAAGTCCTTGGATATAACGGCCAAACGCCCGGAACATTTCCTCGTTTTTATCTAGGCGCGAATCGCCAATGATAACGGCCTTTCCTCCGCCCAAATTCAGACCAGCGGCAGCGTTTTTATACGTCATCCCTCTGGCCAGACGGAGCACATCTTCAATCGCTTCCTCTTCCGTGTCGTAGTTCCACATTCTTGTTCCCCCTAACGCAGGCCCAAGTGTGGTGTCATGAATCGCAATGATTGCTTTTAATCCTGACGTTTTATCTTGGCACACGACTACTTGTTCGTAGTCGCGCTCTACCATCTTTGCAAATAATTCCATGTTGTTGCGCCCCCTTAACTCAAGCTATGGCTCTATTGCCGCTTGTTCCGTAAACAAACATGCAAAAGATATGCCAATCCTTTAGGCATAAAAACGCCTAACATTGGCTGCTATTTCCTGCATGTTTTTGCAGGCGTGCATATTTTTGCAGGCAAAATTATGCGAGGTTGTATTTTTCAAGCTTGTAATAGAGCGAGCGAATAGAGATCCCAAGTAGTTTCGCCGCTTCTGTCTTTACACCATCTACTTCAGCAAGCGTCCGTTGCAAATGTTCCTTCTCTTTTTCAGCTAAAAACGCCTGAAGTTGTTTTGGAGCAGCAGCATCGCTTTTTTCCCTTTTGCCTAACTGGCCAAATTCCTGGGGCAACGAGACGTCTGTTAATTCTGTTGCGCCAAGGTCCATGTAAATCATCGAACGGGCGAGGACATTTTCAAGTTCGCGAACATTCCCCGGCCAATAATACCCTTCAAAACGGGAAAGAACAAGTTTTGAAATCGACTGGATGTTATGGCCATAATCTAAATTTAACTTTCTAAGAAGATGGTCAATTAACGCAGGCAAATCACTTAGCCGCTCACGCAAGGGCGGGATGCGGATTGGCAATTTATTCAGCCGGTAATACAAATCTTCTCGAAATCGTCTTTCACGAATTGCTCCCTCTAAATCGACATTTGTTGCAGCGATGACGCGGACATGGATGGGAATTGGCTTTGTGCCACCGACCCGGACGATTTCCTGTTCTTGTAAAACACGCAGCAGTTTGGCTTGTGTATTAGGAGACATTTCTCCAATTTCGTCTAAAAAAATACTGCCATGCTCTGCTTCTTCAAACAACCCTTTCTTCCCAGACTTTAATGCTCCTGAGAAAGCACCTTGTTCATAGCCAAACAGCTCTGATTCAAGCAGCGTCTCAGTCAATGCTGCACAATTTACGCGGACAAATGGCTGCCCTTTCCGTTCGCTTTCGTTATGTATAGCATGGGCAAACAATTCTTTCCCTGTACCTGTTTCCCCTAACAGCAAAATGGGAAACGACGTTTTTGCGCCGCGCTTTGCTTGTTCGATCGCAAATGCCATTTCTTTCGAAGTGCCGACAATTTCGGAAAAGGAATAGGTCGCCTCCAGTGTTGCCAGCCGTTTTTGTGCATGCTGTAGCTGAGACGAAAGCCGATTCAATTCGGACACATCATGGATGACACCGACGCTTCCTTTCAGTTCGCCATCAACAACTACAGGGGCAACATTAACAATGACATCTTTTTTATGGGGCCCTAATTTCAATCGTGCCCCACGGACAGGTTTTTTCGTCCGCAACACTTGCATATGGATGCTTTCTCCTTCAGAAATGTCAGCTGTTGCCGGTTGACCGATTATTTGATCGCTGTCAAGCCCAGTTAGCTTCGTATAAGCAGGATTGACCATTAAGCCTGTCCCGTTCTCATCAACGACTGAAATCGCATCGTTGGATGAATTTATGATTGCTTCGAGCATCGTTTGAATGCTACGCAAGTCCGTGACTTGTTCGGCCAATTGCGTCGCTTCCGTCACATCTTTAAAAACTGCAATTGCGCCGCTGCACGCGCCGCCAAAAATGAGTGGGACACGGGTCGTAACAATAACCGTGCCATTATCAAATTCATGCAATTGATTATACTCCGGTTGTTGTGTTTCGATCACCCGCGGCAAGCCGCTCGAAGGCAATAGTGTTTGAATCGGCTTGCCAATTGCTCTGGCAAGTTCAACACCAGCCATATGTGCTGCGGCTTCATTCATAAATTGAACTTGGGCAAAGCGATTGACGACAATCATCCCATCTTGAATCGCATGAATTGCCTTTTTCATCAGCAAGTCGTCTTTAATAGCTTCCAGCACTTTTTTCCACGCCATTTGGAACGTCCATCTTTTCAAACAGAATGAATCCCAGCGCGGGTCATCGCTAATAGCTACGTCGGCTGTTTGTATCCCTTCTTGTTCATCAGGGTAACAAGGCAGTCGATGCTTTTTGGCTAGCGTTTGAATCGGGGCGTCGTTTGATATTACTGCGATTGACGTAAACAATTCTAATTGCAAAAGCACGGCTAGTAACTGTTTTGATTCATGGCCAGAGCCTACAAAAATTGCGCTGTTCACTCTATCACCCCAAAATTAGGACTTGGTCATATGCGCTGCTATTAGTTCTTTAAGTATCGTACAATTGCGCCCAGGATGCAACTAATACATGTACTTTTTTGGCAAACTCCTTTACAATAGAGAAAGAATACTCCAGAAATAAAGCGACTTTTTGAAAGTTGGGATATCATGGGTAGAGTGATCGCTTTATGCATATTGCTTATTCCGATTATCGGTGCTGGCTATGGAATCAAGCTAATGCGCGACGCCTTTTTCTTTATTCAACAACATCCTTATCCGGCCATTTGGGTTCAGTTTTTAGCAGGATTGCTCTTTTTTGCATTAGGCATGTGGTTTTTGGCCGGTTTCATTTTTCACCGTGATAAAAAACGAGGAAAAGTCACTCGTTCATTTACACGAAAAAAAGCATAGCGGGCCCGTTATGCTTTTTATTCATGCTTGTTTATTCCTAATTCGCCAATCCAGCGAAGAACGCCTATTCCACTAGGCGATCGCACCAACCGCATATAGGCCAAAAACACGGCCACGCCTAAACAAGCAAATTGCAGCGTCAAAGAATGTGTAGATATGGCCCAAATCGCCGCCAAGCTCCCGAGCAATAACGCCCCGCTTGTACCGAAACAAGCTTCACGTTCTCCCTCCAATACAAAAGCAATATAAAACACCGTGACAACGTATAATACGTCGGCAAATTGAGGCGTCTCAATGACGAAGAAGACCACAACAAGAAAACAAAAGCTGGCTTTCCATAAAAATAGTGGATATTTGTTGATCTTTTGTCCAGTGTAAGGAAGCATCAACAACAAAGCGATCGCGATGAGCCAATGCCAGAAGCTAGCAGTGCTCGTCATCTGCCAAGCGAACAACATAGCAGCTAAAACTCCAATGAGAATAAGCGGATCATTCCAAGCGAAAACGTTTCTCGTGACATCGGTGCTCCTGCGCCAATCAAAATAAAAACCAATTGCCCAAACAAGCGTGGCGTACGCTAACGGCAAATAAGAAAAAAAGGCAACCGATCCCGCAAATTGGCCGCATAAAGCTGCATAGCTGTATAATATAAAAGCCCCTAGGCTAAATGGCATTTTCCTTTTGCCACCGTTCTCTGATAATGCCCATCCAGCATCAGTAAAGCCGACATTAAGAGCAATGGAAATGAGCGGCAGCAATAAAAACAATGTAATCATCTAGGATCGACACGCTTTAACGGACGAACTTCTCCAACACACAACCATTGATTGCCCGATAAAACAGCTGGGCCTGCCTGTGTCCTGAATAAGTTCTTTCTAGTTGTCCTTCCCGACAAAGGAGGAAAGAACATTTTCCTTCTTGTAAGTGCCATAGCCACCACCTCTTGTTTAGTATGGGCCCATTGTTTCTTTTTACGCAAAAAAACCAAGACACTTTGACGTAAGCGCTTGGTTTCTTGCCTATTCGAGTTTCAGCTGACCTTATGTTCAATCCGGAGCTTGTCAGCGACCATTGCAATAAATTCAGAGTTGGTTGGTTTTGCTTTTGACTGGCTCACTGTATAGCCAAATAAATTTGAAATGGAGTCAATGTTTCCTCTGCTCCAGGCGACTTCAATTGCATGACGAATTGCCCGTTCGACCCGGCTCGCCGTCGTGTTGAATTTCTTTGCGATGTCCGGATAAAGCACTTTTGTGATCGAGCCGAGAAGTTCAATGTCTTTATAAACCATCGTAATTGCTTCGCGCAAATACATATACCCTTTTATATGCGCTGGGACGCCAATTTCATGAATGATACTTGTAATGCTCGCATCCAAGTTGACTTGCCTGTCTTCTGGGCGCGGAGCAGTATGAAAAGCTAAAGAGGATGTTCTTGTACGCTTCGCTTTTTTGCTGCCGCCTATCTCTCTGATCTTCTCCATTAACGCATCCATATCAAACGGTTTTAATACATAATAGGAAGCGCCAAAATCGACGGCTCTTTTCGTTACATCTTCCTGGCCAAAAGCTGTCAACATGATAATTTGTGGCTTTTTCTCTCGTTGACTTAATCGTTCCAGCACAGCAAGCCCATCCAAATGGGGCATAATGATGTCAAGCAGTAGCACATCTGGCATTTTTTCTTCTACAACCGTTAAACATTCTTGCCCGTTAAAGGCTGTTCCGATTACTTCCATATCTGGTTGAGCACCTACATATTCACTCAATAAATGGACTAATTCGCGGTTATCATCTGCAATGCAGACTGTTACGTTGCTCATCTCGTTTTCCCCCAATTCCTTTTGGTGTATGTAATCGATTCGACAAGGATGGCTGCAATCCTTTAAATAATTTAAAATAGACCGTATTCTCCTAAAATCCCATTTGTTCGACATAAATTGTCCAGTTCCATTGTATCAAAGAATGGCGCACAAAAAATAGGAATAAAAGGATTTTACACGAAAGAAGCTAAAACGAGTGATTAACTCGCTTTAGCTTCAAGCAATCCTGTGTGGATGCCGGCTTCTTCAAGCATCCAACCAATATGGCAGCCATAACCGCTTGTTGGGTCATTGACAAATACATGCGTCACTGCACCAATCAATTTGCCATCTTGTATAATCGGGCTACCGCTCATCCCTTGGACGATGCCGCCTGTCTCTTGCAACAATTTTTTATCAGTCACTTTAATGACCATTCCTTTTGTGGCAGGCCCATTTTGGGCAACGCTGCTGACTATTTCAACGTCAAACTGTTCGACTTCTTCACCTTCGAGAACGGTTAGGATTTTCGCAGGCCCTTCTTTCACTTCATCCGCTGTTGTAATCGCCATCGGTTCGTCATACAAGCCATTTTTCATATTCGCTTTTTGGTCCAGTTGCCCAAATACGCCAAAAGAACTGTTTTTGCTAATGGAGCCAAGAATGTCTTGGTCTTTCGCAATGCTTGCCAACTTTTCACCAGGTTCCCCATGTAGCCCTTTTGAAATCGATGTTACAGAAGAGCGCATGATTTGCCCATCGTGAACAGAAATCGGCTTACGAGTGTCTACATCAGAAATAACATGGCCAAGCGCCCCATATTTCATGCTCTGTGGTTCATAAAAGGTCATTGTACCAACACCCGCTGCAGAATCACGAATGTAGAGGCCTAAACGGTACAAATGGTCGCCTTTTGCTCTTTCTGGTTTTAGAACCGTTTTGATTGGTTTTTCATTGCGAAGTACTTCTATTGTCAGTTCCTTGTTTGCTTCCCCAGCATCTTGAACAAGCTTAGCCACTTCATTCATTGAGTGCATTTTGATGCCGTTGATTTTTGTGATCCGGTCGCCAACTTCAATTCCAGCAAATTCCCCAGGTGATTTTTGTCCCTTTGCCGTTTCAATCAAATGGTGGCCAACGACTAAGACGCCTTCCGTATTCAATTTGACGCCAATCGACTGACCGCCAGGAATGACTTTTATGCTAGGTAAAACAGAAACGTCAATCGCTTTGACTGGCCAAGGACCAGCTTTAACAAGAACTTCTTCGCTGCCAGGCGATTTGCCATGCAAATAAGTGCGGTTATCTCGTTCCTTAATAACAACATGGCCTTTAGCAGTTGTGTCGGCCATTTCAATAACAGCATTGCTTCCTTCAAATATGGTCAGGTCAACAGGCGTATTGACAAATTGTCTTACTTGTGGTGAAAAACCTAGCCCTACCACACATAAAAAAAGCAAGACGCCAATTACATATCGTACACCCTCTTTTCTCAAACGTTTCACTCCTCGCTCCCAACCCACACCTCCATGCTGGCTGTACTATTAATGTTGCCTCCTGCGGCCATATTTATAACCGTGCTAAAGAGAAAAAAGCCACCCAAAATGGGTAGCTTTTCTACATTTTTTTTGTTTGTGCAAGCGCGAGCAATTCTTCGGCATTTTTCCTGGTCAAATCTGTCACTTCGACGCCAGAAAGCATCCGTGCCAGTTCGTCCACTTTTTCGTTTTCATCTAAAACCTTGACGCTCGTGAACACACGGTTATCTGTTTCAGTTTTGGAGATATACAAATGGTGGTCAGCTAATGCCGCCACTTGTGGTAAATGAGAAATACAGAGTACTTGTGAGCCTGCTGATATTCGTTGGATTTTTTCACCTATCGCCTGGGCGACTCTGCCGCTCACGCCTGTATCAACTTCATCAAAGATGACTGAGGTGATTCCTTCTTTTGCAGAGAAAACGGACTTTAGCGCAAGCATGATCCGCGACAATTCCCCGCCAGAAGCAACTTTCGCAAGGGGTTTCAACGGTTCTCCGGGATTAGCTGAAATCATAAATTCGATTCTGTCTTGGCCTAACCGTTTTAAACTCGAGAGATCTCCTTTATTTGAATAAGGCTCGATTGCTACTTGAAACTGCGCTTTTTCCATATACAGGTCCTGCAACTGTTTCTCAATTGCTTCCATTAATTCCGCCGCTGCCGCCTTGCGCAAATCAGTCAAAGCTTCCGCTTCAAGAAGCAAGTCTTCTACAAGGGCGTCGTGTTTTTCTGTTAAAGTCGCTAACCGGTCATCCTTATGTTCAATCGCTTCCAGCTCTTCTTCTATTGTGGCTGCATATTCCAATATCGCTTCAACTGAGTCACCATATTTGCGTTTCAACTTGTCGATTTCAGCAAGCCTCGTTTCAATAAACGCGAGCGTTTCCGGGTCAAAATCAATCGCCTCAATCGCTTCCCGAATCGCATAGGTCCCTTCTTCAAGCATATAGTAGCTCGATGACATTTGTTCATATAAAGGGGCTAATTCCTCGTCAATGGAGGCAGCGGTCTCTAAGTGGGAAAGCATGCCGCTAATGTAATCAAGGCCTCGTTCTTCACTGTACATATGTTCATAACTACGGGTCAAAGCCTCATAAAGCTTCTCACTATTGGCCAGTTTATGCCGTTTTGCCAGTAACTGTTCGTCTTCCCCTGGCGTTAGCTTCGCTTGTTCGATTTCTTGTAGTTGATAAGCATACAAATCGGCTTTCCTTGCCATTTCTTGCGAATTTTGGTTTAAATTGTTGATTCGGTCCGTTATTTTTTGGACTTCATTAAACAACCTTGTATATTCAGCACGCGTTTTTTTTAAGGCCTCGCCGCCGAAACTATCTAATAGTTCCACATGTTCTTCTATGCGCATTAATGACTGGTGCTCATGCTGGCCGTGCATGTCAATTAATGTCTGTCCAACTTCCCGCAACATGCCAATCGTTGTCAACTTGCCATTTATCCGGCAAACACTTTTTCCAGCATCTGTAATATCACGCCGAAGAATGAGCATGCCTTCTTCGCATTCAACACCGACTGGCTCGAGTTTTTTTAGGGCAGGATGGCCCTCGCCAATCGCAAACAAGCCTTCAATTTCTGCTCGTTTTTCGCCAAAACGGACAAACTCGGCTGACCCTCTCCCGCCTAACAATAATGCGATTGCATCGATGATAATGGACTTGCCTGCGCCCGTTTCCCCAGTCAACACGGTCAACCCTTTTTCAAAAGGGACTGTTAAAGAGCGGATAATGGCAAAATTTTTTATCGACAGTTCCATTAACATCCTCTCGCCACCTTCCTCAAAGCATATTCAAGAACCGTTCTGTTACAACTTGTCCATCTAGCTCGGTACGGCAAATAATTAAAATCGTGTCGTCTCCGCAAATCGTCCCCATCAATTCTTTCCAATCAAGGTTATCAATCAGAACAGCGATGGCGTTCGCATTACCTGGCATCGCCTTCATGACGACAAGATTGCCTGTTCGATCAATACTAATAAAACTGTCGGTTAATATTCGCTTCAGCTTTTGCTGTGGGTTAAATTTTTGGTCTGCAGGCAGGCTATATTTGTAGCGCCCGTCTTGCAACGGCACTTTTACTAAATGAAGCTCTTTGATATCACGAGAAACCGTTGCTTGCGTGACGTTGTAGCCATCGCTTTTTAGCCGATCCACTAAATCGTCCTGTGTTTCAATTTCATAATTGGTAATAATTTCCCGTATTTTAATATGGCGTTGCCCCTTATTCATGCCATCACCTTACCTCAAATTAAATTCAATTTTTGCAACGAACAACGTCTTTTTTATATTATCTACGGTTTGCCCGCTTTCGGCAAGATTGATACACTGCCTGCCTACAAAAAAAGAAGGCCGCATGCCCGCTGCCTTCTTCCAAGATATCCAGCAATGGCGGCCGGTTGGCAAGCTTGCCCGTTTTGCTGCCTGCTTGGCTTTCCTTTGTTTTTTAATGGTTTTTTAAACGTTGGGATGATTCGACAACTTGGCGAATGACGTCCTCTTGTATATGCATGCGCCCACCGCCTTTTTGCAAATGGATTAAAAATTCAATATTGCCTTCACCGCCAGTAATCGGCGAATAGCTTAAATCGACAACATCAAATCCAATCGAACAGCTAAAAGCGGCAATGCTTTCAATCACTTGTTCATGAATAGCCGGGTCGCGAACAATCCCTTTTTTTCCAACTTGGTCCTTTCCTGCCTCAAACTGCGGCTTAATAAGCGCGCATACATCACCATCCGTAGCGAGGATTGCAAAAAGTGGTGGCAACATTAAGCGCAAAGAAATAAAGGACACATCGATTGTCGCAAACTGGGGAATGCCATTGGCAAAATCACCAGGTACAGCGTGGCGGAAATTCATCCTTTCCATCACCGTCACACGTTCATCCTGGCGAATTTTCCAAGCAAGCTGGTTATAGCCAACATCAACGGCATACATATGCTTCGCCCCATGCTGCAAGGCGCAGTCGGTAAAGCCGCCAGTGGACGCGCCAATGTCAAGGCCAATTTTCCCAGCAATCGGAAAATCGAACGTCTGCAACGCTTTTTCCAGCTTTAACCCGCCTCGGCTCACGTAAGGCATTTGTTCTCCTTTAATACGCAACGGCAAATCAACGGCTACTTTCATGCCGGGCTTGTCAAGCCTCTCAGAGTCACTATAGACAAGCCCGGCCATGATCGTTCGTTTTGCTTTTTCCCTTGTCTCACACAGTCCCCTTTCAACGAGGAGAACATCAAGGCGTTCTTTTACTGTCATCCGCTTAGGCCCTCTTCCGCTTCTGCGGCAACATGCTGATAAGCGTGTCGGCAATCCGTTCTGGCGTTAAGCCAACTTCTTGATAGAGCTCGTTTACGCTCCCATGCTCAACAAAATAATCAGGAATGCCCATACGCTTCAATTCCACGTGCATGCCTTTTTCATTGTAAAACTCAAGGACAGCACTGCCAAACCCGCCTTGAAGGACAGATTCCTCAATGGTCAGCAGCGGCAACTCCTCTTCAGCAAGCGCTTCAAGCAATTCCTCGTCAAGCGGTTTAACGGAGTTCGCATTAATGAGACGAATGCTATAGCCAGCTTGTTTCAATTGCGCCAGCGCTTTTTCTGCCACTGGAATCATCGTGCCGAAAGTGAGAATAGCCGCATCTGTGCCTTCCTGGAGTACATTCCATTTGCCAATTGGTAGCCTTGAAAGGGCGGCGTCCATTTTCACGCCTGTGCCATTCCCCCGGGGATAGCGGATCGCAATTGGGCCGTCGTCGTAGCAAATGCCTGTATAGAGCATATGCTGGAACTCGTTTTCATCTTTTGGGTTTAAAATCGTTATATTTGGCAACGACCGTAAAAACGCAATATCGAATACACCTTGGTGCGTTTCCCCGTCAGCGCCAACAAGGCCAGCGCGGTCAATCGCAATAAGCACGTTTAAGTTTTGCCGGCATATATCATGGACGACTTGGTCATATCCACGTTGCAAAAAGGTTGAGTACACAGCATAAACAGGCTTCATTCCTTGTGTCGCAAGGCCAGCTGACATCGTGGCTGCATGTTGCTCAGCAATGCCGACATCAAACATGCGATCAGGAAACTCCTCAGCAAACAAGTCGAGCTTTGAGCCTCCTGGCATGGCTGGTGTAATCGCTACAACCCGATCATCTTCGCGAGCAATTCGCTTTAACGTGTTTGCAAAAACGCTTGGGTAGCTTGGCGGTCCCGGTTTTTTCACCATTTCACCGCTCTCAATCTTGTACGGCCCTGTCCCGTGCCAAGCTCCTGTCGCATCTTCTTCTGCTGGTTTATAGCCTTTGCCTTTTTTCGTCAGGACGTGTACCAATACTGGTCCTGATGTTTTTTTCGCATAGCTTAGCTGATGTTTTAAGTCGTCTAAATCATGCCCGTCTACAGGTCCTAAATAAGTGAATCCCATTTCCTCAAAAAACATGCCAGATACCATTAAGTACTTTAAGCTGTCCTTTAATCGTTCTGCTGTATCTGCAAGTTTCCCACCAAAGGCTGGGATTTTGCGGATAATCGTTTCAACGTCCTCTTTTGCTTTTTGGTATTTCCCAGCCGTACGTAAGCGGCCAAGAATGCTGTGCAAAGCGCCGACATTGGGTGCAATTGACATTTCATTGTCATTCAAGACGACAATTAAATGTTTCTGTTCATGACCAATATGGTTCAATGCTTCCAAGGCCATGCCCCCTGTAAGCGCACCATCGCCTATAATCGCCACAATGTTTTCATTGGTCCCTTTTAAATCCCTGGCTGTTGCCATTCCCATTGCCCCTGACAAAGAAGTGGAGCTATGTCCCGTCTCCCAGACATCATGCTCACTCTCCGTACGCTTTGGAAATCCGCATAAACCTTTGTATTGACGGAGTGTGTCGAATTGAGGTGCGCGCCCAGTCAATATTTTATGCACATATGCTTGGTGGCCCACGTCCCATAGCAATTTATCTTTCGGGCTATCAAAGAGCTGGTGGAGCACAAGTGTCAACTCGACCACTCCTAAGTTCGGGCCAATATGGCCGCCTGTCGCCGAAAGCTTTTCGATCAAAAAACGACGTATGTCCGCGGCAATCTCTTCCAATTGTTTATTCGAATAGTTCTTTAAAAAGCTCGGGTCTTGGATTTCTTCAAGGTTCATCGCTGAAACCCCCATTTTCTGTTCTGCTTCTCTCCTGCAAATCAATCGCTGTTACCGGAGAATTAGTCTTGTCTTTGTTTAGGCAATTATAACAAAAAGATGGACGGAAAGAACAGCAATAACCTACCGTCGCTGTTCATAAAAAAAACCAACCGGCTCCAGGTTGGTTCAGACTGCAGACAAACGCTCCCATACGTCGTCGTTTGTCTCGTTTTATAGGCCGTTCTTTCCCCATCTTCCCTCCGGTTTTATCTCTTCGCCTGACAAACCGTTTGATCTAGTCTGTTTGGTGTTTAATGGTCACGCGTAACGATGTAATTCGCCAAGTCCTCGAGCAACGTCCCTCGCAATTGAAGCTCATCGAGCACTTGTAAAGCCCGGTCATAATGAGTGTTTAGCATCTTTTTCGCTCCATCAAGGCCAAGAAGTCCTGGATAGGTGCTTTTATTATTGACAGCGTCGCTACCGACAGGCTTTCCGATTGCGATTGAATCGCCTTCTACATCAAGAATGTCGTCCTTGATTTGGAATAATAGCCCAATCTCCTGCCCGAATTCGCTCAGTTTGCTCCGTTCCTCGTTTGACACCCCGGCAATAAGGGCTCCTGCCTCGATTGAAAAAGCCAACAATTCGCCCGTTTTGCGCTTATGAACGTTGGCAAGCTGTTCCACTGTAAGCTGTTTTCCTTCCGCAAACATGTCAGCAAGCTGACCGCCTACCATGCCGGAGGCGCCAGCAGCTTTGGAGAGGGCGGTAATGATCGCTACTTTTGTTTCTGCCGAAAGAGGGGCGTCAGCATTAGCAATCAAGGCAAAACTTTGTGTCAACAGGGCATCGCCAGCGAGAATCGCTGTTGCTTCACCGAATACTTTATGATTCGTTGGTTGACCCCGGCGCAAGTCATCGTCATCCATCGCTGGCAAATCGTCGTGAACGAGAGAATACGTGTGGACCATTTCAATTGCGCACGCTGCATCAAGGCCGTGTAAAATCGGTTGGTCATATGCCTCCAACACAGCCAACAACAACACGGGGCGTACCCGTTTGCCGCCTGCTTCGAGTGAGTAAAGCATTGCTTCCTTTAAGCGGTGTTCAGCCTCTAACTCCCGCACGTATTCAGGCAACTTTTTGTCCACAAGCTGCCTAGCCTCTTCTAAAAACGTATGAAACCATGCACTCACTCGTTTGCCTCCTCTTCTAAATTCGCTTCAACCAATTCCCCGTCTTCATGCATAATTTGGTCAAGCTGTTTCTCCACTTTCAGTAATTTTTCATGACAGCTTTGCGATAAGTCCATTCCTTCCTTAAACATGTCAATTGCTTGTTCGAGAGGGACATTGCCTTCCTCTAGTTTTTCCACGAGCCATTCCAACTGCCTCATGGCCTCCTCAAACGGCAAATCCTTTGTTTCAGCCATTTGATTCACCTCCACTTTTTATTTCTCGTTTCCCCACTACATGGCATTGTACGTTTCCGTCTGCCAGTTTCACTACGATATCATCATCTATGTCCACGTCTTTTGCCGTTTTTACTAACGCATCTTCTTTATAAACGAGCGAATAGCCCCTGTCCATTACTGCTAGCGGGCTTAAGAGCTGAAGTTGTTGGATTAAGGCAGACAGGCTTTGCCGCTTCCTTTGCGTTTCTGCCGCCATAGCTCGAACGAGACGTTCATGGTTTTGCCGTCGTTCTTTTTGTAATTGACTAATCCGGGTAGCTGGATGCTGACGGAGAATGGCTTGGTGCATATGTTTAAACGCCAGTGTCTTTTGCTCGAATTTTATTTGCATAGCCCGGTTCAACCGTTCCATTAGCCCGTCAAGTTGCTGTTCCTTTTGGTGGACGAGCTGGACAGGGTAACGAAACGCATAGGAGCGTTTCAACCGCTCTAGCTCTGTCCGTCTTGTTTTCACTTGCTCTAAAAGCGAACGCTCTAGCCGCTTTTTCAAATGGCCGATATGCTCCATTAGTTCACGGGCATCGGGCACAGCAAATTCTGCCGCCGCCGTAGGAGTCGGAGCCCGTCTGTCGGCTGCAAAATCGCTGATCGTAAAGTCTGTTTCATGGCCAACGGCCGAAATGACAGGAACAGCGGACTCTGCAATCGCCCGTGCTACCACTTCTTCGTTGAAAGCCCATAACTCTTCAATCGAGCCGCCGCCCCTTGCGACAATGACGACATCAAAAATATTGGCCATGCTTGCCTGTTCCAGCGCGCGGCTAATGGAAAGCGGTGCTCCTTCTCCTTGGACGAGTACAGGAAAAAGCGTTACGCGTATTTGCGGATAGCGCCGTTTTAATGTCGTCATCATATCACGGATCACAGCACCTGTTGGCGACGTAATAATCCCAATATGTGTTGGAAAACGGGGAATCGGACGCTTACGTTCCTCGGCAAATAGCCCTTCCGCCTCAAGCGCTTTCTTTAAGCGCTCATACTCGGCAAACAAACTGCCAATGCCGTCAGGCTGCATTTCTTTTGCGTAAAATTGGTACTGCCCATATGGCTCGTACACATTAATTTCGCCGCGAATGAGCACATTCATGCCATTCTCAGGCTTAAAGCGGAGGAAGCGGTTATAGCCAGCAAACATGACAGCTTGCATCCTCGATCCTTCATCCTTGATTGTAAAATACATATGGCCCCGCGTATGCTGTTTAAAATTGGAAAGTTCACCGCGGATCCATATTTCAGGCAAATGGGGATCGTCTTCTAACAATTGCTTAATATAACGTGTCGCTTCGCTTACTGTCCAAGCTTCAGCGACACCAGCATTTCCAGCCATCCCACAAGCCTCCTAATTTATTTGTTTTTCATTGCCGTGTCATATGAATTCGACAATACCCCATTGATAAAACGACCTGCATCAGTTCCGCCAAATGCTTTCGCAAGCTCGATTGATTCATTCAACGTTACATTTACAGGGATATCGTCTAAATACAGCATTTCATACAGCCCCATGCGTGCGATTGCCCGGTCCACGTGGCCCAGTCGGTCAAGCGTGTACCCTTTTAAATTTTCGCTTAAATACCCGTCAATTTCAGCTTGGTGTTCAAGCGTTCCATAGACAAGCGTTTTGTAAAATTCGCTCGGTTCTTCTTCATCATTTAGCGTATTTTCGATCGCTTTGTCCACGCTGATATCAATTAAAGTCAGCTGGTAGAGCGTTTGCACAGCTCGCAGCCTTGCTATACGTCGGTTCATAATTAACTCCTTTAAGATTTGTCTTGTTTAGTATAGCGCAAATCAGCGGCGACGTAAAAACAGAAAAAACCGGCAGTAGCCGGTTTTTTCAGACTGTAGACAAACGCTCACATACGTCATCGTTTGATAAGCGTTTTCTCTCAGCCTGATCAGGTTTTCGAATCCAGACAGTTTCTTTTAAGACGCTTATTCGTAGTCGCTATCCACTGAGTTTTGTGCTTCTGGGGACTCGAAGTAAACGCCAACGACATGGACATTGATTTCATTTAAGCGAATAGCCGTCATCGTTTCCAGCGCTTGTTGAATATTAAGCTGGATTAATTTGGCCACTTCCGGCACAGCCGCGCCATAGGAAATAATAATGGAAACGTCGACAATAATGCCTTCTTCCGTTAGTTCAACTTTAACGCCTTTTCCGTGGTTCTTCCTCCCGAGGCGTTCAGCTACATCAGCAGCAAAGTTGCCTCTTAGTGCAGCCACACCTTCCACTTCCTGTGTCGCGATTCCGGCAATTACTTCAATGACTTCTGGAGAGATTTCAACTTTCCCAAGCCCGCCTTTTTGCTCGTCAAGTTCTAACAGTTGGTGGTCTTCCATGTTTAAACGCCCCTTTGCTTATTTTTTTACTGGCATCACATCATGTTCTTCAACAAACTTCGTATTAAAATCGCCAGAAACAAACACATCATGGTTTAAAAGCTGGAGGTGGAACGGAATCGTTGTATCAACGCCGCTAATTTCAAATTCAGACAACGCCCGTCTCATCCGGGCAATCGCCTCCTCCCGTGTAGCGCCATGCACAATCACTTTAGCGATCATCGAGTCATAAAACGGCGAGATGACGCAGCCTGGATAAGCAGCTGAATCGACACGGACGCCAAGCCCACCAGGAGCAAGATAGTCAACGATTTTTCCTGCAGAGGGCATAAAGTTCTTTTCTGGATTTTCAGCGTTAATGCGGCATTCGATTGACCACCCGCTAAACGTGACATCTTCTTGCGTTAACGACAGCTTTTCATTGTCTGCGATGCGGATTTGTTCTTTAATCAAATCAACACCAGTGACCATCTCCGTCACAGGGTGCTCAACTTGGATGCGCGTATTCATTTCCATGAAATAGAAATCGCCAGTATTGTGGTCATAAATAAATTCAACTGTACCAGCTCCAGAGTAATGAACGGCTCTCGCTGCTTCTACCGCCGCACGCCCCATTTCTTGACGCTTTTCCTCTGTAATAGCAGGAGAAGGGCTTTCTTCAAGCAATTTTTGCAAACGGCGCTGAATCGAACAATCTCGCTCGCCTAAATGGATGACATTGCCGTGGTTATCGGCCAGCACTTGGATTTCAACATGCCTGAAATCCTCAATATACTTTTCTAAATAAACGCCAGGATTGCCAAACGCCGTCTCCGCTTCTTGCTGCGTCACTTTAATGCCCGATTCTAATTCTTTCTCATTGCGGGCGACACGGATCCCTTTACCGCCACCGCCGGCCGTTGCTTTAATAATAACAGGGTATCCAATATCGCGGGCAATATGTTTTGCATCTTCAATTGTTTCTACAATTCCGTTTGAACCAGGAACGATTGGTACACCGGCTTTCGCCATTGTTTCCCTGGCAACATCTTTCGTCCCCATCCGGCTTATTGCTGTCGGGCTTGGGCCAATAAAGGTAATGTTACAGTCCGCGCAAATTTCCGCGAAGTCGGCGTTTTCTGCTAGAAAGCCATAACCAGGATGAATCGCGTCCGTTTCCGTTAATGTCGCCACACTCATTAAGTTTGTGAAATTCAAGTAGCTTTTGGCAGATTCCGTTGGCCCAATGCAAAATGCTTGGTCTGCAAGTTGGACGTGTAATGAATCGGCATCTGCTTCAGAATAAACGGCCACTGTTTCAATGCCGAGCTCCTTACACGCACGAATGACTCGAACGGCAATTTCGCCGCGGTTGGCTATTAAAATTCGTTTGATCATCGTTATCGCCCCTACTTATTCCGTTCAACAACCATCAACGGCTGTCCGTACTCAACAAGTTCACCGTTTTCTGCCACAATCTCAACAATTTTCCCTTTTGTATCAGCTACAATCGGGTTCATTAGTTTCATTGCTTCAACAATGCAGACAACCGTGTCTTCCTCAACGCTATCGCCTGTGCGCACATACGGATCGGCATCAGGCGATGGCGCTGCATAAAACGTCCCTACCATCGGCGACGTAACCGTAAACAAATCGCGGCCATCAGCATTAGCCTCTGGCTCCTTGCTTTCAACTTTTTCCTCCGGTTGCGCCGCTGGTGCTGGCGCGGCAGCAGGCGCTTTTTGTACAGCGACTGTCGGCTGCTCTAACGGCACTGCGACCTGGCCATTGTTTTTCTTTAATACAAGTTTGCCATTTTCTTGTTCCAGTTCAAGTTCCTCAAGAGAAGAGGAATCAAGTGCTTCTATTAGACTTTTAATTTCTTCAACGTTAAACATCATGTAACAGCTCCTTTTCAATTGCTTCGTCTAGTGGTCATACCACTTCAGCGCCACCCGTCCCATAGATCATGTACTAACGTTCGGGGTTGGCGAGGAAAAATCCTTTATTATGTAATAAAATTGCAGGCGTAAGAGGGAGTGCTCCCCCTTACTCTTGTTCTTCTGTCGTCTGTGCGTCTTTTTTATATTGCCGAAACACAGGAAATTCCGAGAGGTTGTCCGGTATTTTGCCATTTTCCAGCAAAATGATTTTAACAATATTTTTATTGCGTGCCATATGGTATTTTTCCCCATATTCATTTTCCTGGGTATAACGCTTTAAGTTTTCATAGTCTTCCTCTTGGATCGACACGCTTACACGGTCGCCATCTTCATCTTCGATTTCCTCAGAAAAGCCAACTTCAAATTCGACGATTTGAATATGGTCATTTTTTATATTGCGTGTCTGCTCGAGGACAGCTTTCGCTCCCTCCGTTAAATCAGACCATTCCATCTGCAATCTCTCCTTACTTCATTATACATTGCTGTATTATACCATGTGTAGAAGAGGAATGCATGCCGCAAAAAAAGCGGCTTGAGCGAAGGCTGCATCAAGCCGCTTAAAAACCGGTATTATTCTGCTATTTGGTCCAAGTGGACAGAAATGTCTGCTGTTGTTTGCAAATGCTCTTTGGCAAGCTGCATAATTGAGTTGGCTTCTGCTTTTGAAAGACTTTCAGCTTGGACCATGATTTGTACGCTGTCTGCTTCAGACATGACGAGCGCATCGTTATACCCCTCTGCACGCAAGAGCGATTCGAGCATTTGCTCGTTGTCCCCTACGGCAAGAATTTCAATCGATTTGTCGTTCGCAGCTACTGCGTCCTCAGCTGAGCTATCTTCAGCAGACGCTTCGCGCGTATACTGTTCTGCTTCTTTATGGCGCGCTTCATTCAATTTCATACGCGCCTCCGTGTAATTGTCGTTACCAGAGAGGCTTGCGATCATCTCATCATCAACCGTTCCGTCTTCATTCACTTCGACTTCCACCCCTGCTTCTTCTGAAGCAATTGGGTCTGTGCCTTCATCCCCAGCGTTTTGATTACCTGGATAGGCATAGTACACGCCAAGAACCAACATTAAACTTAACATTGTCAATAGCCAAACCGTTTGCTTTTTAAGAACCATTTTTATTCCTCCTTCATTTTCTTCGGCATAACAGAAACGCGATGGGGCGCTACATCTAACACACGGCTCACCGCTTCTACCACCCAAGCCTTTACTTGTACATTTTCGACTCCTTCCGCAACAACAAGCACACCTGCTACCGCTGGTTTTTCTTTTGAGCTGACAAGCGGCTCTTCTTGATCGCCGTTGCGGGTAATCACGACATTTTCTTCTTCCTGAGTATCTTCTACTTTTCTGCTGCCGCCTTCACGGTCTGTCTCATTTGTCTCTTGACGCCCGCGTTTTACATTTTTCTCATAGACCTGCTTTTCACTTTCCGCGAGATTGACAACGATTGAGACATTATTGACACCGACTATCTCTTGCAGCGCCTCACGCAATTGATTTTCATAGCGCATTTCATAGTCAGCCATTGAATTTTCTTCGACTTTTCGACCAAACACAGGGGCTGTGTCCTCCCCGCCGTCTTCATTCGAGTCTGCCTCATTTGTAGCTGGCATCGCGTCATCATTGTCCGGTTGCAAAAATTGACTCAAAAGCATCAGCACTACACCGAGACAGCCTAGCAGTAAGATGTATTTGGGCGAAAAGCTGCGTTTTTTTTTATCTGGCTGTTTTGGCAGCCACTTTTTAAACCAATCGTCAGCTTTTTCTTTGTCATTCATTCACCCACCCCTCCTTCTCTTACCAATGTGATTGCGGACTCTGGAACACTCCATTCGTCGGCCAAAAACAGAGCAAGCTCGTCATTGTTTTCAACCGGCTTTTGCTGGCTAGGCTCGGCGGTTGTGTCGATTTCGATGGAAACAGGTTCGATTGGCTTCCCTGCACTTAAGCTGGATTCTGCTTTTTCCGACGAACCTACATGGACTTCAATCGCCACTCCAGGTTCCTCTGCTGTCTCCGCCACGGCGATGTGCGTAATGGACATTTGATGACGACTCGCCAACTCTTCCTCAACTTGGTCTTTTAGTTGGACAGCCACTTGTTCAGATGTATATGCATCAAAGAACTGATCTATCTCTTTTTTTTGTGAATTTATTTTTTCCTCAATGTCAATGGCTTGTTCTTGTTGAGATGCCTGCTCTACCAGGCTGGAGAGCCATTTTTCAGGGTCTTGGTGAAACAGGGAAAGCACAGGTTGGAGCATCATGACAAGCAGCATCAAACTAACAACCAGTTTGACATAGTTTTTTAACGCTGTATTTGGCAAAAGCAACTCAAGGACGACCGCGAGCAAAATCAACAGCACAATTGACGTTACCCACCCATTAATAAATTCGATTTTGCACGCCTCCTCACCTCATCAAAAAAGCGATGTTGCTGGCCGCAACCATTAATGTGATTGCTAAAAAAAACATGAAGCCGACGAGTGCAAGCGCCGCAAACACATATAGGACGGCTTTGCCGATGATTCCTAAACAATCAATGATCGCCCCGTCGCCAAGTGGCTGGAGAACAGCAGCCGAAACCTGAAAAATAAACGCAATCGACAACACTTTAATCGCAGGAAATGCGCATATGGCCAAGAGAATGACAAGCCCACTCATCCCTATCGTATTTTTTAAAAGCAATGAAGCGCTCGCAACGGTATCCGTTGCATCTGTAAACATTCGCCCTACTACTGGAACAAAATTGCTCGCAATAAACTTTGCGGTCCGCAACGTTAATCCGTCGACAGCGGCAGTCGTCGTTCCTTGGACTGAAACGACCCCTAGGAAAACAGTCATACAAATGCCAAGCAGCCCAACTGCTCCAGTTCGGAATAAATTCGCTAGTCGTGTCACTTTATAATGGTCACTGAATGTACTGACTATGCCAAGTACAGCCGAAATGAACAAAAGCGGCAAAACGACAGCATTGACAAGCAATCCACTCGTATGGACTAAAAAAATAATAATTGGATGAAACAATGCTGAAGTCGATGCGCCGCCAATGGAAGCCATCATTGCCAACAACAGCGGCAGCAACGCAATCGTAAAGTGAACCATCGAATTGATCGCTTCTGTCGCATATGTAATGGCTGTATGAAAACCATTCATTGCAATCATCGCTAATACTAACAACGTGACCGCATAAGCTGTTTTGCTTACTGTCTGGTGTTCGAACGCGGTTTGAAACGATTGAAGGATATAAGAAAAAATCGTCAACAACAGCAGCATTCCCATTAATTTCCCATTAACGATCAATTCGTGGAACAAGTATTTCACGAGGCCGACGCCCCACTCCTTTAAATCAAACTGCTTGTCTCCTTTTAAAAAATCGGTTAAATTCCCCTTTTGGCTTTCAGGAAGATAGCCCCCATACTCTTCTGAGACAGACTCCCAGTAGTCTTGGATTTCATCAAGCTTTAATAAGTTTAACTGCTCGCTTACGAGCTCTTCGGCTGGCGGTTGGACGTTATCTTCTTCTGCAAGCGCGCTCTCGCTTTGAACGCAAAAGCACCAAATGATGCAGAAAAGCAAGGAAACGGCGATTTTTTTGCTTCCCATTACGCTTGTCCTCCTTATCCCGACATGGGCAAAAGCGACAAAATCATTTCAATGACAGCCTTGATGATAGGGATTGCCAGCACAAGAATAAAAATTTTTCCTGCCAGTTCAATTTTTGAAGCGATTGAGCTTTGACCGGCATCCTTGGCAATTTGCGCGCCAAATTCCGTAATATAAGCAATGCCAATGATTTTTAAAATCGTTTGCAAATAAACCATATGGATGTTTGCACTTTCGGCAAGCTGGCTGATCATCTCAATCATGACGGCAATTTCGTCAATCAAAAATAGAAAAATAAAGGCGCCAACGAACATTGTCAGCAAAAAAGCAAATGCCGGTTTCTGCTCTTTTACGACAAGTGCTAGAAATGTTGCAATCAGCCCTAATCCAACTAGTTGGACGATTTCAATCGCAGCTCACCTCCTTGGCTACGCCTGGAACAAAAACACGCTGCGGATTTTCTGGAACAAGTCGTCAATGATTGTGGCAACCATATATAAAACAACGACAAAGCCGATTAGCGTTACCCAGTGGGCCCAATCTTCCTTGCCCATTTGCTTAAGCACGGTATGCATCATCGCAACGATAATGCCAATTCCGGCAATTTGGAATATCGTATTCACATCATATGCCACCTGCTCATCCTCCCTGCTTTCGCTTTTTATACAAATAAAATGACGAGTAACAGCCCTGCAAGCACGCCTAGCGTTTTCGCCATTTTTTCATAGCGAAGCTGTGTCTCTTTCGCTTCAAGCTCCTCCCGCTCCAAATGGGTTTGGGCGAGCTTTAGCTGCTTTTGTTGCTGGCTGCGGTCCATCGTTCCAAGCGTAGCGCCAAATTGATGCAACACTTCTCGTTCTCCGCTTTTTAATGCCGTTTCCTCCCACACGGCTTCAAGCGCTTCCCTCCAGGCGTCCATTGCCGTTTGCTTACGCTCACGAAGCTTCGCAGCGAAACAGGCAAACATGTCTCCGACTGCGCCTTCTAGTTGCTTGGCAATGTTTTCGCTAGCTTGGGCGAGAGGCGTTTGCCCGTAGAGCATTTCTGCTTCAAGCGCCTGTAATGCCACACGAAGCTGACGAATTTGCTGGGGCCTATCTCTTAGCTTTTTCGCCTGCTCTAGCCCGTAAAGAGTGGAGCATAAAAGAATGAGCGCAGCACCGAGCCATTTCATCGCCTTATCCTCGTTTGCTGCGGGCGTCTTACTCGCTTAATGCTGCCAGGGCGCGGGCTTTTCCCTAACTCGATGACACAAGTGAACACCTCTTGTTCAAACAGTCCTTTAAAAACGGGGCGCTTTGCTACTTCTTCAAATGTATGGCCGTGGGCGGTGGCAATAAGGCTAACGCCTGCATGGCGTGCTTCTAGAATCGCTTTGGCATCTTCTTCTCTGCCAATTTCATCAACGATTAGGACATCAGGAGACATGGAGCGGATTAACATCATCATTCCTTCTGCCTTTGGACAGCCGTCGAGAACATCGACTCGTACCCCAAGTTCATGCTGTGGCACGCCAGCCACACAGCCAGCAATTTCTGAACGTTCATCGACAATGCCGACTTTGCAAGAGGGGATGTGGTCTTTTTTGCTTCCTGAACTAACGATCCGGGCTACATCGCGCAACACGGTTGTTTTCCCAGTTTGCGGCGGTCCAATGAGCAAAGCATTCTGCCAACTACTTGTTTGTCGATCATAAAGTTTGTCAATTACCTTTTCCGCAGCGCCTATTTTTTGGCGGGCAATCCGGACATTAAAAGAGCTGACCGGACGAATGGTTTGGACCGAGCCGTTTTCCAAAACGGTTTTCCCAGCAAGGCCGACTCGGTGCCCGCCAGCCACGGTGATATACCCTTTTTGCAGTTCTTCTTCAAACGCGTAGAGCGAATATTGGCTAAGCTGGTTTAAAACATAGCTAGCGTCAGCAACGGAAAATCGGTATAGTGGATTGGTCGAATAAACGGAACGGGAGGCAAACAAACATTCAACCGGTTGGCCTACCCTTAACCGGATTTCTTCAAGCTCCTCCAATTCTGCCGTGCGAAAGCCTTCTATAAAGGATTGAACCGGCTGAGGAAACAGCCGTAGTAAGTCACGAAGCATAAGCGATCCTCCTATTTGCGGATGCCAATTAAAATGAGGGCAACGCCTGTGGCGATAAACAATAACTTGCTTGGCGACAGTTTGTCAGCAATGCTGATCAAGCCAATGGCAATCGATAATAAAAAAATCGAAGGACCGACGATGGCAAGGACAGCATTGATCGCTACGGCTCGTTCAATGCTGTTGTATTTGAGCATTAGCAACGCAGCGCTAATTTCTATCAAGCCAGAGAGCAGCCTCAACCCCACCATGACAAGAAGCGCCCATTTAATGGCAACAAACATATTCAATTTGCCGGTCACCCCATTTCGATCTTTTCGAAAGACAAGCTACTTTGTACACTCTATGAATGGCAAGGACCGTTTTAGAACAGGATAAAACGATAAAAAACGTCAACAAAATGAATCGGACAGATAGAAAACGCTTGTGAGACGAGGAGTGCAGGTGAGAGGAGGTGCGAATAGAACGGGGGGTTCATGAGCACGGTTTTCTTGCGCATGAAACGAAAGTTTAAAAAGCATATAACCGAGGCATACGACGACGTATGCGAGCGTTTGTCTACAGTCTTAAAAGCAGCTTCCTGTAATGAATTAGGAAGCTGCTTTGATCGATTTTCCCTTTCGAAAATGGGTTGCCAGCGTTCGTAGCTTTTTCTCTACTTTTCGATTGAATCGTAATTCCCTATTCGCATTTATATGCAAAAGTTCATCTGGAAAATTAATTCCGTATAATGTAAATGCTTCTTCAAAGAAAGGGCGGATTCCCGAAGCGATGATAGCCTGATGGGCTTCGTCTCCTTCCGTGGTCAGGCAGATGACGTGTTTAATAGCAGGTATAACGAACACAATAGTGGCGTCGTTTGCCACATGTATGGGCGTCTCACTAACGTTTTCGTTTATGTCCAAGCGTGTAATTTCTCCAAAAAGAGTCGCTTCTACCACTGTAGCGAGAGCAGCCGCTTTTACTGAATTGCCGACAACAAGAACGGTTTGAGCCATATTCCCCCTCCTAAAACACATTAATTCCATCGGATTAATAAAATTTTAACGGATGTTCTCCTTATATGCAAGCCTATCATGCCGTTTTCGAATAACTGGCACAAACCTTCCCCACGCTGTTGTTTTTTTGCTATACTAAAAGCAAATTGATTGTAAAAGAGAGTGCCATTCTATGAGAACAGAAGTGCCTTTAATTGAAAAAAACATCGTTTTAGTCGGGTTTATGGGCGTCGGCAAAACAAGTATCGGTCAAGCGCTGGCCAAAAAAATGTACCGTGATTTTATCGATATTGACGCCGAGATCGAAGCAAAGTTAAACATGAGCATTCCAACGATTTTTGAAAAACACGGGGAAGCTTTTTTTCGTCAACATGAAAAAGAAGCCGTTTTTTCTGCTTGCAAGGAAAAATTGAAAATTATTTCCCTTGGCGGTGGCGCCTTTACACAGGAAGCAATCCGCCAGCGCTGCCTTGCCGACTGCATTGTCATTCATTTGGATCTTTCATTTGAGTCTTGGAAAGATCGTGTCCACATGCTGATTGACAACCGCCCCATTCTCCAAGGAAAATCGATGCCTGAATTAAAACAACTTTACACGGTAAGACGCAAGGCTTATGAAAATTATCACTCCCGCTTTTCGACAGATGCATTCAATGTCGATGAAGCGGCGGAGTATTTAAAAGAATCACTCCACCTCGCTTATGAAATCGAAGGCTAAGCCCATTCGTAAAAAAAGCGGCTTCTCCTTGCTAGTCAAGGAAAAGCCGCTTTCATTATGCTCTTGATACGTAAGAAGCCGATCTTGTGTCAATCACAAGCTTATCGCCCTGGTTTACGAAAAAAGGCACCTGAACAGTCAAACCTGTTTCTAGTGTTGCTGGCTTCGTACCGCCTGATGCTGTATCGCCTTTAATTCCAGGCTCGGTTTCTACCACTTCTAATATGACCGTATTCGGCACTTCTACGCCCAGTGTTTCGCTTTCATACGAAATCACATGCACTTCCATGTTCTCTTTTAAAAATTTTAGCTCGTACTCAATTTGCGCAGTTTGCAGTTCAAGCTGTTCATACGTTTCGTTATCCATAAATGTGTGTGTGTCGCCGCTTGCATACAAGTATTGCATACGACGATTTTCAATATGCGCTTTTGCGACTTTCTCGCCAGCGCGAAACGTTTTCTCTTGAATCGCGCCTGTCCTCAAGTTACGCAGTTTTGAACGGACAAACGCTGCTCCTTTTCCTGGTTTAACATGTTGGAACTCCATCACTTGCCAAATGCCATTATCGACTTCAATGGTTAAGCCCGTTTTAAAATCATTCACTGAGATCATTTCGTTTCCTCCATTTGCACGATTTGCCTTGTTTACTATACCACAGCTTTCGCTCTGTGTCTTTATACACCGACATGAATGAGCGTCCGCGGCGAATGAGTCAGCGTTGAGTTTCCGTCTTCTGTAATGACAACGTCGTCTTCAATACGCGTACCACCTACGCCAGGTATATAAACACCAGGCTCAACCGTCACGACCATTCCTGGCTGCAAAACAATGTCCGATTTTGTTGATAAACTTGGTCCTTCATGTACTTCCATGCCAAGCCCATGACCTGTTGAATGGCCAAAGTATTGGCCGTATCCTTTTTCGGCAATGTAATCCCGTGCAAGGGCATCGCCTTCCTTGCCAGTTATGCCTGCTTTAATGCCCTCAACAGCTTGCTTTTGAGCAACCCGTACCGTTTCATAAATAGCTAGCAGTTCATCCGATACATCACCTACTGCCAGCGTCCGCGTGATGTCTGAACAATACCCGTTATAATAAGCGCCATAATCGAGCGTGACCAATTCACCATGCTCAATCGTTTTTTCTGAAGCAACCCCATGAGGCAAGGCAGAACGAACGCCAGAAGCGACAATAATATCAAATGAAGAAGATACCGCTCCTTTTTTGCGCATAAAAAACTCAAGTTCATTGGAAACGTCTATTTCTCTTACGCCAGGTTTAATATATCCTTGAATATGGGCAAACGCTTCATCTGCAATGGCTGCCGCTTTTTGCATAATCGCGATCTCTTCCTGTGTTTTAATGAGACGAAGCGATTCAACCACTTGCGAAACGGGGATCAATTTTGTATTGTCCAGCAAGTGCTGGTATGTTTCAAATTCTGCATATGTAAGCTGTGTTTTCTCAAAACCAAGGCGCTTTATGTGGAGTCGTTCCACTTGCGCGGCAACTTCCTGTGGAAGCGTGCCTTTTTGTTCAATTACAGAACAATCAATGACTTGTTTCATTGCTTGTTCGGTATAACGAAAATCTGTCAGAAACAGTGCGTCTGTTTCAGTAAGTAAAACAGCGCCAGCCGTTCCGGTAAACCCACTGACATAGCGGCGGTTAATGTTGCTGGAAATGAGCAAACCGTCCAATTCATAATCGCTTAGCTTTGCTTGCAATGTTTTTACAATCGACATGGCTATCCCTCGCTTCTTCCTCGAATAAGCAAATTGTAGCACAATTTTTGCCACTGGGAAACGGGGCTCTAATTAATGGCGAGCTTCGTTTTGTTCTGCATACTCATAAGCAATCGAATAGCCGATAAACAGACCGTAAAGGATAAATAGGCATAATGTTGTTACCAGTGTATTGACTGTGTACGATTGAACTGGTTTTAATTGTGGGATAAAAGGATTAAGAATGTAAAAAACAATCACCCATGTCAATACGCCAAAACCGACTCCAGGCCAGATGCTATTCACTTTTTGCAGCATCCACTTGTACAAAAACGCAATCCCAATCGAGCAAATCGCAATCACGCCAACGCCAACAACCTGGCCGATGTGGCCGGTTTTCCACTCTCCTAAAGCCCATGGTAACAAGACAAAGGAAGGCCCTACTTGTGTAAAATTGAAATAATAAGAGAAATAGCCAATCAACGACCAAATAAGCCCGCCAAAAAAGCCGATCAACGCCGTTTTAGTAGCAAAGCTCATTTGTTTTTCTTCTTGTATTTGCCGATGCAACTCTTTTCTTCTTGACATGCTTGCACACCTCCATTTGCTAGCATGCCCTAAATAAAAAAAAACTTGTACGCTTGTTCGTTTTTGCTAAAAAAAGGTATAAACAAGGATTTGCCGTACATACTTTTAAAAACCAATCTTCGTCAATTTGCCTTGCCCGCTGTTCATAGACGTTTTATACTTTACTTATAAATGAATGAACGATAAAATCAGGACTTCGTTTTCCCCGTCTTGCATGTTCACGATCTTGTGCATGTGTCTTCCTCATTTGGCCGAATGTCCATGGAACCGCTTTAGACGATGGACGCTATTTTTGCGAACGTGTTTACGCAAGCTTAAGCTTTTATTTAGAAAGGGGACATGGACGTGAATAACCCAATGAAAACCATTTTTGTTGTCTTGTTCGCACTAGCAGCAATTGGTATTTTCAGCAACATTGGCAGCTTCTTTTCAATGATTGGCAAAGCAGTGATCGCCATTGCTGCCATTTACTTTATCTACCGGCTCGTAATCGCAAAACGGTATGGCACGAGCATTTTTCCAAAACGCAAAGACGGGCCGACCCGTGCCCAGATAAAAAAAGCGCAGCGAACAAGCTCTGCAAACAAGCAGGAACAAAAACGAGGATTTAAACAAAACGCAGCCAAACCAGCTGCAAAGGCAAAAAGCACATTAAAAAAAGGAGCAAAGCGCCGGTCAGGGCCGCAGTTGACTGTCATTGAGGGCAAAGGGGCGAAACCAAAACGGAAGAAAAAAGCGTAATCCGACTCAATCGGTGTGTGATTTGGAACGGGTAAACTACAAGAATACGAGCGCAGGAGGCTCTTTGACGAAAGAGCCTCCTGTTTTTAAGGTGTCCATGTCGATAGAAATGCAGTTGTTTTTTCACGACCGAGTTGAACCATATGCTGTTTTTCTTCTTCCGTTAGCGAAAAGTCGGTTGATTTGATGTCCTCGACAGGGATAAAGACGACATTTTTCGCATGCTTTTCACTAATATAGCGAACATCATGGGCGCTTGTCATCGTTTCGAACAGCGCTTTGTACATGTCAACAGCATTGTTGATCACCGCTGGCGGCCGCTCGTCAATCCGTGGCGCTAATTGAAAGCCAATCACCGGGCGCCTCCAACCTCCTTGGCTGCCGTCTTTAAAAAGCCACATCGGAAAATTGCTTAGCAACCCACCATCGACCATATAAAACGGCTTTTTTTTCACGGATCGGTCATTTAGCTTTACCGGCTCAAAAAAAAACGGAATGCTGCAGCTCATGCGAATAGCCTTTGCTACACTAAAGAGGCCGGGGTCATATTTATATTTAGGCAAATCATCTGGGAGCACAACCATCCGTCCTTGTGTAATGTCGGAAACAATAACCCGCAATGAGCCGCTCGGAAGGTCAGCAAAACGCCGGATTCCTTTTTCCGCCAAAACGTCTTTAAGCCATGCTTCCAACTGATCGCCTTTATATAAACCGAGGCGAAAGTAAAGATTGATCCACTTGGCAACAGGTAAAGGCAAAAACGACATCCGTTCATCTTTCATTTTCACGACATCAAGCTCATCTAACAGCCGATGCAGCTCTTTACTCGTATAGCCAGCCACAAGCAGCGCTGCTATAATCGCGCCTGCGCTTGTACCGGCAATCCGTGTAAAGGAAAGCTTGCGTTCTTCCGCTGCTTCAACTGCGCCTACAAAGGCAAACGCTTTAACGCCGCCTCCCGCAAACACGGCATCTACATTCACTTTCGTCACCCCCTTATCACCTATATGTGAAAAAAGAAGGATGGTTTCCTTCTTTTTACGGGGGTGCTATAAATCCATCTATAAATCGTGACCGTTACTCGTCTTCGGGAAAGTCGTTGCGCTTTTGAATTTCCCGCAACTCGGCGATTCTCGTTTGGTTTTCTTGGAAGTATTGGACAAGGTCGCCAATCCGGTCGATCGCATCCCAGCTGATATGATGTTCTATCCCTTCGACATCTTTATAAATATGGGTATCGTCCACGCCAATGATCTTCATAAAATCCTCGAGCAATTCGTGGCGATAAACGAGCCTTTTGCCGATTTTATTGCCCTTTGCCGTCAAAACCAAACCCCTATAACGCTCATACACCAAATACTCGCTCTTATCCAGTTTTTGAACCATTTTCGTCACCGACGATGGATGGACTTCAAGCGCTTCGGCAATGTCCGATACCCTTGCATATCCCTTTTCTTCAATTAACATATAAATCCGCTCTAAATAATCTTCCATGCTTGGTGTTGGCATGAAATCCCTCCAATCAAACAGGCGAAAGCCGTCACTTCTTATCTTACTATAAAATGGAGATAAGAGACAGGGGGATCACGTAAAGTACTCGATTTTTGCACTCGGAAAGTATTTGTCAATATAGCCAGTAAGGGTGTCGCGCAACTCGGCCGCCCGTTCATCTTTGTAAACATACTTCCCACGCCCATAACGGCCCCATTTGTATTTACGCTCCTTTTCCTCCATTTCCAACTTTGATTTCGGATAACGCTTGTTTATGACTCGTTTCGCCGTTTGGGTAAAACGGTGCTGGATCATTTCAAATGTCAAGTCTTTCTTCGCATAGGAAGGCAAACTTGCCTCTAAACGTTCAAACAATTCAAGATAACCTTCTTCCCAGCCTTCATGCCAAATAATCGGTGCAATGACAAAGCCGAGTGGGTAGTCCGCTTTAGCAACTTTTTCAGCAGCTTCGATCCGCTCTAAAAAGTTTGACGTTCCCGGCTCAAAATACTTAATAACATGTGCTGCATTCACACTAAAACGGAAACGCGTGTTGCCGTTATGTTTGGCATCAAGGAGATGATCAACATGATGGTACTTTGTGACAAAGCGAAGCCGGCCATGTTCACGCTCCCCGATAAATTCAATTGCTTTCTTTAATGAATGCGTTAAATGATCGATGCCGACAATATCGGATGTACACGCCGCTTCAAAACGGGTTATTTCTGGCGCACGCTCTTTTATATAATCATCGGCTGCCGAAAAAATATCATCGAGGTTTACATACGTTCGGATGTACGGTTTATCTCCAAGCGTTGTTTGCAAATAGCAGTAGTGGCAATGGCCCATACATCCCGTAGCCAATGGAATAGCGTACTCTGCCGATGGCTTGGACGTGTCGAATTTTAATGTTTTTCGGACACCGACTACCAATGTCGATTTGGCATTTCGGTATTTTTGATTTTCATTACTCCCTGGGATGTTTCGTACCTGGTTGTGTGACGTTGTCTCCCGAATTTCTACATCTGCGTTTTTAAACTTCTCGTATAATTCCTTCCCAAGTGGATAATCAAGCGCTTGTGGTTCAAAGTACACAAGTTGGGGGTAAAATGGCCTCATCAAAACTCTCCTTTTTATTTTCCTATAGAATGCGTATCTAGAGCGAATTTCATTACTCCCATTGACAAACAAGCGTTCTTTTTGGAAAATAGAAGAGACGTCAAGAAGAAAATATAGGAAACGAGGGCTAGAAATGAACCATATTATCGTGAATGACTCCATCGTCCCTGAAACAGAGGCCCATGTTTCATACAATGACCGCGGGTACCATTTCGGAGATGGCATTTATGAAGTTGTACGCATTTATGAAGGAAGTTATTTTGCGCTCGATGCTCATTTAGACCGGTTGTATGCCAGCGCAGAAAAAGTCGACATGCGCATCCCTTATCAAAAAGAAACGTTGGCAACCCGCCTAATCGATTACAAGAACACCGAAAAAATCGAAAACGGCTCTGTTTACGTCCAACTTACAAGGGGGGCAGGCGCTCGCAACCATTTGTATACCCGTGAAGAAACGCCTGTTTTAACTGGCTTTGCACTCCCTGATAAGCCGATGCACACAAGCAAGGAAAAGGGTGTTTCCGTTTATGTAACGCCTGATATCCGTTGGCTCCGCTGCGACATAAAAAGCATCAACTTGCTAGGCAATGTCCTCGCCAAACGAAAAGCAAGCGACCACGATTGTGCAGAGGCGGTGCTATACCGGGAAGATGCGGTCACAGAAGGGTCTTCATCTAACCTATTTCTTGTCAACAATGAGACTTTATACACACACCCGGCAAACAATCTGATTTTAAATGGGATTACTCGCCAAGAAATCGTCTCGATTGCTAAGAACTTGGGGATCGATGTTGTCGAAGAGCCATTTCCAAAAGAAGTGCTTGCCCATGCGGAAGAAGCGTTCATTACTAGCACATCGATTGAAATTACGCCTATCCATACGTTCAAAGGCGATGTAACTGCTACTTTGTCCGTCGGCCCCGTAACAAGAAAACTGCAACAAGCACTTGCAGAGCATATTAAAACCCAAACAAGCGCCTCCGTTTAGCGCTTGTTTGGGTTTGTCGACTATGTCGACAAACCCTTCAGACTGGTAGAAAACGCTTGTCAGACGAGGAGTGCAGGCGAGGGAAGATGTGAATAGAACAAGCGTTCATGAACATATGACCGAGACAATCGACGACGTATGCGAGCGTTTGTCTACAGGCTGAAACAAGCGCCTCCGTTTAGGAGAGCGCTTGTTTTTCTTCATAGAGGTGGGACGGGATTGGCTTCAGCCATGGTGACCATTCTCCCGCGGCAAAGACGGTTAAGTGGTCCATCGCCCGCGTGCATGCTGTGTAAAGGTGGTACCGTTCTTGGGAAGTGGCATAATGGCTTGCAGACGCATCAAATACGCCGACTGCATCAAATTCAATCCCTTTCGCCAAGTAAACAGGCAAAACGACTGCCCCCTCTTTGTATTCATGATGGTCTTTGGCCACGAGCTGAATGTCGAGCCATTCACTCAGTTGGGCATGGACATCGGTTGCTTCTTTCGCCGTTTTGACGATTACAGCAACCGACCTATAGCCTTTCTCCCCCATTTGTTCCACCCATTCTTTAACAGGCTTTATTAAAGCTTGGCGGCTTGTTCCCTTCACCAAGACAGGAACATCACCAGGCCGTTCAAATGGGATAATCTCTTCTGGATTCGGCAGCATCTCCCGAGCAAACCGAATAATGGCTTCAGTAGAACGGTAGCTTTTATAGAACGCCATGTATTTGACATTAGCCTCATCGCCACCGATTAAGCCCGTTTCGCTCGGCCCGTGGAAATAAAGGGTCTGGCTGATGTCGCCGACAATTGTAAAATGGGCGGCTGGATAGAGCATTTGCATATAGACGAGCTGAAAATGAGTGTAATCCTGTGCTTCATCAATGAAAACATGTTTAATGGACCGGTCTACCTGCAACCCTTTAATACGGTCCTGTAAATAGAGAAACGGCGTTGCGTCTTCATAAGGCATCCGCTTTTTACTAATTTCGCTGCTAGACCATAAGGCAACCGCAGCAAACCCTTCCGTATCCCGATGGCAATCATCAAACAAAAACTGTTCGTATAGCGTTTCAACATCAATAAAAGCCAGCGCTTTTATCCGCTTTTTCAACGGTTGAAACGCGTCGCGCGCCAGTTGTTTAGCAAGGAGTTGTTCCTGCCTTTCCTGGGCACCGAACCCATCTTCGTTCGCATTGGTCTTTTCTACTTCCCAGTGCGTTCGCAGCAGTGTTTCATTGTCTAACAGCTCGCGGGCTTTTTCGACCCATGCTTCAGAACGTTCTTTCCCTTCTTGTTTAGCGATCTCTTTTAACAGCCATTCCCCCGTGAGCCTAAGCCGATTTTGCAAAGGAATGCCATGGTCCAAGCAATAGAAATACGTTTCAATATCTTCTTTTGATATCAGTATCTTTTTGCGAAAACGGATGTCTTTAAAACATAGTCCGCCTTCTTTCAACTTTTCAATAAAAGCATCCAGCTTTTCTTTAAATGCACGTCCTGATTTAACAGCGATGCTTCTCATCCGCGTTCGGTATAACTCGCCTTTATTTGCGCCCAATACATATTCAAGCTGGGCAAATCCATCTTCCACTTCATACACACGCCCAAGTCGCTTATAAAGGTAACCGCGAAACGTCAATTGCTTCATATTTTCTTCGCCTAACTCAGGAAGAACAGTCGACACATAGCTGGAAAACAACTCATTCGGCGAAAACAAAACGAGTTGGCTTGCTTCGATGTGAGAACGATGGCGGAAAAGCAAATAAGCAGCACGCTGCATCGCTACAGACGTTTTTCCGCTTCCTGCTACTCCTTGTATAACCAAATAACGGCTTTTTTCATCACGTATGGCTTGGTTTTGTTCTTTTTGAATCGTGGACACAATCGTTTTCATATAACGAGAAGCGCCTTCGCCAAGAGATTCCTTTAAACGTTCATCGCCAATCGCAAGCGATGTATCAAACATGGCTTTTAACTCGCCACGGCGAAACACATATTGCCGTTTGTTCTCTAATACCCCTTTGACCGTACCGGCTGGCGCCATATACATAACAGGGCCAATTTCCGAGTCATAATAAACGCTGGAAATCGGGGCACGCCAGTCATAAATGAGAAAATCGCTATCGTTTTCATCCATTAATGAGGCGATGCCAATATAAATCGGTTCCGCCTGGTCTTCTCCCTCGATCTTTAAATCAATTCGGCCAAAGTAAGGTGAATCAGCTAAGCGCCGCAACGTCCGCATTTGTTTTTTAATTAGTGCGCCACTACGTTCCCGTTCATTTAAAAGTTCTGCTTGTTGTTTAATGCTGGAGATCGTCTCTTGAATCTCGTGGCTATTGGAAAAGTTGACGGTAACATGATCCCAAAACGTTTCCTTCAATTCCATTTCATCGCCCGCTACGCCTTCCAATTGTTCACGGAGCATTGCTTGTTTTGTCCTTATAAATGCGTGTATATAAGCGGCGCGTTCTTTTTCGTATTGCAAAGCAACACGTCCTTTCCACCAGGCTTTCAAAAGAGTCAACGTTTATCTTAGCATAGCCCAATTCGGCCATTCAAGTAGCGAACTAACGGCGGAAGTTCCATTCATCGCTCTCATAACGGCTTTTCGCTAACGATTGGACTTCCTTTTCTTCCGATTCACTTAACTGATAAGGGACCAATTGAATGCCTAGTCCTTTCTCGAACCCTTGTTTAAACGCCCGGCTTGCTTCGTCTAATGTGACAGGCTCTTTTCTAAGGGCATTAATCGCAACGGCTTTTTGCGAAAAAGCGCGCTGCATCCGCTCCCTCAACCGGTCGCTTCGATACTGGAATAAATCAAACAATTTATCTTCGTCTATATCTAGAAGAATCGAGCCATGCTGCAAAATCACGCCTTTTTGCCGCGTTTGCGCACTCCCGGCTATTTTTTTCCCCTCCACGACTAATTCATAATAGGATGGGGCGTCAAAACAAACCGCAGACCTTGGCTTCTTTAATGCCTCCCTCTCTTTTTCGCTGTCAGGAACAGCAAAGTAAGCATTGAGACCCAATGCTTTAAATCCTTCAAGCAACCCTGTAGAAATGACGCGGTATGCTTCCGTAACCGTTTTTGGCATAGCAGGGTGGGCTTCTGACACAATCACGCTATACGTTAATTCATGTTCATGCAACACGCCGCGCCCTCCCGTAGGGCGACGGACAAAGCCGAGCTGTTTTTCTCTAACAGCTTCCATTCGAATTTCTTTGGCGACACGCTGAAAATAACCAATTGACAGCGTTGCTGGCTCCCAGCCATAAAAACGAATAGTCGGGGGGATTTTTCCTTTGCTGTGCCAATTCAGCAGCGCCTCGTCAAGGGCCATATTATAAGCGGGCCCTTGTTTTTTTGAATCGATAAAGCGCCATATTTCACTCATAGAATCGCTTCCTTTTCCTAGTGTCTTCTACATTCCTCTATTAGTTTACCAAACTGAGGATTTCTCTGTAAGCGTCAAAGCCATTTCTGCTACTGCTACAATCATTGAAAAAAATGAGGCCCACGCTTATAATAATAATAGTTGATATTGCAAAAGGAGAATCTAGCCTCATATTATGGATGCACAAACAATCATTCTTATTGTCCTCACAGTTGTGCTCATCGTTTTTATTGCATCTCGCTTTTACAAACCGAAGTATTTGAAGACATTGAGCCAAGATGAATTTATTAAAGGCTACCGCAAAGCGCAGCTAATTGACGTACGAGAAACACGTGAATATGAGGGTGGCCATATTTTAGGAGCGCGTAATATTCCGCTTTCACAAATACGCCAGCGGTTAAACGAAATCCGCCAAGACCAGCCTGTCTATCTGTATTGCCAATCGGGCACACGAAGCAAACAAGCGGCAAAATTGCTGCGGAAAAAGCGGGGCGTCCAAGACATTTCTTATTTAAAAGGCGGCTTCCGCAACTGGACAGGCAAAGTCAAAAAGAAATAATTGAAAAAAGCAGCCGGGCGCCTTGCGCCTCGGCTGCTTTCTCATTTTAGACCGTTTCTTTTTTCTTTTCATAACGCAAAATCGGTTTGCGCGCTGCAAGTGTTTCATCTAAGCGCTTAATGACCGTATGGTGTGGCGCTTCTTGGACAATTTCCGGCGATTCCTCTGCCTCTTTGGCAATTTGGATCATCGCTTCAATGAACTCATCCAGCGTCTCTTTTGATTCCGTTTCAGTCGGCTCAATCATCATACATTCTTCGACGTTAATCGGAAAATAGATGGTAGGCGGATGGTAGCCAAAATCAAGAAGTCGTTTCGCTATATCAAGCGTCCGTACACCAAGTTTTTTCTGGCGTTTGCCCGATAGGACAAATTCATGCTTACAATGTTGCGTATACGGCAAATCATAATAGGGCTCTAGCCGGCGCATCATGTAGTTGGCATTTAACACAGCATTTTCAGAGACTTGCCGCAATCCGTCTGGACCCATTGTGCGAATATACGTGTAGGCGCGCAAGTTAATGCCATAATTCCCATAATACGGTTTTACGCGGCCAATCGATTGTGGTCGATCGGCATCGAAGCGGAAAAAGCCGCCGTCGTTGACTAACACTGGCTTAGGCAAAAAGGGAACCAGTTCTTTTTTGACGCCGACTGGTCCTGAGCCTGGACCACCGCCGCCATGTGGGCCTGTAAATGTCTTATGCAAATTCAAATGAACTACATCAAAACCCATATCCCCTGGTCTAGCGATGCCTAGTATCGCATTGGAGTTGGCGCCATCATAATATAGTTTTCCTCCCGCACGATGAATGATATCGGCCATTTCCTGTATGTCTGCTTCAAATAAACCGAGCGTATTCGGATTGGTCAGCATAAGAGCGGCCGTTTCCTCATTGACTACTTCACGTAAATGGTCTAAATCGACAAGTCCCGCTTCATTGGTACGCACTGTCACTGATTCAAAACCAGCCACAGTCGCCGAAGCTGGGTTCGTCCCATGAGCTGAATCGGGAACGACCACTTTCGTACGCTTCTTATCGCCATTCGCCTCATGATAAGCGCGGATCATCATTAACCCTGTCCATTCACCATGGGCTCCTGCAGCGGGCTGCAATGTCACTTCATCCATGCCTGTAATTTCCGCAAGTGCTGTTTGCAACGAATACAGCATGCTTAGCGACCCTTGTACTTGCTCTTCCGGCTGGTAAGGATGGACATGCACCAAACCAGGCAAGCGGGCAATGTCTTCATTAATTTTCGGATTGTACTTCATTGTGCACGAACCAAGTGGGTAAAAACCAGAGTCAACCCCATGGTTCCGTTTTGATAAAGCGGTGTAATGGCGCATAATTTGCAACTCCGACACTTCCGGGAGCTCAGGCTCTTCCTCACGTACATAAGCTTCAGGAAGCAGTGATTCAAGCGGCTGCTCTTCAATATCCAAGTCAGGCAAACTATGGCCAACGCGTCCTTGTTTGCTTAATTCAAAAATCAATGCAACGTCTTTTGCTTGTGTCATAGAAGCGCCCCCATTTCGTTCGCGAAGAGATCCAACTCTTCTTTTGTGCGCAGTTCTGTCACGCAAACGAGCATTTGCCCGTTCCGTTCTGGCTCGACACTGCCGAGATCAAAACCACCGATCATGCCTTTTTCCAGCAATTTGCGATTTACGTCTTTGACAGGCTGTCCGCAGTTGATGACAAATTCATTAAATGTTGGCCCGTCACCGACTACGTCAACGCCTGCAAGAGCAAGCTGCTTTTTTAAATAAGCGCTTTTTTGGATATTTTGTTTTGCCATTTCTTTGACACCTTGCTTGCCAAGGGCAGTCATCGCAACAGATGCAGCCAATGCATTAAGCGCCTGGTTCGAACAAATATTAGAGGTTGCTTTCTCACGGCGAATATGCTGTTCACGCGCTTGTAACGTCAGAACAAAACCTCTCCGCCCTTCTTCGTCGACGGTTTGCCCTACGAGCCTTCCAGGGATTTTACGCATTAATTTTTTCGTTGTCGCAAAATAGCCGCAATGAGGTCCCCCAAACTGAACCGGAATCCCAAACGGTTGTGCATCGCCAACCACGATGTCCGCCCCAAAGTCGCCAGGAGGCTTTAGGACGCCAAGGGCAAGCGGGTTGCTGGAAACAACAAATTGAGCTTTGCCTTGGTGGACAATTTCCTCGATTTCAGCAAGAGGTTCAAGGCTGCCATAAAAGTTAGGGTGTTGGACAATGACACAAGCAACCTCTTCATTGTAAGCCGCCTTTAATGACTCGATATCAGTCACATTCGCATCAGCGTCAATTTCAATGACATTCAAACGTTGCCCGTACGCATTCGTTTGCAAAACCGCACGTGCCTCTGGATGGACAGCTTTTGAAACAAGAATCGTCTTCTTTTTTGTATGCCCACACGATAACATCGCTGCTTCAGCAAGCGCAGTAGGCCCATCGTACATGGAAGAGTTGGCAATATCCATGCCTGTTAGTTCGCAAATCATTGTTTGAAATTCAAAAATGGCTTGCAACTCACCTTGGGAAATTTCCGGTTGATACGGCGTATATGCTGTGTAAAATTCAGACCTAGAAATCACATGGTCAACAATTGACGGGACATAATGCTCGTAAACTCCTGCCCCTAAAAAGGAAGTGTACGCTTTAATCGATTGGTTTTCATCAGCAAGCTTTTGAAAATGAGCGATTAATTCTGGCTCTTTCAACGCTGCCTCTATAGCAAGTTTGCCTTTAAAACGGGTCGACTCTGGAATATCGGCAAACAACGCCTCAATCGAATCAACGCCGATTGTAGCAAGCATTTCTTTTTTATCTTCCTCTGTCATCGGCAAATAGCGGTGTGTATTCACAGTTCCCCCTCCTAATTCGTACGCTTGTAAAACGGCGTTTTTACGACTCGAGCACGGAGGCGTTTGCCTCGTACTTCTACTTCAAGTTCAGTATCAATAGCCGCTGCATCGGCTTTGGCAAGTACGAGGCCGACATTTTTGCCAAGCGTTGGCGATTGCGTACCGCTCGTGACAAAGCCGACGTCCTGCCCTTGATAAAAGACACGGTAACCAGTCCTTGGAATTCCCCGATCCACCATTTCAATTCCGACTAGCTTGCGGCTCGGCCCTTGTTCTTTTTGCTTTTTAAGCGCTTGTTGGCCAATGAAAGCAGCCTGTTTATCAGTCTTAACGGCGAAACCGATGCCAGCCTCAATTGGGCTAATGTCTTTTGTCAGCTCCTGCCCGTATAATGGCAACCGCGCTTCAAATCGCAACGTATCACGGGCTCCTAACCCACATGGCAGAAGGCCAAACGGTTCGCCGGCTGCTAAAATCGCGCGCCAAAGTTCAGCCGCATCGTCTGCCTTTACGTAAAGCTCGAAGCCATCTTCGCCTGTGTAGCCTGTCCTGGAAGCTAACACAGGTATCGATGCGAACATAACGTTCTCTTTAAAGCGAAACGGGCGTATCTCAGACAGAGGCTCATCCGTCAACGTCTGCAAAACCGCTATTGCTTTCGGGCCTTGGACCGCTAGCAAAGCCGTTTCATTTGAAATGTCGGTAAGGGTCACTTGCTCCGAGACATGGGCGCGAATCCATTCAATATCTGATTGAATGTTGGCAGCATTGAGCACAAGCAAATACGCATTTTGATTGCGGCGGTAAACAATTAAATCATCAACTGTTCCCCCTGATTCCGTGCACATTGCATTGTATTGGGCTTGGTTATCTTGCAATTTCGACAAGTCGTTCGTTACTAGTGCTTGCAAACTGTTTAACGCATCAGGCCCTTCCACAAGCAATTCTCCCATATGGGAAACATCAAAAAGCCCAGCAGCGTTCCGGACGGCGTGATGCTCTTTTTTAATTCCTGAAAAGGAAACGGGCAATTCCCAGCCTCCAAAATCAACCGTTTTGGCTCCTGCCTGATCGTAAAGTTCATAAAGCGGTGTTCGCAACAGCTTATTCTCCATAAAGAACCCTCCTCGATTTTTAATCCATGCCATTGAGTCTCGCCATATAAGGGTACGTTTGTTGCTGGCAGTTCTCAGACTGTAGACAGTCGCTCGCAAACGTGTCGTTGGCTTCTGACATATTATTCGAAACGATGTTTCACGGGCCGCTGCTCATGAACGACTCTCTCCCTCGCCTGACAAGCGTGTAAGTCCCCTCAATGGACGAAAAAAGGACACGGCAAACACAAACTGTGTATGCCCTGTCCTTGAACCAGAAAGTTTCCCTCGGCCAAAAGCCGAATTGTCTTCGTAGGTGGCTTATAAAAAGCGCTCTCCAGAGATGCGTCAAGTAAAAGTCTTCTTTGCCTGAGAGATTCGCAAAATGCTTGCTCCTTCGGCGCTGGGCGTTAATGCCCAGTCTCTCCCTTTACCATCATCCGCTTTATTCAGTTGCGTTTGCCGAATCAAATGATTGGAATATGTACATACTAAACAGACGACATGTTCACTTCTTATCCTATCAACGGATCGTCCGTTTCGCAACAGATTTTTTGAAAAATACAGCGGCAATTTCCAAGAAATAAAGGATGTGACCGACTTGGATATTAACATTAACTTCGACGACAGTTGGAATATTCGGTTCTTACAACGTTTGGCCGACGACGGGCCATGGTCTAACTTTGAAACGTTCAAACTCGCATATGAAGCAGAGCAACACGAGCAAATCCCTGACTTTCAAGGATTGCTTGCGCCCCGTTATTTGCCTGCTTTACAACCTTATGAGCACCAGCTTGAAGCCGCGCAAACCGTGATCGAAAAAATGAATGGCAAAGCGATTCTCGCAGACGAAGTCGGATTAGGGAAAACGATTGAAGCTGGTCTTATTTTAAAAGAGTATATGATTCGCGGCCTTGTCAAAAAAGCGCTTATTTTAGTTCCAGCTTCACTCGTGTCACAATGGGCGATCGAGCTAAACAGCAAATTTTACATTCCTGCGATTCCGCAAAAAAAAGCATATGTATGGGAGCAATGTGATGTTGTTGTCGCCTCGATTGACACAGCAAAACGCCAGCCGCACCGTGAAATTGTGCTCGCCCAGCCATATGATATGGTCATTATCGACGAAGCCCATAAACTAAAAAACCCAAAAACAAAAAACTACGAGTTTATCCGTTTGTTGAAAAAGAAGTTTTGCCTGCTGTTAACAGCAACGCCTGTGCAAAACAAGCTTGAGGAAATTTTTAATTTAGTGTCTTTACTAAAGCCCGGCCACCTTGGCAATATCGAGAGCTTTAAACAGCAATACCGCGCCAATAACCGTTCCGCTAAAAATGATGAACAGCTCCGTGCACTCATGCAAAAAGTAATGGTTCGCAACCGCCGGGAGGAAACAGGGATTGAATGGACCAAACGAGTGGTTAATACGGTGCCGATTACATTTAGCCAAAGTGAACGGAACTTTTATGAAAAGCTTGAATCGTTAAACGGCACGATCAACCATTTTACATTGCTGACGTTAAAGCGAGAGTTGTGCTCTAGCCGCGAAGCTGTATTTGTTACGCTGAAAAACATGATCGACAAATACGAACAAGATGGGAAAGAGACAGGGGCACTTGTCGAACTGCTCAACGAAGCGACAGCGGTTGAAGGCCACGCCAAGGCCGAAAAAGCACTCGAATTGATTCAAACAATCGATGACAAAGTCATCATATTTACCGAATACCGCGCCACCCAACTGTACTTGCAATGGTTTCTAAAACAACACGGCATTACAAGCGTGCCCTTTCGCGGTGGGTTCAAACGTGGCAAAAAAGACTGGATGCGGGAGCTATTCCAAAAACATGCTCAAGTGCTGATCGCTACTGAGGCAGGGGGAGAAGGAATCAACCTTCAATTTTGCCACCATATTATCAACTATGACTTGCCTTGGAATCCTATGCGTGTCGAACAACGGATCGGCCGCTTGCATCGCCTAGGTCAAGAGCATGATGTACGCATTTACAATTTTGCTGTCCAACATACAGTTGAACAACATATTCTTGAACTTCTCTACGAAAAAATCCATTTGTTTGAATCCGTGATCGGTGAATTAGATGACATTTTAGCAAGAATTGATCTACCTGAAATAGAAGAGTACGTTCAATCCGTCATGGCTCAGTCTACTTCAGACGGTGAAATGAAAATTAAATTTGATCACTTAGCTGCCATTATGACGGATGCACAAGCCGAAATCCGCGCTGAAAAAGGAAAGGAGGACGACGACCATGAGACCGCCTGATATCCATCAATACTTGCGCCGCTACTTTCTTGCAAATGACAGTCCGATTCTAGAAGAATCACCAAGTCACCTGAAAGTCCAGCTCTCAGTTGAGCTGGATAAAGAGCTGATGAACCGTCCTTTTTACTGGCATTATTTAGAAAAGACAGGTGGCGTACCAAATCCGATGACGTTAACGCTCATTACCGACAACAACCGCTGTCCAGAAGGCATTAAAGGCGAACCGGTTCATTTTGGTTCAGTCCGGTTAGCACAAATTTTCCAGTCGGCCAAAAAACTTGGTGCATTCGTCCGTATGTATGAACAAAAACAGCCTGTAGGACAAAGCTCCCATCCTTTGCATCCGTGGCTTTGCATGAATGCCAACGTGGCGTTTCAATGCGACCGCAAAAAAGATGTCTTGCTTTCGCTTGGCTTAAACCTCATCCATGGACAAATTGTGCCACAGTTTTTTGAAAGGCTTGAGTCTTTAGCGCTCACGCCCAAGATCCCAGATTATTGTTTTACATTGTCACCAATGATTCGCGTCGAGTCAGGAATGAAGCGCCTGCAAAAAATGATTCGTACGTTTGCTGAGCAAGAACCAAAAGATTGGGCGAAATCGGCAATGGAGCGTTGGGAAAGCGATGATGCATTGCTTGAAGCTTTTTATGAGCAAGAGGAAGACAAACCTGAAAGTTATGCCGCTGAGAAACAAGCATTAAAAGAACTATATGAACCGAGAATCAACGTTTCTCTCGTCAATGGCGGCATTTTTTATTTACATCAACAAATGTTCCATTAATCACGTCCATGCTAGAAGCCCATTTCCGAATAGGACGGAAATGGGCTTCTGTTTTGTACGTTCTTATTCGAGAGGTACGCCAGTGCCTTGAAAAATAATCGCGTACAATGTTGCAATTGAAAAAAATCCAAATACGATAACAGCCACGCCACTAAAGCCAGCAGCAAAGAAATTTTTCCTTTTTACGCTCACAATTCCGCCAAAGACAGACAGAATGGCGATTAAGAGAAACAAGATGGCTAAAACCATAGCGAAAGCCTCCATTTACTAGTATGTATGGTCGTTTTTATTGTACCCGTTTTCATGCCATTTGTCGAGTCGCCTTCCTTGCAGAATCACGTTTTTACCATGTATCGTAGAACCATAAAGAAAATGCTAGGAGGCAGACATGTATACACAAATTCCCCTTGGCCCTTTACAAACAAATGCCTATGTCCTCTACAACGAAGAGAAAGAGGCCGTTCTGTTTGACCCAGGCGGCGACGGAGCTGCATTCGTCAACTGGTTACGTGAACAAAAGTTAACACCACAGGCGATTTTGCTTACACATGCCCATTTTGACCACATTGGCGCACTAGAAGAAGTCAGACAAGCATTTGCCTGTCCTGTCTATCTTCATGAAGCAGAAAAGCAATGGCTTTTAGATCCTGTGAAAAATGGTTCAGCACGAATGGGAAGGGTACCCATTAAAACAACGCCTGCGGATCACCTGCTCAAGAACGACGGCGCTCTGGAAGTCGGCTCTTTTTCTTTCAAGCTTTTTCATACGCCTGGCCATTCTCCAGGGAGCGTGTCTTACTATTTTGCCGATGAAAAGATTGTCTTTTCTGGCGATGCCCTCTTTCAACAAGGAATTGGCCGAACCGACCTTTACGGCGGCGACCACGAATTATTATTGCAAAGCATACACAACAAACTGCTGACACTTCCAGAAGAAACCATCGTCGCTTCTGGACATGGGCCGCTGACAACGATTGGGCAAGAAATGGACCACAACCCGTTTCTGAACGGCTATTAAAAACAGCTGCTTTACAATTGTAAAGCAGCTGTTTTTGCATATGTAGGTTAATGTCCGAAACTTGGAACAAGGATAAACACGGAATAATACGTAAAACCAACAAAAAACAACGTGCAATAGCCTGCAAAAATATAAACATACACCCTCTCAGACAGCCCTAAATAGCCTAGCGCAATCAAAATGACGGTTTGCGCAAAAAACAGCAAAGCCATTTCATTCATATGCCCAATATAAAATAATACCGCGAATATGCCCGTCCAAAATCCTAAAACCCGAAACATGCGATCCATGCTCTTTGCCCTCCTTCTTTAAGCAATCATCTCTTTCATTATATACGCTAAGCCGATTTTTTGTAAATGCTTTCTTAGAAGGAAGCACGCTAACCGCGCCTCAGACTGTAGACAAACGCTCGCATCCTTCGTTGCTCCCCTCGTTCAGATGCTCATGAACCTTTATTCTATTCGCATCGTCACTCAGTTTCGCGCCTCGGCTGACAAGCGTTTTCTATCAGTCTGAGAGTGATTTTTGTCAACTTTGTCGACAACCTCAGGCGCTAACCGCGCCTCCCTTCTTTCAAACGACGCCTAGCGATTGAAACGGCCATCGGCAAGACACCAAATGCCCAATTAGAAAGCGGTTGTTTTTCCGCCTTTCGTTTGCTGCGCTCTTCTTGCCGTATGGCTTTCGGCTTTTCCATTCGCTTCACCGCTTCCTGTGTCGCATACTTCAACAAATCCTGGAATGTCACCTTGCTTCACCTCACTCTTAGTGTAACCAGTTTGCACGTCATTCAGACAAATTTAAAACCCTTCTTCATATGCAACCATTTCCCTATCAGCATTGACAGCCAAACGCGCTTTTCTTGAAGCGCCGTTCTTCAAAGTGGCTTCAAGATCGTAAACGTTCTTGTCCTCCATAGCCTGCTGCCCAACCGACACCGTCCCCATCGGATAGTGCTTGTCTCCTGTTTCATTCCCCTCGCTTGCAAGAATATCCAAAACCGCCAATTGCAGTGCATTTTCCAATTCCAGCAAATGGAGCTGTTGTTCATAAAAGAGCCGCTCCCGTTCATAATGGAACAATTGATAAGAAAAATAACCGCCAAGTGCAAGCAATGTCAACAATGTTAGTGGCAAAATAGCGCCTCGCTCATTTTTGATGAAAATAGAAAGCCACATCCTTTGCCGTCCAAAACGAACGTGTAATCATTTTCCCATTTTCAAAAGTAATCGAACAGCTTAAGCCATAGCCGGCTTTCTCGCAATCAAACCGTTCAACTGCTTCTGCCATAATGACCACTCCCTTGCCATCTCGAAACCGTTGTATTCGTTTTTGTTGCCGCCACTCATAACTCACAGCTGCCCCATCCTTATAAATATATAAGGCGTCGTCCTTCCAAGTGATTTGTTCAGCTTCTTTGGCTTCTTTAGCCACATGGTTTAAAAAAGGCTGTGCATCAAACGGTTCACCGGAATCGCTGTAACCAGCTAGCTGCAATAGCGATGGCAAGCAGAATACAACAACCGACAGCACAAGCAAGCCAATTAAATGCTCGATAATCGTAAAACCGCCCTCATTTTTTAAGCGCATATACACACAGCTGGCCGTTTGCCTTCACCACACTTTCCTCACAATACACCAAAATATCGTCATAGGCCGTACCTTGCCAGTCTTGGCTACCCTTTTGGAAATAGTAAGCATGGCGCTTTTCCTCAAGAGCGGTGAGCATCGTCATCTCATCAGCTAAATCTTTTCGTGCATCGTAGATCCACGCATAAAGAGGCACCAAAAACGCAGTGGCCGTTGCCAATAACCCTAAGCCAATTAACGATTCCATTAACACAAAGCCCTTACAATTCCCGATAAGACACACGCCCCTTTCCGATCTGAAGGCTGAACCTAGCTGTAACATTTGAAGTCGCTACATTCCAAGAACCCGACCTTTGCGGATGGCCATTTTCCAAGAAAACGACGTCGTTAATAGACATTGTCACCGCTTCTATTTCAAGCACTAGTGGATAATGGAACGTGCTATGCTCTTTTTGGCCAGCAAATACCACTAACTGGTCTTCTTCAAATGATACTGTTACTTTTTTTCCTTCCGTCATCGCAATATGCTGAGCGAGAACAAGGTCTTCCCGGAGTTTAGCCATGGCTGCTTTTTCTTCATTGATCGGTTGGTTTTGGGAAATATAAAACGTAGGTAGGAGAAGCAATACAGAGAGAAGCAATACAGTGAGGAGTAATTCAATAAACGTAAAGCCATCATCAGCCCGAAACGATAATAACATTTTTTCCTTCTAAGCGGAGTGTTTTTCCTGAGGCACAAGTTACTTGGTCAACATACCCTTCTTGAACAAGAGTATCAAGGGAGCGAGGCAATTGCCCATGTTCGACTTCATAAGCTGACACTTGTGTCTGGACGAGTTTTCGTGTAGCATCACAGCTTTTGTCGCCAGCCAAGTCGGTATTTTTTGTCATATTCGGCAAGGCAATTAAAAGGAGTACAGATATAATCATCAACACAACAAGCATTTCAATCAGCGTAAACCCTTTTTCATCTTTAAGCCTTTTTATCATCACTCACACCTCTCCATTAGGAATTTGCCAATAAACGCGCCCCTCCTTTCGCTTCCAGTTATCGATACAATTAGACACATTCAGTAAAAATCCTGCATCACGAAACGACTAAATTTTTGTCCACTGCCAATCGCTGTTTCTGCCCACTATTTTTTGCTATACTTTAAGTATATAGAATGAAAGGAAGTTACAAATGCGCAAGCTCCTCATTCAAATCATCCGTCTGTATCAACGGTTTATTTCACCGCTTACCCCGCCATCCTGCCGCTTCTATCCAACTTGCTCTGCCTATGGAATTGAAGCAATCGAAACACACGGGGCCATTAAAGGGAGCTACCTTGCCATTAAACGAATTTTGAAATGCCATCCTTTTCATCCAGGTGGCGTTGATCCCGTCCCTGAGTGTCAACATGCTAAACATAAAAAAACGCCTTAAGTAGATACTTAAGGCGTTTTTGAAATGCGGGTGAAGGGACTTGAACCCCCACGTCCGTTAAGACACTAGAGCCTGATTCTAGCGCGTCTGCCAATTCCGCCACACCCGCAATATCAAAGCTCAATTGTAGTATAAATGGCGGAGAAGGAGGGATTTGAACCCTCGCGCCGCTTACGCGACCTACTCCCTTAGCAGGGGAGCCCCTTCAGCCACTTGGGTACTTCTCCTATTGAAAGCGCCCAACCCATTTCCGTAAGGTGATGGGCCTGAGTGGACTTGAACCACCGACCTCACGCTTATCAGGCGTGCGCTCTAACCAGCTGAGCTACAGGCCCTTACTAAACAGGAAAAGCGGGTGATGAGAATCGAACTCACATCATCAGCTTGGAAGGCTGAGGTTTTACCACTAAACTACACCCGCATATTTACTAATTACTATCCTCATTTTTGGAGCACCGAACAACATGCCTCTTCCTCTGCTTGCTTATTCAGCGATGTTGATGCGTCGAGGCAACTCGGAGATTACTCACGGATGTTTCGCTCGTGGCTGAGGTTTTACCACTAAACTACACCCGCATATTTACTAATTACTATCCTCATTTTTGGAGCACCGAACAACATGCCTCTTCCTCTGCTTGCTTATTCAGCGATGTTGATGCGTCGAGGCAACTTTGGAGATTACTCACGGATGTTTCGCTCGTGGCTGAGGTTTTACCACTAAACTACACCCGCATATCATTTCTTTTCCAATAAAAAAAGCGGAAGACGGGATTCGAACCCGCGACCCCCACCTTGGCAAGGTGATGTTCTACCACTGAACTACTTCCGCATATGGCTGGGCTACCTGGATTCGAACCAGGGAATCACGGAATCAAAATCCGTTGCCTTACCGCTTGGCTATAGCCCATTATTTGGTTGCGGGGGACGGATTTGAACCGCCGACCTTCGGGTTATGAGCCCGACGAGCTACCAGACTGCTCCACCCCGCGTCGCTACTAATAAATATGGGATTTACTGTGCTATTGTTTGAAAGAGATTAACTGTCTCTTCCTCTGCTTGCCTATTCGGGGATGATTGTTTGCGTCGAGACAACTCGCTGCGCTCGTTGCTCCACCCCGCGTCGCTACTAATAAATATGGGATTTACTGTGCTATTGTTTGAAAGAGATTAACTGTCTCTTCCTCTGCTAGCATATTCAAAACAACATAACTTTTAATGGCGGAGGAAGAGGGATTCGAACCCCCGCGCGGTGTGACCCGCCTGTCGGTTTTCAAGACCGATCCCTTCAGCCGGACTTGGGTATTCCTCCGTAAAAGTGGAGCCTAGCGGGATCGAACCGCTGACCTCCTGCGTGCAAAGCAGGCGCTCTCCCAGCTGAGCTAAGGCCCCGAAAATGAAAGAGTATGTAATGCCGCTTGTCTATCACCTCAGCGACATTTAATAATATACCATAGGAGCAGATATTGCGCAAGGACTTTTTTAAAAAAAGTTTTTCCAAATCGTTTTTTTGCTTGTTCTTTTTCTATATTACCGATTCTCATAGGGATAGGTCAAGTCTTACTCAAGCGAACCGATCATTTCAAACATCGGCAACATGACTACTAAAAACAGACCAAATACAAACGCGCCAATTGCCAATAGCAATACCGGCTGCAACCAAACAACGCCTTTTTGCAAGCGATCATCCATTTCTTGATAAAGCCATTCACTGTATTGCTGCAAATCACTAGCTATTGTGCCGGTACGCATGCCGTTTTCGACAACAGCAGCTAGTTCATCTAAATAATAAGGCTTTTGCTTAATGTAAGCAATAAATGACTCCCCTCTTTCTAGCTCATTGTTCATCCACCGCGCTTCTTCTTTAAAAAAACGCAAATAATCTTGTCCTTCAAACACGGTTAGCGCTTGTTGCAACGACATTCCCGTTTCGAGGAGCCTTCCTAGTTGCAAAGAGAAGTAATAGGAAATCGCTTGTTGGGCGGTTGCTTTTATTGGCTTTATTTTTAGAAAGAGCACTATTTGGTCGTGTGGAGAGCGTTTTTTGTACTGCTTCCATATGAGCATACTTGTTACAAACCCAACAATAACAAGCCCAATTAGTATATAGGGGATATAAGTAAGGAACTGGAAAAAGAACTGTGTTAGCCATGGAGGCGATGTTTCCATTGTCGCATACAACGATTTAAAGTGTGGAACAACAAATTGGTTTAATACGATTAGAACAACAGCAGCGCCCCAAAGTAAAAAAACAGGGTAACGCAGCAGCTTTTGCAGCTGTTTTTTCGTATAAGCTCTTTTTTCAGCTAACTGAGCAGCAGACACGAGCCCTTCTGCAAGCTCACCTTGCTCTTCAAAGAAATAGACAAATGATTGTGCTTCTCCAGGTAAAGAGAATGGCTCGATGCTTTGCCACAATGTCTTACCTTCCCTTAAATCTTTTTTTAAACCTGTAATTTTCACCTGCAACTCCCTTGAGGCGTGGACAGCCAAGAACGACAATGCTTGGTCGATTTCGTACCCTCTATTCAACAATTCACCGAGACGCTTCAAAAATTGTACTTGTTCCGCTTTTTGCTTTTCACTAACGGTACCCACTTTCCACCTCCGTCATCCCTTTGTCTGTTAGCAAGTTAAATGTGTGCCGATCAATCGCTCCAATTGCCCACGCCTTGCGAATCGCTCTAAGCGCTTCTGTTTCACCTGATAGGTCATGAACATCATCTTCTTTTGATAGCGAATCCTTTAGCAACCATTCAAAAAAAGCCACACGTTTGTTTTTGCTTACGACTTTCGCTAATTTTTGGTGAATGACTGCCCGGACGCATTCAACACGTACATTCACGCCTAACTCCGTTAGACGGGCAAAGGCAAGGGAAGCACTCGCAGCGTGTAAGCTGGCGATTACAAGATGGCCCGTTGTCGCTGCCTGCATAGCAAGTTCCGCTGTGTGGCGATCACGGATTTCCCCAATGACAATCACGTCAGGATCGTGGCGCAACACGGCTTTTAAAGCTGTTGTAAAAGTGATGCCTGCTTTTTCATTTGTTTCAATTTGAACCATGCCGTCAATCGGCCTTTCAATCGGGTCTTCAATTGTTACAATCATTTTTGTGCTCGATTGCTGTACGTAATCAAGCAATGCATAAACGCTCGTCGTTTTGCCCGACCCTGTCGCTCCTGTAAAGAGGACAAGACCGTTCTGGCAATGGGCAAGCTGCGTGAACTTTCGCGTATCAGAAGCAAATAAGGAAAGAGATTGGAGTGTGTAAGGAGTCGTGCTTGGGGAAATGCGTATAGCCAAACTTTCACTCGGTTTGGCAGGCAATGTCGAGAAGCGAAGTGTGTAACCATTGCCTTGCCAGTCGTAGGAGATCGCTTTGCTTTGTGGTTTTCTTCGTTCGCCAATATCCATACCGCAAGCGTACTTAAAATAGCTTACGATTCTGAAGCCGTCCTCAGCCTTTAACGTTTCCCCAGCATGAATTTCGCCAAGTGCCCGGTAATGAACCCGATACCCATCTGAAGTAGGAAGAAAATGAATGTCGCTCGCTTCAGACTGAAAAGCTTCATAAAGGATGGCCGTGCTTTTTGCTTCAATGTCAGCCATTTGTTACCTCCTTTACGTTTTCTAGTTTTTTCGCCACATATCAGCAATTCCCTGCATCTTTTTTGTTTTTTCATGTAGTATTTTGTTATGAGCTTTACTCTAAACGAATAATCAATCAATTGCGTGACTGCTGTTCCTTTTGATACGATAACGGTTGCACCCGAAAGGAGTTAGTATGAACACGGCACTTTATTTAAATGAACCTTTGTATTTGCCAGAACTTGATCGTGGGGAATGGCACAAATTTTACCGGCTTAGCAAAAAAGGGCTGCTCCATTGCATTCACTGCGGCGCCCCTTTATCCATGTCCTTCTCCATCCACCAAATGCCCTCATTTGTTCACCCTCCTAGCGACGCCAACCGTTGCAGGGAGCAAGTAGAAGCTTTTGAACAAGCAAGGCAAGCAGAAGGACAAACAGCTGCTACGACCGTACATGGGTTTCGTTTGCCTCAACGAAGAGCGGTTTTAAAAACCATCTCAGAATGGAAAGCGCCTCTTGTCTTGTCAAACGTTGCGCCGTTTACAGAACCAGCCTCTGCTAAACAATTGGCCCTTGAAGGCTACCGCCAACAACTGACAAAAGCAGGCCTCATACTCAACAATGCGCAATGGAAAGCTGTCAAGCATATCGATGGACCGCTGCTCCTTTTAGCTGGCGCAGGTTGTGGAAAAACACGTGTCCTTACAGCACGGGCTGCCTATATGATAAGCGAAGCAAACATTCATCCTAACAAGATGGCGCTCGTTACATTTACAGCAAAAGCTGCGCGGGAAATGCGGGATCGAATGGCTGAATACCCGGGGATTGAGCCAACGTTCGCCCAGTCGTTGCTGATTCGCACATTCCACAGTTTGTTCTATACGATGCTTGTCCATGCTGATCCTAGTAAATGGCATGGGTCAAAATTAATAAAATCAGGGCAAGAACTATTAAAAATACAAGGCAGAGCGCTAGATTTAGATGAGAGCGAGTTTCCTTATGATCAAGCGGCGACGCAAATTAGCTGGTGGAAAAACCATATGATTGCGCCTGAACACGTGAAGGCAACAGATCCGTTTGAAGAGAAAGCGGCACTTCTTTACAAACACTATGAAAAAGGCTTACGGGAAACAGGGCGTTTTGATTTCGACGACATGCAGCTCGGCTGCCTATACCTGCTTCAGGAGAACGGCCAGCTTTTGCAGCGCTATCAAGAACGATTTGCCTACTTGTTAATCGATGAATTCCAGGACATTAACCCTGTGCAATTTGAAATTGTCAAATTGTTAGCAATGCCTCAGCGCAATATATGTGTTGTTGGCGATGATGACCAATCGATTTATCGGTTTAGGGGGAGCGACCCTCGTTTCATTCGCAGTTTTGCCTCTCACTATCCAGAAGCGAAAAAGATTCATTTAGTCGAAAATTATCGTTCATCACACCCGATTATTGCCAGTGCCAATCGAGTGATTGCAGAAAATCGGACGAGACTGGAAAAAACGCTCGTCGCCCAGCACACATCTGATCAATTGCCTTATGTGTTCTTTCCCTACAACGAGGAGGAGGAAGCAACGATGATTGTGGAAGAAATCAAGAGGCTAATCGGAAAGGGCACTTGTCCAAGCGAAATCGCTGTGCTTTACCGTACGTCTACAAGCGCGAGAGCCCTCGTGGACCGTTTGATGGATACGACGCTCCCATTCTCGCTTGAACAAGGATTTGCCTGTTTCTACGAACGGCCATTTGTACGCCGTGCTCTCTCCTTTTTGCGGATTGGCAGGAACGAAGAAAGTCAGTTTGTAATGGCAGAACTGTTAAAAGCTTTATTTATAAAGCAAGAGCATCTCGATCAGTTGCTACGCATCCAGAAAACGGAACGGTGCAGCCTTCTTGAAGCCATCCCTTTTTTAACAGAGTTGCCCGCCTTTCAAGCAAAAAAACTAAAAACATTACCTGCTGATTGCCGCCGCATGCAAAAGATGAATCCATCCGAAGCGCTTGCTTTTGCCGAAGCACGTTTAGGATTTAATGAAACGATCAAAAAACAAGGTCAGGAAGGGAATAAATTCGAAAAAGGCAGCGACGACTTCAATCAACTTAAAGTGGCAGCCACACAATTTGATACGGTCGAAGCGTTTTTGACCCATATCGACCATGTAATAGCCAAACAACAGGAGTGCCATTCGCTTCAGACTCGCCAGCCAAAAAGCGTTCAATTATTGACGGTTCATCGTTCAAAAGGGCTCGAATTTAGCCATGTCTTTATTGCAGGAGCAGTCGAGGGCAGCCTCCCCCATGACTATGCGCTTGACGCTTGGCGAGAAGGCGATGATGGCCCCTTGCAAGAGGAAAGGCGACTGATGTATGTGGCGATGACACGTGCCAAAAAGGAATTGGCGATTTCGGCCCCTGTGCATTATCGGGGAAAACGAGCCCACCCAACCCGATTTGTCCGCGGCTTAATGAACAGCAGCCAAAACTAGGACGAATCCCCCTCTTCCCTCATCCATTTCATAGGCATCCATTTCGCCCATTACGCCGGAAATGGATGCCGCGATCTCGGTGGTAGCTCCTGTTTACTCATCAATTAGCCTGTCATTGAGGAATATAACAGTTGGAATTGACGTAAAACAACAGGCAGCATACTCTCCACTTTTTCGCGATTTTCCCTTTCACACCAACCACAGCCAATTTCAATTCATGTTTTTGTTTTGCTTTCATACATTTAAAATAAGCGATTATTAAGCTGAAAGGACTGATGAGAGTGAATCGATCTCCAATGCGTCTAACAGCTGCCCAACTGCATCAACGCTTAATCCACGCCCAAGCAGAAGCGGCTAAATTGAGAATAGAGCTGAAACGCTATAAAAATGATTATCATTACAACATGATCGACCAACTACAGGCGGAGAACAAACAACTGCAGGAACAGCTTGAGCAGGCGCTAAATGAGAAACACAAATTATCAGAAGAACTGGTGGAAGCAAAAGCCCAGTCTTCTGACAACCCACCGCCACCAAAAGAAGCTGTCCCTCCCGCTAAGCATGAGGAAGAGGTACAAGAAGAAGAGCACTCGTCTCAAAAAGAGAAATTACACGAGTCCACTTTTTACGTATCTCATCGTACAAGTAAACATGAAACGAATAGCGAAATGTCGCCAAACTGGTTCTCTCGCAACCTTTTAGATCGAGATCGGTCAAAGAAAGAATAACTACAAAACACAATAGACAAACAGCGAAAACAAAATACCAAAAAAAGCTGCCAAACTTGACAGCTTTCCATGTGGATTATAGAATATCCAATTCGACGATAATGGCCAAGAGAATCGCGATTTGGATTTGAATGTTGACCGCCACTTGCGTATCCGTCGTTGACACTTGAACATTTCTGGAATTGTCGACAATCGTTTTTTGGCGAGTGATTTGCTTTGTCTTTGAGGCCTGAAGAATTTCTTGTGTAATGTCTTCGACATTGTCGTTTCCAGCTAAAGAGATGCGGATAATCAAGGCAATGGCAGCTTGAATGGCTACTTGTATACCAATTGCTGCTTTCGTGTCGGTCGATTCTATCTCTACGTCGCAAGAATCTTTAACATAAATGAGCTCTTCAGAAACTTGGATCTCTTTCTTTACCTGCGCTGCATCTTGCTCTATATCGCCAAAACCCATTGGATGGCACGCGTCTGGGTCTAATGCAGACCACTTTTTGTGGTCGTCTTTTTTGTCTGAATGACAATGTTTATCAGAATGACAGTTTGAATCGTGTCCACCATGTGAACAGCTGTGGCAAGAACAGCTATCGCATGAAGATGAATGATGGCGCGGTTTATCTAAAAACCGTGTAAATTCTTCACTCATGATTTCCCCTCCAATTTAGAATCTAATTTAAACTATGCTCATTCGACTATTTTGCCTGTGCGTATGTCCCTGATACAGTTGCCTAATTTCAGCTAAGGCCCTTGTTACTCTGTTTTTTTCCGCTTTTCCGCTTTCCGTTTTAGGATTTCACTAAACGGATCGCTTTTCCCCTGCGATTCATTGCCTTTATCGTTCTTTGCTTCCTCATTTGTTTTGGTTTGTTTTTCTTTCAAAAACTCTTCCACTTGTTGCTGTAAACCTAAAGCCGTGTTGCGGATTTTTTCTTTTTCTTCATCTGACAAATTTTTTGCCGGCGAGACGTTATGCTTTTTTAAGATTTGGCGAACAAGGACTTCCATCAACTGCTGATATTGGTTATGCATGCATAAACCTCCTCATCGTTTTTTATTGGACACTAATACCATATGAGTTTGGCTCGTCTTAAGTGAGTGATACGCGCGGAAAAATCAGCTCATTTACCGGCTAAATCCGCCCATTTCATTTATTTAAGCGGGTTTCCTTAGCATTTCTTTGCTGACGAGGAGCTTCCATTTAAATGAGGGGAAACGACCTGACTCCGACTTGTTCACTTTCAGACGACGAAAGATGCAAGCGCTCGCCTACAGCTTAAGGCATGCCACGTAGAGATGGCATGCCTTCCTTTTATAATTGAATGAACATACAGGCCCGAGTCTTTTTTTAATTCTGCTCTAGATGATCCGTTTATTTGCTTTTTTTCTTACCGCCGCAGCAGTTAGGCTTTGGTTTGTACCCTGTCTTCGGTCTCTTTTTGTTTGTTATTTTTTTGATAAATGCTTGAGGCTGATTGCTTTTTTGATTCATCCGCTTTTTCCTCCTCTTTCTATTTATCGTATTTACTATCTTATGTTGCCATCACTAGAAGGTACGGATAGTAGCCCGAAAATAATTTATATCAGGCTGCACATTTTTACTGGCCATTCATACTATACAGTAGCCTGAACACCTAGTTAAGGGCACAAAGAGAGAAAACCACGCTAGGAAATCATAAGGAGGTTTATGCATGAGCACAGATCACGAAAAGCATAATGTATGCATTAGTGTCCCTAAAGTGTTCGACTGGGTCACACGCCAAGTCGATTTGCCAACGGCATGCTACCATGAAGGAAATAAATCCGGCAGTGATTTGTCCGAACTGTTTAAATGCAGGGACAGCGAGGCAGAATCGTTTACAGAGTTTATTAAACAATTCCCGAAATGTGAAGCCGTCTGCCGGGTGATTGAGTCCGAGATTTACACGAAGGAAGTGACTGATCCGCATCACAGAACGCAAGTAGAAGTTTGCATGCCAAATGGCGATGAGGTTACGCTTGAGAAAGTGAAAATTCTCATTAAGGTTTGCGTCGATGTAGACCTGTACGACGAAGCTGGCAACCATATTTGTACGTCATGCGAGCCATTTGAATTTACAAAAGTCGAAACGTTCTACTTATGCGCGCCAGAAGGCACTGAAGTGTGCGCTTTCGTCACAGCAGGCCAATGTGATGCTGAACTTATATTTGACGGCTCTTATATGCAGCTGGACCTTTCTTTCTCCTTCTGCCTAGATGTCCATGTATTAGCTGACGTTTTGTTGGAAATTGAAGCGGCATATTGCAAACCTCGGCTGGAATTTCCTATCAGCGATGTTCTATGCAAAGAAACGAAATTCCCACCACAATGCCCTACTCTATTTCCTGGTAAGAAAAGCAAAAGCCATTCAAAATCCGCTTCCTAATCTCCCCTTTTGCCACCGAGCCGTTTCGCGACGGCTCGGATTTTCTCTTCTCAAATCAATCAGCCATACATACAATAACTAGATGCCGCGTAGTCTGTATTACCAGACTCGTTTTCTATGTCCGACTTTTTAAGGAGGCGTCTATGTCTTATAACCAGAAAACAAACGTTCATAAAGAACATATTCAATTAAAGCAACGATTATTGCACTATCGTTCTGAAACGGTGAAAAATGAACGGCTGCTACGTCAGCAGGAGAAGAAGCTGCTTGAACAAAAACGAATTATCGATGGATTGACCGATCGGCTGGAAGAATTGGCGCTACAAGCTGAAAAAAACAGCGGCGCGAACGGCTACGAGCAAAGTCCTACTAAGCAAGCGATCATCGTCCCTTATTTTTCGTATTCCATCCTATCGCCTTCCACTTTCGAAGAAGATGAAACAGTGCTTGTAAAGGGTCATTTTGTTATTGAAAATAAAGGCACGGCTCCACTGTCTACCCCTATCATTTGCCTTGCCTTTAATAAACCGGAATTGGCAAATTTGACTGGGAAAATCAATCGCCCTCGTGCTCCTAAAGACCACGTTGCCCAAATGAATGAAAGTGATGGCTGGTCTTTTTTAGAAGAAAGTGGCGATGCACAAGCAAAAGAAACGGGCCAGTATTGGCTGAAGCCAAAAGCAGCGGAAATTCCTGCCTTATCAACCGTTATGTTTTCTAATTTTGAAATCCAATTGCCTATTGCGGCAACAAGCTCTGTGGCGATGCAAGTGAACGGGTTTGTATACGGCGACGAACATCCACAAGGAATCCCCGCTTTGAATGCGATTGCTTTCACCCTTGTATAGTTGCTTTTTGGTAACGAACTAGGCTTAAAAAAGCCTGGTTTTTCTTTTGTTTTTAACCGTTTCCACCTTCCGCGATTGCACACTCTTTTAATTCCAAGCATATAACTATGTTTACTAGGAGGTGTAGAGTGATGACTGATTTTTTCTTTCAAAAGGAAGTTGCTGAAAAATACGAAGCCTATAATGATATTTTAGAGCAACTATTAGGATATCAATTCGTATTTTCCCATTTTCACAAAGACGAGCGCCAGACCATTCTTGACTTTGGCTGCGGACCAGGTAAAATCGCAACACGCTTTGCTGAGTTGTTTTCAGCGACCGTTATTGCAGTCGACCAATCGGCGAAAATGATTCAGCTTGCTTCCAAGAAACACAATCATACAAAGGTGCATTACCGTTTAGTGAAAGGTCCCAAACTCGCTTTTCTAGACGACAACTCCATTGACGGTGCTTTTTCGTGTTTCGTTTTCATTACAATCGGGGATGAAGCAGTACTAAACAACATTTTGCGCGAAGTATCCCGTGTATTAAAACCAGGCGCTCCATTTGTGCTGTTAGACACCAATCCCAATTCCACAGGTCATGTTTTTTCCACATGCCGTATCGGCGAAAAAGGCAAAACCTACAAACGGGGCGATATCATTCAAAAAGAATTGCATTGGGGAGGAAACCAGTTGCTAATTGAAGATTACCATTGGCCAGAGAAAACTTATGAAACATTACTCGTTAACAATGGCTTTGTTGAAATCGAAACACAGCAACCGACTTTACAAAACGTAACCGACGAGGCGATTCGAAATGTTGAAGACAAGTACGGCCTAAAATGGAAAGATGAAAAAACCGTTCCTCCCTTTATTCTTTTTAAGGGACTTAAAGGATAAATGTTGCTTACAGCAAAAGTTCTCATACCCATTAAAGCGGTAAGCAGCAATCATTGCGCTATCCATTCGACTTCTGTAGCCTCAACAGATTGGCAGCCTATTGTACGCGTTTTTAGTGAATGCAAAATCATCTTATGCCAAGCTCGCTTCTATGTGTGGCCATTTATCCTCTCTATACGCAAAAAAGGGGTGTTGCCTACTGTGGCACTCCCCTATTATTCCAACTTTCTCGTCATTGTTTCCAAAATTGCTGCCACAGCAGCAATGGAAAAAAGAACACTAAGTGGCCAAAACAAGAGTGGAAAAAAAAGATATCCGCCATAAAAGAACAGTGCAACCCAGACACCTGTACACCAATAACAGGATAGCAGGCTTCCTACCCATTTGCGCAACCCACGCCCCTTGCCTTCTAAATACAAAACCTTTTCCCCGTTTTCTTCTAATATCTCTGTTTCTTTGATAAATGGGCGCCTAAGCCATGCCGTAATATCATCCCAAACGAGCAAACGCGTAAAGCGACAAGTCGCGAAAGCAAGCACGATCCATTCAAATGGTGAGATCATTGATTACGAAATCCTTTCTCCTCATAATAGACATGATTATGAACGTGTGCTGTGCCTTATGTATAAATCGCAAATGAACAGAAAAAAGCAGCGCTAAGCATCAATGATTAGCGCTGCTTTTTTAACATTAAGCAAGTGAAAGAATATTATAGCCACTGTCTACATGAAGAATTTCTCCGGTAATGCCTCGTGCTAAATCACTTGCAAGAAATAGAGCGGCATCGCCTACTTCTTCTTGGGTAGTCGTTTTCCGCAATGGTGCCCGCTCTTCAATTTCCTTAAGAACATTATTAAAACCGCCAATTCCTTTCGCTGCTAATGTCCGGATTGGTCCAGCCGAAATGGCATTGACACGAATGCCGTCTTTCCCTAAATCGTTTGCTAAATACTTTACGCTGGCGTCCAAAGCGGCTTTGGCTACACCCATCACGTTATAATTGCGGACCACTTTCTCGCCGCCTAAGTACGTCATCGTAATAATGCTTCCGCCTTCACTCATCAGCGGACGAGCCGCTTTGGCTACAGCGGTCAATGAATAGGCACTGACATTTTGAGCAAGCAAGTAGCCATCACGTGTGACATTTAGATATTCGCCTTCAAGCTCCTCCTTGTTGGCAAAAGCAATACAATGGGCAAGTCCGTGAATCACGCCAGCTTTCTCTTTAATCTCATTAAATGTTTTGTCAATCTCTTCGTCGTTCGTAATATCGCATGGCAAGACAAGATGCTCCCCTTCAAGCGTTTCAGCAAGAGAACGGACATTTTTTTCCAACCTTTCCCCAGCGTAAGTAAACACCAAGTTTGCTCCTGCTCCTGCTAGCGCTTGAGCAATCGCCCAAGCAATACTGCGTTTATTCGCGACACCCATCACTACGTATGTACGGTTTGACAAATCAATTGCCTTCAATTGTTATCACTCCCATTTTATTATCAGGTACTAATAGTTTATCACAATGTCTAACAAGGTACTATGCAAAATTCGCGTTTCCTGTCTTGATTCCTGCTTGCAAAGGAAAATCATCAACCAATGGGATGCATGCACTCAACGAATGGACGCCATTCCTTCGGCAAGCTTTTTTCGACATAAAGTACTTCGTCTGTAAACGGATGCGTAAATGCCACATGATCGCAATGCAGCGCTTGGTGGGGCAACCCCTCGTCATTATCTCCATATAGCCCATCGCCGACAAGTGGGTGGCCTAAGTAAGCAAAATGGACGCGGATTTGGTGTGTCCTGCCCGTTTCAAGCTGCAAAGACAATAAGCTGTGTGTGTTTGATTCTGCTTCCACTTTGTAGTGGGTTATGGCTGATTTACCACCTAGCCGTACTTCCCGTTCAATGATGCTTCCAGGCTTCCTGTCGATTGGAGCGTCAATAATGCCTGCTTTTTCTGAAAGAACCCCTTTTACAAGCGCTTTATAGCAACGCTTCAAGCCCCCTTGCTGCTGCAATCGAGACAGCAAATCATGGGCGTAGCTATGCTTGGCTACAATCAGCAGTCCACTTGTGCCGCGGTCAAGGCGGTTGACAGCATGAAACGTTGCCTGCAGTTGTTGCTGCTTGTAATAGTGAAGCACTCCATTGGCAAGGGAACCTCCTGGTGTGTCTCGAGAAGGGATCGTCGCCATATGTCCTGGTTTATCGGCAACGAGCATATGCTCATCTTCATAAGGGATGCCAAATAAAAGCGGCTCAGGTTGTAAACTTGGGCTCGGCAACTCAGGCGGAAGCACCATTGTCACTAGATCCCCTGTTTTAACAACATGGCGCACCGTTGCTTCCATCTCGTTTACCCGCAAAAGCCCGCCTTTGAATTTTACAGCTGCTAAAAGCCGCTTCGATACTTGTTTTTTTTCACGTAAAAACGTCCGTAATAGCAGGGGCGCGCCTTCATCGACGCGCCATGAAAAAGTCGGGTTATTCACTAATAAAGGCCTCCTTCACCCGCTTCCAAAAAGGAAATGGCCGAAAACGGGCGAAACGAACTTTCTCTTCTGCGACACGGACTTGGATCGTATCGACATTTTCTGCAAACACCGGTACATTAAAATGATCGATGGTAACTTGGACGGACACATCATTTAACAGTTTCAACAAACAGGTATGATGCTGAGGCAACACTAGAGGGGATCCGAGCGTCCGATAAATACGGTTGTTAATCGAAGCCATTTCCGATAGCTGGATCGAAGCAAGGGACGGATGCAATATTGCCCCCCCTAACGCCTTGTTGTAAGCCGTACTCCCCGAAGGCGTGGACATGCACAAGCCATCTCCCCGAAATGTCTCAAAAGCCTCTCCCTTAATCTCAACTGTGCAAACAAGTGACCCTTCGGTGCTTTTAATCGTGCTTTCGTTAAGGGCTAAATGCCGCCTCGGCTCCCTTTGGCCGCCACGATAGCGGATGACCACTTCAAGCAAAGGGTATTCGACAATTTGAAACGGCGTCTTGATTATATGGGTAATCAAATGCTCTGTTTCTTCAGGAACCCAATCAGCATAAAAACCTAAATGGCCAGTGTGGATGCCTACAAAAGCGGTTTCCTCTAGCCGGTGTGCATAAGAATGGAATGCCTCTAAAAACGTTCCATCCCCTCCCACCGTAATGACGATATCCGGTGTTTCGCTATCATGTGCCAAATCGGCAGCAAGAAGCCGTGTTTTTATCGTATCGCATAATTCATCTGAGAGTGTATCCCCTCGTGAGGCAACCGTAAACTTCAAAATTGTTTCACTCCTTGCTATCAGCGGCTTTGCTGTTGTTTTGCAGTTATAATTCGCTGAGCTTCTTGTACTTCATCACGGATGATCGACATCTCTTCATCGAGCCAAAAGGCAGCTTCTGCAGCCCGCTGCAAACGCATATTGATGTCGTCAGGTATTTCACCGCTATATTTATAGCGCAATGAATGTTCAATCGTGGCCCAAAAATTCATCGACAGTGTGCGGATTTGCAATTCAACAAGGACTTTCTTTTCCCCTTCAATCATCTGAACAGGATAGCGAAGAATTAAGTGGTATGACCGGTACCCACTCGGTTTCTTCTTTTGTATGTAGTCTCGTTCCGAAATGATTTCAAAATCAGAGCGGGCACGCATGAGCTCAATGACTTTGTCTATATCCTCGACAAATTGAGTGACGATGCGAACGCCAGCCAAATCTTGCATCTTATCAGCCAGCTGCTCGAGGGGAATTTGCTTGCGCGCCGCTTTGTTTAATATGCTCGATACCGGCTTCACACGCCCCGTTACAAATTCAATAGGTGTATGCAGCGACGTTTTCTGGTACTGTTCCCTCGTCCCTTTAAATTTCACTTTCAACTCTTCAACAGCCTGTTTATACGGTGTTAAAAAAGCATCCCAGTCCAAAAGCTCCACCTCTTAAAAAAACTAAAATGCGTCGTTCACTGCTTGTTCAAAGGCCTCTCCATAATTCCCATTGCCACGAATGTTCTCTAGAAGAAATGCCAGCTCTTCCTCCATATCAACGAGTGCAAGGCGAGTATGTTCATTAAGCTTTACATAATAACTCGTTTTTAACTTATGCGCTTTATTTAATGCTGGCCAAACGTTCTTTTCAAAACGGATAGCGTAAAACGCTTCCTCATCTTCAAGAATGTAAATAAAGGCAAACTGATCAGAATCGACGAGCACGCGCTTTCCTGGTTTTAATCGTGCCGCCAATTGTGCGTCTATTTCCTCTTCAAGTTCCACAGTGCTCGCTTCTTCGTCCACTTCAATAGCCGATACTTTATACTGTTTCATCCTTATCCCCCAAAGCTGCTTTTTCCGTAATCAGTGTAACACAAAACGTCCTGAAAACCCACGTTTTGCAGAAGGACGCCAATCTACGTATAATAAGGAACGAGAATCGCAGAAATGGGGAACGACCATGGTTAAAGAAATCGAGTATGAAGCAAAATCGATGCTTAGTGAGGCTGCCTATCGCCAGTTAACCGAAAAATTCGGCACAAAAGCGGAAAAACAGCAAAATGATTACTATGATACGGCTGACTTTAAATTGAAGAATGCAGGCGCAGCCCTACGTGTCCGCAAAAAAAAGGGCTCGTCCGTCTTTACATTAAAAGCCCCAGCAAAGGGCGGACTGTTAGAAACACACCAGTCCCTCACCAGAAGCGAAGAACAATTGCTCCTAACTGGAACGCTTCCTGAAGGGGAAGTTCAATTAGCCATTAAAGGGCTCATTGGGACTATTCCCGCCGTTCGCCACTTTGGCTCGTTAACGACCTATAGAATGGAGGTGCCTTATAAAGGGGGGGTGCTATGCTTAGACCATAGCCTATACGCAGGGACTGAAGATTTTGAAATCGAATATGAGGGACAGTCACTTGCACACGCTGAATCCATCCTTACCCAACTCCTCGCAGAAGCTGACGTGCCATTCGTACCAGCGAAAAACAAAGTTGCCCGTTTTTACGAGCAAGCAACTCAATAGAACAAGAGGCAAGAGCAATCCTTTCCCCTACAAAGGATGTGGAGAAGAGAAACAAGAAGTCCGTTCAGTCACTCACTTCCTTACCCATCTCGCCAATCAACATTTTTATTGACAACCTCCCTCAGACTGATAGAAAAGGTTTGTCAAATATTTTTACAGTTGACGTGCAGCCAAAAAGGCTGCACGTTTATGCGTAACTGCGGTATGTATTAAGCACTTTCGGAACATAATTCTGTGTTTCTTTAAAGGGTGGGACACCGCCATACTTATCGACATTTCCTGGGCCGGCGTTATAAGCGGCAAGCGCTAGTGCTTCATTGCCATTGTAACGGTCTAGCATTTGCTTTAAGTATTTGACTCCACCACGGATGTTTTCAGCAGGGTCAAAAATCGATTTAACGCCAAGCGCTCTCGCCGTGGAAGGCATCAATTGCATGAGCCCACTAGCTCCTACTGGGCTTACGGCTCTTTCATTGAAGTTTGACTCGTGTTGAATAACCGCCTTAACAAGTTTAGCGTCGACCCCAAATTCCCCGGCAATACGCTCAATAAGCGGTCCATAGGATCCCGCTTTGCTTGTTGACGCTGCTGATGCCTTGGTTTGTTCAACCTCTTGCTCTATTTTGCCGTAGCCTTCTCCTGTTGTTTTCGTTTGTAAAGTAGAAACGTCTTCATATGTATTCTTTTCATCTAAAAACAGCGGCTGCTGCAACATCGGCAGCAAAAACGGCAACTGTAATGGTGGAGCGCTTATTTGCGTGCTTTTGTCCCATTCAGATTGGAGCATTTTCGCAAATGAAGTCGTTTCATCTGTTTGCGATGCTTGTGGTGAAACCCGTTCGCTTGTGTATGCCTGTGGCCAAAACGAAATTTCCATATTTCCCCTCCATGCAGTTTTCTTCTTCCATTATAACAAAGTTTGCGAAAAATCGACAGAAAGGATTTCCTCTTTTTAACTCTAAAAACACATTATTTGCTGAACGGAACAATGGTTGCTACAATGGATCTAGGCAAACGAAAAGGAGAGACCATTTGTGCCTGATCAACGAAATGAACAAAGCCCGTTTGAGGCTTTAGGTGGAGAAGAAAAAATAAGCGAACTTGTCGATGCTTTTTATCGCTACATCGCGGCCCATGAAGACGTTCGCCACCTTTTTCCTGAAGACCTGACTCATACAGCATACAAACAAAAGCGGTTTTTAACGCAATTTTTCGGCGGTCCACCGCTCTATACAGAAGAGTTTGGGCACCCGAGACTTAGAGCGCGGCATATGCCGTTTGTCATCTCTCCTGTCCAAGCTGAAGCTTGGCTTTCCTGTATGGAGCGTGCCATGGACGACGTGCATTTATCAGGCGACATTCGTGATTATATGATGCATCGGCTTAGGCTTACTGCACATCATATGGTTAATCACCCAACGCCGGGATAAAAGAAAGGAGTTGGCCCATGAACGCCAAACATCGCGTGACTAGCCATTGTGACCATGAACTCGGGATTTGTGGCATTTCTCCCGAGGCAAATGAAGCGCTGCCTGCCAAAAAACCATTGGAGATTTACACCTTTATTGATCCGCTGTGCGCTCAATGCTGGTCGATGGAGCCGATTCTAAAGAAGCTCAAAGTCGAATATGGTCATTATTTCCGAATACGGGTCCTGCTTGCTGGAAAGTTGAATGTGTGGAATGCGTGCGAAGCAGGCAAAGCCAAACATACACGCCCGCCGGTATGGGTGAAAGGTGTATCATCCTCAAATATGCCTTACGCCGGGGATATAGAACTTGGTGATTTTCATCCATATAAAGCTTCACTTGCGATAAAAGCAGCAGAACTACAAGGACCAAAGGCTGGCCACCGCTTTTTGCGCAAGCTTCGAGAAACGTTGTTTTTACAAAAACAGAACATTACCAATGAAGACGTGTTAAAGACATGCGCCGCCGATGCAGGGCTGGACGTTGATGCTTTTATAGCCGACTTCCATTCACCGAGCGCCGCCAAAGCGCTTCAGTGTGACGTGCAAACGACAAACGAGATGGACGTTGATACCGTTCCAACTTTCGTTTTTTTTAACGATAATTCGGAAGAAGCGGGCATTAAAATTTCTGGCCAGTATCCATTCTCGATATATGTCCAGTTATTGGAAGATATGCTCGGCTTCGTACCAGCAAAAGCGACTCCACCGACTCTCGAGGGATTGTTACAAACATATGGTTTTTTAGCAACTGCTGAAGTAGCGATGGTTCTGGATTTGAGTTGTGAAGAAGCCGAAAAGAAGCTAAAGACACTCATGTTACAGCAAAAAGTAGAAGCTGTCCCTTATGAATATGGAACTTTTTGGAAATGGTTAACGTAAGGATCCAGCCTATGCAGGGTCCTTTCTTTTTCGTCCAAAAAACCAAAAGGCTGCCTGCTTATAAAGCAGACAGCCTTCCTTTCAATCGAAGAGAATGTGAGTTGCAACACTTCTATTCTACTGAAAAAAACAAGGAGAAGCAACAAGAAATTTAATTAACCAAGTTTGTACAATGAACCACACATAGTTTCCTTTCCCAGGCATATGTTATACAAACACGCTGCTGGCCTATACGGAAACATCGTTATCGCCGTATCCTATTTTGTGAAAAAAGGGTGTGGAGCTCTGAAAATGAAACGGAAAATTTTGCTTCGCCTTGCTCTTGTGCTTGTTGCGTTTTATTTGTATATTCTTGGACTGCTGCACCTTTTTCCAATTTGGGTGGCCGTTCCGCTATTATTCATCGCGCTTTTTTGCTTATTCCGGCCATTAAAAAAGAAGCCGCGCTTTAAAGGATACCGTCCCCATTAACTAAAAAAATGCTTAGACAACCGAATGACTTTCTCCCAACACTGAAAACATTTTTGTCCATGCATGCTCCTATATGCCGGCCCCTTCTCCTTGCTTGGTTTCGCTTTCACCAGCATGCCTATTTTTTGATAACAACGATTCATGCCAGCAATGGAGAAAGTGCTGCTCTTTTTCCTCTCCTCTGTAAGAAAGGATTTCCCCGCCGCTTTTTATAAAAGCGGCAGGAGCTACCTTTTTCAACAGCCCGAATGCTTCAAGCAAAGCTAGGTATTCTCGCGCTAGTTGGGAAGTGATTTTTTTCGGGTCGCAATAAGGTTTGAAAGGATGGCGGAACTGCCGTAAACAAGACGATAATAACACATCGATTTGGGTAAGAGTTAGTGGAGAGCCTTTAAAAGCATGACACAAATAAGCATGGATAAACGATGTCTGCCATAGAAACGGGGAAATTTGGATATAGCGTTGAGCCGGCAAGGGCCAGCCAGCAGTGATCGGAATATTGGTCAATTGCAGCGTTGCAAGTAAATGCGCTAACGATCGATTGCGGTGGAGGTTGTTTTTGACTTGCCGACGATAGGCAGACAAGCTGTCTGTATAACAAATTGACAGCGACGGGGGCTGGAGCAAATCGCTTAATGTTAACTGTTCGAGAGCAATAAACGAAGGGGTAGCAAGTGCTAAGGAAGGGAGAACAGCGATTACATAGCGGAGCAAACATACCATTTCAGTATGTGCGTCTAAATAAATAAAAAATGGTTCCCTTTGGGCATGTTGGAGGCCATACCATTCAAATTGTTGAATTTGAAACATTTGGCGGCGCTTCCGCTTTAAACGGTTTCCCCCAAAAATCCAAACTGGGGAAATGCCTTGGCGTGCGTACAAGATATTGCGTTCATATAGCGTTTTGGCGGAAAGGGTCGCACATTGGAATTCCAGCGCAAGCGGCGACGAAGCATGAATGTAGACATCAGGTCGTTGCTTTGACTTCCTTAAATATTTTTCCAATTGTGTCGCTTTGTTCTGCTTGGCCGCCCACTGAAAAAGCAATTGTTTTCCGCGTACGTGTTCATCCGACTCCCCTTCCCCTCCAGAAGGGCACGCCTCACTTTTTTGGTGGGCAAAATGCCAACGTATTTTTGTTCCAAGTCGCATCCTTACTTGTTGGTTGCAGATTGGACAACGAAAGCGCCCTGATTTTTGTAAGTACCGCCATTCTGAATGGCTACGTTTATCTGTAAAACTGATAAGACGATCGTTTTCATCTAAAGCTTGAAGCAATGGCCACACTCCTTTCTTCCTTTTTTATTCAAACCAACCTCGCGTTTATCCTTTTTTTACGCAACAAAAAAAGAGCCTATCATGGCTCTTATAGACTGTAACAAACGCTCGCTTACACGTTGGTATAGATCTGTGCTTTGGAATTGTGGTTACACATGTAGAAGAAAACCACCGCTTATGAACATCTGTTCGATTCGCGTCTTCCCTTGCCTTCACTCCCTCGATCTACAAGCGTTTTCTATGATTTTAGGAAAAAGTTGAATATAGCTTCGCTAGAGCGGTCTCTGGAATAATGACTTTGCCATATTCCTGGAGCCTGTGAATCGTCAATTCGGATTCATAGCCATACTCAAGCATCCTGCTCAACAAATTGTCTTGTTCATCTTCTGTATAAAGATCGTTCGTGAATTGGACATGCAAGAAATAACGGCCTTCGTAGTGGTAAAGTGTATTAAGCACTCCCTCAGGGCGAACTGCTTTGCTTAAAGATATTATATCTTCGAGCTCTTTAAAACCAATAATCAGCTCGAGACTGTCTAGCTCGTTCTCTTCGAACGTGCGGACTGGAACATCTTCCTGCTCCTCTGTTTCCATGTCCTCTTTAACGGGAATTTCTAATTTTACATTGCCATCTGACAATTGCCCACGTGTAACAAGAATTTCCAAGCCTTTATCGTGGGCATGAACTTGAATCCAGAGCGGGCCATCTAGTTCAAATTCGTCCCTGTCGCTTGCTTCATGCATCATATCATAAAAAAGTTCTTCACCACGTTCACGGTTATACCAAATTTCTTCACGCTCAAATCCACGTGCTTCAATATCCTTATACGTGATGAAAAACCGAATGGTTGAGTCATTTACTCGTTCGATTTCCATACTCGCTCCCCCTCCTGTAATCTTAACATTAGGTAGCCTTTATCAAGGAAACAGTGAGCTTGCCTTCCTTGTTCCTATTGTATGATAACTAGCCGAAAAATGGAATCCATCTGCTTTCTGACGGGTGCAAACGTATTTTGTTAGTTCTTTATTCTCTCGCATGCTGTGGTTAATGTCAAGAAAAATAAAACCTTCTACAGAGGTTTCTGTAGAAGGTTCGTATTAATTTACTAAGCGCTGTGCTTCCTGCAATTGGAATGTCCGCACTTTTCTTGGTAGAAAACGGCGAATTTCAGCGTCGTTGTATCCAACTTGTAAACGTTTTTCATCGAAGATAATCGGACGACGAAGCAGACCAGGATTGTCGCTAATGATCGTAAACAATTTTTGTAAAGGCAATGATTCAAGTTCTACGTCCAGTTCTTGAAAAACTTTAGAACGTGTGGAAATGATTTCATCTGTGCCATCTTCTGTCATGCGCACAACCTGTTTTACTTCTTCAACAGAGAGTGGAGATGCAAAGATATTACGCTCTTCAAAAGGAATATCATGCTCTTCCAACCATGCTTTCGCTTTTCTACAAGATGTACAACTAGGGGATGTAAGTAGTGTGACCATCTTATTGAACCTCTCCTTTAATCAAAGTGTGACAAGAGTATCCGTTATCGTTCGCTTCATCACCATTTTATTATACAAGTTTGTTCAACTGTTGTATAGAGTCGTTGCGAAAAACTTATACAAAGATTGAACAAAAACTATGGGAAATCCTCTTATAAATGCTCACTTCCCGACATTGCCTGACCATAAACCTATTTCCAGAAAAAAACCGCCTGTACGGCGTACGGCGGATTATGCAATGCTTTTTTTCGATTGGGGATAAGGATATTCCTGCGGACGACGGTTTTTCAAGTTGTCTAGCTGCTTTTTAAAAGCATCTTTCCACGCTAGGCGCTTTCGTTTTTGTTTGGCTTTCTTTTTTTGTTTCATAGCGCTTCGCCCTCCCGTTTCTTTTTGTCAGGAGCCTATAGTCCACCGTCTTACTCTTTCAATGTTAATACTTCATCAACTGCTTCGTATGATTCTCCATACAACGCTTTGTCTTTATACGTATGGATGTTCTCATACGTGTGCTTCATTTTCTCATATATACTATTCTCATCTTCATTCTCTGGTGACCAATAAAGGATTTCTAATTCCGTCACTTTATTTGTCGCAAGAGAACGACGACGATAACCAATTGATTTGGCGTGTTTAAACCCTTCACGACTATAAAAGCGCTGACGCTTTTGTGTATCCGTGTCTTTATAATCGATAGGCTCCACTTCAAGTATAATTGGTTTTTGCTTTTTTTTCAATTGCTGTAACAGCTTTTTCCCTAGCCCTTCTCCCCTAGCCTGCTTTGCCACAAACAAATAATCGACAAAAATAAAGTCATCCGTCTCCACATACATCATCACATGGTTATCGCTCTCTTCCTTATGGTAGATGTCTCCCTTTTCTTTTAACAACAGTTCCATATGCTGTTTTGACTTCATTTCCTCAACTGGAAAATAGTCAGCAAGCTTCTCATACCAAGTCGGCATTTTTCATTCCTCCCATTCTTTGTTTAACACATACTCATTTATATAGCCATTTTCTTTTTTGTCCTAAACCCGTCATTTAGTTAGTTTGCCCTATTTGCTCAAAAAAAAAGCAGCTGAAGCTGCTTTTACGGATTGTCGTAATCGACCCCTTCTGTGTAAGTGTTGGCCGCATTCCATAGTAAAAATTCGTTAATGTCATTTTCATACAAGGCACGGATTTGCGCTTCTACTTCGTCTTTTCCGTACTGTAAGTAATTTCCTGATCCTAAATAGCTAGCAGTAAAGTCTTGAATCCACGGCCGCGACACCGGCTTCTTCTCCTCTAGCTGCTCTAAAAGCTCGTTTTCCAATTTGGCATAGCCATCGGTTAACTCATAAGGATACAAGTCAGGCTTGTCCAATCCTTCAAAAGACGTCCAATGGCTCGGATAAATCATCGAAGAAATGACATCGACGTTCTCTGATATTTTCAAGAAGTTTTGTCCAATTCCTGGCGCTTCAGGCACGGTTGCCGCATAGCCGAAAATATCAACGGATACATCTACATCATAGACGCTTAATGTTTCCCGGGCATACGCGACAAAATCGGTGACTGCATTTACACGGCGTTGCACATTGTCAATTTCGTCATCCCCGTATTTTCCTGTTTCATATTCAAGTGTTTCATCGCGTTTCTCAAATCCTTCTGGAAAGCGGACATAATCAAACTGGATTTCTCGGAACCCCATTTGTGCTGCTTCCTCGGCAATGCCGACGTTATACTCCCATACTTCCTCCAAAAATGGATTGACAAATGCTTCTTTCCTGCCATTTTTCCAGACAGAGCCATTTTCTTTAAAGGAAAGCTCCGGTTTCATTTCAGCTAAGGTCGTATCTTTAAAAACAACAATTCGGGCAATTGGATAAATCCCGTTTTCTTCAAGAGCTTTCATCATTTCCTCAGGGTCGTTTATGTATTTCTTCGCAATGTTGTAATAAGGTGAGCTCTCATCAGGCATATATGTAATATTGCCATGATCATCTTTAATGTCTATGACCATCGCGTTAAGCCCTGTTTCATTGACGAAATCAACAAGTGAATGAAAACGTTCTCCTCCAGCGGAGTGTCCAGACACATAAATCCCCCTCACTCCCTCGTCTGGATAATCGAACGTGTACCCTGACTGGTTCGCAAAGCGTGTTGAAAGTTTTGGGGTTTCATACAGCGTTTGACCAACAAGCTTGTGGCCATGTACAAGCATCGCATTACCCGCTGCAGCTTTAACGCTCCCACCGTTAACACCAACTAGCAATGAAGCAGATAACAGAGCTGAGCAGCCGATTTTCATCAATTTACACACACATACACTCCCTTTCATCCTTTAATCCTCATCATGGGCATCCCAATCATCTGGAATTAGCTCTTCTTCTTCTTTTACATACTGTTTTTGCCTTTTCTCAAGCTGTTCTTTAAGCTTTTCAAACTGCGTTTTGTTAAAAAGCCACATTTCTCCGTCATAAACGCCACGTATATTTCCAAGACGAGCTTGTTCCATTAAATAAGACTGAGTAACGCCAAGATAAGAAGCCAATTCTTGCAGCGAAATATACACAGCCTCTCTCCCTCCCTCGCCCAATAAAGTATAACATGGTTCAGACTGTAGACTCTTCCCCTATTGGAAACGGTCCCTTTTGCTTGCTACCATACCCCGTTTACTCGAAGAAAAAACAATCTGGTCAAATGCCCAGATCGTTTTTAAATGCCTACTGGCAAAATAAATAAAAATACAAGAAAGAAATGTGAGACAGAGCCTGCCAACACAAACAAATGCCAAATCGCATGATGATACAAAAATCCACGCCAGACATAAAAAATCGTCCCAGCGGTATAAAAAATCCCACCAAGCACCAACAGCCATATACCACCACTAGGAAGGGTTGACATAATCGGACCGATTGCAAACACAGCAATCCAGCCCATTGCTACATACATGACCGTCGACAGCACCAAAAACTTTTTTACGTAAAAGACTTTAAAGATAATGCCGACAGCAGCAATGCCCCAGACAATCCCAAATAATGTCCAGCCTAGTGCCCCACCGACTAAAATAAATAAAATCGGCGTGTACGTACCTGCGATAAACAAGTAAATAGCGGCATGATCGAAAATTTCAAATAAGTCTTTTGCCTTGCCTGGCTTAAAACTATGGACAAGTGTCGAAGATAAATATAGGAGCACCATACTTGTGCCATAAACCGTAAAACTAACGATATGCCAAGCTGTACCGTGCATGCTCGAGTAAACAATTAAAAGCACGAGCGCCAAGATGCTCAAAAGCGCACCGAAACCATGTGTGAGCGCATTGACCAGTTCTTCACGTCTCGAGAAAACGTGGGTATTTGCCAAATAACTTCCCCCTTTACAACGGTTGGCATTCATTATAGCATAGATAATTAAAAAATGTGTGGATGGAAGGAGAATGATGATGAGAGAAGTGACGCTAGTTGCTCTTTACGACCACCACATTGCCCAAAAGTATTTGCAACGCTCTGGCATGGCTCATGCAATTCGCTGTGCTTACCACGCTTGTGCATTAGCGGTTAATGAAAACGTCAACCCCGACTTGGCAGCAAAGGCAGCTTTTTTGCACGACATCGGGCATTATACTTGGTACAAAAACGGCAAATGGGACTACTCGCTTTATAAAGCCTACGATATTCATGCCATTAAGGGCGCTGAACGTGCCCATAAATTATTAATTCGCCTTGGGGAACACCCCCGTCATGCGAAAGAAATCGCACTGGCAATTCTGTTGCATACAGACTCCTACTTGCCCAATGGGGAGCTTGCCCTCAGCCCATTGCAATCGGTGGTCGCAAAAGCGGATGCACTCGATGAAGAGCCAAAAGGCAGTCATCACTACCGGACCATTGAGGCAAAAACGGCACGGCAGTTGCTGACGGAACTTGATAGCCAAATTGACGGCTTGTTACAGGCTGGCGCCGGCAACAGAAAAGGGCGGTAACTCAGTTAGCATCCCTTCATCCATCGCCCCGTTGATTCGCCGGACAATTCTTCCTTCCCTATCGACAACAAGCGTCGTTGGTATACCGAAAATTTGATACTGTTCTTGGATGTCCCCCTCTTTATCTAACAGGGGGTCAAACGGCGCGTTAAAATGAGTTAAAAATGCCTTGACTTCTTGTATGCCTTTCTCTTCGCTCGTCAAATTGACGGCGACAAAATGATCGCCTTGCTGACTCAGTCGCTTTTCCGCTTCCACGATCAATGGCATTTCCTCTTGGCATGGATAACACCATGTCGCAAAAAAGTGGACCATTGTATACCGATGCGCTCCCTTTTTTGGATTAAATTCCCCAATGCCGCCAGATAAAGTCGGCAACGCAAAGGTAGGGGCCGCCTTCCCTTCTTGAACCCCTTCTTCCATTGCATGTACAATCGCTTCCACGTGCCGGAAAATCGATTCTGTTTTAAAATGGAACCATCCTACTGCCAGAATCGCTGCTACTAGGATTAAAAACAAGATCGACCGTCTGATAGAACGGATCATGCCAAAAAAACGCCCTTTCTTGGAGGATGATAGGAGTGTCTTTCGATGAACATGTATCAACTTTGCCAAGCCGTTGCCTGCCTCGCTTTATTGCTATTCGTATTTTTTTTGCAAGACGTCCCTTTTTCACTTTTATGGTTTAGCTTGCTTGTGGCACTCAACCTCGGCTTGCTACTATATAAACGTTTTCAAAATCGAACCCATTAACCGACCTGCCTCTGTAAAAAATAGGGTTCCCTCTAGTGTATGTCCCTCTTCCCTCTCTTTATGCATCGCCTTTACGTTGTTTAGATGGAAGAGTTGTGTTTGCTTGCATTTTGATTTACGATGGAGAAGAGTGACAAAACAGGAGTTGAACGTATGCAAACCGTTTTTTCTGGAATTCAGCCGAGCGGCACATTGACGCTTGGCAACTACTTAGGGGCATTGAAACACTTTGCCGACATGCAAAATGACTACGATTGCTACTTTTGTATTGTGGACCAGCATGCGATAACGGTACCACAAGAGCGTTTGAAACTGCGTGAAAACATCCGCAGCCTCGCCGCCCTTTACATCGCATCAGGGATTGATCCAAACAAGTCGACATTGTTTATCCAGTCGGAAGTTCCAGCCCATGCCCAGCTCGGCTGGATGATGCAGTGTGTTTCCTATATTGGCGAATTGGAACGCATGACCCAATTTAAAGACAAATCAAGCGGTAAAGAGGCCGTTTCAGCTGCGCTGTTAACGTATCCGCCGCTAATGGCCGCAGACATTCTGCTTTATCAAACGGACATTGTGCCCGTTGGCGAAGACCAAAAGCAGCATTTGGAATTAACCCGCAATTTGGCGGAGCGCTTTAACGCCAAGTACAATGATATTTTTACTGTTCCTGAGGTGCGCATCCCGAAAGTCGGCGCAAGAATCATGTCTTTAAATGACCCTCATAAAAAAATGAGCAAATCGAATCCCAATACGAAAAGCTATATTTCGATGCTTGACGAGCCAAAGACGATTGCAAAGAAAATTAAAAGCGCCGTCACCGATTCAGAAGGGACAATTCGCTTCGATCGCGAAGAAAAGCCGGCGGTCTCCAACTTGCTATCGATTTATTCGCTTTGCTCTGGCAAATCGGTCACTGAGCTCGAACAGCTGTATAAAGGCTCTGGCTACGGCCCTTTTAAAGCCGACCTTGCCGACGCAGTCATTGAAGCGCTGCAACCAGTGCAAACACGTTACTATGAACTGATCGAGTCAGACGAACTTGATGCGATATTGGACAAAGGTGCAGACAAAGCGAACCGAAAAGCACAAAAAACGCTCGCAAAAGCAGAGCGTGCGATGGGCTTAGGCAGAAAGACAAGATAACCCTATTCGGCATAAAACATGAAGCATTTCATGGCATGAACGTAAAAACGACGTAGCCGTGTGCTACGTCGTATCAGTCTAAGTGATTTTTCGTGTCTTAATAGCCATTCGTTTTCTTGTACACTTTCCCAACAAAAAAGGAAAGTCCGAGCGTGCCGACTAACAAAACAACCGTTAAAATTTTCATAATTAAGTACGCAAATGAGTCCATTGTCTCCATCAATCCGTGCCTCCTTTTGTCGCTTCCATTATAAAAGAAAGCGCATACGATGTAAATAGAAAAACAACGCGTTAAAGCAGGCCCCTTGCTTTAACGCGTTTTCCTTACTTTACCCGCTCTGGATGCTCCAACTCCCATAGTTTCTCGAAAAAGGAATGGCCTTTAACCATCGCTTCACATAATTTGTAATGGCGGTTGCTCCAACCTGCACGAACGCCGTTCAACAATTGTTCCCACACTTCTGCACGGCCTTTTTGCCGAAGTTTTTTGTATGTCAGAGGGTCCCACTCTGTACACCAATATTTTATTTCCGCATCTGAGCCTGTTGTCTGCAATTGATCTAGCACCATCAACAACAGTTGCTTCAGTTGCCTTTCCCTGCGGGTCAATCCCGCTAACTCGGCAGGACTCGGGGAAAGCAAATGGTATTCTTTTGCAGGCAGAGGGATTTCTAACTGGAAATAAGGGACATCTTGTTCAGTTAATGTCTCAAACACCAGTTGTTCTTGGCGTGGCGTTAACCGGCTCTTTCTAATTGGCGTTTTGTATCCCATTGTATCTACTGCAATAATCCGTTTCCCATCAGTGGCAATAAAACAATAATCGAGTTGGATGCGTGACATGTTTTTGCGCAAATAGCTCTTTTGAAACACTTCTTTGAGCAATTCCATTGGCAAATCAAGAAGCTGGTCCTCTATGTAATCCATTAGCTTCTCGTCCACTTTCAACAATTTTACTTGATCAAGCACTTCTATGCGGTCTTCACTTCTCCACTCATGGAACGGGCACACATTGTATCCATTCTCCTCGCCTTCAAACCAGTTTACCCATATATCTCTCATCATGACCATCTGAATCGATCCTCCTCACTAGTATGCTCTTTGGAGTCAGTATGGTCACGAGGGGCAAATCTTAAACACCATTTTCATGTTTCCCTTCCATTGCGCAGTACCGACTCAGCATCCTCATCTAGAAAGGCTAACGTGTCTTTGCTAGAACGTTCAGCTGCTGCTTTGCAAAGCTTGAAACCGTAATAATAGCCTAGCATAGCCGGAATGCCTGCCCGGTCGTCGCCATAGAGATAAGGCTTGTAATTGCTTCTTCCTTTTCTCAACAAATTCGGCTTCAAATAGCGGACAAACCATTCTTCTTGCCAATGACGATCATATTTTTTTGTCCACGGCGCCACATATGCTTCACCGACCTCTTCTATTACAGCTAATTCAGCAAGTCCTTCCATCACCATCGATTCTAATAACGAAATGGACGATTCTGTTTCCTGTGTGCGCCATAATCGGCAAACATGATGGTATTCATGGGTGACTAATGCTTTTAAGTCATTTTCCTCAATGTCGCTTGAAATAAAAAGGACGATGCCATCAGGAAAGCCAAGCCCCATTTTCCCTCCTAGTTCTGCCTGGAGCCGTTTATGTTCTTCATTTGCTGGCAACAAGAAAACGGGCACATTTGGCCCCTGCCATTTATGTTTCAAAGCGGTAAACTGTTCGCCAGCTACAGTCCAACAATCTGAGTGCAAAAATCGCCTCAAGCGGCTTTTCCTCGTTTTGGGCAAAAATAAACCGACTTTCTGCAAATAAGTAGCCAGTTGCTGATCAGTCGAATAAGCGAAAAGCGATTGAAGTGGCTGGATAAACAGTTGCCTATACCTTGTTTGGACAGATTGCTCCTCGTAATGGTCCACATATAGCTCAATCCATCTGTTTGTCTTGACGATTCCCACACTCTCACATCCTTCAAAACAGAGTTACACTTGACTTTGCTTAGTGCCAAATCCAAAATGAAAGGCAGAGGTGACCGACAATGAATGATCCTTTGCTTACTTTCGAAAAAGCAAAACAGCTAAAACAACAATTAACGGAATTTATGATGATGTATAAATTTGCTTTAGACGAAATGGAAACAAGAATTTCCATTTTGCAAGAAGAATTCGAATTAATGCATGATTACAGTCCAATTGAACATGTGAAAACGCGCTTGAAATCGCCGGAGAGCATTTTTGAAAAAGCGAGGCGTAAAAATATCCCTTTCCATTTGCATGTCTTAAAAAATTCCATCCAAGACATTGCTGGCATCCGCATTACTTGTTCGTTTCTCTCTGATATTTACCGGCTCGAAGAAATGTTAAGAAAACAAAGCGACATGCATGTAGTCACAGTGAAAGACTATATTAAAAAGCCTAAGGAAAACGGCTACCGTAGCCTCCATATGATTGTGAAAGTGCCTGTCTATACATCCGCGCGCAAAGAAGAAGTGTTTGTAGAAATCCAAATCCGTACCATTGCTATGGATTTCTGGGCCAGCCTCGAACATAAGATCTTTTATAAATACAATCAAAATGTACCTAAACAACTCATTTCAGAGTTAACTGAAGCCGCCCATTCAGCTGCTGCACTTGATGAAAAAATGGAACATCTCCATCACGAAATGAGTGCGGTCAAGCAGAAGCAAGCGACACAGCCAGGCGATAGCGAACAATTGCAATTAAACAGCCACACATTCGCAATTCCTCGAAAATTGCTAGAAAGCCTGCAAAACTTACCTGATGATTTGTAAGGCGTGTGAACAAATCTTTTCCTACATGTATACGTTCGCTCAAGTGTTCTATTCTTGATTATCCGTTTCAGCCGTGCTACGCTTCATCTATTGAAGTAAGCTCAACCCGCAAAGGAGATCCTTATGACAACGGATGAATTAACAAAAAGCTTAGAGGCTTTTACTCACTTCACTCGTGCAGAATGGGCACAGCTAAACGACGGGCTTAGCGCTCCTCTCACGGAAAAAGAGCGGAAAAACCTCGAAGGTATTTATGAAACGATATCTGAGGCAGAAGTGAATGATGTATACATGCCTTTATCTGAATTACTTTATAAACGAATGATCCATAATGTGAGGCTTCATGACGATTTAAACCGCTTTTTAAAAAGGGAACGGAAGCGCGTGCCATTTATCATTGGCATAGCTGGGAGCGTTGCAGTCGGAAAAAGCACAACCGCAAGGCTGATTCAAGCATTGGCTTCAAGATGGCCTGGCTCTCCGAAGGTGGAGCTTGTCACAACAGACGGCTTTCTATATCCAAATGAAGTGCTGGAAGAACGAGGTCTAATGAAACGGAAGGGCTTTCCTGAAAGTTACGATATCCGCAGCCTGCTTACTTTTTTGACAGACTTAAAAGCAGGCACGCCTGTCGTAAAAGCACCTATGTATTCCCACTTGACTTACAACATTGAAAAAGACCGTATCCAAACGTTGATAAAACCGGATGTCGTCATTGTCGAAGGTATTAATGTCCTACAAGTAAACCGAAAAGGCAAGCGCATGCCCCATGTGTTTGTCTCTGATTTTTTTGATTTCAGCATTTATGTCGATGCAGACGAAAAAGACATATTATCTTGGTATATCGAGCGCTTTCAACTGCTCCGTAACACAGCATTCCAAAAGCCCGAGTCGTATTTTCACCGCTACCGCGACTTAACTGATGAAGAAGCGGTTGCAATGGCGGAATCGATTTGGCATACCATTAATGGCGTTAATTTAGAAAAGAACATTAAGCCAACACGCCTTCGCGCCGATTTGATCTTAACAAAAGGCGCCCATCATCGCGTTGAGCAAGTCCAATTGCGGAAATAAACATCTTATACCTGACTTGCAGAAACAAAAAAACTCCGCTGCTTTTAGCTGCGGAGTTTTTTTTGGCGTGTTACCCTTTAAACAATTGCACGAACATTTTGCCGTAAGGACCGCCGTCAACTACGCCAATGCCTACTTCCGTGTAGTTGCTGTTCAAAATGTTTTCACGGTGTCCTTGTGAATTCATAAGGGCGTTATGTGCTGCTTCTACTGTTTGGTTTCCAGCCAAGTTTTCGCCAGCTGTATTATAAGAAATACCAAACTGCTTCATCATGTCAAATGGAGAACCATACGTAGGTGAATTGTGGTCAAAATAGTTGTTGTCGATCATGTCTTGTGCTTTGACACGAGCTACCTCTGTTAGCTTTTGATCGACTTTTAGAGGTTGAAGCCCTGCTTTTTGGCGCTCTTGGTTAACAAGGTCAACCATTTGCTGTTCTTCTTGAGTCACATCACCAGATGCATCGCTTTCCTCTTGTTGTGGCTCTTCCTCTACCGTTTCCTGTTCTTCAGGTGTGTTTGTTGGCTCGCCTGCTTCTACTTCTGGTGCCTCAGGTTGTACTTCTTCCTCAGGAGTTGGCGCTGGCGCTTCTTCCTTATTGATGAGATCAGTAACAAAATCTAAATCTTCCAAATTCACATTCGACCAATCGATGTTGCCAAATTGCTCTTTTAGCTCATTCAGATCGACTTTCACGCAATCACCGCTAGCTGTGTAGACGTAAGGCCCTTTCACTTGAACTTTATATTGGCCAGCAGCATCGGCTTGGTTAGAAAAGCCTGCTCCTACGATGGCAGCAGCAGCTAATGTAGAGATAACTAATTTCTTCATGAATATCCTCCTAATCGTTGCGTACTGTGTATTCGTATCCCTGTTCGCCAGATACACACACATCCTAGCATACAAAAAGAATCGGATTCTATGGTAAAAGATTCATATAGTGGCATCTTGAAACGTTTTGTAATAGAACAATTGGCTCGGCCATTAACGGCTTGATCGCCGCTATATTCCAAAAAAGCAACTGGAAATTCTCCTCAACTGTTACACAACTGTAAAACGAGGCTCTAATTGTAACCATTGCGTAACAAATTGGCTTCAGCGTTGCTATGAACACATCGGCTGCCTTCTATGCGAAGCTTGGAAAACATTTTCAGCTCTTTTTTTATGAGAATCTGTTACAGTGTTAACGTGCGATTTTTGTGCACACTAGATTCACTGATGATAGGAGTTGCATAGGGTTATGATCAAAAAACTTATATTCCTCATTTTTGGCTCAATTGGATTGTCTTTTGCTGCGCTTGAACCAGCCGATGCAAAACAACTTACACACCCAGTTCAGCCAGGCGAGACCATATATACACTAAGTCAACGGTATGGCGTCCCAGAAGCAGCGATTATGAAAGTCAACGATCTTTCCGATTCTGCGATTGAAGCTGGCGAGACGCTAACGATTCCTGCAGCTGTTTCCGCTGCGGAGAGAGAGCTTTTAGCTAAACTAGTCAGCGCTGAGGCAAAAGGCGAACCGTATGCAGGGAAAGTCGCGGTAGCTACTGTTGTGCTAAATCGAGTTGACAATGAAAATTATCCAGATACTGTGCACGATGTTATTTATGAAGTAACACCATCTGGCCATTATGCCTTTTCCCCTGTCCTGGATGGCGCCATTAACAATAAGCCTGATGACGAGTCAAGACGAGCTGTGACAGAAGCCCTAGCGTTCCGGGGCCAAGGTCAACAATCGCTTTATTTCTATAACCCGAAAACAGCAACAAGCGGTTGGGTAGCCACACGGGAGCAGACACTCGTTATCGGCGACCATATTTTTGCCAAGTAACGCCTAGACAATAAACGAATAAATGAAACTTGCACAAGTATAGGTTTCTTTTAAACAAATTCAGACTGATAGAAAGTGCTTGTCAGCCGAGTCGAACAACGAAGGATGCGAGCGTTTGTCTATAGTCTGAAAGCTCATGCCATTTGTGGTGGTATGGGCTTTTTTGCGCTTGCTGTGCTATTGTTGATTCAAACGGCGTATAACAGGGAATAACGGTTATTGAGGAGGGGTCTGTATGGAAAAAGGGCTTCGACTGGAACGTGTGACGGCTCTTGACATAAACAGAGGCGTCCAGCCAAACTACGTAGCAGTGGTGTCACCGCTTGAGCGGATCGTATCGACTAAAAAAACAACAAGCGATACGTCTGCTAATAGCCTGCTCGCTTACGGCCATGCTCTACGTCATACAAAAGCACCCAAAATGGGACACGTAACGAAACAAGGGGCAGAGCGCCTGAGCGACTGGGTATTCTCCCTATCTTGCCATTTTAAAACCGCTCATTTTTATCAACGTCTAAACGATCAGTTAAGCAAACACGGGCTGCTCACGAAAACAGCATCAACTGGCAGACCGTTTCTTAACGCTGACGAGGCGGCCATTTTAGCTGACGCTTTCAAACAAGCTTCCCCACCAACAAGCATGAGCCTAATTGCTGGCGGAGAAGGGTTGGCCATGGACTGCTACTGTTAAAAGCAGCGTCTTATGCCGCTGCTTTTTTGGTATACTACTAGAGAAGAAAAATAAGCAAAAGGAGGCGGCTTATATGAAAGCGATTGTCAGCCTCAACAATCTTGATTTTCATGGCCTTGCTATTCTTGCCGCGGCCAAAAAAATTCATTCGGGTAGCATTGCTGTGCTTCCGCCGATTTACCAACATGCTGTCAAACGATTTTTGGATGACTATAAAACGGATTTTTCCTTTCAGCACGATGGCGAGCTTTCATGGAACGAGGTAGATGAGCTTCTATTTGTCGATTGGGAAGATGAAAGGCAGGGAAGCCTTTATCGCTCGTTGCCCGCTTCAGCTACTGAGACGAATTTATGGCGAACGATCAAAGCGACTAAAAGAGGAGTGCCAATCACTTCCCTCATTTATGAGATGAAGCGAAAACAAATTCCGGTAACGCCTATAGAAGCCACGCTTTTTGCTCTAGGTTTATATAGCAGCACCAATCATTTAACGCTTCCTTCAACAACGGCTAGTGATGCCGATGCCTGTGCCTACTTACTTGAAAAAGGCGCTGATTTGCGCGTAGTCAACGACTATTTGCAACAGACGCCACTGTCTGAAAAAGTCGCTTCTGTAATGAGTAAGCCTGTTGTAACTGTACAAGCATCCCAATTCGTTGATGAAGTGTGGCAAACGCTGCTTAGTTCGGGACATAGCGGTTTTCCCGTTGTCGATGAGACTGGGGCACTAGCAGGCGTTATTACGCGTATGGACCTCGCCAAAGCACGCCAGTTTGGCATGGGAGAAGTACAAGTCACCGAAGTGATGAGTGCGCCTATCACCACGCTTCGGGCAAACGATTCGATTGATGCTGCTTGCGCGCATCTAGCTTCTACTGAGGTCGGCCGTCTCCCTGTTGTTGGCAACAACAATGAACCGGTTGGCATCGTAACACGAACAGACATCGTCCGTTTGCTTTATCCGAATAAGGAGGCCATTGCCCCTTCTGAGCTCGCGTCTTATTTTGGTGAGCAAACATTCTCTTTTTTGCAAAAGATTGGCGCTTTTGCTGACGAACTCCAAGTACCTGTCTTTTTAGTTGGCGGCCTTGTACGCGACTTTTTCTTAAAACGCCCACACAAAGATATTGACTTGGTCGTTGAAGGGGATGGAATTGCCTTTGCCAAGCGGCTGGCAACTGCGTTTGGCGGAAGCGTGCGTAGCCATGAGTCGTTTGGCACCGCCACTTGGGTAAACGAACAGGAAATAGATATTGTGACGTGTAGAAAAGAATTTTACTTGCAAAAAGGGGCATTGCCTACCGTCCGTCCTGCTTCGATTTTCGAAGACCTGGCAAGGCGGGATTTCTCTATAAATGCGATGGCGATTCAAATCAATCGATCCTCGTTCGGAAATGTGCTTGATGTGTTTCAGGGAAAACAGGCACTTATGCATAACCAAATCCGCATTCTTCATCCGCTCAGTTTTGTAGAAGATCCGACTAGGCTTTTCCGCGCTGTTCGTTTTGGCCTGCGCCTAAACTTCAGCCTCTCCCCCGAGACGCTACGCCAGGCAACCAAAACAGGTGCTGCTCTGCATCACATTAGTGCTAAACGCTTGCGGCAGGAACTTGAATGGCTGGCTAATGAAGGCGTTCTTCTTGAAGGCTTTCGCCAATTGGCAGACCTCCATGTATGGACAACCTTGTTTGGTGCCCCTTTCTCCAAGCGAGCCTGGCAGCATATGGCCAATTTAGAACAGCATGGTTTGAATGATGGCATGTTGTTTTTACTAGCTGGCGCTGTCGATTGCAAACGTCTCGATGTTGCAAGCCATTACGCCCTTACAAAGCAAGAAAAACGCTTAGCTGAAGAAGCAGGCTTGCCAGTTTGGCAACGACTTTCGTCAACAGCCTCAATCGGGGAAGCGCATCGCGACTTAGCGCAAATTTCAAGCGAAATCGTTCGCTTTTATAGCGAGGCCGAACTTCCGCTCAGCCCGCTCTTACGTCGTTATGCCGAAAAACGTAGACAGCTTGAGCCACTTTTGACAGGGGCTGATTTGCTTAAAGTTGGTTACCAACCAGGGCCTGCATTTTCACAATGGTTGCTCGAAATCGAATGCCTACAACTTGACGAACGTATTGCTACGAAAGACCAAGCGCTTGCTTGGATTGCTGAGAAACATAAATAAAGAGGCTGGTGATGTCCAGCCTCTTTTAGACTATAGACAGACGCTCCCATACGTCGTCGTTTGCCTCACTCATATAATCATTCTCAGCTTACTCGTCTAACAAGCGTTTTCTATCAGTCTAATTGGTGTGTTTTATTCAACCCATTTTTTAAATACGAGAGAGGCGTTGTGGCCGCCAAAGCCGAGTGAGTTGCTTAAAGCAACATGAACAGGTGCTTGTCTCGCTTCGTTTGGTACATAATCTAAGTCGCACTCTGGGTCTGGCGTTTCCAAGTTAATCGTCGGCGGGATGATCTCTTCATCAATTGCTTTCACCGAGAAAATGGCTTCCACTGCTCCAGCCGCTCCAAGCAAGTGCCCTGTCATTGATTTTGTTGAACTTATTGCCAGTTTATAGGCGTGCTCGCCAAACACGGTTTTAATCGCCTTTGTTTCGTAAGGATCATTTAACTCCGTACTTGTTCCATGGGCATTAATGTAGCTAACTTCTTCAGGAGCTAGTCCAGCGTCGTCAATTGCTGCTTGCATGCTGCGCGCTCCTCCTTCTCCTTCGGGAGCAGGGCTGGTGACGTGGAAGGCGTCCCCTGTTGAGCCATAGCCGACAATTTCCGCATAAATATGGGCGCCTCGCGCTTTTGCAGACTCTAAGCTTTCCAGAATTAATATCCCTGCTCCTTCGCCCATGACAAAACCGCTACGGTTGGCATCAAATGGCCTCGAAGCCGTTGTCGGGTCATCGCTTGTTGTAATGGCTTTTGCTGATGAGAAACCAGCCACAGCCATATTGGTAATAGGGGCTTCACTTCCGCCTGTAATCATGATGTCAGCATTGCCTCGCTGTATCACTTTAAAGGCGTCCCCGATTGAATTTGTCCCTGATGCGCACGCCGTTACCGAGCACGAATTCGGGCCTTTTGCTCCTGTAAAGATCGACACTTGCCCACTTGCCATATCTGGAATCATCATCGGCACGAAAAATGGGCTAACGCGGCGTTGACCCTTTTCTAAAAAGATGCGGAATTGATTTTCATACGTTTCCATCCCGCCAATACCTGAGCCAATCCAAACGCCAACACGATCAGCATTTTCAGCTGTAATTTCTAACCCGGCGTCCGCTAATGCTTCTTTGGCTGAAACAACCGCAAACTGGGTAAAGCGATCCATTTTCCGAACTTCTTTACGATCAATCGCAACAGTCGGGTCAAAGTCAGCAATTTCTGCCGCCACTTTCATTGGAAAAGCATTAGCATCGATGCGGGTCAAATAGCCAATGCCCGACTTTCCTGCTTTTGCCTGCTTCCAAGATGTTTTTGCATTGAGCCCGAGCGGTGTAACCGCCCCAAGGCCTGTTACAACTACACGTCGTTTTTCCACTTTGTATCGCTCCTTTTCTTCTTCCTACTTTTCCATCATCAGCCTTTCGTTATCGGCCCCAGCGAATAGCCAACGAGCCCCACACTAGGCCTGCGCCAAAGCCGACGAGCACAATGACGTCTCCGTCTTTAATTTTTCCTTGTTCAACCTCTTCCACTAGCGCAATCGGGATCGAAGCAGCCGAAGTGTTTCCATATTTGTTTACATTTACGGACATTTTCTCACGGGGAAGTTCCAAACGTTCACGAGAGGCTTCCATTATACGAATATTCGCTTGATGGGGGACAAGAAAGTCGACATCTTCTTTTCCTAGGCCTGCTTTGCTTAATACGCGCAAAGAAGCATCTCCCATTTGCCGAACGGCGAATTTAAACACTTCTCGGCCATTCATTTCAATAAAAGGGCCTTTTTTGTTAATGTGCATGCCACCTGAACCGTCTGCGCCAAGATCAAAAGCGAGAATGCCTTTATCCTCTGCTACCGGCCCAACGATCGCGGCTCCAGCCCCATCGCCAAACAAGACGGCGGTATTACGGTCTTCCATATTCACAAATTTTGTAAGTTTTTCAACACCGACGACAAGCACATGCTTATAGGCGCCTGTTTCAATAAATTGTTGAGCGGTAGCCACGCCATAAATAAAGCCTGCACAAGCTGCGCTAATATCCATTGCTGCTGCTTGCTTTGCACCAAGGCGGTCTTGGATCATTGTCGAAACCGTTGGAAAAACCATGTCAGGCGTTACGGTCGCCACCAAAATTAAATCAATCTCTTCTGCTGAAAGCCTTGCAGCTTTTAAGGCGCTAAGCGCCGATTCATAAGCCATTTCAGATGTTTCCACACCTTCAGCAAAGCGCCTTTCTTCAATCCCAGTACGGCTTTTAATCCATTCGTCAGATGTATCTAAAAACTTTTCTAGATCATGGTTTGTGACACGTTTCTCCGGCACATAACGACCGAGCCCTAAAATTCCTGCCTTTGGCATACGCCTACCCCTTCCTACTTTTAAAAAAGACGAGTTTTTAAAATTAGTACCTGATCCTAATATTAGCAACCATTTTTGTTGCTGTCCAGAACGTTTTTGTCTAAATGATGGCGAGAACGGGCGCATGCCGTTTCACGATTACGGCGAATGGCTATACACTAATAAAAAACGAAAGGAACAGAAGGAGGCGTAAATATGCGCAATAGCGAGCAAGACTTCTTCTCAACAATGATGTTTGGCCCAAGGCCGCCAAGACAAAGCGAACCAATTAAACAAGAAGCAGAACCAGCGCCAGAAGCGACAGATGAAGTAGACAACACAAGCCAGCTCGTTCAAATTATTGCCCTAATCCAAGCAATTTCCCCTATTATTGAACAAGTCAAACCTGTCATTGGCGCGGCTAAAGAATTTTGGCAGAGCAAAAAAGAAACGAAAGAGAGCGAATAGCTCGTGTCCATTTTATCCATCAATGCGTAAACCATTGGTGGATCATTTCTTCCTTCCATACTTTCGTTCTGTCTCTGTTTCATCATAGGGGTGACAGCAAGCGCACACATCCTTTGTATCAGCCTGCTTTAGCACTTCGCTCTGTAATGCTTGTACAAACCCGTGTACTAGTTTGCGCTTACCGGTTATACTTTATCATTCCTGCTCGTTTAACCCAAGTTCATACGCTTTATTCATGGCATTAAGCAACAATGCAAGCAGCGGCTGCAATTCATCCATTGTTACTTCTATGCCTTTGCCTTCTAGCAATTTTCGCGCTTCAGGTACGTGCTTCATGGCGATTTCCATAAATTTTAAATTTCTTTCGTGCTGTTCCATTTAAATAACCCCTTTTTATGTATTCTCTTTTAAGATAACTGAACGGTTGCTCGATGGCAAGGACTGAACGATTTGCTTTTCGAAGATGAAAGCAGGGCTGTTTCTTGCTATAATGGAAAAATCGATTTGGAAATGAGGTTGATTCATGAACCCAGCATTAAAAGAAGAAATTTTAGCGAGGCGTACCTTTGCGATTATCTCCCACCCCGATGCCGGAAAAACAACATTAACCGAAAAGTTGCTTCTTTTTGGCGGCGCTATTCGTGAAGCAGGGACAGTTAAAGGGCGCAAAAATAGCAAACATGCAATGAGTGATTGGATGGAAATTGAAAAACAGCGTGGCATCTCGGTTACAAGCTCTGTGCTTGAATTCCAATACAATGGCTTTCATGTCAATATTCTGGATACGCCTGGCCACGAAGATTTTTCGGAGGATACGTATCGCACATTGACTGCAGCCGATTCTGCCGCGATGTTAATTGACGCTGCCAAAGGAGTCGAAGCACAGACGAAAAAGCTTTTTAAAGTCTGCCGCCTCCGCAATATTCCGATTTTCACGTTCATTAACAAACTTGACCGTCAAGGGCGTGACCCATTTGAATTAATGGAGGAACTAGAAAATCTCCTTGGCATTCGTTCATACCCAATGGGCTGGCCCATTGGCATGGGCCAATCATTTAAAGCTGTTTATGACCGTCACCAGCAAAAACTAGAATTATACAATCCTGCCAATCCTAAGGCGATCGATACGATTCAACTAAGCGGGCCAAACGATCCGAAGCTGGATGAGGCAATCGGCGATGAACAACTTGTCCGTCAGTTCCGGGAAGAGCTAGAACTCCTTGACGTCGCTGGCGATGAATATGACAAAGAACGGATTGACAAAGGCGAACTGACGCCGGTGTTTTTCGGTTCGGCGATTTCAAGTTTTGGCGTACAAACGTTTCTTGATCATTTTTTGAAGCTTTCTCCAGCGCCAGCCTCGCGTGAGAGCTCCATCGGGACGATAGATCCCCTTTCACGGGATTCTTTTTCCGGTTTTATTTTTAAAGTGCAAGCCAATATGAATGCTAAGCACCGGGACCGCGTCGCTTTTTTGCGGATCACTTCTGGTACATTTAAACGGGGAATGAACGTTAAGCATGTCCGTACCAACAAACCACTAAAACTCTCACAACCAACACAATTTTTAGCACAAAACCGTAGCATTGTTGACGAGGCATATGCTGGCGACATTATCGGTTTATTTGACCCAGGCACATTCCGAATCGGCGACACCCTTGTCGTCGGCGAACCGTTTGAGTTTAATGAAATGCCTCATTTCTCACCAGAGCACTTCGCAAGCATTACGGTTAAAGAAGCATTAAAACACAAATCATATGAAAAAGGCTTGCAACAATTAACGGAAGAGGGAGCGATCCAGTTATTTAAAACCTATAATAAGTACGTTGAACAACAAATTGTCGGCGTGGTCGGCGTGCTCCAATTCGAAGTGCTGGAGCACCGCCTCCATGCTGAATACAATGTGGATATCCAAATGGAGCGGTTGCCGTTTTCCTTTGCCCGTTGGATCAGTGGTGGTGAGGAAGATATGAAACGATTGAAAGAGAAACAGCGCAACCTTGTCACCGACAGAGAAGGCCGGATTGTTGCTTTGTTTGAAAATGAATTCCAAATGAGGACAGCACAAGAAAAATATCCAGGCCTCCATTTCTACGAAAACTCCTTTTACCAGGACAGTATTAACGAGTAAATAGAAAGAACGGCAGTTGCCTTTTTCTCAACTGCCGTTTTTCTATTATTATCGTCAATGATTTGTGTTTGGATGCTTAACTGCCATGCTCTTTGTTTCATCGTACATCGCTGTAAGTTTTTTTTGTCTTTGCCATTTTTCGTTGGCGAGTTGGTATTTTTTAATGCCCTCTGCTAAAGAAGTCCGTGGAAAAAAGCCTAGTAGTTCATGGGCTTTTTGATAATCAAGGCAATTGCTATCCCCTGTCTGGTCAAACGGATTGAATGTGCCGCTACCTAAATGAATCGTATGGTGTCCGCTGTCAATCGCCATCGCTGCAGCTAAAGCGTTTGTCACATCGTCAATATAGAGAAGATCATGCATGGATTCCGTTTTGCCTGTTCCATCCTCATAAGAAACGAACTGTCTACCGAATTTTAAGTCGTAAGGTTGATGCAGTCCGTAAACAGTCGGCAAACGGATAATCACAGCGGCAAACCCTGTTTTTGTACAAGCCGCGCGAATTTTCTCTTCTTGCGCCAACATCACTTCCCCATATTCAGTCACTGGCTGTATCCGCCATTCACCGCTATTCTCGTAAACATCCGTCGTTGACAAAAACACAAATAAACAGTCAGACTGGCACTGGCGTAAAACCGCTTCTAAAGCATCCCGATTTTCATTATTGGCTGCATAAACCACCACATCCGCATCACCAAAATCAGCCTGTTCAATCTGTGTTTGCAAAAAGGTGAAGTGGGCATTGCGGCCAAGCTCCATTTCCAACGTAAGTTTCAACTCGCTACGCTTTTCTAATGAATCAACAGCCGTTACGAAACAGCCTTCATCAAGCAACTTCCGCGCCAAATGGAAGCCAATAAACCCAAGCCCTCCCGCAATTTTGACATGCTTCACCGTCCTTGTCTCCCCTTTCCTAATCGATCTCGTCATCTTCAAACTTTCAATGGAAAGAAGCAAAAAAGGAAGCCATTTGCTTGCTTAACTCAACTGGGTTTTGTAAAGAAGCTAAAAAGTAATGGTCTGCATATTGGGCGCTTGATAGGTTGGTCGGTTGCGCAGTTGCTTCAGAAAATAATTGATAAATACGCGTTGCTGCAAGTGGGCGGTTGCTATCTATTAAGCGCTGCTGCTGGTCAATAGCCCGCAAGTATGCGACATCGATTTGTCCGTTTATCTTGTATGCTGCTTTGACTTCCTTTAAAAAGCGTTTGCCAGCTAATTCGTCTTTTTTGATCGCTTGAAAGGCCGCTTCTAATGACAACACTGGCTTGATAAAAGCAGCAGCCCTCACTTCAAGTGTTGCATCCGCTAATAGTTGTTTGGCAATTAGTGCACTCGCCCCTTCAGCACAAATAAAAATCCGTTTATTCACTGTTTCTTGTTTTAAAAAAAGGGAAATGACCTGTCTAGCATGAGCAACCGCTTTTGGCGAACCCCAATGTGCTTTTAGGCGAAAGGCTGTTAATACTGTGTAACCTTTCTCTATCAGGCTGTTTGCAAGCACACGTGCCTTTTCTTTATAAGGAGAGTCGTCGTCCGCCATCACAAACACCGCATACCCATTTGGACGCTCTGGCAAGCTATAACTGTACGTATATCCACTAAGGTCAATATAGCGAACATAGACGGGCATTCTGTATCTCTCCTGCTTTTATTCGTCGTTATTCTATTCTATGTGCAAGATGGAAAAAAAGAGCAGGCTGAAAACAAGAAAACACCTTTTCTTATTCCAAAGCATGTGCGATTAACGGATAAGGGCGGTCAAAATCGCTTTCTGCACATGAAGGCGGTTTTCTGCTTGGTCATAAATAGCTGAATGTGGGCCATCAATAACGTCAGCGGTTACTTCTTCGCCTCGATGGGCAGGCAAGCAATGCAAGAAAAGATAATTGTCTTTCGCTCCCTTTGCCAACTTATGATTGACTTGGTAAGGAGCTAGCGCTTCTGCTCTGCTCGTTTGCTCTTGCTCGTAGCCCATGCTTGCCCATACGTCCGTATAAAGAACGTCAGCGTCTGCCACGGCTGCTTCGGGGTCATTTGTGCTCACCAGCTTGGCACCTGTTTGCAAAGCCGCTTCTTTCGCTTTAGCAAAAATCGCTTGATCAACTTCATAACCTTTCGGGGTAGCTACTGTGACATCCAAGCCCGTTTTGGCGCCTACAGCAAGAAGGGAATGAGCAACATTGTTGCCGTCGCCAATATAGACAAGTTTTTTTCCAGCTAGTGTACCTTTATGTTCAATGATGGTCAATGCGTCTGCCAGCGCCTGACAAGGATGGAAAGCATCTGTTAAGGCGTTAATAACCGGTACAGAAGAATGCTTTGCAAATTCAGCCACTTTCTTATGGGAGTTCGTGCGGATCATGATCGCATCTACATAACGAGAAAGTACATTGGCCGTGTCTTTCACAGGTTCTCCTCTGCCTATTTGCAAATCGCGACTGCTAAGAAAGAGGGCATGGCCGCCTAATTGCGTCATTCCAACTTCAAAGGAAACGCGTGTACGCGTCGATGCATTTTCAAAAATCATCCCAAGTGATTTGCCAGCAAGAAGAGCGTGAGCCTCCCCCTTTTTCAAGGCTGCTTTTAACGCTTTAGCCTCTTCTAACAGCTGGGCTACTTCCGTTGGCGTAAAGTCAAGTAGCGTAAGCAAGTGTTTCCCCGTCAACTTTGTTTTTACTGTCTCCATGTTAATTCGTCTCCCCTGCCATTTCCGTTTTTCGCAAGCGATGCCATTCTTGGATTGGCTTGCAGCTTTTTTTCGATTGCTCAAAATAAGCAAGCATTGCTGTGGCTGTCTCTTTTGCTGAGATCACGGTCAATTGTTTGGCCAGTGCTGCCATTCGCATATTTGCTCCGTCACGCTTGCCAAGAGGCGGCACGCTGATTAGCGCACACGCATGGGGGCTTTCTACCCACTTGGTAAAATCGTCTTCTACTAACTTACACCCTACTTCTTCTAGTTTCTGCAAAATCTCAGAAAAATCGTGCTTATGCTCATCGGCAAGGGCCACAAAAACCGATTTTTCTGTCCTTGGTTTATACAAAGAGATTGGTTCTTCAAAGGGAGCAAACACTTTGGCAAACGCTTCTTCTACACTTTCACCTATCATGAGCAGCTCTCCAGTCGACTTCATTTCCGCACCAAGAAGTGGATCGAGCCCTGCTAATTTGCTGTATGAAAACACCGGTGCTTTTACGGCAACAAAATCGCCTTGTTTTTTCGGGGGAGCTAGCTCATTGATGGAACAGCCTAGCATGAGCTTCACTGCTTGTTCGACAAATGGCTCTCCGTAAATTTTGGCAAGCAGCGGTACTGTCCGTGATGCCCGAGGATTGACTTCAATCACATAATAGCGGTCGCCGGCAACAACAAACTGAATATTAAAGAGGCCACGAAAGTGAACGCCAGTCGCTATTTTTTTCGCCGCTTCTTCCAATTGTGTCAACATATCTGCCGATAAAGTATGGGGCGGTGTAACGGCCGTACTGTCGCCTGAATGGACACCCGCTTTTTCGACATGTTCAAACATGCCAGCTATCCGGATTGATTTGCCGTCTGTTAATACATCGACATCGACTTCGATTCCTTCAATGAAATGGTCAATCAATAATGGAAACAAACCGCTGTACTCATGGTTTTGTAAATAAGAAGTCAGCTCCCTTTCACTAGAAACAAGCGCCATCCCTTGCCCGCCAATAACATAAGAAGGGCGGAGAAGTACTGGATAGCCCGTTGCCTTAGCACGGCAGCAGGCGTCTTCCAAATCATTGGCTGTTTCGCCAGGAATATGGGGGACGCCAATGTTGTTCATAAATGCATAAAAACGTTCTCTGTCTTCAAGCATGTCAATCGTATCAGCAGATACGCCAAGAACAGGGAGGCCAGCTTCCTCGAGCTCCTGCACTAATTTAATTCCTGTTTGCCCGCCTAATGTAACAATGACGCCTTCTGGCTGTTCCAACGCGCAAACGGCGTATACGTCTTCAAAAGAGAGTGGCTCAAAGTATAGTCTATCTGCGGTGGCATAATCGGTGCTTACTGTTTCAGGATTGTTGTTCATAATGATTGCTTCATAGCCTTGTTTGCGAACCGCTTTAGCGCCATGGACTGAACAATAATCAAACTCAATCCCTTGGCCGATGCGGATTGGTCCTGAGCCAATAATGAGCACTTTTTTCTGCCCACTCGGCATGGCTTCGTTTTCTCCGCAATAACTCGAATAAAAGTAAGGAGTTGCCGCTTCAAATTCAGCAGCGCATGTGTCAACCATTTTATAGGCTGGCTTTATTCCCCAATCGATCCGTTTGGCTGTCACTTTTTCCTTTGGCGCCCCTAAGTAACAGGCGATTGTTTCATCCGAGAAACCAGCCATTTTTAACCGGTGCAGCGTTTCTTTTGAAAGGGATTCGAGCGATAGCTGCTTTGTTTCTTTTTCTAAGTGCACCAGCTTTTCGAACTTCTTCAAGAAAAACATATCGATGTTTGTTTTCTCATGGAGGTTGGCACATGTTTCACCACGGCGCAAAAGCTCAAATAGCGCAAACAACCTAGCGTCGTCCGCTTGGAGGACGTGCTGCCAGAGCTCCTTTTCCCCGCTGCCGGTGAGCACCGGCATTTCCAAGCCGGCTACATCAATTTCCAAGGAGCGAATCGCTTTTTGGACAGCTGCTTCAAACGAACGTTCAATCGCCATCACTTCACCAGTTGCTTTCATTTGCGTACCAAGCTTGCGGTTAGCTGTAAAAAATTTATCAAATGGCCAGCGCGGGAATTTGACAATGCAATAATCTAAGCTAGGCTCGAAACTGGCATATGTATAGCCAGTCACGGGATTTTTTAATTCATGCAAATAGTAGCCAATCGATAGTTTTGCCGCCATTCGGGCAATCGGATAGCCTGTTGCTTTTGAAGCAAGGGCCGACGACCTGCTGACACGAGGGTTGACTTCAATTAAATAGTAACGGTCGCTGTTCGGGTCAAGGGCAAATTGAATGTTGCAGCCGCCAATGATCCCTAAAGCGCGGATAATTTTTAAAGACGCGGCACGCAGCATTTGGTAGTCTTTGTCGGTAAGGGTTTGCGATGGCGCTACGACAATGGAATCGCCTGTATGAATGCCGACAGGATCAATGTTTTCCATGTTACAAACTGTAATGCACGTGTCGTTTTCATCACGCATGACTTCATATTCAATTTCTTTAAAGCCAGCGATGCTTTTTTCAATCAAACATTGGCTTATCGGGCTTTGGGCAAGCCCATTTTCTACGATTGCTTTTAACTCTTTTTCACAATCGGCGATCCCGCCCCCTGCACCACCAAGCGTATAAGCTGGACGGACAATGATCGGATAGCCAGCTTGTTCAGCAAAGCGAAGCGCTTCAGACGCACTATGGACAATTTCACTATCAGGCACCGGCTCGTTTAATTGATGCATTAAAGCACGAAATTGCTCACGGTCTTCCCCTTTTTGGATCGATTCAATCGGCGTGCCAAGCAGTTCGACGCCATAGGCGGCGAGCAAACCTTGCTCATGAAGCTTCAAGGCGAGATTTAAACCTGTTTGCCCGCCTAGCGTCGCCAACAGCCCATCAGGTTTCTCCCTTTCAAAAATGTTGACAACCGTCTCCACCGACAACGGCTCAAAATAAACCGTATCCGCACATGAATCATCGGTCATAACCGTTGCTGGGTTGGGATTTAACAGCACAACACGGATGCCTTCTTCTTTTAACGCTAAGCAACCTTGCGTGCCGGAATAATCAAATTCTGCTGCCTGGCCGATGACAATTGGCCCTGAACCAATGACAAGGACCGTCTTGATGTGTGGTTTACGCATATTGGTGATCTCTCCCTTTGCTTAAAAGCGGCGCCAAAAACGCATCAAAGATTTCAGTCGAATCGACTGGACCTGGGCTTGCTTCCGGATGAAACTGGATGCTCATTACTGGCCGTTTCGGATGAACAAGGCCTTCTATCGATCGATCATTAATGTTGTAAAAACGAGGCTCAAGGATCGATGAAGCGAGCGATTCTTCCGTCACTACATAACTATGGTTTTGCGAAGTCATACACACACGTCCTGTGCAGCTGTCAAGCACTGGCTGGTTTGCACCGCGATGGCCGAATCGGAGCTTTTGTGTATCGCCTCCATAGGCCAATGCCAGCAACTGGTGGCCTAAGCAAATGCCTAACGTTGGAAACGTTTCCGCCACCTTTTTAATGCCTGGCAACAAAGCCTGCAACTGCTTCGGATTTCCAGGTCCATTTGAGAGGAGCACGCCGTCCGGTTTAAGTGCTTCGAGCACAGCAAAATCTGTGTTGTATGGAAGCTGGGTCACTTTCACGCCTTTCTTAACAAGTGAACGGATGATTGATTGTTTACAGCCATAGTCTAGTACGGCAATATGGGTTGTGCCTGTGGCGTTGTAAACGACAGGATCTGTAACGCTCACCTCGGCAACAACAAACTTATCAGACAAAAGCCTCGTCTCCTGGACATTGGCATTTCGGGAATCAGTCGTTAATACTGCACGCATATCTCCATGTTGGCGAATTCGTTTCACAATTGCCCGTGTATCTACCCCTGACATATAAGGAATGCGGTGTTCACTTAAATAGTCAACAACGCTTTTTTTCATTTTCCAATGTGATGGGTCACTGGCAGCTTCGCAAACAATGACGCCTTCGACTTGCGGCTTGCTGCTTTCAAAATCACTTTCATTAACGCCATAATTTCCGATCAACGGGTACGTAAACACGACAATTTGTCCTTTAAATGACGGATCGGTTATCACTTCTTGATAACCTGTCATGCCAGTAAAAAAGACAATTTCGCCTTCGACTTGCTTAGGTTCACCATGCCAGTTACCTACAAATGTTTCTCCCGTTTCCAATACGATCGAGCCTTTCATCCGCTCACCACCCCAAAATTCATATTTATTCTATATAAGTTATAAAAATTCATTTATGTGCGCAGCAATCCCTCTTTTTTTAAGAGGAAAAGCTGTTCTCTCGTTCATAGATCGTTGCTGCTTGTTTGATGATCGCCACAGCTTGACGCCATTCGCTTTCAGATACGGTAAGCGGCGGCAACAGCCGTGTCACATGGCTGCCTGCCGGAAGCAGCAGCAAACCTTGTTGCTCACACGCTGCTATTAAATCAAGTGCCGGTATCGCTGTTTCAATGCCAATCAAAAACCCTTTGTGGCGTATGTCTTTAACGATTGCAATGCCACTTAGCTCCCCTTTTAAGTAAGCGACAAAACGCTCCGCCTTCTCTTCCACTTCTGGCAAGAAGCCGTCTGCGCTTAATTCGGCTAAGACCGCTATTGCCGTTGCAGCTGCTAAAGGGTTGCCGCCAAACGTAGAACCGTGGCTGCCTATGCCAAACGCTTCTTTTAAAGACGCTTTTCCAAGCATCGCACCAATTGGAAAGCCGTTGCCTAGCCCTTTCGCAACAGTCACGATATCTGGCTCAAGGGCGTAATGTTCATAGGCAAACAGTTTGCCGGTACGTCCCATGCCCGTTTGAATCTCATCGACAATGAGCAGCAATTTCTGTTCCTTGCAAAGGGCCACAATTGCTTCGGCAAAAGACGCTGTCATGACATGGACGCCTCCTTCGCCTTGAACGATTTCGATCATAATCGCTGCTGTGTCTTCGGTTACCGCTTCATGCAAGGAAGCCATATCGTTAAACTGAGCATACGAAAAGGACGGCAGCATTGGCCCAAAACCGCTTTTAATCCCGTCTTGCCCTGTCGCGGCCATGCTTCCAAGTGTCCGGCCATGGAAAGACTGTTTCATCGATACAATATGATTTTTTCCAGTCGCTTTGCGAGCTAGCTTAATCGCCGCTTCGTTCGCTTCTGTGCCGCTGTTTGTGAAAAACACATAATCACATACACTTGCCTGTACCAACTGTTTGGCCGCTTCTTCCTGCACCTCATAGTGGAAAAGATTCGATGCGTGCCAAAGGCGGTCAACTTGCTGATGGAGCGCCGCTACGACTGTAGGGTGGCGGTGCCCCAAATTGCAAACGGCAATGCCGGCCATAAAATCAAGATAGTCTTTTCCGTCCTCTGTTTGCAGCCATGCCCCTCGTCCTTCTTTAATACGGAGGCTTTTTTTAGAATAGGTTGGGAATAAATAGCTCACCATTGCTCTTCCTTTCTTTAAGCGCCCGATGTAAGGACGTTACTTGGTTTGACAATTGCCGTCCCTGCGGAAGGGTGATACGCCTTTTTGCCGCTGACAATCCGTGCTTTCGTCAATGCCCCGCTTAAACTATCTAAACATGCGTTCACTTTTGGCACCATTCCTCCATAGATAACGCCCTCTTCTATATAACGCTTGGCCAAAACCTCATCCATTTCCTCAATGACTTTCCCGTCTTTTTGGACACCGTTGACATCAGTGACGAATACGAGCTCCTCCGCTTTGCTCGCTTTAGCGACCGCAGCAGCGGCCGTGTCTGCATTAATGTTGTATGATTGATAGTTTGCATCCATACCAATCGGCGCAATAACCGGTATGTAGCCAGCTTTAGCAACATTGAAAAGCAAGTCAACGTTCACGGACTCGACCGCTCCGACAAACCCTAGTTTGTCTGTGTCAATTGGAATAGTTTTTAACAGATGTCCGTCACTGCCAGATAAGCCAACGGCTTTCCCTCCTACCCGATAAAGAGAGCGGACGAGCTGTTTGTTGATTTGCCCGGATAAGGCTGCTTCTGCTGCTGTTAACACCCCCGCCGTTGTTTTGCGCAAGCCATTTACAAACTGTGATTCTACCGCCATTGCTTGTAAGAGATTGTTAATCGCTGGCCCGCCCCCGTGAACAATCATGATCTTGTCGCCTTGGCTAGCCCGTTTGACAACACCCTCATAAAATTCTTCCTCTAACGCTTCAAGGGTGCTTCCCCCTATTTTGATCACCACTGTTGCCATAGGCGCCTCCTTATGTCCGGTATCCTGCATTGATGCGGACGTAATCGTATGTTAAGTCACAGCCCCATGCTTTGCCGACACCTTGCCCTTGATGGAGATCGGCTTTGATGACAATGGTTTCGGCTTCCATATACTTGCTAATCGCGGCATCGTCTACAACAACAGGTTCACTTTGCACAAGCGTCTCGTAAGGGCCAATCGCGATGTCGATTGTGTCAGGGTTAAGAGCGCAACCGCTATAGCCAATGGCACAAATGATTCTGCCCCAGTTGCCGTCTTTGCCGTAAGCAGCCGTTTTCACTAGGTCAGATCCAACAATCGCCTTAGCAACTTTGCCTGCTTCTTCATCGCTAACAGCCCCAGTTACTTGAACTTCGATTAATTTTGTCGCTCCTTCTCCGTCTTTGGCAATTTTTTTGGCCAAACTTTCTGCGCATGCAGACAAAGCGCCATAAAAATCAGCCCATTCAGGGTGCGTTTCGTCTAAAGGTTGGTTTTCGGCAAGACCAGAAGCGAGCACAAGAACCATGTCATTTGTTGACGTGTCCCCGTCCACTGTAATACGGTTGAACGTCTCATCCGTTGCCTTGGCTAGCGCCCGTTTTAATGCAGTAGGATCGACATTCGCATCGGTTGTAATAAAACCAAGCATTGTCGCCATATTTGGATGAATCATCCCTGATCCTTTGGCAACACCGGCGATCCGTATTGTCTTTTGATCAATCACCACTTCAACGCATACTTCTTTCGTTCCAGTATCCGTTGTCAAAATCGCTTCTGCAAACGGAGTCGACTCCTTGGACAGGACCAGATCATCAATCCCAGAGCGCACTTTTTCCATCGGCATTTTTTCCCCGATCACACCTGTAGAAGTAACAGCAACCGTCTCTTCTGGAACCGCAAATTTTGCTGCTGCCAGTGCCCGCATTTCATAGGCATCCATGAGGCCTGACGATCCTGTGCATGCATTGGCGTTTCCACTGTTGACAAGCACTGCTTGCAGTTTGCCGTTACCAACAGCAAGGCTATCCTTCGTTACTTTAAGCGGAGCTGCCTGAATTTGGTTTAATGTAAATACACCAGCAGCATTGGCTGGCACGTCACAGAAAATCGCGCCAATGTCTAATCGTTTTCTCTTTAGCCCGCAATGGGCCCCTGCTGCCGAGAACCCTTTTACATCGGTAATCGACCCTTTGATTTGCTTCCATGATTGCCCTGCTGTCTGTTTGGTTAACATCTCGCCACTCCCCATTATGGATACATTGGCACGGCCTCAAGCCCTGCTGTTTCGTTAAATCCTTGCATTAAATTAAAATTTTGAACCGCCTGGCCAGCGGCTCCTTTCATGAGATTATCAATGACAGAAGCAACAATGACACGTCCTGTTCTTCCGTCATAACAAAAGCCAATATCGCAATAATTGCTGCCAAAGACATGTTTTGTTGCCGGAAACGTTCCATTTTCCTTCACTCGTACGAAAGGAGCATTTTCATAAGCGCTGTTATAGCAGTCGGCTAACCACTCATTGCTGAGAGGCTTTGCCGCCTTGGCATAAATGGTCGCCATAATCCCCCTTACCATTGGAACGAGATGAGGCTGAAAAGACAGCGGTGGCTGCGCTCCCCATTTTGCCAATTGCTGCTCAATCTCTGGCGTATGTTTATGAGATGCAACTTGATAGATCTTAAAATTCTCATTTGTTTCACTAAAATGCGTCATCGAAGTAGGCGATTTGCCGGCTCCCGACGTCCCTGACTTTGCATCAATAACAATGGAATCACGCTCAATTGCCCCAGCTTGAATAAGCGGTATGAGCGCCAAAAGCGCCGCTGTTGGAAAACAGCCAGGATTGGCAATCAATTTCGCGGTTTCAATTGCTGATTTGTTCCACTCGCTTAAACCGTAAATGGCCTCCTCTATAAGCCCTTCCTTTGCAGATGGGCGCTTATACCATTTCTCATATATGCTCCGGTCAGTCAAACGCAGATCGCCACTTAAGTCAATAACAGACAGCCCAGCCTCAAGCAACGGACCACTCCACTCTGCGGACACACCTGGAGGAGTCGCCAAAAACATTACATCAATTTCAGCAGAAATCTTGTTTAAGTCGATTCCTTTTAACGGTTTCCATTCATCGTTTTGTAAATGAGGATAAAGGCGACTGATCGTTTCCCCACTTTGTGAAGATGAATACAGCATAATGTTTGTTACTTGAGGATGGTTTTTTAACAGACGAATCAACTCAAGACCGCTATAGCCTGTCGCGCCTATAATGCCAACTTCCATTGTCTCACTCCCTTTAGCCAGTTCCGTTCTTTTATATGGATGTGTTTCATTATATGATTGAATAAAAATAAATTCAACTGTATTTTTATTTTATTTTACTAAAAAGAAAAAAACAGCCGTTAAGCTGTTTTATGAATGAGGCACATCGCTAATTGTTAATTCGCCGTCTTGCAATTTCTCTTTTTTCAGCCACTGTTTAAACACATAGCCAATTGCGATTCCGTAAACGATCTCTTGAAAAATTTTCATCAACACACCAGCAAGCTGTTGGTCAATACGCGCTTCAAAAATAGAAAGGGATTCAGGGCTTCCAAATGCCGACAACAATAGCTCTGGCCCTGCCCCGCCAGGCAAACAATAAGCCATTACATTTGCCCACACGAGAGGGTCTGTGTATGTTGCATACATAGCGGACGGAGCAAAAATGATCAATGCACAAGCCGGTGTGATCAATAAGCCGTTTGCAAAAATGTAAAAAATCCTCCGCAAATCAGGGAGCTTGTACGAGCTTGGCAACGGCGATAAGATAAACCACCACATCAGGGCAGCAGTGAAAAGCAGTACCCATTCATACAAGCTATGCAGCACTGGTGACTGCATGAGCATATCAAACATTGCTGGAACGTGGTAAAATGAAAACAATCCATTAAACAATAGCAGTGCACAAATCGGATTCCAAACCAGTCGGAGCGGCTTAAAAGCAAGTTTCGAGCGAATCGCCTCGTACCACGCTTGTGGAATGCCTAGCAACAGAAGCGGGACGGCGATAAAGTAAGCAAATACCATTTGTAACATATGCAGTGTCATCATCACATGCCCCGTTACATAAAGAGGACTGCCCCATCCTAAGTAAAGCGCTGCCAATCCGAGGAAAAAGAAGAGTGGCTTTCGTTTTGGTCCAGCGTTTGTCCTCCTGAAAAACCAGCTATATATAAAAGCAACGCCGATGAGAGCAATAATCAGCTCAGGTGTCCATAAAGCGCGGAATCCAAGTTCCGTCAACAGCATTTCCATACAAAGCGTTCTCCTTTCGCAATTGTTCGCTTCTATAACTATAGCATACGTGACGGGCTGCCGCACTGGGATGAGGACCGCTTTTTGTGACCATTTGTAGAAAGGACTTCAATATGGCTAAAAGACATTTAATCGCTCTTGATTTAGACGGCACATTGCTGCTTAAAAACCAAGAGATTTCGCCACGGACAAAAACAGCGCTTATGAAAGCAAAAAAGAAGGGTCATGTGATCGCGATTGCGACCGGCCGCCCTTACCGGGCCAGCAAACGTTATTATCAAGAACTACAGCTAACGACGCCGATCATCAATTTTAATGGCGCTTCGGTCCACCACCCCTTAGACGCTCATTATCCAAGGATACTAGAATCAATCCCACTTGCTTATAGCAAGGAGTTGATCAAACGATGTGAAACAATAGGCGTCTTTAATATGATGGTGGAAATCGGCGACACGTTTTATATGAAAAAACAAGCTGGCTTTTTTGCAGAGTTTCTGACCGACGGCATTGAACCTGCCGGGACAGGAGAACTACATGTACTCGTAAAAGAAGCACCAACTGCTATTCTTATCGAACCAAAGCCCGAAAAGGTCAATGTCCTTCACGACACCTTGCAACAGACAGGAACGGAAACAACACTGCAACGCTGGTGGAAAGGCGAAACGCGCATCTTAGAAATCGCCCCACGCAATGTGACGAAAGCAACCGCTCTCGAAAAAATCGCTAACGATTACGGAATTGACCAAGGAAACGTCATTGCCTTTGGCGACGAAGAGAATGACTACGAAATGATTGAATATGCTGGCCACGGCGTCGCAATGGGCAATGCCATCAACGAAATAAAAGCGGTTGCTGACTACGTGACTGAGACAAACGAAAACGACGGCATCGCCTACTATTTGGAAAAGGTGCTCCATTTATAAACTTGTTGCCGGGAGGGGATGAGGCATGATCGAAATTTTAGAATTGACTTCAGACACAACAACAGAAACAACGAAGCGGGAGTTGACTAGCCTGTTTGAAAAACAGCTCCATGCGATTGCCGGTAAACAAGCATTGTCACAAATTGAAAAAATTTTGGAGGAAGCGCTGCAACCCGACTCACACGTCTATTTTTTTATCGCCAGACTAGAAGGGAAAGCAGTAGCATTTGCCTTTTTTAACACGTTGACAAGCTTTCAAAAAGGCGGAAAGTACATTTGGTTGAATGAATTGTATGTAGAAGAAGCCTACCGGAACCAAGGTATTGCTAAAAAACTATTGCTGCGCATCATTTATTGGGCGGAGCAACACAAAATTAAAGGCATTGAACTAGAAACTGGCATGAATAATGAAGCGACCAAAGCATTATACAACTCCCTTGGCTTTTACGATGTTGTATCGAAGCGCTACAGCTTTCGCTTCTAAAGGATCGCAAAACGCCTATTTTTTTCGAACCTAGGCGTTTTGCTTCTTTTTTTTCGCTTTTTTACATAGGATAAAGCAATCTCGAAAAGTTGCCCTCAGGTCGAAAAAGGAGTGCTTGAATCATGCGTGATTCCTTTACGCCGATCGAATTTCAAGAACTTTCAATCAATCTGTCCAAAACGGCCCTCCATCAATTTATTAAACGCATGATGGGCCAGCACTATGCACTTTTTTGGCGCTATGATGCCAAAACGATTTATTTGACAGTAGAGCTTGGGGAATTGACACACGAACTTCCCTTCATCCGCAATGACGACTTTTTAACGATGCAAGCAAAAGTGTTGTATGTGTATGATGATGTGCTTTCAGACGCCTTGGAAAGCCTGTTGCAATCAGAAAAAGGAAATGGGATTGTCAAACGAACCAGCAAAGGACCACTCTATATTACGTCTTATAACGGCGGGGATGTTGAATCCATGATTGAAATTGACGGGAGTGAGAAAATCATGATGAATAAAAACGGTTCGATGGTTCAATACAAAGATGATGGCAAAGCGCTTGGCCCGCGTACGCTTTATAATATGCTAAACTTGGAAATTGACTATGTGTTGATGGAGTTGTTTGAAGCGATAGAAGCAAAAGATGCTCCTCGTATTTCCACCCACAAACAGCGGTTAAAAAAACTCGTAAACCGTCGAACGCAAATTGAGCAGCTCTTAAACAAGTAGCCGCTTTTTGCAAGCACCAACCAACGTGCTTGCTTTTTTACGGGGACAAAATTGAACGTGGACAAGCTTTTTTTCTTGCCTCTTCCCCCACCCATTTGCAGCACCACTTTTTTTTCTCCGCCAAAAGAAGTAAAATAAAGGGATACTGTTTTTGTGAATGAGGTGACAGCGTGAATCAACATCTTCAAGATTCACTTGCTTTGCAACTTAGCCCTACGCTTTCAACAACATACCGAAAGCTTGTTTCTTCGAGGTATTTTTCACCTGCCCATTTAGAAGTGCTTGCCCTTGAAGCAAAGCGAAGCATTGAAGCAACAGTTGAACCGCCTTGGCGCGGCTACATGTTGTTTATCAAGACGATCTATGCCGAGGCGCAAACGGAAGGGCGCTTGCAAGCGTGCGAACGGCGCTTAAACCACTTTTTCGAATCCATTCACGGTTATCTGCTCACCTACTTGAAACAACTGAGCGCCACCAAAGAAGAACGTCTATATGCGAAAGAAATCGTCAAACAACTTAAAGCTAGCTTGAACGATGATCAGTCCCCTTGGCCAAAACTGTTGCGAACCAGTTTGCCTGTTTTTTCTGCTGCTTCCCTTGAAGCAATTGAGCAGTCTTTTGGAAAAGCATCTTTTGGCGAAGCAGCAAAAGAAGCTCGCTTAGCGGCCAGCTATTTTTATTTGTTTGTTGGCAAGGAATTGCAAGCATTGCAGTTTTTAGTGGCGACAGAAAACCTCGCTACTTACGATGTGGAAGACCACTTTATGCTGCTAGCCAAACGGGAGCGCCATCGGCAAATTCAACATTGGCTAAGCCAATTATTCCCGGATCAGAAAAGCCACCTTGGTTCGCTTCAGCGTTATGCGGATGAATCTGAAACCGCTCTGCAGCCGGCTACTTCCGTTCATTACGGTACATGGGACCGCTGGCTTCAGGCTCCGATGTTTACGCGGTTTGAACAGCTTGTAACAGCAATGGGACAAGAGCAAGTGTCGTCTGTGCTTGCGTATCTATTGCCTAAGCTAGAAGAACGCCTTTATAACGAGGCAGCGCGGATCGTTTACGTACAGCTTTTAAATCGTTATCGCTATTTTGATAAAGCGCGGGAGTATTTTTTGTTGTTCGAAAAAAACCCCCTGTCATTGCAACCGCCAAAAATCGAGCTCCTTGAGACGCTCGCAGCGAACCGTCCAGACCTAGCTCTTCCTGTTTATCACCAATTTGTCGTCAGGCTGGTGGAAAAACGGTCTAGAAAGCATTATGTGGCAGCAGCTGAATATGTCATTCGCTTAAAAGAATTGTATCGGGCGCTTGGCCAGCATGTGCGTTACACGGAGTATATCGAGAAATTGAAAAGAGTGTACAAAACGTACAGGGCATTCATTGAGGAGTTGAATCAACTTGAAAAGCAGTAGCATTTGGATCCATGGAGGCTGGATCGACAGTCGTTTTTTTCTATGGGGCGAACAGCCGCAAGGAAAAGGAACTGGACAAAATGGGTTTATTTATCCCTTTTTGGTTCCCCCATTTGAGTTGAAACTGCTTCTTTTTCAAGAAGATCCTGATTCCTTTTACGGCACATTTATTGAAACAGATCGTGCTTTACTGGACGCCCCACTCCACAATCGCCTGTTTCAGTCACCAGCGGGAGAGGCAACCATTTACCAAGCCAATGAAGGTTGGGATGCCTATCCATTTCCAGTTGAAGGAATCACGTTATCCATAAAACAATTTATCGCTTATTTCCCTCTTTTTCAGACATGGAAACAGAAAGAACCGCTTCACCTAGGGGCGGACTTTTCAGCATGGCTCGCCATTGTAGAAAGCATTTATGGATTTATCCAAGCAGGCCTCGTCGTGCCAGGGCAAGACGGGTTATGGAAATTAACAATCAATGACGCTTGGTACGACGACTGTTTTGCCAGTCTGCCTAAAGCAGCTCTCTCTTTGCGCTCAAGTCAAATGGCCAACAGCGATAAGCAAACCGACGAAATCGAGCACCATACAACCGCATTGCTGAAAACGATCATTGACGAGACCGTCCGCTCCCTTCTTTCTGCTGACAACGTCTCTGCTGCGTTTGCTGCTTGGAAACAGGCCGTCCCGCAGGAAATTGCGCCTTTTTTGCATTCACTGGAAACAGGCCGCTCGAAGGCAGTTTCACCGCCAAGCACGTTGTTTGCAGAACAGCTGGGACTAAAAAAAGCGGAGCCGTTTCAAACGGCTCTTGTTTTACACGACCCTCCGACCCCAAAGGAAAGCTGGTCTGTCTCTTTATCTGTAGCTGACCGCAACCGCCCGGAAACATTAGTAGGCATGGAACAGCTGATGGCTGGCAGTCACCCTTGGCGGACAAACCCAGTCTCACGGCTAAAAAGCGATGTTTTGCTAATTTCGAAGCACATTCCCCTATTAGCGGGCCTGTCGCTGGGTGCTCCTACAAAAACGATGAGCGCTGAAGAAGCTTACCAACTCTTTACCGCTTACGACAGGCAACTTGCTGAAATGGGCATTCAATTGATTGTGCCAAAATGGCTTAAACAGCGAAGTCCATTAAGTGTTCGCCTGATTGGCGATCATCAAACAGCACAAAACGGGGCAGACCCCGTCTTAAACTGGCAAGATTTAGCGAACTTCCAATACACGGTCTCCATCGGCGGGCAAGCAGTTACAGAAGAAACGTTTAATCGATATGTACAGGAAAACAAACCATTTCTTTATGTAAACGGCCAGTGGCTAGCTTGGGACCCAACGTTAGCGAAGCAACTCAAAGCCTATCTCGAAGATATAAATAGCCGTTTTACTTATTTGGATGCTTGGAAAATCACGAAAACACAAGACGTCCCCGAAGCTCTTTCCACCGTTCCGTTCCAGCTAGAGTGGACAGACGAGCTGGAAGAGAGGCTGACGGCACTCTATAAGCAGCAGCCTGAACCGGTTACAATGCCTTACGCCTTAGAAGGCACGTTGAGGCATTATCAAAAGCAAGGGCTTGATTGGCTTTCCCATTTGCGCAAAGTTGGCTTTGGCGGCTGTTTAGCTGACGATATGGGCTTAGGCAAGTCGATTCAAACAATCGCTTATATGTTATATGTCCGCGAACAGCAATTGGAGCAACAAACAGCGCCATTCCTGCTTATCTGCCCGACTTCGTTGCTTTACAACTGGGCCGATGAATGTAGAAGATTTGCGCCGAGCTTAAAGGTGTTTATCCACCACGGCTCAGACCGCCTCGAGGAAGGAGACGCAAGGCTGGCCGAAGCAGATCTCGTTCTAACCTCTTATGCTCTCGCTTTAAGAGATGCTCGCTTTTTCCAAACTGTCCACTGGAATGGCCTGATTTTGGATGAAGCTCAACATATAAAAAACAAAAATACAAAACAGCGGCAAGCAATCCGCCAACTGTCGGCTACACACCGTATTGCTTTAACAGGAACGCCGATTGAAAACAGGCTTCATGAATTGTGGTCATTGATGGACTTGCTCAATCCGTCGTTGCTCGGCTCATTTGCCGGCTTTCACAAAGCCTATATTCGCCCAATTGAGCGAGACCACGATGAAACAAAACAACAAGCGTTGCAAACGTTAATACGTCCGTTTCTTTTGCGCCGTACGAAAAACGACCCTGCTACTGGACTACAACTGCCAAACAAGCGGGAAACGACCGAGTCTGTCCCCCTCTCCCTTGAACAAGCTGCCCTTTACCAAGCTGTGGTGGAAGATGTGTCAGAACGACTCGCAACGGTGGCTAATTTGGAGCGAAAAGCAATGATCTTGCGCGCCATTACGCGCATGAAACAAATTTGCAACCACCCTGCTCAATTTTATAAAGACGGGGATATAGCTGGGCACCAATCAGGGAAATGGGATGCTTTCCTCGATATTGTCGCCAACATTTTCTCAAAAGGCGAGAGTGTCTTGATCTTTACTCAGTATAAAGAGATGGGCAAGCTGATTAGCCACGAGCTACAGGTACGCTATGGGATGTCTGTGCCTTTTTTACACGGTGGCCTATCGCGTAGCCAACGGCGTACGGCAATTGACCAATTTCAGAACGATCCACACGCGGCCGCGTTTGTCTTGTCTTTGAAAGCAGGGGGCGTTGGTTTAAACTTAACAAAAGCAACCAACGTGATTCACTATGACCGGTGGTGGAACCCGGCGGTTGAAAACCAAGCAACGGACCGTGCTTACCGGATCGGCCAGACAAAGCCTGTCCAAGTATACAAACTGCTGACGTCTGGCACCGTCGAAGAACGAATTGATCAGCTCATCAATGGAAAAAAAGCGCTTGCTGAAGGGGTTCTGCAAACACCTGCGTTTTTAACAGAATTAAATGATGATGAATTGCTTTCCCTCATTCAACTAAGCCATACGGAAAGGAGCAACGAATGAAACCACTGTTTGAGCATTTTTGGAACAACGAAAAAACGCGAATTCTGAACGAAAACTACATTTATTCGCCATCTGAACAAGGGAGACCTGAATGGCAAACATTCATAGAAGCCTTGAAAGCAGAAAGTGAAAAACGCCTAAAGGGATAGCAAAAGCTATCCCTTTAGGCGTTTCAGACTATAGACAGTTACTGGGCTTATTCGATTTCCACTTCTACTGTTTGTACAAATGGATTGTCGTCTCCTTGCGCTTCGATTGTTTCTTTTGATACAGCTAACTCAGCTGTTAATGTATAATGGCCAGCTGGTAAATCGCCAACTGGAATCCGTTCCTTTTGCAACTCAATTTGTTCTCCTGGTTCAAATTGACGCTCCACAATGACTTGGGCAAACATATGGTTTTCTGAATAACGGAAAACCTCTTCCCCTTCCTCATTCTTAAGCACAAGTTCGTATTCTTGTGACGATGGAAAGACAAGTGTTTGCTGCTGATCCGATTCGTTCTTTACATCCATTTCGACTTCCAACATCTCGCCTGATTGCTTTGCACGAACGTCAAACGTCCATTCAGTGCTCACTGAGGCATCTCCTCCCGCCGGAATATCCGGATTTTCTTCTTCTGGCTGTCCGCCACATGCGCAGAGCACCAATATGAAACTAAGCGCTATAAGCACATTCCACTTTTTCATCAAAAATCCTCCCTAATCTTTGCGGAACAAGCCAAAGATACTGGCTGTCTCGACAATATTCGTAAAGGCTTCCGGATCGACTTCTTCGATGATGTTTTTTAAATCATACAATTCATAGCGAGTGATGACAATGACAAGCATTTCCTTTTCCTCAAACGTATACCCGCCTTTTGCTGGAATTCGGGTAATTCCCCTCGTCAGCCGTTCATGAATCGCCTTATTTAATAAATCAGGTTTTTTTGTGACAACCATGGCTGTCAGCTTCACGTAGCGTGTATGAATCGCATCAATAAAGCGAGAAGTGACGTATATGGATATTAATGTAAATAACGCTTTTTCAGGATCAAGCAATAGCCCGGAAGCAACAACAATAATGGAATTGAGGAGGAAGAAAAAGCTGCCGACTGGTCGATCCGTATAGCGGGCCAGCACAAGGGCAATGATGTCTAGCCCGCCAGATGAAGCCCCCCATTTAAGGAGCAGGCCTGCCCCTGTTGCGCCGATAACGCCACCAAAGACAGCATTAAGCATAATATCCGACGATAAAGCATGGACAGGAATCAGCTCAAGAAAAAGCGTCGTCATTGCGACACTGGCAAAACTGTACACCGTAAAGCTTTTTCCCACTTTAAGCCAACCTAAAATCGCAACTGGTATATTTAAAAGCAAAAGCAACGTCCCTGTTGATAAAGGAAGAATATAGGAAAGAAGCTGGGCTACGCCCGTAAAACCGCTAGCAAACACATCAGCGGGGATTAAAAATAAGTTTAACGAACAGGCAAGCAGAAATGAACCAGCAAGAACAATAAAAATTTTTCCTGCTTCCCTAAAAAGATTATGTTGTACGAGAAACATGAGAACTTCCCATTGCTTGGGGGAGAAATTCTGCCGCCGCAAGCATTGCCTTTCTAGAGATTTTATGGCCGGCGCCTTCCTCTGCGATAAACTGAAAGCGGTCTGTGTTGCCTTTATAAGCATCGAACAACCGATTGGCAAATTGTTCTGCATAGAAAAAAGGCACTGTGTCATCTTGCTTTCCATGCCAGATAAACAAAGGACGCCCATTTAATCGTTCGATGTCAGCCGCCAAGTCAAATGGGCGGATCTTTGCTAGCACAGCTTCTTTCTGCGCTTCTTTCACTTCCACTCCCCGTTGTTCCAGCTTTTCAAACATCGCTTTCGAAAATGTCATATATTGGGGGACGCCCATAAAACAACAACCTGAACAAAGCCATGGATAAGCTGCTAAAGCGCCATAAGCAGTAATCGCCCCCATGGACGTGCCGCCAATCGCTATCCGGTTCTCATCGATCAATCCTTCTTGCAAAAAAGGCTCGGCGATAGTAGGGACTTCATGAATCGATTGCAAAACAATATCCCAAAAGGATAAATAGCGCTTCTCACCAACGATGCTTTTTTCCCGCTCCCCATGGTGAAGGGCATCAGGCAAAAGAACGCGAAACCCTTTCTTTGCAAACGTATAGGCAATATGTAAGTTATGCTCTTTTGCACTTGTGATTCCATGATAGAAAAGAAGCGCTGGCTTTTTCGCAGGGCCGTCATTGTCTGTAATATGTAATAGCGGTACAGAGTGGATTTCTCGTTCTTCAATTAAAAACATTGGTTCCCTTCCTCCCTTGGTAAAAGAAGCTGCCCTTTTAGGCAGCTTCAGACTGTAAACAAATGCGTCGCTTAAGCAGGAAAAACACTGCTCATGAGCGCCTGTTCTACTCGCATCTTCCCTCGCCTGACAAGCGTTTTTTATCAGTCTAGGCAATGGCAACAAACGCTCATCATTCTTTATGGCTCAATGAATATGTTTTGTCGGCACAGAATAATGGTGTCCATTCTAAGTCGGTGCCGGCATGCACTTAAACGCCTTCTTGGTATTTTTCGTTGTAGCGCTTAATGCTATACAAGGAACCTTCATCGACCATTTTGCTGTCTGCTGACGATGGCTTAGGATTGCCGAGCTTAAACACGTTTTCATTCGCCGTCGTTTTCTGTCCCCTCCATTTGGCTAACACCGTTTGCAATTTGTTTTTCATTTGCTGCCTGCGGTTTTCGTCTTTTAAGCAAACGACAGCCATTCCAGCAGCCGCCGCGATTCCAAGCGCAAGTGTCGTTTGTTTGGCTTTCATCTCTTCCATCCCCTTTTATATAGAATGATCTTCTTACTCTTATGTCTTCCCTAAAAGAGGAGAGATAAACCTAAAAAGGCCTCTTGTCGTAACGGGGAGGCCTTTTTCGCACCTTATTTATAAAGTTCTTCTATGTCCTTTACGACCCATTCCTGGCCATATTCAAGCTCTCCATCCCAAGCTAACATTCCGCCTTCATAATTTCGGACGTTCGAAAATCCCTGTTCTTTTAAGTACAAGGCGGTGTTTTGGCTTCTTCTGCCGCTACGGCACACCAATACATAACTTTTTGATTGGTCCATTTCAGCAACCATACTTGGAATTTCATTCATGGGAATGAGTGGTACACCTGGCAGATGGCCATTCTCGTATTCCTCTACTTCTCGGACGTCAATAATAATCGGCTCGTCTGCTTTATTGATCAAAAAAGACTTTATTTCTTCTGTTGACAATTGAACGATACCGTCTTCATTACGGGCCATATTGCGCCACCTCCACTACTAGTTTACTGGTCAGTTTGCTTGCAAAGCAAGCAGAACGCATTTATTGGAAATCAAATTGGAGATGCGGGAGATGTTCCCGTAACTGTGTTAACGTAATCTCCTCGTTGTCTAGCTTTTCAAGCTCAGGGACGGCGACTTGATCGATATAAGCCGCCACATCAATTGACTGGTCATGACGGACAACTTCCTCGTTTGCTTTGGCAAATGCGTAAATCGGTTCATATTCATCGATCGAAATATGTACGGTCTTCCCCTGTGCTTCTCGGATCACTGCCCCTGTTTCAATACCGTGGACTTTATAAATCGTCGATAAACTCAAATAGCGAACTCCCTTGTCTTCGACCAGTTTTGCTGTGTTTGGTCCGATGAGTACATCAGAAACATACGCACGTGGGAGGGCAAGCGACAATGCAAAATAAATTAACAGCACTGTGACAAATACTAAAAAAGCGCCTGCTTGTTCTTTCGCCTTTGTTATGCCTTTCTTTCGCTTCAACCAAGAAAAAATGGCCAACAAGCTAATAACGAGCAGCAGAACGCAACTGATAGCCAATAAAAACTGGACCCAGCCTTCAGAAAGGACAACCATTGGCAACGACTCGCTTTCATACAATAAAATAACGCTTCTATCGTATCGTATCACATACTGAGCGAGTGAAAAAGCATCAATTATAACGGTATGTTGCCGTGCTTTTTCTTCCAATTAGCGCTTTCGTCTTTGCACGCTAAAATCGAAAATGACTCAATTAATCGCTGCCTCGTCTCGTCAGGCTCAATCACGTCGTCAATCAGTGCTTCTTTTGCCGCCGAAAAGGGATCGGCTACCTTCTCCCTGTAGCTTTCTTCAAATTGTAAAAGCGCTTTGGCCGGGTTATTGCTCGCCTGTATGTCTTTTTGATGAATGACCGCCGCCGCTCCGGATGGGCCCATCACCGCAATTTCAGCTTCAGGCCAGGCATAAACAAAATCGGCCCCTAAAGCTTTGCTGTTTAAAGCAACATAGGCGCCACCATATGCTTTGCGGACGATCACGGTGATTTTCGGCACTGTTGCTTCGGCAAAGGCATAAATGATTTTGGCGCCATGGCGAATCAATCCGCGGCTCTCCTGCTCGACACCTGGAATAAAGCCGCTGACATCTTCAAGAACGAGTAAAGGAATTTGGAAACAATCGCAAAACCGGACAAAGCGGGCACACTTATCACTCGCGTCCATATCAATGCAGCCCGCAAGATGCTTCGGATTATTGGCGACGACACCAACAGACTGGCCATTTAGGCGGATAAAGGCAGTAATCAAGTTGCGGGCATACCGTTTCGAACATTCAAAAAAAGAATCTTCATCAGCAAGTCCGCAAATAATCGGCACCATATCATAGACGGTTTTGCTATCGCGGGGCAAATGGGCGCTGACTTTCTCACTCACACGCTTATGGCATGGTTTTTTGGCTCCGTTATTAGGGAGATAACTTAAAAACTGGCGAACAAGCACGAATAACTCCGCTTCTGTTTTTGCGCAAAAGTGGGCAACGCCACTTTTTTCGGAATGCATGCGGACACCGCCCAAATCTTCCATTTTCGCTTCTGCCCCTGTCGCTGCTTTAAGCACTTTTGGGCCAGTAATCGCCATTTGGCTCGTTTGGTCGACCATAAAAATCGCATCAGTCAGCGCCGGAGAGTAAACAGCCCCGCCTGCACATGGCCCTAGCATAACCGATAGCTGCGGAATGGCGCCTGAATATCGAACATTTCGCTTAAATATTTCTCCGTAGCCAGCAAGGGCTTTTGCCCCTTCTTGGATTCTTGCCCCTCCTGAATCGATCAGGCCAATAATGGGTGCTTGCATGTGATAGGCCAAGTCCATAATGGCACATATTTTTTGGGCATGCATGGCTCCAAGCGATCCACCGCTGACCGTGAAGTCCTGTGCATAGACAACTACAAGGCGGCCGGAGATTGTCCCATAACCGACGATTACGCCATCGCCTGCCTCACCGTGAGGCCCGCTGGCAAAAGCGAGATGTTCAGTAAAGCTATCGCGATCTAATAACATGTTAATCCGCTCTCTTGCGGTTTGTTTTCCGGCTTCTTTCTGAGCCTGCTGCTTTTTTGTCCCACCGCCAGACGCCAGCCTTGCTCGTTCAGCGGCTAACCGTTTCTTTCGCTCCATCTGCTAAAACGCGCCTCCTATCATTCTGTCGTAATATAACCAAAAGGCGCAGATATATGCGTTAATTTGTACGGACTAACGGCATGGTCACGCAGCGGAACGAACCTCCAGACTTAATAATTTCTGAGAAATCGACTTCAATAATCGTAAACCCATGTGCTTGCAACTCTGCATTGGTGTTTTCATTCATGGGCAGTGCAATCACCCGTTTGTTGCCAATCGAGAGGACATTAACACCTAAATGGAACTGTTCCTCTTTGGACACATCGATTAATGAGAAACGCTGTTCCAGCATGTCAACAGCCTTTTTAGAAAGGGCATCACGGTAAATGAGCGCCAGTGTCTCAGAAACGGGCTGAAACACGCAATCTAAATGCAAATAGTCTGGATCAAGCGAAACCATTTCTATTCTTTTTTCAGGATGTAGGCGGTGCAGCTCCTCGATGCCTTCCTTATTTGTGCGTCCGCTTGCCCCTATGTACACTTCATCATTGGCGAGTACAACATCTCCGCCTTCCACTGTGCCTGCACTTGCTTTTGCAAACGGTTTGCCGATTTTGGTCAAGTACTCGCTAAGCACCTTTTCTTCGCCTTTGCGGATATCCCTATCCAAATTGGCTACATACAAGGACGTTCCGATAACAAAACCGCTGTCCCGCATAAACACTTGCTCTGGCAAATGGTCATAGGCTGGAACGGAATAAACACGGATGCCTTCTTTCTCCATGGCTGTAACGAGCGCTTGATGTTGTTGGCTCGCGATGTTCCTGTTAATATTTTCATTCACGTATTTGCGCTGCGTTCTATTAATCGGCTCCTCGATTGCCATAAACGTCGGTTCGCAGACAACGACTTCCTTTAGTAGACCATACTCGTTTTCACATTGAATCGGTTTTTTCGCCACTAAGCCTTACTCCCTTTCGTTTAATAACCTGGACATCTTTACAATTACACAGAAATACGCAGAAAGCAAAGTTTTATATATGGATGGGGAAACTTATGCCAGGCATTGGAACAACTGACCCTATACAGAAGACGATTATGCCGGTTAGGCGTTTGTTAGCCGACAATTAGAATATGTCCAAAAAAGCTTTTTTTGATGTGATCACCCCAACAAGTTCGAATATTTTTTTGTTGCAACACGCCCTGTTTCGATAACGAAAAAGGCCATCAATATGACTTGGCAACGCAATATTGATTGGCCTTATGACCGAAAACCAGCCCGCTATTGAATTGTTACTGGAAGGTAAGATGGAGCCTGAAGCCATTTTCATACAGTGTGCGCCCGCCTTTATAGCGATCCCTGTGATCGTTTAATGCTTCTGCTAGTAAATAAAAGGCCTGTTCGTCACGTTGCTCCAACGCCTGATCGATTTTTTCTTTTAAATGTTGTTCTCTAAAGTGATAGATGGAATATTCCAACACCGCTTTCGCATAAAGGGATTGGACAGTTAAATCGGCCCGCAACTCCAAACGGTTAATAATGCTTAATTGCCTGTACACGTCGCCGTCTAACCTAAATGGCTTTTCCACGAAGAATCCCCCTCCTGCTTCAAAATTGGATTTACGTGTTTATACCCTAAACCATAAAAATGAAACATGGTCCTACGTTGTTAGTCGACTGTTACCCTTTCAGCAAAAAATTGACTTTTATATTTAATTGGAGTAAGATTAGCTCACTAAAAAACTGGAGGAAACATTATGTGTGGTTTTGTCGGCGATCTGCTTATTCGAAATAGCAGCCATTTACCTGATCAATTGTGGAATCAAACGCTAGAAGCGATTCATCACCGTGGCCCTGACAGCACCGGTAACTATAAAGATGAAACAGTCCGTTTTGGATTTAAACGTTTAAGCATTATTGATTTAGAGCACGGCCACCAGCCACTTGCGTATAGCAAAGGGCGCTACCATATTGTTTTTAATGGCGAAATTTATAACTACATTGAGCTTCGTTCCCAATTAATTCAACGGGGTTACACATTCCGAACCGATTCTGATACCGAAGTACTCCTTGCCCTTTATGCAGCAGATGGCAAAAATGCGGTTACACAATTACGCGGCATGTATGCGTTTGCAATTTGGGACAAGCACAAAAAGGAATTGTTTTGCGCACGAGACCGTTTTGGCATTAAGCCGTTTTACTATATGAAAACAGACGAACGTTTTTTCTTTGCCTCTGAACAAAAATCAATCATGCCGTTGCTTGAGCAAATTTCGATTGAGCAAGAAGCGCTCCAGCATTATGCCACATTCCAGTATGTTCCTGAACCGAACACACTGACAAAAGGCATTCACAAGCTACTACCTGGACATACATTAACGATCAATGCAGACTTTTCTTTGCAAATTGAAGCATATGCTGAACGTACTTTTCAGCCTGAATCTGGGCCGACCGTCACAGAACTTGCCAACCAAACACGAAAATTGTTAATAGATTCTGTAGAAAAACATATGCGCTCTGATGTTCCGGTTGGGGCATTTTTGTCGAGCGGCATCGATTCCACGGCGATTACCGCCTTAGCGCAGCAAGTACACCCTAATCTGTTGACTTTTACGGTTGGTTTCGAAACAGAGGGCTATAGCGAGATTGCCGTCGCAAAAGACACAGCAAGAGCGTTAGGCGTCAAAAATATCCATAAAGTCATATCTGCTGAAGAATTTATTGAAGAACTGCCTAACATCGTTTGGCATATGGACGAGCCTGTCGCAGACCCAGCAGCTGTGCCCCTTTATTTCGTCGCCAAAGAGGCAAGCAAACATGTAAAGGTCGTCTTGTCAGGAGAAGGTGCTGACGAATTGTTCGGAGGGTACAACATTTACCGGGAACCTCTTGACCTTGCCTGGTTTAAAAAGTTGCCGCCTACGTTTCACTCTGGCTTAAAGCGGGTTGTTGCCCATATGCCGTCTACGCTCAAGGGACGAAACTACATTATCCGTGGAACGACTCCTATCCAAGAGCGGTACATTGGCAATGCCTTTATTTTTTCTGAAGCAGAAAAAACTCGGTTGTTCCGCGACTATGATCGAACCAAACCTTACACAAATGTAACAGCGCCACTATACGAACAGGCAAAAGGCATGGATGAATCGACGATTATGCAATTTGTCGATATGCATACGTGGCTTCCTGGCGACATCCTTGTTAAGGCTGACCGAATGACAATGGCACATTCGATTGAATTGAGAGTCCCATTTCTCGATAAAGACGTATTTGCATTTGCGAGAATGCTTGATCGGGGTATGAAACTTTCCCATAAGACGACTAAATATGTGCTTCGTCAGGCAATGAAGGACCTTATTCCAGCAAACATTGTGCCCCGTAAAAAATTAGGCTTCCCAGTGCCGATCCGTGTATGGCTCAAAAATGAACTGTACGATTGGGCCAAACAGCTTATCGAGTCCAGCGATACAGCAGACGTTTTTCATAAGCCTTTTTTGCTGCACATGCTTCAAGAACACCGCGACGGCCACGGCGATTATAGCCGACGTTTATGGACGGTCCTTACGTATATGATGTGGCATGACATGCATGTTGCCAAGCGACTGATTAGCACACATCAACAGAAAGACGCCGAGCGCTGTAAAGCGCTCGCCCATTCTTAATCCCGACATTGCAAGGAGGGCAGTCAAACCTAGGTTGAATTGCCCTCTTCGTGTCTATATACGCTAGCAAGTAAAGTCGTTTATTGTTTCTGTACTTGATGTTCAATTGCCTTGGCCAACTGGGCCCCGTCGAGGATGGTTACAAGTGTCCCCTCTACTTGGCCTATCCCCTTTTTATAAGAAGCATCAGATAGCTCTTCAATTGAAGCAAGATCGATTTCCGAGATGTCGCTCGCTTCATTGACGGCAAGCACGAATGATCCAAGTGCTTCCGTGCATACAAGCAATCGGCACGCTTCGGTCACTTCCATTTTTTTCTGATATAGCAAATAACAAAGGTCAACTACCGGTAACAAGGAGCCGCGAATATTGACAACGCCCATAATGGCAGGGTCAGCATTTGGGACCATACGAATGCCGTCAAGGAGCTCGATTGCGGCAAGTTGCAAAATATCCATTCCATACCATTCCTCTCCTACGGCAAATACGGCAAATTGTTTCGTACGTTCCACGATTGTTTTCCCCCTTTCTTTGAAACGAAGCTATTTTGCTAAGTATTATTTATTAAAAAACAGCGCAATGTCGACAATCAATGCAATTGTGCCGTCCCCAAGAATCGTTCCGCCTGAAATTCCTTTTGTCCCTTTCAACAATGAACCAAGTGGCTTTAGCACAACTTCTTGTTTGCCAATAAAGCGATCAACTTTTACAGCCATTAATGTTTGGTTGCGGTAAAGCAAAAGAACGGCAAGCTCTTGCTCGTCTTCGTTTTCTGGCAGGCCAAACTGCTCATTTAATGAGACAAGGGAAACAAGTTGTCCTCTCCATTCAAACAAGCTTTGCCCGTCTGCTTGCTTTAACTCGCTTTTTTGCACATAGGCCGTTTCGGCGATATTGGCGATTGGAAAAGCATAAATGTCCGAGCCAAGTTCAATCATCATCGCATCGATAATTGATACCGTTAATGGGAGCGAAATGGAAAAACGTGTGCCCACTCCCTCTTTGGAAGAAACGGCTATTTTACCGCCAAGAGCAGAAAACGTGCTTTTTACAACGTCAAGTCCGACTCCGCGCCCAGACAAATCAGTCACTTCATTGGCTGTGCTAAACCCAGGGGCAAACAGCAGTTGGTTGATTTCATCACTTGCCATTTTCTCTGCCTCTGTGGTGGTAATCAATTCATTTTCAATCGCTTTTTTCAAGACTTTCTCTTGTTTAATTCCTGCGCCATCATCCTCAATTTCAATGACGACATGGCTGCCACTATAAAATGCGCGTAACACGATTAACCCCTCAGGGTCCTTTCCGCTTTTTTGGCGTACTGCTGGCTCCTCAATGCCATGGTCAATCGAATTGCGCAGCAAATGGAGGAGTGGATCGCCGATTTCATCAATAATGGCCCGGTCTAATTCTGTCGTCTCCCCTTCAATGACAAAACGAATTTGCTTGCCGATTTCTTTTGAGACTTTACGTACCATCCGTGGAAAGCGGCTAAATACCGGCTCAAGTGGCATCAGCCGAACTGACAACATCACTTCCTGCAAATGGCTCGTAATGCGGCTTACTTTTTCATATACATTCGTCAGCTCATCTGCTTGCAATGAATTGGCGACTAGCTCTAGACGGCCCTTTTCCACAACTAGCTCTTCAAACAAGTACATTAACGAGTCTAGCTTTTCGACATTGACGCGAATCGTTTTTTGCTGCGCTTGCTCCCCTTTTGAACCGGCCCCTTTTTCAGAAGCAGCTTTTGCCGTTTGCGGCTTGGCCTTATCCGCCTTCTTCTGAGGCTTATAAGGAGTAACCGTTACTTGTTTCACTTCAGAAATTCTCTCAAGGCGTTTTTTAATGTCTGAATCTGGGAGCGTCGTAGCTGCCGTCAGCGTAAAACCGCTGGCAAACTTCCCTTCCTCAAGTTCCTCTCTGCTCGGATCCGTATGGATTAACTCCCCAAACTGTGCGGCTTCACTTGCAACCATAAAAGCGCGCACTCCTTTGAGCGCTGCATTGTCATCGATTTCGACATGGATCACTTGGACAGGAACGCCGTCTTGTAGTGCTTGATCCATAATGGCGTGCGTATCTGTATCGATGCTAGCTGCAACCTCATTGTCAGTCGTCCGTTCTTGACCGAGAAGCTGCGCAAACGTATCCCGCAAGCCGTTAGCCTCTTCTAACTCTCCCCCGGTATTCCGTACGTGGCTGACGCTTGCTTCAAGATATTCAACTGCATCAAACAGCAAATCGATTTCGCCTGCGCCAGCTTCAATGTTTCCGTCCCTCATGGCATCAAGAAGATTTTCTAAAGAATGGGTCAACTCAGCCATGGCATTGAAGCCCATCGTCGCCGACATCCCTTTTAACGTATGGGCTGAACGAAAGATTTCAGCAATCGCGTCTTTATCAAAAGGATCCTGCTCAAGTTGAAGCAACTTTGCATTCATTGCTTGCAAATGCTCATCTGCCTCTTCTAAAAACATACCTATGTAATCGTATTGAGTCACCTTGCCCACCTCGATAAAAAAGAATACGAGGAGGGACTCTCCTCGTATTCTTTATCGGCTTTCCATCTTTAAATGTTGAGTACGTTTTCGCCACTCTTTATGGAATCAACCCAGTTGATCGCAGACAATCGAGATTGCTCATTCGCTGCTCCAATCATTTCTGCCCACGATCGGCCTCCGGACAAGTCTGCAGCTGCAAACAAGCAATAGTCTTTGGCACGAGTAAGAGCGACATAAAATAAACGCTTTGACTCTTCGAGCGCTTGCTCGCTTCTTTTTTCTTGTGCCTGGAAAAAGGCAGGCGTGGAAATGGTTTCACCATCGTCTGATTTCAGTTGGAACACAATGTCCCATTCTTGGTCAAAATAGATCGCATCTGTGTCCGTCCGTCGTTTTTGGTCCATATACGGAAGGCAGACAACTGGAAACTCCAATCCTTTTGAGGCGTGAACGGTCATAATCGTGACTGCCTCTCCCTCCAACTGTTCCACTTCTGCTTCAGGGACATTTTTGCTTGCTGCTATATAACGATTCATTTGCAAACACATCGTTTCTAAATTAGCGGTATTCAATTGGGCAAACAAATCAATGAGCTTTTCCACATTGCCGACACGCTGTATGCCGTTCGTATCGCTTAAAACAGCATAGCGCAGACCTGTTTGCTCAAACAGCTGAAGCAGCCCCTCTTTTACACTTCCTGTAAAAGTGAACGGCAAGAACAAATCGATCCATTCGCCATACTGCTTTAGCGCTTGTTGCAGCCGTGGGTGGCTCGCAACTAAGGAAGACGCTTCTTCTTTCGCTAAAAAAACAGCCAAGTTCTCCTCTTCCTCTTTATATTCGTTCACTGTCAGCAACTCACTTAGTGTCAGCCCAAAAAGAGGTGAACGAAGCAACGCCACCACGTAAGCATCCTCAAATGGGCGTCTGAGCCAGTTTAGCACATTTAAAAAATCAATCACTTCTTGTTTCGCAAAAAAACCAACACCACCGTGGACGCGATAAGGAATGCCCGCTTCAGCAAATGCCTGCTCAAGCTCTGGCAAATTTGTACGCGAAGGAAGCAGGACAGCGACATCATTCCATTGAGCTTGGCGAACCTTGCCTTCAGCCTCCACTTCAATGATTCCATCAGCCATTGTTTGTTGCAGCAATGACGCAAACGAGCGGGCTTCGCTGCTTTTTTCAAGCTGATGGAAAGAAGCAAGTGCTTGCTTGTTTGTATGAGGCTTCCTCCCTGCTTTTAAGGGCACATAATGGGTCGCATACGGGAGAGCGTCCTCCCCTCCTGGTGCCATCACATGGGCAAACAATTCATTAACCAGTTCTACAATTTGCGGCGCTGTTCTGTAATTTTCTTGCAGATGAATCAATTCTCCTTCATCTAGCTTCGCTGCTTTTTTGGCCATCTCGTTCATAATAGCGACGTCAGCTCCGCGAAAACGGTAAATCGATTGTTTTTCATCGCCGACAAAAAATAAATGGGCTGGGTTGATCGCCTGAACAATTTGCAATTGGACTTGGTTCGTGTCTTGAAATTCATCGACCATAATATGTGTATAAGCAGACTGACAAGCTGCTGCTACGTTTGGTATTTGTAAAAGCGTATACGCTTTTTGTTGCAAGTCGCTAAAGTCAGCGACATGGCGTTGTGCTTTTATATGGGCATAACGTTTGGCAAATGCTTGCAACAGCGTCACAAATGCTTCAAGCAATGGCAGCCCTTGATCACCGGCAACTTGATTCCGTTCACCCCATTGCTTTTTGAATGGCTTCCATTTATGCTCATAAAAAAAGTAAAGAGACGGCAACGATTCCTGCCATGCTTTTTGCACTCTACGTGGAAGCGCCTCGGTCATCATCGCAACCGCTTCCTCCTCGTTTGCAGCAAGCGCCAAACTTTGTACGAGCGTGGCCAGCGACTGTGCATGCTTTTGTTCGGTTTTCGATAACTGATGCAAAGGAGGCAGTTCCTTTGCGGCGTGTTTTACTGCCTTTACGATCATAGCAACTTGTTGCTGCTGTTCACGAATGGCCCCATTGATTTGCTTGTTCCATATATACGGCGGCGAAAATTGGGAAATGGCGTCATCCCCCGCTCGTTGTTCTCGAACCGCATCATGAAGGGCAACCAGTGAACGCTTCAATGTAAAAAGGGAAAGCACCCCACGCAGTTGATTTAGTTCATTGGCAAATTGACGATCTTTACACAATTGCTCAACAAGCTCCGCTTTTATCATCGCAGCTTCGGTTTCATCGAGAACCGCCATTTCCCCATTTTCTTCAGCGTATCGGCTATAACGACTAAGCAGTTGTCGGCAAAAACGGTGAAAGGTTGCAATCATTGCCGTCTCTACTTCTTCTTGTTGTGCAAGCCAAAAGCGTTTTTCTTCCCTATTTCCAGCCGCTTCTGCCTTTTCGCCCATCCGGTTTGCAAGACGTTCTTTCATTTCTCTCGCGGCCTTTTCAGTAAAGGTGATGGCAGCAATTTCATTAATAGGAGCACCATAACTTGAGTGCTTGTCATGAAAGTGTTCAGCGATAATCGAGACAATCTTCTCCGTTAGCACCCGGGTTTTGCCAGAACCAGCTCCAGCGGCAACGACGACAAGGGGCTGGTTCGACTCAATTGCTTGCTTTTGTGCGCTGTTGAATTGCATGCTGAGCCTCCCTTTTTTGTTCTTCTGTCACTCGGCAAATCGCTTTATAAGGGCAGCTGGCCGCGCAATCAAGAGGGGCAACGGGCATGTTTGTCTGCATTCCTTCCCATAGTTCTTGAAGACGCTCATGGATGTGCCATTTTTCCATAAAAGCCTCTTCTCCTAAAGCGTCCTCTTTATTACGGCATTGAGCACTTACGCCAAAGATCGATTGCTTGCCAACATGCTCCGGCTTCCAAACACCGTTGCCTGCCCGTTTGCCTGGATCAAGCAAAGAAATATATGTAGCCCCAGCCACTGACGATTGCTTGCCAACGATATACGAATACATAGGGAGCTGGAGTTTTGTGCCGAGTGTGGCTTCCTCAAGTTTCAGTGCCGCCTTGCCAGTCTTGTAATCATAGAGCACCTTCTCACCGTTTGCTACATCGACCCTATCAATTTTTCCAGTTACTTTTAGCTTCGTTGTGCCCAATTGAAAGTCTTCAAGAACAATAGGCACTTCCAGTCCTTCCATGTAAGCATCCGCCAACTCCTTCCGATCCCAAAACCGCTCCCGCTCTGCTTCCCACCATAGACGCAGCTTGTTTGCCCACCATGTTTCTTCCTGTTCAAGCTCGAAACGATTCATATAAGGGACAAATGGCACAATGTCCTCATTAAAGCGGCGGCGCCATTCTGTGTCAAGCCAATGAGGCACTTCGTCTTTTTCTGCTTCCGAGAGGGTGGAAAAAGGTTTGCCAATGACATTCAATTTATGGCGATACAATGTTTCAATGCATTGATGAATAAGGGTTCCAATCTTATTTGCCGGAAGCCCCTCGCTTTGACCTGCTGGCGGCTTGATCCCTAAAAGCCATTCCAGCCCATAGCGGAATGGGCAGCGCGCATAAGCTTCAAACGCAGTAACTGCAACAGCGGTTTTAGCTTTCTCTTTCTCCTGTTGGGCATCCGAGAGCCGCTCTTGCCCTAATTGCAGACGGCGAAGCCTTTTTTGAAAGTGATCCAGTTCGCCGCGGTAAGCTGCCCCGTCTTTGTGTGAATCCATTCCGATTCCGTTGTTTAACCTATTTTGGTAATTCCAGAAGCCAACTTGTTGGAAGTCGAGTAGAAATGGAGAAGGTAGCGCGGGACTGTCCTGGTCAAGACCGCACACATAGCTGGCATATATGTCCATGCCGCTGTTGATGAGCTGTTGGAATTGCAGCGCTTGGACAGAGCGTGTACGTGATTTTAACGGCATCCCCCGTTTGTTTATTTCCGCTAAGTCACTATCTTGAAAATAGCCTAGCAATGAATAAGGGTGTGGATATGTACCTAAAGCAAGCCCAGCAACATATACGGTCGATCCTTGAAAGGCAGCGACATCCGCCCAAGAGAGGACGGAAATTCCCTCTTTTGGCTTTGGCTCCTCGGCAATGACAAGTGTGTGCGCAAATGTCTGGAACCATTGGCGAAACCCATCTTCAGTTGTTTCCACTTCAGCATAGGAGACGCCTTCCAGGGCTAAAAGCGCTTGTTTTACGGCGTAGGCATACGGGATATCCATTCGCTCTTCCATTTTCGCTAGCATGTCGACAAGCAACGCGGCTTTATCTGCTATCGTTTTCCCTTGGGCAAGGGGGCTTTTTCCGATTTTGTTCAGAAAAAAATCAACCTCGCTGTCGCCAGTGCTATAACCAGCGTACAAAGCCTGCTTCATCCTTAAGCAACGACGCCCAGTTATGCCAAGCACAGCAAAGAGGGAATCGACGGTACCAAGTCGCGCTTCTCTTGACGACAAAGGGGTGAGCAGTGCTTCTTTAACCCATAGATAGAAGGGGGTGTCCGCAAAATAACAACGGTCACTAACGGCAACAGGCAATCCTTCTTGCTTCGCCTTTGCCATAAAAGCGGCACGTTCATCTGACTTCGTAAACAGCACAGCGATGTTGGAAAGCGGCGTATTGCTTGTGAAAATATGTTCAATCAAACCGATGTGCTCTTCTTCTGCGGTCACCGCTTTATACAGAGACAAAGAACCTCTTTTATCCTCCGTGACTGGCTCTCTTTTAACATCATCCACCGTAAAGCCAATCTTCACTAACTCCGTTACGACTGCTTTCGCCCTCCCATTAAGGTAGATGGTCAGCCTCACGCCGTCTTTGACCATTCGCTCTAGTGCCTCTAACTGATTGACAGAGAAATCATGAAACCCTTCTACGACAATGTCATCATAAGGCAAAGCAGCCGGTTTGCGAGCAAAAGCGTTGTAGTCGTCTTCAATCGTCTTCCAACATCTCTTCTCTTCTAGAGTCTTGACCTTCGCAAATTCAGGTTTTAAAAAGATTAGACTGTCAGGCAATCGGCATTCGCCAAAACGCTTATATTGTAAATAACTATTCACGATTTGCTCGCTTTTTCTTCCCGTGGCATTCATTTCATTTGCGATCGCCCACTTCCATTCGTGGTGAAATAGTTCAATCCCGTTTACTCGTTCCTGGCACTTGCGGATAAACGAGTCAAATGTCAGGCAGCGAAGTTCTGGCGCCACCAAACGGATTTGCTCCACCCAATACGTCGTCGGCACAATACAACAACTGGTATCTCGTTGTGTACGCGCCCATTCCCTGTAACGCTTTGGCGAGAACGGTTGCCATCCAGTGACCGCCCTAATATGCGCCTTCATGTTCATCCCCCTTCATTTCCAATAGACGCCCATCGCCCAAACGACTGCTGCCGTTACGACAAGCAATACGCCATGAGGATATAGCTGTCTATATTGTTGTCGCTTTATCGCCAAACGTGTTTTTTCATAGAAATAGAGCATGAGAATCGCAATCGCCCCTTTGACGGCGTAAAAAGCAGCAAACTCGTACGCATACCACATCAAAAACCCAGACAACAGAAGGACCACTTCTGTTGTTCGCACAAAGGAAGCACAAAGAAAACGGGCGTTTTGCCATCCTCGCCACGTGAAAAGAAGCCAAACAGCAGCGCCAATAAAAAACAGCGGCCAAACTCCACTATGGAAAGCAGCAATTACTCGGAAAGCTTGTGCGGAAATCATCATTAACGCCTGCCTTTTCTCGTCTTAAACGTTTGTCTATTATACCATATGAAAACAGTGCATCGACGAAAAAAGAGAGCTTGCCTAAGGCAGCTCCCTTCCAATTGATTCCTTGATCGAATCTATCTATCAGTTTAAATCAACATATTGCCCATTTGCTTCATAAAGGATCCATTCGGACAAGTTTGTAGCGTAATCAGCAATGCGTTCAATATAGCGGGCAATAAAAGCCAACTGGGTAATCGCTTCTACGTCTTGATCTGTCGTCTCTTGCCTAAACAGCTTTTTAATGAGCTTACCAAAGCGTTCGTCGATTTCATCGTCGGCTTTTGCCAATTGTTGAGCCGTAAGCACATTTTTTGTTGCATAAGCATGCAGTGCTTTTTCGATCATCCCTTTGGCATCTAAAGCAAGCTCTATCAGTTCTTGCTTCAGCTCTTCGTTAGGGAAATCATCAATTCGTCTCGAAACTTTAGCAATGTCAACGGCAAAGTCAGCTACACGTTCAAGATCGCCAGCCATTTTCATGACAACGATCAACCGCCGCAAATCGGTTGCAACCGGCTGCTGCCTAGCAATAATGTCAAACACTTTTTCGTTGATGTCAAGTTCGCTCTTATTAATGTCTGCATCATTGTCAATAATTTGCTGGACAGCGGCTCGGTTCTTTGTTGACAAGCCAGCAATAGCAGCATCCAGCTGTTTTAAAACGGCGGTGCCTAGCACTTGAATTCGTTCTGCCACTTCATCAAGCTGTTCTTGAAACATGCTTCTTAACATAGGATGACCTCCTGTTAGCCAAATTGGCCAGATACGTAGTCTTCTGTACGTTTATGCTCAGGGTTGGAAAAAATTCGCTGTGTCGGACCAATTTCAACCAGTTCGCCCATGTAAAAGAATGCTGTCTCGTCTGAAATTCGTGCAGCCTGCTGCATGTTGTGTGTAACGATGACGATCGTATAAGAATCACGCAAAGACGTAATCAGTTCTTCTACCTTCGTCGTGGAAATCGGGTCAAGGGCGCTTGTCGGCTCATCCATTAGCAACACTTCAGGCTTTGTCGCTAGCGCCCGGGCAATGCAAAGCCGTTGCTGCTGACCGCCTGATAACGACAGTGCGTTTTTATTCAGTCGGTCTTTGACTTCCTCCCATAAAAACGCGCCTTTCAAGCTTGATTCGACAATTTCATCAAGTTCTTTTTTCTTGCGAATTCCGTGAATGCGTGGCCCATACGCAACATTTTCATAAATCGACTTTGGAAATGGATTCGGCTTTTGGAAGACCATGCCGACCGCTTTTCTTAGCTCAGCCAAATCCATCGAAGTTGTCAACAAGTTTTCGCCACGAAAATTCAATTCACCAGCCATGCGGATATCTGGGTTTAAACGCGACATTAAGTTCAATGTTTTGATAAACGTTGATTTGCCGCAACCAGAAGGGCCGATGATCGCTGTCACATGCTTTTCCTTTAATTGAAGCGAAATGTTTTTTAATGCCTGGTTGTTGCCATACCAAAGATTAAAATCAAGAACATCATACACGTTTTTTGTTTCCGTTTGTTTGGCTAACGCTTGCATATGCTTTCCCCCTTACCCAAATCGTCCTGAAATGTAATCTTCAGTCTGTTTCTTTTCAGGATTTCGAAACAGGACGTCTGTCTTATTGACTTCGATCAGCTCGCCGTTGTAGAAAAACGCGGTCCGGTCAGATACGCGCGATGCTTGTTGCATATTGTGTGTAACAACAACAACGGTATAATTCTTTTTCAATTCGACCATAAGTTCTTCCACTTTAGCTGTTGCAATCGGGTCAAGGGCAGAAGCCGGTTCATCAAGAAGAATCACTTCTGGCTTTAAAGCAAGCGTACGGGCGATGCAGAGTCGCTGCTGTTGGCCACCGGATAATGACAGCGCCGATTCATGGAGCCTGTCCTTGACCTCATCCCATAAAGCGGCACGCTTTAAAGAATCCTCAACAATGTCAGCCCAATCTTTTTTCTTGACGTTATGGAAGCGCAAGCCGTGAACAAGGTTCTCGTAAATCGACTTTGGAAATGGGTTCGCTTTTTGGAAAACCATACCGATTTCTTTGCGCAAAGCAACCACATTTACATCATCACTTAGCAAATTAAGTCCTTCATAGGCAAGCGTGCCCGTAACCCGTGCGCTCGGGATTAAATCGTTCATACGGTTAATGCTGCGCAAAAATGTCGATTTCCCACAACCAGACGGGCCGATTAACGCCAAAATTTCGTTTTTGTTCATATCAAGTGACAACTGTTTTACTGCATGGTTTTCTCCATAGTAAATATTGATGTCCTTTGCTTGTAAAATCGCCTCAGCTTGATTGGATTGTTGTCCAAGTGCAGCAGTATCTTTTTTTGGAACGGTCAGAGCAGTCATGTTGGCTTCCCCCTTTTATTTCGATGCCGTAAGTTTCCGGTGCACGTAGCGTCCCAGCAAACGGGCCAACAAATTGAATAACAACACAGCAAAAATCAGCACAAGCGCAGCCCCGTCTGCTACTTCCCGCGCGTCTGGAATTAAACCTTGCGTATTGATTTTCCAAATGTGAACAGCGAGTGTTTCAGCGGGCCGGAATACGTTTAATGGCGATGTTTCCGAGAAAGGATTCAAATTCATCCAATCAAGCCGTGGCGTTGTTACACCTGATGTAAACAACAACGCTGCTGCTTCGCCAAACACACGCCCAGCCGACAAAATCACGCCAGTCAAAATTCCAGGAAACGCCGCTGGCAAAATAACGGTCCGAATCGTATCCCACTGGGTAATGCCTAGGGCAAGGCTTGCTTCTTTTTGCTCTCTCGGCACGCTCGTAATCGCGTCCTCGACAACACGGACCATTACTGGCAAGTTAAACACCGTCAGCGCAAGGGCACCGCCTAAAATCGAGTAACTCCAGCCAGTTAGCTGTACGAATACAAGCAAACCAAACAAACCGACGACAATAGATGGCAAAGAAGCGAGAACTTCAATACAAGTACGAATAAAATCAGTTACACGACCTGGCTTTGCATATTCAGCCATATAGATGCCTCCACCAAGGCCAAGAGGTACAGTAAACAACATCGTTAAAAATAAGATGTAAAATGAATTAAACAATTGTGGCCCAATCCCGCCGCCTGCTCTATAGGAGCTTGGCGGGTTTGTAAGAAAGGCCCAATCAATTTGGGCAAGTCCCCTTACAAAAATATAGCCAATTAAGCCAGCTAAAACAGCAACAATAACTGCAGCAATCACCGTAAACATAGACGTTGCGCATGTATCCGCCCATTTTTTGTTCATGAAAATTTCCTCCTAGATGACAAGAACCGCACAAGAATAATAAACAGATAGGACATAACGAGCAAAATCAAACCAAGTGACCAAAGGACATTGTTGTCAATGCTCCCTGGCACAGTATGCCCCATATTTAACGTAATGATGGTCGTCAACGTCGCTGTGGAATCAATTAACGACTCGGCAATTGTCCGCGAGTTGCCAATGACCATCTGTACGGCCAATGCTTCGCCAAATGCACGTGCCATTCCGAGGACGACTGCTGTAAGCAGCATCGGCCCGGCGGCTGGAATGAGTACCCGGTAGATCGTCTGCCAGCGGGTCGCACCAAGCGCCAACGACGATTCGCGCAAACCGCCAGGAATCGAACGCAGTGCATCGGTTGATATACTTGTCACAGTTGGAAGGATCATGATCGATAATACGATCATTGCTGATAGAAGGCCAAACCCTTGGCCACCGACATGGTCGCGTATAAATGGAACAATGACGGATAGACCGATAAAACCATATACAACAGACGGGATGCCAACGAGCAATTCTACAGCAGGCTGCAAAATTTTTCTGCCCCAGCTTGGCGCAATTTCCGTCATATAGATCGCTGCGCCAATTCCGAGCGGAGCAGCGATCAATGCAGATAAGATCGTTACAGCAAATGAACCAAAAATAAAGGGTAGTGCGCCATAAGACGGCCCACCGGCGTCCGCTCCCCTAGTCGGGTTCCAATCTAAGCTAGTCAAAAACTCGATTGGACTGACGCCATCGATTACAAATGCTTGCAGTCCGCGAATAACTAGGAACAGCGTAATCGCAATGGTTGTTAAAATGATTAGTGCAGCGCAGGCGTAAACGATGATTTTTCCTTTGCGCTCAGCCTTTGCTGCTTGTTTATTGTTTGCTTTTAACAAACGGTCCGCTACCGATTGAGAAGACGGCATGACAGTTTCCCCCTCATGATTTGCCCTGTTTTTGCCCTACGTGAGAATGGCCTCTACCTTACGGCAGCGACCTTCTTCACTTTTCTTTATTATTTTGGTGTATCGTTTCCTTCAGCATCTCGTTCAACTTGCATGTCCGCTTCAGGAATGTAGCCCATTTCCGGAATCAACGTGCCTTGTACAAAATCAGCTTGCAAGTACTCAATGAACTGAGCCGTTAAGCCTTCAGGCTCGCCTTTTGTGTAAGAATGCATATATGCCCAAATTGGGTATTCGCCTGAAATGACATTTTCATCTGTTTGTTCAACGCCATCTACTGAAAGGGGCAAAACAGATCCTTGTTCGTCATAATAAGAGAAAGCGAGATAACCGATTGCCCCAGGTGTTTCACTAATGATTTGCATTACGGCATTGGAAGAGTCTTCCGTAATGTCCCCTGGAACAGGTTCGTTGCCTTCAAGGCCATATTTCACAAATGTATCTCTTGTCCCAGAAGAATCTGGGCGGTTAACAATCACGATTTCTTGGTCAGCGCCACCAAGTTCGCTCCAATTGGTTACTTCCCCTGTAAATACAGCAATTAAATCTTCAGTCGAAATATCTTCAACGCCAACTTCAGGATGTGCTGCCGGCCCCATGCCTACAACAGCAATACGATGGTCGACAAGTTCTTCAGCGGGAATATCTTCTTTTTCTTCAGCAAACACATCGGAGTTGCCAATTTGGACTTGTCCGCTTGCAACAGATGACAGCCCTTGGCCAGATCCACCTGCTTGCACAGAAATGCTTGCATCCACATTTTCATTCATAAACTCTTCACTTGCAGCTGCAATTAGCGGCTCCATTGCACTTGAGCCTGACACTAAGATGCTGCCTGACGCTTCGTTTTCTTCAGTATTATTGCCTTCTGCCGAATCTGTCTCTGCTGGCTCATTTGTGTTTCCGCCTCCGCAAGCGGTGGCGACAAACAAAAACGACGCAAATACTGCTCCTAATTGGACTTTTTTCATTAACGTTTCTCCCCCTATATAGGTTTACGTCTTACAAGGGTAAGTATAAGGATCGAGTATTAAGCTTATTTATGCCTAATGTTAAGGTTTTGTAAAGGGGAAATGACAGCTGGTTAACAGTTCGGTATCTCGCTTTTAATGCCATTGCTAAGCAATTGTCAAAACACCGCTATATCTGAAGGCATTAAAAAAAAGCAACGGACATTCCGTTGCTTCAGACTGTAGACAAACCTCGCGTACTTCTGTTTTTGCTGATCCGTTCGCCTTTCAACATCAGTTTACTGCCTTTATTTCTGCTACCCTAGCTGCTGTTCTTTCGTTGGGCCATAAACGCCAGGAACAGTCAAGCCAGCTTGGCGAAGCAAAACAGTCATTTGCCCGCGGTGATGGATTTGATGGTTCACCAGTTTCCGTAATACCACACCCCGAGCTACTTTAGCACCAAGAAAATCAACTTGCTCTCCTAGCGCTTCGTCGCTTAACGTGCTTGCTTGTTTCGCTAATTCAGCGGTGACTGCTTCATAGGTTTCCACTATTTCCTTGATAGATTGAGGCTCATTTGCCAAATTAGCGCTTGTGTGGAGCTCCAAGCCAACCCCTCCTGCAAAAAACGCCGGTGTTGTCGTCAAATGCCAACTAAGCCACGAAAGTGTGTTGTGTCCTTCTGCAATCGCTTGGTTTTTCTTTTCATCGGTCACAGCGCTAATCACGGATTTCGTCAATTTTGCTTCTTCCTGCCACTCTTGCAAAAAATCTTCAACTGTACGGTACATCGAATCATCCTTTCATTTAGCCTATAAGAGAAGTATACAACATTTCCACTTCCGTGCTAAAGCTTGTCCACTGTTTTTCATCCACTCGTTCTCAAACGGCGCCGTCAGACCGCAAGCCTTTTATTGCGGCTGCGTTACTTGCCAAAGTTCACTTTGTTCAAACGCATAAGCAAGTTGGAGAAGACGGTGCTCCTCTCCCTTTCTTGCCATCGCTTGCACGCCGATGGCAAGCCCTGCTTCATTTTTGTACAACGGCATTGAAATCGCCGGTTGCCCTGTTAAATTGGCTAGTTGTGTAAAAGGCGTATACGTCAAGCTTGGCAAAAACATTTCATAGACTAGGTCAAGTTGTTCCTTAGGCGGCAACTCCTGGACAAGCGCTTTTAAAGAACGTTCTTGTGTAAGCGTTGGCGTTAATTCGCCAATGCGTGGCGCTACGCTCGCCGTTGCAGGCGTCAAATAAAGGTCATATGTCTCATGGAACATATGGGTGGCTGCAGCAGCATCGTCCCACGCAACAAGGCTTGCCGCATATTCTGCTGCGCGAACGTTGTCTCCGTACTCTGCCAATACCCATGATTCCATTTCAAAGTCATCCTCGTTTAGAGAGCGACCAAGCGTCTGGCCTAGTTGTTGACGCAAACGAGACATTTCCCCTGCATTCATCAAATAATAATGCCTCATTAGCTCAACGCCATCAATTTGCGGCGCCGCCTCCTCAACACGATGACCTGCCTCTTCCAGCCAACGGACTGCCTGTTGCAATGCTGTAATTGCTTCTGGTGAAACGGAAGTCCCAACAGGAGACTGGGCGGAAAAGGCAACCCGCAAACGCGGCAATCGCTCTTGAAACGTGTTTTCATAACGATTGGCAAACAACGGTGTTTGAAAAGCAGCTTCCCATTGGACTATTTGCAGCACATCCAACGCTCGGGCACTATCGCGGACAGAGCGGCTCAGCACAAAATCGATCGCCGCTCCTTGCCATTGTCTGCCAACACCTGGCCCGACTGGTGTACGGCCACGAGTCGGCTTTAAACCGACAAGCCCGGTGAACGAAGCAGGGATGCGAATCGAACCTCCTCCATCGCTCGCGCCTGCAAAAGGAACAATGCCGCTAGCGACAGCAGCTGCAGCCCCACCGCTAGACCCACCTGGCGAATAGTCTAAATCGAGGGGGTTCCGTGCTGGGCCATGGAGTTTAGGTTCTGTAATATTTTTCAAGCCAAACTCAGGGGCATTGGTATGGCCTGCCATAAGCAACCCCGCTTGCTGCAATGTCCTCGTATAGTGGCTTGTGACTTTAGCCCGCTCCTGTTTAAATAAAGCTGAGCCAGAAGTAAGCCGTGCACCTTTTAAAGCGTGGGAGCTATCTTTAAGCAAAAACGGCACGCCTGAAAATACACCGTTTTTAGCTGCTTCCTTCGCTTCTTGGTACACTTCCTTTTCCCGCTTGGAGACAATCGCGTTCAGCTTTTCCCATTCGTGGCTAACTTGAAAATGGGCATCGAGCACTTCTTCTGGTGAAACGGTTCCTGCTTGAATAAGCTCAGCCAACGCTACACCATCGAGACGTTTGTAATCAGATGAATCCATGCTTCTCCCCCCTTAACTGCCTCATTATACTTGACAATCGCGAGCTGCGCCAATCTTTGTTATTTGCAGGAGGCTATGAAAGCATGAAACAAACGGGTTGAAAATTCATCTTCTACTAACGTTTCCGGATGCCACTGGACGCCGACTTGAAAAGGGGAGCTAGTGCTGTTTTCAATCGCCTCAATGACACCATCATTTGTCCAAGCTGAAGCTTTAAAACCAGCGGGAACTTGCCTCACCGCTTGGTGATGGTAACTGTTGACGTAAGCGGTATTTCCTTTTGCAAGCGTTTCTAATCGTGTGCCTTGCCCAATTGTAATCTGATGGCTTTTATACGAACGAGGTGCATGTTGGCGATGTTGAATGAGTGGCTTCGCAAATTGGCTCGGCAAGTCCTGGTACATATCGCCACCTCCAGCAATCGCCAGTATTTGTACACCCCGGCAAATGGCGAGTAGCGGCTTGTGTCGCGCCAGCAACGCTTTCGTCAACGCCACTTCAAACTGGTCCCGTTCCGGTGTAATTTCCCCAAGCAACGGATGAGGATCTTCTCCAAATAGCGCTGGGTCGATGTCCCCTCCACCTGTTAGCAGCACGCCATCCACCATATCGGCATAATGCTCGGCTTTATCTGCTAGGTTCGGAAGTACAACTGGGAGGACATCCGAATCATTGACAGACCAAATATTTGCAAGCGTCGTGCTGAGCAACGTTTCTTCAGCAATAGACGATGTAATGCCGATGATTACCTGTTTCACACCGTTTCCTCCTGTCACAGATTGCTCCTTTAGTTTATGTGTGGACGGCAAAATCTTGAACCTTTCTTTAAAAATCCAACTAAAGATCTCCATTCAGTTGACACGGTTTGCCCCTTTCGTTACGCTCAAAAAGGACTATTGACGAACAGAAGGGATTCCTGTTTATGAAAAACATTGTCGTAATTGGGGGAGGCATTTTAGGAAGCTCCACTGCCTACCATCTTGCTAAACACGGTGCGTCTGTCACGCTTATTGATGACGATCATCATGGGAAGGCGACACAAGCGGCAGCGGGGATTGTTTGCCCCTGGCTTTCAAAACGCCGCAACCAAAAGTGGTACCGCCTCGTTAAACAAGGCGCCGCTTATTACCCGGATTTGATCAAGCAGTTGGCAGCACTTGGACAAAAACAAACAGGCTATAAGCAAACGGGCGCATTGTGGCTCCATAAAGATTCGCAAGAACTTACAGCCGCCTATGAGCGTGCCCACAAAAAACAAGGCGATGCACCAGAAATGGGCGAATTAACGGTTTTGTCCCCTTCCGAAACGCAGAAACTTTTCCCGCCCCTAAGCAACGATTTTGGTGCCGTTCATGTAAGCGGCGCAGCACGTGTCGACGGCTCTAGCTTAAATAATGCCCTGCAACAAGCCGCCCAAAATCTTGGCGCTACCCTTATTCCTGCAAAAGCAACGCTTGTTCGTGAATCGTCGCGTAAGCTCAGCGTTTATGCTGACGGAAAACAATTGCAAGGGGATGAAATTGTCGTTGCTTGCGGCGCTTGGGCAAAAGAATTGCTCGCTCCCGTTGGCATTGCCGTAGACGTGCGGGAACAAAAAGCGCAAATTATCCATTTACATCTCGAAACAAACACAGATGAATGGCCAGTAGTCATGCCACCTGGAAATTCCTATTTGCTTGCTTTTGAGAACGGCCGCATCGTTGCAGGAACAACCCATGAGGATTATCCTCGCTTTAATACAGCCGTGACTGCCGGCGGAATGCACACGATACTGGCCAACGCCCTTCGTGTTGCCCCAGGGTTACACAGAGCGGAATGGCTTGAAACGCGAGTCGGCTTCCGTCCTGTCGTCCCACATTTCCAACCGGTCTTCGGCTTGCTTCCTGGCGTAGAAGATGTGTGGTTTGCCAACGGCCTCGGCTCAAGTGGCTTAACGACTGGGCCTTATATCGGCATGCTTCTTGCACAGCAAATGCTCGGGAATAGGCTGCCTCTTGATCCAGAGGATTACAAAGTGGCTACCATCCTTCAAGAAGATCGATAAGGGCGTCGAATTCCATCTTTCTAATACGATTGATTAGACGGGAAAAACCTCTTTCACCCTTGTTCATGTAACCAGTCCAGCACTAACCGCAATTGCCGCATATCGTTTGTAATCTCTGTCGCTAATGTTGGGTTGTAAAAGACAGATGCAGGATGGAATGTCGGAAATACATGTTGTTCCCGCTCTCCTCGTACTAGTTTGCTAGATTCAAGCGATGGCAATTGCAACAAACGGGTGCAAAACGGTTTCCCGTGAACATCTTGTAGGTTGACGCTCGGGCCGACAAGGCGTTTAAGAGCAATCGCGCCTAGCGTTACAATGAGCTTTGGGTCCAGTTGTTTGATCATTTCATCGAGAAGGGGAGCGTGGGCGATGATTTCCTTTTGCGTCGGCGTTCGGTTTCCACGCTCCTCAATTGGTTTTTTGCTACTTTTAACATCATGTTTATAAGGGCGGCTCCTCACGACGCTCGTAATATAAATGTCGTCTCGATTCAAGCCCGCTTCTTTTAAAAAACCATTCAAGTTCGCTCCTGCTCTGCCAGTAAAAGGCTTGTGCGTTTGCAATTCATCGCGCCCTGGCGCTTCCCCGACAAACAAGACGTCTGCCTCCTCGTTTCCGCCGCCGAGGAGAAAGCCTTCACACGGGTACGGAGCGATTCGCTTTTTTCCTAGCTCTTGTAACTGTTTGCTAATCATGGCTTTTCCCTTGCTCCTTTAACCGGGCTTGTTCAATGGCCAATGCCATTTCGGTCACGCAACGTTTTCGTTCCTGTTCCGTTTTAGCTTGCATAAACCGTTTATACAAGCCGTCCATATCCGCTTGTTCAAAATCACTACAGGCACGCACGACTTGTCCCTCCTTTTAACTAAGCAGCTTCTCTTTATCACAGGCCCGCTTCTACGGCCCTCCCCGTATTTAATAGAGCAGAGAAAACAGACATGCCCATCAAGCTGTCTTCTTCCCAACTACGCCTTGTTTCCTTCTTAGGAAGCCACTGAATCGGTCTACTTAATTAGTATAGACTGATTCCCCATTTATAAACGTTTCTCTCACAACCGTGCCCGCTTGCAATGGCGGACCGCTCCAAATGACAAGATCCGCATCTTTGCCGGTTTCAATCGTGCCAAGGCGGTCATCGATATCGAGATGTTCTGCTGCCCGTACAGTAATTGCTTCCAACATCCGTTGCTCGCTAATTCCGTACTTTAATGCAAAAGCGGCAGTCGTCAACAAATGTTCAATCGGAATAACGGGGTGGTCTGTCGTTATCGAAAAAGGCACATTTCTTTCGGCAAACACTTGTACCGTCTCCCAACTTTTGTTGGCAAGCTCTTGTTTCGAGCGAGAAGAGAAAGTCGGACCAATTGTAAAGCGCACACCACTATTCGCTAGCTCTTCAGCAATAAGGTGGCCTTCTGTCACATGCTCAATTGTAAGCCGCAACGAAAACTCATCGGCAATCCGTAAAACGGTCATTATGTCATCTGCACGGTGGGCATGAACACGCATCGGCAGTTTCCCTTCGATAACAGGCACAAGCTGCTCCATTCCCAAATCCCGTTTTTCTAATTTTCCAGCACGCTTGCGTTCAGCATAGTCTTGGGCGTTCATTAACGCTTGCCTAAAAACGGCAGCCACTCCCATACGCGTCACTGGCGCTCGTCCTTTTCCCCCATGGACACGCTTTGGGTTTTCCCCGAGTGCGGCTTTCATTGCCGAAGGTGCTTTAACTGCCATATCAGCAACAGTACGGCCAGCCGTTTTTAAGATGCATGTTTCGCCGCCAATCACATTGGCGCTTCCTGGTAAAACTTGTACAGTAGTAACCCCAGACTTGCGGGCGTCGTTAAAACCTGGGTCTAGCGGATTGACGCCATCGATTGCCCGGACTTCAGGTGTACATGCAGCGGTTGTTTCATTGAAATCATGGCCATCATTGCCGAGCCCTTGTGTGTGGACGCCTAAGTGGGTATGCACATCAATTAAGCCTGGCGTCACCCAGCCCCCTTTCGCATCAATCTTTTCAATCCCTTCTGGCAAAACCACATCCACCCCGACTTCTTTTATCCGGTTGCCTTCCACCAATACCGTTCCCGCAACAGCTGGCTGATTCGCAATTCCTGTCCATATGAGCCCGTTTATTATCGCTTTCATTCGATCCCCTCTTCCCAGTTCGAGTTCTTTCTAGTATACAATGTATCGGCAATAGAAAAACACCGAAACCTTAGCGGCTTGCGGTGCTTTCAAGCTGTTGTTGCAGTTCTTTAATAATTTGCTCTGCTCCTTCTTTGCTTAAAACAATATTTCCGTTTGCAAGTGTCAAATTTTCATCAGAACTTTCGCCTGTAACCATACATGCTTTGTATGGCTGATATTTTTCTAAAACGATTTGGTCTCCATCAATTAGTATCGCAAGCGGAGTTTTAATTTCAATATTCAGCATGCTGCGAAGCTCTTTCGGGATAACAATTCGACCTAGTTGGTCCAGTTTGCGTACGATACCTGTTGATTTCATTCTTCACGTCTCCTTCTTAAGCAGTTCCTATTTCTTCCTTTTTATGCGTATAAATCTAGTTTACTTCATCTTTTTCGCTTTTAATAGTCTAATAGGAAAAATTAGTGTTAAGACGGAAATCTATTCCAAAAGCTGCTAAAAATAATAGTACTTTTTAATCATTTTTTCATATACAACAAATAAAAAAAAACAGCTCTTTATGAAAAGAACTGTTTTTTTATTAGCTTTATGCTGGGTATACACTTACTTTTTTGCGGTCACGACCGACACGCTCATATTTCACAACGCCGTCAATTTTAGCGAACAATGTGTCGTCGCCACCTTTGCCGACATTCGCACCAGGATATACGCGTGTGCCGCGTTGGCGCACGAGGATAGAACCGCCCGTTACCGCTTGCCCGTCTGCACGTTTAGCACCAAGGCGTTTTGAGTGGGAGTCACGGCCGTTCTTTGTGCTACCTACCCCTTTTTTCGATGCGAAAAATTGAAGGTCCATTTTCAACATGGAAATCACCTCCTGTCTATTTCAACCGTAATAAAAGTTTGATAAGCGTCAGCCATTGACAAAAATGACAATTCCATCCCTTTTAACAACAGCTGTACATCTTCATATGTCCGTACGTCAAGCCCATCAGGAACAGCGCAGTCAAGATAGCCACCCTCTCCTTTTGAGCTGACAACTAGATCAACTCCACATAAGGACTGGACAGCATTGACCGTTCCGATGGAAACAGCGGAAGCGCCGGCACAGACAATGTCTTGGCCGTAAGGACCAGCTTCTGCATGTCCGCTCATCGTAAAAGCGATGATATCATCATGCTCATTATGTTGCATGCGAACATAAATCATTGGGATTAACCGTTGATTTTTCCGATAACAACTTTTGTGTAAGGTTGGCGATGGCCTTGCTTGCGACGATAGTTCTTTTTCGCTTTCATTTTATAGACGATGATTTTCTTGTTACGACCGTGTTTTTCAACCGTTCCCGTAACAGATGCACCTTCTACAAACGGAGCGCCGACTTTCGCCGATTCGCCTCCTACAAAAAGAACTTTGTCAAAGCTCACTTCTTCGCCAGCCTCTGCGTCTAATTTTTCAACGTAGATTTCTTGGCCTTCTTCTACTTTGATTTGCTTTCCGCCAGTTTCAATAATTGCGTACACTGTTTGCACCTCCTCATAACATCAGACTCGCCATCATAGGCAGGACATGCCATTTAAACGCCTACTCTGCGCGGTTGTAAGTTCATTGGGTGCTTCTCCAAATCACCAACAAGCTCCATCATAGCATAAATGACTTTTCTAGTCAATTGCTTGTGCCATGGCGGCAAAGCGTTTCCGTGCTTCTTCATAAGAACCAGCAAAATGGATCGAGTAAGGTTTGGCCTGTGGCAATGAGTCGTCTGTTACTAAAAACAAAGTAAGGCCGGCCAATGACTCAAGCCGCTCCTTATACAGGTCGCCAACCCCGACTAAAAGCGAGCGCAATTCAGCCGTTACGGCGACAACGAGTGCTTCCGCTTGCTCTTCCAATATGAGCCGTTCAAGCATAAAAGCGTGACCATGGCCTGCCAGCACAGCGCCCGTGCCCGCGCATGCCTTACACTCAACGGTTAAGGTTTTTGCCATCGATAAGCGTGTTTTCTTCCGTGTCATTTCAAGCAAGCCTAGTTTCGTAAAACCACGGACACTTGTTTTAACCCTGTCTTTTTTTAGCGCCCGTTCCATTGTCTGTTGGACAGCCAAGCGGTCTAAGTCGCTCTGCATATCAATAAAATCGATCACGATGATGCCACTGCAGTTGCGGAGGCGAATTTGTTTCGCTGCTTCTACCGCTGCCAATTTGTTGACAGCGAGTACGGTCTCGCTTTGCGCAAATTTGCCGGTAAACTTGCCTGTATTGACATCAATAACAGTCATAGCCTCCGTTTCGTCAATGACAAGAAAAGCACCGTTTTTTAGCCAAATACGACGCTTTTGCGCTTTGGCCAATTGGGCGCTAATTCGTGCTGACTGGAACGAAGAACCTTTATGCGCGTACAGTTTAACCTTGTCCTTATCGTCTGTTTGAACTAGTTGCTTCATCAGGCGGTAATCATCAATGTCATCGACGACCACTTCAGTGACATGCTCATTGAGATAGCCTAATAGCAACGTCTCCACTAAAGTAGCTGCTCGGTAAATAAGCGCTGGCGCCTGCTCTTGATGACGGAGCGTTTTTTTCCAAAGTGTCCGTAAAAACACCAAGTCACGCTCTACCTCTTCAATTGGCGCATCTGCTGCGGCAGTCCGGACAATCGCACCTTCATTGTACTGAAGCTTGTTTTCTAAAGCAGTGTGTAGCGAAGCTCGAACACGGTCTGATTCAATCCGCCGTGATACTGCCACATACGCCCCTTCTGGCATATAGACAACATATTTTCCCGGAATAGACACAACGCCTGATAAACGAGGCCCCTTCTCATTTGTCCCTTCCTTTGTTACTTGTACGGCAATTGTATCGCCTGGCGATACAAACTGGGAAATGCTTTTTGTTTGTTTTTCCGTTAAGTCGCTTGGATCAAGGTGGAAAGTGAGAAGCTCGTCACGGTGCAAAAATCCGTTCTTGCCCGTGCCAATATCGACAAAAGCAGCCTCCATGCCAGGAAGGACTCTTTCCACTTTGCCTAAAAACACGCTGCCAACCATTTGGGGGCGGTCATTGCTTTCAAAAAACCATTCAACCACCTCATTATTTTCCAAAAGGACGGCTTCGCGTTTATTGATCCCTTTCGTAATGACAATCGATTGCTCCATGTTTACGCTCCTTTTTGGCTTGTCTCTTATTTTACGCGAAGCCAAAAGGAGATACAATTGTTACATGGCTGGGGGTACTAATGTTCTTACTGGCGCGTGAAGTTTCGCCTCCGCAAAATAGGTTTGCAAAAGCTCTTTTTCTGCAACTGTATAACGTTTGCCACTATCCTCTATTACAAACAGCTGGACTTGGCCCCTCCGTAAAAGCGCTAGGGCATCACGAATGGGCAGCTGACCAGAAACTTTTGTACGTATATATCTCGTTGCACGATCTGTTTGTTTCGCCATTAAAAACCGCATAAATCGATAGTTTCGCTGCTTGAATTCCAATCCATTCGTCAGTGCCAAGAAAGAAAGAATCACGAACAAATTAAGGTGAAAGGGCAAAAATAGCATGAATGACAGTGCTACGGCCAAAAATCCAACCGAAATCCCAAGGCTAGCTGCCATCGCCCGCTTATACGGCCAAACAGCTAAGCAAGCAAGTTGCACCATCCTTCCGCCATCAAGTGGATAAATTGGCAACAAATTAAACAAGACAATCGCGGCGTTGTGGGCAACAAACAATTCATGGTCGTTCTCAGACCAAAAAGGCTGTCCGACTAAGGCATACGACAATGCCCATAACCATAAGTGCTGAAGCGGTCCTGCCAAGACAATGGCCATTTCCTCTTTAATTGGCTTTACCCCGTTTTCTTCCATTTCAGCAGCGCCGCCAAAGGGAAGCAGCTCCATTTTTTTAATATCCCACTTAAGCATATAGGCCGCTACTGAATGCCCCATTTCATGGACAAATACAATGACAAACACCATCAATACTTCTCTAAAATGACCGGTGATGATTCCAGCGGCAATGACTAGCCAAAATAGGGGATGTACGCGAACTTTTTTGATAAGTTCAATCAAAATTCATCACTTCGCTGGGATCAATATAGTCATCTCCTTGCCGAATAGCAAAGTAAAAGATGCCTGCCTGATTTTCATCAGATGATACGGTTCCCAGCACCGCTCCGCTTTCTAAAATATCATATGGATGGACAGAGACATCATCAAGCATACCGTATATCGAGGATGTGCCATCAGGATGTTGAAGTTCAATCAGATTGCCCAATTCAGATTCTTCGCTTGTCGTCACGCGAATCACGTGACCACCTTTAACTGCCTTTACTTCTTCGCCTAATCCCGTTTCGAGCAAAATGCCTTTGCCGTCTTTATCAAAGCTTTCGCGAATGACACCTGATGCTGGATAAGCGTAATCGAGTGGTTCCTTTTCTTCTTCAGAGGCACGTTGCTCTGGAAGCAAATGAAGGGGCGACCCTAAATGCTTTTCAAAAAAAGCAGAAACAGCAGCAAATTGAAAATGCTGGTCAAATGTCTGTTCAACAAATGCTTGCACAGGCTGTACACGCTCATTGCCTGATTGATAGATAATGCCGATCGTAAAAAACAAGCATCCGGAGATGGCCAATTGCATAACGAAACGGCGTATTCCTGACTGGCGCTTTTGTGGCAGCAAATCGTCGCCTTTTTCAGCAGAAAGTGGCGTTTGATTCAAGCCAATGTTCCGTTTTGGAGCAGCTTGCCTTCTAGCGGCGATCTTTTTTTGGATTTTTTTCCTTCTATCCATTCTACAGGCCCCTCTCATCGATTTGTACATCTTATGACTTGTCCCTAACTCGTATTCAGGTTAATAATAAAGAAAAGCGGGAATCACAAAAGTAGGGGTGATAATGATGAACAGACGGCGACTAGGAAAATCAGATCTTTACGTAAGCGAGCTCGGCCTTGGGGCGATGTCGCTAGGGACAGATAAACACCGTGCAACAGAAATAATCGCTGAGGCGGCAGACCTTGGGGTCAATTATATTGATACTGCCGACTTATACGATTATGGGGAGAATGAAAAAATAATTGGCGCAGCATTAAAAGGAAAACGCTCCGAGTTTATCATAGCCACAAAGGCTGGCAATCGTTTTGAAAAGGGGAAACAAGGCTGGGAGTGGGATCCTTCGAAACAATATATTAAAGAGGCGGCAAAAACGAGCTTGCAGCGACTGCAGACAGATTACATCGACTTGTACCAACTCCACGGCGGAACCATAGACGATCCAATCGATGAAACAATTGAAGCATTTGAGGAACTGAAACAGGAAGGGCTTATTCGCGAATACGGCATTTCCTCGATTCGCCCCAATGTGATCCGCACATATGTTGAACAGTCTTCCATTGTGTCGATTATGATGCAATACAGCATTTTAGACAGGCGTCCAGAAGAGTGGTTTCCGTATTTACAGGAAAATGGAATTAGTGTTGTTGCCCGTGGCCCAGTAGCTAAAGGGATTTTGAGCGAACGCCCCTTACATACGGTTGCTGCTGCTTCTGACGGCTATTTGGATTACTCAGTCAAAGAAATCGAACAATTGCGTGACGTCCTTATGCAAACTTACGGAAAAACATACTCTTTGACAAAAGTGGCTTTCGATTATTGTTTGGCCCATCCGCCAGTAGCAGCAGTTGTAGCTGGTGCAAGCTCTATAGAACAGCTAAGGCAAAATGCCCGCTCATGCAAGGAAGAGCCACTGTTACAGACAGAAATTGACAACATCGAACGAATCACCAAACAAAGCAAATACACGCAACATCGTTCATGAAAAAGAAGCTCACGCGCATTCCTCGTGCGTGAGCTTCTTTTTTAAGCACTTCTTTTTTCTTCCACAACCCGTCCTGTATCTCCTTCACCTAAAGCATGACGGACACGGACAGCAATAAAAGCAGCCAGTACTGCTTTTGCCGTATCTCCTGGAATAAAAGCGATATTAAGCATGAGCGCTTCGCTAATAGATGTGGCTGTCACTTGCGACAAGTACAGCGCCCCGCATCCATAGAGAAGAAACATTCCGACGATGATATTGACAGCCATTAGTTTCCAAACATTTAAGCGCTTGGCGTAAGTGGCATAGCAGCCGACTAGAAACGCAACCAGTATCCAGCCAAATAAATAACCGCCTGTCGGGCCGAATAAATGGCCGACACCCCCTCGCCCCCCTGACAAAAGCGGGACTGAGCAAGCGACAAGGAGAAGAAAAAGCATCATGGATGCTGCCCCCCGTTTAGCTCCCAAAATGCCGCCAGCTAGCATCGGCGCAATCGACTGGATCGTAATTGGTACTGGACCTATTGGGATAGATGGAACCACTCCCATAACCCCTGTTAAAGCTGCCATCATGGCAATAGCCATTTGTTGTTTTAAATTCATGCTTTCCTATTCCCTTTCGTTTTTCTTTTACTATAAGGAGATCCAATCTTTTTGTCAACCTATTAAACGAAATGGTTAACAAACGAACAAAGGGAAACTTGACTTTGTTAAAAGGCCTCGCTTATGATAAGGATAAATAAGGAACGGAGCGAAAAGAGGGTTGGTATGTGGCGTAAGCAGGAAGGGGCTCATACAGGGCTAACAGAATTGCCAAAAACAAACGCAACATCACAGCAAGCGATTGCGAAGACAAGCGTGCAAATGAACCGCGAACTTTATGAAAGTTTGCAACGAGGCGCCTTGCATGAGGCTTCGGTGCTTGAAAACGCAAGGGCAGCGGGCACGCTCGCGGCAAAAAAGACATCTTCTGTTTTGCCATATTGCCATTTTAAGCCGTTAACGGCGGTAGCTATTTCCTTTGATTGGAAAGTTGGATCAGGGGTTTGGGAGTTGCTGATCGAAGCGGAAGTAAAAGCACGGCATTCTACAACTGTCGATTCGGAAGCCCTGATGGCTGCCACGGTTACAGCGCTCGCGGTATTTGACTCTTGCAAATCCATTTCTCAAAGCATTGTTCTAGGTCCTTGTTACCTCTCAAGAAAACGTACATAAACAAAGCGAACCGTATATGGAAACGGTTCGCTTTGTTGGTAGCTTTAATCTGCCAACACGTTTAACGATTCACGGTTGAAAGCTGGCAAATCATCAGGTGTCCGGCTTGTCACCAAATTATTGTTGCAGACGACGACTTCTTCATCTTTAAATATGGCACCGGCATTTTTTAGATCAGGTACGATCGGTTTGACCCCTGTCACAGTCCGTCCTTTCAAGACATCCGCATTGATTAAAAGTTGTGGACCGTGGCAAATCGCCATAATTGGTTTGCCTGCCTGAGCGAATGCTTTCGTAAATTCGACAAAACGGTCATCCCCGCGAAGCTGGTCTGGCGAAAAGCCTCCAGGAAGCAACAAGGCGTCAAAGTCGCCCACATGAACATCGTCAATGCTTTTGTCAATTGTTACTTTTGCGTTGCCTTGCTTACCTGTCACCGTTTTGCCTGCTTCTTTTTCAATTGTGACCAACTCATGGCCTGCTTCCGTTAACGCTTCTTTCGGATCCGTGTATTCCACATCTTCAAAAAGATCCGTAATGAGTACAGCGACTTTCTTACCCATTTGTCTATTCACCCTTTCTCTAGCAATGTCTACTTGTGTCATACCCTGGCTGTTTTCCGATTAAACATGGGCACATACCATAAAAAAAAGAATCTGCATAGCAGATTCTCAGCCTGTAGACAAACGCTCGCATACTTCGCGTTTGTCTCGGGCATATGTTTACGAACTCCCGTTCTATTCGCATCTTCCCTCGCCCGCACTCCTCAGCTGACAAGCGTTTTTTATAGCCTGGGTAAGGTTAGACTTTGTCGACAATCTCAAAGCTGCGCTCTGAGCGCAGTTAACGGACTCCAAACAGCCGTTTTATTTTTGAAAACACCGTATTGCTTTCCTCAATCGCCATCAATGGGACTGTTTCCCCTAAAATTCTTCTCCCAATGTTGCGGTAAGCAATTGACGCTTTACTCGATGTATGTAGGGCAATGGGCTCGCCTTTATTCGAATGTTTAATGACCTGGTCATCATCCACAACGATACCAAGTAAATCAATAGCAAGGATAGAGGTAATTTCTTCCACATCTAGCATCTCACCATTTTTCACCATATGATTGCGTATACGGTTCACAATTAGCCGTGGGCGCTCAATATTCTCTTGTTCAAGCAACCCGATAATTCGATCAGCATCGCGGACGGCAGACACTTCCGGCGTAGTGACAACAATTGCTTTATCAGCGCCGGCAACTGCATTACGGAAACCATGCTCGATTCCAGCTGGACAATCGATGATGACATAATCATAGTCTTCTTTTAATTCGTTGACCAGGCTTTTTAACTGCTCCGGCAACACATCGGTTTTATCTTTCGTCTGTGCCGCAGGTAACAAGTATAAATGGTCAAACCGCTTGTCTTTGATGAGCGCCTGCTTTAATTTGCAGCGGCCTTCCACCACGTCTACCAAGTCATAGATAATCCGATTTTCCAGTCCCATCACAACGTCAAGATTCCTCAGGCCAATGTCTGCGTCGATTAAGCATACCTTTTTGCCTGATAGCGCCAGCGCCGTTCCAATATTCGCTGAGGTTGTCGTTTTGCCGACTCCGCCCTTGCCGCTTGTTACAACGATCGCTTCACCCACGCTCTCATCCCCCTTTTTCTTTTGTCAATCTAGGAAACGGCTTCCTTGTTGATTTCCGCTGCCACATCCAAAAGCCGCTGCACTCGTTCAATGCGAATGCTGCCGTTCGCCTCATCTAAAAAGGCTGCTTTCATATGATCCTCTACAGCCTCCTCCTTATCGACAAAATACAGCGATTCGTCTGCAATTTGTAACCCAGCAGGAGCCATCATTGCAGCACAAATGCGGGCATCCCGTTTTCCTTCAAACCCGGCATGAGCACGTCCTTTTAAAGCGCCCATTACATAAATGCTCCCTGTAGCCGTCAGGAGCCCGCCAGGATTAATGTCGCCGACAAGCAAGACATTTCCTTTGACATGGACGACTTGACCAGAACGGATCATTCTCGTTAAAGTCGTTGTTTGCGCATGCTCTTTCATCAATTGTGCTTCTTCCCAAGAAATCACACCAGAATCATAGTGCTCAATCCGCATATTGCGTCCTTCTGTGACAACCGCTTCTAGCTGCGCTTTGTCTTCCTCATTTAAATACCGGTTGCCCAAATCCATTTTAACGTAAACAGGCCGATCTTCTTCTCCACTTTTGTAATAATTGGCCGAAAGTTTGTCTGCAAGCTCATTTATTAATTCATCAAAAGAACAGCGGTCATCTAAAAGAAACGTCAACCCATCCTTTGTGCCTTTGATGGTGACGAATGATTTTCCACGTGTCATCCACGATCACCTCGGTACCTATCTCTTTGTCGTTTCGTTTCTATCAAGACTAGTTCCACACGATCCGCCAAACTCCTGCTTTAGCGCTGGCGAATGCGCGCTTGCTCTAAGACATGGGCAGCGAGTTTACGCACAGGGAGAACAATGAGGATCGCAAAAGCGCTGTTTAACACAAGTGTTGGCAAAAGCCGGTCCATAAAAAAGGTGCTCCCTTGCATTTCTGTTACGCCCAAAACATAAAATAGACCGTATTGGTAGTATTCAAATGCAAAAACAGCAACGATAGCGAGCACGACAGCCCAAAGCGCCGATTCCTTTACAGCTTTTAAAGGAATCGCAAGCGCATAGCCGAGGCAAGCAAAGCCAAACGTATAGATGCCAAGATAGTTTGTATAGACGACATCAAAGATTAGCCCGAATGCAAGCCCGTACAACAGCCCTACCTGCTTGCCAGAATAAAGGCCAATCAGCACAATAACGATAAGCGCGAAGCGAGAGACGACGATTTGGTCAGAGCCTGTGTAATTAAGAAGCAAATTAGGCAACAAGGAGCCTTCTACAACGAGTAAAAAGAGGAGAACGAGCGAAAAGTACGTTCTACTCATTCCGACCCACCTTCTTCAAGCAGCTCCTCATCCATAGACGGTAGATGACGCTGAACGATGAACACATAATCGAGTGCCGAAAAATCTGCTGTTGGGCGAATGTATACATTTTGAGAAAGACCATATTCGTCTGCTTCCGTATGGTCCACTTCTCCTATCAACAGACCAGCCGGATAGACATCGCCAAGGCCTGAAGTCGTTACCGTTTGTCCTTCTTCAATTTCACTTTCCACGTCAACTTTGCGCATGATCAATAAATCATTTTCTTCATCATAACCTTCGATGAAACCGACAGCCGTGTCCTCCTCGAGCACCACTTGTGCAGACACCCGATTTGTCGGATCATTGTCGCTAAGCAGCTGTACGTAGGATGTAAACTTGCTAGTCCGGCTCACTTTGCCGATTAATCCACCTTGCGAATCAACAACGGCCATGTCGGCAGTGACTTCGTCTGTTTGTCCGCGGTTTAAGCCAACGTATTGCTCCCAAGCATCTGGAGAACGGTTAATGACAACAGCAGGGATTTGATCATAATCGTTTAGCGTTTCGTCAATCCCAAGCATATCGACTAAACGGGCATTTTCTTCTTTTAGGAGGTCCCGTTCCACCGAGATTTGCGTATACTCTTCAAGCCGCGCCCGCAAAAGTTGGTTTTCGTTATAGACGTCAAAGATTTCTTGGATGTTTTCATAGATGCCGCCAACAAAATGGGCGGGCCGGGCAAAGACATTTTGCACCCACCCTATTGCATCACGCATAATTTGTTCCGGCTCTGACAAATCCCGATCCCGATTCATCGAGAATCCAATTAACGCCACTAGAATGATAATGCTCACCAGTAAGACGATAAGCTTTTTATTGGAGAAAAAAGACCTCATCCCTTACACCCTTACTTCCAGTCCGATCTTGTTTGGCTACTTGACTTGCCCCGGAACAAATGAATGTTTTCCAAAGCTTTTCCTGTGCCAATTGCCACGCAGTCAAGCGGTTCTTCAGCGACAATGACCGGCATATTCGTTTCCTCACTTAGGACTTTGTCCAAGTTGCGCAACAGCGCCCCTCCACCAGTTAAAACAATGCCACGGTCCATAATATCGGCTGCAAGTTCAGGTGGCGATTGCTCAAGCGTGCCTTTCACTCCGTCAATAATCGTTGCCACTGTATCCGCCAATGCATTGGATATTTCTTCGGCCGTCACCGTAATGGTTTTCGGCAACCCAGTCAACAAATCACGGCCGCGTATGTCCATCTCACCGTTTTGCTCGTCGTCGGAACTGGCCGAACCAATTTCCAGCTTCAACGTTTCAGCAGTCCGCTCGCCAATCAGTAAGTTGTATGTCTTTTTCACATATTGAATAATGGCATCGTCCATTTCATCGCCAGCGACACGGATTGACTGGCTCGTGACAATTCCTCCTAAAGAAATGATCGCGACTTCCGTCGTACCACCGCCAATATCAACTACCATGCTTCCCGTAGGTTCCCAGACAGGAAGGTTGGCGCCAATCGCAGCCGCAAATGGTTCCTCTAGCGTATAAGCTTCTTTAGCACCTGCTTGTTTTGTCGCATCTTCAACCGCCCGTTTTTCGACAGCAGTAATGCCTGAAGGCACACATACCATGACAGCCGGTTTTTTACTAAACATAGAACTGTTTTTCATTGCCTGTTGGATGAAGTATTTTAACATCGTCGCCGTCGTGTCAAAATCGGCAATCACGCCGTCTTTCATCGGGCGAACGGCAACGATGTTGCCTGGCGTACGGCCAATCATATTTTTGGCGTCATTTCCGACTGCTTGAATCGAATTTGTATCGGTCCTTAGCGCGACTACAGATGGCTCGCGTAGCACAATCCCTTTTCCTTTTGTATATACGAGTGTATTTGCTGTTCCTAAATCGATTCCAATATCTTTGCTTCCAAACATTTTATATGTACTGTCCGACCAAAATACAGCCGCTGTTACGCTGGCTGCTACCCCTAATGATCAAACAGAAAGCCTCCCTTTATTACACGTAGGTTCGTGTCTTTTGTTTTTTGTGTTCATAGTGTGAAACATCGCTTGTCATAATATGAAATCATACCCATTATTATATCGAATAACTGCAAAAAAAAATAGCCTTAAAGTTCCCCAGGCATAAAAATCTGTCCAAAGTCTGACACTCACGAAATCGTTGCTAAAAAACCACGTTCTTTTAGGCTAATAAAACAACCATCACCAACAATAATATGGTCGAGTAATTCAATTCCGAGGATGGCTCCAGCTTGACGCAAACGCTTGGTAACACTGATGTCTTCCGGGCTTGGACTTGGGTCTCCGCTAGGGTGATTATGGAGGCAAATGACGGAGGCAGAGGATGACTGAAGAGCTTCTTTAAATACCTCCCGTGGATGGACAATGCTGGCATTGAGGCTGCCAATAAAGAGCGTTTTTTGCTTTATCACATGATTTTTTGTATTTAAATACAATGCTACAAAGTGTTCTTGTTGAAGGCCGCGCATATCTTCCGAAACGAGCTCTGCCGCATCTTCAGGCGAGGAAATCACGGGTCTTACCAGCTTGGTTTCTTTCTGAATTCTCCTTCCTAGCTCAATCGCAGCAGACAATTCAATTGCTTTAGCCAAACCAATGCCTGGCACTTTTTGAATTTCTTCTAACGGCGCTTCACTGAACATCGCCAACGTCGGAAATTTGCTTAATAACGCGGACGCTACATGCAGCGCCGAGCTTTGCTTCGTGCCTGTCCGAAGCAAAATCGCGACAATTTCTTGATTTGACAATGCTTTGGCCCCTTCACGGATAAACCGTTCCCGCGGGCGTTCTGTTTGCGGAACATCGCGTATAAGCAACGTCATAATCCAACTCCTTTTAACCGATATTCGGATAGATATGAAATGTTTCCAGCGCTTTTGCTGTTTTTGAAATAGGTAGCCCCGCTACTGTATAAAAATCCCCTTCTATTCGCGAGACAAAAATGGCGCCAAAGCTTTGAATTCCATATGCCCCAGCTTTATCGAGCGAATCGCCTGATTGCAAATAGCGCTCTAACCGCTCTGGTGTAATTTCATCGAACGTCACTTTGGCGGCATCGGAAAAAACATGTTCTTTGTTTCCGTGTAGGATGGCGACGCCTGTATAAACCGTATGGGTGCTATTCGACAATTCCATGAGCATCGTTTTTGCTTCTGTCAAATTCGCTGGCTTGCCTAAATGCTTGCCATTATGGACAACAATTGTGTCCGCCCCTAGAACAACCGCATTTGGATGATTAGCTGCGACTGAAGCCGCCTTTCGCCTCGCTAGCTCTTTTACAATGGTGTCATTATCCCATGATGGGTCAAACGTTTCCTCTACATTGCTTGGTTGGGTAAAAAATTGATAGTGGCATTGCTTTAAAAACTCGCTGCGCCTCGGGGAACTTGAGGCTAATAGAAAGGTATTCATGAAGTCACCTCTACATCGTTTTTATCTAGTGTACAGGTTCTTCGTTAGTTTACCAAATCGTGTACGTGAAAGACAAGACTGTTTTTTACAGGATTTCTTTAGAGAGAATGTAAATGGAGGGAGCGTATAAGTGTGCCAAACACCCGCCTTCGCCTTAAGATGAACGATTTGTCGCCACTGTAGTTGAAAACGCTCTCCTCCAGTAAATCGAGCCGCTCGCAAACAAGGAAACATATCGGCGCGAGCAGCATCGATGGCTACTGATTTCGATTGATAACGCCTGGCAGGCGTATCATAACCGATTGGAAAACCAATCTGCTATCGCATTGAGACGTTCGATCCGCAAATTCGGTTTACCACTTCTTGACAGTTCATGATTAGCATCTGGGAAACGGATAAATACAGTCTCTTTCCCGTGCTTTTTCAATGCAATAAACAATTGCTCTGCTTGTTCAATCGGACAGCGATAGTCTTTTTCACCGTGCAAAATAAGCAACGGCGTTTCCACGTTTTCAACGTATTTGAGTGGGGAATGGGCCCATAGCGTTTCGATATCTTGCAAATCTGCTTTTAATTGCCACTCCGAAAAATAGTAACCGATATCGCTTACGCCATAAAAACTAATCCAATTGGATATCGAGCGTTGCGTAACAGCCGCTTTAAACCGATTCGTATGACCAATAGCCCAATTCGTCATAAAGCCACCGTAACTTCCCCCAGTCAGACCGATGCGGTCCTGATCAATCCAGCTATGTTGTCCAATTGTAAAATCAAGGACGTCGATTAAATCTTGGAAGTCCCCTCCCCCATAATCGCCACGGACCGCATCAGCAAACGCTTGCCCGTACCCAAGCCCACCACGGGGATTGGTAAACAGCACGCCAAACCCTTTCGCGCATAATAGTTGAAATTCATGAAAATACGTACGTGCATACATTGCATGGGGACCGCCATGTACTTCTAAAACAAGCGGGTACGTTTTTCCTTCTTCAAATCCAATTGGCTTCATTAGCCAACCTGCGACAAAACTGCCATCTTCCCGTTTATAGCAAATTTCTTCAAGTCCGCTAAACTCGTACGTACGCCGCGGTTGGTCATTGAACGCCGTAAGTTCATGAAGCGTCCCAGTGGCAAGTTCAAGCCGATAGGCCTCGCTAAGCTGTTTGACGTCGCTTATCGTAACAATCCCTTGGCCATTTTGAATATCGAATCCATTTATGTGACGCTTTTCATGCGTCACCTGATTCACTGTGCCGTCGAGGCTAAACGACCAAACATTCACATCGCCTTCTTTTGAAACAAGCGCATAAAGGGACTGACCATCTTCTCCCCATTTCAACCCATTTGATCCAATATTCTGCAAAAAATCCCCAATCGCAACGTCGCCAATGGACGCATCAACTTGCCTAGAAAGCAAACGGATCTCTTGCTTTTGGCAATCATAGACATACAACTTCGTCAATGTCGCGTTTTTGTATTCTCTATCATGGCCTAAGAGAGCGACATAAGAACCATCAGGCGACACGGATCCGCTTTGCACAACCATTGGCTCCTTTGTTATTTGTGTTTTTGCTCCCGTCTCCAAGTCAATAAACCAAACATCGACCGCGAAGGTAAAATCATTGTTTTCGTCATGGTTGCCAGCAACAAGAATAGCACGTCCATTTGCTGAAAAATCAATTACATTTACATCAGCAGGACTATCTGTTACCCACTCCCACTTTTTTGTGGCCATGTCCACTACGCCAATTTGTTTCAAGCTGCCATCAAACAAGCCTCTCTCGTCTGACTTATATTTCATTGCCTCTATTACTAACGGTTTTGGCCAATCACTGCTTTTCCCTGTTTTTTCAGTCTGTTTATAAGCAGTAAAGGCAATTTTGCTCCCATCAGGTGACCAAAAAAACGAGTTAACACCATTTTCGACATCCGTCAGTTGTTCAGCTTCCGCCATGCCTTGTTTAACATAGACTTGCATTTTCCCAGTCCGGTTCGAGAGATAGGCAAGCGCCCCAGTTGAGGACCATTTTGGTGAAATATGCTTATCGTTCCCAAATGTCCATTGAGAAACGTGACTACTTTTTTGGATGTCCACTCCATAAATATTGGCTATGTAGTCATTTTTTTGCTTGTCCATTTTTGTGACAACCATTGCAGCACTTTTGCCATCAGGCGCTAAAGCTGGGCTTGTTACCGTTGTTAATTCATATAATGTCTCTGCAGATACGCGGCTTTTCATCAAAGCATCCCTCCTGTTTACCATTATAAACAGAAATTTCGAGTATAGAAAGAATAATAAGGAGTAAAACGCGTCCGGCGTTTTCTAGCAGTCTGAATTTATTTCCTATGGACAACCTTAAGAAGAACGCTTCCAGGCGTTCTTCTACTGTTTGATCGCAGCAATGGCATTTTCATAATCGCTTAATGCCTGCAAAAGTGCTTGCTGTGTTGCCCATAATAGTGGTTCCTCTGCTTTTTCTTGGTACGATTCAAGGTTCACTGTCGCTTCAGAAAGAGCATCACTCATCGCCAATGCGAATGGTTTCGCTTCCTCACCTAACTCATCAAATGCCCCATCACGGTTGGAACGTAGCTCTGCTACCGCTGTATTCAACTGCTGAAGTTGTCCTTGGTTTAAAGGAGAGTCATCAGCCGCTAACAACTGGCTGGACGACAAATCTGCGAGAGCGCTATACAGAGAATAAGCGTCTGTGAACCAAGCGGCAGCTGCTTCTCCGCCAGCTTCAGGCACGCCTCCTTCGACTGTATATGTTTTCACATAGACATCTTGACCTGCTTTTGACACAAGCGCACCAAGTTCTTCGGCACGGGAACGATCGCCAGCAACGCCAACAAACATAAAATACGGCTCCTCCTGGCCGATTAATGTTGCCGGCAGCCCTTTGGCCTTTGTTGACTGAATCACTTGCTCCTCTTGTCCTGGCTCATCAAATGCTGCGCCTTGAACAACATCAACTTGCATTGTCGGAAAAGCAACCTGCCCACTGGCGGTAACCGAGACCGCTTGCGGTGTCTGATCTTGGGCAGGGCTTGCAATGACAAATTGGTATAGAACAGCCCCTAGTCCAACGCCGACGACAATCGCTGACACAACAGCAGCTACTATGTTCCATGGAAACGCTTTTGCCGTCCAGTTTATAGGACGCTTCCGTTTTTTCGGAGGCAGCTTTGGCGACTTTGAACGGTTGCCATCATCCCAAAATCGTTCTTCTTGTCCGCGCTCTTCCCGTTTTCTGTTTAAATCAATAACTTTGTCCGGCTTCGGCAAAAATTCATCCTCACCGCTGCTTTCTTTTATCGCTTCTTCTTCCGGTTTTTGAAAAGGCGTCCCATCCCATGTCAATACTTCCAGTGGCGGGTTTTCTTCTTGTTCACTCGTTTTAGCGGGTGTCTTTTTTGGCGGCAGTGGTTCGTTGTGATCAAAGCGAAAAGACATTGTTTTTTTGTTGTTTTCCATTTTTTATACACCCCTCTCTGCTTTTATTTATATGAGGCTTGTCTATTTTTAGAACGATCAAATCCCAGCGACAAAATAAACAAGCAATGCTGCTGCGCTTATAAATGGCGCAAAAGGGATTGCAGTGCCTGGTGCAAACTTTCCTAGCACCATTTTCGCTCCTACAAATAATAAAGCCAAACAGGCAGAACAAGCGAGCATAGGTAAAAACAGCTTTGACCCGAGCACAAAAGCAAGCACGACAAATAATTTCAAGTCGCCACCGCCCATGCTTCCATTAAGACACGCAGCTACGAGCATAAGAAGCATAACTGTTGTACTGATCGTACTAAGCCACGAAAATGGTACCGGCACGACAAACAAGCGCAAAAAAACAAGGGGAATGGCAAAAAACAACAACACCACATTCGGGATTATCATCCGGCTATAATCCGTCATCGACACTAAAAGAAGCATCGCAATGAGAAGAATGGAAACAACCAATTCAAGGCGAAGACCTATCAAAAGCCAGGCAAGCAGATACAAACAAGCGCTGGCCATTTCGATAAGTGGATAGGAGATTGAAAGAGGCATTCGGCAATGTTTGCATTTACCAGATTGGATGACATACGACACAATGGGAATCAACTCAGACGGCCCTAATACACGGCGGCAGCCCTCACAGCGCGACCGTCCCAAAAAACTTAAGCGCAGTGGCACCCGTGTTGCCGCTACATGGAGATAAGAGCCAATTAGCCCTCCACAAATAGCAGCATAACAGGATATGACGAGAGACATCTTCCACCTCTCCTTCCTTTTCGTCTTCGTTTTTCGACGAAATTAGCCTGATTCCTGCAAAAATGTTTCAATTTTCTAGTGCAATTCGCCATGTTTCACTCGTGTTAGACGAGCCGCAAATGAAGACCTGCTGTATTGTAGGTGTGATCACATGCCTTCTTTGTGAGAAGCCAACGATTGCCGCACGGCTGAAATAAAATAAAGCGATCCTGTCACAACAAGGACATCCTCCTCGCCAAGGTTTTCCATCATCGTTTTGAGCGCTTTTCGCCAATCAGCTGCTACCCGCTTTCGCTTGACTGGTGCTTGTTTGAATAGTTCTTCAGCATTGGCAGCACGGTGGAAATTAAAGCTTGTGAACGAAAATGCCACTTCAAGGCCGCTTGTTGCAAACGACTTTAACAACACATTCATGTCTTTTTCTTTTGTAGATGCAAGCAATACGTGGATGTTCTTGTCGCTAAAACGTTCTTGTAATGCAGCTGTTAGTGCTAAAAAGCCTTCTTCATTATGAGCTCCGTCTAAGACGACTGGTGGATCAACTTGGAGAATTTCAAACCTTCCTGGCCATCTTGTGTTGGCAATCCCGATTGCCTTAGCTCCCTTTCCGACCTTTCGCTTCAGTGAATCGCTTAGCAAAGAAGCAGCTTTAAGGGCAAGCGCAGCATTTTTATGTTGGTGTGCCCCATAGAGCCCGGCTTGATAACAAACCCCTTCCTCGCCCTTTTCCTCTTTGTATGTAAACGTTCGTCCTTGTAGGCTCTCCACAAAAAACGTTTCATTTAACTGGTGCAAGGGGCATCCCTTTTGGCGAGCTGTCTCGGAAATAACCACATACGCTTCTTCTCCTTCAACTCCTGAAATAAGCGGAACGCCTTGCTTAATAATGCCCGCTTTTTCATGGGCAATTTCCGCAAGTGTATCGCCGAGAATGTGCATGTGGTCGTGACCAATCATGGTGATAATAGATAAAACAGGCATCACCACATTGGTTGAATCGAGTCTGCCTCCTAGACCGACTTCAATTAAACAAATGTCCGGTTTAGCGACTTCGGCAAAGTGGTAAAACATCATGGCCGTCAGCACTTCAAACTCTGTTGGCGACCCGAGGTCAGACTGTGCCACTTCCTCTACAATTGGCTTTAGGCGCTGGGCAGCTTGAAGCAAGTCATGATCTGAAATGGGCACACCGTTTACAGAAATACGCTCTGAAAACTGTTCAATGTAGGGCGATGTAAACGTGCCGACTGAAAAGCCGTCCGCTGTAAGGATGTGGCGTAAAAAACTGACAGTCGAACCTTTTCCATTGGTGCCAGCGACATGTACTGCCGTTAGTTTTTGTTCTGGGTGGCCTAATGCCTTAAGCATCCATTCCATCCGCTTTAATCCTGGCTTTATGCCAAACGGCAATAGCGAATGGACCCATTGTACTGCTTCTTCTGCTGTTTTCATTTCGATCCCCGCTTTCAAAGTCAGTCTGTTTTAAAAAAGCCCAGCGAACGGCCGCTGGGCTAAAAAATGCGTTATGCCTTCAATTCAGCGATGCGCTCAACCACCGTTTGCCGCTTCGCTGCATAATCTTGCTGTTTGGCTTTTTCCTCTTCTACGACGTGAGACGGCGCCTTTGCAAGAAAGCCTTGGTTGTTTAGCTTTTTCTCGATCCGTTCAACTTCCTTGTTCAACTTATCCAGTTCTTTTTCTAAACGGGCCACTTCTTTATCTAAATCAAGCATGCCGGCCAACGGCAAGAATAGTTCCATTCCCGAAAGTGCATGGGACATAGCTTTTTCCGGTGTAGCCAAGTCGACCGCTATATCGAGTGAACTTGGGTTGGCAAACTTTTCAATATAAGCGCCCCCTCTTTGCAGCCGTGCCGCCATTTGTTCGTCTTGTGGGCGGATCTTTAGCTCAATTTGTTTGCTCATTGGCACATTCAGTTCCGAGCGTGTTGTCCGGATAGCGTGGATAAGCGATTTGAGTGCTTCCATATCTTCTACAGCTTCCGCGAAAACAAGAGATTGATCGTACACTGGCCAGCTGGCAACTGTAATCGATTCGCCATCATGAGGAAGATGCTGCCATATTTCTTCCGTAATAAACGGCATAAACGGATGGAGCATACGCATCGTTTGGTCAAGGACATAGGCTAGCACAGAACGAGTTGTCTGTTTTGCTTGCTCATTTTCCCCATAAAGGGCGAGCTTTGCCATCTCAATGTACCAATCACACACATCGTCCCAAATGAAAGCATAGAGTACTCTTCCAGCTTCGCCGAATTCATAAGCATCAATTAATCGAGTAACCGATTCTACCGTTTCTTGCAAACGCGTTAAGATCCACTTGTCAGCAATCGACTTTTCTTGGCTAATATCAATGTCGCTATAAGAGAAACCATCCATGTTCATTAAGGCAAACCGGGAAGCATTCCAAATCTTATTGCCAAAATTCCAAGTCGACTCGACTTTTTCCCAGTAAAAGCGCAAATCGTTTCCAGGTGTGCTGCCTGTCGCTAAAAAGAAACGTAAAGAATCGGCGCCATACTTGTCAATAACCTCTTGGGGATCAACGCCATTGCCAAGAGATTTGCTCATCTTCCTGCCTTCAGCATCACGAATCAGGCCGTGGATGAGCACATCTTTAAATGGCCGCTGCCCAGTAAAGGCTTTGCCTTGGAAAATCATACGCGATACCCAGAAGGCAATAATGTCATAGCCTGTCACTAACACATTCGTCGGGTAGTAACGCTTGTAATCAGGCGCTTCCTCGTCAGGCCAGCCCATTGTTGAAAAAGGCCAGAGTGCAGAGCTAAACCAAGTATCAAGGACGTCCTCATCCTGACGCCAGTTTTCGCTGTCGCGCGGAGGCTCTTTGCCAACATAAATTTCGTTTGTTTCTTTATGGTACCAGGCTGGAATTTGGTGACCCCACCACAGCTGTCTCGAAATACACCAATCACGGATGTTTTCCATCCAGCGTATATACGTTTGTTCAAACCGTTGCGGCACAAATGTCACTTTTGTGTCAGCTTGTTTTTGAAGCTTCAATGCCTCTTCTGCCAGCGGACGCATCTTCACAAACCACTGTGTTGATAAATATGGCTCTACTACAGCGCCGCTACGTTCTGAATGGCCGACAGAATGGAGATGGTCTTCGATTTTGAAAAGAACTTGTTGTGCTTGCAAATCTTTGACAATCTGCTTCCGGCACTCGAAACGGTCCATTCCTTCATACTGTCCCGCTTTTTCATTCATCGTGCCGTCTTCATTCATAACAAGGACACGAGGCAAGTTATGGCGGTTGCCAATTTCAAAATCATTTGGATCGTGGGCAGGTGTAATTTTGACAGCGCCAGATCCAAATTCGCGATCTACATAATCATCGGCTATGATCGGGATCTCTCTTCCTACAATTGGCAATTTGACCATTTTTCCGATCAAATGCTGGTACCGTTCATCATCAGGATGTACAGCTACAGCTGTATCGCCTAGCATTGTTTCTGGCCGTGTCGTAGCAATTTCGATTGAACCGCTTCCGTCGCTAAGGGGATACCTCATATGGTAAAACGCCCCTTGGACGTCCTTGTAAATGACTTCAATATCAGACAGAGCCGTTTTTGTTTGCGGATCCCAGTTAATAATATACTCGCCTCGATAAATCAGCCCTTTGTTATATAGACTGACAAACACTTCTTTTACCGCATCGGACAGCCCTTGGTCAAGGGTAAACCGTTCCCGGCTATAGTCGACGGAAATGCCGACTTTTGCCCATTGCTCCCGTATAAACTTAGCGTACTCATCTTTCCACTCCCACGATTTCTCTAAAAACGCCTCGCGGCCAAGGTCGTATTTTGAAATGCCTTGTTCCCGGAGTTTCCCCTCTACTTTTGCTTGTGTGGCGATGCCAGCATGGTCCATTCCTGGCAGCCACAGCGTGTCATACCCTTGCATTCGTTTCGTCCGTGCCAGGATATCTTGGATTGTTGCATCCCAAGCATGCCCTAGATGAAGTTTGCCTGTTACATTTGGGGGCGGGATGACAATCGAGTAAGGTTGTTTGTCAGGGTCACCTGTTGCCTCAAAAAATCTTCCTTTGAGCCAATACGTATACCATTTTTTTTCGGTTGCGCTTGGATCATATTTGGTTGGCATCGAGTGCTGTTCTTCCATGTTTTATCCTCCTTCACGTAAAAAAACCCCCGTTCATCTCAAAGGACGAAGGGAGTGTTCGCGGTGCCACCTTTGTTCACGGCATACTTGTATCCGTGCAGCTCGACTTTTTTGTAACGGTCAAAAACCGATTCCGCTTACTAAGATTCGTTCAGCGGAACAGCTCACAGGCGACGTTCAAACGCTTGTAGCCTAGGAAACTTCCAGCCTTGGTTTCCCTCTCTTTAGGCACAGCCATTTTACTCTTCCTGCTCATCGCTTTTTATAGGATATGTCCGTATTTTACCGTTTGCCAGAGCAATCGTCAATAACAGCTTTGCCGGATAAGTGTTTTTTATACGATGGCTTTCTTGGAGCACGCAAATAAGCAATGTTTGCATAAACTATTGCAAACCATTCACAGGAGGTCATGAACATGGCTAAACGGTTTCGGGGCTTCCCGCCTCCTTACCCGCCAAAAGGCCCACCGAAAAAGGGGGGCGGGTTTAAAAACATTTTGCTCCAAGTGTTGCCGCCTATTATTGTTTTCCAACTTCTGCGTACGCTCTTTTTTCCGACCACGTTTGATTTGATTGTGTTAACCGTCATTATTGTTTTGTTTTTCTGCCTCTTCCTGCGCATTTTTTAAAGTTGCTGTAGCGTGTGGTGGCGGTGGCAAGGCTACCGGCATTTGCCGATCTTGCGCTTGTTCCTGTTGTTCCTCTAACACGTGCTTAAGGCGCCTTGCGCCAAACCAGCCGACAATAGACAGCACAAGGAACAACAGGCTACTCGGGAAATCCAATGTCACTGTAAGAAGCCCATCCCAAAGCCTCATCGCTGTAAAAAACAGCAACACAGCGAGCAGCTCACTAGCGATACCAGCCACTTTCCAAATTTTCGCGCGTTTTTTTTGCTTTGTGCCATGCACCATATAGATGCCAGCAAGGCCAAAAACGGCGAGTAACACGAGGGGAAACAATGAAAATTTTGTCGCTTGCACAGTGGAATCAAAAAAGCCAATAAATTGGACGATTGTCTGGACAGCAAAGGCACCCGCCAAAATGAGCATGCCTGTTGCGAGCGCTTGGGCTACTTTCAGTTTTGCTGGCTGTTTCGGTATACCTGAAAGTCGTTTTTGACAATAAGCAGCAACACTGTGTTTTTGTACATGAAGGGGGAGGCCGTGCTGTTCTAGCTCAAGCCATTCAGCAATGATTTCAGCGAGGACTTGATTCGCCTGCCGCGAAGAAATCGGCGCTGAATAGATATAATTCGATACTTCTTCAAAAAGAAGCTGGTTTTCTTCGCTTAGCTTCTCTGCTTTCGTTCTTATATCGTTTGCGCGCAACATGTTGCCCACAGCTCATTGACACCTGCCTTTGCTCCTCATGGTTGTATGATTAAGATCTAGACTCTTTCATTTAACAGGAGAGCGGATTGTTTTTCAAGCTTTAACATTGCAGCACAGCATTACCGTAAAAAAGAATGCCCCCCATTGTGAGCCAGGTTGCCAAAATGAATAGCAATCTGTATTCCATGAAGCATGTTTTTTGTTTATTTCTTCTGGCAAAGAAAAAGCCTTCAGCTTTCGCTCTGAAGGCTTATGCTTCCTTTTTTTCTTCGGCTGGCGCAAGTTTGGAAACAAAGCGCTGGACTTTGCGCATGGCAATGATGCGCTTCTCAAGGCGGCGGACATGTTCGAGTTCGTTTCCGCCGTGCCTATAATCGCCAACCGCGTAATAAATCGGATCTGGATACAATAAATACGCACAAAGGAGGTGTTTTTCAGAATCAAGCAATGGCAAATGTTGCTCGTAACGCTGCAACCAACGGAACACTTCATCGTCTTCCCATAATGCATAAGGAAAGCTGCGTCGGCAAAAGCTGGCTAAGTCCCGTGCTGGTGTGTCTAAACTTGCTTGTTCAAAATTAAACAACAACAGTTCGTTTGTTTCCGTCGCCATTGCATGGTGGCGAGAAAGCCTTCCATGTGTCAGCACGCTTCTATAAGAGCTTTTTTCTAATGTTGCTTCGTACCATTTTTCCAACTGATTGCGCGCCCCTTCAGCAAGCTGCTCCAGCAAGCCGTAATGGGTTAAAAACGTTAGCTCAAAGGGCGAAATATAGCGATTCTGTTCGGCTTGATCCGCAAAACGCGACATTTCTAAGAAATGCCTGTCCCAACGGGCCAACAGCCGTTCACATGATCCATCAAGTAACTCTTTTACAGCTGGCTGCGTCTTTACCGTCAAGCGGTGGATGACACCAAGATGATCTGCAATTGCTTCTTCAATCGAGATGCGGCTATGATATTCAACCTCATTGACCCATGGCATTAAATAATAGCTTTTATCCCCGGCAAAAAGCGTATACTCGCCAAACTTTGTTGGCAAAACAGGAATAAATTGCTTAAAACGGAGCTTTGTCAATTTGCGGATCGCATGAACAAATTCATCCGCCCGCATTCGGTCAATATCCGTCTCCTTTAAAGCAAACATGCCTTGGTCCGTCTCTACACGGATTAACTTCTGTCCAACTTGCTCGATTGCTCTTGGCTGTAAATCATAGTAAAACAAAATCGCTTCATAGAGCGGATTCATACTTTCACCCTCTTTTCATCTAGCCAACTAGCAAATGCTGAAACAAAATTCCTTGTTTTGTCCCAATCAGAAACAGCATGTTTCACTATCTCTGCCAGCTCTTTGTCGCGATTGCCTGACGCATACGCCAACAACGGGTCAAGCTCATCCACTTGCAGCCCTTCTGCTAACAGTGCTTTTTTTTCTGGCGTTGTCAGTGCTGCTTGTGCATCCAATGCATCGAGCAACGCACAAAACGATTCTTGTCCATGTTCAGCGTACCAGTTCTTTAAAAAGCGCATCATTGAACCGTATCCTACTTCAGGAGGCTTAGTCGTTCCTTTCACGACAAGCATATGAAAGAGGATTCCAGACTGTTCAGGCGCCTCGATCCGATCCATTACCGGTTGTTTTTTGTGTTCCTGCGCTAGTTTTTCAGCTTTTGACTGGCGCTTCTCAGCTTCCTTCCACAATCCTTTTACAATCTTTCTCTGTTCAGGTTCAAGGTTTGGCAGAAGGCACTCCAGTTCTTTCAAAGGTTTGGCCCTTTCTTCCCTGTTTTTGCTTTCCTTTCTTCCGCTCGCTACCATCGCTCCTAATAGCGTGCCCCACTGCTGTTCATAGCCTTTTTGCAAACAGCTAGGGGCAATGTGGTCGTGAACCGTAATGTACCGGCCATCCACTTTTATAAAAGGCTTTCCGTCTTTTGTACGAATCATGCGATCCATCAAGACGGTTGGCGTGACGCTGCAACTGTCACGCCAATTTGTATGCCAATCCAATAACGCTTTATCTTGCCAGTATTCAAGCCGTTTTGTCCCATGGTCTGTCAATAGCTGATTGTTTTCGAGAGTGGCATCTACAAACCCGTAGCGTGATTTCAATTGTTCAATCATTGTCTGCCTACTTCGCTTTCACAGGTATATAGAGAATTTGCCCTTCTGATACCTGTTCATCAGCTAAATTGTTATAGCGCGTCAACTGGCTTGCTGACAGTTCATACCGCTCCGCGATCGTGTCAAGCGTTTCATTTTCTTGAATGATGCACATTTTCCACTTTGTAAATTGCTCGACTTCATTTCTGAGCATGCTCGTCAAATACGTCGCATTTTCTTCTCGCTCTCCTTTTTGATCTGGTTCTTCAAGTGCTTCTTCTAATTCTTGTTCATCGGCCGCTAGCGCTTCTTCCTGCTGCTGAGATTCCTCATAACGATCCTCTTCTTCTACGTCTTCTGTCGCCACTTCCTCTGTCGTTTCCCCAGACTCTTCTATCTCTTGCTCAACGTCCAGTTCATTTTCCGTTGATCTTGGCAAAACCGGTTCAGAAGGAAGTGATGTTTCATGTTTGTTTTCAAGTGCTTTTTCAAAAGCAGCAGAGATGTCCAACACTTGCTCTCTATTTACTTGAGGATTTTCTTCGTTAGCTGGCGCTGTCTGTTGCTCATCCGATTCGTCTGTTGGCTCTTCCCCCTCACTCTCCTTGTAAGCAGTGAAAGAAAAAGCCGTTTCCTCCGCTTCTTCAGCTTCTTCTTCCTGTTCCAGCTCACGGTCATCTGTATCGACTTCCAGCTCCTGCTTTTCCGATTTCATGCCGCTAATGCTGACGTCAGCAGTCAATTGGATGCATCCTTTTTCTGGCAGGTCATAGTCAAAGCTGGCAATTTCCACGAAAATATCATCAATATGTTGAATTCTAGCCATCGGGATTGTGATATCAATTGGAAACAAATGTTCAATTTCGCCAATTTCCCCTTCATGCTCAACCAATTGCCCAGATTGGCGGAAATCGCTCAAGTCAGCAAACGATTCTCCATCATCAATGCGCTTTTCTTCTTCTACACCACGGTCAATTTTGTACTCACCAACAAAACGTAGTCCACCCTTAATTGTTACATGTTCGCCGTCTTGATCGACAAAGATCTCTGGCGTTAATGTCATGCCGAGAATTTCGTCAATTTGTTGCCCTTGGTTCAGCCATACGGAATCTTCTATGGAAAAGGTTAACGTCGATGATTGCTCCTGCGCCACTCTAATTCCCCCTTCTCAAATGTCCTAAAAAACGTTGTACACTATAACGTTTATGACATAGTTTACGTGAATATGCGTGGCCTCGGTCTAATTTAAATCGTTAATGGAGCACTAGCGTCAGCTCCCCATCGCCCAAGCTTGACGAAGCAACGGTTGGCGCCCATACAAAAAACCAGTTGGCATGTATGCTCAACTGGTTTTTGCAAATGAACGCTAGTTTATTTCGTGGCGATTGTTTGAAAGACTCGCTCTGCTGCTGCAATGGTCGCCTCAATATCTTCGCTTGAGTGGGCCGTCGATAAAAACAACCCTTCAAACTGCGATGGGGCTAGGGATATGCCTTCTGCCAACATTCCACGGAAATAAGCAGCAAACAAATCCAAGTCGGACGTCTGCGCTTTTTCAAAGTTATACACGCGCTCGTCTGTAAAGAATAAGCCAATCATCGAGCCAGCACGGTTAATCGAGTGGGGAATGCCGTGCTGTTTCGCTGCCGCTGAAAGGCCAGCTTCCAAACGCTCTGCTTTACGAGCAAACTCATTGTAATCTGCTCTTGTAAGCTGTGAAAGTGTGTAGTAACCTGCCGTCATTGCAAGGGGATTTCCAGAAAGTGTTCCTGCTTGGTAAATCGGCCCGCTTGGTGCGATTTGCTCCATAATTTCCCGTTTGCCGCCAAAGGCGCCGACAGGGAGACCCCCACCGATTACTTTCCCAAGGCATGTTAGGTCAGGCGTTACGCCAAATTCCCCTTGTGCACACGTATAGCCAACGCGGAAGCCAGTCATGACTTCATCAAAAATAAGGAGCGTACCGTTTTCTTCCGTCCACGTTCGCAAAGTTTCTAAGAAGCCTGTTTCTGGAGGGACAACCCCCATATTCCCTGCGACTGGCTCGACAATGACGGCTGCCAAGTCATCTCCAAACGTCTCAAATACATAGCGAACGCTCTCCAAATCATTGTAATGAACCGTCAATGTATTTTGGGCTACACTTTCTGGAACACCTGGACTATCAGGGAGGCCGAGTGTCGCCACACCAGAACCTGCTTTAATCAACAGCGAGTCGCCATGTCCATGGTAACAGCCAACAAATTTTAAAATTTTGTTTCGCCCCGTATAGCCCCGTGCTAGGCGCAATGCGCTCATTGTCGCCTCTGTCCCTGAATTGACCATCCGGACAACATCAATTGAGGGCACACGCTCGATGACAAGTTTGGCAAGCCTCGTTTCATATTCATGGGGAGCGCCAAAACTTGTCCCCAGTTCCGTTGCTTTTTTTAACTCTTCGACGACAACGTCATTGGCATGTCCTAAAATGAGCGGTCCCCAAGACAGGACATAATCAATGTACTCATTCCCGTCAATGTCTTTTATCTTTGCGCCTTTCCCCTCTTTCATGTAAACCGGGTTCATGCCTACTGATTTAAATGCCCGCACCGGGCTGTTCACTCCGCCTGGCATGAGCGGCTGTGCTTCTTTAAACGCTTCAATCGACTTGGTCCAATTTTCCATGCTTTCAGCTCCCTTTTAGCCAGTTGGCTACATCTTTGGCATGATAAGTCAAAATCAAGTCCGCCCCTGCCCGCTTCATGCTGATTAATGTTTCCATTACCATTGCTTTTTCATCAATCCAGCCATTTTGGGCGGCCGCTTTTACCATTGCATATTCGCCGCTAACGTTATAAGCGACAAGCGGCATGCCTGTTTCATTTTTGACTTCGCGGACAATATCCAAGTAGGAGAGTGCAGGCTTAACAATTAAAAAGTCGGCTCCTTGCTCTACATCTGAACGGGCTTCTCGCAAAGCTTCTTCACGGTTGGCAGCATCCATTTGGTACGTTTTGCGGTCGCCAAAAGCAGGAGCGCTATTAGCAGCATCACGGAACGGCCCGTAAAAAGCAGAAGCATATTTTACGGCATAGGACATAATCGGAATATCAGCAAAACCTGACTCATCCAATCCGTTGCGGATCGCATAAACAAAGCCGTCCATCATGTTGGATGGCGCGATGATATCAGCCCCTGCTTCCGCTTGGGAAATAGCCGTTTTCGTAAGCAATGCTAAACTTTCATCGTTTAGGACATCGCCCTCTTTCACCAGTCCACAATGGCCGTGGTCCGTAAACTCGCATAAACATGTATCGGCAATCACGACCATATTTGGAAACGCACGCTTTACTTGCCGGATCGCGCGCTGGATGATGCCTTCTTCCGCATACGCTTGTGAACCGCAAGCATCTTTTTCTGACGGAATGCCAAATAGAATAATAGCCGGGATGCCTAGGCTTTCCACTTCGCCAACCTCTTCATTTAAGCAATCAAGTGAAAACTGATAGACCCCTGGCATGGACGGTACTTCCGTCTTCTTGTTTTTTTCTTCTGTCACAAAAAGGGGGTAAATCAAATCATCTGCTTGTAGTGTCGTTTCTCGAACCATGCGGCGAATCGCGTCACTTTGGCGTAAACGGCGGTGGCGTGTAAATGGTTGGTTCATCGTTTCATTCCCCCGATATCGTTTAAAATCGTATCAATTAGGCCTTTAACAGTATATTCGCTAGCAGTTACTAGAGGAGATAGTCCGCATTGCTTTGCTGCTCGGGCTGTGACTGGGCCAATGCAGGCAAACGTTTGGGCGAGAATCCCAGCTGCCGGTGCGACGTTGGCATAATGCACTGCCGCTGAAGTGCTTGTCAGCGTAACGTAATCAAATGTCTTTTGTTCTAAACGTTTCGCCTGTTCCCCAGCACCAGCAGGGCATATTGTATCGTATACGATCATTTCTGTAACAGTGGCCTGTCTGTCTGATGATGAAAGGATGTCGCAGACCGTTCTTTTAGCCAGTTGTCCCTTTACAACCAATACATCCGAATGTGGAGCAAGCAATGGGACCAACTCTTTTGCGAGCGCTTCACCTGTATATTCACTCGGAATAAAATCACAGTGTAGCCCCTGGTCTTCAAGAAGTTGTGCTGTTTTCGGGCCAACCGCCGCTACTTTTGCCGTAAATGGCTGCCCTTTATACAGTTCCAAAAAAGCACGCACGCCATTTGCGCTCGTAAAGACAACCCAAGCAAACTGGTGTAAATGAGCAAATGTTTCCCTAAGTGCCGGTGTCAAATTCCTTGTCACGCATTGAATGAGCGGCAAAGAATGAGGTATAGCGCCTAAAGCAGCTAGCTCGGCTGCCCACCTTTCGTTTTGCCGCTCTTCTCTCGTCATGAGAATATGTTTCCCCTTTAGCGGTTTCATGACCCTTCCAGTTCGCTCCTGACCTTTTCAAGAATTGCTCCAGCCCCTTGTGCAGTCAACAGGCTTGACACCTTTTTCCCTAGCTCTTCCGCAACCATTCCACTTTTTGCTTCTTTTAGTATCGTTTTGCCGTCAGGAGAACCGACAAGCCCTGTCAGGAATACTGTGCCATCCTCAAGCACCGTTGCATATCCGCCAATCGGCACTTGGCAACCGCCGTTCATTTCCTTTAAAAAAGCACGTTCTGCCAAAACGGCTTTTCCTGTTTCATCATGGTGCAGCTTTGCTAACAGTTCCGTTGTTTCCACGTCGTCCACACGGCATTCAAGCCCTAGCGCCCCTTGGCCAATCGCAGGTAAGCATACGTCTTTGCTCAAGTATTCGGTAATGATCTCCTCGTCATAGCCAAGCCGCTTTAACCCAGCTGCAGCCAAGACGATCGCCGAAAAATCTTCCTCTTTTAATTTGCGCAAACGGGTCTCCACATTGCCCCGTATCCATTTTACTTGCACATCTGGGCGCCTATGTAAAATTTGCGCAGAACGCCGTAAGCTGCTCGTGCCGACAATTGCACCTGCTGGGAGCTCGTCCAGCGTTTGTCCTCCTTCGCTCACAAGCACATCCCGTGGATCCTCTCGCTCTGTAATTGCAGCAAGGGTGAACTCTTCCAACAGTTCGGACGGCACGTCTTTCATCGAGTGGACAGCGACGTCAATTTCTCCAGAGCGGAGCGCCGCTTCAATTTCTTTAACAAACAACCCTTTCCCGCCTACTTTTGATAACGTCACATCGAGAATGCGGTCGCCCTTCGTCACAATTTCTTTCACTTCAAACTCATAGGGAACGCCAAGCTGTTTAAGCTGCTCAATGACCCAATGCGTTTGCGTTAACGCCAATTTGCTTCGGCGTGTGCCAATCACAATCTTTCGCATGTGCTCCTCCTTTATAACCACGTGTGAAAATCAGTATAACGACCGCTAACAATATAATTAACGAGCAAAACGGCGAAGGCGCCTATATTAAGCCAAATCGACCGATAGCCTTTTCCGACAATTGCAAGCCGCAAATAAAAATATAGCCCGTAAGCGGCAAGAACGCACAACGACAAAATCGTTTTTGCATCCGTCCACCAAACATGGTCATATTGGCTAATCGACCAAACCACGCCCCAGATGACGCCGACTAAGTAAAACGGAAAACTTGCCACAGATGCGAAGTACGAGAATTTTTCAGTTTGTGGCAGCGAACCAAGGCGAATGAGCCGCTTACCCCATAGCCGTCGCTTCAAAAGCTGGTGCGCTAGCAAATAGAGTACGGCAGCAGCGGCCGCAACGGTAAAGCCTGTATAGGAAAGCAAGATAAAAACAACATGCATGACAAGCAGCTCTGAAGCAAGCAAATCCATCGTTGCTTGTGTCACGTCACCAGAAGGGACAAATAGGCTGCCTGACATAACGGCGAAACCGAGGACATTAAGGACGAAGACTAAAAAGGCCATTTTCACTTTCCAATTAATGAAGAGCGAAACGGTCACAATCGACCATGCATAAAAAAACAGCCCTTCAAACGGAGTGATTAAAGGGAGCCGATCCAATTCAAACATCCGCATAACAAAGTAAACAGTTTGTAGCCCCCAAACAAACAAAAGCAACCAAAAGGCAATTCGATTGGCTTTTTGGTTGTTAGTCAAAAAGTCGATAAAATATCCAATTAAGCTCAAACTATAGAGCAAGACGGTGATTGGATAAACGAAATCCATTGGCACTCCACGTCCTATGTCCGCAGCGCTATGCCTTGATTTAAGGAAGGGCGCTGCCCTTCTTTCCAAGATTGTTCCGCATAATCAGCTTCTGCCTTTTCGGCAAGTTCTATTTGTGCTTCGAGGGCGAAAATCGTCTTAAACAACTCAAGGGAATGCTTGGCATCCGGTTCAGCTGCAAGCTCTTTCACTCTCGTCAACGGATCGCGGAGCAATTGATTGACAATGCTTTTCGTATGTTTGTTCAACACTTTTATGTCACGTTCTGATAAGTGAGGAAGCTTCCGTTCAATGCTTTCCATTGTATCGCCTTGGATTTGCAATGCTTTCTCACGCAAGGCTGTAATAAGGGGCACAACGCCTAGTGTATTTAGCCATGCTTTAAAGTCATCGATCTCTTCCTCAATCATAACACCGATTTTTTCAGCTTCTTTTTTGCGCTCTTTTTTATTGGCTTCAACAATGTTCTGTAAGTCATCAATGTCGTATAAGTAAACGTCGCTAATCGTTGCAATTTCCGGGTCGATATCCCGTGGCACCGCTATATCAATCGCAAACAGCGGCCTGCCCTTCCGTTTTTTAAGAGCGTCTGTGGCATTTTCCTTTGTGACAACAAAGTTGCGGGCCCCCGTGGAGCTAATCACGACATCTGCTTCTTTTAAAGCATCATTCAATTCAGCAAAAGAGCGTGCCGTTCCTGAAAACTGGCTTGCCAGTTCTACCGCTTTTTCTTTTGTCCGGTTCATGACGCTAATGGAAGCTGCACCATTCGCATAAAGATGTTTGGCCGTCAATTCGCTCATTTTTCCAGCGCCTAAAATAAGCACATGTTTTCCTGAAAACGTGCCGAAAATTTTCTTTCCAAGTTCTACGCCTGCATAGCTAACGGAAACGGCTTGTGAAGAAATTTCGGTTGACGAGTGCACACGTTTGCCGAGCGTAACCGCTTGTTTAAATAGCTGGTTAAACACAGTGCCTGTGACTTTCTCTTCTTGGGCAAGCAAAAATGCCTGCTTCACTTGTCCAAGAATTTGCGTTTCGCCGATCACCATTGAGTCTAAACCACAAGCAACGCGGAAAAGGTGTTCAATGGCATGGTCATTTTCACGGATAACCAAATACGGCGTTACGTCTTCCATATCGACAGAAAACCACTCTGCCAAAAATGCTTTTGCAAAATAGCGCCCAGTATGAAGCTGATCTGCGACTACATACAGTTCAGTCCGGTTGCAAGTAGAAAGGATAACGCATTCCATCATGCTTTTTGATGAGCGAAGCTTCTTGAGTGCTTCTGGAAGCTGGTGTTCGCTAAATACTAGTTTTTCCCGTATTTCTACTGGGGCTGTTTTATAATTTAATCCTATTGCGATCGTATGCATGTCATAGCCCCCTAAAGGTCGATCCAATTCTAGTTTCTCTACTTTACTTTGCCCAAAATCGATTATAACATGTCTTAATTATAACATGTCTAAATAAGGACTCAAAAACATTTTGTGAACAAACAAAGAAAACGCTCTTATTTTGAATGAATGTAATCTAGCTCGATCACTTGCAAAAAAAGCAGTGGAAGTTTACTCCACCGCTCATTCTGTTACTTTTAAATGGTTCAAAATCGTTCGCCAAGCCTCATCCTTGCCGAGTCCAGTGGCAGAAGAAAAGATTAGCAACGGGTCACTTGCCTCTTTGTCCAACGTTTTGGCAATGGCCGTTAACTGCTTCTGCCATTTTCCTTTCGGGATTTTATCAGCCTTTGTGGCAACCAAAATGACAGGAATGCCGTAATGCTTCATCCAGTTGTACATGAGTTGGTCGTCTTCAGATGGGCGATGCCGAATATCAACTAGCTGCAACACAGCTTTTAGTTCTTCTCGTTCGGACAAATACGTTTCAATCATTTTACCCCATACGGCTCGTTCCGTTTTTGAGACTTTGGCGTATCCATAGCCTGGAACATCAACAAAGTAAAGGCGTTCGTTAATTTCATAGAAATTAAGCGTTTGTGTTTTTCCCGGTTGGCCTGATGTACGGGCAAGCCCTTTCCGATTTAGCATTTTGTTGATGAAAGAAGACTTGCCGACGTTGGAACGGCCGGCAAGGGCAAGTTCAGGAAGCTGGTTTTTCGGGTATTGCTCTGCTTTCACAGCGACATGCGCTAATTCTGCCTTTGTCACTTTCATTGGGTTTCCTCTTTCAACGCAACTTTCAATACTTCATCCAAATGGGAGACAGAAACAATGTTTAATTCCTTTCTGACGCTTTCTGGAATATCATCGACATCCCGTTCATTGTCTTTCGGAATAATGATCGTCCTAATGCCAGCCCGATGAGCACTCATTGCTTTTTCTTTTAAGCCGCCAATCGGCAACACTCGGCCACGCAACGTAATTTCGCCAGTCATGCCGACTTCGCGGTCGACCTTTCTTCCAGTCAGTGCAGATATAAGTGCTGTCGCCATTGTAATCCCCGCTGACGGGCCATCTTTCGGAGTCGCCCCTTCAGGTACGTGGATGTGTATGTCTGTTTTTTCATTAAACCCAGGATCAATCTCAAGCTCTTCAGACCGGGAACGGATATAGCTGAAGGCTGCCTGGGCTGATTCCTTCATGACATCACCAAGTTTGCCCGTTAGTGTCAGCTTGCCTTTTCCAGGAACTGCGGAAACCTCAATTGCTAGCGTTGTCCCTCCAGCAGATGTATAAGCAAGGCCAGTCGCCGCGCCAACTTGGTCTTCCACTTCCGCCATCCCATAGCGAAAACGTGGTTTGCCTAGCATCGTTTCCACCATTTTTTCTGTAAGGACGACCCGCTTTCTCTCATTCATCACAATCATTTTCGCCGCTTTACGGCATAGCGTTGCCAGCTGCCGTTCAAGACCGCGCACGCCTGCTTCTCGAGTGTAATAGCGGATTACCTTTTTAAGGGCTTCAGGTCTTGCTTGAAACGTGCTCTTTTTTAACCCATGCTCGCTCACTTGTTTCGGCAGCAAGTAGCTTTGGGCAATCTCTAACTTTTCCAGCTCGGTATAGCCTGGGATTGAGATGATTTCCATTCGGTCAAGCAGGGGTCCAGGAATTGTGCCGATATTATTTGCCGTTGTCACAAACATCACCTTCGAAAGGTCATAAGCTTCTTCAAGGTAATGGTCGCTAAATGTACTGTTTTGTTCAGGGTCTAACACTTCAAGCAAAGCAGATGCTGGATCACCCCTAAAATCTTGGGCCATCTTATCAATTTCATCGAGGAGAAATACTGGATTGATGGTCCCCGCTCGTTTCATTCCTTGAATGAGACGGCCTGGCATCGCCCCAACGTATGTGCGGCGATGACCGCGAATTTCTGCTTCGTCACGTACGCCGCCTAGTGACATACGTACAAACTTCCGGTTTAATGAGCGAGCAATGGAACGGGCCAATGACGTTTTACCGACTCCAGGCGGTCCAGCTAAGCACAGAATCGGTCCTTTCATGCTTTTTGTCAGTTGGCGCACGGCCAAATACTCAAGGACGCGCTCTTTCACTTTATCAAGTCCGTAATGGTCTTCATTCAAAATGGTTTCAGCACGACCGACATTAAGCTCATCTTCTGTTTCGGTTTTCCATGGAAGTTGGATAAGCCAATCCAAATACGTTCTTAAAATCGAGCTTTCTCCCGCATTGGCTGGCATTTTTTCATATCGACCTAGTTCTTTGATCGCTTTTTCATACACATGTTCAGGCATACCAGCTGCATCAATTTTTTCACGGAGCTCGGCAATCTCGCCCGTTCGCCCTTCACGGTCGCCTAATTCCTTCTGAATCGCCTTCATTTGCTCACGCAAGTAATATTCTTTTTGCGTTTTCTCCATAGCCTTTTTGACGCGCTGGCCAATTTTCCGTTCAAGCCCAAGCACTTCTTGTTCATTGCCTAATCGTTCAATCAGTTTATGGAGCCTTTTGTTGACATCAATCAACTCAAGCAATTCTTGCTTTTGCGTTAGTTTTAACGTTAAGTTCGCAGCCACGATATCAGAAAACAATTCAGGATCTGTTGTTTCTCTAAGGGAATTAACCGTTTCTTGTGAAGCTCGTTTCGATTGTTTGGCAAATTGTTCATACATTGATAAAAGCGTGCGCATCAATGCTTCTGATTCAATATCGCCTTCCCGTTTTACTTCAAATAAGGACACATCGACAACTAAGACATCGCCATAATCTTTAAAAGAAGTGATTTCTCCTCGTTGGATGCCTTCCACTTGTATTCTGACAGTGCCGTTTGACAATTTTGACGCTTGGTTTATTTTTGCAAATGTCCCTATTTTATACAAATCCTCCTGTTGAGGATCATCTAACGTCGTTTCTTTTTGGGTGGCCAAAAATAAGTGATGGCCATTGCTTTTCGCTTCCTCTAACGCTTTGACAGATTTTTCGCGTCCAACGTCTAAGTGCATGATCGTGCCTGGAAAAATAAGCACACCACGCAAAGGAAGGAGCGGAACACGTCGTTCCGAACGAATTTCACCCATCCGTCATACACCTCCGCACATTCTTCTCTAGAAGCCTTAATCCTTTTTGTTTTACCAGTGTATCCGAATGCAAGGAAAGATAATACTCTTTTCTTGCTTTCAAGCACACAACGCTTAGAGCGCCACTCAAATGATTGACGCTCTGTCATTTACATCATTCTACTCATTCAACTTATTTTAGCTTACTTACGCGCCCTTTGTCTAATACTTAGATTGGAGAGGGATCGTATCCTATCGCAGACGCTGGAATCGCCTCTGTTTCAATTTTTTCTTCTACGAGCGCAAGCTCAAGGACTTCATCAAATGTTTTCACAGGATGAATGGTAATGCCCTCTATTGTGTTCAAGAGCGCTTGTTCATTTTCTTTCGGGATAATGATCCGTTTGGCTCCAGCTTGCTTAGCCGCTTTCACTTTTGCGATAACGCCGCCAATCGGTCGAACTTTGCCATGAACACTTAATTCTCCTGTCATCGCTACTTCGTTTGAAACGGCAGTTTGTTTAATACCCGAATAAATACCAGTAGCAATGGCAATCCCTGCAGACGGGCCATCAACAGGCGTACCCCCTGGAAAATTGACATGAATATCGTAATCGCCAGTTGGCAGCCCTTTCCGCTTCAGAACAGTAATGACATTTTCAACGGATGACCGGGCCATGCTTTTTCTTTTAATTGAACGCATTTGCGAACCCGACTGTTCTTCTTCGGCAATTCCTGTAATCGTCAGCGTGCCATTCCCTGCTCGTTCTTGTACAAGCACTTCAATTTCTAGAAGCGCGCCGCTATTTGGCCCTGTTACAGCCAAGCCATTGACAAGGCCAACAGCAGGCTGTTCGTGAATGCGCCGTTCTGGCCGTGGCGACATTTGGCTCGAATGGAGCACCCATTCAATATCGTGTTTTTCGATGGAAGTGCGTTTATCTGCCCGGGCTGCTCCAACGGCAATTTGGACGACATTGACCGTTTCCCGTCCATTGGTAGCATAGTCAGCAATCTTTTTGGCTGCATCATCTGTTAAAGCCATGCCCGCTTTATCAGCGGCTCTTTTCGCAATTTCCACAATCTCATCAGGATCAAGAGCCCGGAAAAATACTTCCAGACAGCGAGAACGAATGGCAGGAGGCATTTCTTCTGGCTGTCGCGTCGTCGCAGCGACTAGGCGAAAATCAGCAGGGAGCCCCCTTTTAAAAATATCGTGGATGTGAGAAGGGATTTGCTCGTTTTCCGAGCTGTAATAAGCGCTCTCTAAAAACACTTTTCGATCCTCAAGCACCTTTAACAGCTTATTCTGCTGGATTGTATGAAGTTCTCCAATTTCATCAATAAATAAAATGCCGCCGTGTGCTTTTGTAACTGCCCCTGGCTTTGGTTGGGGGATGCCAGCTTGTCCCATCGACCCCGCGCCTTGGTAAATCGGATCGTGTACAGAACCAATAAGGGGATCAGCAATGCCCCGTTCATCGAAACGGGACGTCGCACCATCCAACTCGACAAAAGCAGCAGTTGAGCGAAACGGCGAATCTGCTTGGCGTTTTGCCTCGTCAAGAACTAAACGCGCTGCGGCTGTTTTCCCGACCCCTGGCGGACCGTAAATGATCACATGTTGAGGATTTGGCCCACATAGCGCCATACGCAACGTTTTTAACCCATCTTCCTGACCAACAACTTCCGACAAATGCTTAGGTCTCACTTTTTCAGCGAGGGGCTCTGATAAGCGAATATCACGGAGCCTTTTCATTTTCTCCAATTCCACTTTCGATTCTTTATCAAGATATGTTTTTTGGCTACGCTGGCTTTTTAACAAATTCCAAAAGTAAACACCAATGATGATTCCAAAAAACAGTTGTACAAACAAGGCAATGGTTGCAAAGCCCATAATTTCCTTCCTCCCTAATAGATGAATGATGCTGTTAGTATTTCCTAGAGCGTTTTCGTTAATCGAAAAACAACACGCTCATTTTTTCCAATTTCGATTGCACCTTTGGAGGAAGGAAGCGTAAAAACCCTCCGGCAAACTGCCGGAGGGGGGCTTGCTATGCGCTTTCTTTCGGTTTATCCAACGTTAGTTCAGTACCGTCTGCTGATTTTAAAATCGGCGGTGCGTCATCCGTCACACATGCACCATGAATGATGCATTTGACCGCATCCTCTCGTGACGGCAAATCAAACATGACGTCGAGCATGATGCCTTCAATAATGGAGCGAAGCCCGCGAGCGCCTGTTTTACGTTCAATTGCTTTATTGGCAATTTCTCGCAACGCGTCTTCGGTAAATTCAAGCTCCACGTCATCAAGCTCTAGAAGTTTTTGATACTGTTTGACAAGCGCATTTTTTGGCTTTGTCAAAATTTCAACGAGCGCATCTGTGTCAAGCGGCGACAAACTTGAAATGATTGGCAAACGACCGATAAACTCTGGGATTAAGCCAAAGCGCAGCAAATCTTCTGGAAGCACTTTTGATAAATATTCACCTGGCTTCAGATCATCTTGTTTTGCATCGTCGGTACCAAAACCAATCACTTTCTTTCCAAGGCGCCGTTTAATGATTTGTTCGATCCCATCAAACGCCCCTCCACAAATAAAGAGGACATTGGTTGTATCGATTTGGATAAATTCTTGATGCGGATGCTTGCGGCCCCCTTGAGGAGGGACGCTTGCTGTTGTTCCCTCTAGAATTTTAAGCAATGCTTGTTGGACCCCTTCACCAGAAACATCCCGTGTAATCGATGGGTTTTCTGACTTGCGTGCAACTTTGTCAATTTCGTCAATGTAAATAATGCCTTTTTCAGCCTTTTCCACATCATAATCGGCCGCTTGTATCAGCTTTAGCAAAATGTTCTCTACGTCTTCCCCGACATAACCAGCCTCGGTAAGCGAGGTGGCGTCCGCAATCGCGAACGGAACATTCAAAATGCGCGCTAGCGTTTGTGCGAGCAACGTTTTCCCGCTTCCTGTTGGCCCGATTAAAGTGATATTGCTTTTTGAAAGCTCTACGTCTTCAGACCTAGACATGGAATTAATCCGTTTGTAATGGTTATAGACCGCTACAGAAAGGGATTTTTTTGCCTCTCTTTGTCCAATGACATAGTCATCCAAAATAGAGCAAATTTCATTAGGCTTAGGGATTTCTTCAATTTCTACTTCTTCATCCGTGCCTAATTCCTCTTCTACAATCTCTGTGCACAGTTCAATGCACTCATCACATATATACACACCAGGGCCAGCTACGAGCTTTCGAACTTGATCCTGAGTTTTTCCACAAAACGAACATTTTAATTGGCCTTTTTCTTCGTTAAATTTAAACATGCCCTCACCCCTTACAGGATATTGTTTTCTGTTGCTTGAGAAGCTCAAACAAAGAAAATCATTAACGTCAAATCATTGTAGCATATCCGCCGTTAACACTCTAGAAAAATGCTTTTTATGTACGTATTTTGCCATTTGCCTTAATTGTGGACTTAAAAAAGGAATTGGTCCCTCCCTTTGCCACATTATAATACTATTCAAGCAAACGATGCAAAAACCCTTTAAAATTTGCCTAGTTCCAGCATGTTCAATATCGGAACAGAACATACTAAAAATATGGAGAAAGGCATGGAACAATTCCATGCCAAGTTCACATACAAAGGCAGTATGAGGCTCGTGCCGCCCTTATGATTCTGTTGTTACTTCTTTGCTGTTATCGACAAGCACGTCAATCGCTTTGCGCAGTTTCAGATCGCCTTTTACATTGTCTGTGCCGCCTTGGGCAGCGAGCAATGCTTTGATTTCCTCCACTGAACGCTGGTACATATCAGCCATTTTTTGGAATTCTTCTTCAATCTCTTCTTCGCTTACTTCGACATTTTCCGCTTCTGCAATTGCTTCGAGTGTCAAGTTTACACGAACGCGCTTTTCAGCATCCTCTTTAAATTGATTGCGCATGTCTTCTTCAGTTTGCCCAGAGAACTGGAAGTACATATCCAAGTTCATTCCTTGCGCTTGCAGGCGCTGACCAAATTCTTGCAACATACGGTCTGTTTCCGTTTCGATCATCGCTTCTGGCACATTGATGTCTGCTTGTTCTGCTGCTTTTTCAAGCAGTGAATCACGGACGGCATTTTCAGAAGCCGTTTTCTTTTGCTCTTCCAATGTAGAACGCAATTCGTTCTTCAGTTCGTCCAATGTTTCTACTTTCTCATTCACATCTTTTGCAAACTCATCATCAAGTTCAGGCAACTCTTTGCGCTTAATGTCATGCACTTTCACTTTGAATGTCGCAGGCTTCCCTGCAAGTTCTTCCGCGTGGTATTCTTCTGGGAATGTGACTTCGACATCTTTTTCTTCCCCTGATTTCAAGCCAACAAGCTGTTCTTCAAATCCAGGGATAAACGAATTTGAGCCGATTTCCAATGAATAATTCTCAGCCGTGCCGCCTTCAAACGCTTCTCCATCTACATAGCCAGCGAAATCAATAACAGCTGTATCGCCATTGGCGATTTCACCATCTTCAAGAACAATGAGTTCTGCATGTTGTTCTTGTAGCTTTTTAAGCTCAGCTTCTACATCCTCATCGGTTACATCTGTGCTCGGCACTTCCACTTCAAGGCCTTTGTAATCACCAAGCTTGACTTCAGGCTTTACTGTAACGGTAGCTTTAACGATAAGCGGTTCGTTTTTGCCAATGCTTTCTACATCGATTTCAGGACGATCTACAGGATAGATGCCTGTTTCTTCGACAGCGTTTGCGTAAGCTTCTGGCAACAGAATGTCAATCGCGTCTTGGTAAAGCGATTCAACGCCAAACTGTTTTTCAAATAGGCCACGAGGCACTTTTCCTTTACGAAAACCAGGGACATTCACTTTCTTTACCACTTTTTTAAACGCTTTATCTAAAGCATCATTGACTTTATCTGCTTCGACTTCAATCGTTAAGACGCCTGTGTTATCTTCTGTTTTTTCCCATTTTGCAGACATGTTCTTATTCCCTCCAGCACTAAAATAGCAAAATCATTTCTCACGTTTTTGACAACCATTCCATTATAACATAAAGGCGCCATCTTTCAATCAGTTGCTTACTAAAATCTCTTATGTATGGAACCATTGGTTTTGATCTTGCGACTCAAGAAGAATATCCTTTTCCAACGCTTCGATTTCATTTGAAGCACATAGCACATCAAACCGTTTGCAGCCATAGCAATCAACCATGTCCTCTTCATCTGTTTCTAAGCCAAGCTGTTCAGCAGCAACTAAATGGAAAGCACATGCCCATGCTTTTGGATTCGGCGGATCTGGTAAGAAAGGATACGTGATTAATAAGTATGTATGGTGCAGTTGTCTTGCCATTTGCAAGAGCACCGGGTCTTCCTGTTCAAGTTGTTCTTCCAAAGCTTGACGAATCGCTTTGTCTATGTCCCGTTCTCCTGGTATCGGCAATTCCGCTGGTTGTACTTCCATGCTCCGCTGTTCCTTTTTAATGATGATCGGTAGCCGATCATTCCAATCATGCAAGAGTACAAGGGCATACGTGCGCATAAGTGCCTTGGCGTTTTCATCGGCTGCCAACTCGCGCACGTCTTTGAGTAATGCCTTCACATTGAGCTGCTTAACCGTTTGCAATGCTTTCCATTTTGCAGGCTCATTAGCGGCATGAAGGCCAGCACGCAACTCCAGCACTGTTTCTTTTTTATGTTCTTCATCCAAGAGAGAAGCGTCATATGCTTGTGAGCTCGACATTTGCCTACTGAAATGGAGAAGCTCATAAAAGGTTTCTGCATGTTCAGATGGCAGCCGGTTTTCGCTGAGAACCGTTTCCAACAAGTGGACGACTTCCTCATAACGCGACAGCTGTACAAGCAAAGACACATGGACTTGCAGCGTTTCGTAGTAATCGCCAATGCCTTCGTTTAATAGCGCTTTTGTTTTTTCAGCCGCTTCCTCTTGACGGTTTAGCTCAATCAAACTTAGGACTACGCCAAAACGTGCTTGGGCGCTCGTCGGCTCATACGTTTCCGCTTGTGAGAAAAGCTGAAGCGCTTTTTGGCCATTTTTTCTTTTTAATTCATCCATGCCTTCCTCTACAAGCCGTTTCACGACTCCTGGAAACAGGATGATGTTTTGTTCTTCATGGTGATGTTCATTCGTCAATGCAATCGCCCGCTTTCTGCCCGATTCCTTTAATGTATCACGGCTCCTCTGTCTTATACAAATCCCCATGTACTCCTATTCGCTATTCCTTCCCCATTCCCTTTTAAATCAAACTTAATCAAAGAAAGCCCCCAAAAGGGGACTTTCACAGACTGTAGACAAACGCTCGCATTGAAGTAACGATCAAAACTGATGAGAAGGACCTAGAGAATGCACTCTGTATGGAAAACATCTCCGTTCTCCGAGCTTCTCTCGACTTTACTCCTCGTTTAACAAACGTTTTGTTTGCTCTTATTTATTGACTGCTGACTGGCGTTGCTCGTATTTAGCAATTGCTTCTTCATATTGGAGGGTAAGGCTAATTTCATCCCATCCGTTGTAGAGCATTTGCTTCCAATACGGATCCATGTCAAACTTTGTTTCTAGCCCATTTTGCTTAATGAGCTGTTCACCTAAATCGACTATAATCTCTTCTTGGCTTTCTTTCGCCCGTTCCATCCACAAATCAGTTTCCTCAGGCGAAAGACGGATCGGCAACAAGCCGTTTTTTACGCAATTATTATAGAAGATATCGGCAAAACTTGGGGCTATAATGACGCGGAAACCGTAATCATACAAAGCCCACGGTGCATGTTCTCGCGAAGAGCCACAGCCAAAATTATGGCCAGTAATCAAAATGCTTGCCCCTTGTGCTTCTGGTTGATTAAGCTCAAATGCCGGGTTATCTACACCATCTGCTTGAAAGCGCCAATCGTAAAACAAATATTGACCGAAGCCCGTGCGCTCTACACGCTTTAAAAATTGTTTCGGAATAATTTGGTCTGTATCAATATTGACGCGGTCTAAAACGACTGCTTTGCCTTTATGAACTTGAATCGGTTCCATTAATACTCACCTGCTTTTACCATTTTGCGGACGTCTACAAACCGACCAGTGATCGCTGCTGCTGCTGCCATTGCCGGGCTAACCAAATGGGTGCGCGCTCCCTTTCCTTGCCTGCCTTCAAAGTTTCGGTTGGAAGTCGATGCGCAACGTTCCCCTTCAGGAACCACATCTGGATTCATACTCAAACACATGCTGCAACCTGAATCACGCCATTCAAATCCAGCTTCTTTAAACACTTGATCCAATCCTTCTTCCTCAGCACGTTTTTTGACACGCTGGGAGCCAGGGACAATAAGGGCGCGGACTCCAGGCGCTACTTTGCGACCCTTAATAACGGCTGCCGCTGCCCTTAAATCGCTCAAGCGTGAATTGGTGCATGACCCAATAAACACATGTTGGATTTCAATCTCGCTCAAAGGCGTGCCTGGTTCGATATCCATATAGTCAAGCGCTTGGCTGATTGCGCGCCGTTCTACTTCCGTTTTCGCATCCTCTAGCCGTGGCACAGCTTTTGATATGCCCGCCCCTTGGCCTGGATTGGTTCCCCATGTCACCATCGGTTCAATTTCTGCTGCATCAATCGTCACTGAGCGATCATAGGTTGCTCCTGGATCGGTTGCCAATCGGGCCCACTTCTCGACGATCTCATCGTACTCCTTGCCTTTTGGAACGTTTGCTCTGCCTTGCAAATAATCAAACGTTACTTGGTCAGGGGAAATCAAACCTGCTTTCGCCCCTGCCTCAATCGACATGTTGCAAATCGTCATCCGTTCTTCCATTGTCATACCGCGAATGGCTTCTCCAGTAAATTCAATGATGCTGCCTGTGCCAATATCGACGCCGAACTTTGCAATGATGGCCAAAATCACATCTTTGGCAGTTATGCCTTCGTTAAGACGCCCAGAAATATGGACCTCGAGCGTTTTCGGCTTTGATTGCCAAATCGTTTGTGTGGCCAATACATGCTCGACCTCGCTTGTGCCGATTCCAAACGCAATAGCGCCAAATGCCCCATGGGTCGATGTATGGCTGTCGCCACAGACAATCACATGCCCTGGCTGAGTCAAGCCTAGTTCTGGGCCAATGACATGGACAATTCCGTTTTCTGGGTGGTCTAAATCAGCCATCTCAATGCCAAATTGCTTACAGTTAGCAGCAAGTGTCTCCATTTGCGTGCGCGCGATTTGATCACGGATGTCATAGCGGTTCACTGTCGGGACATTGTGGTCCATTGTTGCAAATGTTTTATCTGGCCGCCTCACTGTTCTTCCTGCAAGTCGCAACCCTTCAAATGCTTGGGGGGATGTGACTTCATGCACCATATGCAAATCAACATAAAGCAAATTCGGTTTACCTACTTCTTCCACAACCGTATGCGATTCCCATATTTTTTCGATAATTGTTTTTGCCATAACGCTCCCTCTTTTTTTAACGGCTTGAGGCACTTTTAAGAGCAAGCGCCTCAATCACCGCATTTGTTATTGCCGTTGTCGAAACAGCGTTTTCGCTTGCTTTTGCGATGTCTTTTGTCCGTACTCCTTGAGCTAGCACACGATCAACGGCGACTTCGATTGCTTTTGCCTCGTCCGCTAACCCAAAACTATATTGCAGCATCATTGCTGCTGATAAAATGGTCGCTAGCGGATTGGCCGCCCCTGTCCCTGCTATGTCAGGAGCAGAGCCGTGCACAGGTTCAAATAAGCCGACTTTTGACGTATTCATGCTCGCCGATGGCAATAAGCCGAGGGATCCGGTAATCATCGAAGCTTCATCACTCAAAATGTCGCCAAACAAATTTTCCGTTACGATGACGTCAAACTGCCTTGGATCACGAATAAGCTGCATCGCCGCATTATCGACAAGCATGTGCGAAAGCGTGACGTCTGGATACTCGCTGGCTACGTCATCAGCAATTTCCCGCCATAACCTGCTCGACTCCAAGACATTCGCCTTGTCAACAGAGACCACATGTTTCTTGCGCGTTCTAGCAAATTGAAACGCTTGGTGCAAAATCCGCTCGATTTCCCCCCTTGTATAAAGGAGCGTATCCACTGCCCCGTCTTCTCCATTGATTTGTCGCCGTTCACGTGGCTCGCCAAAATAAAGCCCGCCTGTTAACTCCCGTACAATCAACAAATCAACGTCGGCCAACACTTCCTCCTTTAAGGTGGATGCATCCATTAACGGTTCCAGTACACGGACAGGGCGAAGGTTGGCGTAAAGGCCCAGTGCTTTGCGGATTTGCAGCAGCCCTTTTTCTGGCCGTTTTTCAGGGGCATTGCCGTCCCACTTTGGTCCGCCGACTGCGCCAAGCAAAATCGCGTCGCTATCTTTGGCGAGATCCAGCGTCTCCTCAGGAAGGGGGCTGCCAGTTGCGTCAATGGCATCCCCGCCAATCCGCCCTTCAATAAACCGAAATGTATGGCGATACATCCGGGCAATTTCTTCTAACACCCGTTTCGTTTCGGCAATAATTTCGGGGCCAATGCCGTCCCCAGGTAAAAGCAATATTTGTTTTTCCATTGTCTCCTCCTTAGCTTTCCACCTTCGCCATTTCCCGTTTTGCATAATGCTTCCGAGCTATCACGCGGTTCACAGCGTGCAAATACGCTTTTGCCGATGCCTCTAACACATCATGTGCCACACCCCGTCCGCTTTGTTCAAAATCGTCTGCTTTGATGCGCACATGAACTTCCGCTAACGCATCTTCTCCACCATTTACGGACTGGATTCGGTAATCAGCTAGGCTGTAATTGCCACCAGTCATTTTTGCCAATGTATTGTAGATTGCTTCGACGCTTCCAGAACCAGTCCCTGCTTCTTCGATTTCGCTGTCATCCTGTTTCTTAAGGCGAATCGTGGCAGTTGGTACGTGGTTCATTCCATACGTGACTTGCAGCGCAGTCAGTTCATAGGCTGTGCTGTCTCGATCATCGGTCGCATCGGCAATCAATGCATACAAATCGTCTTCAGTCACTTCTTTTTTCTTGTCGCAAAGTTGCTTAAACGCGCTGAAAATCGTTTGTAGCTTTTCGTCCGAGCCAGAAAAACCTAATTCATTCAACTTTGTTTTAAATGCATGGCGGCCAGAATGTTTCCCTAAAGGCAATGTAGAAGTGGCGCCGACAAGTTCAGGCGTAATGATTTCATAGGTTTCTTTATTTTTAAGCATCCCGTCTTGGTGGATCCCTGACTCATGAGCAAACGCGTTCGCTCCTACAACCGCTTTATTTCCAGGAACATTCATCGACGTGAGCCTGCTGACAAGGGCGCTTGTGCGCTTTAGTTCTGATAGTTTTAGCCCTGTTTTCGCCTGGTAATAATCAGAACGAATTTGCAAAGCAACGGCGATTTCTTCTAGCGCTGCGTTTCCAGCACGTTCGCCAATGCCATTGATTGTACACTCTACTTGGCCCGCCCCCGCAGAAATAGCGGCAAGTGAATTGGCTACACCCATGCCTAGATCGTCATGGTTATGAGTTGATAAAATCGCACGGTCGACGTTTTTAACATTTTCGGTTACAAATTCAAACAATTTCGATATTTCTTCTGGGGTTCTATACCCAACTGTATCAGGAAGATTAATGACAGAAGCACCTGCATCAATCACCGCTTCAATAATCCGTTTTAAGAACGGCCATTCTGAACGGTTTGCGTCCTCTGCCGAAAACTGGACGTGGGGAAACTTTTTCGCTGCGTAACGAACGCTTTCTACTGCCCGCTCCACTACTTGATCTGGAGTCAGTTTAAGTTTATGCTCCATATGAATCGGCGATGTCGCCAGAAAGACGTGGACTCTTGGCTCAGCGCTTGATTTTAACGCCTCCCAAGCAGAGTCAATATCGCTTTTCTTGGCCCGAGCAAGACCGGTAATCGATGATCCTTTTACCGTTTCAGCAATTTCCTTTACTGCTTGAAAATCGCCAGGTGAGGAGGCTGGAAAACCAGCCTCAATAATGTCCACACCTAGACGTTCCAATTGCCGGGCAATTTCTAACTTCTCTTTCACGGTCAAAGCGATGCCAGGCATTTGTTCTCCATCGCGCAGCGACGTATCAAACACGTTAATTTTTCGCATTCGCAACCACTCCCTTGGATTTGGATGCTTTCACAAATGGCATCATTTCCCGTAATTCGCGGCCAACTACTTCAAGAGGGTGATTTTTCTCCGCTTTGTTAATGGCGTTATACTCAGGACGGTTCAGTTTGTTTTCCAAAATCCAACCTTTCGCAAACTTGCCTTTTTGGATGTCGCTTAAAATCTCTTTCATTGCTGCTTTTGTTTCCTCTGTCACGATGCGCGGTCCAGCTTGGAAATCGCCCCACTGCGCTGTATCAGAAATCGAATAACGCATGTATTCAAGGCCGCCTTCATACATAAGGTCAACGATCAGCTTTAGTTCATGCAAACATTCAAAATAAGCGATTTCCGGCTGATAACCTGCTTCAACAAGCGTCTCAAACCCTGCTTTGACCAATGCGGAAGTTCCGCCACATAGTACCGCTTGCTCACCAAACAAGTCTGTTTCTGTTTCTTCTTTAAACGTTGTTTCAAGCACCCCTGCACGGGCAGCGCCAATTTGTTTTGCATAAGCAAGTGCAATGTCCTTCGCTTGCCCTGTCGCGTCTTGGTAGACAGCAATTAGTGCTGGAACACCAGCGCCTTCTGTATACGTACGGCGGACAAGGTGACCAGGCCCTTTTGGCGCCGCTAGAAAGACGTCAACATGTTCAGGCGGTACGATTTGGTTAAAGTGAATATTAAAGCCGTGTGCGAATACAAGCGCTTTGCCAGCCGTCAATTCTGGTTCAATCGATTCTTTGTAGATCGCTGGCTGATGTTCGTCTGGTGAAAGAATCATGATGATGTCTGCTTTCGCAGAAGCCTCGCGGACAGAGTAGACAGAAAACCCATCTTCCGTTGCTTTATCCCATGATTTTCCTGGACGCAATCCGATAATGACGTCCACTCCTGATTCGCGCAAATTTTGTGCGTGTGCATGGCCTTGGGAGCCATAACCAACAATGGCAACCGTTTTTCCTTCTAGTACTTGTTCATTTACATCTCCGTTATAATATACTTTTGCCATGATTCAATCTCCCCTTCAATTGTTTTTATATGGACTCGCTAATTAATCAGCGTTAGTCTTGACGTATCGGTGCTAATTTTAGAGCTGCGATTGACAGCTGTCACGCCAGTACGGGCCAGTTCTTGGATGCCATATGGTTTGACTAATTCAATAAATGCTTCAATTTTTTCGTTATTCCCAGTAATTTGCAATGTCATCGACTCTTTGCCGATATCGACTGCTTGCGCCCGGAATGTTTCAGCAAGGGAGGCGATTTCGCCCCGTTGTTGGGGCGTGGCTCCTATGCGGACAAGGGCAAGTTCACGCTCGACAATCGCTTCATCGGTAATGTCTTTAATCTTTAACACATCAACTTGTTTATGAAGTTGCTTTATCATTTGCTCGACGTTTTCCATCGAGTCGACAATAACCACAAATGTCATTCGCGAAATCGTTGGATTTTCTGTTACACCGACTGTGATGCTGTCAATGTTGTACTGCCTTCTTGCAAACAAGCCTGTCATGCGGTTTAGCACGCCTGATTTGTTGTTAACTAGAACGGTGATCGTCCGTTTCATGATGGCTCTACTCCTTCCATACAGTGGTGACCTGTGCCTGGGCAAACCATCGGGTAGACGTTTTCTTCTTTTGCGACACACACTTCCAACAATACAGGGCCTGGATGAGCCAATGTTTCAGCGATCGCTTCGTCCAGCATTGACAGTTTGTCGACCTTTACCGCTTTAATGTTATAAGCTTCAGCGAGCTTAGCAAAGTTAGGCTGGATTGGGAAAAGCGAATGGGAATAGCGCTCGCCATGAAAACGTTGTTGCCATTGCCGTACCATTCCAAGGGAAGCATTGTTGACAATCACAATTTTGACTGGCAAATCTAGTTCCTGCAAAATCGACATTTCTTGAAGCGTCATCTGAAAGCCTGCGTCACCAGTAATCGCCAATACCGGCAATTCCGGTTCAGCAATTTGTGCTCCGATTGCCGCCGGAAATCCAAATCCCATTGTGCCAAGGCCACCTGATGTAATCCACCGATTTGGTTTGTTAAACTTAAAGTGTTGCGCCGTCCACATTTGATGCTGGCCGACGTCCGTCGTAACAATGGCCTCACCCTTTGTATGTTCATACAGTTTTTGGATCAGCTCCTGTGGCTTAATGACCTCCCCGTCGCGATGAAACCACAGCGGATAATCTCGTTTCCAGTCGCTAACTTGCTTGCGCCACTCGTCGTGCTCGGCTATAGCCCCGCTTCCTTTCAATAGCATCGCTAACGCCTCTTTCGCATCCCCTACTACCGGAATTTCGACATGAACATTTTTGCCAATTTCAGCTGGATCAATGTCGATATGGGCAATGCATGCCTCTGGAGCAAAATGTTCAAGGGCGCCAGTTAATCTGTCATCAAAACGAGAGCCAATGTTGATCAAAAAGTCTGATTTGTGGAGCGCCATGTTTGCAGCATATGTTCCATGCATGCCAGCCATCCCGAGATGCAATTCCTCTTCGCCAGGAAAAGCGCCTAGTCCAAGCAATGTCTGAGCGACAGGAATTTGGAACTTCCGCGCAAATGCGGTTAATTCCTCACTTGCTTGTGCGTGAAGGACACCGGCGCCGACAAGCAGTACTGGCCGCTTCGCTTCTTTAAACTTATCCAGAAGCTTGCGAATTTGCTGCTTATTCGGTTTAACGGTTGGTTGGTAGCCAGGCAAGTGGACAGGTTCCTCATAATCAAAGATTCCCAGTTTTTCTGAAATATCTTTCGGCAAATCAATCAATACTGGCCCCGGCCGCCCGCTAACCGCAATATGAAACGCTTCTTTTACTTTTTGTGCTAGTTCTTCTATGGAACGGATTTGAAAATTGTGTTTCGTGATCGGCATTGTAATACCAAGCATATCGGCTTCCTGAAAAGCATCGGTACCAATCACCTTTGTAGCCACTTGGCCGGTGATGACGACCATCGGCAGCGAATCCATCATCGCATCCGCAATGCCTGTAACGACATTTGTCGCTCCTGGCCCCGAAGTGACGATGCAGACACCTGGCTTTTGGGTAATGCGCGCATACCCTTCAGCCGCATGAATCGCGCCTTGCTCGTGGCGAGCTAGAATATGGTTCATTCCTAATTTATAAATCTCATCGTATGTTGGTAAAATCGCTCCGCCTGGATAGCCAAAAATGACTTCGACTCCTTCGCTGGCAAGTGCTTTTAATAAAATCTCAGAACCTGTGCAAACAGCCTGCTTGTTTTCAGCGGCTTGTGGCGTTGCCGCTTCATTGGAATGGATCATGTCTCTCGCGCCTCCCTTAGTTTTCATTTTCTATTTATTGTTTTCCGCCAACAAAAAAGACTTTCTGCGCGCCCATGCTGGGATCCAGCAAGGGGCGAGAAAGTCTTCACGCGGTACCACCCTTTTTCGCTAACAATCGTTAGCCTCAAGCAAGCCGTAATCTGGCTCGCAGTTTTTATAACGAATGCTTTAACAGCATCCGGCGCTCTTACTACAATGTTCAGAGACGCACTCAGAGGTGAGTTTCATTTAAGCTTTAACACCGTTTTCCAGCAACCAACGGCTCTCTGTAGATAAAGCAAAAATTACTTTCCTCTTCATCGTGTTATCGTTATTAGATTTTCATAACGCCGCCTGTATTGGCTGAAGTAACAAGTTTTGAGTAACGGGCCAAATAGCCTTTTTTGACTTTTGGTTCCGGCTCCGTCCATCCTTCACGGCGTTTTGCTAACTCTTCATCGCTTATTTCCCATTCAATGGTGCGTTCGATTAAATCGATTTTGATGATGTCGCCATTTTCCACGAAGGCGATTGGTCCGCCTTCTGCTGCTTCCGGCGATATATGGCCGATTGAAATGCCTCGTGAAGCGCCGGAAAAACGCCCGTCCGTAATGAGTGCGACTTTGGTGCCAAGCCCTCTGCCTTGAATGGCTGAAGTCGGTGCCAGCATTTCTGGCATTCCAGGACCGCCTTTAGGACCTTCATAGCGGATAACAACAACTTGCCCTTCTTTCACAGCACCGTTATTGATTTGCTCTTGCGCCTCTTCTTGGGAATTAAACACGATCGCTTCCCCAGTAAATGTTTTAATCGAAGGGTCAACTGCACCTACTTTGATGACAGCGCCGTTCGGGGCCAAGTTTCCGTAAAGGATTGATAGACCGCCGACTGGACTATACGCAGTCTCTTTTGTGCGAATGACATCCGTATTTGTTATTTGTGCATGGGCGACATTTTCATAGAGTGATTTTCCTGTAATGGTGATCCGGTCACCTTTGACCGCCCCCATTTCAATTAGCTCTTTCATAATCGCGGCTACACCGCCTGCCTTATGGACGTCGTCCATCGAGTAATCAGAAGCAGGACTGATTTTGCAAAGGTAAGGCACCCGCTCAGCCACTTTGTTGATACGTGTCAAATCGTAGTCAATTTCGGCTTCATTGGCAATAGCCAATGTATGGAGAACGGTATTGGTAGATCCACCCATTGCCATATCAAGAGCAAAGGCGTCATCAATCGTTTCTTCGGTAATGATGTCGCGTGGGCGAATATCTTTTTCAATCAAATTGATTAAATGCTTCGCTGCATCTTTAATCAAGTTATGACGTTCCGTAGATGTAGCGACAAGCGTTCCGTTTCCTGGAAGAGCTAGACCAAGCATTTCCATAAGCGAATTCATTGAATTGGCTGTAAACATTCCAGAACAAGATCCGCAAGTTGGGCAAGCTAACTGTTCAATCTCAAGCAGCTCTTCCCTTGTCATTTTTCCTGACGAAAATGCACCTACTCCTTCAAATACGGATACGAGTGAAAGGCTTTTTCCATCTTTTGTACGGCCTGCTTCCATTGGACCACCGGAGACAAATACCGCAGGCACGTTCGTGCGTACAGCCGCCATCAGCATTCCTGGCGTAATTTTGTCGCAATTCGGTATATAGAAAACACCGTCAAACCAGTGGGCATTGATGACCGTTTCCGCTGCGTCACAAATAATTTCTCTGCTTGGCAACGAGTAGCGCATGCCGATGTGGCCCATCGCAATCCCGTCATCTACGCCGATTGTATTGAATTCGAAAGGAATGCCTCCGGCTTCAATAATGGCTTGTTTCGCCACTTCTGCAAATTTATTTAAATGCATATGCCCTGGGATGATGTCAATATAGGAGTTGCAGACGCCGATAAACGGCTTATCCATATCCTCTTCTTTTACGCCGGCAGCCCGCAAAAGGCTTCGGTGAGGCGCTCGATCGATCCCTTTTTTAATCATGTTGCTTCTCATCGAATCGCTCCCCAGTTCACTCAGTCTCTCTACTCTTGTAAATTCCCGTTTTCTCTCACTTCTCAAAAGAGGTTCCTTTCGAGAAGGACATCTGTTTTTATTAAACTATTATTGCAATTTACTATACGCTTCTTCTGTTTTTCGGTCAACCGTTTTTTATGATAAAAAGATCGAAAATTTCGGTGAATGCGCTTCCAATGTGAACAGGACGCGATTTTTGTTTTTTTATTTTTTTTGCTGAAAAAGGCTATAAAAATCGGAAAACCGGGGATAGTAAAAAAAGGGGGTGTTTACATGAATTTCTTTTATAAGCGAGTAAAGAAAACGCTTGTCAAACTGCCATTCCTGGCAAAATTTTTAACAGACCGGCACAGACCATCCCTTGTGCTTGTCACGAACCATTGGGAGCAATGCCCAAATGAGCCGGAACGCCAACTTTGTAGAGCCCTTCAGCAGAGAGGATATTATGCTTCCCCAGAATACACAATCGATCATCTGTCGATTGATGTTGCCCTCGTTCCTTACCGCGTAGCGCTGATGCGCAACACCACTCTCACACAAGAGCGGAAAATCGCTAAGTACCTTGAAAGAAAAGGCTGGACGCTCATTTTTTATGATGATAATCAGATTGATGGAAATATCGATCGGCTCTTATATCAAGTGGACACGCTTGTTCACCCGCCAAAAAACGCCTCATTTACATAAGGCGTTTTTTTCGTTCATTATCATGAGTCAACCTTAATAATGATTATACGTCAGCCATTGGCATACCGCTTATTTTTTGCCAAAAATGATGGCAAAAAACGCTTTTCCTATTTAGTGAAAGCGCCCAAGCAAAACCGTCAATTTGAACATTCCATATACCACTACCTACTGACAGGAGCGGATTTTTATGGAATTAGAAAAATTTGTCGACCCTATGCCTATTATGAAAACAGCAATCCCTAAAAAAGCAAGCAGGGATGGAGATTATTACGAAATTGAAATGAAGGAGTTTTCACAAAAACTGCATCGGGATTTAAACCCGACTCGCTTATGGGGGTATGATGGCCAATTCCCTGGCCCCACGATTGAAGTGATGCGGGGAAAACCAGCTCGGATCAAATGGATGAACAACCTCCCTGATACCCACTTTCTTCCGATTGACCGATCGATTCACCACGTTGCCCATGAACCAGAAGTTCGCACCGTCGTCCATTTGCATGGGAGCGAAACGACACCAGCAAGCGATGGCTACCCTGAAGCTTGGTTTACAAAGGATTTTGCAGAAGTTGGGTCTTTTTTTGAACAAGAAACTTATGAGTACCCAAACGACCAAAGAGCTGCCACCCTCTGGTACCATGACCATGCAATGGGAATTACGCGCCTTAATGTGTATGCAGGGTTGAGCGGTCTATACATTATTCGTGACCCACGAGAAGAACGATTAAATTTGCCAAAGGGAGAATTTGACATTCCATTGCTGATTCAAGATCGATCTTTTAACGACGATGGCTCGCTCTTCTACCCAGCCCAGCCAGCCAATCCCGCGCCGAACTTGCCGAATCCGTCGGTTTTGCCGTTTTTTGTCGGCAATACGATTTTAGTAAACGGAAAAGTTTGGCCTTACTTGCAAGTTGAACCACGCAAGTACCGATTTCGCATTTTAAATGGATCCAATTCACGTTCCTACCAGCTAGCCCTTGATTCAGAAGCACCCTTTTATCAAATCGCTTCAGACGGCGGTTTGTTAAGAAGGACCGTTTCTTTGCAGGCATTCGATATCCGTCCAGCCGAACGGATTGAAGTCATCATTGATTTTAGCAAATTCGAAGGTCAAACGATTACACTGAAAAACAATGCAAGCACTGACGCCACAGCGGATGTGATGCAGTTTCAAGTCGTTCTTCCCTTATCTGGAGAAGACACAAGTATCATTCCTCAAAACCTATCCTATATCCCGTCGCTCCAGCAAAACGAAGTCAAACGGATACGAAACTTAAAGCTTTCTGGGACTACGGACGAGTACGGCAGGCCTCTCCTTTTGCTCAATAACAAACTGTGGAGTGACCCTGTTGAGGAAAAACCTTGTTTAGGAACGACGGAAATATGGTCATTCGTTAATGTCACCAACGTCCCCCATCCCATGCATATCCACTTAGTCCAATTTCAACTCTTGGACCACCGGGCGTTTAACGTTGAGCTGTACAATGAAAATGGCCAAATCGAGTTGGTTGGGCCGACCATTCCGCCTAAAATCAATGAGCGAGGCTGGAAAGACACAATCACTGCGCCTGCAGGGCAAATCACTCGCGTTATTGCCCGATTTGCTCCTTTTTCCGGGCACTATGTATGGCACTGCCACATTCTCGAGCACGAAGACTATGATATGATGCGCCCTTTCGTTGTTATTGACTCGAAAACGGAGAAGGAAGGACGATGAGGGGGTGGAAATGAGGTTGCCCCTGGCAATCGGAAGGGCGCCAGGGGTTACGCTTGTTAAAACTTCCAGCCAGTGGCTTAGAACGCTGAGCTCTATTCTGCTTTAAGCCTTATTGTATCATTATTTACTGTATGGAAAAGAGATGAGAAAGGTTTACCTTCTCATCTTCCATGTAAATATAGTTTAAAGTTTTTCTTGGAGTACTTCTTTTAATAACTTGATTGAACTTTCTTCTATTGGGGAAGTAGACTTTCTTTTAATGTATTTACATAAAAAGCAGTTGAAGCAACCAAATCTTCATTATTATTTTGTACCTATGCGATATTTTTTAGGTATGGTCTAACTAGTGATACAATAACATCCAACAGATCTTTTGGCCCTACTAGGTGCTTCACTTTTATTTGCTTTTCATCAATTTATTAGGAGGAATATATGCTTCAAGTTCAGCCTTTTGACAAGCAATTCATTAATGGACTGTGGGTAAACGGAACAGGAGAAAAATAATACTCATTAAAACCTATAGCTGGACAGAAGGGCAATCCGTACTTTCGTTTTTCCCAAATAACAACTTACGTGCAATTCAATAGTAATAAAAGCCAATCTAGGGGTTCCTAGCTTGGCTTCTTAAGTAAGTCCTATCCAATCCAGTTTGGCAATGTATTCAGGTTCACGCCGGTGCTCACCACAAAACGAGTAGGATAAAGTATTTAACTTCACCTTACTCGTTTCCATTTCTTTATTCTATTACCTATTAACCGGTTGCTCAAGTTTCAACATTTTGCCGACCACTTTATCTAATTCTTCGTCATTAAATACGCGTTTCCAATCTGATTTTATGATCGCTTCTTTTCCATAATCAATAGCGATCATTGCAGCATCAGAGAATGGATTGGTTCCTTTTAAAGCAACGGATAGTGCGATTTGAATATGTCCGTAAAGCATTGCTTTTGCAGCCTTCTCAGGTACACCTTTTTTCACTGTTTCTTCCAAACTTTCCTTGAATACTGTACCAATCATACAAGTAATAACCTCTGCTAAAGTAGGTTCTAGAATGGCCATATCTTTCACGGTTATGCGATGAATCTCACCTACTGGCGCATACATGTTTCTTACTACTTCTTGGCCGACATTAAATTTATCCTCGTCGCCTGAGTATTTTGCGATCACTACATCCTGTTCTGCTGCTATTCCGCCAAAGAAGTCTGCATGCTCTTCCTCTGTTAAATATTTTCCAAATACAGATGGATGACAAGGATGCGCTACAATGGAAGTAATATCTTCACGCGTATGCAAAAGTCCGGCATAGGCTGCTGCTGGATCTAAAGTTAATAGAACAGCCCCAGCTTTCATATTTGGAACAATTTGTTTCGAAACATTCCCAATTGCCGTATCAGGTACAGCTAAAATAACAACATCACTGCTTTTGACTGTTTCGTTCATCTCTGAAATTTGCAGTCCTTTAGCTTCAATCTCCTCTATCTTGCGTGGTGACGTTTCACATAGTTTTAACTCATACTCGTTACACTTTACAAGGTTATTCGTGATTCTTGTGCCCATTTTACCGCCAGCACCTATTACCGCAACGATAGCATTTTTATCACTCATTTAAATTCCCCCTTAAATAGTCAAAACTTTTTCTCATCCACTCTTTTTCCAACCTTATAGTCTCTTCCATACTATTTGTAAAAGGTAACCATAGTTCAATGATTGCGTTCACATCTCTGTTTTCTCTTTTCAAAGCCTTTAACATCGTATCTAAATCAAGCAAACCTTCTCCCAAAGGACAACCTACTAAGGAAAATCCAACCCAACCACTTTTTCTTGTAAAAACAAAGTCTTTCACATGTAAATTTGTAACGTACGGCGCTGACAGTTCCACAACATCCTTTGGGAGCTCTAAAGCAGCGATCGTATTTCCCGGGTCTAAACAAATGCCAACATAGGGACTGTCGATTCGCTCAACAACACTTATGATATCTTTTGTTTTCACCTGCTCATACGTCTCAATAGCTAGTTTTACTTCCGCTTTTTCGTATTTCGGGAGAACTGCGAGTAATCGTTCATAAGCTTGCTCAGTAGTAGGAGTATCCCCTACCGTGTTAAACATCGTTCTTATTAATTTCACTCCGAGAAGGTTAGCGATTCTCAAATAGTTCAATAAATGATCGGGCTTAACGCCTCGTGTGCCTAACTCTAGCTCAATGTTTAGTTCACTTGCTTTTTTGGCAATGGAGAACAGCTCACCCTCCTGCATCTTTTCTATTAAAGGATAATCACATATTTGAAAAACTTCCCCACCTAATTCTTTGGTAACCTCAAGCATTTCATCTACCGTTATTGGGGAATCATTCTTTTCATTCAGCTGCCAAAAAAATGCATACGTACTGATTCCAACTTTCATTATGGGCCTCCATTACTAGAAGTTTATAGTCATATCTAGCCACTAAGGTTGGCTGTCACTTGTTCTTCAAAAAGTTGGAGATTTATTGATAAAATCCATTGTCTTTCGGGCAATCTTATCCATGTTTCATTCCTTTTATAGTGATGCCCACCTGTCTTGTCCATTATAAAGGACTATTTCTTTGCACCGAACAAAAAATGAACATTTTTAGTTTTTCTAATAGTGAGTTTATATTTCATGCAATTCTAGTGGTATCTAGCAACTTACTAAAATATCATATTGGCAATGAGAAGCATTACTAATGAAACGCCCCAAATTAATGTCATCGGGATTGACCAAACCATGATTTGCTCTTTTACATTCCTAACCCCCATTAATCTGGTTATGACATGAAAACCACTATCATTAAAGTAAGAAAAGACCAAGGCACCTAAAGTAGCTGCTTGAGCTGCAAGAAGCATATTCACATCCATATTAGCTAATATGGGTGCTGTAATTGAAGCTGAAGTTATCATCGCTACAGTCCCGCTACCTTGAATCAAGCGAACTATACTAGCGACAAAGAACGGTATGAGAATGGCTGGGAGCGGCAAGGAGGCAACAAGTTCTGCAAGATAGTCACCTGTCCCACTATTTCTGAGAATCGTCCCTAACGCTCCACCCGCACCTGTCACTAATAAGATAATACCAGCTGAACTGATCCCTTCTTCCATACGATCTAGCGCATCAGATCGCTTCAGATGATTAAATAGCGTGTAAATAGCAACTACAAGCCCAATTCCCACCGCTATTACAGGTGAGCCAATAAACTGCAAGTACTCATAAACACCATCATTTAATCCCCCAGCACTTAATCCAGTATTCATAAAAATTAATACAATCGGTAACAGAATAGGTGTTATAGACTTAAACAGAGACGGAAGATCTTTACTTTCTTCCATGTTTACATACTCTGCAAAACTCTCTGGCTTTTCTGGACGTTTCCAGCCTAGACCCGTTTCATCTGGTAGCTGATATATTTTTTTTCCAATCCATTTAGCGTAATAAACACCGACGATAATCAATGGAATACCAAAAATTAAACCAGATAAAATCATTTGCCCGATGTCAACACCAAAGATTCCGGCTACACCTAAAGGACCAGGGGTAGGTGGCACGGCATGGTGAGTAACAATTAATCCCACCCCTAAAGCAACACCTAGACTAACGATTGATTTACCAGTCTTAGTCGATAATGCCTTAATAAGTGGTGCAAGAATAACAAATGCCGAATCTACAAAGATAGGAATAGACACGATGTACCCTGTGATGGCCATTGCCCACTCTTCTTTTCGCTTCCCTAACCACTTTAACAAGGTAAAGGCTAAGCGCTCAGCTGCCCCAGAAACCTCCAAAACCCTTCCGAGCATCACTCCAAAGCCAATAACTATACCAATGGAACCAATCGTTGATCCAAACCCCGACGTGATAGAATCAACAACATCAATTGCAGGCATTCCGCCAATTATACCTGTTAGTGCCGATGCTATAATTAATGCAGGAAATACGTGAACTTTAGTTTTTAAAACTAAAAGAATTAGGGCAAAGATCCCAACTACTAACCCTAATATCATTTGGCCTTCGGTTGTCATAATTTCCCCTCCTGATTTAGCCCTTAGTAATATATCACTTAATGTTTAAACTTCACCGTATCCAAATATCTCCAGATGCGATATTCTATGAAGAAACCAACATACCAATTTAAGACTAAACCACTTAAACCAGCGGATGACAACTCTCAACCACCTGCATTTTCTGTGTTTCTCCATTTAACAGGAGCGAATGAGTGGTTAAAGCTCCCTGTATGTCACTCTTAATTCCATCAATCAAGTGAGTATTCGTAACTGCCGTTGCAGAAAAGAGACAGTTAGAGGATGCAACAATATCTTGGAGCAGCAGTGGGGTTTCTGGATTTTTCAGCCCCATCGCTTCACACCTCGCCCGCTCCTGCGTTGTTTGTGGAACAAGTTTGGCTTGAAAATCCCCTCCAAGACATTTTAGGGCTACGGCAGAGATTACACCTTCCGGGGCGCCCCCTGTACCTAAAAATAAATCAATAGGGTCGCTTGCAATGGCGGTCGCAAGAGAATAGCAGATATCTCCGTCGCCGAATAGCAGAACCTTTGCACCGAGCTCTCGCAATTCTCGGATCGTCTCTGAGTGTCTAGACCTATCTTGAATGGCAACCGTTACGTCCTCTATTCTTTTATCCTTTGCACGGGAAATTATTTCAAGATTCTTACTAATCGGATAATCAATATGCACTTCGCCAGCTGCTTCTCTACCGACAGCTAGCTTTTGCATATACATATCCGGGGCGTGCAAAAGCGTCCCTTTCGGCGAAGCAGCAATAACAGTCATTGCATCTCTCGTCCCCTTCGCTGTCATGCTCGTTCCGTCTAGTGGGTCTACAGCGATATCAATTTCGATGCCTTCCCCTAGCCCAAGTTCTTCACCAATATACAACATGGGCGCTTCATCCATCTCGCCCTCGCCTATCACCACATTTGCTTTCATGCTCATCTGATTTAAATGCATTCTCATCGCCTTTGTTGCGACCGCATCTGCATTCATTTTGTCGCCTCTTCCGATAAGCGGATAAGCAGCAATTGCAGCGGCTTCTGTAACGCTTACAAAATCAAGCATCAGCTGTTTCATCGCACCCTCCTTCGCCACATGCGCACCGGTGATTTTAATTACTTGTGCTAAATTGTTCTTTTTCTTTGTCTGTAATCAACTGCACTTTCTTACCTGAACGAGATTCATCGAAGAAAGACTCTAAATAAGCCCCAGCAATCTTTTTGCCAAGTTCAGGACCGATTACTTGGGCGCCCATTGTCAGAATTTGCGCGTTGTTACTTTTTTGCGCACGTTCCGCGGAGTAAATATCGTGGCAAGTCGCTGCACGGATCCCCGGGCATTTGTTTGCGGCAATGGCTACACCAAGACCTGTACCACAAATCAAAATTCCTCGCTCAACCTCTCCTTTATTAATTGCATCGGCCACTTCAAAGGAAACGTTAGGGTAATCCACTGCCTCACAAGAATGACAACCATAATCAATCACTTCGTGCCCTGCCTCTTCTACAAAAACTTTAATTGTCTCTTTAAAATCGAACCCGTTGTGATCACTGCCAATGGCAACTTTCATGTTGATACCTCCCGATAGTTATCTTTTTTCACTATCGATTGTATTCCTTTTTTATCATTTAATCAAGTTTAATTTTGTTTTATTTTATTTTTTGTTATTTCATTCCGTTTAACAGTTGTGTGAAGCTTTCAATATCCCAAGCCGTACGACCAATAAACAGACCATCGACATTATCGAGCTCTTTATAAGCTTGGTAATTGTCTAGATTAATACTGCCCCCATAAAGAAGCGCGACCTCTTCTCCCCCGTCCTCAAATAACTCTTTTAATACAGTTCGAATATGCGTATGGATCTCATCTACATAGCTTGGTTCGGCTGGTCGTCCATTTTCCCCAATCGCCCAGACGGGTTCATACGCAATAAGAACCTCTTTAGCTGCTTCTTTTGTAATTCCTTTTAGACACACTTTAAGTTGCATGGTTAAGTGTTCTTTGGACGTACCATTTTCTTTTGTTTTCCAGTCTTCTCCAATGCACACAAGTGGCTGAATCCCAAAACGAAGTGCGCTTAGTACTTTCTTATTTATGGCTTCATCTGTTTCATTGTAGAATTGCCGTCTTTCTGAGTGCCCAAGCTCAATCAAATCCACTCCAACTTCTTGTAACATAAGTGGGGAAACTTCTCCCGTAAACGCCCCTCTCTCCTCCCAGTGCATATTTTGGGCACCGAGCTTGAGAGTGGAACCTTCAAGCTCGACCTTTATCGATGGTAAAGAAGGAAAGGAAGGAATAATAAACAATTGGTAGTGAGAGGGAATCGTTTTGCTTAATTGCTTTAATTTGGCCGTATACGCGAGTCCTTCCGCTGTTGTTTTTGTCATCTTCCAGTTGGTCCCGATCCAAAACGCCTTCATATTATGCCTCCAGCTCCATCCACTCTCTCATTGATCTAAAAATGATCCATACAGAAGTTGCACCGGCATCTTGGTGTCCAACTGCACGCTCACCTAGCGATTTGGCACGCCCAAAATTTGCTTGATACTCTTTGGTTTTCTCGACCCCTTCAAGGGCCTTTTCTTCAGCCTTTTGCAGCCCTTTTAAAAGAGGAGCATCTTCATTTTGTTTCAAGGCTTCAACCGCTGGCTGCAAGGCGTCAATCATTGTCTTATCTCCAATTTCCGCTTTGCCTCTCGTTTTAACTCCTTGTAATGCATCGGCCATAAGACCTGCCAGAACTTTCGTGCTTAGGTTTTCGGTAGGCTCCAAGTTCTTGAGGCCACCTACAAACATCGTGCCAAAAATAACACCCGATGCGCCGCCCATTGAGGAAATCATCGACATACCAATCGTTTTAAACACATCATTGATCGTTGCCGGATCCTTTATTTCTAAATTTTCGAGTGCTTTTTTAAATCCAGTTTCCATACCAATGCCGTGATCACCGTCGCCAATTGCACTATCAATCTCTGTTAGCAGAGGCTTAGCATTAATCATTTGTTTTCCTACATATTGAAACATCAATTTCGTTTGTTCAACTGTAATCGCTTGCATTTGTGTTTGCAAATTCTCCACTCCTTTTCTAGTTATGCTTACCCCTCTTTGCGTAATAAGGAGAGTATGCTGGTTGATCAAAATAGTTCTTTAGCTCCTCATCCAATTTCATCATGGAGATAGAGGCGCCGCCCATTTCCTGAGTTGTGCAATAATTATTCACATCCGCATCATGAATAACGATGCCTTTATCCTTCAAAACTTCTTGAACTCGCCGATTCATAACGAAAAGTTCCAGTAACGTCGTGGAACCGAGCCCGTTTAATAATAAACAAACTTCATCACCTGCTTGGATGTCCGATTCACGCAACAATATTTCAAGCATTTTGTCTACAAGCGCGTCAGCTTCCATTAATTTCGTACGTTCTACACCAGGCTCGCCATGAATGCCCATGCCAAATTCAATTTCATCATCCGGAATGGTGAATGTCGGCTTATCTAATCCAGGAATGGTTCCAGGCGAAAGCGCTACACCAATAGAAAACGTCGAATCACTCGCTTTTTGCGCTACGCGCGCTGTTTCATCTAAAGATAACCCTTCTCGCGAAGCTGCTCCCGCAATTTTTATAACAAAAACATCCCCAGCAATTCCTCTACGCTCTTCTTTCTTTTCGCTAGGAGCTGAAGCCACATCATCCCGTACAAGCACAGTTCTTGTCTCTATCCCGGCTAAATCCGCGAGTTCCGCTGCCATATCAAAATTCAGAATGTCGCCAGAGTAATTGCCATACACATAGAGAACACCTTGGCCTTTATCAAGCGCTTGCGTGACATCTAAAACCGTATCAGGCGTAGGAGCAGCGAATACATTCCCAATAGCAACACCATCTGCTAACCCATCGCCGACAAAGCCAAGAAATAAAGGCTCGTGCCCACTCCCTCCTCCAGTAAGAACAGAGACTTTATCTTTTAAATCGCTTACAATAATGCCATTTGCTTCTGTTTTCTTGTAATCAGTGCCATATGAAGCCAAAAACCCTTCGATGACTTGCGGAATAAGTTCTGTAGTTTGATTTAGAATTTTTTTCATTTCTTGTTCTCACCTCACTAATTATCATCGCGAAAATTTCGAATACAATCAAATGATTTTGTTTCACTTTTCACTTCACAGTATAAAACCGTTTTATTTTATTGTCAATTACACGTTTCACGAAATATCTTGTTTTTTCTTTTCATTTGTTTTTGAAATAAAGTCTTCCCATTGAATAAATTGCTAAATTCACATACTATAGAGACAGCAAATTAATTTTTATTAAGGGAGTTTTAAGATGGCAAAGTTATTTGTTGCTGAAAGGCGCAATAAAATCATGGAGATCCTTCATAAAGAACAGAGAATTACAGTAAAAGAATTGTCCGAGAAAATGTCTGTTTCTGAGGCCACTCTCCGTATTGATCTAAACAAAATGGAGCAGGAAGGCCTGTTAAAACGCACGCACGGCGGCGCAGTTCTAAACGACTTAGTCGAAAACGAGACAACCTTCTCCGTTCGAGAAAAGCGCAACCGCGATGCAAAATCATTGATCGCTCAAGAAGCACTGTCATTCATTCAAGATGGCTCTTGCATTTTACTTGATGCAAGCTCAACAGCACTTGAACTCGCCCGTTTACTTAAGGATGAGTCCATTAAAGTAACGGTGGTAACAAGTGGAATTTACACAGCACTTGAACTGCGTGACAATCCTGGCATTACCGTTATATTGACGGGGGGCGTACTAAGCCGAGAGTCCAGTTCTTTAGAGGGAATGTTCGGGGCAACCGTTCTTGATCAAATTAACGTTGATTACATGTTCACGTCTGCAAACGGCTTCTCTTTCGATACAGGGCTAACTGATTTTAATGTTTATGAAATTGATTTGAAAAAGCGTATGGTTGAGAAATCAAGGTCGGTCATTGCTTTAATTGATAAATCGAAAATTAATAAAATCTCTATCGCTTCATTTGCCAATGTAGACGAGATCCATGCTTTTATTACAGACCATAAGCCAGATGAGGAGCTTCTTCATCAATTCGAGAAACATAACATCACCTTGATAACCACTTCAAAGGGTGATTAACACAAGAAACCAAAAGAAAATGAAATAAAACGATAAAAAATGATTGACTGCCGTGTTTGTTTCTGTGTACATTAGAACCAAACGTACAGAAAGGCGGTGAACACTACGTAACAGTTCGTGCCGTTAGCGGACTGTACACGTAGCGATTTATGATTGAACAATTAGCTATTAATACCATTCGTACATTATCCATTGACAGCATTGAAAATGCACAGTCCGGACACCCTGGACTTCCAATGGGGGCTGCTCCAATTGGCTATCAATTGTTCGCCAAGACAATGAATCATAATCCAGGGAACCCCAATTGGTTCAATCGCGATCGCTTTATTTTGTCAGCCGGACATGGCTCAGCTCTTCTTTATAGCCTTCTGCATCTATGCGGATATGATGTATCTATCGAAGATTTAAAGCACTTTCGTAAACTAGATAGCAATACACCTGGTCATCCCGAGTATGGCCACACGCCTGGAGTAGAAGCCACAACCGGACCACTTGGTCAAGGGATTGCCATGGCTGTTGGAATGGCCATGGCAGAAAGGCAGCTAGCAGAGACTTACAACAAGGAGAATTTCCCTCTAATTGACCATTACACCTATTCCCTTTGTGGGGACGGGGACCTCATGGAAGGAATCTCTTCAGAAGCCGCTTCATTAGCTGGTCATTTGAAACTTGGCAAATTGATCGTTCTTTACGACTCCAACGATATCTCCTTGGATGGTGAATTAAGTCATTCCTTCTCTGAAGATGTGGGATCCAAATTTATCGCCCAAGGATGGCATGTGGAATATGTAAAAGACGGCAATGATTTGAAAGCGATTTCCGAGGCGATTGATCGTGCGCAAAAAGATGATCGTCCATCTCTTATAGAGGTAAAAACCATCATTGGATTTGGGTCTCCCAATAAATCAGGCTCCTCTGCCTCGCATGGAGCGCCACTTGGATCTGAAGAAGTACTTTTGACAAAAGAAGCCTATAAGTGGACATTTGACGAAGACTTCTATGTTCCTAAAGAAGTACAAGTACACTTTTCTAGAAAGAAAAACGAAGGTGCATTACTAGAAAAGAAGTGGAATGATTTATTTGCTAACTATGAAGCGGAATACCCTGAACTTGCAGCACAATTAAAACAAGCGATTCAAGGAAAACTACCGGCAAACTGGTATAAGTCCCTGCCAACTTATGAAATTCATTGTTCCGAAGCCACTCGTGCTTCCTCTGGAACAGCTTTAAACGCCGCCGCCTCTCAAATACCGCAATTAGTCGGAGGATCAGCTGACCTCGCTTCTTCTAATAAAACGAATTTAAAGGGCCAAGATATCTTTAATCACTTAAACTATGGAGGTCGCAACATTTGGTTTGGTGTTCGTGAGTTTGCGATGGGTGCTGCCTTAAATGGAATGGCCCTCCATGGTGGATTGAAAGTATTTGGTGGTACGTTCTTTGTTTTCTCTGATTATTTACGCCCAGCCGTACGTCTGTCGGCCTTGATGAAATTACCTGTCATTTATGTACTTACACACGACAGCATTGCCGTTGGAGAAGACGGACCTACGCATCAACCGGTTGAGCATCTTGCTTCGCTACGCGCTATGCCAGGATTGTCTGTCATACGCCCAGGAGATGGAAATGAGACGGTTGCTGCTTGGAGACTCGCTCTTGAAAGTGAGGACACGCCAACTGCCCTTGTCTTATCACGCCAGAATGTACCTGTTCTATCAAACACTGCAGAACTTGCTTATGAAGGCGTAAAAAAAGGCGGTTACATTGTTTCCGAAGCTTCTAAGGAAGCAGAGCTTATTTTAATCGCCACTGGTTCAGAACTACCACTTGCGCTTCAGGCACAGACTCAATTAGAAGCTGCTGGTGTTTCTACTCAAGTCGTAAGCATGCCATCCTGGGACCGTTTCGAACAGCAGCCAAAAGCTTACAGACAGTCTGTTCTGCCCCCAACTATCAAAAGTCGCCTTGCCATTGAAATGGGATCTTCCCTAGGGTGGGCTAAATACATTGGAGACGAAGGAGAGGTTCTTAGCATTGATACGTTCGGCGCCTCGGGAAATGGCGACCTTATTATGAAAACGTATGGATTCACTGTTGAGAATGTCGTGAATAAAGCGAAGGCACTTTTGAAAGAGACAGAAACTCTTTCTTCATAATTAAAGTAAGTCCATAGAGAAGTCGGGGGTGACTAACCCCCGACTTCTCATACCATCGTACTTACCGTTCGGTATACGGCGGTTCAATTAAGTATTACGAAAAATCATACCGGGGGTTTTATTTAAGATTAGACTGTTAGAGATTCTCGTATTTCTCCATTTGTTAAGGAGCTTAGAGTGGAGGATGGAAAAAGCAACGGTTGAAACGTTTGAACAAATGGTCGGGTAAACCTGCGTGTGTAAAAAATGTGTAAAACAAAATCAATTTCTAATGTCTTCAATCGTCACCCTTCAAAAATAAAAAAACTCGAAAACGTTGATACACAAGCGTTTACGAGACTTCATTGACAGTATAAACTTTTCCTAAAAAGATGTAATGGCGTCCCAGGAGAGATTCGAACTCCCGACCGACGGCTTAGAAGGCCGTTGCTCTATCCTGCTGAGCTACTGGGACATGATTGGAGCGGGTGAAGGGAATCGAACCCTCATCATCAGCTTGGAAGGCTGAGGTTTTACCACTAAACTACACCCGCATTTTAAATTAAGCTAAATTTCTTTATTTCGAGCACCGTACTTTATGCCTCTTCCTCTACTCGTCTATTCGATGATGCTTATGCGTCGAGGCAACTCGATGTCTATTCACGGATGTTTCGCTCGTGGCTGAGGTTTTACCACTAAACTACACCCGCATTTTTATTACAAGCGATTCCTATTGTTTGATGACCCCATTATGTACATGCAAAGCGCCGCTTACAGCAGCGACGCTTATAACTATACAGGACATTGAAAAGATTGTCAACCATTGTTTATAAAAACAAGGCTTTAAAAAGTGAAGTGCTTGTCCAAGTCTGTTGCTTTTTTGCCCTCCGTTGTCCAATAGTTGATGTCGACATGTTCGTTTCCGATTGTTAGGCAGCAATATGTGCCTACAGGGTACTGTTTCGGTAGGCGAACACTACCAGGATTAATGAGGATGACACCATCCTGCTCTTCTGCCCGGGCAATATGACTATGGCCGTATATAGCGATGCGTGCTCCTTTTTCTTTTGCACGGTCAATTAGTTTCGCAAGCGTCTGTTTAACGCCATGATGATGGCCATGGGCGATATAAGCGGTTGTTCCTTCCCATTGGCATTCTAGTTCGTTTGGAAAAGAAGAGAACACATCACAATTGCCAGCAACCACTTTTACCCCGACAAGTTCTGGCGCGTGTTCAGGAAGTTCTGAATCACCAACATGGATGACTTGATCAACCTCATTTTCGTGGCGGACCATAATCGCCTTTAGCTGATCGGTCCAGCCATGGCTGTCGCTGATGATAAGAATATTCATTTCGGCCACACTCCCTCGATTGTTTCTTTTAAGGCTGTGAGGGCACGTGCGCGGTGGCTGAGCTGGTTTTTTGTTTCTGCTGACAGCTCTGCCATTGTTTGTTCGTGGCTAGGCACAAAAAAGATCGGATCATAACCAAAACCATTCGATCCTATTGGCTTTTCGGTAATGAGGCCTTCGCAAGCTCCTTCGGCAAAAATTGTTTCTTTTCCTGGTTCGGCCAAAGCAATGACACAAAAGAAGCGGGCGGTACGCTTCTTTGTCGGAACACCGTCAAGCTCTGAAAGGACTTTAGCGATATTGGCTTGGTCGTTCTTTGGTTCGCCAGAATAGCGAGCAGAGTATACTCCTGGCTTGCCGCCAAGGGCATCGATCAGCAGCCCTGAATCATCGGCAATGACCGGTTTTTGCAAATGGGCGGCCAGCGTTTCTGCTTTTTTGGCGGCATTCTCATGGAATGTGTCGCCGTCTTCAATAATCTCAGGGACTTCCGGGTAATCGTAAAGTGATTTTACTATGTAACGATCAGTAAACAATGTTTGAAAATCGGCAAGTTTGCCTTTGTTTTTTGTTGCCACAACCAATTCGTTCAATGTTCATGTCCCCTTTTTTTCTTCAATCCAACTAGCCGCCTCACCAAGAAACGGGCGTTGGATGTGAATCAATTGGCCAATGCCCTCTGCAGCGAGGTCAAGGAGCTCATTCAATTCACTGCGTGTATAAACGGCTTCTTCTCCACTGCCTTGCACTTCAACAAAATCGCCGGAACCCGTTTGGACGATATTCATATCGACCTTTGCCTGTGAATCCTCGCTATAACACAAGTCACACACGGCCCCTTCCCCAGGCAAAATGCCAACGGATATAGCTGCTAAAAAATCAGTAATCAGCCAAGCGCTAATTGTTTTTTCGGCGAGTGCTTTTTTAACCGCGAGCACAAGCGCCACATAGGCACCTGTAATCGATGCTGTCCGAGTACCGCCATCTGCTTGGATTACGTCGCAGTCAATCCAAATCGTCTTTTCGCCGAGCTTTTCTAAATCGACAACTGCCCGGAGTGCCCGGCCGATAAGGCGTTGGATTTCCATTGTTCGCCCGCTCAATTTCCCTTTTGCGGCTTCGCGAATCGTGCGCTGGCCTGTCGCTCGTGGCAGCATCGAATATTCCGCAGCTAGCCACCCTTTATTTTGCCCACGTAAAAATGGGGGGACGCGGTTTTCAATGCTTGCTGTACATATCACTTTTGTATCGCCAACAGAAATCAGTACAGACCCTTCGGCATGCTTTGTAAAATGAGGAATGATCTCAACCTCTCTTAGTTGATTTTGTTTTCGGCCGTCTTGGCGCATTTGTTTTCCTCCTTAGCAATGGAAAGCCCTCCAAATTGTATCGGCTCTAGTATAACATACCTAAACAGGCGCCTGCATATGCAAGCGCCTTGTCTGTTTCACTATAGAGGCTTAGCATTCACGAGCTCAGGGCGGGTGACTTCTTCCACTTCAATGCCTGCCTCATTTACGCCTGCCTCTCCGTTCACTTGGATTGACACTTTTTCAATGCCGCTTTGCTCTGTTAATGTTAACGCTAAGCTTTCCAATACACTAGTCGGGATGGCGCTGCCTTCGTTGGCCGACTGAATGGCTTCGTTAAAGTCTAAGACGACTTCGCCATTTTGCAGTTTAGGTTCATTAAGAAGTTCCACATCGCCTGACATTTCCGTTAGCAAATTTGTCATAAGCGATGGCCCTTCGATCAATTCATTGATTGCCGTCTCGAGCTCATTGTTGACATTTTCGACCCGTTTCGTTACCGGTACGTAGTACGTGTCTTCGTCATTTGTCCCGAGGAAGTAGAGCGTGATGTCTGTGCTGTTTGTAAAGTCAACCACTTCACTCGTGTCGACATTTATGCCGTCTGCGCGACTAAGGTTTCCGACAAGTGGCTTCTCACTTTGTGGCATTTTATCGAGTTCATACCCGTTTACTTCGACTTTCACTTCTTCAACCTCAGGAAATTGCGTCAATGTCCAGGTGACAGCTTCAAAAATGCGCTTTTCATCTGCGAGGTTGTAATCATTAAACTCGCTAGAAAAATTGACAATCGCCAACTTTTCTTCTTTTAAGTGGTCGATATCTACTTCCGTTCCTGCTGGCAAGACGGCTCGGAAGCCGTTAGGGAGAATATCATTGATTGGTCCCCCTTCTACTAAATACTCAAGCGCCTGTTTCATCACACTGTCTGTTTTTGGAAGCGTCAACGTTTGCGGGACGACCAGGCCATTGCTATCAATTAAATAAAGCTCTCGCTGATTTAACGATTCAGCAGCTTCATCTGGTGTTGTTTCATCTGTTGGTCCTGTTTCCTCCCCTGCTTCGCTTTCATCAGCTTGTTCTTCCGTTACATCCTCTTCCGATTCATTCTCTTCGTTTCCAAAATCCTCATCCGCATCCGTGTATGTGACTGGCGGTTCATCTAGTGTGTCCACAGCATCATTGGCTCCAAGTGAACAGCCCGTAGTAAGTGCAAGTACAACAACAAAAGGCGCGCTAACTCCAGCTAATTTACGCATACGTTTCCCTCCCCAGAATGGTTGTACTTCCATATATACGAGCTTTCTCTCAGATTAGACCAGCTTGTTTATACCTTGAATAAAAAAAACGCCTCCCAAAAAAGGAGGCGTCAGACTGTAGACAAACGCTCGCATACTTCGTCGTTTGCCTCGGTCATTTGCTCATGAACCCTCGTTCTATTCGCATCTTCCCTCGGCTGCACTCCTCGTCTGACAAGCGTTTCCTATCAGTCTGATTGTTTGTCGACTTTGTCGACAACCTCACGCCTCCCAAAAAAGGAGGCGTGTAAACGATTTATAATCTAGCAGGTAGCTTCTCTCCAAGAACGTCAAGCCGCGCTTGGTGCTCTTCGGGAGAAAGCTGATGCTCTTTTACATAGAGATTGCGAGGGTGGACGCGGCATTCAGGTGTACAGCCGCGCAAATATTTATGCTCATTTTCCTCTGAACATAAAATTTGCTTGTTGCACTCTGGATTGGCGCAATTGACATACCGCTCACACGGTTTTCCGTCAAAGTAATCTTTTCCGACTACTGTTGGCGATACGTGGTTAATCGGCACCGTTAGACGCTCATCAAATACATAGCATTTGCCATCCCACAATTCCCCTTTTACTTCTGGGTCTTTTCCGTAGGTGACAATGCCGCCATCGAGTTGAGCCACATCTTCAAACCCTTCTTTTTTAAGCCAGCCTGAAAATTTCTCGCAGCGGATTCCTCCTGTGCAGTAAGTAAGAATTCGTTTATTTTCAAATTGCTCTTTGTTTTGTCGAATCCAATCAGGCAACTCCCTAAAGGCCTTAATGTCTGGGCGTATGGCCCCACGAAAATGGCCGACATCATACTCATAATCATTGCGGGCGTCAATGACAACCGTGTCTTCTTTCAGCATTGCTTCACGCCATTCTTTTGGCGATAGATGCTTGCCTGTCAGTTCATTTGGATTAACATCGTCTTCATTCAAGCGAAGCGTTACCAGCTCTGGACGAGGACGTACATGCATTTTTTTAAATACGTGCCGCTCTTCTTCGTCGACTTTAAATACAATGCCTTCAAACAACGGGTTGGCTTTCATCGCCTCCATATAGGCATCGGTATTTTCCTTCAGCCCAGATACGGTTCCATTAATGCCTTCTTTTGCTACAAGCACTCGTCCTTTTAACTGCAAGCTTTTGCAAAAAGCGAGATGCTCTTTAGCAAATCCTTCTGGATCTTCAATCGTAGTGTAATAATAATACAGTAGTACACGGTAATCTTTAGACATATACTCTTCCACCTATCTCCTTATATTTGCAAGATACAATGTGTAGGTGTCTTACCTAGTCAGCCACATCTGTGTCTCATGTTTTGCCAACCTATATTATACAAAAATTCGCCTCTTTGTCCAGTTCCTTGCTGTTTTAACATTGCAAGTGAAATGACCAAAACAAAAGCTCCCTCCAATCCCAAGGAGATGAGCTTTCTATCGTGGGCTACTTTGATAAATGTTGTTAGCGCGTTTCCAACTGTTATTCAATCCCAAAAAATTCTTCCGCTTTTTTCAAGAACTTTTGATCTTCCGGGGCCATCTCATATTCTTCAACAATTGCATCAACTGGACATACACCTTGGCAAGCGCCGCAATCAATGCAAATATCCGGATTAATGAAGTATTGATCTTCTCCTTCTTCAATGCAGTCGACTGGGCATACATCGACACATTCCCCAGCTTTCTCCCCGATGCAAGGGCTTAAAATGACAAATGCCATGTTTTACACTCCTTTAAAAAGTCTCCTCTTTTAAGGGAACAGCAAAAAGCCGCTCTCTCCTTTTCAATCATTCTTACTGCCTGTCTCTAGCATACACCTCTGCCACATAAACATAAAGGGTTTTGCCTGAATTTCACTTACTTTTCATCGTTGCTTGAACGGGTAATGGCCCTTCAAGATCAATCGACGCGACTGAGTCCGTGTGGATGTTTAGCCAACTAGCCGCTAACTGCTTAAATTGATTCGCTTCTCCAGTCGTATAAAAACGATGTGCCGCCTTTACCGGATGTTTTTCGTTCATTGAATGGTAAAATAGCAAACTGCTTACTTCCCTTGCCGTCTCCTCGCCTGATGAAATCACGGTAACGCCAGGCAAACACGCTTCAATAACAGGCTTTAACAATGGGTAATGGGTACAGCCTAAAATCAACGTATCGAAGCCAGCGCCTTGAAGAGGAGCGAGCGATTCGCGTACCACCGCTTCTGCTTCAGGTCCTTTAATCGTCCCCTGTTCAACAAGCGGCACAAATAATGGACATGCCAAGCTTTCAACTGTTACGTTTTCATCAATCGAATGGAGCGCCATCGTGTAGGCATTGCTTGCAATTGTGCCTATTGTTCCAATGACAGCAACATGTCGATTTTCGCTCACTTGTATCGCGCTGATCGCCCCTGGACGGATCACGCCAACAACTGGGATGTCTAACTGGGCTCTCGCTTCTTCCAGCACAACGGCAGTTGCAGTATTGCAGGCAATCACAATCATTTTCACATCTTCATTTAAGAGTCGCCCAATCATTTGCCACGTAAATGCCCGTACTTCTTCGACAGGGCGGGGGCCATATGGGCAACGGGCGGAATCTCCTATATATACAATCGGTTCTTTTGGCAATTGACGCATAATTTCCGAGGCGACAGTCAATCCCCCTATGCCTGAATCAATAATGCCAATCGGTCTGTTCACGCGTCTTTTCTCTCCCTTTATGAACGCACTTCACGCTTTTCCTTCATCGTTTTCAAAAGGAAATTTAAATTTTCTTCTAAATCGTTCACTTGTTCACTTGTAAAATGCTCAAGCATTTCCGCTAAATAATGTTGCCGCTTGGCGATCACTTCACGAATGATCGTTTGGCCTCTATCCAACAAATGAATTCGTACGACGCGCCGGTCTTGTTTGTCTTTGACGCGCATCACCAATCCATTTTTCTCCATTCGGTCTACTAAGTCCGTCGTTGTGCTGCATGCCAGGTGCATATGATTAGAAAGTTCCCCTATGGTCATATCACCATATTCATTTAACCACTGCAGTGCAACAAATTGCGGAGTCGTTATCGGAAAATGTGCTAAAATTTCTCTGCCCTTTTGTTTCACTAAGTCAGCAATTTTACGGAGAGAGCGCTCAATCTCCTCGAATTGGTGACGATTTTTGTCATAAGGTTTTTCCAATCGTTGCACCTCCATTTCCAATCCAATCGTTTTCTTTATAAGACTATTGTACTAACGTCAACGCCTCTTATCAACTAGATTGTTTAAATTGTCGACTAAACACATGGGAATAAGGACAAACGATTTCCGCTTGCCCTTATTTCCTTATGATTGGCTGTATTTGCTGCGAACTAATTGTTCGACTCCATCCGCCGTATCCTTTGTCAATGCTTCTTGCGCAAATGATTCCAGTTCAGCTTTAGACAATTTGCTAATCTGGCTTCTAGCAGGAAGAATCGACGTTGCGCTCATGCTGAACTCGTCTAAGCCAAGGCCAAGCAAAAGGGGAATCGCAATTTCATCACCGGCCATTTCGCCGCACATGCCGACCCATTTTCCTTCTGCGTGAGCAGCTTGGATGACCATGTCAATTAGACGAAGTACAGCTGGGTGGTACGGCTGGTATAAATAAGAAACTCGTTCATTCATACGGTCAGCAGCCATTGTATATTGAATCAAATCATTCGTACCGATGCTGAAGAAGTCAACTTCTTTGGCAAACTGTGGAGCCGCCACCGCAGTCGATGGAATTTCCACCATAATGCCGACTTCCATCTCATCACTGACGTCAACATTGCCCGCTTGAAGCTTGTCTTTTTCTTCATGCAAGATTTGTTTGGCTTGACGCAATTCTTCCAACGTCGCAATCATTGGAAACATGATCTTTAAATTGCCATGTGCACTAGCGCGAAGCAAAGCGCGGAGCTGAGCGCGGAACATGTCCTGTTTTTCAAGGCAAAGGCGAATGGCCCGATGCCCTAAAAACGGGTTTAATTCGTGTGGCAAATCCAAATAAGGAAGCTCTTTGTCGCCACCGATATCGAGCGTACGGATAACGACTGGCTTTCCATCCATCCGTTCCACCACTTCTTTGTAAGCTTTGTATTGTTCTTCCTCACTCGGAAGCTCTGTCCGCCCCATATAAAGGAACTCTGTTCGATATAAGCCAATTCCTTCAGCGCCATTATTAATCACGCCGTCTAAATCTTTTGGCGTACCGATATTAGCCGCTAGCTCAACATGGTGAGTGTCTTGCGTTGTCGTCTTTTTGTTGACAAGTTTTGCCCACTCTGCTTTTTGTGCCTCATAGTCAGCTTGCTTTTGCTCATAAGCAGCCAACTCTTCTTCGGTAGGGCTGACAATGACGTGGCCGTCAATGCCGTCAACAATCACAAGTGCACCGTTTTCAATTTTGGCAGTAGCTTCTTTCGTCCCGACCACCGCAGGAATTTCCAAAGATCTAGACATGATCGCAGAGTGAGACGTACGACCGCCAATGTTTGTCGCAAAACCTTTAATAACGTCAGGATTTAATTGTGCCGTATCAGATGGTGTCAAATCATGGGCAATGATAATGGTGTCTTCTTCTATAGCGGCAAGGGAGACGACTTCGATTCCCATAAGGTGGCCTAAGACACGACGAGAAACATCACGTATATCTGCAGCCCGCTCTTTCATATATTCATTGTCCATGTTTTCAAACATAGCAATAAACATATTGGCGACTTCGTTTAACGCATACTCCGCTGTTACTGAATCTTCATTCACTTTTGTTTTAACAGCGTCGATCAACTCAGGATCGCTTAACACAAGCAAATGGGCAGCAAAAATTTCAGCCTTGTCCTCGCCTAATTCATTAAGCGCCTTTTCCTTAATAGCCGTCAATTCTTCACGGGAAATAGCCAGTGCTTCGTCCAGACGCTTGATCTCATCACTGGGGTTTTTGGCCTCTTTTTGTTTGATTGTAAAATCAGGCTCTTCATGCACAAAGGCTTTGGCAATTGCTACACCCGCAGATGCAGCAATGCCTTTAAGGGAATGAAGCATTATTCGCCAAGTCCCTCTTTAATTACTTCTTCAATCGCTGAAAGCGCTTCATCTGCGTCTGAACCTTCTGCTTTGATTGTTACTTCTGCGCCTTGTCCAACACCAAGAGACATGACACCCATGATGGATTTAAGATTGACTGATTTCCCTTTGTATTCCAAAGTGATATCAGACGAGAATTGGCCAGCTTTATTAACAAGCTGCGTAGCTGGACGAGCGTGAATGCCCGTTTCTGCAGTAATTTTAAATGTTTTTTCAGCCATAGTAATTCCTCTTTTCTATTAGTATTTACTCATTGGTAAAGCCCTTGTACAGCGGGTCGCCTTTGCACAAATCACGACTGATTCTTACTAAGTATAGTACCCTGCAATGACCTGCTCTAGCCAATTTATTTTTCTTTTTTGCTAAGCAATGCACTTTATTCAGCTGCAAAACCCTCATATAAAAGAGCTTTATAAACATCGTCATTATAGCATGGGGGGTAATCCCTTTCAACAAAAAAACAATAACCCTACCAAAAAAACGACTAAATTCGACAATAATGAAAACGTCCTATTCGTAAATGAACGCTCACACCTTTTTCGTAAGCAACATATACTGTCTTGACTAAAGCCTTTCAGGTCAGCGTTGACCTGCTCTTAGCCCGGCATGAAGGAGTGAACATATTGAAGGGAGCAGACTTCGGACCAAAACCTTTGCTTACGAAAAGGGAACGCGAAGTATTCGAACTACTCGTCCAAGACCAAACAACAAAAGAAATTGCTAATCACCTTTTTATTAGTGAAAAGACCGTACGCAACCATATTTCGAACACAATGCAGAAGCTGGGAGTAAAGGGGCGCTCTCAAGCCGTTATCGAACTTATACGTCTAGGTGAATTGACCATTTGAAAAAAGCCTGCTATGCAGGCTTTTTTGCTATGTAGTTTTTTTGCATGATGTTAGTTTAGCAAGCATCCCCTCAGAAAAAGGGAGCGCTTCGCCTGTCTGTTTGTCAACTTGCACCATTGTTCCTCTCCCTGTCAAACAAATATCGGTGTTTCTTTTTGCGACATAATGAATGTCCAATGAAGAACGCCCGATTTTATCTACTTTTACCCCTACATGTAACGTATCCCCGTATTTGATTTGGGCAACATAGTTACATTGCAAATCAGCAGCAACGACAATGGCATTACTGCTACTTGCGGCCCAATCTTCCATTAAGCCGCAAGACTCAAAAAATTCAAGCCTTGCGTGTTCAAAATAAATAAAGGCAGACGTATTATTCACATGGCCAAATGCATCTGTTTCCGAAAAGCGGACTTTGATTGGAACAAAAAATGTAAATGAGTTTTCCCATGCGCTTCTTTCATTGATATAAGCAGGCACTTTCATCGTTATTCGCTCCTTTTTAATAAATCTCAGCTTAATAGAAAATGTTTGGCAGACGGGAATAATGGAGAGGAAGAGGCAAAATAGAATGGGGTCCACGTGAGCAGCGTTTGCCTATAGTTTAACGAGGCTGCTTCGCAGCCTCGTTGTATCATTAAATGCTTCCAAAGAAGTTTTTAAAGGACTGCAATGCCGTCGCGCGGTTTAATGCAGCAATTGATGTTGTAAGCGGGATGCCTTTCGGGCAAGCTTGCACGCAGTTTTGTGAGTTTCCGCAGTTGGCAAGACCGCCGTCTGTCATAATGGTAGCCAATCGTTCTTCTTTATTCATTTCACCAGTTGGGTGGGCATTAAAGAGGCGAACTTGAGATAGTGCCGCTGGACCAATAAATTCAGATTTTGAATTGACGTTCGGGCAAGATTCTAAGCAAACGCCGCAAGTCATACATTTAGACAGCTCATAAGCCCATTGGCGTCTTTTTTCCGGCATGCGCGGTCCAGGACCTAAATCATACGTACCGTCAATTGGAATCCAGGCTTTTACTTTTTTCAGAGAATCAAACATTCTGCTGCGGTCGACGACAAGATCACGAACGACTGGGAATGTTCTCATTGGCTCAAGGCGAATAGGCTGTTCCAACTTATCAACGAGCGCGGTGCACGACTGTTGTGGTTTGCCATTAATAACCATTGAACAGGCGCCACACACTTCTTCCAGACAGTTCATATCCCAAGTGACAGGCGTTGTCTTTTCGCCCTTGGCATTAACAGGGTTGCGGCGAATTTCCATTAAGCAAGAAATAACATTCAAGTTTTGCCGATAAGGAATAGCAAACTCTTCTTCATAGGAGCCGCTGTCTGGTCCATCTTGCCTTGTCACGATAAGGCGAATTGTTTTTTCACTCATTTGCTTCCAGCTCCTTGCTTTTTCTGTGAGTAGTCGCGTTTGCGTGGTTTAATCAACGATGTATCGACTTCCTCATATTCAAAGTCCGGCGCGCCGGTGCTCGGATTATACCAAGCTTTTGTTGTTTTCAAGAACTCTTCGTCGTTTCGTTCTGGAAACTCTGGCTTGTAATGGGCGCCACGGCTTTCATTGCGATGGTAAGCGCCGAGCGTAATCACACGTGCTAGATTGAGCATTCCTCCAAGCTGGCGCGTAAATGCCGCTCCTTGGTTCGACCATTTAGCCGTATCATTGATGTTAATGTTTTGGTAACGCTCCATTAATTCTTGGATCTTTTCATCTGTTTTTAACAGCTTGTCATTGTAACGCACAACTGTGACGTTGTCCGTCATCCACTCGCCAAGCTCTTTATGAAGGATATACGCGTTTTCCGTTCCATCCATGCGCAAAATCGCATCGAATTCGTCTTGTTCTTTTTTCACTTGTGCTTCAAATAGCGAAGATGACAAATCCTCTGTGGCAGTGTTCAATCCGCCGATGTACTCCACTGCCTTCGGCCCGGCGACCATACCGCCATAAATCGCTGATAACAATGAGTTTGCGCCTAAGCGGTTTGCACCATGCTGAGAATAATCGCATTCTCCGGCGGCAAATAAACCAGGAATATTTGTCATTTGATCATAGTCTACCCACATGCCGCCCATAGAGTAATGAACAGCTGGGAAGATTTTCATCGGCACTTTCCGCGGATCATCACCTGTAAACTTTTCATAGATTTCAATAATGCCGCCAAGCTTGATATCTAATTCCTTCGGATCCTTATGGGATAAATCCAAATAGACCATGTTTTCGCCATTAATGCCAAGCTTTTCGTCTACACAAACATGGAAAATTTCCCTTGTAGCAATGTCACGAGGGACAAGGTTTCCATAAGCCGGGTATTTCTCCTCAAGGAAATACCACGGTTTCCCATCTTTGTATGTCCATACGCGTCCGCCCTCTCCACGGGCAGACTCGCTCATGAGGCGAAGCTTGTCGTCGCCTGGAATCGCAGTCGGGTGGATTTGGATAAACTCGCCGTTCGCATAGGCAACGCCTTGTTCGTACAATTTTGCTGCGGCAAAGCCAGTATTGATCATTGAGTTCGTCGATTTACCGAAAATGATTCCTGGTCCACCAGTTGCCATAATGACGGCATCAGCTGAGAAACTGCGTATTTCAGCGGAATTCAGCTCTTGAGCTGTAATGCCACGGCACGCACCCTCATCATCGATAACGGCTGACAAAAACTCCCAACCTTCGTATTTTGTTACAAGGCCTTGCACTTCATAACGGCGTACTTGTTCATCAAGTGCATATAAAAGCTGCTGTCCAGTCGTTGCCCCAGCAAAAGCGGTGCGATGGTGTTGTGTACCGCCAAAACGACGGAAATCAAGGAGCCCTTCAGGCGTACGGTTAAACATTACGCCCATGCGATCCATTAAATGAATAATCGCCGGAGCTGCTTCTGTCATTGCTTTAACAGGTGGCTGGTTCGCCAAAAAGTCGCCACCGTACACGGTATCATCAAAATGTTCGTAAGGGGAATCCCCTTCTCCTTTTGTGTTGACAGCGCCGTTTATGCCGCCTTGCGCGCATACGGAGTGGGAACGTTTTACCGGTACAATCGAAAACAAATCGACCGGTACCCCTTTTTCTGCCGCTTTAATCGTTGCCATTAGCCCGGCTAACCCGCCGCCTACTACAACAATTTTCCCTTTACTCATAAAGTCCACTCCCTAAAAAATTCGCTAGTTGCTGATTTTTATACGAAAGCAAATGCAGCGGAAACACCTACATAGGTAAGTGCTGCAAAAACGATAATCGATACATATGTCATAATTTGTTGCGAACGAGGTGTTACAGTAATGCCCCATGATACGGCAAACGACCATAGCCCATTGGCAAAGTGGAACGTCGCAGACACGATGCCGACTATGTAAAATGCCATCATCCACGGGTTTTGCAAAATATTTGCCATCATATCGTAGTTGACTTCATGACCAAACAGCACTTGGATCCGCGTGTCCCAAACATGCCAAGAAATGAAGATTAAGAGAAAAACCCCTGTCCACCGTTGGATGCGGAACATCCAATTTCGGAATGTGCCAAAGCGGCTTGTATTGTTTTTTGCTTGCATAGCAATGTAAATGCCATAAATCGCGTGATAAAGAATCGGAATAAAAATGATGAGCAGTTCTAACGCATAACGAAAGGGCAGACTCTCCATAAAGTGGGCTGCCTGATTAAATGCCTCTGGTCCTCTTGTTGCAAAGTGGTTGACTATTAAATGCTGAATTAGAAAAATTCCAATTGGTATAACTCCTAGCAATGAATGAAGCCTACGATTAAAGTACTCTCGATTCTCAGCCATACACGTTCCCTCCACGATATTTTTCCTCATCAAGACCCCTTATACAAATTCATCGTTTTTCTCTCTCTTATAACTGTACCCCCTGATATGGATTATGAATACACTCATTGAAAACCTGAAACTGTGAAATCTATTTGACAGTTTCATTTTACTCCTAGGGAAAATCCGCGTCAAGAAAACGGATTCAATTCATCCTGATTTTAAAGGGTTTTGAATGTTCTTTCTACATAATCCGACAGAAATCGGCTGCTTGGCGCTAGCCGATAATGACTGATTCTGTCGGATAGTGATAATGGCTTTTCGTTTGTTTCTTTTTAAACGAAAACAGCATAGCGACAATCCCTACCCTGCCAATAAACATTAAGCACATTAAAACGATTTGGCTTGGATAAGAAAGAGCGGCAGTCTCCCCCATCGACAGTCCGCATGTTCCAAATGCAGAAGCAACTTCTACAATTAAAACAAGCAAACCTATACCGCTGTTTCGCTCAAAAAAAGCGATGCTGATTAAGGAAACAGCAATGAGCAGTGCTGCAACAGACAAAACGATAAAGACCTTTTCTTGGTCGTCTTTATGGATTTGCCGCCCAAATGCATTGACACGGTTACGGCCTAAAGCGTAACCTCTGATTGTCAAAACCATCACCGCAAGCGTAGTCGTCCGTATCCCTCCGCCAACACTCGAAGGGCTCGCTCCAATAATCATTAGCCCTGACATAAAAAGCAACGTTGATTCCTCAAATTGACTAATATCTAATGTTGATAGCCCAGCACTTCGTGTTGTAGCCGATTGGAACAGAGCATGGCCAAACTGTTCAAACCAAGGCAAGCCAGCAAAAACGCCAAACGACTCAAACAGCCAAATGCCAAGCGTGCCAATGACAAAAACAAGAAAATAAGTGGAGACGGTTAATTTTGTAAACAAACTAAAACGAAATCCTGAATGTCGGTTTAGCCAAAATTCTCTGCACTCTACAAGAACAGGAAAACCAATCGAGCCAGCAATAATTAATAGGATCATTATGAATTGGACGACTGGGTCGCCAGCAAACGGTTGAAGAGATTGTCCCGTTATATCAAAGCCGGCATTAGTGAACGCGCTCAAGGCAGCAAAAAACCCTTGCACATAAGCTTCGGTCCATGTATCGAAGTAGCGCAAGTAATAAGTACCGAGTACAAGCCCGCCAATACATTCAATTGCAAGGGCAAGCAGCAAAAGCCTCCTCATGAGCAAAACAAGGCCACTCATATGATTTTGGACACGATTTTGGTCAGCGATAATAAGCATGCGCTGAGCCAAGTTTACTTTCTTCCCTAATACGATCCAAGTAAACGTTCCAAGTGTCATAATCCCGATCCCACCTAGTTGAATCGCAATCGATAGCACGAATATGCCAGCTCCATTAAAGGTCTCAGCTACAGAAATTGTCGTTAGCCCCGTTACACTTACGGCGCTGACTGCGGTAAACAAGGAATCTCGGTACGGAAGAGTTACCCCGTCTTGATGGAACCAAGGATTCATTAAGATCAGGCTAAACACAAAAATCGTCAGCAAATAAGCAACAATTATGATTTGAAATGAATTGCTTAAACGTGCATGCTTATTTTCCATGGTACACCTCTCATTTGTCACCAGTTAGTATATCACTGTCTGACCTCCTTTACTATATCGCATAGGTTTGAAAATTTGCGTGAAAAATTGGCCAGAAGAACTACTGACAAAATCGCTAATCACAGGTAGTATAGGAACATGGAAAGCTATCGAAAGGTTGAGGTGTGACAATGAGTGGGGAAGGCAACAAGGAGCAAACAGCAGCGCAACATGGCTATGATTTAATCCGTAACGATATCCTACGCACGATTCTCGGGGACGAGCACGACAGATTGCTTTATTGGGTTGGCAAAAAAGTCGCGCGCGACAATCCACTTGAATCAGTCGAAGAATTAATTTCTTTTTTCCAACGTGCAGAATGGGGGCAACTCCAGCGTCTAAAAGAAAAACGGAGCGAATATATTTTTGAGCTGACAGGAGAATGGATGGGGCGAAAAGATAGGCGCTGTTACCAGCTTGAGGCTGGCTTTTTAGCGGAAACTTTTGAAGTGTGGCATGAGGTAACGACCGCCGTTACATACACGCAAAAACGGAACAGCACGATTTTCACGGTTCACTTTGACAGAAATGATACCGTCTATGTAGAGGATTAAACATTATCACAATAAAAAACAAGCCGTTAAACATTCGGCTTGTTTTTGTTTAATGTGTGATGAATGGTTTCGGCCAGTTTGGCTGGCACGTGTTTGCTCAATTCCTCAACGGATGCTTCCTTGATTTTCTTTACTGAACCGAACGCTTTTAGAAGCGCTTTTCTCCGCTTCTCTCCTACACCAGGAATATCATCAAGTGCCGATTGCAAAAACGACTTCGCCCGTGTTTGACGATGGAACGTGATCGCAAAACGATGGACTTCATCTTGGATACGTTGCAACAAATAGAATTCATGGCTGTCACGCTGTAGAGGCACGACCACAGGAGGAGAGCCCATTAATAATTGTGACGTCCGGTGTTTATCATCTTTAGCCAAGCCGCAGACAGGGATATTTTGGCCAAGCTCATCTTCAATCACTTCTTTAGCCGCAGCAATCTGTCCGGCGCCACCATCAATGACAATCAAATCAGGCAACGGACGTTTTTCTTTTAAAAGGCGGACGTAGCGACGGCGCACCACTTCACGCATCGATCCATAATCATCGGGACCTTCCACCGTTTTGATTTTATATTTACGGTACTCTTTCCGCTGCGGCACACCGTTTACAAAGACAACCATAGCAGACACTGGGTCAACACCTTGAATGTTCGAATTGTCAAATGCCTCAATCCGGTAAGGCGCATTAATTCCAATTGCCTCCCCGAGACGTTCAACTGCTTTCACCGTTCTCTCTTCATCCCGTTCAATGAGCGAAAATTTCTCTTTTAAAGCAAGAGCAGCGTTTTCTTCAGCTAAATCGAGCAGCGCTTTTTTTTGGCCTCGTTTTGGTTGTGTGACACGCGTCTCAAGCAACTCTTCCAGCAATTGTTTATCGACGCTTTCAGCAACAAAAATTTCTTTTGGCTTGATATGGTTTTTTTCTAAATAAAACCGAGCTATAAATGTTAGCAGCTCTTCGCTTGCCTCCTGGTAAAAGGGGAAAATCGACACGTCCCGTTCCATGAGGCGGCCTTGACGAATAAAGAATACTTGGACGCACATCCATCCTTTATCATATGAAAAGCCAAATACGTCCCTGTCTGTTTTGTCAGCAAACGCCATTTTTTGCTTTTCCATTACTTTTTCCATTTGTGCAATCGTATCCCTTAGTTCTTTAGCCCGTTCAAAATCTAGGTCTTCGGCTGCTTGCTCCATTCGTTCGCGAAGTTGGGCTTTTATGTCGCTATGACCCTTTTTCAAAAACTTAGTGATCTCATTCACCATATTTTGGTTGGTTTCTTCACTCACTTCATATACGCAAGGAGCTAGACATTGGCCGATGTGGTAATACAAACAAACGGAGTCCGGCATTTTCCGGCATTTTCGCAATGGATACAGGCGGTCTAACAGTTTTTTCGTCTCCGTCGCAGCGCCTGCATTTGGATAAGGGCCAAAATACTTTGCCCCGTCTTTTTTCACTTTCCGCGTAATTAACAAACGGGGGTGACGCTCATTCGTGATTTTAATATACGGATACGTTTTGTCGTCTTTTAACAACACATTGTATTTTGGGTCATGCCTTTTAATAAGTGTAAGCTCTAAAATCAATGCTTCGATGTTACTGGAGGTGACGATGTATTCAAAATCGCATATTTCTCCAACAAGGCGTTGTGTTTTGCTATCATGGCTTCCAGTAAAGTAGGAGCGAACTCTGTTTTTTAACACTTTTGCCTTACCGACATAAATAATCGTCCCTTGGCGGTCTTTCATCAAATAGCAACCAGGCTTGTCAGGCAATAGAGCCAACTTATTGGTAATGGTTTCGTTCAATCGTTCCTCCTCCTGTAAAAAGTCCGCCTTTTTTAAAAAAGGCGGACTGCTTGGATTACAGTTGTTTATTCAACAGCTCTTCCAAAGCTTCTTTCGGTTGGAAGCCGACCGCTTTGTCAACCACTTCGCCGTCTTTTAGGACAAGCAGCGTTGGAATGCTCATAACTCCAAATTTTCCAGCGGTTTCTTGGTTTTCGTCGACATCCACTTTCACGATTTTCGCCTTATCACCAAGATCGCCGTCAAGCTCTTCTAATACTGGAGCGATCATTTTGCATGGTCCACACCAAGGAGCCCAAAAATCTACAAGAACGAGGCCTTCCTTTGTTTCCTCCGTGAAGTTTTGGTCAGTCGCATTGACAATTGCCATTTGCCAAATCCCCTTTCATTGATAACATATTTACAGTATACCATTCCGTAAGCCTGTAAGAAAATCTGCTGCTTCTCTGGAATAGATTACCCACTGTCGACTAATCATAAACGATTTTTTCCAAAATAGAAAGCCACTTGCTCACGCAAGCAGCATAAGGCGAAAGACTAGCTTTCTAGTCGACTTTTTGCCGCCATTGTTGCCACACACTGGCGCAAGTAGCTATTGTTATTTAGAGACAAGCGCGGCTTTTAATTCTTCTGTAAGGAGTGGCACAATTTCAAACAAATCGCCGACAATACCGTAATCAGCAACTTCAAAAATAGGGGCTTCTGGGTCTTTGTTAATGGCAACAATCACTTTCGAGTTGGACATCCCTGCTAAATGCTGGATCGCTCCCGAAAGGCCAACGGCAATGTATAAATCCGGTGTAACGACTTTGCCTGTCTGGCCGATTTGCAAGGAGTAATCACAATACTCGGCGTCACATGCCCCACGGGAAGCACCAACTGCCCCGCCAAGAAGGTCAGCAAGCTCTTGTAGTGGCTTAAAGCCATCTGCACTTTTCACACCCCTGCCGCCAGCTACAATAATATTGGCCTCAGACAAATCGACGCCGCCTGTCGCTTTTTTGACCACATCCTTCACAATTGTGCGCAAATCATGGATGTCGACGGATTGTGTTTCAACTTCACCAGAAGCGCTTTCCTCTTTAGCTAAAGCAGCGATGTTATTCGGCCGGATTGTCACGATGTAAGGCCTTTCGTCAGCAGCTTTGCGCTTTTCAAATGCCTTCCCCGAGTAAATCGGACGTGTAAACACTGGTGTACCGTCTGCCTCGATAGCAACAACATCAGAAAAGAGCGCTGCATCCAGTTTAACAGCCAGGCGCGGTGACAGGTCTTTACCGACTGAAGTGTGGCCAAGAACGACCACGTCTGGATTTTCTTTGTCAAACACTTGCAAATACGCTTGCTTGTATGCGTCTGTTGTGTAATTCGCTAACTCAGGATGTTCCACGACAATCACTCGGTCTGCTCCGTATTGAAATAACTGTTCGCCAAGACCTGCGATCACTTCCCCAGCAAGAATGGCTGTCACTTCGCCGCCATCAGCAAGCTCCTTTGCAGCAGCAATGGCTTCAAATGACACATTCCGTAATTCATTGTTTTTCGCTTCTGCCAAGACGATTGTTTTTTTAGCCATATTCCTCTCCCCCTTAAAGCACTTTTGCTTCTGTTTTCAACAGCGATACGAGCTCTTTCACTTGCTGCGATGGCTCCCCTTCTAGCTTTTTGCCTGCTTGCTTTTCAGGCGGCAAATAGACATCGACTACCGTTGTTTTTGCCGCTACCTCTTCCTCGTCTACATCTAAATCGTCTAAATCAAGCACTTCAAGTGGCTTTTTCTTCGCTTTCATAATTCCTGGAAGCGACGGGTACCGAGGGTCGTTTAAGCCTTGTTGGGCAGTGACAAGCAGCGGCAGCTCCACTTCAAGCTTTTCTTCGTCCCCTTCGACATCGCGAACAATATGAGCGGTTTGCCCTTCAATAGAAATCCCGGTAATCGTTGTCACTTGGGCGATGCCAAGCAATTCCGCAAGCCGTGGTCCAACCTGTCCTGAACCGCCGTCAACGGCTACATTGCCAGCCAGTATAATATCGACTTCTTTGTCCTTAAAGTAGGCATACAATAGTGCTGCAGTTGTTGCGGGATCGCTCTCTTCCAGCTCTTCTCTATCAATCAAAACAGCTTTGTCTGCTCCCATTGCCAGCGCTGTCCGAAGTTGCTTTTCTGCATCTTCTTCTCCAACTGTGACGACTGTGACCTCTCCGCCATGCGCTTCTTTAAGCACAAGTGCTTCTTCGACAGCATACTCATCATACGGGTTAATAATAAACTCGGCGCCATCTTCTTGGACTTTGCCGTTTTGAATGGTAATGGCTTCCTCTGTATCAAATGTTCTTTTCAACACAACGAAAATATTCATGGGAATTCCTCCTATAACTCGTAGTGACTATTTGCCGCGAAAAACAGGTTTGCGCTTTTCAATAAAAGCATTGACGCCTTCTATGCGATCCTCTTTCTGATAGACTTCGGAAAAATATGCGATCTCCTTTTCTAAGCCTTCGTCCAGAGCGCCTTCGCTCGTTTTAGTTAGCTCTAGTACGCACTTGACCGTTAACGGGCTCTTAGCAGCAATCGTCCTTGCCATCGCCCTTGCTTCTTCCAACAGACGATCTTCATCGCATACTTTATTCACAAGTCCAACGTTAAGCGCCTCTTCGGCCGTAATAGGAGCGCTTGTCAGCATCATTTCCAACGCTTTCGGCTGGCCAACAAGCCGCGGCAATCTTTGTGTCCCACCGAAGCCTGGAATCAACCCGAGGTTGAGTTCTGGCAAGCCGAGCTTTGTTCCTGCTGCCGCCAGACGAATATGGCAAGCCATTGCTAGTTCAAGGCCGCCGCCGAGCGCGGCGCCATGGATAGCAGCGATAACGGGCTTTGGAGATGCCTCAATTTTGTTGAACGTATCTTGCCCTTTTTTGCCTAGTTGGGCAAACTCCTCGCTGTCGCTCACCTCTGTAAATTCTTTGATATCCGCCCCTGCCGCAAAAAAACGGCCTTCCCCGTAAATGATTGCCACTTTAATCGCATCATCTTTGTATACGTTTTCAAAAACCTCGCTCAGCTCTTCTATTACAGACCGTGCAAGCGCATTGGCAGGGGGCCGCCTTAGCGCGATCTCCGCGATGCCGTCTGTGACGTTCCATGTGATGTTTTCCACTGGTAGTCCTCCTTTACTGTAAACCTATGAAAAGGGCAGATACCCTTTTTAAAGCAATCAAATCAATCCGTTCTCACTATCGGGTCGTCGCTGTCACTATAGTGATCAAACGTTCACTTCCCTTGCAGCCCATGGAACAGTAGGCGATGGACGTTTTCAGCTTGTTTCTTCAGCGGAAACTTGCCTTCTGCCATGACCCAATTGGAGACGACTTCATCCATAACGCCAAATACCATTTGTCTTGCTAAAAGCGGATCCAGTTCAGAATGAAGGCAGCCTTCTGTTTTTCCTTCTGCTATTAATTCATCTAAAAGCGTCAAATATCCTTTTAAAACTTGATTGATTCGTTGGCGTAATTCCGACTTTGATTGGCGCAATTCAAGCTGTGTCACCACAGCAAGATCGTAATTGTCTTCTAGCTGTGAGAAGTGAGACTCAACTAAAATGCGGAACTTTGCTTCTGTTGAGTGTTCCTTCGCCAATCTTCTCCTGCTTTTTTCGACAAAAGCGCCTAGCTTCTTTTCAAATAATGAAACGAGCAAGTCTTCCTTGTTTTTAAAATACAAATAGATCGTTCCATCGGCAACGCCCGCTTCTTTCGCTATTTTTGATACTTGCGCTTGATGGAAACCGTGCTTGGCGATCACTATAACCGCTGCATCAATGATTTGGTCATACTTTTGACCTCTCTTTTTACTCAAAAACCATCTCTCCTTAACTCCATAACATGAATGAATATTCATTCATGTTATCTAGTATAGTACGGGAAAGGGCAATTGTCAAACGATAACGGCGGCTTAAAAAGGTTTCTCTACATGGCAGCATGTAAAGAAACCTTCCCTTTATGCTTCTTGCTGCGCTTGTTCTTCCTTGCGTGCTTGTTCTTCACTAATGAGCACCCGTTTTAAAATTTTCCCTGTCAGCGTTGTCGGCAGTTCATCCCTAAATTCATACAGCCGTGGAATTTTATAAGCGGCCAGTTTTTGGCGACAGTATGCTTCCATCTCTTTTTCTGATACCGTTTCTCCTTCTCTTAACACAATAAATGCTTTCACCGTCTCCCCTCGATACTCGTCAGGAACACCGATTACTGCTGCCTGGACAACAGCTTCATGTTCAAACAACACTTCCTCTACTTCACGGGGATAAATGTTAAAGCCGCCAGCAATAATGATTTCTTTTTTCCGATCAACGATATACACATACCCCTCTTCATCCATACGAGCCATATCCCCTGTTTTTAGCCACTCGTCATGAAACGTTTGCGCCGTTTCTTCAGGCCGCATCCAGTACCCTTTCATGACTTGTGGGCCGCGGACAAACAGTTCACCAACCTCGCCGATTTCTGCTTCCCCGTCTTTTTCAAGTGAATACACCATCACATCTGTGTCAGGCCAAGGAATGCCGACACTGCCTGTTTTCCGCTTTTCCCAGATCGGGTTGGCACAGACAACTGGTGACGTTTCTGTTAATCCATATCCTTCTACAATTCTGCCCTTCGTTTGCGCTTCGAACTTTTGTTGTACTTCAAGGGGTAATGCGGAAGCACCGCTTATGCACGCTTTGATCGAAGTCAAATCGTATTGATGAATATGTTCATTGTTTACAAGGGCTACATACATCGTCGGCGCTCCAGGGAAAAGTGTAATTTGCTGCTTTTCAATCGTTCTTAATACTTCTTCTGGTTTGAACTTCGGCAAAAGCACCATCGTAGCTGCCGTTTTAACTGCTAAATTCATCACTGTCGTCATCCCATACACATGGAAAAACGGCATGACGCCAAGCACCCGTTCACTTCCCTCTTCTGTTTTGTAAAGCCAAGCGTCACATTGCTCCGCGTTGACAACCAAATTCCGATGTGTGAGCATCACGCCTTTGGCAAGCCCTGTTGTCCCTCCAGTATATTGGAGCAACGCCAAATCTTCTGCGTTTATCTCAACTTCAGGCTCCAACGCTTCCCCCTCTTTTACCAGCCGAGCAAACGGCAATATCCGCTCCGAATACGTCACTTTCACTTTTGGAATGCCTTGCCTCTTTTGCACAAGGGGAAAGAGCATGTTTTTTGGGAAAGGCAGGTATTCGGCGATGCTCGTGACAATCACCAATTCAAGTGACGTACGCTCAATTACCTTTTCGACTTTAGGCAGGACCGAGTCCAGGCACAAAATGACTTTTGCCCTAGCGTCAGCTAGCTGGTGCTCCAATTCCCTTTCGACATAGAGTGGGTTCGTTTGGACGACGACGCCCCCTACCATGAGCACCGCATAGTAACCAATCACCGATTGCGGACTATTGGCGAGCATAATCGCCACACGGTCGCCTTTTTTCACGCCCAGTTTTTGCAGTCTATTCGCAAACCGGAGCGTTTGGTCATACAATTCCTCGTAGCTTAGTGTTTTTCCTAAGAAGTGGATTGCCTCGTGTTGCGGAAACCTGTTAGCTGATTGCTTGAAAAAATGCTGCAACGGCACATCCCCGTAGTCCAAAAAGGGGCGGACTTGTTTCGGATAATGCTGAAACCACCTTTTTTCATCGCTCGCCATGGTTCTCCTCCTTATAAGGCCCCTTTCGCAAGAAATTCTCCTCATCTATCATTGTATTGTAATCGCTTACATCATTTCAAATGTTTTTTTCTTTTTTTGTACATTTATTGCAAGCCAGCATTGCTCTCGAATGGCAAAAGCGCCTCCCCCGGCAAGAGGGAAACGCTCCTTATTACTATGCGTATAAAATTAAGAACACAATTCCAGCAATGGCAAATAACCCACAACTAATGTATAAAATTCGTATCAACCGTTCCATGCACTCACAACCTATTCTCTAAGCGGTTATACTTGCACTAATGACAAATGAAAGGCCAACAGACAGCAGCAGCGACAGCAGACCAACTGCGCGGTTGTCGTTTTTGATTTCCTCGTCGACTTTAAAACCTGGTGTCAGAAATTCAAAAATAAAGTAGCTAAATAACAATAACGCAAACCCAAAAATTCCCCACATCAGCATGACCAATAACCCATCGGAATGCTGGATCGTCGCGGCAAAAATGTTCGCTGTCCCGACAATTTTTCCGCCCGTAGCCATTGCAACGGCAACATTGCCTCCCTTGATTTCTTCCCAGTTATTATAGCTAGTCACTGTTTCAAAAATGGCAAGAAAGACGACAAGCATTAAGATCGTTACACTGTAATTTGCTACGGTTTGAACCCATTCATTTTGAAGGAGTACGTCCATGTCTAGCTCCTTTCTATTTAAGCTCGATTACTGTATTGCCAAGCCCGCCTTCATTCATGCCGCCGTCACGGGCAGATTTAACACGGGGATGGTTGGCAACGAACTGTTTAACACCTTTGCGCAAGGCGCCAGTCCCTTTTCCATGAATGATCGAGACTTGATGGTAACCAGCAAGCAATGCATCATCAATGTATTTTTCAACTCGGCGCATCGCGTCTTCATACCGTTCCCCACGTAGGTCGAGCTCCGCTTTGACATGTGCATCATTTCCACGAATCGTCGTAATTGCCTTTTCTGGCTGGCGCCGCTCCTGCTCAAGCAATTGGATATCATCAATAGGGACGGCCATTTTCATAATGCCGAGCTGTACTTGGTACTCATTATCGCCTATTTTTTTCACGACTGTGCCTTTCTGGTTAAAACTTAACACTTTGACTTCGTCGCCTGGCTCTGGCAAACGTTTCGCCTTTTCTGCTTGTTTTTTTACTTGCTTGCGCTTTTTGGAGACAAGTTTTGGCGCTGCTTCCTCCAGTTGTTTTCGCGCTTCAATGAGTTGGTGCTCTTTTACAGCTACACCTTGCTTTTGCAAATCGCGCAACTCGGAAATGATCAATTCCGCTTTTTCTTGTGCGGCTGCGACCACTTTTTCCGCCTTCTGTTCGGCTTTCTGCAAAGCAGCCTCTTTCATTTCTTCAAAAGAAGCCATCTGTTTTTCCAAGTCTCGTTTTAATGCTTCCGCTTCACGGCGGACAGCCTCCGCTCGACTCCATTCGCTTTGTGCTGATTTTTGACTATCCTCCAGGGAGGCGATCATTTTTTCTACTTGAGACGCATCGCTGTCAATTTGCAGTTTAGCCTGGTCGATAATACGCTCGTCTAGCCCGAGGCGCCTTGAAATCGCAAACGCATTGCTGCGTCCAGGAACGCCGACAAGCAAGCGATACGTTGGCCGCAGCGTCTCGACATTGAATTCAACACTCGCATTTAATGCGCCTTCGCGGTTATAGGCATAGCCTTTCAACTCGCTATAGTGGGTAGTCGCCACAGCAAGCGCTCCCCGTTTGTAGACATGGTCTAATATTGAAATCGCTAATGCCGCCCCTTCGGTTGGGTCTGTGCCTGCTCCTAGCTCATCAAACAAAATAAGGCTATTTTCATTCATTTCATTTAAAATCGAGACAATGTTTTTCATATGAGACGAAAAGGTGCTCAAGCTTTGTTCTATTGACTGCTCGTCGCCAATGTCTGCAAAAATATGTTCAAAAACGGCAAGCTCCGTTTCTTCAGCAGCAGGGACAAATAGACCAGATTGGGCCATTAAGGTCAGCAATCCAATCGTTTTCAGCGTGACCGTCTTACCACCTGTATTTGGTCCAGTGATCACTAGTGAACGAATCTGGTCGCCGATCGCCACATCGCTCGGGACGACTTCGCCTGGAGGCAAAAGCGGGTGACGCGCTTGCCGCAAATCCAAATACCCACGATCATTTAACGTTGGCTTAACTGCCTTAACGGCTTTGGCATAATAAGCTTTTGCACAGATAAAATCAAGTTGTGCCAGCTTATCTACATTAAGAAGCAGCTGCTCGCTTTCCTCCGCCACTTTTGCCGACAGTTCTCTTAAAATCCGTTCCATTTCCCGCTTTTCTTTTGCTTTTGCTTCTGTTAATTGGTTATTTAACGTCACAATCGCTGCCGGTTCGATAAACAGCGTCGCCCCAGAGGATGACTGGTCATGGACGATGCCGCCAAATGTCCCCCTGTATTCTTGTTTAACAGGGAGCACATAACGGTCACTACGGATGGTCACAATGGCATCAGACAACATTTTCCGTGTATTGGACGAACGCGTTAACTGGTCAAGCTTGGACTTGATCCCTGATTCATAGCTGCGGATTTGATGGCGCACTGTCCGTAAACTCGTGCTGGCTGAGTCAAGGACGTAGCCGTTATCATCAATGCATTGTTTAATGGCTTTTTCAATTGGTGAAAGGGGCTCAATTTGCTCCACATGCCCTGCTAAAATTGGCACTTCGATATGACCGTCTTCGATGATCGTTTCGATAAACTGCTTCACCCTTTTTCCACCATATAATGTCGAAGCAATTTCAATCAATTCAGTTGCTGACAACACCCCGCCAATCGCTGCACGCTTAATATGGGGGCGGATATCTGAAATGCCTCCGAGAGGGACATGTCCCTTTAACCGCAGAACATTTGCTGCTTCAGCTGTTTCATCTTGGAGATGGCGCACTTCTTCTAAAGACGTAGAAGGTACAAGCTCGTTGACTTTCTGCCTACCAAGGGAAGAAGCAACATGTTCAAGCAGTTGCTGTTTCATTTTGTTGTATTCTAAAACGCGCTGCACACGTTCCATTGTGCAACCTCCTTTATTGAAAGCTAATGCCTGCGTTTAAGCCATTGCTGCAATTTTTCCAACGGCCAAGTATTCAATACTTGGTCAGGACACAACATCGCTTTTCTTGCATGAGCATAGCCATATTCAACATTTGCAAGTGTACCGATTCGATGTGCGTCTGAATTGATGGCAATCGGCACGCCTGTTTCTGCTGCTAACTTTAACCATGTCACTTCCAAATCAAGACGCCTCGGACTTGCATTCAATTCGAGTGCGCAACCAGCTTCACTCGCCCATTGAATAAGTGTTGGCACATGTACGGCATAGCCTTTGCGCTTGCCAATAAGGCGACCTGTTGGATGAGCAACTAGGTCAACATGGGGGTTGAAAATCGCTGTTTGCAATCGTTCCATCAGTTTCTCCTCACTTTGCGAAAATGCAGAATGGATCGAGGCGATTACAAAGTCGATTTCACTTAACAGCTCGTCTGGATAATCAAGCTCCCCATTAGGGAGAATATCCATCTCAATTCCTGTTAATATCGTCATTCCGTTATTTTGTTGATTGTACTCCCTGATGTACTCATGTTGTTGTTTTAAGCGTTCAATCGATAAGCCGTTGGCTACTTTTAGAAAGCGGGAATGATCGGTAATGGCAATATGGGTATAACCACGCTTCTTTGCTGCTTCTGCCATTTCTTCAAGCGAATGGGCGCCATCACTCCACGTCGTATGCATATGCAAATCCGCTTTCGCATCGATTAGAGAAACCTCTTCTGCCGTCTCGCGATAGCGTTCTAGTTCGCTGCCATCTTCTCTGGCCTCCGGTGAAATATAAGGCAAGCCAAAGTGGGAAAAAAAGGCTCGCTCATCGGGAAATGTTTTAATTGCGCCTGTCTCCACCGTTTCAATTCCATATTCATTGATTTTTTCGCCACGTTTCTTGGCGAGTTGCCGCATACGGACGTTGTGGTCTTTGGAGCCAGTAAAATGGTGCAGTGCTGTTGCAAAAGCTTCATCGGGAACAAGGCGAAAATCAACCGAAATCGTATGTTCTTCAAGGTCAAGTTCAACAGATACTTTGCCATTTCCTTTCGCAATAATGTTGGCAATCCCTTCTAGCCGCAAAATTTGTTCTTTAACCGAAGAAGGGTTATCAGTCGCAATGATATAGTCCAAGTCTTTGACCGTTTCCCTCATTCTACGTAAACTGCCTGCTCGAGAAAAACGTAACACATCGCGAAAGCCAGCAATCTGTTGTTCAAGTTGCTCGGAAAACGGCAGCACGTCGGCAACAGGAAGCCGTTCTGGTCGTACGTTCCAAACGGCAAGCGCTTCAATAATGTTGTCTTCTGATTTTTTGCCAAACCCTGCAAGCCCGCGAATTTGACCAGCTTTAGCTGCCTGAAGCAAGCTTTCTCCATCAGTAATGCCAAGTTCTCGGTAAAGCTTGCCGACCTTTTTGCCACCAAGTCCAGGAATCGTAAGAAGCGGCAATAACCCAGCCGGCAATTGTTGTGCCAATTCATTCAGCAACGATGACGCTCCTGTTTCCTTAAATTCCTGGATGACATCGGCCGTTGCTTGGCCGATTCCATTGATCGCTTTTAGGTCATCCATTTCCGCTAACGTGCGGCCGTCTTGTTCCAATGCCTGGGCTGCTCTCCGGTAAGCAGCTATTTTAAAAGGGTTTTCCCCTTTTATTTCCATGTAAGTCGCGATAGTTTCTAACACTTGGATCGCTTGTTTTTTGTCCATTAGCGTCCTCTCCTTCTTACTCCTTCCCTATCATACCGACTTTTGCTATTCAAACGCAAACAGCAACCGCAAAAAATCGAGTGGTTCCCGCGGAAAACGCACCCCTAAACTAGGTGGAGCCAAAAAGCAGCCCGCTGTAGCGAGCTGCCAATTAAAACGTTGGCCTTACCCATAAGTCATTTAACCAATCAGACAGATAAGGCGTATGGTTAATCATAAATTCTGCGACAACGGACGATTGCAATGCCGATTGCACTTCGTTTATTGGCAATGCCGTTGCTACAAAAAGCAATACAAACAGCAACAAATAAAACTCAACGAAGCCGAGCACGCCGCCAAGCAAGCGGTTGAGTGTATGCAATATCGGCAAATGGGAAACAAAATCAAGCATTGATCCAATAATGTGAAGCAAGATTTTTGTCCCAAAAAATAAAATCGCAAACGCAATCGCTGAATAATAGACACTTTCTGCATCAAAGGCTTGGATAATCATGCCGAATGCCCCATCAGCCGAAAATTCCGGATATGGAATATAGAGGCGGATGGTACGGGCAAGGGGCTCATAGTAGTTCCAAGCAACAAATATCGCTACAAAAAAGCTAACCAGGTGGATAAACTGTAAAATAAAACCTCTACGCCGGCCAATTAAAAAGCCAACTAGAAGCAACAGCATAATAACGGCACTAACCATGTTATTCTCCTTCGTATTGGCGTTTCAATTTTAAGTATTCATCAGCAATGTTTAAAGCAGTGAGAACAGCTAGCTTTGTTGAATCCAAATAAGGATTGCGCTTCTTTAGCTCCTCCATTTTTTCATTCATGTAGGATGCTACAGCTTTTACATGAGCTGGTTCCTCACTGCTCACCACTTTGTAAGTTTGTCCTTGTATACGGACGGTTGTCCTTTTTTTATTATTGTTCTTCTCCACGAAAGAACCTCCTAGCGCACATTGATTGTGCCCTACCCTAAAACTAATGTTCATCATACCATGCGAGAGCAAAATTGGAAACTGCTAAAAAGCGATTGCTAAATGCAATCGCTCCATTGTTCTATTGCTTCCCATTCCACACTATGCCCGCAATACGGCACCCGTTTGCTTTTTCACTTCTGCTACTATCCCTTCATGGGCCGAAGACGCTTCTTCGTCCGTTAACGTCCGTTCTGCATGGCGGTAAGTCAGAGAAAAGGCGATTGACTTTTTCCCGCTTTCCAAATGCTCGCCTTCGTACACATCAAAAACAGAAACATTTTCCAATAATTCGCCGCCAGCTTCGCGGATAATTGCCATCAATTCAGCTGACGTCGTTTCTTTTGAAACAACCAGAGCCATATCGCGGGTAATCGCTGGATAGCGAGGGATCCCTTTGTAAATGAGCGTCTCTGCCTCCGCGGCAAAAAGCGCATCTACGTTTAGTTCCAACACGTATGTTTCATTTAGATCAAGCGTTTTTTGCGTACTCGGATGGACTTGGGCTAGAAAACCAATAGACTCGCCCCTGAGCAGCACGTTGGCGGTACGACCTGGATGGAAACCTGAGCGCACATCCGGCTTATATTCAATTTGTTCACTTAAGCCAAGCGCCTCCATTAAGCCTTCGGCAATCCCTTTTAGCACATAAAAGTCGACTGCTTTTTTCTCGCCTTGCCATGGGTGGCTCATATAAGTCCCACTCAACAGGACAGCAAGGCGTTCCTGTTCTTTAGGCAGTTCCGTCAACGTTTCTTGCTCACTCAAAAACACTGAGCCCCGTTCATACAGGAGGACGTCATTGTTTTTCCGATTCAAATTGTACGCGCAAATATCGTATAAATGAGGAAGCAAACTTGTACGCATTGTGCTCCGTTCTTCGCTCATTGGCATGGCCACTTGGATCGGCTGAATCGTTTCCTCAGCAAACAACGCTGCTTTCTCCGAACTGGTTAATGCATACGAAATGGCTTCAGAAAGGCCCGCACTTCTTAAATATGCCTCCATTTTCCGACGTTTTGCCTGTTCAGCGCTCCGCTTCCCTTGTGTAGTGGTACCAACAGGTAATGTAGAAGGAAGCTGGTCGTATCCGTAAAGGCGTGCCACTTCTTCGTACAAATCCTCTGGAATCGTAATATCGCCACGGCGATGTGGAACCGTTACATGTAGATCTGAGCCGACTTTTTCACACGGAAACTGGAGACGTCCCATTAATGCAGCAACTTCCATAATGGATAAATCTGTCCCAATGCGTTCATTCATTTTGCTCAAATCAAGGGCAATCACTTTCTCTGAACTGACACGAGCATCAGAAATGGCGGCTCCGCTTAACACGATCCCTCCAGCTATTTCTTGGATTAAGTAAGCAGCTCGGCGTGCTGCCTCTGAAACCCGTTCCTGATTAATGCCTTTTTCAAACCTCGCGCTAGAGTCACTGCGTAAACCGGCAAGGCGAGCTGAGCGTCTGACAACTGTCGGATGGAAGGCTGCAGCCTCTAATACTATGGTCGTTGTTGCTGCTTTTACTTCTGAATGAAGGCCGCCCATTACACCAGCAAGCGCCACTGGTTCGCGCCCATTTGTGACTACTAACTGTTCAGGCGATAGCGTCCGCTTCTCGCCATCTAGTGTCGTAAACGGCTCTTCAGCTTTTGCGCGACGCACATGGATTGATTTCGAGCCAAGGGCATGGTAGTCAAACGCATGCAATGGTTGCCCATATTCGAGAAGCACGTAGTTGGTAACATCAACGACGTTGTTGATAGGACGGATGCCTGCTGCCATTAGACGGTTTTGCAGCCATGAAGGCGATGGTCCGATTTTGACATCTTTTATCACAAGCGCTTGATAAAACGGTGTATCTTCTCCATTTTCGACGCTGACATCGATATAACCGTCAGCAGATTCGATGACTTCCTTCACTTTGGTTTTCGGCATTTTTATTGGCCGATCATAAAGGGCAGCCAACTCATAAGCAACGCCAAGCATATGCATGCAATCAGAGCGATTCGGTGTTAAATCAAGTTCCAGCACACTATCATTTAACTCGAAAAGTGCTAACGCATCTTGTCCAGGTTCAACGCTTTGTGTTTCCGGAAATACATAAATCCCGTCAACATAGCCCTTAGGTACTAGTTTGCTGTCAATGCCGAGCTCTTGCAAAGAGCAAATCATTCCTTCGGAGTGCTGTCCACGCAATTTCGCTTTTTTAATTTTGATGCCACCAGGCAAGCGCGCCCCTACTTTGGCAACGGCGACATACTGGCCAGAGCTAACATTTGGCGCCCCGCAAACAATTTGTACATGTTCTTCCTCGCCAATATCGACTTGGCATACATTTAGCTTGTCCGCATCAGGATGAGGTGCTACTTCAGCCACATAACCGACAACCACATTGGTTGCCCCTTTGTTCCGTTCATGAATAAAGTCAATTTCTATACCGCTCCGCGTCATTTTCTCGGCAATCTCTTGCGGGCTAATATCACCAATCTCTATATATTCTTGTAGCCATTTATATGAAACGAGCAATGTGTCGCCCTCCTTAAACGTCTTTAAATTGCATTAGAAACCGAAGATCATTTGCATAAAATTGGCGGATGTCGTCTATATCATATTTCAACATTGCCAAACGCTCCACGCCCATGCCGAAGGCAAAGCCGCTATACTCATTGGCATCAAAGCCGCTCATCTCAAGGACACGGGGGTGAACCATTCCTGCCCCAAGCACTTCAATCCAACCAGATTGTTTGCATACTCGGCAACCTTTTCCGCTACATATTCCACAAGATACATCGACTTCCACTGATGGTTCGGTAAATGGAAAGAAACTTGGGCGCAGGCGAATGGAACGGTCTTGACCAAAAAATTGTTTCGCGAACGTTTCAAGTACACCTTTCAAATCGCTCATACGCACTTTTTTATCAACATAAAGCCCTTCCACTTGCATGAATTGATGCGAGTGGGTTGCATCGTCATCATCGCGGCGAAACACTTTCCCAGGGACAACGACTTTAACTGGGCCTTTTCCTGCAAATTTTTCCATTGTCCTCGCCTGGACTGGCGATGTTTGCGTCCGCAACAGCAAGTCCTCTGTCACATAAAACGAATCCTGCATATCTCTTGCCGGGTGGTCTTTTGGCAAATTCATTGCTTCAAAGTTGTAATAATCGGTTTCGATTTCTGGCCCTTCCCCAATCGAAAAACCAAGCCCTAAAAAGATTTCTTCGATTTCCGTGATAACCGCAGTCAATGGGTGAATCGCGCCTTGAAGCGCTGGGCGACCTGGTAACGTCACGTCGATTGATTCTTGTTCGAGCTGCTGTTTAATCGCAACTTCTTGAAGTTTTTTACTTTTTTCATCTAATTTGTTCTTAATTTCATCACGGACTTCATTGGCGAGGGCACCAATAATTGGGCGCTCTTCCGCTGACAATTTCCCCATGCCGCGAAGGACTTCGGTAATCGGCCCCTTTTTTCCTAAATAGGCAACGCGAATCGCTTGAATATCTTGTTCTGATTTCGCTTCCTCGGCTTTGTCCAACGCCTCATGCTTTAATGCCGTTAGCTGTTCTCGCATGGCAATGCCTCCTTGTATCCTTTCTTTCCTTTTAAACAATAAAAAAAGCCTTCTACTCCCTAAAAAGGGACGAAAGCTCCGTGGTACCACCCTTCGTTTGCACTTGCTAAAAAAGTGCAACTTCATTATCCATAACGGCTCTAAACCGGGAACATCCTTTGGAGATGCCAGCTCAAGAGTGAATTCGGCCCATCCTACCATAGAAACGCTTCCAGTCTTTGGCATTCCCTCCCTGAAAGGCGGTTTTGAGCTTACTACTCTCTATCAACGCTTTTTATCCTATACAATTGCAATTGCTTTTTATTATAATCAATTGCCACACAAGCTGCAAGCTTAACTTTTCAAGGCAAATAGCAAAATCCCAGCAGCTACAGAAACGTTTAATGATTCTGCTTTTCGATTTTGGCGGATATATAGTTTCTCAGTAGCGGCGTCCAACAAATGGCTTTGCACGCCTTCCCCTTCATTTCCCAGCAAAAGCGCAAACTGTTCTTGTGGCGGAAAGTGTTCATGGGGTGTGGCATCATGTAAAGACGTCCCGTAAACCGGAATGCCGCTTTCTTTCAGCGCCTTTATCCAGGTAGTCAAATCGCCAATATAAACGGGCAAATGAAACAACGCCCCTTGTGTTGCCCGGATCACTTTTGCATTGAATAAATCAGCACAACCACTGCCTAAAACCACTCCTGCTGCATCAGCAGCCAATGCCGTGCGGATAATCGTGCCGACATTGCCTGGGTCCTGAACCCGGTCAAGAAGAACAAAACGCCCATTTAACCGTTCAGGGGCATTCCACTGTTTTTTTTGACATACAGCAATTATGCCTTGGGGGCTTTTTGTCTCCGATAATTCCTTCATGACGGCTTCAGAAACGCCTATGCATTCCCCGGGAAATAAGTCTACATCGTCGGCAGTCGTTAGCACCGTTTCCACTTTCCAATCTGATTTCCACGCTTCTTCAATTAAGTGTTCCCCTTCTATTAAAAACCGCCCTGTCTGGTCACGTCCTTTTTTGCTATGTAATTTTTTCCATGCTTTAACTCGTTCATTTTTGACTGATTCAATCCGTTTCATGACCAATGGCCCCTTTTTATGCTGTTGTCGACGTTTACTTACAGAATAGCTTGTTTTTCATTTATAATCCACCCTGGTTCGGGAATACTACTAGTCGATTCACCATTTTAAAGGGGGTTATTTCAATGAGCTTTAATTTGCGCAACGCGATTATGGCGAATATACAAGGCAGTTCCCAACAAGAAGTGGAAGCAACAATTGTCGATGCCATGGAAAGTGGCGAAGAAAAAATGTTGCCGGGACTTGGCGTGCTTTTTGAAGTCTACTGGAAACATGCAGATGAATCCCAAAAAGACGAGCTTTGTGCTGAAATTAGCAAAGGGCTTAATGAATAAGCGAGCAGGATTTTCCTGTTCGCTTTTTTCGTAATTACTTTAGCCAAGGACAGCAGCTTGTATAATAAACGGGCGTGCTGTCCCATACACTAGACTATGACAGTGGAAGGAGCGGCCAATGGCAATGATTTTACGTTGGGGATTTTCTCTCATTGCACTCTGCTTAATCGTCTATGGACTCTTGTTTATGTTTGCTCACCCGATTGACCAATTTGGGTTGAAAGGATTCCGCCACTTTTTGTTTTTACTCCATGTTAGCATTTTCTTATATGGGGTAGATATCGTCCGCAATGAGCTCACAAGATAATATTTTCGAATATTCTTCATTCAAGCGCTCATCCACACTACATTAAGCAAGATAACGAGTACGAGCACACTTGCGCCGATTAAGAGCCACGGTGCAAGCTTCCACTTGCCAGTTTCCCCTTTTGCAAGAGACACCAAACTAACAATCGCGCTTGCCACTAGAGCAACAACGGCAACGGTACCGACCGCGCTTGTCGTGCTAGGCGAAAGTTGCAACGCATAGCCTGTAGTTAGCAAGAGTGAAAAGGCAATAAACAACACAAGCGAAATAATGGCGAGAAAGAATGACCATTTCCCGAACTTATTCATTCTGTTCCTCCCGTTTTTAAGCAAATGTGATGTTTTTGACCATTTCCCCATCCAGCCGTTTAATCAACTCAACAAGCAGTTTCACTGTGTTGTTGTAATCATCTCGGTGAAGTAAACCTGCGTGGGTATGAATGTAGCGAGTTGCAATCGTAATCGACAAGGCCGGAACGCCATTGGCAGTTAAATGGATGGCGCCTCCATCTGTCCCTCCTCCTGAAATGGTGTCATATTGGAAAGGAATGTTGTTTTCCTCTGCTGTTTTGACGACAAAATCCCTTAGGTTTTTATGACCAATCATCGAACCGTCGTATAAAATAATTTGCGGGCCAGCTCCAAGCGTGCCTTCGCCCTTCGTGTTCGGCGTATCTGCCCCAATGCCAACATCAATTGCGAAGCCGATGTCTGGCTGTATTGCATGTGCACTCGTTTTCGCCCCACGCAAACCGACTTCCTCTTGTATCGTTCCAACTCCGTAGACAACATTGGGGTGTTCGACGTCGTGTAATGATTTGAGTACCTCAATGGCGATGGCACAGCCGATACGATTATCCCATGCTTTTGCCATCAACAATTTCTCATTTTTCATCACTGTAAATTCGCACAAAGGCGCAATTGGGTTTCCAGGCTTGACGCCAAACTCCTGTGCTTCCTCTTTTGATGTGGCGCCGATGTCGATAAACATGTCCTCAATCTCGACTGGTTTTTTCCGTGCTTCTGGCGACAGCACGTGGGGCGGCTTAGAGCCGATAACGCCAGGAATCGGCCCGTTGTCTGTAATGACTGTTACACGGCTGGCTAGCAAAACTTGGCCCCACCAGCCGCCGATGGTTTGGAAACGCAAAAATCCTTTTTCATCAATGCTTTTCACCATAAACCCAATTTCATCTAAGTGGCCAGCGACCATAATTTTCGGACCATCTGCATTGCCCGTTTTTTTTGCAATCAAACTGCCCAAATGGTCCGTTTCCACAGAATCGGCAAAAGGAGCAATATATGACTTCATGACATCCCGTGCTTCTTTTTCAAAACCGGAAACCCCGTTTGCATCAGTTAGCGCTTTTAGCATTTGCAATTGTTGATCCAAATTGTTCCACTCCTTTTATGAATTCCTTCCCAGTATAGCGAAAACAGCAGCAGCCAACAAATTTTTAAAAGCCAAATAGAAACTTTTATTAATAAAAGTGAAACCTTTTTTGTTGTAGAGACGTATACATTGAAAACAATTATGCAAAAAAGGGGGGTTAGCCCGTGCTCGTCCTAATCTTTCGGCTACTGATTGTAGCTACCATTGTTGTCATTTCCTATAGTTTAATAAAATATACATTGCAGCCCGAACGAAAGCTAAAAAAAGCCCAGAACGCGCATCAGTTTTATTTTTTGGACGATAGCACGAATGTGCGCAAAAATTTCCAACTCACGTTTAAAGGAATTATGTTTGAAGGAGAAAAGTATTTAGAGGCGACAAAGGAATCATTTGAAGTCGTCCGCGTTTATATAAAAGCAGATACAGATAGACTCCGCGGCTTAACCTTTTCTGACTTTCATTTTATTGAAGAAGAAGTCCTCTTACGTTATCCAGAGTCGACAATTGAATGGGCATCGCCGATTAAAGAATTCATGAAACAAGCCAAACAACCTGAGGAGCGCTAGGATTAGCGCTCCCTTACACTGTCGACACATGCTTACATACGTTGTGTTTGCGCAGTTCTTTGTGCCGAAACAAGCGTCCGTGAGCAAGAAAATCACTGCTTATGGAACGGCCGTTCTATTCACCACTTCCCTTTCCTCGTCTAGCATGTGTGATTGATGTTGCCGACAAATTGAAGTCTGCGTTTATTCCGCTTTTCGATAGCCAATATTGGCCCGCACTTTCACTTCTGCGTATTTGGCATCATCCCGCTTTTTAGACAACAACGTCCCTACCACGCCGCCGATAAAGCCAATTGGAACAGAAATAATTGCCGGATTCGTTAATGAAATAAGCGGTTCTGCTGTAATAAATGCATCGCCTGTCGGCGATAGGACATTTGGACTGATCGCAACGAGTATCAAAGCAGAGAACAAGCCTGACAACATCGCTGTTACGGCCCCAGCAGTGTTGAATCTCTTCCAGTAAATGGTATAAACAATGACAGGCAAGTTGGCGCTTGCCGCCACACAGAAAGCAAGGGCAACAAGAAAGGCAACATTCATATTTTGTGCAAATAGCGCCAGCACAATCGATAGCCCTGCCACTGTAACCGAGGCAATTCGCGCGGCTACCACTTGTTGCTTCTCCGTAATTTTTCCTTTTTTAATGATTTGCCCATAAACATCATGGGCAAACGCCGAAGCGCCTGAAAGCACGAGCCCTGCTACAACCGCTAGAATCGTGGCAAAAGCGACAGCAGCGACAAAGGACATAAACAAATCACCGCCAAGACGTTCTGCTAATAATGGAGCCGCCATATTTCCAGCTGGATTGGCAGCAATAATATCGGCAGAACCGACAAATGCAGCAGCACCGAATCCAAGGAAAATCGTTAGAATATAAAAGATTCCGACAATCCAAGTTGCAGTAACAACGGAACTACGTGCTGTCTTTGCATCCTTTACGGTAAAAAAGCGCATCAGAATATGTGGCAAGCCTGCCGTTCCTAAAACGAGAGCGAGCATGAGCGAAATGGAGTCAAGTGGAGCTCTCCCTTGCATTCCAGGATGCAAAAACCCTTCTTCTTGGGAAGCGCCAACAGAGGCAAACATGTCCAAAATGTTAAAGTTAAACCGGACCAACACCATGATCGAAATCGCCGCAGTCGCGACCATTAGCAATGTAGCTTTGACAATTTGCACCCAACTTGTCGCTGTCATTCCGCCAAACAACACATAAATGGTCATCATAACGCCTACTAACAGCACAGCGTATGTATATGGAATTTGAAACAACAATTGAATGAGCGCTCCAGCTCCAACCAACTGGGCGATCATGTAGAAGATCACAATTGTAATCGTGCTCCCAGCAGCAACACCCCGGACTTTCCTCGCATCAAAACGAGAATGGATCATGTCGGCAAGCGTATATTTCCCTAAGTTCCGGAGTGGTTCTGCAACAACAAACATCACGACCAAGTAGGCAACTAAGTAGCCAATACTGTAAAAGAACCCGTCAAAGCCAAACAAAGCAATGGCACCGGCTATCCCTAAAAACGAGGCTGCTGACAAGTAATCGCCTGCAATCGCAAGCCCGTTTTGCCAGCCAGTCAAACCGCCTCCAGCTGTATAAAATTCGCTTGCTGTCTTTGTCCGTTTCGCCGCATAGTAAGTGATAACAAGCGTCAACAGAACGATCGCCAGAAATAGAGAAATGACCGTAATGTTCATAAACCTGTCCCTTCTTTCCTCTCAGTATCTTGCTCGCTTACTACCTTTTCAGCAAGCTGATCAAACCGCGCTGATTTTTTTACATACAAAATGCAAAACGTCCATGTCATAATAAATTGCGCGATCGCAAGCACCCATGCCCATGTGATTTCGCCAATTACCGGCGCTTCCAAGACAGTGGTATAAACGGCGAGCACTGGCAAGGAAAAGTAAAAGACCATAAAAAATAGAATACTAGGCACTAAAAACGCTTTTTTCTTTTTCATCAGCTCCGCAAAGGAAGCGCTTTTCGTTATGCGCTCATACTCCGTTTCGCCTTTTTTTCGTTGCATACTGTTTCCCCTCCTACGATTATCAGTATGTCATTATCATATGAAAACGCTACCATATTGTCAATTACAAACTTTCTGCAAATAGACTTTACTCATAAAACAAAGTTGTTTCTAGTCAAGTTTCTAAAATAGCGAGAGCAGAGTGGCGAAACACAAAAAAGCAGCCAATGTAATGGTTGGCTGCGTGTGTTTTTAGCTATTTAAGCTTTCTTTTGCTTTATCAGCAAGTTGAGCAAATGCTTTTTCATCGTTAACTGCTAGATCAGCAAGCATTTTGCGGTTAACGTTAATTTCAGCTAGCTTTAGGCCATGCATTAAACGGCTATAGGAAAGGCCATTTAAGCGCGCGGCTGCATTAATACGCGTAATCCAAAGTTTGCGGAAATCGCGTTTCTTCTGACGGCGATCACGGTATGCATATTGCAAGGATTTCATGACCTGGCCTTGTGCTGATTTAAAAAGCGTATGCTTCGAACCGTAGTATCCTTTTGCTAGTTTTAATACTTTTTTACGACGACGACGAGCGACATAACCGCCTTTTACTCTTGGCATCGCAAATCCCTCCTTAATCTATCCGAACAGTTATTTTTTCTTGTATGTGAGCATTTGATGAATGCGTTTAAAATCTCCAGTATGCACAATTGCCGCTTTGCGGAGTTTGCGCTTTTGTTTCTGTGATTTATTGCGGAACATATGGCTTGTGTAAGCATGTGAGCGCTTAAGCTTGCCAGTTCCTGTTTTCTTAAAACGCTTAGCAGCGCCGCGGTGTGTTTTCATTTTAGGCATAACGACGTCCTCCTTTAACTAATTCCTGCCCTTATTTCTCGGTTTTAGGTGCCATAACGAGAAACATGCTGCGGCCTTCCATTTTTGGGCGGGCCTCAATCGTTGCGATGTCCTCGCATTCTTTCGCGAGACGTTCAAGTACGTCACGCCCGATTTGTGAGTGCGTAATTGCACGACCACGGAAACGAATGGATGCTTTCACCTTATCGCCTTTTTCTAGGAATTTACGGGCATTGCGAAGCTTTGTATTAAAGTCATTGTCTTCAATCGTCGGGCTTAAACGTACTTCTTTGATTGTAATAACTTTTTGATTTTTGCGCGCTTCTTTTTCTTTCTTTTGCTGTTCGTAGCGGTATTTCCCGTAATCCATAATCCGGCAAACAGGCGGTTTTGCATTTGGCGCCACACAGACAAGGTCAAGATTTACTCTTTGTGCCATTTCCAGTGCTTCATGCTTTGACTTGACGCCAATTTGGTCGCCGTTGGCGCCAACCAGACGTACCTCACGAGCCCGAATCCCTTCATTGACCAACATGTCCTTGCTAATAATGAGCCACCTCCAGTGGATTTTGTGATGCAGCTAAAGCAATTTACGCGTCTAAACGCGAAAAAAGTGTGGACGCACGGCACCCACACTTAATCAGCATTTTAACAAACTGACGGTTTCTAACCTGGCAACCAATGTCGTACAGGTGAGAAGCGGGCGCTTCTTCTTGCTTTATTAACTAACACAAGACGTATCTTACCATGGTGAATTGTCCCTGTCAATGCACGTTGCTAAATTTCGCCTGCCTTTATTCATATCGTAGTGATTCAACTGGATCTAACTTCGCCGCTTTATTGGCTGGCAATATGCCAAACAGCATGCCGACCCCAAGGGAGAAAGCAGTCGCAATTAAGACAACCGTTCCAGACAAAACGACGTCCATATCAAATGCGTTGCCGATTAGCTGTACGAGCAGCGCCCCGAACAAAATGCCTGCTGCCCCACCAAGCACGGTCAACACAATCGATTCAATTAAAAATTGGAACAGGATTTGTCCTCTGGTGGCCCCCATTGACTTGCGGATGCCGATTTCTCTCGTTCGTTCTGTCACTGAAACAAGCATAATATTCATGACGCCAATTCCCCCGACAAGAAGCGAAATGCCAGCGATGCCACCGATGATTACCGTCATGACACGGGTAATTGTTGAGTCTGTTTCCAAAAATTCGCTCATATCATAGCTTTTGTAGGCGTCAAATGTGCTATGGTTTTCATTTAAAATCGCAGCTGCATCCGCTACAGCCATTTCAACGTCTTCTACTGTTTCCGCCTTAATATGGATGGAGTCAAACCCATCACGGAAGAAAATTTGTTTCCACGTTTCATAGGAAAGCAACAATTGTTCCCTTTCAAAGTTAATAATGCTGTCAGACGGTGCTAATACGCCGACAATTTCAATCGGATAAGCGCCAACTTTTACCGTTTGCCCGACAGCAGACTCGTAAGGAAACAGTTGTTCAGCCAGCACAGATGTAATGACGGCTTTCCTCGTCCCCGTTAAATAGTCAACTGGATGAAGTAGATTCCCTTCTAAGGCTTCATAGTCGTAAAGATCCATATAGTGCATGTTGATTCCGTTAACTTCCGTTTCAACCTGTTCATCGCCCGCCAAAATCGTCGTGTGTTCGGCACTAGAAGCGACAACTGACTGAACAGAAGGCAACGCTTGAATGTCTGCTACGTCTTGTTCCGAGTACTGCCAAAAGGCGTAAATGTTCGGATTTTCCTGTTCATCGATTTCCGATGGCTCGAAATAAATCTCCCGAATGTTTTCCACGCCTACGATTTGTGCTTTCAACTTTTGTTCAGCACCTTGCCCAATGGCCACAACCATGATGACAGCAGCAACACCGATAATAATGCCAAGCGTTGTTAAAAGCGCCCTCAATTTTTGCGCAGCAATCGAATGAAACGCCATTTTGATGTTTTCAATGATGTTCACAGGCCTCGTTCCTTTCCGGAAAACAAGCAGCTTGTCAGGAAGCTGTTGCCTCCTGGATTTTCCCATCCTTTACAAAAACAGTCCGGTCTGTTTTTTCCGCAATTTCCGTTTCATGAGTAATAATTGAAATGGTTACCCCTTCTTCATTTAAACCACGGAGCAATTCCATAATCGATTCGCTCGTTTTCGAATCGAGAGCGCCAGTCGGCTCGTCCGCCAATATAATCGACGGATTGTTGACTAGCGCCCGGGCGATGGCGACTCGTTGTTTCTGACCGCCTGAAAGGGAAGCAGGCTTGTATGTAGCACGGTCACCAAGGCCAACTTTTTTCAATGCCTCATATGCCCGCTCTTTTCGCTCATTTTTTTTGATGCCGGCATACACCATTGGCAATTCGACGTTTTTCCATGCCGAAAGCCGGGGCAATAAATGAAATTGCTGGAACACAAACCCGATTTTTTCGTTGCGGATCTTGGCAAGTTCTTTTTCGCTTAGTGTGCCAATCATCTGGCCATCAAGCAAATACTCGCCTGTTGTCGGCTTGTCAAGACATCCAATGATATTCATTAGCGTCGATTTCCCAGAACCAGATGGGCCCATGATTGACATAAAACTTTCTTGTTCAATCGTTAAATCGATGGGAGCTAGCACTTGCGACCAAGCTTGCCCAACGCGGAACGATTTAGTCACCTGTTTGAGCACAATCATACATCATCGTCCTCTTCAATAATCTCGACGCCTTCAATCACTTCGCCTTCTTCCCCGTCAGCTGGCGCTTCTAACGGTTCTTCTCCTTCTTCAAACTGTTCGTCGACCCCGTCAAGCCCTTCTTCAAAGTCGCCATCTTCGTAAACGGCAGGCGTGACAGCCATGCCATCATGCACTTCTCCCATGTAATCGAGAATGACCTCATCTGCTTCTGTCACGCCCTCTAAAATCTCGATTGAATATTCAGTTGCAATTCCAATTTCCACATCCCTACGTACAGCGTTACCGTCTTCATAAACGTAAACAAACGAGGAAAACTCATCGTATTGGATCGCTTCCATAGGCAAAGCGAGCCCTTCATGTTCCATTGTTATAATTTCAGCATAAACTTGGTAACCTGGCCGGAGCTTGTCCGTATCACCTTCGGTCATTTTAATCGTAACGGGGTATTGGGAGCTCGACGAATCTCCGTACCATTCATCGCTTTCAGTCGGGAAATAAGAGACATCGACTACTTCTCCTTCCCAAAAACCATCTTCTACTGTATCAGATGTAATCATAACAGGATGGCCAGGCTCGACTTCTAGGGATTGCTGCTCGGAAATGTTGCCTGTAATCGTAAATTGGCTCGTGTCGGCCACTTCAAGCAACGCATTTGTCGTACTTTCACCGAGGCCTTCATTGCTTTCCTCTGCCGTATCGTTTCTCTTAATGACCGTTCCTGCAATTTTGCTTTTCACGGTCAATTGTTCTTTTTGCTCTTTAATGCTTTCTAATTGGTTCTGTAGCCGCGTCAATCCGAACGCTTCTTCTTTTTTCTGTGCGGCAAGCTCGGCCAACTCAGCGTCAAGCTCAGCAACCGTCACGACCGGTTCAATTTCCGTTTTTTCACCTGTCTCCTCGTCCGTCACATAGGTCGGTTTGACATCAGGCCCATTTTTACGCTTCTTCACATCCTCTTCTTGCTTCGCAAGTTCCGCAATCATCGCATTGGCTTTTTCAATTTGCAGCTCAACGTCCTGTTGCTCAAAATCAAGCTCAGATGTGTCATATTGGACGAGCGGCGTCCCTTCTTCAACTTCATCGCCGACATCGACCAATATTTCAAACCCGCTATGCTCAGCCATTTCTGTCACTAACTGGCGATCGACTAACTCTAACTTCCCTGGAACCATCACGGTGGAGTCCATTACTTCATTCATCGGTGTAACCAAATCGACCGTGTATCCTGTCATTCCGCCCCCTGTTTCACGGGCATTAGAAAGTCCAAAATAAGTAAACGTGGCAATAGATACAACAACCACTCCACCAATGATTGCTTTTTTCATACTCAACGCAGAAGCCCCCCTATTAAATTGACAATAAACACCAATGCAAATATGCCCACCCCAATCGCAATTGCTGGGAATTTTTTAAAGTTGGCTGTCTTCATAAGCCCCAGCGAAATAAAAGCAATAAATGCAAGCGTAGAGATTTCCAAGCTTTGTAACAGAGGATAGAATGGGTGTGTTTCATTAACAAACACCGATGGCGCGGTATAAATATAGCCGTACGTTCCGTTTGCTGCATTGACAATCATCAAATACAGAAAGCCGATGGCGCTTACGAGCGTGGCAAAAACAGTCATTGAATAGATTGCCTTATAGGGCGTCTGGTTGTTTTGCATTTTCGAAATCGCAAACAAGATAAGCGCAAGCAAAGGCGGTCCGGCCGCATAAGCAACTAGCATAATCATTCCAATTATAATGCCTGAAACGAGGCCATCTATGTTAAAGCTAGCAAACAACGGCGCCTCTTCTTCATACATGGCATCCTCCATGTAGATTTCTTCCATCATCATCCCATCCATGTCGCCGTCATAGGCAACCGCATCTAAGTCAATTAGCCCTCCTTGTCCAGTAAAAACGGGAAAAAGCAGGCCAAGCAAGACGAGGCAGAGGATGATAAACATCGGAAAGCCGACGGACGGTTCCACTTTCATGCGCACAAACTGTTTACTTGGGTTAAAAAGAAAGGCGAAAATATTGGGCTTTTTTGAAAAAGCGAACTCTTCAGGCTGGTGTGTCTCCTTGAATTGTTCCATCTCTCGTTCTCCTTCGATAACTAGAAATTCGGTACATATCTATTTTTCTATTATACTGCTAAATACTAGAAAAACCAGGCACTTTATAAAAACTTTAGAATTTTTTGTTGGCTCGCCTCACCGTTCTCAGAACACGTTTGATCGCTATTTTCGAGAGCGTGTGCTCTAAAACGAACAACTCACGGTCAAAAGACGCCCGGCTCTCTTTAGCCGCGCGCCCTTCGTATCCATTAGGGTGATTCGCCAAGAATCGCCAACACGATCTCATCTTCAATATGTCGAATCGTTTGGCTCTCGCCAATGAAATTATTCATTATAATCGTAAACAAATAGCTATTGCCATCATTTGTCCTTGCATAGCCAGTTAAGCTTGATACCCCTGTAAGAGAGCCTGTTTTTGCTCTCACTTCCCCTTCTATCCCACCTAAACGATTCCGCATCGTTCCGCCAACAAGCCGGTCTTTTTCTCCAGCAACTGGTAGACCATTGTAAAAATCAGCAAACCAATGCTGCTGCTGAGCGTGATAGAGCACGCTCGTTAAATCATTTGCCGCAACGAGGGTCTTATGGGACATGCCCGAGCCATCGCGCAGCAAAAAAGGCCCGCTTGCTCCAAGCTGCTCGGTGCTTTCTGCGACAAGAGGCAACCCCGCATCCCAGCTCCCCTCTCCTTCTTTTACATAACCGATTTCTTTTACAAGCACTTCTCCATGTCCATTATTGCTAAGCTTTAAAAAGGGCACAAGCAGTTCACGCAAAGGCATCGACTCTCGTTCAGCTTGTTTCACTGCGTTTTTAGGCACGTACCCTATTGTCTCCTCCGCCTTTTTTATATCGATCCCCGCATTGTTAAGAGCCTGCTTAAATACAGCAGTTGTATATTGAGCCGGCTCCCATACGGCTACCCAACTTCTTGTCGCGTTTGCACCAATGGGCACATTGCCGGTGATGCGGATGTCAGCTTTGCCGTGTTCTCTTTCTATGTTTAACGATTTCTGTTCGCCGGCTGCTACTGTCAATGCCTCATTCATAATAGGCACTGCTTTAACGTCAGGCTGCGTCGTGACAATTGCTCTTTGGCCTGCTTTTTTTGCCGGGGTCACTTCAACCAAAATGGTTCCTGCATCATAGTCGTCTGTCGGAGAAAGAGTCAATGCTGACACTTGCGCCCCTGTATAAAACGATTCATCCGACCAATTCAAATCTTGGGATAGCCGTACGTCGTCATAGCGTGATTCATCGGCGATTATATCGCCATTTATTTTTTTGATGCCTTTGTCGCGTAGCTCCTGTGCAAGCTCATTTAATTCTGCTTCCATGAGCGTAGGGTCGCCACCCCCTTTTATGTATACATTTCCATGGAGGATGCGTTTGCTTATTTTGCCGTCTGTAAACACGGTCGTTTTGAACGTATGGTCACTGCCTAGCTCCGTTAAAGCAGCAACAGCAGTTAACACTTTCATCGAAGAGGCTGGATGGAGCAGCATGTTCCCATTGTGTTCAAACAACAGTTCATTGGTAGCGCCGTCCCGGACACTCACGGCAACAGATGCGCCAGCCAAACGTTCATGTTCCAATATCGCAGCGATTTCCTCTGCGAACTGTGGCGTTTTTTCTTTTGCCTGGAATGAGGTTGTAAGAGGAAATACAAGCAAGACCACAACAATCGCCAACAATGCTAAACGCCCATTCTTCTTCACTGGCTTCCCCTCCTTTAGAGATGCTACGTTCAGTTTATTCCACTCTCTACAAAATAAACCTAAAAAAGAAGCTGCCCTCTATAAAAGGAACAACTTCTACATACCAATCGTTATTTTTGTAAATCGAGCCAAGCAACTTCGTCAGCAGTTAATGTCAATGCTGCCCCTTTTGCGCAAGACTGCATTTCTTGTTGATTTTGCGGTCCAATGATCGCAGCGGTAGGGAAAGGCTGGTTTAAGACATAGGCTAAAGCGACTTCAATCGTCGTTGCCCCTTTTTGTTTTCCTAACGCTTCTGCCCGGTCATAGCGCTGCCAATTGTCGTCATTGTAAAACACACGAACCAAATCCTCATTGCTCCGGTCGTCTCGAGAAAAGCGACCGGTAAAAAATCCACGTGCTTGGGAGGACCACGAGAACACAGGCAGCTTCGTTTCCCCGTGCCATTCAATTGCTGTGTGGTCAAGGCTAATACAGCCAGGCCAGTAAGGCTGTTGGGCTTTGGCAAGACTTAAATTGGGGCTGGAGAAAGAAAAACCAACAAGCCCATGTTTTTCAGCATATTCGTTTGCTTCGGCCAGCCGCTCTAACGACCAATTTGAACCACCAAACGCGCCTATCCGCCCTGCTTCTTTATGTTCATTAAGCCATTCTAAAATGGCGCCGACTGGCACTGTTGGATCATCTCGGTGAAGGGCATACAATTCAACTGCATCTGTTTGCAAACGGTCTAAGCTAATTTTTAATTGTTCGGCAATGTCGTGTTTATTAATGGTATGTCCCTTTTCATTCGGGTGGCCCCCTTTGGTTAAAACATTCATTCGCGACCGGTTGCCAGCGTCAAGCCAGTTCCCAATAGCGGCCTCACTTTTGCCGCCATTGTAAATAAATGCTGTATCAATTGTATTGCCACCTATCGAAACATACTGCTCAAGAATGTTGTTAACCGACTCCTGATGATCTGGAGAAAAATAGTCACTGCCCATTATGAGGGCGGATACAGGCTTCGCTATGCCTTCGAAAGGGATTGCTTTCATTGTCACCGCTCCACTTCTATTCGTTTTCGTTCAAGTTGTGACTTCAAGCATGCGTCTAGCACTTTCATGTTTAAAACAGCATCTTCTGCTGAAAAAGGCAACGGCTTTTCGTTGCGGACCGTTGCGGCAAACGCATCTGCCTGCAAAGCATAGTGATCCACTGCATTGCCGCTGAAGTGAGTGTGGCCATCATTCGTATACAAATCATATCCATTTGCTTCATTTGTAAAAGCGGTTGGAATGGTGATCCTGCCTTTTGTGCCAATAATTTCGGCTTCATCACGAAATGCTGCCCACATTCCACAATCAAATGTCAGGTAGCGGCCATTCGAAAATTCGACTAACCCTGCTGCTACCATATCGACTTGGTCATGGGAATCAGGCATAAAGCTATGCACCGTCACTGCTTCCGGTTCCTCGCCAAAGACCAACCGCGCTAATGAGAGTGGATAGACGCCGACGTCATAAAGGCCGCCACCACCATATGCTCGTTTCATACGGAAATTGTCGAAAGCGCTTGCATTATTGAACGTAAATACAGCACGAATGCCGCGAATTTCGCCAATGTCGCCATTATCGATATGGGCTAATATGTGTTTGTACCGTGCTTGATAACGGTACATAAAAGCTTCAGCGAGGACTACACGATGCTGCTTGCATGCCCTGCTCATTTCCTGGGCTTCCTCTGCATGTAAAGCAATCGGCTTTTCGCACAGGACATGCTTTCCGGCTTCGGCAGCTTTTATGACCCACTCCTTATGCAAGTGGTTCGGCAACGGAATGTAAACGGCTTCAATTTCCTCGTCTGCCAATAACTCTTCATAAGAGCCATACGCTGTTTTAATGCCATGCTCAGCCGCAAATGCCTGCGCTTTTTCAAGTGAACGGCTCGCTATTGCTACCACTTCGCCGCTTTCGGATGCAGCGATTCCAGGGATAATTGCTCGTTTTGCAATTGAAGCTGTCCCCAAAATGCCCCATTTCAAAGCTTCTGTATGCAAACTGCCATTCCTCCATTTCGTACAAATCTAAAAATTCTCCACTAGCTTAGCATAAATTCATAAGCATGTGCGCCTTTCAAAGCAATGTAACCAAATTGAAATAAACGTTCCAGCCACGGTTTGACGTAGCTGGAACGTTGATGTAGCCTTTATTTTCTCGCTTCTTTGGCAATCTCGTCGACAAAGGCAGAGAGCGGTTGCGAAGAAGAGGCTTGCTCCCCATACTTGCGGACATTAACCGCTTCAGCAGCCACTTCCTTGTCGCCAAGAACGAGCATATAAGGGATTTTTTGGATTTGTGCTTCACGGATTTTATAGCCAAGCTTTTCGTCGCGGTCGTCGATCTCGACACGGACACCTGCTTGTTGCAGTTGTTCAATGACACGTTTAGCGTAATCCAGGTGGACTTCATTAGATACAGGAATCACTTGCACTTGGACAGGCGCAAGCCATGTTGGCAGCGCGCCTTTATACTCTTCCAACAAGAAAGCAACGAATCGTTCCATCGTTGAGACAACGCCGCGGTGAACGACAACCGGACGGTGCAGCTTTCCATCTTCGCCGACATAGGTTAAATCAAAGCGTTCTGGAAGGAGAAAATCAAGCTGTACAGTCGAAAGCGTCTCTTCTTTGCCAAGGGCCGTCTTCACTTGCACATCCAATTTTGGCCCGTAAAAAGCGGCTTCACCAATTGCTTCATAGTATGGCGATCCTAATGTATCCATTGCTTCTTTTAGCATCGCTTGCGCTTTGTTCCACATGTCATCGTCATCAAAATATTTTTCCTTGTCTTCCGGGTCACGGTACGACAGCCGAAATTTATAGTCGTTCAAGCCAAAATCCTTGTACACTTCTTGGATAAGACGTACAACGCGAACGAATTCATCTTTAATTTGATCAGGGCGGCAGAAAATGTGGGCATCGTTTAACGTCATTCCACGAACGCGCTGGAGCCCAGAAACAGCGCCTGACATTTCGTAACGGTGCATCATGCCGAGTTCAGCAATTCGCAACGGCAATTGCCGGTAACTGCGCATATCTTGCTTATAAACCATCATATGATGGGGACAATTCATCGGCCGCAACACAAGCGTTTCATTATCCATTTCCATCGGCGGGAACATATCGTCTTGGTAATGGTCCCAGTGCCCAGATGTTTTATAGAGCTCAGAGGAACCAAGGATCGGTGTATAAACATGCTGATAGCCGAGGCGCTCCTCTTTATCAACAATGTAGCGCTCAATGATACGGCGGATCGTTGCTCCTTTTGGCAGCCATAAAGGCAACCCTTGTCCTACTTTAGGTGAAAGCGCAAAGATACCAAGTTCCTTGCCAAGCTTGCGGTGATCCCGTTCTTTTGCTTCTTCGAGCAAACGCAAATGTTCGTTTAGTTCATCTTTGTTAAAGAATGCCGTTCCGTAAATACGCTGCAACATTTTGTTTTTCGCGTCGCCGCGCCAGTAAGCTCCTGCGGTGGACAGTAACTTAAACTCCTTGATTTTATTCGTCGATGGCACATGGACGCCACGACACAAATCAAAAAATTCACCTTGTTTGTAAATCGTAACTGTTTCTTCCTCCGGAATGGCTTCGATCAACTCAAGTTTATAAGGGTCATTTATTTCTTTAAAGCGAGCAATCGCTTCCTCACGGCTCACTTCTTCGCGTATGATCTCTAAATTTTCACCAATGATTTTTTTCATTTCCTTTTCGATCCGTGGCAAGTCTTCTGCCGTGATCGATTCGTCGGCATCGATGTCATAGTAAAAGCCGTCCTCAATGACGGGCCCTACACCCAACTTAACACCTGGAAACAATCGCTTGACTGCTTGGGCAAGCACATGGGCTGTACTGTGCCTCATGATGTCTAATCCTTCGTCTGATCCTGTGACGACAATTTCGATGTTTCCATCTTCAGGGAGTGGCGTTTTCAAATCATACAATGTCTCGTTTAGTTTTCCAGCCAATGCTTTTTTCTTTAATCCTGGGCTAATAGAAGCAGCAATCGCTTCAGTCGTCGTTCCAATTGGAAATGATTTTACTGTTCCATCAGGAAACGTAAACGTACGTTTGTCCGTCATACTTGATCTTCCTTTCGCATTAAAATAAAAAACACTCGCCCCTTAGTCGAAGGGACGAGTGTGGTTTCGTGGTTCCACCCTACTTACATGCTCTACATACAGATAACGGCTGCGGGCCGGCGCTGGATACTGTTATTCCCCAGGGCAGTTCAAAGGTGGTCACAATCGAGTCGCGTTTAGGGGTCCCAGCCAATGCCCCATTCTCTAAAAAACGCCTTACTTGAATGCGGTGTCCTTATCATCACTTTTCATACAGCCATTATACAAAAACCAAAGTCCAAAAAGCAAGCTTGTTCGCTGTATTTGTTCTAATGGCGTTCTTGCAAAGGGAAAATCGTCAGCCGCTCTTGGAAGATCGCTTGGATCGTTAAAATGACGCCATGGTCCGGTTCATCTGTAAATACATGGACATGCCCTGGAGCCATGCTGACGAGTGGGCTAATGACCATTTCAGAAAAATCAAGGCCTGTTTCAAATACAAGTTCTTGCTTTAAATAATAGGCCATTTCTTCAGCAGTCAACTCCCGGAAATGTTCATCATAAAACGTAAACATGTCCCCATGGACGAGATAAACCATTGGCAATCGTGCAGGTGTGTTACGGATATAATGGCGCAAATTTTCAACCATGGCCTGGTAATCTTGTTCCATTAAATATTCGTCAATGGCAAGCTCGATACAATCAATTAACATTTCTCCGTATTCTTTTAGCCGGAATGTCAGAAATGGTTCGTAATAAAATGTCGTATCCGGGTTGAGGTGTGAGGCGAAGGCGTCATATAGAAATGCACGTCTATCAAAATGCGGCTTAACAGATGGGATATCATTCCGATCCCCTTGAAGAATGGCTTGGGCAATAGCGACGATTTGCTGCTTTTCCTCCTCGTCGGTAAAATAAAAAAGGTTTTCAGCAATGTCCATTAACCATTCATCTTCCTTTGTTTCTATGACATATTCCGCAAAGATCGAGGCCAAAAAAGGATGGAACGACTCATAAAAATCGACGTCTTTGTTTTCATAACGGACTGTGATCGTCGCTTCACTGTTTTTTTCCACTGCCCCGCCAAAACCATATGGCTCATAGGTTGCCATATAGCCCCTCAATTCATCAAACAGGCGCGAGCAGTTGCCGCGCTCTTCAAAATGAATGGCAATCACGCATGACTCCCCCTAACATATCAAAACCTTACCTAAAGCTCACTAGAAGCCAGACAGGCTTACTATCAATTTATGTTGGTGGCTCAAAAACATGCTAATTGCATAGAAAAAAGCTCCGGAGTCGCTCCGGAGCAAACGGGTCAATTTTGCATGATAAAGTCTTTCTCAACGTTTTCATTTTCTGAAAACGTCCGTAATATCTCATATTTTGTGTTACGTTGGGCTGGTATTTTTCCCGCTTCACGAATCAATTTAAGCGTCAAGTTTGAATTGACTTTGTGTGTCGTATTTGCAGCAGAGACTACATTTTCTTCCATCATTGTGCTACCAAAATCGTTACAGCCAAAATGAAGCGATTTTTTGCCGACTTCAGGCCCCATTGTCACCCAGGAAGATTGGAAATTGGCGATATTATCTAGGAAAATCCTTGAAATCGCTACGTTTTTCAAATAATCTTCTGGCGTCAATTTTTTCAGCCTTCTCAACCCTGTATTTTCCGGTTGTAGCAGCCAGGAAATGAAAGCCGTAAAGCATTGTGTCTCGTCTTGGGCATCACGAACGCGCTGCAAATGCAAGGCCCGTTCTTCAAACGATTCACCAAAGCCAATGACCATTGTTGCCGTACCAAACATGCCGACTTTTTTCGCTGTCTTCATCGCATCAAGCCACTGATCGGCCGTTACTTTTAAGCGGCTGACGCGCATCCGTGTCTCTTCAGTCAAAATTTCAGCGCCTCCGCCTGGCATACTGTCAAGACCCGCTTTATGGAGTTCCCGAAGTACGTCTTCAATCGACATGTCCATTACTTCAGCGATTTTCCAAATTTCCGCAGGGGAAAAGGAGTGCATCCAAATATCTGGAAAGCGTTCTTTAATGCCTTTTAGCAAGTTTGTATAATAATCAAGCTTTAAATTAGGGTTGGTTCCGCCCTGCATTAATATTTCTGTTCCGCCAACATCTTGTGTTTCCTTGATTTTTTGAAAAATGACTTCGTCATCAAGAACGTAGCCATCTTTATGGTTAGGCGGTCTGTAAAAGGCGCAAAACGAACAATATGTATCGCAAAAGTTCGTGTAGTTTACATTGCGACCGATCACAAATGTCGTTATTGGCTCAGGGTGCCATTTTTTCATAATCGTATCAGCTGCTTTGCCAAGTTTATCGAGATCGTCGCTCTCGTAAAGCTTAACGGCATCGGCCATCGAAATGCGCTCGCCGTTTACTGCCCGTTCTAATATGGCATCTATGCTCATTGTTGTACCCCCAAGCACAAGTAATCTAGTATTCTTTATACATCGTACCATAGTTATCCTTAAACATCCAATGAGCAAGCCCTGCTCTCAAACCTCACATACGTCGTCGTTCGCCTAGCTTATGACCCCTGTACTATCCGCATTTCCGCTCGCCTGACAAGCATCCTCTCCCCGCCTGAGCGATGTTGTCGAAAAATCGACAATATAAAAACCGGCGCTACATACCGCGCCGGTTTTCTCCGCCAACTTCTACGAATGTGGTAAAATGCTTGATCCTTTCCATAATCCGTTTTGCTTTTAGCCGTTCGATCCCGCCTTTTTCCGAATAGGCAAGCTGCTCTTCTAACTCATCGTAATCGTAATTTGAAGTAAACAACGTTGGCAGTTTCTCAGCCATTCTGTACTGAAGAATTGGGCCTAAAACTTCGTCACGGGTCCAAGCGGTTGTTGTCTCTGCTCCAATGTCATCTAGCATCAGTACAGGGGCTTTTCGGACAGCTTCCAGCTTTTCTTGAAAGGATCCATCGCCAATGGCTTGCTTCATTTCCCTAAAGAAGTCAGGTGTATAGATCAAATAGGATTGGATGTTTTTTGCTTTTAATTCATTTGCAATAGCCCCTAACAAATACGTCTTTCCTACACCAAATTTTCCGTATAAGTATAGGCCCTTGCCCTTTTCTCCTGGATTAGCTGATAAAGCAAATTCAAGCCCTTCACTTAGCGCCTCTGCCCGTTCCTCATTTTGTTCCATATCGTCAAACGTAGCTTTAAGGATATCTTTAGGAATATAAAGCGACTGGATTAGCTCTAGTTTCGCTTGTTCTGCCTCTTGCTCCCGTTTCAGTTGGCATCGGCTATAAGAAATCTCAATGCTGCCTCTCTCTGTATAAAGCAACGGTTGAAATCCTTTCATCATATTCGGGCAATGGTCTAACCCGGGGCACGTTTGGCAGTTCCCTCGTTCCTTTTTAAACTCGTATAGTTTGCTAAGGGCACGGTCGATCATCGAGCGGGTTACGTCAGGATGCTCTTGCAAAAAGGCTTGTACAATCGCGCTATCTAGCAGCTCCTGCCTTTGGCGCTCAATCCGTTTTTGCAGGCGCCCATCCTGGTCAAAAGCTTTTAGCGCCTGTTCTATTGATTCCATTCGCTCTCATCCTTTTTTTCCCTTAGTCGTTTTCGTTCCTCCATTAATGCAGCAATCCGTTTTTTTGACTCTGTTTGAGTTACGCTTGTTTTTGATTCAGTCGCTTCACCCACAGCGCTAGCTTGTTTGCCTTCTTGACTAATCCCCTTTTCTTGCTCAGCCATTAGCCACTTCGGTAGTTTGTCTTGGCGCGCGTTTCGCTTATACGTTTGCCGCGGCGATGCATTGGCCTGTTTTTGTTTGTCTTCCTTCACAAGCCCCATAGCGCCTGGCACCGTTTTTACTTTTTTTCGCTTCCAATGGCCAGCAATTTTCAACATAAAGGCGCGGGAAAGCTTCATATCATGTTGGAATAGGACATAATCAATCAGTACGTTCGCCACACCTGGATGCAATTTATAATCAACGATGAGTTCTTCAATCAAGCGGGCATCGGCTGGAGAAACCGCTGCCCCTTCTTGGCGCATTTCCAAGAGTGTCATTGGCGGTGTTTGCTCGTAAAATTGGATGGACCGTTCCTCTTCTGTTTGCGGCTCTTTCGTCATCGTTCGCGCCGTCTGCGGCTGTGTTTTTAAACCAAGCGCAGGCGGTTTTGTGCCATTTTCAAGGCGGTACCACTCTTTGATCGTTTTTCGTAAATCGTCTTCATCCAACATGTCGCCTCGAGAAGCTTGCTCAACTAAATTCGCCATTGTTAACGGCTCAACTTGGTAAACAAAAGCGAGTTTTTTGATCAAGTCAATCAATCGATCAGTCAACACTTCTGGCGGGACAATAAAGCTAGACAACGCTTGTTTCATTAATTCAATGTCAAAATCATCAAAGTGAAGACCGTTGCTGTCCTTGCCGATCAGCGCCTCCCCATTTGCTCCTTTCAATGCGCCGTCTTGTTCGTTCATTAACGCCGGCTGCATCTCCGAGTGAGTTAAAGAGGTAAACACACTGGAAAAGGATTCGGTCACTTCTTCAAACTCGCTACTGTCCAACACGGGCAGTGCAAAGCGTTCCCTTACCGCCCGGTATCCTTGTTTGCCTAGCCTGTTATACAAAAAAACGCTAAGAACATCGTCTCGAAAAAAACGATGTGGTTTCATTGGCGGCTGTAATTCATACATAAAAAAGCGGACGTCGTCTGTTTTTTTTCGGTATGTCCTGAGCAAATCAATCGCTTCTAGTTTTTTCCGCGCTTCAAGCAGCTTAGGCAAACTCAAGTCAAGGAGGACGCTAAGTTGATGGTGAGTATGGATATCGCCTTGGTACTTTCCCGAAGGAAGCTGCGATTTCAAACTATTGTACAGGCCAACTGCTTCTGTGCCAATCAAAGGCTGATACAAAAGGGTAAGTACATGGCTGTCCATGTCTGTGATAAAATCGGCCAGCCGCACTGTGTACTGGTCTACAGGAAGAACTTCTTTCCAATGCCAAGGCATGGCCCTTATCCCCTTTCGCTAAAAAAGAGCTTAAAACGCCCATGCGTTTATAGCTCCTTTTAATTTTTATTCATTAACTCAGTCAATTCTTTTATAAATACATTGATGTCTTTAAACTGTCTGTATACAGAAGCAAAACGAACGTAAGCAACATCGTCGACTTTCGCTAGCCGTTCCATGACGAGTTCGCCCACATCCTGGCTTCGCACTTCTTGTTTCCCTTCATTGCGAAGCGTGCGCTCCACGTCCAATACCATTTCTTCAAGCGTTTCAAGGGGAACGGGGCGTTTCTCACAGGCACGCACAAGGCCGCGTAGCATTTTATCGCTGCTAAATTCCTCCCGCATACCGTCTTTTTTAATAATGAGAAGAGGCCGTTCTTCCACTGTCTCATAAGTGGTAAAACGCTGTAAACATTTTTCGCACTCCCGCCTCCGTTTGATCGAGCGGCTTTCATCACTTGGCCTGGAATCGAGCACTCTTGTTCCGTTATGCTGACATTTGGGACAGCGCATTGCAATCATCTCCATCTGTGCCCAAAGGACGTGAATACCAAAATGAAATTGGTTTCTTCTATCATATAAAAAAAGGGCGCCTGTGGCAAGCCTCTTACAGCAGCTCGTGGCCTAGCGCTGAACCGACATACGTTAATTGCTCGTCAAGTTTCTTGTAAAGAGCTAAAATGAATTTCCGGCTGTAGCCAAAATCGCTTGGAAGCACTGTTTCTGTTGCACATGAAAAATCGACCGCAGTCCGATACGGTTTTACTGTAATAATAGAAACCACTAACAGCAGTTTTTTTCCTGATTTCGTTTGCGCAACAATTTCACCCCTGTCATCTTCGCTCCGCTTAATCGTCAATCCCTGTTGTGTAAGCACCTGTTCAATGGTGCGCATGGCCTTGTCTTTCGTTGTTTTATAATAGCGTGTTTGCAACTCTTTCACTGGGTGCTCTTCCCCGGTTTCAGTGCGTGTGCTGAAAATACGGTTCATTGTTTCACGAAAACCCATCCTGCTCTCTCCCCCTGTGTAAACGTTGCCCTTATCATACCATAAATCGCGAAAGCGCATCCATTTATAGCAAAAAGAAACCGCCAGCAGTATGCTCGGCGGTTTCTCCAATTTATTTAACAGCACTGTGGCTTAATCGTTTTTCAGGCTTAATTGGTCCCATTCCTCGTGGCAATTCAAGCACTTCGCTTGTTGTTGCACCCAATTCTCTTGCAATAAACTCAGCAGCAACATTTGGGTCAATAACTGGACCACATGTATAAACGTCTATGCTCGCATAGCCATGTTCCGGGAAACTGTGAATCGTTAAATGCGACTCAGAAATGATCACGACTCCACTCACCCCTTGTGGGGCAAACTTATGAAACGCTACTTCCCTCACTTCTGCTCCGGCTCTTAAAGCTGCATTTACAAATACTTGTTCAATAAATTCCATGTTGTTTAGCTTGTTTATGTCACAACCCCAAAGCTCAGAAATGACATGACGTCCCATTGTATCCATATGAACTTCCCCCTTTTCGGTAATTCGCCATGCAGCAAAAGCATGCATGTAGGATCGTCTTCGTACAGGGGGGAAAGTTAGTCCTAAGAGGTCCTAACCCATGCTGCAAGAAAAACGAATCCCGTTTTTAAACGAACTCACGGGATTCAGTATACTTGGTTTACACCACGATTGCAACTGGATTTCTAAACAATTTTACATCGTTCTTAGGATGCAGAATGGATTTCTTCTTTCACGGACATCTGCGCTGCGACATGATTCATTAAATCAACCACTCTGCAAGAATAGCCCCATTCATTGTCATACCAAGCAAGGACTTTTGCCTGACGATTGTTTAAAACTATCGTTGATTGACCATCTACAACCGCCGATTGTTCCTCGCCATTAAAGTCGATTGAAACGAGTGGTTCATCTGTAATCCCTAAGATGCCTTTAAGCGTCCCTCGTGAAGCTTCCCAAAAGGCATTGTTAATTGCTTCTGCAGTTGTTTCTGTTTTTAAATTCACAACTAAATCAACTAACGAAACATTTGGCGTTGGCACACGAAGCGCCATTCCTGTTAGTTTGCCTTCCAAATTCGGCAACACTTTCGAGATTGCCTTAGCCGCTCCAGTCGATGTCGGGATGATGGACTGTCCACATGCCCGAGCTCGCCGCAAATCTTTATGAGGGTTGTCAATGTTTTTCTGGTCATTCGTATAAGAATGCACCGTTGTCATCATTCCTGATTCAATTCCAAACCTTTCGTCGAGGACTTTCGCAACTGGGGCTAGGCAATTGGTTGTGCATGAGGCATTCGAGAGAATGTGATCTTCCTGTGGATTGTAGTCGCTTTCATTTACACCGACGACAATCGTTGCATCCTCTCCCTTTGCCGGAGCGGTAATGATCACTTTTTTCGCCCCTGCTTGCAAATGAGCACCAGCCGCTTCTTTTGTTTTAAATTTGCCGGTTGCTTCAATGACAATATCAATCCCCAACTGTTCCCAAGGCAAATGCCGTGGATCCCGTTCAGCAAGCAATTCAATCTTTTTTCCATTTACGAATAACTGCCCATCTTTCGCATAGACATCGGCCATGAATGGCCCATGAATGGAATCGTATTTGATTAAATGAGCTAATGTGTCTGCTGGGTAAGAAGCATTGATCGCAGTAATATCAACTTTCCCTTCTAGAAAAGCTTTTCGAAACACCATTCGACCGATTCGTCCAAACCCGTTGATCGCCATTTTCACATTCATAAAGTCCAGCCCCTTCAGGTTATTATGTTACCCTTTTTATCAATATTATATGAAATAGTATAACATAAATAAACCAAAAACGTGAACCAATTTAAATTTAGGCACAAAAAAGACCGCCTATTCGTAGGCGGTCTTAAGTTGTTGACAGAGTCGACAACTGTGCAGACTGAAAGAAAGCATTTGTCAAACGAGGCGCGAAACCGAGTGAAGATGCGAATAGAACGGGGGTTCATGCGCATATGAACGAGGTGAGCAACGACGTATGCGAGCGCTTGTCTTCAGTCGTGACCGCCTATTCGTGGGCGGTCTTAGCCAACGCATTGTCTACTTGTCGATAGGTGTTTTCCTTCGATCCATTATTGTCTATCAACACGTCGGCCTGTGCTTTTTTAGCTGTTAATGGCATTTGCGCAGCAATTCGTTGTTTTGCCTCTGTTTCTGTTAAGCCGTCTCGCTCAATCAAACGCTGAAGCTGAGTCGCTTCGTCTACATAAACGAGCCAAACTTGGTTGACCATATGAAACAAGTTGCTTTCGTATAACAAGGGAATATCGAGAACAACTCGAGTGTAGCCCCTTTGTTCGTACAGATCGGCCTGTTTTTTCATCAATTGGCGTACAGCTGGATGAACGATTTGATTCAACTGCATCCTTTTTTGTTCATCGCCAAAAATGATCGCCCCTAACTGTTTTCGATCTAACTTGCCGTCAGCCTGGAGGACGTTTTGGCCAAATGTCGCGACGATTTGGGCAAGCGCCGGCTCGCCAGGCTCTACAACCTGACGTGCAAGTTTATCTGCATCAACAACCGGAATGCCTCGTTTCTCCAAATAGGACGCCACAAGCGATTTTCCGCTGGCAATCCCGCCAGTTAACCCAACTCTCATAAATACATGCTCCTCCTACAATTTCATCACGCCGATAATGAGCAGCAAGCAACCTGGAATGAATGCCATTTTCTGTACCCACTTCAACCGTGCTGTCCGGTAGCCAAACGTCATTCCTAGTGTGACAAACAATGCGCTTAAAACAGCCGTACATGTAGCAAGGCCAAGAGGGGAAAGGCCCATTAACGCAGCGCCAATCCCAGCGCCAAAGGCATCAAGTGAAAGAGCGAGGCCAAGTAAAAGGGCTTCTTTTCCCGTCACTGTGCCAGAGCGGTCGATGTCGGCGCTTTCCGGTTCTCGTAAAATATGAATGACAAACCCAAATAAGCGAATCGTAAAATCCATTTTCGTCTGTTTAACACTCGGTTTCCGCTCTTTTTTCGGCCGATAAGCTGCATAAACAGCCCAACAGCCAAGACCTATTAAAATGATGGCTCCGAGCAATTCGGCCACATCAGGCGACAACCACATTGAAAAGGTTGAACCAACTGACATAGCGATTAAAATAGAAACACCTGAACAAGCTGCAATAAATAAAAGCGATATGAGTGGTATTTTGATACGACGAGTGCCATAGGCAAACCCGACACCAAAACTGTCAAGGCTAACTGCCGCGGCTAACATAACCAATGTTGCCAATAGAAGCCCCTCCTGTCTAATGTTCGTTGCCATTAGTATATGGAGAGGACTTTGTCATTGTTCACCGCCGTGGTTGGCAATTTGGGCAATAGTGGGTTCCCCGTCCGCCAACGACTGTCTTTTCAATCGCTGTATCGCAATGATGGCACGGTTGTTGCTTACGGCCATAAACATGGAGCTGTTGTTGGAACATGCCGATTTCCCCTTGGCCGTTTACATACGATTTTATCGAGCTGCCTCCTGCCTCAATCGCTTCTTTGAGCGTTCTTTTAATTTCCTTATGAAGGTTGTGATACTCTTCCTTCGACAGTGACGAGGCCGTCCGTTCAGGATGGATGCCTGCGCGAAAGAGCGCTTCATCAACATAAATATTGCCGAGCCCAACGACTGTTTTCTGGTCAAGCAATGCTGTTTTAATTGCTCTTGTTGTTTTTGCATATGCTTGTTCCAGCAATTCGACTGTAAACTGTTCGGAAAAAGGTTCAACGCCTAACTGGGCAAGGGGCATGGCAACGTGTTCGGCCCCTTTAGCGAACAAATGCATCGTACCAAATTTGCGCACATCCGCATAACGAAGTTCAGACCCATCTGTAAACGAAAACACAACATGCGTATGCTTCGTTTTTTCATCGGTTGGTTGATACAAACCATAGCGTCCTTCCATCCGCAAATGGGAGACAAGCACGTAGTCGTTCAGCACAAACAGCAAAAACTTGCCTCTGCGCCCGATGTCTTCGATGGTTTGTCCCTTTAATAGCTGTATAAAACGTTCTACATCATCTGGTTCCTTAATCATTTTCGGCCAGCCGACGTTCACGTCAGCAATGGTCTTGTTCTTAACCAACTGTAAGAGTGTTCGGCGTACCGTTTCCACTTCCGGTAATTCTGGCATTTCTCTTCTCCTTATTTCGCGTCAAACCATGAATTTCCGCTAGAGACTTCCACTTGTAAAGGCACATCAAGCTCAAGCGCCTGTTCCATTACTTCTGTGACAAGCTTTTTTAACGGTTCCACATCGTCAGGCGCCACTTCGAAGATCAGTTCGTCGTGAACTTGGAGCAACATGTTTGCTTTAAGCCCTGTTTCCTCTAATGCTTCACTCATTTGCACCATCGCCCGTTTAATAATGTCAGCTGCGGTACCTTGGATCGGTGTGTTCATTGCTGTCCGTTCTGCAAAACTACGCTGGTTGAAATTGCGGCTTTTCAGTTCAGGCAAATAACGCCTTCTCGCAAGCAATGTTTGGACATACCCCTTCTGCTTTGCTTCTTTCACAACGTTCTCCATATAAGCTTTTACTTGTGGATAACTTGCTAAATAGCGGTCAATAAAGTCTTTCGCTTCTTTTCGCGTAATTCCTAAGCTTTGTGAGAGCCCATAATCGCTTATGCCGTAGACAATCCCAAAATTGACGGCCTTCGCGCTCCTTCTCATCAAATCTGTTACATCTTCACGTTTTACATGGAAAACATCCATTGCCGTTTTTGTATGGATGTCCATCCCAGTTAAAAACGCCTCCTTCATTCGTTCATCGCCAGAAATATGGGCAAGGACGCGCAGCTCAATTTGCGAGTAGTCAGCTGCAACCATTTTCCAGCCTTCCTTCGAAGCGACGAATGCTTTGCGGATTTTTCTTCCTTCCTCTAGACGGATAGGAATGTTTTGCAAATTCGGGTCTGTCGAAGAAAGGCGTCCCGTTTGCGTTAAGGCCTGGTTAAAACGGGTATGGACTTTCCCTGTTTCCTTGTCGATTACTTTAAGCAACCCTTCGATGTATGTCGAATAAAGTTTGCCAAGTTGCCGGTAAAGGAGGAGATGTTCAATAATTGGATGTGCGCCTGCAAGCTTTTCCAATACATCAGCACTTGTCGAATAGCCTGTTTTTGTTTTTTTCACAGGTGGCAACCCTAATTTTTCAAACAGGATAACGCCAAGCTGTTTCGGTGAATTGATATTAAATGGTTCTCCAGCTTCTTTATGGATAGCGCCTTCTAGAGTGTTTAGGCGGTCCGATAAATCTTTACCCATTTCCTCGAGTTGTTCTCGGTCGACACGGACACCTTCTTTTTCCATACGGCCAAGTACAACAGACAAAGGCATTTCCAACTTCTGGAGCAATTCAAGCTGCTCGTTTTGCGCCAGTTCCTCTTCTAATGTGCTTTTTAACGTAAACATTGCATTCGCTTTACGGCAAAGATGTTCGGCAAGGGCGGTCTCTTCGGGGAGAGAGCGCTTGGCACCTTTGCCGTATACAGCTTCATCTTCAGCCACGCCACCTGTCCCTTTACGGGTAGCAATATCGCTAATTTCATGGGATGAAAGCGATGGATCGAGCAAATAGGAAGCCATTTGTAAATCAAAATCAACGCCATTTAAGTCAACCCCATGCCAGGCTAAAGCGACGACAGCACGCTTTGCGTCAAACAGCCATTTCTTTTTTTCTTGCGAACGGGCAAATGCCCTAAACGCGTCTGACTTCACCGCTTGCTCAGTCGGGAAATAAAAGCAGCCTTTTGCGTTCGCCACCGCAATCCCGGCAATTTCGGCTTGATGGTAGTTTTCCGCTAACACTTCGACGACTAAAGCTGACGGGCTAGAGAAATGTTCAGGTAGCGGTTCTTCAACGATGTCAAAATCCAGTTCCGTCAGTTGCTGCGGAGCACTTTCTTCATCACCGTTGCCGTCAATGCGGCCAAGCAACGAATGAAAGGACAGCTCTTTAAACGCTTCTTTGACTTGTTTATACTCATATCCGCCATACTCGAACGAATCAAGCGTTTCGGCAAGTGGCACGTCAAGGGCAATTGTGGCGAGTTTTTTGCTAAGCAGAGCTTGGTCTTTATTCTCTTGGAGCCGTTCTTTCAGCTTCTTCCCAGAGATCGCATCAATCGAATCAAGCACCGTTTCTACGTCTTGGAATTCGGCAAGCAATTTTAGCGCTGTTTTCTCCCCTACGCCGGGAACACCCGGAATGTTATCAGACGAATCGCCCATTAACCCTTTTAAATCAATAATTTGTTTCGGCTCAAGCCCGTAGCGTTCAGCCACTTTTTCGCGATTATAGCGATCCACTTCAGAAATGCCTTTTCTCGTCAGCACGACTTCAACACGGTCATCAACCAATTGTAGCAAATCTTTATCACCTGTAATGACGACAACGTCAAAGCCTTCTTTTGCTGCATTCGTTGCCGCCGTGCCGATAATGTCGTCTGCTTCGTATTCGTCTACTTCATAGCGCTTAATCGAAAACGCATCTAGCACTTGGTGAATCATTGGAATTTGCCCAGATAACTCGGATGGCGTTTTCTGCCTCGTGCCTTTATAAGCGGCATACGTCTGATGGCGGAACGTCGATTTTCCTGCATCAAAGGCGACGAGCATATGGCTCGGTTTTTCGTCTTCGAGAACCTTCAGCAACATAGTCGTAAAGCCATAGACAGCATTTGTATATTCGCCTTTTTCATTATTTAAAAGCGGCAACGCAAAAAATGCACGGTAAGCAATGCTGTTGCCGTCAATAAGCACTAATTTTTTCAAGCAGAAGAGCCCCTTTCTCGATCTATACATGTAATCACATTGTACCATAGTCACTGGAAAAGAAAAAAGCATATGCGAACGAACGTACGCAGGGAGGCAGGAAGAATTGCTGATGAATCGAGGCTAGTTGCTACAAGAGTTACCAGTACACGTGTTTTGCCAACCAAAAAGAAGGCAAGAGTAAAACTCTTGCCTTTAAAAAGGGCTGATCGGAAGAGGGATACCGATCTCATTACTGACCGTTCTCCCTTAGTGTAAGCGCGCCCCATTAAGCCTTGATGAACATTGTGTAAAGTTTTTGTTAAAGTGTTCTTGGCTGTTTTTTGGGGAATGTCAGGGAAAACTCGGTTCCTTTGCCCTCTTCGCTCTGCACTTCTATTTTTGCATGATGCGCTTCAGCCAAATGCTTGACAATTGCAAGGCCTAATCCCGTCCCTCCCGAATTGCGGCTTCTCGCCCGGTCAACTCGGTAAAAGCGTTCAAAAATGCGCAATGTTTCTTTTGGATCAATGCCAATCCCTGTATCTTGTACTTTCAGAACAACAGAGTCGCTTTGTTCTTCGAGTGCGACCGTTACATGGCCGCCTGATGGTGTATAGGCGATCGCATTGGAGACAAGGTTCAAAACGACTTGCTTCAGCCGCTGCCAATCCCCTTCAATGACGGAGCTACCTTGTTCTTTTATATGCAAGTGCATGCCTTTTTCTTCGGCTTTGCCCCGAACTAGTTCAAACACATCTTCAGTGATGTCTTTCAGCGACATGTCTTCCAAATCGAGCTTAAACTGTGCATTCTCAATTTTCGACAGCTCCAACAAATCGACGATCAGCATTTGCAGTCGGTCGCTTTCTTTCCATATGATTTCCGTAAACTGTTTAGAAAGCACGGGATCGTCTACGGCCCCGTCCAGGAGTGTTTCTGCAAAACCTTTAATCGATGTAACAGGCGTTTTTAACTCATGGGAAACGTTGGCAACAAAGTCTTTCCGAACTTGCTCTAGCTTTTTCTGTTCGGTAATGTCATGCATGACAAGCGTCACACCTCTGAGCCTGCCTGAATCTGCCATCACCGGCGCACCGTATACATCATAAACACGAGTTGAAAAGTGCTTCGTCCATTCTACTAGGCTGCGCTGTTTCTTCTCCGTCATATAAACCAATTGCACAAACTGGATAAGGGGTTGGCTCGGAAATACGTGGTAGTACGGTTTTGAAAGCCAATCACTGCTATCGACTTCAAAAATTTGCTCCGTCGTTTGGTTGAGCAACACCACATCTCCACGAACATTCATAAACAATAGCGCACTCCCCATATGGTCAATGAGCGCAGCCATTCGGTCTTGCTGTGCCTGGTGGCGTCTCGATAGTTGCTCCAAGTTATACGCTAGCGCATTAATGGAACGGCCTAACAGCCCAAGTTCTTTATGGTGATCTTCATACGTCCTAGTCTGATAATCACCCTCGGCTAGGCGAATAGCCGCTTTTGTCGCTTGGTCAATTGGATGGATAATTTGTTTGGTGATGCGAGTAATTAAAAACAAAATAAAAATTAATGCCCCTAAAAAGCTAACACCAATAACTGTCCATACCGTCCGATTCATTTGGTTCAACGGCTCTACAGACACACCGACACGGACATAGCCAAGCATCTCCCTGCCTTCTTCCAAAGGAAGGGCGTAATAAAGCAATTCTTGGCCAATCGTTTCACTAAAGCGCAGTTCCAGTTCATCAGTGAGGCGAGCACGCTGAATTTCTGGGCGATCAAGATGATTTTCCATTTTTTGCGGATCCGCCCATGAATCGCCAATGACGTTCCCTTCAGCATCAATGATTGTTAAGCGTGCATCGATTTCCGCACCAATTTCTTCCGCAATTTGTTGAGCTTGCGCGCCACTTGGATAGCCATCGTGCATGACTGCCCAAACGGCCAATGCTGCTTCATTTTTGATCCGCTCTGAAACAAAGTCAACATAGCGCTCGTTTGACCAGGAACCAAGCGTTAATCCTAATACTAGGAGAACAAGCGTGATGACGAGCATGATGCTGAAAATAAAACGGTTGCGGAGTTTATTCATTCTTTGCCGGTTCCTCTAGCTTATAGCCAAGGCCGCGAATCGTTTTAATATAGACTGGTTTTTTAGAATTAGGCTCAATCTTGTCGCGGAGGTGGCTAATATGCACGTCCACAATTCGCGTATCGCCAACAAATTCATAGTTCCATACAGCGTTCAGAAGCTGGTCTCTTGTAAGCACCCGCCCTTTATGGTCTGCCAAATAAACAAGCAGTTCAAACTCTTTTGGCGTTAATGTGAGCAGTTCTTTTTTGACGTAAACTTCGTAGTTTTGCGGATAAATCGTCAAATCCGCAATTTGAATGCTTTTGCCTTTTCCCTGTTCATTCTTTGCCGCGGCTCCGCCTGTTTGTTCAATTCGACGAAGGATTGCCCGTACGCGCGCGGTCACTTCCCGTGGGGAGAACGGCTTTGTCATGTAATCGTCAGCCCCAAGTTCTAAGCCAAGAACTTTATCAAACTCATCATCTTTGGCGGTAAGCATGAGAATCGGCACAAAAATTTGTTCTTGTCTTAGCTGCCGACATACATCCATGCCATCCATGCCAGGGAGCATGAGGTCCAGGATAATGAGGTCAAAATCTGCTTCTTTTGCTCGGTCAAAACCCGCTTGGCCATCCAATTTGGTTTCGACTTCAAAACCCGCTTGCTCTAAATTGTATTGCAAGAGCGTCGAGATGGACGGTTCGTCATCAACTACGAGTATCCGCTTTGCCATAGGTGCTTCCTACACTCCTAACTTTTTGATTTGAACGGTCTCTCTCTTTATAATGCTAGTATAGCAAACTTTTTACTCATATCCCTCTTCATCAGGCAAAATAATCCGATATGGCACCGGGGAATTTAAAACCGTAGACGTATTGATCGTTCCATACGGAATAAGACGGTCAATTAATTTCCTCATACTGCCTACATCTGATACGGCTGCTTTAATAAAGTAGCTCACTTCACCTGTTACTCGGTGGCATTCAATAATGTCATGCTCCTGTTGTACCATCTCTTCAAATTCCACTACAGGTACTTTTAAACCACTGACTTGGATCAGCAACAGTATATCTTTTCCAATTTTTTTCAGCGAGACGCGTGTGGTGAAATTTTCAATAATGCCTTTCTCTTGAAGCCGCAACAGCCTTTCCGACATGCTGGGACGGCTTAACGACAATTCTTTTGATAATTCACTGATTGTCATTCGCGCATTCTCCTGCAACAGTTTCAGAATATCGCGATCCATTTTATCCATTTCAGTCACCTTTTTCAAATTGAATCAAAATGAATAGTAAACACTTCATTCATTAAACCACAAATCACAACATCCTTCTAGTTGGTAAGCAAAACTCTTTAAATGTCTTATCCAATAATGGCCCGATCGAAGATGATGGGATAACAACGATGCATGACGTGAAAAAGAGCAGCCCACATAAATAAGCATGCTCGATAACGATTTTTATTGGTTTTGGGCGTGGCTACCAACCGACCGTGTTTAGCCTATAGCCGACGTACAGATCGACACGAATACCAGCTAATTTATGGATGGGAATTTTGCATAGGTGCCCGTTTCAAGCAGACTGTACGGAAACGAAAGACTACCCTCCAAGCGGTTCTCCCCGTCTACAAGGAAATCAAAACCAAAGAAAGAGCAAAACGACATAGTGAAAAAGGATCTATACGAGACGATCATCGACGAAAAAACGGTCGATCAAGAAAATGGGAGTAGAGCTTAAGTCAAATCTCTACTCCCATTCTTCAATTTAAAGGCTCTTGGAACAGCCTCTGCTTCCTATTACTCCGCTGGCAATGCTGCCATTACATTGCGAACGGATTGCACGGATTTGTCCAGTTGTGCTTTTTCTTCTTCTGTCAAGTCGAGCTCAATGACTTTCTCAATGCCGTCACCGCCAAGAATGGTCGGTACGCCCAAGTACAGGTCATGTTGACCATACTCGCCCTCGAGGTAGGCAATCGTTGGGATAATGCGTTTTTTGTCTTTTAAAATCGCTTCAACCATTTGTGTAAGCGATGCAGCCGGCGCATAATAGGCGCTGCCATTACCTAGCAAGCTAACGATTTCGCCGCCGCCTTTACGCGTACGTTCGACAATTTCTTCAATCCGTTCTGAGGAGATCAGTTTTGTTAGCGGCACTCCGCCCGCTGCTGAATAACGGATAAGAGGAACCATATCATCTCCATGGCCGCCTAAGACAAAACCAGTAACATCCTCAACGGATACGTTTAGTTCTTGGGCAACAAACGTACGGAAACGTGCTGTGTCAAGAACGCCAGACTGGCCGATGACACGGTTTTTCGGAAAGCCAGATTCTTTATAAACTGTATAAGTCATCGCATCAGCCGGGTTGGTCAAAACGATAATATAGCTGTTAGGCGAATACTTAACAACTTCTTTTGTGACAGACTTCATGATTTTTGCATTTGTGGCTACAAGATCATCACGGCTCATTCCCGGTTTGCGTGCAATACCAGCCGTAATGACAACGACATCCGAATCTTTCGTATCTTCGTAGCTAGAGGTACCGATGACCGTTGAATCGACGCCTTGGACAGGTGTAGACTCAAGCATATCAAGGGCCTTTCCTTTCGTAGGACCTTCCATGTTTGGAATATCCACTAAAACAACATCCCCTAGCTCTTTTTGGGCAACCATAAGCGCAGTGGTAGCTCCTGTAAAGCCACCGCCGATTACAGAAATTTTTCTTCGTTTAATTGCCATGCCAAACACTCCTCAACATGTGTAGTCAATCTGCCTATCACGAAATAGATTTATAGATTTTTGATCAATTCGTCTGCAAATCCTGAGCAAGACACTTCTGTTGCGCCATCCATCAAGCGAGCAAAATCATAGGTGACAACTTTGCTGGCAATCGTTTTGTCCATTGACGCCATAATCAAATCTGCTGCTTCTGTCCAACCAAGGTGACGCAAAAGCAGTTCTCCTGACAACAGGACGGAGGAAGGGTTGACTTTGTCGAGTCCTGCGTATTTTGGCGCTGTGCCATGTGTCGCTTCAAAAATGGCATGACCTGTATCATAGTTGATGTTTGCCCCTGGAGCAATGCCAATTCCGCCTACTTGGGCAGCAAGAGCATCAGAAATGTAATCGCCGTTTAAGTTCATCGTCGCAACCACATCAAACTCTTTCGGGCGAGTCAAAATTTGCTGCAAGAAAATGTCCGCAATGGCATCTTTCACAATGATTTTGCCAGCAGCTTCTGCTTCGCTTTGCGCTTTATCGGCAGCTTCGCGGCCACTTTCTTCAACAATTTTATCGTACTCAGCCCATGTAAATACTTTATCGCCGAACTCACGCTCAGCTAGTTCGTAACCCCAGTTTTTAAACGCGCCTTCGGTAAATTTCATAATGTTGCCTTTATGGACAAGCGTGACGCTCTTGCGTCCTTCATCAAGTGCGTATTGGATGGCCGAACGGACTAGGCGCTCTGTTCCTTCCTTCGATACAGGTTTTACACCGATGCCAGAAGTTTCAGGGAAACGGATATTGGTTGCGCCAAGCTCATCTTGCAAAAAGGCAATAAGCTTTTTCACTTCGTCAGAGCCTTCTTTAAATTCAATCCCTGCATAAATATCTTCTGTATTTTCCCGGAAGATGACCATATCCGTATCCTCAGGACGTTTCACTGGAGATGGCACTCCTGTAAAATAGCGGACTGGACGGAGACACGTGAACAAATCAAGCTCTTGACGGAGTGCCACGTTTAATGAGCGGATACCACCGCCAATTGGCGTTGTTAAAGGTCCTTTAATCGCAATTAAATACTCGCGAACTGCGTCAAGCGTTTCTGCTGGAAGCCATTCCCCCGTTTGATTGTACGCTTTTTCGCCAGCAAGAATTTCTTTCCAGTGGATTTTACGCTCACCGTTGTATGCTTTTTCAACTGCGGCATCGAGAACACGAGAAGCTGCTGCCCAAATGTCTGGGCCTGTGCCGTCGCCTTCAATGAATGGTACGATTGGCTCGTTTGGAACGTTTAAAACACCGTTTTGAGTTTGGATTTTTTCTGCTGCCATGGTAAAACCTCCTAAGGATGTTTATGTAGAACGGAGTTTCCTCCGCCTAGGACTATCGTGTTTCTACTGATTTGTAGCTGCGTTTGTTCGGGCCGACATACTCAGCACGTGGACGGATCAGGCGGTTGTTTGCATACTGTTCGAGGATATGGGCAATCCAGCCAGATGTACGGCTGATCGCAAAAATCGGCGTGAACAAATCATGTTTAATCCCAAGACTATGGTATACAGTCGCTGAATAAAAATCAACGTTTGGCAGCAAGCCTTTTTCGTTGGTGACCAATTCTTCAATCCGCAAAGACATGTCGTACCATTTTGATTCTTTAATAACGTCTGTTAGTTGTTTTGACATTTCCCGCAAATGCTTGGCCCGAGGATCGCCATTTTTGTATACACGATGGCCAAAGCCCATGATTTTCTCTTTATTATCAAGCGCTTTCCGGATATACGGTTCCACCTGGTCAAAATCTTCGATTTCTAGGAGCATTTTCATAACGCCTTCATTTGCACCGCCATGAAGTGGTCCTTTTAATGCGCCAATCGCCGCTGTAATGCCTGAATATATATCAGACAGCGTAGCTACACAAACGCGCGCCGTAAACGTCGAGGCGTTTAGTTCATGATCGGCATGGAGCACAAGCGCTTTATTAAAAGCTTCTACTGATATGGCATCCGGATTTTCGCCTGTTAACATGTATAGGAAATTCGCTGCAAACGACAACTCCTTGTTTGGAGCAATCGGTTCCTTGCCAGAACGAATTCGCTCAAAGCCGGCGACAATCGTAGGAATTTTTGCTTGAAGTTTAATCGCTTTGCGGTAATTTTTTTCTTCCTCGACTGATTCTGCCTCGTCATCAAACAAACCAAGCATCGAAACCGATGTACGCAGGGCAGCCATTGGATGAATGCTATCGATTGGATAGGCTTTCATTTGTGCGAAAATTTCATCGGGGACACTTGCTTGTTCAGCAAGCTCTTTTGAAAACGATTCCAACTCTTCTTTCGTAGGCAATTCACCATTCCACAGCAAATAAACGACCTCTTCAAAGCTGGCATTTTCCGCCAGGTCGTCAATGCCATAACCATGGTACGTTAATTCATCATCAATAATGGAGCTAACGCTCGATTGTGTTGCCACAATACCTTCTAAACCGCGAGTTGTAGTCACCTTTATCTCTCCTTTTCTCTAAATATAATCCCTTCGCGTACAACGCCTGGTAAAGCGGTTACGAAAAACGTCGTAAAGGATGATACGGTCGTGACACTTATCCCCATAGTTGGGCGATGTATTGGATAGCGCGCATCGTCAAATAAGCAATGCCTGCACCAATTAAAGGGCCGACCGCAACGCCGTTTAAAAAAGAAACAGCGACGATGGTGCCAAGTACGAGGGCAGCTGTAATATGCGGATCGTTTTTCAGCAAGTCAATCCCACTTGCAGCTACGAGCGCAACAGCGATGCCGCTGCCAAGCGCAACCCATGCATACAATGATTTTGTTGCTTCTCCCAGCTGTTTGAACCCAATATCCCCTGTAGCAATCGGCACAAGGACAGCTATGGTAATAATGGTGACGCCAAGGTTGATTCCTTTTGCCTGCATGAGAGGAAACACTTTATCTCCAAGCCCTGTCCATTTTATAAGTAACAAAACGGAAATAGCGATGATTAAAGATTGGTTCTTTGCAATAAGGGCGATAGCCATTAATAGCAGCAAAAACAAGGTACTCTGAGATAACAATGATTTCTCCTCCAGCTTAAACTAGGCAATTCATATCATAACACAGTTTTGCAAATTCGGCTATATCCCACAGATTCAGACAAACTTAGCGCCGTTTGATCACGGTCCAGTTCCCTTTTGTCATGCTGCTATGAACGATTTTCAGCAAAAGGGCTTTTACAATCGCGCGCGTCCATGGAATAAGGCAAAATAAACCAATGACGTCGGTTAAAAAACCTGGCATGACAAGTAAAATGCCACCAAACAAAATGCACAAACCATCGAGCAAAGCATGGCTTGGGATTTGGCTGTTTTGCATTTGCAGACGAGCAAGACGGTACACTTGCATCCCTTGCTTTCTGGCAAAAACAAAGCCTAATATGGACGTGGCAAACATAAGAAGCAGCGTTTGCCATATGCCTAGCCAATTGACAAAGGCCGTAATGATAAATAGTTCCAATACAGGAATCGCGATCGCAACGACGACAATCGATTTCTTCATTGTTCGTACCACCTTTGCCGACTGTAAAAAAGGAGAGGCTCACCTCTCCTTTTCAGACTGTAGACAAACGCTCGCATACATCAGTGTTTGCCAAGCATTTTCTATCAGTCAGTTTGATTCTTCTATTATAATACACGGGCTTGGCCGCTGTAAATGTTTCCGCTAATGCAATCCACAGTCACTTCATCGCCGTCTTGGAAACGTTCAAGGGCATTGGCGACACCAACGACAACAGGCGTGCTTAAGTTTAAGCCAACAACGGCAGCATGGGATGTAAGGCCGCCTTCTACAGTAACGACAGCAGCAGCTTTTTCGAACGCTTCGATCATGTCTTTATCTGTTGACTTCGTTACAAGCACAGAACCTTCCGTTACTTTTTCAATCGCTTCTTTTGCGTCACGGGCAACAACGACTTTTCCCGATGCAGAGCGTCGTCCGATGCCTTGTCCTTTTGCTGCTACTTCTCCAAGCATATGGACTTTCATTAAATTCGTTGTACCTGACTCCCCAACTGGAACACCAGCGGTAATGATAACAAGGTCGCCTTGTTTCACCACCCCTGTAGCGACTGCCGCTTCAACCGTACGGTCTAACATTTCGTCTGTTGTATTCGCTTGTTCTCCAAGTATTGGCGTAACACCCCACACAAGCGCCATTCTCCGGTAGGCACGCTCATTGCTCGTCACGGCCAAGATTGGCGATTTCGGCCGGAAACGCGATGTCATCCGTGCCGTATAGCCACTTTCTGTCGCTGTTAAGATCGCAGCAGCATTCAAGTTTGAAGCAGTATATGCAACGGACTGGCCAATTGCACTTGTAATCGATGTTTTCACTTCTTTACTTTTCCGACGCAGCATGTTTTCATAATTGAGGGCTTGTTCTGTTCGTTCGGCAATATTGTGCATCGTTTGCACCGATTCTACAGGGTAATCACCAGCAGCAGTTTCCCCAGAAAGCATAATGGCGTCTGTCCCATCAAAAATGGCGTTGGCAACATCGCTTGCTTCAGCACGGGTAGGACGCGGGTTACGTTGCATGGAATCAAGCATTTGCGTGGCAGTAATGACCGGCTTGGCCAACTCATTGCATTTTTTAATGAGCTGCTTTTGCACAAGCGGTACTTCCTCTGCTGGAATTTCTACACCTAAGTCTCCCCTTGCGACCATAAGGCCATCCGATACTTCAAGAATTTCGTCGATATTGTCAACGCCTTCTTGGTTTTCGATTTTTGGGATGATCGCTGTATCCGCAGCGCCATGCTTTTCAAGGAGCTCGCGGATTTCTAAAACATCGGAAGCGCGGCGCACAAAGGAAGCAGCTATAAAGTCGACTTTTTGCTCAATCCCAAATACAATGTCAGCTGCATCTTTTTCGGTCATCCCTGGGAGGTTGACGCTAACATTTGGGACGTTGACGCCTTTCTTGTTTTTCAGTACGCCACTGTTGCGCACAATCGTAACCAGCTCAGTGTCGCGGATTTCCTTTACCTCAAGCCCAATTAAGCCATCATCGAGTAAGATCGTACTTCCGACTTCTACATCCTCGCAAAGCCCTGGATACGTAATGGAGATCTTTTCTTTCGTCCCTTGGACTTCATTCATTGACACAATGAGCTCTTGCCCTTTCTCAAGTTCAATCGCTCCGCCTTCTACCGTTTGTGTCCGGATTTCTGGCCCTTTTGTGTCAAGTAGAATAGCAACCGTTTTTCCAGTCCGTTTTGCCGCTTCGCGAATGTTTTTAATCCGGGCGCCGTGCTCTTCAAAATCCCCGTGTGAAAAATTCAAACGGGCTACATTCATCCCTGCTTCAATGAGTGCCGTTAGTTTTTCAAGTGATTCACTTGCTGGTCCAATCGTACAAACAATTTTTGTTTTACGCATACGTTCCTCCTTATAAATGTGCTGCTGTTAAATGGATAATTCCTGGGATAGCTTGTACATTTCTTGATCAATCGTGTGGGGCTGGTCTAAAATTTCATCAATTGGGTGGTAGACAAGTTCATTTTTTTGAATGCCAACTGTCATGCCAGCCTTGCCTTCTAACAACAAATCGACTGCCTTTGCGCCAAGTCTGCTCGCCAAGACCCGGTCTGCTCCTGTCGGCGATCCTCCGCGCTGAATGTGGCCGAGCACTGTTACTCTCGTTTCCATATTCATTTCTTTGCTGATCCGATCGCCGAACTCCATACCCGAACCGACGCCTTCAGCGACGACAATAATGCTGTGCTTTTTGCCTCGTTCTTGGCCACGCTTAATCGTTGCTAATATCTGCTCCATATTATGCTCAGCCTCAGGAATCACAATGGTTTCTGCGCCATCGGCAAGGCCTGCCCACAAAGCCAAATCACCTGCATGGCGGCCCATTACTTCAATCACGTATGTACGGTCATGAGAAGTGGCCGTATCACGAATTTTGTCAATCGCGTCAATCACTGTATTTAATGCTGTATCAAAACCAATTGTAAAATCAGTGCCTGGAATATCGTTGTCAATCGTCCCGGGAACGCCGATTGTCGGAAAGCCATGTTTTGTCAATTGTTGAGCGCCACGGTAAGAACCATCTCCCCCAATAACGACTAGCCCTTCAATTCCAAATTTCTTCAGCTGTTCAATGCCTTTTTGTTGGCCTTCTAACGTTTTAAATTCTTCACATCGAGCTGTGTAAAGCATTGTTCCGCCACGATGAATGATATCACCGACAGAACCAAGCTCCATTTTTTTAATGTCGCCATTAATTAAGCCTTGGTACCCGTAGGAAATGCCGTACACTTCCAAACCATGAAAAATCGCTTTCCGGACAACCGCACGAATGGCCGCGTTCATACCGGGAGAATCCCCGCCACTTGTTAATACACCTATCCGTTTCAATGCAAATCCTCCTAACACACTCATATCAAAGCAAAGCAGCTGTGTTTCTCTGCAGTCTCTGCAAGTAAAGATACCACTTTGATTTGTCGAAAACAAGTATCGTTCCACAATAAAAGTGCTTTCAAGCAATGAAAGCACTTCCATCTTCCTATTGTCCTGTAGTTGCCGCTTCCTCAGGGATTTGACCGATTTTCATAAACTTTTCATAACGTTCATCGAGAAGAACGTCTACAGGCTTCTCAGCAAGCCTTGTTAATGCTTTTTCTAAAAGACGGTCGATTTCGTTTGCTTGTAGTTGCAAATTACGCTGGGCACCGCCTCGAGGTTCAGGAATAATCGAATCAATAATGCCTAGCTCATATAAGTCAGGAGCGGTAATGCGCATCGACTCCGCTGCCTTTTTAGCCTTTCCTGCATCTTTCCAAAGAATGGCAGCAGCCCCTTCAGGAGAAATGACTGAGTATGTCGCATTTTCCAGCATGTGAATTTCATCGGCTACACCGAGGGCTAGAGCACCACCACTGCCGCCTTCGCCAATGACAATGCTAATTGTCGGCACTTTCAATCCGGCCATTTCCAATAAATTGCGGGCAATTGCTTCGCTTTGGCCGCGCTCTTCCGCCGCTTTTCCAGGATAGGCACCTTTCGTATCGATGAAGCAAATAATCGGGCGTTTGAATTTTTCCGCTTGTTTCATTAAGCGCAGCGCTTTGCGGTACCCTTCTGGGTGTGGAGAGCCAAAATAGCGGACAATGTTTTCTTTTGTATCTTTTCCCCGCTGGTGGCCAATGACGGTTACCGGCTTGCCTTTATAAGTGGCAATGCCGCCAACAATTGCTTTATCGTCGCCAAACAGCCGATCGCCGTGCATTTCCAAAAAGTCCTCAAATAAAACGTCCACATAATCGAGCGTTGTTGGGCGCTCATGGTCACGGGCGATTTGCACGCGTTCCCACGGCTGCAAATTGGCATACACTTCTTCTTCCAACTCGCTTAAGCGGGCTTCCATTTTTTTTATTTCTGTACTGAGGTCCAAATCCCGCTCCATTGCAAATGCACGGAGGTCGGCAATTTTTTGCCTAAGCTCAATGACCGGTTTTTCAAATTCTTGTTCCGAAGACAATGGTTATATCCTCCCTTTGTTACTGATGCATCGCCAACAGCTTAGTCAGCGTTTCTTTCATTTCTAGCCTTGGAATGACACGATCAAGCTGGCCATGCTCCAAGAGAAATTCTGCTGTCTGAAAGTCTTCAGGAAGTTCCTGACGAATGGTCTGTTCAATAATGCGCCGCCCAGCGAAGCCAATCAGTGCTTTCGGTTCGGCAAAATTGTAATCGCCAAGAGAAGCGAAACTAGCAGATACGCCACCCGTCGTCGGGTTGGTCATAATCGAAATATAAAGACCCCCTGCTCGGTTTAACCGCTCAAGGGCGGCGCTCGTTTTGGCCATTTGCATGAGACTGAGCATGCCTTCTTGCATACGTGCTCCCCCTGAAGCAGCAAAAATAAGCAACGGAACGTTTGTTTCAGTGGCCAATTCAATTGCCCTCGTTAGCTTTTCCCCGACCGCTGAGCCCATGCTCGCCATCCGAAAATTGGGGTCCATTACTGCAATGACAACTGGATATCCATTTACCTTTCCTTCACCAGTGACCACCGCTTCATTCAAACCGGTTTTTTTACGGTCGCTCTCGAGCTTCTCCTCATAACCTGGAAACTGGAGTGGGTTGCCTCCTTTGACAGAGGCGAATGTTTCTTTAAACGTGCCATCGTCAATGATGGAGCCAATTCGCTCTCTCGCACTCATGCGATGGTGATGCCCGCAAGTCCGGCAAACACTCAAGTTCTTTTTTAAGTCTTTTGTATACATAATCGTGCGGCACGAAGGGCATTTGGTCATAATGCCTTCTGGCACTTCCTGCTTAGCCCGTTCAGAGGGAATCGTCGCGTACCTTTTTTTCTTTGAGAACATATCTTTTAACATGATATTCGCTCCTAACTTGATGCTAAAGCCGGCTCCTTGCTTAAAATCGGCTATTTTGTAAATGAAGACGCATCGCCTTTAGCGCCTGGTCACTATCACGCTTCTTTAATGCCTCCACAATTTGCTCGTGTTCTTTTATCGATACAGGAGGACGGCCGCTCCGTTCAAGGGATTCCTTGATCGCTTCTTTATTAAAAGCAACAAGGGATTTCCAAATGTGGAACAGCAGGACGTTTTGGCATGATTTTACAATCGTTTTATGAAAACGATAGTCTTCTTCTACAGGAAAGTCTCCTTGGTTCCACTCTTTTTTGGAACGTAAAATCAACGTGTCGAGCTTCCTGATTTGCTCGTCTGTTATTCGCTCACAAGCGAGTTTTAACGCTTCCAACTCTATAATTCGCCTTGTCTCAGTCAAATCCTTCCTTGCCTGCTCGTCTTTTAGGACAAAAGACAACAAGAGGTCGACCAATTTATAGCTTGACGTCGCCTTCATAAACGTGCCTTCGCCTCTTCTCGTCTCAATAAGATCGAGGAGCTCAAGGCCGCGTAAAGCCTCGCGAATAGAGGAGCGACCGACATCAAGCCGGTCGCTGAGTTCCCGTTCAGAAGGAAGCTTATCGCCACTTTTTAAGCCATCGTTTTGAATCATTTCACTTACGGCCCGAATGATCTCTATATACCTTTTTGGCTGGTCAGCTGCCATTTTTCACTCGCCCAATCAATCAATAATCGCTAATTTCCGTGTTTTTTCCGCTACTTCTTCCGGGTCTACTTTTACGCGGGCAACTCCCGTCTCCATCGCTTTTTTAGCCACTGCCGCCGCTACTGCTGGGGCAACGCGAGAGTCAAATGGCGCTGGGATTACATAATCAACAGACAACTCTTCTTCAGAAACTAAATTGGCAATTGCATAAACAGCTGCCACTTTCATCTCTTCGTTAATATGGGTAGCACGGGCATCTAGCGCTCCGCGGAAAATCCCTGGAAAAGCTAAAACATTATTCACTTGGTTCGGGAAATCAGAACGGCCTGTACCGATAACAGAAGCGCCCGCTGACTTTGCATCTTCTGGCATAATTTCTGGAATAGGGTTAGCCATGGCAAAGATAATCGGGTTGTCATTCATGCTTTCAACCATTTCTTTTGTGACTGCCCCTTCAACAGATACACCAATAAATACGTCGGCCCCTTTAATGACATCTTCAAGCTTGCCTTCTTCTTTATTCATGTTTGTCCGTTTTGCGACCGTTTCTTTGACTGCATTCATCCCGTACGGGCGGCCTTCATAGATAGCGCCTTTTGTATCGCACATAATAATGTTGCGCACGCCCATACGGAGCATTAATTTAATGATGGCGATCCCAGCAGCTCCTGCACCATTGGCGACTACTTTGATTTCAGACAGTTTTTTGCCGCTGATTTTAAGAGCGTTGATCAAGCCTGCAAGAGTAACAATCGCTGTCCCATGCTGGTCATCATGGAAAATCGGAATATTTGTCTCCTTTTTTAACCGCTCCTCAATCACAAAGCAGTCTGGCGCCGCAATATCTTCTAAGTTGACACCGCCAAACGTCGGCTCAAGCAACTTCACCGTATTGACAATTTCATCGACATCGTTCGAACGGAGGCAAATCGGAAAAGCATCTACACCCGCAAACGACTTAAATAAGACAGCTTTCCCTTCCATAACAGGGAGGGAAGCTTCTGGTCCAATGTTGCCGAGACCGAGCACGGCTGTGCCATTGCTGACAACGGCAACCATATTCCCTTTCATCGTGTACTCATACACCGTTTCAACATCTTCAAAAATTTCTTTGCACGGTTCGGCTACACCTGGGGAATAGGCTAAGCTTAAGTCTCGGGCATCCTTAACTGGGACTTTCGCTTTTGATTCTAGTTTTCCTTGGTTTATCCGGTGCATGTGAAGCGCTTCTTCTCTCGTCGTTGGCACGTATCTCTCTCCTTTTCGTTTTGCTCACTGGTCTGACCACTCAATTCTACGCTCCCTATTATAAACAACTCCTGTCCATACGCCAATAGGTAGCGAGAGGTTTCCCGTAAAAATCTTGATTTGAATAGGCTCTCTTTACTCTTCTTCGCTTTTTAGCACAATATTCTCTTCTCCAAACATTTGTTTCAATAACTGAAGCGTCTTCCTTGTTGGGGCGACACTGTATTCATCTGCAAGGCGGGTTCGAGCCTGTTCTTTTTCTCTGTAAAGAATCACTTGTGTCGAACCGACATCTTGGCTTAGCACATATTTTAAGTCGCTCAGACGTGTCGGCTGATCTTTGTCTGCCGTTAGACGAATATAGAGCGTTTGTTTTTTCTTGTTTTTGTTTAGTTGCAAAACGTCAGCTGCTTTATGGATAATAAACTGTATTTTTCCTTGCCGTTCTTCTAATACGCCTTCTAAAAACACAAGGGCGTGGGGGGCGAACAGCCCTTCGTATACTTTCCACGCTTGGGGGAAGGCTACGCAACTACATTCGCCCGATTCGTCGCTCAGTGTCAAAAAGGCCATCGCTTCGCCTTTTTTCGTCACTATTTTTTTAACATCGATGACCATTCCGGCGATTCGAACTGCTTTTCTGGAAGGGATACATTCAACTAAAGGGATACGACCGAACCGTTCTAGCCGCTCCAGTTCATTTTCAATTGGGTGGCCAGATAAATAAAAGCCAAGTACTTCACGCTCCCCTTCTAAATCTTCCATTTTCGTAGACGGCGTCACATCCAAGTAAGCTGGAACGGCAGGCTTGATTGTAAACAGCCCCCCTGAAGATGCTTTGAACGAGCGGACTTGCTCAGCAAAAGCTTCTGCTTTATCCAAATTGCCGAGCAGCGTCGCTCGCGATTGGCCAAACTCGTCCAATGCCCCAGCTTTAATAAGAGCCTCCAGTACCCGCCGGTTGACAGCCGGTGAGGCAACACGGGCGTAAAACATAAACAAGTTGCTGTCGCTGTTTTTTCCCCGCTTGCTTATGATTTCATTGACCGCTTGGACGTTAACGCCAGCGATGGGCAAAAGCCCAAAGCGAATTTGGCCATTTTCAAGTTCAAATAGCAGACCGCTTTTGCACACAGACGGAGGCAGCACACGAATGCCTTCTTTTTTCGCCTCGTTTATATACGAATACAGTTTTTCGTGATTTTGCCAAACAGAGGAAAAGAGCGCAGCAAAAAAGGCAGCTGGAAAATGGACGCGCAAATAAGCAAGCCAGTAGCTAATAAAACTGTACGCTGTTGCGTGGCTTTTAGGAAAGCCGTAATTGGCAAAACGCTCAATTAATGAAAAAATAGACTCTGCCTCTTCTAGCAAAAATCCGTTTTCAACAGCCCGGCGAATAAATTGCTGTTTTTCTTTAACGATGACATCATGTTGCTTTTTGCTAATGGCCCTCCGGAACAAATCGGCTTCAGCTAAACTATAATTAGCCGTCGCCTGCACCACTTGCATAATTTGCTCTTGGTAAACGAGGACGCCAAATGTCGGCTCGACAATTGGCCGCAGTGATTCATGGGGGATAATAGCTTGAGTGTGCCCGTGTTTGCCACGAATGTATTCTGGAATAAATGCCATCGGTCCTGGCCGATAAAGAGCACTTGTAGCAACAATGTCTTCAAACCGACTCGGCTGCAACTGTTTCAGCACTTGCCTCATGCCTGCCGACTCAAGTTGGAAAATCCCCGTTGATTTCCCTTGTTGAAGCAGCTGGAAAGTGGCCTTATCATTGAGTGGAATGTGCTGCAAGTTTAGCGCGACACCCTTTTCTTGTTCAATCACTTTGAGCATCCGTTCAAGCAACGTCAAATTGCGCAGCCCGAGAAAGTCAAATTTCACAAGTCCTAGACGCTCCAAACTGTCCATGTCCGCTTGCGTCACCGCATGACCGTCGATTCCTAATTGCAACGCTGTTTTATCGTTGAGTGGCTTGTCGCTAATAATTACCCCAGCAGCATGGGTCGATGCGTGCCTCGGCAACCCTTCAATTTGCTTAGCAAAAAAAAGCAACTCGTCCAATTCAGGCGATTCAAGGCCTTGAAAGACGCCTTTTTTCTGTGCTTCGCTAAGGCTGAGAGAAGCAGGGGTTAAAGACTTCGCAACGCGATCCACAAAAGTATGGCGGATCGACAGTGCCTTTCCGACGTCGCGAATCGCAGCGCGTGCTGCAAATGTACCAAACGTTAACACTTGGGCAACTCGATCATGGCCAAAACGCTCTCTAACATACGCAATCACTTCATCACGGCGATAGTCTGGAAAATCGACATCGATATCGGGCAAACTTGCACGCTCAGGATTTAAAAAGCGTTCAAACAGTAAGTCATGGGCTAGCGGGTCAACGTCCGTGATGAACAACGTATAAGCGACGATGGAACTAGCCGACGAGCCCCTGCCTGGGCCTGTTAAAATGCCTGATTGTTTGGCATAGCCGACAAAGTCAGCGACAATTAAAAAATACGAGGAATAACCCCGTTCTGCAATAATGGCTAGCTCATGTTCCAATCGTCTTTCCGCCTCTATTGCCCCTGTCTTGTAGCGCGCTTTCAAGCCTTGCCTGCATAACGTTTCTAAGCGCTTATCTGCTTGCTCTACCGTAAGCCCATCGTAAGCAGGTATCCGCGGCTTTTCTTCAGGTAGATACGATTCGGCTTTTTCAGCAAGCGCCCTTGCCTGGATAAGCGCTTTTTCAGGGAAGCGTTCCTTCAGCGAGTTTGCGGTCGGCAGATGCCACCGTTGCCAGCCCTCTTCTAATTCAAGGTGAGTCGTCGTCGTCCCTGCCCCTATCGCACGCACAAGTTGGTAAACAGGTGCATCCTCTTTGCGCAAAAACCGGATCGGCGGAGCAGCCACACACGGGATTTGGTGGGCGTTCGCAAACTGTACAAACTCGTGGTCGCTTTCACCTCCTGCAAGCTCGATAAACGCTTCAAGCCCGCGAGCTAGTTGCTCCCAAAAGCGAAGCCAATTGCCTTTTGCAACAACAAAGGCTTCGCTCGGGATAAAAACAAAACAAGCCGTGCTGTTTGCTTTCCATGTTTCTAGCTCAATCGCCGCCTCTTTTGTTTGAAAGCCAAGCGATGTACTATGGGCCACAAGTTGGCGATAGCCTTCTTCATTTTTGGCAACCATCCGTACCGGTATTGTCTTCTCCTCGAGTCGGACAGTCACTTCGAGGCCAAGCAGCGGTTTGATTCCAGCTTTCTTACAGCTTTGAAAAAAAGGCACAGCCCCATATAGTACATGCCTATCTGTGAGGGAAAGCGCTGTGTAGCCAGCTTCCTTAGCAGCTTGGACAAGCTCATCCACCCGGTTTGTTGACTGGAGTAAGCTGTATTGGCTGTAAACATTCGTAATGAGGGCATCCACGAAACCACTTCCTCTTATTTTTCGCTTCAATACTTAGTAAAAATGACTTTAATGGAAAAGGGCGCCCTATGCAACTTTCTAGACTTGTCCACAATTGACCTGCATAATTCCCCGCCCTCGGCCTTATATATGAAAGTAAAGCTTTCTTGGACGAGGTGAGCAGACCTATGCTTTTGACAAAGGAAATGCTAGCGCATTTAGTCATGAACTTTTTTATTGCCTTCGGCGTGATGATTGGCGGAGCGCTAATCGGCGGCATTGGCGCTTTTTTAATCGGCAAACCGGTGTTAATTGAAATTTACAGCCTTTCCAACAGTTTAAAAATATGGGCAATTGTCGCAGCAATTGGCGGCTCTTTTGAGGCCATCACCAAGATTGAAACGGGCTTGTTCAGCGGCGTCCATGAAGACATTTACCGAACGCTAGCGATGCTGCTTGTTGCTTTTTGCGGCGCCCAATCGGGAACGATTCTTCTTCGGTGGATTGTTGGAGACCCTGTCTAATGTTTATTCCAAATTACAGAAAACACCGAGGCTGGCTTCGCTTTTTTTCAGGTATTCTTATTGGCACATTGATTGGTTGGGGCTTTTTTCTCGCTGAGTACGGTGAACGGTATGATCACTTGTATAATGAGATGGGCAAACAGAGCATTATTATCAATGAATTACGGGCAAAAAATGACCAGCTCATTAACGACATCACTTTGCATAACGAGGAAAACTTAAAGAACCTTATTGTCCAAAGCGTGACTGTCAATTTGACGAATAGCGACAAGTACCACCTTAGCCAATTGAATGTGTATGAATTAAAACAGCAAATTTTAAAGGAACTGCGCCATTTGCAAGGAACCAACATCGAAACAATCGCAAGCATTAAAGAAGTGATCCTAAGCGCAGTCGAAAATAAAACATACACGCTGAACAACAACGAATACCGAGTGAAAACGATTAGTTTCTTTGCCATGACGGAAATGGAACTCAATGTTGAAATTATTGAAGAAAAAAGCATCCGATAAACCGCCTATACGGCAAAAACAGGCGCGTGCCTGTTTTTTGCCCCTTGACTCTCTCACGAGCAAGCTTCAACAAGTTCAGCTGTAATTTCCTCTGTTTCTTCCCACGAGTAGGCAGTCGCTCCTGCTGCAACTGGATGGCCTCCGCCAGCATGCCGTTTAGCGATCTCGTTTATCGCTACTGATTTTGACCGCAGGCGGCAGCGGATCTTTGTCTCTGATTCTTCAACAAAGAATGCCCAAGCTTCTAGTCCTTCCACATCAGCAAAACAATTGACAAGCAAGGAAGACTCATTAGCTGTAACGCCAAATCCGTTTAATTGTTCCGCCGTTAGCTTGATCACGCCAACCTTTTCTTTGATTACCTCAAAATTTTGCAGTACATATCCTTCAAGACGAACCAAGTTCAATGAACGCTTGTACAAGTTCCGATAAAATTCGTTGCTGTCAAACCCTGTTTCAAGTAGCGTTGCTGTTCTCCGGAGCGTATCGGCGGTCGTGTTGCGAAAGCGGAAGCGGCCTGTGTCGCCGACGATGCCGCCATAGAGCAAGAAAGCAGCCTCTTCTGTAAGCTTGAATGCCCGCGCTACTTCTGTAAAGGCAATGACCAACTCGCTTGTGGAACTGACCGTCGTGTCAACATAAACGAGATCGCCATATGGCTCTTCATTTGGATGATGGTCAAACTTGATAACGACTTCCCCTAATTTATAGCGTTGGTCGCTAATGCGCTCTGTATTGGCGGTATCACAGACAATGACAAGTGCTCCTTTGTATACATCATCTTCAATCGTATCCATTTTCCCGAAAAAAGCCAGCGATGGTTCCTCTTCACCGACAGCATAGACCTTTTTCTCAGGAAACGCCTGTTTTATTAAGGCCTTTAGCCCAAGCTGTGAGCCGAGGGCATCAGGATCAGGCCGCACATGACGGTGTAAAACAATCGTCTCGTATTTTTGAATGTGTTCACTGATGATCGAAAACATGGTTCCTCCTTATTTGTGCGGCTGGTCAAACCTTCCCTTTCGCGATACAATAAAAGAAATCGCTTTACTTATTCATGTAAGTCGTACAGGAGGTTTATATGGGCCGTATTTTGATCATTATTGCGATTGCCGCATTTATGTTTTATGTTATCACCCGTGTCCGTGCCTTTCGTTTGCAAGATTCCCTTGAAAAAAGGATTCTCGAATCACGGGCCCGCTTGGCTCTAGGCGCCACGATGTCTGCCCTTGGCATTAACTTAGCCTTTTTTTCTTTTTACACCGCGGTCCAACTCATTGTCGGAGCCGTCTTTCTCATATTCGGCCTTGCTAACGCCATTTACGGGTTTCGCGCTCATAAACACTATGCAGCACAACTCGATTAGGCAACATCACTCAGACTGATAGAAACGCTTGTGTCTGAAGCTTGCCATACTGGCAAGCTTCGCTATTCAATCAACTGGGCAGTAAGCATAGCTTTGCCAACAAGTTCGCCTTCGTGGTAAAGGGCGACATCAAACTTGCCATGCTTTCGGCCAATTTCCAATATAGATGGCATGATGGAAATTTGGCTATCGATTTGCACAGGCTTCAAAAAATACAACGTGACGTTTTCTAGCACTAAATCCCCACGCTTGTGCTTCCGCATCGTTCGCCTTGCCGCCTCAACCATCAACGTCATGACAACACCGTAAGACACGGTTCCAACATGGTCGGTCATTTGCGGGGTAATGTCACAAGTGAAAAGCAACTCATTTCCACTTCGTTTTTCTTCCATCCGGCTCGTCACAATTTCTTCGATCGTCTCTCCCACATGAGGTTGCCTTTGTGTTGTTTGCAAGGCCTTCAATACATCTTGACGGCTAACGACGCCAATCAATTTTCGCTGTTGGTCGACAACGGGTAGCAACTCAATGCCTTGCCAGACCATCAAATGGGCGACTGCGGCTATGGAAGTACGCTCATTGACCGTAATCGGGTCGCCAGTCATCACTTTTTCAATCAGCCAATGTTTAGGCTTATCAAATACATCTTTTGCGGTAATCATTCCTTGCACCCTCATTGCCTCATCGACAACTGGGTAGCGGCTATGCCCTGTCCGCTCGTTTAACTCCTGCCATTTTCCAATCGTATTCGTCACTGTCAAATAGTACGTATCCTGCAAGGGGATTAAAATGTCATCTACTAAGACGATTTCTTTTTTAATCAATTGGTCGTAGATGGCACGGTTAATCATCGCTGCAACTGTAAAGGTGTCATAGGATGTAGAAATGATAGGGAGGTTAAGTTCGTCTGCCAGACGAACGGCATCGGCGCTCGTGCTAAACCCGCCAGTTATGAGGACTGCAGCCCCTGTTTCTAAGGCAATCTTATGCACTTGGTAGCGGTTGCCGACAATGAGCAAGTTCCCCGCTGTCACATAGCGCATCATCGCCTCCGTTTTCATTGCGCCAATCACAAAACGGTTCAGTGTTTTATGAAGGCCTGTCCGACCGCCAAGTACTTGTCCATCAACGATATTAACGACCTCTGCGAAAGTGAGCTTCTCAATATTTTCTTTTTTCTTTTTCTCGATCCGGATTGTGCCAACCCGTTCAATCGTCGAAACAAGCCCTTGCGTTTCCGCTTCCTTAATGGCGCGATATGCGGTTCCTTCACTAACATTTAAAGCTTTGGCAATGGACCGAACCGATATTTTTTCCCCTATTTGCAATTGTGTTATGTATTCAAGTATTTGTTCATGCTTTGTCGTCACCTTGGCACCACGCTTTCACCGTATCAATCTCTGTCTAGTATACGACTTGACGCAGCGCCATAGCAACTTCTTAACCAAATTCTCGCCGCTTTTCCGGTTCGGCGTTCTCCTGTTGCCTGTCTTTCTCCGCTTTTTGCCGGTATCCACCTAGCAAAGCTACCCCATTTCCAGCAATGACCAGCGCGGCGAACGCAAGCCAAGAATAGGCAAAAATTTGCCCGATTCCCTCTTCATGTATGGGCAAATAGTCAAATGCATAGACGACTAAAACGGTTGCTGCAAGCAAACAAATGAACAAACGCTGCTTCATAGGCTCCCCCCTTCTCCCTATGCCTATGCATGTTCGCTCTTAAAAAGAACAAACGCCCACATCGGTGATGTGGGCGTCAGACTGTCAATTATAAAAAATCATGCTCTTACAGTTCTATCGTTTCGCCAACTTCCAAGACACGCCCTTTGCCGTTTTGAAGGCTGCTAACAAAAGCATGAGGATCCTGTTTAATCGGCGGAAAGGTGTTGTAATGGATTGGAACGGTTAAGCTGGCGCCAATCCATTCCGTTGCTGTTTTTGCATCTTCTGGCCCCATTGTAAAGTTGTCGCCAATTGGAATGAAGGCCAAGTCGATAGGATGGCGCTCGCCAATGAGCTTCATGTCGCTGAACAAAGCTGTGTCGCCGGCATGGTAGATGGTCTTGTCTTCAGCAGTGAAGAGAATGCCACCTGGCATGCCTGTATAGACAATTTTTTGGCTGTCTTCCTCTGTGAACGAAGAGCCATGGAAGGCTTGTGTAAACTTGACGCGACCAAAGTCAAACTGGTAGGCTCCGCCAATGGACATCGGATGAACATTTTCAACTCCCTGAAAGCCCATGTATGTTGCCAATTCTGCTACAGCGACCACCAGTGCCCCTGTACGCTTGGCAATCGCGACAGTATCGCCGACATGATCATTATGGCCATGCGTTAACAAAATGACATCGGCTTTCACGTGGTCTGCATTTAAATCAGTCAATTCATTTCCCGTAATAAACGGATCGATTAAGATCGTTTTCCCGCCCGTTTCAATCTGGACAACGGAATGGCCATGGTAACTTACTTTCACTCGCAAGCGCTCCTTTCGAATGTTTGTCTCTTTTTGGTTTATAGCCGAATTTCTTTCGACTAAAACTATTTTACCGTATACTTGAAGAAAGGAGGAGGATTCATTTGAAATTGGAACGGCTGCAAACATTGCAAAGGCAACTCGGAGAAAAACAAGCTTGGTTTGCGTTTATAACCAGCAAAGAAAATGTTTTTTATTTAACTGGGTACCGCACGGACCCCCATGAACGCCTCATTGCCTTTTTTGTTTTTCAAAACAGCCATTTTCTTGTTGTTCCTAAAATGGAAGAAAGCATGGTCAGAAAAGCTGGATACGATGGAGACATTCTTTCATACAGTGATAATGAAAATGTTTGGGAAAACGTTTATGCCCGTATCCCCAAGCACGACCATCGTAGCTTGCCACTTATATGTGTTGAAGAACGCCTTGTCTCTTTTGAACGGATTCGCGCTTTGCAAGCCCTTGATAAACAGGTTTCGTTTGCTGACTGTGAAGGACTTTTAATGGAACAGCGCTTACAGAAAACGAATGCAGAGCTGCAAACATTGCGTGATGCCGCTGCCTTTGCTGATAGAGGGGTAGAGCTAGGCGTAGCCTCGTTGAAAACAGGCGTAACCGAAATGGAAGTCGTCGCAGCGATTGAATATGGCTTGAAAAAACAAGGCATCATGGAAATGTCATTCCAGACAACCGTCCTCTTTGGCGACCATGCGAGCGCACCACATGGAAAGCCTGGCAACCGCAAATTGCAAGAAGGCGAGTTTGTCCTTTTTGATCTTGGCGTCGTTTTAAATGGCTACTGCTCTGACATTACAAGAACAGTTGCCTACGGAAACGTTTCTGAACAGGAAGCTGCTATTTACCGTACCGTCCTTAAAGCGCAAGAAGCTGCGCTCGCTGCTGCGAAGCCAGGGGCGATCATTGGTACTGTTGACCAAGCCGCGCGCAATGTGATCACAGAAGCTGGCTATGGCGCGTTTTTTCCACACCGCCTTGGGCACGGGTTAGGCATTGATGTACATGAGTCTCCCTCCATGCACCAAGACAACCATGACCGTTTAAAAGAACGGATGACCTTTACAGTGGAACCTGGTATCTACATACCAGATCGTTGCGGTGTACGAATTGAAGACGATGTTGTCATTACAGCCGCTGGGTGCGACGTAATGACAAGCTACCCGAAAACGCTGGACCCTGTGCCTGTTCGCTTGTAACTGTTCTGTCCAAGAACGCAAAGTGGCCTAGCGAGGAGAAGGCCACTTTGCTTTACCATTTTTTATTTGCTTACTTTGTCCACAACCATGTAAAACGCTCGCTGTCCCTATTCATCCAACGAATTTCTAAGCGTTCCATCGTGGGGAATTTAGCAGAAAGCCGATCAGCGTATTCCGCTTCTGTCGTTTCCTCATTGATTTGGAGCAAATCGACAATTTCTTCTACATGGGTCTGGGCTTCCTCCCCTTTTATCACGTAATTGCCTTTTTCATACTCATAATGGTTTGGGTTATCGTATTCCCATTGATGTTCGACTCCTTCTGCAATGACCGTCACCCGGAGTGAAAAAGATTCCATAAGCTCCGTCCCCGATACAGCAGACACAGGCAATGGGCAAATCGCCACCAAAACTAGAGCAAACAACATCGTATACATAAGTGTGTGTTTCATTTGGACGAGCCCACCTTTTTATTACTAAGGTAGGCAAAAACATGTGTGATTATGCATTTACCGATAACGGTGAATGACGTCGACTCCACCAGTTACTTCAACCACCGTTCCTGTTACCATATCAGCATCATCTTCACATAAAAACAACACCGTTCTGGCAATATCTTCCCCTGTCCCAGAGCGTCCAATCGGCGTATCACTGTCGTTTCGCTCCCGTGCCTCTTGAATCGTCGATTCTTTCATTTCACCCATAATGTTGCCAGGGCACACCATATTGGCAGTAATGCCATGCCCTGCCTCTTCGATGGAAATCGTTTTCATAAGCGAAACAAGTCCGACTTTAGCGGCCGCATAAGCGGATCGGTAAATCCATCCAGGCGCACTATTGGCGCCTTGAAAACCGTAAAAAACAATGCGTCCAAAAGATTGTTTCCGCATGACGGGGATGACTTGCTGGAGCAAGTAAAACGCTGAATTCAAGTTGCCATCGATCATATATGCCCATTCGGCTTCGCTATAATCCATCAGCTTCTTTTTTTCAAACACGTAAGGACCGGCATTATGGATACACAAATCGATTCTGCCAGCGAAAGAAAGGGCTTGTGCTGCCGCCGTTTGCAAGTCCTCTTTCTTCGTTACATCCGCTTGGACAAGCTGCAATTTTTTATGGGCCCACTTTTGTCGGAGTGTTTCAGCCTTTTCATTGTCACTAAAATAAGTAACCGTTGCACTGTATCCCGCTTCCAGCAATCCTTCCACTACTTGTAAGCCCAACCCTTTCGTCCCGGCCGTAATCAATGCATGCCTCATTGCTGTTCACCTCTTGACTAGACGCTTTTATCCCAAAGATACATGAGTCCTATTGGAAACGCAAAACAAAACCCAGGCTGATTATTTAGCGCTGGGTTTTGTTTTGCGTTCTTGTCATCCTATCGAGATAAGGACGTCATTTGCTGCGACGCTTTTCGTCCTCTGCTGTCCCTTGGTAATAGGAATCCATAATTTGTTCATTGACAAGCTGCTCGCCTGACTGAATGTGTTCACCATTGGTTTCTTGCTTTTTTTCCACTGTCCCACTCCTCCTTTTTATTGCTCCTTAGTTTGCCTCTTGTATTTACTTTCTAACCCCTATTTACAAAAATAAAAACGAAAAAGAGGAAGCACAAATGCTCCCTCTTACATCTTTTACTCGGCTACGGGGCTTACTTAGATGACTTTAGCCTGCAAATACTAGCCTTTTATAGACTGAGACAAAAGATCGTTTGCTTTTCCAAGCGCGAGCTTAACTTGTTCAAAACCGGTGCCCCCTGCACTGTTCCGGCGGCCAACAACCGTTTCAGGCTGGAGAACTTCATAGATATCATCGGCAAACAAGCTGCTCGCCTCTTTGTAAACCTCGATAGGCAAATCGAGCAAATAAACACCCTTTTCAATTGCTGTGAGCACGAGTTTGCCCACTACTTCATGGGCGTCTCTAAAAGGCATTCCTTTTGTGGCCAAATAGTCTGCCAACTCAGTCGCATTCGAAAAGTCACTTGTGACGGCTTTTGCCATCGCATTCGTGTTTACAGTCATTGTTTCAATCATTCCTGCAAAAATCCGCAAGCTGCCTTTGACTGTTTTTACAGTGTCAAACATGCCTTCTTTGTCTTCTTGCATATCTTTGTTATAAGCTAGCGGCAAACCTTTCAACGTTGTCAGCAAGCTGAACAGACTGCCGTACACGCGTCCGGTTTTGCCACGGATCAGTTCAGCCATATCTGGGTTTTTCTTTTGTGGCATAATGCTTGATCCAGTCGCAAAGGCATCGTCCATTTCAATAAATTGAAATTCCTGTGCAGACCACAGAATCAATTCTTCACATAACCGTGACAAATGCATCATTAGCGTTGCCGAAGCAGCAAGAAATTCAACAATAAAATCGCGGTCGCTGACGGCATCAAGGCTATTTTCGTAAATGCCCTCAAAATGAAGGAGTTCCGCAGTGTAAGCACGGTCGATCGGAAATGTCGTCCCCGCCAAAGCGCCAGCCCCTAATGGAGAAATGTTCACCCGTTTTAAACTGTCTTGCAATCGGCCGTAATCACGTTCCAGCATCCAAAAGTAGGCTAGCAAATGGTGTGCAAACGAAACCGGCTGTGCCCGCTGTAAATGGGTATAGCCAGGAATCAGCGTTTCGACATGCCCTTCCGCCTGCTTGACCAGTGCTGCCTGCAATGTGCGGATTGCTTCCATGATTTCTTCGGTTTGCGTCCGCAAATAGAGGTGCATATCGGTCGCAACTTGGTCGTTCCGACTTCTTCCTGTATGCAGTTTACCGCCAACAGGGCCAATCTCATCAATGAGCAGCTTTTCTAAGTTTAAATGGATATCCTCTTGAGCAGCAGAAAAGACAAGCTCCCCTGCTGCTGCTTTTTTTTGCAGCGTCTTTAGCCCATTTTTGATCTGGGCCGCTTCTTCCTCAGAAAGAATGTGCTGTTTGGCTAGCATAGTGACATGGGCAATGCTTCCTGTAATGTCTTCGTCAACAAGCTGTTGGTCAAAACCGATCGATGCGCCAAATTCATCGACCCATTGTTCTGCTGTTTTTGTAAACCTTCCACCCCACAGCTTGCTCACAGCGTGACCTCCTTTTTCTCCTTTGTCACCATGCTGTGCACTTTTGTAGGCAATCCCCACAGGGAAATAAACCCGACTGCTGCTGAATGGTCAAATTCATCATCTGGCGTGTACGTAGCCAGTTTTTCATTGTACAAAGAGTAAGCAGATTTGCGCCCTTCGATGATCGCATGGCCTTTAAAGAGTTTGACGCGGACAACCCCGGTTACATGCGTTTGAGATTCTTTTAAGAAAGCAAGAAGTGCTGGTTGCAAACTTGAAAACCAAAGCCCCTCATAAATGAGTTCAGTCAGTTTCTTTTCGATAACCGGTTTAAAATGGGCCAATTCTTTCGGTAGCGTCAAATCTTCCAACTCTTTGTGGGCTTTGATCAGCGTCATCGCTCCTGGGCATTCATAGACCTCACGAGATTTGATGCCAACAAGGCGGTTTTCAACATGGTCAATCCGCCCAACGCCATGTTTGCCAGCGATCTCATTTAGCGTCAAAATCAACTGATCAAGAGGGTAAGCCTTCCCATCAATCGCAACTGGCACCCCTTGTTCAAAGGTCAATTCAATAATGTCTGGTGTATCAGGCGTTTTTTCAAGCGGCGCTGTCAGCGCATACGCCCCTTCCGGCGGAGTGGCCCAAGGATCTTCAAGAATGCCACACTCATTGCTCCGTCCCCACAAGTTCTGATCAACCGAATACGGGTTGTCAAGATCAATCGGAATCGGGATATTGTGGGCTTTTGCATACTCGATTTCTTCGTCACGTGACCATGCCCATTCCCGTACAGGGGCCAATACTTTCAAGTTTGGGTTTAGCGCTTGAATGGAGACTTCAAAACGCACTTGATCGTTGCCTTTTCCTGTGCAGCCATGGGCTACCGCTGTTGCCCCCGTCTGTTCAGCAATCTCTACGAGCTTTTTGGAAATGAGCGGTCGTGATAACGCCGAAACAAGGGGGTATTTTTGCTCATAAAGGGCATGTGCTTGCAACGCTGGCAACACAAATGATTCAGCATACTCTTTTTTCGCGTCAATTGTGTAAGATTGAATCGCACCAACTTGAAGGGCTTTTTGTTTTATAAACTCCAAATCTTTTCCTTCGCCAACATCGAGGCCGACAGCGATGACATCATACCCTTTATCGGTAAGCCATTTGACGGCAACAGACGTATCCAATCCCCCAGAGTAAGCCAACACTACTTTTTCGTTTGCCATGTGAATCCCTCCGCTATGAATAATCATTCTCTTTTTGTTATTTTTATACATAAATGTTCAAAAAACAGTCGGGAACCTCTTCCCGATTTGCAAGAAAATCAGCCTCTATTAATGAATATACATAACTTTAACAGGCTTCCTTTCTTTTGACAAGGGGTTTCGCCAAATATTCTATATTAAATAACCAGGCCTGATTGAGTCATTGCCTGGTTTTTGTATAGTATATGCGCTCCCTTGAATTTAGCCACCGTTTTTGGTAAAAAGCACGTGCAGCAGCGAGCGCTGCCTGTGTTTGCTTATAAAAACTATAAGCGCCGACCGCAGATGTCGCCAAGCATTTGCCAGCAACCTGTTTATTGCTTACTGAACGAATCAGCCCCCATTTCATCGATCGCAAAGCCAAAGACACGAGCAATTCATCATTAAATAAACCTTCCCTTGATTGGTAAAATGGCTGGCCTTTTTCATGTTCGACAAGCTCTTTTTGCAGGAGTTCCCATTCAGCGAGGCGCGCATAGCGCGGCAAAAAGGACAAGTGGAGTAGACGAATCGCATACAGTGCCTCAAGTGCTGTGTCTCCTTTATAGCCATAGGCGTGGCCGATTAGAGCAATCGCGCGTCCACACACATACAGCTGCGCTGGCAAAGTAAATGCCATTCTTTTGCCTTTCACTAAATAGGCTCCTTTGCCTGCAGACAGAAGCCGTATTTTGGCTTCCTCGCGGTTTAGCTTTTGTTCATGGATGATGATTTCTTGTTCACTTGCATCAACAGGAAGTGGCGTGAACGCTTCCTTTGCACGTTGTTTAAACCATTCATCTTTTGTGATAAATGGATGCAATTGGAGAACAAACGGTTCTATCTGAGCTAATGTGCGCATGCCTGCCTTTTGCAAAGGGACAGGCGTTGTGATTGGGCTTTGCGCTTGTTCGTATAACTGTTTTTCATACTTGCGTACTCGGTCGGTCATAAAGGCAATCCCCGTCTTCACTCAGCTTCCTCCTCCTGATTAAAAGCCTTTCCGACAGCCATCTTTCGTTTAAACAAATCGAGATAGGCAAAGTCTTGTTCTCCGCCTTCCGCTTGCTGCAATGCCCGTAATTCTGTATTCATCCGCTTGATATAGTAATAAAAAAGCGCCTCCTTTGTTTTTGCTTGGACGGTGCTTGACAACCCTGACTCCGTTTCGCCATATTGGGCCAATATCGCGTGTTTAACCGCCAGTAATTTCCGGTCGTTTACGTCCAACCCCTGTTCATTAGCCGCTTGGCTGATCATTTCTGAACTTAAAGCCAAATGGCCGATTAACTCGCCAGAGTGGGTGTATTCAGGTGCAAACGGATCTTCCAATGCTTTTACTTTGCCAATGTCGCCAAGCAAACAAGTGGCAAGGGCCACGTCTTTGTCCAAGTCCGCGTACAAAGGCAGAAGTTGCAAACAAGCAGCGGCCAACTCCACCGTCTGCTCAAGCAAGCCCGCATAATAAGCATGATGTAATTTTTTAGCAGCAGGGATTGTTGTAAAGCGCTCGCGAATGGATCGATCGCCATAAAGCCTTTTTATGACAAGTTGAAGGACAGGGGACTGGATTTCTTCCATGATCATGCGCAGCTCGTGCCACAAATCCTCCCTGGAAATCCCTTTTTTCGACACCAATTCGGTGCGGTTGATCCCGTCTTCTTCAGTAGCTAAGCGAATCTTTTGGATCGTTACTTGTTGTTTAGATCGAAAGGTTTCCAGTTTCCCTTCGATTTTTACAATTGCTTTTGGTACAAATTTATCTTGTTGGTCATCTGTTATATCCCATAGCCTCGCAGACAGAATCGTATGTTGTTTAAGCAATGTGAAATTGGCGTAGAGCGAGCCGTTAGCTGCCTGCTTAATTTCACGGTCCCGAATCAAATAAAAGCCATTGACTGTCATTGCAAGACACCTCCGCTTCTATCTTATCTACTTCTTTCCGGAAAGGCAAAGCTTCTTCTATGTTAAGCATGATAAAAAAATAGCCCGCCCCCTTCGGTTAAACCAAGGGGGCAAGGCAAGCTGTATCTATGATGTTAACCGAACCGTGTCACGCGCAATCATGACTTCTTCATTGGTTGGGATGACAATGATTTTGACTGGAGAGCCCGCTTTTTCAATAAACGCTTCTTTGCCGCGGACATTATTTTTTTCCAAATCGACATTAACACCCATAAAGCTGAGCCCTTTTAGAACACGTTCCCGGATAGTGACGCTGTTTTCGCCAATACCAGCAGTAAAGACAATCGCATCGAGTCCGCCCATCCGTGCCGCATATGAACCGACATACTTATGAATGCGAGACGCAAACACATCAAGAGCCACTTGTGCTCGTTCGTCTCCGTCTTTTGCAGCTGCTTCAATATCACGCAAATCACTTGAAAAGCCCGTTATACCTAACAAGCCACTTCTTTTATTAAGCGTAGCCACGACCTCTTCGACAGATTGACCAGTCTTTTCCATAATGTAAGGAATGAGTGCAGGATCAATGTTTCCTGAACGTGTTCCCATTGTCACACCTGCCAATGGCGTGAAGCCCATCGATGTATCAATCGACTTGCCGCCTTTAACCGCAGCAATGCTTGCACCGTTACCTAAATGACAAGAAAGAATACGCAATTCTTCGATTGGCGTCTCCATTAATTCGGCTGCACGATGTGTTACATATTTATGGGAAGTGCCGTGGAATCCGTATTTACGAATGCCGTATTTCTCATAGTATTCATATGGCAAACTATATAAAAATGCGCTCTCTGGCATCGTTTGGTGGAAAGCCGTATCGAACACTGCTACAGCAGGTACATTTGGAAGGACTTCTTTAAAGGCTTTAATACCTGTAATGTTGGCTGGGTTATGGAGGGGAGCCAATTCTGATACTTCCTCAATGCCTTGAAGGACTTCATCTGTAATAACAACAGAATCATTAAATTTTTCGCCGCCATGAACAACACGGTGACCGATGCCTTCAATTTCTTCTAAGGACGCAATAATGCCGCGGCCAGTCAGGTCCTTGAGCAAAAGCTTTACTGCCGCTGCATGGTCAGGAATATCTTCAGTCAATTCATGCTGTTGGCCGTTTGCTTCGATTGTAAAAATACCGTTTTTTAAGCCAATCCGCTCAACCAGCCCTTTCGCAATGACTGTCTCTTCAGGCATTGCCAACAGTTGAAATTTGAGAGATGAACTTCCTGCATTAATTGCAATAATTTTAGCCATGGTTCTTTCGACTCCTTTTTTCTGTCTAACACGCATCGTTCCTATACCATTTAAGCATTCACCAGCCTTGATTTCAAGCACGGTTCGACAAAAAAGCGCATACATTTGAATTAATTAAAAAGAGCGGCAATTTCAATAAAAAAAAGAGCGCTGCTCATTTAGCGCCCTAACTGTTCAGAGAACCATTTATTGATTTGTTTCATCATATCGTGCATCGCTTCAGCGTTTGAAAAAGACGGCAGCTCAGCGAGCAATGCTTGTTGAGGCGTTTTGACATTGTCCGCCTTTTTTTGTAACAACAAAATACTTTTGCCGTGTTGATTGCTTGAAAACATCGAACTTGGAAGCTGGAGAAGCCCTAACACAATCGCTTCCTTTTTCAAGTAAGCATTCAATCCTTCTGCTTGATCGCTTGAGAACAAAAAATTAGGAATGAGCAAGACTGCACACCCGCCAGGATGGAGGGAGCGAATGGCTTGTTCGATCATTAAATGATGGATATAACTATGCCCTTCTTCTGCTTTCAACTCAAACCCTTTTGCGACATCATCTTTTGGATAATAACCGACAGGCAAATCGCTCGCCACGATGTCTGCGTGAGGCAATGTAACTTGCACGCTGTCTTGGTGGTATAAAGCGACTTCACGTTGTTGCAAATTGGCACTTGCGAATGCGACTTTCAGCAATGTTTCATCCGCTTCAAATCCAATTGCCTCCGGCTCATTTTTTACATGGTTGCAAACCGAAAACAACAAATTTCCTGAACCGACAGCGATGTCAAGCAGCTTAAAGCGCTCTTTTTTAGGGTCTATTAATTTTTGGACAAGATAGCCGATAAACAAACTTACCGCGTCAGGCGTCAACATATGGTTTGCCTGCACGGTCCCTTTCATTCCTTTTATGATAGCAAGCTGAAATGCTTTGCGCATATCTTCCCGTTCCCATTTTTCGTTTTTCACTTCGTTTAGCTTTTTTTCGAGCTTTGCCTCGGTTTCGTCACTAACTTCTTGCAAAATCTGTTGTTCAAATAAATTGTCGCCTGCTGCAGCCAAAGCATCTAAATACGTTCCCTCGATCTGGTTAAGTAAAATGTCAGCGCTTTGATCCAAATAATCAAACAGACGTACCACTTGAGTCGATTCCATTTTCACACCTTCTTTTTTCCGTCCAACATGTCTGTCCTGTATTGTACAAAAGCACAAAGAAAAAGTCCACTGTCACAGCAGTGGACGCAGACTGATTATTTCGTTTCGCTCATTAGGCCTTTTTAGCGGCTTCCAACGCAGCTTCATAATTTGGGTGCTCAGTAACCTCGTTCACGTACTCTACATAAACAATCTCGTCATTCGCATCAACGACAAAAACAGAGCGGGCCAACAAGCGTAATTCTTTAATCACTACACCGTATGCTTCGCCAAAGGACAAGTCGCGGTGGTCGGAAAGCGTTTGGACATTATCAATGCCAGCAGAAGCGCACCAACGTTTTTGGGCAAACGGCAAATCGACACTAATCGTAAGAACCGCCGTATTATCCAATTTTGCTGCCTCTTCATTAAAACGCCTCGTCTGCTGGTCGCATACACCTGTGTCAAGGGATGGCACAACGCTGATCAAGCGGACTTTCCCTTTTGAATCTGCGAGCGTTACTTCAGATAAATCGTTGGCCAGAACCGTAAAATTCGGCGCTTTTTCCCCTACTTGAACTTGTGTTCCAGCTAATGTGACTGGTTTTTGTTTGAATGTAATTTGCATGCTTTCCTTCCCCCCATCGAATTGGTTCTTTATAAATTGTACAGGCTATTCCACTGTTAGGCAACTGCGATGTTTAATCGTGGCGCATGGATTGGAACAAAAAGGGATGCCTTTCCCATTGACTGTCTCTGCCATTCGCTCTACACTATAAACGTATATAATTATTTCGTGTGTCAAACAATTAAAGGATGTGACTCCATGGCTAAGCAGCGGCTTTGGTCGCCTACGTTTTTGCATTTATGCTTTAGCGCATTTACTTTATTTTCGATTTTTAACTTATTCATTCCTACATTGCCGTTATTTGCGATGGATGTGCTTCACGCGTCAGAACAACAAGTCGGCATTATCGTTGGAGTGTTCATCGCTGCCTCGGTCATTGCCCGCCTTTTTGCTGGGCTGTTGCTTGATCGTTTCGGAGAGAAGAACATGTTGCTCGTTTCCTTTCTCGTCGTGGTGATCACCGCCATTTTGCACATTTGGTCATTTTCATTCGGATGGCTTCTTTTTTTGCGTTTTTTACAAGGTTTGGGCTTTGGAGTAGCGACAACAGCAGCAGGTGCGCTAGCGATCATGATTGCTCCTAAAACGCGGCAAGGAGAAGCAGTCGGGTACTATAGCATGTTTATGAGCCTGGCTATGGTCATCGGCCCTGTCGTTGGACTGCAAGTAGTCCAACACTTCTCCTACACAGCGCTTTTTGTAACGACCGTGTTTTTATCCGTTACAGGGCTATTGCTTGCAATGTTTATCGTGTATAAGCCAGTAAAAAAAGCGCCTGAACCCCTTTCTGTAGATCGGTTTATTGCCCTTAAAGCGGTGCCTGTCAGCTTTTGCTCATCACTGGCGTCCTTTGCTTATGGCGGTATATTAAGTTTTATTACGTTGTACGCTGTCAGCCTCGGCATGGAATCAGCGGCAAGTGCTTTTTTTCTTGTTTATGCCCTTGTCCTCCTAGGTTCCCGTATGATTACGGGCAGGATTTTTGACCGCTTTGGTGAAAATGTGGTTGTTTATCCAACACTTATTTTGTTTGCAATTGGCCTTTTTACCCTTTCGCAAGCAGGCAGCTTATCGATTTTTTTATTTGCCGCTGTCCTAATGGGCGCCGGTTTCGGCTCTGTGCTGCCAAGCTTCCAAACGCTTGCCGTTCAATCTGTTCCCCCAAAACAAGCAGTGCAAGCGACAAGCACGTTTTATATCTTTTATGACCTCGGCATCGGCCTCGGCTCTTACGTGCTTGGCCTCATCGTCGCAGGCTCTACTTATTCGTTTATGTATATCACCTCTGCCTTGATTGTCATCCTAGCCATCGTGGCATATCGCGTGTTGCATCATCGCAAATTAAAACATTTAGGTGTAAAATGCATGGCCGATGCTGAGTTGGAAGCGTCGTAATGAAATGCCAAAAAAATCCAGTTGAGAAAAGAATCTCAACTGGATTAGGCTTGTTGGACCAATTATGCAAGGGGATCGTCATAATGATAGCTAGTTTTGTCACCATGCTGGTTCTGCTTTAGCATGTGTTGAACTTTTTCAAACGCTTGCGGCGCCAAATCGAGCAGTCGTTCATAAAGGTGAGTCGAACTATCTAAATGGACCATATTGACACCTTTGCTATTTACGACTAAAAACGCAATTGGCGTAATCGACACACCACCGCCGCTTCCACCGCCAAACGGATGGCCAATTTCATCGTGTGCTTGCTCGATGTGAAATTCGCTTCCCCCTGCAGCAAACCCAAAACCTACCTTTGAAATCGGCATAATGACACTGCCATCGGGTGTTTCGACAGGGTCACCGACAATGGTATTGACGTCAGCCATAGCCTTGATGTTTTCCATCGCTGTCTTCATCAAGCCCTGAATTGGATGTTCTGACATGACTTCACTCCTTTCACTCAATCACCAGCTACAGCACCTTGTACAGGCGGCATCTTTTGTGAAGAGTTCTTCTTGTAATTGAAAACAAGCGCAAGACCTGTACGTATAGCGTGTCCCACGCGAAAGGAGACTATGCATGAAAACGAAAGGGCGAACGTTTCAGATTGGAAATGAGGAACAACGTCCAATTGTTGCGCTGCACGCCACTTCACTTTGTGGGAAGCCCATCCGCAAAAAAACGACTTTAGCCCCCATACAATACCCGCCACTTTGGCAGCGCTGGCGGCTTCTCCTGTGCCAATTTCGGTGGACCATTTGAACTCTTCAACAGTCAAGCCTTTAAAAAAACGAGCGGCGATCCGCTTATAGCTGGGAAAGTGTGCAATCCACTCTTTGCTTTTCTTAATAAAGCGCTTGATTGTTTCGCTCGACCATTTCTTTTTTTGTTTGTTTTCTTTTACAGGGCTTTTATTTTTTTCCCTGATCGACACCGTGCCTTCGTTTTCGTTCCATTCAATTAAAGGCGCTTCCAATTTATAAAGAGTAAATCCTAACATGCGGACATCCAATTGCAGCAAATCTTCCTTTTGCCGATGTTTGTAAGTACACCTGATGCGGATTGTTGCCATCAACAGGCATATGCCTAGTAGCAGCAGACCAGCTGTGGACGCTATTAACCACCATACCCAGCTTTGCACGCCTTTGCCCTCCTTTCCCTTTACTATACGCAATTGCCGAAAAAATAAACAAAGTGTCGTTATCTAATGGAAAAAGCCTGTCGTCAATTTTTGACGACAGGCTCCGTTTTCACCATTTTTCTTGCTAATCACAATGGATGACATATGTCTCGGCAAACAAATCATGGATGCCTTGTTTTTTAGGCGTGCATGCAACAACAATATAAGCAAGCAACGGGAAACGAAGTGGTAAGGGTGCTTGCTGGATAAAGCGGCCTACGCCTTCTCGAAAGAACAATGTTCGCCATGTAAGCGGCGAGCCGTCTGCAGCAACCACTTTTAAACCAAACACCATTTTTCCAAGCGTTTGCGAAAAAGCTTTCGTCATTCCTGCAAAATAAGCGAAAAACAACAGTGCGTAAAGAATGGCTGGCGTAAAAACCGTTGTAACCGCAAAACCAAAGAAATGGTCGCTTGTTTGAAAAAACGGCAGCCACGATTGAACTAGCGCAGCGTTTATAGCTGAAACGATCAATAAATCAAATAAAAACGCCCATAATCGCATCCAAAACCCAGCATAGCGAATCGCGTTTGCCCCTTTTTCTTGATTGGCCGCCTCGATTGTTGAAGAGGCAATCACCGGTGGCTGTCTTCGTAAATAGCGTTTGAATCCGGCAGAGGGTAATCGCCTTTCCATTTGTTCAGCTCCCTTATTCATAGTCATACAAATACATCGCTCTAGGTTGGTTGTAATCTGTCAGTTCCATAAGACCTTGTTTTTGCTCCGCTTTGCCAAATATTTTTTCAGCAGCAAGGCCAAACATACTTGTTAATCCTTGTTTCGGTTCAATTGCAATGACTTGATAGTTACTGCCCAAATCACGCTGCATTGCGGCAATAACATCATTGATCGACCCAAGTTCATCGATTAAGCCTGCTTCGAGCGCTTGCTTGCCTGTATAAATTCTGCCGTCCCCTAATTCACGAACACGCTCTTCATCCATTCCCCGCCCATTGGCAATGACTTTGACAAATTCATCGTAGTATTCATCGACAATCGATTGCAAAATCTCATCTTCTTCTTCAGTAGGCGGCCGAGTGCCACTCATTATGTCTTTGTATGGACCGCTTTTGTAAACCGTTTCCTCGACCCCGATTTTATCAAGCAATTCGCTGATGTTTAATGAACTCATAATGACGCCAATGGACCCCGTTAAGGTTTGCGGATAAGCAAAAATTTGCTCAGCAGGAGCGGCCAAGTAATACCCACCGGAAGCCGCCATCGAACCCATTGAAATGTAAACGGGCTTTCCATAATTTTCTTGTGCTTCAATCACTGCATCATGAATTTCCGCACTTTCCAATACGCCGCCACCAGGGGAGTCAACCGCAATAATAATGCCTTCCACATTTGGGGAACTCATCGTTTGGTAAAATAAATCCATAAAATTTGAATGATTGTAACCTTCAGCAGAAAACAGGGAATCGCCTGTTGTATTGATGATTGCCCCGTTTACTTCTAAAAGAGCAATTGAACCAGAAGAGTCTCCTTCCTGTACCACTACGCTTTCGTCATAAGCTCCTGCTAGCCAATTGGCTTGGGAATATGTATTCATCGCTAATGATAGCGATGTAATGACTGAAAACAGCAAAATAAAAGCCCCAATTCCTAATGCAATCCACCTTCTTGCTTTCATCCTCTCGCTCCTTTACGATTTTTCTTTATCAGCCAACTGCTGATCGTAAAACTAAATGCTCTAGGACATACCCGCTTTCCCCCACAAATGTTGGCAGCTCACCCTTGCCCATTTTTATACATCTTTATGTACCGTTGTTTCTCCGTTTGCCAAGCAGCCTAGAGTCATTTAATTGCTTCCACTTCAATCGTATACAAAATGCCGTTGCCACAAAAGCCCCTTTCTGCCTCTTTCTAGTATATCATCTTCCCATATCGTTGAAAAACACAGAAACGGAGCAGGGATGTCCCTGCTCCTAGCCATTTTGTATGAACTTATCTTTGAAATCCGCCTAATTGTTGTTCAGCTTGAGCAACCAAACGTTTCGTGATTTCGCCACCTACAGAACCGTTTGCACGAGAAGTCGTGTCAGCCCCAAGGTTTACGCCAAATTCAGAAGCGATTTCGTATTTCATTTGATCAAGTGCTTGTTGTACGCCAGGTACTACCAAGTTATTTGAGTTTGAGTTAGCCATATGTCTCACCTCCTCCGGTACTTCTAGATTGCTCGAAAGAGGGAAGAACATACATGCTTGATAACTGGTAAATATATGAACCTCCCCTACCTACACACTTCGCATAGAAGGGGTTTTTACATTTAAAATAACTGATCCAATGTGGGCGATGTTTGCGTTCCTGTTATTTCAAGGGATTCAATTCCCGCAATCGCTTCTTTGCATTTTTCCTCCACTTGCACGTATTGTTCAAAATGAGCAGAACGATCGCGTTTTGGCTTCGTTTTAGAATCGGTCGGCAAAAAGATCGTACAGCAGTCTTCGTAAGGGAGAATCGATGTTTCATATGTGCCAATCCGTTTTGCATAAGCGATTGTCGTCTCTTTATCCATTGCTAAAAGTGGCCGCAATACAGGTAAATTGGTCATTTCATTGATCGTATTCATGCTGGCAAGTGTTTGCGAGGCGACTTGGCCTAAACTTTCACCATTTGAAATCGCTAAGATGCCTCGTTCTCTGGCAAGCCTATCGGCAATTCGCAACATCATCCGTCTCATGATCGTCATTTCATAACTTGACGGCACTTCTTTATGGATATGCGTTTGAATATCAGTGAAAGGTACAAAATGAATGGTGATCGTACGACCAAATTTCGCCAACTCCCTTGTCAAATCAATCACTTTTTGTTTGGCCCGTTCATTTGTATAGGGAGGACTGTGAAAATGAAGCATTTCTACTTCTGCTCCTCTGCCCATTAGCATATGGGCGGCAACCGGAGAATCGATTCCACCTGATAGCAAATGAAGAACTTTTCCACTGCTTCCTACCGGCAGCCCTTTTGCTCCTGCATACACACCAGCCGTTATATACGTTCCTGACTCACGCACATCGACTACAAGGTTGACATCAGGATGATGAACATCAACAGCTAACTCGCCAGTGAATGCCTTTAGCACGTACGAGCCTATTTTGTGGTTAAGGGACTGGGAATCAATTGGAAAAAGTTTGTATGCCCGCCTAGCAGAGACTTTAAACGTTTTGGCATCTGGATGTTGAGTAAGCATAAAGAGTGCCCCTTTTTGCATGGCTTCCAACTCATTATCCACTCTTAAGGCAAGGCTGTATGATTGAATGCCGAATACATTGGCTAGTGCAGCAGCAACTGGCTCATGGTCGGTGTCGTTTAGTTCTACGACAATACGCCCAAACGTCCGCTTCGCCTGTACCTTCGAAAAAGGTTTTAACACATGGCGAATATTGGCGAGCAGCAGTTTTTCAAAATGGCCTCTGTTTTTTCCTTTTAAGGCCAACTCGCCATAACGAACAAGAATATGGTCCATTTTCATTTCCCTACAACCTCCTGAAGCTCTGGAATGATCTGTTTTAAGGCTTCGCCACACGCTTCCACTTCTTCAATTGTTGTCGAAAACGAGAAGCTAATGCGAATGGCGCTCTCAGCCACTGTTCTCGGCTTCATTGCACCTAAAAGGATACGGCTTGGCTTGCCCGTTTTCGTCGAGCAGGCTGACTGTGTCGAAACGTAAATTTGACGTTGACCGAGTGCCTGCACAAGCACTTCTGCCTTAATGCCTGGAATGGATACATTAAGTATATGAGGTGCATAGCCCGATGTAGGCGTGTTAACGACTAGCCCCTCTATTTGTTCCAGCTTGGCGCGCAACATTTCATTTAATGCAAGCAGCCGTTGTTGCTGTTCCTGTTCCTGGCTTTCCATTAACACAAGCGCCTTGGCAAACGCAGCGATACCTGCTGTATTTTCTGTGCCAGGACGCAAGCGTTGTTCTTGTCCGCCTCCGTAAAGTAGGCTTTCCAGAGTAGCAGGGTTGTTGACAAATAATAGACCTGTCCCTTTCAAGCCATGGATTTTATGGGCGGACAAAGACAGCATATCAATGTTTGCATCTTTGAGTGAAAACGGCACTTTTGCCAAACTTTGCACGGCATCGACATGAAATTTGATTTGTGGGTAGCGTTGAAGCAAAGCGCCAATTTCAGCGATCGGTTGTATAGTCCCTAGTTCGCCTTGAACATGGCCAAGCGTAACCAAAACGGTATTTGGACGAATGGCAGATTTAATCGCTTTGCTAGTAACACGTCCATTCTCATCCGCTTGCACATACGTCACTTCAAACCCTTGCGCTTCGAGAGCGCGAGCATTCTCATAAATAGATGCATGTTCAACAGTGGTTGTAATTAGGTGGCCGTTCGCATGCTTTTTCGCTGTTCCTTGAATAGCCACCGCATTTGCTTCTGTCCCCCCTGAGGTAAAAATCAGCTGATTCGGCATGCAGTTAAGATAAGCAGCAAAACGTTTGCGGGCATGATCAAGTACTTGCTCTGCTTCCATGCCAAGTGTATGCAACGACGAAGCATTGCCAAAATAATCTCCAGCCATCTTCGTATATAAAGCAAGCACGTCGGGATGGGGCCGAGTGGTTGCGCTATTGTCCAAATAAATCATCAGGTGTAACTCCTTTCCTCTCTTCCAGGCTTTTAACTTAGCAAGCCTCGTTCGCTATTGCAAGCATATCTTTCAAGAATCTGCATCGCAACTCACATGCCAAAAACGCAGTTTCACAAATGAAACTGCGTTCAAACTGTAGACAAACGTTCGCATACATCGTCGTTTGTTGGGGTCATAGTCGTTTTGTGCGTACAGAAACCATGCTCATAAACCCGATGTTCGATTCGCATCTTCCCTCATCTGGCAAACGATAAAAACAAGGGTGTTCCGCCATTTAAAACGAGTGCCTTCATTCCCCGTCCGTCTTGCAAGGAAAAGGCACTATGCACTTATATGCCTTTCCACTTTTTCCAACAAGTTTGGTTCATATGGCTCAACAGCATGTTGGACACGCTCAAGCGCTTCCTCGTAGTGAAAGCTGCGAAACGCATCTTCTGCTTGGTCAAGTGCTTGCCGTACCTCTTCACCGCGGTTTCGATAACGATTGCTAAACTGGATAGCCAGCTCGGCGAGCCTAGCTTTTTCAACCATTTCTTCTATTGCGTCTGAACCTTTTTCAACTTGCTCAATCGCCTCATGCACCAATTGCTCAACTCGTTCCATTTCAAGGGGGATTTCATTTAGCGCATCGGAAGCTTGCTTTACTTTCGTTTCCGCAAAGTCAAGTGCTTCTAGCTGTTTTACTGGCACCCCTGGCAAGTTGCTTTTTTTCAACGTTCGTTTCGTTTCGTACATAACACTACGAAGTCGAGAAACGGTCTCTTGCGCTTTTAACTCGTCTTTTCGGAGACGACGGAGCCGTTCAATGCTTTTATCAACATTGGCTTTAAACGTGTCCATCTCTTCTGACCACTTATCAGCCATTTCGTAAATGGAAGAGTACGTTTGTTTTTGGTTTTCCGTTACATCGACAATCACATGCAAGTGGTTCCGCAAGTTGGCGAGGTCTTTTTGCAACGCATTTTGCAAATGCGTTTCTTCTTCAGCGATTAAATAGCTTTTTTGCACATGAGTCGTTTCACGCAACAACGTTTGCAATTGTTCTGTTGCTGCCTGCACTTGTTCCTTTAGTGTTGGAATTTTCTCCATTAGCTTATTTTTGAAAGCCACTTCTGCCTCAAGCGTTTCGTACATTTGCTCCTTCTCGTCGTTGATCGTTTGCAACAAGTCGCTTGCTTCTTTGACGTGAAGGTTGAGAAGCTGTTCGTACGCCTTTTCAATGTCTTTTTTAAATTGTGTGAGGCGCACATCAAAGGCAAATGTTTTTAAATGGAAGCCGCTTTCCTCCATTTGGGCGATGCCCATCTCCAAGTTGCGTACATCAGCTGGAACTGTTGATTTCACTTGGATGAGCAACTGTGGAATTTCATCCATTTTTTCCCTTAAGTCGTGCAAACGATCCTTCATTGTTAAAAGCTGCTTTCGCGCCTGTAGATAGCTTCCATTTTCAGTCGCTTCATCGTAGGACGCAAGCGTCTGCTTTATATCGGCCATTGCTTCATCAAGGACTCTAACGGCCTCGCCAAAGGATCCCCTTTTTGTTAACAGCTCATTTGACAGCTCTTGATATTTGCTACGGACTTCGCTAATTTCTTGGCGGTTTTTCGCTTCAGCGGAAACCAAGTGATCGATTTCTTCCACCATCGTATCCAACTGCTGTTCGACTGTCGCAATTCGATTTTCTACCCAGCCAACCGCATCTTTTGCTTTTTTAAATCGGTATTTTGCGGCCCATTCTTCGATTTCAATTAATTGGTTCTCAATGCTAGGCAAAATCGATTCGACAATCTCATCCCAGTCTTTGCGCCACATTTCAAATTTCTGTTCCGTTTCTCCTGACATGCGGAGCTTCTTTACTTTGGCAATTTCATCTGGAATGTCACGATTCAATAAGTTGATTTTCCGGGCATCGAGCTCGTCCACTGCTTTATGTATATGCCGTCTGAGAAAAATCCCAGCTGCCGTCCCTCCTGTAAAAAGGACGAGCAATATGATGATGACTGTTACAAAAATATCCACATGGAACTCCCCTCTACTGCGCTTTTCTTTTGCCTCTTTTTTAATCGGTTTATCCAAGCTAATCGTAAACGTTGTCGTTGTGTTATAAAAACATTGCTTTATCCCTATTCTGATACGTAATATAATACCATGAATGCGACAATTTGTGTGCAGATTCCCGACACTGCCGTTCGACAAATATCTTCAAACGCGATCTTATTTATAAAGGAGCTGTTTCCATGATTATCCGCGACGGGCATATCCACACGCCCTTTTGTCCCCATGGCTCAGCGGATACGCTGGCATCTTACTGTGAACAAGCGATTTCGATTGGGCTAAAGACGATTACATTTGCAGAACACGCCCCACTTCCCGTTGGTTTTAGCGACCCTACACCGAACCAAGACAGCGCCATGGCAGCTTCTGACCTAAATGCCTATTTGCAGGCAACGGAAGCAATAAAAAAAGAGTACGCCCACGCATTGGACGTCCTCATTGGTTTAGAGGTTGATTATATATCCGGCTACGAAACAGAAACAAAAGCGCTGTTAAACGAGGTTGGACCTTTCCTTGACGACAGCATTCTATCTGTCCACTTTTTGAAAGTGGGCAACCGTTACCGTTGCATCGATTACAGCCCAGAAGAATTTGCGGCAATCGCAGCGGATCTTGGCAGCACCAATGCCCTGTATGCCCGTTATTACGACACGGTTTTAGCCTCTATTAATGCCGACCTCGGCCCCTATAAACCAAAGCGGATCGGCCACGTGACGCTGTGCAAAAAATTCCAAAAGCTCTATCAGGCCGAGCAATCGTTTGGGCAAGAAATTGGCGCCATCCTTGCCGCCATCCTTGAAAACAGGCTTCAGCTTGATTATAACTATGCGGGTCTAACCAAACCTTATTGCGGCGAGTCCTATCCACCAAAAGAAATTGCGCTGCAAGCAAAAACGATGGGCATCCCCCTTGTTTATGGTTCAGACGCCCATTCTGCAGCAGGTCTCCGCCTGTTCTAAGCCTTTACGATGTCAGGCGAACCACCATTGTTTTCCTCTGCTCCAATGAGCCAAGCAGAGAGCGAATCCACTCATCAGCATGCCGTCCATACCGCTCGATAAACTGCTCATCCGCCGGAGTAAGCAAAAAGAGTTCCCGCAAGTATTGTGGGGAAGAAAAAGGCAATGTCATCATATTGCGGAGCTGGACAACGATTAAATCGGCAGCTAACGGCTCCCCTTGCCTGCGTAAGCACCGGGCGACTGCTTGTTCCAGCAAATGTTGCTCTTTCCGCAAATAAGTGCTCATCACTTCCCGTACAAGGGTCGAGTCTAGCGTCATTTCTCGGTGTGCCATGCGCGCTAGCCAATGACACGATTGTTGGTAAAGGAGCACTTTTTTAAACAGCCCTACTAAAGAATCGATGGGATCGCCGTTTGGTTCCCGTGCGGCTGTTTCCATCGTTTTTACATACCCTTCAAAAAAATCGATTAATAACGATTCAAACAAAGCCTGCTTTCCGCCAAAATAATACGAGATCAGCGCGGGATTCACACCAGCTTTTCTGGCAATGTCGCGAACGGATGTACCGTGGAAGCCTTTTGCGTAGAACAAGGAAATAGCCGCATCTTTAATCGTCGTTTTCGTCTGTTCGCTCATTCGTATCCCTCCAAGTTGGTTGTGAACTACCCACCACTTATCACCCTTGCAGGTCGCTTGAAGTGGGGGCTTCTTGGGTAATCGCCCCTTTTGGTAGCTGACGAAATGGACCAAGCTAACCCTCTTGTTCCAAGAGTTGTCTTTCATTAGGCAGTGGCTAATAAGCGAATACCTTCTTTTTTAATATTAATTGCTGAATTGTAATCTCGATCAAGACTTAGTCCGCAAACACATTGATACGTACGTTCGGATAATGCCATTTCTTGTATGGAACCACATTGCGAACACATCTTTGTGGATGGAAACCATTTATCGATTTTGATCAGTTGTTTCCCTTGTTCGTTTCGTTTGTACTGTAAGAAAGAAGTGAACATTCCCCATCCATTATCAGCGACACTTTTACCAAACTTCAGTGCTTGTGACATCCCTTTCATATCTAAATTTTCAATCACAACCGCATCAAAATTAGCTGCTAATTCCTTTGATTGATGGTGAAGAAAGTACTTCCGTTGATTAGCGATTTTTTCATGAATGTTGGCTACTCGAATCCGTTGTTTGTGCCAATTCGAAGAACCTTTTTTCTTAGGGGATAGTTTGCGTTGTTCTTTTGCTAATCGATCCAGCATTTGTCGACTTAGGGTAATTGGCTTTCTTCCCTTCGCTATCGACAAATAACCCGTTCATCGCAAAATCTAATCCAACCACTTTTTTCATTTCCTTACTCTCAATCTCCTTCTCATACTCTGTAAGAATCGAAATATCATATTTCCCGGATGAAGTCATCGAAATCGTGCACGATTTGAGTTTGTGTTCTGAAGGGATTTCTCGATGTTGTCTGATTTTGACCCTTTTTACTTTAGGTCATTTGATATGACCATCTAACAACTGAATATTCCCATTGACAACATTCGTTGTGTAGCTTTGCTTATGTCGTTTGCTTTTGAATGTTGGGAACTTGGCCTTCCCCTTGAAGAAGGCTTTGTAAGCTTTATCTAAATTTAGTTGTGCGTTCGCTAACGCCAATGAGTCTACTTCTTTCAACCACTCATACTCTTTTTTGTACTTGGCAGGAGTAGGGGGCTTCCCCTTTTTTAAAGCATCTTTATCTTCTTTCCGTAACGCATACGTCTCTTTTCGTTCCGCTAACATCTTGTTATAAACAAAGCGAACACATCCGAAGGTTTTACGTATAAGCAAAGACTGATCATCTGTTGGATACAATCTGAACGTATACGCTTTATTTCGTTTGGCCATATCATATCACCTCACTTCATCGAATGTACGTTCTTATCATACCATAGAAAAGGCTTTTCGACTATTGCCCAGCCGATAGTCATCTCCCCTTACCGTTGGGCTACGCCCTACACGCTTAAAGAGGGAGACTTCTTTCGGAAATATGTTAAAGCAAGCAGCCGCAAATCGTGTTATCTTATATACAGTATTCGTTTTTTTATTATCCGCTTCCTGTCTGATTAAGCGGCTTTTACGCAAAAACTTTTTGACAAATCCCGCATGCTTTTGTTGAATCGCTGCGGTTTTTGACAAATGGAAGGAGCATGACTCGATGTTTAGCAAACTTGATTATCCTACTGACCAAGAAGCAGCCTATCGCCTTTTGGAACAGCAAGCCGTTGCCTTACTTGAAGATGAGCCGGATGCGCTAGCCAATTACGCCAATTTATGTGCATTGTTGGGCCAGTTTTTAGATGACATTAACTGGGTCGGCTTTTATTTTCTTAAAGAAAACGAACTTGTGCTCGGCCCTTTCCAAGGACTGCCCGCCTGTACACGGATTGCGATTGGCAAAGGCGTCTGCGGGACGGCTGTGGCCGAAAACAAAACGATGCGCATTGATGATGTCCATGCATTCCCTGGGCATATCGCCTGCGACGCCGCTTCAAACGCCGAACTCGTTATTCCAATCCGCCACAAAGATAAAGTGATAGCAGTCCTTGATATTGACAGCCCGAGTAAAGGCCGTTTCCACGAAAAAGAAGCGGAGGCGCTCGAACGCTTATTGAAGCGAGTGGAACCTTTTTTAATCAAACATTGACAAGTAGGCGCTTTTCCGCTATGATAGATCGGTGTGAGTGACAGCCAAGACAAACGAACTTTTGACCAATCCATTCCTCAAGCGGCTGCAATGACTGAGGTGCATCGCGTAACTTCTAGCTGTCGAAGCGAAGGTGCATGAAAATGGAATGGCTGGAGTTTAGAGATTGTCATTTAGGTTGTTATTTTGCAACACCAAAATAACAAGGAGGAGACACAATGTCTCGTTATACAGGTCCATCTTGGAAACTATCCCGCCGCCTTGGCGTTTCTCTAAGCGGAACAGGGAAAGAGCTTGCGAAGCGTCCTTACGCTCCAGGCCAACACGGTCCAAACCAACGTAAAAAGCTTTCAGAATATGCGCTTCAACTTCATGAAAAGCAAAAACTTCGCCACATGTATGGCGTAAACGAGCGCCAATTCTTGCGCACGTTCAACGATGCTGGCAAAATGAACGGCATCCACGGCGAAAACTTCATGATTTTGCTTGAGTCACGTCTTGACAACCTTGTCTACCGTATGGGTCTTGCCCGTACACGCCGTGCTGCGCGCCAACTAGTAAACCATGGCCACGTGCTTGTTGACGGTTCACGCGTCGACATCCCATCTTATCGCGTAAAGCCAGGGCAAACAATTGGCCTTCGTGAGCGTTCACGGAATTTGACTGTTGTCAAAGAAGCACTTGATGTGAATGATTTCACGCCAGGATACGTATCATTTGACGAAGAAAAGCTTGAAGGTACGTACACACGTTACCCAGAGCGTTCTGAGCTTCCAGCAGAAATTACTGAAGCGCTGATCGTTGAGTGGTATTCTCGTTAAGAATAAAAAACCAGCCGTTTCAGGCTGGTTTTTTTATTTATTTTAAGCTTAGCTTGGCAAACTTGCGCTTTCCGACTTGAACGATCATGCCGTCTTCAACCGATACGACCGTTTGAATATCGGTGATTTTCTGTTCGTTAATTTTTACGCCGCCACCTTGAATCATCCGGCGAGCTTCGCCTTTAGAAGACTGCATGTTCAACGAAACAAGCAAATCAATTAACGGCACTTCTTGATCGCCTTCCCAGGAATAGACAGGAATGTCTTCTGGCAGCGCCCGTTTTTGGAAAACTGTTTTAAAATATTGCTCTGCTTCATCAGCCGCTTCCTTGCCGTGGTACATTTCTACAAATTTACGGCCAAGTCGCATTTTTGCATCGCGTGGATGGACACTGCCCTCTGCAAGCCCTTTTTCTAAAGCTTCCACTTCAGCCATCGGCACATCAGTCGCCAATTTGTAATATTTTACCATCAATTCATCAGGTATCGACATCGCCTTTCCGAAAATCTCGTTCGGTGCTTCGTCAATGCCAATGTAGTTATTAAGGGATTTTGACATTTTACGGACGCCATCAAGCCCTTCGATCAACGGCAACGTCAGCATCACTTGCTTTTCTTTTCCGTACGCTTCTTGGAGTTGGCGTCCCATTAACAAATTAAACGTTTGGTCCGTTCCCCCTACTTCAATGTCGGTTTCCATTGCAACTGAATCGTAGCCTTGCATAAGCGGGTAAAAGAATTCATGCACCGAAATCGGCTGCCCCGTTTTATAGCGTTTGCTAAAATCTTCCCGTTCAAGCATACGGGCCACTGTCATCTGACCAGCAAGCTTTAAAACATCATCAAATTTCAGCTCGCTTAGCCATTGAGAATTGTAAAGAATTTCTGTTTTTTCAATGTCCAAAATTTTTCCGTATTGTTCTACGTATGTTTGTGCATTCTGCTTGACTTGTTCATCAGTCAACACTTTCCTCGTCTCTGACTTTCCAGTCGGATCACCGATTTTTCCAGTAAAGTCACCGATCAGCAGTTGAATATGGTGGCCATACTCTTGAAATTGGCGCAGTTTTTGCAGTACAACTGTATGGCCGATATGGACATCAGGTGCTGACGGGTCCATGCCAAGCTTAATGTTTAACGGCTTTCCTGTTCGAACGCTTTTCTCAATTTTTTCCCGAAATGCCTCTTTCGGGACGACTTCTACAACTCCTCGCATGAGCGCTTCCACTTGCTCATCAACGAGCTTTTGCTGCTCAGGGGTTAACGGTTGTTTTTCATCCATCTATGGTTCCTCCTTCAATTCAACGCAAAAAAAGCCCCTCCCCATAAGGGACGAACTTGTCGCGGTACCACCCTTGTTGAAGGCATACGTGCCTCCCACTCATTCGATAACGGCTTCTCCGTTCTTTGCCGAAACAAAGAATAGCTCCAGGCTGTAATTCTGGCTAACGTACGTGTACCGGTTCGCACCAACCACCGGCTCTCTTCGATCAGCGCACGCCCATACTTCGGCCTTTCTTCGCTTTTTTTACGTTTTCAATTCACTTTCTAGTTTTACCACACGGTGTGTACACTGTCAACATAGCGAACACACGTATGCGCATCACGCAATTTATGATATACTAAGACGACTAAGGGGGGAGTCGATGAAGCACTTTCTTTCGAAGTGGAAGAACAACTGGAATGCCTTTATAGCAAAGCTGGATGACATTCAGTTCTTCCGGAAAGTCGGCATTACATACCAAGTATTATGGAATTTATTCCTTATTGTACTCATTATTGGCTTTTTAGGGTTTATGTTTGCTGGCGGAACGGCCGCAGGTTACTTTGCTTCCCTCGTAGCCGATGAAAAAACGTATTCAGAAGAAGACATGCGCACATTCGTAGGCTCGCTTTCAAAAACAAGCGACATTTACCTTGCTGGCGGTGTTTACTTAGGAAAAATCCGCAGTGAAGTGGACCGCGAAATTGTCTCCCTTGATGACGTGGCCGATGAAGTAAAATGGGCCATCATTGCTACAGAAGACGAGCATTTTTACGAGCATAATGGGATCGTCCCAAAAGCGTTGCTGCGGGCAACAATGCAAGAGCTGACAAGTTCGTCTGTACAAACGGGTGGCAGCACATTGACACAACAACTAATAAAGCAACAAATTTTATCCGATGAAGTATCGTTCGACCGCAAAGCAACAGAAATTATGCTCGCGCTTAGGCTCGAACAGTTTATGACAAAAGATGAAATATTGGAAGCCTACTTAAACGTCGTTCCGTTTGGCCGGAATGCCTCGGGCCGAAATGTTGCTGGCATTGAAGCGGCGGCGCAAGGGGTCTTTGGTGTTTCGGCAAGCGATTTAAACTTGCCACAAGCAGCTTATTTAGCTGGCTTGCCACAAAGCCCGTATGGCTACACGCCTTTCACAAACGACCAACAGCTTAAAGATAAAGACGGTTTGCAGCCTGGGTTTAACCGTTACCAAACGGTTTTAAGTCGCATGTACGAAAAAGAGTACATCACAAAAGAGCAATATGAGGATGCAAAAAGTTACGACCTTACTGCTGATTTTACAACAAGCGCGCCTGACCCAATGGAAGAACGGCCGCGGCTTACTGAAGAAATTATGAACCGGGCAACAGCAGTGCTCGTACAACAGAAAATCGATAACCGCGATGGTTGGGAGAAACTAAGCGATGCTGCTAAACAAGTCGAGCGCAATCAGTTTAAAGCTGAGGTCGAAAACGCGATCATCAATGGTGGTTACAACATCATTACGACCATTGATAAAGATTTGTATGACGCCATGAACGAGGCAGCTCAACAATCTGACGCTTATTTTGGTGCCGACAAACAAGGGCAGCGCGAAGAAGTTGGCTCTGTTTTAATCGAAAATAAAACCGGAAAAATCCTTAGCTTTGTCGGTGGTCGTGAAGAAAACTTAGATCATCTGTATAACCACGCTACACGTGCTTATCGCCAAGCAGGCTCGACGAGCAAACCTGTTCTTGCTTATGCAGGTGCAATTGAAGCAGGTGTAACCCAACCAGGGCTTGTCATTCCCGATGAACAAGCGTTTTACAAAGCTGGTGGGAGGGAAATTAGAAACTTTGACCACGCTCACAAAGGCAATCTCACTGTGCGTGAATCACTGAAACAATCACGCAACGTGCCAGCTGTGGAGGCGTGGTGGCATGTCCCTGATGACTTAAAAGTAAAGCTCCGCGACGAAGCCGGCTTTAACCCAGACATGCACGGCGTGAATGAAGCAGTCGCCATCGGTGGCGGCAATGTCACCGTTGAACAAAATGTCAGCGCCTTTAGCGCTTTCGGCAACAATGGCGTCCGTATGGAACCCTACATGATCGAACGGATTGAAACGGATTCTGGCGAAGTCATTTACGAGCACCCTGCTAGTAAGCATACACTGTTTAGCCCACAAACAAACTATTTGGTCGCCGATATGATGCGTGATGTTATGTACAGCGGAAATGGCACCGGACGCACGGCAGCCAACAAGTTACAGTTTCAAGCTGATTGGGCTGGAAAAACAGGCACGACCAACAACGACTATGATTCATGGTTTATTGCCGTCAACCCTGAGGTGACATTAGGCGTATGGAATGGTTATAGCGGTGACAAAACGATTAGTTTACGCAAACGAGTCGGCGGGCTCGGCACAGGGGCGCGGACACAATCCATTTGGGCGAACTTTGCTAACGCTGCTTATAGCGTTGACCCGGAGCTGATGACAGCAGGAGGCAAACGCTTCGAGCAGCCTGACGGCATTGTCGAAAAACGAGTCTGCGGCTTAACAGGCGGCCCACCAACGAAAGCATGCGAAGAGCAAGGCTTAGTCACTACCGACCTATACAGAAGCGACATGATCGATCATATCGAGGGGCTAGCCCCGTTTCAAGCGAGCTTTAAACCAAATGCTCAACCATCTAATGAAAAAGAAGGAGATGACGATTAAAGAAGCGTGCCTTTAAAGGCACGCTTCTTTTATTGGTGTTAATCTTCCATTGTTGATAAGTCGCCTGTCGGCAAATCCAATTCCCAGGCTTTTAATACGCGGCGCATGATTTTTCCGCTGCGCGTTTTTGGCAATGACTTACGGAACTCCATTTCCCGCGGTGCTGCGTGGGCTGCGAGTCCTGTCTTTACAAATTGGCGAATCTCTTCTTTTAATTCGTCAGTGACTTCATAGCCTTGGCGCAGTGCGATAAATGCTTTGATAATTTCTCCGCGGACAGGGTCAGGTTTGCCAATGACGCCTGCTTCCGCAACGGCTGGGTGTTCAACTAGTTTGCTTTCGACTTCAAATGGGCCAACGCGCTCACCTGCGGTCATAATGACATCGTCAATACGACCTTGGAACCAAAAGTAGCCATCTTCATCCATATAGGCAGAATCACCAGAAACATACCAGCCGTCAAGCTCAAAATAGCTTTGGTATTTGGCTTCATTGTTCCAAATAGCACGCATCATCGCTGGCCAGCCTTTTTTAATGGCAAGATTACCCATTCGGTTCGGTGGCAGTTCATTGCCTCTATCATCAATGATGGCGGCCTTGACGCCTGGAATCGGTTTGCCCATTGATCCTGGACGGATTTCCATTGCCGGGTAGTTACAGATCATTTGCGCTCCCGTTTCCGTCATCCACCACGTGTCGTGAATGCGTTTGTCAAAGACTTTCACACCCCACCGCACCACTTCAGGGTTGAGTGGTTCGCCAACGCTCAAGACATGACGCAGTGACGAAAGGTCATACTGTTTAACAAGTTCGTCGCCTGCGCTCATCAACATCCGAAATGCGGTTGGCGCGCTGTACCAAACCGTTACTTTGTAGCGCTGAATCGTCTCATACCAATCAGTTGGCGAGAAGCGACCGCCGCGCACTACATTGGTCACACCTGCAAGCCAAGGGGCAAAAATGCCGTAAGACGTTCCTGTTACCCAGCCAGGGTCGGCCGTGCACCAATAAATGTCATCTTGCTGCAAGTCAAGGACGACTTTGGCCGTGTGGTAATGCTGGACCATCGCTTCATGGACATGAAGAACGCCTTTTGGCTTGCCCGTGGAGCCAGATGTATAATGGAGAATGAGCCCGTCTTCCCGATCAACCCATTCAATTGCAAAATCACTTGACGCTGCCTGAAGCCGCTTGTTCAACTGTAAAAAAGGACCATTGTCTTCATACGTTTCATCGGCGACTAGCACCGTTTTCAAATCCGGCAAATCGTCAAACGGTACCCGTTCTAGTAATGTCGGCGTTGTGACAAGCACTTTTGCGCCGCTGTCTTCAAGACGGTCACGCACAGCGCCTTCCATAAAAGCTTCAAACAACGGGCCAACAATCGCCCCTATTTTAATGGCACCAAGAAGCGTAAAATACAGCTCAGGTGTGCGAGGCATAAAGATAAAGACACGATCACCTTTTTGGACGTTGGCTTCTTTGAGCACATTCGCTGCTTTGTTCGAGAACGTCTTCATTTCCGCAAATGTGTAAGATTCATCGCGGCGCGCATCGCTATAATAAAGAGCTACCTGTTCGCCTTTGCCGTTCTCGGCATGGTAATCAATTGCTTCATAGGCAAGGTTGACTTTGCCTGTTTTATGCCAAGAAAACGTTTTTCTGACATCCTCCCAGTCAAAGTGTTGCACGGCTTCTTCGTAATTTTTCAGGTTATGGTTTCCTTCAATCGCAGGAAGCGCTTTCATAACAGGTTCACACCTCTCACTCTCAAATTAAGTTCATTATAGTATAAACAAGGTAACGTTTTCAAACAAAATTCACTCTTTGTTCCATTTATTTTCATTAATTCGTCGATTTTTGTTCGCAACCTTCTTGTTTTTGTTTCTACAATGTATAATGAAAACATAGATTGTCTAACCGAGGTGAAGCAATGGAGCATCCAAAAACACTGATCCGCGAACCGTATTCGATTGCAGGCAAGGAATTGGTTTTAGAAGGCCCTCTTCCAGCCAACGAACTTGCTAACTATGATTTTCATGAAGACTTAACTTCCTTCCGGCCGGCGACCGAACAAAAAAAAGCGCTTTTAGAAATTGCCGAATTGCCAGAAGGGCGTATTAACATTGTCCGTGATGGCTCAATGATCGTTGGCTATGTTACATTTGTTTATCCTGACCCTCTCGAACGATGGTCAGAAGGCAATATGGAAAATTTGCTCGAACTCGGTGCGATTGAAATTGCGCCTCCATACCGGGCGCTCGGTATCGGCAAACAGCTGTTGCGCTTATCAATGAAAGATGAAGCAATGGAAAACTATATTATTATTACAACGGAGTATTACTGGCATTGGGATTTGAAAGGCAGCGGACTCGACGTCTGGGAATACCGAAAAGTGATGGAAAAAATGATGAACGCCGGTGGGCTCATTTGGTATGCAACCGATGATCCAGAAATTAGTTCCCATCCGGCAAACTGCTTAATGGCGCGGATTGGAAAGAATGTTGACCAGAGCTCGATTGAAAAATTTGACCAGCTTCGCTTTGTAAACCGCTTTATGTACTAGAAAGGAGGTTTGTTCTGTTTGACGGCCCAACAGAACCTTTGCCAATGAAAATCAAAACGATTATGCGCACGAACGTGCTGACACTAACAGACAAACACACGATTGAAGATGCGATCGCCCTTATGGAAAGCGCCTCCATCCGTCATATTCCTATTACGAACGGTCATACAGCTGTCATTGGCATTGTGTCTGACCGGGATATTCGCGATATACGCCCTTCTACCCTTTCCGTAACCAAAGAAGCAGCCGATTTTTTGCAACCGGTTACGAAAATAATGAGTACACCTGTATTAACCGCTCATCCTGATGATGACGTCCAGGAAGTTGCACGCCTGTTTTACCAGCATCGTGTTGGCTGCCTCCCAGTTGTAGACAACGATCGATTGGCAGGGCTGATCACAGAGTCTGATATGCTTTATAGTTTAACAAAACTCCTAGGCGCAGATCAGCCAAGCTCCATCATTGAAGTGTGTGTACAAAACCGCCCTGGGCAGTTGGCAGATGTCGCTGCTGTTTTTAAAAAAGAGCGTATCAATATTGTTAGCGCTGTCGCGTATCCAAGCAAAAAAGCAGAAAAATATATGCTTTCATTTCGTGTCCAAACCATTGATCCCCGGCGCATTATTGCTGCTCTGCAACTGGCAGGATACGAAGTCTATAATCCGCCGTTTCCCGTAATGGGAGGTCCCAATGAATAATAAAGAAGCCGTACTTGTATATGGACCGAGCCAATATCCGTATAAATTTAACGAAACACACCCGTTTCATCCGCTTCGTCTCGAATTAACATACTCCCTATTGGAAGAGCTGGGGGCGGTTCAAGACCAGCCGCTCATTCAACCTAGCGCAGCTACAAAGGCGGAATTGGAGCTGATTCATGATTCCCGTTTTATTGAAGCGGTCATTGCAGGGGGCGAGGGGCGGTTACCAGATAGCGCCGCAGAAGCATATGGGCTAAAAACCGAAGATACGCCCCTTTTTCCTCATATGCACGAAGCGGCTGCCCATTTAGTTGGAGGAACACTCCGCGCTTGTGACGCTGTCTTAGCCGATGGCTACTTGCATGCCTTCCATCTAGGCGGTGGCCTTCACCATGGCTTTCGCGGCCGGGCGTCGGGCTTTTGCATTTACAATGATTCTTCGATTGCAATCGAGTACATGCGGCGAAAATACGGTGTGCGGATCCTTTATGTCGATACAGATGCTCACCACGGTGACGGCGTCCAATGGGCCTTTTACGACGACCCAGATGTATGCACGCTAAGCTTGCACGAAACGGGGCGCTATTTGTTTCCTGGAACTGGCCATGTGACGGAAAAAGGAACAGGCAAAGGCTTCGGCTTTTCCATCAATGTCCCACTTGATGCGTTTACAGAAGATGAATCTTTTTTGGACGTCTATCGGGCTGCTTTTACAGAAGTCGCCGACTTTTTCAAGCCTGACATTATCGTCACACAGAACGGGGCCGACGCCCATTATCTCGATCCTTTATCGCATTTGCATGTATCCATGAACGTTTACCGAGAAATTCCGCGGTTCGCCCATCAGCTAGCTCATGACTATTGTGGCGGCAAATGGGTTGCTGTCGGAGGGGGCGGCTATGACAAATGGCGGGTTGTCCCAAGAGCATGGGCATTGATTTGGTTGGAGATGAGTGGGCAAACCGCATTGGCAAACGATCATGTGCCCCAAGCTTGGATAGACAAGTGGAAGGACAAGGCGGAAGAAACACTGCCGACCACATGGACAGACACTGCTATCCCACAAATACCGAGAAGAAAGGAAATTACCGCCAAAAACGCTTTGACATTGGAAAAGGCATTGTACCATATTCGCACAGAAAAACAAACAGCGCGTAAACATGTTGAAAAGCATGAATAAGCCGGATCTGTTTATTGATCCGGCTTCAGCCTGTAGACAAACGCTCACATGGATCGTCGATTGACAAGCGTTTTCTATCAGTCTCGTAAGGTTATTTCGTTGAGCCACGACTTTCAATGCGATGTGGCAATGTCACTGTGTAGTCTTCCACGTCTTCTTTATTCATTAGTTTGGTCAGCAACCGCATGGAGACAGCGCCAATGTCATAAAGGGGCTGAACAACGGTCGTTAAGGTTGGACGTACCATTGTAGCCAAACGTGTATTGTCAAAACCGATTACTTCAATGTCACCAGGCACATCATAACCACGATCTTGGACGCCATGGATGACGCCTAGAGCCATTTCATCATTTGAAGCAAATAGCGCTGTCGGTTTTTCGTCAAGGGCAAGAAATGCATCCATTGCTTCCATTCCTGAATCATATGTGTAATCGCCAATGACAATCAGGTTTTCATCAAATTCAATATTGTTTTTCTGAAGCGCTTGGCGATATCCAGCAAACTTTTGGTAGCCATTGATTGGGTCTTCTAGCGAACCACTCAACATACCGATTCGTTTATGTCCTTTTTCAATTAAAAACTGAATGGCATCTTCAGCCGCTTGCGTGTAATCAATATTGACTGACGGAAATGATTTTTCGTCATCTAATGTGGCAGCAAGAACAATCGGTACAGGTGCGCGCTTAAATTGCTCCGCATGCTCCTCTGTAATCTCGCCGCCCATAAACACAATACCGTCGACTTGCTTTTCCAATAGCGTATTAATCAAGTGGATTTCTTTGTCTTTGTTTTGGTCAGAGTTACAAAGAATGATATTGTACTTATACATAGTGGCAATGTCTTCGATTCCGCGCGCCAGCTCGGAGAAGAAAATGCTTGAAATATCAGGGATAATGACACCGACTGTCGTGGTACGTTTGCTGGCTAGCCCCCTCGCTACTGCATTTGGACGGTAATTTAAGCGTTCAATTGCTTCCAGTACTTTTTTCCTTGTCGTCGGTTTTACATTTGGGTTTCCGTTGACTACCCGGGAAACAGTAGCCATTGAGACACCAGCTTCTCTAGCTACATCATAAATGGTCGTATTCATCTTATTTTGCTGCCCGCGCAGCTTATACGCAGCAGCTTCCTCCTCACTATAACAATGTTTATGATTGTGTATCATATACGATAGCAATAACTGTTTTTCATTCGAATGTTTCTTCTATCATACGATACACTAAGATTTCCTGCAATGATTAAAGACTATCTTTCATACTTTTTCACCATTTGAAAAACAGTTTTCTTTTTTCATTATAACAGTATTACTAAAGTGCCCTTTTTTAAATGCTTTTAAACACAAAAGCAGCTCAAAATTTCTTTGAGCTGCTTTTTGTTATGCTTGTTTCACAGGAGCTTTGTAAAGCCCTGACTCAATTAAGCCATCTAAGAATTGATTGAATTGGTCAAAATTCATTTGCTGGGCTGAATCAGACAAAGCGACAGCGGGGTCTGGATGGACTTCCGCCATCACCGCATCTGCCCCAATCGCCAGAGCTGCTTTCGCTGCTGGCAGAAGCAAATCACGGCGGCCAGTAGAGTGTGTAACATCAACCATTACTGGCAAGTGTGTTTCTTGTTTTAAAATCGGCACTGCGGAAATATCGAGTGTGTTGCGTGTCGCTTTCTCGTAAGTGCGAATGCCACGTTCGCAAAGCATCAACTGGCTATTCCCTTTTGAGACGATGTATTCAGCAGCGTGGATAAATTCTTCAATCGTTGCGGATAAACCACGCTTTAACAATACAGGCGTTTTAACAGAACCGGCAGCTTTCAGCAGCTCGAAGTTTTGCATATTACGAGCGCCAATTTGAATGACATCGACATATTCTGTTGCCACTTCTACGTCAGCTGGAGTGACAATTTCACTAATAACCGCCATATCAAGCTCATCAGCAACACGTTTTAATATTTTTAACCCTTCTAAACCTAGACCTTGGAAATCATAAGGAGACGTACGCGGCTTAAAAGCGCCGCCCCGGAGAAGGCGCTGCCCCCTCTTTTTCATTTCTTTCGCAACAGCTAGCACTTGTTCATAACTTTCAACGGCGCACGGGCCAAAAACAAAACGTTGCTGGCCATCGCCGATTGTTTCCCCTTTGACATCGACAGTGGTGTTTTCAGGTTGCTTTTTCCGGGATACTAACAGCGCTTTGCTGTTGTCTTCTTCTTGCAACTCCAAGCTCGCTTTAAAAATTTGTTTAAATAAATGCTGAAGTGTCGCTGTTTCAAATGGCCCTTCATTGTGTTTGGCAATATGGTCTAGCATGCTCCGTTCTCGAACTGGATCAAAGCGGTTAATGCCTTGTTCTCTTTTGATATCGCCAATTTCCTTTACAAGCCTTGCACGCTCATTAATCTTTTCAAGGATGGCAAGGTTGACTTTGTCTAACTCATCTCTAAGGGAATCCAATTGTTCATTGCTCATGTCGTCTCTCCGCACCTTTCTCTCTGTCAGAAATTTAACTTTTGTCTATTATAGCTGACTGGCGTTAAAAAGTCACGGACTTTTTCTTTATTACTTAGACGCTTTTACGTAATAAAGTGAATTTGGAAGGAAATGCGCGATGAAAACTCGGTCTCATCGCGCTTTCCATTAGCTTTCTGTATTCGCATTGGCGCGAACTTCTTTTTCTGCTTCTTCAATTTCATTTTTAACCGTGTCAGAAATGGTTTTCGATGCTTCTTCTGCATCTTGTTTTAAATCTTCAGCAAGGCTCGCGGCTTCATTTACTTGGTCTTCTGCTTCTTTTTTAACAGAAGCGCTCAAATCTTTTACTTTTTCAACCACTTGCATGGATTGATCTGTTACACTTTTAGCGATATTGTTCGACTTTTCTCTAGCTATGTCAACCCACTCGTTGCCTTTTTCATAAGCGGCGCTCGCTTGTTCGCTTATGTCGCTGCGCAACTCTTTCCCTGATTTAGGTGCGAGAAACAGCGCCGTTGTCGCGCCAACAATTCCACCGATTAATGTACCAATCAAAAAATCTTTTGAATTCATATCTCCCATTCTAACTCCTCCTTGTTTGTCAACGATCAAGCTGTTGCTTTCGTTGTTTAAATTTTGTATAGAAATCCAAAACAGCCTGTCCCCATTGTACTGCTTGGGAGACTGTTTCAGCATTCCGGCTTGTTTGGTCACTTATTTTAACAGAAACTTGGTGAACAGACTGGTTGAGCGTTTTCATCGATTCGCCCAACTCTTTAGCGGCGCCAAAAACGGTATTGAGCGACTCCGATTTCTGTTGTAAGTCATCTGCTAACGCATTGGTTTTTTTCAAAAGCAATTCAGATTCTGTCGTTATACCTCGCAGTTGTTTTTCCAGCGCTTCCACCGTTGCCGATGTGTTTTCAAGCGTTTTGGTAGCTGATTTAAGTGTTTTGATTAAATAAATAACCAGTATCGCAAAAGCCAGGGCAACAATCAAGGCGCTTATGTATAAGATGGCTTCCACTCATCATCCCCTCCTTCCTACATACTTTACCCAAGTTTAATAAGATCAAACCTAAATTGCAATGTGCTAAAGATACATTTTCGACAAATACCTGCGTTTTTCCTTCAAAATAAAAAAAGCAGCTGATAAACAGCTGCCTAATGTAACCAAACGTTCATATCTGCTACTCGCCCTGGCTTTTCTATTAGTCTGAATGGCCAATTACGAACTTGATTCGACCAATGCTTCATAGGCTTTTTGGTATTTCTGGATGTCACCTGCGCCCATAAACAACAGAACAGACTCTCCGTGGCCTTTGAGCGTTTCAATTTCTCCTTCCGTTAACAGTTTTGCGCCATCAACAAGCGCTTGTAGCTGTTCGATCGAAAGAGAACCTTTTTCTTCCCTCGCCGAGCCAAAAATATCGCATAAATAAACGTGGTCGGCTTGGCTGAGCGCTTCCGCAAATTCATTTAAAAACGTTTTTGTCCGCGTAAATGTATGAGGCTGGAATATCGCTGTTACTTCTCGGTCACGGTATTTCTTTTTCGTCGCCTCAATTGTAGCTGCAATTTCTGTTGGATGGTGGGCATAGTCATCAATTAGTATTTGCTTGCCTGAACGCTTTTCGCTAAAACGCCGTTTGACGCCAGCAAAGGTCTTTAAGTGCTCAACAATGTCTTCATAGCCAATGCCTTCATAGTGGCATAAAGCAATGACAGACAATGCGTTTTTGACATTGTGGTCGCCAAAGCCAGGGATCACAAACGACCCAAACAGATCGCCTCTAACCCAGGCATCAAACGCTGTCCCTTCTGGCGTGTTTTTAATCGATTTCGCTTGAAAATCATTATGGTCGCCAAGGCCGTAATAAACTATTGGCACATTTGCCTGCAATGTTTGCAAATGTTCATCATCACCGCAAGCAATAATCGCTTTATTGACTTGCTTCGCCATCGTTTGGAAAGCAGAAACGACATCTTCCACGCTCTTGAAATAATCGGGATGGTCAAAATCAATATTGGTCATTACGCAATAATCAGGCGAGTAATTTAAGAAATGGCGGCGGTACTCACATGCTTCAAATACAAAATACGTTGAATTAGCCGCACCTTTCCCTGTCCCATCGCCAATCAAATAAGAGGTAGGCTCAACAGACCCTAACACATGAGCCAGCAACCCTGTTGTGGACGTTTTTCCATGTGAGCCTGAAACTGCAATGCTTGTAAACTGTTTAATAAAGGAGCCAAGAAATTCCGGATAGACATCCACTTGCAAACCGAGCTCCCGCGCCCGTTTAATTTCCTCGTGTGTTTCACCATAAGCAGCTGAAACAATGACATGTTGCCCGTTTTTAATATTGTCTCGCGAAAAAGGCAATAACGTAATGCCCTTTTGTTCTAACGGCTTCTGAGTAAAAATCGTTTCTTCAATGTCCGATCCTTGTACATTCTCATTTAAATCATGCAGGATTTGCGCTAATGCGCTCATGCCTGAACCTTTGATTCCGGTAAAGTGATAGTTTGTCAATCGTGAAGCCTCCAATCAAAAAAAGCAAATCGTATTCGACGCCTTGCGAACATGGCCCTCGTTCCATTAATTATATAGTAGTATATGTCATTTTTAAGAAAAGGTCCTGCAATTTGCATACGCCTTCCTGTAGCACGATTTGTTCCTTCCATATCATATAGAAATTTTCTTCATTTCTCAAGTTCTTGCTGTTTCCGTCGTCGAACCAAACAGTTCTCTCACGTCTTCTTCACTTGCTAACACATGGCGCGGTTTGCTTCCCATAGCACCTGATACAATCTTTCTAGCTTCCATCATTTCCATTAAACGGGCAGCCCGATTATAACCTACCCGAAACCGCCGCTGTATGCTAGAAGCAGAAACGGTACCTTGTTCGACTGCATAGAAACATGCCTCTTCAAGTAGCTCATCCTCTTCTTCTTCCTGTAAAAGCGTCCGCTCAATTGTCTCTGTATCAAATAAGTATTCAGGCTTGCCGTATTGTTTTGCATAAGCGACAACATCCTCAATTTCCTCGTCTGATACAAAAGTCCCTTGGACACGGATAGGCTTCGGTGATCCATTTTCATGGAAGAGCATATCGCCTTTTCCAAGCAACCGTTCCGCGCCGCCCATATCAAGAATCGTGCGTGAATCCGTTTGTGAAGCAACAGCAAAGGCAATCCGCGTCGGTATATTTGCTTTAATCAATCCTGTGATGACATCAACAGAAGGGCGCTGCGTTGCAAGGAGCAAATGAATTCCGCAAGCCCGTGCTTTTTGAGCAATCCGGCAAATCGCATCTTCAACATCTTGTGGGGACACCATCATTAAGTCGGCGAGTTCGTCAATAACGACTAAAAGATACGGCAATGCTGGCTTGCCATTTTCAGAGAACCGCTGATTATATTTACTAATATCGCGAACGCCACGCTGGCTAAACAATTCGTAGCGCCGTTCCATTTCCTGGACAACCCATTTTAAAGCGGCTGTCGCTTGCTTTGGATCAGTAATAACAGGAGCAACCAAATGAGGTACTTCTTGATAAGTAGCAAGCTCGACCATTTTGGGATCGACGAGCAACAGCTTTACTTCATCTGGGGATGCTTTATAGAGCAGACTAACTAAAATTGAGTTAATGCACACACTTTTCCCTGAGCCTGTGGCGCCAGCAACAAGGCCATGAGGCATTTTCTTTAAATCTGTAACGATCGGCTGTCCAGAAATATCAAGCCCTAAGCCAACAGTTAAAGGCGAATCTGGCTGCCTAAATACATCACGGCGCAAAATTTCCCTTAGCATCACTGGGGCTGACGTTCGATTTGGCACTTCAATGCCGATTGCGTTTTTACCAGGAATCGGCGCTTCCATACGGATGTCTTTAGCAGCTAGCGCCAGCTTAATATCATCTGTTAGATTTGTTACCTTATTCACTTTTACTCCGCGGGCGGGCTGAACTTCAAAACGCGTTACCGCCGGCCCTTTTGTCCGGTTGACGACTTTTGCATCAACATGGAAACTCGATAGTGTTTCTTCAAGCAATTGCGCTTGCTCGTCAAGCCAAAGAGAATCATCTTGATCGATTTTTTCAGGAACCTTTAGCAAATGAAGCGGTGGCGCTTCGTAGCCATTTTTTGTGTGCTGCCCTTTTTTAATAGGCGCTTTTTTACGGTCCTTTGGCAACATCAGCACATTATAAGGAATGCCAGCCTTCGTATTGTCATTACTCGTTCGGTTACTTAGCCTTTCTTGTTTTTTCGTTTCACTGCTAAGGGGAACGATTTTTTCACTAGACTGCACCCGCGCTTCTCCGTTCTCTTCAGTTGTTGCTGTGAGATCATTGTTAACGGCCTGAATCGGCTTTGTCTCTTGTCTTTCATTCTCCACGGTACCGACTTCAGCAGTTGATTGGACTTCCGTTCTATCATACGGTTCGTTCGTTTTCACTTGGTCTGTTTCGCCAGGCAACGCATCGGTTTTAACCATTGCTTCTGCATGATGATCAACGTCTAGTTCCTTACGTCCATACCGTTCGTTCGTTTCCACTTGGCCTGTTTCCCCAGGCAACGCGTCGGTTCCAGCCATTACTTCTGCATCATCTGAAATCTCCTGTTCCTCACGTCCATACCGTTCGTTTGCTTCCACTTGGTCTGTTTCGCCCGAAAAAGCATCGGTTCCAACCATTACTTCTGCATCATCTGAAATCTCCTGTTCCTCACGTCCATACCGTTCGTTTGCTTCCACTTGGTCTGTTTCGCCAGGCATAACTTTGGTCTCAACGATTGCTTCTCCATCATCAATATCTGCTGCCTCGTGTTCATATGTACGCTCTTTTTCGTCACCACTTGCCTCTTCTTGGGGACGGATTTCTTTGCTTTTTTGTTGCTGTGCTTGATCGTCGGCAAGTGGAAGCGACTGTAGGGCATGTTCACGTAGCCTCTTCAACACATCCTCTTCCAGCGAGCGTGATTCCTTGCGCAAAAAAGCAGGCTTGCTATCAATTTGCGGAGATTTAGGCCGGTGTAACAGCCGCTCAGCATATTCAGCTTGCTTGTCCTTCGTTGAAAAAATGAGCCAATCGTAGTCGCTGTTTTCATGTGTTTTTTCCGGTTTCTGAATTCCATGGACAGGAGAAGGGATTTCTGTCGACTTAAATGTCCCTTGAAACAGTTCTTTGCCGGCGGCAGATCTTTTCTTTTGTACCACTTTTGGCAGCTCCTCCTGCTTCTCCTCTTGCCCTTCCTTTTTTATAGAAGGCTGTGTCGCTGCAACACGCCCTGCTTTTTTCTTGGAAATGGGCCATTCCCCATTTGAATTGGCGTAGCGGTAAGTCATGCGCGCTTCTTCTAACTCAGAAGGCTCGTTGTTCTCATGTTCAGGTCTCTGTATGGACTTCTGTATGGTTTCCACGTTTCGCCCATAATCGTTGTGTTCCTCATCATCTTCTTCACTCAATCCTTTAACCCAGTCAAGCCATTTTTTCCATATGTTCATTCTTTCACCACCTTATATCGCGATTATTCCTTTAGCCTCGTTCTACATAAAAAGCTGGCCTCATTCAGCCAGCCATTTCGTTTTTAGGCTACCGCAAAAAGGGTGTGCCGACCACTTCATCGTCACTCAAAACAAGAATGCCTTTTTCTGCCGGGGCATTTTCGAGCCCTAGTTCTTTTGCTGAGCAAATCATACCGGAAGAGGCAACACCACGCAGCGTTGCTTCCTTAATGACAAGCCCGCTTGGCATAACGGCACCAACGAGAGCGACAACTACTTTCTGGCCTTCTGCCACATTCGGGGCACCGCAAACAATTTGCAATGTTTCAGTGCCGATATTTACACGGCATACAGAAAGCTTGTCTGCATTAGGGTGCTTCTCTTTTTCTTCTACATAACCGACAACAAAAGAAGGTTTCTGCTCCCATTCCATTTCAAGAGCGACACCATTTTTGTCCCACGCTTCTTTTAGGAGCGCTTTTATGCCTTCATCGAGCTCAACCGGACCAACTCCGCTAATGGCTCCATAAGAAGAGGCATGGAATACGTTTATGCCAGCAATTTCTTGATTGCTTTTATTCAAAATGACGACGACATCGCCGTTCTTCTCAACAACCTGTGCATCGCGGCTTATATCTTGAACAGTAACCATAAGGACATCGCCAATGCCTTTTTCATTATAAAATACGTTCATGTTTTATTCTCCTTACTCGTTTTCAGCGTGTACAAGCGAACGCCTAGACCAACCTAGTATAGCATAGGTTTTCGTTTCGCCCCATCAGCCTTTAGGCTTTTTTTGCGCCATAATAAAGACTGGTTCAAGTTCCCCATTTTCAACAATAAAAGGCAACGCAGTCACAGGAATACGCCCTCCGCCAAAGAATTGTAATGCCATTTGGCCTAGTACATCATACCCAGTGTCATTTTTGATATCAGCAAAAATGAGCGCATCTTGATGGGGAATTGCGACTACAAGCTGCCCAACTGCCTTTTGTTCCATGCGCTGCACAAGCGACTGGTCCAAAATCCGACTTGCGTCATACCCATCATTGGCCGAAAGAAAATAAAAACGGTTCCCTGCAACTTCATCCTCTTTGAACGGCTGTGGCAAGGAACGGACATTAAATGTAGCCATTTCTGCCAATGCCTTTAAATCCCAGCCGCTCTCATTGAGAAGTTCATCCGTAATAAGGGTGTATGTCTCTCCTAAATCAACGGCATAATAAATTCTTGTTTCTGCCGTATGTTTTTGGTAAACAAGGGTTTTTCCGCCCTTTGTTTTATCTGGGAATGAAGCTGCGCGAATCACTGGAAAAATGTTTTTTTCGTTTCCGTTAAGGTGAACGGCTTTCGCCATTGACTCTAGGCCAACCGCGACAGTACGGAGCGCCTCATCGACAGCCGCATATTCCTCTCGCTCCCATTTGGCAAGCAAAGGCTTCAAAGCAAGCGTTGCCCCTTTTTTAGTCGCCTTGTCTTCGATACGCAATGTTGATTCTTTATGGTCATAGCGGATTGTCCAACCGTCCCGCTGCAACTTTTTCTCAATTTGTTTCCGGAAAGTTTGCAAGTCCACGCTTCTTCCTCCTTTTTTCCACCTCTAGTTTAACATGTTTGGCGATAAACGGAAAAGCGAATAAACAAAAGCTGAAGGGCGCCCTCCAGCTTGTTATCAATCAATCGCTGCTTCAGCTTTTGTTAAGAAAGCGACGATTTCTTCTTCAGTTTTACGGTCTTTGGAAACGAAACGATCGACTTCTTTGCCGTTTGCATATACTAAAAAGCTTGGAATGCCGAAAATGTCATGTGCTGCACAAACATCAATAAATTTATCGCGGTCAACATAATAAAATGTAAACGTCGGAAAATCGACTTCGATTCGCGGCAGAATCGGCTCAATAACCCGGCAATCAGGGCACCAGTCTGCAGAAAATAGAAAAACGGCTGTTTCGTTCGCTTTTATTTCGTTAAATTGCTGTTCAGATTGAATGTGTTCCATCGCTATACGCTCCTTTAATTGAAAGAGATGTGCATATCATTCCATTTAATCCAGCCTTTGCGGCGCATCCATTCTGACACGAGGAGAGCGCAAACCGCTGGAATAATAACATAGCATAGAATGACTTGAATGAAAAGCGATCCAGAATAGCCCATCTCCGTAAACGTCATGATTGGCCCGACAAGGCCGCTTGTCCCCATGCCAGAACCGGCGGCATTGTTAATAAGCCCAAACCAAATCGTACCAATCGGGGCGCTAACGGCTCCAGCAATGGTTGGGGGGATAAGAATAAGAGGGTTTTTTAGAATATTTGGCATTTGCAACATCGATGTGCCGATGCCGAGGGCAAGCAACCCGCCAAACCGGTTTTCACGGAAGCTGGCCACCGCAAAACCGACCATTTGTCCTGCACAGCCAATCGCAGCCGCACAAGCAACCGCACCCTCCAGTCCAAGCATGAGTCCGATCGCTGCGCTTGAGATAGGCGCGGTTAATGCCCACCCCATCAGGATTGCAACCACTATGCTCATTATCAGGGGCTGCTGGTCTGTCGCCCAGGTAATCGCCTCGCTAATGGATTCCAACGCAAATGAAATAGCAGGCCCTAAAAGCCATGCGACGACAAAGCCGCTCATGATCGTCACAATCGGCGTAACAAGAATATCCACTTTGGTTGAACCATAGACAAGCTTGCCTGTTTCGGCAGCAATAACAGCCACCAAAAAACTACCTGCCGGCCCACCGTACACCGCCCCGGCTGTCCCACAAACAATGGTCGCCAAAACGACAAACGAAGGAGCTCCTAAGGCAAGTGCAACTGCCGCTCCTATCGCTGCCCCATATAAATCCATCGCTAGTTCGCCAATTTCCAAAAAAGCGGCAATGCCAAACTGTTCGCCTGCCGTTTTGATGATAAGCCCAATAATAAGAGTAGCAAACAACCCAAATGTCATTTGCCCCATTGCTTTAATGAAATATAGATGCCAAGAAGGGTTGATTCCCTTTTTTCGTAAAAATTCGCGCAAGATGCCCTCTCCTTTTATAAATGACTGTCGCTCTTTAGCATATCCCATGACTATTCATGTGACAAGACACTTTTTTCAAAAAAATCGAGAGAGATAGAAACAAAATCAACCTTTATGTTGCTCTCTTTGCTTATTCTTATGTTATACTAGCTAAAGAAAACGTATGTTCTAACTTCGATTGGAACTGGATATGTAAAAACGGACTGATCGAAACGACTTGTCAGCCGAGGCGCGGAACCGAGCGAAGATGAGGATAAAACGTGTATTCATGAGCAACCGTTTTCTCGCACATGAAACACTTGTTTCAAAGCACATGAACGAGGTGAGCAACGAAGGCTGCGAGGTTTTGTCTACAGTCTGGGAAAATAAGGAGGCATTTTGTATGGAACTCGTTGTTTATTTGGCTGGCGAAATCCACTCTGACTGGCGTGAAGAGATAAAGCGCTTGGCAAATGAAAGACAATTGCCTATCGTCTTTAAAGGCCCGATGGAAAATCACAGCAAAAGCGATGCGATCGGCGAAGACATTCTTGGCAAACAGCCAAACGCTGTATTGCGGGACGAAGCAGCCTCAAGCATTAATAATTTTCGTACGCGGATTTGGCTTCAGCGCGCAGACGCGGTTATTGCTCTTTTCGGCGAAGATTACAGGCAATGGAATACAGCCATGGATGCCGCCACTGCCATTGAAGCTGGAAAACCGTTGATTTTGATTCGCCCGGAAAAACTTCACCACGCTTTAAAAGAGCTGTCTAACAAAGCACAAGTGGTCGTCGAAACGCCGGCGCAAGCCATTGCCGCCCTATCTTACGTATTTGAAGAAGACTAAAAGCGTCAAGCTAAAAAGAAAAACGCCCGCTAAAAAAGGGACGTTTGACTATTGCCAGCCCCTGAATCGGCGGGGCTGGCTTCCTTAATGAAGTTTGTCTGTCGCGAGCATATACTGTCCATAACAAGCACGAACCACTTCAGAAAACATCGTTTTCCGGGTAAGCAAACCATTTGTTAAATAACCGACGGCGCCTTGGCCAACATCAACATGAGGGACGGTCTGTTTTAGCGCCTCGCTTAGTTCGAGCCCCTCGTAAAGAAGGGCGGCTATGTCATTCGGCAAAGGCAAGCGCAAGCCTGCCGCTGTATATAATTGTCCAGAGCGGGTAGCAAGCGCGCCCCAGTTGCACAAGTAAAGCGTCCCTTGTAATTCCGAGACACCCCCCTCCAAACCTAAACCAAAGTCAGCATCTGTAGCGTCAAGCGCTCCACGAGCACGGTTTACAGCGCCCTCTTTCGTCTCATCATCCGAAAATGGCTGTGCCGCAACTTGAGACAAAGCAGAAATAGAGACGACCTCAACATGCTCCTGGATCAAAACGTCTTGGACAGCGTGGACTTTAGCGCGGTTTTTTGAGCCGACTGCTGCTATTTTTTTCCTCATTACGCTATTCAAACTCAATCAGACTTTCATATGTTGTTTTGTCAGTGGCAAGGACAAGCTTCGTCAACAATTCTTTTGCTGCGGCATAGTCGTCAACATGAAGAATGGAGCCCGATGTGTGGATATAGCGGGCGCAAACGCCGATGACCGCTGTAGGCACACCGTTGCCAGAAGTGTGAATTCGGCCCCCATCTGTTCCCCCTGCCGCCACAAAGTACTGGTAAGGAATGTTATGGCTTTCTGCTGTATCAAGAACAAAATCACGCATTCCTTTATGTGTAATCATCGTCCTATCAAAGATGCGCAGCAATGCACCTTTGCCGAGATGGCCAAAAGCGTCCTTCCCTCCAGTTGCATCATTTGCAGGGCTTGCATCAAGGACATAGCTGACATCAGGCTTAATCATATTGCTCGCCGTTTGCGCTCCCCGAGTACCGACTTCCTCTTGCACGGTTGCGCCTGAATAAACAGTGTTCGGCAAAGCTTTCCCTTTTATAGCTTCGAGCAATTCGATCGACAAACCTACTCCGTAACGGTTATCCCACGCTTTCGCCAAAATTTTCTTTTCGTTTGCCATTGGTGTAAACGGGCATTCTGGCACAATTGGCTGCCCAGGCTTTATACCTAACGCAGAGCAATCTTCTTTATCGTCAGCGCCGACATCGATATACATTTCCGTGATCGGCATGGGCTTCTTGCGTTGCGATTCCTTCAACAAATGCGGCGGGGTAGATCCAACTACACCGATAATCGGCCCTTGATCTGTTACAATTTTTACTCGTTGCGCTAGCAGGACTTGCGACCACCAACCGCCAAGTGTTTGGAATTTGATTAAGCCATTATCGGTAATTGATGTCACCATAAAGCCGACTTCATCCATATGCCCACACACCATTACCTTAGGTCCCGACGCATCGCCTCGCAACACGCCAAAAACGCTGCCTAATTTGTCTTGGACAATTTCATTTGTATGTTTTTGCAATTCGCTTTTTAGAAAGCGGCGTACTTCATGTTCAAACCCAGACGGCCCTGGAAGTTCCGTCAATGTTTGAAAAAGCGCTTTTGTTTTCTCGTTCATAAAAACCTCCTCCATCTTCTAAAAAGGGCATAAAATACAAGACCCCGACAGCGGGATCTCTTATGTATTGCTGGGATTATGGGTGGCAAAAAAAAACAGCACATTCATTGTAGCTGATTTTGGTGGGTTGTGCCAGTTTCCGCCATTCCCGATAGTCAATTTCACGCTCGTTCGTTATACTGGGTATAAAAGGTCATTGTACAACGAAAGGGTGTTAAAATGAAACGATTGTCACTGGGCTTAGGAATCGGCGTATTAATTGGTGTATTGGCAAGCAAAGCATGGAAACAAGAACAGCTTACTCCTGAAACCGTACTGAAACGAATAAAAGCAACTGTCCAACAAGAATATATGATCAGCGGCTCGTGGATCCATATGCAGCCTGAATCGATTACTCGCTTTGGCCTGCCATATGAAGCATACCGTGGGGGCATAACACGTTCGACAGTTGACGGGCCTGTCCAGTATGAATTTTTGGCTGATGTCAAAACAGGTGTTTTGCTTGATTTACAACAGATCTAAAAAAAGAAGCCCAAAAACCATTGGGCTTCTTTTTTTACTGTCGGAATGTCGCTTCGAGCCGATAAATGGGCATGCCTTTTGCAGAAAACTTCTCTTCGTATTCCGTCATCACATTCTCTTCCATCCCGCTTTGATGAAGGTTTAAACTAACATTTTTAAATGCCATCCCAAAAGTCGACATACTGTGCAAAGAGTATTCAAACAATCCTTGGTTATCGGTTTTAAAGTGGATTTCTCCTTCTTGCTTCAGCAGCTGCTTATAAATTGTTAAAAACCTTTCATTCGTAAGGCGCCGTTTGGCATGCTTCTTTTTAGGCCATGGATCGGTAAAATTAATGAAAAAGCGATCAACTTCGTTTTTAGCAAAGACATCCAGCAACTCAGCAACGTCTTTGTTAAGCAACTTGACGTTCGGCAGTTTTTCCGCTTCTACTCGTTCCATAGCTGTAAGCAAGACGCTCTCATAGCGTTCGACACCAATGAAATTGATGGACGGAAACTGTTTCGCCATGCCTGTCAAAAACTTTCCTTTCCCTGTTCCGACTTCCACATATAGTGGTTGGGCTGTACGAAAGCAATTGCTCCAATTCCCTTGGTGCTGTTCTGGCTGTTGAATGACAATATTCGGCCGTTTTGCCAATTCTTCACTAGCCCATGGTTTATGACGTAAACGCAATCTTCATCCCTCTTTCTCTCTTTCATCACTGCAATTCGCTGTTAAATCGTATAAAAACTCCTATTGCGCAAAACCTAAGGGCAGGAGGTGCCCTCATGCCAATTTCCATTCAACATAAGTTAGGTTTGTTGCAAGACTTGCTGCAAAACCATGTCAGCGAAAAGTTCCTGACAACAAATGAATCTGAACAGTTGAAACAAATCCTGACGGCGCTTGCCCAAGATCCCGCTCTCGATCCAGCGCTGGCAAGCACCATTGACGAAATTTCGAGCGCTTCCACTACAGAGACAATGGATAGTGAAGCCGTACAGCAATGGCTTAACACGATGTCATCCCTTACATGATGAGGGGTGGCAAACAAATAGATAGCTCATCTGATTAGATGAGCTATCAGACTTTCGATCAGTCTGAGTGATCATTTTTGGAAGCGACGTACATCAGCGCTTTTTTGAGTTCCTCGACTTGGCTGAATTGGCCCCTGCTATGGTTCCATAAAATTTCTGAGATCGTATGGGCCACCACATACCAATGCATTCTCATTTTAAGGGAATAATCCAATTCAGCGCCATAATGAGCCAGCCAAGTAGCCCAATGCTCCTCGGGAATGTACGTGTAAAGCATCAAGCCGAGATCAAGTGCTGGGTCGGCGACGGATGCACCGTCCCAATCAATTAGATAAAGGTTGTCCTGTTCGTCTCGCATCCAATTGTTATGATTAATGTCGCCGTGGCAAACAGCATATTCTGCGTCGCCAAGCTGATCTTTTGTTCGCTCTAAGTAGTCCATACAAGCGAGGACAAGCTCGTCCTCAATTCTGTAAAGTTGGATTTGGACATACATGTTTTCAACCATATGCCGTGGATCTAACGGCTCATTGCCCATCCGCTTAAACAAATCAAGCAATTCATTCGAGCGATGAATATTCGCAAGCATGGCTGCGGTACTGGCATTCATCATTTCCTTTGCCTTCAGTTCCCGTCCTTGAATCCACCGCTGTGCAGTAATCACGTCGCCGCTTTCCAACCTCTTGGTCCAGAGGAGTTTTGGCACAATCCCCTCGGCAGAAAGAACCGCAAGAAAAGGTGATGAATTTCGTTTTATGAATAATTGGTAGTCACCCTGTTTGGCTACATAGGCTTCGCCTGTTGCGCCACCAGCGGGCATGACATCCCATCCTTCTCCTAAAAACAATTCCACCCGGTTCACCCTCAATTTCCTTTTCTTTTCTTCCGCTTCCTTGCTGCATACTCGTTTTTTAGTATAACGCATTTTGTTCTGGGAAAGCATTCATTAAAAGAAGCAGAGCGCAATGGACAGGCTCTGCCGTTACAATTTTGACGAATTCACTCGTTGACAGCGGCTTGGCTTAATAGACACGTTGACCAATAGATGAATCAATGGTACCAAAGATGGAGATAAATCGTCAATGACATTCTTTTAAGCAGCAAAACCAGGCCAGCTCCTTGGAAACCATGTTTTCATGCAAATGACATGCTTCGTCTCCAACCATCAAATCACGCAGTCATGCCTTGAAGCGATTGACAAATTCTTTGCGATTCTGATTCAATAAATAAGTCAGCCCTTCCTTCTTCTTTGCGTTTTTTTAAAAAACAGAGTAGAAATGAGGGGATGTGTAAGCTCAAAAATGGAGGAACAACAAAATGGCTATTGAACAACAACGAGCGCGTTTGCTCGTTTCCTGCCAAGACCGCCCAGGCGTTGTCGCCAACATATCGTCTTTTCTATATAACCATGAGGCGAATATTGTCCAATCTGACCAATACTCGACTGACCCTGAGGGCGGCATGTTTTTCATGAGAATTGAATTTGCGTGGCAGGAAGAGAAAACGGCTTTTTCCGAAATCAAACAAGCTTTTTCTGCCCTTGCAGACGCCGAACATTACCAATGGCGGATGGAGCAAGCTTCGCGAAAAAAGCGAATGGCGATTTTCGTCTCTAAAGAAAATCATTGCTTGTCAGAGCTGTTATGGAAGTGGCGAGCTGGCGAACTTTATGCTGAAATCCCACTTGTCATCAGCAATCATCCTGACAACAAAGAAGAAGTGGAAGCTTACGGCATTCCCTTTTTCCATATACCGTCTACAAAGGCTAATCGCCGTGAAGCAGAGGACAAAGCGATTGAACTTCTCCAGGAACACAATATTGAACTTATTGTTCTTGCTCGTTACATGCAAATTTTATCGCCAACGTTTGTCAGTACGTTTCCTCAACAAATCATTAACATCCATCATTCGTTTTTGCCTGCCTTTATCGGCGCCAATCCTTATGCAAAAGCATTTGAACGAGGTGTAAAACTGATTGGCGCTACCGCCCATTACGTTACAGACGATTTGGATGAGGGTCCGATTATTGAACAAGATGTGTTACGAGTGAACCACCGCCACACAACAGCTGACTTACGAATCGCCGGCCGTCAAATTGAGCGAATTGCATTGGCACGAGCTGTAAATTGGCATTTAAATGACCAATTGCTTGTCCATAACAACAAAACGATTGTCTTTTAGTGCTTATAAAAGCAGAGCGGCCATGATGCCGGCTCTGCTTTTACTGTTCATATATCATTTTTCTCGTCATACCACCATCGATAACAATCGTTTCGCCATTTATAAACCGATTGCGCTCGTCTGCTAAAAATAGGCATGCGTTCGCAATGTCTTCAGGCGTCCCCACTCTCTTTGAAGGATGCTGCTTATGGTCGATCTCCCTTAAAGCGTCATTCGTTGTGTGAATCCAGCCAGGAGCAATGGCATTAACGACAATGTTTTTTTCTGCAAGAGATAATGCCATTGCATGAGTCAAAGCCTCGACCCCTCCTTTAGAAGCTGCATAAGCTTCAGAATTCGGCTCTGACATGCGAGCCCGTGTCGAGGAAATATTAATAATGCTAGCATGCTTCCCTGTTTGTTCCATATGTAAAGCTGCTTCTTTGGAGGCAAGAAAAACGCTGCGTAAGTTCGTATTCAAGACGTTGTCCCATTCTTCCACGCTTAGTTCAACTAATGGCGTAAATGACGAAATTCCTGCGTTGTTGATTAAGATCTCCACAGGTCCTGACTGAGAGGCAATTGTGGCAAAAGCAGCCTTTATATCACGTTCTTCTTTGACATCCGTTTGGATGAACGCAATGTTCTCCGCTTTTTCACTCCATTTGCAAAAAAGCGTCTCTTCCTTATCAAGGATAAAAACGAGCGCCCCTTTTTGCGCAAATGCAAGAGCAATCGCCTTCCCTATGCCAGCAGCTCCGCCAGTAACGACGACTCGCTTTTTTTCCATCACCTGCCTCCTTTCAACTTTGACAAAAAGCACGTACATTTTTTGTACATGCTATGATTGGTCTAATATAATCAACTCATGGTTAATGGTCGCGAACTCCTCCTCAGACATTGGCGCCTCTAATACAATGATTTGCGCGCCTTGAATCGGCTCTGGCAGCGAATCCACTCCGTGCTGGCGCACGCATAGCTTTATGCTTTCGTTTAAATTCTGTTTTGCTTCGGCAACCGTATCGCCAAAGCCAATGCACTCTTCGCGGTTTAACAATTCAATCATAAATTCATGCCCACCAAGCCAATTAAATACTTTGCGGACTCTTAAATGGAATTGGCTTATATCCGGCGTTTGAAAGCTGTCCTGAACCATCCAATACCTCCTTCATTTTTGAACAGCTCTAGGCAAAAGAAAGCAACCTTTTCAGTTAACTGGAAAGATTGCCCAAACGTTCTAAAAAACAACGGCTTTTTCATTATAACGGGTTCATCATCGAACTTCAATGTCTATATTGAACCTGTCATCATTGACGCTATGAGAGTGCAATGTTAAATGGTTCGTACTAATTGGAGCTTATAATTAGACGCAGATAGGCCACCTGCGCTGCTTAGGGGTTATAAATTCCTCTTTCTAAGCACTCACATGCTCATTATTAAGAAATTAAAAAGCATCTCTATTGTCAGTTGCATAGCGAACAATAGAGATGCTGTGTGCCAGCAGGTCGTTTTTTTGTCAACTTTAACAGGAGCATAGGGCGTTTTCTCCCCTAGCTCCTTTTATTCATACTTAAAGGATGAGCAAATTTGGATTTTCGACATATTTAACAACAGCATCTAAAAATTGTGCCGCTAACACACCGTCAACAATTTGATGATCAAACGTCAAGCTGAATGGCATTTTTTGAACAGGTTCCACTTGACCGTCTTCTGAAAGAGCGAGTTCCTGTTGCAATGAGCCAACGCCTAAAATGCCCGTTTCTGCTGGATTTAAAATTGGCGTAAAGTATTCTATGCCGCTCGCGCCTAGATTCGTGATCGTGAAAGTCGAACCAGACAACTCATCTGGATTGCTTTGGCCCCTTCTAGCATTTGCGGCGATTTCCTCAATCTTCGTTGCGAGTTGGCCGATCGATAAATGGTGAGCATCACGAATGACTGGGACGACAAGTCCATCGTCCAGCGACGTTGCAATCCCTAAATGAACATTTTCAAATTCTGTAAGCTGCCCATTCTCATAGCGGCTGTTCATGGCGCCAACTTGCTGGAGAGCAAGTATGGTCGCACGGGCAAGAAGAACCGTCACGCTCAATTTCAACTGTAGCTGGTGAGACTCTGATTCTGTCTTCAATAAACGCCGAAAGGCAAGCAGTGCATTTGCATTGGCTTTACGATGCAATGTAAGTTGAGCAGTATTGTGCAAGCTGGCGCGCATATTACGGGCTATCGTTTTACGGATCGGAGACAGGCCTTCCCCTATGTCGTCTAAGTGCGCCACTTGCGCATTTTCGTTTGCTGCTTGTTTTACTGCTTGGGTTGATACTTGGTTTGATGCTTCTCGCAATATATCACGCTTTGTAATGCGCCCGTTGCCACCTGTACCTTCCATTTCTTCGATGTTTACGTTATGTTCTTTTGCAAGCTTCCGTGCCAATGGCGTAATAAAAATACGTTTTTCGCCTTTCTTTTGAACTTGTTTGACAGGCGCTTTGCTTGCCGTGTCTGTTTCTAATGGCGATGATTGTGACGCAGTTGGAGGAGTTGCAGCAGTTTCCGTTATTTCTTCTCCTTCTTGGCCAATACGCGCCAACACTTCACCGACTTTCATGACTGTATCTACTTCTCCGTATCTAGCTAATAATATACCGTCTTCTGGTGCCTCTAGCTCTTGTGTTAATTTTTCAGAGCTAATTTCCACAATTGCCTCGCCTTTTGTAACTGGATCACCAACCTCTTTACACCAATTGACAATCGTCCCTTCAGACATGGTCATCCCTAGCTTAGGCATTACAATTTTACCCATCAGTCCATTCACCTCCTCCAAATTCCATGTTTACTGTTTTAAATCTGCAATAATTTCATCTGCTACGCGTAATACTTTAGCAGCATCAGGAATATACGCCTGCTCCAAATTCGTCGCAAATGGAACAGGTGTATTCGGTGCACAGACCGTTTTAATCGGTCCATCTAAGTAATCAAATGCTTTATCTGCAACGACTGAGGCAATGTCAGTCGCCGTGTTGTTATGAGGGTTCGATTCATCTATCACAATTAAACGCCCCGTTTTCTTGATCGAATCAATGACCGTCTCCTCATCCCAAGGGGCGACAGTCCGTAAGTCAATCACTTCGGCTGAAATGTCTTCTTTTGCAAGCGTTTGAGCCGTTTCTTCTGCTACCTGCACCATTTTTCCAATCGCTACGATCGTAATGTCCTTTCCTTCGCGAATCACATTGGCTTTGCCTATTTCAACCGTATAGTAATCCTCTGGTACGTGGCCCTTCATCCCATAAAGCAATTTATCCTCAGAAAACACAACGAGATTATCTTCTTCAACCGCAGCTAGCATCAGGCCTTTGGCATCATAAGGATTAGAAGGGACGACAACTTTTACGCCAGGTATTGCTCCAAACATACCGTATAACGTTTGCGAGTGCTGGGCAGCCGCGCCTGCGCCTGCACCGTGAACCGTTCGGACAGTAAGCGGCATTTTCGCTTTTCCGCCAAACATATAACGCATTTTCGCCCCTTGGTTTAAAATAGGGTCTAACGCAAAGCCGATAAAATCATTGAACATGAGCTCCGCAATCGGACGAAGACCTGTCGCAGCTGCTCCTACCGCTGCGCCAAAATAACCATGTTCTGCAATGGGTGTATCAATAACCCGTTCCCTTCCAAACTCTGTAACAAGGCCCTTTGATAATCCGAAAACCCCTCCAAATGCATCATCATACCGGCCATCATCTTGTACTAAATGGTCGACTTCCGCTCCACCAGCAACGTCCGTACCAATCAATATGACGTTGTCGTCTTTCCGCATTGCTTGCGCCATCGCCTCATTAATGGCTGTCATAAATGTAACGATCCGTTCTGTCATTTTTGTTCCTCCTCTTCTTAAGCAAAAATATCTGTATATAACGATTCCAAATCAGGAAGTGGGCTATTTTGAGCAAATTCGCTCGCTTTTTTAATCGTTTCCGCTGCCTCTTTTTCAATCTCATCCGCCTGTTCATTCGTCATCCAGCCTTTTTCCACAGCAGTCTTTCGAAATTCAGGAATTGGATCGCGATCACGGTTTTGATCCCCTTCAGATTTATATTTTTGTTCATCTCCCTCAAAATGCCCGTAATGTCGATAGGTGTCACACTCAATTAACGTTGGGCCTTCACCTGCTTTCGCTCTGCGAATTGCCTCTTTTGTCGCACTATAAACATCCACTACTTTCATGCCATCTACCCGGACTCCAGGCATATTGTAAGCGGCCGCCCGTTCTGCGACCGTTTCAGAAGCACTGGCATAACGGAAAGGTGTTCCCTCGCCAAATTGATTGTTCTCACAAACAAAGATGACCGGCAATTTCAAAATCGACGCTAAGTTAAGTCCTTCGTGGAATAAACCTTCGTTAGATGCTCCGTCTCCAAAAAAACAAACAGCAACATGATCCTGCCGAAGTGTTTTAATCGTTAGTGCTGCACCCGCCGCAAGTCCAAAACCGCCGCCGACAATGCCATTAGCGCCAAGCATTCCTTTTTCAACATCCGCAACGTGCATAGAGCCGCCCTTGCCGCCACCAAGCCCATCTTTTTTTCCCATAATCTCGGCCATCATCCGGTTAATATCACAGCCTTTCGCAATTGCATGGCCGTGGCCGCGGTGCGTACTTGTGATATAATCCTCTTCATCCAATAGGACCGAAACACCTGTGGCCACAGCCTCTTCACCTGCGTACAAATGAACAAAGCCTGGAATGATGCCTTCCCCAAACTTCCGGTGTACTTCTTCCTCAAACAAACGGATTTCATTCATTTTCTGGTAAATCCATAAGGCTTCTTTTTTCTTCATTTTTGCTCCTCCTTCAATGAAGTTTCTTACTGGTGAATAGCTCGTTTACTAAACGCCAGTGCACTTTCGCCAATAACTTCAGCAATGGTTGGGTGTGCATGAATCAATGTTTGTAATTCTGAAATGGTCCCTTCTGATACTCGGACGGCCAGCAACTCTCCTATTAGCTCAGTTGCATGTTTCCCAACAATGACTGCACCGAGCAGTTCACCGTATTTTTTCTCCGTAATTAGCTTTACAAAACCAGATGTGTCCCCTTCTGCGAGCGCTTTCCCATTCGCGGCATTTGCTGAAAATGAGACTTTGACATCGTAACCTCGTTCTTTCGCTTCTTTTTCACTCAAACCGAAGGAAGCGATTTCAGGTTTTGTATAAACACATCGGGGGATGCCAAGTTCGTCAATTGGCTGTTGCTTTATCCCTGCCATATGTTCGACAGCCGCAATGCCTTCCGCACTCGCTGCATGAGCCAATTCATATTTGCCAATCACATCACCAATTGCATAAATGCCCTTTTTACTCGTTTCATAATATTGATTTACTTCGATGAAACGATTGTTTTCGTCTTTTTGTAAGTTCAGCGCATCCGCCAATTCCGTATTAGGACGCCTTCCAGCTGCCACGAGCAACCGTTCAAATGGAAAAGTAGCATTTGCCGTGCGGACAAGTCCTTGTTGCACATGTTCAATAGCGACATTTGTCTCGATTTCCACGCCTCGCTGTTGCAACTGTTCTTTTACAATAGCCCGTGCCTCTTCATCTTCTGTTTGCAAAATATCCGGTGCCACTTCTAAAATCGTCACTTTTGTACCAAACGGAGAGACTGCGAATGCAAGCTCGACAGCAATCACACCCCCTCCAATGATGACAAGCGATTTTGGCAGCGATGTTTGTTGAAAAAACGTATCCGTCGTCATATAATCAATCGTTTCTAGGTGGGCAATCGGTGGAATAAACGGTTTTCCCCCTGTAGCCAGTAACATGTTTTTACTTTGAATGATGTGACCATCACAAACCAGTCGTTGCGATCCATCAATCGTTGCCTCTCCTTGGAAAAACGTAATGCGATTTTTCTTTAGCAAGTGGGCAATGCCTGTCGATAAGGATTGAATAATGGTGTTTTGTCGCCGAAACAGTTTACGATCATCTACTTGGACAACAGATGTTTCAATCCCCCATTCTTGTGCTTGTCGAATTTCCTCAAGGCGTCCCCCGTGCTGCAGCATAATCTTGGAAGGAATACATCCGCTATGCAAACAAGTTCCTCCAGGTTTGCCCCGGTCAATGAGCGCTACGGTCATGCCTAGCTGAGCGGCTCGAATGGCCGCCACATAACCTCCAGGACCAGCGCCGACAACGGTTAAATCAAATGATTTCAATCCCTTCTCCCTCCTTAGTCTTTCGTGTTAATTGATTGACAAGACACTCTCCTTTCCGCCCAAAGGCAAGCGCTTTCTTTTTCGTAAATCAATCATGCAATTTTCATGCCAACTATTCGGTTTATGCACAGCCCTTTGTTTACCGTATTTTCGTGGTTGCTGTCGAATCCTGTTATGTATCATCTGAAACAGCTTTTGTATCAATGTCTCATCGAACCAAAAAAAGCGTAGACAAAGTGTTTAGCTGTCACTTTGTCTACGCTTATACTCAGTGGCGTTCAATGCGATGTTTTTTTAGTTTTCTGTAGATGGTAGCCCGAGACATATTCAAAGAAGCTGCTGCCTTTGTTACATTGCCTTCTTGCTGCTCAATCGCCTGCAACAGTTTTTGTTTTTCATGCTCATCACCTTGTGTTTGTGAGTATAAGCTATCCGGTAAATGGTGGGGATGGATGATATCGCCGTCCATCACAAACATCGCTTGCTGTAGTACATTTTTCAATTCTCTTATGTTTCCCGGCCAATGATAATTTTCGAGGAGACTTAACGTTTCCCGGGTTAAGCTGATCGTTTGTTTTCCAAATTCCTGACAAAGAGCAGGTAAAAAAGATTGAATTAACGCCGGTATATCTTCAATCCGTTCTCTTAATGGCGGAAGTTTCATTTGCAGGACACATAAACGATAATATAGATCTTCACGAAACGTGCCTTTTTGCACCGCTTCCTTTAAATCTTTATTCGTAGCAGATAAGACTCGTACATCGACAGGGATCGCCACGCTTCCACCGATCCGCATAACGACCCGTTCTTCTAAAATACGTAACAAATGGATTTGTAAATCCAGCGGCATATCGCCAATTTCATCTAAAAAGATGGTGCCACCATTTGCTTGTTCAAACTTTCCTGCACTCCCTTTTGCTTTACTGCCAGTAAAAGCACCTGCTTCATAACCGGACAGCTCACTTTCTAGCAAGCTCGGTGGAATCGCTCCGCAATTAATAGCAACAAATGGTTTGTCGCCACGGTCACTCGCTTGGTGGATCGCTTGCGCCAACACTTCCTTCCCTGTCCCCGTTTCTCCCGATATAAATATAGTAGATTGTAAGCACGCAGCTTTTTTCGCTTGCTTTAATAGCGCCTGAAATGTTGGGGACACGCCGATCATATTGGAAAAACTGTAACGCGTTGTCGTCTCTTTAGGAGACGGCTTCTTTTTGTTCACCACTCTATAATCTTCCTGAAGAAAAATGACAACTCCATAAATATGGTCTTGAAACCGGACAGGGTGAATTGAAACTTGATAGCGTTTATTTGTTGATCCATCTTTAATCTGTTCATTTACTATTTGCTGGCCATTTGTCCGAACTTTATCTACTAGTGCCTTTAATTCAGTAAAGCTGGCTATGGACGTCTCGTTTCGAAACCGTTCGCTTCGACTCGCACTCTCATTTCGGGTCAGAATTTGATCACTTAAATCTACAGACAACACGATTTTGTCCATCTTTTCGAGTGCTGTGTTTAAAAATAGGTTATGCCGTAAAGCATATTCAAAAAAATGGCGCTCGATCGATAGAGCCATATTTTTCGCTTCAGCCAGTGCATAACCAATCGAATGGCGATGAACATCACTTGCATTACCTGCGAGATTCACAATGCCTAGTAATTCTTTTGTAAAAGGCGTTAAGATCGGAAAAGCGACACAGTACCAATCGTGTACATTTTCACAAAAATGCTCAGAAAACAAGACTTGAGACGATTGCTTCGTTCTCAGAACCATCCCAACTGCATTTGTGCCTGCAGACTTCTCGCTCCAAGTTCCACCTGCAAAAATATACCGTTTCTCTGCTCTTTTTAAAACGTTTTTTTCCCCTACAGTTTTCAAAATCGTTCCATCTTTATCGGCAATAGATAGGACCGTCTTCGAGTCATCAAATAAATCGAGCAGCTGCTGAATGCGGGGGGATGCGTAAGACAACAACTGCTTATTGTGTTTTAATCGAATGGCAAGCGTCTGATCGTTTATGACTTCGTTTATTTGGCTTTGAAACGGATTAACCCCTAAATCTTTAGATGTTTCCCATGAATGAGCAATCTCACTTCTCAATTCACTTTGCAAGATCCCCTCATTCCTTAAATAGCGACTCCAAGCAGTTTTAACAGAACCGTTGTACCATTCGGCATTCAAAATTGCTCTGCTCATTTGTTGGTTCACTGTTGTAGCCTCCTTTAATGGAAAAAAATCGATTGCCAGAACGTCAACTGGAGATACGATCTTCTAAAACGATCATACTAAATAGTCCCACAAAGAAGGAAGCGTTTTCTTGAATTTTCTTTTCATCTATTTATCATCACTCGATGGTTATGGTTATTTTCACTATGACCCCCCTATAAATACAGAGAATCAAAAAAACAAATGTCTGCTTGTAAACAAAGGCCGTTACCACCCCACCGTCAATAAAATTGTCCCCCCAACCGGGACCACAATCGAAACGATAATCGCACATAGGATCATTGCAATTGAAGAAATGGCCCCTTCTGCTTCAGAATGCTCAAGCGCTTTTGCCGTTCCTATTGCATGGGCACTAGCGCCAAAAGCGACGCCTCTGCCAATAAAGTGTGAAATATGAGTCCATTTTAACAAAGTGCCTGAAACAATTGCGCCTGTTAGTCCGGCGATTGTCACTAAAATCGCTGCTAGTGTTGTATTTCCATTTAAAAGCGCCATTATATCCATCGCCACTGGAGCAGTGACGGACTTCGTCAACAAAGGCTGAAGAAACGCCATTTTTAATCCAACTAGTGCGCCAAGCATAAAGCCACTTGCGACGCCAAACAACGCCCCAATTGTAATGCTAATGATGAGGGGGCGAAAGTATTTCTTAATGAGCGGTAACTGCCGGTACAAAGGAATGGCCAATGCAACTACAGCCGGTCCAAGGAAGGACGATATCCAGCTCACCGCCTCCTGATAATGTTGATATGTAATGCCGCTAAGCAATAAAAATAAAACGGAGATGGCTGTCGTTACAAGCAAAGGCAAAAACAACAGCGTTTTTTTCCGTTTATAGAGGGCAACTGCAGCCAAAAAGACGACAAGCGTAGCCCCACTAGCGGCCAAGGTGGTGGTTAGATTGTTTAGCACAGGCCGATTCCCCTTTCTCCTCTTTCGTTGCTAATAATTGCCCAACATAACCACTTACAACCATGACTGCACAAGTACTTACGATTGTAACACCGACCAACAATAAGCCTTGCGTAGAAAACAAAGCAGGCTCAGCGATAATCCCGACTGTTGTCGGCACAAAGAAAAGCGGTAAAAATGCAAGCAAAGCCAATGCCCCGTCTTCTAGCCACTTGCTTTTCACCACGCCTGTAACGAGTAGCACGAACAATAGCATCATGCCGACTAAGCTTCCTGATAGTGGAAGATGAAGAACAGCAGCAAGCCCATTGCCAATGCTATTAAAGATGAATAACCCAATAATTTGCAAAACAAAACGCAGCCACTTCACCGCTCTTCCCTACCTAAAAACGGAAACGAACGGACTTCCTCATATTTTGGAGTTTGTCCAGTAACGGTTTTATACAAACACAAGCGCTCAACTTTTTCTAAGCAATCAAAACGAGACGGCGGCTTTACGTAAGGCTTTCTATGAGCCCATTTGCGGGCTATTGTGACATGGGGGGAAAACGGACGGCTGTCGACTGGATAGCCAAGTTGCGACAATAACGATACAACTTGGGCATGTTGTTCTACTAGCGTATCTCCTATTGGATTAGGCTTCATGTAAAAAATTCTCGGCCTGTCTTCTTTGCCGAATGTCCCATATTCGCCAAACTGCAACACAAACGGTGTGAACGTTGCAATCAATCGTGCGAGCTCTTTTTCCGTTTCTGCCCATTTTTGCGCTTGTAAGGAACCAAAAAAATGATAGGTTAAATGATAATCAGCCGGATGGACCCATTTTTTAAATCGCTCTTCTTGGACAAAGCGACAAGTATGTGAACAAATGGCCGATTGAATGTCGTCAGAAAGGGGCAAAGCTAAAAAATAGTGTGGTTCGTTCATGTTGTCCTCCTAAGCGTTCAATAAGCTGGCTTGCCTTATTTATGTTAAACTAAATAAATGGAACTTTAAAGAGGTGATTACTGATGCGAGTAGTAGACAATATCGCTGACTTAATTGGACAGACGCCAATGGTCCGTTTAAACAAGCTGGCTGATGGTAAAGGCGCATCTGTCTATTTGAAATTAGAAATGAATAACCCGAGCGGCAGCGTGAAAGACCGTGCTGCCTTTTCAATGATTATTCAAGCAGAAAAGGATGGCCATCTGCAACCTGGTTCCACCATTATTGAGCCAACGAGTGGAAATACTGGTATTGGCCTGGCTATGAACGCTGCAGCTCGCGGCTATCGTGCTATTCTCGTTATGCCTGATACAATGAGCCAAGAACGGATCAATTTACTAAAAGCGTACGGTGCTGAAGTTGTGTTAACTGAAGGCGATAAAAAAATGCCTGGCGCAATCGAAAAAGCCAAAGAGCTTGCCGAAAGCATTCCTGGTTCTTTTATGCCAATGCAGTTTGAAAACGAAGCAAACCCTAATGCCCACCGCCGTACCACTGCCTTAGAAATAAAAAAAGACTTAGATGCAATTGGCGCTACACTTTCAGGATTTGTCGCAGCCTCTGGCACTGGCGGTACGATCACCGGCACAGGGGAGGTGCTTAAGACCTATTACCCTGATGCTCTTATTCATGTAGTGGAGCCGGCTGGATCGCCTGTTTTGTCTGGTGGCAAGCCGGGCCCGCATAAGCTTGTTGGTACTAGCCCTGGGTTTGTACCGCCAATCCTAAATACAGCTATTTATGATCAAATTAGGCGGATCGAAGATGAAGATGCGTACAAGACAGCAAAAGATTTGGCACGGCTTGAAGGTATTCTTGTCGGCCCTTCTTCTGGAGCGGCTTGCTTTGCGGCACTGGAAATGGCCAAGACGCTTCACAAAGACGATCACGTCGTTGCCATCGCATGCGATACCGGCGAGCGCTATTTGTCGACCGACCTGTATCAATCCGAATAGAGGATCATTATCAACTAGAGTGTTCACCAATTTCTTGAATTTAATCAGTAGATACAGCTGACTTGTGGTACACTTCATGTTGTTGCGCCTGCTTAGGATAACCAAAAAGACTGCCCATAAGGTCATGTAACAGACCTTATGGGACAGCCCCTCTTCCTGAATCGCGTTTTTTCACAGATTAGGCCAGACTTGTGATGACAGGTATCCAAATTTCACTTCGAAACGTTGGCGAGGACAAATCCTTGCTTTCATTCCATAGCATCTCTGGCCCTCTTGCCAACTCGTAGCTAGCAGAAGGAAACCACTCCGAGTAAATACGCCCCCAGACGTTCTGCAACGTATCTGGAAAGGGGCCGACCGCTTCAAATACAGCCCAAGTACTTTTTGAAACCTCCAACTTCGTCCAGTGCTCGGGGCACTCCTTGTTGGTTGCCACGCCGATATAGTGATCAAGCAATCCCTTTTCCTCCATGCGCTCCTCCGAAAAATTCACTGAGGCTTGAACCAGCCCCTGCGGTTCCATATTCGAAAGGGCTTTGAGCTGGGCGATATCTTCTGGTGTTAAGCTGCCCCACATGGATTCGATTTCCGAATTGACACCGTGAAATTGGATAGGCACCCTTTTTGTAATACCGACGATTCGAAATGCTTCCTTCTCTACGATACGATAATGCATGACGCTTCCTCCCTGAATGGTTAATTGGAAAGTCATACGTGGATAAGCCTTTAAGGAATGACCAATGGACTTTGCCAGTGAGGGTGACATCCCATGCAATGCTTGAAAGGCTCTGGAAAAGGCGTCCGCTGAGCTGTAGCCATACTTGACCGCCACATCCATCACTCTTGAATCGCTAGTCTGAAGCTCAAATGCAGCCAGTGTCAGGCGTCTACGGCGGATGTACTCAGATAACGGAATCGCGGCAAGAAATGAAAACATTCTGGAAAAATGATAGTCGGAACAACATGCTTGCCTAGCAGCCTCCTTCAAGTCAAGATCCTCAGCAAGATGATCTTCAATGTATTGCATAGCCCTGTTCAAATTCGCTAGCCAATCCACATGAACAACCTCCCTTCAGGTACAGAATAACAAGGTTCTGAAGCAAACTTCCGACTTCTATTGCACCGTTTTGTAGGGGTGCCCGGAAACTTGCCGTTTATTTGTGGTCACCAATCGCTCCATTAACGAACTTAAAAAACTTATACTACACCCATATATCTTTCATTTGAGCCTCCCCACTAACCCGAAATGAGGAGCATTCTATGCTGCAACGAAGAAAACGGGGAAATGAAGGACTTGAAGTGTCTGCCATCGGGCTCGGCACAATGAGGATGCCTGACAACGATGAATCGGTGCGGACGATTCAGGGAGTGGAGTACTCGATATCGGCGTGACGATGTTTGATACGGCTGACCTGTACGGGACCGATTCCAGCTTGGGCGGTTTGGCGAAAATGAGCCTTGTTGGTCCCTTAAAGTCCAGCGCAATGAGGCCGTTAGTGCAAGCAAATTCGGACTCACGCATGGACAAGGCCTTAAAGGAGATCCCGCCTACATTAAGAAATCGGTGGATGCCAGCCTCTACAGCCTGGGGCTGGATTACATTGGTCTCTATTATTAGCATCGCCCCGACCCCAATACTCCCATCGAAGAAACGGCCGGCACTTATGGCTGACCTCGTCTAGCCTAACTTCTGGCACAAGGCGAGCAGCTCGTGTCGATTCCGGGAACTAAACGATTGAACCGAGTACAAGAGAACTTTGGCGTGCTGAAAGTGAAGGGAACGGCTGACGATCTGGCAGAGATGGAACGCATATCTCCTAAGGGCGTGGCCGCAGGCGGCCGCTTCGGTGCCTTCTCATAAAGCTCTTTTTAATAGTAGATAGCAGCGTACGGGTGATCCTCCGTGCGGCTTAACAAGGAAAGAAGCAAAAATTGCCGCTATTGATGCCGCGCTTGCCGATCTTCCCGCAAAATAGAGTAGACGGCAATGTCGATGAACCGGCCTTTTTCGAATTCATGCTGCCGAAGCTTGCCTTCGTACTGGAAGCCAAGCTTGATGAGCAGATGGCCCGAGGCTACGTTGTCCGGAATAATTTTGGCTTCGATCCGGTTGATGCCAAGATCGCGGAAACCGAAATCGATCACCGCTTCGGCAACTTCAGTCATGATGCCTTGCCCCCAATAACGCTTTGCTAGGTCGTACCCAAGCTCGATGCGCCGGTGCTCTGGCTCATAGTTTAAGTATCCGCATGTGCCGATAACGGTGCCGGACGACGGATCCTCAATGCCCCATCTGATTCCGGTTCCTTCGGCGAAAATGTTTGTGCACCATTCGACAGCCCCCATGCCGTCTTCGATGGTAACGTACGGTTCAAGCGGTGTGTATCGCACGACCTCCTCGTCCGCATACAGCGCCGTCATGTCGCCGGCGTCGCTGCGCTCAATCGGCCGCAGCACGAAGCGGGCGGTCGTTATTGTGGGCATCTCAGTTAACGGAAATGACATTTCTTTACTCCTCCTCCAAAACGATGCTCGTTCTTATAACGAGCCCCTCTCCCGATGATATATTTAAGGCTTTGCAAAGCTGAACAACTTATTGTTGGTGCAAATGGAAGTCACGTATGTCAGCCCAGAACTTGTCGTTATAAAAGGGAGAGCTCCCTATTTCTTATTCTCACTGTTTATATTCACTAGCATGTCAGGCGCGTTTTTTTCGTAGTGTGCCAACCGTTCGGCAAGTGTACCAGTATGGACTTCTAACAAATGGCCATCAGGATCGCGGAAATAAATGGATTTCCCTTCCGTCTCCACTTGCCGATCCCTTCCAGGGAGAATATGGGCTCCTGCTTCCAGTAAACGAGCATAAAAAGCGTCTAGCGCCGACTCCTCAATCGAGAAAGCAATATGAGTATACGACTGCTTGATTTCACTTCTATCAATGTCTTGTTGCAAGTTAAGTGCAAGCCAAATGCCGCCAATGGTAAAATAGGCTGTTTTTTCTCCTAAGACAAGAGGCTCTTCCATAAAGACATGTTTATAAAAAGAAACCGCTTTATCCATGTTGCTTACTGAAAATGTCATGTGGTTAATCCCGTTTACCATAAAATTTCCCCTTTTCACTTTGTAAATGTTCGGGTTTTACACTTTTTTCATCGTCTTTACAGTGTAAATGTCCAAGAATTTACATGATTTCTTCTTTGCGCTTTTGCTTGTTTTCGTGTACACTAGAAGTATCCCAAATTGCAACTACATTTGCAAACGGGAAGATGCACGAAAACATAGGACCATCGCCTCACCTGACGCCCCTATGCGACGAATCTCGGTTCTGCCAGACGCGCTCATGCATAGGATAGCTATAAGGTATAGGAGACGAAGACGAAGAAGGAGTGGTTTTTTGCAAACTTCAACTGATCGTATGCTGACTCGAATTAAGTCCATCTACTTGTACATCAAACAGAAGGGAACTGTCACGACGAATGAATTAGTTGAAGAGTTCGGCATCACACAGCGTACTGTGCAGCGAGATTTAAATGTATTGGAGTACAATAATTTAGTCACAAGTTCTGCCAGGGGTAAATGGAAAGCAACTAGTAAAAAAACAAAAGTGTCATAATATGAGGGAAAAAGCCTTTGAAACCGTGATTTCAAAGGCTTTTCTTTTTGCTATATGGGGTTTTTGCCAGCTGTATTTCTGCTGGTGTTAGCTCACGATAACCGCCTTTTGGCAAGCTTGCGTCAAGCAACAAACTGCCAATCCGTACTCGTTCCAGTCTAATGACTTTTTTACCAACTGCTGCAAACATGCGTTTCACTTGGTGGTATTTCCCTTCTGTCAGTTCTAGGGATATCGCAGACACAGGACCTGATTCTTCAATTCCTAGGTGCGCCGGCTTTGTACAGTAGCCGTCATCAAGAACGACACCGTTTTTGAACGCTTCGACGTCTGCCTGTGTCACTCTTCCTTCAACTAGAGCGCGATACTCTTTGGCAACATGTTTTTTCGGCGCCATTAGCTCATGGCAAAAGGCCCCGTCTGTCGTTAATAACAACAATCCGGTTGTATCTTTATCTAACCTTCCGACCGCAAAAGGCCTCATATGACCCCATTCATTTTTCACTAAATCGAGAACCGTTGGCTCCCTCGCATCTTCTGTCGCTGTCACGACGCCTGCTGGTTTGTAGAGCATTAAATAAAGTTCAGCTTGGTAGCAGACAGGGTTGCCATCATAGCAAACAGATTGCCGCTCTGGCTGCACGTGCTGCTTCCCATCTTTGACAACAACACCGTCAACTTCGACCACCCCTTGTTTGAGTGCTTTTTTCACTTCATTCCTCGTGCCATAACCGGCATTGGCCAGCATTTTATCAAGCCTCATTGAAAAAGCCCCCTCACTTTAAGAAAAAGCTGAAACGACGTGGTTTCAGCTAAATGTGTCTTCACTTGTAAACATGTAATTTTTCGTACGATAATGGACATTTAGAACGATGCCAACGGCCATCATATTGGTCAGCAATGCACTTCCGCCATAGCTAATGAATGGCAAGGCAAGTCCCGTAATCGGCATAAGGCCAATCGTCATGGCAATGTTTTGAAACACTTGAAAAACGAGCAAGCCAACAACGCCCGCTACTAAATAAGAACCATAGAGGTTGTTGCATGTCAGCGAAATCATAATCATGCGGTAAAACAACAAAAAGTAAATAACAAGCAAAACCATTGCCCCTAAAAAGCCGAATTCCTCGCCAATTACCGTAAACACAAAGTCCGTATGAATCTCAGGAATCACATCGCTTTGCGTCTGCATGCCTTCCATAAAACCAGCGCCAAACAATTGGCCTGAACCAATCCCAAGAATCGCCTGGTTTAATTGATAGCCAATCCCACTCGTGTCGCTGTCTGGATCAAGCCAGCCATAAATCCGGTCAAGCTGGTGAGGCTCAATCAAATATTCGCTAAAAAACTCAAAATGAGCTTCATGCATGTACACGAGAAAGGTAACACCTACAATCGCTATTCCAACAAGCGACAGCAAAATCCGCCAACGTATGCCTGACATTAACAACATCGTCGCAATTACGGAACCAATTACGAGCGCTGTTCCGAGGTCAGGTTGTTTTAGAATAAGGAGAAACGGCGGTAGGCTGACGAGCAATATTTTTCCAAGCACGACCATATCTTCTTTGAAAGTCCGCTTTTGCTTATCCTTTGTCAGCTTGTATAATAAATGGGCAAGTGCCAATATAAGGAAAATCTTCATAAACTCGGATGGTTGAATACCAAAAATCCAGCGTTGGGCGCCGTTCCGTTCGACTCCAAAAAACTCGACGGCCAAAAGCAAAACCATCCCTATTGCATAAACAGGAATGGAGAAGTTTCGAAACAAGTCAAAGTCAACCAACATCACGGCGACAATAACGACCGCACCAATACCGTACCATATTAATTGTCTAACGACGAAATAAGTGGGGTCATCGGAAAAATACTGCCCCGCTCCGCTGTAAATTGCTACTAAGCTGACGCACATAAGCAAAAACAGCAGAAACAACAGCGTATAATCAATCCCCGTATGTTTTCGTTCCATTGATAGCCTCCATCTATGCTGATAGCGATTCGCCTGAAGCTTGTTTGCGCGCTTGTCTCATGTTTGTTTGATGGATGTTCGCCAAAATCGCGATCGCCACAAGAGTAATGAGCAACGATGTCCCCCCGTATGATACAAGAGGCAATGTGATGCCTGTAATCGGAAGCATGCCGGAGACAGCTCCGACATTAAAAACAATTTGGATCGCAAGCTGAAACACAATTCCAAAGGCAAGCAAGCTGCCAAACGGATTTTTGCATTTGGCGCCAATCGATATCCCGCGAAACAAAATGATTGCATAACAGCCAAATATAAACACAAGACCAAGTAGCCCCAACTCTTCAGAAATGACCGCTAAAATAAAATCGGTATGTCCTTCTGGAAGCATCCGCATTTTTTGCAGGCTTTGCCCTAGCCCAAGGCCGGTAACGCCGCCATTTGAAATGGCCAAATAGCCGTTAATAAGCTGAAAGCCGCTGTCATCCGGGCTTGCAAACGGATTGACAAAAGACGTAAGGCGCTCAAGCCGATACGGTTCAAAAACCGCTAGCGCAGCAAATACCGTAGCGCCCACTAACCCAAGGCCAAATAAATGCTTCCATCTTGCTCCTGATACGAACACCATAAGAATAGCTGTCATCAATATCGACGTGCCTGTCCCAAGGTCAGGTTGGCGCATAATGAGGGCAAACGCAACGCCGACAATAATAAGCGGCGGCAAAATGCCCCTGACAAAGTCATTGATATAGGCTTGTTTTTGCGAGTACACTTGGGCAAGATAAATCGCCATTCCGATTTTAACAAACTCCGAAGGCTGCAAATTCATTGGTCCGATGCGAATCCACCGTGTCGCACCGACTTCACTACCTCCACCGATCACTAATACAAGCACAAGCAAACAGAGCGCTATGACCACAATGGCAGGCGTTAATTTTTTATAATGTCGGTATTGAAAATGCATCACAAACAAAAACACTGCCATGGCAAGGACAAGCCAAACCGCTTGTCTCGTTACATAGTAATATGGATTCGGCGTTTCCAAAAAATAACCTTCCACATAACTAGCGCTGTATACCATTAACAAGCCAAACAATGTCAGTGCAACAGTTGCTCCAATCAATACCCAATCATTGTCTTTGCGAAAGGAATAGTTCACTTTAGTCCTCCTATGGGCCTTTTAAACGTGGCAGCGGCCCGCGCAAAAGCTTACGCTGAAGGCATGAGTCAAACCGCCCATTAAATCGGAATAAACTTGCTTCATTATATCAAAGCTTGTCCCCATGAAAAAGAGGGTTTTCTTATAAACAAATGTCGAAAATCATCTAGTTTATGGGAAAGTTGCGGAACAAGTCCTGCTCCTTGCCGATAAACAAGCTTTGCCGCTGCTTTGGTCAGCCAAGACTAAATTGAAACAGATCCATTTAATCTGTAAAAAAGCAGTTGTCTTTTTCCACAGTCACTGCTTTTTTATATGATTGCACAACTAGCTCCTTTACAATTTAAACCGCTCCCCAAGCACTTTTCCAGCCAAATGGGAACGGATAGCCAAATAGAAGTAAACAAGTAAGCCAACGCCTACGCTAACAAGTAAGACAATAAACGTCGTCACACGGGACAACTCTGGAAGTAAAGCTGCAAGCCCATTGTCAAATACCCATACAGCAACTCCCATAATAGCGGCAAATATAAAGATAAGCACCGTTCTCCGATAAATATACGTATAGTCGAACTTAGCAAATCGACCGATAAAATAAACATTTAAGGCAATGCCTACCCCGAAACCAATATAGGTTGTCCAAATGGCTCCATACGGACCGAACCATTTTAAGAATACATAAGTAAGCCCTAGTTTTAAAACAAGCCCAATGACAAGCGACAAAACGGCATTCCTTTGCCGATCCATTCCTTGCAAAATCGAACCAGTTACGGCATAAATAGAAAAAAACAACGTCGCCGGCGCATAAAAACCTAGCGTTTTCGCTCCTAGCTCCAAATTGGTGCCACCGAATAGGGCGAAATAAATCGGCTCTGCTAAAACGGACATACCAATTGCCGCCGGGATGCCGATAAATAAAATCACTTGGTACGTTTGCGTAATATAGCTTTGTAAGAGCTTATTGTCTTGATTGACGTATGCTTTTGTAATCGTCGGCACTAACGTAATCGATAATGCCGTTGCCAGCGCCATTGGGATAAGGACAATTTTATGGGCTACTCCTGTTAAGGCGCCGACAAACGCTTTCGCTTGGCTGGCATACTCTGTCCCAGAAAGCGCCCCCTCAATGGAATATAAATCAACAGCCTGGAAAAAAGGAATCGCCAAGCCGACAAAAGAAAGGGGCAATGCATATGAAATGAGTTCCTTATACATGCTCGGAAGCGTTTGTCTTTCTTTGGCAGGGTGGCTTTGTACACGTGCCAAAATCGTAGGACGCTGTTTGAAATAAAAATAAAGCAAAGTAGCCATTCCGCCAATCCCGCCTACAAATGCGCCAAACGTCGCAAAACCGACCGCGCGCGGCAGATTGCCGCTGCCGATAGACATGACAGCAAACGAAGCCGCTAAAATAAAGACAACGCGGACAAGCTGCTCAACGACTTGCGAAACGGATGTTGGCACCATTTGTTGAAACCCTTGTAAATAGCCGCGCACAATCGCCATCATTGGAATAATAAGCAGCGCAAAACTAACCATGCGAATCACATAGACAACGTTATCAAACGTATACTGATCTGTTTCACTAGGTTGATAGCTAAGTGACGCAAGGGCAGGAGCGCCTAAAAACATGACTAGAAATGCAAGAAGGCCCGTAACGGCCATAAACCAGATTCCTGACTTGAACAAGCGGTGCGCTGTTTCATAATCGCCTAGGGCGTGGTACTTTGAAACATACTTAGACATGGCAACAGGCACGCCAAGCGTAGATAATGTAAGTAAAATCGAATACGGTGTGTAGCCATTTTGATATAGGGCATTCCCTTGCAAACCGACAAGTGCGGTAAAAGGGATGACATAAACAAAACCAATCAATTTTGACGTTAGCGTCGCCACGGTCAATACTTTCGTTCCTTGCATGAGCTTTGAAGCAGCCATGACTTCCCCCGTTTCTACATCCTTCACATTTCATTCGTACGTTATTTCGACACGCCTCAAGACGAGGCGATCTCTTTCGCATTTTAGCATAGATTAACAAGAATTGCTTCTCTTTATAAAAACGATCGAAAAAGTTCTATCCTGCGCAGCCTAAAAACAGCCACCCTTTGGGGTGGCTGTTTTTACTTGTTCTATTACGCTATTCCTGTGAGAGGTATGTGTGTGCCGGCAAGCCTGCACTTTCTACTCTGCCCGGCAAATACACTGCCTCCTTCAGGCTCCCCTTGCTTGTTAGCTGTTGTTACATACAACGTCCTATAGTCTTCACCACCAAATGCACAGGAAGTTACATTCGTTGCTGGCACAACGACCTCCTCAAGTACATTCCCGTTATCAGGATCTGCACAAATCACTTTACCAGCTCCATACAAAGCAATCCACAAATAGCCGTTTTCATCAATTGCCATTCCGTCTGGACGGCCATTATAAGATCGATAAGGAATGTCAATCATTCGTGGTTCGGAAATTTGCCCTGTCTGTTCATCGAAATGGTAAGCTGTCGTGCGCGCACTCGCAGTTTCATTGTGGTAAAGCAGCCCCTTCTCTTCGTCCCACGCAAGCCCGTTTGAAATGGCAAGCCCGGAAATCACTTTGCTTATTTGGCCGTTATGGTCAAGGCAATAAAGGGCGCCAATCGGCGAATGGCAGTCAAACGCCATCGTTCCTGCCCATAACCTTCCAGCAGGATCGCATTTTGCATCATTAAAACGGAGCTGCTTCCCCCCTTGCGGCAAGAGGAAATAAGGCGTCAGCCGTTCTTCCTCATATAAGTATAGGCCATCCCCCATTGCAAGGACGAAACCGCCGCCAGCCTTTTTGACAACAGCTGACAGATGTTGTGCAAACGAAAGCTGTTGATCGTCATTTGTCTTAGGGTTAAAGCGATGAAGCTTATAACCATCAATATCTACCCAGTAGAGAACTTGCTCTCCTTCATCCCATAAAGGGCCTTCTCCAAGAGCCGCCTTGCCGTTCCATACGGTTTCTGCCAGAATCATAGTCAGCCCTCCATGACTTGGACAACAAATGACCGGTTTGCACGTGGTCCATCAAATTCACAAAAATAAATGCCTTGCCATGTGCCTAGCACAAGACGACCATCGTCAATTAAAACCGTTTGGGACGGCCCTACAGTTGACGTTTTCAAGTGAGCCGCCGTATTTCCTTCCATGTGGCGGTCATGTGGGTGTTCCCACGGGAAAACTTCATCAAGGCGGCGCAAAAAATCGACTACGACATCTGGATCAGCATTTTCATTGACGGTAATGCCAGCCGTTGTATGCAATGACTGGACGATAGCCATGCCTGAATGGACACCGCTTGCTTTGACAGCCGCTTCAACTTGGGCAGTAATGTCGATCATGTCACTATGTTTGCTTGTATCAATTGTATAACGGTTCATGTGACCCACCTCTCCTTTTCTCAGCTCATTCCCTTCTAGTTTGCTACTTAATCAGGAGAACTTCGATTGAAACAGAATCTTATACGACTGCTTACACTTTAGCGAGCAGCCACTCAGCGGTTTGCAAACCATTTCCCAAAGGAGCACTAAAGCAAGCGAACCATAACGGTTACGCTTGCTTAGACTGTAGCCAACAGGCTCATTCCCCTTCTTTCCTAAGCTGACAATTGTTTTCTAGTCTGAGTGATCTGCTTTAGTGGCTACGCAAATACTGATTCGCAATGGCCAAAAACATTTCGCCAATATGGAAAAGTGCCCGTTCATCAAAATCAAAACGAGGGTGGTGATGAGGAAATTGCGTCCGTTCTTCTTCCGTCCGGCCGCCAACGTGGAAAAAGCACCCAGGCTTTTCTTCTAAGTAATAGGCAAAATCCTCGCCCCCAAGTGCCGCTGGCAACATTAATACATTACCTTCCCCAAAAACCTCTTTTGCCAAGTCGCGAATTAATTCTGTTTCTTTTTCGGCATTTACAAGCGGCGGATAGCCATTTAAATAATCAATCGTGCAAGTGACATGGCCGCCATGCTCCTTCCCAGAAACAATCGCCCGAATTTCTTCTTCTATGAAAGCGCGCGTTTCTTCTTGAAAGGTGCGGACTGTTCCTTCAATTCGCGCCGTATCTGCAATTACGTTGAACGCTGTGCCTGCTTGGAAGACGCCAACTGTGACAACGGCCGTATCCATAGGATTGATGCGGCGGCTAACAATGGTTTGCAAATCATTGACAAGCTGGCTGCCAATCACAATTGAATCAATCGTCGAATGAGGATGGGCGCCGTGCCCGCCTTTTCCTTGTATATTCACAGTAAATGCATCAACTGCTGCCATAACTGCTCCAGGGCTTGCATTTATTTGCCCAAGTGGAATTTGCGAGGACACATGGGCGCCAAATACGGCATCAACCCCTTCTAAACAGCCGTCAGCAATCATTTCACGGGCACCACCAGGAGGTTTTTCCTCAGCGTGCTGGAACAGAAACACGATTGTACCGCATAGCTCCTCTACTTGGTTAAACAACGTTGCCGCAACACCTAACAAAGCCGCTGTGTGGCCATCATGCCCGCAAGCGTGCATAACGCCTGGCTTCGTCGATGCATAAGAGACATCATTTTCTTCATGAATCGGCAACGCGTCAAAATCAGCACGAAAAGCGATTGTCGGTCCCGGCTTTTTGCCGTGGAGCTTTGCTACCACACCGCGACCGCCTACCTGTTTACGTATATCCGTAAATCCAATTTCCTTTAATTTCTGTACGATAAAAGCAGGCGTTTCCACTTCCTCAAACGATAACTCTGGGTTTGCATGAAGATGCCTGCGCCATTCGATGACTTGTGCTTGTAACGTTTCTAATTTCTTCGTTGCGATTCCTTCCATTGCTTTCCACTCCAATCTCCAGATCTGTCCATCCTTTACTTCGCCTTAAAAACAGTTACCTCCTGCTTGTTTTGCCCTTTTGTTTTCTATTTTTTTGTGTACAATGGTAAGAGTGAAAAAAGTGAGGATGAAATGAATGGACAACTACGATGTAATCATAGTCGGCGGCGGCCCCTCTGGCCTGATGGCTTCTGTCGCTGCCGCTCAACAAGGGGTGCGCGTCCTCTTGCTCGATAAAGGCAACAAACTCGGTCGCAAACTTGCGATTTCAGGCGGGGGACGCTGCAATGTCACCAACCGGATGGAAAGGAAACAGTTGATTGAAAACATTCCAGGGAATGGCCGCTTTATGCATAGTCCATTCGCTGTATTTGACAATGAATCGATTATTGCTTTTTTTGAAGGCTTAGGAATTCGCTTAAAAGAAGAAGACAGAGGACGGATGTTTCCTGTTAACGATAAAGCACAAACTGTGGTCGACACACTGCTTGCACAAATCCGTAAACTTGATGTCACCATCCGTACGAATGCCCGAGTCGCCGACATTATCGTAGAAGACGGCCAGGCAGTTGGAGTGGCACTCGAAGACGGGCAACACATTGGCACAAAAGCGCTGATTATCGCTACTGGCGGCAAATCAGTGCCCCACACAGGATCTGCCGTATATCCTATAGGCACCAAAAACAACCTCCCACAATTCAGGGAGGCTATTTTATGTAAATATATTCCATAGTTTCTTTTACCCAGTTATTAAATTCTTGCAATGTTGACACTGGGGAAACAAACTCCGCAAACACAACGCTTTGATTGTGAACAATCAGTCTGCCTTCACCTTTCTCCACATTAAAATATTTAGACACTCTCTTATCCATAAAATATCCCCCTATTTTATTTTTTTACTTTGTGCTCACATTTAAATAGGAAATAACTTTTCATATGCAAATGTGAACACAAAGGCGTCGCTAGGACGCCCTCACGGTAAAGTTACAGTTATAAAATTTTATTATTTTCTGTAACTCTAGTCCGTTAAGAACCTTGAATTGGATTAGACGGGCCGCTTGTTGGCACTGTATTAATAGGTTCCGTTACGTATGGATTTGATGCGAAAAACAGAGTGGACAACGACAATGCGATCAATACTTTCTTTAGTGATTTCACCTAATTCACCCCCTTTCGGCAAACTGGTAAAACTCTCTTTCAAAAGCACGTTTAAAGAATGTTTTACCATCCCTTACAATTATAGCGTGTCCTTCAATGAAGTATGACATATCCTTGAATGCCATCCCTTTATATAACAATGTAAAAGGGTCTGTATCATCAAGTTTAGATAGCACTTCACAAGCCTTTTCCCTGTCCCCTCTAACCAATAATTGGTGAGCTAATTCACCATCTTTTAAATTCTCTAAGTCAACAATATCCCTATGATAGTTCTGCACAAACACAAGATCATTTTCTAAAAGATTTTGCGCATAATCGCTATAGCCAGCCAACTTAAACAATTTAGCAGCAGTCCTGATGTTCTGTAGGCTTTCTTCCTTCCAATCGTACATCTGTGCTTGTCCTCTAATTAAATGGGCGGATGCAACAAGAAAAGTTGGTGACACTTTATTTTTTATTACATATTCGGTATGTTCGAGTGCTGTTTCCACGTCATTCTTATAGTAAAGGACAGCGTTTGCATGTAAATTAAAAAAACGAATTTTAAAAGACTCTTTTATAAAGCCGTCCCTTAATTGCTTTATTTTCGTTTCTATTCTGTCGCACATCCTCAACAAAGATTTGTAATCCTTTGTATAGGTGCTCACTGCTTCTATAAGATCTATCTTGACTTTCACTTCATCTGAGGTGACTTTACCATATAAGTTTCGACAAGCGTCCATTACGTCATATGGACTCATAGTTTTGCGGCGTTTGTTAAGATCATACACCTCTAACCACTCGCGTATCTCACCTTTTTTATGCCCCGCGTGAAGAGCTAGCAAATTGCTAGTCAAATCATGCCTTTCGTAATTGGAAGCGTACTCTAAAGCGTTCATAATCCCTAAAGGCTTTTCCAACTTCAAACAGTAATTGTCCATAATCTCTAAATACTCACTTGCTGCCAAGTATCGAATTAAGGTAAGTACAGTCGAAAATTCCAGATCATTTTTCCCTTTGGCAGAAAGGAAACGCGATATGTATTCTTTTCGGATACCTGTAGCGTTGCTAACATCTATTTGTTGTAACTTTTTTTCGTTCATATATGTTTTTACAACATGATATAGATATTCGGCTGATTCTATAGTCGCTTTTACTACAACCATTTTTACCTCCCGAGTTACAGTTTTGAAATTTTTATTTTTTATGTAACTGAATATCAGAATAATAGTACTTTCTCTAAATATTAACTCAGTTAATGTTTATCTGCTATTGGGAAAATAGTACAACATATTCATAAATAAAATTGTCGAAATAAGTCGTAAACTACGCTCATTCGCTTACCTATGCTCACGAATGAGTTTTGTATTGGGCAAATTTGCCTACTGATGTCAGTATAGCACAGAACTTATGTTCGTAAAAGAGGTATTAAAAAAGAAAAATTTTCATTTTATTTTTATTAAAATTCTTGACTTTCCGTACTATCAATAGTACAATAAGGTTAGAACATAACAAGGAGGTGAACAAATGCTGGACACAATAGAGCAAATCGCCCGAATCCTTTTCTCCTTAGCCTCAACGGTTGCCATCGTAGTAGCGCTGAAGAGAAATGACTCGGACGATAACAAATGAGGGTTTTGGGGCATAGCCCCTCCCCTTGCTCTATATAATACAGCATAAGCGATGAAAAAGAAAACTCTCTATATCCTGTTGCTTATCCTCGTGTGGGCCTCGTTTATTTTTAAACAGCCTGTCTTGGATATTGCTGTCGCGCTTGGAGTAACCCTATTTATCTTTGACCAGCTAGGAGTGTTTAAACGTGGACGAGCCTAACAAGCCACATAAGCCACTATCTCAAACCGAACGAAATAAGCGCTGGCAAGAACAAAACAAAGACCGCGCCCGCTATCTTAGCGCTCGCTCAAGCGCTCGGAGCTTTATTCGTAATCGCGCCACTGCTGAGGACTTGGACGAACTAGAACAATTGATTGCCGAGCGACGCCAGCAACTTTAAGGCTATGCCTATGTGCATAAGCCTTTTTTCTTTTTGGTCTAAATTTCCACTAGTTCGAGAACGTACATTCGCATATAATACAAACAAACGTTCCTAAGAAAGGATGGTTGTTATGAAAAGCATGGATGATGTAAAAAATCAGTTTTGGCGCGGTAATCTCATGTGGGAAGAAAGAAGGATGATGCTGCCTGAGCATAAAGAAGCGTGGCTACAAATGCAAAAGGATGAAGATAAAGTCCCTCTGCATGGAGAATTGGACGAAGATCAATGGCGTGCGATTGGCGAGGTTGTCATGGACGCGCTAAATCATACATTAATCGTCCGTTTGACCTACTGGAATGACGGCTATTACATTGACCGCAATTGCTACATATACAAAGTAGATGACATTGGCAAGCGCGTGCGTATTGAGTACGGCCCAACCGATGACAGCATACGCGAATGGATAGATATGCGGGTCATCTATGATGTGCAACGCATCTAACTGATGGGTTGATTTTTAGGCTGCTGCATATAGACTTGAGCAAAACTAAATCCTGCCTTGAAATGGGCTTGAAATGGCATACTCTGTTTCTTACGGGTATGCTTTTTTGTAGTTGGTCTGTTAGTCGAGGACTGTTGGCGTAAAAGAGTAAAATATGATTTATCATATGACGGTAAGAATCATTAATGTGGGTTGGAACTTGATGTTTTGCTGCAAGGTGGGTGTGTATAGCAAACAGAAGCGTATAAGCCGTTGCGTTTCTATTCATATCAAACCTCCTTCATCCCTATTCGATAGATTAACCCCGCATCCTTTGTCTATATTTGTCAAACGATTAATCTAAAATAGCCCTTTACATGCGATAACGCACATGGTATATTATAGATAACAAAAACATGCGGTAACGCATATAAGAAAGGGATTGTAAAAATGCTAGAAAACATTATTGGTGTAGAAGAAGCTGGGGAAATTCTTGGATTATCCCCTGGCACGGTTAAAAATTATTGCAATGAAGGAAAACTGGTAGCTCAAAAAATAGGGAAGACATGGTTACTAGATAAAAATAACCTAAAATTAACATACAAAAAGACAATAAAAAGCTTAAATGATATTTACTACAACGGACTGACACTTTCATCAACATCGGGTATTCATGAAATTGAAGAAGGCTTTTACTTAGCGTTTTTCTCAAATGTACGACTATCACCTCAAGAATCAACAAGTCACTTTAAAGTTACTTGGGATTTAAAACCGCTCTTTGATCTCGCCAGGAAAGGCGAATATGAATGGGGCGTTCCCCATGCAGTGGAAGGGATAAGCAAAGAAGAGAAAGAGGATCTTCTTGAGTACATTTCGACATTAGAACCCTATGGCAGGAAAATTGATGTGCGTGAGAAAGAATTTACTATTTTAAATCTACCTACGCTGTTATGGGATACAGTATTCCGAGCATATGCAAAAGATGAAGAGGGAAACCATTACGAATTTTATTGGAATGTATGCAACCTAGAAAGCCCTTTCAAGATTGAAAAAACAAGTGACCCTAGTCTATATTGCAGAAAATGCTTACGCCACTGGTCAATTGACCGCCGATGCGTAGATGAAGCGGGCCATGATTATGCGCATAATGAGTAAAGAGGCTAATTATGACTAGACCAATCATACCCGGCGAGCGCTTCGGAAAGCTTACTGTTTTGAAAAAGGCGGATAAAGCTGGTAAATACAGATTTGCTAATGTTGAATGCGATTGTGGCGCTACACTTACTGTTAGGTTTGATCAGCTAACAGGAGGCAAAACCAAATCGTGCGGTTGTTTACAGAAGAAAAATGAAGTGGGAAAGCGTTATGGATACCTCTTGGTGTTAGAAGAATTGGTAGAACGAGCAAAAGACGGAAAGAAGCTCTATAGATGCGAATGCGATTGCGGGAATGTAATAACAACAAAAGGGGTTTACTTACGACGCGAGGAAACACTTTCTTGTGGTTGTTACAAAATTAAAAGCGTACAAGATGGTAAAGCCAAAGGAAAAATAGACAATACCAACCGCTATGCTTTAAATAAAAAAATGCAAAAAAACAATACCTCTGGTGTCACAGGCGTGAGCTACAGTAAAGCACTAGGTAGGTGGGTTGCATTTATTGGTATTAACAAACGAAAAATTAATTTAGGGGCATTTAAAAACAAAGAAGACGCTATTATGGCAAGATTAGAAGCAGAAGAAAAATACCATAAGCCTTATAAAAATGAAGAATAACCCTGCCGTAGCAGGGCTTTTTTATTTTCGCTGAAAAAAATTAAAAAAGTTATATAAAAAGTGTTTACAAAGTTATCTTTTATGCTATAATAAAAATAGATAACAAAGTTATCACTTATTAAAACTAAAGGGAGATGTTAAAATGATTATTAAAATCAATCAAGAGGAAATCGTTGAGGAAACTGCATTCGATGAGGCTATTGATAAGTTGGTAAGCCTCATGCACGATGGCACAATCGAAGAGTTCAAGGTCTATGATGTGGAGGACATCGACAACATTAATAATACTTATACCAAACACACTGTAGCCCTCTATGACAACGAAGATAAAGCAGGGGAACCAGTTAGAACTGTCACAATCGAAATATACGGAGAAGAAGATAACCAAACAATTGAAATTGATTTGGGGGAGTAATCCCCCTTCTGGTTGGCATGAAAGAATTTGCGCAAATACTAGGATGGGATAAAGCTCGCTTAAGTACGAAGTTTGCGCGCCAACGGGAAGGGAAAAAGGTACGTCCCCGCTTACCTGAGCCAATGCAAATCCTTGCCTCTACCCCCATTTGGACGGTAAGGCAAGCAGAAGCATACAAACGTAAGCTCGATAACCAGTAAAATGAGTAGCCCCGCCGAAACGGGGCCTTTTTTATTTACAGCAATGCCTTCCATGTAGCCTTTCCGGCAATGCCATCCACAGACAAGCCCTTCGCTTTTTGGAACGCCCGTACTGCCTTTTCTGTACCATCGCCGAAATGTCCGTCAAACGGCCCCGGATTTTGCCCTGCCATGTACAGTAGAGCTTGCAGGACGCGCGTTAGGTTACCTTTAGCTCCCTTGCGCACGTTGACAACGGCCGTATACGTTTTAGGTCCTGGAATGCCATCTACTATTAAACCCGCGTTAAACTGCTTATTTAACTCGTTTTGCAGAATTTTGACTAAAGCCTTGCGAGTTTCAGGACCTTTGAGTCCATCCACAACAACTTTGTAACCGTAGTTGCAGCACCATTCTTGAACTTTACGAATAAACGCATCACCAGTAGGATTTGAAGGTTTCGGCTCAGAAACTTTACCGCCGGACACCAAATTCCTAAGCTCGGTCATGCGGAAGTTTTTGCCCGGGCAGGCTGTAGATGCCAAAACATTATGCCCAATAATGTCTGAT
>NZ_JAODPB010000006.1 GCF_025770735.1 Shouchella tritolerans
CTTTCAAAGTTGAGCAAATTCGAACGGATTTGCTTCAATTGTTCGATGTATTGGCCGATGAAAAGCTGGAACGCCGCCAATACAGGGAGATGGAGCGTCGCAAAATGGTCTTTGATTGCTTCGCCCCTTCGCCTTGCAGGGAATCGAGGTGGATGATCTTCTGGATGCTGGCCTGCAAGCGTTCGAGCTGGGCTTGATCGTGAAGCTTTTGTTCCACGATTTCGTCAAGTGCATCGAGTACTTCTTGTACGTCAAGTGTGTTCATCCGTCTGTTCCTTTCTCTATTATCCGCGGCTTGCCAGCATCTTGTCCACGACTCCATACGTTTGAACGAGTTCTTTCGTTTCTGCTTGTACGTTTTTCATGACGTCTAAGTAGCGATTGAATTGGTCGGCATACCCGCATTCTACTTCCAGCAATGAATGGAGAAAGGCCATCGAAGACGTATGGAGCGCAGGCTCGTGGTCCGACACGGAATAGCTGGCCTGTTCCCCCGTTTCGCTTAAAGCGCTGAGCACGGAGCTTTCGTCGATTTTGATTTCCGGCATCGGTTCTCTCCTCCTTTCCTATCTCGCCGCTTTTAACGTTTGGAGCGATTGTTGTTTTGTGTCGATCACGATTTGGCAAGAGGCAATCGTGGTTTGGAGACGGCTCGTTTCCATTTCAATCGCGCGCATCAGTTGTTCTGTTTCGTCTTGTACGTTCGTGTAAGCCAGTTGCATATGGCGGCGAATATCATCGTGCGTCGATTCGGCTTGGCCGCGCCATGCATCATAGTCTAGCTCTGGTTCGCTTCCCCATTTTTTATGATGATGAAGAGAAGCTTGTTCGGAAGCGAGCGCTTGTTTGGCCGCCCGCAACCGCTCCAATTGCGCTTCTGTCTGGAAAAGTTGCGCCCGCATCTGACTGATTTCATAGTGAAGCTTGGCTATTTCTGTCTGATCGGCCATAGGCCATCCTCCCTCCTGGTGGTTTCATCCTTCCGTCTTAAAAAAATGGCTATTCATTCCATTTTATTTTAAAACAACTGTTCGAAATCGTCTATTCAAATTTATAGAAAAAGTGTTTTTATCCATCCATAATTAAATGGGGGACGTTCCGATTGGATTAAAGCAAAAACTCGTACAAACTAGGACCGCATTTCTATAATCTCTCTGAACTAAGAATAATCTCATTGTTTTAGAATAAAGCTTCCGTTCATTTTTACAAATAAATTTGTTAGACTTAAAAAACTTGCTCTTTTTTAACGATACATCGTTCGGGAGGTTCTGTATAACAGTGAAAATAGTAGATTACTTGTTTAGGTTGTTAATTGTAACCTTTTGCTTGTTATCGCTCACTCTTTCAGCTCCTCTAGTCTTAAACGAGAACAGAAAATATCTTGTGTAAATGATGAATAAAAGACAGAAAAAAGGAAGCCTTTTTCTAGTAGAATTGAGTTACCACACCAAATTCACAGAAAAGAGGGCTTCCCAAAGCCGTAAAAGAACCCAATCCAGTAAGAACTGCATAAATTGACGAAGTTGGGGCCATAGCGATTCCCTTTCAAAACATGTCCATGGGCTTCATTGCTTTCTAAAACCAAACCCAACATTTCAGGTTCGGCAAAGATTACAAATTCTCCAATGCCAATATCCATTCTCTTCCTTCGAACATCATAACCGCTTTTCACTTGATCCTTTGCTCGATTTCTAGGGCCTAAAAACCGAGTTTCCCTGTTATTACACGAGCAATTTAGCCATTCGGTATAATGAAATAGCCGGCTTGTTGATTTCGCCCGTAATTTGATAGCCGAATCGCTTATATAGTTTAAAGGCACATTCGTTCTCCTTTTTGACAGTCAGGGAACTTCTAGTAAAACTATGTGAAAGGGCTTGCTCCTCTGCTTTCCGGATAAGTAGAGGCAATCTATTTTTCGGAATAAAAAATATTTACTTTATATTGATACAGTCAGACTATATGGTAATATATATGTAAATATTGTTTAATATGTATTTTGATAGTGTTTGAATAATACTGGGCAAAATGGTTGAAAACCGTTGCCATAAACATTTTATGAGGAGGGTTGATCATGAAAAAATTCTTTTTCTGTTCTACGATTCTAGTAACTGCTTTGTTTTCAGCTTCTGCTGTTCAAGCTGAAACCGGGGCTATAGGTGGATGGAGTGAGGAGGAAGGATACTGGGAGAAAGCGGATGCAGGAACGGATTTTTCCATTAATTCTACAGCAAGCCATAGAGGATGGCATACGTATTCTAATAGGGGTACTGCTACCTATAAAAGGGTACATGGCGAAACAGTATGGACTGGCAGACACTACACAAGGGCTCGCTTTGAAATGAGATTTACCGGTAAAATTTATCATGATTCTGGGCGAAAGTTTAATGTCGGCAATATAAGCAAAGCCAGTTCTACTGGGGAAGTGTTAGATGATGCTCTTGCACCAACAGGTAAGACATACTACGGAAGATAAAACTATCGGTTTTTAAAAATTAAACGCTAGTTATAACTAGCGTTTATACTTTTTTATTTGAATGGGGTTTCTCTATGCTTACTGCTAAACATTCTAGCAAACTGCCGCTTCTTCTGTTCTCTCTGTATATGGTCATTTGTCTAACTGGCCTTTACGTCATTTCTCTGTTCACTTATCTCGACCTTATCAATAATGGCTATATTGATGAAAAGGCTATCACTTTTGACGTACATAACGAAGAAAACATCGAGTTTATTTTTGATCTTGAAAATACAATTATATTGCAACATCATCCATCTTACATGCAAAAAAGAGTTTGGGTTTTAGGTAACATTAAATTACCGCCAATCAACGTAGAAAATGTGGGAATCTCCCATTCTCATGAACAAATTATATTAGGGAAAAATTACAATGGTCCCAAGCCTCCGAAAAGTAAAGTGTTTGGCTATTTTAACACGCCTAATTCCGAGGAACTTAATTCATCCTTATGGATTTTAAAGAACACGAATCGAATAGACTGGGAACAAGGAAACCGGTTTTCCATTCATTCCCCGAACCCTGTTACACGAAAAAACCTAGAAACAATGTTACGTTCATACTCGGGAATAAACGTTATAGAAGAAACAACATTGTCTAATTTAAACACGGTCTCTACCTATATAATTTACGCCACCATTCTTCTATTTACTTGGTTCATTATGGTAATGGAGTTGATTTACCTATTCAAACAAAAAGCACTTATGTCTATCCTCTACTTGTCCGGCATTAGACCTAAAATTATTGCTACATATCTATTAAAGCAGAGAGTACTGGGATATGCTCTATTATCTGCCTTTCTATTCCTTATTGGTATGTTGCTAAATAGAATGGAGATGTTCTCCCTTTGGGATAACAAATGGCTCACTCATTTTGCCTACTTAATTTTTAGCTTATTGAGCTTACTGACAATTAGCACCTTACTTAGCGTTTATAGGTATACAACCTTTAGAGGGGGGAAAAAAGGTTGAGAGAAATAAGAATATTGTTCAAAGCTAACAAAGGAAGCATCATTTCCATATTAACCACGTCTATCATTTTTTTCTCTTTGTTGTTTATTGTACTGGTAGGACTTAACATTAATAAATATCAAAATGACTCATTAGTGACTTTTCATGAAAAAAATATGTTTCAGTTTGTTGACGATTTAGTAGACGACAAAGAAACAGACTTTCTGTCCAATGATTCAAATTATGATACGTTATTCCATCTCTCGCAAATACTTATTGAGGCAGATGACTTCTTGTTTTACATCGTTAATGATCAACCCTTTGGAGTCAAAGATTTCAGAGGAACAGAGTTATTGACTAGTGGTTATGAAGACGGAGAAGAGCCAATTGTTTACAATATAGAAAACGAAGAATATACAGGAGTAAAAGCAGTTCAAGTCAATCAAGCCGTTTTTGATTTAAACCAAATACAACTTAGCGAGGGAGAATTTTTTACAGCTGACGATTACGTTTATGAAGACGGACAAAAACAGGTTCCGATTATTTTAGGTAGTGAATACAAAACAGATTATAAACTAGGTGAGACGTTAACAATTGAGTATTATACGGAAATGTTTGAAGCGAAAATTATCGGTTTTTTAGAGCCTGAACAAACGATTTTAAATTCATACGCTAGTCCTGAATTAATATTAGATAGATACGTTGTGTTGCCTGTTCCCTATCTGAATGAAAAGCCGACTACTTTACTTGGTCGTGGAACAACCGATCAACTGTTTATTCTTTATTCCCTGTTTACTTCAATAAATGGATTAGTATTGACCGATAAAGATGACTTAGAAACGAGGGTCCTATTCGAATCGATAGCCGAAGAAGTCCATTTTAGTGATTTTCAACTAATTGGCGCCAACACGGTAAAGCTGGACAGCTTATTGGCTCTTACCCAATTTCATTCCAGTATTTTTGTGACGGTTGTGATATTAGCAGCCCTTCTTGGCATTATAGCTTTTTTAATTATCATCCTTGTATCGGTTACTAGACACCTTGATACCTTTCTTATTTTCTTAATGGTTGGCCTAACGATAAGGAGAATTCAAAAGCTCATTCTTATTCAATTTTTGATTGTGTCTAGCATTGGTTGCCTGATCACCTATATCATTTTCTACCATTTTCTTGATTTTCAGTTTGCTGGGTACGGTTATGTATTGATTAGTATTCTAACATTATTATGTTTTTCATTCATCGTTTATCAATGGAGCCGCTATGTGTTAAAAAAGATTGATCTGATACAACGATTAAAAGGATGAGATTATGGACAAGTATATTCAATTAAAGAATGTGACAAAGACATTTTCAAGCCGTGTGGTTCTAAACAACATTAATTTGACACTTTCAAAAGGGGACATGGCCATCATAAAAGGAGATAGTGGCGTTGGCAAAAGTACATTGCTTAATATCATTGCCGGACTGGAGATGCCTACAAAAGGGCTTTATACGTTTGGACAAGTCACGATGAGTGCTCTCGGGAAAGGAGAACAAGCAGATATAAGAAATACACATATTGGTTATATCTCTCAGTACGCCCCTATGATTCCTAATTTAACCGCTTTAGAAAACATAAACATCTCTTTAATGTTTGAAGACGACAATGCAGTCATAAAAGAAGCCAATCAACAAATGATGCAGTTATCAAGATTGTTTGGCATTACGGATATTCTTTCCACTAAAGTGAAGAAACTATCCGGCGGCGAAAGGCAACGTGTAGCCATTATCAGAGCTTTAATAAAAAAGCCCGATGTAATTGTCGCTGATGAGCCTACGAATTCATTAAATAACAAGATGGCGGAGATTATCATCGACCATTTCGATCATTTAAGGAAGCAAGGCTGTACAATTATAATGGCCTCCCATAATGACTTAGCCGATCATTGCTGCGACTATCACTATACGTTATCTTCAACTGGATTACATTTGGATAAAAAATGATAGACACAGCTCCCGTAAGTTACTCCCTTCATTCAGGGACAAGCTGAAGGAGCAGAGCGTATATCAAACCCGCTGATACCGTAACCGTCCGCATCGAAAAACTGGGAAGTTTGACGAATCGGTTTGTTTGTAAAGAATAAGGAAATGCCTTCTGAATGTTAGATTTTCCTCTAACATTCGGGAGGTAGCCCTAAAACCGGACTCCTCCCCTGTTACCAATTTGCATTTTTCTTTCAAAAGCCATATCGCCGAAAGGCCATAAACAGAGGTCGTATTCTCTCATTTGAATCCTCCACTTTTCCATACGAGACACGATATAGCTTGATAAGTTTTCCTGCTCAATTTGTACCAATGTTTTTCCTATTTGGGATCCTTTACAATTAGTACTTCATTTAAACTTCTCTCTCTTAAAGTGAACCATTTAAGCACAAACATATTATAGCTGAGTATCGTATGATCTAAGGACCGATCTTCCGTTCATTTTTACAGATAAATTTGTTAGACTTAAAAAACTCGCTCGTTTTGATTTAACGATACATCGTTCGGGAGGTTCTGTATAACAGTGAAAATAGTAGATTACTTGTTTAGGTTGTTAATTGTAACCTTTTGCTTGTTATCGCTTACTCTTTCAACGCCTTTAGCCTCAACCTTCTTTGTGGCGATTTTGTTTTTATATTTTGTGTTCTTGTTTTTTAAGGAAAAGGATCGGAACTGGCGCTATTTGAATTTGGTTTTAAGTTATTTCTTTCTATTTTTGGTGTTGCTTTTCACTTAAAGAACCGCTCTGTCAAAGATATAAAAAAACGGCCTCTTCCTCTTTGCAACAGGATTCAGCCGTTTTTAAACGTATTTTTGCTTAGAGTGCTTTTCTTTCCATAAGCCGAATGCCAATTCCTGTTACGGTTAATCCGATAAACAACAGCACGGATGTCGGCAATAAAAATTCGGCTAGGCTTGCGCCTTGGTATGTGGCTCCTTTCATCATATCTAGCGCATGCCTAATTGGGCTTAGATATGAGAGGGCATGCATCGTTTCTGATTGGACAATTTCTAGTGGCCAGAAGGCGCCACCAATCATAGCAAATACGGTTGCGACAAGGGGAATGACGGCATTTAGCTGCTGGCTTGAACGGACAATGCCGCTAAGCAGTAAGCCAATCGCCATAATCGCAAACACGTATGGGATAAGAACAAGCGACAATTTCCAGAAGCCGCCATAATAGTCGTAACCGAACACAACGTTAAACAGCACGAGTGAAAGGAAGATTTGTACGTAAGCGAGCATAAATGAAAATAAAAGATTGCCGGCATATAAAGCTGTTTTTGAAGCTGGCGCTAAAATAAGCCGGTTCCAAATCCCCTCTTCTTTTTGTCTAAGTAAACTCATGATCGAAAAGCTCATTGTAAAAATAGCAAAGTAGAGTGCAAAACCGAATAGCGCTTGCAACGAACGATCAAAACTCGTTCCTTCTTGCATCGGCTCCGTTTTAATAGCAAAGCTCCCTTCGTCGGCCATATCCGTTACTCCTGCCTTGGCTAAGCGTTTGTTTGCATAATAACGGTTGAGTTCTGCTTGGGCAAAGGGAACAAATGCCGAGCCTTCATAGGCGACATGAAGCGTATAGTCGGTTTCCCCTGCATCAATCACGCCGTCTGCCTGCTGCTTGCTCAGAAGCTGCATCGCCTCTTCTTCGGAAACGATTTGCACATTCCAATTGTATTCTTCCCAATCCGTTGCTAAGTCGTGTAATGCTGGCTTGCTTAATTCCGTTGAAAACACATGCACGACTTGTGCGTTGCTTCCGCTTGTACCGCCTGCAACGAGGGCGAAGATGATCGTGAGGCCTAGCATCGCTAGCAGTTCAACTGGGTTGCGGATGACATCTCGAATCAATTGGTAAAGGACAGCTTTCACGATTCCGCACCTCCTTGCCGCGGGAAAAATAGCCAAGCGATTGCAAAACATAGACATGAAAATCCAGAAAGCATGAGAATAGCTGGTCGTACCTCTTCAAGAGCCGCCCCTTGAGCTGCTTGTAAAAAGGCAGTTAGCGCACGGCCATTTGGCGTCCATTGGCTTAGCTGGGCCAATAAAGGCGACAAGTCGCTAACTGGAAAAAAGCTGCCGCCGACAAACGCAAGAATGGTAAGGATAAAAAACATAAATAGGTTTGCGATTTTCTCAGAGCGAAAGCGAAACTGAATCGCTGTGATAAGCAAAGCGACGCTGGCAACAGCGGTGCCAAGCATGAGTGAAATGAGCAATACAGCGGGCCAATTGCCAATTTCGATTCGAAATAGGGCCAAGTTGACGGCAAAAATTAACGCCAATTGAATGAGCACAAGCAAAACAGTCGTCACGCCTTTGCCAACTAAGTATCCAGCTTGTGAGACATTGGCGAGAATGAGCCGAGCGTAAACGGATGTTTTCTTTTCCATATACGCATGAGAGGCCATAAATCCGGCTGTGTAGAACACAAACATGACGCCCATCGCAAACATGTAATATTCAAATGCGGATATAGGCTGGTTGCCTTGGTAAATAACGTCTCCGATTCCTTCTAACATACTTGATTCAAGACCGGCGTTTGCCAAAGCTGTCTGTGCATAAAATTGGTCGATAAACTGTTTCATAATCGCCTCGACAATGGCTGCTTGCTGCGGCTCGTTTGCATTGGCATAAAAAGTGAACGCGCCAGTCGATTCCCCACCCCCAAGAAATTGCTGTTCCCATATTTGCGCCCGGGAGCCTTCGCCAATATATAGAACGCCAGCATAATCCTTGTCCCTTGCTGCACTGAGCTCATTTTCGTAGTGAAACGTAATGCTGTCCAAGTCTTCTGTGCTCTCAACGGTTTCAATCAATAACTCAGGAACAGACAGTTGTTCAGCTAAGCCTAAAACGGCTGTTTTTTCTTGGGCAGGCCAATCATCCAGCTCGTTAGAAAAGTGCTGGATCGCATCCGCAAGCGTCTCATCTGAAACGACGCCAACGTCGATTTTTTCTGGCATGCCTGTAAACGTGTCCCCTAAGGCAAAACCAAGAATAAGAATAAGCACGAGAGGCATGAACAACATCGTGACAAGCGCGCCTTTGTCCATTAAAAGCTGTTTTGCGTCTTTTCCTATATAAAACATATATGCCTCCTAATCCCGCAACGACCGGCCAGTTAAGTGCAGAAATACATCTTCTAGCGTCGGCTGCTTGATATGGATGCCTTTTACAGTAGTACCGCTGTCTTCAACCATATGCAAAAGCACTGGAAACAAATTGTTTTTTGCTGAAACAATGCGGTAGCCTTCGTCTGTCTCCTTTAATGCCTGCACATGTTCATAGCTGACTAGCTGTTCTTTTAATTCCGCCGTTTTTACGGCAACTGTTAGCTCATAAGTCGATTGAGGGCTTATGATCCGCTTGATTTCCCTTTGCGTGCCTTCTGCAATCACAGAGCCACGGTCGACAATATAAATGCGGTTGCACAAAAACTCGACTTCTTCCATGTAATGGCTTGTATATAAAACGGTCAGCCCTTTATGTTCCTGGAGCTCTTTAATGAAATCCAGCAAATACCGGCGCGAGTGTGGATCAATGCCTACTGTCGGTTCATCTAATATTAAATACTCAGGCTTGTGGATGAGGGCGACGGCTAAATTCAAACGCCGTTTCATTCCCCCTGAGAACGTCCGCACAGGTTCTTTTTTTCGGCTTGTTAACTCCATCAAATCCAGTAATTCGGCTACCCGCTTTTTTAAAGCAGCTTTTTCAAGTTTATAGAGCTTCCCGAAAAACAATAAATTCTCTTCAGCCGATAATTCTTGAAACAGGGCGATTTCCTGAGGCACCACACCAATTCGGTTACGAAATGGCTTCAACTGGTTTGCGACTGGCTTGCCTTCAAACCGGATCTCCCCTGTTGTCGGCTTTGTTAGTGTCGTCAACATGTCAATTAACGTCGATTTGCCCGCTCCGTTTGGACCAAGGAGGCCAACTGCTTCCCCTTGCCGCACATGGAGATGGACATTTTTTACCGCTTCTACTGCGGCAAAGCTCTTTGAAACTCCTTCTAGTTCCAGCATTTCTTTTCCCTCCCTTGTCACCATTATCATACGCCTGCTGCTTCGTCATATCGATTCACTGCAGTCATAAAGTGCTTATCTCCTAGCATGACTTAAGTCATCTTTTTTTTGACAAGGGGCAACAAGCCGTGCTTATGCCCCTTTCGGCTTTTTGCACGGCTTGTTAAATATGATGTTTGACTGCAAAAATGGCTAGCTGCGTCCGGTCACGCACGCCTAGTTTGATAAACAATTGGCTAATGTAATTTTTAACCGTCCCTACACTTAAATAAAGTTTAGCAGCGATTTCCGCATTGTTGCGGCCCTGTCCCACTAGGCGAATGATCTCTTTTTCCCGCTCAGCTAAAGGCGGAATCTGTTCTTTCTCCTGCGGAGCTGAGTGCTGAAGAAGCTTTGGCATTACCTTTGCCGCCACTTGGCCATCTAAGACGAGTTCGCCTAAAAGTGCCTTTTCAATCGTAGCAAACAAACTTTCCATATCCGCATCTTTTAAAATATAGCCCTTTGCTCCAGCTTTAAGTGCTTCAATCGCATAACGTTCATCAATAAACGTCGTTAACATAACGATTTTTACATTTGGATCTCGTTCAATCATCCGCTTTGTCGCCTCAATGCCCGTCATCACTGGCATACGAACATCCATTAGCACGAGATCAATGACATGGCGGCCAGCCAAATCAACAGCCTCTTGTCCATTCTCAGCTTCAATCACTTGATAACGTTGACGATGCTCGATCATCATTTTCAAGCCTTGGCGGACAATTTGTTGGTCTTCAGCTAAAAGAATCGTTTTCAATTGCTGTCGTCCCTCCTATCGGAAAAGCACCTTCTACTATAAACATCCCGTCTTCATTGCTTGCCCGAAACCAGCCATGCAACTGTTCAAATCGATTGCGCAACTGCGTCAGCCCAAATCCTTCACGAACCCCTTCTGGCTTTGCTTCATTTTTTAACGTCGCTACATAGGTCCGTTTGCCGACAACAGCTAAGTGGACATCAATTTCTTTGGCATAGGAATGGCGCATGGCATTCGTCAATCCTTCTTGGACAAATCGGTACAACGCCACGTTCTGTTCCTCTGAGAGCGGCACAGACAGAGCTCCAGCTTCTGTTGTAAACGTGACGCGAACATGGCCCTCTGCCTCTAACTTGCGAATGAGACGAATAATCATCGCTACGCCCCGCTCTTCTTCACTTTCCAGTGCTCTAACTGCATTGCGCATTTCTGCGAGCGCTGTCCGGGCGGTTTGTTTCGCCTCTGCGATCACAGGATCTTGGACCTTCATCTCTGCAACTTGCAGCTGCATCATGAGCGCTGTAAGCTGATGGCCGACGGAGTCATGAACGTCTCTGGCAATTCGTGTTCGTTCCCGCTGCTTCGCGGCATCTTCATGTTCAAGAAAGCGGCGACGCAGTTGTTTCTGCTCGTATTGGAGTTCATCTATTTTTTCTTGTTGCTGGCGGTTTTGCCTTTGCCATAAGGCAAATTGCCACATCAAATAAAACAAAATAATCGCAGTCAGCAACCAGACAAACGTAGCCACTATATCCGTTGGGCTAAATAAAATCGAGGCAGCCACTAAAGCGCTTGGCAAGGCGCCTGTCTGCCATTGCCCACTATTTGTTTGTGCAAATGGATAAACAGCCAGCAATATTGGCACGAGCCACCCTGTGTCCATTCCAGCTAGCAATATGTATACGCACGCTATGGCTGTCAGCAAACGATATAGCCATATGGGGCGTCGCCATAGCGGTTCTGAAAGAAGACCTCCTAATATCAATCCACTTGCGAGCCAAAACAGCGGTTCAACAAGTTGCGTCTTGTCACTGAGCGGCCAAATGACAATTCCAGCAAAAACAAAGGAAACGCGCACCCAGTACGCCATGGCGCACACCTCCTAGTTAATCGCCATTTTTTAAATGCTTGTAGTACAAATTCGTCCCCCGCAAGCCACCATGGGGATTTTCGGCAAATTGGGGAATTGTCCCTGCAAACGTGTAGCCACTTGTTTTATACAATACATTCGAGGGCGCGCCTTCTTCCGTATCCAGGATGAGCAATGTCCGGTTTTGTTCCGTTGCTGCTTCTTCGGCAACGGCTAGCAACGTCCGGCCAATTCCTTGCCGCCTCGCTTTGTTAGCGACCATGAGCTTGGCTATCTCGGCACGGTGGCGGCCATTCGCTTTGTCGACAAGGTGAAGTTGAATCGTTCCAATCACGCTATCATCTGCTAAGGCCACCCACACATGGGTATGCTCTGAGAGTTGAAGCGAGTGCCAATACGCTTCTGCCTCTTGTTTTTCCATAGGGGCGATAAAGCCAATCGAAGCTCCGCCGTCTACAGTTTCTACCATCAATTCAGCCAACTGACCAATATAGGGACCAACACTGTCTAGTTTGATGATTTCAACACTCATCCTACCCCATCCTTCTCTGTTCTTACCGTTATTATAACGTAGCTGCTTCTAATCTGTCTTAAAGATCTCTATTTAAGCTTGACATTGATAACGATTCTCAATATGATACTTTATAGATCGAACAAGAGAGGACGTCTATTAAAATGAAATCCCGCAATCTCGTTACAGCCTGTATGGCTACCGCATTATTGCTTGGCGCCTGCCAAAGCGAAAACGAAAACAATCCCGATGCTGGTTCTGCTTCTGAACCAAAGACGGTGACTGACGGAGTAGGCAATGAAGTCACCATTCCTAATCAGCCTGAGCGCATCATCGGCTCTTACTTAGAGGACCCTCTTGTTACACTTGGAGTGACCCCTGTCGTCCAATGGTCCGTTGCCAGTCGAGAATCCACTCAAGTGTATTTAGAAGAATACCTTGAAGGAATTGATCCAATTGATTCAGTGCTTCCCCTTGAAGCAGTCATGGATGCTGAACCGGATTTGATTTTTGCGCCAGGAGAGACAAGCTTGCAAAGCGGCGATTATGAACAATACAATTCAATTGCGCCTACTTATGTATTAGACCAAAAAACAGCCGATGATTGGCGGGCGGCGCTAACAGAAATCGGCGAAGTACTCGGTTTAGAAGATAAAGCGGCAGAGGCGCTTGCCACTTACGACGCCCGTGTTGCTGAAGTAAAAGAGGCATTAAATGAAAAAACAGGCGACAGCAAAGTTGCTGCCGTCTGGGTTATTGGCGGCGATTATTATGTCGTTGCGCCAGATGTAGCTAGTGGCGCCGTGCTCTTTGAAGACTTGGAGCTAGAACCGGCCAATGCCATCGCTAATCTGCCTGAAGATGCTGGCGCCCACTGGAATCCGATTTCCCTTGAGGCATTGGCTGAACTTGACGCAGACTACCTCTTCCTTGTAGACGGCGATCCAGATACAATCGAATCGTTGAAATCAGAAGCGATCTGGTCCGGCATTCCAGCAGTTGAACAAGGCAACGTGTTTGAAGTTTCAGGTAAGAGCAGCTGGCTTTATAACGGCTACCAAGCCAATATGCAAACAATTGATTCCGTTTATGAACATATTATCGGTGAATAAACTTGAAATGGAAGAAGACTGGACTCTGTTTACCCAACAGAGATCCAGTCTTTTTTGGTGCTTATCAGCATTTGAAAGCAATTTTCTCACTCATAGGAAAAATTGAACTAAAACCTCAGGAACTGTCCGAAACTCCTATTCATTTGGACAATCGAACAAGTGTCCGTTCCAAAAGCAACGATCGCTCCTGAAGGGAATCGATTTCTACATACTCCTCTTCGCTATGAGGATTGCCGCCAACAGGGCCCATCCCGTCAATCGTAGCAATCCCTAATGCCGATGTGAATGAGGCATCTGATCCGCCCCCTGTCGCTGTTTCCGTTAACTGGAGATCGAGTGCTTGGGCTTCCTTTTTAATCAAGTTAAACAGATGGATCGTCTGCTCGTTCCGTTCCATTGGCGGTCTTGTGATCCCGCCTTGTAACTCAACGGCTGTTCCCTCTACGGTAGGAGTCTCGCATATGCTCTGTATTTTTTTCTCCAAAACAGCTGCTTGTTCAAGCTTAGAAATACGGATGTCTATACTTGCTTCCGCATAGTCGGCGATTGTGTTGACGGATGTCCCGCCTTTTATTAGGCCGACATTGACATTCGTGCCCGCTTTTTGGTCAGATAACCCGTGAAGGGCGACAATTTTATGAGCAAGCTCCTCAATCGCGCTTCTCCCATTTTCTGGTTCAATGCCTGCATGGGCAGCTTTTCCGTTCACTTTCATGACATAAGCGCCGCCGCCTCGCCTTGCTGTTACAAGGGAACCGTCTTTTCGTGCTGGCTCCATGACGAGCACTGCTTTTTTGCCTTTTGCTTCAGCTTCAATGATCTTTCTTCCCGATGGCGCGCCAATTTCCTCATCGCTCGTCAGCAAAATGGCGATGTTCTGTAAGGCGGCATCATGGTTTGCCGCTAGCGCAGAAACGGCTGAAAGCAAGGTGACATGGCTAGCTTTCATATCGACTACCCCAGGCCCATAAGCACGGTTACCCTTGATTGAAAAAGGACGTTTAGCTGCTGTACCTTTCGGAAAAACCGTATCTAAGTGGCAAAGCAGCAAAATGTTCGGGTCACGTGCTTCTTGATGGGTGATCGTCATATGGTTCCCATAGGTGCTTTGTTCATGGATAATCGCGGAAAATCCTAATGCTTTGTATTGATCATAAAGAAAAGAGCCTACTCGGTCGATTCCCTCTTTGTCGTAGGAACCGCTATCGATATTTACTAGTTTTTCAAGCAAATCTAGCATGTTTGCTTTGGAATAAGTGCCCACTCGCCGGATTCCTCCCTTACATTACTAACAAATTTGACGATAGGCTGGTAGCCAATACGCCGTCGTGAAACGAAAAACAAACCGTATTTAGACAAGGACAACAGCATCTCATGATCAATCGGTTTGCTGGCCCCTTCGCCTTTACATTTCCATTCAAGCAGCAAGACGTTTTAAAAACGATATGGACTCATTATAGCGAAAATAGAACTGCTACTCTAGCAAAATGAGCACGTTCATTGCTTGTTTGACATAATGACTGAAAAAAAGACCAATGGCACTCATCCCCTAGCGCCATTGGTCAAGTTGTAGGCAAACACTCGGTACGTTGGCGTTTGCACAAGTCTATGCTTTCGAACAATCGTTTCAAAGCAAGAGAACCGCTGTTCTTGAACGCTCGTCCGAGTCGATCACCTACACTCCTCGTCTAACAACGGTACTGTGTTACTTCGCCGCTTCCATCGCTTTTACAGCAATGTCTTTTCGGTAATACAAGCCGTCACTTTTAATTTCTTTCACAGCTTGATAAGCAGCCAATTGGGCATCGGCAATCGTATTTCCAGTGGCAGCAGTCAACAAGACGCGCCCGCCATTGGTTTGCCAAACGTCCCCTTGCTTTGTTGTGCCTGCATGGAACACAAGCCCCTTCGTGGCAGCTGCTTCAATGCCAGCAATGGACACGCCTTTTTCATAGGCGCCAGGGTAACCGACACTCGCGAGCACGACGCCGACTACGGCTTCCTGTTTCCATTCAAGTTTTACAGGGTCTCCGTTTAGCAAACTCACCATTACGTCAATTAAATCAGATTTTAGCCGTGGCAAGACGACTTGTGTTTCTGGATCGCCGAAGCGGGCGTTAAATTCGATTACTTTTGGCCCTTGGGCGGTCATCATCAAGCCAGCGTATAAAATGCCTGTAAATGGCCGGCCTTCTTTGACCATGGCGTCCGCTGCCGGCTGCAATACTTCTGCTACAGCGCGCTCTACATCAGCTTGTTTGAACTGTGGAACAGGCGAATAGGCTCCCATTCCGCCTGTATTCGGGCCTTGATCGCCATCATAGGCGCGTTTATGGTCTTGAGCTCCGACCATTGGCACAACAGTATTGCCGCTCACAAACGCCATAAGCGACAGTTCCTCGCCCTCGAGGTATTCTTCGACGACGACTTGTGCGCCTGCTTCGCCAAATGCGCTTTCGACTAGCACATGGCGGAGGGCAGCGATTGCCTCTTCCTCTGTCAAAGCGACGGTGACGCCTTTGCCAGCAGCTAGACCGTCTGCTTTTACTACAATCGGCGCCCCTTCTTGTTTCACGTACGCTACCGCTTCCTCGTAATCGGAAAACGCTTGGGCTTTGCCAGTTGGAATGCCGTATTTTGTCATGATCTCTTTCGCAAACGACTTCGACCCTTCAAGGAGCGCAGCCCTTTGGCGGGGGCCGAACACAGGCAGCCCTTCCTCTTCAAAACGGTCAACGATCCCTGCCAACAGCGGCGCTTCAGGCCCAACAATCGTTAAGCCAATATCGCTTTGGATCGCAAATTGCACGAGCGCGTCATGGTCTGATTCGGCAAGCCCTATGCATGTAGCGACACCTTCCATTCCTGGGTTTCCTGGGGCTACATAGACGTTGTCGACTTGGCTGCTTTGTTTTGCTTTCCATGCAATCGCATGTTCGCGCCCGCCGCCGCCAATAATAAGCACATTCATAGGTACCTCCTTAATGTTTGAAGTGGCGTACGCCTGTAAAGACCATGGCGATTCCATATTCATCTGCTTTTTCAATCGATTCGTTGTCACGAACGGAGCCGCCTGGCTGAATAATCGCGGTAATGCCCGCTTTTGCGGCTGCTTCTACTGTATCCCCATACGGAAAGAACGCATCCGATGCGAGAGCAGCGCCTTGCGCTCGCTGGCCAGCTTGTTCAATTGCAATCGCCGCTGCACCGACACGGTTCATTTGCCCAGCGCCAATGCCGACTGTCATTTCGCCATTCGTGAGCACAATCGCGTTTGACTTCACATGCTTGACAACTTTCCAGCCGAGCTTCAACGCCGTCCACTCTTCTTCTGTCGGTTCCCGTTTAGTCGGAATGCGGATGTCCCCGTCGTCAAAGCCTAAATGGTCTTCTTCCTGAATGAGCAATCCGCCATGGACGGAGGCAAGCTTTTTCTCCAGCTCGCCTTTGGTGACAGCGACTTCTAGAAGACGGATGTTTTTTTTCTGCTGCAAAATGGCTTTCGCCTCTTCGCTAAATGAAGGGGCGAGAATGACTTCTAAAAAGATCGCCGCCATTTTTTCAGCTGTTTCACGGTCCACTTCTCGGTTCAGAGCTACAATGCCGCCAAAAATCGATTTCGGGTCTGCTTCATAAGCGCGCGTATAGGCTTCGCCAATAGTTGCGCCAGTGCCAACACCGCATGGGTTCATATGTTTGACAGCTACCGCCGCAGGTTCGCTAAATTCTTTTACGATTTCAAGAGCTGCATTGGCGTCATTGATATTGTTGTAAGACAATTCCTTGCCATGAAGTTGTTTTGCTTGGGCAATGGATGATGGCGAACTTGTCCTGCTTTCATAAAAAGCAGCTTTTTGGTGTGGATTTTCCCCGTAACGGAGCGTTTGTTTATGTGTATACGTAACCGTCAAGCTTTCGGGATTTTCCTCGTCAACGGCATCGGTTAGATAGCTGCCGATCATCGCATCATAGGCCGCCGTATGGCGGAATACTTTTGCAGCTAGTTTTTGGCGTAGGGCAAGTTGCTCTTCCTTGCTTGCGCCAAGGGAAGCAAGCACAGCATCATAATCGGCTGGATCTACCACTACCGTTACATCGGCGTGGTTTTTAGCTGCGGAGCGGAGCATGCTGGGACCACCGATATCGATGTTTTCAATTGCATCAGCAAATGACGCCTCTGGGTTGGCAATCGTTTCTGCAAATGGATACAAATTGACGACAACATAATCAATCGGCTGAATGCCAAGTTCTTCTATTTGTTTGATGTGTTCATCGTTATTGCGCATCGCTAATAGGCCGCCATGGATTTTGGGATGGAGTGTTTTGACACGGCCATCTAAAATTTCCGGAAAGCCAGTTACATCTGAAACGTTGACAACAGCGATGCCCGCTTCTTCTAATGCCTGTTTGGTTCCGCCGCCAGTGGATAGGATCTCCACCCCTGCTTCTGCCAGCCCTTTTACAAATGGGATTAAGCCTGTTTTATTTGATACACTAACAAGTGCTCGCTTCGTCATTGCTGTTCCCCCTCAACATGCTCGTTTAAAACTTGTTTTACAACCGCCGGATAGAGCGTGTGCTCGACGGCTTGGATTTTTGCCGTTAACGTCTCCCGCGTCTCTCCTTTGGCAATCACTACTTGCTGTTGGGCGATCACCGGGCCTGTATCCATGCCTGCATCGACATAATGGATGGTTACGCCTGTTGTTTCTGCCTTTGCCTCCAACGCTTGGCCAATTGCGTCCAAACCAGGGAACGCCGGCAAAAGCGATGGATGGATATTAATCATCTTTCCCTGATAGGCATCAAGCAACGTCGGTCCAATCAACCGCATATAGCCTGCTAACACAATAAAACCGATGCCTTCTTTTGTAAGAAGCGCCAAAATTGCTTGTTCATAAGCTGCTTTATTGGAAAAAGATTTTGGCGAAAGATGCTCCGCCTTCACTCCCAAGTTCCGCGCTTTTTCGAGTACTGGAGCATGTTGCTTATCGCTGACGACAAGAGCGATCTCTCCGCCTAGTTCGCCTGTTTTTGCTGCTTTGATGAGCACTTCGGCATTCGTTCCCGTCCCAGAAGCAAAGACCGCGACCTTCATGCACCAATGCCCCCAATCACCGTTCCTTCTGTTGGCGTTACGCGCCCAATAATATAGGCGTCTTCTCCATTAGCTTCAAGAGTGGCAAGCGCTTGTTGGTGTTTGTCCTCAGGTACAGCAAGCACCATGCCAATGCCCATGTTAAACGTCTGAAATAAATCCTGTTCAGATAGGCCGCCTTTCTGCTGGATCAATGAAAAAATCGGCGGTACCGGCCATGAACCGTAGTCAATATGAATGCCTACGCCTTTTGGCAGCATGCGGGGAATGTTTTCGTAAAAGCCGCCTCCTGTAATATGGGCTGCACCAGTAAGCAACCCTTGTTTTAGGCATGCAAGCAACGGTTTTACATAAATTTTTGTCGGTGTCAGGAGCTCTTCTCCAAGCGTCTTTCCAAGTGTGGTACATTCCGTCTGCAACGTCAGGCCTGCGTCTTGCAGCAATACTTTGCGGACAAGAGAAAAGCCATTGCTATGAAGGCCGCTTGATGGGAGTCCAATCAGGACATCCCCTGCTTGAATATGTTCGCCTGTCAGCAAGTCTTTTTTTTCGACTGCCCCGACTGAAAAACCGGCCAAATCGTACTCCTCTTCCCCGTACATGCCAGGCATCTCCGCCGTCTCCCCGCCAATAAGGGCACAGCCTGCTATTTCGCACCCATCGGCGACACCCTTGACAATCGCTTCAATTTTTTCTGGCACTGCTTTTCCACAAGCTAGATAATCCAAAAAATAGAGCGGTTCAGCTCCCTGTACGACGATGTCGTTGACACACATCGCGACTGCATCTTGGCCGATTGTGTCATGCTTATTTGCCATGAAAGCAATCATCAACTTCGTGCCAACGCCGTCGGTTCCTGATACAAGTACAGGCTCTTTTAACCCTAATGATGAAAGGTCAAAATTGCCGCCAAATCCGCCTAAACTGCCAAGTACCCCTTTTCTTGTTGTTCGTTCCACGTGCCGTTTCATTCGGTTTACTGCTTCGTAACCAGCTTGAATATCGACCCCTGCTTCTTTATATGCGTTTGACACGAATGCTCTCCTCCGATCCTTTGCTATACTTTCGCGTGCGGATGCACGGTGTCGGCATAAATCTCCGTTGGGTATTCGCCTGTAAAGCAGGCGAGGCATTGCCCGCAATTATGCATGGCTTCAGAACGGCCAATCCCTACTTTTAAGCCTTCAGTCGACAAAAAAGCAAGTGAATCAGCACCCATGATTTCCCGCATTTCTTCAATTGAGTGGTTGGAAGCAATTAATTCTTCCGTCGTTGACGTATCAATCCCGTAAAAGCACGGATGTTTAATCGGTGGCGATGAAATGCGGACATGAACCTCGGCTGCCCCTGCATCACGAAGCATGTGGACAATGCGGCGGCTAGTCGTTCCCCGTACAATCGAATCGTCAATCATAACGACACGTTTGCCTTCAACGACGCCACGAACAGGGGAAAGCTTCATCTTTACCCCTTGTTCCCGTAGTTCTTGTGAAGGTTGAATAAAGGTACGCCCGACATAGCGATTTTTGATCATGCCCAACTCATAAGGAATGCCAGACTGCTCAGCATAGCCAATTGCTGCGGAAATGCTGGAGTCAGGCACGCCTGTCACCACATCCGCTTCAACTGGCGCTTCAATCGCAAGCTGTTTTCCTAAATTTTTTCTCGCTGTATGAATATTGATTGTATCTACATTTGAATCTGGCCGTGCAAAATAAACGTATTCCATGCTGCAAATCGCCCGGTTCCCTGGAGAAACAAAGCGTTCGCTGCGCAAGCCTGTATCATCAATAATGAGCAATTCACCTGGCATCACTTCACGCTCGTAGGTGGCGCCAATGATGTCGAACGCACATGTCTCTGAAGCAACGACATACGCATCGCCTAAACGTCCGATGGAAAGGGGACGCAACCCATTTGGATCAAGGGCGACTATCAGTTGGCGCTCGTTCATGACAGCAAAGGCATAGGCGCCTTTTAAGGAAGACAGCCCATTTTTCAATTGTTCTTCTAACGTATAGTAGCCACTGCGTTTAATGAGATGGGCAAGCACTTCCGTATCCGATGTAGACTGGAAGATCGACCCTTGGGCTTCAAGCTGGTGTTTTAAGTGATTGGCATTGACAAGATTGCCATTGTGGGCAATCGCAAGACCGCCTTTTTGCGAATTGAAATACAACGGCTGGACATTGGCATAGCCGCCTCCACCTGCCGTCGCATAACGAACATGGCCAATCGCGCCCTTGCCTTGGAGGTTACGCAAGACATCTTGATTAAATACATCATTGACGAGGCCGAGCCCTTTATGGGCAGAGAGCTTGTTTCCGTCGGACACGACAATGCCTGCACCTTCCTGGCCGCGGTGTTGGAGGCTGTGCAACCCATAATACGTGATTTGCGCAGCTTCTTTATGGCCCCAAACAGCAAATACGCCACATTCTTCATTCAAGCCTTTGATTTCAGTAAACATGGAATAGCCCCTTTCCAGGCTTTCACTAATTCATCTTGGCAAAGGTCGATGACAGCATTTCCATTTTCGCTACGAATCGTCAATTTTCTGCTTTCCGTAACAGCCCCAACTGCAACCGCATCACGGACCGTATCTTCAAATCGTTGTTGATCGCTAGGCTTCACGGTGACAATAAAACGTGATTGGCTTTCAGCAAACAGCTCAGCTGCGCTTAGGGATAGACTGACTTCAGCGCCAAACGGGCATTCCATCATTTTTTCCGCTAAGGAAACAGCAAGCCCGCCTTCGGCAACATCATGGGCAGACTGGACAAGGCCTTGTTCGATTGCGCTCAACAATTGCTGTTGGCGGGCTTTCTCTACAGCCAAATCAATTTCCGGCGCTTTCCCCGACAGTTCGCCAGCTAGCATTTTTTGCAGCTCGCTGCCGCCAAACTCTGCTTTGGTTTCACCGATTACATAAATCAGGTCGCCTGCATCTTTAAACGACTGCGTCGTAATATGAGTCACGTCTTCAACCAAGCCAACCATGCCGATGACAGGAGTTGGATAAACAGCACCGCCAGACCGTTCATTATAAAGGGACACGTTGCCGCCAATGACAGGCGTCCCTAGCTCCCGGCATGCTTCGCTTAAGCCATCGGTCGATTTTTCTAGCTGCCAGAAAATTTCTGGCTTTTCCGGATTGCCGTAGTTCAAGCAGTCTGTTACACCAAGTGGCTTCGCTCCTGAACAAACGAGATTCCGCGCCGCTTCCGCAATCGCAATTTTGCCGCCCATTTCTGGATCTACATACAAATAGCGGGAATTGCAATCGGTTGTCATTGCTAATGCTTTATTCGTGCCGCGGATGCGAATCACCGCAGCGTCTGAGCCAGGCTCAACAACGGTATTCGTTTGCACCATATAATCATATTGCTCATACACCCATTCTTTGCTGGCAATCGTTGGCTGAGCCAAAAGCTTCAGAAGCGTTTCATTCGCGTCTGTGATTTCAGGAAGATAAGGAGCCTGTTGTTGAAAAACATCAAAATAGGCAGGCACTTTTGACGGCTTATGGTAAACAGGGGCGTCTTCTGCCAGAGCATCAACGGGCACATCCGCAACGATTTCGCCTTTATGGGTTAAACGGAGCCGGCGATCATCTGTGACAACACCGACTTCCACAGCATGGAGGTTCCACCGTTCAAAAATCGCTTTGATTTCGGGTTCTCGCCCTTTTTCGACAACGAGCAACATCCGTTCTTGGGATTCGGACAGCATCATTTCATACGGTGTCATCCCTGCTTCACGCTGTGGCACCAAATCCAAGTTCATTTCGATCCCTGAACCTGCTTTGCTCGCCATTTCGGCTGAAGAAGAAACGAGGCCAGCGGCACCCATATCTTGAATGCCAATAAGCGCATCCGATTGAACCGCTTCTAGGCATGCTTCCAACAACAGCTTTTCCATAAACGGGTCGCCGACTTGGACGGCTGGCCGTTTGGCATCAGAGGCTTCGCTTAACTCTTCTGAGGCAAAAGTTGCGCCATGAATGCCATCACGGCCTGTGCTTGCGCCGACATACATAACGGTATTGCCGACACCTTTTGCTTGGCCTTTTTGAATGTCTTTATGGTCGATTAAACCGACGCACATTGCGTTGACAAGGGGGTTCGCTTCGTAGCACGGGTCAAATTGCACTTCTCCGCCGACCGTTGGCACACCGACACAATTGCCGTATCCAGCAATCCCGGCCACAACTTCTTCAAACAAGTACTTCACTTTTTTTGATTCGAGTTCGCCAAAGCGGAGCGAGTTTAACAATGCAACAGGACGGGCACCCATCGAAAAGACATCGCGCAAAATGCCGCCGACGCCAGTTGCAGCGCCTTGGTACGGCTCAATCGCAGACGGGTGGTTATGGCTTTCAATTTTAAACACAACCGCCTGTTCGTCTTTAATGTCGATAATGCCTGCCCCTTCACCTGGGCCTTGGAGCACGTTCTCGCCGTCAGTGGGAAACTTTTTCAACAGTACTTTTGAATTTTTATAGCTGCAATGCTCAGACCACATGACGGAAAACAAGCCTGTTTCTGTGAAATTCAAAGGCCTGCCGACCATTTTTTCAGCCAGTGCAAATTCATCATCCGTCAAGCCCATTTCTCGATATAACCGCTCGGCTTTAATCGTTTCAGCGCTTGGCTCAAGAAGCTGTGACATGAGATTCCCTCCAGTTGCGTAAGATCGATGTAAAAACAGCCAATCCTTGATCGTTTCCGAGCAATGTTTCCGTTGCTCGTTCTGGGTGCGGCATCATGCCAAGCACGTTACCCCGTTCATTGGTAATGCCAGCAATGTCGCCTTTGGAGCCATTGACATGCTCATTGTAACGAAAGACAATTTGCTTGTTTTCATGAAGCTTTGCTAACGTTTCGTCATCACATTCATAATTGCCTTCGCCATGAGCGACAGGAATGCGAATCGTTTGCCCTTGTTCATAGCCAGAAGAAAACATCGTTTCGTTGTTTTCGACAACCAATTCGACTGTACGACACACAAATTTCAAATCGATATTGCGCTTCATTGCCCCAGGAAGCAAACCGGCTTCAAGCAGTACTTGGAATCCGTTGCAAACGCCAAGTACAGGCTTGCCTGCCTCAGCCGCTTGGATGACTGCTGGCATAATTGGCGCAAAGCGGGCGATTGCTCCAGAACGCAAGTAATCGCCATGGGAAAAGCCGCCTGGAAGAAGCACAGCATCAAAACCGTCTAAAGACGTTTCCGTATGGAAGACATATTCTACTTCCTCGCCCAGCCCGTCTTTAATGGCATGATACATGTCTGCATCGCAATTGGAGCCTGGAAACACGATGACCGCAAACTTCATGATGGGACAACCTCCTCCACTTCAAAGCGGTAGTCTTCAATAACGGTATTGGCAAGCAATTTCTCACACATCTCTTTGACGCGCTCTTCAAGCTTTTCAGTAGATTCAAGCTGCAATTCCATGTACTTGCCGATGCGGACATCTGTAACTTCCTGGTAATCCATCGCGTGGAGCGCACTTTTGACAGCGCCTCCTTGGGGATCTAACACACTTTCTCTCAGGGTGACATAGACTTTCACTTTATACATGGTAAAGCCCTCCTAGCCGGGATAAAATTTCTTGATAGCCTTCTTGTAAGTTTCCTAGATTTCTGCGAAAAAGATCCTTATCAAAACGTTCCTTTGTGTCTTTATCCCATAGCCGGCACGTATCTGGCGATATTTCATCGGCAAGGAGCAACTCCCCTGCTTGCGTGCGGCCAAACTCAAGCTTAAAGTCAATTAATTGCACACCGACTGTGGCAAACAACTCGATTAACTCATTATTCACGGCAGCGGCCATTTGTTTTAATTGCGCTACTTCCTCTGCAGTAGCGACGTCTAAAATGCCGATGTGGTCCTCGGTCACCAATGGGTCACCGAGGGCATCGTCTTTATAATAAAACTCCACAAGAGGCTTTTTCAGCGCCGTTCCTTCTTCAATGCCAAGACGTTTAGCCATGCTGCCAGCGACAACATTGCGGACCACTACTTCAAGAGGAATGATGTCTACTTGTTTGACTAGTTGTTCCGTGTCAGATAATCTCCGTATAAAGTGCGACGGAATCCCCTTTTTTGCAAGCGTGGCAAAGATGAGAGAAGAAATTTCATTATTGAGCCGTGCTTTGCCTGCAAGCGTCTCTTTCTTTTCCCCGTTGAAAGCTGTGGCATCATCTTTATATTCGACCCACAGTACTCCTTCTTCGCCGCTGCGGTAAATCCGTTTGGCTTTGCCTTCGTAAAGCAATTCCCCTTTAACCATTGCTTGCTCAGCCCCTTATGGATATTAGTCGTTTAAACCAAGACGTGTAAAAATTGTATCGACATGCTTCATATGGTGTTCATAGTTAAAGCACTCATTTAATTCCTTTGGCGACAGCACATTCGTAATGCGTGGCTCTCCTTCCACCAGTTCACGGAATTGAACGCCTTCCTCCCACGCTTGTGTCGCTTTCGGCTGGACAAGATCATATGCTTCTTCACGGACCATGCCTTTGTCGATTAAGCTAAGGAGCACACGCTGTGAATAAATGAGCCCGTACGTCCGGGTCATATTACGCTTCATGTTTTCAGGGAAAACCGTTAAATGTTTAACAATGTTGCCGAACCGGTTCAGCATGTAATTGAGCACAATCGTTGCATCTGGCAAAATGACACGCTCGGCCGATGAATGGGAAATGTCCCGTTCATGCCACAAGACCACATTGTCATAAGCCGTGTTCATGTAACCACGCATCAGACGGGCAAGGCCTGTCATGTTTTCAGAGCCAATGGGGTTGCGTTTATGAGGCATCGCAGAGGAGCCCTTTTGCCCTTTTGCAAAATATTCCTCGACTTCGCGGAGCTCGCTTTTTTGCAGGCCGCGGATTTCGACGGCAAATTTCTCAATCGATGTCGCGATTAACGCCAAGCTTGCCATGTATTCGGCGTGGCGGTCACGCTGGAGCGTTTGCGTGGAAATCGGCGCTGGGTTTAAGCCAAGCTTTTCGCACACGATTTGCTCGACGCGTGGGTCAATATTGGCATATGTGCCTACTGCCCCTGAAAGCTTGCCAAAGCGGATGCCTTCAGCCGCATGTTGGAAGCGTTCAATGTTTCGTTTCATTTCTTCGTACCAAAGGGCGAGCTTTAAGCCAAATGTCGTTGGTTCTGCGTGCACGCCGTGTGTGCGCCCCATCATGATTGTATATTTATGTTCTTGCGCTTTTGTTTTAATTATGTCTAAAAAGCGGTTTAAGTCTTCTGCCAGAATCGCGTTTGCTTGTTTCAGCAAATACGACAGCGCCGTATCAACGACGTCTGTTGACGTTAAGCCGTAATGAACCCATTTCCGCTCTTCGCCAAGCGTTTCTGAAACGGCCCGCGTGAAGGCGACCACATCATGGCGCGTTTCTTCTTCAATTTCCAAAATACGCTCGACACGAAAGCTTGCGTTCTCGCGAATTTTCGCAACATCTTCTTTCGGAATTTCGCCTAGCTCCGCCCAAGCTTCACAAGCGACAATTTCTACTTCAAGCCACGCCTTATAGCGGTTTTCATCTGTCCAAATAGCACCCATTTCTGGGCGTGTGTACCGTTCAATCATTCGTTGTTTCCTCCAACAATTAATGTAAAGTCGTTTGTAGCCACAATTCATCCAGCAAGCGTAAGCAATGATCGGCATCGTTTCCAAGCGCCGTTACGTGCCCCATTTTCCGCTTTGGTTTCGCGTCTTTCTTTCCATAAAGGTGCAACGAAACGGAGCCGAGACGGTCAAGGCGGCCAAGCAATGGGCCAATATCCTCTCCAAGTATGTTTTCCATTGCCGCGGCGGCCAACAATTCAGTCGAGCCGAGTGGCAATCCGCACACAGCGCGGATATGTTGCTCAAACTGGGAAGTGCGGCACGCTTCTATTGTATAATGCCCCGAATTATGGGGTCTAGGGGCGAGTTCGTTGACAAGCAACGACCCATCTTCGTTGACGAACATTTCTACCGCTAACAGCCCGACTGCCTGCAAACCATTCACTATTTTCACAGCCAACTCAAGCGCTTGTTCTTCTGTTTCGCTTTTAATGCGGGCCGGAACGATCGTACGATGGAGAATGTTGTCTTTATGTTCATTTTCTGCTACAGGAAAGGTCTTCACTTCGCCATTGCGCGATTTGGCGACAATAACCGATATCTCCCGTTCAAAGGGAATCATTGCTTCGAGCACAAGCTCCCCTGAGGCAAGAAGCGTTTTTACGGCTGCTTCTAATTCCGCTTTCGTGTGTACAACCGCTTGGCCTTTGCCATCGTAGCCGCCGCGGCAAGTTTTCAAAACCGCTGGCAAGCCTACTTTTTTGAGTGCTTCTTCGATATCGGCTTCCTCATAAATAGGAGCGAAAGGGGCGACTGGCACCCCTAAAGCAGAAATGGCCTGTTTTTCTTTAAGACGATGCTGTGTTGTCCCTAGCACTTTAAACCCTTGGGGAAAGTCGCTTAACTCTGTGATTTTTTTAGCTGCTTTTTCATCTATGTTTTCAAACTCATATGTGATGACATCACTTACATCGGCAAGTTGTTTGCACGCTTCTCCATCATCATAGGCGGCCGTAAACACATGGTCCGCGATTTGTGCACACGGGGCGTCAGGAGTCGGGTCAAGCACAGCAATCCGGTACCCCATTTGCCTAGCCGATAACGCCATCATCCGGCCCAGTTGGCCGCCGCCAATAATGCCGATCGTGCTCCCTGGCTTTACTTCGTTCATACGAGTTCACCACTGCTTTCTAGAACGGTCTTTTTGATGCGTTCACGGCGCTTTGCCAATCGTTGTTGCAACGCCTGGTCCGTTGTTGCAATCATTTGCGCTGCCAAAAGCCCAGCATTAGTCGCACCTGCTTTGCCGATTGCAACCGTGGCCACAGGCACTCCCCCTGGCATTTGTACAATCGACAACAAGGAGTCCAACCCTTTTAATGCACGTGATTCAACAGGAACGCCAATGACCGGGAGAAGCGTCTTTGCCGCAACCATTCCTGGCAAGTGGGCCGCTCCCCCTGCCCCTGCAATAATGACACGAAGCCCCCGCTCTTCCGCTTGTTCCGCGTATTCAAACATATAATCAGGAGTACGGTGGGCGGACACCACTTTTTTTTCATAAGGAACGCCAAGTTCTTCTAAAATCTCACTGGCATGGCGCATGGTTTCCCAATCAGAAGTACTGCCCATAATGATGCCGACGATCGGCTGTTTCATGTCACATCCCCCACTCTTGTCTTTTTTGCAAACAGAAAAAGCATAGAACCGCTTTCTTTCCAGATACTCCATGAGAGAAAGTTCGCAAATCCTATGCCGAAAAGGCTAATATGCGCGTAATGACTTCCCCTCATAGTCCGGCAATTTACGGTTGCCGGGTAGAAACGTTCGAGCCATATTCCCGAGTATATATGAGGCGTTTTCGTTTTTAACTTGCTTTTCCCCTTTTAGTTTACGCATCCTCCTCGTAAGTGTCAATAAATAGTCGAACATTTTATTAAAAGTATTTTACATTGTTCGTTTTTATCTTTTTTAGGTACTGCTGAAACAAATGCCCAATTGCTGCATAGCATAATGTACATTGATTCAATGATACTCCATTTAATTTCATGATTGTCATTGTTGATAAGGAGGACAGACGATGAGCGCTTTTGAACAACGAACCAAACGCCTCTTTCTGTTTATTGTTTTTGGCATTGCCTGGGGATGCGCCGCACTCGCGCTTGCCGTCCCGGAAACACCGGTTTTATACCTTGCTATTTTTGCCGCAGCAAGCCCGCTATTTGCTGCTTATACGTTGCATCTATCAAACTATAGCGACTCGTTCTTTGCCCATGTTTTCCTTTCAGGGAAACCAAACGTCTGGTGGATTGTTGCCGTTTTCGTCCCGCTTTTCTTTTGTTTTGTCCTGTTGTCTTCTTTTACGCTTATCGCGCCTGCACTGATGACGAATCCGTTTATTTGGCTGCTCGTTTTTTTCGCTGCCCTATTGCAAGAGGTCGGTTGGCGTGGTTTTTTTCAAAAAGAGTTTACTAGATTGACTTTTTGGCAATCCTCGCTCATTGTCGGTGCCATTATCACCTGTTGGCACATCCCCGTTATTCTTGTATTTTTCCAAGGCAGCGATTGGCACGTTTTGCTTTTGGCTGCTTACTTTTTGCTAGCAAGCGCGCCCCTTTCTTTTTTGACGGCGACAAGCAAATCGTTAATAGCGGCAGCGCTTATGCAAACTGGGTTATTCATGGTGTTTTGGCTTAGTGTTCCTTACCTGCAAGCTGTGATTGTCGTTTTCGCTTTGCTTCTCATGCTTAATGGCCTTGTGATGCTCGCCAATGCTGTCTATCCAGCGTTATACCGCAATGCGTTTGTCATTAAGTAAGCATTGGCTTTTCTCATCCCCCTTGCTATACTAGATGAATCTTAAAAGGGGGGAAGAGACTTGTTTACGCTTGAGCTCGACGATCACAGCTACGTGTACTACCCACCACTTACTACCCTTACAGGCTGCTTGAAGTGGGGGCTTCTTGGGTAATCGCCACTTTTAGTAGCTGACGAACTGGACCAAGCGAACCATTTTGTTCCAAGAGTGAATCCAACCACCATTTTAATTTCCTTACTCTCAATCTCCTTCTCATACTCTGTAAGAATGGAAATATCATATTTCCCGGATGAAGTTATCGAAATCGTGCACGATTTGATTTAGTGTCCTGAAGGGATTTCTCGATGTTGTCTGATTTTGACCCTTTTTACTTTAGGTCATTTGATATGACCACCCAACAACTGAATATTCCCATTTACAACATTCGTTGTGTAGCTTTGCTTGTGCCGCTTCCTTTTCGGGAACTTAGCCTTTCCTTTGAAGAATGCTTTATATGCCTTATCCAAATGAAGTTGTGCGTTCGCTAACGATAATGAGTCTACTTCTTTCAACCACTCATACTCTTTTTTGTATTTGGCAGGAGTAGGGGCTTCGCTTTTTTGAAGGCATCTTTATCCTTTTTCAGTAACGCATAGTCTCTTTTCGTTCCGCTAACATCTTGTTATAGACATAGCGAACACATCCGAACGTTTTACGTATAAGCAAAGCCTGTTTATCTGTTGGATACAATCTGAACGTATACGCTTTATTTCGTTTGGCCATATCAAATCGCCTCATTTAACCGAATGTACGTTCCTGTTATATCATATGAAAAGCTTTTCGGCTATCGTCCAACCGGTATCCATCTCCCCTTACCGTTGGGCTAAAGCCCTTCACACGCTTGAAGAGGGAGACTTCTTTCGGAAATACGTTAAACAATGAATGGCAAGCAAATGCAGAGTAATCGGACAACGAAAACATCCCCAGGCTAGTTGCGCTAACTAGCCTATAGAATATGTACCCCTGTTTTTCTATCTTCCCCCACCACCCATTCTCACGATTAAGCTCACACTTAGCCGATCGCTGAGCAGGCTTGCTTTTCCTCCTTAAAGTTCAAGCAACCCAGGACCCGCCGCTCCTCCATAACGCTATCCCGATAACTGGGCATTCGCTTATCTGGCCAAGATGACGGACGAACCGCCAACCACAGAAGCAGCCACTTCCAACTCATTCAGTGCATTGTTAATACAGATCTTGATTGAGTTTAAAAATCATAAAATGTATAATGAAGACAAATTATTTTTTAGTCAAAAAAATTTTGTGAAAGGGTGTAGAGATGGAAAGCATACACGACGAGCTTCCTCTTCTTTCTTCTATTATTAAAGGAATTGCTGCTCAGTTCGGTCCCAACTGTGAAGTTGTTTTGCACGATCTGACAAAAGGGTATGAAAGTACGATTGTCCTCATTGAAAACGCCCATGTTACTGGCAGAAGGGTCGGCGATTGCGGGAGTAATTTAGGGCTAGAAGTATTACGAGGCAGCACCAACGAAGGGGACCGTTATAACTACATCACCCATACACGGGATGGAAAAGTTGTCCGTTCTTCCTCTATCTATCTTAAAAATAGCAAACAAGAAGTAATCGGCAGTATTTGTATCAATATGGACATTTCCGATTTGATGATTGCCGAGAATGCAATTAAATCACTAACGTTGCACGACTCCGAGGAGAAAGTCGACGAAGTATTTGTAAGTGACGTCAATGAACTTCTTGATCATTTAATAGGAGAATGCCAAAAAGAAATCGGCAAGCCTGTTTCCCACATGTCGAAAGATGAAAAACTAAAAGCACTAAAGTATCTTGATGAAAAAGGGGCTTTTCTCATTAAAAAAGCTGGTGATCGTGTTTGTGAGTTTTTCGGGATTTCAAAGTTCACGTTGTACAATTATTTAGACGAGGTCCGATCATAAAGATCAATAAAAGTAGGGGGATTTCATACTAGCTAGATTCTTTACACTTTTACACGCGCATCTCTAGACGCCACGTTGTATCCTTTATTCGTGGCTTTCATGGAAGAAGATGAACCTTATGCCATACTGTTTACAAGATTCCATAGCTCCTCCTCTGCTATGTTTCCGGCTACTCCTGGTTTATCGCGCAAATACGTGACGATCTCCCCTTGCTGCAATCCTACATAGACATACAGCCCTTTTACAATCATCCTTAAGTACTCAAAGGATGGTGCATGGAACGGTACTTCCTTTTTCCACTTTGCCGTAAATGTAAAAATGGGAAACCCTTCCTCTTCCCCGGCGTAAAGCACTGTGCCGTACCAAGAAGGAAGTACCGTTTTCCTCCCTCTTTGCTTCACTTCGCCGATGTCGATTGAAAAAGCGAGTCCATTATTTTCCTGTTTCACGACATCTTCAAATTGCTCTTTTGTAATTAAATACTTCCGGCTATATGTATAAGCTCCCGCTAAAGGAGTCAAGCCAATAAAAGCCACACCCTTCTTTTGCCAACGGTTTGAGTTTTGAGCAAAATAAAGCGGGAAAGGCAGTCGATGCGCACTTTCCTTTATTGGGTGGGCAGGATCCGAACAACCAACTTCTTCGATCTCTGCTCCCTCTGGTTGACCGCCTTTTATATAACAAAGAAACCGCTCCCTGTTCATATTCGATCCATAGCTGGCATACCAGACATACGTAGCGTTATCCATTCGATTCTCCCCCTATTTTAATCTTAAGCCTCTCCTTTCATTGTTATAAAATCAGCCCTATTCTATTCTAACTTTATGTAGAGGGAGTTTGTTCTCCCTTTAAAGATTGACTGACTTCATCAGCACTAATCCTTTGTCAACTGATGTTTCTATATAACCAATGATTTGATCGGATTGTAACAACCAATCATACGGTAAAGATGCCTCTACACCGAGACACATCACTGATCTTTTTCGTTCACGTTCATTGGGCAGACACAAAAGGAGTGGTTCAAAACCACTCCTTATACACTCCCGCTTAAATGTTCATGTATCAATTTCCATTCGCCGTCATAAACGGTGAAAACATTCGTTGCCCTGCCGCTGCCTGAAACAAACGCGCCATTATGGTATCCTTCATACTGGTACGTATAAATGCATGTAGCGACCTTCTCATCGGCAGCTAGCCAGTGAACATTTGTCGCAGCGTAAACTTCCTCTTTAATGACTTGCCAGGCGTGTTGGAAGTAGTTTCCGATTTCCTCCAAAGACGTACACGTTTTATCTGTAAACCAGTACACCGCCTCAGGATGCAGCAACTTTTTTACTTCATTAAAATCATGGGTATTTGTTGCGTGAATGTATGCCTCTAATGCTTTCTGATATTCCATAGTGTCCTCCTGAATGATCATGCTTTTCCATCCTTAAAGCTTTATGGACGTCTTAGCCTTTGCCGGGTAACGAACTAAAAGAGGAAAAACGGATGTCAACAATTTCCCAACGAAACGAACGAGCCGTTACGCAAAATCATTGCCATCTGTTCGAATGCCTTCAAATACAATGCGCTGCCGAACATACTCAGGCTCCGCTTTGCTGTTTTTCTGGGCAAAAACGGGCTTCTCGATCCGCCTTACTGGCCGGTAGCCTTCCCGCTCCATCCGCGCCAAGCAATCGCTAATCGTTTCATTGGCCCCGACTTCAAATGTTTGTTTTTTCGGTTTCACTTTTTCCTCCTGCCATTAAAGCTAGTTTCCTTACAGCGATTTTACCACAAGTCACTCTATTCGCCTCACCTACATAAGTTCCTTTTTAGCTAGAAAGTTTTAAGAAACATTGAACGGCCAATCCCCGATTCGTACCGAGAAAAGGCTGTAACTTAGGAGCATTTTATAACCAAGTCTATTTTCGCTATTAGTGATTCGTTTTTAGAATGGAGGCACATTAGTATACTTTTAAAAGGCCTGCCAGCTATAAAGGAACCATCTACATTCGGTTTCAAAACTACTTATCATAAAAAAAGAAGCCGACATTTCCAGCTCAATAAGCTAAAAATAGGCTTCTATACTTAATAAAATGGTACAGTTTATCCTTTATGCTCTTGAAGAGAACTGTGCTTGCGAAGCCATTTGCTAATATCTGCAACCTCTAAATGATCAGTCGCAATTGCTACTGTAAATCGTTCGAGCTCAACTTGATTATTTGTCAATTCATAGCCGTTCATAACAAGGAAGTATTCAACCGACCATAAGGCCGTTCGTTTATTAGCATTATAAAAACAATGATTCTGCACCAATGATTGAAACAAAGCTGCGGCTTTCTCATAAATAGTAGGGTATGCATCTTTTCCAAGCACTGATTGTTTTGGACGATTTAGAGCCGATTCCAGTAAGTTCATTTCCTTTACGCCAATTTGTTCATCAGGTGAGTATTTCATAATCACATAATGATTAATCCTAATGACTTCTTGCACACTTGGATATTTCATTTTTACCGGTCAACCAAGTTTCGTGTCACAGTCTCAAATTTCTTATCTGTTTTTTTTAAGAAATCGATAAACGCTTGGTCAACTCCTTCGTCTTTTTTCACTGGCTTCACAATCATTGCCCCATCTTTGACCTCAATTTCCACCTCAGAACCGTTTTCAATTCCTAATACTTTACGTACATGGGATGGGACCGGTACAGCACTGCTATTTCCCCAGGGATGGACTTTGAAGGACATATTCTTACCTCCTCTTTGTTCTTTCATTATACTACCGCTCCTTCTTTGATGTATATACATTAGTATATATTAGTTTATGTCATTATTCCCTAAATGCAACCGGTTAAAACGATAGGCCTAATTAGCATGCCTTTGTTTGGTATTTACCGGCTTCTAACTAGCTTGTCTTGAGCAATACTATACCATCCCACCCCCAAACTACTGTCCAGAAATGTGGTCTTTAGCAAAATGAAAGAAACCGCCCATTTCGGGCGGCTTGCCTACATCCCAATCGTACGATTGGTGTCTTGTTTTCGGTTTGCTCTTCTTTTCCGCCATTCTGGGAAAATTAACGCAATAAGCGTTAAGGCAAATAGCGATACAGCGAGTGGGCTTTGCAGAAAAATCATGAACGATCCATCTGAAATCGTTAATGATTGGCGCAACATCTGTTCCATCATTCCTCCAAGAATAAAGGCAAGGATAAAAGGGGCTGCCGGGAAAGCAAAGATCCGCATTAAATAGCCGAGTATTCCAAATAAAACGAGTAAATAAAGGTCAAATGTGCTAAAGCTGACCGCGTATACGCCGACCATGCTAAACACGATAACGAGTGAAATAAGCAAAGGCCGTGGGACCGCCAATATTTTTACGAAGTAAGGAATAAGCGGCAAGTTTAAAATTAACAAGAAGACATTGCCGATATACATACTGGCGATAACCCCCCAAAACACAGTTGGATTTTCAGTCATTAACAATGGGCCAGGTTGGACGCCTAGCACGAGAAACGCTCCAAGCATGACAGCTGTTGTTCCCGAACCAGGAATGCCGAGGCTGAGCAATGGCACAAATGCGCCGCTTGTTGCCGCATTGTTCGCTGTCTCGGGGGCGGCAAGTCCTTTAATCGAGCCTTTGCCGAATTCTTCTGGTTTTTTCGCAAGCTTTTTTTCAGAAATGTAGGCAATAAACGATGAAATGGTTGCTCCTGCTCCTGGCAAAATACCAAGGAGAAAGCCTAGGAAAGACTGCCTTGTCATTGGTCCTGTCATTTCCTTAAAATCCGATTTGCTTAATTTTAGACTGCCGATGTTTTTAAAGGCACTCATTGATTCTTTCCGGTTTAAAATAAGAAAACAAACTTCAGCCAAGGCGAAGACACCAAGGGCAACAATGAGAAAATCGATGCCATCAAGCAGATTGACGCTGCCAAATGTAAAACGGGTTGTCCCCGTTTGTGAATCAATGCCGATCGTCACAACCATAAACCCAAGCACCGCAGATGTGAGCGCTTTCAATGTTGAGCCGTCGCTTAAACTAGCGATAGCTGTCAAACCAAGAAGCATAAGGGCAAAGTATTCTGGCGGCCCAAAGTAGATCGCGACGCTTGCCAACATTGGCGCAAACAACATTAACAACACAACGCTGACTGTACCGCCAATAAACGAGCAAATGGCCGATATCGCGAGGGCTTTCCCCGCCTTGCCCTGTTTCGCCATCGGGTAACCGTCAAACGCAGCGGCGACTGTCCCAGCAACACCCGGGGCATTCAACAAAATCGACGACGTCGAGCCCCCATACATCGACCCATAATAGACGCCGGCCATCATCACAAGTGCAATCGTCGGATTCATGCCATAGGTAATCGGGATCATAATCGCAATCGCGCTAATTGGCCCAAGTCCGGGGATCATCCCAATGATGGTGCCAAAAAGCACGCCAATAAAAACAAAAATAATTCCTTCCCAGCTGAATGCAACTTGAAAGCCTTGCAACAGCCCTTCAAATGAGCCCATGTTCTCCCTCCTTTAAAACGGCAAAATGCCTGCTGGCAGCCGAATGGCTAACCCGTAATTAAACAACCAATAAACGCCGACTGAAAAGGCAATCGATGTAATCGCATTAACAAGCCACTTTCGATATCCTAAAAATCGTGAACATACGAGAATGAATAACGTGGTCATTATCACGAAGCCAAGTACTTCAAGTACAGTAATGTAAATAAGAATGAGCCCCATTACAGTAAGGAGCATCCAAACTTCCTTTTTGGGAATCGTCCGCTTTTTCTTTTGCTCTTCCGTATCAGGGTCTTTCACAAAGAAAAAACAAATTCCTAGAACAAGCAAACTAGCTCCAAGCATTTTCGGCACTAAGTCCGAATCAACGGGAACAAACGCGTATTTTGGCAATTGGAATGCCATCACTAAATAAACAACTGCAATCCCAATCAACACAAGCGAAATCCCTCGATTGACAGTAAGTCTCATGTGATCCCTCCTTTAGTCACGGCGGAAGCCTAGCTCATCCAAAATTTGTTCTAAATCTTCTGATTGTTCCCCTAAGAATGCACGAAACGTCTCAGAATCCATGTACATTTCATCCCACCCATACGCCTCGCGCACTTCCGCAAACGCTTCAGACTCGGAAGCTTGTTTAAAGATCGACTCATAATAAGCAAGTTGTTCATCGGTCATATCCGGCGGCCCAAAAATGCCTCGCCACACGACAAATTCTGCATCAATGCCCTGTTCCTTCCCTGTTGGCAACGTTGATAAAAACTCGCCTTCCAACCGTTCAGGAGCTGTGATGCCAAGAACTTTCATTTTGCCTGCACGAGCCTGTTCCGCTGCTTCTGACACGCCTGTTGAGACAACGTCGACGCTGCCATTTAAAACAGAAGTCATCGCCCCGCCTTCCTGATCGGAAACATAACGGATTTTTGTAATGTCGACACCAGCCGCATCAGCAAATAAGACAAACTGCATATGGTCCATACTTCCTGGAGATGACACGCCAATTGTTGTCACTTGGCTCGGATCTTCGCGCATATCGGCAAATAATTCATCAAGTGTATCCCACTTTGCATCTGCTCTCACAGCGAATGCCCCGTAATCGGCAATTAAATTGGCAATTGGCGTAAAGTCTTCGTAGCCATATGGAGACTGCCCAGCCAAGGCGACAAAATGCAACGGTGGCGAGGAGATAAAGATATTATGGGGATCGTTTCGCTTATGGATGTATGCCCAAGCAACTGCCCCGCCACCGCCAGGTTTATTGACAACGCCAAAACTATGATCAGCAATCTTTTCTTCATCAATCGTCTTGGCAAGCATTCTTGCGGTTGTGTCCCAGCCGCCTCCAGCTGCCGCAGGAGCAATAAACTCAATGGGGCGGTCCGGCTCCCATTCCCCTTCTGCGTTAACGGATCCGCTTTGAACCGGCAATGAACAGCCACTAATTAGTAAAGCAACACCTATGCCCACGGTCCATATGCCTTTTTTTATGAACACCCTACTCTCTCCTTTCGTTTTATTTTTCTTATCTTACTGAGTTTTTTTCATAATGTAACCGTTTTCAAAATAACGTTCATTAAGTGCATATTATTTATTTTGTTCATAAAGTTCACGAAAAAAGGGCAAGAGACACCCTCTTGCCTTATTACGTTGCCCAGTACTTTCGCTCCGGTCTGCCAACAATGCCATATTCCAGCTCTGCTTTTGCTTCATTAGTTGAAATTAAATACTCTAAATAACGCCGTGAAGTTGTCCGTGAAGCGCCAAATTTCCGCCCTAATGCTTCAGCTGTTACCCCTTCCGATTGTTGACGCAGCAATGTGCGCACTTTTTCAAGCGTCAACTGGTCAATTCCTTTTGGCAATGCCACTGGTGGCGTATGTTTGGTTTTGGCGCCTTGGAAAAATTGGTCCGCTGCTTGCTGATCTATCGGCTGGCTATCCTGGAGCCACTTACGCAAGCTTTTGGCTTTATCGACCGACTGTTGCAAACGCTCAAACGCAATTGGTTTCACCAAGTAGTCAACAACGCCATTTCGCAACGCTTTATGGAAGATTGTTTTTTCAGTCGCCGCGGTAATCAAGATGATTTGCATATCGGAGCACGCTTGGTGCAGCTCTGGCAAAACGTCTACGCCGAGGCGATCTGGCAAGTACACATCCAGCAGCAGCACATCAGGCTGGTGCATTTTTGCAAGTGAAACAGCCTCTGTCGCATTTTGCGCTTTTGCGACAACGTCTATATTTTTCATTTTCCTTAAAAACTGTTCGTGAATTTCAGCCACTCGATAATCATCTTCGGCGATCATTATTTTCATGTTGTTCCCCCTTCCTTTACCTTCGGAATATACAAACTAATGATCGTCCCCGTCGGCTTATTCGCCTCAATTTCAAGAAAGCCACCTAGTTCTTTTAATGCCGCTTGCACGAGAGAGAGCCCAAAACCGCGATGTCCCCCTTCTTTTGTAGTAAACCCTTGCTCAAAAAGACGTTCAACGACATCAGGATCAATGCCAGTGCCATTATCGGCAATTTCAATGACAAGCTCTGTGCCGATGTCCGTCAAAAACACATCGACTTCTGGCGTTTTTGTTTCCAATACGGCATCAAATGCATTATCAATCACATTCCCAATAATTGTAACTAACGAAGCAGTCACTTGCGCCGGCCATATAAATGACACCGCGCTTTCTGGATTGATGGCTAGTGTGACTTTCTTTTCTGATGCCTTGGAAAGCTTGCCAAGCAATACGGCCTGAATCGTTGGATCAGCAATTTGCTCAAAAATGACTTTTTCATGGCGCGTATGTACGCCCGATTCTTCGTGGATAAATTCAAGCGCTTTGTCACTATAGCCAAGCTGAAGCCAGCCGGAAATGGCATACAGCTTATTGGTGAACTCATGTGCTTGCGCCCTAAGATCCTGGGAGTACTGCTGCATTTCAGACAGAGCATTAATCAGCTCGTATAGTTCAGAACGGTCTTGAAAACTAGCAACTTTCCCGCCATACTCACCGTTCTCTTCAATTGTTTTGTAATGGACAATCAACCGTTTATTGCGAAAAATTGCTTCGTGTGGCCCTCTGCGGTGCTGCTCTTTTAAAACCGCTGCCATCTCTGATTGTGTAAGCACCGCTTCGACTGGTTTCCCGACCGCATCATCTTCAATTTGCAACAAATCTTTCGCCGACTGATTGACAAGGGTCACGATCCCTTTTTGGTCCGTTGCGATCAATCCTTCTTTTATCGATTGGAACACCGCTTGTCGTTCTTTATAGAGTCTGGCAATTTGGTAAGGTTCAAGCCCGAACGTGTCGTTGCGGATGCTTCGTGCCAATGCCGTGCTTCCTGCGATTCCGACTAAAAAAATCAACAGCAGCCAAATCAAAAATACAACCACACCCTGTTTAAAGATGGAATCGATATAGCCGATCATAAATCCTACTGATACAACGCCAATGACGCCGCCTTCTTCATTAAAAACAGGCGTTTTCCCCCGCACCGCAGTGCCAAGGGAACCATCCGCCAACGAAATATAGCTTTTTCCGTAGACTAGCGCCTGTTCATTGTCTCCGCCTACCATTGGCATGCCGATTTTTTCATGGTCCGGATGGGTTAAGCGGATGCCATTCTCATCACCAACCACAATATATTCTGCACCTGCCCGTTTTTGGATAGCAGCAATCAACTCCTGAAGCTCGACTGTGCTCGCCCCCGCTTCCAGCGCTTTTTTTACGTCTGGAATTTCCGCAACAGCTTGGGCAGTCGTCAACGCTTGTTCACCAATAAGCTGGCGCGCCTGGTCTCGTTCTAAATAGACATATACCGCTGTGACGAGCACCATTATCAGTGTGATGAGCCCGCCTACGTATACGATAAACTTCTTTTCAAGCGACCGCTTTTTCACGTCACGCTTCCCCTCTCTTGTTGTCTAGTATAACGTTTTCAAAGAGTCTGGAAAAGGGGGCGATGGGATGGCGTTTTTTATTTATTTGTACTGGCTAATTTCCCTAGAGTGAAACGACACGCCCAAAAAGGGAACGAACTTCTACTTTTGCTATACTTAATAGCTGAGTGGGAAGGACAGGTTAGGACAACTTATAAAAATACTTGCTTCCAACGTGCTTGTTGTTTTATGGTTAGCAAATTATTTCCACTTAAAAAAGCGAAGTGACAGACTCATACATATCACTGTAAGTACAATCATCACGACCACGGGAATGATAACACTATCCATTGGCATGTCAAGTGAAGCAGCTCTCAACATGTGTCAACGGCAATATATCGGCCACTTTTTGAAGTGCCGCAGGCATAACTTCAAATAATAGCTTTTCTACGCTCACTAGTAATGATAGAATGTTGCTACTTATCAGCTCAACCATAAAAACTATATGCATGACCGTGGCTTCAATAGCAAATGGAACAAAGGATTTTGAACAATGGGGCGTTTATGATAGAGATGAGCGTTACTGCAGACACCTTCACAAATACGCTTGGTGCGGTAAACTTGCCAAATTATGCAGTTATCAGGGTTTTAGACCACTCATTATTCGAAAAAGGGAGATCTTATGAAAAAAACACTTGTTTCTATGATAACGGTACTTCTATTGTTTTCAGTACTCCCGCAAAGAAGCTATGCGATGTCAGATGCGCAGGCGGAGGCCATACAGGCGCTGCTGGACGATGCTTCTCGTATATCCGGTGTGCCGGGCTTGTCAGTCTCAATTCTGGCCGATGAGAAAGAATTCTATTACTCCTCCGGTTATGCAGACCTTAAAAAAGGAATACCCGCAAGTGAAAACACATTATACGAGCTGGCCTCGGTCAGTAAAGCCTTTACCGGCATAGGGATACTGTTGCTGGAGGAGCAAGGACTTTTATCTATGACCGACTCAATTCACGACTATTTACCCTGGCTTACGCTAAAATATCAAGGAAAACCTGTTGATATGCAGAGCCTTACTCTTAATAATTTTCTCCATCATACAAGCGGTCTGACCAATAATAAACATGCCCAGCTTATCCCTCAAGGCAATACGCCCGATATGCTGCAAAAGACGGTGGAAGTACTGGTGGATGCTGATTTATCCTTTCCTCCTGGCAAACAATATACGTATGGAACCATTAATTATGATGTATTAGGTCTGGTTATCGAGCAAGTATCGGGTCAAAGCTACGAAAGCTTTATGAGCGAACAGGTATTCCAGCCGTTAGGCCTTAACCAGACATTCGTCTATAAAGAGGATGCCATGGCTACTGGACAGCTGGCACAAGGTTATCGTTCTTCTTTTTTTATAACAACCCCGTATAACGCGCCGGATTATTCCGGAAATAAACCCGCAGGCTATATCATCTCTTCTACAAAAGATATGGCGCGCTGGATGGGCATTCAGATGGGAATTGTGAAAAATATACCAGAAATATTTCACAACGCTATTCAAAAATCGCATCAGGGGGATAGATCCGTTCTGGCTGTTGACACGATGTATTATGCAGCAGGCTGGATGGTAAACACCGACCAAACGATTATCGAGCACTCAGGAGAAAACCCAAACTTCAGAACCCAAGTGGTGATATTAACCAATGAACGAACAGCCATCTGCTTATTGGCCAACGGCGCCAATATCAATATCAACATAGTATTTAAAATCAAAGATATATTAGACGGCAATTTGTCGCAAACCTATGAAATTAGTAGCGCACAGCTTTTGGATATTCTTTTGTCCATTGTCACTATTACTTGTTGCTTGTTAACTGTTTTGTTTGTCGTTTTCGGATTCCGAAGGCGAAAATTAAATAAAAAGCAGCCAATAACAAAAAAAAGAAAAATTGCATCCTTCATTTTATTACTAGTTACAGTGGCTCTAAGTATAACAGGCTTTGCCCTTGAGTGGTCGATCATACTTGTTTGGGAAACCTATAGTATTCTTACTGCCCTCACTTCGGTAACACTATTAACAGCAAGCCTTGCATGGTTTGTATACTCTGGCCGAGATAACCGTCCGCTCAAAAACATCCATTAGGGTAAGCAATAAACGCTGTTTTCCTTAAAATACGGGACCTATTGACCCAGTTATATTAGGAAAACAAACTGCCTTTTTATTAGCGGTCTGTTAAACTGTTTCGAATCGAGTGTTCACTTCCGTATAATCCATTATAGGGAAGTAGATCTTAAACGTAACAGTGATGTTGCCATTTTCGTGTACCTTGATAGGCTCTACAAGCGGCCCTGTACCATATCCCCGATCTAAAGACGGTTATTATGGCATAGCTATACCACGCCAAACAACGCCACGCGCATGAAAAAAGACGCGAACAGATAAGATTTCGCGTCTTTTTTTTGTTTAATTGGTAGGACTCCAACTTACACGGCTTGCCCTTGCTGTAAGTAGTACATGTGGGCATACGTCCCGCCTGCAGCTAACAGTTCTTCATGAGTGCCTTTTTCTAAAATCGTACCACGGTCGAGCACAATGATTTGGTCAGCATCTTTAATGGTAGACAATCGATGGGCAATCACAAACGTCGTCCGGTTCGCCTTTAACGATTCTAACCCGCGTTGAATGATCATTTCCGTTTCCGTGTCAATGCTCGACGTGGCTTCATCCAAAACAAGAATGGCTGGATCAGCGACTAGAGCGCGGGCAAAGCTGACAAGCTGCCGCTGCCCACTTGATAAGGTACTGCCCTTTTCCGATACTTCTTCATCTAAGCCATTCGTCAGTTTGGCAAACACGTCCTCTCCGCCAACAAGGCGAACGGCTTCCTCAATTTCAGCCCGTGTCGCATCAGGCCGCCCATAGGCGATGTTTTCGGCAATGGTACCTGAAAACAAGTACGGTTCTTGGAGGACAATGCCCATATGCGCCCGCATTGCTTGAGGTGGTAGTGTCTTCGTATTGACACCATCGATCGAAATCGTGCCAGTCTGGGGATCATAGAAGCGGAAAAGCAAGTTGATAATCGAACTTTTTCCAGACCCCGTATGACCAACAAGAGCAACGGTATCCCCAGGTTTTGCGCGAAACGACAGGCCTTTTAGGACAGGCTCGCCGTCTTTGTAAGAAAAGTGGACATCCGTAAACGCTACTTCGCCTTTAAAGCGCGGAATTTCACTATCATCCACGTCTCTTCCTTCTTCATCCATTAGTTCAAATACCCGTGTACCTGCTGCACGGGCTTGCTCCAAATTAGCAAGCTGATTAATAATTTGGTTAACTGGCTCAAACAGACGGTTAATATAATCCACAAACGCATACAACACACCGAGTGTTAAAAAGCCTGCTGTTCCGCCGCTAATCCACCAAATCAGCCCAACAAACACCACATTTTTGACAACAAACGTCAAATTGTGGGATGTTAATGAATTGAGTTTAAGCAGTTTTGCTTGATACGTATAATGTTCTTCGTTTAACTTTTCAAACGCGGCTTCCGTTTTTGGTTCTTGGCGAAATGCTTGGATAATGCTCATGCCTTGGACTGCTTCGTTCATTGCAGCGTTAATTTCCGCATTTTTTGCGCGGATTTTCCGGTTATAGCCTGCAGCAAATTTACGGTACACTTTAAACCAGGCATACAAAATCGGCAATAGCACAAGCGCCATTAGCGCCAGGCGCCAATCAAGGATAAACAAAGCAACATAAATGCCGGCAATGTAGATGCCGCTTGAGAAAAAGTTGGCGAGCACGGTCATATACAACTCACGGATCGCTTCGGTGTCATTCGTAATGCGGGCAACGATTTTCCCGGCAGGCTGATGGTCAAAAAAGCGTACAGGTACTCGGGAAAGCTGACCAAATACATCGACCCGCATCCGCTGGATAATGCGGTGCGCCGCTTTCTTTAAATAGTAACTTTGGCCGTAGCGGAAGAAGGAAGCGACAAACACAATCCCTAGGTAAAGCAACAGCCAGTTGATAATAAGCGGGATTTCCGGCGAATAAAACGCAAGAACTTCGGAAGTCGACAACGGTACCGCTTCCGCCGTATAAACGTCTCCCCCTACCTCAATCCTCAGCTCTCCGTCTTGAAAAGAACGACTTCCGTCAGCAGGAAGTGGCTCTTCCGTAAAGTAAAACGACGTGCCGATTTGCATAATTTGTACAGGTTCGCCTTGGATTTGGCTGCTATCGGCGTAAGCTTCCCGTGTGTAATAGGCACCATTATACGAGACTGCCTGGCTGCCTGCTTCGGTCTCATACCATGGCTCTTCAATTCCTGAAATATGGCGGTCAATCACTGTTTTTGCAATAAAAGGCCCCGTCAACTCTGCTGCTACAGCGACGGCTAACATAAGCAAAGCAGCGATAATCGTCCACTTGCTTGTTAACGCATAACGAACGAGCCGTTTTTCCGTACTCATACATTCACCTCCTCTTCACCAAGCGATTGGTTCCTAACTTGTTCTGCATACCAGCCGCCTTCTTCCATTAATTGCGCATGGGTGCCCCGCTCTACTACTTTTCCGTCTTCAAGGACAATGATTTGATCGGCATGTTCAACCGCGGACATCCGGTGCGTTGTAATAATCGTTGTTTGGCCAGCACGTTCCTTTTGGATGTTGGCGACAATCTTCGCCTCCGTTTTAGCATCGACAGCAGACAACGAATCATCCAAAATTAACAGTTCCGGCTTTGTCACGAGCGCGCGTGCAATCGAAATCCGTTGCTTTTGGCCACCAGATAAAGACACGCCATTCTCGCCAACGAGCGTATCAAGCCCCTCCGGCAAAAAAGCGAGGTCTTGGGCGAAAGCCGAAGCTTCGATTGCTTCGTTTAACTGAGCCTCTGTAACATCTTCAGCAGCAAATAGAATGTTCTCACGTACTGATTTGGAAAAGAGCACATGGTCTTGAGGCACATAACCGATCGCACCGCGAATTTCTTCTTGTGGCAAATCGGCGATCGACACACCGGCAAAAGAAATGTCCCCACTTAGTCCTGGATAATACTTCATTAATTGTTTCACAAGCGTCGACTTGCCGCTCCCCGTCTTTCCTACAATTCCAATCGTTTCCCCTTTGTTGATTGTCAGTGAGACGTTTTCCAACTGATTTCCTTTTGCGCCTGGGTATGAAAAGCTCACCTTTTCATACCGGATCGGCAAATGGTCGCCAAGGCCTTCAACTGGCACATCCGGCGCTTGAACCGCTTTTTCAACCGTTAAAGTATCGTTGACACGGTCATAAGAAGCGCCTCCACGCTGCATAATGTTAACCAATTCGCCAATCGCAAACATTGGCCAAATCAACATCCCTAAGTACATGTTAAATGTGACGATTTGTCCAAGTGTCACTTGTTGGTGGAACACCAAATAAGCGCCATAGCCAAGTCCGATCACATAACTTAAGCCAACGACCATGTTGACAACAGGGTCAAAAAACGACTCGACACGCGCCACTTGCATGTACCGCTTGTATACATCGTTGCTCTTTTTGGCAAATAATGTCTCGTCACGACGCTCGCTCCGAAAGGCCCGGATGACGCGCATCCCTGCCACCGACTCAAGCACACGGTTGTTCAAATCACCAAACGCTTCCTGCGCTTTTGAAAAACGGGAATGGATCATACTCCCTAAAATAGTGACGACTAACGCAATCAGCGGCAACGGCGCAACCGCCGCCAGCGTCAGACGCCAATCAATTAAAAGAACCATCGCAGCAAGCAAGATCCCCATAAATAGGACTGAATCCAACAACGTCAGAATGCCAAATCCAGCAGTCATCGAAATCGCCTTCATGTCATTCGTCCCACGAGCAAGCAAGTCGCCTGTTTTCCGTTTCTCGAAAAACGGCGGATCCATCGCAAACAAATGGCGCATAAAACGGGAACGCAATTTCCGTTCCAAAATAAAAGCGCCGCCAAACAATTGCTGCATCCAAATAAAACTAATCCAATAACTGGCTATAATGATAACAACCAACAGCGCTATTATGCTAAAAGCATACGAATAAGACAATGCACCGCGCTGGAATGCGTCCACCGCTTCCCCAATTAATAAAGCGGGCATCAAATCAACAACGCTGACCACAAGTAGCAATACAACCGCTACTGTGTACCGTTTTTTTTGCTCTTTGAAAAACCAAGCCAATTGCTTCAATACACGAAACATTTTCTCTCACTTCTCTCTATTCAAACTTTGATCATTGCTTTGCTATCCACCCTCTAGTTCTCCTAAATCAAGCAAAAGTGGAATTCGGTCCATCAACCTACTCACATGTTGTTCCTCCTTTTTTGTTTCCTTTTATTCCCAAACATTTTGCCTACAAAAAAGACGTTGCGGCATGCCGCAACGTCACTTATGTAAGCATATACGTGTGCAAAGGCGCGCTGATAGACGCAGCCTCGTTCTGAAAGGCGCAACCTACCGATGAAAAGGCAGCTCGCCGACGAGACAAACGCGGTATTCCGTTTTTAACCGTGCAGTACCAAAAACGTTACGTGTCATCTGTCTCATCCCCTTTCAAAAAAGTAAAAAGCTGTTTATAGCTTACCTGATTTATCTGATAAAAAGCAAGAGGTTTTTGCAAGGTGTTTTGTTAAGTTGGGTCTTCAATTGATGCCGTAATAAAATCGGTTCAACAGCAATAGAAGTGTCTCTTACATTCTTATTTGATTGATTCAATTCAGATGAAGAAAAGGATGCGACGACAACTTAATCATGCAGACGAGGAGGACTCTCTTTGTAAAAAGTTCAAAAATAGGTTGAAAAATTCAAAAATAAAATTTACGATAAACACAATGCCTTATTAAAAGGAAATACCGCAATGTTGACAAGTAAGTTTTTGAGATTTTTAGACTGAAAAGTGGGGATATCCTATATAACGAAATCAAAGAGGGGATTTTTTGAAACGTAAATTCGCTCGTTTATTTGAAAACTATATACCCATTTGGGGTAATAAAGACTATTTGTGGTTTCTATTAGTCTCTATGTTTTCATTGGCTGGAGATCTGGTTGCTTGGGTGATCACAACTTGGGTTTTAACAACTCAATTCGACCATCCTGCCATTTACTTAACCACACTCGTCATACTCACTCAATCTGCTTACGCGATTATGTCTCCTTATATGGGGCATTTAGTAGACAAATGGGGACCGTTTACTAGCTTAATCTCTAGTACCGGAATTCGAACGGTTATTTTAACATTTTTATTTATATCGCTATTATATATCGAAGAGGGAATTAGCCCGTGGGTGATTGTAGGACTGATGACTTTAGAATACATATTTGTTCCACTTAGCAAACAATCGGAATTCGTCATGATAAAGGTCTTAGTAAGAGAAGAAGAGCAGCTCATTCCGGCCAATGCTTTGCAAGGCATTCAATTTGATGCGTCTTACATTATCGGGCCTTTGATAGGTGGCTTATTTGTATCTACAATTGGCATTTATTACGGCCTCGTTCTTAACATGGCTTCCTTTCTTTTTCTCGGTATTGTCATGCTAATCATTGCTCAGAGAAACAAGGATTATAAAGACTACTATAAAATTGAACAAAACAATGACGAACAAACAAAACCAAAAACATTTATAAACTCCCTAAAAACAGGGGTTTTGTTTATTGTAAAGACACCCCCTATGCTATCCATCTTGCTTATAGGATTTTTGTGGAATTTATTTGTATTTGGGCCGATTGAAGTACTTTACCCTATTTTCACCGTTGACGTTCTCGAAAGTAACGGATTTGTTTATGGATTACTAATGTCTGTAAACTCAGTAGGCTTTATATTAGGCTTATTTTTGGCGGGCAATATTAAATGGAAAGTTCCTTTTGCTATGACGATGGGGATATTGATAGGTCTACATGGCCTCCTATATTTCTTTATAGGAATCGTACCGAATGTCGTTTTCGTATGTGTCATTCTTTTTTTAGGCGGTATTGTCATTGCACCTACCGATATTTTCTCCAAAACGATACGCCAAAAAATGATTCCTTTTCATATGCTTGCTGGAATCAGTTCGGTGATTGCTTTTTTCAGCTTTATAAGCAAGCCTATCGGTGCTTTCCTTGTAGGCTCATTAATAAACGCTTATGGGAATGAATACTCCGGTTACATCATGGCGTGCCTCGGTTTTATTTTGTTCATAGTTTGTATGATCATTTCATTCAGGCCAGTTATGAAAAAGATTTAATGTCCGCATTAAAAAAAACAGCTTAAAAACAAAAGCTGTTTTTTATTTCGATTGCCGTCTGGTGGATTGTTTTTAATGTACGCTTGGATACTCACGGTCCCCTTACCCAAAGCACTACCTTCCACTTCCATTTAAACAATCATTTCTCCCCCTCAAAAGACAAAAAGCAACTTCATTCCTCGTTATTTCTACAGAAACGACAAAAATTAACTAGCTGCGTATTGGGAAAATCAGAAATTAGCAGAAAGTTGTTGATTTGTGTCATTTGCTGTACTACCATTTAAATAAGCCAAACCACAAAAGGAGGGAAGATCATTCAACAACCTGTAATTGCAATTGCCAATAACGGTGTATTGCAGAAAGAACAAATTACAGAACAATTGATGAAAGACCTCGCAAACAACCATCCAGAACTTTCATTTGAACAAGTGTTGACAATGATGAAGAAAACGCTGCCGAATGATTACGTTCCTTTAATGAATATTTATGCCTTACACGTTAAAAGACTCCGACATGTGCAAGATGCATTTGAGTACGCGAACTTGTTTAGGCAAGTTGACACATTAGGAAAAATGATCCAGATCCATGAAAATGATGATTTATTGCAAGAATGGGTCCAAGTCTATCGGTTCTTCTATGATTTTTTGCCCCATTTAAAAATCGATGATGTTTTGATCCGTAATATCCGAAATTTATTCGGCTTAGTCAAACATCCCCAATTGCGAATGAGATTAGAGATTGCTGAACTAAATTATTTTGACAATCACGGTAGCATCAATAATTTAACACCCATGATGAAACAATTTAAAGAACAATTTAAAACGATGCCTAGTGGATTTTTCAAAAGTGCACTTGCAGCACGGGTGACTTTGCTTGCAGGCAATGCTAGCTTATTCGGCGATGGAGACTATGAGGAAGCAGAACGTTGTTATTTAGCCGCCACAGTAATAGAGGCCATTCCCGATGTACTTCTGGTCACTGCTTATCATGGCCTTGGGCTTGTGTATTTAAAAGACAACAGGCAACAATGCTTAGATGCACATCAAAAAGCTCTTTTTTACGCACAACGCTCTAAGTTGGATCATTATCATCAGAACTTGGAGTATGACTATATCCCGTTTGTGAAAAATATGCTCGGCGAAATTTTCGACATTGACCATGTGATGCCGAAAGAACAAGCACATCAATATGTGGTTAGGGGCGAAACCCGAAAAGCTTTAGAAATCATTTCCCAACTAGAGACGCCTGGAAAAAAAGACGCACATTTGCTGTTTTATAAAGCAAAAGCACTTAAAAGTATTCCCTTGTTTTTCGAGGCGATTAAAGCTTTTTCGTCGGAGGGATACACCCATATGATTGGATTTGCGGAAAAAGAAATTAAAAAAATCAAATTTTTTTAAGAAGGAGTTAATTTACATGAAAAAATGGTTTGTAATATCTTCAACTCTTGTCGTTCTTTTTTCCTTTTCTCTTGGATCATTCCCTACTGAACAAAGCTCTGAAATTACCACACAGGCTAAACCAGGACAGCTCCTTTAAAATTTATGTGCCCCAAACCTTCTTCAAGGCTTGGGGTTTCTATTCGTTCTCACACCAACCAAAACCGCTTCTTCTCCTTAAATCGTTCGCCGTAGTCTGTCTCTCCTTGCAAGGCTGCCTCTTCGATGGGAATCCGGATCGTCAGCATGACCGCATTTAATAGACTAAACACAATAGCCGTCCAATACGCTTGAAACAGCAATGGGACAAAAGCGATTTCGGCCACTACGACCATGTAATTGGGATGGCGCAAAAAGCGATAGGGCCCTTTTTCAATGACTGGCGCTTCTGGCAACACGATGATTTTCGTGTTCCAATATTTACCGAGGGAGGAAAGCGCCCAGATGCGTATGATTTGGGCAAGGACGATAATGACAAGGGGAATCGCGCTCCAACGCGAAAACCCTATATTGGATAATGTCACTTCGATCAGCAGCGAAATAAAAAAACCACAATGCAGCGCAACCATCCATGGATAGTGGGCTGTCCCCGCTTCAACGCCCCCTTGTGCTTTCAGCCAACGTTCGTTTCCTCTCGCTACCCTTACTTCCACGAGGCGTTGAATGATAATCAGTGCAATCACAATATAGGCCCATGTCAATGGAGGCCACCTGCCCATTCAAGCACCAACATTTCTGAACAAAATCCGGGGCCCAGCGCAGCGACGAGGCCGACATCGCCATGCTTATGCGTTTCTCCCATTGATTCCTTTAGCACGTAAAGGACTGTGGGGGAAGACATATTGCCATGCTCTTTTAGCACTTTGCGGGAAAGCAGCGTCATTTCTTCTGGAAAACCTAGTGCTATTTCATACGCTTCCAACACCTTTTTTCCGCCAGGATGGGCGATAAAAGCATTGATCTCCCCGATCTCTTTCCCTTCTTGGCGAAGCAGCTCCTCAACGTTTGGCTTTAGCCATTGGGCCACTAACGTTGGAATATGCCTGGAAAAGATCACATTTAAACCATTGTCCCGTACATCCCAGCCCATAACGTCTTCTGAATCAGGCATCAGTACCGATTGGGTCGCACGGATTACTGGGCGATAGGCTTGGGCGGCGTCTGCGAGCAGAGGTGAGGCATGCCCAGCAACAAGGGCACATGCGACGCCATCAGCAAAGAGCGACGTGCCAATTAAATTGCTTTTCGATTGGTCTTCTTTTTGGAAAGTGAGTCCGCATAGCTCTGCACAGACGACTAAAACGGCTTTTTTCGGATGGGCGAGGCAATAGTCGTAAGCACGGCTTAAGCCCGCAGCTCCTCCCGCGCAGCCAAGTCCCCAAATAGGCAACCGTTTTGTTTCAGGACGGAAAGGCAGTTTGTTCATGATGCGAGCGTCTATCGATGGTGTCGCCATGCCTGACGAGGACACAAAAATAATCGCATCGATTTCTTCGGGAGCGATTGTTCTTGACAAAAAATGGCCATTGTCCAAACATCTATTTACTGCTTCTACACTATAGTCCGTTGCTTTTTCAATGAAGAGGTCGTTCCGCTCTCCTAGACGGTGGCTAGTTTGAAACCACTCCAACGGCACGGAAAAATGGCGCTTTTCAATTTCCCCATTGGCAAAAACGTTTAATAATCGTTCGATGTCTGAAAAACTTTCAGCAAATAGTTCCCGGGCAAACTCCACTGTCTGTTCCTGTTTGAGTGGATGGGGTGGATCATATGTACTAACCGATAAAATCGTAGGCACTATCGCTCACCTCTACGTTAGAATGCCTATAGCATGCCCGATCCTTTCCTTGTGCATGCATCCGCTTCTATAGAGGGAACCTAATCGCAAGAAAAAATGTTCTTTTTTTGTATTGACATTAACGTTACGTAAACCTTTATTGTTAACTCAAGGGGGAGTTGAAATGGAGTATACGGTCAAAAAACTGGCTCAATTAGCAGGCGTCAGTGCACGGACGCTTCGTTATTATGATGAAATTGGTTTGCTTAAGCCAGAACGGGTCAATTCGTCAGGTTATCGGATATATGGCCAAAAACAAGTCGACCTGTTGCAGCAAATTTTATTTTACCGTGAGCTTGATGTTGACCTTGAAACGATTATGCAGCTCGTGACCGATGATTCCTTTGATCCTATCACGGCACTCTATGAGCACCGTGCCCAACTCCTAAATAAACGCGCCCGTCTTGACCGCATTATCGACACGGTTGAGCGGACGATTGCCTCAAAGAAAGGAGCAGAATCGATGAGTGACAAAGAAAAATTTGACGCATTGAAAGAAAAGCGAATTGCAGACAATGAAAAAGCGTATGGAGAAGAAATTCGCCAAAAATACGGTGACAAGACGGTTGATGAGTCTAATGCCAAATTTCGTGGCCTCTCGAAAGAGCAATACGACGCCATGCAAGCAAAAGAACAGGAAGTCTTTGCCTTGTTAAAAGAAGCACTGGCAACGAACGACCCTACTTCTGAAACAGCCCGAAAACTGGCCCAGACCCATAAAGAGTGGCTCCAGTTCTCGTGGGCATCTTACTCGAAAGAGGCACACGCTGGCGTTGCCCAAATGTATGTAGACGATGAGCGCTTTGCTGCTTACTACAACAAAGCAGTCCCTGGAGGAGCCGTCTTCTTGCGCGATGCTATATTGGCTTATCTTCAATGATTTGACGAAAGTGTGCGGATGGAACCCAGTTTGAAGTTCTCTTCAACTGGGTTATTCCTAGTAAGCTTGCTCCTCCAAGCTGCTCGCCATTATTCATAAACCAGCCTTTTTTCCCATACATTGAATTAATGCTAGATTCCATATGAAAGGAAAAGAGGCGTTTTGATGTATCGGCCCCATTCGCAAGCGTCAACTGAGCTTTTGACTAAACGGTTATTCCTTAGGCTGCCACTGCCTGGCGACGGGTTTGCTTTGTATCAAGCGCTCCAGGCTTCCAGAAAAGAATTGATACCCTGGATTCCATGGGTGGAGAGAATGTCATCGCCAGAGCAAGCTGAACAAGGTGTACAGCAAGCACATGTTGATTTTTTGCAAAAAAAAGCGTTTCATTTCCACTTATTTGAGCAGCGTTCCGGCACTTTTGTCGGCTCCTGCGGACTCCATCATATTAACTGGGATGTCCCGCGTATGGAAATGGGGTATTGGATCGATAGCCGATTTGCTGGAAAAGGCTATATGACCGAAGCGGCAAAAGCGCTTATGTCCTATGCCTTCTTTACACACTATACCCACCGCCTTGAGATTCGCTGTGATCGAAACAACAAAAAAAGCCGGGCGATTCCTGAGAAGCTCGGCTTTATGCTTGAAGCGACATTGCTAGAAAACGAACGGAGCCCACATACAGGAGAACTGATGGATACGTGCATTTATACAGCTTTTCATCCGTCTGTCTCCCGGCCACCTGAGTCTATTTCGGGAAAGCAAAATAGCGCTTTGCATTATAGTAGCTAATGTCTTCGACAATCTTGGCGAGCCATTTTTCGTCTGCTGGCCATTCGCCCCGCTCAACCCATTCACCGATGCGATTGCAAAGAATGCGGCGAAAATATTCGTGGCGCGTGTATGAAAGGAAGCTACGGGAATCCGTAAGCATACCGACAAACAAACTTATCAAACCGTTGTTTGCCAAGTCGGTCATTTGTTTTTCCATGCCATCTTTCGTATCGTTAAACCACCAGCCTGAACCGAACTGGATTTTTCCAGGTATGCCGCCTCCTTGGAAGTTGCCAATCGCAGTCGCGATCACCTCGTTATAAATCGGGTTTAATGTATATAAAATCGTCTTTGGCAGCTCATTCGTCCGCTCTAGCTCGTTTAAAAAACGGTTTAATGATTCAGCAAAACGGTCATCACCCATAGAATCAAAACCTGAGTCTGGTCCAACTTGCTCAGCCATCCGCGAATTATTGTTTCGCAATGCCCCTAGATGAAATTGCATGGTCCAGCCGAGTTTGTTGTACAGCCGTGCCAAAAACAACAATACGTATGTTTGGTATTTTTCTTCCTCTTGCGGCGTAAGCGTTTCTTGGTTTAGCGCTTTTTGAAACGCCGCTTCTGCTTCTTTTTCGGTCGTATCTATAAACGGGAGTGTGCGAAGCCCATGGTCAGAAAGAACACAGCCTTCCTCGGCAAAGAACGTTGCCCGTTTTTCCAGTGCCTCCAATAAAGAGCGGAGCGATGAAATGTCCACTTCTGCTGCAGTCCCTAACGTTTCTAAATAAGAGACAAAGCTAGGCGCTGAAGCAAACAGGGCTTTGTCTGGGCGAAAGGCAGGGTACACCGCTGCTTGGCACGCTCCACCTGTTTTAATTTGCTGATGGGCTTCTAAATGGTCACTCGGATCGTCTGTTGTGCAAATTACTTCGACATTCGATTGCTTGATGATGCCTTGGACTGACCGCTCTGGTTCTGCCAGTTGTTCTTTCGTGGCGCTCCAGATGGCTTCGGCTGTATCACTGCTTAACAGCTCGTCAATGCCAAAATAACGTTTCAATTCCAAGTGCGTCCAATGGTAGAGAGGATTGCCCATTGTATAAGGGACCGTTTCCGCCCATTTAAGAAACTTCTCTTTATCATCCCCATCGCCTGTAATAAACGTTTCCTCGACGCCGACAGCACGCATCGCCCGCCATTTGTAATGGTCGCCATGGAGCCAAATTTCGCTAATGTTGTTAAATTGGCGGTTTTCGGCAATTTCTTGTGGGGGGACATGGCAATGGTAGTCTATGATCGGCAGCGTTTTTGCATAAGTATGGTAAAGTGTTTCTGCTGTCTTATTTTGCAGCATGAAATTTTCGTGAATGAATGCTTTTCTTGTTGAGATCATTTATTTCAGCTCCTCCATCGCTACTGTGTCCATATCCGTAAACGTATAATTTTCGCCAGCCATCGCCCAAATAAATGTGTAATTGCTTGTGCCGACGCCTGAATGAATCGACCATGGCGGCGAAATGACAGCCTGTTCATTTTTGATCACTAAATGGCGCGTTTCCTGCGGCTGCCCCATAAAGTGGAACACACGGGTATCTTCTTCCATATCAAAATACAAATAGGCTTCCATTCGCCTGTCATGGAGGTGGGCAGGCATTGTATTCCACATGTTGTTTGGCTCGAGCAGCGTCATGCCTACCATTAACTGGCAGCTTTCAATCCCGTCTTTATGGACATACTTGTAAATCGTCCGGTTATTTGATTCAGCATCTGAGCCTAGTTTCGTCGGTTGCGCTTCTCCGATCGGTGCCAGTTTCGTCGGATATGTTTGATGGGCAGTGGCTGACACTAAATAAAATCGGGCTGGTTGTTGTGGATCGTTGCTTGTGAATTCGACATGTTCATTGCCTTTACCGACATAGAGGCAGTCACGCTTTGCCAACTTGTATGTGTCTTTTCCGACCGTTACCGTCCCTTCGCCACCGATATTGATAACAGCCAACTCGCGCCGTTCAAGAAAATAATCGGTCTTCAAAGCATCGCCTGCGTCTAGGACAATCGCCTCACGGCTTGGCACAGCGCCGCCAATAATGAGTCGATCATAGTGGGAATAGCTTAAATGGAGTGCACCCTCTTCAAACAGCGATTCGACTAGGAAAGCATCTCTCATTTCCTCTGTTGTATACGTTTTAAAATCTCTTGGCCCTACTTCATAACGAATATCCATTTCCATTTCCCCTTTTCACGTTTTCGTTTGTTAGAGACACAATGGTTCGTTTACGCACTTAACCAACCGCCATCAACAGCTAGAATATGGCCATTCACATAGTTTGACGCCTCCGATGCGAGAAAAACAACAGGGCCTTTCAAATCATCAGGGAGCCCCCATTCGCCTTTCGGAATCCGCGAGCTAATGTAGGCATAACGGCTTTCATCTGTACGAATCCCTTCTGTATTGTCTGTAACCATATACCCTGGGGCAATCGCATTGACGCGCACCCCTTTTTTGGCCCATTCGTTGGCAAGGGCTTTCGTCAAACCAGCAACGGCATGTTTGCTTGCTGTATAGGCGGCAACGCGCAAACCGCCTTGGAACGACAGCATCGAGGCCACGTTAATGATCGATCCTGATCCCTTTTCAAGCATATGTGCGCCAATTTCCCGAGAGAGTGTAAATACGGCATCCACATTGACGTGCAATACTTCCCGCCACGACGCATCATCCAACACGTTCGCATCAGCCCGCTTAATGATGCCAGCATTATTGACCAAAATGTGAACGCTTTCAACATGATCCAAAACTTTAGCGGCCAGTTCTTTTGCCCCATCAGGCTGAGATAAGTCCGCTTTTATTCCATAAAAGCGCCCGCCAAGTTCCTCTATTTTTTGTTTTGTTTCCGTCATATCGCTAATTCCTGCACCAATGATGTTAGCACCCGCTTCGGCAAGTCCGAGCGCCATCCCTTGGCCAAGCCCTCGGCTAGCGCCAGTGACGACGGCTGTTTTTCCTGCAAGCGAAAACATCTCCATCCCCATTCCTCCTTATGTGTTTGTTTTGGTTCATTTACGTTTGATCATATCACAGCTTGAAACGGCTTACAACCAAGGCAGCGTTTTTTACTGCATTTGTTAATAAACGTTGATGCTGTATTCCTCCAAAACGCTTCGTGTTTCATTGTCTAACAGGTCATCGCTGACAAGTTCATCAATTTCTGTGATGTCTGCAAATCGCATTAAACCAACTTGGCCAAACTTGCTTGAATCAGACAGCAAGATCGTTTTTCGTCCACAATGGATTGCCGCTCTTTTCCATTCATAGTGAAAACTGTTTAGGATCGATAAGCCATGCTCAACAGAGACGCCAGTCGCCCCTAAAAATACTTTTTGCACATACAACGACTTGAGCATCGCCGTCGTTTGCTGGCTATACAGTGCGGAAGAAGTGCCTAGGCGTGTTCCCCCGAGCAAAATAAGCTGGATTGCTTCTTTTTCATAAAGGGCATTCGCGATCCGGATGTCATTGGTAATGACCGTCATCGGCTTGTCGCCAAGGCGCTCAGCAAGAGCAAGTGTCGTGCTGCCGCCATCCAGCAAAATCACGTCATTCTCACAAATCAACGATTTTGCTTTTTCAGCAATATCGTGCTTTTCCTTTTCATTTCTTTGCTCCCGTTCCTGAATCGGAAACAAGCTTGTGTCGGTTTCCATTAATACGGCACCGCCATGAACGCGCTTGAGCAGCTTTTTTTCTTCAAGCCGCTCTAAATCTAGGCGGATTGTTTTTTCCGTAACACCAAGCCATTCGCTCGCTTGGGAAACGCGTATCGATTTATGTTTCGCCAAATAGGCAAGCAGTTTTTCGTGCCGTTCCAATGTGAACATGATTCTTCACCTCCGTTCCATTATCACACATAAACGAACATAAATAAACACAAAAAACAGGCAGCTTTTTGTGAAACTGCCTGTTGACTACCTAACCGGCTGCCTACCCTAGAAATGGAATGACAAGCCCCCCGTAAACAAATGAGGCGACAATCACTAACGCCGGATGGACTTTTGCCTTTGTCAATAGTAGAAAAGCAACCGCTGCAATTGCCAATGACTGAAGCCAACCAATCTCGGCAGCGGCATCGCCAATGATATCGAATGTCAACACTACCATCAATATACAAATAACAGGCTGGACAGCAAGGGAAATGCCTTTGACCACATTTGATTGGCGGTACTTTCGCAAAACACGCATCAACAAAATCATGGCCAGCGCTGATGGAACAATGGTCGCTGCATGGGCAACGATAAAACCTGACCAGCCCCCGGCAGCAAACCCAACATACGCAGCAATTTTTGTTGCGATCGGCCCTGGCAGAGCATTTGCCAAGGCAAGGACATTGGAAAACTCATCGCTCGTCAACCAGTGATAGCGGTTGACAACTTCTTCAAACATAAGCGGAATGGAAGCCGGGCCACCACCATAGCCTAGCAAGTTAGCAAGAAAAAATGCGATAAATAAATATAATAAAATCATGACGACTCTCCTTTTTGCCTGCTCCGCCATTTATCCACCAGTTTATAATGAAATACACCGTAAATAATAAAGGCAATAATCACAAAACCAGGGTGGACGTCAAACCCTTGCAAAGCGGCAAAGGCAATGAGAAAAGTGAGGATGCCAAAAACCCAGCCGAAGCCTTTAACCGTCTTCTTGCCAAAATCATACGCCATTTGTGCGAGCAAAACGGCGATAACAGGCGTAACTGCCCCTATCATGCCAGCAACAACCTCAGAACCACTAATGGCATCAACAAGCGAAAAAAGCAACACCATCGCTACACTTGTAGGAAAAATATGCCACAACGTTGCCCAACAAGCGCCAGTCCAGCCCTTCAATCGATAACCTAAATAGGCCGCCATTTTCGTTGCCACGGGGCCTGGCAACGTATTGGCAATCGCCAACGTCTCGCCAAATTCCTCATTGTCCATCCATTTATACGTATCAACAGCTTCCACCCGAAACAGTGGCATGACAGACGGGCCGCCGCCAAACCCAAACAGCCCTGTCCGCAGCATCGCCAGTGCTAGCTGCCTATATTGCGTCACGGTCTCTTTCTCCACTGCGGTTATCCCTCTTTTCTCTATTCATTCTAGTTTACAAAGCTCCGCTTAGCGCTATAACCGAATTTTAGCGATGTCGAAGTTAGGCACAAGCCCTTGTTCCATCGCGCGGCCTAACAAGTTCTCAACCGCTTGATAGCCGTCTTCTCCAAGTGACTTCGTAAACTCATTTACATAAAGTTCAATATGGGCATTGGCGACTTCTTCTGAAAGCTCTTGGGCATGTGAAAGCACATAGTCGCTTGTCTCCTCAGCGTGTGCCCATGCATACTCAACCGATTGTTGGGCCCACTTCGCCAATTGCTCTTTATCGAGGGAGCGCTTGGCAATAATCGCGCCTAATGGGATCGGAAAACCTGTATCTTGTTCCCACCATTCGCCTAAATCTTGCAACAGGGACAGGCCATACGTTTGGTATGTAAAGCGTGCTTCGTGGATGACGAGCCCTGCATCGACTTCCCCTTTTGCGACTGCAGGCATAATACGGTCGAACGGCATCACCTTTATAAAAATGTTATTTTCAGGCAATTTTTGTTCAGTCCATAGACGGAACAATAAGTATGCAGTGGAGCGGTCACTTGGGACAGCAACTGTTTTCCCTTCAAGAGCAGTTGCTTCTTGCTGTTCTTTCGTTAACACAAGCGGCCCGCACCCACGACCAAGAGCGCCTCCGCTCGGCACTAGACAATAATGGTCCAGTACATACGGCAACGCAGCGTAAGAAATTTTCATGACTTCAGGCCCCGTCTGATCAATCGCCCAATAGTTGGTGCGGTCAATATCGGCATAGGTTACATTTAACTTAGGGGCACCAGCAATCTTCCCGTGAACCCATGCATAAAAGACAAATGTGTCATTTGGACATGGCGAAAAAGCAATCTCCAAGTTGTTCAACCTCCTTCAATTTCTCTGCTGCTTTCGTCAACGACGAAAAAGCACTCGCAAATTCCCAGCTTGCTTTATCGCGAATGCCTACTTGGTTTGAAATGGACCTTACTTCGGCAAAAGGCAAGCCAAACTCCGCTGCCGCATTGGCTACACCAAACCCTTCCATCGCTTCTGCCACTACGTCTTTCCCATAAGATTGACGAACGTTTAATGTCGCTTCTGTCCCAGTCACAGTCATCACGGACAAAATAGCACCAGTTGCTACAGATACGGCTTCTTCAAGTTTCCCAATATAAGCATCGTTTGCAACTGCAGGCAATGTTTGTGTACCAAAACCGAGCGAATCAATCGTCAAAAACCCTTCTGGTGACTCTGCTCCTATTTCCGGGGCAATAATCGACGTTGCGACAGCAACCGTGCCATTTGCCGCTTTTCCTGGGAAGCCACCAGCAATCCCCATGTTTATCGTTCCTTGATAGTGTTTTTGGGCGAGCTGCCTTGCTGTACGCGCTGCTGCCTGGGCGATCCCTACGCCGCCAACGAGTACTTCATAGGCTGAAGAATTTCCCAACCCTTGTAAGACAGCCTGCTTTTCAGGTTCCACGGAAACGACAATCAAAATAGGCTTCCTGTCTATCACGCGCCAACAATCCTTTCCAACGATTCTAACGATCTAGTATACCATAAATGAAGTTGCCAACAAAGTCCATTTGTTTGCTTTCAAGCCTGCTCAAAATAAGAATCACTTCTATAACCTATACATGAGGCAAGGAATCATTCATAGAATGTATTATCTTACAAATAAGGAGTGAATTTGGATGAAAGAATTATTTTTGAAAGCGCTTACTTTATTTTTGTTGTCTTTCCTGCTTTTTTGGCCGCAAGCTCCCGCACACGCTGGGTTTCTTGGCGCAGGAAAACCAGCCCCTGGCGCTCCGCCAGGAACATGGGTTGTCGGTGATACGCCAGCAACGACTGCTGGATCGCCGATCTTGTTTGTCCACGGCCTTAATAGTTCTGCACTCACTTGGTTCGAGCCAAATGACATGTTTGTACACACGTATGAGCAAGGATTTCCGAGCGCCTACATCAATTTGCACCCAGATAAATCAAACTGGCAAAATGGCGAGTTGCTAGCGGAAAAAATCCGTGATATTTATCACTATTTTGGTGAAAAAGTCACAATTGTTGCTCATAGCAAAGGCGGCGTTGATACGCAAACTGCGCTCCTTCATTATGGGGCTGAACCTTATGTAAAAGAAGTCATTACGCTCGGTTCGCCTCACCACGGAAGCGAACTTGCCAACTTAGCATATAGCAACTGGGCTGGCTGGCTCGCGGAAATCATCGGCCAACGCTCAGAAGGCACTGCCTCTTTGCAAACAGGGAACATGGCCTATTTTCGAGCGCAAACAGACGCTTTAATCTCTGGGCAATCTGTCCCTTTTTCGACGATTTCAGGAACGTCTTGGGGCTCGTTTGGATCTGCTCTCTATTTCGGCGGGCTATATTTGCAATTTTTCGGCACTAATGATGGGGCTGTGACAGTAAATAGCTCTAGACTAAGCTACGCACCAGAACTTGCTTCCAACCGTTGGGACCATATGCAAGTGGCGCAAGGCCATCTTGTTTTTCCTTTGCTGCAAGCGCAAATGGGTGCACAGGCTAAGGAAGAGGAGGAGGCGAAGCCCATGAGCGCAGCCATAGTCCGTGGCGGCCAATTTAACGGAAATGCCAGCCAGTCTTTTGTCGTCGAACCAAACGTAAATAAAGCGCAAATCTCAGTGCTCGCTAATGAAAAGCTTGACTCCGTTGAACTTCACTCCCCAGATGGGCAAGTCTATCATGTTGCCGCCGTCACTGCCGAGGAAGAGCACAGTGTTTTTTACGGAGCTTATGCCCATCATTTTGAAATGGATCATCCGAGTGCCGGGGAATGGGAACTAAAAATGGCACACCCGCAACCAACAGCCTATTTAGCTGTTATGGCGCTTGAAGGCGGTGTTTCGTCAGCCATCGCTTTTGACAGCGTTCGCCTCCAGTCTGACCTTGACCCGAATGCCATCGATATTAGCAAAACACGCTACACCGTCCATATCAATGATGACAACATCGCAGCCAATACTGCTTCGCTTCACGCGCTGCCTCCTCAAAAAGATGCTTCGCAAACGATTACCATTGATATTGAAGGGATGACAAGAAACGGTGATCGCTTTGAACGGACGATCGTTACCAACCGCTATGTCGATAAGCACGGCACTATTTATGAATGATCGGATAATGGTTTGATAGCGGCGAGTTTAAGAAACGGACTGAAAGAAGAGGAAGAATACGGTCAATTACCCGCAATAACAAAAAGGAACCCTACCAAAGCAGCTGGTCCACTAACATCGATGTGACAAATAGCATGTGTAAGCCAATAATAGTTGCCGGTTCCTTTTTCGATACCGAAAAAGGAACCTTATCTATGAAACCACACAAACGTAACTGTAGCTGCTCATCTCAATGAATGACATCGCTTACTGTCGGTTGCGACTCGTTCTTTTTTTAGAATCCTTCTAATACAATTTTCCAGCCGCAAATAATCTTGTTTCGTTGGATTGTTCACATTCAATATACAGACGACCGCTCCGTTTGCCTTTTCTTTTTTTAACGTTACATAATCGCGATCTGAAACAATCAAATCTGGTGTTTCCCCCGGCTCACAAAAACGCGAATGTGGATAGACTTCTTGAACCATTTTTAAACCTACGTTTTTTCCTGCTTTGCCAAAAATGGAATACAGCTTGATTTTAATAGGTTTTACTGCACCATCAAAACCCAATACATTTCTTAATAAAAATCGATACCTATCTAGCAATTCTCGTTTTGTCTTTTTATCTAACCAAATCACTTGTGTGGTCAAATGATCCAGAAACGAGTCAATCAATTGGGCAGGCTCTGTTTCAGAATGATCGTGACTGAAAAAAAAGGAATTACCCCTAAAATAGCTGTCTGCCAAATGAATGTTTATTAGATTAGCATATAGTGTTGTATATTCTTCGCCACTAATCGCGACACCAAAAAAATCAATAAAACGATCCAACCATTGAATTGTCCGTTTTACAAAATCAGCAGAAGCGTTGGAAAAAGCATTCTGGATAAAAGAAATGGAACGTTGGTCGCCTTTTTCTATATAAGAAAAAGAAATGAAGGCTAAGAATAAAAAGGCAATTTCATCCTCTAAATCTCGATCATTTATTTTTGTAAGCTCCTTATAAAGGGTATAGATATTTTTCCGGAATTGTTCAAACAAAGGATGTGTTTTCACAAACACGTCAAAAAAACGTTCCTTGTTAATGGTAAATCCTTTGCGGATTCTACTTACGTTTACACCTACCCAATACAACAACGATTCCTGGCAACTCCCAAACGCCTTGTACAATAACGATTCTGCTTGTTTCAGACTAATAACGTCAAATGGCCATTCCTCCGCCCAACTGGAATCCCAATAAAAAAGATAATAAAAATAACGAATTTGTTTTTCGTCGCCATGAATAATGGGCTCCCTTTTTAATTGAATGTCCAAATCAAACGTATTTAAAAGCGGCACTAATCTTTTTAGAGAACGATAAAGGGATCCATAACTAACATATGCTTCGTTTGAAAACTTAACGCTATTGACGAACTGACCCTTGAAAACAGTATCTAGAAACTGGTAAGGCAATGAGTTATGATTATACAGCCGTTCGATTGTCTTAACGGAAAACGCAAACGAGCGTTTCAACCAATAGCCTTTTGTTTTTTCTGAGCGAACGATTGTGGCTTGGTCTGTTAAGGTTTCTAGTTCCATAGCCAATTCATGTACATTTTTCTTCGCTGTTCGTTTTTCTATCCCGCATACTTCTGCTATCTGTGTAAGTGTGACACTTTGGCTTTGGGCCTCCAAAAACCTTAGGATTCGTACTTTAGAAACTGCACTCCCATTCAGAAAATAATCCAAGCCATTCACCTCTTCTCTTGCTTCCATAAATTAAATTGTTCTATTTGTTCTCTGTATTCATCCATATCTATGCTACTGTCGGAGAGAGACACTCATTGCCTATTCTTTATGTCAATTTACAATCGACACTGTATTCTTCTTACGAAAATGCGTCACATAGATTTTTGAAATTCAGGTTTGAGAGGTACATTGGCAAGAAGCATGCCCTATGGTGACATGCTTACACAGTATGTTCGCTTCTCCTAAAAGCAAAAAATCGATACTTTTGCTGCATTCCCTTCAAGGCAAAACGATGCACTGTTTAAGTTGTAGGATACGCATAAATGACAAATCGCTCAGGGGCGCTTCCTACATAATGAAAAGGATAACAAGTTGTTATGACTAACACTTCCTCCCCCATTTTTCGAATAACAGAAGTATCATCTGCGGAAACAATTTCGGTTTCTTTTAGCTCATACGTAAATTTGCCATAAGGCATCGTCACAATAAAAGAGTCGCCTATTTCTAGCTCCCCAAAGTTACGAAATACGGTGTCTCTATGACCAGATAACAAAATCTGTTCATCTTGCCCAGGAAAAGCAGATTCGGATAAATGACCTACGCCATTTTTTAAAGCCTCTTCATTGGTTCCTTCAACAACGGCAATTGTCCGATCTAGCTTTGGAATCTCTAATGTTGCAAAGGCTTCGTGAGCGTCTGGACGAAAGGCCTCTACAGCGCCAGCGTCTTCGTCTTCTCCAGCACGAATCCATTCACGTTCGGCTTTTTCTATATACGCTTTCGCTTCTACCAGTGATTTGTCTTGGGCACGTTCATGAGCCATTAGTTGATAAACAAATGCCCCCAAAACAATTAGACCTGTTATGATTAGCAAATTTCCAATTCGTTTCATATCGCGGTCCTCTCTATTTAAACAATCGTGATTCAGTCCTCATGTGCACAAAATAGCGACAGTAGCCAGATAAGTAATGTTCTACATCATCAATACGGCTTCGAAATGAATGGTGGCGAATAAAAAAGCTGCCAAGAATTCGAGAAGGGTTTTTATAATACATAGCCAATTCTGGATAAAAATATCCATTGCGTTGATATTCTGCGCGTTTGTGAATAGTGTTTTCAAGTTTTTTTTCATCGAATTCTGCTAAAAGGGTTCGATGGTCTGTTTCTTTCATACGCTGAATCATATTGTAAGCTGCCAATGTCAATTCTAAAAAAGTCGGGTATGTGGTGATGCGATGATAGATAAAATCTAGTTTAGCTTGAACATTTTGTAGACCAAAATGAAAGTACTTTCGCAATGGCTTATATCGTGTCAATTCCTCTGTACAATAACTAAGCCAGTGATCATGATTTTTCCAATATTCGTTAGCAATAAAGTAATCAAACGCTCTTTCAACTGTCTTCATCCATTTTTCATTTTTGTCTAATTGATAAAGCCTTAGCAAAGCAAAAGCAGCTTCTCCATCATAATAAACAATTCTAAATGCATCTTTTAATTCGAAAGATGGATAATGGAGGACATGGTGAAAGCCACCATTTTCTTGTTGAAGCTGACATATCCCATTTGCCAGCTGTTGGGCAACTGGAAGGTAACGATCATTTTGGAAAACGTCCGTATACTTTGTAAAAGCAAGAATGGCAGCTGCATTCGCTCCTAATTTAACTTCCAACTGATCTTGTTCGACTCCGTCGACAACATAGGCAGCCCCTTGCTTCTTATCAACATGTAGCCCCTTTAGCAAATAATCAAGGCCTCTTTCAATAGCGGGAATGGCCTCTTTGTCCTTAGTGATTTCGAGGGCTTCGATCATTGCATAAAGTGTACTGGCATGTCTCAACAAATTATAAAAATGAATTTCTTTATCAAAACAAGAAAAATACCCATATGTAAATTGGCCCGCCTCTTTATTCATTTTAGCCAAATAATTGAGTCCGCTAGCAATCATTTCTTTTACTTCCACAGCGTCTAAAAGGGTATCCCGTCTTCCGTTGTCCCTTGGCCCTTCTTTAAGGGCATAAAGCTGCTGATTTTCTAAAAAGTACCCTTTTGTTGTAAATGTGGTTACCGAGGAAACTTTGTTGAAATCTAATCGTTTTAAATGAGGGCGATGGTTCCGAATATAAGATTGAATGTTTTTTTCATTTAAATACCCTCGCTTTGTATCTTTGTCAATTTGAATCATTGCGTTTCCATTGATCTCTTGCTCTAAAAAAGCATAGCTAAAGTTTTCATCAAAACTGATTCCTTGCCTAAAGTAGTTCTTTTTTGTTTTGGTCATAGTGTTAATAAATGACAAAAGCGAGTGTTGTTCAGTACTAGTAACCCAGTCGATTTTTAAACAGGAATATTCCTGCTTCATGATGGAAACCCCTCTGTTGTAAAGACGTTTCCAAGCGCGCTGAAAACTATTCTCCTTGACGGTTAATACCGTTGCTCGTTTATCTAAATAGCCAATAGAAAGAAACAAGATAACCGGCTTTTCTTTTCGTAGTTCCTTGTACTCCCCTGACTCGGTAATAAATGCATGCAGTTGATCCATATCACGATTAAATATTTGGGTAAGATTCTGGTTCATGGCTCAACCCTCCTAGATTAGTTAAAGGGAAGCAAATGCTAATAGCGCATTTGCTTCCTTATAACACTTCTATCTCTTTCTCCGAAATAGTCGAGCACTTATTCCAGCTAATAGTGCTGCCATTCCCGTAACTCCTACAGTCCAAATGGAAGTTGCTGTATCTGGGAGCTTCTTCCCATCTTTCGAAGAGTCTTGCTTACCAGTATAGTCTCGATCGACCCGATTTTTATCAGTAACCCTGTCCACGTCCGCATCCGCATCCGCATCAGCGTCAGCATCGGCATCCGCATCCGCGTCCGCATCCGCGTCCGCATCCGCATCGGCGTCCGCATCAGCGTCAGCGTCCGCATCCGCATCGGCATCCGCATCCGCGTCCGCATCCGCGTCCGCATCGGCGTCCGCATCGGCGTCAGCATCCGCATCAGCGTCGGCGTCGGCATCCGCGTCCGCGTCGGCATCGGCATCCGCATCCGCATCAGCGTCGGCGTCCGCATCCGCATCCGCATCGGCGTCCGCATCCGCATCCGCATCGGCGTCGGCATCCGCGTCCGCATCCGCATCGGCGTCGGCGTCCGCATCGGCGTCAGCGTCCGCATCCGCATCCGCATCGGCATCCGCATCCGCATCCGCATCAGCGTCCGCATCGGCGTCAGCGTCCGCATCGGCGTCAGCATCAGCATCCGCATCCGCATCCGCATCCGCATCGGCGTCAGCGTCCGCATCGGCATCGGCGTCAGCGTCCGCATCGGCGTCGGCGTCGGCATCCGCGTCCGCATCGGCGTCCGCATCCGCATCCGCGTCAGCATCCGCGTCGGCGTCGGCATCCGCGTCAGCGTCCGCATCGGCGTCCGCATCCGCATCCGCGTCAGCATCGGCGTCCGCGTCCGCATCGGCGTCAGCATCGGCGTCCGCATCCGCATCGGCGTCAGCGTCCGCATCCGCATCCGCATCAGCGTCGGCATCGGCGTCAGCGTCCGCATCCGCATCCGCATCGGCGTCCGCATCCGCGTCCGCGTCCGCATCGGCGTCCGCATCCGCATCCGCGTCGGCGTCGGCATCCGCGTCCGCATCAGCGTCCGCATCCGCATCGGCATCGGCGTCAGCGTCGGCATCGGCGTCAGCGTCCGCATCGGCGTCCGCATCCGCATCAGCGTCCGCATCGGCGTCCGCATCCGCATCCGCATCAGCGTCCGCATCGGCATCGGCGTCCGCATCAGCGTCGGCGTCCGCATCCGCATCGGCGTCGGCGTCCGCATCCGCATCCGCGTCAGCGTCCGCATCCGCATCGGCGTCAGCATCGGCGTCCGCATCCGCATCGGCATCGGCGTCAGCGTCCGCGTCAGCATCGGCGTCCGCATCACTGTCGTCATCAAATATTACTGTATCATAATCCCCAATGCTGCTTAGCAGTTGAAGATCAATCGCACTATTGTGTACACCTGCGCCGTAAATTGGAACTTCACCAAATACATTGGTGCCGTCCACTTTTGTGTTCAGCGTAACTTCTGTCCTTCCCAGCAACTGCGCGCCAACCAAATCATTGGATAGATCTATCGCACCACCGGAAATATTATCAATTAGACCTAAAAGCGGTTGGACAAGCGCTTGAAGAGGCTCTAGAGGAACGGAAATCCCACCACCCAAAATGTCAATGCTGACATTGCCAATCGCATCTACTACATCATTCAGTAATTGAACCACAACATCTTGAATCGCCGATTCAAGATGATTTCCTATACCATCTGAAAAATTAACAATGATAGAACCGTCTGGCTGGACGACTGCTTCTACTTCATCATTATAAGCAAGCAGATCAGCTAGCGCTCCATCTATATTATTAAGCGCACTTAGAGCATCTTGTAATTCTGTTAATCCACTTACACGAATTAAAGGTGCCGTAATTGGATTATTTACAATCCGGTCAACTGCAGCAACCAAGTCATTAACTGTAGTATTCAATTGCTGCGTGATATCCCCTATTAAATTGCCTAGAGTTGGCAAAGAATCCATTGTAACTGGAAGGATTTCTACTCTGACTTGCGCCGGCCCTTCTACCGTCCACTTATCAGCAAGGTCAGGAGAATAAAAGATAACCGTACGCTCTGGACCGAGGAGTTCGGCATCAGCAAGGCCTCGCCCAGTTAAAGAAAGCCCCAGATCATAAAGCCCATTTTCGTCAGCATTACCAAGTTGAGCATTGACTGCAACATCCGTCAATAATTGAAACTCTGTTAAACTAGCTGGCGAAACGTAAGCATTTGGGTTTGTCAACACATTTCCAGATACGCCTTCCGCATTGGCAAGATTGCTGAAAGGCACTATTGTTAGAGTTGTAATCGCCGTAGAAGCGACCACTTTTGAAAGAGTGCTCATTTTTCTTTTTTGCCTATTTTTCATCTTTTTTTTGTAATCGTACTTTTTCGAAGACAATAGTCCACACTTCCTCTGTTAAGTATTTTCTCTCGGTAACTTTATTGATAAAAAGCAAAAAAGCATACATAATAAAGCCATTTTTCCGAATATTGATCGCGCATTAATAGCGATTATAAATAGCCACTGCTGTCCTAAAAGGTGTATGCAACCGATAGCCGACAGCGGTTTCGTATACCGAGGAATGACAAGGATTGCTTGCGAATGCTTCATAACGTACTTTTTAAAATCTGCTTAAATTAATAGGAAAAGAAAAACGATCACTCCCCTTTTCATGTTTGGTTTCTCCTAAGCACACATCTTACATCAAGAGGAACTAAGGCCTATTTATTCAAAACAAATAGGTCTATTTATTTATTTTAGTGTACTTGATACGCATGATAGCATACGAATAGCCCAGTCACGTATCATCTTTTTCCTACTTACATACCATTCCCTCAACCCAACACAATACTTAAGTCCTGTATCAAAAGATGCCTTAGATTGGATGTACAATCCTTCTGTAGAACTACTCCTATGAAAAAAAGACTTGATATGAAGCAACTGCTTTTGTAGAAAAACCGTTAATGTTAGGCGGGTTATACACCATTAAAACCCTTTAAATAGAATGATGTAGGTTGGTTTAATAATTCATTTCTCCTATTATGTTTTAAATCTATTAAATTTTATTTTCTGTGATAGAAATATCTCAACAAACCTTTAAAAGATTTCCCCTTATTTAGACATGTAATGATAGGTATTCTTTAAGATTTCTATTAAAATTGTTCAGCGATATTTAACTACATGTAAAAATAAAACCGTTGGTACAGAGTAATTAATGGGGATTAAAACCGAACATGGAGGATAAAGTACGTAGAAGATTTGGTAGTTTATGAGAAGAATTTTAAAATAAGATACTAGAGAACCATTCCATCGTTTAGCCCTGCTTATAGCAAAAAACACATTCTTTGTCTCCTAGATTTTTTATGGAGGTCTTTTCTGCCCTTTTAAAATGATCTCTTTTAGGCAACTGTAACTAATAAATGGGGCTACTATTGACGGTAGGTGGGCAGACAGCCTTGCGGGTGCTTTAAGAATACGCTTGATCTCCTTCAGCGCTTGATATTGAATGAATTTGCCTCCAAATTTTGCGGACAACCCAATATCAACTGGTATTTGATTTTCGGGTTTTTATGAAATGCTTCAACTGCTTGACTCGCTAAACCGCCTCCTAGCAAACTTGCAGTAAGGATAGGCGCCCTTTTGGGTAAATAATGCTTGAACCACGCCAGCTCAGTGCGAGGCGCGGCCTTTAATACACAAAAAAGCCGCAATGAACCAGATAGCATGATCCCTCACGGCGTGTCAATGCAAGCGTTTAAAATAGCTGTTCTTCTTAATTCTATACGCCTTTCAACCACTCATCGACTTTATCTTGGTTGGCATTCACCCATTTTTCCGCTGCTTCTTCTGGCTCCATTCCATCTTTTGCCATATACAACATGACTTCATTCATATCATCTGCTGTCCAGTAAAATTGGTCGAGAATTCGATAAGCTTCTGGCTTTTCTTCGGCCAAGCCTGCACGGACAATTGTACGGATTTCTCCGTTTGCTTCATAGATGCCTTTGCTGTCCTCAAGAAATTTTAGATCATACGAATTAAACTTCCAGTGAGGTTGCCAAGCGGTAATGACAATTGGTTCTTGCGCGGCATAGCGGTTGCCAAGCTCTGCCGTCATAATCGCATCTGAACTTGATGACAACGTAACATCATCAATTCCATATTCATGAAGCGCCTCTTCCGTTGTCATCATCACGCCTGCGCCAGCGTCAATGCCTGTGATGGTGCTGACGACATCAGCTGACAATTCTTCGATGCTGTCAATCTCCATATACATTGGGACAGCTAAGCCAGTTTGTGCCCCTTCCAGATTAGCTCCTAAATCGACAATGTCATCCTTATGCTGTTCATAGTGGACTTTCATATCTTCTGGCAGCCATCCGGCAACATGGGCATCGGCGCTTCCGTCTGCCACTGACGACCACATGATTCCTTGCTCAACACTTGTTAACGTTACATCATAACCGGCTTGTTCCAAAGCAATCTTCACCACGTGGTTTGAAGCGATTTCAGAATCCCATACAACATAAACGAGTTCAATTTCTTTGGCTTCTTCCCCTTGGGCGCCACAGGCCGACATCATGGGCAAAGCCAATAGGAAAAATGCAGGCAAGCGAATGGTTTTCACTATCGATCATCCTCTCTAATTATGTATAATATATTTAAAACGAATTAAATATTTTAGAAACTATACTAACATAGCCTCTCATTCTGTCAACATCCAACAGAACTGCCAGTCGTTCGCTACCTTGCTTTATTACAGGTAAACAGCTATACTATCGCTAAATTTGGTTAAATTGCAATTGAGGTGTTGAAATGGAAAACGATGAACATGCTTTTGAAAAATTAGAACAAGCGCACGCAATCATTAAAGACGGCATAGCCGATACGATGGACATTTATGGTGTAAACCGTTCAGTCGGGCAACTTTATGCGACTTTGTATTTAAACGACGGGCCGATGACGCTCGATGATCTCCGCGATGAATTAGGAATGAGCAAAGGCAGCATGAGTATTGGCGTACGCAAACTCCTAGAGGAGAAAATTATTCACCGCGTGTACCGAAAAGGTGAGCGTAAAGACTTGTATGAGGCTGAAAAAGACTTCTTTCAATTTTTCATTTCCTTTTTTACACGGAGATGGGAACGGGAGCGTAGCGTGAACCTCCAGGCAGTTAAACAAGCAATTCCTCTGTACAAAGCATTATTGGACGATGCTGAGACGCCAGACGAGGTACGAGCGGAAGCAGCACACACATTAAAAAAAATAACTGCTTCCCTTGAGTATTATGAGTTTCTTGGCTTACTAGTAGAACAGTTCCAAAATGGAAACCTTGCCAAAGATTTAGTTGAACGCTATAAAAACGAGAACGGCACCTCCTAACAAAGAGCTAACCGGATACAATTATCATCAAGTTTCAGTCAAAGAACCTCCTAAAATAGTGATCCTTACAATGGGCATCACTTATGAAGGGGGCTTTTTTTTTGACACAAACGAACAGAAATGATATGTTTATTTTATACAAAACGTTTAATATATATTAAACAAAATAAAGGAGAGAGGTTGATGATTCGCGGAAAGATGTTTATTAACGGAGAATGGACGGATGCCAAGAATGGCCAAGTTCGAGAAATTATCAATCCTTTTAACCAGGAAGTGATCGCAACAGTGCCAGAAGGTGCGGCTGAAGACAGCCAAGCTGCGATTGCAGCTGCCCGAGCTGCCTTTGATAAAGGCGTTTGGACCGCTACATCCGCAAGTGAACGAGGTGAACGGGTACGTCTAATTGGCCAAAAAATAGCCGATCAAAGTGAGGAATTCGCCCGCTTGGAGTCCCTTGATACAGGTAAAACGCTTGAAGAAAGCCGAACCGATATGGAAGACATCGCCAATGTGTTTTTTTATTTTGCTGGTCTGGCGGACAAAAATGGGGGCGAAGTCATTGAGAGCCCACTTCCGAATTCAACGAGCATCGTTGTCCGTGAACCTGTGGGCGTGTGTGGGCTAATTACGCCTTGGAATTATCCGTTGTTGCAAGCAGCATGGAAATTGGCGCCTGCACTCATTGCAGGAAACACCCTTATTTTAAAGCCAAGCGAACTTACACCCCTTACGACGATGAAACTATTTGAGCTATTTGAAGAAGTCGAGCTTCCTAGAGGAGTAGCCAACCTTGTGCTTGGCACAGGCAAGGAAGTTGGCGCGCTGCTTTCCGAAAGTACAGATGTCGACTTGATTTCATTTACTGGAGGCATTGAAACAGGAAAGACGATCATGCGAGCAGCAAGCGGTAATGTAAAAAAAATGGCTCTAGAACTTGGCGGCAAAAACCCTAATATCGTCTTTGCTGATGCTGATTTTGAAACAGCCATTGACCAAGCCTTAAACGCTGTCTTTTTCCATGCTGGTCAGGTTTGTTCTGCTGGCTCGCGCTTGCTTGTTGAAGAAGCGATTCATGATGTTTTCGTAGAAGAATTAGTAAAGCGGGCTAAACGTATCAAGCTTGGCAATGGCTTCGATGAAAAAACAGAGTCTGGGCCGCTTATCTCTGCCGCCCACCGCGCCAAAGTTGAAGGCTACATTAAAATCGGATTAGATGAAGGCGCTACACTTGCCTGTGGCGGAAAACGCCCGGACGCCCCTGAACTGCAAAACGGCTTTTTCTTAGAACCAACTATTTTTACAAACTGCCACAGCAACATGCGCATCGTCCAAGAAGAAGTGTTTGGTCCTGTGCTTACAGTCGAAACATTCAGAACAACAGACGAAGCGATCGCAAAGGCAAATGACACCATCTATGGGCTTGCTGGCGCTATTTTTTCCAATGATATTGGCAAAGCAGAACACATTGCAAGCAAACTTCGTTTAGGAACCGTATGGATCAATGACTTTCACCCATACTTTGCCCAAGCGCCTTGGGGAGGCTACAAACAATCTGGCTTCGGGCGAGAATTAGGCAAAATCGGCTTAGAAGAGTACACGGAAACAAAGCATATTTTCCGCAATAAGCAACCGCAACCAATCGGCTGGTTCCGCGGGTAAAAACAATCAAGGAGCGATAAACATGAGCATGCATATGAAAGTTGAATCAATGTTAAACTACCATACTTTTGAAGTACCGACCGCAATTAAGCATGGCATTGGCGCTATCTCCCACCTTGGCGAAGAAGTCCGCGCCCTTGGTTCCAAAAAAATATTGCTTGTGACGGACCCTGGCATTTACAAAGCAGGGATTACAAAACCAGTCGAACAAAGCCTCGAAAAAGCGGGCATTGACGTCGTCCTTTTCAACGAAGTTGAGCCCAATCCACCAACACGATTAATCGCCAAAGGTTCCAGCGTTTACGAGAAACATCGTTGCGACGGCTTAGTGGCTGTCGGCGGCGGCTCTTCTATGGATACAGCTAAAGCAATTGGCGTGGAAGTGACACACGAAGGCACAGTTCTTGATTACGAAGCAGCAGAGGGCAAAAAGCCGCTTGAACGGCGAATTCCAACATTGGCTACTGTTCCAACCACTGCCGGTACAGGTTCTGAAGTGACACAATGGGCGGTCATTACGGATGAACAACGAAAATACAAATTCAACACAGGCGGCCCCTTGATCGCTGCACACGTAACCATTATTGATCCACAATTGCATACTTCGATGCCTCCCCATGTCACAGCGATGACAGGCATTGATGCCATAGCCCATGCAATTGAATGCTACACGATGAAATATGCACAGCCCGTTACAGATGCCGTCGCCTTATTGGCAATTGAATATGCAGCCACCTATATACGCCGCGCTTTTGCAGACGGGGACGACCTAGAAGCACGCTATGGAATGGCGCAAGCTGCGATGTTAGCGGGGCTTTCCTATGGGAGCGAATCGGCTGGGGCCGCTCACGCAATGAGCCAGTCTCTTGGCGGCATCGTCCCTGTAGCTCATGGACAATGTGTGGCAGCAATGATGGGACCTGTCATGGAATTCAACTGGAAAGGAGCGCCTGAACGCTTTGCCCGCATTGCCCAAGCATTCGGCATAAACATAACGGGGATGACAACAAACGAGGCAGCCAAGGCAGCCGTCCGCTACATGTATGAGTTAGTCGAAGAACTGGAAATCCCGTCACTTGAAGACCAAGGCGTTGACAAAACACAAATTAGCCGTTGGGCGCAAGAAGCGTTGAAAGACCCACAAACCATTGGAAATCCTCGTGACTTGACGCTTGCTGATTATGAATGGATTTACAAACGCTGCTTTAACCTAGTACCAAGCACCCTTTAAACAAAACAACGAGCAAGCCGCTTCTGCGGCTTGCTTATTAGCAGTGAAAGGCAAACACCTTTCTTTCTCGCATATTTACTGGCTGCCGTCTTCTTGTTTTTGCTTATCATATTCCATCAGCGCTTGTTCCACATTCACTAAATGAATCATCATTGCCTGGTGGGCTTTGTCTTTGTCTTGCGCTTCCACCGCCTTAAAAATTTGTTCATGCTCATAATGGAGCTGTTTAAGCGTTTGTTTTTCGGCGTAAAGACTGATTTTCCGGCTCTCATACATGGTCATGACCAGCGTATCAGACAACTTTTGCATCATTTCAATCAGCAAATCGTTTTCTGTCGCCTCTGCCAAGGCTAAATGAAATCGAACATCTGCCTCCTCGCCTAAATCCTTACCAGCTTCCGCTTTGGCCATTTGCGAAAGCGCCTCCTCGATCTTGGCAAGGTGGTCAGCGCTGCGGTTTTCAGCCGCCAAACTTGCGACGCCGACTTCGAGAATTTTTCGCACTTGGAATAAATCTTGTTTCTCTTTATTCGATAAAACTCCCTTAATGCCTACTGGTTTGACCATACTTGAAAAATCAAATTTATTGACAAATGTGCCTTCTCCTTGGCGGATCGTCACAAGTCCGACTGCACGCAATGCGCTTAATGCTTCCCTAACGGCCGAACGACTTACTTGGAATGTCGCCGATAGTTTCTCGACTGAATCGAGTTTCTCCCCTGGTTGAATATCGCCGCTCCGAATCATGTCCTCGAGTTGGTCGCGGATCAATTCGGACACTTTTTTAGACTTTACTTGTTTTAAGGACATAGCAGACACCTCATTTGCAACTTCTCGTTTTAAGTATAGCATATGAAAACGAGCAACATCCTTTTGCTGACTAGTAAAAAGCATCTGCAGTCCCCTTCTACCTAGTGACATATCCAACAACTAAGAGGCCAGCGAGTTACCACTGGCCTTGAGTGTTATTTACTTGTCATTCACTACTATATAGCAAGCTTTTAGCGGGCCATGCACGCCGACGACTAAACTCATTTCAATGTCAGCGCTGTTGCTTGGGCCTGAAATAAAATTGATGCACGATGGGAGGCGTCCCTCGCCTGCTAGTTGCTGAATGTGGATCGCCGCTTGCGTCATCCGCGCCACTAGCGTGCTTTTCGGGATGATCGCGATATAATAGCGAGGCAACAAACTGACAGAACGCCCTTTGCCATTACTGCTAAACAATGTGACTGTTCCTGACTCAGCAAGAGTGATATCGGCAAAGGTGATGCCTACGTCCGCTTTTTCTGCCAGCTCGATAGAACGATTGCTGTCACGATTGTCCCATAACGAAACAGAAGGACGGTTTAAAAAGGAGCTGAGGCCAAAATCGTGAAAACGGCGGTCATCCCAAGTAATGACTGATTGCGCTCCATACATGGCGATTGTTTCATCAATGACTCTCTCTAACTGGCCACTATCCACTTGTTTAAAGTCTGTATGGATGGCTGCGCATTGTTCCCTCAGTACCATAACCAGCTCATCCTTTGAAGCGTCTTTTAATACTTCAAATTGGGGGGAAGCTCGGTAATTGGGACGTAAAACACCTTCTGTTTTGCGGGGCCGGCCAAGTTGATTTGCCACATGGTCGAGAAAGGACTCACGGTTTTTAATCATGTGAACTCTCCTTTTGCCGCGCTTTGAACCAGTCACGGAACCGTTGTTTGGCAGGAGCGGGCAAATGGCGGACATCTGTCCAGCCTTTTAGCGGCCCTGGCCCTTTCGGAATCGCACCATCCTTTACAAACGGGAACAGCAAAAACGGCACTACTTTGGTTCCAGCCTTATACATAGTAGGCGAACTCGCACCGATTCCAAACCCTTTCATTGCCAGTGCTTCGGTTCGCGCAGTCTGCTTTTGTTCGGCAATAACGCGGCGGTGCTTAATTAACAATTCATGAAGAGGAATTTTGACAGGGCATGCGTCAGTGCAAGCTGCACATAAGCTTGACGCATAAGGCAACTCTTTGTGGTCTTCATACCCTTCCAATAACGGTGTTAACACTGCCCCGATTGGCCCTGGATAAATGGAGCCATAGGAATGGCCGCCGACGTGGCGGTACACGGGGCAGACATTAATGCAAGCTGCACAGCGGATGCAATGAAGCGCTGCTTGGAATTCAGTGCCGAGAATATTGGACCGTCCATTATCGACAATGACGAGGTGAAACTCTTCAGGACCGTCTGCATCGCCATCTTCGCGCGGACCTGTGAGGCCAGTCACATAACTCGTTAATTTTTGCCCTACTGCGCTTCGGCAAAGCATGCTTACTAAAATGTCGAGCTCTTCCCATGTCGGAACAATCCGTTCCATCCCCATAACGGCTATATGTGTTTTAGGCAGTGCTGTCGCTAGGCGAGCATTTCCCTCATTCGTGACCAACGAAATGCTCCCTGATTCTGCTACGGCGAAATTACAGCCTGTAATGCCAACATCGGCAGACAAAAACTCTTTGCGGAGCTGTTCCCGGGCAAACAATGTCAACTCTTGGGGATTTTCCGACTTTGTATAGCCTTTGCGGGTTTTAAATGTATCGCGGATCTGTTCTTTATTTTTGTGCAATGCTGGCGCAACAATATGGGAAGGGGGATCATGGTCGTCTATTTGTAAAATATACTCGCCTAGGTCGGTTTCAATGACGTCGCAACCAATGTCTTCGAGCGCTTTGTTCATGCCGATTTCTTCGGTTACCATCGATTTCGATTTGACGACTTTTTGCGCTTCTTTGCTGCTTACAATTTCCTTGATATAACGATTGGCTTCTTCAGCCGTTTGGGCAAAATAAACATGTCCTCCTGCCTTCTCGACATTGTCGCTAAGCTGCTGCAAATAAAAATCAATATGATTGAGCGTATGTGTGCGGATTTCTTCAGCTAATGTGCGCCACTCTTCCCAATTGCCAAGCTCCTTTTCCGCTGAACCTTTTGATGTTTTCAGCCGTTCCTGGGCAGAGCTGACCGCTTGGCGCATAAAGCCGTCTTGGAGCCCTTTTTCAACCCGCTCTGAAAAAGGAACATCACTTATTTTAATGGCCACATTCCTCACTCCTTGCTATTTAAGACTTGGGCGATATGCTTTACTTCAATTGCTTTACCGTTTCGTTCGATCCGCCCGCCAATGTTCATCAAACAACCGCAATCGGCACCAATGAGTAGCTCAGCACCAGTCGCTTCGATATGGCCGACTTTTTCTTCCACCATTTGTTCCGATATAGCAGGCATTTTGACTGAAAACGTACCGCCAAAGCCACAGCACGACTCCTTGTTTGCCAGCGGGGCCAACTCAAGCCCCTTTACTTGTTCCAACAAAGAAAAAGGGGCCTCGGTTTCCCTTAATAACCGCGACATGTGGCATGACGTATGGTATGTCGCTTTTTTGTTGCAAACTGCCCCAATGTCTTCCACTTTAAGTACATGGACAAGAAATTGGGTCAGTTCATACGTTTTGCTAGCAAGCTCCTCTGCCCGTTTTTTCCACTCAGGATCGTCAGCAAACAGCTCTTTGTATTCGAGGAGCATAGCAGCACATGATCCTGACGGCAGCACAACATAATCGGCATCGGCAAACGTTTCAATAGTATGTTTGGCTGCTTTTTTTGTATCTTTATGATAGCCACTGTTAAATGCCGGTTGCCCGCAACAAATTTGATTTTCCGGAAATTTGACACTGCAACCATGACGTTCGAGTACTTCTACAGTGTCTTTCCCAACACCTGGATAAAAAATGTCCGCTAGACATGTGACGAATAGCGCAACGTTCACATTACCATCCCCTTATAGCGTTGATACTTTTTTGGTTTCTATGTTTGCCAACTTGGCTTTACGCTGGTATCTGAGGATCATGATTAGAAATACAAGTAAGACAGTTGCCACAAACAACGTGCCGATATGAAACCCAAACCCATGTATCGCTACATAGCCTAGCCCACCGGCAAAAACAAGATAATACGTTAGCGGAATCAACGCTTTCCTAATAAGTACGCCTTCTTTACCAATAATCCCTGCAGCTGCCGATGCCGCCACAACGTTATGGACACAGATGATGTTTCCTGCTGCTCCACCCACAGCTTGCAAAGCAACGATCGTAGCAGGAGAAATGCCGACATTTTCCGCCGCGCCAAATTGGAACAACGCAAACATCATATTGCTGATCGTGTTGCTTCCGGCTATAAATGCGCCTAGCGCGCCAATTACTGGCGCTACGGCCGGCCAATGTTCGCCAACCATTCTAGACACGCCTTCCGCCAGTAAGAGCGGCATCGACTCATATCCATTTGCATTGACGCCAGAGTTAATAAACACTTGCACCATCGGCACGGCAAACAAAAGCGCTGGCGCAGCACTGATAATCATTTTTGTGGAGTTGCTCACGGCCGTCCGATAGGAAGAGCGGTCCATCTTGTAAAGAAAATAACCAACCACCGACACGGCTACCATAATCGTTCCTGGTAAAAACAACGGAGTGCTGGAAATGTCAATTGTCGTTCCAAACACTTGTTCAATCGTAATTGCCACTTTTTTCAAGGCAGCACCAAAAGGAAATGCCTCCATGCGAGTTATTACTAGCATAAAGCCAATGAGTATATACGGAAACCAAGCTTTAAACATTGAAATGGTCGGTTTGGTAAGAGGATCAGCCGAAAGCATTCCCGTCCATCCACGCTCCCATGTTGATGGAGGAGGGAAATTCCAGTTCTTTTTTGGCATAAACCACCCTTTCTTAGCGGCAGGAACAACAATCGCTAACCCCATTAATCCACCGAAAAGCGACGGAAATTCTGGTCCAAGTACATTGGCGACCAAGGCATAAGGGACCGTAAAAGCTAGGCCAGCAAACAGCGCAAACTTCCACACTTCCAGCCCAGCCCAAATGGAACGTTTCTCGCCAAAAAACAGCGTAAGCATCATTACCAATACCAACGGCAAAAACACACCGACAATCCCATGGAATATCGCCACTTGACCGCCAATAGAACGAATAAACTCATCGGTTGTCATCCCAAGTGCTGCTGCCTGTTCAACCACGTTTGGCGCTCCCGTGAGTCCCGAGTTCACCCCAATTAAAATCGGTGTACCGACAGCGCCAAATGAAACTGGCGTTGACTGGATAATGAGAGCCGAAAGCACTGCGGCCATCGCTGGAAAGCCAATGGCGACAAGGAGCGGTGCAAGTATGGCGGCGGGAGTGCCGAAGCCCGAGGCCCCCTCAATAAATGAGCCGAACAGCCAACAAATTATAATGACTTGTATCCGCCTATCAGGCGTAATAGCTGTAAATCCAGCACGAATCGTGTGGATTGCGCCGCTTTCTCGCAATGTGTTGAGCATTAATACAGCACCGAACACAATAAATAGCACTTCTAAAGCCGTAACGATCCCTTTTGCGCTCGCGGCCGCCACATAGTTATAAGGCACGCCCCAAAAGAAGATTGCCACTATTCCTGTCATTAGAAAAGCATGTGGCATAGCCCGCTTGGCCGGCCAATTCAAAAGAACAAGAAACAACAATACCGTTAAAATTGGCGTCAGCGCTATCATCGCAAGCCACCAAAATCCCATTCCTTTTCCCCCTCTAACATAATGATTATATCATACGGTCATCAGATGACTATATGTAAGCACTTACAAATATAGCTTACTTTCATTAATCAGGCAAGCCAATCTCGTACAATTTTTATGAAAAGGAGGTTTTGGCTTATCGCAAAATAGCTTATTTTTTGCTGTTCTTGTCCTTCCTTTTCCATTATACTAAACCGAAAGGAAGTGAAGAAAATGACAAACGACCAATTTAAGCAAGTTATGACTGCATTTCGGGAAGTTAACAGCCAATTGCGGGAAATCAAAGGAGATGTTGCCATATTAAAAGACGATGTATCTGTCTTAAAAAGCGATGTATCTGTCTTAAAAAAGGATATGGCTGAACATAAAGTCATAACTGCCCAATTACAAAAACATGCAGAACATGCCTCTACTACGTTTGACTTTATTAAAGAAAAACTCATTAACCACGAACGCGACATTTATGCATTAAAACGCCGTTCATAACGCTTGCCAACCCCAAAATAAGCATGCTGAAGCAGGACACTGCTTGGCAGTGTCCTGGTCAACCTGTTTCCACAGGCAAGTTTTCTAACCCTCTAATCACTAAGCTTTGCCGCCACGCTAATTCGTTTGGTTCCACGCCTAGACGTATGTTAGGACATTCTTCTATAAGGATACGAATCGCCGATTCTGCTTCCAATCGTGCAAGCGGAGCGCCTAAACAATAATGGATTCCTTTCCCAAATGACAAATGGGGGCTTTTTTCTCTTGTTATGTCCAGCTTATCGGGATTTTCAACTAGCGCTTCATCATGATTGGCAGAAGCGAGCGACACAATTACGAAGTCTCCCTTTTTTATCTCTTTGCCCATAAACGAAAATGACTCACGAGCCCACCGGTCTGTGCTAAATTCAACGGGACTGTTATAACGAAGCAACTCCTCAATCGCTTGAGGGATCAATTGATAGTCGTTTTTTAACAACGCCAACTGGTTTGGATGCATAAGCAATGCCAACATCCCATTTGCAATCAAATTAACGGTTGTCTCATGGCCAGCAACAATGAGCAGCATCACGACGCCATAAAGTTCATTTGTCGTTAACCGGTCACCATCTTCTTCGGCGCGGATTAAATCAGATAAGAGGTCCTCTCGCGGGTCTTGGCGACGAGCATTGATTAATGCTTGCAAGTAAGCAATAAAGTCGTCCATGCCCTTCTGTACTGTATGGGCCTCCCCGTACCCCTCGCTATCAAGATCAACGATTAACTTTGACCAATATTGAAATTTATCGCGGTCAGAATCGGGGATACCGAGAAGCTCGCAAATGACGATAATCGGGATTGGAAAAGCATATTCTTCTATAAGATCAAATCGCTTTTTGTGCTTAATCTGGCGCGCTTGTTCCATCGCAATATCATCGATTCTGCCTTTTAGCCTAGCAATCCGCTTTGGGGTAAACCCTTTTTGAATAAGGCCCCTAAGCCGCTTATGGTCTGGAGGATCAACAAACAACATGCTCTTGCTTATCGGCAGCATTTGTTCGTCCAGCGCTTCATCCGGAAAAACAGTACGTGCATCCTTAATAAAACGCTCGTCTTTTAACACGGCTTCCGCGACATCGTGATGGAAAGCCATCCAAGCTGGAATTCCATAAGGCAACATGACTTTCGCAAATCCCGTTTGTTTACGAATATCTTTGTAATACATATAAGGATGCTGGTGAAACGGATCAGAGAAAAGATCGATTGGCTCACTTGTGATTGGCTTCAATTTTATCTTCCTTTCAAACGCGTCATCCCCTCTTCTATTCGTTCCTCCTCAACCAAACTCCTTTATACGGCAACCGCTTTCATGATTAAGGCATATAAATAGGCGCATTCGGGCCTAGCGGAAGGCCAGTAAAAATCCAAACGACTATTAATACAGACCATGAGATTAAAAACCAAATCGAAAATGGCAGCATGACCGAAACCAGTGTACCAATTCCCATATTTTTATCGTATTTTTGGGCAAAAGCAATGACAATGGCGAAATAGGTCATCAACGGCGTAATGATATTGGTGGCCGAGTCCGCGACGCGATAAGTCGCTTGCGCCAACTCAGGCGAATAGCCAATTTGCATCATAATCGGTACAAATACTGGCGCCATCATTGCCCATTTTGCAGAAGCGCTGCCAACAAATAAATTAATGAAGGCAGTGATTATAATAAAGCCAATAACGACTGGAATGCCGTCTAAATTCAAGGAAGTAAGGAATTCCCCGCCTAAAATCCCTAAAAATAAACCTAAATTCGATTCAGAAAAGTAAGCGACAAATTGGCCCGCTGTAAAAGCGAGGACGATAAACATGCCCATCGATGCCATCGTGTCCGTCATTTGCTTTGCTACATCTTTATCGCTTTTAATGTTTTTCGTTACAATTCCGTAAACGAGCCCCGGTATGAGGAAGAGCAACAAAATAATAACGACGAGAGAGTCCATAAACGGCGAAACGACAATAGGTTGGTCGCCTGTGCCCCGCATCGGCCCCCATTCTGGAACAATAAGCAAGCTGATTAAGGCAGCAGAAATGGCGAGAGCGATGCCAGCATAAAGCATGCCTTTTTTCTCGATTGGTTTTAAACGTTCCAAATCGCCTGTATAGTCCCCTTTATAAGTGCCTAACCGAGGCTCCACAATTTTTTCAGAAACGATCGTACCGACAATCGTAATCAAAATCGTTGATACAATAATAAACCAGTAATTCATTGCGTTATTCATTTGTTCAGCGTACGCTGGGTCTATTGTTGCAGCTGCTTGCATCGTTAATTCACCGAGCATTGGGTCAGTGGCCGATAATAGCAAGTTTGCGCTAAACCCGCCCGAAACACCGGCAAATGCAGTAGCAAGTCCTGCTAGTGGATGTCTACCAAGTGCTGCGTAAATGACAGCGCCTAAAGGAGGCAGCACTACATAGCCAGCATCTGAAGCAACGCTTGACATCACTGCCGCAAAAACGAGCCCTGCCGTAATGAGGCGGTTTGGAACAGAGAGCACAAAACCTCTTAACCCAGCGCTAATTAAACCGCTGCGTTCGCAAATTCCAATACCGAGCATGGTTGCGAGTACCACGCCTAAAGGGGCGAAGCCTATAAAGTTATCAACCATGCTCGTGAATATATAGGAAATGCCCTCACCGCTTAACAAATTTTTGACGGCAATCGTTTCTCCAGGATTAGCTGGATCCTCGACTGAAATGCCAAAGCTTGCAACAATGCTAGATACGATCACGACAAGGACAGCAAGAATCGCAAATAGCGTCACTGGATGTGGCAATTTATTGCCCGTTTTTTCAATGGTATCAAGAAAGCGTTGAAACATTCCCTTTTTCCTTTCTACCATGGACATTTGATCATCCTTTCTTTTAAAATATGACTTCCCACGATATAGGGTAAACAGGTCACTTTCTAGATGCAAGCCTACTGAAAAAAGTCCCAATTGTAAATCTTTTTCTACCAAACGATCGCTGTGCAACGCCCATTTATAGAGCGATCTCGCCTCTTTTGAAAAAAGCCTGCCGCATGGTCGGCAGGCTTTTCGAAATTATGGATGTTAAACCATGACTTTGCACATGTTTTGTGAGAATTCGACTGGATCTTCAAGAGGAAGCCCTTCAATAAGGAGCGCTTGGTTGTATAGCAAGTTGGTATATAGCTTTAATTTGTCTTCGTCTTCTTCATATGCTTGTTTCAAGGAATGAAAGACATCATGGTTTGGGTTGATTTCCAATACTTTTTCGGCTTTTACATTTTGGTTGTCTGGCATTGCTTGTAAAACTTTTTCCATTTCTAACGTAATCTCGCCATCTGCAGCCAAAAAGACAGGATGGCTTTTTAAACGTTTGGACGTACGCACATCTTTTACTTTTCCATCTAAAATGCTTTTCATTTTCTCAAATAGTTTTTTGTTCTCTTCGCTGTTCGTCTCATCCTCTTGCTTTTCATCTGCTTCAATATCCAAATCAGCGCTAGAGACAGACATAAATTCTTTTTCATCATAAGAACGAAGCATTTTGATCGCGAATTCGTCTACATCTTCAGTGAAGTAAAGAATTTCATAGCCTTGGTCAGCTACCATTTCCGTCTGCGGCAGTTTGGCAATTCGTTCGTTCGACTCGCCTGTGGCGTAATAAATGTACTTTTGCCCTTCTTTCATCCGCGATACATAATCGCTTAACGACACCAGTTTTTTCTCCGTAGAAGAATAGAAAAGCAACAAGTCTTGCAAGTCTTCTTTATTGGCACCAAAGTCATTGTACACGCCAAATTTTAATTGGCGCCCGAACGCTTTATAAAACTTCTCATATTTGTCCGGCTCTTTCTTCAGCATTGTTTTCAGCTGGCTCTTGATTTTTGACTTAATATTTTTAGCGATCAGCTTTAGTTGCCTGTCATGCTGGAGCATTTCCCTAGAAATATTGAGTGAAAGGTCTTCTGAATCGACCATCCCCTTCACAAAACTGAAGTAGTCTGGAAGAAGTTCTGCGCACTTTTCCATAATCAACACACCGTTGGCATAAAGCTCTAAACCTTTTTCATACTCTTTGGAGTAATAATCAAACGGCGTATGCTCTGGGATAAATAAAATCGCGTTGTAGCGGATGGCGCCATCTACTGATACATGAATATGTTCAAGGGGCTTATCAAATCCGTAACGCTTGTCCTGATAAAACTGTTCATAATCGCTGTCTTTTAGCTCACTTTTGTTTTTGCGCCAAATCGGCACCATGCTGTTAATCGTTTGTTCTTCCTGGTACTCTGCATATTCGTCTTCATTGTCTTCTTTTGGTTTGCTTACTGTTACATTCATTTTGATTGGATAGCGGATAAAATCAGAGTACTTTTTAATAATTGCTTTTATACGGTACTCCTCTAAGTATTCATCATAGGATTCTTCATCCGTATTTTCTTTTATGTGGAGTGTGATGACCGTGCCCACATCTTCTTTTTCAGCCGGTTCAATCGTATACCCATCCGTTCCATCCGATTCCCATTTATAAGCTTGGTCGCTGTCAATGGATCGGGTAATGACAGTCACGTTATCAGCGACCATAAAGGCAGCGTAAAAACCAACGCCAAATTGGCCAATAATGTCATGGCCGTCTTTGATTTCCGTTTCTTTCTTGAAAGCGAGTGAACCACTTTTGGCAATCGTACCTAAATTGGCTTCGAGCTCTTCTTTTGTCATGCCGATCCCTGTATCTTTAATTACAAGCTTCCGGTTATCTTTATCCGCTTCTACATAAATCGCATAGCGGTCTTTTTCAAATGAAAGCGAGTCATCCGTTAACGAGCGATAATACATTTTGTCAATTGCATCACTTGCATTTGAGATCAGTTCGCGCAGAAAAATCTCCTTCTGCGAGTAAATGGAATTGACCATCATTTCTAACAAACGCTTTGATTCAGCTTGAAATTGCTTCTTTTCCATTAAAAGAGCGCTCCCTTCCATCCAATCACGAATCTTTTAGCACTCATTTGTTTAGAGTGCTAACAATTCTATTTTACTAAAATTCACTTCTGCGTCAATTCTTTTATGCGTTTAGGCGTTTTTGCAGTTCTTTTGTGGAAGACACATCCGCTTTCAAAACCGTGGTGAAATGATTTAATGAAGCGTCGTACTCCTCTTTTGTAAAGCAGGCAAAACCATCTTTCGGGATAAGCAGCTGATAGTCGCGCATATAGGCATCATTGGCCGTAAACTCGACGCACATATTGCCAACTACTCCTGTCAAAATAAGCGTCTGAATGTTAAGCTCCCTTAAAAGCATATCTAAAGGAGAAGCGAAAAACCCCGAAAATTGGGGTTTTAACACCGAATAGTCCTCTTCATCAGGAGCAAGCAGTTTCGCAATGGGTGCTCCTGGCAAACCATTGTTAACAATATGATTGTAGACTTGAGTAAATTCCGATTGCCAATCGCCATAATTGTCGTTGACATAAATGACTGGCCATTCTTTGTCGCGTAGTATTGCCTTTAAGTTGGCAATCGCGTTCGCGCAGTTCCTAGCATCTGGCAATAGCTTATCGGCACCGGCAAAATCAAACGGATTAATCATATCAATAATGAGAAGCGCGCAACGTTCCTTCATGTTAGACCTGTCCCTTCGTATGAATTAAAGCAAGCATTAAGACAAATACCCTTTTCGCCATGAAACCATATAAACAGATGCCTGCAAAAGCGGGCCTGCCATAACAAGAATGATTGGCAAGTACGGCAGTTTCGTTTGCACCAACGGATAAACAACAAGTAAGGCCGCTAGGATGGGATAGATAATATACATGCTTAAATAAGCAGTACGGCAAGCATTAGCAGTGATTTCTTTCTCCCGCTCATCACGCTCCGAAAATTCTGGAGGCAACAACAGCGCTTTTTGGAACGTGACGCCTTTTTTCTTCTTTAAATAGGCGCTCACAATCCCGTAAATGATCGCGCCAATAATTAAAATAGTCATCGGAAGTATATTGAATGACATTTGCCATGTACCTGTTGCCGTCTCAATCTCCTCAAAGCCACGGAAATATTCAACGAGCTGCCATGTAAACAACCCGACCGTAGCCACTAAACTAACGATCGCAAACCACCATTTCAAATTCAATCACTCCTCTTCTGTTAAGAAAAACACATCTTCTACAGGTAATTCAAATTGCTTTGCTATTTGTAGGGCAAGCAATAATGAAGGCGAATACCGCCCTTTTTCCAGGGCAACAATCGTTTGCCTTGTCACACCTACTGCCTCGGCTAGTTCACCTTGTGTCATTCGTTTTTCAGCACGCAATACTTTTACCCTGTTTTCAATCTCCATAGTCCACCTTCTTGAATCATTTCTGGCTTCATTGTATAGTACATTTTACTTTTTGTCTAGTTCACTTTACAATTAGATCTAAAAAAATACGGACGCGGTTACGTCCGTGTATTAGGTATGAAAATCGTTTCTCCTGAAAAAATGACATCTTCATCTTTAATTGCAGGGTTCATTTCAAGTAATTTTGGCCATTGAACATTTAAACGAAGGCCGATTTCAAACAATGTATCTCCTGGCTGAATGACATATTCAGCCTGTAAAGGTGCTTGTGTTTCTGCTGGTGTTGCCGCGATTTGAATTCTACCTTCTATTTTAGGAGCAATTTCGCCCGCATCTTGCAAGTACTCAATTAGCAATTCATCGACGGCGTTGTATTCATTGACAATAGGCGCATTGGCCAAATCCGTGTATTCATCTCCGCCAGCAGCAAGAAAATCATTTGTAGCAAGCAAGTACGTTTCGTTTTCTTGGAGCGGTTTGTCTTTTACGAGAACAGAATGAACTCTCTGTCCAGGTTCGTTGTTGGAATCAAACTGAAACGAAAACCCGCTAATTTGCGGAAAACCGCCGCTCGGTTCTGGATAGCCACTCACTCCGTTCTCCAAAACTTTAAGCAGTTCCGCCCCTGTCACTTCTACCGTTACCCCATAATTGCCAAAAGGCGAAACCTCGACTAAGTCCCCTTTCGTCATCATTCCTGCTTGAACGGAAGCACGGATGCCGCCTCCATTTGTCAAGGCAATATCCGCCTCTGTAGCGTGACGGAGCACGTCGGCAATGAAGTTGCCTAAATTCGTTTCTTCCACTCGAACATGCTCCCGCTCGCCATTTAAGTCGACGGCAGTTTGCCCAACAGGTTCTGCCAGAATGGCTTGTTGCTCCTCTTCTAACTCTGCAAGCAATGCTTCTACTTTTTCGTCAGGTTCGATCGCCTCTGTTTCACTTTGCTGGACCAGCTTTGCGCTTTTTTCAACAAGGACGCCGTCTGCAAACACCAAATCGACTACACCAAGGTTTTGCAAATATTCCCCGGCGCTTGCAATGAGCGTATTATTTTCGCCCATAAGTCCCGTCGGTAATTCCGAGTGGCTGTGACCGTCAATTATCACATCAATCCCTTCGACTTCAGCAGCTACTTTCAGACTTGTATCTTCACTCGTTTCATCGATGCCTAAATGGGCAAGTGCGACAATGACATCAGCGCCTTCTTGCTGTAACAGGTCGACCATTCTTTGTGCAGCAGCTGATGGGTCTTCAAACGTAAGAGCTGCGACATTATTTGGATGTGTTTTGAAGGCAGTTTCCGGTGTGGCTAACCCAAAAATGCCGACCGTCACACCTTCCAATTCTTGGAGCATGAATGGTTCAAACAATGGTTCTTCTTTCTCGTTAAGGAGATTAGCCGCAATGACTGGAAAATCAATTGTTTCCTCAAGCTCATACAATCGATCAAGCCCATAATTAAAATCATGGTTTCCTGGCACAAAGACATCGTAACCGACAGCATTTAATACATCTGCAATTGTTCTCCCTTCCTCAAGGGACGCAAACGTCGTCCCGTGGAACGTATCCCCTGCATCAACCAACAGCGAGTGCTCGCCCCGGTTTTCATCGATCAGCGTTTTCAGTTTTGCATAACCGATGCCATCTAATTCCCCTTCAAAGGCACGGCCATGAGCGTCATTCGTGTGGAGAATACGGATCGTTGTTTCCTCTGCATACGCTTTTTCTGAAAAAAGAATGATAAGTGCACTAGCCACGCCAATAAAAACGACCTTTTTCTTAGCCATTTTCGCCTCCTTTTTCTTTTATATTAGCTTACGAAGGTTAAACTTGTTTTGACTTAAGTAAATTTCCACTAAAGTTTCCATAAAAAATCAGGAAGCATGAGCTTCCTGATTACGCTTTTGGCGCTTTAGCCGACTTGCCCTCTTCAAGCACAAGCCGGTTAATCATTTTTTTGACTCCATAGATAGCCACGATTGTTAGTACTTGCGCGATCATTTTACGCATAAGATCCCCTCCTGCACTTTTTATTTGTATACCCAGATGAAAGAAAAAACATGTCTTGCCTTTCCGGTAGCGTGCCCATACGTTCATGACTCAAGCGGTCGCCCGACAGCCACCAAATTTATATGGCCGCAAGCGAATGTGTTCGATTTTTCCGATGGAAGTTGCCAGCATTTCGCCAGCAATACTAAATTGGCACGCATCTTGCATACTTCATTTATGAATCTTATTTTTAAGGAGGAATTTACCAATGTTTACCCCTTATAAGCACGAACCATTTACTGATTTTACGATTGAGGCAAACAAACAGGAATTGCTTGCAGCCATTAAGCAAGTGGAGGCGAACCTAGGCGACCATTACCCACTAGTCATTAATGGCGAACGCGTTGAGACCGCTGACACGATTTCATCTTATAACCCGGCGAACAAACAAGAATTGATTGGCACGACAGGCAAAGCGACTAAAGCGCATGCCGAGCAAGCGATTGAGGCAGCCAGTACGGCGTTTGAATCATGGAGAACGGTAGCGCCTGCAGAACGCGCCAATATCCTTGTGCGGGCAGCAGCAATTGTGCGCCGCCGCAAACATGAATTTACGGCGCTGCTCATAAAAGAAGGAGGAAAACCTTGGAAAGAAGCCGATGCAGACATTGCTGAAGGCATTGATTTTATGGAATATTATGCCCGACAAATGGTCGAATTAGCCGAAGGAAAGCCTGTTCACAGTAGGGAAGGCGAATTAAACCGCTATATTTATACGCCGACGGGTGTCACCGTTGTTATTTCACCTTGGAACTTTGCGTTTGCAATTATGGCAGGCACAACGGTAGCCCCCCTTGTCACAGGCAATACAGTATTGCTTAAACCAGCAAGCACAACACCAGTGATTGCTGCTAAATTTGTCGAAGTTCTAGAAGAAGCAGGCGTTCCGAAAGGTGTTATTAACTTTGTCCCTGGAAGCGGCAGTGAAGTAGGCGATTATCTTGTCGAACATCCTAAAACAGCACTGATTACATTTACAGGTTCACGGGATGTTGGCGTCCGCTTGTATGAAAAAGCGGCGATCGTCCAAGCTGGTCAAAATCATTTGAAACGCGTGATCGTGGAGATGGGCGGGAAAGACACGGTCGTAGTTGACAATGAAGCCGACCTTGACACGGCGGTTGAAGCGATTGTTATTTCCGCATTTGGCTTCTCTGGACAGAAGTGTTCAGCAGGCTCACGCGCTGTCATCCATGAGGATCTTTATGATGAGGTTGTCGCAAAAGTAGTGGAAAAAACAGAAGCACTTACAGTCGGCAACCCGGCAAATGAGAACAACTATTACATGGGGCCTGTCATTGACCAAGCGGCATTTGACAAGATTACAGGTTATATTGAAATTGGCAAAACAGAAGGGAAACTAGTTGCTGGTGGTAAAAGCGACGATGCAGAAGGCTTTTTCATTCGCCCAACGGTTTTTGCCGATGTTGATCCAAAAGCGCGGATTATGCAGGAAGAAATTTTCGGCCCTGTCTTAGCCATTAGCAAAGCATCAACATTTGCCGAAGCGCTCGAAATTGCCAACAATACAGAATACGGGCTAACAGGAGCTGTCATTACAAACAACCGCGCAAAAATCGAGCTGGCTAAACAGGATTTCCACGTTGGAAACCTTTACTTTAACCGTAACTGCACAGGGGCAATTGTAGGCTATCACCCATTCGGTGGCTTTAAAATGTCAGGCACCGATTCAAAAGCAGGCGGCCCAGATTACCTCACTCTCCATATGCAAGCTAAAACCATTTCAGAAATGTTTTAACTGCTCTATGGCAAATAGACACAATCTGTTCATGATTGTGTCTATTTTTGTTTATACACTTTTGTCTATTTAGACAGTTTCCGCTTACAATTTGTAGTGTTTTAATTTATTGTATAGCGTTGCTCGTGAAATGCCTAGCAGTTTTGCGGCAGCCGATTTGTTGCCATACGTTTTTTCTAAAGCATTGATGAGTTCCATTCGTTCGTCTTTTTTTTGCTTGTCTTTTGAAGCCAACGGCATATGTTTCAATTTTCGTTGATACGATTCAGGCAAATGGTACCAATGAACGGACCCTTCATGGTCGCCGTTTAAGATCACAATTCGTTCGATTAAATTTCGCAATTGGCGAATGTTTCCTTCCCATTTTTGAGTTCTAAGCGCATACAGCACTTCTGGATCCAATTTAGGCACCGGTCTTTCATAGCGCTGGGCAAATTCCTGTAAAAAAGATTGGACGAGCTCAGGCAAATCTTCCATCCGCTCTCTTAAAGGCGGAATGGAAATGGAAATGACATGGAGCCGATAGTAAAAATCTTCACGAAAACTGCCTTCGGCAACCATCTTTTCTAAATCACGGTTCGTTGCCGCAACAATACGGACATCAAGTGGAATCGCTTCATGCCCACCTACTCGGTAGTAAGCTCGTTCTTCCAGGACACGCAACAGCTTCACTTGCAATTCCGCAGGCATCTCTCCAACTTCGTCAAGAAAAAGCGTGCCGCCTTTCGCTGCATCAAGTTTTCCTTTTTTGCCACCCTTGGCAGCACCAGTAAAGGCGCCTTGCACATAGCCAAATAATTCGCTTTCAAACAAAGCAGCAGGAATGGCACCGCAATTAATGGCGATAAACGGTTTTTCTGCTCTGTCACTTGCCTGGTGGATTCCCTCAGCAAACAGTTCCTTGCCAACGCCGCTTTCGCCTGTAATTAAGACATTTGCCGTTGTTTTTGCCACTTTGGCGGCAAGATGGATCGCGCGCCTAATCGGCTCGCTGCGGCCGATAATTTTCTGAAAAGGCTCTTCTTCGCTTGTCGTATTCAAATGATGCAAAGATGCGGTTTTGGACGATAATTCTTCATTTAAGCGAACCACATCTGTAATGTCCCGTTCGATCGATATGCCGCCGACGCACGCTTCTCCTTCAAATACTGGAACCGTATTCACAATGACATGCAATCCAGGCTTCGGCTGGTTGTATTGATGGACGACTGGTTGTTTATCTTTCATAACCGACCAAAGCACTAGCGCTTCCTCATCAAAATAATGGTGCAAAGGCTTGCCGGCAATGGCATTGCTTGTTAAAGCATACAATTCTTCCGATTTGGCGTTAATTTGGATAATCCGCTGTTCTTCATCAACCATGGTGACCGCGTCATCCATCGCGTCCATCATTGTTTGTAAAAATGCGTTTGTGCGCTTTAGTTCTTCCAGCAAAACATTGGCCAACACCTGTTTTTTGACAATCCCAACCACTTTGTTCGTGTGATCTACCGTATAAATGTCTTTTGGTTCTAACAGCGGCGGCAAGTGTGCGATCAATATGTCTTCAGGCAGCCGCCACTCGCTGCTTTTTGGTTGATTGGCAATTGGCACCGCCACATCTTTAAGAGATCTGCGCAACAGAGTCACACTCCTTTACGGATTTTTCCGTTATACACAATTGTCTTATTGTCTTTTATTTTAGACGAATCTGGCCAATAAACAATCTTTTTTTCTTGCTGTATTTTTCATTATTGGCACATTTCTTGCATTGTTATTAGCAAATTGACATTGCCATAGGAGGAATCATCGATGGTTCTAGATCAACCGCTTCGTTCATTTTTTATGCAACTTGCTAAAAGCAAACCATTAAATAAAGCAGCCAAAAGATGGGGATTAAAATTTGGAGCACGGCAATTCGTCGCTGGACAAACGCTGGAAGAAGCGATGGCCACAGTCATTGATTTAAACAACAAAGGCCTTGTTTGTACATTAGACCATTTAGGCGAATTCGTCACCGATGAACAAGAAGCATTGGACTCGACGGAAGCGTGTTTAGACGTCCTACGCGCCATTAATGAGACAGGGGCCGACTGCAACCTTTCCGTCAAACTGACGCAACTCGGCCTTGATATTGATGAATCTTTCTGCCTCGAAAACATGAAAAGGATTGTCCAAACGGCACGCAGCTTCGGGATTTTCGTCCGAATCGACATGGAAGATTATGCGCACTGCCAACAAACTTTGCACATTTTAGAGACACTCAGGAACGAATACGACGGCGTTGGCACTGTCATCCAAGCTTACTTGCACCGGGCAGAAGAAGACGTCCGCTCTTTAAAGGGAGTCCCTCTCCGCCTCGTTAAAGGGGCCTACAAAGAATCAGAAGAAGTGGCACTGCAAGAAAAGTCCCTTATTGATGAAAACTATTTCAACATCATCCGGCTTCACCTCGATAACGGTTCGTATACGGCAATTGCCAGCCATGACCACCATATTATTGAAAAAGTTAAAACGTATGCCGCGGCAAACAGCATTCCTAAAAGTCAGTTTGAATTTCAAATGCTTTATGGTTTTCGTGAAACGCTGCAAAAGGAGCTGCTCGAACAAGGCTATAAAGTCCGATTATACGTGCCATTTGGAACGGATTGGTTCGGTTATTTCATGCGCCGCCTTGCCGAACGGCCGCAAAATATTGCCTTTGCCTTGCGCGGGTTCTTTTCGAAATGAGTTTTGCCTCCGAGAAAGAGGACACCCTTTCTTGGAGGCCCTCCTCTTAGTAGCAGGCACCTAACCGGCTAACGTGCTTTTATTTTTTGTTAACACATCCAACGCTAAACGGTGCAGCGTAATCTCAGGACGACTTCCAAGGCGGATATTTAACCCTGTTTGTCCTAAACCTTCACTAATATAAAACGGTTGCCCTTTATGGTGATGCAAGCCTTTTACCATTTTTAAACGTACTAGTTTTCCCATTTTCATAAGGTGATAAGGCTTTGGCCAGTGTATTTGCCCGCCATGAAAGTGGCCAGCCAACAAATAATCAAACGAGACATCATCCATATCGAGGACAATATTCGGATCATGGGTCAATACAAGGTTATACCCATTCGCAACTCCATTAAACGCTTTGGCTATATCCCCTCTGCTAGAACCTGCATCATCAATGCCGATGATATTTAACCGTTTCCCATTGATCATGACGGCCTCATTTTCGTTTTGCATCGTCTTACAGCCATGCCTTTCCAATACTTCCTTTAAATCCTGAAAATCAGGGTTCTTCAACCAATAATCGTGATTGCCAAATACCGCATACATCCCATAAAGGGGCTTTAATCGGCTGAACATCTTTAAATATGGGATCATTTTCGGGATACTTTTCTTGCGGTCTGCGAAGTCACCAGTCAAAGCAATTAAGTCTATCCGTTTATGGCGCAATTTCTCATAAAGCTGGTCAGGAGTGACGGAAATCCGTTCAAGATGCATATCGGAAATATGCAGGACACATAAGGAATGGTTAGCCTCCCGATCCGCCTCAGATACAGAAACCGTGTTGACCACCAAATGCTGCGTGTTTTTGTAGCCTCTATAAAAAAGCAAAATAATCAATATCGCTAATAGTGTAAAAATAATCACGAAACGCCCTCCTCTATTCATTAAGTATAAAAAATTTAGCGGCACGTTGTTACCTGCAATTATTGGCACGCCCCCCATAATCGCCCAACAAAACAATCTTTTCATCTTGCTATGAATAATAGGCAAACAATCATCACATCCTACCAGTACCATGATTAGGAGGGATAAATGATGAATCGTATCAAACCGTTTTCAATCGCTTTTCTGATCGGCTTGATTCTAACTGGATGCGGTATGAATGGAAATGACCGACAAACGGATCAAGACGACAACAATAGAGAAACCGAAGTCGAGCAACAAGGCAACAATGAGCAAAATGGCAATGGTCCGTTTGAAGGCCGTGTAGAAGTAGCAGACGAAGTGGCAGAACGAATTTCTGAACTCGACGAAGTAGAACGGGCAAATGTATTTGTCACAAATGAAAACGCCTATGTGGCGGTCATGCTTGCCAATGGCTCGGAAGACGAAGTCACTGATGACGTTGAAAACAAAATTTCCGAACAGGTTAGGGAAACGGATGAGAACATTCGCAATGTGTATGTGTCTTCTAACCCTGATTTTGTCGAGCGGGCAACGAACTATGCGGACCGCATTCAAGAAGGGGAACCTATAGAAGGCTTTATCGAAGAATTCAATGAAACGATCGAAAGAATATTCCCTAATGCCAAGTAAATGGTTTTATACAACCGGTGTTTCCTGTTGAGATGCCGGTTGTCTTTCTTCTCTTGACAGATTTAAAGGAGTGCTCCATATGAAGAAAAAGCTCTTATTGGTATTTTTAATCGTGTTCTTGCTAGCAGCAGTTTCGGTCATTGGATTACACACTCCCGCAAAGAACGTACATCAGCACCACGCTAGCAACAAGCAAGGCAAACCTGTCATCGTCTTATTGGTTGATTCACTCATGGACGATCCGTTGCAACAAGTAGTGGCGGACGGAAACGCTCCAGCTTTTGAGTTTTTAATGAACTCTGGCCGTTACTACCCTGATTTGGTTAGTTCGTATCCAACGATGTCTGTGACCATTGACAGCACTTTGCTTACCGGGACGTATGCAAACGGCCATCGAATTCCTGGTTTGGCCTGGTTTAAAGCAGATGAAAATCGCCTCGTTAATTATGGCAGCGGCTTAAATGAAATCATCGCCCTTGGCGCCAAGCAGGTCACAAATGATAGCATGCTTCATTTAAACCAAGAGCATTTAAACAAACAGACGGCGACCATTTATGAAGAACTTGCTTCCCGCAACCTCGAAGCAGCGTCTCTTAATGGATTGATTTATCGAGGTCCAAAGCCGCATACATTAACAACGCCAAATGTTGCAGCATGGCTAAATATGCTGCCAAAAACCATTCAAACAAAAGGGCCATCGTTGTTGTCAATGGGGGCGTTTTCCCATTTCAGTCCGAAAAACCATCTTCAGTTATGGAAATCAGCTGGATTAACTGATACAGCGACAGCAAATGAGTTAGTCTATCTTATTGAACAAAATCAACTGCCTGCTTTTACGCTCGCTTACTTCCCTGATTTAGATAAACAAGTCCACAAACACGGCCCAATGGCATTGAAAGGCATTTTACAAGTTGACAAAGAACTGCAAACGATTTTAAACACGTATCGGTCCTGGGAAGAAGCATTGGAAAAAGCAGTCTGGATTGTTTGTGGGGATAGCGGTCAAGCGGTTATTTTGGATAATAAAGAAACAGCGGAAATCGATTTAAACCAAGTCTTGTCCGAGTTTGCCGTTTGGAATGCTGGAGATGAGGCTTCTCCGACATCTTTTCAAATCGTCCCTGCCCTTAACGCGCGCATGACTTATTTGCATTTGCTTGATGAGCAACTTTCCTACACAGAAGTAGCGGCAAAGTTAACAAGCGACGAACGTATCGGCTTTGTTGCCTGGAGCGAAAATGGCACCAATTATGTTGCTTCAGCCCATTCAGACCAGCTTTTTTCCTTTTCACCCAACGGCGACTATACCGACCCTTACCAACAAACTTGGTCGATCGACGGAGATGAAACGATTTTAGACCTTAAAACGGATGACCAAAATGTCATACAGTTCGACGACTACCCCGATGCCCTGGCAAGGCTCCACGGCGCCCTCCATTCACACGACGGCCGCTTTTTAATCGCTGACGCTCTTCCTGGCTATGAATTTATCGCAGATCATACACCGAAACATATAGGCGGAGCAGGGCACGGCTCTTTGCATAAACTCGACTCAACCATGCCGTTCATCGTTGCTGGCACTAACGTCGAACCCGACTATAGGCGACTTGTAGACTTCAAACAGTGGGTCGAGGCATTAACAAATTCGCAAAGCAAAACGTTTGAGTGACCGACACTATACGAATGATTTGGAACGAGGACAAAATCGTACCAATGGCTGGCCATTGGTACGCGATCATTTGATCGTTTTTATATGGCGGCAAAAAGGGATAGCAACAAAATTGTACCGAACGTTAAGGCGTCACGAGTGCCATTGCTAACTATTTCTATAAGCACGACACCACTTATTAACAAGCAAAAAGCACTGGCCAAATAATTGGACTTTATTGTGTGTCTAGCAAATACAGCGACAATAAAAGCAATGACACTTATCGAGGCAATGATCAGTATTCCATACATCATTCCTTTAAAGTTGGATACTTAAAAGCAAACGATACTGTCGCAGTTAACAATAACAATGGAAAAACGATCACTCAACCATTTAGACGACAAATATAGAATTTATTCGGCTAAACCTTTTTACATCGTTGGTTCACAAAAAAAGCCGGCAACAGAGCGCCAGCTTTTTTTGCTTATTGATGTAGAAAACCTAAATAGACGATAAACACGACAAACAGTAAATACATAAGCGGGTGGAGTTCTTTTCCTCGCCCTTTTACCACCATTGTAATCGGGTAAAGTACAAACCCAAGAGCAATGCCAGTGGCAATGCTGTACGTAAGCGGCATTGTGACAACTGTGAAGAAGACAGGGATCGCTATCTCCATTTTGTTCCAATCGATAAAACGCAATGATGTCGCCATCATGACGCCAACGATAATTAATGCCGGAGCAGTCACATGGCCTGTAATGATGCTAAGCAACGGTGAGAAAAACAGAGCGACGACAAACAGCAATCCAGTAAAAATAGCCGTTAGCCCTGTGCGTCCTCCAACAGCGACGCCTGATGTGGATTCAACGTAAGCAGTTGTTGTCGATGTCCCGAGCAACGAGCCAATTGTCGTAGCGCTCGCATCAGCAAACAACGCTCTGCCAGCACGTGGAAGTTTGTTGTTCTTTACAAAGCCTGCTTGTGTGGCGACGGCAAATAAAGTGCCTGCTGTATCAAAAAAGACAACAAATAAGAGCGTTAACACGACGCCAACCATTTGCACAGTAAACACTTCATTTTGCCAATCTACTTGGAATGCTTGTAAAAACGTCGGTGCGATGCTTGGCGGAGCGCTAACGACGCCTGTTAATGTCGTAAAGCCAGTAATTACACCGACAATTGCAGTAATCGCCAATCCATAGAACACCGCGCCCTTAAAGCCGAGGACGACAAAAATAATTGTAACGACAATCCCAAAAACAGCGAGCAAAGGGCCAGGAGCTGACAAATCGCCAAGCGCCACAAAGGTGGCAGGGTCGCTTACGATAATCTCTGCATTTTTAAAGCCAATAAAGGCAATAAACAACCCAATCCCTGCACCGGCTGCGTATTTTAATTCTTCTGGAATAGCATCAATGATTTTTTCACGGATTTTAAAAACAGTGATGCCAAGGAAAATGACGCCTGAGAAAAACACGGCAAGAAGCGCTGCCTGCCAAGATAAGCCCATGCCAATGACCGCAGAAAAAGCAAAAAAGGCATTCAGCCCCATTCCAGGCGCAAGGGCGATTGGGTAATTGGCGACGAGTCCCATAATGATAGAACCAGTCATTGCCGCAAGCGCTGTCGCAACAAACACTGCGCCAACGTCCATTCCCGCTGCCCCAAGAATATCAGGGTTGACAAACAAGATGTACGCCATCGCAAGAAACGTGGTAAACCCAGCTAGAAGTTCTTGTTTAACAGACGTCCCATTCTCTGTAAGCTTAAAAAAACGATCCATCTTTTTCTTCCTCCTAACGCAAAATAACCTCAGGGATTTTCTACCTGAGGCTGACACAAACGGCGCAACAATGTTGCGCTCCATTTATCATGCCGTAGTCAAGCCATTTACGGTGGCTCGGTAGAAACGTGCAGGCCTTATTCCTGCAATTATACGGGTATTTTCCTATTTGACATTGTTAGTGTAGCAATGGTTGGGAAACGTGTCAATATAAAAAACGAACAATGGGAAGTATAGATGGTCCATTATTCGTCTTCGACTTTGTTGGCTTCATTTATAAAATCTAGTATACTAACAACACGAGTTAATGAGGAGGATTGACATCCATGTATGCCTGTAAAGTTACTTGCAGGACAACGCTTTACCACGATTTCGGCAACGGCACTCCTAACCTCGCCTCTACGAAAGCGCTGTTCCATGCCTGTTATCAAAACCCTGTGTCTGATTGCCTCCGTGTTATTGATCTCTCAAACTATAAACATTGGAAAAACCAATTCAATGAAGTCGCGGCCACTGCACGCGTAGAAGTGCTTGTCCCCTATGAGCGTCATGTCGATTTTATCGCAGACTATGAATCACTGGCTTGCCGCCTAACACGCCGCCTTCTCCCTATTAAAGGGGCAGCGATACAAGTTATTGAAAGCGAATGGCTCACTCCCTATCGTAGCGAAGGATTTTATCGAGAAAGCGAGTCTAAAAAGAATACCTAGTAGAGGGCACTCTCATGGCATATGTAGATTCCCGTAGGTAAGGCAAAATGAGTAAGGAGATGGCAGCTAAAAAGACATGCCTTCCTTTTGCCGATACCACGTAGGAATGATTTCTGTAAAATCATGATGATCATTCACGACATCAAGAGAGTAGGCCAACAGCGTAGCATACTGGTCCTCGCTAACCTGCTTTCCCCAAACGATGGCAGACACTACATGCATCGCGCTATACAGCGCATAAAGTTGCCAAAAGCGCTCTCCTGGTTTTTCACCGTTATGATAGCCGTCAACGACACCAATGGAAAAAGGAATACTTACTCGAACGGAAAAAAAGCCAAGTTTTTGCAAGTCATGGAGCGGATCGCCAAAGTCGAAGCGGCCAAAATCAACCAAACCGACAAAACGGTTACGGTCAATAATCATGTTCGCTGGGTGAAAATCATCGTGTTGGAAACGATTCGGACGCCCTTTCATCAGCCACTCATTTTCTCCAATATAGTCTTTTAACAACTGTTTAAGGGCAGGATCGAGCTCTTCTATTTTTTCTAGCGCTAACAAGTAGCGGTCGCTTTTTTGTTTTTTGGCTATTTCCCAAGAAGGCCAGTTCTGATTCACTCGTATTTGATGCAATTTAGCCAGCTCCTGCCCCGCCATAAAACCGACCTGGTATTGCTCCTGTTTAGACAGCACCGGGAGTGCTTCTTCACCATCTATTCCCGGCGTATAAGTCAGCACCATATATGCTTTGCCATCAGCTGGCAAGTGGCCAAATGCCAATGCCTTGGGGACAAAATCAGAGTGGTTGGCACATGTTTGAACCAGTTCAAATTCTTTTTTACGCCTGTCTGCTTCCTTTAATGGAAACAAACGGACAAGGTATGTTTCATCAAGTACATATTTTTCATCATTGGAAAACCCTTTGACAAGCTGGCGGATGGACTTAGCCCCAGCAACGTACGGAATTCCTTCTAAAGCGTTTTTAAACAAATGACCGCACCCTTTTCTAAACTTGTTGTCCCGTTTGCTGGTTTGTTGTTTGATCTTCAAAAAATGGCCGATTGCCTGGTCGGAAAACGGAAATCGCAAATAGACAGGCGAGGACAGCCATCGCAAGGGCCAGCACCACAATGGTTAGCCGCAACGAAAACCAATCCGCCATCACGCCTACCGCTAAAATAAAAAGAATTTGAAAAATGCTCTGGCCTAATTGCATTATGCTTGTAACTCGCCCCATCATCTTTACTGGAATGTGGTTTTGATAAAAAGTGGCCATTCCGGCGTTCACAAACACGTTAAACAAGCCGAGGACAATAAAGCCAGCGGCAATGGACCAAAACGACCAAGAAAACGCGTACATGAGGTAACCTGCTGTCATCAAAATGAGCCCACTGCCAATCATATGCCGCAACGGAATATGATTGGCAAACAGTGCCAAAACGGCTGCACCAACAATCGAACCGATCCCGGTAATACTAACAAGCAAACTGTATTCAACTTGCGATAAACCAACAACTTGCTGTGTAAAGACAACTTCTTGCGTATCCATGGCAAACGAAAACAACATGACTAGCAAAAAAATAACGTAAATGAATGTGATATATGGATGGTTTCGCAAAAATGCGGCGACAGCAGTAAAATCTTTAGCCACTTGTGCAACCGTTAATTTCGGAACCGTTGCTTCGTTGATTTTCTCTACTTTTGGCAATAGCACAAGGAAAATAGCGGCAGCGACAAAAAACAAAGCATTTGCCCAAAGTGTCCAGGAAATAGAGGTTGCCAGAATCATAGCACCGCCAATCGCAGGACCGACAATAAACGCACTCGATGAACAAAACGAGCGAATGGCGTTAAAGCGCTTCCGCTTTTCAACTGGGACGAGCATCGTCATATACGTCATCGACGCTGGCGTAAAAAACGATTGGGCCACACTTAAACAAACAAGAATCAAATAAATCATAGCAATGTTAGGGGCTAAAGGAAGCAAAGCAATAAAAGCGGCCCTAAGTCCGTATGTCACCATCATCACTGCCCGTTTGCTCCGATAATCAATAAAACTTCCCGTCCAAAATTTCGTGCAGATGTTCACAATTGGGCTAACAATCCACAACCCGGCTACGGCGGCAGCCGAACCAGTCATGTCAAAGACGATAAGATTAATCACCACTAAATAAACAAAATCACCCATGTTGGCCATACCGATCGAAGCAAGCAAAATGGCTAAACGGCGCCACTCTTTTTTCTTTTCCATTCTCTTCCCCTTTTCGCCCTCTTATAGGGAAAGAATACCGAAGAAAGGGCATTCACGCAACCATCTTTTTACAAAGGAAAGCCAACCCATTCGGGTTGGCTGGTATGAATTATGATTGGTTATCAGGGTTGGCGCGTCTGTCAGCAGCAGCAGCCCGTTGTTGAGCCTCTATATCGTCTTGATCCGCAAGTTCAGCGGAATATTCTTCGTCAATTCCATCACTTACGATTTCCTGTTTTGGCGTTTGCGACAATTTGGCTTTGTCTTTATGCTTATTATTACGAGACTGTCCTCTTGTCATTTCAACATCACTCCTTTGTTCCATTAACATCTCCGTTCAAACTCCTTTCTATGCATGTCTAAAAAGAAACACAAGAGTGACCGCTCGTTTTTGCCGAAATGACCGTTGGTTTACTCCCCTTTCTGGTAGCTGCTTTCTGCATTCCTTTTTACTTCTTCGATTCCTTTTCCTAGCCCTGAATGAATCGTTGCCACATATCCTCCTTCAACTAAAGGCGCGTCGCTAATCATGATCGTCCGGTTCAGCTCGAACTCTTGTGCCATTTCAGCATTCATTTTCGCGCTTCCTATATCATAGAAAACCAAAATATCCTGATCACTTGGTATCGCCTCTATAACGGCACGAATTCGTTCGATGCTTGTGCCGATCTCTCCATCTTCCAATCCGCCGCAAGCATAAATACCAACATTAGGGTTTGCTTGTTGCATCAATGCTTGTGCGCCGTCTGCCAGTGCTTTTACATGAGAGATAAGCAAAATCGCTACACGTGTGTCTGCCATACGTCACTCGCCTGCCTTCATTATGTTACATAGCGTTTTAAACAAATAATAGCTTGATACTGCCCCAGGATCGATATGGCCTACTGACTGCTCACCTAAAATCGCGCCACGGCCACGTTTAACGACCATATCCTTCGTTGCTTCCATGCCTTCTCTAGCAGACGCTTCCAACTGGTGCCAATCAATGCCGTTTTCGCTTGCTTCATTCGCAACTGTGGACCAAACATCAAGAAGCGTCCCTTCTCCAGGGGCTGCCTTTCCGCGTTGGGCGATGCCTTCAGCTGCTTGTTTGAGAGCAACCACCATCGTCTCATCATCAAGTGTCTGTTTTCCTTTGCATGCAGTGGCCATTCGTAAAAACGCGGTACCGTATAAAGGTCCTGACGCTCCTCCTACTTTTGAAATGAGAATGGTTGCGACTTTTTGCAGCAATGCCGCTGGCTCATCCTCCTCCTTTATGTTTGGCAGCTCGGCAAGCACTGCTTGAAAGCCACGATGCATGTTAATGCCATGATCCCCATCCCCTAATGCTTGGTCTAATTTCGACAATTCGTCTTTGTTGTCGGCAATAACAGCCGCCAGCTCTGTTAACCATTGTTTAAGCTGTGTTGTATTCATACTCGTTCCTCCTCTGTTAAAATGATCGGCCATTTTTTCAAAAACGAGTTGCTTCCGTCTGCCATTGCACAGTCCTCGCTTCTGCCTGTAAGTAAGGTGCTAACTCTTCATTCACAACAAACAACGTCAAGGAAATGCCTGCCATATCAAGGCTTGTCATATAATCCCCTACATAGGTGGAATGTATTTCATAGGACTGCTTGTCTAGTTCAGCTAGAACGTCACGGGCAAAACTGTACTGCTCTACTAACGGCGTGCTGCCCATGCCGTTAATAAGGACAGCTAGTGGATCAGAGCCAGGCAATTCAGCGGCCACTTTCGACACGAGCAATTTGGCAATTTCTTGCGAAGAAGCAACTTTTTCTCGATACATCCCTCTTTCACCATGTATGCCGATGCCGACTTCCATCTCGTCTTCTGCCAACGCAAAGCTAGGCTGGTCAACGCCAGGCAATGAACAAGGCGTTAAAGCCACACTCATGCTGCGGATACGGCTTATCGCTTTTTCAGCGACTTCCTTTACTTTCGTTAAACTAGCGCCCGTTTCTGCACAAGCTCCTGCCATTTTATGGACAAGAACCGTGCCGGCGATGCCACGCCGTTGTGCTGGATCGGTTACAGCTACATCATCGTTAACGACAACCATTTCTGTCTGAATCCCTTGTGAATCAGCCATTTCCATCGCCATCTCTGCATTCATGCGATCGCCGTTGTAATTTTTTATGACGAGCAGCACACCTTTTCCTTGGTTGGCTGCTTCAATCGCCGCTAAAAATTGATCAGCGCCTGGCGAAGTAAAGACTTCACCACATACGGCCGCATCGAGCATCCCGTGACCAACATAACCTGCGTGAGCAGGCTCATGGCCACTGCCTCCTCCGCTAATAACGCCAACTTTATCAGCCTTTGCCTGCCTGCGGACAACCACATTTGTATTTGGAAGGCGTTTCAATTGAGTCGTATGAACAGCAGTAAACCCATCTAAAAAATCGGACACTAACTGATTCGGATCGTTCAATAATTTTTTCATTTTTATGTTCACCTCTCCTTTATGAGCAAATCGATGCTTATTCATATAATTATTCGCATACATCTATATTCCCTGCCGCGCCAATCAGTAATCCAATGATCTGTGACAGTTTTTCTAATTACTCATTTGCGAATAACCTTTTATAAAAGGATGATCGAATTAATGCTTTAAAGAGATCATCAAGCCATAATGTGAACATCGGTTTCACATTTTTAAGAGTCATTCGATGGTATAATGCTGTATAAGCGAAAATGATTAGGAAAGGATGATGACAACTGAGCAACTACGCGAATAAACAAGCTTTGATTGATGAAATGATGAAAAGAGCAACGTTATTCATTAATGAATTTCATGCTATTAATGATTTTGATAAAGATGTCTTCGTAAAAGAAGTTGACCGAACGCCATCCCAGATGATTGCCTACCAATTAGGATGGATCAATTTAATCCTTTCATGGGAACAAGATAATAAGGACGGAAAGCATGTCATAACGCCAACGGAAAATTATAAATGGAATAATCTTGGTGGCCTTTATCAAAGCTTTTATGACCAATATGCAGCGTGTTCCCTTGAAACATTGATTGAACGGTTTCAGCAAGATGTTCATAAAATCATTCAATTAGTTGAAAGCTACAGCGACCAAGAATTATTTGAACCAGGTGGTAGACAATGGGCAACTTCTACACCAGCCAATTGGCCTGTTTGGAAATGGATTCATATCAATACAGTGGCTCCATTTAAAAGCTTTCGAACAAAAATTAGAAAGTGGAAAAAGATGAAAGGGCAATGATTGATCCGGACGTTAAGGATGATTTCCGCACCCCTTTCTTCTCGTTCCTCTACATTTCCTAAAAATATGTACCAACCCCATTAGCGCCCGACAAAAAAAGACGAATACAATCATATTAAATGATTTATATTCGCCTTATTTTTTTATTACCATTTTTCTAGAAAATGGTAGGATGCATCGGTTCGGTCTCGTTTGGAGTTTGTAGATTGGGGCATCCCAGCATCGGATAGTTCGGTTATATTTGCAAAATCATTGATAAATTGGCGGTCGTCGATAGCCCATCGTCCGTTACGGTATGACCAGCGATCAAGATAACGGCCTCTAGCTCTCTGTTCGTAAATTTTGTCTCCTCTCTTTATTCTCCCAGCCATTGTCACATAAGACTCACTGAAAGCTTTCCTTCCCTTAACTTCGATGAGAATATTCGTTATTTGGTGAGAAGTTACTTGTAAATGGCGATGTTGTTCAGATACCCATTCTACAAATTCTTCACCAGTTCCCTTAAATGTGTCTCCGTAATCAACGCGACCGTCAGGATGCCAAACGTTTTTAGCAAGTTCATTATCGATGCGGTCCATACCACGACAATAAGCATAGAGTTGCTCGTTGATTTCTTGTTTTGCTACCAATTCATTCAACCTATCAAGAGATTCCAAGATTCATCCTCCTCGAATAGTCGTATACATCCCAAACACACTCAAATGTAAGATCAAGACATTTGTAAACGGATGAAAGCTCTACAGGGATAAACGTTTTTCATTGAACGTGCCTGCAGACAAAAATCAGTCAATCTATCTTAAAGAGATAACCTGACCTGCGATTCGCTCATCTTCAAGAATATTTAAAGCCGTTCTCGCCACATTTTCTACTGTGTTTTCCCCCATTGGCAAATTTTTTATGGATTGTTTAAGCTGTTCTTCACCGCCTGGCCTGTCAAATGCTTTTAGCGTTAATGGAGTAAGCACCATCCCTGGCATGATGGAATTAGCCGTTATATTGTCCTTTCCATGTTCGGCAGAAATGGTTTCGATCAAGCTTTTACAAGCCGCCTTTCCCGATTGATAAGCAGCAAGCCCGGGGGTCCCACCTAATGAAGAAGTGAAGCAAAGGAGCCGGCCAAATGTTTGTTTGACCATCGTTTGCAATGCAACATGAAAGCAATTAAAAACGGTATTCAAGTTATAGTTGATTTGTTTATGCCAAAAGTCTGGCGTGTATTCAATGAACGGCTTAAACTGTCCTCCTCCAACTGTCACAACCATCATATGGAGCTTTCCCGTTTCCTCAACGACCTTGTCAACAGACTCTTTGACTTTGTTATAGTCAGAGACATCCACCAACATGGTAGAAACAGAACCGTTATGATCAAGAATTTCTTGCTTTGCTTCCTTTAATAATGTTTCATTTAAGTCCCATATCACCACATTTGCGCCTTCAGTTGCTAATGCTTTTGATATCGCTCTACCAATCCCACCAGCACCACCAGCGACGATAGCTGTCATGTCTTTAAACCGCATATCCTTTTCCTCCTTACGTACTTGATCTTCTTCCCAAACGCATTAAACCTACTTGACTTTGACTATAGTTTATTCTTCATCACCCCCATCATTTCTCTTTGATATGATTTGCTGCTATATAACCAAATACGGTTGTTGGCCCTATGGAAGCACCTGGTCCAGGATACACTCTTCCCATCACGGATGCTGAGCAGTTTCCGATTGCATATAGTCCATCGACTGGTCTATTATTTTGAAGTGCCTGACCAAATTCATTTGCAACAATGCCACCCTTCGTACCCAAATCGCCAGGGAAAATTTTGCACGCATAAAACGGTGCTTTTTCAATCGCCCCTAAATTAGGATTTTTATATCTTGGGTCCCCATAATAGTTATCATAAGCTGAGTTCCCCCGCCCGAAGTCTTTATCTACCCCTTTTTCTACAAATCCATTAAAACGATGAATGGTTGCTTTCAAGCGCTCTTTATCTACTTGGCATTTTTCTGCTAAATCTTCTATCGAGTTTGCCTTAATGAAAAACCCACTTTCGATCGCTTCCTTAGAGGTTAATCTTGGAAGCATATCTCCAAATAAATAGCGATTCCGATTTCTACTTTCCATGATGAGCCATGAGTGAATGGCTTTTCCGTTCTCCTTATGTCTTTCAAGAATGGCATGCCCTGCATCTGTATAAGATTGTGATTCATTAAAATAACGCTCTCCAGTTTGGTCAACAATGATGCTGTGTGGCATGGAGCGTTCATAAACGAGAAATTTCCGTGCGCCATTTTGATCTATTGTCGCTGGTCCCCACCACGCGTCATCTAATAAATCTGTATCTAGGTTATGTTTTTGCGCAATGAAGAGAAGATCCCCTGTATTATCTGGACTCGCTGAAGTCCAATCAGCTCCGATCTGATGATATTTTCTACGTAATGCAGGGTTTCGCTCAAAACCGCCGCCTGCTAGAATGACGGCATGACTTTTAATAAAAAGTTCTTTCCCTTGATTTTCCGCTTTTACGCCTTCTATTTGATGATTGTTCACAATAAGATCTTTCAATGGTGTGGACAGCTTCATTTTTACGTTGTGATCAAGGGCAATCTTCAGTAAACGACTAACAAGTCCTGCGCCAATGGATACAGGCTGTTGGCGTTTTAGTTTATATTTAAACCCATTAAGAAACATTCCAACCGTAGTGTTAAAGTCTTTTGCATTGGTAAAGGCTTTTGGTAACGAAGCTACTTTGCCAGAGTACAGTGGGATAGGCGCTCCAAGCTCGCCCATTCTTAACGTGTCTTTATAATCACCGAGTAATCGAAGATCAAAAATTTCCGCCTCAATTGAGCGTCCAATCTTACCACCAGGTTTTTCCGGATAGTAATCAGGGTATAAAGTACCTGGCACCCATTTCATACCTTGCTCTTCTAAAAATTTCACCATTTTATGCCCGTTTCTCACATAAGCAACCTTCCGTTCATAGGTAGAAGCAGGGCCTCTGTCTTCTATCGCCGCTTCCATGTAGGTAAGTGCCTCTTCCTCACTATCCTGTAAACCCGCTGCTTTCGATACATGGTTATTCGGGATCCACAATCCTCCGCCGGAAAGGGCCGATGACCCTCCCCAAACATCCGCTTTTTCGATAATGATCGTTTTTAAACCATGATAAGCAGCTGTAATCGCCGATACGAATCCTCCTGCACCACTACCAACTATTACAACGTCATACTCTTCATTCCAATCCATCATTTTCCCCCCATTTTTTTAAGAACTCACTAGACTCAATAGAAGCTTAATAAAACACTCTATTTCCCTTTGATGATTTATGTCAGAGAACCATTTATCATCGATGTGACACGTCTTATTTAAGACGCTTCTATCTCAGTGAATTTGTCAAACATGAATGGAACGATTAAAAGTCACTAGATTTTTTAGCGTCTATCTGTATTCTTTTTACGCATTCTCGCAAAAAACTCATAAACAATTGGAACAATGACAAGTGTTAACAATGTAGAACTTGTTAATCCACCAATGACCGTGACCCCTAACCCTTGTGATATAAATCCGCCATTTTCTGAGCTGATGGCTAATGGCAATAGTGCCCCAATCGTCGCAAGTGCAGTCATTAAAATAGGTCTTAAGCGAGTAGAGCCGGCTTCTAGCAACGCTTCTCTAGTCGATAACCCTTGTTTCTCATTACGGATCACTCGATCGATGAACACAATCGCATTTGTCACCACTATGCCAATTAACATCAGCGCTCCAATCATGGCAGACACATCAAGTGGAACTTTGGCTATCCATAAACCAACTAAACTTCCAATGATGGTAAATGGTAAAGAAAACAAAATCGTAAATGGCGTCAGTGCGCCACCGAACGTAATGACTAAAATAAAGTAAACAATTGCGATTGCTGCAACCATTGCCAGCCCTAATTGAGTAAAGGACTCGGTAATTTGCTCAGAGACTCCCCCAAATTGAATACTTACCCCTTCTGGTAACTCCATCTCGTCTAGTTTATTTTCGAGACGATTGGAAACACCGGCCTCATCTCTGCTAACAACATCCGCTTTAAGGGAAGCATGCATTTTTCCATCTCTGCGAGTCATCGTTTCAGGCGACTTTCCTTCTTGAATAGTGACTACATCAGAAACAGCAATAGACGTTCCGAGAGGGGTTTGTAGTTCCATTTCCTCCAAATCCTCAATGGTGTTATACGTTTTTTCCTCTATTTCAATAAATACATCAATCGATTCCCCTTCATGTTTAACGGTTGTAAGGATTGGGGTTTCTTTTCCTTGGCTTAAAATTGTTCCTATTTGCGCCGTTGTTAAACCATATTGACTCAACTTGTTCTGATCAGGAATAAGGGTATATTGATCATATGCTTCTGCTAGACTAGATTCGACTTTATCCAAGCCCTCATGTTCTTCCATAACCGGCAACACATTATCAACAGCACGTTGAATATCGGCTATGCTCTCACCGTATACATATACTTCGATTCCACCACCTGTCATGCTGGCGAATTATCGACGCTTCCCCACTCGCCCCGCTCTGTATTTTCGTTTAATGCCTTCATTACCGTGATGCTATCTTTGCTTATATCAACATCTTCATCAAACTGGATAAAAAATTGGGCCGAATGATCATCACCGACTCCCATCATAGGACCGGATGGAGTTCCCCCGCCGATTGAATAATGATAAAGAGCAATGCCATCATAACCACTTAAAAATTGTTCTGCATGTTGAACGACTTCTTCTATGTCTTCCTGCGTCTGGCCTGGCTCTGGGCTGTATGTGACGGTCACTGTGCTTTGTTCGTCACCTGGTAAGAAGCTAACGCCTATAGAAGGAATTAAAAACAAACTCAAGATCAAGATGACGGTGGCACTGCCAAATGTGATGAGCTTATGGTTAAGCGCCCAGTCTAATACGTTTTGATAAAGAGAAGCCAGTTTGCCAGTGCCTTTTTTGCCCTTTTTTTGGCGATGGATCCCTTCTACATTCTTTTTAAATAGTGAATGAGAAAGCATAGGGACAATCGTGACGGCCACCAGTAAAGACGCAGCTAAAGCAAATACAACAGCTAAAGCGAATGGTAAAAACATTTCTCCGACCATCCCTTTGACGATTCCTAAAGGTAAAAATACGGCTATCGTCACAATCGTAGAAGAGAGAATCGGAATAAACATCTCCCTCGTTGCTTCTCTAATTAATTCTTTTCCACGTCGTTTCTCGCCAGGTAAATGCATGCGCCGATAAATGTTTTCCATCACGACAATGGAATCATCAATCACTCGACCTACAGCAACTGTAAGTGCCCCTAATGTCATCACATTTAAACTAACATCCATTTGCCAAAGTAGAAAAAGGGCGATCAATAAAGACAATGGAATCGATACGATGGAAATGAATGTTGTTCTAACATTTCTTAGGAATAACAAGATAATAATCACAGCAAAGATGATGCCAAATAACGCTTTATCTAACATTGCATTAACGGATTCTTCAATAGGCTCAGCCTGATCCATCGTTGTTATCGCTGTAAAGCCCAACTCTTTTTCAAAGTCTGCAATCGCTTCTTTGACAACGTTTACAACTTCAACCGTATTTGCTTCCGGTGCTTTCACGATCTGAATCCCGATGGACTCCTCGCCGTTTGTTCTGGAAATAGACTCTACTTTATTAACTACTTCAACATCAGCTATTTCACTAAGTTTGACAGTAGTTGCTTCTCCATCCCCATTCTGTTCGGTTATGGTTTCATGTGCAGATCGGGATTGCCCCAAAACATCGTCCTGTTGTTCCGGAACGCTTCCGGACTGTCCTGTATCCAATCCAGCCGTTGATTGTGGAGGTATAGGTAACTCCAAAGCCTTTAAGTCTTCTACCGTCTCAATATCTCCATCAATGACGACATTTTTGATCGTTCCACCAAAATCAGTTAAGCCTAAAGGGAATGTCATATCTGATCCTTGAATTGTTTGTTGGACTTTTTCATCATTCAACCCATACTGCGCCATTTTGTCTTCGTCAAAACGAATCGCGACTTCGTTCAGTTGTTGACCGGACATCTGTATTTTTGCCACACCATTGATTCCCTCTAAAGCTGGAATCACTTCACGTTCTATAGTGCCTGTTAATTGTTCTAGCGTAGCATTAGCATTACTAATACTTACAGACATCACTGGAAACGCATCAAAACTTAAACGCGAGACTTGCGGACTATTGGAACTCTCAGGTAAAGAAATATCAGCTAGCGCTTCTTTTACTTCATTCGTCGCTACGTCCATATCTGTATCGAAATCAAAACCAAGTTGCACAGATGAAGCATTTGCCATTGAAGAAGAGTTTACTAGTGTAACGCCTTTTAGGTTTTGGATCCTTTGCTCAATGGGAACCGTCACATCATTCATGACCTCATCCGGTGTAGCACCAGGGTACGAAGTAACAACAGATATGCTTGGAAACTGAATATCGGGCATCATTTCTTGTTTCATATTGAGTCCAGAAAATAGGCCGATACAGATCACCATTACCGTTAAGATCCAAACTGCAAATTTGTTATTCAAAGAAAAATCAATTAATTTTTTCATGGGACAATACCTCACTCATTTTTTGCTTTCATTTTTTCTTCATTAACTATGTAGAAACAGAGATTGTATGGAATGAGAAATATCCAATATTAAAGGAATATGGGCGAAATGATTTTCAGCGTTGTTGTCTTAGTTGTGGATTGTTGTCAGGACGACTTAGTGGAATATGCATTTATTTTGTAAAAAGCGGATTGTCCGAACTCACGTAGACTCGCGTGGACAATCCGTGTGAGGGAACTTCATAGTCCAAAAGTTACTTTCATTTCTCGTTTATTACCCTTAAAAAAAGCATGAGTAAATCTTATGTTACTTCGGTTGGATCTTTTAACAAAACAAACACTCTGCTCTCAACATGGATTGATTTCTTGATAAACTAGCTAAGCAAGTTTAAATCACCATTTTCAAAAACTTCCTCTCTTAATCCTTCTCAAGTCCTTTCTTTATGAGATTCATTTGGGTTCTGTAATTATTTATTGCTTCTTCGATACTAAGATCTTTAGCAAATTTTTCACTTAGATTTTGAAAAGTAATCGTTTTAATGATTTGGATGGCGTAATAGAGTTCTTTATCGTTAGAAACATTAAGCTTATCCATATCTATCAATTGACTCACTACATTCAAATTCTTGTCTAGCCCATTCTGATAAATCATTTTTGAAAAGCTACTCTCTACTTTATGGTTCATGTTCATTAGTGCATTCCCAAAGAACCTTCTATTTTCACTCTTTTGCAGCTCTTTTAATATTTCATGAAACATCACTTCCATCGTATGAAATAAATCGCCATGAGCGTTTTTCAACGTCATCAGAAATTTTTGCTGTTTCTCCTTGGCATAACTATTTAATATATAAAAAAAGGCATCTTCTTTATCTTCAAAGTACTGGTAAAAACTCCCCCTTGAGATTTCCGCTTCTTTTACTATATTCGCAATAAGTGCATCTGGTAATGGGACTCTAGAAAACTCCTTTCTTGCAGCGTTTATAATGATTTGTTGCTTGCCTTCAGGTAAATTAAAAAAAGTTGAATTCGGCAATCTTATTTTCTCTCCTTTTATTGTAATGACACGGTGTCATTTCTTAGAACCAAGACTAAATGACACCGTGTCATTTGTCAACTATTTTATGACACAATGTCACTTTTCATGCCTTGTCATATACGTATAAAACCGTTTTTCTATCCTTAGAACATGCTAAAATTAACCAGTTAACAAAAAGCAAAGATTCTATAACGCACACTATTAAACATTGACTTTCCCTTTTTAGAGAGTTACAATCATTATAGTTAACTGGTTAATAATATTGATTAAAGAAAGATAGGTGAATCAAATGAATAAAAGAGAACAAGCACTCGAAGCACTGGAACAAGTCATTAAAGAAAGAGAAGCAGCTGACAGAAGAAGGAAGGCAATGAAAGGCAGCCAGGAGGAAGCGATTGTTTCTGATTGGACACTGACTCAATTACACATTGTGGCGATTGTAAAAGAAAAAGAAAGAGCGAATAATACCATGCTCGCAGAACATTTAAACGTATCGAAACCAGCTGTTACAAAAGCAGTAAAGAAATTATTGGATCAGCAAATCCTTGAAAAAATACAACAAGCAGATAACAAAAAAGAAGTGTTTTATCGTCTAACGAAATCAGGAGAGATGCTCGCCTTTATCCATGATCAATTGCATGAACAAGCAAGAAATCGTTACATGCGGATTTTTGCTGAATTTAATTCAACAGAATTAGAAACGATTATTCGTTTTTTACATGCTCTTACAGAAAATATCAAGTCACATTAAATAGAAAGTAGGGAATCAGGTATGACGCGACAATGGGCTCATGGAAAACTGCTTATACTGTATTTGTTGAGCATTAGCAGTTTTTTTGCTTCCTTGAATCAAAATATTTATACACCGGTCATTCCCCTTATTCGAGATACCTTTAACGTGTCAATTCATTGGGTCAACTTCACAGTGAGCAGTTTTATTCTGACTATAGCGCTTGTACAACTCTGTTTAGGGTCAGTAATCGATCGAAAAAATCAAAAAAGGTTATTAATACTAGGGTTTGCCTTAATGGGAATGTCGACGATCGTTTGTGTATTCACCAATCATTTTATGCTCTTTACGATTTGTAGGATGATTCAAGCGGTTGGGGCTGGAATTATCCCCTTGGTAACAATCAATATGATTTCACACGTATTTAAAGGGGAAGAAAGAGGAAACGCAATGGGTACCTATCAGATCGTACTTACTCTAGCCCCAGCGGTTTCTCCAGTACTCGGCGGATTAGTAGGAGAGTATTTTGGTTACGAAGGAATCTTCCTATTTCTTTCGCTTATTTCTGCTATATTGCTTTTGTTCATGATGTACGTACTTCCTGACAATGGTAATAAAAAAGAGTATTCGCAAAAGCACGTTAGTTTTTTACAAACGTACCGTTCCGTTTTTTCTAATCGTGTTGTTTTTATAATGATGTTGATAAGCTTCTTTGTGTTTTTTATATACTTTGCTATTCTTGTATTTTTACCGGTATTACTTCGGGATCATTATCAAGTTGATTTACAAAACATCGGATTATTGTATTTACCTCTAACTGTAAGCATGATTATAGGCAGTGTGCTCTTTAAAAAGTTACAAAGAAAAATAGCACTAGGTAAGCTGTATAGAGCCACTCTGTTTGTCATGCCAGCGTTGATTATCCTTTTTGGCATACTCCATACGAAAACGATTATCGGTTTAAGCACGTTGTTGTTTTTATATGGCGTCACTATCGGTTTTGCGCCCCCATTGTTTTCGACAATGATCAGTAATAAAATTTCAGAATATAGAGGTGCTGCCTTAGGAATGTTTAATTTTATCCGTTATTCCGGCATGGCCATCGGCGGTATGTTTACAGGATTAAGTCAAGTTCTACCGAGTACATTCATCTTTATTTCTTTAGGCATTTTGCTATTGATTATTTCTTTTTGCCAGTATCCTCTTTTCATGAGAAAAGGTTTGTGACGGACTGAAGTCTCCTATTTTATTTTCAGGTTAGAATGGTTTGATTTCTTTTTTGTTAGTATAACTTCCCCCTGCTTTTTCAAGTACAAGGGAAAGATTAATAGCTCATGCAAACAACCATTTCTTCGAATTATGATGAAGAAATGGTTGTTTATGATTTATGCCGATCCTAATACTTCATCCTTTGAGAATAAGATCCTTGAAGGAGCAGGTATTATTAGAAAATTAGAATTCATTTTGTTTCTAGCTTTTCTCAATTATCCCCAACAAGCTTGACAGCTTTACTTTTGCTATCCAATTGTCGAATTTTTGGAACGCAGTTCATTGGTAGGTATAGATTAGGTCTTTTATTTACGCACAAATTCTTAAAATATATGTGTATTCCAATTAATGTAATTAATGTTGAAGTCCCCTAACAAACATGTTACGCTCATTTTATCGGTCGATAAAATCGAGGAGGGGCGTTAAGATGTTTTTAGCAATCAATGAAATGAAGCATTCCAAATTACGCTATGCCTTGGTGATAGGTGTTATGTTCTTGATCGCCTATTTGGTCTTTTTTTTAACGGGATTAGCCTATGGCCTGGCACAGGAAAATCGTATGGTCGTAGATAAATGGGACGCCGATCACATATTATTAGCGGAAGAATCAAATAACAATTTAAACATGTCAATGGTCTCAACAAATGTATTTGACGACGTTTCCGCTGATAAGAAAGCGATTTTAGCGCAAACTGCCGGTGTGATCACACAAGAAGATGTCGATGAAAAGGTGAATGTTCAGTTTTTTGGCATTGTGCCAGACCAATTTTTAGTCCCGAACATTATTGAGGGAGAAATGTTTGCAAACGATAATGAAACAGTTGCTGATGTGAGCTTAAAAGAGCAATACGGCCTGTCATTAGGAGATCGTATAACATTAGCAGGCAACGAGAAAGAATTGACAATCGTTGGTTTTACAGAAGATGCAAAGTTCACTGTATCGCCAGTTTTATACACGTCAATCAGTGCTAACCAAGAAATTCGTTTTGATCAGCCAGAAACAGTCGATGAGGCGCCTATTAATGCAATTGTGACGAGGGGGCAACTGAATGACACGCCAGATGAGTTAGAAACAGTAAATATCGCCACTTTCATCAATGAACTTCCTGGTTACAGTGCACAAGTACTAACGTTTGGGTTTATGATTGGATTTCTCATTATCATTGCCGCCATTGTTATTGGCATATTTGTTTATGTGCTGACTATGCAAAAGTCGGAAATTTTTGGGGTAATGAAAGCTCAAGGCATTTCTAGTCGATATATATCAACTTCTGTTATTGCGCAAACGTTCTTATTAACATTATTAGGTGTCATGATCGGCTTACTGTCAACTTTGGGTACATCCTTGCTGTTGCCAGAAGCGGTGCCTTTCCAAGTAAATATCGAATTTTTCACAGGAATTAGTGGGCTCATCATACTAATCGCTGTTTTAGGTGCATTTTTCTCAGTAAGAAGCATCGTAAAAATTGATCCATTGAAGGCAATTGGATAGGAGTGAGAACATGGGGGCAATTGAATTTAAACAAGTGAAAAAAACGTTCAAAGATGGTGCTCATACAATTGAAGCGTTAAAGAAAACAGATTTCGCGGTAGAAAAAGGAGAGTTTGTCGCTATTATCGGCCCATCTGGTTCTGGAAAAAGCACGTTTCTAACGATTGCCGGTGGATTGCAAGCGCCTTCCGAGGGAGAAGTATTGATTAATGGTAAACCTTTTAGCAAAAAGAAAGAACGAGAGAGAGCCAAACGAAGATTTAAAGAGATTGGATTTGTTTTACAATCATCAAACCTTGTGCCATTCTTGACAGTACAACAACAACTACAGCTTGTTGATAAAATAAGCAAAGAAAAAAGAAATCAGACAGCCGACCACCTCTTTACACAATTAGGCATTGACAAATTGAAAAAGAAATACCCAGAAGAGCTTTCTGGCGGTGAGCGTCAACGAGTCGCGATTGCTCGAGCTTTGTACCACGACCCGACGATCATTTTAGCTGATGAGCCGACCGCAAGCTTGGACACAGAAAAAGCGTATGAAGTTGCTGAGATATTGGCAAAAGAAACGAAAAAAAACAATAAAGCAACGATCATGGTTACCCATGACACACGTTTAATCGATTATTGTGACCGTGTGTTAATCATGAAAGACGGGACTTTGAAAGAAAACATGTAACATAGAAAAAGGAGCACAACTAAGAAAAGACAATTATACAGTGAACAATGCCTTTCGATCAAAGCCCATTGTTGAAGGAAGTAACATTAAAATCGATGTTTCTAGGTGATTAAACATGTATGATAACATTTTAAATGTAGCTGAAAAATTGTTTATGCAACAAGGCTATCAGGCTACATCCACAAGACAAATTGCTGATACTTTAGGGATTACTCAACCGAACTTGTACTACTATTTCAAGAAAAAGGAAGAGATTTATTACCATGTCATGCTCCGCTTGGCCACAGAGGTATCTGGAAAGTTAGAACGGATGTCTTCAAATAAGCAACAGCCTTTTGAAGAGAAAATACGAAACATGGTTTATTATTTGCAGCAACGCCACCCCTTTAATCTGTTTATGATGTTGCATGACATCCAACATACGTTATCGCCAGACATTGCAGACAAATTATTTGTCCTTTGGACCACGTCCTATAAAAAACCGTTTATTGAGCTGCTAAAAGGCAGTAAGTTGCATCTCAGAAGCACGATTGATCCAGAATTTGCGGTAAGCCAACTGTTTATCTCGATTTCCTCTTACTTTCATGCACCTCAAAAAGAGGGGCAGATCGACCGTGCCATTGATCTCTTTTTATATGGAATATTGGATGAATAAAACTAAGAGTGAATTAAAAGCAGTTTAAGGAATCAACAAATTTTATAGTTAAAAGTACACAAAAACACATAGCAATGAAAAGAGTGTTAGTAACTTGTAAAAGGGTTCAAACCCTCTCTAGATTGATTAAAGGAGTGAACATTCTCCAATTCTTGCCTGTATTCGTGGAAGAAACGGGACTTGGCATTGTCCACCCTGCTAGCGTTGTTTCTTTGATTTAATCGGTCTTTTAGGCTCGTCTACAGTCGTACTTTACCTTTATTAGTGTAGTAGTGATCTTTCCCTTGATCATCTCGTAAGCAAGATGGTCAAGGGAATATATCGTGATCACGCACCCGCACATTGAAATTTGCGAAAGCTAAAAACGAATCATTTTGGCTGCAATCCATATAACGAGTATTAAAGCGATAAGAAACTGAATCCAGTACCCTTTTGTAGAAGGACCACTTTCCTTCCTTGCCACCGATTTAGAGAGAATCAATTCCATTGTCCAGATGAGCCACAGTGCTAAAATCCCTTTGATAACGTATAACCATGGGAATTTGAGTACGATTAACATTCCCAGCCCGGAAACGATCATAATCACGTATAACAAGCGCAATAGCATTTGCGTTATTTTTTTGCCCTTAGGTTTTCCTATTTTTAATAAAATAAATGCGAGGAAAAAAAGCAAAATGGTAATGCGCCACAAACCTGCATGTGATTGAAATAATAGGTCCAACATTTTTAACATCTCCTTCTATAATGATCTGCTACTCATTTTTGCAGTGTATACACCCTTCTGCCATTGCCATCATGTTATAAACCAACATACTCAATAATGATAATCATTCTCAATAAAAAGATGCAAGAATCCCCTCACTTTTAAAACGCCCACCTGGTAACGAAAGTGCAATGAATGCAGATATCGTTCTTTATACTAGATTTTCAGCTTCTAAACGACATGCACATATTCAATTGCTTGATCAAAGATGTGTGATGTTTACCATGGAGGGAGTGGATACAGAATTCGAGTGTTGATCGTCTCCTCCGAGCTCCAGCACCGCAACAATACGTTCCTGCGGTCGAACCCCAAATCGCTTACTCTGTTCCTGATCATAAATCCATTCCGGAATCATGCGGCGCGCGTGCCACGGTTTGGAATTAGCCAATAATAGAAAGTTCTGGACCAAACAACATATCGCTGCGTAATCCTCTTCTTGCTTGTGGAGATCGGCTTCTTCTTTAGCTACAACGAATAGGAACGTAGTATCTCTAGATGAAGTTCGAAGTATGCCAGACGCCTCATTGCCTGTTACATAAATAAAACGCCACGGTTCTCGTAATCCATCGTTCGGTGCCCAGACGGCATCATTCAGCAATTCAAGAACGCTTTGTGAAGTGACTCGATGATCATCGTCCCCACCGATGACGGTCCATTTCTGTTCCGCAGGTGTTCTTCTTTTTCGGGTTCTTGGTGTTTTTTCAAAGTATCCTATGTTTAAAATTCCGGCAAATCTCTCCCCTTCCCTCAAACCAATTTCCTTAAAAAATGATTTGCTTTGAATAATTTGCTCCGTGTACCACAGCATCCCTAAACCATGTTCCCAGCCTAGCAGTTGAAAATTTTGCATGACGCTACAGACTGCAGCATAATTTTCATCACTCTGTCGCTGATTTATGGCAGATTCTGCAATAAAGATTAAGTGAGCAGGGGTATCTGCTACCTTTTTCGTTAAAAAATCCACCATTTTGTTGAGGCCAAGTTTGCCAAGTTTGCCTTCCTTTAATTTAACGGTCATGCTCTCAGCCAGCTTTTGACGTGACTCATACGTGCCGTAGTAAATACAACGCCACTTTGGCGTTTCCTCAGCTACGTACAAACTAGCTGCCTTATGCAGCAAAGAAACGACTAGGTCTTTTTTTACCGGAGTTCCATTGAATTTCCGAATCGATCTACGTTCTCTTATCGTCTTAGAATGAATCAAATGCCATTCCTCCAATAAATGTTGATTTGTAAATTCGTTTTGCATGTCCATCAAAATAATGTCCTTGTCGAAACAGGAAAATGTCTCAACCTTTAGCACCAAGGCCATCCTTGTATATTTAACGACTTAACTGACTGCGCTAGGTGATTCATGTCAAAAACATACGTTGTATGAGTAGGCACTACTGACATGATATGCCGCTTCCTCTAACACCATTGGAACAAAGCAAAGAATCGTTCATCATTAAGTTCCAAACTAATTTAAGATTCATCATCTACTCGTATTTTCTGTCTTTTGGTCAGTGACTTCTCCAAAGCAAGCACAACCATCGCCAATACAACCGTCATGGCCGCAAGAATAAAAGCATTGCTATAGGAAGAATCAGCATGTCCATTTAATATATTCCATTGTCCACTATTAAGTTCAAGAAAACGACTAAACAATGCAGAGCCAATTGCAGCGCCTAAAAAAATCATAAAGGTAAATAATCCTGTACCAGTACCAGTCTCATTAGGCGGCAAAATTTCCGATATGCGATTAGTAAGAGCTGATTGGTTCGCAGTAAAAGCTATGCATACAACAACCAACAACACAGAAATCCAAATGGGAGAGGCTCCGACGATCGTAGAAAGAGCCAGAAAAGCAATGGCCATGATGGTAAAACTAAATTGATTCATAAACCGATTTCCCCGTTTGGCAATGACTGTTCCAATTTGCGATCCTAAAATGACTGTCATCATCCCTCCTGGAAATAAAACAAGACCAATCAAACTCGTTGACAATTCATTCACTTTTGAAAGCATTAAAGGAAGTATGAAAATCGTTGCCATGTAAGCAATGGCGTTTAATAAACCCATGAAAAGAACGAGACTAAACGAGACATTTTTTAATATCTCAATTTTAATAAACGGCTCGTTTGCACGTTGCGCTTGCCAGACGAAAAGAACAAAAGAAACGACTGCAAGGATAAGTAGCCAAGCTGTCACATTCATTCCCATCAATAGGGACGTAATGGCCAACATAAATAAAACGGCTCCCACCTTATCAAAATGACTGCCAGTCTTCACTTCCTCCTTCGGTGCATATTTAAGATAGAAAGGAAGAGTAATTAAACTGAAAAACGATAGTAAAAATAAACTGCTCCATCCGAAAGAATCCGTTAAAAACCCACCCATTATCGGACCGATTGCACTACCAAGTGACACCATGGCAAACACCATGCCAAGCGCATAACCCCGTTGTTCTTCTGAAAAATACCGTGCAGCAGCTACTAAGCTTAACGTCGGAAGAGTTCCTCCTCCGACTCCTTGAAGGATTCGGGCCACAATAATGAATGAATAGTTTGGACTGATGAATCCAATTAAGGAGCCTGCCATAAAAATAGCCATTCCAATAACAAACAATCGACGAATCGGATACTTGTCAGATAATTTCCCAATTGCCACAGCTGCAATGCCGTTGAACAAGCTAAAAATGACTGTAATCCAACTTACTTCAGAAGGTGTTAAAACAAATACCTTTCTAAATTCCGGAATTGCGACATTCATCATTGTTACATTCATTGCATTAAACAACACCATGTAGCACATGGAATAAAGTAATACCTTTTGTTTTCTTGTCATTTTTAATCCCTCGTATTTAAATGATTCTTTCAAAAATATGCCTCTGTTCCTGAAATACAAATTTCAAGGGGGCAGAAACAACCACGAAGGAATAAAAAGTATATACTTTTTATGAATCATTATATCTCCCCTATTTTGTTCAATGTAAACCCTCCATTCGTTTTTTAAATCAATATCTATTGTTAATAAGTAAACTAAATAATTTAATAGCAAATCACATAAATTCTCCTCCCTCCCTTTATTTTTGTTAACATGTAAACAATATAATAGGTAAGTTGGGTTTGTCAATTTTTCGGGATCATATTAACGTGTGAGCATAACCAGAAAAACAACTGAGCAATGGGAATCCCACTGTAATATTCACGAATTGATTGTCTATAATGAATATGGTATGTTAGTTTACTGATAAACAAAATTCGCGGACGGATTACGTCAAAAGAGAAAAACTAGAACAATCGTTCAAGATAAAGATGGCTCGGACTAAGACAGAACCTATTATTTAAAATGTCCTGTTCTACTCACCGTCCTTCTCCAAATTGCGTTCAACTTTGATTTTAAGCTGGCTATAGTAGAAGATCGTATTGTAAAGAAAGGAATGATAAGGATCATGGATCCATCTGAGGGACTTAAGCGATTGCTATACGAGCGCTTTCTCCACTTTACGCATTTATTTGAACAAATTTTTGCTAACGAGATTGATGAGTTCGTACATCTCGCACGGTTGCAAGGCATTGCCTCATGGCCGAATAATATAACAAGTATTCACGTCGTTGATTGCATCGGCAACAATGAGCCGATAAACAACACATCTATTGCTGAGAAAATGAATTTGTCCAAGGCGAGTATTTCAAAAATTACCGCCTACCTAATTAAGGAAGGCTACATTAAACGAAGCCAAATGAACGATAACAAAAAAGAAGTATATTTTTCCCTTTCGTCAGAAGGCAAACAGATCTTTGAGGTCCATGCGATGATGCATGAAATGCTAGAGCGTAGATTTATTCGTGCATTTGACTCATTTTCCAATTCAGAGCTACAGGCTTCACTAAAATTTTTCCAAACAATGATTGATCAAAAAGACGACATTCTGAAAGGGGACGAAAGATAGTGGATTTACAACTTTACATCTAGTAATAAATGGACCGTCCAGGCATATCCCATATCGAAAGGAAGGAAGCATTACGTTCTTTTTTGGTGCCAACTTCGCCGGATATGTCTTTAGAGTAAAACGAAATCTACCTAGAAAAAAGGTCCTTAAGATTGTTTTAAGATGAATGTCGAGCCGTGACCTTGTATACCGTTGTCGTTCAATCTGCAGTCGATTCTTCCTTAAGCGGAGTGGCAACAGCGACCAATTCTTTGTTTCGTTCGTTAGGACAAATGTTGGGGGCTTCCGTGTTCGGCAGCTACTTTAACCCCCGGATTGTTCATCACATGGCGACCGAAAACTTGAAAAGTGCGGATATCAATCAAATGAACAGATTGATCAACGCATCAGGCACTAATCAGCTTCCCCCTTCGATGCTATCACAATTGCAAGATATTCTAGTTTCCAGCATCCATGATGTTTTTATCGTGTTCCAGGGGTTAGCCATAGTATGTGTGTTAGCAACGCTGTTATTGCCGAAATCCAATCATAGCAGAGCAAATCGTGTAACCAAGTCCCAATAAGCAGTTTCGAATGAGGTCAACCTGGAGTGGGATTTCAGGTTGACCTTTTTTCTAATTGAATCGATCTGAAAAACCTTCTAAGAAAAGCGCAGGCGCTCGTTTAGCTTATGTACAAACTTTTAGAGGGCCTGACGAGATAAAGGAAACACGATGAACCCGAAGGATGAATCGATGTTGACTTACGCAAGCAGGCACCGAAAGTTTGCTAGTCGCTGGGCGCTGGAGCTAGATCCAACATTAGCCCAATTTATACTTTCCTATCCTGTAAAAAATGATATTTATCATTTCAAAGAAGTGATACCCATCACTACCGGCCCCGGCGGCTCTTCGATATGCTTTTAATACAATAAATCAAGGAGGCACGAGGAATAATGAGAAAAGGTTTATTAATCGGTTTATATGTGGGAGTTATTTAAGGGGCTACCAGTGTTGCCACAGCTTACCTGTTAGGTGCGGTAATAGGCCTGTGATTCTCCCAGTTAAATTGGACCTCCATTGCGGTTGCATCGATCATCGCAACTACCGCCGGGGCAATGATTTTCGTAAAGTGGTTTCAAAAAACTGCAAGACCTTCACTTTATTATGTTCTGCTAACTGGGGGTGTCACTCTGTTGTCGTCACTCAATGTTTTGGCTAAGCCCCTTGCAGATCCATTCGGAGTTATTGCACAGCCGATGCATGTCGTGGTCTTCTTACTGTCGATCTGGTTCCGAAGTGGTTGAAACGCGGGAAGCAAGCCCAGGTTTCCGGAACCCCGATAAACCAACGACAAAGAGTAAGGTCAATGACTCATATGATAGTCCAAAATGGTGAAGGTGGTAAAAAAATGTCTCGCATCAGACTCCCGTGGGAAACAATGATGTTGCTTCCCCCGTTGATTTCTTTGATTATCTTTCCGCAACCGACAGGGTACAACTATCTATTGTTTTTTATCATCGCTACGGCTCATTTGATCAGCATTATGAATACGAAATACCGAACTTTTTTCATCATAGTTCAACTGGTCGCGATTGCTTTTTGGGGGGCTTTCTTGAACCCGTGGGAATTGTGCTTCGGCTTTTATCCCGCTTTGGTGATCGGCAAATACTCATCTTACCGTAAAATTACTGGGATGACTGTACTCATGGCTGTGCTCTTTGCCGGGGCAACTGGGTTCTATTTCTTGCGAGAGTCGAATCCATTGTACCTTGGCTGGTACTCGATTCTTCTCATTCTTTTCTTGTTGCCCTATATAGTGAGAATGATCCGGAAATCACATGAAATGAAATTGGGGTTACAATATGCCAATGATGAAATTTCCCGGTTGATAAAAAATGAAGAGCGCCAGCGAATCGCCCGTGATCTTCATGACACGCTGGGCCATACCCTGTCTCTGCTTACATTGAAAGGGGAATTGGTGGAGCGGCTGATTCCCCAGAATCCTGATCAAGCCTCAAAAGAAGCACGTGAGATCCAGAATATTTCAAGATCCGTTTTATTGCAAGTTCGGGAACTGATCAGTGATATGCAGGCCATCGATCTCGATGAGGAGTTGCAACAGGCGGCCCAAATTTGCGAGTCTGCCGGAATTTCATTCAAAGTGGAACGGAATGATGAACTTTCGGGAGCCACACCGATTATCCGCAATATTCTGAGCTTATGTCTCCGCGAATGTGTCACCAATGTTGTGAAGCACAGCGGCGCGCACAAATGCACAATCCGCCTCGAAGAAGGCCCAGGAAAATACATTCTTCAAGTGGAGGATGACGGAGTGGGCATTACGAAAGAAAATCACGACCGGTTCGGCAGCGGCCTGTTGGGTATGAAAGAACGGTTATTGCTGATTGAAGGGAAACTTGAAATGGAAACCAGGGAAACAAAAGGGACGAAAATCACGATCAGCGTGCCAAAAGTTAAGAAACCACGATAACGGAGGGAATCCAATGAGAATCGTCATTGCCGAAGATCAAGGAATGCTTCGATCCGCGGTTAGCCAGTTGTTGGCCCTGGAAGAAGATATTGAAATTGTCGGAGAAGCCAACGATGGTGAACAGGCTCTCCAACTAATTCAAGAAAAAGACGCCGATATTGCCGTGCTCGATATAGAGATGCCTTTGTTAAGCGGACTAGAGGCAGCAGAAAAATTGAGGGATGAAGGCAGTCAATGCCGAGTCGCCATTGTGACCACCTTCGCCCGAAGTGGGTACTTGCAACGTGCCGTGAAGGCCGAAGTAATGGGGTATTTGCTAAAAGATGCGCCCGTGTCCGAATTGGCGGAAGCACTGCGAAAAATTCATGCGGGCAAGCGTGTCTTTAGCCCGCATCTGACTTTTTCCATGATGGAGGAAATCAATCCACTCACGAAACGAGAATCCGAGATTTTGTTGCACCTAAAGAAGGGAGATTCAGTCCAAGAAATCAGTAAAACTCTCTATCTCTCTCCTGCTACGATCCGCAACTATATCTCTGAAATTATTCAAAAGTTGAAAGCCAGAAACCGGATGGATGCCGTCTCGATTGCCGAAAATAAAGGATGGCTGCCGGAATAACTTTTTTTGTAAAACAAAACGGATTGTATGGTGCAAGACTAAAGAGTAAAAATTTATTTAGGAGAGAAGGAGAAAAAAGTGCCACATGTCATTGAAGTTGAAGGTTTAACCAAACAGTACGGGGAAACTCGAGCCGTACAGGGGATTTCTTTTACGGTCGAAAAAGGAGAAATTTTCGGTATTGTTGGTCCGAACGGCTCTGGTAAAACGACAACGATTGAGATTTTGGAAGGACTGCGGAAAAGAGATTCCGGAAAGGTATACGTACTTGGCCATGACCCCGGTAAGGAATCCGACCGCTATCCATTAAATAAAAAAATCGGGGTGCAGTTTCAGTCCACATCCATACAGGAGTTAATGAAGGTCAAAGAAGCGATAAATCTGTTTACCTCTTTTTATGACACACATCACGTCCTGAACATCATTGAACAATTGCATTTGAAAGACAAACTCAATTCGTATTTCAAGGATCTTTCCGGTGGCTGGAAACAACGAGTAACGCTCGCTTTAGCCGTTTTGCATCAACCCGAAATCGTTTTTTTGGATGAACCGAGCATGGGGCTTGATCCGCAAGCACGCCGCGAGTTGTGGGAAGTCATCCATACCCTGAAGGAACAAGGAACCACCATCTTGGTCACAACGCATTATATGGAAGAAGCCGAAAACCTTTGCGATCGGATCGCCATGGTGTACGACGGCCGAATCCGGGCACTTGGAAAACCGAATGTGTTGCTCGAAGACCTTGCAACAAACTACCTAACGTTTGAAAGTTTCGATGTGGATCCTGGTGTATTGATCGCCCTGCCCAGCGTGATTCATGTGGAGAAATCCACGTATCGAGTGAGAATTCAAACGGAGGATCTCCAGCGTTCTGCCTACCTAGTTTTAAAAGAATGTGAAGAACGCGGTTGGAAAGTGGCCGCATTCCGTTTTGAGCGAGGCACCCTAGATGATTTGTTTGTCCACCTGTTAAAGGAGCGATCAGCATGAATAAAATTGTGAAACTGTCGGTAATAGAAACAAAGTTATTTTTTCGAGAAAAAATGGCCGTGTTCTGGACCTTTTTGTTTCCGGTTCTAATGATCTGGCTATTCGGGACAATGTTCGGAGACGCAAAAATCGGTGGGATGACTTACAGCAATGCTTACATTCCTTCTTGGATGGCCGTGAACATCTTGACCACTGCGTTTTTCGGAATTGGAACGGTGATGGCCAACTATCGAGAAAAAGGTATTTTGCGACGCTATCAGGTTACAACAGTAAGGCCTTGGATGGTGTTAACGGCGCAAACCGTGCAGGGAACCGTCATTTTTACCATCAGCGCCGTAATTATTCTCATTTTTGGATACCTCGTCTTCAATTTACATGTACCGAAATATTTAGGAAGTACCCTGTTGGCCATCCTATTAAGCCTGGTTGCCTTCTTCCCGTTCGGACTGTTGATCAATTCTATTGCCAAAAACGTTCGGACTGCCTCAGCCATCAGTTCACTTGCCTTGAATTTGATGATTTTTCTATCGGGAGCCACCTTTCCGATTGAATGGATGCCAAACGTATTACGTGTTATTGCCCACATCCTTCCGCTATACTATGTCATTGATTTAATAAGGCAAACATGGAATTTCACACCGATTTGGGAGAACGGCGTGGATGTCGCGGTCCTCATTAGTGTCGCCATCGTGTCGATCATTTTGTCTTCACGGTTTTTCCGCTGGAGCGGGGAATAAAATGAAAATGTTATGATTTTTATCGAAGAAAGGTGGAGAGACAACATGTTTTCATTTATTGTCGTAGTATTTCTTTTATTTTTAGTCCCAGGTCCTGCGGTGATTATTACAATTTCTCAAACAATAAAAAGCGGGAGAAAAAATGGTATTATGACTGCTTGTGGAATCGCCTTAGGGGATAGTATTCACGTCTTGTTCACTGTTTTAGGATTATCAGCGATATTATTAAGTTCTGCCCTAGCATTTGAAATCGTCAAATATATCGGGGCTCTTTATTTATTTTACTTAGGGATTCAAATGTTATTTACACAAACTAAACAAAAAGAAAAATCAAACCTTGAACAAACGTCTGGAAGTATAGATAAAAGCTCGAGCTGGAAATCACTTAAACAAGGTTTTTTAGCAGAAATATTGAATCCTAAAACAGCATTATTCTTTTTGGCATTTTTGCCTCAATTTATCAAAAATGACGGAAGCAGTGTAACATTACAGCTTTTTGTTTTAGGGATTGTATTTGTGCTAATGAGTATTACATTCACTTCTTTTTTGGCTTATTGTACAAGTTTTATTGGAGCAAAGATGTTCAAAACCTCAGGTGTTTTTGCTAATAAAGTCGAGAAAATGGTTGGTGTGATTTATATTGGCTTAGGCATACGTTTAGCCCTTCAAACGCAAGAATAGATGGCGATAGGAATTATACGTTTCACGAAACTTGCCCCACTTCATGATTCCTATAAATGAAAGAAAACGCTTATTTTTAAACAACCATGGTAACCATCTATCAGTGTAACAGATAGATGGTTACTTTACGTCAGGCACAAAATCAACAAACCCCACTTTCTTTGAGCAATGCTCTCGAAATATTTATTCTAGCCATCGTATTCTTTTTTAGTACGATGTTTGCTATTTCCATAATGATCGACTGCAAAGCTAAACAATACTTTCATCAGAAACAGTAAGCCGATGATCAACATATGTGTAGTTATTCCTGGCAGCATCGGCACGACCCCCAAACCAACAGACAAAAGCAAGCCCGCTATAAATAATTGCCCACGCTTCCCAATAAGGGCATTTACGATAAAAGCCCCGATGATCGTATAAGCCCATATCCCTACTGAATACCCAATATTCGTATCGAGAAGCAGGGCAATAAGCACGATATGGACATGAATCACAATGAATACGATTCGATTTTTTTTCCGCGCCGCATAAAAATTACTAGTTGATGCAGTAAAATTCGCTATAACGCCCGCAAAAACATCGAAAATCAATAGTAATGCCAAAGCAGTGCGCCACGCTGGCAAATCATTAGCCAATTCAGGGAATCGATAATATAGCACAGCCGTCAGTATACCGCCAAAAAGCAATATCGCTAAAATAGATCCAACAGATTGTTTTTCACCAAATACATCGTGCAAAAAAGAAGGAATTCGAAGCTGTCTCATTTCACGCCACTTCCATCATTAATAATTAACATCTTTTTATAAAGTTATGTATTCTTTATAGTTTTTATCTCTAAAACTATTATATCTACTTGAACCTCATTGTTCAATATGTTTTGTACTATTTTTATTGAATCCATCTAAAACTTTGGTTACACTACATATGAGGTGAACAACGATGAACGGTTATGAACGACGGAAACAGAAAAAAATCGAGCAAATATTCAGTGCATCCATTGAATTATTTTTCAAATACGGCTTTCAAAAGGTTAGCGTGAATGAGATTGCGCATAGAGCGAATGTTTCCCCCGCAACCATATATAATTACTTCGGGACAAAAGAACAACTTTATACTGCCTCCCTGATGAATTGGCTGGATAAGCAGTTGGCACAGTACGAGGACATCCTGAAGTCCGGGTTATCTTTTCTTGAAAAGACTAAAAATATCATGCTGTTGGAGGCTAAAAACTTAAAAATTTTAGCAGATGAGTTTCCGAAATTCCCATCTTCTGATTTAAGAGGGTTGATACAAATGATGGACGGTTATAACCAGCAGAAGGTCGTGCCTTTTTTTAAGAAGTTTGTCGAGCTTGGAAAACAAGAAGGGTATATTCGAAAAGATCAATCTGAAGAGATGATGCTGCGTTATTTTGCAATGTTCCAGAATGAACTGGTCCGGAATTGGGAGGGGTCGAATCAAAAACAGACAGCCGAGAATATGGATCAATTGATGGAGTTGTTCTTTTATGGGGTAGCTGGACGGGCATAGCTTTAGAAATAGTGCAAACCGATTAACTACTTTGTAATCCTTAGAACTATTAAGAAAAAACCTATTTTATTAGTAATCGACTTGTAGCTGAAGTATCAGTAGAGTGTTAAGAGTCTCGTCCTTAGCAAAAGAGTTTTGTACTTTTCGTTCATGGAGTCAAAATATCGCAATCTGAAAAAAGTAGTATAAGCAAGAAAACCCAGAAATTGGCATAAAGCTAGAAAAAAGCTCTTTAACACGGGGAATTTTTTCTATACACGATAGCGTATTTCATCAAAGAAATGACCATAATTTAAGAAATAAGTGGATGTGACAAGGGAGGGTTGAAAATGGGAAAGCAGGAAGAACTACTTGCCCGCCAACTGCGGCTGCAAGCTGAAGCAGATACGATTGTTGAAGAAATGCACCTTAAGCAATTGCTGGCAGAAGCTGGTACACCTGTAAAAGTAGGGAGTGCGGCTCTAGGTTTAATGACTTGGAGAGACCTCGATATTACTGTCGTTTGTTCTAAGTTAAATATCGCTACAATTTCCGGCATCGCTTCACAATTGATGTCCAATCCCCAAGTCCGCGATTTGACATTCATCAATGATACGGGCAATTGGAACACTGATCCAACCTATCCCGACGGTTATTTTCTAGGTATCACTTACGAATCCACCATTGGACACAAATGGGAACTGGATATTTGGTTTGTGGACGAGCCTGACAAACAGCCCGATTTGCAGCATATTCGCACGATGGCTGATCGACTAACTCCAGAAGCGATTGTCTCTATTTTAAGCATTAAGACCGTTTGGGCCACACGACCCGAGTATGGGAAGCAAGTAACAAGCTTTGATATCTATACTTCTGTATTAGATCATAATGTACGTACACCTGACGAATTTAAGAAATGGCTGGAAAGCCGAAACAACCATTTTCAGTAAAAATCTAATCTCGCACTCCAGCAAACTGTATGGAGGTTACCCCTTAAGGACAGCCTTCAAGCCGGCAGCTGTTTGCGGCTGCTCTTTCTTCATCGATTGGCGCATGAAAAATTCAGCTACCTTCGGAACGTTGTCAACTTGAATGGAGAAATGAACACGGCAAGATTGATCCGAGATCGGCTCAATACGATAGCTTTCACAAAACGATTGTTTTTCATCAGGACCTGTCTCCAGCGTCAACAATTGATCCTGAACAAGCTCGGTCACGATCATGTTTTTTTCGCTCTTGAAGCCTGAGTATTTTCCACTTTCGAAATACTTGGTCCCCAACTCAAACGGTCCTTCAGGAGTCACTCGCGCCTCCATAATACCTTTAATCCAGGAAGGCCGCCCCTTTAAATCAATGAGGCGTGAAAAAACGCTTGCTGGAGAGCAATAAAGGAGAGTCGTTTCCTGGTAAAGATACGGTCTATCGCTTTCAATCACGCGGGGTATCCATTACCGAAACTCTTTCGCGGGTTGAGAAACGAACCTGATACGAGTTAAGTCCGGAACAAAATTCCTCTAACATTTTTTGAAGTTGCTCACGATCCTTTGTTGCTCCAAAAACTTTTTCTTCAAAATAATATTCATACGGATCTCGTTTAGTTGCTAAGGGTTTTGTCCAACAGAATTAACACGAACATAACCAATTTTCCGTAAAATACTACTCCATTTTTGATTTTATGTTGACTAGTTAGTGATGCAATATGCTGTATGCTTAAATGCATACTTAATTTACAGAATTTTGTCGAATGCTTCCTTCATCAAGCGATATAGCCCCTCTGATAAAAAATGAAAGTATCAATCCTAATATTGTTATGCAAAAGCTCACTTTGAATGCAAACTGTATCCCTGAAGCAACTACATCGGCATGTTCAATTCCTAATCCTGAACTAGATAATTCGCTTTAAAAATGCTTTTGTCCCCTATAAAAAGCTACACCGATTGCACTCACCAGAGATCTGCTGTAATGTACTTAGAATTGTAGTACCATGTTATAGTGTTTAGCTGTGAGTTCACTTAAACCATTTGTTTGTGCTGGCATTATAATCATAGCAATTGCAACCATAACTAAAGAGTAAAGTAATATAATAGTTGTTAACAAAGTTGAAATGGATACTTTAGAAAATGACCACAAACTAATTGCTAGCAAAATCATTCCTGGTATAACTAAAATTCTTGGACCAAATCTATCAAAAATTCTACCGATAAAAGGAGAGGGAACACCATTTAAAATTGCACCAGGTAATAAAATTTACCAGCAGCAATGGTACTGATACCAAGCACATTTTCAAAAAAGAACGGAAGCAAAATAATCGTTGAAAATTGTACCATCGTTCCAATTAGAATCAGAGATGTAGCTAATGCAAACATAGGATATTGAAAATTCAAGTATGGGTGCTGTAGATCTTAATTGCCTCCATACAAACAATGAAAGTGTAAAAATACCGGTACGAATCGGGACATAAACTGTAGAATTTAACCAATTTTCTGATCCATCACCAGCATAACTAAGCCCGAATACCACCAAATCCAAGGATGGAAAGAAAAACAGAGAAAAAGTCAACTTTTGGTTTAGTAACTTTTGACACATTATCTAATGTAAAAAACGAGATAATTGGGACTGCAATTATAACTTGTAGCACCATAAAAAAGAGCAGAAGAATTCATATCAGTGACTAGGACTGGGATCGCTAAATTCAATAATGTTTCATTTAAAAGTGTAAAAAACACTCCTTTAGCATATTTACCCTTTTAATAATTGTATTCTTCAAAAAGATCAAAGTCAATTTAGTGTATTATATGACATTTACATGGGCACTGCTTAAAAAAAGAGAGATATCACTATTGATTATAGTGATATCCCCCTACAACACATCAAAAGCTCATCCCATTTTTCCTCTGGCGGGAATCTTGGCGGAGAACCTATTCATTTTTAACCATTCTATCCATGTTACGTACCACCGAAGTTTTCACTTCAAATGCTCTCAGTGAGTTACTCCCACTCAATCGTGGAAGGTGGCTTGCTCGTAATGTCGTACACAATCCGGTTGACGTGTTCGACTTCGTTGACGATCCGGGTGGAGATGATTTCCAGCACGTCCCATGGAATGCGCGCCCAATCGGACGTCATGCCGTCAATCGAGGTAACGGCGCGGATGCCGACGGTGTAATCGTATGTGCGTGTGTCGCCCATGACGCCAACGCTTCGCATATTCGGCAGTGCCGTAAAGTATTGCCAAATTTCGCGGTCAAGCCCGGCTTTTTTGATTTCTTCACGCAAGATTGCGTCTGATTCACGGACAATTTTTAGCTTCTCATCGGTAATTTCGCCAAGGACGCGAATGCCGAGGCCTGGGCCAGGGAATGGTTGGCGCCATACAATCTCATCTGGAATGCCAAGTTCTGTGCCAAGAGCACGCACTTCGTCTTTAAATAGCGCATTGAGTGGCTCAATTAATTCAAAAGCCATGTCTTCTGGCAAACCGCCTACATTATGGTGCGATTTAATCGTTTGGGCCGTGTCTGTTCCTGACTCAATGATGTCGGTATAAAGTGTTCCTTGAGCGAGGAAGTCCATTTTCTTATCTTTTAGTTTTGCCGCTTCTTCATCAAAGACGTAAATAAATTCGTTGCCGATAATTTTCCGTTTTTGTTCTGGATCGGTAACGCCTTTTAATTTAGTCAAGAACCGTTCTGATGCGTCAATTTTGACGACATTCATGTTAAAGCCTTGGCTGAATGTTTCCATGACGCTTTCTGCTTCTCCTTTGCGAAGCAAGCCATGGTCAATGAACATGCATGTCAATTGATCGCCAATGGCTTTATGGATGAGCACCGCTACTACGGAGGAGTCAACGCCACCGCTTAATGCGCACAACACGTGGCGGTCCCCTACTTGTTCGCGGATTTTCTTGATTTCCTCTTCAATGAAGTTTTCCATTGACCAATCGCCTTTAGCGCCGCAAATGTCAAACGCAAAATTTTTCAAAAGGTCATTGCCAAATTCGGAATGCCGCACTTCGGGATGAAACTGCACGCCGTACAAGTTGCGGGACTCATCGCTCATCGCTGCAACTGGGCAGGAAGGATTGGAAGCGTCGACGGTAAAGCCCTCTGGAGGAGCCACAATTTTGTCGCCATGGCTCATCCAAACGGTTTGCTCAATGGGCAAGCCTTTAAAGAGCGACGATTGGTTTTCCACATTTAATAACGCTTTTCCGTATTCACGATGGGAAGCCTTGTCGACTTTGCCGCCAAAGTGATGTGTCATTAATTGGACGCCATAACAAATCCCTAAAATCGGAATGCCTAAATCATAAATGGCAGGGTCGCATTTAGGGGAACCTTCTGCATACGCGCTGTTAGGCCCGCCTGAAAAGATAATGCCGATTGGGTTCATTTCTTTTAATTCATCCGCCGTCAGTTTGTGTGAATGCAGTTCGCTATACACACCGAGGTCGCGGATCCGTCTTGTGATCAGTTGATTGTATTGCCCACCAAAGTCAAGGACAACAATCGTTTCATGATTCGTTACTTGCATGCAGCTTCACCCTTTGCTAAAGAAATTCTATATAGGAAAAAAAGTCAATCGCTATCGCAAATAAAACGGCTACAAGAGCAATCGCCCCTCGGCATTGCCTTTGCAGCCATATAAATGAATGCTCTCCCCTTTGTTTCGGGATCACGCATTTCTTTATGCAGCTTATACGCCAATAATCATAACAAGCCTGCTTGAATGCGGTCAAGTTCTGATTTTGTTGAGGATGTTTTTCCAATTTTCATGAAAGCGGTCCCCGTCAATGTTAGGTTTTTTATTGCTGTATAAATATTGCTCGTAGGCCTCGGTTAGCTCCCGCATTCCAGTAGACTCCAGTTCGCTGTCCACGTCGGTTGCATATTCACGCAACGTCTGCGTTGTTTTCCGCTTATAGCCATGAAAACCGAGCAACCATAGCAAGCGCTCATAGGAGCGGACAAAGGTCTCTGTTCGCCCGTCATTTTTGTACATTCCGCTTACATAAGCACGGGCAATCGCTTTGCGGAACAGAAACAAAACCAACGCCGCCACTGCAAGTATCCCTATAGCGGCTCCTAGCCACCAGCTCGGGCCTTCTTTCGTTTGGCCTAACGTTTGTGATTCATCTGTTTCTTCTTCGTTTTCAGGCTCTTGCACTTCGTCTTCATCCTGCTCAGGCTCTTCTCTTTGTTCAGGCTCCATATCCTCCTCATCGCCGTTTTCTATGTCAATTTCGGGCTGTTGAAAGGAAAAACCTGAAAAGCTAGGCGTCGGTTCAAACGGTACCCAGCCGACTTCCGGAAAATATACTTCTACCCAAGAATGGGCATTGCTATTGGCAATTACGTATTCTTGATAGGTTCCGTCCTCGCCGACAGCTCCTTGTGCTTCGCCCTCTGTAAACCCTTTTGCCCATCTAGTCGGAATGTCAAGTGTTCGGAGCATGACAGCCATCGCTGTCGAAAAGTTATCGCAATACCCTCGGGCTGTTTCAAACAAAAACTGGTCGACGTAGTCTTGGCCTTCGGCTGGAATAGCCACATCCTCTGTTTCGTATTCAAAATTAGGCCCGCTTAAATATTGTTCAATCGCCACGGCCATGTCGTACTGGTTGTCCGCGTCTTTCGTAATGTCTTCGGCCAACTCGCCGATACGCTCAGGCAATCCTTCTGGCAATGCTAAATAATCCGCTAGCTCTTCATCGTTGCTGTAATCAGGTCGGCCAACGTTTCGCAAGCCTTCCACATAGTACGTTTGCTCGTAAAATTGAAACTCGTATCGCTGTGGCACCAATTCGCCATTCGCGATGGTGGCCATTGCCGAAACAGGATCAATTTGCAACGGATAGTCTTGTTCGCCAACCAAATCTGTTACCGTTGGCGAGGCAAGCTCTCCTGGATAAAACAAGTGGCCGAATTGTTGCTCCCCTTCACTATACAATTGCAACTCCGCCTGCTGCTCTTCTACTTCAACGGCATCGGCACGTTTGCTTCCTTGCAACGGTGGCGTCACGCTCCGCTCTTCGACTTCCAATGCGTCGGAAAGCTGCCAACCTCTCCCCGTATACTCGTTTTTTGTCTCCCCTTTCCAATATTGGCCGTTTTCTACTCGAGCAATAAAAATAGGCGTGTCATCTTGGACAAAGCCACCACCGAGGCGGCGATCGTCCTCACTGTAGCCAATCCGTTGCACAGGAGTGCCTATGCCGCTCGGAACAAAGCCAAATACCGACTGGAGATAAGGAAGAGGGTCCGGCCACTGCGGTTCAGGTTTTGGCATCGCATAGCCAATCGACGCTGCTAGCATGATAAACACGCCTAGCAAAGCAAAAGAGCGGCCAAATGTACGAAACGATAAAACGGCGTGCGTGCCTTTTTGTTCGCCGCGTTTAAGCAACAGCAGCAGCCCAAACAGAAACAACCCAACAATAAAGGTGCGAACAATCGCCCAGCTCCCGCTATAATCGGTAAATGTGTCAATTGTACCAATATAGACGATGCTGATCGCTAAAAAAAGCAATATTCGCCGTGCCTGAACAATCCAGTAAAACAGTAGGTAACTGAGGATGGACAAGAGAATCAAAAATAAAAACGTCCGGTGCATATCAGTAATGTCCGCCAAATTGCCAGCAGTCAGCAAATAGATGTTGTAAAATAGATCGTCTAAAAAAGCAAACATCCACATTTGCTCAGTGCTTGATCCTGGAAACAACAAGTACAACGATCCGAGAATGACAGCAAAGCGGAGAAGCAGTGACCAGACAAGGTGTATTTTAAAGAATGTGATCAAGAAAAATACAGCAGAAACAGCGACAAACAGAGCAATCGAATCCGTGTGCGTAATTTCTGAGACAGGATAAAGCCATTCCATCAATAGAAGAAAACCGAACATGTATAACACAAAATCACGATAAAGTTGTCTTTTTTTATGCATCATCCGCACTTCGCCTCTTGCCCTCCTCAAACTGGGGATGGAAAAGCTGTGCCTTTAACCGCTTAAACTGCTCCTGTTCCCACTCGCCAACCGGAGCGGCAGCAGCAACAAACACAAGCGTTTTACGCTTTTCAAGCTGACGTACTAAACGAATCGTGTTCTCCTCTATTTGTGGCGTTATCAATAGAGTCACCCCTCCTAGTAGCTGAAGATTAGGAGGAAGTGGGGCTTGCTTTTTCGTTTTCAGCGGCTTCACTTTGGCAAGCAAGCGCAGGCCTGATTTCCATGTTCGCTCATTAAGTGGCAGCTGATTCCAACGATTTGGATACGTGTGCAAAACAACCTCCGTACGTGCTGACACAAAAGTGGCTGCCAAAGATGCGGCCCAACTCACACTTTCTTCAAACCATTCTTTTTCTAACTCTGTTTCCACTGTGCTTGGCAATAAAAATAACGATATTTCTTCGCTCTGGTCCGTTTCAAACTCTTTTGTGACGAGCCCTACTACACCTGCCGAGCGCTTCCAATCAATTTGCGCCATGCGGTCGCCTGCCACATAGGGGCGTACGCCAGAAACAGCATGGTCCTCATAGTTCTTTTTTAATTGCTTGGCAACATGGGAAGCGCCGACTATCCCTAAGCCGTGCTTTACATGGTAATAAGCAGGATAGACAAGCAACTCCGTATGAATGGGAATCCTTTTTTTAACGCGGATAAGGCCGAACAAATCATTTGCTGTTACAACGAGTTGGCCAAATTGTTGTTCCCCTCGTTGCAACGCTTTGGCCTCATATGAAAAACGCAGCTCTTTTTTTAACGTGAAAAAGAAAATCGCTTCATGCCGCTCTGCCAATATAGAAGCAGGAATGGTGTCACTTGCTTCATAATAAAAAAATGGAAGCAACCGTGGCCTTGAGATCGTTACATCTACGTTAAATCCTTCACCTGTTCGTAGTTCCTGTTTCGATATATAGCGCGTGGCCTTCACTCCAAACAAGGAAAGAAAAGAAACAAGACATGAACAGACAAACACAATGACGACACTGTAAAACAAAAACCAACTGACAAAGCCGCCTTGGAACATGCCAAAGACAAAGGTAGCAGCAAGAATAAACAGGACAATCAACCATCGGAAAGCAAAATAAACAAATGGCTTTACTCGTTTCATTAGGTTGCATGCCTTTTCCGCTCTACTGGAACGCGGATTTGTTTTATCAGATCAGCCAGTACCTCATCAGCGGCTTCTTCACGCATGAGCACATCATGGTGCAGTCGAATTCGATGCCCTAGTACATAGGGAGCAACAGCTTTAACGTCATCAGGAGCAACAAAATCACGACCCATAATGAGCGCATAAGCTTGGCTTGTCCGCATCAGTGCAATGGAAGCGCGGGGACTTGCGCCTAGTTCAATCTTTCCGCTTGTTCTGGTGGCATGGACGATGTTTACTAAATACTCTTTGACATACCCATCGATGTAAATGTTTTTGACTTCTTGCTGCAAAGCGGAAATTTCATCAAGTGTCACGACCGCTTCTAGATCCTCAATTGGATGCTTCTGCTCAACACGCCCTAAAAGTTCCAGCTCTTCTTCAATCGTTGGGTAGCCTAAGCTAATTCTGACTAAAAACCGGTCCAGTTGCGCTTCTGGAAGGGGGAATGTTCCAGCGTATTCAACGGGGTTCTGAGTCGCCATTACAAAAAAAGGCGAATGGATGACCATCGTCTCTCCGTCAACGGTGACGTTTCCTTCTTCTAGTGCCTCCAGCAAAGCCGATTGGGTTTTAGGCGACGTACGGTTAATTTCATCGGCAAGCACGACATTCGCCATAACTGGGCCAGGACGAAACTCAAACGCTTGCTTGTTTTGATTGTAAATCGATACGCCCGTCACATCCGACGGCAGTAAGTCGGGAGTAAACTGAATTCGCTTGAACGAGCCGTTAATTGTTTTCGCCATTGCTTTAACAAAAACGGTTTTGCCAACACCAGGCACATCTTCAAGAAGCACATGCCCCCCTGCAAGCAAGGCGACAAGACTAAGACGGATTTCCGCTCGTTTGCCAATCATCACTTTTTCAACATTTTCAATGATCTCATCTATTTTAGCTGTGCTTGTAGTCAACAAATCCTAGGCCCCTCTCCGTTTCTTTTTTTCATTGTACCATTGTCCTGTTTTTTTATCATTACAGAACAAGCGTTACCTTTCACCCAAAAAACCGTGCACCTTTAAAGTGCACGGTTTTGCTTTTGTTACAGTTGCGACATTGTTCGCAGCATGTCTGCTTCAATTTTATCCCAAGTCTCTTTTTGCTGGAACAGCTTTCGCGTTTTCGGGATCAGTTCTGTCTTAAACGCTTCTTTATAGGCGTCCGTTTCAGGATCAGGAAGCTGCTTTTTCCATTCGGTTACACGAGCCTCTATCTCGCCAGCTCGCGGCCCCCATTTGCCTGCTTCTTTTCCTTCTCTATCGAAAAAGACGATAATCGGAATTGATCGAGCACGGCCATTGGTTAAGTACTGGTCCATCAACTCAAGGTTTTCATCGCGGATTAAAAAACGCACATCCATTAAAGCCGTTTGCGCCAATTTAAGAAAAATCGGCACGTTTACCATCGCATCCCCGCACCAATCAGCGGTAAGCACAACGGCTTTCAAGCCTTTCCCTTGGAGGAGCTCCATTTCTTGCACGGCGTCTCCGCTAGGGATGTAGTGATTGTATATGTGAAGCAACGTCTCTTTGTTTACTTCCATCGATTCAATGTAGTCTTGGGCAGTCGCCCCTTTTTCAAACCAATCAAGAAGTGTCATAAGCTTGCTCCTTTTTTACTGATCGTACCATGCTTGGCTCATGGGACGCAAAAAATTTGATCTTTCTAGACATATTTTTGCTGACAATCCAAACACTACATCCAAAGGAGTGGTGAGATGTTCAAACGTTTTTTGCTTGCCCCGACTCTTATTTTTCTTCTGCTTTTAGGCATCGGGCAAGTGTCAACTCCAACCGCCTATGCCATCGGCAACAAGCCGTTTACATTCGTGTGGATGTCTGACACGCAGTATTACTCGCAGCATTACCCGTATATTTACGACAGCATGACGGAGTGGATTGTCGAAAACGAACGGAACCAGTCGATTAAATATGCGATTCATACGGGCGATATCGTTGACCATATGACGAATGAATTCGAATGGGTTCAGGCAGACTTAGCAATGAAAAAACTAGATCAAGCCAAGATTCCATACGGCGTGCTGGCAGGCAACCATGATGTCGGACATAGCAAATTGGACTACAGCACATACAGCCGCTATTTTGGCGATGCTCGTTTTAATAAAAGCCATGCCTTCAAAGGGTCTTACAAAGACAATGAAGCCCACTTTGACGAAATTCATGTTAGCGGGCACAAATTCCTTATTCTTTACCTCGGTTTTGGCTGGAATGACGAAACGCTCCAGTGGGCCAAAGAAGTGGTTGAAGATCATCCTCATCATGCAACGATTGTTGCCACGCATCGTTACTTGCAAGTCAATGGCAAACGCTCTGAGGATGGAGACAAACTGTTTAAGGAATTAATCAAACCAAGCCCTTCCATTCAGCTGGTCCTAAGCGGGCACTACCACGGCACCGCCCAGCGGTTTGACCGTATTGATGACGATGGCGACGGTGTAAATGAACGAACTGTGGTCCAGATTTTATCCGATTACCAAGGATATGAAAAAGGCGGAAATGGCTTTATGCGCCTTTTGACATTCCAACCAAAATCCCAAGCAGTGACAATCAGTACCTATTCTCCTTATACAAAGGAAGACTCATTAGAAAACGAGGACTTTCATAAAGCGCCGATGACGTTTAGTTTTCCAATGGATTTTTAGCCCCTTGCCCAAATTGTAATGGTTCATCACCTTTTTAGATGGATATCCATATCGTGTACTATCCTAGAAAAAGGTGGTGCAATGCTTGGGCTATTATTACGGAGGATTTGAAAACAACTGCTGCTGCCCTCCCCCGCCTTGTGGAGGATACGGTTATGGACCGGGCCCTTACTACGGGCCGAGAGGATTTGGCGGCGGCGGCTTTGCGATTGCGATTGTTGTCGTGCTCTTCATTTTGATTATTATCATTGGCGGCGCCGGCTTTTGGGGTGGGCGTGGACTGCCTTGCTAAATGAAAAAAGAACATTAGCGTCCTTCGCTAATGTTCTTTTCTTTAATAATAATATCCATAGGGCGGGTACCCATAAGGTCCAGGTCCATAACCATAAGGCGGATAGCCGTATCCGTAACCGTAACCTCCGTATAAAAACGGCGCAGCAATGAGTGATCCCCCAAGACCGCCTACGAGCCCGCCTAGAAATGCACTTCCCCCATAGCCAAATGGCCTTCCGCCATAGTAACCAGGTGGGCGCCGATAACCGGGCTGCTGATAATGCCATTGCGTCTGCATCGTGGTCCCCCTTCACATCTGATGGGGTATCTTATGCACAAGCAGGCAGGCATGTGCGGAAGTTTTACCGAGTTGCTTCAAAAATGGCCTTTACTTTTGGGACAACTTCACCGCTCCTTGCCCCTTCCTGCATAAACGCCACCAACATTTCGGGATCATCTTGGTTATAGGCGACAACCCATCCAAGAACATCGTCATTCGATTCGCCTTGACCACCGCTTAATTCAGCTGTTCCTGTTTTTGCTGCTAACGGATAGCCATCTATTTCCATTGCATGGGCCGTCCCGCTTTTTTCAGACACAACTTTCCCAAGTGCCTCATCAATAATTGCGGCGGTTTCAGGCGTCAGATGGTCTTTCCACACGACGCCGGTTTGTTCACTTTGCTCAAGCACTGGTTGAATCATAGCGCCTTCATTGGAAAAAGCCGTATACATCGTGGCAAGATGAACTGGATTGACGAGCACTTGCCCTTGCCCTGATCCTGAATAAGCGAGTTCAGGCTCCGAGCGGAACCCGTCTTCCCCGGTTATTTGTGATTTCTTCAACGGATACAAATAATCGATTGATTCCCCAAAACCAACGGCTTCAGCCTGCTCGATTAGCTTCTCTTCCCCTAGTTTTAGTGCTTCCATCGCAAAATAAATATTATCCGAGTACATAAGGGCACCTTCTAAATCGACTGGACCGCCTGGATCAGTGACGCGGTGGATATGGTAATCGCCCCAACCAGATGCATCGTCCGGCTGCCAGTCGTGGCCGCTTACTTCAATCGTCTCTTCTGGGACAAGCGTTCCAGCTTCTAGTCCAAACGCAGCAGTTAATGCCTTCATTGTCGACCCTGGAGAAAAACTGGCACTAAAACGGTTCAACAGCGGCATTTCTTCATTTTCCTCGATTTTTTTGCGCTCCTCGCTGGAAAAACCAAGTGCTGCTAAATTCGGATCGTAAGCTGGCGAACTAACCAACGCCAACGTTTCCCCTGTGAGAGGATCTAGCGCCACACTTGTACCTGATTTTCCAGCAAATTCGTTAAAAATCGCTTCTTGAACGTCCATATCAATCGTTAAGTGGATATCCTCGCCATCCTCGCTTTCAGACTCGATAATGGTTTCCTTCCGCTCACCATCTGCACTTGCTGTATAAATTTCTATCCCGTCTTTTGCGCGCAAACGGTCTTCGAGCACCAATTCCAACCCGGCTAAACCAATGTTTGAAGAAGAAGAGTATCCTTCGCTGCTGCGCTTTTCTAATTCTTCCGCCGTAATCGGCCCGATGTATCCGGTCAAATGGGCTGCTGCTTCGCCGAATGGGTAAACCCGACCGTTCAAGCGCCTGTAGGAGGCGGCAGATACTTGCTCTGTGATCGAATCTGCTAGGCGACTTTCACTAGCAGGCAATTGCTTAAGCGGCACAAACGCTTCTGGCGTCACCCAGCCTTGACTCAACTGTTCATCAATGTAGTCTTCCGTTATCCCTAACTCATTGGCTAAGATGGCCACAGCATCATCTTGCCCTTCAAGCAAGCTTGGCTGAACACCCATTTCGAGCACTTCGCCATTAGTGGCTAACGCCTGCCCATGAACATCATAAAGATCGCCCCGCTCTCCTGGTATGCGGTTAAGCCTTACCACATCATCGCCCTCCAACTGGGGAAATAAAAGGCTCGGCTCCCATTCTAAATGCCACTCATTTTCCTCTTCTGCTGTCTGTACCCATTCCATTCCTTCCTCAAAGGAATAAGGTCCAGCAATCGTTTCCATTGAAATGGCAATCGGAACCGATTCGATCCCTTCCCCTTCGTAGTCTTCCGGGAAACGCGGCTCGACTGCAAACTCTGTTATCAAATCACTAAAAATGCGCTCGTGTTTCGCGATAAATGTTTCCTCGTCGACGTTTTCCTTTGCTTCATTTGTAAGCATAGCGTACATATCCTTGTATTCGCCGTTTTTCCAATGTTCGATATAAGCCTTAGCAGTATCTTCTGGAGACGAACTTGAACAAGCCGCCAAAGCAAGTGTCATTCCGGCGAATGCAGAAAAAAGTAGTAATCCCGACCGCTTCAACTCCCTAACAGCTCCCTTGCTAATTGGTAAGTCTTCAAAAAATATGACAAAAATCATAGGATAAAAGATTCTACTGTTAGAGTAGCACACTTGCCGATACCTTTGAACCTCTCATGACTAAAGTCACAAGATTGTTTGCAAACAGACCATCTTTGATGTGTCGTTGCATCCTCAAGCATCAGCGTTTTGCCCTTCTCCTTTCGAAGAAAACCGGGAATCTTACATCTTTTGTTTTTCCTGCTGAGGAATGATCACTAGGAGACCATACTGTCTCTTCTTTCGTGTGTTAAACCCATTATAAGTAAAAAAAGCGTACGAAAGCCTCTGCTTTCGTACGCTCTTGTCATTAAGAACGGATAATATTGATTTTATCAGCAATTGGCGTCCGTTCTTTTGCTTCAGGAATAAAATCGCCATAACCAATCATTAACGTTGCGACAATTTTTTCTCCAGGCTGAACACCAATGGCTTCACGGAAGACAGGATTGTAAATCCAATCATTGGTACGCCAAATCATGCCAATGCCTCTGGCCCAGGCAGCAAGCTGGATGTTTTGAATCATGGCACAAACCGCCCCATAATCTTCATCCCACGTTTTTTGACGCGGATCCTCAGGCATAACTACAACAAGATGGAGGGGAATTTCCCTAAAATAAGCTGCCTTTTTTTGCGCTTTTTCAGGGATCTTCCCATCGCTCCCTGCTTGTGTTTTCAAATAGGCGTCTACAAACTGTTTTTTCCCTTCTTCAGCGTATAGAAGAAAACGCCAAGGTTCCGTTAATTTATGGTTGGGCGCCCACTTTGCAACTTCTAATACATCGACTATTTCTTCAATGGATACAGGATCAGGTTTAAATTTTTTAATAGAGCGCCTTCCCTTAATAAGCTCGTCAATTGCTTTTACTTGGTTCAATTCCATTTTCACTCATTCCTTCGTTCTCCATTCTTACCCTTTAGTCTAACGAAAGGATCAGACAAACGCAAGGAATGATTCTCATTTTCATTTAGATCGTGATAATAATCGCATCATATCCCCGGCTCTTTAATTCAGCAACAAGCGCTTCTGCATTGGCTTTAACCGAAAAAGCGCCAACTTGCACACGGTAAAGAGAACCACTTCGGATAATTAAGGCTTCATAGCCGTCTGCTTGAAGCCGTGCTTGTAGGGCTTCTGCATTAGCGCGTTGGGAAAAAGCGCCTGCTTGCACACGGTAAATCGTGCCGTTACCGCCAGAATTACGCTGCAAATCGAACGCTTGCGCCAAACCATTTACATGACCACGAGCGACACGGGTCAAAAAGGCCGGATCCCGAAGCTTGGCCGCATCATTGGCGTGGTCAATGAACAGGTTTTCTGTTAAAATCGCTGGCATTGTGGACGTACGCAAAACTGCAAAATTAGCGGTTTTCTTTCCTCGGTCCGTTCCGCCAAGTTGTTGCATAATCGCCGGATGGATAATATTTTGTGCCCGAACAGACCCGCTTGTCTGCGATGTGTGAATAAACGATTCAAATCCGGTTCCACCCCCTGCGTTAATATGCACAGATAGAAAATAATCAGCACCCCAGTTGTTTGCCATATTCGTCCGTTCTGATAAAGACACGGCCGTATCGCCTGTTCGGCTCATCCGGACTTCTGCGTTTTCGTATTCAGACACTAACATATCACGAATTTGCGTCGCAATTGACAGTGTTAAGTTCTTCTCTTGCATGCCATTTCCTACCGCACCTGGATCGTTACCACCATGTCCTGGATCAATAAAAATTTTAACCATAAATAATTCCTCCTTAATAATAGTAGGTGCTTGTCCTAAGCGTATATAGGCTGAAGGCAACGCCAACAGCCTTCCACAATGTTGATTAGGACAGGACTCCTCCCATCCTGTAAGGGTTAATCTCAACACCTGACCAGTAGTAGTCAACCCTTACAATCTACTTGTATGAAACAAAGGGTCCTGCCGACATGGACAAACGTTAGAAACGAATTGAATTAGGTGAAAAATCCCGCGAATAGCTAGGATTGATCCTCTTTGCATTTCCATTACACACTAAATTTAGAATTTTTCTATAAACCCTTTTGATTTTTCTTATTTGGCTTGTCTTCACCTGAGTCCCTATCTTCATCGCTTTTCGCAAAACCTAACAATTTTTCCCGAATCACAGGCGGGATTTTCACTCCACTGGCCGCTAAATTTTCTACAATACTCAAGCACTCATTCGCGATATAAAAAAGCACAGTTGCCGACGCAACCATGCCTTTCAAATCTAATACAATATCAATCATATTGGCAACAATAATAACGACGAAAATCCCAATTTTCTGAGCAAAACCGTACAAAGAAACCCGGCTGCGAACGCTTTTGTTTTTAATTGCTTTTGCAATACCGGTGGCAATGTCAAGAACCATCAGCAAGATAAGCAAATCAAGAAATTTGACATTGCCGAAAAGGTAAAGGCGAGCGACATCTAAGGACAAGTCAGCGAACGTGCCTATATAGCATCCCCCCTTTCGATGGCATGCTGTTATTCTTAAGCGGTTCTTGTTTCCTGCTTGAAATCCGTTAACCAAACACGATTATCCTAAATAGAGTATGTTACTCAGAAAGGCTTTCCTGTGTTTCTTCCTGCTTCATGTCCTCATTTTCTTTTTGCAGTAAAGCGTAAGCGTTTTTAAAGGTTTGTAATTGCGCATCCATTTCTGATAACTCTAACTCCCGCTGTCCTAGCCTTTCCGCTAAATACTCAACACGTGCATTGGCTTTTTGTACCTCATACTCGAGTGATTGGATGTATTGCTTTTGTTCAGAGGATAACTCTTGACTCACATCAGCGACCTCCTTTCAGAGCATTGACTTGCCTTTGAATCTCTTTAATCTCATTTGCCTGTTGTTTTATTATCCGGTCTTGTACTTTCACTTTAGCTAGAATCCCAGCGATAAAGTCATCCATTGACAATGCCGGACCTTCGTCAGACGGCGTGCGAAACTCTTCCGGTAAATCCTCTGAAATAGGACCATAATTTGGTCGAACAAAAGCACCATTTCTATCTGGTGTTTTGTAGTGGTAAGACATTAATTCAACTTGGTCTATTAAATGAGCGAAGTAATCCAGGTCAAGGGGTTCAATGTTTTCCTTTACGTTACGTGATGAAATCTTGTGCATCGTAAAGTAATGCATATTGTTGGTCCAAACTTCCCATAACCGGAAATTACTCATCCCTACAAGACCCCATCCAGAGGTATCAGGCCTAAAAGTTGGATGAAGTCCTGATTTACTTGACGTATTTCCCCTTCCCATTACCCAATATCTGCTGCCGCTGCTGCCACGCATTGGATCAAAACGAAACTCCGTGGACCTTGAGATAATCCGGTTGACTGAATCAATAAATGTAGAACTTGCACTGTAAATGGTAAACGTATCGTTTGTGTTTGCACCAATATAACCCATGTTTTTGCCCCCAGGGTCGAAAAACCTTACAAGGGCCGGATCGCTGCCCTGACCATTAAAATTTCGTATGCCGATTAGAATTCGGTTCCGGGCATTGCTGTCAAACGCCTTAAATCCGTCCGCATCCATCTGCACAGCCATACTGCCATTCATCGCCCTAACCATAATATTGGCTGCATCTAACGTGCCACTTGTGATTTTAGCGGCACTAATGTCGCTAATTTTGGCATTGGTAATAGTGGCATTTGCAATTTTCGCGTTGTCAATTTGCCCATTGCCAATTTTTGCGTTTGTGATTGCTCCGTTTTCGATCTGTGCCGTGCCGATAATGGCGTTTTGCAACTTCGCCTTGCTGATGGATGCATCGGCGATCGCAGCGGTACCGACTGCTGCCTCCCCAATATGGGCCGTCTTAATTACGCCATTGTCAATTAGTGTTTGCCCTGTGATGCGTGTTTTTGCACCATCAATGAGGACACCTTCACTAGATAAGTTAATGGCTGCAATGACACCGTTTTTCTCGACACGGGCATTGATTTGATCGGCTTGTACACTTAACTTAGACTCTGCTTGTGACATGCGGTTCCCTAAACCAGTGGTTTCAGACGCTACTAGGCTGATCTCGCGTGCATTTTGGTCGATTGATGTTTGGAGGCTGGATACTTCCGATATATCAACCACCTCTATATCATCGACACGAACCCAACCGACGCTATGATTAGTCACCATAGACACCGATAAAGCCTTGACGTTACTAGGACACTTCCACGTACCTTTTATTTGTCGCCACTCTGTTTGCGCTCCATCCCATCCCCAGTCTGCTACCAACGTACCTGTATCTGCGTTGCCAAACCTAAATTTCTGGTTATCTCGTACTCCATTTGCGTCAGCACTCGTCTTATACCAATAGGAAATTCGGTAAGTGTGCCCAGGTACTACCGCAACAGGGTTAGTAACGCTTTGGCTTCGAGTTCTAGGGGATGAACCTCCCTTAAATTCCAATGCTTTCTTACCTGAATAGGCATCGTCCACGATCTCGCCAGGCCCATGCCAGCCTAGCCCCCCGCCCTCAAAACTTCCGTCTGGGATGATATTGTCGCCCGTTGTAGCAACGTGCGACAGCTCTGAAATTGTAGTGCTGAATTGGTCAGCTCTTAACTCTAGCCGGGACGTACGACTACTGACATTAGTAATAGCTCCGGCATTATTATCTACTCTTGTCTCCACGTTTGAGACATCGGCCTTTAGCCCGTTAATTGTCGTTTCAAAATTAGACTGCTTCTCTGACACTCCTTCAACCGTCTTGCTCAGTTCGCCAAAATCAGTCCTTAATCCGCTAGCGGTTAACTCTAATTCGCCAATTTGGCTGGAGAGTTGCCCTGTCGTGTCCTCAAACTCGTCTTTCGTGATTCTTGCAGCAATGGCCTCTGCATTCGCTCGTATGTCTGCCTCTTGAGCACTCAGCTTTCCGTCCATATTCGTTAAGCGGCTAGCTGTGGTTGATAGTTCGCCTTCAATGACGTCTATGTTAGTCGCTATGTCAGATACAGTCCCGTTAATGTCACCAACCTCACGGGTTAGATTATCGGTAATGCTGTCTAACTCAGCTAGTTTGCCATCTGTGAATTGGAACTTGCCGTCCACATACTCTAACCCAGCTTTTTCAGCCAATTCGCTATTTATTTGCTCGGTAACGGTCTTGATTTCCTCGTCGGTGTACTGCTTGGCATCTTGCTTTAATTGCTCGCGGGCCGACTCTTCCAGTTGATCCAAATTAATTGACCCATCGGCAATAATTTGCGCTTCCTTACTTAGTTCACGAAGTTTGGCAGCCAAGTCCTCGCCAAAGAAAATGTCCTCTGATACGATTCGTGCTGTCGTAGCGCTTACTTCTTCCGACAAAGGCGAGTAACGCTCGTAATAGTTAAAAGCACGGACACGGAAATAATACTGTTTGTTCGGTTCGCCATGAAAGCTATAAGTATTGCCACCCCCTCGGTAAACGAGTGTTTCTGGGCTTCCTGCAAACCCCTGTACTTCGCTTGCATAGACTTCATAACCTGCAATATACGTGTCTAAATGGCTAAAATCCCATTCCACCATGATGGCAGCATATAAACCGGTAGCTGTCACATTAGCGGGTACTTCAGGAACAATGTCTGGATACGAATTGGGCTGAATTGGCCTCCCTGCCCTATCCCATACATGGGCATTTTCCTTTACTTTTGCCAGCACCCTTTCCACTTCTTGATTTGGGGTTGAAAATAGCGGCAGAAACTCCCCTAATACGACTTCATCCTTGCTAGGATCAAGCAAGTCGCGTTTTAGCTCAATTACTCTCGTCTTTTCTTGAATGATCGGATAAATGTCTTCATCAAGGACAGCAGCCGTGTCCCCTAATTGAATACGTTCATGTTCAAAATTGGAGAGTCTGAATAAATCAACAACCTTTCCGGAATAATGGACAAGTGGCGTACATACCGTTTGCAAATATTCATAGGTTTGTTCTAATAAACGGACAGGGTTGTCTTCATCTGATTCTTCCAAAATGCCAAATCGATGCCTTTTTCCTTCATAATCCCCTCGTCCCCATAAAGCTCTTGCCTGCTCATCGCCAAGCCAGTCTTGCCCTTTTGGTTTATCAATAGGGTCGCCTTTCGCTTTGCTCCATTCGATATCTTTAAACGTAATCGGTTTGCCTTGGTCCCCATTTTCATTCTCGGTCGGTTTCCCGTAAGCTCTGATCGCCGTTTTGACATTGCTCATATCAATGGTGCGTTCAATTTCGGTTAAGTCTTTTCTATATTCAAACCGTTTGCCTGTATCTGCCCCTCGGCGTGAAAGAATATCAATGTACCGCCCGGTAATTTTATTTCCTTCAATTGTCACTCGACATCTTAGTTCGCCTTTAAATGTATTTAGCAACTCGGCTACACAATATTTGGCGTTGGTTTGGCTAAACTCTACAGGAGCTTCCCCTAATTCGGCAACGACGCCTGGCTGCCACCGTGTCCCAGCAAGAATACTAGAAAGGGCTTGCCTGACGTTTGTCTGATTATACAGAATATGCTCTATATGTTCATCAAGCAGTTCATTGACCGCATGTTCACATATAACCGTTTTATAAGCGGCATCCCCATGGCGGTCTTCTACAACAACAATTTCAAAAAGTTGAAAATCGCCATCGACATCATAAAAAGCGACTTGTTGGCCTTCGACGATTTCAAGTGCATGGTCACAATCGGCAAGGATTGTAAATTCAAAGGAATGTGCATTGTTCAGTTGTTCTGTATGCACCGCTTCGATTAGATGCCGTTCATCGAGAACAGCTCTGCATGTTTCGTGCTTGTCGAAAATAAATACGTTCATTCTATCCCCCTCTCCCTTTATAACCATTTCTCCTTATATGCCATCTCTACTGTCGCGGTTTCCGGTCGAACGGCAATATGATTTTCGCCAGGATGTAAAAATATATCTTTAAATCCTGAACGCAGATCAAGCAAAGGCATCGCCCATTCATCGTTATAACGAATTGATGATTTTTCACTGTCAATCACAACCTGGTCGCCTGAATGGAATACTCGATTTAACTTAAATCGTTTCCCGTCTTTTTCTATTTGCATGTTTTCTGTTTCTTCATGGAAAAGAATTGAGTAAACCGGCATCGCTGGTGCAGTAGCTGTATAGTCGACAACTATGCTCTCCGTGAAATCAAGCTCTTTTTTTGCCCCTTCTGCGACAGGATCAGATACTTGAAAGACTAATTTTCCCGTTTTCAACAAGCCTTTGCCTGTAAAATCGGAAAAGTCGACTACAAATGCATGGTAGGCTTTATCTGGCTCATCAAAAAATACCAGTTTGCCTTCTTCTGCCGAAAGGTAATAAGCCATTTCTCGCATGGCTTTTCTTTGTTCTTCATAACTATTGGAAATCATTAAAACATCAAGCTCGATCAAGTACTCGCCCCACCGTTTATTTGAAGCGTGGACGCCGTGGTGGACTTCAGTGTTCGTAAATTTCCGTGGCGGCAAAGAGGCGCGGTTGTCATCGACCAGTTTGAGCCACTTTGAAAAATTCACGCCATTAAAAGAAAACCAAGCATTCATTTTCTCGCCTCCTTTTTAGTAGTGTCCTCTTGCACGCTGTGCCATTTGTCCTCTCCGTCCAAGTTCAACATCCATAAACGGTGCGGTCACTCTAGCAATTTGTTTGCCTTCAAGGTGGACTGGCACTTCAATCGTCATCTTGCTAGAAGGATTTGCTGACAGCCCCTGCAACTCTCTTGCTTGTACATTGCTATCTAACCGCGCCAATCCCCGTCCTAGTGAAGAACCAATATCATGAAGAGAAGGCAGCGTTAATGCTTTCTCAAACGCATGTTCAATTTTAGGCACATCTCGGTTAATGGAGTCTTTTATTGGCCCGCCAAAGTTAAGACGGTGAATGTCTTGCAGTGGTCCTTCTTTAGCAGGAGAGAAAGGCAAGAAATCCCGTATCTTTCCTGCAACATTGGAGATTGCATTTTTTACTGCCCCAACTGCACTTGTAATTCCCTCTGCAATGCTATTAACAATGTTTTTCCCTGCTTCGCGAAAACGGCCAACAAAATTCAACACGGCTTGCCATGCGCTTTGAATTCCATTAGAGATAGCCGTTTTGATATTAGTCATTGCGGTTGTCACACTTGAGCGGACAGCGTTAAAAATAGTTGTAAATGTGTTTTTTATCGCATTAAGAGCACTTGTTACCGCTGTACGTGCCGCCGAAATCCCGGTTGAAATAAAATTCTGTACAAAGCTAATCGCCGTTGTAACCACATTGCGAACAGCATTAAATACAGTTAAAAATACTGTCCTAATTACCGTTAACACAGATTGAACCACATTCGAGGCAGTTGTTAAGCCTGTTGAAATGGCATTGCGGATAAAGCCCATTACTGTCATGACTACGTTTTGAATAGGAGTAAAAATGGTGGAGAAAAACGACCTTATTCCATTTAATGCCGTCAAAAACAAATTGCTTATTGCTCCCCACATTTTCGAAAAAACACCCATTAAACCGGTAAACAAAGAACTAGCAATTTTTAAAAGCCGCCCAAACAATAACAACTGAACAACATTCCATATCGCCTCAAGCGCGCCAGAAAAAAGCTGCTTAATTCCTTCCCACATTAAAGAAAAATCTCCAGTAAAAAGGCCTGCAAACGCCTTTACTAGCCCCATGATGATGTTCAATGCTCCCGAAATAACTCCTTGAATATTGCCCCATACCATTTGAATAAGCGACACAATGAACGGCCAAACAAATTGCATAATCGCCAGAATGCCGTTCATAACTGGTTCAATAATGCTCTTAATTCCATTAAATATATTGGTTACTGCTTGCATAACAGCAGCTCCATGTTCATCCCAAAACGCCTTGATTTGCGCCAATTTTTCAGCAACAAAGGTAACAATCGTAGCCACTACCGTTTCCATCGTGGCCTTTATTGCCTCCCACGCTTGGACGACCCCATTGCGAAACGTTTCGTTTGTCTGCCAAAGATACATAATGCCTGCAACAAGAGCGGCAATCGCAGCGGTGATGAGAACAATAGGAGCTAATAAGCTAGACAAAGCTCCCAAAAAAGAAATAAAACTAGGAAGGACCATCGCTTTAATTAAGGATCCTATAGTCGTAAAAAGTTGCTGTAAAATAGACAGACTAGTAGCAACTTGAGAAATAGCAACTATCACCAACCCTGTCCCTGTTACAATGCTAAAAAAAGCTGATAACAATTCACCACTTGAAAGACTAGTTCCTAATTCCTCTAGCTCCTTCTTTATACCTGTAAGGGTCTGCTCTATACCACTTAACGCTTTTCCACCCTTTTCTAACGATTCAAAGTCAATTTTAATATTTGCTGACTCTCCTATTGAAATCGCCATCATCTTCCCCCTTTCCATTTGTTTGCTTCCATTTGCATGTTGCCTTCATCCCATTCGGCGGCGCTGCGTTTCTTTTTGTCTTGCAAAAAACGTTGGAAGGCGCTATCTTCGGGCAAGCCTCTAACAAATACTAAGAACCGCCTCCAAGATAGGCGGTTCTCAAACCCTTCTTTTGTTAAATTTATGCCATAAAACCGGTAGAAATCGGCTTCTAGCGCTGCCCACGCCCAAATGATTATCCGCGAATCTTGGTTTTTTTTTGCGCCGCGGCTGATTGTGCGCTTGAGCCTTTGACATCATATCCCCAAAGTTTCATAATGTCAGGCACAATATGTTTAAAAACGAAATTGACGCCTGCTTTCGACTGTTCGAGATGGGCTAAAAATTCCTTCCCTAACATTAGTTCAATAAATTCATACATTTTTTCTTCTGGCACAGCCATTTGCGTTTTGCCTCTCACTTTTTGTACACAATGGCGAAAGTAAAATGTCGCAAACTGGAAGGGCATTTCAGTTGGAATTTGAAAATATTCGCCCGCAAACTTGACATATTGATGCTTTTGTTCATTCGCTAGCTCAGCTAAAGCATCATCATAATCGGCAACTAGCTGTTCCTGTTGGATTTGGGCAAGCTCTTCCGCTTTTTCATTGAGCAATTGCAAACGGTCCGCCGATTTATTCGCCACCTGGAGCACCATCTTCCACAACTGCTTGTTTTGTGTTTACTCGGAACTCGCCAGAGAACGTATATACACCTTCAGATACAGAACCTTCTTCTTCATACGTGGTAAAGAACCCTGTTAAGGCGTACCCAGCTCCGTTTGCATCTGTATGCTTAATAACCGCTTCTTGACCTAATTCAGCTACTCGCTTTAACTCTGTTTGGCCATCATCTTCAAGCAGTGCGATCCCTTCCATCGCCACCGTCTCTCCAACAGAGGCAGCAATGAATTTTTGGCGGAAAACGCCGCCTCCTTCGACTGTGTCCCCAAGACCAGTTACATCCGCCTCTTCAACCTCTAGTGAGTGTGTGAAAGACGTTAATTTCGCTACTACTCGTCCATTTACTTCTACCCGTGTTCCAGCAAATTTCTTTTCTGCCATGTCCATTCCTCCAAAATTAATGTTTGTCCGTTTATCCAAAGCAAAGGTGGTGCCGGCACCAGTAACAAATGGATAACGAATGTGCAGCTTGGTTTTAGCTAACCTTGCTACACTACCATCATAATATGGAACAAGCGTTCGTACCTGTCATGTTTCTGCCATAATTCTGCCTTTAATATAGCTTCTGTATATAAAATCTACTAAAATAAAGATGACATAATCTTTACTGCGAAAAGGAGGGGCCTTTTTGATATCTCAGACAATGACCTCATATGGCACCACGCTTTCATTGACGGAAAGTGAGATCGTTTTAGAACATAACCGCAAAATATCTAAGCTAAGTCAAAGGATCGAGATTCCCTATGCTGACCTTAAAAAGGTTATTGTAAAGGAACATCGTTTTAAGTCTGGATATGCTTATTTTCTCCTCAATCATGAAGATGAATCTGTTTTTAGAGACCGGGATGCCTTTATTAGTGATATGGCAATTGTCTTTGTCCAAAAAAGGAAGTACAAAGAATTTCTACCTTTTTTAGACTTTATTGAAAATAAAATTGCTTCCCTTCAGAATATCAATGATAGCAATCATGCAATTACGCTAACCGAATCTCTAGCCCAAGAGCTATTAATGGAAACTAAAAAATCATTGGAATACAAAACAGATCAAGGAAAATTAATTATCAAAAAAAATACGATATCACTTACTCATAATCGTCTGTATGTAGGAAACAAGGGTACGAAAGAGATAGCGATAACATCTATTTCAAGTATTCACTTGTCACAGCCAGGAATTAAAGCAGGGCGTATCCGTTTTTTTATAGAAGGAAGCTTGCAAGAAAATAAATACCAAGCTTATCTGGCCTCTGAAAATGAGCTTCTAATTACTACACCTAATGATTATCGGACCATGCATGAGGCAAAGCAAGTGATTGAAAGCCTACGTTTACACCATTCTGAAAAGCTACATAAGACTTTATCTAAACATACATTGGCTTTCTCTCCTGCCGACGAAATTCGCAAATATAAATCATTGCTTGATGACGGTATCATATCTGAAGAGGAATTTGAGAAAAAGAAGAAGGAATTGCTTGGCTAAAAACAGGCATGGCCGTTTAAACTGTTGAAACAATAAAACCAGCGTTCATTTGCTCATGAACGCTGGCAAAGTGTTGTCTTCCGCTCAGATGCCTTCCAACTCCCCGTGTTCTTCCTCCCAAACAGAAAACAAATAGTGTAGCTTTGTAAACGCCCTGTTTTTTATGCGGTAATATTGGCGCTCGCTAATGAGCATATCCATGTATACTTGATAATCGAACCGGTCTGCCTCTTGCAAATAGCGGCGGACAATCAACTCGCGTTCAGCAGGCGGCAAGCGATTGACGCATTGTTCGATCATGTTCATGTAGTTCTTTCTTTTTTGGGCGGCTTCGATATTTTTTAGCGCCGTCTGTTCGGTTGTAGAAAAGAACGATCGAGCTCCCGTGTGAGCAGGAACGAATTGAAAGCTCTGTGTCGTTTTTGGAAGTTCTTCATAGGTTAGGGTCAGTCGATAAAGATTGTACGTTTCAAGCTTTTTTTCGACATAGCGTTTTTCTGTTTTGTTCATAACCATTCCCCTTCATGCTCTCTTTCCTACTAAAAGAGAACGAAGGTTCGCTAAATCAAAGAAAACAAGAAAATTTTCCTCAGGCGTGGAAACGCCCTAAAAATGTTTTTAGCCGTTCTGTTTTTGGGTGGTTTAAGACGTCATCAGGCGTGCCTTGTTCGGCAATGCTGCCTTTATCAAGAAACAAAATCCGGTCAGCGACGTCACGGGCAAAATCCATTTCATGGGTAATCAACATCATCGTTGTTTTTCCTTCTTCTGCAATATCGCGAATCACTTGGAGCACTTCCCCGACCAGCTCAGGATCAAGGGCTGCCGTTACTTCATCAAACAGCATCACTTTCGGCTGCATAACCAGCGAACGGGCAATGGCTACACGTTGCTGCTGCCCACCGGACAATTGCGATGGATACATGTCAACTTTGTCGGCAAGCCCGACTTTTTCAAGCATGGCGACAGCCCGTTCTTTTGCCTCGTCTTTGCTCAAGCCAAGGACGTGGATGGGCGCTTCGATACAATTTTTCATGATCGTCATATGGGGAAACAAATTGTATTGTTGAAACACCATCCCGATATTGCCCCGTACTTTGCGCAAATGCTTTTCGTCTGCTGGCTTTAGCTCACCGTTCACTTTTTTATGCCAGAGCATTTCTCCATCCACTTCAATCGTCCCTGCCGTTGGCTGCTCCAATGTCATTAGCATGCGAATAATTGTTGTTTTGCCAGATCCAGACGGGCCGATCAAAGCGATTTTTTCGCCTTTTTTTACGTCAATGTCTAAATTGTTCAAAACGACCGTATCGCCAAATGCTTTTTTCACATTGCGGTAACGGACAAGCGTTTCTGCTTGCTCCATTTGTACCACAGCAGCTGGTTCCACTTTCTCCATGACTTCACTCATGTTTTCACTCCTCTAGTTTCGATTTTATTGCCGTGCAGCGTACCGACTTTCCGTTCTAAATAGCGAATAAACGCAGCGGATGGATAGCTTAACGCTAAAAATAAGAAACCAACGATCGTAATCGGCTCTACATAACGCCAATCGCTTGTACCGATTGACTGGGCAACAGCCATCATTTCTACGACAAAAATCGCCGAAAGTAACGGGGTTTCCTTAAATAAGACGATTAAATAGTTTCCAAGCATTGGAATGACTGGAGGAATAGCTTGGGGCAAAATGATTCGTCTCCATGTTTGGGCACGAGTGAAATTTAATGCCTTGCTTGCTTCCCATTGGCTTTTAGGAACAGCTTCAATCCCCGAGCGGTAAATTTCTGAAACGTACGTAGCATAATGGAGGCCAAGTACGATGGCGCCTGTTTGGAAGCCTGTTAATGGCGTTGTATAGTAAACGAAAAACAGTTGGACAAGCGGTGGTGTTGCCCGAATAAATTCAATAATACCGGCAACCGTGAGTGCCAACGGCTTAAAAGAAGCACGTCGCAAAAGCGTTAAAACGAGGCCAGCTGTTAGCGAAATGCAATAAGCAATGATCGTAGCTGCAATCGTTACTGTAATAGCGGAAAGAATTTCAGGAAAGATCGCGATCGCAAATTCCCAATCCCATGGTTTGTTCATGATGTGCTCACTCCTTTAGAAGCCCGTTTTTCCAGCCAGCGGGCAAGGAAGATCAAAGGCAGCGCTAAAATAAAGTAAGCGACCAGCAAGTATGTGTAAATTTCAATTTGGTTGGACAGTGAGTTGTTGCTGCCTCGGAGTACATTGGCTTGGAACGTCATGTCGGCAAGCGCGATAAAATAAACAAGCGATGTCCCTTTCAATAATTCAATCGCGTTATTGCCAAAACCCGGCAACATCAAACGGACAGCTTGTGGCAAAATCACAAGCCTCATCCGCTGCCATTTTGACATGTTCAACGAAATGGCAGCTTCCGTCTGGCCAACGGCAATTGAATGAATCGCCCCTCTCACCACTTCTGAAGCATACGCGCCGTAATTTAAACCAACGGCAATTGAACCAGCTAAAAAATTGGACATCGACAGGCCAGGGAAAATCATCGGTAGCGCGTAAACAAAAAAGAACATTTGCACAAGCAACGATGTGCCACGGAACAGCTCAACGAAAACAGCAGCCACACTGCGGACGACTGGATTTTTTGAAGTTCGCATCAATCCAGCAACGAGAGCGATGCTGTACGCGACGACAGCGCCTACTAAAAAAACTTGGACCGTGATTTCTAGCCCTTTTAGAATAAACGGCATAAAGCTAGAAAAGTTATTGAACATCCTCTCACCTCTTATCAACTAAAAAAGGGAGCATGGGATTCCACCTATGTGAGCACCATGCTTCCCTCTTGCCCTTTAGGCATTGCAGCGATCTTCCATTGTGATGTCTTCAGGAGGCAAATTTGCTTCAGTGAAGCCAAACTGTTCAATGATTTCAAGCAACTCCCCTGAATCAATGAGTTCTTGCAGAGCGGCATTGTATTCTTCCCGCATCTCTTCTCCTGCTTCCGATTGTGGGAAGACAGCTGCGCCGTAGGCGATTTGCTCTTCGCCGTCAATCACAGGTTGTGTAAAATCTTCTACAAATTCGACTTTATCTGACGTATTGTTTTGAGCAGCAGAGTTTGCTGTCGCATCAGTAGCGACCATTACATCTGCCTGGCCATTTTCAACGGCGGCAATATTATCAGCAATGCTGTTTCCGCTGACAAATTGGCTTTCATCTGCTCCTAGTGCGAGCAACATCGCTTCTTGGTTCGCGCCTGCCATAAGCGCAACACGAATGTCTGGATCTTCCGCAATGTCTTCATAGCTTGTAATGTTTAGCGGGTTGCCTGAGGCGACGACGATTCCTTCCCCGTATTGCATTTCAATATTGCCGAAATTACCATTTGCGCACCGTTCTGGCTGGATGTCCATCCCGGCTGTAACAATGTCAAACTGTCCGCTGTTGACGCCTTGGATCAATGCTCCAAAATCAACAACAGTCCCTTCAATATCCTCATAGCCCATTTTTTGCAGTACAGCCCGGGCAATTTCAGGGCTGGCTCCCGTTACTTCTCCCGCGTCTGTGTCAATATAGCCGTAGGGCTCTTCATTTGCCACCCCTACCTGGATTGTGTTTCCGCCGCCACATGCAGCCAATACAACAGCAGACGTTAATAAACCGAAGATTCCTGCTTTTTTCACTACTCAATCTCCTCCTGCTGTCCATCACCAAAAACAAGCTATTTTTACTTTCCCAACCAACAGCCTCTTTTTAATGAGGACGCTTTTTCGGTCTGTTTTTAACATGATAGCACAGATACACATTCTTACAAATTTCGTATCACTTAAAATCAGCGCATTTAGTCGCCTATTTCTTACTTACGTTCGTTGTCGTTCGAGTATGTCTTAATTTCTTATGAATAAGTCCATATCCTCTTTGATACGCAAATATAACTATAATTTTCAATTTTCTTCATGTTAATTTTCGGCTTTTTTGCTATTCCTGGGTAGATTTCGAACAAAAAGCCCCTTTTCGCTGCTGAAAAGGGGCGCATTCGCTATTCTTCACTGTCTCCGTTCGATTGTGCCTCTTGTTCCAACTCGGCTTGTTGTTGCTCCATCCTTTTCTGTGCTTCTTCTACATCGATTGCTTCGTTTATGACTTCCTCTGGCACATGAATGTCTTCTACTTCGTTAAATTGGCTATACGTGGTTGTAAGCGATTGTGTTTGCACGTCTGCTTCCTCTTCATTTTCTTGCTGGTTAGGCACCTGAAATCCTAACGTCATTGTTGTCTTTTTTTGCAACAGGGAGCTTTTGTCAATCACAATTTCGATATCAAAATCGGTTACTTCTAAGCCCATCTCTTTTGCTTGTTGGCCTCCAGCCATTTCCAAAGCCAACTCCTTTAATTCCTCGTCCTCCGTTCCTGAGGCAGAGAGGATACAGTCATCGCCTTTGTCATTTAGTTCAAGCTGATCGCTATACTGTTTCAGCATGTCCAGTTGCGCTTCAGCAGGGCGGAGGCTTTCCGCGCCCGTTATGCCAGCTTCTTCCGCATCAAACTTAATCCATTCACCTATGCTTGGCTCTTCATAATAGTAAATGCCGTCTTCAATAAACTCCCTGTTGGCATCTGTTTCTCCACTTACAGCATCGGGCTGCCTATGTTCGTTCGTTAAAGCTACCGGATCCCTTGTAAGTTGAAGGGACGCATTGTTTTCAAAATCATCGCTATGCACAGCCGTTTCTACGGCATAACTGTCCAAATTTCCCATCGCTTCATTTGAATCGGTTAACAGCTGCTCGATTTCTTCGCCAGTTGCATTGTCACCGCAAGCAGTAAGCGCCCCTGCGCTCACCAGTACCGAAACAACTGCAAGTCCATATTTTTTCATCGCCTTTACGTCCTCCTTTAAACCTTTGTTCGTTGCCACTTGTGCCACACTAACACAAGTGCCTGTAACAAAAAAAGGAGTAAGCGCCATTTCCAGCTACTTTATAGATTCGTTTGTTATTTTTGCATATTTACCATAGCTCAAGGACAGTGCTTACAACACGTACTTGCTCCAACTCGACCTTTGGCCGTTGCGGATGGATGTATACCGCATTCATTCCGAGCAAAACAGCGGGGGCGATTTCGTTAATGAAATTATCGCCAACACTGACTGCTTCTTCTGGTTTTACCTCGTAGTGGGACAGAAGTTGTTCAAAAAGGCCCATCGTTCTAGTCGGTTTTTGGGCAGATGAAATGATATGCTCAAACACGCCTTCAAGCCGTAATTCTTTAAATAAGCGCCCAACATCATCCCGGTCACTATTTGTCATCACAACCACATTTGCGTGTTTCTTCAGCTCAAGAAGCTTGTCCCGCAGCCCAGGAAGAGGCTCAAGTTGAAATTTGTCTGATACCATATATTCTTTTGTCGCTTGATAGCTGGAATAACAGTCTGTTACTCCGTAGTGTTTGGCACAAACAAATGGATACCACCAACCGTCGCCAATCGCGATCATGTCTTCAAAGTTAAACGACAATTCACCAGTATACACTTCATCGACAGAGGCCTGGTCGTACTGTTCGCCTTCCCATGTATGAGCGGCGATTACTTTTAATGTCATCGGATCAATCGTTAGAACAGCGTCACGGGCGACATCGTATGCTTTTCCAATTTGCACAACATGATTCCCTGCTTTCATCGCCTCGTAATCAAGCTGAAATTCAAGCCGGTCTTTTTTAGCAACCTTTTGTTGCAAATGGGTTGCATAAAAATCAAAATGGTCGGTCCCTTCGTATAAGGTTCCATCCAAATCAAAAACAACCAATTTATAGTTCATAAAAAACTCTCCTTTCAAGTCCCTTTCCAGTTTAAACCGATCTCATTTGGCGCGCCAGCTGTTAGCGGCAAAAAACACAGAGAATCAACAAGCTAATCTGTCGGCAACTTGTTTGTACTTTTATTTACAAATTGAAAACGGTTCACTGAGATACTTTTTTACAAGCAACCATAGTTTTTCGCATTTTGCAAACGAACTGTAAGATTGAATAGGCGTGAAACAGGGTAAGATAAAATGGAGCAATATCTTGTAAAGAAATGGAGGCTCGGAGATGAACAAGCCGTTGCTTTCTGTTATCGTCCCTTCATTTAATGAAGAGGAAAATGTTGAACCTTTTTACTTTGCTTTAAGGGAAACTCTTAAGGATACCCACTACCGCTGGGAAGTCATCTATATAGACGATGGCAGTTCCGATGGCACGCTGCCGTTGCTCCAGCGTTTATCTACTTGGCATCCACAAGTACATTATGTGTCATTTACACGGAATTTTGGCAAGGAAGCTGCTATCGTCGCAGGATTCCAGCATGCCAAAGGAGACTGTGTTGTTGTTATTGACGCTGATTTGCAACATCCGGTCCATTTGATCAAAGACCTGTTAGAAGGTTTTGAAGAAGGGTATGATCAAGTGATTGCTTGCCGTGACCGAAAAGGAGAGGGCTTTTTTCGTAGCACAGCCTCAAAACTGTATTACAAGTTCATCAACAAAATTGTCGATGTTGAGCTCGAAGACGGTGTCGGCGATTTTCGCTTGTTAAGCAGACGCGCTGTCGACGCGCTTTTGATTATGAGCGAAGGCAACCGCTTCTCAAAAGGGCTGTTTTCTTGGATCGGTTTTGACCAAAAAGTCGTTTATTACGAAAATGTTTCCCGGCAAAATGGCGAATCAAAATGGTCTTTCTCTAAGTTGGTCAATTATGGCATTGATGGAATCGTGTCTTTTAATATGAAGCCATTGCGCATTTGCTTTTACATGGGCGGCTTTATTTTAGCAGCTGCTCTTCTGTACATTTTCATTATGTTTGCTGAAATCATCCGTACAGGCATTGATGTCCCTGGCTACTTTACGATTATTTCAGCCGTGTTGTTTTTAGGAGGCGTACAGCTTGTGTCTCTAGGGATCATCGGTGAGTATATTGGCAGGATTTACAATGAAACGAAACGTCGCCCCCATTATTTAGTGAAAGAAACAAATGCGACTAAAGGAAAACGGTATGAACGAGCGCACTAACATATGGAAGAAAATCTACCACAACTCGTTTGTCCGTTTTGCTTTCGTCGGCGGAATTAATACAGGAACGTTTTACTTGCTTTACTTGCTGTTTCAGCAAGTCTTTTCGCTCCATTATTTAGCTGCCCATGTGACAGCTTTTTTACTGAGTATGATTGGCTCTTATTTTTTAAATGTATTTTTTACATTTGGCGTTAAGCCTTCTTGGAAAACATTCCTGCAATTTCCGTTGACGCAAGCTGTCAACTTTAGCGTATCGACAGTGCTTGTTTTTGTACTCGTTGAATGGATCGGGTTGCCTGCCCCTCTTGCACCTTTAGTGGCTGTCCTATTCACTGTCCCAATTACGTATATTGTCACTGCAAAAATTTTAAAACGAGATGGAGTCCAACATGAAGTTTAATTTAAGGACGTTGCTTTCTTTATTGATCGGAAGCGTGCTATTTGCAGCAGCTGCGCACGCTTTTTTCTTTTATCAGTCGGCAAACGGCCAATTCATGGTCGGTCCCAATGACGGCACAGCGCAAATGTTGCCCTTTAAGCAATTTCTGTACAGCCTGTACAGTGAAGGATCGTTCTTTTATTCCCTTCAGTTTGGCCTCGGAGGAGGGATTTTCAGCCAACTTGCTTATTATTTTGCCACAAGCACTGTATTCTTCCTTACATTTCTTGTTATCTATTCTGGCGAAGTACTTGGGCTGTTTGCTGATCCTGACACGGTCCTTTTTTGGGGGCAAGCGGCTGTCTTTGTAAACGCATTCCGCCTTGCGGCTGTTGTGTTCATTACATCACTCGTATTTTGCTATATGAACATAAAAGCCAAGTACGCCTTTATCGGAGCCGTGTTATATGGCGGAAGTGTAATGTATTTTAGACACGCTGCTTTTTGGGAATTTTTTGCGGATGCTTATTTATGGTTGCCTCTACTCGTGCTTGGCGTTGAGAAAATCATTCGCGAACAGAAACCATGGTGGCTGATTGCTGCTATTGCTTTGTCACTAGTGAACAATTTTTACTTTGCCTACATGAACTTTCTGTTTATTGGCCTTTATGCACTCTTGCGCTTTTTCTTTCCTTTGTCCGATCATGAAAGTTCAATCAAGCAACAGCTGCGCTTGTATATCCCTTCTGTTTTAATCGGCTTTTTGATCGGAGCCATCGCCTTTATACCGGCGGTTTACGGGTATGTCAATAATTATCGCCCCGCCTTTACTGATCCAATTAAATGGGTTGAATTGCATGACAACGTTTTTTATACGAGCAGGCTGCTCATTTTGCCAGCCATTTTCATCTTTTGCCTGTTTGCACGCTCTCTTTATAAACAAAAGCCTTTTCGCTTTTTTGCGTTTATGGCCTTGTTGTTTGTCGCTTTCCATTATAGCCCGATGATCGGTAGCGTCTTTAATGGCTTTTCAGCTCCCCAATACCGGTTTCAATATATGGGGTCTTTTTTGCTAGCAGCTGCCGTTGCCGTTGCCTTGCCGTCATTAAAAACATTGGCCAAACGCGACTTTTGGATTGCCTTTTTTCTAACAGGCTTCGCTTTCGCGCTCAGCTATTTATTAGGATATGAAACATCGTCCTTATTCCAATCTGGCCAAGCTTATTTGCTGATGATTAGCGCTGTGCTAACACTGGTGCTTTTGCTCTTCGTGCAAAAACATCCTAAAGTTTGGATGCCCATCTTACTTGTTAGCCTTGCCGTTTTACAGCTTGGACTTGCGAATATTTACCAAAAAGAGCGCCTCTATGAAAACGGAAACTTGCACAATACATCGGCAGCATTTTTACAAAGCCATGAGTATGACCACGACGCTCAGCGGGAGCTGCTTACAGAGGCAGTCGATGAAAGGCCTCTTTCCAGAGTGGAGTGGGTCGCTGATTTCCGCAACAACACACCACTTGTTCAAGATTTTCATGGGACGAGCGCCTATTCGAGTGTGTTAAATAAGCATCTTCTGTTCTTCTACTATCATGATTTGCAAATTGACATGAACCGAGAAAGCGTCAGCCGTTATTCGGGCTTTGGAGATCGCGCTAACTTGCATAGCTTATTCCAAGTCAAATATAAACTCGCCGATCAACATAAAGAATCGCCGATCCCATACGGTTTTTCAAAAGTGGCCAACAATGAACGCTATACACTTTACGAGAACGAAAACGTCCTTCCTTTTGCCCGTGTCTCTTCTTCGACCTATAGTGAAGATCAGCTTTCGTCGTTAAGCATCCTTGATCGGGAGCACGCCATGCTTGAAGGCATTATTGTCGAACCGGGTCTAGAGACGGCCGAGTTTACACCACAAGCCCAAAACCGTATAAACGAAGCTGAAATTGAAGCAGTAGGCGGAACATATGAAAATGGCCGATTGACTGTGACGGAAGAAATAGGGGGGATTGACATTTACATAGGTGAACGGGATGAAAGCGAGATCGATGACTACTTGTCATTTTATCTCCGGAACAATTCTGAGACTGCTCCATTATTTCAGTTAACAGTCAATGAATTCAAAACCTCGCGCAAATCCCGTGAGTCGATTTACCGAACCGATGTAAACCACATAACGATTCGTGTAGCGGCCAATGACGTATTATCGTTACGCGTCCCAGAAGGAAGCTATACATTAGACGAGTTGGCGCTTTACACAGAAACCTATAGCCGCCTTGATGAAGCAGTTGAAACGAACGAAGACATTCCTGTTCAATTGTCTTCGCGGGAAATAGCGATTGATTATGCCAATGATGAGGAGAACAAGGTGCTGGCCATACCTGTGCCTTATGAAAAAGGCTGGGAAGTGGAGGTTAATGGTGAAAAGGCTGAACTGCTTAAAGTAAACTATGCCTTTCTCGGCGTACCCTTGCAAGCAGGCGAAAATCACATCGTCTTTTCTTACTTGCCTCCATTCTTCCGCCTTTCCGCCTTTTTAACAGCCACTGGTTTGCTTTTAGCGGCTGGTTGGGCGATTGCAAGAAAAAAACAGCGATAATGCTGTTTTTTTCTTGCCTTTAAACAACGAAACTGTTATTATGGAGGTTAAATCTACAAAAAACGGCCATGGCAATATTCATATGATTATGACAAAATATTAAAGAAGGAGGATTCTTAATGAAACGAATTTTTATTGGTTATGTCGCTTTGCTCATTGGACTTGGCGTTCTGCTGCTTTACTTAGGTGTTTCAGAATTGGCAATTACTTGCACCATGTTTGTTTTACTCGTACTCGGTTCAATCCTTTCTCTACTATTCAAACCCCGCAACGCTCAAAGCTAACAATGAACCAGGAGCTAGCGATCTTTTGACCGCAGCAGAGTTGTCCGCTACAATACATGTAGCAACACTACTGGAGGTTCGACATGTCCAAAGCTACCCAAAAGAAACCACCTAATGAGACATTCGGAATGATTTTTGGCCTTTTGATTGGAATTGCCGTTAGTATTGCTTTAAATAGCATCCCACTTGGAATCGTTATTGGCATTGTTGTCGGTACAATGGCAAGTTTTTATTCAAAAAAACAGAAACCAGACAAAGATTAACCGGCTCATTTCAGGCCGGTTTATATTGTAAAAACGCTAACAGCTAGTTTAATGGTTGCTCACCTTCTATTCGGATGCTCATTCTCGTTCTTCCCCCAGCTGACAAGTGTTCTCTATTAGTCTAAGTGATGGTTAGGGCCGGTTATTTGTGAATGTCTGCCTTTTTCAGCGCATAAACATAGGTTCATACCATTTATGCGAGGAGGTAAACTATGTTTAAAAAACGGGCCGCTCCCTCTTTCTCGGGCCCTCCACCTACTCCATCTGCTGGGCCAGTGACGCGGGGAGCAAGTTCGCCAACTGTATCCAAAGAGCAGCGGGCTGAGTTGCAGCAATTTACCCAATTGTCTTACCAATCAGTGGCGGAATATGAGCAGCTTCGCAGCCAAGCGCCTACGCAACACTTGGCTTCTCTTATTGATGCGACCATTGAAGAAGAAAAAAATCATTATCAAACGCTGGTTCATGCTTACAAGCAATTAAGCGGCAAAGACCCTACTATTACCGAACCTACCTTACCTCGAAACGACTATATACCGGCTTTAAAAGCGGCGTTTGAAAAAGAACAAGCTGCAGCTTATGCGTTTGAACAGGCGGCTCGCTTTGCCCCTCACCCTGCTTTGAAAGAAATGTATGCTTCTCTTGCTCGTGATGAGCAGCGACATGCCTTATGGCTACTATCTTTCTTAACGATCTACAGCACTGGCGGAATTTCATATTAAAAAAAGCTAGAAGCGGTTCGCTCTAGCTTTTTAGCTCGATTCGTTCTGGCACCGTATAGACATTCATCGAGCGATTGCGAATAAAACCGACTGTTGTTATGTTCAATTCCTCGGCAATTTGCAGTGCCCTATCGGTTGGGGCCGATTTGGACAGAACTAGCTCACAACCGATTTTAGCCACTTTAAGAATAATTTCCGCTGACAGCCGGCCGCTAAAAACCACTAATTTGCCTTGCAGGGAAAGCCCGTTTTGCAAACAATGGCCGTAGAGTTTATCTAAAGCATTGTGGCGGCCGACATCTTCCCGCATGAGAAGCAGTCCATCCTTCGCCGCCAATGCTGCATTGTGGACACCGCCTGTTTGCTGAAATGTACGTGCATTTTCCTGGAGCTCCGCCATTAACCGGAAACAATCGCCAGCATTTAGCTTCACATCTCTTGTTTGCACTTTCTTCGCTGTCTTTGCATCGGCCGCAAAGACGAACCCTTGCCTGCTCATCCCACAGCATGATCCCATATACCGTTTTGTTTGCAAGTGCTGGTGCAAGCGATCTATTGGCCGTACTAGTTCAATATGGATAAACCCTTGCCTATCATCGATCCATATCGTCTTTACTTCCTCATACGCTCGGATAAGGCCTTCGGAAACTAGAAATCCAATGGCCATTTCTTCCAAATAGGTTGGCGTACAAACAAGCGTAGCAAACTCCTCACCGTTGATTTTCAGCGTTACAGGCTGTTCCCTCGCAATGGGATCGTCTATCCGCAGTGGCTCTCCTGCCTGAAAACGCCATATTTGTCTTGATGTTTGTATGTTCTTTTCCATAGGCATAACCGTTATTTCCTTTTCCAGATAAGCGGAAGCGCGCAAGCAAGAGCGCCTGCCGCTAACATGTACCACTTTCCTTGTGCAGGTTGGCGCTTTGGTGCATTCCGACGGGTAACGGGTTCGGAACGCTCGTGCATCGTTTGGTTTTCTTCTATGTCTTCCTGATTGATGCCCAATCCTTTTACGATTGCAAGCAGCACATTCATTCCTTCGATCACTTGCTCGTCTCTCAACGCGCGGAGCAAACCGGCAAAGCCTCCACCTTGGCCCTCAACATGTTCATAATCGGCAACTTTTTCAATGCTTGAGTTGATTTTATAAACGATTGGTTCCAAGTCTGCCATTCTCACTGTACCCAATGCTTCAACGAGTAATAACATGTTCTTGAGCGACTGTGTCACATTGGGATGATCAAGTGCTATTACAATTCGCTCCAATATTTTATCGCTTTGGCCTATTGCGCCGTGGGCGATATCAAGCGCCCCCTTTTCGTGGATACGGCCAAGGAGCTTTACGGCGGACTCGATCGCCTCCTTGTTGTCTAAAAAAGCGTCTTCCAGCTCTTTTAAATCGTTTTGGCGCTTTTCTGCTGGGTCTATTTCAAGCTTACGGATGACCGTCGTCGCCTTAGCCATTGGTCTGCGCTCTCCTTTCCTTTACCACATCGCCGGGAAACACATAATCCTTTCGGGCCCACTTTTCTTGAACGCGCACGCCTATTTGTGGCTGAGGATTGCCATAGCGGTGGTTCGTCTTTGGAAGTGGGTTATTGCCTTGTGGCTCTAACACTTCCATTTTAGCAGCTACCTCTTTATAAGCAGGCGTGTCGGTGTCTTTGTCTGAATGAGAGCTTGTCAAATAATTGATTGCTCCCTCTCCGCTCGTGTTCATCGGCAAATAGACTTCTTTTCCTGCGACTCGTTCAGTGACAATGCACCTTACTTTCACGCTGCCGTATGGCGATGTAAGCCGTACTTTTGTGCCATCCGTAATGCCCCGGTCTTTAGCAAGCTCCTTCGATACTTCTAAAAATACTTCTGGCGTTTTTCCGCTGATCGCCTTCGATTTATACGTCAGATTGCCTTCATGGAAATGTTCAAGCAACCTTCCATTGTTAACGTGAATGTCATACTCATCCCCAAATTCAAGCGGCTTCGTCCATGCAACCGGGTATAGGCGGGCTTTTCCTTCTGGCAGCGGGAATTTGTCTTTAAACAGCAAAGGTGTATCTGTGCCATCTTCTGCAACTGGCCATTGCAAGCTGTTGTAGCCTTCAAGGCGGTCGTAGCGTACGCCAGCAAACAATGGCGCTAGCGATGCTGCCTCGTCCATAATCTCAGATGGATGTTTATAAGACCAAGCGGCACCAAGGCGATTGGCAATGTCTCGGATAATCATCCAGTCAGGGCGAGAATCGCCAAGTGGTTCAAGGACTTGATATAGCCTTTGCACACGCCGCTCCGTATTTGTAAATGTCCCTTCTTTTTCAAGGCTCGGGCTTGCTGGCAAGACTACATCGGCGAATTGGGCCGTTTTCGAAAAGAACACGTCTTGGACAACAAAAAAGTCCAGCTTTTCAAAAGCAGCTTGCACATAGTTGGCATTTGAATCGACTATGCCCATGTCCTCGCCTTTTAAATAGAGGATATTCAACTTCCCTTCATGGATCGCGTCGACCATTTCATGGTTATTCAAGCCAGGTTCTGCTGGGATTTTAACACCCCATTTTTGTTCATAGCGCTGGCGCACCTCGTCATCGCTAACAAATTGGTATCCAGGGAACCGATCAGGCATGCTGCCAAAATCACTAGCGCCTTGGACATTGTTATGGCCTCGCAGCGGGTAAGCTCCTGCGCCTGGCTTCATATAGTTGCCTGTAACAAGGAGTAAGTTTGAAATGGCTGTGCTCGTATCGCTTCCGCCGCCATGTTGGGTAACGCCCATTGCCCAGAGAATGCAAGTTGTATCAGCCTCGTGGATGGCTGTAGCAACCGCAATCATTTCTTCTTTTGACAAATTTGTTGCTTTTTCGGCGTAATCGAGTGTATATACGGCTAAGCTGTCAATAAATGTTTCCACATTGTTGACATGCTTTCGCAAAAACGCTTCATCGTGCCAACCTTGGTCAATGATGTATTTCGTCACAGCAGACAGCCACACGAGGTCGCTGCCTGGTGCTGGCTTAATAAATACATCCGCACGTTCAGCAAGCTCATGCTTGCGAATGTCGGCGACAATCACTTTTTGCCCATGTAGTTTTTGCGCTCGTTTCACCCGTGTTGCCAAAACCGGATGTGATTCTGTTGTATTGGAACCAATGGAAATAACCAATTTTGCTTTTGCGATATCTTCAATTCCCCCTGAATCGCCGCCGTAGCCGACAGTGCGCCACAATCCTTTCGTCGCTGGAGACTGGCAGTAGCGGGAACAATTGTCGATGTTATTCGTGCCAACTACAGCTCTTGCCAATTTTTGCATCAAATACGATTCTTCGTTCGTACATTTAGACGAGGAAATGAAGGCGAGTGAATCAGGACCGTTCTGATCGATCGCTTCCTTAAATTTACGAGCGATAACGTCGAGCGCCTCTTCCCAATTCGTTTCGCGGAATCCGTCCCCTTCACGAATCAATGGTTTTGTTAATCGTTCCTCACTATTGACAAAATCCCAGCCGAATTTGCCTTTGACACAAGTAGAAATGCCGTTTGCCGGTGCTTCAGGTTGTGGTTCGACTTTTAAAATCTGTCTCCCTTTTGTCCACACATCGAATGAACAACCTACGCCACAGTACGTGCAAACAGTCTTTGTTTTATTGATCCGCTCTTCTCGCATAATCGCTTCTACATCGGAAACAGCCATTAATGATTGATAGCCTGTTTCTACATTCTTTGTAATGTTAATCATCGGCCGCATTGAATTTTCCTTAATCGCTGTTAAATACCCAGCCTCACCTTCCATGCCAACTTCCATCATTGCATTGCAAGGACACACCGTTGAACAGTGTCCACAGTTGACACAAGATGATTCGTCAATGGGTGAGTGTTTATCCCAAATAACGCGTGGCCGTTCTAAACTCCAATCAATCGATAGTGTTTCCGTTACTTGCAAGTCTTGGCATGCTTCAACACAGCGCCCGCATAATATGCACTGGTCTGGATCATAGCGATAAAATGCGTTACGCTGTACTTCTGCCTTTTTTGAAGAATGTTCCGTTTCCTGGTGTGTCATCTTCATTTCTTTGACCGCATTATGTATCTCGCAGTTGCCGTTATTGTAATCGCATACCGTACAATACAGTTCGTGATTGCCAAGAATGCGGTCCATTGCGATAAATTGAGCCTCATGCACGCCAGCGTTTTTTGTATTAATCGTATCGCCAGGCTTGATATCTGTCGAGCATGAGCGGACAAATTCGCCGTTTACTTCTACAATACAAGTGTCGCACGTTTCGATCGCCCCTAAACTTGGATGATAGCACAGGCTAGGCACTTCCACTTTTTTCTCCGCTAGGAAAGTGAAGAGTGAGCGTGCGTTTGTAACCGTTTCCTTTTTCCCGTTCAACGTAACTTCGAACTGTCTGGCCAATTTTTATTCCCCCCTTATTTCCTCTTTCCTCCCCTACCCGCAAAATCCTGCAATAAAACCTAGACGTTTTCCGCTTATGAAACCGTTTTAAAATGGAAGCGACTGGGTATACGGGTAACGATGAAAGGAGGGCCATTTATGTATAACAACACACTGGCCAAGCTAGACTCTCAGGCGAAACAGAAACACGGGCTGCTCCACTCTTCTCCACTGCGTTATTTTCTTGCTGCCATGCTTGCCGGTGCTTATGTTGGCGTCGGCTCGATTGTGCTTTTTTCTGTCGGCGATCCACTCTATCAGGTCAGCTCACCATTTTTGTCTGTCGTGACTGGCGCTACGTTTGGACTTGCTTTAGCACTCGTGCTCTGGGGTGGCTCAGAACTTTTCACAGGCAACCATTTAATTTTTACTGCCAGCTCATTAAGTGGTACCACCACTTGGAAACAAACAGCCTCAATTTGGAGTTGGAGCTTTGTAGGCAATTTAGTCGGCGCGTTGCTGCTCTCGTATCTCGTCTTCCTTACTGGCATTTTTGCTGACGCTGGGGCCAATCATTATATGATGTCTCTTGCGGCCGATAAGATGAATGCGCCTCTATACGAGTTGTTTTTCAGAGGCATCCTCTGCAATTGGATCGTTTGCCTCGCGATTTGGACTTCGCTCCGAGCGGAAGGCGACATCGCCAAACTTTTTCTCATTTTTGTGCTCATTTTTGCCTTTATCGCATCCGGTTTCGAACATAGTGTCGCCAACATGTCTCTTCTTGGTATGGCCCTGTTCCATGGCGGCAGTGATATCGTCACAATTGGCGGATTTTTTTATAATTTGATTCCTGTTACGATCGGCAATGTCATTGGTGGCTCTCTGTTTGTCGCTGGTGCTTATGTAGCCATTAGCCAAAAAAAGAATGAGTCGTCTCGGAAACAAGTTGACAAAAAAAGCGGTTAAAACCTTGCAGTGTTTGCAAGGTTTTAACCGCCGCTTACAGGGGGGATAAAAGCCACGACATCCCCTGCCGTCAGCTCAGTCGACTGGCTCGCAAACTCTTCGTTTACTGCAACCATTGCATCGTTCAGTGAAGCGGGAGAAAGTCGATGCATGTCGATGGCCCACTCCGTCAATTCTTCTACTGTCCTTCCAGCAAAATCAACTTTTGTTTCTGCCCGGCCAGCTTGTTCGGCTAGCCCGGCAAAAAAAAGAACTGTAATCATGTTGTCCCCCTTATGTATACCGTTTGGTTTCAAGCTGGTCGCCAATCCACGAACTGCCATCTTCCCAAATTTCTTTTTTCCATATTGGCACCATCGCTTTTATCCGTTCCATTGCGTATGCATTGGCCTCATACGCGGCCTGTCGATGTGGTGAACTGACTGCGATCACGACCGCTGCTTCAGAAATATCGAGAACGCCGAGCCTGTGTACAATCGCTACATTTGTACCTGGCCATCTTTCGTTTATTTCAGCGCCAATCCGTTTCAGCATTTTTTCAGCCATTGATTCATAGGCGATGTATTCCAGACGCACTGTTTTTTTGCCATTGGTAAACTCACGGACAGTGCCGATAAAAGTGGCGATCGCTCCGCAGTTTCTGTCGGTCACTTGGTTGATTACCTGTTGGACATCAATCGGTTTATCGGTTAACTGAAACACTAAAAATAAGCCCCGCTTTCTAGAATTTGCTTTTTCAAGTATGGAATATAGCGTTGATGTTCATTGATGCCAAAAACAGGAAACGCCCTCTTTTCCTTGTTATTGCCCCAATCGATGGCGCACTGTACTTGTTCCAACTCGAGAAGGGGCCAGTCGCCGTCATCGCACAGCAAAACGACTTTTGGGTACGGAGCGTTTTTCCACCCCTCTACTAAAATGACGTCTGGTTGATCGATAAGCACTTGAAGCTGCAACAATTGCGCAAGCGTCCATTCCCGCTTTTTCGCAACGATTTTTAATACGCCATCTCCCTCGACCGAGCTCCCATTGGCTCCGGCAAGAAGAAACCGGTCACTGTCTGTGCTGCCCGCAGGCGCTCCCCCATGGCCATGGTGCTTCAGGCAGGATACCCCCATCCCTTCATTGCGAAGGACCGCAATTAATTGCTCCATTAATGTCGTTTTGCCTGCATTTTTGTAGCCTACAACTTGGAAGATACGGCAACGCTTCCCCACGGCCATTCACTTCCTTGTTGTTCACCTAAAAGCAATATATCCACTTCCATACCAGATTGATAGCCACGCGTCCCCCCAGGCAACATCATCAACACATCTGCTTCAGCAAGAGAAATGACCGACCCTGACTTGTCGAGGCCAGAGGGCGCTACTTTATGAATGCCATCTTCTTCTGAAAGAGTACCGCGCACCAATCTTGTAAATGGGTTCGGTTTTGGAAAATCAACCGCTAAAATCGCTTTGCTCTTTTTCAAATGGATGTTTTGAGCTTGAAGGCTACGCCGGATGAGGGGGCGGACAAACAACTCGCAGCCAACAAAACAAGCCCCTGGATTGCCTGACAAACCGAAAAACGGCTTGCCGCCAACATGAGCCGCTGTTGTGACACTTCCTGGCCTCATTGCTACTTTGTTAAAAATTTGCTTGGCGCCTATTTTCTCAATTAGTTGAGGCACAAGATCAAAATCACCGACAGAAGCCCCTCCAGTTGTAATAACAATATCGACTTCTTCAAGCATATTGCGCACTGCCTGCTCACATAGATTGAGATCATCTGGTAGCTGTCCATATATAACAGGCTGTCCACCTGCTTGCCTTACTTGGGCTGCAATCATATACGCATTGCTGTTGCGGATTTTCCCAGGCGTTAGCGGTTCGCCGACTTCCAACAGTTCGCTTCCCGTCGACAAAATGCCAACGGTTGGCTGAACGGCCACAGGCACGTGGTTGTATCCAAACGTCGCCAGTAAAGCGGCGACGCCTGGATGGATATAGCTACCTTTTTTGACAAGGGCTGTCCCCTTTCGCGTGTCTTCTCCTTGAAAAGAAATATTCGTGTTCGCTGCAAAGGGGCGAACAATGGTGATATAGCCATCGCCCTCTTCTTTAACGACTTCAAGCATCGCTACGGCATCACAACCGTTCGGAATTTTTGCCCCTGTCATAATGCGCACCGTTTCCCCTGCTTTCACGTCTCCTGTAAAGACAGTCCCCGCACCAATCTCACCAACTGTTTTTAAACGCACTGGGTTTGTTCGACTTGCTTGCGCCGTATCCAACGAGCGAAGCGCATAGCCATCGTACGGCGAACGGTCAAAAGAAGGGACGTCGTGGTCCGCAACAAGATCAGCAGCCAAAAAACGTTGCGTGGCATCTAGAAGTGGGACTGACTCTGTACGAACAGGGACATCCATTTCTTGCAATACACGCTCTACTGCCTCTTCGATTTGAATCGGCAATCTTCGCTCTACCATTTTTTACCTCCTGTTAACCTCCAATATAAGACATCTCAATTTTTTTTCTTGTTTTTGCTGTTTCTTCCGTACGTAGCTCTGAGTAGCGATCAGCCCGCACTGCCCATATTTGCCTGATTTTTTGCTGCAATGCCTCGTCGGAAATTCCCTTGCGCAAATCAGCACGCAAGTCTGTGCCATTTTCCGAGAATAAGCATGTAAATAATTTTCCATCAGCCGATAGGCGCGCACGAGTGCACGAATGGCAAAACGTTTCGGTAACCGAAGAAATAAAGCCAACTTCCGTATCTGTGCCACTATAGCGATAACGGGAGGCTACTTCACCGTAATAGGCTTGATTTACCGGCTCTAATGGCCCAATTTGTGAGACGAGCTTGTACAATTCCTTTTTCGATACAACATAGGAAAAATCCCAGCCATTCGTTTGCCCAACATCCATAAATTCAATAAAGCGCAATGTGACACCAAGCTCCTTTGCATAACGTGCAAGGGGAATGACCTCCTGTTCATTTGCGCCTCGTTTGACTACCATGTTTATTTTCACGCCGAGTCCCGCGTCCTTGGCAGCAGCAATACCGTTAAACACCGCTTGCGGCTTCGTCTTACGTCCGCTCATTTTTTGAAATGTTTCCGTGGACAACGCATCTAGGCTAATATTGACCCGTTGCAATCCAGCGTCTTTAAGGGCTTTCGCCAACTTTGGCAACATCACGCCATTTGTCGTCAACGCTAGATCTTCCAAGCCCTCTATAGCATGGAGTCGGCCAATCAAAAGCGGCACTTCTTTGCGAAGCAGCGGCTCTCCCCCTGTAATGCGGATTTTTTTGACGCCTAACTGCACAAACTGCTCTGCTGTGCGAACAATTTCATCAACAGAAAGAAGCTCGCTTTCATCCATAAAAGCATGATCTGGGCCAAACACTTCTGCTGGCATGCAATAAGAGCAACGGAAATTGCAGCGATCCATGATTGAGATGCGTAAATCTTGCAAAGGCCGCTCTAGCTTATCACAAATTCGTTGGTTCGCCACTTTACGCCTCCTTCCTCCCTCACTTACAATAAGTATGAAGAAGCTATTTCCACAATTTTAGTATAGCTGAAGTGGAGGGTAAAAGAAAATGCATCATACTCACGATGTGCCAGTTGTAAAAGTTGCGGTCCTCACACTCTCAGATAGCCGCAGTGAGGCAGAAGACAAAAGCGGCCAAACCATTCAATCGCTATTAAAACAGCACCATCAAGTCGTCCGTTACAAACTGATCGACGATGATGCAGACAAACTGCACCAGACTGTGACAGAATGGGCTCAAGCCGTCGATATTGATGCGATCATCACGAACGGTGGCACCGGGCTTAGCAAGCGCGATATCACGATTCAAACCGTTTACCCGCTTCTTGATAAAGAAATGAAAGGTTTTGGCGAATTGTTCCGCGTTAAAAGTTACGAGCAGATCGGCGCAAAGGCACTCCTTAGCAATGCACTTGCTGGCGTACGCGAGAACACAGCCATCTTTTGCCTGCCTGGCTCAAAGAATGCTGTTACATTCGCAATGGAAGCCTTTATCTTGCCGATTTTATCTCATTTAGCTGGAGAATTGCGCAAATGAACATTGCCGGTCTTGTCCTAGCTGGCGGGAAATCTTCCAGATATGGAAGTCAAAAACTATTTGCCGACCATCAAGGAATTCCCCTTGTCATGCGTAGTTTTATCGCGTTAGAACAAGCTGGCATTGCCAATGTTTACGCCGTTACCAACAGTGCCCTAGCGCCTGCTTTTACCAACATCGGGGTGCCAGTCATTTGTGATACGACTCCTTACGAAGGGCCGCTCATTGCCCTTCAACATGCGATAGAAAAGGGGAGTGCTATAGGGCATGAGTGGTTCCAAGTCTTGGCCGGTGACTTACCCTATGTCCACTCAGCTATGATCAAACAGCTCGTCCATGAAGCTCGCTCTACCCCAGGCGTTGATATCGTCTTGCCAATAAGCGGCACGAGAGCACAACCGCTCCATGCTCTTTACCATAGACGCTGTTTGCACTATTTTCCTAAACTTGGGCAGGAAGAAAAGCGAATGCGTGCTTTATATCAAATCGCAACGTCTAAACATGTTTCTTTTTCAGCAGATGAACCCGCATTTATCAACATTAATTTCCAGTCAGACTGGAAGGAGTGATTCCCTTGAGCCAATTCTCACACTACAACGAAGACGGGCTTCCTAAAATGGTTGACATCTCCTCTAAATCAGCAACAAGTCGAACTGCGACAGCAGAATGCCGCGTCCGGATTTCGAACCACCTTTACGAGGCGATCCATGAACAATCATTAAAAAAAGGCAACCCTTTGCCAGTTGCCCAAGTAGCAGGAATCATGGCCGCCAAGAAGACGGCTGAGTGGATTCCAATGTGTCACCCCATCCTCATCCAAGGGACAGACCTTTCTTTTAAGTATGAACCAGTTAAAGACGGCTACATGCTCGTGATTGGCGCAACTGTGACCGTTGACGGCAACACAGGCGTTGAAATGGAAGCATTAACAGCTGTTACAGCTGCTGCGCTGACTTTTTACGATATGTGCAAAGCGGTCGATAAAAGCATGGTGATTGAAGAAACGTTGCTTGTCAAAAAAACAGGCGGCAAAAACGGTGACTTTTACCACCCACGCAGACGAGAAAAAATGGATTAGGATTGCCCCTAATCCATTTTTTTCAAAAAGGTTTGCACCCATTCCACGTACTTCCGTTTTTCACAATCTGAAAAATGGTAAAGACCAGAAGCGACACGAACTGGATCACCGAAAAAATAACGTTCGTACAACATTTGCCGTGAGCCAAATTCGCTAATGCTTAGATCGCGAGCAAGGCGGAGCAATTTCGTTTTTTCCTTCGCGCTCGTATATTCTCCGCGCATAAAACGTTCTAATCTCCCGGCGATCGGCGAGGCAAAATCCCTTTTGCTTGGCGCCGAGATGAAGTGGCTTGCGCCAAGCAATTGAATGATCTCAATCAAGCGCGGGTACGTCATTTGAAAATAACACGCACTAGCTTTTAGCGGTTCTAACTTCGGTACCATTATATTGTACTCATTTGCTTGCGCTTGCGTTTCTGCTGAGTAAACAAATCCACGCATTGCTTCAAGAGCTACAATTACTTCTGATACTTTCCCTTGCACATGAGTGTGCTGACCGATATCCAGTGTATCGACAAGCGCTTGGGCAATGCCGAGCAGCCACTCCGTTTTAACGATTTGCCTGTTCGCCGCCTGATACAGCAAAAATGCTTCAATGCCTGTTCTAGCAAAGAGCTGGCTCATTAGCCATTCATTTCTATACATAAATATCCGTTCCCACGGGACAAAGACATGGTCGAACACGACAACTGCATCGCCCTCTTCAAGAGTAGCTGATAAAGGGTAGTCAAACCGCGTTTCTTTGTCAAAAGAAGGCCTGCTTAAAAATATGAGCCCTTCTGCATCTGAAGGGACAGTGCAGCCAAACAAATAATCGCTATCGACAAATGCAGCTGATGGAAGAACTAGAAGTTCGTCAGTAATCCCCCCTTGTGTCGCCAAAAGCCGCGCTCCGTCTATCACGACTCCCTTTTCGTTTTCCTCGACAATTTTTGCAGCAACTGGCTGCTCTACGCTTTCTCCGTCAGGATAAAATGGCTTCCTGCTAATTGAAGGATTGACAAACGTGTGCGTAAACGTGTAGTCGTTCTTTACAGCTCGTTCATAAATGGATTGTATGCTTTCCCCATACTCTTTTCCATCTTCAGCAAAGAAATCTTTTGCCCCTGCCATAATCGCAATCATTGTATTCACATATTCAGGAGAACGGCCTAGTACGCCTAAAGTTGATTGTGCCCACAATTGAGTCGCTTTCCTGCGCTTCGCTAAATCTGCTTTTGTGCGTGGGATTTCAAAAGAAAAATTAGAGTTTTTGTCGCTTGCTTGCAAAATATCCCCGTGGGCATCGTCCAGCACCATATCGTACAAGCTCGCTTTTGCTTCTAACACTGCCTTAAAAGCAGGATGTTCTGTACTTTTCCCTTTTACGCATTCACCATCAATCCAAATTGTGCTTTCTAGTTGGGCAATTCGCTTTAAATATTCAGCACCAGTCGCCATTGCCATATCAACGCCTCCTTAGACGCTATTAGCCTATGCGACGGACAAAATGGAGGTGTATAACGAAATGGGCCCAGGTAAAAACTAACTAAATAGAGAGGAGTGACTGCGATGCCTGAGATGCCTGAAATGGCCACCTATCAAAAATGGCTCACCCGTACTGTAGTTGGCCAAATGATCACGGACATAGAGGTGAACCGAGAGAAATCCATCAATGTGCCTGTCGTCGATTTTAAGTCAGCGTTACAACATCAGACTGTTACGGAAGTCTCACGACGAGGTAAACAGTTGCTCTTCCACTTGGCGAACGGGCAAATGCTTTTGCTTCATTTAATGCTAGGTGGGTGGCTGTATTGGGGGACAGAGGAAGATGCGCCAGATCGAACCAAACAAGTGATTCTCTCCTTTTCACTACACAACCTTTATTTTATCGGGCTACGCCTCGGCTACCTTCACCTCCATGACCAACAGTCTGCTAAGCGCGTTCTTGCTAAGTTTGGCCCAGAAGCAAGTGGCGTTAACGCTGACGATTTTAAGGCCATTGCCGAGCATAGACGTACGATGGTAAAACCTTTTTTAACCAACCAAGCCTATCTTTCTGGGATTGGCAATTGCTATGCAGATGAAATTTGTTTTCATGCTAAGTTAATCCCTTTACGGACAATCGACTCCCTCTCTTCCAAGGAATTAGAGGCACTGTACCAAGCAATCGCACCGACGCTGCAAGCGGCTGCCGATGCCGGCGGCTATATGAGCCACCCTTTTACTGCTTTCGATCGGTTGACAGGCGGCATGGACAGTAAACTTCGTGTGTATGATCGTGAAGGCAAAGCATGCTTCCGTTGCGGCAACCTCATTATTCGTCAGGAAGTATCAAAGAAAAACGTGTTTTTTTGTCAAGTTTGCCAACATTAGCGCTTCGTTTCGTGTAACGCTTGTCACAAAAATCTGCCTGTACTTCTTGAATGAGATGTGGTAAAGTGTCCTACGGTAACAACGCAGTTCGAAACCTTCCTGCGTTATCTAAACGAAGGAGATTTTGCATTATGCCGACAGAGTTATATGGGTTTATTTTCGCCCTCATCAATTTTTTATTGCTTGTCCTTTTTTATAAAGTATTTGGCAAGACTGGCATGATTTGTTGGATCGGGTTTGCTACTATCCTTGCCAATTTGCAGGTTGTAAAAACGGTTGAGTTGTTTGGGCTAATCGTGACGCTTGGAAATGTGATGTATGCGACTACATTCTTGGCCACTGATTTGCTAAATGAAAAACACGATAAACAAACGGCGAGGACGGCTGTATGGCTTGGTTTTGCCACTTTGTTCATTTCAACAGTCATTATGCAGTTCGTTGTCCATTTCCCGCCCCATAGCGAAGACTTAGCACAACAACACTTGGAATTCATCTTTGACTTCGCACTTCGCATTGCCGCAGGCAGCCTTATTGCTTACTTAATTAGTAACCATTTGAATGTATACATTTTCGCTTTTTTCAAAAGGCTATTCCCAAAGCCGTCGATGCTCTGGCTCCGCAATAGTGCCTCTAGTTTTATTGGCCAAGCCTTTGATACACTCATCTTTTGCTCGATCGCCTTCCTCGGTGTTTACTCGTTTGATATCTGGCTCGAAATTGCTTTCACCACTTACTTGATGAAATTTCTTGTCGCGTTGCTTGGCATCCCATTCATTTATTGGTTGAGAAGCATTAAACCATTAGAGCTGATCAAGTAAAAAAACAGGACTCAATTGTCCTGTTTTTTTACTTACATATAGTGAATTTGATGTTTGTGCCGCTCCATCATGGCTTCATTATACGCGTCGCCACCATCTAAGTTAGCACTGCGGAAGACTGGAACTTCACGGCCCGCCTCTTCAAGTTGTTCAATCATTTTTAGAACGATTGAATGAATGATAAAGCTGCCAACAATCGTTGAAGTCGGAGCGACCTTTTGCGACAACGATTTTACAGAAACAGCCGCGTCACCTGGCTCACCGTGGTTGTCAATCACCAAATCGCTTGCTTCGAATAACCGTTTCCCAGAAGAGTGACGGGACTCCACACTTTGAGAGTAGGAAACGTTGGTCAGCGCTATAACGGTCATTCCTTTTTGTTTTGCTGCTATCGCCATATCGATCGCAACAGGATTTCTGCCAGACACCGAGTGGATAAACAACACATCGCCTTGTTTTACCGGCTTTGATTCAAGCAAAAGATTTCCGTATCCTTCAAGCCGTTCCAATTTAGAAGTCAATGTGATCGGTTCAACATTCAGCATAAGCGCTGGGCTAAAAATTGGATTGAACAGTGCCAAGCCGCCGGCACGGTAAAAGGCATCTTCTGCAATAATGCCGGCATGGGAAGCGCCAAAAAGATAGAGTGACTTGCCTTCGTTAATGGCATTGACCATGATATCAGCCGCTTTTTCGAGAACATCTTCCCCCTCTTCGACTGCTTGCTGTAAGAGACGGTTAACCGCCTCGTAATATTGCTCCACGTAAGACATTGATTTCGTCCTCCTTAAGGAAAGAGTTTGGCAACTAAATCACCGATAAAAGACCAGAGCGAGAAATCGTTGCCGCCAAAAATCACAATCCAGTCTGACACCGTTCCGCTCAACACTGGTACAGAAAGGCCGACAAGTAAAATCATCACGACACCTGCCGTGGCTGACCCAGCAATGGCTCCTTTTAGCCCGCCAGTTGCGTTTCCAATAATAGCAGCCGTGCCAATTTCAAAAAAGCATGTAATGGTAAGAGGCACAATGACAAAGCTAAACAAACCGAGGCTGCCCGTCACGAAAATCGTTGCCACCGAGGTAATCATGGAAACAATAAACCCAATCAGTACAGCATTTGGGGCAAACGGAAACAAAATTGGCGCATCGAGTGCGGGAACGGCATTTGGAATCCATTTTTGTGAAATCCCTTGGAATGCTGGAATAATTTCCGCAAGCATCATTCGTACACCTAGCAATAAGATCGTTAATCCAGCGCCAAACAAAATCCCTTGCATGAGGCTATAAATAAACAAGTTCTGTTCCGCTCCAAACGCTGTTGAAGCAGCGTCAAACCCGATAATAAGGGACACGACCATATAAACAAAAAACATCGTAATCGAAGACGTGATGCTAATTTCACGCAAGAATTCGGTAGATTTAGGGAATTTTATTTCTTCCGACGATCTTCCTTTCGTGCCAAACAGCATCCCCACCCAACCAGAAACAAGGGACAGGATCGTGGTCGGATGGCCAATGATAAAATCATCTGAACCCGTTACTTTGCGAATAAATGGGCGCAAAAGCGCGGGCGCTATAATAATATAGAGTGCTGTCATCAATGAAGCAAACAAGATTATTTGCGTATTGCTAAGAGCGTTTTCAACTCCAACTGCCACAAAGATAAACGGAAACCAAAACAACATATGACCAGTTAAAAACACGTGTTTGATCTTCGTAAAGCGTGCGACAAGCAAATTAATGACGAAAGCAATGAGCATTGCGATTCCGATTTGCGTCCCATATTGGCTTAAAATCGTATCAGACCCTAACGCAGGCGCTACTTCCGCTTCTTGGATGTCATACATTAAGTTAAAACCTTCTGTTAGCGGCGCAATCGAGCTTGTTAAAATATTTGTTCCCTGTGTTAAAATGACAACACCAATGATCGTTTTCGCCGTTCCTGAGACAACAGTCGAAAAATCTTTTTTCAACAACAACAAGCCAATCAATGCAATAAGCCCAAGAAAAATTGCTGGTTCCCGGATGATTTCAATAAAAAAGTTCATAACTCCTTGCATGGGAAACCCCCCTTTTTATGTTGGAAAGCAAAGCGGCCAAGGCTTAAGCCTTGATTTCCGCCGCTGCTTTTTCTTTGATCTCTGCCTTGTTGACAAAACTGTTAATGATGACAACTGGTTTCCCAGCTGACTCCTGCAACTTTTCCCCTAACTCTTTGCTTGTGAAGATATAGTCCGCAGGCGTACTTTGCGCAGAAGCGACATCTCCAGTAAACACATCGGCGTCTATGCCCAACTCTTTTAAAACACTTTCCAAGTTCATTTTTAGTACCATGGAAGAACCAAGGCCAAACCCACATACTGTCATAATTTTTAATTTGCTCATACGACTCACTCCTTATGAAATAATTTGATACGCGTCCTCGGCTGATTTTGCTTCACGCAGCTGACCGACTTTTTCTTCATCAAGCAAAAGACGCGATAGCCTCTCAATCAAATGCAAATGGGACTCTGCTCCCGTTGCCGAAAATGAAAAGACAAGGTCAACTGGATCGTTCTCTTCATTGCCAAACGGCACAGCCTCTTTTAAGATCGCTAACGAAACGGCATCCGTATGCACCGCCTCACTAGGTCGGGCGTGGGCAATCGCCATCCCAGGGCCAATGACAATGTAAGGCCCGTTTTCTTTGACGGAATCAATCATTTGCTTGACATACTCTGAAGTTACCGCTCCTGACTTGACCAGCAAGGAACCTGATGCTTCAATGGCCCTCTCCCAGTCTTCTGCTTGAACGCCAACCGCAACATGTTCTTTTTTTATTAGTTCTTCTGTCATGTTGCACTCTTCCTCCCAATCCATTTCGTTATAAGCTGCTCTCTTTTCTCTTGTGTTTCCAAATAGCGGAAAAGTTGCAAGAAATCCTGGTTATGTGCTTCTTTAATCGCAAGCACGATCACCACTTCCACACGTTCAGGGTTAAAAGAGCCAAAATCAATTTCGTGTTCAAATATGGTCATGCTAATGCCTTCTTTAATGACATTTTCTGGTCCAGCATGGACAAACGCTACCTTTGGCAAGAACACCATGTACGTGCCATTCCGTTCCACAGACATAATCATTTCTTGTACATACCCTTGGCGGATGTAGCCGGCCTTGAGCAGCGGCGCTGCCGCCAGAGCAATGCTTTCCTTCCAGTCGCTCGTGTCGGCAGTATGAACCGTCTCATCAAAAAGCGTTGGCTCAACGGCTGAAGCATGGGCATATACTTGATTGAAACAAGCGAGCTGTTTGCGATTAATCATTTTTTGCGCTTCGTGCTGAATCGTCCGTTTGTCCTCGTCATTTAACAGTGGACTCACACGGAAAATTTTCGTGTCATTCCATTGTTTGATCGGCAGCTCTTGTGTGGTTAAGACAAAGTCGACATCACTTTCTTCAAGTGCTTTTTCTAAATCATCGGTGTTCACCACGTTAATTAAATGGAAACCAGGCTCAGCCTGTTGCAGTTTTGTGGTCAAAATGGAAGAAGTGGCAAGCCCCGTTGAACAAACGACAATCACAGTCGGCAAAAACCGTTTGCTTTTGCTACGGTCAAAGCCAGCGCTCACATGCATCGTAATAAAAGCGACTTCCGCAGCTACAAGCGTATACCCCATATCCGCTGTAATTTGGTGGACCATTTCGTAAATGGCACGATACCGAACTTTAATTTCTTCCGTATACGGATTGTCAATGACAAGCCCTTGTTCAATCCGTAAAAAAGCCGCTTTCATGTGATAAACCAAGTCATTCATCAGTTTTTTGTCTTTTAACAAGTCGACTTGGAGAATAGTAGAAATTTGTTCGAGCAAATACGTGCAAAAATCTTTTTCCTTCTGATAACTCTCCCCTAAAACGGCATCATTTTTATAGGAAACGACTTTGGCTTGTCCTAGCAGCGTGTTCAGAAATGCCTGCTCGTGCTCAGCAACACGGTTATCGCATAGCGCGGAAACAACTTCGCTTAATTCACCAAGGCGGTGTCCTGCTTCCCGCTCTTCCTGAGGAATATACACATAATGGCCGTGCAATATTCGCTCATACCACCAACAAAGAAAAATCGTCAATACACGTAAGGAGACCTCGCTATAAAACACTTGCCGATCCTCTTGGCAAGAACGAAGCCACCTATCAATTTGGCCGCGATCGCCATCCTTTTCACAATCAAACCAGCGTTCCACTCGCTCTAAGTCAACCTGTTTGTCTGTAAGCCAATGAAAAATGGCCCGTCGGATGCTCCGCTCTGTCCCATTCACAAAAAACCCTTTGCGAGCCTGCCTTGCCAGCTGCAAACCAAAACGGTCAAGTGTCTCCTCAATATCAGGTAAATATTTTTGAATACTTGACCGGCTTAAATGGAATTCATCCGCCAACTGTTGGATCGTTACTGTTTCATGCATAACAGCAAACAAGCTCATCATCGCAATGTGAACATTTTTATCAAAAAAGACTTGATGGCCTTCAGCAATACGGAACAGTTCAGCACGCTTTTCCTCACCAACATGCAAAAATACGCCTTTGCCAGGCTCCCGTTTTAAGGGGGCACCTGCCTGTTTTAACATGTCATCAATCGCATCTAAGTCATAACGTATGGTGCGACCGCTAACATTTTGCCATTTCGCCAAAAACTCAATAGTGACATAGTGGTTGCTGCGGAGCAATTTCGTTAAAACGCTTTTTTGTCTGGACGATAACATCTTCATCACCCTTGCTGTAATCATATCTTGTGGCTGTCTGTAATTAAAGAGTGAAGTTTATCACAGTTGTGGCAAGAAAGTGATGGTTGTTGTCAAATAACTTTACATCTGCCAAGCCAAAGACAAGGGATTTTTAAGCTCTTGTTTTTAGAAGGAGTTGGCAAAAAATAGTGTGCCCGTTTATACTAAAAAAAACCAAACTAGCTCCAATTGGTTTTTCGACTTAGCCCATGTAAGCGATTTGCAGGACTTATCCCTCTATTTACAGCTTTTCTGTAAAAAAATGAACATGAGGCTGTTCCCAAAATTTGCTTTGGGAACAGCCTCCGAATATCATAAATGGTTTAAATTTAGTCAATGGTCAGGACAACTTTTCCGCAACCATGCCCCGTTTCAACTGCCCGATGGGCATCTGCTGCCTGCTCAAGTGTGAATGTATTTCGAACGTGGATTTTTATCTTTCCTTGAACATAAAGGGTTACAAGTTCGGACAGCTGCTCCGTTGAACGTTCACTTCGTATCAGTTGAACGCCAAGTTCTTCTCCACGATCAAACGTAACAATTGTGCCAATTCGCTCCTTATTTTTAACCAGCTTTACAGAAGCAACTAACGCATCGTTACCCGCAGCGTCTAAAGCCACATCTATACCTTTGGGGGAGAGAGAACGCACCCTATCAACAAGCCCTGTTCCATAGACAACAGGGATCGCGCCTAATGAATGAAGGTAATCGTGATTGCGTTCGCTGGCAGTGCCTATGACTGTTGCCGCTCCCCATGCTTTCGCCAGTTGTACCGCAAAACTGCCAACTCCCCCTGCTGCAGCATGAATCAATACAGTGTCTCCCTTATAAACACCCAGCTTGCGTAATGCCGTGTAAGCGGTTTGCCCAGAAGCTGTTAAAACACCTGCATGTTCCCATGGCATTTCCTTAGGCTTTTTTACAATTTGCTCGACATTGACAACTACATATTCGGCATAACAAGCGATTAACGCCCAGCCTAAAACCTCATCACCGACATTGAAACTGGTAACGCCTGTCCCAACTTGATCGATGATCCCAGAGAATTCGTTGCCGAGAATTTGTGGAAAAGCAATCTGTAGCCCCGGCGGTGCCCAACCCGTACTACGCACTGCACAATCAAATGGTTGGACGCCAGCTGCTTTAACCTGGACACGAACTTGACCGGCTCCAGCTTGCGGGTCATCCATTTCCATTACACGTAATACTTCTGGAGGGCCGTAACTAGTAAATGCCGCTGCTCGCATCGAACACACCCCTTTTTTAATATTGATTTAGTGGAAAACTTCAACTTTGAATCCTCCAGGGGCTTCAACATAAAAAGTCCAACGATGAGCCCTTTTTGGCGGTTTAACTTTAAACCCATCCTCCATCAATCGTTGATTGATTTTATTTACCTGCTCTTCACTCTCTTGCTCAAAACCTATATGAAAGCCCTTTGGATAGTTGATTTGAGAGCCTTTCATCAAGGCGAGCAAAAACCCGTTTTTATCGGCCATGATTGCGAAAGAATCACTACTGCTTCGTGCATGTACATCGAAATACTTCTCCAAAAACTCTCGCGTAGCATTTACGTCAGTAACGGTAAGGTTTATGTGGTTTAATTTCATAGTTCCCTCTCCCTCTTCATCCATATTTTACAGAGAACAACGATTTGAAAAGCCAACAAGACATAGTAGGGAATATGTTCTCTTTGTCATCTTGCAATGATTATCTTATGATAAATAATAAATAAATTAAAATATATCTATCTATATAAATAAATAACCTTAAGTATATGAAAAAGGAGTGAACATAATGGAGCTGCTACAACTGTATTATTTCCGAACTGTTGCCAGGTTGGAACATATGACAAAAGCAGCCCAAGAAATTCGTATCGCCCAACCCGCTCTTAGTAAGACGATTGCTCGGTTGGAAGAAGACTTGGGCGTACCGTTGTTTGACCGCAAGGGAAGGAATATTCGACTGAATTCGTTTGGAAAGGTATTTCTCGAAAAAGTAGAAATGGCGCTAACGGCACTTGAAGACGGAAGAAAAGAAATCGAGGATCTAGCAGGGATGGAAAGAGGCCGTGTTTTTTTATCAACGACTACTCATAAATGCTTTTCTGACCTCATTGGCACTTTCATTTCCAAGCATCCTGACATTCAGCTCCAAATTAATCAAGCCTCATCTTATGAAAAGATAAAACAACTAAGGAATGGCGATATTGATTTTTGCATTACGTTTCCCCCATTGAAAGTCGAGGGAATAAGCGGGAAATCCTTTCTCACTGAAGAAATTTTACTGGCTGTGCCTTTCACCCATCGATTTGCAAATCGGAAAAGCATTGACCTAAGTGAATTGGCAGATGATGCTTTTATAAACATAAAAGAGGGGAATCCTTTTCGAGAAATGACAGATGATTTTTGTAAACAGGCGGGGTTTTCCGCAAATATCGTTTGCGAAGTTGACGAACTTTCTGCAATAAGTCATTTCCTTCGTACTGGGATTGGCGTTGCTTTTTTACCAGAAACGTTTATAGAAGACAAACAGGTACCGTTTCACCTTTTGCATATTGACAATCCAGTGTGCCAGCGTACTTACCAAATCGCATGGCTTGAAGGCCGTTACTTATCCAGTGCGGCACGGCAATTTCGAGATTTTATGTACGATTATTTTAACGAATTTCGGAATCAAAAAAACGGAGTCTCATAATCTTCCAACTACATCTGCTTATTAAGGAGATCACTAATAATTAGAACTACAAAAGGATGTAGACCTGATAATTCAACAACAATTCTAGTTACTTAACAAGAGGGACGTTATCACTACTAAATTTTTGAATGCGTAAAAGCCATGGGCCACGTTGGGGTTCCCTTTTTTAGTTAGCTTTTTAATCTAAACGCTCTCCATTAGCAGTGCTTACCTTCTAATGGTTTTCCATCCTTTATTGTACAAAAAAAGCCTGCCGACTGTTTCGGTAAAACCGAAACTTTGTCGACAGGCTTGAAGGTTGCTAGCTAACAAGCAACCTTCACCTCTTTATAAGGAAAGGGGCGCGCAAGGCACCCCAAGGTGGAAGAATGCCTTACATCATGCCTGGCATTCCGCCGCCCATTCCTCCCATGCCGCCCATGTCGGCGCCGCCACCAGCGTTTTCTTCTGGCTTATCGGCGATAACAGCTTCAGTTGTGAGGAACATTGCGGAAACACTTGCTGCGTTTTGTAGAGCAGAACGCGTCACTTTTACTGGGTCAAGAATGCCCGTTTCAACCATGTTCACGTATTCGCCTGTAGCCGCATTGTAGCCGATGCCAACCTCTTCAGCTTTAAGCTTCTCTACAATGATAGAGCCTTCAAGGCCAGCATTGTGGGCAATTTGGCGAACTGGCTCTTCAAGAGCGCGGAGCACGATGTTTACGCCTGTTGCTTCATCACCTGTAGCGTCAACTGCTTGAACCGCTTTGATAACGTTGACAAGTGCTGTACCACCACCAGCAACAATGCCTTCTTCTACAGCAGCGCGTGTAGAGTTTAGGGCGTCTTCAATGCGAAGCTTGCGTTCTTTCATTTCTGTTTCAGTAGCTGCGCCTACTTTAAGAACAGCGACGCCGCCAGCAAGTTTAGCAAGACGCTCTTGTAATTTTTCTTTATCAAATTCAGAAGTTGTTTCTTCTACTTGTGCTTTCAATTGGTTGACGCGGCCAGAAATTTGTTCTGGGTCGCCAGCGCCTTCGACAATCGTTGTGTTTTCTTTTGTTACAACGACTTTTGCTGCGCGTCCAAGCGATTCGATTGTGGCCGATTTCAAATCAAGCCCAAGGTCTTCAGTGATCACTTGGCCACCAGTAAGGATGGCAATATCTTCAAGCATTGCTTTGCGACGGTCGCCGAATCCTGGAGCTTTTACCGCTACAGCATTAAATGTACCGCGAAGCTTGTTCAATACAAGTGTCGCAAGCGCTTCGCCTTCAACATCCTCAGCAATAATTAAAACGGGACGGCTTTGCTGTACCACTTGTTCAAGTACAGGTAGCACTTCTTGGATATTCGTGATTTTCTTGTCTGTAATCAGAACGTATGGGTTGTCGAGGACTGCTTCCATTTTGTCTGAGTCAGACACCATGTAAGGAGAAGCATAGCCACGGTCAAATTGCATACCTTCTACTACTTCAAGCTCTGTCGAGAATCCTTTTGATTCTTCAATTGTAATAACGCCATCGTTGCCGACACGTTCCATTGCTTCTGCAATGATTTGTCCGACTTCTTCATCAGCAGAAGAAATTGCCGCAACTTGAGCAATGGACTCTCTGCCCTCGATTGGTTTTGAAATTGCTTTAAGCTCTTTGACTGCAGCAGCCGTTGCTTTTTCAATTCCTTTGCGGATGCCCATTGGGTTTGCTCCGGAAGTAACGTTTTTCAAGCCTTCGCGGATCATTGCTTGTGCAAGGACTGTCGCAGTCGTTGTTCCGTCACCAGCAATATCGTTCGTTTTGCTTGCTACTTCAGCAACCAACTTAGCACCCATATTTTCGAAAGCATCTTCAAGTTCGATTTCTTTTGCAATCGTCACACCGTCATTTGTGATGAGTGGTGAACCGAATTTCTTTTCAAGAACAACGTTGCGCCCTTTAGGCCCAAGCGTTACTTTTACTGCATTTGCAAGAGTATCTACGCCTTTAAGCATGGAACGGCGCGCTTCTTCACTAAATTGAATATCTTTAGCCATTTGTATTCGCCTCCTAGTGTGTTAGTTCCCTTACTTAGCCAATAATCGCTAGTACATCGCTCTCGCGAAGAATGAGGTATTCTGTGCCTTCATACTTCACTTCTGTACCTGCATATTTAGAGAAGATGATTGAATCGCCTTCTTTTACTTCAAGTGCCACTTTTTCGCCGTTGTCTGTAACGCGACCTGTGCCGACAGCAACAACCTTGCCTTCTTGCGGCTTTTCTTTTGCAGAATCAGGCAAAACAATCCCACTTGCAGTTTTTTCCTCAGATTGGATTTGCTCAATGATGATGCGATCTCCTAATGGTTTTAACAAGGAAAACACCCTCCTTTGAAGACGTATGTAGTCTTATTAGCACTCGGATTCGATGAGTGCTAACACAATTATTATAATAATCATTCCCCACTTGTTTTGCAAGGGGGTTGCTTGACTTTTTTTGTCGATTTACAAGAGATTTTTATTCTAAGTGCTGTTCACTGAATTTATGGATAAACTATGGTATGATGAAGCAACGAAAGTCTGATTATGTTAAAGGAGTTACGCTGTGACAAAACGTTATTTACTCGTCGTGTTTGCTTATATCGTCATGCAGACTGGTCTGGCTATTTTTGTAAGCTGGCTGCTGATGCGTTATTTTGCCATTTCCGGCGCCTTGAACATCGGCTTGTCATCCATTATTACATTTACGATTGGTTTAATCGCCATCCTCCTTATTTTACGCAAAGACGAAGACAGAGGCGGGGGCCTTCCTGGAAAGAAAGCGACTGTTCCAGAAACAATTGCTTGGTCGCTTATCGGTATCTTCCTTGTATTTGCGACACAAACCGTTGCCGGCTTGATTGAGCAACAGCTTCTTGGGATTGACCAAGGGTCTGAAAATACTGCGCAACTGGTTCAAGTCGCCCAAGATTTTTTGCCTTTTATTCTTGTTGTGGCGATTCTTGGCCCGATTATTGAGGAACTTGTTTTTCGAAAAGCCATTTTTGGCTGGATTTATGTCCGCACCAATTTTTTTGTTGCGGCGCTCATAAGCTCGATTATTTTTGCTGTCATCCACTTTGATTTTCAACATATTTTGATATATGCTGCTATGGGTTTTTCGTTTGCCTTCTTATACGTAAAAACGAAACGGATTATTGTACCTATTATCTCCCATATGGCGATCAACAGTTTTGTCGTCATTGTCCAAGTCGTGTTTGCTGAGCAACTAACGGAGATTATGGAGCAATACGAGCAGCAGTCATCCTTTATCCAGTTATTCTTTTAGGGGTGCCCTATGACAAAGTCGCCAATTTTTATAGGTCTATCGTATTTGTTGCTTGGGGTTGGCTTCATTGCGCTGACGTTCATTAACGTCAACCAAAATGGCTGGGGATTTATGTCTTATCTTACTGCCTTTATCGCAGCTGTCGATTTGTACGTGGGCTGGCTCAATCTTCAACGAGGGTTTAAAAAGAAACCAAATCAATAAGACTTTAAGGGCAAAACGACGACGTTTCGAGCATTCGCCTACAATCTGAAGCTGCAAGCGGGTTACATTCCTGCATGCAGCTTTTCTTTTTCTTTCAATTTTTATAGCAGAGAGTACAGCATTGGCTCATACTGGAAACGGCATTACATGAATCATTTACCACGGTTTTGCAAAAAGCAGTGCTACCCTTTAAAACATTTATTGGCAGCAACGCAAAAACACGTTTTTTACTTTGAAAAACGTGTTTTGTGTGTTTGTTTCATCTAGCGCTTTCTTGACCATTCTGATCGGTGTTTCCATGGTATTTTCGGTGTGTAATCGCCGAAATCGTAATACTGATCTCATATAAAATAAACATCGGCACAGTAACAAACAAATGCGAAGTCAATTCAGGTGGTGTAATAATGCCAGCGATCACAAGCAAGGCAAAATATGCGTATTTACGGATTTTCCGCAAAAATGCTGGCGTGACCACTCCTAGCCTCGTTAAAAACATCACAACTACGGGAAGCTGAAACAAAAGCCCAAAAGGGATTGTCAATTGGAACAAAAATGAAAAATATTCATTGATTCCATACATCTCATTTATTTCCAGGCGGTCGGCCATTTGCCCCATAAAGGAAATGACAAAAGGCAATAAAATAAAATAGGAAAAAGCAATGCCTGCCAGAAACAAAAGGAAAGCAATTGGAATGTATGCGAGCGTCGCTTTTTGTTCGTTTTCTTTTAATCCCGGTGAAACAAACGCCCATAATTGGTACAAAATCACTGGGATAATAAGCACAAGCGCCGTTATCACAGCAAAGTTCATATAGACACGAAGTGGGTCGGTCAATCGAAAAGCATTAAACGGCATATCGGCAGCTTGGGGGGAGTTCTGCAAAAACGTAATAACAGGGACCGCCAAGAAAAAACCGCCAACAAGCGCGACAATAAAAAAGGCGAGGACCACAAAAATCCTGCGCCTTAGCTCTTCCGCGTGATCCATAATGGACATGTCTTCCATTGGGACACGCCCTTTTCTGCCTTTACGCTTTTTCTTTTTGGACGTTTGTTGATTTGGTATCATCATCGTCATCCGCTAATCCTTTGGTAGCATTTTTAAACTCACGCAATGTGCTTCCCGCTGCTTTTCCGAGTTCCGGCAGCTTTTTCGGCCCGAAAATCAGCAATGCGACAAGTGCAATTAATACGACACTCCCTACAGAAAGTCCTCCCATTGTTGTTGCCTCCTTCTTATAGTGGGTAATGCTTTAAAAAGTAAACAAGCGCTTGCAGTTCCACTGCAAGGTCGATATGATGAACGCGAATATGTGCTGGTACTGATAAGCGCACTGGGGTAAAGTTTAGGATCCCTTCAATTCCCGCTTTTACGAGACGGTCGGCACTTTTTTGCGCCTGGGAAGCAGGCACAGTCAGAACGGCGATCGAAACATTTTGCAACCCAATTTCTTCAAGCTTGTCCCAGTTATACACGGGAACTTCGCCGACTTGCGTACCAATTTTCTTTTCATCGACATCAAAGGCATGGGTAATTACGGTATTGTTGTTTTTCGAAAAATTATACTGCAATAATGCAGTTCCAAGATTTCCTACACCGACTAAAATCACGTTTGTCCGCTCATCTTGGTCTAACGTCTCCCTAAAAAAAGAAAGGAGATATTGGACATTATACCCATACCCTTTTTTTCCTAACGCACCAAAGTAGGAAAAATCTCTTCGAATTGTTGCAGAATCTACTTTCACTGCCTGGCTTAATTCAGTTGAAGAAACCCGCTGTTTTCCGGCAGCATGCAAGCTTTCGATAAAGCGGTAATAAAGCGGCAAGCGTTTTGCTGTTGCCTGAGGAATCTTCAGTTGTTCTGATTTCATGTCCGCCCCTTTCTGAGCTTTGGCTGCTGGCGCAGCATGATTCAACTCTATTGTACACGATTTTCGCTAAAATGAAAGAGCTCTCATTATGAACCTTTATTGTTGTTTGTGTCCAAATTGATGTACACTTATTAAAGAACTTATTATGAACGCGAGGTTTGCTTTTTATGATTGTACTACAATGCGTAAACGTATCAAAGGCTTTTGGCACCGAACCTGTGCTCGAACAGGTGAAATTAGAAGTACAGGCGAAAGATCGAGTCGGCTTAGTCGGGCGAAACGGGGCAGGCAAATCGACGCTTTTAAAAATTATTACCGGCGAAATTAGCCAAGATACAGGCGAAATCGTCATCCCTAAGCAAACCACAATCGGCTACCTTGCCCAGCATACTGGGCTTGCTTCAAACCGTTCCATTTGGGATGAAATGCTTGAAGTGTTTGCGCCGCTATTGGAAATGGAACGCTCACTCCGTTCGTTGGAACAGCAAATGGCCAATCCAGAGGCGATAGGGCAAAACAGTTACCAAAAACTGCTTGCAGAATATGACCAGTTGCAGCTCGCTTTTAAAGATTCCGGTGGTTACCAATACGAAGCAGATATCCGCAGTGTGCTGGCCGGACTCCATTTTCATCATTTGGATTACAGCACAGCGATTTCCACGCTTAGCGGCGGGCAGAAAACAAGGCTCGCTTTAGCCAAATTGCTCCTTTCAAAACCAGATATTCTTGTCCTCGATGAACCAACGAACCATCTGGATATGGAAACATTGTCTTGGCTCGAACAGTATTTGGCTAACTACTCTGGGGCGATTTTAGTCGTTTCCCATGACCGTTATTTTCTGGACAAGCTTGTAACCAAGACAGTGGAATTATCACGGGGCAAAACCACAACATTTTATGGGAATTATAGCCATTACCTCGACGAAAAAGCAAAACGTTATCAACAAGCAGTCAAACAATACGAGAAACAGCAAGAGGAAGTCGCCAAATTAGAAACGTTTATTGCCAAAAACATTGCCCGTGCTTCGACTACGAAACGGGCCCAAAGCCGAAGAAAGCAACTCGAAAAAATGGACATGATTGATCGTCCAGATGGCGAAAAATCAGTTGTTTTTTCGTTCGGCATTAACAAGCAAACAGGAAATGACGTGCTCACCATTCGTGATTTGGCTGTCGGATACGAACAAGACACGGTTTTTGAAGGCTTGCATTTATCATTAACACGAGGTGAATCAGTCGGTTTAATTGGTGAAAATGGAGCAGGCAAATCGACGTTATTAAAAGCAATCACGCAACAACTCTCTCCACAAAAAGGTTCGATCATTTACGGCAGCAATGTCGTTATTGGCTACTACGATCAAGAACAAGCAAAACTGTCGAGCAACAAAACCATTTTGCATGAATTATGGGACGAGTATCCCTCTACTCCCGAAAAAGACATTCGCGCGGTACTTGGGCGATTTTTATTTACTGGCGAAGACGTACTAAAATCCGTTTCCTCACTAAGCGGCGGCGAGAAAGCGCGTGTCGCACTCGCCAAATTAATGATGCAGCAAGCCAATTTTCTCATTTTAGACGAGCCAACAAACCACTTGGACTTGGATGCTAAAGAAGTATTGGAAGCCGCACTGCTTGACTACCCAGGGACCATTTTATTTGTTTCCCATGACCGTTACTTTATTAATCGCCTCGCGACGCGAGTTATCGAATTGGATCAAGGTGGCATAAATGTCTATTTGGGCAATTACAATGACTATCTTGAAAAAAAACGGCAAAACGCCGAGCGTGCTGCCTTGAAAAAAGAAGAAACCCCAAAAAAACAGGCAGCGGAGACAGACCGAAATACGTTTCAGCTTGATAAAGAGGCCAAACGGCAAGAGCGGCAAAAAAAGCGAAGGATTGAAGCAATTGAAACAGAAATGGAACAAATTGAAGCTTCCATTTCCACTCTTCACCAACAACTTGCTGACCCAGACGTTTATACCGATCATCAAAAGGCGCAAACGATCCAAGCCGAACTCGAGCAGCAAAACAACGCTCTCGAAACATTAATGGAAGAATGGGAAATGCTATCGACATAAAACAAACAGCCTAGAGTTATTAGGCTGTTTGTTTTTAAAATGAGGAAAGGGGCAACCCTGGCCGCGCGTTCATGGCCATATTCCCAGAAATGCCACGTAACCACATGCTATGGGCACAGGCGCCGATCATCGCAGCATTGTCCGTACATAATGATAGCGGCGGAACCAATAACGTTACGTCTTTGTTGGCAAACGCCTCTGTCAGTGCTTTGCGCAGCCCCTTATTAGCAGCCACTCCACCGGCAAGTACTACTTGCTTAACGTCAAATTGCGTTTGCGCTCTTACCGTTTTAGCAACCAGGACGTCAACAACACTTTCTTGAAACCCTTTTGCGAGCGCTGCCCGGTCGGTTTCGATTCCCCGCTGTTTGTCATTGTTCAGCCGGTTGAGCACAGCCGACTTCAGGCCGCTAAAGCTAAAATCATAGCTGTCCTTTTCCAGCCACGACCGCGGCAAGTCAAGTGCCGCTTCCGCTGTATCCGCTAATTGTTCCACATTCGGGCCGCCTGGGTAAGGCAAGGCAAGAGCTCTGGCGACTTTGTCGTATGCTTCTCCCACTGCATCATCCCGCGTTTGCCCAATTACTTGGAAATGCCCATCTTTCTCCATATAAATAAGTTCCGTGTGCCCCCCGGAAACGACTAAGGCGAGCAACGGGAACTGTAGCTTCGTAACGAGTTGGTTTGCATAAATATGCCCAGCAATATGATGAACGCCGATTAGCGGCAAACCATGGGCAAAAGCAATCGCTTTAGCAGCATGGATACCTACTAAAAGAGCGCCGACAAGACCCGGTCCCTCAGTCACTGCAACAGCCGTTAAATCCTGGTAAGTCACATTCGCTTTTCCCAACGCTTCCTCTACGACGGCAGTCACTACCTCTACGTGGTGCCTAGAGGCTATTTCCGGCACTACCCCGCCAAAACGGGCATGGCTTTCCATTTGAGTCGCGACAACATTCGAGCGAATCGTATCGCCATTTTCAATGACGGCCGCTGCCGTCTCGTCGCAACTCGTTTCAATTGCTAGTATCGTTGTCATTTAGCTTCACCCACATGACCCACGCATCTTCTTGGTTGTCTGCGTAGTAATTTTTTCGAATTCCAGCTTTTCGGAAACCAAGCTTTTGATATAAAGACTGGGCTGACGTATTCGATACGCGCACTTCTAAGGATAGGCTCACGACGCCCAGTGCCTTTAACCACTCCATCGCATAACGCATTAAGCTTTCTCCATAAGAATGGCCGCGGTAATCGGAAGAGACTGCCACATTGGTAATTTGCGCTTCATCCATCACTTTCCACAGTCCACAGTAACCAACGACTTTCCCGTCTACGACGACAACATAGTAACAAGCGAATTGGTTTTTCGTCAGCTCTGTTTCAAAAGCTTCCCTTTCCCATGGCGTCGTAAAGGCATCACGCTCAATCAGCAGCACCTCGTCGATGTCATCTAGCACCATTTGTCTAATATAAGCCTTCGTGTCTGTCCTTTTGTGCACGCTGCCAGTTCACCTCCGCCTCTGCTTGGCGCAAGTACATTGGCTCAAACGCATGGACATGTTGAACAGGCTCCCGCTTGCTCGCAAGCGCACACAGCTCGCCAGGCCGGGCATCAGCAAGCATCCTAGGGGCGAATACAGCCTGTTCCCCAAGTGTTGCCACAATCGTTTCACGGTGAAGACGGGTATCCTCGCCGACAAACAAAAACGGGCCATCGAGCGTTTGCAAATCGGAGAGCCAGTCTGTTAAAGAGCTATGCCTATCAGGCAGTTCCATCGTTATGTCCCGAGCCCCCCCACTGCGATAAGCACCTGTAAACACCGTTTGTCGTCTCGCATCAATGATCGGGACAACATAGCCATTAAAATAGGCACCTGCTTGTGCCATAAGCTCAATCGTGGAAATCGCCACAAGCGGAAGGCCCAGCGTCCAAGCCAATGTCTTCGCAGCTGTTGTCGCCATCCGCACTCCTGTGTAAGAACCAGGACCTTTCGCAACTGCAATAACATCAAGATCGCCTGGCTTTATCCCTACCTCTTGTAAAAGGGCTTCTACAGCAGGCATGAGCCGCAGGGCATGATTCTTTTTCAACTGTGTCATGTATTCCCCTATAACGGTATCACCATCACTTACAGCGACACCAAGCTTATAGGAGGATGTATCCATTGCTAAAATTTTTGCCATTGCATGAGCCCCTCCAAACGTGTCCGATTCCCCTCGCCGACTGGTTTTAGGATCAGCTCCCTTTTTGTTTCACCAAGCAAATGAATCGTACAAGCAAACCGGTTGTTCGGAAGCGCTTCTTCCAAAAGGCTTGCCCACTCTACAACCGTTACGCCGTCCCCATAGAAATATTCTTCCAATCCTAAGTCTTGAACTTGTCCTTCTGCTCGGTATAAATCCATATGATAAAAGGGCATCTTGCCCTCATATTCTTTAATGATCGTAAACGTTGGGCTATTAACGACACCATTTACGCCAAGAGCAACGGCAATACCTTTCGCAAAATGGGTTTTTCCTGCCCCAAGGTCGCCATCGAGCGTCACGACATCTCCAGGCTTTAACATGCTTCCAAGTGCCGCAGCTAGCTCAATCGTTTCCTCAACTGAATTTGTTTCTGCTCTCCAGTTAGTCATGTCATCACCTACGTTTAAAATGATTGTATCCACTCATTTGCAGCGCTTGTTCACCTGTTTCAGAAGCCAAGAAAACCGCTGGCTCTCCGGCGCGGACAAACCCTATTTTATATAAATGCCTTCCTTGCTGCTGTGCTGCTTCACAGCAAGATGAAAATGCGCTATCGGTCATTGTCCCCACCAACTGGAAATCCTCTCCGCCATTCAAACTCCATTTTACCCTTTTTTCCGGCAAAACAGAATCGATTTGCGGAGAAAGCGCCAACACTTTCTGTTTATCCAGTACGAGTTGGACAGCGCTCGCTTCTGCGATTTCCATACTCTCGCTCGCCAGCCCGTCGCTAATGTCATTGAGCGCTACTCGATAAGGTTGTTCAGCCAACATCTTTCCCATTTCCACTTGTGGGACTGGTTCCTGATGCATTTGCACATACTGTCGTTCCTGTTCTGTAAATACCCCAAACCGGCCCCGCTGATCAAGCAACTCCAATCCAGCCGCAGATCCGCCAACAGGCCCCGTTACAAATACGACATCTCCCGGCTGAGCTTGGCTTCTGAAAAGAGCGCGACCTTGCTTGACACGTCCTATTGCTGTCACAGAAAGAACAAGGGAATCTTTTATGGAGACTGTATCGCCGCCAATTAAATCCATGCCGTAACGGTCGCCAACTGCCCTCATTCCATCATAAAGTGCTGTCAGTTCTTCGTCGCTCCAACTTGAGGGGATCGCAATCGAAACCAAATAAAATTGGGGAACGGCTCCCATCGCCGCCAAATCACTGACATTGATCGCAAGCGCTTTTCGGCCAATTTGAAACGGACTTAATGTGTCTTTACGAAAGTGGACACCTTCTACCATGGCATCTACACAAACAACTTCATCCCAAGCATCCTTTCCTGCATAAACAGCCGCATCATCCCCAATCCCACGCTTTAGCCTCTCCTGGTATGTTTCCCGCGGCACGATACTGCGAATAAAGGAAAATTCATCGTCCATGTCAGTACCCCTTTCTTTAAAAGGCTCTAAAACAGAAAAAAGCCGAGACATCAGCCTCAGCTTTTGGTATTGCGGGGGACGGATTTGAACCGCCGACCTTCGGGTTATGAGCCCGACGAGCTACCAGACTGCTCCACCCCGCGTCGCTATAAATAAATGGGATTTTGCTTTGCTATTGTTTGAAAGAGGATGACTGTCTCTTCCTCTGCTTGATCATTCGAAGAAGATTTTTGCGTCGAGACAACTCACTTCGTTCGTTGCTCCACCCCGCGTCGCTATAAATAAATGGGATTTTGCTTTGCTATTGTTTGAAAGAGGATGACTGTCTCTTCCTCTGCTTGATTATTCGAAGAAGATTTTTGCGTCGAGACAACTCACTTCGTTCGTTGCTCCACCCCGCGTCGCTATAAATAAATGGGATTTTGCTTTGCTATTGTTTGAAAGAGAATGACTGTCTCTTCCTCTGCTTGATCATTCAAAGAAGATTTTTGCGTCGAGACAACTCACTTCGCACTGTAGTGTTTAGCTACTAGCATTTCCGTCGACAACAATTAATATACCATATTTATTTTATAATAACAATGATTTTTTGATAAAAAAGCAAATAAAATTGGTTGTGTTTCTTTGAAAATAGGAGTATAGTAAATTTCAAGTCTTTTTCATGACAGTTTCGTGACAAAAAGGAGATGATTTTATGAAACGAGCATTACGTATGATCCTGCTCACACCTGTCGCGCTTATACTTGGAATTGTTCTCTTGCCAGCACTAATCGCAGTGGATTTGCCGATGTTTACGCAGTTTATTGATTCTATTCTCTCAGGCAACCACAGATCATAACTTTTTCGTTTGGCTACGATATATAAAAACGGCGGATATATCCGCCGTTTTTTTTAGTTTACTGCTGTTATTTTTATAGCAAGCTTTTCCTTACTGCTTCCTGAAACTCGGCAACAATGTTTTGGCCATCCTCAATTCCTACTGAAATCCGGATAAGATGCGTCCCAATGTTTAATGCCTTTCTCATTTCTTCAGGTACAGACCGGTGGGATGTGTTTAATGGATAAGAAATCGACGTTTCTACTCCAGCTAATGTGGGTGCAACTTTAACGAAAGTAAAGGCGGAAAAAAAGCGTTCGACACTAGCCTTCTGTTCAAGCTCAATGCTAACAATCGCCCCGTTTCCTTTTTCAGAGACAAATGGTGGGTAGTAAACATGCTTCACGCCATCCGTCTCCTGCATCGTTGTAGCCAGCTCGGCTGCATTTTGGCATTGTCTTTCCATGCGCAGAGCAAGCGTTTTAAGGCCGCGGCAGGCAAGCCATGCTTCAAATGGGCTCAAGTTGCTGCCTAACGCAATCACACGTGCCCTCGCTTGATTGACAAGTTCCTGTCTGCCTACGATTACACCGGCGGTTACATCACTGTGCCCGCCAATATATTTGGTAGCACTATGGATGACCAAATCTGCTCCTAACGCATAAGGCTGCAACAAATATGGCGTCGCAAACGTGTTATCAACGATTACTAAGAGGTCATGTCTTTTAGCTGTGTCAATCAAACCCTCCAAGTTCTCTACTCGAACAAGGGGATTGGAAATCGTTTCGGCAAATACGCCCTTTGTATTGCTTTTTATATAAGCTTCCCAATTTTCGTTTGGATGAACAAAACTTACTTCAATTCCAAATAAAGAAAGCTCTTTCTCAAGCAAAGCATACGTGCCTCCATACACATCCATCGTCGCAATTAGATGGTCACCTGTTTTACAAAAAGCTAATATTGCACAAAGAATAGCCGACATCCCTGAAGAAGTAGCTACTCCGTCTTCTGCACCTTCAAGCAAAGCTACCCCTTTGCCAAGGTCATCTGTATTCGGATTTCCATACCGGGTATACAAATAGTCCTTTTCGCCTTCGAAATATTGTTCCATATCGGCTAAATCCTTAAAAACAAAGGCTGAAGTTTGGTAAATAGGCCGTGCTTTGCTTTGATTTTCCCCTTTTTCTTTTTGCAAAAAATGGACAGATTTTGTATTAAAAAATGGTTCCACGCTTCTCTCCCTCTCTCCTATGCTCTTAGGTTCCATCCAACAATAAAACCAAACAGCGAGCCGATAATAGATGTAACCAAGTAAATCATTGCTTGTTTACGCTTTTTGAGGCCCCATAGCTCATATGCTTCCATGCAAAAAGTCGAAAACGTCGTAAATCCACCCAACATACTAACAAACAACAACTCAATCCCTTCCGGCAAAGGGCTGGCCAAAACCCATCCTAACATCACACAACCACTAATATTGATGATAAATACCGCCGTCATTAATTGAGGTTTCTTTCTATATTTCAACCAACACTCACTTACAGCAAACCGTAAACACGCCCCGACTGCGCCACCAATCATTATATACATCATCTCGTCCACTTTCTTGCTCCTAAAACAGATCCGAGCGCGACAAAGCCAATTCCCCCTGTAACAGTGGCCAACAAATAAACGCTTCCTCCAAACAAATGACCGTTTTCCAACATGGCGATCGTATCAGCCGCGAACGTGGACATCGTTGTAAATCCGCCAATCAATCCGACGGTCATGCCTTTTTTCACCGCAAGAGGAACAGATTTCCTCAAATGTAAAATCGGATTAAGAAAACCTAAAAGAAAACATCCGCCGAGATTTGCAGTAAAAATTCCCCATGGCCAGTTGTGAAAAGGGAAGATAATCGTTAAGATAAAACGAAAAGCACTACCGAGGGCGCCTCCTAAAGCGATGGCGGCGTAGGTATAGACAAGTTTCACGTAATTTGCCCCATTCTGTAAGATTAAACCGATTTTACTATAAGTCCATTCCTTTAGACAACTTGTTTTGAATGAGCCCATTCATTTTCCCATATAGATAAACTGATACTTAATAAAGAAGGTGATAACATGGATATTATTTTACTAAAATTAAGCGCCGCCCTGTTTTCAGGCTTCCTGATTGGCATTGATCGGCAAATCAAACATAAGCCACTCGGTTTAAAAACAAGCATGGTCATTTGCATCGCTAGTTGTTTAATCACCATCGTCTCAGTAGAAGCATACATGCATTACTCATCCGCTGGTGAAGGAACGCAAAACATGGACCCAATGCGACTTGCTGCTCAAATCGTCAGTGGCGTTGGTTTCCTTGGAGCAGGGGTTATTCTACGCAGAAGCAACGATGTTATTTCCGGACTAACAACGGCAGCCATGATTTGGGCAGCATCTGGAATCGGCATTGCCATTGGCGCCGGTTTTTACGTCGAAGCCCTTATCACAGTCATACTCATTCTCATTGCAGTTAACTTCATTCCAGCTTTGTTAAAACACATAGGTCCTACATCACTAAGCCAAGTGGATGTTGCCCTTCGCGTTGTCATGTTTGAAGAAGCAGACTCTACACACTTGATTAAACGACTGCAACGAAGAGAAAGTACTTGGAAAGAACGGAAACAAAGAAACATCGTAATTCGAGACGTGAAAATAAAAGATATTGACCAAGGCGGCCAACAACTAGACATGTCTCTTTCGATTCCAAGGACAATGTACATGACAGAGTTATACGATCTCGTCAAGGAAATTGAACATGTAAAATCAGTGGCAGTCGAACAACGGTAATGTGATTGCCAAGGACAGCTGGCGACTCCTTTCCATGGGAGTTGCTCTTTGCTTTTCTGGACTGTTCAGGCTAGAACCCGCGCGGCTCGCGTTTTTTTATATGCCCATATCACCCGAAACAGCTGCATAGGTTCGACTGTTGCTCACAGTAACGTTGTAGTGGATCCGGCAGAGCCTGAAAAATTCCGACCTTTATTGCCCACACGTCGGACTGATAGCGTTCGTACATACTCTATTAAAATACCAAGTCTCTAAAATATTAATATGAAAATAAAATATGCGATTTTTATATTTATATTTTTTCCTTTAAAATGATAGAATAGTTATTTAACTCTTCAGTGTTGCATCCCATCTGTTGTTAAACAAAACCGATACCTCTAGGAGGAATAAACATGAGCAACGACATATTGAAAGGTCTAGATGATACTATCCAAGCCGCAATGTCCGACATGAACGTACCCGGCGCACAGGTCGCCATTATCAAAAATGGTGCGGTCATTTATTCCGAAGCTTTTGGATATGCCAACTTGGAACAAAACATTCCAATGACACAAGATCATCTGCTGCCTATAGGCTCCTCTACCAAGTCGTTCACAGCAGCTGCTGCCGCGATTTTAGTAAGTGAAGGGAAATTAAATTTAGATACGCCGATCCGGACGTATATGCCGGAATTTGAGCTTTTCGACCCGGTCGCTACGATACAGGCCACGACGCGTGATTTACTGTGCCACAGAACAGGGCTTCCAAGGCACGAGTTTATGTGGGTTCAATGGGATGATATGAACCGTGAAGATTTAGCGGTCAACCGGATTCGTCATTTAAAGAACAATATCCCGTTCAGAAGCGGTTTTCAGTATCAAAATCAAATGTATGCCGTCATTGGCTATTTAATTGAAAAAATTAGCGGCCAGACATGGGAACAATTCGTCGAAGAGAAACTACTTGCGCCGCTGGGCATGCAAGATTACAGCTTCCGCATTCCATATCCAGATCCAAGCGGCAAATACGCGAGATTGTATACGCCGAACGAGGATGGCGTGAATGAAGAAAATGTGCCATTGCTGATCGATGCAATGGGGCCCGCCGGTTCCATTAATACGACCATTATCGAATTGGCCAAGTGGATCGCCTTTAATCTGAGTGGCGGTAAAGCAGAAGACCATCCGTTGATCGATCCGCCCACTTTTCAAGAACTGTTCAAGCCGGTCATTCCCTATCAGATCCTGCCATTTGATTTCCCGGAACGAGTGAGGGTTGGTTATGCGCTCGGGTGGACGGTCGACTCTTTCCGCGGTCATAAAGTGGTGGATCACGGCGGAAATGTGAATGGAGGCTCTGCATTAATCTCCTTTATGCCAGATGAAAATATTGGCATCGCCATTTTGACGAACGCAAATAGCAATTTGTTCGGAACGGCGTTATCTATGGAAGTATATGACCGCTATTTAGACTGCCAAGGCCAAAACAATTGGTTTTCTTCATACCAAGATGGAATGAACGCTTTACTAACTGCGATGAAGGGTCAGCTTTACGCGATCTATGATACAAAAATCGAAAACAAGCCTTGCAGCCATCCTTTAGAGGAGTATGCAGGGACGTATACTCACCCTGGCTATGGAGATATCTACATTACGGTTCAAGGCGACGCACTGCACATGACCTATCACGACAATTCAATGGGTGTCAAACATCTGCACTATGACATTTTTACTTTTGAATTATTGAGCGGTCCACTTCCCATTTCCTTTGCTACGGGCTTTGATGGCCAGATTAACTCGTTAAGCATCCCGTTTGAAAGCGCAGTCGAACCGATCGAATTCATAAAGAAACAAGAGGTCTGAACTATAGGCTAGGACGGAAATCGCCAAAGGGGAAAAAGTCATGTTGGGAGATCTATTACGAGAAGCAAGAAAACAAAAAAGCCTTACTCTAACTGAACTAGCCAAACAGATTGGAATCACACCGGGTTATTTGTCCAATCTAGAAAACAACCGGCAGGAGCCGTCTTTACCGATGCTCCGTCACCTTTCTGAGAAGCTGGACATTCCGGTAACAATGCTATTTGCCGAAGAAACAACTGATGAGGTGGTCGTACTGCGGAAAAAAAGAGAGACCATCAATTAAGTTTCTCAATCTGGCCCAAGAATGTGAGGTTTTGACACCGCTGGCATGGCGAAGCGCTCAGCCTCCAGAAATCGAAGTGCTCCGTCTCTCTGTCCCTCCTCATGAACGGATCACGACGGAGGAAGTATCTATGGATACGGACGAATGCATTTATGTCCGCGAAGGCCAGCTTGAATACCGCTATGGCAATGAAGCCGTAACTATTGAAGAAGGTGGCAGCATTTTTATACCTAGGAACACCGGACATTATCTTTTTAATCCAGGTGAAACCCCGACGGCCATTCTATGGATTAACAAGTCCGCGATAGGAGGCTAGCTCATTGAACAAAAACGTTTCATTTAAACTGAAGGGAGAGAAAATCAGAGATTTAAGACGTGAGCGGGGGCTGTCCTCCACGGTTTTGGCTGAATTGATCGGTGTCACCCCTGCCTACATTTCGCAAATTGAACGGAATTGGGCGGAGCCCTCTTTGTCGATTTTTCGTAAGCTTGCCAAAACACTAAACGTCGAATTGCTGTCTCTCCTCGAATTTGAAGCGCCGTCAGAAATAGGCAATATTCATCCGCTGCTTCCTACACATAACAAAAAAGACACCTTTCAGGTGTCTTTTTCATTGCCCGGCAACGTCCTACTCTCGCAGGAGGAAGCCTCCAACTACCATCGGCGCAAAAGAGCTTAACGGCCGTGTTCGGCATGGGAACGGGTGTGACCTCTTTGCCATTGTCACCGGACCCTACTTCAGATAAGCGGCGAATTTCTTCGAGCACTCCTGTCCTCGAACTCCTCGCTTCTCTTCGTAGTTCTTTTTTGACTTCAGATAAGCGGCGAATCTCTTCGTCTCGTTCGTGATTCTTCTTCAGTCACGTACGTTAGTACGCTCCTTCAGTCGAACACTTCCGATCCTCGACCTTCTTGCTTCTCTTTGTCAATCGTTTTACTTCAGATGCGGCGAATCGTTTCGTCTGCACTGAAGGATATGGAAAGAATCGGTGATTCTTTCAAAACTAAATCCGAAATACTCAATTGTCAAGAATGTATAGGATAAGTCCTCGACCGATTAGTATCAGTCCGCTCCACGTGTCGCCACGCTTCCACTTCTGACCTATCAACCTCATCATCTCTAAGGGGTCTTACTGGCTTACGCCATGGGA
>NZ_JAODPB010000007.1 GCF_025770735.1 Shouchella tritolerans
TTTTCGGCTCACGTGGGTAGATTTTGACTTCTTCTTGTGGGCGATCTGGGTCGTCCAAGTTGTCGCCATCTACTTCGGCTGTGTTCTCAATGTCTTTCCCTGCTTGACCTGGCAACACGACCACGTCTAGTTCGAGGGTCCGCCATTCGGTATCTTTAACATCACCGAAGTGGCCCACTGCTTTGCCATCGACATAGTGACCTTGATCGTCGTCTTCCTCATCCGTTACGGCTTCTCCGTTCACTTTCAGCGTGCCTGGCACATACTCCAGTCCCTCTGGAATGACGTCAGAAATGACAAGGTTTTCGATCAAGCTATCTTCGATTGTATTGCGTGTTTGAATCGTATACCGAAGTGTGTCGCCGACTTCTGGGTTGTCGGCATCGGTATTGCCTTCTGCTTTTTCAAGCAGTGCCGCCGATTTTTCTGATTCCGTTTTTGGCTTTTTCGGATCGACATCAATTTCGGTTTCTGGTGGATCTGGTGGAATATTTGGCACTTCGACGAGCGCAACGTTTTTAATCTTCTCGCCTGAATAGCCGGAATCAATCGTTGCTTCAAACGTGACCGTACGCCATTCGGTGTCTGTGACTTCACCGAACTCAGCTGTTACGGTGCCGTCTTCATAGCTTCCTGTGCCACCATGGCTTACTTCCAAGCTACCTTCCACAAACGTTAGCCCTTCTGGGAGGACGTCGCTGATTTTTAAGTTTTCAAGCAAGCTATCAGAGACCGTGTTGCGTGCTTCAATCGTGTACACAACCGTGTCGCCGACTTCATAGCGCTCTTTGCTTTCATCCGCGTTTGTGGCTGATTTTCTTGACTCTGTCTTTGGCTCACGTGGATAGATTTTGACTTCTTCACTTGGTTCATCTGGATCATCAAGATTGTCGCCATCAACAACGGCTGTGTTCTTAATGTCTTTCCCTGCTTGACCTTCACCAACGATGACTTGGAACTCAAGCGTATGCCACTCGGTGTCTGTTACGTCACCGAAGGAACCGAACACTTCGCCATCAACGTAATGGCCGTCGTCGTCATCTTCATCATCAGTCACAGCTTCTCCGTTCACTTTCAGCGTTCCTGGAACATATTCCAAGCCTTCTGGAATCACGTCGAAGATGACAAAGTTTTCAACAATGCTTCCTTCAAGTGTATTCCGGCCTTGAATCTTGTACAGAAGCGTGTCGCCGACTTCTGGGTTGTCCGCATCGGTGTTGCCGTCTGCTTTTTCAAGAAGGGTGGCGTTTTTCTCTGATTCGATTACTGGTTTTTGATACACAATCGGTGTTTCCACTTCATTAGTATCGATTGTTTTGTCCTCATCTGTGAGCAAGTTTTTGTAGCCAATGTTTGCTTTGTTGACAACGACGTCATTGGCATGGCTTGCGAGTGTCTTTACTTTGAATTGGACAGTGATGCCGTCTGGCAAATCGGTCGTATTTGGCAGGTCGCCAAGTTGGATGATGACCTTATCACCATCAAAATGGCCAGCATCATCATCGTCTGCATCAGTTAAATCACCAGCGTTTGGTCCAGTAAGGATTTTGATCGAACCTGGTACATATTCGGTTCCTTCTGGAATCGCATCTTCAAAGACCGCGTCAGCCGCAATGTCGCCACCCGTGTTTTTAACAGTGACTTCATAGGTGAGCTCATCACCAACGGTAACTTCTCCTTCAGGGGATACTGTTTTTTCCGCTTCTACACATGGCTCCGTCCCAAGGAAAATATCGTCTAGGAAGTTACCGGCCCCTAAGATTCCGTTTGCAGTAGAAACAGCTTCAAAGCCAAAACGCGTTACCGTTTGACCAGCTGGGACAGTATACGTTCCTGTGTATGTCCCCCATGCCGTGTTTCCATCTGACATTTGTTCGATGATTTCCGTATCATACGGGTCGTCGGTTACTTGTCCGATACGAACTTGCATTGTATCCACACCGTGGCGTCCCATATGTGACAAACGCCATTGGATCGTTTGGCCAGGAGTCGTCTCTACGTCTTGATACAACAACCCATGGTCAAAAGCATTAAGTTCTGCATAACGATTTCCATCAGGCGGAGGTGGAAAGTTGATTACTCCTCCTGGATATTGCTGGGCATAATCCCAAATTTCAATGATTTTCACGCCTTGGCTATCGTCCGTTGTTTGCCAGCCTGGAACTTCCTCTTCTAAAAAGAAGTAAGGTTGATTATAAGATCCTCTCGCTGGCCCTTGTTCAAAACTACCGTTGATCAAGGCAACTGGTGCGGCACAAGCGTCAATGTCTTCTCTTTCAATGATAGGATTCGACACTTCATTCGTTTCAGTTGTTTTGTCTTCATCGGTCAGCACGCTTCTGTAGTCTACGGTTGCTTTGTTCACAACCGTCTCGCCGACGTGGCTGGACAACGTTTTAACTTTAAACTGGACGGTAATGCCGTCTTCTAGCTCTGTTGTATTTGGCAATTCGCCAATGTTGATAATGACTTTGTCGCCATCAAAATGGCCAGAATCATCATCGTTCTCATCAGTCAAATCACCTGCATTTGGCCCATTAAGGATTTTCATTGATCCTGGAACGTACTCTGTGCCCTCAGGAATCGCATCCTCAAAGACGGTATCTACAGCAACGTCGCCACCGTTATTTTTAATGGTGACTTCATAGGTAAGCTGATCGCCTTCAAATACCTCTCCTTCTGGAGAAACGGATTTTTCGGCAACGACACATGGCTCCGTTCCGAGGAAAATGTCGTCTAATAAATTGCCAAACATTTGCGATCCGCCAGCTGCATCTACGGAATTAAAAGCAAACCGGGTTACGGTTTGGCCTGCTGGTACAGTATAGGTTCCTGAATAATAGACCCATTCCGTTTTATCCGTACTGATTTGCTCGATCACTGGCAGTTCCTCTGCCGCCACATCGGCTGAACCAATTTGTACGTTCATTGTATCTACACCCTGGAGGCCCCTATGAGCCAAACGCCAATAAATCGTTTGCCCTGGCGTGGTTTCAACGTCTTGATACAATGCTGATACTTGATGAGCATTTAATTCAGCATATTGGTTCCCGTGTGGAGGGTTGATCTGATACTGATAAATATACTCATTTTTCATAATTTGGATGAGTTTATCCGAAGCATTGGTCTTCCAACCTGGCACTTCATCCTCGAGAAAGTACATCCAATGTTGTTCGTGACCAGGCGAGCCTGTATCTCCTGGCATTCTTGCAGTTGGTTCTTCAAAACTACCATTTACCAATGCAACTGGCTGTGCACATGCATCAATGTCTGGTGTTTCCACAATCTCGTTTGTAACTTCATTCGATTGTGCCGACTGCTCTTCATCCGTTTGCAAGTTGCGATACTGGATGTCAGCTTGGTTCACAACCGTTTCACCTACGTGACTTTCCAATGTCATCACCTGGAATTGCACGGTAACACCATCTGGTAATTCCGTTGTTGTTTCCAAATTGCCGAGCTCAATCATGACTTTGTCGCCAGCAAAATGGCCAGCATCGTCATCTTCTTCGTCGGTTAAATCGCCAGCATTTGGCCCTGCGACAATTTTCAAGGAGCCAGGAACGTATTCAGTTCCTTCTGGAATCGCATCTTCGAAAACGGCATCGGCTGCAATATGCTCACCGACATTTTTAATCGTAACGTCGTATGTGAGGATATTGCCTGCAAACACTTCGCCCTCTGGAGAGACCGTTTTTTCAGCTTCGACAACAGGACCTTCACGTGGATAAATTTCAACGAGTTCGCTCGGTTCCTGCGGTTCGTCGATATTGTTACCGTCAGCTAAAGCGGTGTTTTCAATGTCTTTGCCTGCTTGGCCTGGCAATACGGTGACATCAAATTCTAATGTATGCCAGTCTGCATCTGCGACATCACCGAAGCTGCCAACTACTCCACCATCAACATAATGGCCTTCGTCGTCATCTTCATCATCAGTCACCGCTTCTCCGTCGACTTTCAATGTGTCTGCCACATATTCCAAGCCTTCTGGAATCGTGTCGGAGATGACCATGCCTTCTACTATGCTACCGGATACAATATTACGGGCTTGAATCGTATAGCGTAGTGTATCTCCTACTTCTACATGATCTTCATCCGTGTTTCCTTCCCCTTTTTCAATAAGTGTTGCTGTTTTTTCTGATTCCAATTCTGGTATTTGATACACAACAGGTGTTTCCACTTCATTGGTATCGGTTGTTTCATCCTCATTCAGCAGTAAGTTTTTGTAGCCAATATTCGCTTGGTTGACAACAACCTCATTGGCATGGCTGGCGAGTGTCTTGACCTTAAATTGGACGGTGATGCCGTCTGGCAATTCCGTTGTATTCGCTAAATTACCGAGATTAATAACGATTTTGTCACCATCAAAATGGCCACCATCATCATCGTTTTCGTCAGTCAAATCGCCTGCATTTGGACCATTAACAATTCTCAATGATTCAGGGACATATTCCGTGCCTTCTGGAATCGCATCTTCAATGACCGTATCAGCTGCAATATCGCCGCCGCCATTTTTAACCGTTACTTCATAGGTTAGCTCATCGCCAACAGAGACTTCCCCTTCTGGAGAAACGGATTTTTCCGCAACGACACACGGTTCTGTACCTAGGAAAACATTATCAATGTAATTACCGAAAGCCAACGATCCAGTAGCTGTACTAATGGCTTTAAATCCAAAACGCGTCACTGTTTGGCCTGCTGGAACCGTATAACTTCCTGAATACGTTTCCCATACAGTCCCAGTTGAAAATCTCTCTATTTCTGGCGTGGTGTTGAATGGATCGGCCGTAACCGGTCCAATATTCACACTCATCGTATCCACACCAGTGTATGATCTGTGATCTACGCGCCAATAAATGGTCTGCCCTGGTACGGTCGGTAATTCTTGATACAACATACTATGTGTATCAGCATTTAATTCTGCAAATCTACTCGTAAGGTTCTCTTTATTCCCAGCATCTGGAGGTATCGTGCTCGGTCGGGCAGGGTCCATTATTTGAATGATCCCTCTTGGTGTACGGGTCATATCAGTCGTTTCCCACCCTGGAACAGTGTCTGCATAGTAATAACCGCCGCCTGCTATCGGGAGATCATAGTTACCAGGTCCCTCCGGCAAGTCAAACTCACCATTCACCAATGCTACACGATTCCCGCATGCATCAATATCTAGTTTTTCGATTATTTCATTATTATTCGCTTCGGCACCTGTCGTCTCTTCAGCAACCTCTTCAGCAGCCTCTTCGCCTTCAGTTTCTTCCTCTGTGGCTTGCTCTTCTTCTGAAGTTTGCTCCTCTTCTGAAGATTTTTCCTCTTCTAGAGACTCTTCGCCAGCGTTTTCCTCTTCAGTTGAGGCTTCATCCTCTTGCTGGGTTTCTTCTTGAGCCTTTTCTTCTATGGAAGCATCCTCAGAAGCATCCTCTTCTTCGGTTTCTTCCGAAGTAGCCTCAGTGTCAGCTAAGAGCGCGACTGTTACGGGTTCTGCTTTCTCGGCTAATTCGCCGTTGATAAATGCTTCTGCCACGTTTTCGATTTCTGTGCCTGCTTCTACTTCATCTGGAAAAGCAGCGGTAATCTTTATGGTGACATGTTGGCCAGCGACTGTGTCCAGTTGTTCGGGTGTAAGGTCAAGACTCACATCTTGTCCTTCTACAACGGCTTCCAACTCGCTCTCTTCTTCTTCTGCTTCTTCTTCTTCCTTCACAACGACTTCCACATTCTCAATCGATAGTTGTTTATCGACTTGATTGAGAATCGTCAACGTTCCCTCATTCGATCCGTCTTCTGGGATCAACGCATCGACATTGAACGTAAAGGTGGCGCCTTTTTCAACTTCCTTGCGCTCTTCTCCATCCACATCTTGTGTAAGTTCAAGATCAGAAAGGGCAGGCGTTTCATTCGCTTGCGCGTATTGCGCCGAATAAGGAAGGAAGTTGCTAAGCGAAAGCAAGAAAACCATCGTAACAATAACGAGTTTTCTTAATTCCAGAAGTCTTCTCCTGGTCATCAGTTTTTTCGATTGCAACGTATTCGCACCTTCTTTTTTTAGTCTTTTAACACCTTCTTTTTCTGGAAATTTATTTGATCACCATGGCCATCACCCCCTTAAAAGGATGTGTTTGCTGGTACGATGTTTGCTCAGACTTCATCCTCCAGCGGATATGCATAAATGACAAACCGTTCTGGAGCGTTGCCAATAAAGTGGAATGGGTAACAGGTGCTGACCACTAGGACTTCTTCTCCCATTTTGCGGATCACCGACGTATCGTCTTCTGGCACGATTTCGGTATAGGCGATTTCATAGGTAAACGTTCCATAAGGCATTTCGACAATAAGTGGGTCTCCTATTTCTAATTGATCGAAATTGCGGAAAACGGTATCGCGATGTCCCGACAAAACAATTTGTTCATCCTGCCCAGGTAAAGCGGTCTCAGGCAAGTGGCCAACGCCAGCATCCAATGAATCAGGATCAGCTCCTTCAACGATAGGAAGGGTCCTTTCAAGCTTTGGAATTTCCAATGTCGCAAACGCCTCGCCTTGTCCTGGCGAAAAATCTTCGGGTGATGCTTTTTCGCCAATCCGCGCCTGTGCTTCCGTCAATGACTGTTTTTCGGCTTTGTGTTGGCTGTATAGCTCGAAAGCGAACCACCCTAAAAAAATCAGGCCTGCCAGAAGAAATAAGGAACCCAGTTTTCGCATATATGGCCCTCCAATTTTTTTATCCTAATTGCAACTAATAATAATGAAAATAATAAAGCAATTGTTTTATTTAGATAAAATGGGTAAAAAAGGGTGTCTTCTATAAATATATCAATCTATTTTTAATTTAATTCGGTTATAGAAACAAGTCAAGAGTTCTGAACAATCAAACAACTATAGACCCTATTAATTACGTTTGTATGTATTTTTTAGATATTTGTTCCAATAAACAGGCGCTATTTACTATTTTTTTGTACCTATTTTTCTGTCATTATTCATCTATCTTCGTTTGTTCACAAAAACTATAAATCTACTACAAATGAAATGATTTTAGGCTACATATCAGCGGTTTTTGGTTTGGTAATTAACCGCTTTAACGGCTTGAAGAGGGTAGGATTTTTCTCCTTCATGTTATCTATTTTTTTCCAACTACTCTTCACAAGTGCAGAAATTTTGTCATAGGACTAATAGGATTTTAAGTAAAAGAACAAGAATAAGCTGATAACGAAATCGCCCGCTAGTGAATATACGAATGGAAAAACGCTTTATTCAGGACATTCGATAGAAAAAAGAATGGGTCGATGTATGTAATTGCCGATTTTTTTGTTCATCAAACCAATTCGCAAGACTTTCAGCTCATATGAAAGATTTTTGTTATGAGTGACCGAGACCGATGTGTAGGCATCGTGACTACTAGCCACCATAACCGCTGCTTAGTTAAACAGAAAATCAGGATTAAGCTTGGCATAGACTTATCGTCTTTTCAGAGATTTGATCGTTTCTACCTCTTGCCAGCTTGATTATAAATGAGAGGCTATACTCTTAAAAAATGGGGGATTTTATGAAAACATTGTCCGACAAAATTCTAATTGAAGCGTGTAAAAATGCAATCAAGCTTAACCTTGATCCAGACTTTATTCATCTTTTACTCAAGGAATGTCAACGTCGAAACCTTTCAATTTCACACCACTTGAATGGCAAGGACCGTCAAGTACTAGATAAAACATGGAGTGAAAGGGAAGAGGATTCTACATATGAACGTTTTTAATTAATTAACAAGTCTATTCCGATTGACTTCTTGATTATAGCCTGGCGATGCTTCCATGTTCTGATATTAAAATAGATCATGATCACTGGAAAAAATTCGTTATAAAATTTGTATCAATGTTATATACATATTCATGAAAGTTGTAACAACCTAAATGTTTAAGGAGGACTGTATGGTTAAAGAAAAATGGATGAAATGTTGTCGCGCCGTCTTGTTACAAACAGTCGTGTTTGGGTTGCTTGCTTTTGCAGGAGTCCAAGTTGCTTCCGCCCATGGGTACATTGAAAGTCCTAGCTCCCGTGGGCTCCTTTGCCAGCAAGGTGCCAATCAGGACTGTGGAGCGATTGTTTGGGAGCCACAAAGCTTGGAAGCGCCAAAAGGATTTCCAGGGCAGAGCGTGCCAGATGGCCAAATTGCCTCAGCAGGTGGGTTGTTCCCAAAATTGGATGAGCAAAGCTCAACTCGCTGGTCAAAAGTGCCGCTTACAAGTGGGACACATACATTTACTTGGCATTTAACGGCCATGCATTCGACAGCAAAATGGCATTATTACATCACAAAACCAGACTGGAACCCCGATCAGCCATTAACTCGTGATCAATTTGAACTTATCCCCTTTTATGAGAGGCATGACAATGGGGCGAGACCAGGTGAGAAGGTCTCACATGAAGTAACGATTCCTGAGCGTACAGGATACCATGTGATTTTAGGTGTCTGGGATGTAGCTGACACAGCCAATGCGTTTTACAATGTGATTGACGTAGATTTTGGTCCTAACGATGGGACTTCGCCTGGCGAACCAAGCCCCCCTGACCCTGCACCAGCCTATCCAGAGTGGAATGCAGGTACCGTTTATCTCGGTGGTGATCGCGTCACATTCGAAGGCCGGGCCTACGAAGCAAGATGGTGGACGCAAGTTGATAGGCCAGGGACTGCCGAAGTATGGCGCCCCCTTTAACCGCACATCTGATCAGGAAATGATCGCGATCCATAAATCGAACAAAAACTCGGCTTCCAAAGGCTCCTCTTCGCAACAAACGTAGGTGCCCTTGCATCTAAGAAATGGATCGTTCCTGGAAGCCTAGTACAACAAAAATCGGGAGAACCGTTTGCTGCGGTTCTCCCGATTTCATGCTTCAGAGTGCTTTTAAAGGCACTCCTTTTTTAATGCTTATGCTGCCTTTTTCCTTCTAACGAACCATAGAATCGCTCCAAGAACAAGTAAACTTGCACCAATGAGAAGCAAAGTGTACGTGCTTGTCGCTGTTTTCGGCAGCTTGGTTCCATCTGACGGCGACTTGTCGCCTGGCGTCGCGTCCCCTTTGTCTTGAGGCTCGCCGCTACCAACTTTGCCTGGAGGAACTTGAGGTTTATCCGTTCCGTCATTTCCTGGTTTTGGCTCTTCTGGCTTATCGCCAGGAGTTGGGTCTACTGGATCCTCTTTGTCATCTCCATCATCAGGTGTTGGTGGTGTTGGTGGTTCGTTAATCTCAATTTCTGCTTCAGGCTTGTCTGGATCATCAATGTTGCCGCCATTTACAGTTGCAACGTTTTTAATCGACGTTCCAGACTCGATTGTCGCTTCAAATGTGACCGTGCGCCACTCGGTGTCTGTCACATTGCCGAATGTGGCTGTAACGGTACCATCTTCAAAGCTGCCTTCGCCGCCTTCGCTTACTTTCAGACTGCCTTCTACGAATGCTAAGCCTTCTGGCAGTTGGTCGATGATCGTTAAGTCTTCTACGGCACTGTCTTCAACCGTATTGCGTGCTTCGATCGTGTACACAACGGTGTCGCCAACTTCATAGCCGTCTTTGCTTTCGTCAGCGTTTTTCGCTGATTTTTTCGATTCAAGCTTCGGTTGTTTTGGATCAACGTCGACTTCTTGTTCTGGCTTGTCTGGATCGTCAATGTTGCCTCCGTCTACTGTGGCAACGTTCTTGACTGTTTTGTTCGCAAAGCCTGGCTCGATTGTCGCTTCAAATGTGACCGTGCGCCACTCGGTATCTGGTACATTTCCGAATGTGGCTGTTACCGTTCCGTCTTCGAAGCTGCCTTCGCCGCCTTCGCTTACTTTCAGACTGCCTTCTACGAATGCTAAGCCTTCTGGAAGCTGGTCAGTGATGCGTAAGTCTTCGACTAAGCTGTCTTCGATCGTGTTGCGTGTTTCGATCGTGTACACAACCGTGTCGCCGACTTCATAGCCGTCTTTGTTTTCGTCAGCGTTTTTCGCTGATTTTTTCGATTCGAGCTTCGGTTGTTTTGGATCAACAACAATTTCCGTGTCTGGTTCTCCTGGTATGCCGATGTTCGGCACTTCGATGACAGCAACGTTTCTAATTGTCTCTTCTGCATAACCAGCGTTGATCGTTGCTTCAAATGTGATGGTGCGCCATTCGGTGTCTTTAACTTCACCGAACTCAGCCGTTACTTTTCCGTCTTCATAGCTTCCTTTGCCGCCATGACTTGCTTCGAGGCTGCCTTCGACAAACGTCAATCCTTCTGGAAGTTCGTCTGTGAATGTCATGTTGTCCAGCAAGCTATCAGAGACCGTGTTGCGAGCACGGATCGTATATACGACCGTATCTCCTGCTTCATAACGGTCTTTCGCCTCATCTGCATTTTTAGCCGTTTTCTCATACTCTAGTTTCGGCTCACGTGGGTAAACTTTGACTTCTTCACGTGGCTCATCTGGCTCATCGATATTGTCGCCATCAACGACTGCGACGTTTTCAATGTCCTTGCCTGCTTGGCCTTCAGAAACAATAACGTGGAACTCGACTGTATGCCATTCTGTGTCGGTGACATTGCCAAAGCTAGCAAACACTTCGCCATCGACTACGTGGCCTTTATCGTCATCGTTCTCATCGGTGACGGCTTCGCCATTGACTTTCAACGTGCCTGGCACATACTCTAAGCCAGCTGGGATCGCATCGCGGATGGTCAAGTTGGCTAGCAAGCTGTCTTCGACTGTGTTGCGTGTTTGAATCGTATACACGAGCGTGTCGCCGACTTCTGGGTTGTCGGCATCGGTGTTGCCGTCTGCTTTTTCAAGCAGTTTTGCCGATTTTTCGGATTCCGTTTTTGGATCTTTCGGATCGACAACAATTTCTGTGTCTGGCTCATCTGGCTTTTCAAGGTTTGGTACTTCGACGACAGCAACGTTTTTAATCTTCTCGCCTGAATAGCCAGAGTCGATTGTTGCTTCAAACGTGACCGTACGCCATTCGGTGTCTTTGACTTCACCAAATTCAGCTGTTACGGTTCCGTCTTTGTAGTTGCCTGTACCGCCATCACTTACTTTCAAGCTGCCTTCGACAAACGTCAGCCCTTCTGGAAGGACGTCTGTGATTTTTAAGTTTTCGAGCAAGCTATCAGAGACGCTGTTGCGGGATTCAATCGTATACACAACCGTGTCGCCGACTTCATAGTGTTCTTTGTTGTCATCGGCATTTTTCGCTGATTTTTTCGATTCAAGCTTTGGCTCACGTGGGTAAACTTTGACTTCTTCACGTGGCTCGTCTGGCTCGTCGATATTGTCGCCATCAACGACTGCGACGTTTTCAATGTCCTTGCCTGCTTGGCCTTCAGAAACGATGACGTGGAATTCGACTGTACGCCATTCTGTATCTGTAACATCACCAAAGCTAGCAAACACTTCGCCATCGACTACGTGGCCTTGATCGGAATCATCTTCATCTGTGACCGCCTCGCCATTGACTTTCAACGTGCCTGACACGTATTCCAATCCTTCTGGAATTACATCGCGGATTGTCAAGTTCGCGATCAAGCTGTCTTCGATCGTGTTTCGTGTTTGAATCGTATACTTGAGCGTGTCACCGACTTCTGGGTTGTCGGCATCGGTGTTGCCGTCTGCTTTTTCAAGCAGCTCTGCCGATTTTTCCGATTCGGTTTTTGGCTGTTTCGGATCAACGTCGACGTCGGTTTCTGGCTCATCTGGTTCGTCGATGTTGCCGCCGCCTACTGTTGCGACGTTTTTAATCGTTTTGTTAATGAAACCTGATTCGATTTTTGCTTCAAATGTCACTGTACGCCATTCGGTGTCTGTGACATCGCCGAATTCTCCTGTGACAGTGCCGTCTTCGTAGTTGCCTGTGCCGCCATCACTTACTTGGAGGCTGCCTTCTACAAATGCCAGACCTTCTGGGAGCTTGTCGGTAATGCGTAAGTCTTCAACTAGGCTATCGGAAACCGTGTTACGCGTTTCAATCGTATACACGACCGTGTCGCCGACTTCATAGCCGTCTTTGCTTTCGTCAGCGTTTTTCGCTGATTTTTTCGATTCAAGCTTCGGCTCTTTTGGATCAACATCAACTTCTGTTTCTGGCTCATCTGGTTCGTCGATGTTGCCGCCGCCTACTGTTGCGACGTTTTTAATCGTTTTGTTAATGAAACCTGATTCGATTTTTGCTTCAAATGTCACTGTACGCCATTCGGTGTCTGTGACATCGCCGAATTCTCCTGTGACAGTGCCGTCTTCGTAGTTGCCTGTGCCGCCATCACTTACTTGGAGGCTGCCTTCTACAAATGCCAGACCTTCTGGGAGCTTGTCGGTAATGCGTAAGTCTTCAACTAGGCTATCGGAAACCGTGTTACGCGTTTCAATCGTATACACGACCGTGTCGCCGACTTCATAGCCGTCTTTGCTTTCGTCAGCGTTTTTCGCTGATTTTTTCGATTCAAGCTTTGGCTCTTTCGGATCAACATCAACTTCCGTTTCTGGCTCATCTGGTTCATCGATGTTGCCGCCGCCTACTGTTGCGACGTTTTTAATCTTTTTGTTGATGAAACCTGATTCGATTTTTGCTTCAAATGTCACTGTACGCCATTCGGTGTCTGTGACATCGCCGAATTCTCCTGTGACAGTGCCATCTTCGTAGTTGCCTGTGCCGCCATCACTTACTTGGAGGCTGCCTTCTACGAATGCTAAGCCTTCTGGGAGCTTGTCGGTAATGCGTAAGTCTTCAACTACGCTATCGGAAACCGTGTTACGCGTTTCAATCGTATACACGACCGTGTCACCGACTTCATAGCCGTTTTTGCTTTCATCAGCGTTTTTCGCTGATTTCTTCGATTCAAGCTTTGGCTCACGTGGGTAGACTTTGACTTCTTCACGTGGCTCGTCTGGCTCGTCGAGATTGTCGCCGTCAACGACTGCGACGTTTTCAATGTCGTTGCCAGCCTGCCCTTCCGAAACGATGACTTGGAATTCCAGTGTATGCCATTCGGTGTTGGTTACGTCACCGAAGGAACCGAACACTTCGCCATCGACTACGTGGCCTTCGTCGTCATCTTTTTCGTCAGTAACCGCTTCGCCATTGACTTTCAGCGTGCCTGGCACGTATTCCAATCCTTCTGGAATCGCATCGCGGATGGTCAAATTCGTGATCAAGCTGTCTTCGATCGTGTTCCGTGTTTGAATCGTATACTTGAGTGTGTCCCCCACTTCTGGGTTGTCGGCATCGGTGTTGCCGTCTGCTTTTTCAAGCAGTTCTGCCGATTTTTCTGATTCCGTTTTCGGCTGTTTCGGATCGACATCGATTTCCGTTTCTGGCTCATCTGGGATTTCGATATTTGGCACTTCGACGAGAGCAACGTTTTTAATCTTCTCGCCTGAATAGCCAGCGTTGATCGTTGCTTCGAACGTAACCGTACGCCATTCGGTGTCTGTGACTTCGCCGAATTCAGCGGTTACTTTTCCGTCTTCGTAATTTCCTGTGCCGCCATCACTTGCTTTCAAGCTGCCTTCGACAAACGTCAACCCTTCTGGAAGGACGTCTGTGATTTTTAAGTTTTCAAGCAAGCTATCAGAGACGGTGTTGCGTGCTTCGATCGTGTACACAACTGTGTCGCCGACTTCATAGTGTTCTTTGCTGTCATCGGCATTCTTCGCTGATTTTTTCGATTCAGTCTTTGGCTCACGTGGATAGACTTTCACTTCTTCACGTGGCTCGTCTGGCTCGTCGAGATTGTCGCCATCAACGACTGCAACGTTTTCAATGTCGTTGCCAGCCTGCCCTTCCGAAACGATGACTTGGAATTCCAGTGTATGCCATTCGGTGTTGGTTACGTCACCGAAGGAACCAAACACTTCGCCATCGACTACGTGGCCTTCGTCGTCATCTTTTTCATCAGTAACTGCTTCGCCATTGACTTTCAACGTGCCTGACACGTATTCCAAGCCTTCTGGAATCGCATCACGGATGGTCAAATTCGTAATCAAGCTATTTTCGACCGTGTTCCGTGTTTGAATCGTATACTTAAGCGTGTCGCCGACTTCTGGGTTGTCAGCATCGGTGTTGCCGTCTGCTTTTTCAAGCAGCTCTGCTGATTTTTCCGATTCCGTTTTCGGCGCGTTGTATTGAACCGGTGTTTCGACTTCATTGGTCTCTGTGGAGCCGTCTTCATCGGTCAACAAGTTTTTATAACCGACAGTCGCTTTGTTTACGATAGGCTCCCCGCCGTTGTCCGATATCGTTTTCACTTTAAACTGAACCGTGACGCCATCAGGCAACTCGGTCGTATTCGGTAAATCACCCAGGTTGATAATGACTTTGTCGCCATCAAAATGGCCAGCATCGTCACCGTCTGCATCGGTTAAATCGCCTGCTTTTGGTCCAGTAAGGATTTTGATCGAACCTGGTACATATTCAGTTCCTTCAGGGATCGCATCTTCAAAGACCGTATTAGCTGCAACGTCGCCACCATTGTTTTTAATCGTGACTTCATAGGTTAGCTCATCGCCAACAGCGACTTCTCCTTCAGGAGAAACGGATTTTTCCGCAACGACGCATGGTTCGGTTCCGAGGAAGATTTCGTCTAAGACATTACCCTGGTTTTGAGCTCCAGTAGCAGACGAAACGGCTTCAAAACCAAAGCGTGTGATGGTTTGACCAGCAGGAACCTTATAGGTGCCTGAATAATATTGCCATCCATTATTATCGGTTGTAATCGTCTCAATAGTTGGTAGGTCACTTGGAGCAGTGGTGTTCGGGCCAATTTTTACAGCCATCGTGTCCGAACCAGCTACACCTCTATGGGCTAAACGCCAATAAATCGTTTGCCCTGGTGTTGTTTCAACATCTTGGTATAGTTGTGCAAATTCTTTTGAATTTAACTCTGCAAATTGTTGACCATGAGCTGGATCAAATGCCCATGCTAATTGGCCATGACCTGGTGGATAGTTGGCTCTCGCATCATCTGCTAAACTTTTATTCATAATCTCAAGTAAACCAGTAGAATCCGTTGTTTGCCATCCTGGAACAAACTCCTGTTTAATTTCAAACCATGGATGGTTAGCATATCTTACATGGTTTGAATCATCAGGAGAATAGAGCGGCTCCTCAAAACTACCGTTAATCAAGGCAACTGGCCGTGCACACGCATCAATGTCTTCTCTTTCAATGATGTCATTCGAGACTTCGTTCGTCTCCGTTGTGCCATCTTCATCGGTCAACAAGTTTTTGTAGCCTACTGTTGCTTTGTTCACTACGGACTCACCGACGTGGCTGGACAACGCTTTGACTTTAAACTGGACAGTGATGCCGTCTTCTAACTCAGTCGTATTTGGCACATCGCCAATGTTGATAATGACTTTGTCGCCATCAAAATGGCCAGCGTCATCATCGTTCTCATCGGTTAAATCACCTGCATTTGGTCCGTTGACGATTTTCATTGATTCTGGAACGTATTCTGTGCCCTCAGGAATCGCATCTTCAATGACCGTGTCCGCGGCAACATCTCCACCGTTGTTTTTAACCGTGACTTCATATGTCAGTTCATCACCTTCAAAAACCTCTCCTTCAGGAGAAACGGATTTTTCAGCAACGACGCACGGTTCTGTACCTAGGAAGATGTCGTCTAAAATATTACCAGCATAAGGGTCTTTTTCATCCGTAGATTCAAAAGCAAAACGTGTCGTCGTTTGTCCAGCTGGCACTGTATACGTCCCTGAATATATTTTCCATTCATCAGGGCCCGTTTCTAAAGATGCTTCAAGGGAAAGTTGTTCAAAAGGTAAGTCTGGAGACCCAATCCTCACTTCCGCCGTATCGACGTCAGCCCCTCCTTGATGAGATAAACGCCAATAAATCGTTTGGCCTGGGGTGGTTTTGACATCTTGATATAATGTGCTAGCCTCATTTGCATTCAATTCAGCCACTTGCTTGCCGTCAGGAACGCCACCTTTTATGCCTTTAAACCTATGATTAGCTACACTTTCATCCCATAATTCTATCAAACCATCGCTAGCGGTAGTGTTCCAACCTGGGACTACGTCTTGAGGAAAGAGGGCATAGACATAATTGTCTTGTTCTATACTATATTCACTTCCAACTACAACCGGTTCCTCAAAACTACCATTCACTAATGCTACCGGGCTCGCACAAGCATCAATGTCTTCGCCTTCGACAACCTCATTCGAGACTTCGTTCGTCTCCGTTGTGCCATCTTCGTCCGTCAACAAGTTTTTGTAGCCTACGGTTGCTTTGTTCACAACCGTCTCGCCGACGTGGCTGGACAACGCTTTGACTTTAAACTGAACGGTGATTCCCTCTTCTAACTCAGTCGCATTTGGCACTTCACCAATGTTGATAATGACTTTATCGCCGTCAAAATGGCCGGCGTCATCATCGTTCTCATCAGTCAAATCGCCTTTTTTTGGGCCGTTCAAAATTTTCATTGATCCTGGAACAAACTCTGTCCCTTCCGGAATCGCATCTTCAATGACCGTATTGGCCGCAACATCGCCACCGTTGTTTTTAACGGTAACTTCATATGTCAGTTCATCGCCTTCAAAAACCTCTCCTTCAGGAGAAACGGATTTTTCGGCAACAACGCACGGTTCGGTTCCGAGGAAGATGTCGTCTAAGAAGTTTCCTGCTGCAGGATTTCCACCAGCGGAAGAAACAGCTTCGAATCCAAAGCGTGTCACCGTTTGGTCTGCTGGAACAGTGTACGTTCCTGAATAGTATTTCCACTCATCTTTGCCTGTGGTAATCGTCTCAATCGTCGGTAAATCTTTTGGAGCGACATCGGCTGAACCAATTTTTACAACCATTGTGTCATCGCCAAGTCTACCTTTATGAGCCAAGCGCCAATGAATGACTTGACCTGGTGTCGTCTCCACATCTTGATACAGCTGAGCAGGTTCTTTACTATTCAGTTCTGCCATTTGCTGCCCGTGGGGCACCTCATTTTTGAGACCTTGTTGATCCTGAGGCGAACCAGGAGCAATTCGATCCATTAACGATTTGTTGAAGATTTCCAGTACCTTATATGAATCTGTTGTTTGCCATCCAGGAACTAGTTCCTGATCAATGGTAAAGTAACCAGGTCCTGTAGCATAATCTGAAGAATACGGTGGCTCTTCAAAACTACCATTCACCAATGCGACAGGGTTCGCGCAAGCATCGATGTCTTCACCTTCGACAATCTCATTCGTGACTTCATTCGTCTCCGTCGTTTTGTCTTCGTCCGTCAACAAGTTTTTGTAGCCTACTGTTGCTTTGTTCACTACAGACTCGCCGACATGGCTGGACAACGCTTTGACTTTAAACTGGACGGTAATTCCATCAGCTAACTCAGTCGTGTTTGGCACATCGCCAATGTTGATCATGACTTTGTCGCTGTCAAAATGGCCAGCGTCATCATCGTTCTCATCGGTTAAATCGCCTGCATTTGGTCCGTTGACGATTTTCATTGAATTAGGAACATATTCCGTGCCTTCTGGGATAACGTCTTCAATCACCGTATCTCCCGCAACGTCGCCACCGTTGTTTTTAACGGTAACTTCATAAGTGAGTTCGTCGCCTTCAAATACCTCTCCTTCTGGAGAAACGGATTTTTCCGCAACGACACACGGCTCGGTTCCAAGGAAGATGTCGTCTAAAGCATTCCCAAAATTCAGTTGACCGCCAGCCGAAGAAACAGCTTTAAATCCAAAAAGAGTTTTCGTTTGTCCAGCGGGAACCACATATTCGCCATAATGATAGCCCCATTGAGCGCGATCATCGGTTAAATGCTCGTTTCCATCTCTATCTGTTGTGATAGGCGTATTCTCAGGGTTGTCTGTAACTGGCCCAATATGAACGGACATAGTATCCGGACCATTTCTTCCCCGATGAGCTAGCCGCCAATAAATGACTTGGCCTGGTTCAGTATCTACAACTTGATAGAGCATAGAAGGAATATCTGCATTGAGTTCAGCATTTTGAACGCCATCTGCTGCTTCAAAACGATTGCTACCTGGTGTGAGTAATGCATCGTTCCAAAGTTCGATTACTCCATTAGGATGTGTTGTACTCCAACCTGGAATATCATCTTGATGAAAGAAAGCAGCATGGCCGTATGTTGGTAAATCTCCAGTGGTAATATCGGGCTGTTCAAAACTACCGTTCACCAATGCTACCGGGTTCGCGCAAGCATCGATGTCTTCGCCTGCTATAACCTCATTTGTGACTTCGTTCGACTCAACCGTTCCCTCTTCATCTGTCTCCGCGTTTTTGTAGCTTACTACTGCTTTGTTCACTACAGACTCGCCGACATGGCTGGACAACGCTTTGACTTTAAACTGGACGGTAATGCCGTCTTCTAGCTCAGTCGTGTTTGGCACATCACCAATGTTAATAACGACTTTGTCGCCGTCAAATTGGCCGGCGTCCTCATCGTTTTCATCGGTTAAATCGCCTGCATTTGGCCCATTAACAATTTTCATCGAGCCAGGAACGTATTCCGTGCCTTCAGGAATAACATCTTCAATAACCGTATCTGTTGCAACATCTCCGCCTTCATTTTTAACCGTTACTTCATAGGTTAATTCATCGCCTACAAAGACGTCTCCTTCTGGAGAGACGGATTTTTCAGCAACAACTAGCGGTTCGTTTGTTCCTTCAATGGTGTCAGAAACATTGAAGCAACCCGTAGTGGCTGAGATTGTAATGTCTTGAGTTGGATTGGCATTTTTTAATACGGCATGAACCTTGCCATCTTCGTCTGACACTAACTCAGTTACGGATTCTCCGTTTGGCCCTGTTAGTTCTCCAGCTGTTGCAGTCAATTCATCCAACGATGCACCTGAAACCGGATTACCTAGTGGATCGAGCAACGTGATGATCACATTGTGTTCTCCCTGCTCAGCGCCTTGTTCTATCGTTAGTTCCAAATCGCTCGGCGCTTGTTTGGAACCGCCTTCTGGGCTCAGTGTCGCAATAGGAGAATAGTCGTCTATGAAATACCAGTTGTAGATATCATGGTTCTCATAGTTTGGCAACCCTGTGGACGCGGTAAAACCAGCATGGTACGGTTGACCATTAAAGATTCCACTAAGATCAATATTATCAACATTTAATACTAAGTTAGAACTCCCTCTATCTGGGGAAGTCCCAAGGCGGACTTGGACATTCTGATTTAGTCCATCATAGTCAATCCATGTGTAGTACCTCGTTCCGTTCGATAAAACAAAATTGGTGCTGTTATCTGTGTTATACGCATTTAAATCCGTATACCATCCAGGCTGGTTGACTACTGATCCATCGACAGCAAGTCCAATGTAGTTTTCTGAAGGGTCGTTATAAACCGTGTTTAAAAACGTGTCATATTTAACCGCAAAACTCGGTTGGATGCCGTAGTATCCTAATCCGCCTCCATTTGAGTTTTGACTAGCTGTCCCAGTTTGGAGCGTAAAAGTTAATCCGTCACTTGGGCCTTCAGGACTTTGGCCACTCATTTGAAATGAAAAGCCAGTGCTGAATGAATATTCATTAGTAGGACAAGCCGCATTTTTATTAAAAACGGCACCACTTTGTAATGTCTCTGCTGGCGTCAGGCGGATAAAATTAGCTCCGTCAGGAATTCCGGCAGCACCGTCAGCGGCAAATAACGACTCAAACGTATTACCAGAAAATTCATCAAATTTATGAGTGAGCCATTGCCCATCAGTTGCTGCTATCCTTGCTTCAGCAGTGTCTTTTACCGAAACCTCGTTCGATTCCTCTTCGCCCTCAGCCTCTTCCTCTGTGCCTTGCTCTTCTTCCGAAGATTGCTCCTCTTCTGAAGCTTTTTCCTCTTCTGAAGACTCTTCACCAGCATTTTCCTCTTCTTGCTGGGCTTCCTCTTCAGCTGGAGCTTCCTCTTCTTCCGAAGTAGCTTCGGCATCAGCTAAAAGCGCGACTGTTACTGGTTCTGCTTTCTCGGCTAACTCGCCGTTGATGAATGCTTCTGCCACGTTTTCGATTTCTGTGCCTGCTTCTACTTCATCTTGAAAAGCAGCGGTAATCTTCAGAGTGACATGTTGGCCAGCGACTGTGTCCAGTTGTTCTGGTGTTAGCTCAAGACTGACATCTTGTCCTTCTACAGTTGCCTCCAAATCGCTTTCTTCTTCATTCACAACGACTTCCACATTCTCAATCGAAAGTTGTTTATTCACTTGATTAAGAATCGTTAACGTTCCCTCATCCGATCCGCTTTCTGGAATCAACGCATCGACATTGAACGTAAATGTGGCGCCTTTTTCAACTTCCTTGCGCTCTTCTCCATCCACATCTTGTGTGAGTTCAAGATCAGAAAGGGAAGGCGTTTCATTCGCTTGCGCGTATTGCGCCGAATAAGGAAGGAAGTTGCTAAGCGAAAGCAAGAAAACCATCGTAACAATGACGAGTTTTCTTAATTCCAGAAGTCTTCTTCTGGTCATCAGTTTTTTCGATTGCAACGTATTCGCACCTTCTTTTTTTAGTCTTCTAACACCTTCTTTTTCTGGAAATTTATTTAGTCACCATGGCCATCACCCCCTTAAAAGGATGTGTATGTTGGTACTGTTTTTTGTCAGGCTTTTTCCTCTAAGGGACACGCATAAATGACAAACTCGTTCCGGCCATTTTATAAGCAGATGCTGATCACTAGGACTTTTTCTCCCACTTTGCGGATCATCGGTTTATCGAAATCGCGTTAGACCTCCGAGGTGCGCTGAAAAAAACAGTTTGTTCTCCCTGGGAGGGCAAAGCGGTCTCGGGCAAGTGCCCGACGCCGGCATTCATGAATCAGGATCGGCTCCTTCGACATAGACAGCATCCTATCGAGCCTCAGAATGTCTAAGTCGCAAATGTCTTGCCTTATGTAGTGGACATCTCTTGTAACGTCCTTTGCCAACCCACAGCTGTGTTTTCAGTCAATGACTGTTGATCGGCTTTCTATTGGCTGTGTAGCTCAAAAACGCGCCAGCTAGAAAAAACAGCCTTAAACAGGCATACGTATTCTAGTAATCGCAAAACCGTCATTCAGTCTTTTGACCTACAGCTATTTTTTAAGTATCGCAAATAAAAATGAAAGGGTTTTTCTATTAAGGTAGGCTGGTTTAAAAGGGTTTATATGAATCTATTTTCAATTTAATTGGCCTCTGGAAACACGTCAAGAGTTCTGAATAATGATACAACTATGTACCTGTGTATTTTGATCTCATAGGTTTAAATTCCATTTACATCCAATTAACAGAACTAAACGACTAGACACTTAGATATTCATATTTACCATCATTTATTTCTTGTTCTATTAATAGGCCTCAAATCTACCTCTTATATCTATGGACTTTTTTCTTGTCAAGTGCAAAAAATAAATGTTTTTACTTTGGTAATTAACAAACTTTAACCGATTGAAGGAACCAGGTTTTTTCTCCTTCATATTATCCATTGTTTCCCATTCATTATTGAAATGTACGAAAATTTTATCATCAAATGATAAAGATTTTCAGTTAAGAAGGGCCCATTTTTTCCATTTTATAGGAATGAACTATAAAAATGGATGGAAGCGCTTTATCCTATGAGGGAGGCGAATGGAAGGTTTTTATCGGCTTGTAAAGGAAGATCCCCCTCCTTATTTGGCAACTAGCCGAAGCAAAAAGGGGGATTCTATATTACTTAAAACATCACTTGCCCGCCGGTAACGTTGATCGATTGACCAGTCATATAGGCGGCTTTGTCTGAACTATAGAAAACGACAGCATTGGCAACATCTTCATACGTGCAGCCCCGTCTTAAGGGCACTTTGTCGATGTAGACTTGTTCGACTTCGCTTTCTTTGATGCCAAGTTTTTTCGCATAGGAAGGGATTAAACTTTGGAACATCGGCGAAGACAGGAGATTTCCTGGCATAATCGCATTGACGCGGATGTTGTGCTCTGCCAAATCCAACGCTAGACTTTGTGTGAGGCCGACGCCGCCGAATTTGGAAGCGGAGTAGGCAACGTTATGTTTGCTTCCGACTTTTCCTGACTTTGAATTGATTTGAATGATGTTGCCGCTGTTTTGTTTGATCATGATTTTGCTTGCTTCTCTGGCACAGTAAAAATAACCTGTCAAATTGACGTCTAGTGCCATTTGCCAATCTTTTGTAGGAAAATGATCAATTTTGGCGCTGCGAGCCACGCCTGCGTTGTAGACGAGCAAATCAAGAGATCCGAACGTGTTGACCGTTGTATCCATGACATAGGCAACATCGTCTTCTACCGTCGCGTCAAAGCCGATGCCCAGTGTTCTGCTTCCCGTTTGATTGGCAATCTCTTCGGCGACGGCTTCCGCCCTGCTCCCTTGCAGATCAGCGATAACGACATAATAGCCTTCTCGCGCTAACCGCCAGCTAATATGTTCTCCTAAATTTTGGCCGCCCCCGGCGACAACAGCGGTTTTTTTTGTTTCTGCCATGATATCTCCACTCCTTTATTTATCTAGAAATTATAATGGTGTCCCCTTCTTTTAGTGGGGGTAGCGGCTTTGCTTCGAGTGACAAAGTCCCTGGCAATTCCGCTTCCCCCGCTCCATCGGCTTTTATCGTTATATGCCCGAGGGAGCGTAAATTTTTTTCAACAGCACTGCCAACGGCTGTAACCTCAAACGCTTGTCCAGCTAAAATCGCCGTATCGCCTGGTTGGATCTTGTCTATTAATTGGTTTTCCTGATGAAGGACACAATACTCAGCTAACTCTTCTGGCGCATTGTCTTTAAACAAAATCAATATATTCTCTGCCAAAAAATCGCAAGCAAGAGCGCCTAACTTTGTCACAGTTGTTTTATAAATCATCATAAATTTCCACCTTTTCACTTTACTTTCTCTTTTGCAAAAATAGTGATTGCTGGTTATGCAAGTTTTAGCTGTCTCTCACTCCTTCGTGGGACTATCCGTTATCCATCGTACATGCCGAAACTGGCTAGCCAAGCAACAAAGACAGTCGGCGGGCCGGTTAAAAACCGCCCATACAATACAGCAGGAACACCGACTTCGACCGTTTCAGGCTCTGCCTCAGCTAAGCCAAGCCCTACAGGGACAAAGTCCGCAGCCGCTTGGGCATTAATCGCAAATAGCGCAGGCAGCGCAAACTGAGGCGGGATGTTGCCTCTGCCAATTTCGACGCCGATTAGCGTGCCGATCACTTGGGCAATAACCGCTCCTGGGCCGAGAAAAGGAGACAATAACGGAAAAGACACAATCGCTGATAAGATTAACAGTCCCCAAACGGTGCCGCCAAGTGGCTTTAAGACATTGGCGATGACATCGCCTACGCCAGAAGCTAAAATTAAGCCAATTAAGAGCGACACAAACGCCATAAACGGCAAGATTGTCTTTAAGACGGTATCAATCGCTTCACGGCCAGCTTGGTAAAACACATTGACGATGCCGCCCATCATTTTGCCAATCTTCGCCATTAAGTTGTCGTTTTGCTCGGTTATTTTTTTGCTTGTGTCATAGGTTGCTTGTTTTGTAGCGGCACTTTCTTCGGTTGCTATGCTTTGTTCTTGTTGATGTCCCTCTTTGTCGACGATCGTCAAATGGCTCGGTTTCACACCAGATACATAAATATCGGGGACGATGAATTTGGCCATTGGCCCGCTTTGGCCAGTCGGCATAATATTGATTGTCGGAATTCGTTTTTTTGGATATAAACCAGCACGGAGCGTCCCGCCACAGTCAATCACAACTGCTGCGATTTGTTCTTCTGGCACAGAAGTTGTAAACCCATTGACAAGTTCAGCCCCGCTAAGTTCCGACAACTTTGCTGCCACATCGGAAACAGGCCCGCCTGTAATGTTGACGATCTTATTTTTTTCAGGTGTTGGCGTAATCTCAAGCGGCCCTCCAAATCCGCCTGTCCCTTTTACGACTCGAACGGTTTTGAAATCAGCCATTGCGAACACCTCCTAACGATTCGCTCATAGACGTTTTCAACTTCACTTTCTGCTGCTTTTCTACATACGCGACCATCCAATCGGTCACAAGCCCCCGGAACATATTCATGACGACACCGACGAGAAAATACCGTAGCGCGAGCTCGGCGGTGGAGTGGCCTAATTGTGTAATCCCAGCAGCAACGCCAAGAAAAACAAATAGTTCGGCAGGGTTGACATGGGGGAACAACCCGTTCATCGAGTGGCAAGAATAGCTGGCCGATGCATAATAGCCAGGCTTGTATCGTTCTGGTAAAAACCGCCCCAAAGATAACGTCATCGGATTGAGGAAGAAAAAAGTGCCAATAACGGGCAGGACCAAATACCGGGTAAAGATGTTTTTTGCGGACTTCATCGCCAATTTTTCAATTCGTTCTTGCCCGACAAATTGGACGACCGCATTCATTGCAACAAGCAGCATAATTAAAAGCGGGACGATATCACCGACTAATCCAACAAATGTGGATGCTCCTTCTGCAAATAAACCGATAAAGCCTTCGGCCATTTTTACGAGCCAATCCATTAGCTACTCACCTCACGCTTTCTTGTAATTACCGTCAAAAGTTGGCTAAGCGGGGCTTTCGGCGGTTTTACTTCCCCGCCTGCCTTAACGACGCGATAGACATGTTTTGCGTCCGCCAACGCTTTTCTCGTAAAGGGGTCCAATCGCCTTTCTACCCCTTGGTCGATGTAAAACAACGGCTGCCCTTTTAATGCTGGCAACTCTTTAAACCTGGCGAAAATCGTCATTCCTTGCATCCGCTCAGCACGAATAATATTCGCTTTACGGTCTACTAACAACAGCAAAATCACGCCAGTGCGAATGATTCCTTTTGAGCGGCCAATCGCCACTTGGCCTTCTTGCCGAAAGGAGCGATAGCGGTTGTTAAAATGCTTGATTTGCCAAAAAACGAGTACACTTTGCAAAAGGAAACCGACTCCAAGACAGACAATTGCTAACAAAATCGCCATTACGGATTCTCCTTCCACTTAATAAGTTCGACCGCTGTTTCTTCATCTGTGATCAAGTGGGAAATGTAGCCTCCCTGCAAACCGCCTATGATCGAAGGTACTTTTTCTTTCGACTCGGCGATCGCCACTGTAGCCCGGTTTTCCTTTAAACGATCTAGCTCGACCGCAATCGTCCGCTCTCTTATAGGCGTTTGCACTTCTTTGCCATCAATCGTGTAAAAACGGGAAAGAATATCGCCAATCGCTTGTTTTTTCGCAAGCAGCTGCTGTTCAGCTTCGCCAATAAAACCGCTCCAAACCAAATTGGATGAACGGACGTGGGCACCAATGCCAATGACAGCAACGGTCATTTCTTCCCATAACTGTAAGACGTCTTGCAAGTATGCCGATTCGCGAATGTCTTTTTGCGCGTCGGCTGATGTCACAATAGCCGCAGCATCGATATACTGTGCTTTGCCTTTAAAGGCACGGGCAACATTGTAGACGATCGTATTGATATGATGCTTGACGTGCATCTTGCCAGGACCGCCAACGATCGGCACAAAAACGGTGTCACGTTTTCGAAAAGAACCGATCGTTTCGGCCATCGTTCCAAGGGTGTCTCCCCATGCAAGGCCGATGACATCGCCATCAACGAGGAGGCTGTCGAGCAAATTCGCTCCTGATTCCCCTAATGCTTTCAGGCGCTCTTCTCTGCTCGCGTGACGGTCTACCGGGACAATCACAGCCTCGCGAATGCCGAACATACGGGCCAACTTTGCTTCCAAATCAACGCGAAGACGCTGTGTGCTGGCAATTTTTATTTGCACAATTCCTGCCTCCCGTGCTTTTTGCAGCATTCTTGTCACCGTTGTCCGGTAAAGGCCTAGCCGTTTAGCAATTTCATTTTGCGTAAGCGCTTCCTCATAGTACATTTTTGCGACAATGACTAATTGGCGTTCCTCTTGCCACTTCATGCCTGTTTGTTCACCTTCTTTCGTTTGCACATATGTGCAACACCCGCTCATATGTGGTTGATAGATCGAATATAACCGCTTTCATTTCTTTATGCAATTCGATTTGGCAAATGGAATAAAATTCAAATTCGATTTGCACATTTGTGTTCTTTTTTAGTAAGTAAGCGCAAAAAAAAGAAGGCGCGGTCGCCTTCTTGAGGTTGTCGACAAAGTCGATAACCGCCCTCAGACTGATAGAAAACGCTTGTCAGACGAGGAGTGCAGCCGAGGGAAGATGCGAATAGAACGGGGGTTCATGAGCATATGACTGAGGCAAACGACGAAGTATGCGAGCGTTTGTCTACAGTCTGAAGAAGGCGCGGTCGCCTTCTTTTTCATCCCTCTATCACATCTAGCGGATTGCCATTTAGCAAACCATCTGCATAATCAGCAACCTTCTCGCTATAGCGGCTTAAATCACGGCCCCAAAGGTTGTCTGCTTGCAGCAACGTGGAAACCGTTTCTGTTACTGTCGCTTCCCCTGCGTCATACTGGCCCCATGTTGTTTCCAATAAGGCGAGCGCCGTTTCGTTTTCGCGGATTTGATAGGTTCTGCCTTGCCAGTTTCCTTTTAGAAACGCGCCATCTCTTTCGTGTGGCTTCATGTAGACAAGCAACGCTGCGAGGCTCGCCAACAACTGGTTCGGCTCGTTGTCCTGCTGTTCATGGGCCTCTAATGCTGGCAGCAGCCGTGTCTTAAATTTGTAGATCGCGTTTAAGCCAATATCGGTCAGCTTGTGTGCCAAAAATGGGTTTTCAAACCGTTCAATCACGCTAGCGGCATAGGCTTGCTTTTCTTCCTCTGGCGCATGGACGACGGGGATCAGTTCTTGTGCGAGCCCTTGTTCAATAAAGCGCCGCAAGCGGGGAGAGTGAAGGGCGCCTTTGACCGTGTCTTCTCCTGCTAAAAAGCTGAGCGCGAACATCATCGTGTGCAATCCGTTTAAGAGCCTTACTTTTAGCTCTCGATGCAACGCCACAGGTTCCCATTTGACATGGAGCCCTGCTTGCTCGAACGGCAAACGCTCCTCTAGCGGGCGCTCTGGTTCGATCACAAACAAATGGTACGGTTCAGCGACTGTCAACAGCCGGTCTTCGTAGCCGAGCCTGTTTGCCCACGTTTCTTCTTCGCCATGGGGAAAGCCTGTTACAATTCGATCGACGAGCGTGTTGCAAAAGACATTCGCTTTCCTTAGCCATTGCCCAAATTCAATCGGCAAATCCCAGTCTTCGGCGATCGTTTTAACAATGTCTTTTAACACAGCGCCATTGTCTTCGATTAACTCACAAGGCACGAGTGTGATCCCTGCCTCAAGAGCGCCCTCGAACGCTAAAAAGCGCTCGTATAAAAAGGCAGTCACCTTGCCTGGGAAAGACAGTGGCGCTTTGTCCTCTTCATATCGTTCCTGTTGATAGACGAGGCCTGCTTCTGTCGTATTGGAAAACAACCATTTTACATCAGGAGAGCGCGCTAATTTTTTGACCTCTTCCCAGTCATTGTAAGGGTTAATGCCTCGGGCAATCGCTTGGACCACTTCGGCTTCATCGATGACTTTGCCGTCGAATTTGCCTCGTAAAATCACGGTGTACAGGCCATCCTGTGCTTGAAGGACAGGGACGATTTTGCCGTGTGGCGTCGGCTGTATCGCTGCGACGCGGCCATCATAGAGCCCCTGTTGGTGAAGCTGATGGACCATCCAATCAATGAAACCGCGCATGAAGTTGCCTTCCCCGATTTGAACGATTGTTTCCTTGCCTGCCGGCGTCTCTTGGCCAATCAGCTTTTTCGTCAATTGCTTTGTTTCCGTTCGATCCATGCTGTCACTCCTTTTATAAAATGACGCCATCTTTGAACAGGGCGATTTCTTTAAAGCCATTCCGTTCATTGTGAGTCGTCTTTTCCCCTGAGGCAATTTGCAGCACATAGGCAAATAGTTCGTCTGCTAGTTTGCCAAGCTCTTTTCCGTCAAGGAGTGTGCCTGCATTAAAGTCAATCCAGTTTTTCTTTCGTTCATATAAAGGCGTATTCGTCGATAGCTTGACAGTTGGAACAGGGCCGCCAAATGGTGTGCCCCGTCCTGTTGTAAACAACACGATATGGGCCCCTGAAGCAGCAAGGGCTGTGACAGATACAAGGTCATTCCCTGGCCCTTCCACGAGTGTCAGCCCTTGTTTTTTCATTCTGCCTCCGTAAGGGACGACATCGGCTACTGGCGCAAAGCCGCCTTTTTGCACACAGCCGAGTGACTTCTCTTCCAACGTAGTAATGCCGCCTTTTTTATTGCCTGGGGAAGGGTTTTCATAAACAGGCTGGCCATGGCGGATAAAATAGTCTTTGAAGCCATTGACCATATCGACAATGCCATTAAAAACCGTTTCATCTACGGCTCGTTCCATCAAAATCGTTTCTGCGCCAAACATTTCAGGCACTTCTGTCAGCACCGTTGACCCGCCTTGGGCAATGAGCCGATCGGAAAATGCGCCGACAAGTGGATTGGCTGTAATCCCTGAAAAACCGTCAGAGCCTCCACATTTTAAGCCAACTTTTAATCTGGACGCTGGCACGTCTGTCCGTACATCGTTTTTCGCGACAGCGGCCATTTCGGACACTAGTTGAAGAGCTTCCTCTAGTTCGTCTTCTACTTCTTGCACGGCGAGAAACTTGACGCGTTCGCTGTCGTAAGGACCAACGGCCTCTTTAAACACGTCAATGTAGTTGTTTTCGCAACCAAGGCCAAGCACAAGGACACCTGCTGCATTAGGATGGTGGACTAAGCTGCTCAGAATTGCTTGCGTGCTTTTTAAATCGTCGCCTAGCTGAGAACAGCCAAAAGGATGTGGATAATGGTAGACGCCATCAATATTGGCAAAATGCTCTTGTTGGGCGAGGCGGGCAATGAGCTCAGCCGTTTTATTAATGCAGCCGACCGTATTTAAAATCCAAATTTCATTGCGTATGCCGACATCGCCGTTTTTGCGGACGTACCCTTTAAACGTAAAAGCGGGCGTCCCTTTGTCTGTGTCTGCCGTCGCCGCGCTTTGGCTTTGCTTGTATTCATACGCCAGCTTGCCGTCTAGCCCCGTCTTTAAGTTGTGTGTATGGACCCACTCCCCTGTAGCAATCGTCTGTTTGGCAATGCCAATCGGAAAGCCGTATTTTAACACTGGTTCTCCTTCGCGAATGTTGCGGAGGGCCACTTTGTGGCCACGTTCGACTGGCTCTGCTAGCTCGAGCTGCTGTTGGCCCACGCTAATGACATCGCCTTTAGCTGCCTCTTTTAACACGATGAGGACATCGTCTTTTGGGTGGATCTTCAAGCCGTCCACAGCCTATACCTCCTCTTTATTGGCGAGCAACGTTTCAATTCGAATCGGAGCGCCCTGTTTCGCCGACTTCCACACCGCTTCCCCGACAGCGACCGAGAGCGCCCCTGCTTCTGCCCCGGCGAGGACGTCGAATGGCCGTGTAGGATCTTCGCCTAAAAACAAATCTTCTTGGATCACCGGGTCGCCGCCGCCATGGCCGCCCTCTTTTTGGACGACATGGATCGTTTCTTTCGCTCCGAATAGCGGAAATAATTCAATCGTTTGTTCTGGCACAGGAAATGGCGTCCGCGACGGCGCATGGTATTCCTGCGTCTCAATTCGCCCGTTTGTGCCATTGATCGCCAGGCGGTAGCCTTCATACGGAAGCGAGAAGTTGATCGAATAGCTGAGCAATGCACCGCCATCGTAGCGGACATTAGCAACATACGTATCTTCAATGTCAATTTCTTCGTCAAACACACAGGCGTCGGGACGATAGCCTGTGTACGCGCCAAGGTCCTGCCCTGCCATTAAATGGTCGTCTTTTATTTGCGTCGATTGGCTGCGGCCAAACCAGCGCCTGTAATACGAACAATTTTGCTGATCGCTGCACGTCCCGCAATGGCGGCCATTTTCCCGCCGTGGGTTTAATTCGCTGTTTGCCCCGTAATAGTGCAGGTCGCCAAAGGCAAACACGTCTTGGGGGCGCTGGCTAATCCACCAATTAACGAGGTCAAAATGGTGCGTCGACTTATGGACAGACAAACCGCCAGAAAAAGCGCGGTTTCGGTTCCAGCGTTTAAAGTAACTCGATCCGTGGTACGTATCGATATACCAATTTAAGTCAATCGACGTTATACGGCCAATTCGCCCTGATTGGATTAATTCCTTAATTTTGATGTGGTACGGGTTGTAACGATAGTTAAACGCGACAGTGACCTTTCCTTTGCTCGCCTTTTCCGCTTCGAGGACACGCCTCGCATCTTCGCTTGTTGTCACCATCGGCTTCTCGCTAATTATGTTGAGCCCTAACGCCAAGCCGCGTAAAATGTAATCCACATGTGTATCGTCGCGGCTTGCGACAACGGCCATCGTCGCGTTCGTTTCCTTGACCATTTGTTCAAATTGGTCTGGCCGGTAAAACGTGGCATTGGCAAGTGTAGGATACGTTTGCAAACAAACCTCATACCGTTTCGGGTCAATATCAAGCAAAGCGACAATCTCATTGTCCTGGTGAAAACGAGCAATAAGCGGTTCTACAAACATCTTAAGCGCCCTGTTGCTCAGGCCGCAAATCACGACTCTTTCCATTAGACACTCCTTCTGGCTCCTTTTCTAATGAAGCCTTTTGCTGAGAAAGCTGTAACCGTTTCATCGAGCGGAAAATCCGCTCGGCTCCCCAAGAAATCACATAAACGACACTTGCTGCGCCAAAAAACAAAATCAAACCTGGCATCGACATAAACAAAAATTGCAGGCCGTACAAGGAGGCGCCTAACAAAATCAAATGCAAGGGATGGCCGCAACTAATGAGCAGTGCAGCGCGGACACGGTTCAAGCCTTTTAAATCAAAACCGACATACGTAGGAAAATAGAGCAGCAGCATGCTGCCGTACAGCACCGACACAATCAGCAATAAGCCGCGAACGACCATCATCGCGAGCCCAGGGCCAGCAAACAACGTGAAATTCCAATACAGGAGAAAACCGACAAGGAACAAAGCAAGCGCTGCGCCGTTGGCGCGCCAAAATTCCTGTTTGTACGTTTGCCAAAACGTTTTGAACACAGGCACCTCTTCCCACTTGCCGTTCACCCATCCCCGGGTGACGGCAAACAAAGCGACCGTCGCTGGAGCCGCGCCGAACAAGCCAAGCCCGAGCACCGTAAAACCGAGCCAGAGAGCGTTTCCATAAGCCAGTTTGGAAATAAATACAGATACACGGTAAAAGCTACCCCACATTCCCGTTAACTCCACGTTGTTCTCCCTCCTGCCATTTTTCGACTTGCTTTTTTGCCTCTGCTTGCTTATTGCTATAAACAGGCAGGACAAGGACGGCTTCATGGTCGAGGGCGAAGCTTGTGGCAAGCACGCTGTCAACAGACACTGCGACTGTCGACTCTTCTCCCTTTAATTGGACAGGAACGCCGTCCATTCCTTCTAATGAAACGAGCCCTTCTGGATCGATTGCCTCTGTTAGGCTGCCATCCACGAGCAAAATGTCAGCTTCGTGGCCTGCCAACTCAACGACAAGCCGTTCTAATACGGTTGGAAACACCGTAAGCTTTGCTTCGTCTTCATTGACAAGTTCAAGCAACTGGTCTTGCTGTTGATAGAGCTCGTCAGAGAAGGCCATCACATGAAGGCGGTCATCGTCTCCTTGTTTGCCGCATCCTGCTAACGCGATCAAAACGATGACAGCAAAGCAAACAAACCGCCGGTTCATCGGTGCTTCCGTCCTTTTTCGATTTCCGTACAAGCGAGTGCAAATGCGCCGATGCCATGCAAGTCATTGGCGCTCGTCGGCCGGCTAATGTAATCGTCGTAACGGCCGATCGATGTGCCGATGCAAATCATTTTTAAAACAAGCGTGCCGTCTTCTTCCGTCTCAACCGCATAGTCCAACAAGCCTGAAAGCCCTTTTTCAGCATGGAAAAACGCGTCTTCACCAAGCAACCCTAGGCGGTAGCCTTTTGCCAATGCATAGACAAACAGGCTCGTGCATGAGCTTTCTAGCCAGTTATCAGGCTGGTTGCCTTTGTCAACGACTTGATACCAGAGCCCTGTTTGTTCGTCTTGGTAAGCGAGGAGGCGGGCCATTAAAGACTGGAACGCGCTTTCTAACATAGGGCGTTTCATATGATTCTCGCCAAGCAAGTCAATTAGATCGGCAAGCGCCATCGCATACCAGCCAAGAGCACGGCCCCAAACTTCCTCTGTCTTGCCTGTTTCTTTGTCGCAGACAGCTACTTGTTTGCTTGCGTCCCAAGCATGGACATACAGACCTGTCGCTTCGTCTTTCGTATGGGTGCGCATCAGCTCTTCTTGCCTCAGGACAAGGTCAATCAATTCAGGCTCATTAAATTGTTGCCCGTATTGGACTGCAAATGGGCCAGCCATATAAAGGCCGTCAAGCCACATTTGGTTCGGGTATTTGTCCTTATGCCAAAAGCCGCCAAAGCGGTTGCGGTTTAACGTATGGAGCAAGCCTCGGAGTTTGCGGGCCGCTTCTTGATAGCGATACTCACCTGTACGCCTAAACAGCGGCAAAAGCAAAAGTCCAGCTTGAATCGCGTCTAACTCATCGCGGCGAAACAGGAAGTTGCCGTCTTCATCAATTAAGGCATCGACGTAGTCTTTCACATACTGAAAGTAGGCTTCGTTGTGATCCAGTTCCCAAATCCGGTGCACGCCGCATAAAAACACGCCTTGATGGTAATGCCAGCGGTTGGCTGGCGGCATTTCAACCGGCTCGTACTTGCTCATAATCGCCTCACACGCCTTTTTTCCCCACTCTAACGGCTGTTGGCTCCGCACTTTCGCGAATGAGGTCATGTCGATTCCCCCTTGTATTCAAACCAATCAAATGTGGCTGTCGTTGTGCTGTTTTGTCCGTTGCTTGTCGCAAACATGCCAATATAAGTGCCGACAAAGCCTCCTGCTCGATCTGTGCTCAATAGCCTGCCATCTTGCTTATTAGCAACCATGCGCCACTTGCCACCTGGCACACGGTATGAAAACGAAAGTTCTTGCAAATCGGCGTCAACTTGCCATTCAATCGCTGTTGCCGGAATCGGCGCCGTGCTTTTACCCACCACTGTTTCCACCCCATCCTCTACTTTTACGAGCCGTATAAACAACTGCCCACTATGTATAAGTTCAAAGCGGTAATGGTTTTTCTGGCTGTAAAATAAAGCAAGTCCAGCAGCCTCGCCGCTTTGCTTAGGATCGAATTCCATAAAAGCGCGGACAGTAAACGATCGATGTTGCTGGCGGCGCCCGATAAAACTCGGATTTGCCTCGTCAGAAAGCGTTTCCGGGCGCACGTTTAACTGTAAATACCCTTTCCTCTCTTCAAGGGAGTAAAACGGCGTCCGCGGCGTGCGGATCATATTCCATTGAAAGCCTAGCTTGCGAGCGTTAAAATCATCCCGGACCGGCAAGGGTTCCACCTTTTGCCGCGGCAAAGACGGGCCTGGCATCTCGCCTTCGATTTTCCCTGTCTCAGGACAAACAACAGGCCAATCGTCCTCCCAGCGCATAGGCGCTAAAAACGTCTCACGCCCCATATTGCGGTACATGCCCCCATATGGACGGGAACCTAAACAGACAAGCCACCATTCATCGTCTTGTGTTTGGATGATATCGGCGTGGCCTACATTCGTAATCGGGTAGTCCTGGCCGAGATGGCGGTGCGTCAGCACGGGGTTGCGCCGATTCGCCTCATAAGGGCCGGCAATCTCCCGGCTTCGCGCTACTGTCACCGCATGGGTGAATCCAGTCCCCCCTTCGGCAATAAACAAGTAATAGTAGCCGTCTTTTTTATAAAGATGGGGTGCTTCCTGGGCATGGGCTATTTTTAGCGCACCATCCCAAATCCCAGTCGGTTCGCCAAGCAGGCGGCCTGTAATGGGATCGATTTCCTGGAGCCAAATTTCCATATGCTTGGCGTGTGTTTGCCCTGTAGAGGGGACACGATTGCCTGTATAATAAACGCGGCCATCCTCATCAAAAAACAACGATGGGTCAATCCCAGGCGCCCCCTTTATCCAGACGGGGTCTGACCAAGGCCCAGCGGGGTCTGTTGCGGTCACAAAGAAATTGCGTCTTGCGCCGTGTTGGCTCTCCACAAATGTGGTAATCATATAAAACAGGCCGTTATGGTAACGAATCGTCGGCGCATAAATGCCCCGTGAATTCGGGGTGCCATCAAGATTGAGCTGCTCTGGACGATCTAACACATGGCCAATCTGCTTCCAATTGACAAGATCTTTTGAATGAAAAATCGGCACACCAGGAAAATATTCGAATGTAGACGTAACTAAATAATAGTCTTCGTTTACCCTGCAAATCGACGGGTCAGGATAAAACCCTGGAATGATCGGATTGTTAAACGGTTCCATGTTGTTGTTGCTCCTTTCCCAATTCGTTCAAAAGCCACGGGATCGCTTTTGTTCCGTTCACTTGATGGCCTCCGGCAAAAAAATCGGCTTTTCCCCATTTGCTTTCATGCAATGCTTGCTTTACCGATTCAGACGGGAAGAGATGATCGTCGCTGCCGCTTTCAATAAACAGTGCCCTCGGCTTAATCAGCTCAAGCAATTGTGGCGTTTCGCCGATCGTGAGCAAGCCAGGAATGTAGTTGTCTAGGCAATGGCGTGAAGCTAAAATGCTGTCGCGCATCAGACTCGCGAAACCGCTTAGTACGGTTGCTTTGATCCGCTCATCTGTTGCTGCCAACAACAGCCCAATCAAGGCCCCGCCTGAAAAACCGATACAGCCAACGTTGCCACGGCGCGTTTCGCCTATCCAATCAAGCAAACGGACGCATTCAAACACGCGCAGGCCAGCAAGTGTTTTGCCGTAAAGAAGCAAGTGAGAGGCAAGGGAAAAACAACTGTTCTGCTCCGATTGGTCTTGCTTCCGTTTACGGGCGCCAAAGCCGGCAAGCTCAGGCAACACAACGACGGCCCCTTGCTCAACAAGCTTTAAGGCAAAGGCGTTATGGCTCGAATCTTCCTGCAACGCTTCCACTGCGCCTGCGCCGTGGCCATGCAATGCGAGTACAACCGTCTCCTTGTTGCCGTCAACAGGCTCGAATAAACGGAACGGCAGTTTTAGTTCTGCCGTTGTTGGAAGCACGTAAGCGCTCTCCGTAAACGAGCGGTGTTGCCGCTTATAAAGGCAAGTCGCCTCAAGCATTGTCGCTTTCGGGAAATCGCCAATCGCTTCGCGTAAAGCTGCCAAACGCTCGTCTTTACAAGTGATGCTGCCAACCTGTTGCCGGTAGAGCCCTTGCAAATAATCATCGATTTCTGCCATAGGCTTACCCTTTCATGGAGCCAATTAAGGCGCCCTTGGCAAAATATTTTTGCAAGAATGGATAAACGAGCAAAACAGGAATTGTCGCGACAACGATCACCGCCATTTTGACGCTAATTTCCGGTGGCGGAACGCTTGTATATTCAGAGCCATCGTAATTCAACCCAGTTGCTAAGACGACAATTTGCCGCAACAGCACTTGCACAGGCCACTTATCAGGATCATTTATATAAAGAATCGCGTGCATATAGGTGTTCCAGTAGGTTACGGCATAAAACAATGAAATCGTCGCGATGGCCGGCAACGAGCACGGGATGACAATGCGAAACAGCACGCCGAAATCGCTACACCCATCAATTTTTGCCGATTCCTCTAGGCCGCTCGGCAAATTCATAAAGAAGCTCCGCAAAATAATCATGTTAAACGCGTTAATCGTTACAGGTACGATAAGAGCTAGCAATGAATCAATCAGCCCTGTTTGCTGGACAACGAGAAATGTCGGGATCATGCCGCCGTTGAACAACATCGTAAAAACGATGAAAAACATGAGAAAGCGCCGGCCGACTAAATCTCTCCGTGACAAGCCATAGGCAGTTAAAACGGACAACAGCATGCTCCACAACGTGCCGCCTAACGTGACGCCGATGGAAACGCCCATGGAGCGCAGAAGCGTGTCTGTTGAAAAAATGTAGCGATAGGCGTCTAGACTAAATTGTGTCGGGAACAGCAAAAAGCTGCGTTGGGCAATTTCAGCGCCTGTCGCAAAGGAACTGCCGATGACATGAATAAACGGCAAAATGCAAAGCAAGGCAATGATGCCAAGAATGATCATATTGGTCGCATTAAAAATGCGGCTTGATAACGATTTATCGCCAACCATAAAACAAACGCCCCCTTTCCTAGTAAATTCCTTCTTCTCCGTATCTCTTCGCCAGCCAGTTGGCCATCACAACAAGAATTAAGCCAACAACCCCTTTAAAAAAGCCAACGGCGGTACTGTAGCTAAATTGGCCTTGCCTCAATCCAGCCGTATAAACGTAAGTGTCGAAAATTTCCGCCACTTCGCGGTTAGACGCATTTAACAGCAAATAGACATGTTCAAATCCTAATTCAAGCACATCGCCGATTTTCAAAATAAGCAAGACGATGATGACACTGCGGATCGCTGGCAGCGTAATATGCCACATTTGCCGGAAACGGTTGGCGCCATCCATTTTTGCCGCTTCGTATAACTGGGGATCGACTGCGGCAATTGCTGCTAAGAAAATGATTGTGCCCCAGCCAGCCTCGCGCCAAATAATTTGCAAAATGTACATTGGCCGAAACCATTCAGGGTTTAGCAAGAAATTGATTTGGTCAAACTGGAGCGCGCGCAAAATGTTGTTCACAATCCCGCCATCAAGCGTCAGCATGACATAGCTGATCGAAACGATGACGACCCACGACATAAAATGGGGAATGTAAATCATCGTCTGAATACTGCGTTGGTACGCGCGGCTCCGCAATTCATTGAGCATCAGCGCCAGTATGATTGGCACTGGAAACGAAATACACACTTGCAACGCAAAGAGAACGAGCGTGTTTTTGAAGATCATCCAAAAGTCAGGATCGGCAAACAGCCGGCGGAAATGGTCCAATCCGACCCACTCGCTTCCAGTGATGCCTAGATACGGTTTATAATCTTGAAACGCAATGATTAATCCATACATGGGAATATACTTATAGACAAAAAAATAGAGAATACCCGGTGCAATCATTAAGTAAATCCATTTGTTCTTTTTGATTTTGCGCCATAGTTCCTGGCGCCTTTCTGCTTTTGTCCGGGTCCATTTTTTATTTGCCATTATCGGGCTGTCCATGGCACACCTCTTTCACTCGAATATAAAGGGAGGCAAGCCTCCGCCCGATGACTCTGGCCGAAGCTTACCTGCCCTTTCAGACTGTAGACAAACGCTCGCATCCTTCGTTGCTCTCCTCGTTCAGGTGCTCATGAACCCATGTTCTATTCGCATCTTCACTCGGCTCGCGCCTCGGCTGACAAGCGTTTTCTATCAGTCTGGATGATAGCGGATTATTGCTGGTTGTATGACTCGTTGTACTCGCTGATCATGTCATCGCCGCCTTGGCTTCTCCATGTTTCAACTGCTTGCTCGAAGCCAGCGAGGTCCGTTTGTCCAAGGATATACTGATACGTTGCATCGTTAATAATTTGCTGCAAACGTTCGCCATGTGTTTGCGCTGTTGGCGAATGAAGCGTCGTTGTCGGGTCGTGAACCAAATAAGACTCGTTATCGATTTCGAGCTCATCGGCCTTTAATTTGACTGGATAATGGCTTTGCCCTAAGTAGCGGCCATTTGTTTCAGCTTCGCCGATTTCAATCGATTGGTATGGCTTGACTTCGCGCTCCGTCCGTTGCGTATCTTCAATCGCAACAGCTTTGCCATCTTCCACGCTGTAGTGCTCGTCTTCGATGCCCCAGTAAATCAAGTTTGCGTTCTCCGGCTCCATGAGCTGGTCATAGAAAGAAAGAATGCTTTTTAACTCTTCTTCTGTTTGCACCGCTGATTTCGGGAATATCACTAAATTGCCGTAACCAGGAATCGCCCAAATGTTGTATTCGCCATCTGGCCCTTCGACATAGTTATGGACATCAAATTCTAAATCAGGATTGATTTGCGACGCTTCTGAATACAGCGTCAATACATCGCCCATAGAGCCTACATAGATGCCTGCTGTTCCATTTTTTAAGAGCGCTTGTTGGTCCGGCTTGCTTGTAACTGGAAAGTCTTTGTTCATGTATCCGTTTTCATGAAGTTCTTTAAAAAAATCTAACGTATCGATATACTCATCAAACATAAATTCTGGCAAAAGCTCGCCGTCTTTTTCGCCCCATCCATTTGGCGTCCCATGCCACGACGCGACTGTTTTAAAGGCCCCATAAACGAGGTCGTTCCGGTCTGTTAAGCCAATCGTGTCGTCGCGGCCGTTGCCATCAGGGTCGTCTTCTGTAAAAGCGCGGGCCATTTCTGCGAACTCTTCAATCGTTGTTGGCGCCTCAAGCCCAAGGTTGTCAGCCCAGTCTTTGCGATAGATGATGCCTGAACGAGCTAAAGGACGGCCTTGGTAGAGCGCATATACTTTTCCATCAACCATTGTATTTTCAACGACTTCCGGTTTTAGTTTTCTCAAATTCTCGAATTCATCTAAATAAGGGCCAATTTCCCAAAATTGTCCATCGCGGATTGCATCTTTAAACTGGTCATAGGTCGTTTGGTTTTTCATATAAACGGCTTGGGGCAACGTCCCTGTCGCAAAAGCGGTATTTAACCGTTCTTCATAATTGCTATCTGGCACCCATTGAATATCGAGCTCTGTGTTTGTTGCCTCTTCCAACAAATGTTGGACTTCTTTTTCTGGCACTTCTGCTGTATGCAAATTAGCCATGATTGTAAATTTAAACGGGCCTTCTTCAGCAGAAGGCTTTTCCCCTTCAGAGGAAGCGCTTTCATTTTCGGCGCCGCATCCTGTGATCGCTACTAAACTAACGCCCACACTCAATGCTGCACACATTTGTTTCCAACTTGCCATTTGTAAACCCCCACCTTTTTGTTCATTTTTTCTCCGCTTCCCACCTGCTTGTTTTTTGGCTGCAGCCTTTTTCTCTGCTTCCCATATTAGCGAGGCGCCGCATTTTTTTGAATAATCATTTGCCCATAATCCCAGCAGCAATCCACGATTTGCGCCTCACCTAACAAAATGATTACTGCGGTTACGGACCTGTTTTTTTACGTTTATACCGTCATTTTAATTGTTTTTGTTGTCTGTATTGGCCTGGCGTCATTCCAGTCATTTTTTTGAACGATCGGATAAAGTTTTGCGAGTTGTTGTAACCAAGCTTTTCGGCAATCGTTTTGACTGGTTCTGATGTCTTCGCTAACCATTCCTTTGCTTTTTTCAAGCGATATTGGGCCAAATATTCACTAAACGTCATTGCCGTGCCTTCCTTAAACACGCTGCTCAAGTAATTGGCATTGTAATGCAAATCAGCCGCGCATTGTTCAAGCGTTACCGCTTGGTGGTAATGCTGGTGGATGTAGTCAATCATTTTTTCTGATAAGTGCTGGAACTGGGATTCGCTCACTTGTTTGAAGGCTGATAACAATGGGTCAATCAGGCGACTGACAAACCAGTTTTTCATTTGCTCTTGGCTACGGATCTTTAAGCACTCTTGATAAAGGGTGCCTTCTGGCAAGAGATCGTGGCGCAATCCGCTTTCTTGGTATAGTTGCAGCATTCGGTTGAGCAACCGCATAAAGGAAACGCGGACTTCACCGAGATGAGGGGCTCCTTCGCTAACCTCTGCCAGCAAGTGGCTAAACAAGTTGTAAGCTTGTTTTTCATCGGCAAGACGGAGCGCTAGCAACAATTCTTCTTCCAAGTGTTCAGGGTACTGGAACATACTCGACTTTTCTTTCGCTTGGATGCTTTCATAATTAATAATGACGTTATCGACAAATTTAAGCCGATGGGTGAGTGCTTCTTTTGCCTCTTTAAAGGCAGTGCTTGTCTGGGCCATGTCTGTAAATGGGGCGCTAATGCCAATGCTAACATCGGTCTCTAAGTAATGGTGCATAAATGATTTAAGCCGTTCGCTCCATTGGTAAATGACTGACTTCCCTTGTTCTTGGCTGTCTGTTTCTAAGCCAATAAACAGGACAAGCAACTGGTCGACCCACACGGCAGGAAGACGGTATTCTTCGGGAATGGTGTCTTCAGCGACATTGAGCATCGCAAACGTAAGCAAATCCATTTCCTGTTGGTCTTCTTCTTTTTGAGGATGCTCGTAATGGACAACGAGCAAACTATAGGAATGCCACTTTGCCATGCGGCTGTCGAGCCCATAAAGTTTGAGCCGTTCTTGCCTTTCTGCTTCCGAGAAATGGCCTTGGTACAAACGCATTAAAAATAGCGTCATCGACTGTTTCGCATGGATGCTTAGTTCTTGTTCCAGCATCGACTTTGATGAGAACAGCTCTTGCAGCGTATCTTCAATGACTTGGAACTCCGTCCGTCTTTTCCCAGTTGGCACGCCGTTCTCCTTTTGCGTGACTGCGGCAACAAGCTTTTGCACAGGCAAATACAACTTGCGTGAGAACAGCCATACAACGAGTGCTGACAGCAAAATGATCGCAAGCACAACATAAAACGTAAACCAGCCAATGCTTTTTGTTTCAGCCATTAATTCGTCCATTGGTGTAACTGAGACATATTTCCAACCAGTAAATGTAGAAGATGAATAGGTAATAGCAAATGGCTCTTGATCTCGGTCAACCGTAAACTGGCCAGCTGCCTCCGTTGTCCACACTGGTTCTGAAAAGCCTAATTCAGCTAATGTTTTTCCGACTGCCTGCTCATCAGAGTGGACAATGACACGGTTATGTTCGTCTAAAATCATTAACTCGTCGTCCACTTCATCTCCGCCGATCATTTCTTGGATCGTGCACATCGGGATATTGGCAAAAACAAGCCCAAATTTCTCACTAGCCCGTGCTGGCAATTTTTTTATAAGACTGAGACTATACGGACAATTCCGCCGTATAATCGGTTCTGTAAAAGAATCATTGGCTATCAATTTCCACGTCGTATCATACGGCAAATCAAAAAAAGTCAAATAGCGTTCATAATCTACGTGGCTGTCCAGGCGCCGAATGCCCTGATTGGTGGCAAGCCAATTTTGGTCATTGTTTAACACGATCGTTTCCTCTACTTTTGTATCAAATGATTGCAGTTTGCTAAGCTCCGTCCGCAAATCTCGGTAAACGAGAAAATCTTCGCCGTACAAAGGCGTGCGAATGGCCGCTTCCATTGTCGGCGACTCAATCGTATTATTTAAAGAATGGTGGACAGTTGTCAGCACCGTTTCAATATTTGCCTGCACTTGCCTCATCAATTGCAATTTTTCATTTTCAACTCTCTGTTCGGCCTGGTTCGTTGACTGTATATAAGCAAACACGCCAACGACGATAACCGGTATGGTGCTTAGCAGACCACCATATAACAGCAATTTCATCCACATGCTACGCTGCAATCAATACACCCCTTTTCCGTATATATGAAAGCGCTTAAATTTCTGGTAAAGTGAAAGATACCGAGCAGGTCTCCCTTAAAGAAAGGAGTTTGATTATGAACCGATTGGCCATTTCTGTCCGAAGCCGCTCTATTTATGTACATTACAACTGCAAGATAAAACCGCCGTTTGATATGAACCATTACCATCTCCATAACGATTTTGAGTTTCATTGGCTGGAAGAAGGCGAGCGTCTGTTCATGTCCAAAAACGGCTCGATCTTGTTAAAGAAGCACACACTATTAATTATTTCACCCCACTTCATCCATAGAATGAAAGCCGCTCCTGTACCTGAACATGCCCGTTATGTCGTTAATTTCCAACCAGCGATTCTCTCAAACGATTTAAAAAAACTGGCTAAACCGCTGCTCTCCCCTGCTTTTACCGTTTTGCAAATTCCGCAAAAGCGGGCAGATGGGTTTAATCAGCTTTTTATGCAGCTTCTTAAAGAGTACAACAGTCCTGCTACGAAGGAAAGCCTTCTTTATCAGCAATCGCTGCTGTCACAGCTGTTAATCGAAAGCAAGCGGGCGCTTGATTTTACGCTGCACATGGAGCAACAGCCGTTGCCAGCCCTTTCCGAACAAACACGAGTGGCATCACAGCTAATTCAGCACATCGAACAGCATTACCAGGAGCGGTTAGACCTTAATCGGCTTGCCTCTCATGTCCACTTAAGCCCTTCCTACGTAAGCCGGCTATTCAAACATGTCACAGGTACTCGTTTAAGCGAGTACATTCAAAAAGTCCGCATTGCAGAGGCTTGCAAACTATTGGGAGAGTCAAGCTTGCCTGTTAAAATCGTCTGCCAGAGAGCAGGCTTTGCCAGCCTCGAACATTTTCATCGCGTCTTTAAACGTATAATGGCGGTTTCGCCGATTCAATACCGTCATTCCTATTTGCACAAAAATAGGCAATCTTTAGGTGGCAGATAAACAAAATCAGTCAATTCTTCTTTGTTATGCTAAAGGCAACTTAACTAAAGGAGGATGGTCATTTTTGAAAGCGCTTAAACGAATGTCCAAGCTTGTTATTTCCGGATTATGTGCTGGCTTTTTCGTTATGCTGGCATCCACGACTGCCGCCGCAGAAGAAGCAACGGTTTCCAACGAAACGATCATTAAACAAGCCAACCACCTGTTGACTTGGCAAATGGACCATGGCGGCTGGTCGAAAGACATGCCGCAAATGTATATGCGAGACTGGAACGGCAGGGAAGCGAAATCAGTTTGGACTTCAAATGGAAAAGAACTTGGGACGATTGACAATGATGCCACCGTCGATGAAATTCGCGTTGTTGCCGAAGCGTACCAACTGACAAAAGACGAACGCTTTAAAGCAAGCGTCCACAACGGCATTGATTTCCTTTATAAACTCCAATATCCGAGCGGCGGCTTTCGCCAAGTGTATCCACAACGGGGCAGCGACCCGTCCAGTTCCGTATGGTACTCCAATTATGTCACTTTTAACGACCATGCGATGGTCAACGTCCTCCGTTTGCTTGAAGACGCCCGCCAAGGAAAAGCACCATTTGGAGGCGACTTATTCAACGATTCACAGCGCAGTGAAATGGCCGCTTCAATTGAGGGCGGATTGGATTATATTTTACGTGCCCAAATCGTCGCCAACGGCAAAAAAACCGCCTGGGGCCAACAACATGATCCTGTGACGTTGGAACCACAGCACGGGCGCGCTTATGAGCACCCTTCGATTGCAACAGATGAATCGGTAGGCATTGTCCAATGGTTGGAAGAACAACCAAACCAATCAGCCGCTGTCCGGGAAGCGGTCGCTGCCGCGCGGGCGTGGATGGATGAAGCCCGTGTCGCTGACACACGCTACGAGCGCCGCGTTGAGCCCCATTTTTTCCATGAGCCTGGGGCAGAGACATGGTATCGTTTTTATCAAATCGGCACCAACCGCCCGATTTTTTCAGGGCGTGATGGCGTCATCCACCATGACATTATGAACGTTGAACAAGAACGACGTTATGGCTATGCTTGGGCTGGCACGTGGCCGCAAAAACTTCGTTAAACGTTGGTTTTCAGGTTGTCGTTAGTCTACAGTCAAGGACTTCCACAATGTTGGAAGTCCTTGACCTATCTATCCCCTTACACTCCCTGTCCGTTTAAAGGTAATAAGAAAAAAGCGATCTTCTGATTGAAGAATCGCTCCTTAGCCAAACGTATATTCTTCTTTCCGCGCTTCAACAAATTCATCTTTTGTTAATCCAAATAGTATTAAATCCACATATTGTCCGTTTATGTACACAACTTGACGACGTACCCCTTCTTGAACGCAGCCAAGCTTTTCCATCATTTTAACAGAACCTTCATTTCCTTCAAGAACACAATCATTGAATTTGTGAAGTCTTCGTTCAAGGAAAGCATACTTTAAAAGAATGTTCATGGCGCTCGTACCGTATCCCTTTCCCCGGTGCTCTTTATCAATGATGATCCCAATACTGAATGTGCCATTTCTTTCGTCGATACTATTTAAATTAATACCGCCTATATTCTTACCTTCTTCATTTTCGATCGTAAACATGATTCTTCCATTTGTTGAAGCAAAATCTGCATGTTCCTCTGCAAACGTTTTAGAACCTGAAATAGTAGGAGGCAACTCAATCGCGCATGCCAAAAAACGACGAGCCGGTGTATCAAACTTACTAAGATAGTCTCCTTGCCAATCTTCAGGTTGGATCGCACGCAATCTAACGTTATCGTCTTGCCAAAAATAATTGCTGTCATCTACTTTTTGTAAAATATCTTCCATAATCATAACCCCTTCATTCTATCTATCTGTTTCCTACCTATCTTATCATTCGTCGTCTGTTATGCCATTCCTTTTAAAAAAGGCTGCCCAAATAGACACGCGGCCTTTTTGGACAACCCTATTTCCTTCCCTACTCCCTTTTGCTTGCTTTTCCGCCAAATCCTAGCTCCTGGTAGGCGTTTAATGTGCTCCACGGTTTATGGCGATTGTCAGAAACGCCATAATACGTCCCGTAGTTTTTGTCTGTTTCAATCGACGCTTGAACGAGTGCCACTAAGTCTTCATCGGCAAGCAACGTCCGCTCAAGTCGATCATTTGGCTGTTTTCGTTTTTCGGCTGGAGGGACAGAGGCGATCCGCAAGTTGATGACAGATAGCTTGCCTTCTTTGGCAAACAAATAACCTAGCTGTTCAGAGGCAAATTTCAGCACGCCATAAAGACTGTTCGTTTTCGGAAAATCGTCAACGGTAATTTCCCGTGGCAATAAAGAGTAGCCGTCTTTTTCGTAACCATCCGTCACATGGTTGCTGCTCGCAAACACGACCCGGCGAACGCCTTTTGTTTGCGCTGCCAATAACAGATAATAACTGGCATTGAAAAACAACGCCGTCATGTCGTCAAATTGCTCTTTGCTGTCAATGCCCTTTGTTGACTCGATCCGCAACAAATTGACAATCGTATCTGTGTCATCAGGAAGCTTTTCTAAGAGACCGTGATAATCAATGGCATCCCCTTCAATAAAAGCCACATTGTCGTCTGGCTTTTGCACGTCCATGACGACGATTTCATACTTGTCCTTTAGCCCTTCCGCAAGAATAGCGCCAATCGTCCCTGCTCCGCCCACTAAAACGATTTTTTTCACAACCGCGCCCTCCTTCTCATTCGGCAAACTCGTGCAAGCGCTTAGCGTGCCTCTCTATTGATTATTACCGTTTTCCGCTCCACATTAACCATTGTTTTGAAAGGTATAGCATTTGCCTTTTTCCGCCTTAAACGCATAAAGCTTGCCTGCATCAATGGAAATTCGCTCTCCGTTTTCAGTCGTACTCATCACATTTGGGAAGACGACGATGCAAGCATTCTCACAACTGGCATAGACGGTACAAGCAAGAACGCTGCTGTTTTGCCATTCGAGATCAATGGTAAAACCGCCTCGGCATCTGACTCCTGTAATAGCGCCTTGTTTCCAACGATGGGGAAGAGCCGGCAACAACCGGATAAACCCTTCATGGGACTGGACGAGCGTTTCAATCACTCCGGCAACAAAGCCAAAATTGCCATCAATTTGGAAAGGTGGGTGGGCGGAAAACAAATTCGGGTAGACGCCGCCGCTTTCATGCTGTTCATCGCCTTCGCGCACTGGTTGCATAAAACGGGAAATGAGCGCATCTGTCCGTTCCCCGTCAAGAAATCGTGCCCATAAACAGAGCTTCCACGCCAAACTCCAGCCAGTCCCTCCGTCGCCCCGTTCGCTTAACGATTGCTTCGCTGCTTGGTAACGTTTTTGTTGGTGGTTGCTGCTCCACTGGCTGCCTGGATAGACACCATACAAATGAGACAGATGACGATGGTGAATGTTTTCTCCTGGAAAGCCGTGCGTCCACTCTTGCAACGCTCCTTCAGCGCTTAACGTCGGCTTTTTCAACTGATTTAAAGCATCTTTCACATCGGTAGCCAACTGCTGATCTCCGCCTACTAGCTCGTTTGCCGCTAAAAAAAGGTGAAAGACATCTTCCAGTAAGGCAAGATCCATCACAGCGCCTTCGGAGACTGGATAAGGCTGGCCTTTATACAGAAAGCGATGCTCTGGCGAAGTTGACGGGCTCGTATAGACGGCGCCGCTTTCATCTTGGACGAGCCAATCTAGGCAAAATAATACGGCGCCTTTCATGACTGGATAGGCGCGCTCCGTTAAATAGGAACGATCCGCTGAAAACAAATAATGCTCCCACAAATGGCGCGTGAGCCACGGAGCTGCCATTGGCCAAAAAGCCCAGACAGGATCGCCGTCGCCAAAACCGCCGACTGGCTCTGCTTGCCGCCAAATGTCGCTATTGTGGTGCGCTGTCCAGCCCCTACATTGGTAGTAATTTTTGGCGACAGCTTTTCCTTGCTCGGCCAGCTCTTCGATAAATGTTAAAAAAGGCTGATGGCATTCTGGCAAAGCGGCGGTTTCTGCTGGCCAATAGTTCATTTGTGCATTAATGTTTAACGTATAATTGCTGCTCCAAGGCGGTTGAATGTGTTCATTCCATATTCCTTGGAGATTGGCTGCCTCTGTCCCCTCCCTTGAGCTAGCAAGGAGGAGATAACGGCCCATTTGAAAGAGCAGCTCAACCAGCTTACCATCATTGGCGCCGTACTTGGCGAGGCGTTCGCTTGTGGAAAGCTTCTCTCGTTCCGTTTCGTTAAGGGTAAACGTCATCCGTTGAAAAAGGGATTGATAGTCTTGCAAATGCCGGCTCTGCAACGTCTCGTACGTGCTCGTAACCGTTTCGCTGAGGCGTTTGCGAATGAGCGTAGCTGGCTCTTTGCCTTGGGCTGCCTGTGCTGATGCAAAACTAGTTTCCATAAGAACGAGCACCGTTGCATAACGGGCATCCTCGACAACGAGTTTGTTGTTTTTAACCGCTGCGTTCCCGTCTGTTTCTAGTAATTGTATCGCACTAGCAAAGCGGATCGCCGACGATGTTTCATAGCTTGTGTAACGAATCGGCTCTGAAGATGGAGCATAGTTGGGGTCCACATGTTCTGGGCACCAACCTGCTAGTCCGACATGGTCCTGATCGGGCCATTCAATCGTACGCAATGGCGATGTTAGCCACGCCGAAAAAGATAACGGCAGCTCGGCAACTGCCTCTAAACGCAAAATGATGGCCTCGTCAGGCTTACTAGCAAAAACGCTTCGTTTGTATAACCCGTCTTCCACCGTCACCGTTGCCGTTTCTAACTGAAGCCTCCGTTCATAATCAGTGCTTGAATGCGTACGTAAAGGAAACGAGATATGCAAATCGCCGAGTGGCAAATACGATTGCGTGTATGGGCCTTGCATGTCTTTTGCATATCGACTTGCCGCCTGAAAGTCTCTTGCGGCAATGGCTGCGCGCATGTTCGCTACTGTTCCTTTCACAGGCGCTTGGTTTCTTTTAGCAGGCGGCCCTGACCAAAGGCTGTCCATGTTTAAAGCCATTTTTTCGTGTTCAACACCGCCATAAACCATCGCCCCTATCCGCCCATTTCCAATCGGATAGGCTTCGGTCCACGTCCGCGCTGGTTGCTGTTCGGTCAGTTGCATCTGTTCTTCCTCCTTTTGTATATAGATTAAAAAAAGAACCTGCTTGCCGCAGGTTCTCAGACCATCAGTCTGAGTGATGCTTGTAGCCAAACGCTCGCATCCGTCGTCTCCGCTGATGTGTTGTGGTCAGCCACCGTGATCGTCAGTCATTCCACAATTCAACGCGTGTGCGCACAAGTTCCGTGTATTCTTCTTCGGCTTCTTCGACGCCAGCTCCTTCAAGCTCGGCCATAAACTCATCCCAGACTTTATCAAATTCCTCTGGAGATGCTAAAATCGCTTCAGGAACTTTGCGTTTGACAATATCAAGGCAGCGCTGCATGATGACATTCAAATCGGAGGAAGAATCAACTGGAATATTGTAAGCAGCTCCCCATGGCTTAACTGGAAATTCGTCTTCTTGTGGGTATAAGTCTTTCCACATCTCAGCGCCATAGTTGCTTAAGACTTCTTTTTCTACTTCTGTATAGGAATCGATGATTTGCTCTGTATTGGCGATTGTGAATGTTTGCCCTGTCGAATCTTCCACACCATCGCCGTAAGCTGGAGCGAAGCCCTTTAAAACGCCAATGCCCGTTTCCTTTACGTAGTTGGCATTGTTATTCCGTTCCTCCATTTCTTCTGGAGGGATGACACGCTTGCCATCGACGATTTCATAATGTTCTCCTTCCAATCCCCAGTTTTGCAGGATTTGCCCCTCTTCTGAAGCGAGGTAATCCAGAAATTGAATCGCCTTGACTGGGTCTTCATTGTCGACAGATATGCCGATGCCCCAGCCGCCAAGATACCCTGTATCTTGGAAATTAGGGTGCTTGTATTCTTCCGTTAATGTCACAGGATACATGCCGTACATCCGTTCATGTTTGCCTGCTTCTCGCAATGCCCTTTCCGCATCGTCCACTTGCCAATCTGCATCAATGAGCCCAAGCACACGCCCTGATGAGATTTTCTCTAAATATTGGTCGTATTTTTGCACGAAGCTTTCTGGGTCTAGTAAACCGCTGTCATTCATATGGTTCAGCCAGCGGAAATATTCCTTTTCTTCCGCGCGGCGGTAATGCATCGTCGCTTCATAGGTGTCTGGGTCAATATAAAACTCGCCGTCGTCTGAAGCTCCAGTCGCATAGAAAGCCGGATTCGTTGTCGATATCATAATCCGCCAATCATCAGCCAATAACGACAAACCGAGTGTCGGCTGGCCATCAATTGTCGGATTTTCCTCCATGTAAGCACGGATCGCGTCTTCAAAATCTTTGACTGTGCGAATGTCAGGATAACCGAGTTCTTTTACGACTTCATGCTGGAGCATAAAGCCGTTGCCAGGCTCCCAATACGTATGGTCGATTGGCGCAGTCGGCAAAATGTAAATGCTCTCGTCTTCTTCGCTCCATTTTAGGCGGTTAAAGTAGTCGCCATACACTTTCTTTAAATTCGGGCCGTGCTCTTCGATCAAGTCTGTCAAGTCAATAAAGGCGCCGGCGTTGACAAGTGTGCTCGCAGAGCCTTTTGGCAAAATGAAATCTGGGTAATCGCCACTTGCCGCCATTAAGGCAATTTTTTGCTCGCCTCCGTTGACATCGAATTCAGGCTGCAACGTAACGCCTGTTTCTTCCATCACTTTTTGGCTAACAGGGCTTTCCATGTTGTCCCACTGGGAGTGAGGATCGGCGCTAAACAACGTAAATGTAACCGGGCTATCGTCTGACTCATTGCTAGCATCATCGCTCGTGCACCCGGCCATTCCCAGTGCCACTATAACCGCTCCAGCGATGGTTGATACCCTTACCACGCTTCTTTTCTCCATGTCTTCTTCCCCCTTTTTATCATTTAGCTTTTTACAGCACCGAGCGTCATGCCTTGGACGAAAAAGCGCTGTAAAAATGGGTAAACCAATAAAATCGGCACGACCGTCACCATTGAAATCGCCATTTTAATCGACTCAGGCGAGACCGTTTGCGCGGCTTGTTCGCCGCTTATGCTGCGGTAAGCGTTGGCATCGCCAGAACCGCCCATTGTCGTATTTTGCAAGATTTTCATCAGTTCATACTGCAATGTCGTCAAGTCTGGATTGCTGCCATTGTACAAATACGTATCAAACCAAGCATTCCACTGGCCAACTGCGACAAACAAGGCAATCGTCGCAAGCACGGGCGTACATAATGGCATGATAATGCGCCAAAAAATCGTAAAATCATTGGCGCCATCCATCTTGGCCGATTCCTGAAGGGAGTACGGCAGCCCGTCCATAAACGAGCGGACGATGATAATGTGAAACGCATTCACCATTCCAGGGAGAACATAGACCCAAAACGTGTTAATTAAGTTCAACTCTCTCATTAACATGTAGCCGGGAATTAATCCTCCTGTAAAATAAAGCGTCAACACAAGCGTCGTCGACACAAACTTTCGCCCTTGAAAATCGGCGCGGCTCAGTGTAAACGCAACCATGGCCGATGAGAAAACGCCAAGCACAGTGCCAATGATCGTCCGCAACACGGAATTGATGAACCCTGTCACCAAATGGTCGTATTGGAAGATCGTTCGGTAATTCTCAAGCGTCCATTCCCGAGGCCAAATGTAAATGCCGCCTCGAACTGTGTCGGTTGAATCATTTAAAGAAATCGCCAGCACGTTTAAAAAAGGGTAAAGCGTTGCTAAAAACACGATTGTTAAAAAACAGTAATTGATCACATTAAACAACCCATCGCTTGTTAAAAAACGCATCGGCTTGCTTTTATTCACTTCCCTCCCCCCTTACATGACACTTTGATTGGAATAGCGTTTGAATATGCCGTTTGCAATAAAAAGCAGAATAATCGCTACAAGCGAGTTGAAAATGCCGATCGCTGTCCCATAAGAAAAACGACTAAGGTTAATGCCATAATTTAACGCATACAAATCAAGTACTTCAGAATAGTTAACAACTGTCGGGTTTCCAAGCAAAAATTGCTTTTCAAAACCGATGGTCATTAAGCTGCCAATCGACAGAATGAGCACGACTAAGATCGTTGGGCGGATGCCTGGCAACGTAATATGCCAAATTTGCCGCCACCTGCTGGCGCCATCGACTTTTGCCGCCTCATAAAGCTGAGGATCGACTCCAGCCATTGCCGCCAAAAAGATGATCGAGTTCCAGCCCATTTCCTTCCACAAATCAGCAAGTGTGACAATAATCCAAAACCATTCGCCTTTCGTCATAAATTGGATCGGCTTATCAGCAGCCCCTGTTGCCACGAGAATTTCATTGACAATGCCTCCATCAACAGAAAGCATTTTTGTGACAATCCCGGCAACAACGACCCACGAGACAAAATGGGGCAAGTACGAAACGGTTTGTACAGTCTTTTTAAACAATTTTGCCCGCGCTTCGTTTAACAGCACGGCAAATAGAATTGGAAATGTAAAACCGACAAGCAACCCTAAAATGCTCATGACTAACGTGTTCCGCAACACTAAGTAAAAGCGTTCATCTTGGAACAACTCAATGAAATGCTTGAGCCCTACCCATTCCTGCTCAAAAAAGGCCAGCCCTGGGCGATAATCTTGAAAGGCCATCGTCCAGCCGAACAACGGCAAATAATGGAATACAAACACCCAGGCGACAAACGGCAATGACATCGCATAGAGATACCGTTGCTGCAGTACAGTTTGCCAAAAGGAGCGTTTTTGCCCTAAAGGCGCAGCAGCGACTGAATGCGCTTTCTTTTTTGTGAGCTTCATTTCACCCCCGCCTCTCTGTCTTTCATCTTAGCTGGATTTCGATTTTGGAAATACCAACTAAATCCGACTAGAAATCAGGCCAAAATTGGAGGGCCTAGCCTTTTTTTCTGAATGCCGACGGCGACATTCCCGTGTATTTTTTAAACTTGCGGTGAAAATAATCGACATTGGGATAGCCAACTTTTTCTGCCGCTTCATATACTTTGCAGCCAGCGCGAAGCAGCTCTTTGCTTTTGTTAATGCGGACTTTATCCAAATACGTGTTAAAATAATCGCCTGTTTCTTGTTTAAACCGTTTGCCTAAATAGGCGCTGTTGTAGTTTAAAACGGCAGAAATCGTCTCAAGCCGCAAATTTTCGTCGTAGCGGCTATCAATCATATCGATCATTTTTTTAACGGCGGCATCGTTGCTGCGCACGTTCGTATTCGCAGCAAGCTCGTCGCACAAACATAGAAGCACATGCCGCAATTGTAAAAAGTCTTCCGCTTCTTGGAGCTGGGCCGTGAAGCGATAGCCTTTTTGCGCCCATTCCTTTGCCAATACACGGCTAGCGATTAAGCGTTGGATGACGTTCAGCGCCAATTCACTTGCTTTTGCTTTTAAAGGAGCCTCCTTCATACCCCCGGCAGCGACATCCGCCAAAAAATCGGAGACCGCCTGTTTGGCCGGCTCTTTCTCACCAATATGGAGCGCCAAATAGGCGCGCTCTTCATAAAACGAAAGCGGCTTTTTCGCTGGCTGACCGCTTTGGAGCACAGTCGGCCGTTCTGAAATCACACTTCCTTTGTCTGCATAAAAGGCGAGTGAAAGAAGCTTTTTAGCAGCAGTATAGGAAACTTGAATCGCAGACAGCTTGCGAACACACTTCCCTAATGCCCCATGGCGCATATGGGCGAGCAGGTGAGACGCCCACTGCTGCAACTCGCTTTTCGCCAATCCCCCTTGCCTATGGCAAATCAATAAACCAGCGTGCCCGCCTTTGGCAAAGGGCACGGCGGTGTGGGGAATTTGTTCGGCTAAGTGCTCTAACTCGTCTCTCTCCCCAGCGTGTACCAAAAATATTTGATAGCGTGAGGCAGCAAGGCCAAGCCGAGAGATGTCCACACTTGGCGGAAGCGGTTTTCCTTCCAACAGGTTGAGCAGAAGTCGTTGTTGCTCGAACCGTACACTTTGCTGGTGCAAGACATGCGTTTGCTTTTTTTGTTCCAATTTGTGAAAGACGATTTGCAAATGCTCAATAAGCTCGTCTTCCTCTAAAGGCTTGAGCAAATACCCGTCTACGCCTTGACCGATCGCCTCTTGTGCGTAGTGAAAGTCGGCATGCCCACTAAGCAATAAAAAAGGGACAGCTTCGTTTTCAGTGCGAATTTGCTTCAGCAAAGACAGCCCGTCCATTTGTGGCATTCGTATATCAGCGATGACTAAATCAGGCTTATGGTGTTTGTATTTTTCAAGGGCATCTTTGCCATTGCATGCTAAGCTAGCCACTTCAAAACCATAGTGTTTCCAGGGAATTAGATTTTTTACCCCTTCCCGAATCATCCATTCATCGTCGGCAATTAACACTTTATACATGGCTTCCTTCCTCCTTCGGAATAAAAAAACGCACCGTTGTCCCCTCTCCTTGGCTGCTGCTGATCAAGAGCCCGTCGGTGCCATATGTTTGTTTTAAACGCTGATGGACATTGCGCAACCCAATCCGGTTTTCCGGCTTTTCAAGAGGATCTTCGATCATTGCGCGAACTTCTTGCTGCCGTTGTGGCCCCATTCCGATCCCGTTATCGCTCACTTCGATCCATATTCCGTCTTCTGCCTGCTTCACGCAAATGTTCACGTAGCCATCTGCCTCATTGGCTTCAAGCCCATGGGAGACGGCGTTTTCGACGAGCGGTTGGATCGTGAGAGGAATCACGGCAACTTCATCGATTGTAACAGCATCGTCCATGTCATACGTTAACCGCTCCCCATAGCGAAACGACTGAATTTCTAGATAGCTCCGCACCATTTCAAGTTCCTCCTTCAATGGAATCATGCTGCTGCCGACTTCTAAACTTTTTCGCAATAGCTGCCCTAGGCGTTTGACAGCCTTCGCAATGTCCGTTTCATTGCTCATATGGGCGCGCATACGGATTGCCTCAAGCGTATTAAACAAAAAATGGGGGTTCATTTGGCTTGCCATCATTTTAAATTTCATTTCATTTTGCTTCCGTTCAAGTGCCGTTTTCTGTTCATTGGCTTCGAGCACTTGGGCAATCGATTTGTTTAAGTCATCAATCATTTTGTTCAGCTGTAAAGAAATTTGACCAATTTCATCTGTTCCATCGAGCGCCACTTTCGTCGTTAAATTGCCTTGTGCCACTTCTTTCATCGTCGCGCTTAAACGCGAGAGCCTATTCACATACCCCCATGAAAACCACACGATTAAAAATAACGAGAACGCAATGCCGAGCCCGGTAACAAGAATGCCAAAATAACTAAGTTTTTTCGCCGCGCCAACGATATCCTCCGTATGGATAATCGAGACAATCCGCAGTTGGTTTTGGCTTAACTCGGGAAACAGACTAGTTTCCATCATGTGAATCGGTTCCCCATTTGCTTGGCCTTCGTAAAATCCACGCTTTCCTTCTCCCTGGTCTGTCACCACGACAAGCTCGTCCAAGTTTTCGCCAATGAATGACGGTTCCGACGACGAAATAATGGAATTGTGTTCATCGACCACGACCGTCTGGTGCGTTTCCTGTTGCATAATCGTTTCCAACAGGTCAGGGGCAATCGTAATAACGAGCAATCCGAATGTGCCATATTCAATAAAATTAATCCGTTTCATTAAACTTAAATAGTAACCGCCACCTTGCGTCTCGTCTTGCAAATAAAACCATTGGTAAAAGCCTACATCCGCTTTTGCGATGTTGTACCAACTGGCCATTTGCGACTCTTCAACTGGTATAAACGTCCAGTTATTCAACAACGTTGGGTTGTCTACATAAAGGCGGATGGTTTCAATTTCTGGGTGGTTTCCTTTGTGGTAGGCAAAATCAGGGTAAGAGCGGTATGCTTGAAAGACAGAAAACGAGTGATCGTAGTCAGTGTTGACCAGTTCGCTTAACCGTTCATCAAATTGCAAATGGTTCGCAACCATAATGGGCCCTTTCAGCACTTCATTGATTCGCTGTTTGACACGTTCGACATTCATTTCTGCCTGTTCTTGCGCATCCTTTATGGCATTGGCTTTTAATTCATTGGTTAAAAACAAGCCAACAACCGCAATTGGGATGACCACGCCAGACAGGAACATCAAAATAAGCTTATCCCTTATTTTGATTTGATTCAGTTTCGTCGAAACATATTGATGGAAAGCCTTCCTCATGTTGTCATCTCCTTCAAGCAAACGCTTTCAATTGTGCCCTCATTATAACGTATGCCTAAAAAGCCGATTTCCCGGAATCCGCTAAGGCTTTGATTCAGTCGACGTCAGACTGATGAAAACACTTGTCAGATAAAGAGTGAAGATGCGAGTAGACCGTAAGTCCGAAGTGCCAACAATCACAGAAGTTGCCCCATTTGGCTATCGTTGCTGTTCCTACTTCTACATTCAGTGTAGGACAAAGGCAAGGGCGCCATATAGAGAAAAAATCAGTGCAAATTTCATGTTAAAATTATAGGTAACAAGACAACACGATTGCTGGAAAACCGTATGCCATCAAGGCTTTTCTCCGGTCCTCTCGTCGTTTTGCTTCTTTTTGCCCTTAAGCTGCCTCATTGCGCATAACGGCAATCTCATGTACGATAATCCCGATTTCGAAAACGCTATCATATAAATGAGGTGAGTGAGACGATGAAGTTTAGCAATGGCTGCTGGATGAATCGAGCAGGCTTTGAGATTCGATCTCCGCAAGAAGTGTATGACATTCGCAAAACAGACTCAGAGGCAACACTGTTTGGCCCATTCCAAAAAATTGCTCATCCAGGGATGACACTTGACGGCGGTATGATGACCGTCACTGTATCGGCTCCTATGAATGACGTCATTCGCGTCCATAGCGTCCACCACGGAGGCGGCGTTGACAAGGGCCCTGATTTTCCTCTTTATATGGAAAAAGCAGACGTTGCCAGCAAAGAAGACGAACAGTCCTTTTCTTTCCAAAGCGGCGAACTTCTGCTAACAGTCAATAAAAACGACTGGCGTTTCGCTTTTTCCCGAAAAGGCGAAGTCGTGACGACAAGCGAAAGGCAATGCTTAAGCCACATTATCGATGACAACGGGGCCCCATTTATGCGCGAACAGCTGTCACTTGACGTCGGTGAGTACGTATACGGGCTCGGCGAACGGTTTACGCCATTTGTCAAAAATGGCCAGTCTGTTGACATTTGGAACGAAGACGGCGGCACTGGCAGCGAGCAAGCTTACAAAAACATCCCGTTTTACGTAAGCAATAAAGGCTACGGCGTTTTTGTCAACCATCCAGAACGGGTATCTTTTGAAATCGCTTCAGAGAAAGTATCAAAAGCGCAATTTAGCGTTCCCGGCGAACAGCTTGAGTATTTCATTATTTCTGGTGATACGCTTAAAGATGTGCTCCGCACCTACACAACGCTCACCGGCAAGCCGCCGCTGCTGCCGAAGTGGTCATTTGGCTTGTGGCTAAGCACGTCGTTTTTAACAAACTACGACGAAAAAACGGTCCATTCGTTTGTCGACGGCATGCAAGAACGGGACTTGCCTTTTGATGTCTTCCATTTTGATTGCTTATGGATGAAAGAGTTCGAATGGTGCAACTTCCAGTGGGATGAACGGACATTTCCAGACCCAAAAGGCATGCTTTCACGTTTAAAAGAAAAAGGGCTAAACATTTGTGTTTGGATCAATCCCTATATCGGCCAAAAATCACCGCTGTTTGCCGAAGCCAAACAGAAAGGCTACTTGCTAAAGCGCCCTGACGGCAGCGTGTGGCAGTGGGACAAATGGCAGCCTGGCCTTGCCGTTGTTGACTTTACAAATGAAGAGGCAAAAACGTGGTATACAGAAATGCTGGAAGCATTGATTGACATGGGCGTTGATAGTTTTAAAACCGATTTTGGCGAACGAATACCGACGGACGTTGTTTATGCAAATGGGGCCGACCCTCTGAAAATGCATAACTATTACACGCACCTTTATAACGAAACCGTTTACACATTGCTTGAAAAGCGCCTAGGAAAAAACAAAGCGGTCCTGTTTGCCCGCTCGGCAACGGTTGGCGGCCAGCAATTTCCAGTCCATTGGGGTGGCGATAGCTTTTCCACATACGCTTCCATGGCCGAGACGCTCCGGGGCGGCCTTTCACTTGGATTAGCTGGCTTTGGCTATTGGAGCCACGACATTGGCGGATTTGAAACAGGCTCAACGCCTGATCTGTACAAGCGTTGGACGCAATTTGGCTTGCTGTCCTCCCATAGCCGCTACCATGGAAGCGGCGATTACAAAGTGCCATGGCTGTATGACGAGGAAGCGGTAGATGTCACACGGTTGTTTACGAAATTAAAAAACCGATTAATGCCTTATTTATTTGCTAAAGCCGTTGAAGCAAGCAAAAATGGCGTGCCAATGCTGCGGCCGATGCTGCTCGAATACCGAGATGACGAAACATGCCACACACTTGACCGTCAATACATGCTTGGCGACCGCCTTCTCGTCGCGCCGATTTTTAATGAAACAGGGAACGTCCGCTATTACGCGCCAGCAGGCAATTGGACCAACCTCCTGACAAACGCGTTCATCGACGGCAGAAAATGGCATAGCGAACACCACAGTTATGAAACATTGCCACTGCTCGTCCGCGAAAACACGATTCTTCCTTTCGGAGCAGAAGAGCAAACAGCGAACTATGATTATACCGAAAATGTGGCCTTTCATTTATTCGAAATAAACGGTGAAGCAACGTGTACAATCCACGATGAAAACGGGACAGCTGCTGCTTCTGCCCGCGCCTCAAAAACAGGCAACACACTCGCTTTGAGCGCAAGCGGCGTAACAGGAACATGCACTTGGCTGCTGCGCAACGTCGACACCATTCGCAACCTAGACGGTGGGACGTGGACAACACATGAGCTTGGCGTCTTGGTAGTGGGCGAAGACGTAAGCGTCACATTGCCTGATTAACATAAGAACGGGGCAGCGATTGCTGCCCCGTTCAAACTGTCTTCTCTCTCCTGTGCGCTTGATCCACTTGTCAGATGGCCATCCCCACAACATTTTTCTCTGTCGTCCTCGTCACCCAACTTCACTTATCCGTTCACTGCCGCCTTTTCCCGCTTCTCTTAACAACCGTTTGCGAAAATGGAAGATGAGAAACATCAACGCTGTCATTACGATTGCAATCGCGAAAATCACGAGCAGCGTTACTTGCACGGAGTAATGATCAAGCAAGCTTCCTGTTAGACGAGGCAACAGCGCTCCGCCTAGTCCACCCATCGCAATTAACAAGCTCGTTGTCCGGTCTTCAAGCCCGGGTAGCCCTTCATTCACGACAAGCAATCCTAACGAAAAGATGCCTCCCATTAGCAACCCTGCGAAAAAGATGACGATAAAACGGATGATGTAATGGGGAGAAATCGCAAACAATCCGAGCATCGCTAACTGGCCAAAAACAGCAAGCAAAAACAAGGTCGCGACGTTTACTTTGCCGACGACAAAGACCATGATCATTCGCCCAATCGTCATCGCCCCCCAAAAGACGGTAATGCTAAGGGCAAGCACAGACGGGGAAAGGTCAGATGTCATTGCTAAAATCGAAGGCAAATAATTCGGGAACGTCATTTCGACGCCAACATAGCAAAAGAAAAACAATGAGCCAACTAAAACCAATGGCAGCGACGTTTTTGGATAACGAGCCTTTAATGGCCTCTCATCCCCATCAGCACCGGCAACGGCTTCTTTTGTTAGCAGCGGCTCATAGTCATCAAAACGGAGAAACAGCCATAAACAGAAGCTAATTAGCACAGCTGCACCGACGACCAAAAAGACCATATTCCAATTTCCATTTGCAATCAATAGAGCGGAAAGGACGGGCACAGCCAGCGCGCCTACCCCGAAAAACACTTCTGTCAGCACCATAATCGAAGCCTTTTTTTCCTTCAACTTGCCAATAATCAAACCGGCAAGAACGGTCTCCGTAAGCCCTAACCCTGCACCTCCAAGGGGGATGATTGCAAGCAATACATTCCAAGGCAGCATCAAGAACAGCGACAATTGCGAGGCTGCAAACAACGCTAACGCCAACAGCAAAACGAGCCTACGGCCAAGTACCTTTATGACGAGGGGCGCAAACAACACCCCTACTAAAAATCCAAGAAATTGGTTCATAATCAGCTGCCCACCATCACGGTAATCAAGCTGATACGCATTCATCATTGGCTCTAGGACAGAACCGATAATAATATGGCCAAATCCAGCAAGCAAATACGCCAAACAAGCCATCCATACGAGTTTTCTCATCGTTTCCTCCGATTTCGTCTCTCATTCATACACTTTTTCTTCTAGTCCTCTTAACACCATCGCCTTCAAGCCTCGCAGAAAATCAGCGCCAAAATCGTCAGATACCATCACTTTTGGCGAGACTGGCATCGTCTGCTTTTGCTCGTGCGCTTGCCAAGCAGCTAACAATTGTTCGTTGGTACAGCGATTTTGGTAAATAATGATTTTGTCAGGGGCAAGCACGGCATTCAGCAGTTGCAGCGTGTAGCAAACGAATTCAGTAAAACGCCTGCTTTCAAGCGGCTGATACCAATCAACGTCGACAGGCAGAAATTTAATTTCTCCCGCCATCCCGTTTTTGCCTTTAAACAATTTGCCGTCTATATACATGGCTGAACCAGGTGGGCGATGTGCTGGAAAAAAGAGGCCAATGATACACTCCCCTTCATTTGGCGGATCGTTTGTACAATAGCCGCTCAAGGCAGCATTAATGTCATTTTCCCACCATACTGGCAAAGCGCATTGCTGCTGGATCGTGTCCGTTAACCTCGCGCCAATTAGTTTTTCATGGCTGCTGACTTTCATTTCTCCGTCCACTTGCTGGCCAGGAATGCCCATTCCAATCATTTTAATCGCTGGATAGGCCGCTACATATTCATGGACAAGGGCACAAATCGCGTCAACGTCAAAATTGGCGACTGCATGCGTATGTTCTTTCAGAGAGTCGCCGTTTAGGTTAATCACCGATAGGAGCACTTCTTCCTTATGCTCATGAAGGATTAACAACAACGCCATGCAAACGTCATAGTTGTAATGATACGTTACTGGCGGACGGCCTCCCGTTGAATGAGCTGCCTTTCCTTCATAGATTTCCCCTATCTGTATAAGCTCTTTTACAAGCGAGGCGATTGTCACAACACTTAACCCAGTCGCTTCCGCCAATTGCGGTTTCGTTGCAATTCCTGCTGTGCGCACGGCACGGCGCACATTGTCCAAATTGATTTCTTTGAGCAACTGCGTATGCGCTTTTCCCATAGGCACCTCCATCTCATCTTCATAAATCCACTTTATAAAGTTATTTTATAAAGTAAGTATGGTGCAGCATGGATTCGCTGTCAAGACAAAAAAAAGAGCAATAACACTTGGTTATGCTCTTCCTTAGGAAAACAGGCAGTGCCTGCTCCCGAATGCACCATTACACTCATGTCCCACAATAAGTCACATAGCCATGTTGGCAACGTTCTGGCACCTCGGCATATCGTTCTTGCTCTTCACTGTACGCATAAGGCTCTTTTAATACAGCAATCAATTGTTTCACCAAGCTGTCATCTTCTTCATCAACTGCTGCCGCAAGCGCTTCTTCGACGCGGTGGTTACGTGGGATAACGGCAGGATTGTTGGTTTTCATCAGCTTCATCGCCTCGTCCTTCGTTTGCGCTTGCCTGCTTTGCCGCTGTTGCCATTGTTCCAGCCACTCGGCAAATTCAGCTGCGCCATTCATTGCCGTTTTGTCTGGCTGGCCTAGTGTTAACAACCGGAATGTATTGGTGTAATCCGCTTCATGCTCATGCATAAGGCGAAGCAACTTCTCTACAAAGTCCTTGTCGCCGTCTTCAGCATTGAATAAGCCTAGCTTTTTGCGCATGCCTGCCAGCCAATTGCTTACGTATTGGCCTTTAAAGCCTTCAATCGCTGATTGGGCCATTTCCACGGCTTTTGTTTCATCTTCGGCAAGCAAAGGCACGAGTGTTTCAGCAAACCTTGCCAAATTCCAGTTGGCGATTTGCGGCTGGTTGCCGTATGCATAACGCCCTTGCGTATCAATCGAACTAAATACAGTCGCCGGGTCGTAGTTATCCATAAAAGCACATGGCCCGTAATCGATCGTTTCCCCGCTTATCGTCATATTGTCGGTGTTCATGACGCCGTGGACAAAGCCAACGAGCTGCCATTGGGAAATTAGGTTAGCTTGGCGGGAAATGACTTGTTCCAACAAGGATAAATAAGGATTCTCGCTTTCCGCTATTTCTGGATAGTGGCGCTTAATCGCATAGTCAGCCAATGTTTTCACATCGCTTACTTCGCCACGGCCAGCCGCATACTGGAACGTGCCCACACGAAGATGGCTTTCGGCGACGCGTGTCAGCACAGCGCCAGGCAGTTCCGTTTCACGGAATATTTCCTCTCCGGTAGTCACAACAGCGAGACTTCTTGTTGTCGGAATGCCAAGTGCGTGCATCGCTTCACTAATCAAAAATTCCCTCAACATCGGACCAAGCGCCGCACGACCGTCGCCGCCACGGGAAAAAGGCGTCCGCCCTGATCCTTTTAACTGGATGTCAAAGCGTTTGCCTTCAGGCGTGATTTGCTCGCCAATGAGTAACGCGCGGCCGTCCCCTAACATTGTAAAGTGGCCGAATTGGTGGCCAGCATACGCTTGAGCGAGCGCCTCCCCTCCTTCAGGGATCGCATTGCCTGCAAGTACGGCGACGCCTTCAGGCTGTTGCAACGCTTCCCCATTCAAACCAAGAGCAGTCGCCAACGGTTCATTAAAGAGGACAAGCTTTGGCGACCGCACTGGGTTTGGCTTAAGGCGAGCGAAAAACGGCTGTGGAAGACGGGCGTAACTGTTGTCAAAATTCCATTTCGCTTGTTCAGTCATGGTATCCCCTTTTCGTATGTGCCATTGATTATAGTCAGTGTTTGTTGTTTATTTTTCCATTATACATGGCATCATTACACATACCAATGATAACGGCCGCCTTCCCTTTTCATCAGCCAACGCCAGCGGCCTTGGACTTGCTACTCCCTCTCTCTATTTAAAAAGTAGGACCAATCCGCCAAATGCCAAAATCATGTTGTTTTAAGATTTCGGCTTTCGTCCGTTTGCCTGAAGCAACTGCAGCGACTTCAGCCAATAGGCGTTCGCCAGTTGATTCGATGCTTTCTTTTCCTTCAATAATCGTACCTGCATTAAAATCGATGTTTTCGTTCATTTTTTCAAACATCGCCGTATTGGTCGCGACTTTAATCACTGGTGCAATTGGCGAGCCAGTCGGTGTGCCTCTTCCACTTGTAAACAATACGAGTTGCGCGCCCCCTGCCGTCATCCCTGTGAGCTGCTCAATATCATGGCCTGGCGTATCCATCCAGACGAGGCCTTTTTTCGTTGGCCGTTTTGCATAATCAACAATTTCATGCAATGTTCGTGTTCCCGCTTTTGCTGCTGCGCCTAACGACTTTTCTTCTAATGTCGTCAGCCCGCCTTGTTTATTGCCTGGGCTCGGGTTGCCGGTACGGATGTCAACACCCATTTGAAAAGCGCGGTTTTCCATTGCTTCAATGACTTCATAAACACGCTTGGCGACGCGGTCATTGGCTGCCCTGCCGGCGAGCAAATGTTCAGCGCCGATTAGCTCAGTCGTTTCGGCCAAAATAGACGTGCCTCCATAATCAGCAATGGCATCACTGACATAACCGACAGCTGGGTTTGCCGACAATCCGGAGCATGCATCGGAGCCGCCGCATTCCGTGCCAACAATAAGATCAGAAAACGCAATCGGCTCCCGTTCTAGCGCGGAGGCGTCTTGCACCATTTTGGTCGCAATGCGCGCCGCTTCACAGGTTGCTTGCAATGTGCCGCCATAATCTTGGATCGAGACCAGTTCAACAGGTTTGTTGCTCTTCTTAGCGATTTCTGCAGCTACACTTTTGCCTTGGTGTGTTTCACACCCGAGCCCCATTACAACCACTCCGTAGACATTTGCGTTTAACCCCATTCCGACGTACGTCCGAAACGTTTGCTCATAGTCGCTTCCCACTTGTGCACACCCGTGCTGGTGAATGACAGAAACAGTGCCGTCGACCAGTTTTGTTACGTTTTGCGCAGCCTGCGTGGCACAGACAATCGTCGGTAAAATCAGCACATGGTTGCGGATGCCGACTTGACCATCTCGACGGCGAAATCCTGTTAATTTCAAGCTCATACGCGTTGATCTCCCCTTCCCCTTTTGCCTTCAACATTATGGAGATGGACATGCTCTCCTACTGCAATATCGGTTGAAGCAACGCCGATCACTTCCCCGTATTTTGTAATGTCTGCTCCCTTTTTGATCGGGTAAAGGGCAAATTTATGGCCAAAGTCTATGTTATTTTTTAAATGTAGTGGCTTTTCTCCGTCGATCGTGACTACGTGCCCTTTTTCAAAATCCCGCAAAGCAGTGGCAACATTGTCCTTTTGCTGCATGACGACATGTGTCTTTGTTTCGCTCAAAACGCCCTCATCCTTTCCATTCTATTGGCCAGCTATCCATCTGTTTTTTTAGCCATTCCGATATGTGGCCATTGCTTGCTCTTCCTTGATCAATGCATGGGTAGCCCGCAAATGGAGCTACTGTCACATTTTCTTCGTCGACTGCTCCGACTCAGACAGAGCCTTGTTTTTTGTAGACGGATTAGTTTCATCGTCAATCCCCTTTTCTTTGTTATTGATTGATTTAAGACAAGACAGACGGCAACCACAACGACAAGGCCGGAATGAAAATTATGATCAGCGAAAAGCCAATCAGCAGCACCCAAAACGGTATAACCTCTTTAATGAACGTTTCAATTTTTACCTTTGCAATCGAGGCCGTTGTGAACATAATGGTGCCGATTGGCGGTGTGATCGTGCCAATGCTCAAACAAAGAATAAAGAAGATTCCGAAATGAACAGGGTCAATCCCGTATGTCTCAAGCACGGGCATAAAGATTGGCGTTAAAATTATAAGCATGACGTTTCCTTCAATAAACATCCCCACAATGAGCAGAAACAACAACAATAACAACAAAAACGCAAGTGGGTGTTCGACCGAAGCGGTAATGGCGGAAGCAAGCTGTTGCGGGACTTGCTCAAGCGTCAAAATCCAGCCAAATGCGGTGCCTGCTGCAATAATAATCATGACAGTGGCAATAATTTGCACCGATTCTTTCGCAGCGGTGACTAAATCCCTGAACGTCATTTCCCTGTATATAAACAAGCCAATAACAAGTGCGTACAGGACAGCAACTGCTCCCGCTTCAGTCGGGCCGAACATCCCTAAACGGATGCCACCGATAATGAGAACCGGAAGCAAAAGAGCGAGTAAAGCATCTTTTGAAGCAATCGCCACTTGTTTGAAAGAAGGGAAAGGGTTCCTTTCCTGCTCAAAGCCGTGCTTTTTAGCGGCGAAGTGGACATAAACCAATAAAATCGCTGCCAACATGAAACCCGGGATAATACCGGCAATAAACAAGTCGCTGATTGAGACATTGCCCACATAGCCATAAAGAATCAAGGCAATGCCTGGAGGCAAGATTGGTGTGATGAGCGAGCTTGTCGCCGTTAATGCTGCTGAAAAACCAGGCGCGTAGCCTTTTTTGACCATTTCTGGGACGACAATTTTTGTTTGCATAGCGGCGTCCGCTACATTCGAACCCGATAAGCCGCCCATTAGCACACTAAGCAGCACATTCACTTTCGCCAATCCGCCAGTCAAGTGGCCAGTTACAAGCTTGGCAAATACAAGCATTCGTTGCGTAATTCCGGTATAGTTCATCAAAACACCAGCAGTGATAAAAAAGACAATTCCAAGCAGCGGAAAGGATTCAACTCCGCTTACTACCCGTTGCGTCAGTGTTTCATTCATAAAGCTTGGATTGGCAATAAAGTAAATGGCCGCTCCTGCAAGCATCGCGTAAGCTACAGGAACATTCAGGACAATTAGGAGCACAATCACACTAACAATTAAGAGAAGCATCATCGCTTTTCCCCTCTTCCTGGTAGATAAATGAGCGGTCCTTGCGTAAAAGCACGCTTACTAAATGGTAGAGCGCAAGTATGCCGCCGACAGGAAGCGCCATATAGATGAAGCGAAAAGGAACGCCAAGCACAGGTGTCACTTTCCAATGGGTGTCAATGGCTAGCTTTGTGCCCCAATAAACAAAAACAACACATGTCACAGCTAGTAACACAACTAGGCGAAAACGTTGCACCCACACAAACGCATCTTTAGGCAGTTTGCGGACAAAATAATCGATTCCGACATGTTCATTTCGCTTCATAACAGCGCTAATACCGATAAACGTTAACCAAACAAACAGCGCTAAACTTATTTCTTCGCTCCACGTGATCGGCTGAGACAACACAAACCGGAAAAACACGTTGGCACCGATCAAAATGACAATCAGGCTCAAAGCAATCGCACCGATCCAATCATCAACCGATGCAAGCCAATTAGTCGCTTTCTTCCTCATTCCTCTCCCTCTTTCGGCCTCTGTGCCATTAAATCGCGCACTTTTTCGTAAAGCCCCGGTGACCATGACGGCATCCCTTCATAAAAAGGAGCGACTTTTTCTCGGAACAGAGATTGATCGATCTCATTGACAACCATCCCTTCATCGGTGAAAAATTGAAGCGCCTTCTGTTCCTTTTGTTTAGTAATGTCATAGGCATACTCAGCCGCCTCTTCACTCGTTTCGGCAAGAATCTTGGCAAGGTCATCAGGCAAATCTTCCATCATTTTTGCCCCTGCCACCCACACGCCCATTACTTTAATGTGCCCCGTTAGCGTTAAGTACGACGTTACCTCATTCGTACGGGTGCCTTGAAGCACAGGTAGAGGATTTTCGGCGCCATCAATGACCCCTTGCTGTAGCGATGCATATAAATCGCCAAGTGGAAGGGGCGTTGGTGAAGCTCCTAACTCATGGAAGGCACGAATATACAAGTTGTTGTTCGGGACACGAATTTTCATCCCTCGCAAATCATCCGGCGTGTTGACTTCTTTTTTAGTCATCAAGTGCCTCTCTCCGTAAATCGTCCTCTTTCCTAGCAAAGAAAGTCCGAGCTCGTTCATCTCCTCTTCAAGCCCTGCATACCAATCGGTCGTCGTCAAATAAAGCAAGTCTTCAAAGCCTTCTGCCAAATACGGCGCCCCTAAAATGCCAAAGTCAGGTACGTAGTCCATTAAAAAATCATACGCAGTGAACACAATGACGTTGTTGCCGCGCATCGCCAACTCAATCATGTCGCTTTCACTGCCAAGCTGAGAGCTAGGGTATACTTGAAGTTGCAAGCGACCGTTGCTCGCTTCTGCTGCTAGCTCTTGCCATTTCCTTGCCTGCTGATCAATCGGTTCCCCAGGCTGATTCCCATAAGCCATATTAATCGTATACACATCGTCTAAAGCCGTCTTCGATGCCACGGTCGGATACGCGCAGCCAACTAACAGCAAGCATAACATTGCATATACGACTGTTTTCATCGCCGCCCCCTTCATTGGCATCCATCTCCCCTTTTACGTGATAACTGCCTTTCTCACGATCAAGTACGACCAACAGAAAGCGCTTTCAAAATTGGTCATCTGTATGCTACCATGATTACACAAACGTGATAAATTGCGATTGTGGGTGTAAAAGTTGCTTTTTTTAGTCTAAACCAGGAGGTGCTATATGGGGCCGATTCGCAAACGCTTTAACCAATCTCACATTGTTCCTTTCCAGCTTGTCCATAACAAAGCCAAATCTTGTGATGACGAACTGCCACACCATTTGCATGAATGGCATGAAATCATTGTGGTCCATCACGGAACGTGCACGTTCTTTATTGATGATTGTTTTTTTGAACTTACTTCAGGCGATATCGTCATTGTCCCCGGCAACATCATTCATTGTTCGCTTCTTGATCAAGGCAAAACCGTGACAACTTCCGCATTGTACTTTTGTCCAAGCTTGCTTGCATCGATGATCGGCTCCGAGTCTGACTCACTCCACTCTCTATTTACAACAGCTAAAACAACAAAACAGTACCGCTACTATATGGAACCAGAGAAACGGTTGTTTTTAGCCGGCCTCTTTGACGAAATGGGCAAAGAAACAGATATTGCCGATTTGTATTCAGGCGAAACGGTGGCGTTGCTTATCCGCTACGCGATTGTGTTTGTCTCGCGAAACTGCGGCACTGCCCAAGAAAAACTGCCTCCGCTCGTACCCACATGGATAAAAGAGAGCCTAGCTTATATTGACGCCCATTTGCATGAAGAACTAGATTTAAAAATGCTTGCCGCCCATGCTTGTGTCCATCCCTCCTATTTCAGCAAAAAATTCAAAGCCTCTATTGGCCTTACTTACATCGAGTTTTTAAAGTCAAAACGCCTTATTAAAGCAAAAGACTTGCTAAAAACAACCGATCTTAGCATCCAAGCCATTGCTGAAGCCTGCGGCTATTACAGCATGCCCCATTTTTACAGGACTTTTCGCGCTGCCACTGGAACAACGCCAGCCGTATACCGAAAAAACAGCTAGACATCAATTGTCAGAAGCAGCAAAAGCGGCCGTCCGTCATTTACTGTGCTGATTAAAAAAAGCTACTTTTATGCTAAATAACGCAATAATCGATGTCTCTAATTTATGCTACAATGGAAAACAACCAACTTGGCGAAAGGAGCAAACTATGCGCTTAGCGAATAAAGTAGCGTTGATTACTGGAGCAGGATCAGGGATCGGCAAGGAGACGGCAGCATTGTTTGCCAAAGAAGGCGCCTTTGTTACGATCAATGATATCGATGAGACAAAGGGAAAAGCAGCAGGGAAAGCGATTTGCGCAGCAGGCGGCAACGTTTCCTTTATTCAGGCTGACACGACCAATGCTGCTGATGTTGAAACAATGGTAACAGATGTAGTTCGTGAATATGGTCGCATTGACGTATTGTTTAACAATGCCGGCGTGAGCGGTATCGGCCCATTGCATGAAATCGAAGAAGACGCATGGGACCGAGTTGTCAACGTTAACCTTAAAGGCGTTTTTCTGCCAAGCAAATACGTCCTACCCCATATGATTGCGGCAAGAAGCGGCACGATTTTAAACATGTCATCATGCATTGCCGAAATTGGCCTCGCTAACCGAGCAGCATATGCAGCTACAAAAGGGGCTGTTCTTTCACTAACAAAATCGATGCAAGTCGACTACGCCGCCTACAATATCCGCATCAATGCCTTGCTGCCAGGTACGATCTTTACCCCTTTTGTCGAAGCATATTTAGCCGAATCAGATGATCCGGAAAAAACGATTGCCGCCATAAAAAAACGGCAACTTTCCGGTGAACTCGGTTTGCCAGAAGATGTCGCCAAAGCGGCGCTATTTTTAGCGTCAGATGAGTCCCGCTTCGTGATGGGCGCACCCCTATATATCGATGGCGGCGTCGTTTTCGGAAAAAACGCATAAATTAACCAAACTAAAAAAAGGAGTGGTTCGCTTGAAACTATGCACGTTGGAACACAACCACTTAGGCGTCGAACGAAATGGGCAGATTGCAAATATTTATGAGGCTTTGCAAGCTCACCCAGCTGCGGGAGTCCCGGCAACAATGGACGAATTGATCAATCAGCCAGAGTCGCTGCCAGCTTTAGAAGCTTATATACAAACATTAGAACAAACAGGGCCTTTCATACATGCAATGGAGTCCTGTACGTTTGGCCCTGCCATTCCGAACCCAGAGAAAATCATTTGCGTCGGCCTTAACTATAGGCGCCATGCAGACGAAACTGGTTCCCCTTATCCAGAAACGCCGATTCTTTTTAGCAAGTTTAATAACACCCTGACTGGGCATGGCAGCAACATTGTCGTCCCTCCTGTGACGCAAGCATTGGATTACGAAGTGGAGCTTGCCGTTGTCATTGGTAAAACGGCGAAACAAGTCGCTAAAGATGACGCCCTTGATTATGTGTTAGGCTACTGCACGGCTAACGACTTGTCCGCCCGTGATTTGCAAATGAAAACGGCGCAATGGCTTTTAGGGAAAACATGCGATGGATTTTGTCCAATCGGTCCGTATCTTGTCACAAGAGAAGAAATTGCCGATCCGCAAAACTTAGCGCTTGAGACAAGAGTCAACGGCGAAATCAAACAGCAATCGAATACAGCCGATATGATCTTCACATGTGCCGAGATTATCAGTTATGTATCCCGCCACTTTACACTAAAGCCAGGGGATATTGTCCTTACTGGCACGCCTGAAGGAGTCATTCTTGGCCTACCTGAAGCAGAGCGGCGTTATTTGCAACCTGGAGACACCGTTTCCGTTCATATTGAACAATTAGGAACATTAACAAACAAGCTCGTGAAAGCGGAATAAGAGCAAATCGTTCGTTGTTAGAGAAAGGATGAATCGAATGAGGCAAATCATTGCCCTCGGAGGGGGAGGGTTCTCGATGGAACCTGACAACCCTTTATTGGACCGCTACATACTGAAGCAATCCGCCAAACCTAAGCCATCCATTTGCTTTATCCCGACTGCTAGCGGTGATGCCGAACATTATATCGCTAAATTTTACCACTTTTTCCGCAACGAACATTGCCAGCCTTCGGATTTGTCTTTATTTAGACCGCCTACTCGAGATTTAGAAAGCTATTTGCTCGAAAAAGACATCATTTATGTAGGCGGCGGAAACACGAAAAATTTGCTCGTTCTATGGAGGGAATGGGGCTTAGATGCGATAATGAAAAAAGCGTGGCAACAAGGAATCGTACTAGCAGGCATTAGCGCCGGTTCCATTTGTTGGTTTGAAGAAGGCGTGACAGACTCTTACGGAAATGGGCTCGAACCATTAACCAATGGACTAGGGTTTTTAACGGGAAGCAACTGTCCCCATTATGACGGCGAAGCAGACAGAAGGCCGAGCTACCAGCAATTCGTAGCGGCTGGCAACATCAAACCTGGAATAGCCGCCGATGACGGAGTCGCCCTTCATTATAAGGAAAAAGACGTGTGGAAAATTGTCAGCTCAAGACCGCAAGCGAAAGCCTACCAAGTCGATTATGATGGCAAACAGGTAAAGGAAGTCGAGTTAGAGACAACGTTTTTAGGTGCCGATTAAAAAGCGGCATCTACCTAACGCATGGCTTGAGTAGCGACTTTTTCCTTTGGCGCTGCTTTCCGGCGCCTTTCCTGTCCATGCGCTGCTAAGGCCGAGGCAATCGGATACATGCAGCGGTTTTTCAAAATCGGTCAGCACAAAAGGAGAAACGCAATGAAATGAGAACAACGAGTCCTTGAAAAGGACGGTTGCCCGATTCATTATTGGATGACTGCCAACCATTGCGGCCCTTGGTTGATTTTCATGCATGGCGCCGGTACTGATCATCGCATGTTTGCTGAACAGCTCAATGTAATCGATGAAACGTACGGACTACTTTTGTGGGATGCACGAGGACATGGGCTATCGCGGCCCATTGGGACGGATTTTACGATCAAGCTGCTGATCGATGACATGTTGGCGATTATGACGAAAGAAGGCATTGAGAAAGCGACATTTATTGGCCAATCGATGGGCGGAAATGCGGCTCAAGAGTTGGTGTTTCACCATCCAGATAAAGTCGAGAGCTTGGTTTTGATTGATTGTACGTGTAATACGCAAAAGCTGACGTTCATAGAGAAAGGACTAATCACCATCACGCCGCTGCTCTTGTCACTGTATCCGTGGAATATGTTAGTCAATCAAAGTGCACGCGCTAGCTCGATTAAACCCGATGTGCAGACCTATTTACACGAGTGCTTTCATACGGTTGGCCCGAAGGATTTCCCGAAAATCTTTCAAGGCATGCAAGGCTGCTTGCACGAAGAAAAAACATACTATATCCGAAAACGATTTTTACTTGTCTGCGGCGTCAATGACCATACAGGCAATATAAAAAAAACAGCACCACGCTGGGCAAAGCGAGAGCCAAATGGGGAGTTCTATTGGATTGACAATGCCAGCCATTGCGCCCATCAAGATAACCCTGAAGCGTTTAACAAGCTGTTTTTATCGTTTCTTGACCACATTTATTCCTTACATGCTGAAAACGAATGAATACGCGATTCTCATGTTGAAGGTTCTATGAAAAACATTCTTCTTGGCTTCTTAGCGGCGCTAGGGGCAGTGCTCGGATCGGCAATCATCCAGACCTTTTTTGACAGCATGAATGGGTTTTATGTACTCGGCTCTGCGTTCGGGGCATTCTTTCTTATAGCTGTGGTCAGCCCTTTGTATATGAAAGCTTATGAGGAATGAACTGGCTGGTTAGGGCAGGCCTCTTTTTTTTCCCTCTAAACCAGCACACGAACTGTGAGCCAAACTACGGTAAAAACGGGGCATTAATGAACCCCCTACTTATTCTTCGCAAAAAAGTAGGGGGTTCTTTACAGTCACACCGTTTACTAAACAGATTGGCTACTGCTTTCGCTGCCATTGATTCCAACACTTTTTCAAGTGGGTGGGAACTCGCTGTCTACTACTTCTCGCTCAAACTAAGCGATCCGTAGAGATACTTGGTTGATTCTATTTGGGCCAAATCTCGAATTTCTCTATGCAGGAGTATTCCACTTCATAAGGATCCACCGTCAAATTAAAGATCGTCTCCATTCGAGGCAATCACATGTTTATACCAATAGAATGATTTTTTTCTGCGACGTTCTAAACTTCCACTTCCATCATCATGTTTATCAACGTAGATGAAGCCATATCTTTTTGCGTATTCACCTGATGAAGCACTCACTAAGTCAATACATCCCCACGAAGTGTAACCCATTAATTCTACTCCATCGTCTATTGCTTCACCCATTGCCCGAATGTGTTCTCTTAAATAATTAATCCGGTAGTCATCATGAATACTGCCATCCTCTTCCACGTTATCGTAAGCGCCTAACCCGTTTTCCACTACGAATAAAGGCATTTGATAGCGATCATATAATTCGTTTAAAGCAATACGGAGTCCGATTGGGTCAATTTCCCATCCCCAGTCACTTGCCTGTAAAAATGGATTTTTGATGCCGCCAATTAAATTTCCTTGACCGATGTCCTCAGGGGATTTGGTTTTCTTGTCCGTGCGCGACATATAGTAACTAAATGAAATGAAATCGACCGTACCTTCTTTAATTAACTCTAGGTCCCCATCTTCCATATCAATCGTAATAGCGTTTTCCCGGAAGTAACGATGGACAAAGCTTGGGTATTTCCCACGAACTTGGACATCGCCACAAAAATGATTAAAAAGACGCGCCTCTTGTTGGGCATACATCACATTTTCAGGATGACAATCATAAGCGTAAACGGGGGCATAGATAACCATACAGCCGATTTGCGATTCTGGAATGATTTCATGGCCGAGCTTTACTGCGATTGCACTCGCAACAAATTGATGATGAAGCCCTTGAAAACTTTCTTGTAGACGGGTTTCATCACTGGTTGGGGAAAAACCTAGACCGAAAAGCGGCATATGAGTGGCTCCATTTATTTCATTAAATGTTAACCAATATTTCACTTTGTTTTTATAGCGATTGAAAAGGACCGTGACATAACGCTCAAAAAATGTAATAAGCTTTCGATTCCTCCATCCACCGTATTCTTTTATGAGATGTAACGGCGTTTCGTAGTGGGCAATTGTTACTAACGGTTCAATTCCGTGTTTATGCAGTTCATCAAATACGCGATCATAAAAAGCCAATCCTTCTTCGTTCGGTTCCTTTTCATCCCCATTTGGGAAAATTCGACTCCATGCGATGCTCAATCGAAATACTTTAAAGCCCATTTCCGCAAACAAGGCAATATCTTCTTTATAGCGGTGATAAAAATCAATTGCTTCATGATTAGGGTAGGTATATTGATCTGTATCTATTTCAAAATCGAATCCAGATTGGGATAACAACGTTAAGCGCGTTTTTCCACCAGGTAAAACATCGGCAAGGTTAAGACCCTTTCCGCCCTCAAGATATGCACCTTCTACTTGGTTCGCAGCTGTTGCGCCGCCCCACAGGAAATTTTCAGGGAATTTGTTTTTATTTGGCATACGATTACCTCCTAATTGGTCACTGCTCTTATTAGTTGAGCACCAGGATTTGTTTTTTCTGTTTTCGTTAGAATAATCTCTTTATAGTTGTCGCTATTTGTAATAACGATAGGAGTTACTATTGAAAAACCGGCTTGCTTGATTTGATCCAATTTAAAGTCTATTAGTAATTGACCTTTTTCTACTCGATCTCCCTGTTTAATAAAGGGCTTAAAAAACTTCCCGTCTAATTGAACGGTATCTAATCCAATATGCATCAAGATTTCAACCCCACTATCGGTCGTTATTCCAACCGCGTGATAGGTAGGAAATAGTGTAGATACGGTCCCTGAGACCGGTGAAACCAATTTTCCTTCTATAGGATCAATTGCAAGCCCCTTTCCAAGTGCTCCGGTAGAAAAAGCCTCGTCTTTAACTTCTGCTAATGGCATTACCGTTCCCATAAGTGGGCTAGCGATATCTTCGTCTTTAATCACTGTATGATTATTGTTATTTTTTTCGTTATGGGTTTCTGCATTCTTGTTCTTTCTATTAAACCCAAATAAATAAGCGAGTATAAAACCTAATACCAAGTTTACTGCCATTGCAATAATGCCGCCCCAGAATCCTATGTCAAGACCTCCAGGGCCAATCTTAGATGGGATACCAAAAACACCTAGACCACCCATCATATATACTTTCGTACCCATTACCCCCATAATAGCTCCACCAACTGCAGAGGTGATAAGGGTGATAATAAACGGCCTTTTTAAAGGTAGCGTAATCCCGTAAATGGCTGGCTCTGATACACCAAAGATACTGGATATAGCAGCAGGTATACTTAACGTTTTAATTTTTTGTTGTTTCGTTCTAGCCATCACCCCAAGTACAACACCAGTAGTTGCTAAGGATGTAGCCGATATTAAAGCTAATATAAAATCATAACCAAAAATAGCTAAGTTGTTCATAGCAATTGGAATGAACCCCCAGTGAAGTCCAAACATTACAAATAGTTGCCAAAATCCTCCGAGTATCAAACCTGCCAATAATGGACTAAGATCATAAGCCCAAACTGTAGCCTGTCCCAATAGTGAACTAATCCATGTAGCAATTGTTCCTATCACCATAAAAGTGAGCGGGACGGTAACTAACAATGTGAAAAATGGGACAAGAAAGGACTTTACGACATCAGGAATGACTTTTGTGAACCATTTTTCCAACTTTGTTCCTAAATAAGCTGCCAATATAATCGGAACAACTGAAGATGCATAACTCATTAAAATAACCGGTATTCCAAGGAATGTGATATAGATAGGAGATTCAAATACTGTTCCTTGAAATAACGTATAAAGGGGATCTCCTCCAGTAAGACCAGAAAGCGATGGGTAAACTAATGCAGCCCCTATCGCCATCCCAACAAAATGGTTTCCTCCAAATTTTTTCATAGCCGTGAAGCCTAAAAATATCGGGAAGAAATGGAATAAGGCATCACCACAAGCTTGTAATAGATAATAGGTTCCAGATGTATCCGCATACAATTCCATTGCAACAAACAAGGCATTAAAACCTTTTATCATCCCTGAAGCAGCTAATACGCCTAATATTGGGGCAAATATCCCAGATACAATATCGATAAACTTGTTAAAAAGTCCTTGTTCCTCTTGTCCCTCTCCATTTTCTTGCTTTTCTAAAAATTGATTATCAAAACCGCCAACTGCAAGTACTGTTTTATAGACATCAGGGACATGATTCCCGATGACTACTTGGTACTGACCACCACTTTTCATAACGGTAACAATACCATCCATCTCTTTTAATACGTCCGTATTTGCCTTATTTTCGTCTTTCAATTTAAAGCGTAAACGTGTAACACAGTGGACAACACTGGCAACGTTTTCTTTTCCGCCAACATTTTTTATAATATCGCTTGCCAATTGTTCATACTTCATCTCTCGACCCTCTCTTTGCCTTCATAGATTTCAAGATGACCCACTGCATTTGCTGTATGATGCAGTGGACCATCTCGTTTTACAATCCCGCCAAGTACTTAAATGGTCATATACGAAACATCTAGTCTCCCCTAAGAGCTAGCTCTAATTGATAAAAGATAAAAGCTTGGTCTTGCTTATCTGTGTGTTCTAATATCCAATTCTTTAAATCTTGATCTGACACTGCATTACATTCACTTGTTTTTTTAAGACTGGCTCTTAACAACTCCACTTTTTTATCTTTAATAGAAGCTACCATTGCTAAATAGCCTTCCTTAACAGCGTGATTAGAAAATTTGATATCCTCACAAACAATTTCTTGATTTCTATTAAACGCCTTATGTTCTGCCAATACATCTTCTACACAATTGATACGATCGAGACCATAGTAACGATAAAGGGATTCTGGGGCCTCGTTTTCCTTCATTAATTGCTTTAATTTTGCTATCATTTCAAATTCTTTTACTGGATCATGAAGGGGTTTTTTTTGGTTAGGATCATCTCGATAATTAAATAATTTATTCCCAAAGCGCTGATAACTTTTTGACATAAATTCAGTCGTTCTCATCTTCAACGTACTAATCCCTTTTGTAAAGGCAAAAGACTGATCCAATTCAGCACCCTGTAGTTCATCTTCCGTAAAGCGCCTATTCATTCTCATTGGCATTAATGTATATTCATGCAGTTCCGCTTCTCTACCGGGCATTGGCCCTCTCATATAGATATAGTCACCATCAACGACATTAATATTACTACCAAAATAACCAAACAAAGCAGCATCGCGAATCACTTCATCTGATTCAATTACCGAACTTAATGGTTTTCCCATCATGAATTCTGGGATATCTACATGAAAGAATTCTAGTATAGTTGCAGGTATATCGATATTCTGTGCTAATTGATTTCTAGATTCATTTTGGACACCTAACTTTGGATCCCATATAAAGAATGGTATATGGGCAATTTCATTATAAACGGGCATGATGTTCTTGCCCCACCATTCATGTTCCCCTAAGAGTAGACCGTGATCCGTATTAACAATTAACATTGTATCTTCCCACATGTTATTCTCATCCATAAAATCTAATACTTTCCCTAAATATGCATCACACATGGTTAATAAAGCTTTATAATATCCTCTCATCACATCTGCTTTTTCTGATGAAAAATGATCATGTGAATATTGGAGCCATCCGTTGAAATCGTCTTTTGAGAGCCCATATAATTTTAGATACTTTTCAGGGACAAAAAAGGGCTCATGTGGATCAAAGCATTCAATTTGTAAGAACCATTGATCAGCATCCTTGTTCTCTTTCAAAAACCCCATACCTGCCTCGACAGTTCGAAATAAAGAGTGGTCTTTCTCCTGTTTCATATAGGTTCTGTTCACAAAATCTTGGGAAATACTCGCCTGCTTTCGTTTCTTTGCAAAATCAGGAAGATGTTCTAACCCTTTGATATCGATTTCCTTGTCGACTTTCGCTTTCCAGTTGTCTCCTTCTTGCCCGCGAATCAGTTCGTATGAAGAATAACGAGTATGATAAGTGGAACCACCGTCTCTCCAATAATGTTTATGATCCGTTACAAGATGGGTATAGATTCCATTTTGTTTTAATATCTCAGGCATGGAATCATCAAAAGGTTCAATTGGCCCCCACCCGCGATGCAAAAAATTGTAACGACCTGTATGCAACTCTCTTCTTGCAGGCATACAAGGTAAGCTTCCAGCAAAAAAATTATCAAATTGAACGGTTTTTCTTTGTAACCGGTCAAAATTAGGTGTGATTACATCTGAATGTTCATAGGCGTTTAAGTAATTTCGTTTTAAGGTGTCAAACATAATTTGAATCGCTTTCATACCAAAATGCCTCCTTCCCCTGCATTCATCATTGTGATGTTATGATGGAAGTATAGTACATGAGTCATTATAAGAGAAGAATTTTTAGACATGTTGGGAAACGGTTTCATGATATGGGAATCAATCATTTTTCGCCGCTTTTATTAAAAGAAAAATAGGCTATCATCGAATATGCAATAGCCTAAATCATATCATTTATTCTGTAACGTTTTATTCTTATACTCAAAATAATTATAGGCAACGATTTCAATAACACTGTAAAATGCACTCGAAGAAGAAAACCAACTGCTAAGCAATAATGAATTTTGATGGATATATACTGGAATACAGAAGGTTGCGTGATTCATTAACCAATTATGATGAGATCCAGTAATGGCAAGGATGTTCACGTTCTTAATCAAGGGAATACTAAGCGCTTCCTTAAGAATGGTATTGTTTCCAGAACCGGAAAATACAACGATCAAATCATCTTCTGAAATTCTCTCCATCAACAATTGATAAATATTTGTGCCTATATCCATAGGAAATGTTTGCGTATTTTTGCCAACCCCTAAAAACATCCTTTGCATTTCTTTCGCTAAACTTTGTTGCATAAGCCCAGTTCCTGTTATATAAACATTTGGACTTCTATCAATCACTTCGCAAATAGGAGAAAGATTTATTTCGTTCAACTGATTAACTGTTTGCTCTACATTGCTAATGACTATTTTTCCAAAGTCTTTTTGTGTAAAAGATTTTTCCGCTAAATGATTCTCCCACTTCATAAAGTTTTTCATTTCCGTATAGCCAGAGAACCCTAGCTTCTGCGCAAATCGCAAAACAGAGGATTTAGAACTCAAACTCTTTTTAGCGAGTTCATTAATTCCTAAATCATAGATATCGTTTTTATTCTCTAGTATAAACTTTGCCAAGACCTTTTCACCCTCACTAAAGGTCTGGTGGTGATCGTTCATTAATTCTTCTAGCTTCACTGAAATCACCTACTCATTTATTGGATTTTCGTTTTTCCTCTCCTATTCATGCTTATTGTTGTAGTATCATCCAAAGTTCTCATTTTATTTTATTTAATCATAGTATAAACAAATGAAATAATAAACCACTTACGATTTAGACAAATCCTAAAGACGCTGAGTTTCCCCTTGTCCGACAGGCTACAAATCTAAATTCCCTTGTAATAAACATCCACAGGTGACACACCTCTATCGCAGAGATATAATGTTACGAAAAGAGCAAACAATGTCCGTGATAGACAAAAGGAGCCGGTCATTATGAACATCCAATTATTGAAAACGTTTTGTTTTGTCGTAGAGACTGGTAGCATCAATCAGGCGGCTAAATCTTTATATTTATCTCAACCTGCGATAACGAAACAAATCCATCAAATAGAAGCAGAATATGGAGCGCTCCTCTTTAATAGAAAAGACGGGAGGTTGATACTCACTGATAGTGGCCATGTGCTGTATCCGTTCGCTAAGTCGATCGTTCAAGATTACAACCAATCAAAGGAAGCAGTCATTGCAAAATTAAAAGGGTACGAGAGTACATTAAAAATAGGGGCTAGCCTCACAATCGGGGAGTACTTGTTACCAGGTTTACTGGGAAGATTTAAACATAAAAATCCGGATTTTCGTTTATCGTTATATGTAGAAAATACGCCAAACGTTTTAGAGCTTCTTTTGGACGATAGGATCGACCTTGCCTTAGTGGAAGGGCTTGTAGATGACGCAAAACTATCCATCGAAAAAGTAATAGAAGATGAGCTCGTTCTCATACACGCACCAGACCATCCATGGAGCTTGAAAAATGAAGTCCAAATAGACGAAATAGCACAAGAGAGAATGATATGGCGAGAGCCCTCATCGGGCACGAGAGCGATTATCACAAACTTCTTAAAGGAGTGGGGGATTTTAGGAAAAATAGAAAGCTATATGGAGCTTGGCAGTACACAATCGATAAAAAGTGCGGTAGAAGCTGGTCTTGGGATAAGTATTGTCTCAAGGCTAACCGTAGCCCGTGAAATTGAACAAGGGTTTTTACATGAAAAGAAAATACGTGATACGGTGTTAAAGCGTAATTTATGGATGGTTTGGAAGCCAAAGAGATTTACCAAAAAAAGCGTTCAAGCATTTATGGAATATATACGAACGAAGGAAAAAAGGTGAGGTTCACAATAACTGAACTTCACCTCCAAAAACTATGCATCCATTGCACAACGAAACCCTAAATTACCTGTAGCACTATCGATCGTATTCGAACTACGTGCTGCGACTCGATATCGATTACAGTAGGATTTATGGCAAAGATACGAGCCTCCACGCATGACTTTACCCTGCCCTGTTTTTGGCCCAACTGGATTTACCACCTCAGCTAAATCGGGTGTCCTCGTAAACCAGTCTGCACACCATTCCCAGACATTACCAGAAACATTATAGAGTCCATACCCATTGGGAGGAAAAGATTTGGCAGGCGCTGTCCCAACATAGCCATCTTCCTCTGTATTCTCGTTCGGAAAATCCCCTTGCCAAATATTACAATAGTGCTCTCCATTCGGTGTAAGCTCATCTCCCCAAGGAAAAAGCTTCTGCTCAAGCCCTCCTCTTGCCGCATACTCCCATTCTGCCTCTGTCGGCAAACGTTTTCCAGCCCACTTACAAAAAGCTACAGCATCATTCCAGCTTACCTGAATGACAGGGTGATCCATACGATCATCAATGTGTGAGCCAGGCCCCTCTGGTTGATACCAATATGCTTCTTCTACTGCATACCACCACGGAGTTTGCGGTAATGGTTTTGCCCGATCTGCTATACTCTTTGAAAGAAATGTATAAAAAACAAACGACCATCCGAACTTTTCCGACTCTGTCACATAGCCTGTCTCTTTAACAAAGGCACTAAACTCTTCGTTGGTTACCGCATAAGCATCGATATAGTATGGGGCAACCGTTATTTTTCTAATCGGCCCTTCGCCATCTGCTGGAAACCCTTCATTGTCTTCGGTTCCCATTAAAAATTCTCCTCCAGTAAGAGGGATCATTTTTTCTTTATATTTAATTTGTTGACCTTCTTCTATTTTTTTCGGTTGGTTTTCTGTTTTCATTATCCTTTTCATGTCTGCCCGACTTCCAGCACAGCAAGAACGTTGCGTATTTTCTTTATCCATTTATATCGAACCCCTATATTTACATATTGACATTAGTATACATGAATGTTGTTTGATCATTCCATCCTACGAATTCATCCAATTGGTTATACCCTATTACAAATAGTGAAATCATAGCATTAAACTTCCAAGATGATGTATGTATAGAAATTTGTCTCGGGGCAACTGTATGGATATACATTCCTTGTTCCCCTCCCTGTCATAAAATGATCCATGATTCTTACAATTTGCATGTATCTTCCTCCATTAATGAACGGTAGCGCCTCTTTCAACCCGCTAACTAGTCTATTGATGTTTCACTTTGTGATAAAAAGTTGCTTTGTTGGGAGGGCTAAACTTATGAAATCTGCTTATTCTGTACATAATAAGAACGCTACTCTCGACTTTCAGGAGTTCATTCAATGACATAAAGGATCATTTAAAAGATGGTCTGTTCATCAGAAAGGGGCATAAGGATGTATGCATTTATCATTAATAGAACTTCTGGAAACGGGAAGGGAGATCGTACATGGAAACGTATCGAGAACATATTACAACAACAAAATCTCCCTTATATTGCTCGTTTTACAGAGGTTTCTCAACACGTATCCGAGATCGTCAAAGACCTTTTAAATGAGGATGTTCAAACCGTTATTGTCGTGGGCGGGGATGGAACCATTCATGAGGTCGCTAATGAGCTTGTACATACGGATCTCTCTTTAGGAATTATTCCTGCTGGCTCTGGAAACGATTTCGCTCGTTGTATCGGTATACCAATGAATTATTCAAAGGCGTTAGAGAGAATTGTTTTAAATAATGGGATAAAAGTAGATTTACTCAACCTTGGCAATCGATATTGCCTAACGGTAACCGGCATTGGTTTCGACGGGCAAATTGCGCGAAACGTGAATAAAGCCAAGTACAAACGTTTTCTGAACCACTTTCGACTAGGCGGGCTCGTCTATACGGTGAGCATGCTGGCAACCTTAAGGGATTATCGTCCGACGAAAATAGACATTACAGTTGACGGCAAAGAAATGACATTTTCAGAGGTTTGGCTTGTTGCTGTAGCCAATGCACCAAACTATGGGGGCGGAATTAAAATTTGTCCAGACGCCTCTTACAATGATGGAATGCTAAACCTTTGTATTGTTCACGATATAAAAAGATGGGAGTTGTTACGATTGCTACCAAAAGCTTACAAAGGAAAGCATACGACAGATAAAAACGTCACATTGTTAACAGGAAAGGAAGTGTATATTTCCTCTGAAAAACCTGTTCTTGTCCAAAGTGACGGCGAACAATTTACGGAAAGCCCGATCAACATAAGTGTGGTCAAAGACGCTCTTCGTGTTATGTGAACATCTATTCAGTCAAGTTTCTATCACTGGGACGAATGTGCATTGAATAGGAGTGTAGCTAGTATCGGTAAATGATCGGAGCATTCCGGCAAAGATGTGAAAACGTTCATATCGATGATCTGAATAGGAGAGGTTACAAATATATAATCTAACCTAAGTCTCGGTCTGGTCGAAGGATACGTATATCCGTTCCCAACCCCTGCTTTTCTCCAAGCGTCAACAAATCTTTGATTGAATTTTTTCCACCGATTCGTACCGGGACGCATATTAAAATCGCCAAGAAGTACTGTAGGGTGGTCCTCTCTTTCCGTTCTATCTAAAATAAAAGCGGTCTGTTTTTGGTGTAAGAAAGGATTGAGGCTTAGATGGGTTACATACATGTTTAATCGCTGCTTGTTTAAAAGAACAGTGGCTTCTAATAGCGAACGATTCTCCGCATGGTAGCCAGTGACAGGAAAAAGGTGACTTTTACTTTTTTCAATCGGATAACGAGATAGAAGTGCATTTCCATATTGGCGGTCTTCTGCAAACGGGTTTGATTTCAACGTTAAAGCCGGGCTAAAAGCGTAGTCAAATGATAAATACTTTGCTAACTCTGCAACTTGATCTTTATAATCACTTCTTTTTGAAAAATGTTTGTCCACTTCGTTAAGACCAATGATATCCGCTCCGCTTTTTTCGATGACACTCGCCGTTCGCCCAAGGTTCACTTCTTTGTCAATCCCTTTACCGTGATGAATATTAAACGTCATTACTTTTATCTCCAAGTCTACAATCCCCTTTCTCTAATAAGTATATTGAACGAATTTTAGGTAATAATACATCCATGTATCTCTGTCAAATCCTTTGGAAAGGAACGGATCACTTTATGGGACTCCTATTACTGGTCATATTCGCCTTATTCATCATAGGTGTATATAGATACTTCCGACAAAAACGAGACCAAGAAAAAAACAGCACTTCCTCCTTACAGAATCATACTTCGGGAGGCGTCATTGTATTGGTCATTGACTCATTGATGGATAAACCATTGCAAGATGCCATTAAAAACAATAAAGCACCAGCTTTAAACTATTTAATCGAAAAAGGCCAGTACTTTCCTAACGTTGTTAGTTCATTCCCGACAATGTCCGTAACGATCGATACTTCATTGTTAACAGGCACGTATCCGGATCAACATAAAATCCCAGGTCTTGTTTGGTATGATAAAAAAAACAATAACCTCATTAGCTACGGTAGTGCATGGCAAGAGATCCTTATGCTTGGTGTAAAAAATGTGTTAAACAACGCCCTTTATCATTTGAACAACAGCCATATCAGCCCGGATGTCCGCACTATTCACGAGGAATTGGCACAAAACGGAGAACAGTCAGCGTCTGTCAATGCTCTTGTTTACAGGGGCAGCACCTCTAAACAACTTCGGCCACCACGGCTTGCCACCTTTTTTAAGTTATTGCCTCACGAAATCCATATAAAAGGGACATCGCTTTTTTCTTTCGGATCGCTTTCACAACTGAACCCTAAAAACCGGTATGGCCATTTATGGCAAGCATATGGCTTAAACGACAAATTCAGTACGTCCGAAATGATCCATTTGATAAAGAACGGAAAGCTACCAAAATTTACGATCGCATACTTCCCGGTTAATGATAAAGACGTGCATAAAAAGGGACCAAAGACAACTGTGGGAATTGAAAAGGTAGACCATGAAGTACAAAAACTTCTAAATACATACGGCTCGTGGGATGAGGCATTAAAGGAAAATGTGTGGATTGTGATGGGAGATAGCGGCCAGGCACGGATTGGCAATGATAAACATGCATTAATTGATTTGCCACTCCTTTTAAAGAATTACCGGATACCAACATTATCGAAATCGGTACAACATGATGATCAAATTGTACTTGGATTAAATGAACGAATGGCCTATGTCTATTTACTGGACAACCATCTTGATTCGACGTCGATCGCTACTCTCCTCAAAAAAGATCAACGAATCGGCTTTGTCGCATGGCGAAAAGGAGAAGACATCCATGTCGCTTCGTCAGAATACGAAACAGTCTTCTCCTTCCGAAATGGTGGACAATATATTGATCAATACGGACAATCATGGTCGTTAGAAGGCGAAACCCCAATTTTAGACATAACGATCAACGAAGAAAAACGCATTTTTTATGGGAATTATCCTGACCCATTAGCGAGATTATTAGCTGTATTTCGTTCCCATGAAGGTCGTTTCCTCGTCGTTGATGCAAAGCCTGGATTTGAGTTTGTTCGTAGTGGGAGTCCTAACTACAAAGGCGGTGCAGCACATGGCTCCTTACATGCGGACGATTCTCTGGTCCCAATGATTGTAACCGGAACGAACACCCGTCCAGAACATTTACGGATTGTTGACCTAAAAAAATGGATCATGCAATTAATGAAGACTAGATAGTACAGGGCTGCCCACCGACCAAAGTGATTTTGGTTTGTTTTGCGATACGTGATCACCATATAGTCAAAGCCGCATTTCTTCGTTATTTGACGTTATCCACTTTGTATAGCGTGGGAATTAGCTGTGAAAACTTGAAGATGATTCGATAAAACTCGGAACTTCCTTTCCGTTATTTTGTGCTGTTCTCCATCCACGTTTATGGGCATTGTGTCCGGCAAATAAATTTCAGAATCAACTACTTCTTGATGGTTGATTAGTGAACGGGGATTTCCGAGCCTCAATACAGTTAACAATAAAATGAAGAAAAAATGCAATCGATTACAGCTATGACAAGTAATTAAATGAAAAGCTCCATCGCTCTTACTATCTTGGGAAATAAAACGTTCAAAAGGTCCGACAGAATTCCCATTCATCAAAAGAAAAAAAGATACGTCCGAAATTTGTCGATCAGGCAAAACGTGAATGGAAATGGATTCAGAAGGTCTGCTTTGCAAAAACTTCTTTATAAAATAAGGATAATATGCAAATTCGCCAAACGTTGATTTAAGGGAAGTTGGCGTTTCGTACGTAATATCTGTTAACCAACCAGCTGCTGCGATGTTTGCAAAGTAGCGCTCCCCAAGTTTTCCGATATTTACAAAAGATGTCTCTCCTTTCTCAATGTACGAGAGAATCGTGAATAGGTTCTTCGGTAAACCAATTACTTGTGCGAATTCGTTGCTTGTCCCAAATGGAAAAATTCCAACTACTGGTCGATATTGCTCTGCGGACAGGAACTGGAAGACGGTATTAATCGTCCCATCTCCCCCTGCGACAAACAGTGCTTCCCACCGATTCGTACAAGCATGCTTAATAAGCGATTCTAATTTTGCTACATCTTTTGAGTCATGAATGCGAATGTCATAGCCAATGCTCGTTAGTTTTTCGATTACCATTGGGAATTTTTTATGGTTCCGCTTTCTACCTGAGGAAGGATTATAAATCATGAGGGCACGTTTGCTCGTCATATTCGCTGTTCCTCCAATCATATAATTCACTAAACTCATTAATTCGTTCCATGACAACCTGGGAGATAAAATCGTAATCAGCGTCCAAAAAATTGGCGGTATAAATCGGATTACCAATAATGACTTTGATCGGTGTTCGTCCGAGCCCTGTGCCCAGTCTGACAATTGCAACCGGAAGGATAGGGGCATCGGTTTTGCAGCCGAAAAATGCCACACCTTTTTTGGGGCGGATCCTCTCTCCTTCTCTACATCTTTTTCCTTCAGGGAAGATACCGAATACTTCTCCTCGCTGCAGGACATCCAAAGCATGGCGTACCGGACGAATCACCGTCCCGTTATGACGATCGACGGGGATAGCGTGAAGCTTACGGAAAAACCAGTTCGAGAAATGGTTGCTAAACAGTTCTTTCTTCGCAATAAAATGAATGTCTCGCTTGAACATACAAGAAAGGATAATCGGATCAAAGTTGCTTATATGGTTGGCAGCAACTATAACAGCACCGGAAGGAATTCGGTCTTTTCCGATCAATTCTACTTTAAAAATAAAAAACAAAACGACTTTTGCAACAGATTTCAATAAACGATAAATCATCCTATTCCCTCAATCATCAGATTTTCTCCTATTATCTCCCTGGATCCATTAAAAAATTCTCCTAAAAAAAACGTATAGCCACTCTTTTCCTGGTTACAGTATAAGTAGCGCTTTTCCAAATTACGACAGTTAGGTGGTGTATTGTGGAATCATTACAATTTGATTTTAAACCCTCTCGCTATCTTTTCACTAAAACACTTGGGAGGTTTTCGAAATCTTTGTACTGGTCTTCAAAGGCGTCCTGTCTTCGTTTGACGCATTTGCCAGATCCAGACTTACCTAATGACGATTGGGTGAAAATGAAAGTAAAATACGGTGGGATTTGTGGAAGCGATCTAAATATTTTATGTCTTAATGAGAGCCCGGCGACTTCCCCTTATGCTTCTTTCCCTTTTACGATCGGACACGAATCCGTTGGGGTTATTGCAGAGGTCGGTAACAACGTCACCGATTTATCAGTAGAGGACCGAGTGATTGTCGACCCGATTTTATCATGTGAAACTAGAGGGATTCATGATCGATGTCCTGCCTGTGTGAGAGGAGATTATAGCATATGTGAAAATATGACGGATGGCCATATTTCTCCTGGCTTGCTAACAGGTACATGCCGGGATACAGGCGGAAGCTGGAGTTCATATCTTGTCGCTCACCAGAACCAAGTATTTCGCTTGCCTGATCAAATTGATGACCTCAATGGAGTGATGATAGAGCCTTTTAGCTGTGCTCTGCATGGAGTGCTACGTACCCCTCCAAAAGAAAATGATACGGTGCTTGTGATTGGCGGAGGCGTCATTGGGATTTGTGTGGTGGCGGCACTTCGAGCTTTGAATCTCCCATGCAAAGTGGTCGTGTTAGTGAAACATGATTTTCAGGCCGAATGTGCAGCCCGATTCGGTGCAGACCATGTAATCCGCTTATCTAGAAATTATGTTAAAGAATTAAGTGAAGCGGTAGGTGCGAAAAGACTGAAGCCACTATTTGGTCCGGATGTCATTGAGGGAGGGGCAAATGTTGTTTATGAATGCGTTGGAAAAACACAAAGTGTAAACGATTCCTTGCGCTTTGCAGCAAGTGGTAGCAAAGTTGTCCTGCTCGGTTTGGCAGGAATTATGAATGGCATCGATTGGACGACTGTTTGGCTAAATGAATTAGAGGTAAAAGGAAGCTTTGCGTATAGTACAGACGAGTATCAAGGCGTGAGAATGAGAACATTCGATATCGCCATTGAATTATTGCGTTCAGGGAAAGTAGATCTATCTTCGCTTGTCACCCATCGTTTCCCTATAAAAGAATACCGACAAGCACTAAACGTTGCTTCAAGTAAGGCGGTAGGAACAAGTATGAAAGTTGTATTTGAACCTTAATAAGCATTTAGGAGGGATCAGCAAATGAAAACCTTTACGGTTAACGGAAAAACCAATCGTCCATTCTTGACATGGTTGACAGAGGGGATGATCCATACATTTCAAAAGGCTGGATATGAGTATAAGGAAGAGCCGATAGACCAAATCAATCTAGTTTTTAATGTGATTGACCCTGATCGGCCTCGACATTTTCGTCGCCATTCTCAATCGACTTTCGTTGTGAGCATCCTCGAAACAGAAGAAAAACCAGAAAATGTTTTTAAAACGGCCTATCCTTATTTGATTCGGTCTCTAGCGAATCATTTGATGTATATTTACCACCAAGATGATGATATACACCTCTATTTTCTCACGCCCGAACAAGGATTTTATAGCATGACTCATCGTACGGATGAAGCAGAAGAAGTATTATTTGAACGTATATTTGACAGGTTGGAACCTTTGGCTTCCTCACAGTTAGTGATTGATAATCATTTCAATGAAGACCTCATTGACGATTTATTAGATGGAAATGATAGAACCAGGAAAATGTATGTATCGGGAAAAAGACTGGACAAAATGAATTTATTGCCAGCGCCATTTCCAATTGACAATTACTTATCTCCTCGAGATATGCGCCATTTAAAGAAATTGTATGGCATTGGTGGATTAAGTTACGGGAACCTTAGTAGTCGTGAAAATAACGATCATTTCTGGATGAGTGCCAGCGGAATTGATAAATCCAATATGAAAGAGATTGGAAGGGACATTCTCTATATCACTGGATACGATTCTACAAAGAACGCCATGAAAATTAGCATACCGCCAAATATTACCCCGAAAAGAGCGTCCGTGGATGCGATTGAACATTGGATGATCTATCGGGAACATCCAGATGTTGGGGCCATTGTACATATACATGCCTGGATGGACGGAATAGAAGCTACGCAAATAAACTATCCCTGCGGAACAATCCAGCTTGCCGAAACGGTTGCAGAGTTGGTACGTCAAGCCGATGACCCAAGCAGAGCAGTGATTGGCCTTAAAAATCATGGTCTGACCATAACCGGGCATGATTTGGATGAAATCTTTGAACGTATTGAGGATAAAGTCATTCCTCAAGTGCCCATGACTTGAAATGAAGCCTCCTTTGTTCAAATGAACGTTTCAGGTTTTCGCTTCCAGTTAGGGTAATAGTCGGCACATGCATGGAAGTTTAACAAACGGCGCATCAATGTTGAGGGAATGACAAAGAAAGAAGAAGAACAGGAAAGAATTTACCTTTGTTGCACCGACAAATAAATGGATCTATACCGTTGGGTACATGAAGACATTGGGGCAGGTAAGGACATGGAGACTATGCTAAAGCAAATAGTAAGTCAAATAGTAGAAATTCTTATTGCATGTTTTGAGTTCGAATATGAAGAGATCCTTGAACGGACTTCCACTAGCGAAAAAGAAAACGAATAAATCTAGGCGGCCGTATATCTGTTTATATAACTAGCGAATGGAAGTCTGCCTTTTGCTTGCATGCAAAGTTCGTATGTACCCAGAAAGTTCTACAGCATATTCTGTTATAGAGTGTTGCATGTGAAGGAGAGAACATAGGATGAGAAATCAGCCATTGATTTTTTCTGCATCAATTGGATATGGCCACCATCAGGCGGCTAAAGCCCTACAACATGAATTTAATCATCATGGCTTTCATCCTGAAATTGTTGATACGTTTCACGCGATCAGCCCAAGGCTTCATAAGTTGATGCTGAGCAGTTATATTCATTTGCTAAAACGATACCCAGTAGTATGGAGAAAAATTTATTTATATGCAGAAGAACATCCGTTGTATTTATGGTTAGATCGCTTTGGCTCCCTTTTTGTAGAACAACTCTATTCAATCATTGATAAACAGAAGTGTTCATTCATGATTTCAACGCATCCATTTGTGACAGCGTTTTTAACAAGAGTCAAACAGGTAAAACAATTAGAGGTCCCCTTGTATACGGTTATAACGGACTTTGTCTTGCATCCTGCCTATGTAAGGCAAGAAATAAATGGCTATTTTACAGCATCCCCTAAAATTGAAGAATTTGCCAACTTGTCCAACATTCCTTCCCACCTTTTTTATTCAACAGGCATCCCCATTTCAAATCATGACGATTTACAAATAACGAAGTTACAAGCTCGTCATGATTTGGGACTTGATTTGGATAAGAAGATCCTGTTAATTTCAGGAGGCGGCATTGGTTTATCAAATTATACTCGCATAATACGGGAATTAGAACAATTACAACAATCGATTCAGATTGTATGTATGGTAGGGCACAATCGTAAAGCGAAGCAAAGCATTTTACGGCAGAACAGTAAACACTCCATAAAAATCGTTGAATTTACAGATCAATTTTTACTGTATCTAAAGGCAAGTGACGGGATACTTTCCAAAGCAGGCGGATTAACTATGGCAGAAGCTCTTGCTTGTGAAACACCGATTATGATTTACAATCCTATTCCAGGGCACGAGGAGCAAAATGCCGAATATTTATCCAATTCAGGGGCTGCCGTAAAAGTAGAACGTTGTATTCAATTACCTCAAGTAATAGAGAGTGTGTTGTATCAAACATCTCATTATAAAGCGCTCCAGCATCATGCACGTAAATTAAAAAAACCAAACGCCGCCAACCATATTGTTGAGAAGATTATACGATTTGAACAACAAAAAAATGGCTAACGACAAGAGGTTTTGCTCATTCCATATTCCCCTCTCTGTCTAGATCCATATAGACTTTGCTAGGGGTAGCCCCTTCTTGATATAAATATTTTCCGCGATAGCCTTCTGTAGCTTGGTCGACGTTTGCGATCACTAACTGGCAAACACGGATGCCGACCTGCAATTGAACAGGAACACGGTTTGCATTAAACAACTCCAATGTAATTTGGCCAGAGAAGCCTGGATCAATCCAGCCAGCATTTTGAATAAACACACCTAGTCTTCCGATCGAGCTTCTCCCTTCAACAAAAGCTGTTAAATCATCAGGCAAACGAATTTGTTCTAACGTTGTTCCTAGCATAAACGTTTTAGGTGGAATCGAAATCACTCCGCCTTCTGGCACCTGTGTTTCATGATAGTTCGCCGGCTTGTCAACTGATAATAAAGGGGTAGACATGTCATCCACTACTAAAAAATGATCCCCCAAGCGTAGATCAATCGATGCTGGTTGTATGCTTAAGTCTGTAAAAGGGGTAATCACCATGCGTTCTTCCTGTATGAATTGCTTGATCGTTTGTCCTGATAAAATCACTATTCCCACCACCCATTATAATTGCTCTGAATGTGGAGCGATTCGCTCACTATCATACTTCCTTTTAGTTAATGAAAGATAGTCCCACCGCAACAACAGCTGCACTAATAACACTTGTCAGCATTTGTTTCCATCCAATCGACAAGGCCGTTTTCCAACTTGTCTCTTTGCTGATTGTCCATAACGTCACAAGACAAGCAGATAAAGTGGAAGCCAAATAGACAAGAATAAACACCTGAGCGATTGACATCTCCATTAATAAGCTCCCTTGCCCCTCATTCAACACAAGCAAGCCATCCTTTCTAATAAAAGAAAAGATTAAGCCAAGCGCTGCTTCTACAGGTAAGGAAAATAGAGATAACAAAGGCAGAGCGAGCCAGCTAAAAATCGATAACATCCCTATTGTTTCAAATACAGATGCAACAAGACAGATCGCCAAGAAAATCGGCATAGCTTGGAGCAAAAACTGTTTCATGACACTAGATACCTTCCACCAAAACCCTTTCCAGTTCATCCCTTGCAAATAAGGAAGCGGCGCAATAGGTATTAGCTCATTTGTGGTACTTTTGTGCCAAATTCTCGTGTGAATGGCTCCTACAATAAGTAATAAAAGCAAATACGGAATAAATAAAAACGGAACATGTGCGGCATTAAAAATCGACAACGTCGCCCCTATTTGATAACTGCATGCTGAAGCAAATGAAATCATCGACATGCATGACGCCCGCGTACAGCTACTACAACTTCTGCTTTGCATCACGGCTACCACATTGCAACCAAATCCCGTTATGACAGGAAGCAAATCTCTTCCAGTTAAACCGATTTTACGCAGCCACGGATCTAACGCATTGGTTAAATGCTCCTGTATCCCAATCTCTTCTGTAATCGTAGTCGTGATACTGATCATGATGACAACAGGAAAAGCCCAGAGAAATGAGTACCAGCCTAAAGTGATTAATCCATAATTACCTGTTAAGACATTTGCTAAAAAGGGCGGTACCTGCTCAAGTAACAAAGAGATGAGTGGTACAAGCAAATATTGTTCTGTCAATGGCTCGAGCCAACTGACAAACATATAGGCAGTAAATACTGGCAAAGCAAATATGGCCAAAATAAATAGGCATGCGAGCATTGGCCCTATGATCGGCAAACGGAATATCGGCAATAAACGGTTAACAGGATTAGGCGAAGCAGGCAAGAAATAAATAATACTTGTCGTCACTCCCCAGACACGGGCATTCTCGATACATGTCATCACTTGCTCTTGTTCCCCTTGCTCCATCTTTCGGGCATTCATCCAGACAACGGGAACTTGTAACAGTTCTTGCACTCTTTTTTGTTCGGCTTTTGAGGGCAAGTACTTGTCTCGGTGCGTTGCGGCAATCGCTATTCTTTTCCCTTTCAATTCCAATTTTTGCTGTAGCTGTATTAACTCCTCCTTCAAGTTCGTTGCCCTTACAACTAAGAGAATCGTTTCCTCTCCTTCTAAATGATCTAGCGTAAGCTGTGTGCTGTGGCTGTCCATATCAAATTGAAGTCCTGGCAAATCTGTTAATCGAACATCGCTGTTGATTGTACAGGTTGCGCTTAAAGCAGCTACGGTTGAGCCTTTTATGTTGCTTGCTAATGCTCGTTTCTCACCCGTCAACTGGCGAAATAAACCTGATTTGCCAACAGATTCACAACCCACTAACAATACATCTGTCGGTTGAGCGGGGGAAGGCCGCACACTTTCTAACATTGACACTCTCCCCTCCTATTAAAAGATCGTTCAGATTGAGCTATAGGGCCCTGTCGTCGTACCTATCGAAAACGATTGGAATCACGGAATGCTCTGCATGGTGACCATAAACCATAATTATTACGATTTAAAACACAAAAAAAATTAAGCACGACAATAGTGAAAGCCTTTCGCTAGTTCCTGATCGTCGAGATGTTTGCCAATAAAGACGATCTCACTTTGCCTTTTTTCCTCTTTCGCCCACGGCGCTCCCTCTGTGCCTGCAAACAGCATATGTACGCCTTGAAAAACAACTCTTTTCTCAAGTTGCTTTATATAAAGGACACCTTTATAACGATACAGCGTTTCTCCTTTAAATTGGACTAAATAGGCGAACCAGTTGTTCACTTTTTCTAAATCAAGGGGATGGTCTTCCTGAAACACAAAAGAAGTCACTTGTTCATTATGATGGTGGTGATGCGTTTCGGTTAATAAAGTCGGATCTATTTTTAATACATTTTTTAAATCAAAGGATTTTTTCCCAACGACATCTCGAATATCTACATGGGCAAATGTTGTATAAATTTGTTTCGCCTGTGGGTTCATATGGGTCAGCTGTTGTTCTAGTTTATTTTTTTCCTCATCCGTAATCAAATCAATCTTATTTATCAAGAGAACATCAGCAAAAGCGATTTGTTGCCCAGGTTCTTCTTCCGCTAAATGTTGCCAAATATGCTTGGCGTCAACCATCGTAATCACACTATCGATTTCAAATGAATGGGCCGTTTCCTTATCCATTAAAAACGTTTGAATGACAGGTGCCGGATTAGCCATACCCGTTGTCTCAATGACAATACGGTCAAGCGGTTCTTCTCGTTCATTCAAATTCCTTAATAGATTGATTAAATCAGCCCGTACATTGCAACAAATACAACCACTATTCACTTCTATTATTTCTTCCTTAGTTGGCACGACCAAGTGGCTATCAATCGATGTATCGCCAAATTCATTAATGATGACAGCCACATTTCGTTCAGCTATCCCTTTTAGTAAGTGATTGAGAAATGTGGTTTTTCCTGCACCTAAAAAGCCAGTTAAAATCGTAACGGGAACCGTTTGTTCTTTTGGCAATTCTCTTTTTCCTCCATCGTCTAAATTTCCGACTTTGATCGTAACATGTACAGCGACAACCATGAGACTATTCCATACCTGCTAAAACAGAAACAACAAATCGTAACAATTACGATTTAAAAGGATTATATGATATCCACGTAGGATTGTAAATAGCAAAGATTGTCCCCTCCCCTCATACGTCCGTTTCTTCGCGTAAAAGAAAATCAATGGTGAGTTTGACAAACATGAACGCTTCCCTCTTAACAGCGAAACTGGCTGATTATGGGACTTAAAACAACTATGATTCCCAACGTTACTCACCACAAATCCACCTTGACAGAAGCAAAGTGAGAGATTCAATCAGCCAACAGCTCCGATCCCCCCCTTTATGGATACAGATGACCACAAACCGATTATTATTCGATCGAATGAAATAAACTTCTTGACGGAATAGCGGAATTAGTGTTAGCTTGTAACAAAACGTAATCATTTCGATTTACATATCGCCTTAAAGGAGAGGAAGAAAAAAATGAAAAGACTGCTTATTAGCTTATCAAGTTTATTAGTACTAAGTACTTATTTAACAGCATGTCAAGGAACAAAAGATGAGGAGCAAGTGAACGGAATAGAAGAAGGGGAATCAGAAGTACATACAGATGAGGGTCATGCCCACGGTGATACGAACGATTTTGAGGCTCCAGAAAGTATAAAAATCGAAGGGGTTGCTGATCACTATCATACGGGCGATGCGATTGAGCTAACCGCAGTACTGGATGAAGAAACAGAATATGATCATTGGCACTGGTATAGCAGAGAAAGTGCAGATGAGGAATGGGAAGGCGTTTCAGGACAGGAAACGGACACATTTACAGGAGAAGCAACAATCGATGGCTTAGAAATAAAAGCTGTTTTATTCGATCATGACCATGAGCCTCATGTTCAATCTGCACCAGTCAAAGTGGTGATTGATGATCATCATGGACATGATGAAGAAAGCCGCCAAATCTATCAAGGCTACTTTGAAGATAGTCAGGTTGAAGACCGTGAATTGTCTGATTGGGAAGGAGATTGGCAATCGGTTTATCCTTATCTTTTATCTGGAGATCTAGATGAAGTGTTTGAACATAAGGCAGAAGATGGAGATATGACAGAAGAAGAGTACAAACAGTATTACACGGTAGGATATGAAACAGATGTTGATCGTATCATCATTGAAGACAATACCGTCACTTTCTTTGAAAATGACAACGAGTATTCAGGAGAGTACGAATCAGATGGTTACGAGATTCTTACCTATGAAGCAGGTAATAGAGGCGTACGATTTATCTTTAAATTAGTTGATGGATCAGATGAAATGCCTCCATACATTCAGTTTAGTGATCACAATATCTTTCCAGTAGATTCCCATCATTTTCACTTATATTGGGGAGATGACCGTGAGGCCCTATTGGAGGAAGTTACAAATTGGCCAACGTACTATCCTTCTGAATTAGACAAAGATGGGATCGTACGTGATATGTTGGCACATTAATCTCTGTCGCAAAGATTCATTTAAGAGAATATAGCTGAGGTCTGATCATTCGTACAGTGAGGAGAATATAGGATGAAAGCCAATCGGTTCGTTACCATTTTGTTTAGTTCCATTATGTGTACCACTCTTATGGGCTGTAACCAAAATGAAGACGAAAACACTGCAAGTGAGAAGTTATCCGTTGTAACATCGTTTTACCCAATGTATGAATTTGCTCAACAAGTCGCAGGGGATCGTGCAGACGTATCACTAATGGTTTCTGCAGAAGAAGATGCCCATCATTATGAACCAAGTGCCCAAGATGTAGCGGCTGTTAATGAAGCAGAAGTATTTGTCTATAGTAGTGAAGAAATGGAACATTGGGTTGAAAGTCTATTTAACACAGTAGAGAACAATGATCTGGTCATCGCTCGTACAGCAGATGGTGTTGATTTAGTGGATACTAGTGGATCAGGTCATTCTCATGGCCACGATCAACATGGAAACGAGGAAAAACAAGAAGCCGCTGGAAAGATAAACATTCAAGGTGTTGCCGACCATTATCATACTGGCAACATGATTGAATTAACGGCGGAATTAGATGAAGAAGTAGACTATGATCATTGGCACTGGTATACAAGAGAAAGTGCGGATGAGGAATGGGTAACTGTTCCCAATCAAGGAGGACCTGAATTCAACTATGAGGCATCAGGAGATAGCTTTGAGGTCCGGGCAGTCCTTTTTGATGATAGTCACAATGAATACGCAGAGTCAGAACCAGTAGAAATTGTCATTGATGATCACGGCCACGGCCACGACCACGGCCAGGAAGAGGAACATGAGCATGAGGAGGAACATGGTCAACATCAGGAGCATGGAAGTGATAGCGCAATTGAAATTGTTGGATTGGCGGATCACTATCATACAGGAGATGTCGTTACACTCGTTGCTCAGCTTGAAGAAGAGGTAGACTACGATCATTGGCACTGGTACACACGTATGAGTGAAGATGATGAATGGGAAGCTGTATCTGGACAAGGAACCGATCACTTTGAGTATGAAACAACTGGAGAAAGCTTCGAAGTACGGGCAGTCCTTTTTGATGACGATCATAATACGTATGCAGAATCAGAGCCAGTATCGGTCATCATTGATGATCATGAATCACACGATCCACATATTTGGCTAGACCCCGTATTGGCACAAGAGCAAGTTAACGTCATTCGCGATGCCCTGATTGAGGCAGATCCAGACGGACAAGCGATTTATGAGGAAAATGCAGAAGCCTTTAATAAAGAGCTTCAAGCATTACATGAGGACTATCAAGCTGCGCTTGAAGATGCAGAAAGCCGCGTGTTTGTCGTCCAACACCAAGCCTTTGGATACCTTGCGCAACGTTATCAGTTAGAACAAGTAGCGATTGGCGGTTTATCTACAGAAGTTGAACCGAGTCCATCGCGTATTGCTGAAATTGGAAACCTCGTGGAAGAACATGATGTGCCAGTTATTTATTATCAACAAGGAGCCAATTCAGCCATTGCCGAAACGGTCGCTACTGAAACAGAGACAGAGACAGCCGTCTTGTATGACTTAGAAGTACTATCTGAAGAGCTTCAAGCAGAGGATCTAGGATACGTGGATGCCATGCGGCAAAACTTGGAAGCTTTACAGTTAAGCATCCAATAACGGGCATGATTAAACGATTGTAGATAGGAAACAACGAAACGTATAGATCGTATTCTTAAACGATAAGTAGAAAGAATACGATCTATAATAGAAAGGTCGTTTCATTATGCATTATATTGAAGTAAAAAATCTCGCCTTTCAGTATGAAAACGAACCGGTGTTGGAAAATATTTCATTTGAAGTAGATGCAGAGGATTTTGTGATGCTAACCGGAGAAAATGGTGCCGCAAAGACGACTTTGTTGCGCAATATTTTAGGTTTGTTGAAACCGTCAAAAGGTAGCGTCCGAATTTCACCAAAAAATCGTTTTGGCGAGAAGCTCATGATTGGATATGTTTCACAGCAGGTTGCCTCCTTTAACGCTGGATTTCCGAGTACTGTGCTTGAACTTGTGCAATCTGGCCGCTATCAAAGAGGCAAATGGTTTAAACGATTAGATAAAGATGACAAAGAGCATGTGCGGCGCTCACTAGAATCAGTGGGAATGTGGGACATGCGCCATAAAAAGATAGGAGAATTATCTGGCGGGCAAAAACAGCGGATTTCCATTGCCCGTGTATTTGCAACAGACCCTGATTTGTTTGTGCTAGATGAACCTACAACTGGAATGGACGTGAATTCTAGAGAAGAATTCTATAAATTGTTAAAACACAATTGCCGTGAACATGGGAAAGCGATTTTAATGGTTACCCATGATCATGAAGAAATCCGTCATTATGCTGACAAACATATTGAGCTAGTCAGGAAGGAGGACTCTCCATGGAGATGTTTTTCCATGGATTCATGCAAAGAGCTTTCCAAGCCTCACTCCTAATCTCATTCATTGCACCATTGTTAGGCTTGTTTTTAATATTACGTAGACAGTCTCTAATGGCGGATACTCTATCACATGTATCCTTAGCGGGTGTAGCACTAGGTTTGCTAATCGGCGTCAATCCAACGTGGACCAATCTTTTAGTCGTTGCGGTAATTGCCATCATGCTTGAATATTTACGTGTGGTGTATCGCACGTATTCGGAAATTTCGATTGCGATTTTAATGTCAGTCGGCATGGCTCTAGCCCTATTCCTCATGGGGTTAAATGATGGTGGAGCTACTTTAAGCATGAACCAATTTTTATTTGGCTCCATTGTCACCATTAGTAAGCAGCAAGTATGGATGTTGTTCATCCTAACGATTATGATTAGTCTCCTCTATTTCGTTTTCCGAAAACCTATGTATATTTTGACATTTGATGAGGAAATTGCCTTCACCGCTGGTTTGCCTATCAAAACGATGTCTATTTTGTTTAACGTGTTAACAGGGGTAACGATTGCAATCATTATGCCGATAGTCGGCGCTTTACTCGTTTCAGCCATTATCGTCTTACCTGCTGCGATTTCAATGCGGTTAAGCAAAAGCTTTAATGGTGTTATTTTCATTGGAATCGTGATTGCCTTAATTGGCATGTTGAGTGGTCTAGTCGCTTCGTATGAATTAGGTACACCTCCAGGAGCTTCTATCATATTAATCTTCATGATCCTTTTTGCTGCGACTGCACTGATTAAACATATCTTGCGTCACACTAAATTAGAGAAACGCTTTAAATAGAAGTGATGACAAAAATCGCAACGTTTGTAAACATGTTGCGATTTTTTCATGACTGTTTTACCACGACAGTGCCATCTTGCTTCAGGTCTTGTCTTTTTGGTTCAAACCTAGATTAATACACGAAATGAAGGCAACCTAGTAATACATTCAGCCAACATTCTTAATCCTCCCCTATATGAAGTTCATTTTTCGGGAAACGTTTACCTCTCTTAACATTTATTTTTTTGCGACCAAATCATGAAAATAACAAGTAACAGGGCTAAAACACCTCCTACTAACGATAAAGCTTCGTAACTAGAACCAGCAACCACCATGCCTGCTAATGCACTGCCAGAAGCTCCGGATAAAGCTATAAAAACATCGACGGTTCCTTGTGTCTTAGCACGTGTTGATGGTTCAGTTGAATCAATAATTAGAGCTGTGCCACTAATCAGGCCAAAATTCCACCCTATCCCAAGAAAGGAAAGAGCAATAATGAGAAGAATGATGGAATCGCCTGGTGCAATTGACGCTAAAACACCAGAAAGTAGTAATGTAACGCCAGAAGCAATCGCCATATTAACTCGACCCACTTTATCAACAAGGATTCCTGTAACAAGAGAAGGGAGATACATAGAACCAATATGAAAACCAATAACAAGCCCAATAGTCTTTAAACTGTGACCGTGATCTTCCATATGAATAGGCGTCATGATCATAATTGCAACCATTACGATTTGGGTAAGTATCATGATGATAGCGGCAGTAGCAACTCCCTTTTTATTTAATTGAGTCTCTTTCAGGAGCTTATTAGGTTTAATAAGTCGCCTATTTTCATTTATCTTTAACGCTATAATAAATGGATCAGGACGTAAAAATACAAATAAAAACAGACCTGCTACTACAAATGCTACTGCCGATAAAATAAAAGGTCCTGCTAATTCTGGAACTCCGATAGAAAGAGCAAAATTTCCCATCACATTTACTAAGTTTGGGCCTGCAACTGCTCCAAATGTTGTAGAAACCATCGCTATACTTACAGCAGTTCCTCGCTGCTTATTAGTTGCTAGGTCAGTTCCAGCATAACGAGCTTGTAAATTGGTTGCGGTGCCTGCACCATAAATGAATAAGGACGCAAATAATAAAAATATATTATGGATAAGAGCTGCAATGACAACACCTGCTGCTCCAAGCCCTCCAGCTATAAATCCTATCGTAAGTCCCGTGCGCCTTCCAAAATGATTAGAAAGTCTCCCTACCGTTAATGCTGCTCCAGCTGAGCCTAACGTAAATAAAGCTGCTGGAATACCAGCATATGCATTGGTTCCAAGCATTTCTTCTGCAAGCAATGCACCTACTGTCAATCCAGCGGCTAATCCTGCCCCTCCAAATACTTGTGAAATAACTACTATAATTAAGATTCGTTTATATAATCGTTTTTGTTTCTTCGGATTGTCTATATAACTTTCTATTACCTTCCTTTTTTTATCCAAAATATCAATCTCCTTTTATTCAATCTAATTCCACTATTATATTTAATTAATTCTATTTATAATGAATATTCAAAATAAATAATGTTCATTTTGTTTATTCATCCATGTTGATCTCCATCATTTCTTTTTTGGAAAAAATCGTTATATCTAGTTTAAAAAAGCTTATAGTAACCTTCCACACTGTAGACAGCGCTCGCATACTCCGAGGTTTGTCAAGCGTTTTCTCTCAGTCTGGTCGAGGTTATCGACTTGGCGACAACCTCAGAGTTTATTTCTTTATAAGCTTTATATCTCCCTTATCAAGGCAAAATAGATCATCTATATGATAGATGCCATAAGGTAACGGTGAATGAATTAGTTGTTTAACAACTAGTGATGTTATAGAAGCTGTCGTCATTGCTTCACTGTTTGCATACCATATCTCGTGTATTTCATTTATCAGATTGTTTTCGCTATTCGTAGCTTCTACTTTTATTGCACAAATATCTGAACTTGACGGAACACGGCAGAAGCTTTGAATCATTTTAATCACCACACGCTTTGCCCAGGAATACTTAAGGAGTGCCGTAAATCTCAACCTATGGACTATCGCTAGTATCCGATTAACCCACTCTACATCAAATGTAAGATAGGTTTGCACCTCGCTGCGGGGTAGCTTTCGTTGAAGAATATGTTGGTCCGAAAAATTAAACAAATAGCTAGTTCTTTTCCCTAATCGGTTAAAATACGTCATTCTTTTTCCTGAAAAATTTCTAACCGTTTGTGTAACACCGTTCTTTTTAACGTTGTAAGATTGATTTATCTGTTCAAGCAACCATTGAATTGCCCCGACTCCATGTTCTTCTCCTAAACCCAATAAAATAGATATGTGTAATTCCTCAATCGATTCCATACGATCTATAAGATGTTTAGCAAGTAAATTAGAAAGACCTGGAGCAAAGCCTACGCTCATTATAACGGTGGACTGTTGGGCCAAAGGGTTGAGCTGCTCGATTTGCTTATGAAAAGCAAAATTAGCTGTTATATCAATATAATGGATATGATGCTCTAAGCAGTACTGAACCAAAGCTGTATTCTGCTGATCCATGCACATGATCACTAAATCTGCAAGCAAGATTGCTTCATAACTTTTTGGTTTTCGTATATCTATTTCCACAGGATGGGCACTGGAACCAAGTTGCCGACAGTAAAATTCAGCTTTTTCTAACCGCCTTCCGGCAATCAAGATTCGTAAGTCTGTTGATTGTGTTAACTGCTTGGCAATATTTCCACCTACTTCACCATAACCACCGATAATCATAACTGAATTGATCATGCTTTTCTCTCCTTTTTTGCTAATATTGTATTGCCTCTTTTGTTCGATAATCGCAGAAACAAAAACGAGCCCTCTATAACTGCACTCAATACATTCAGTACACCTTTCTCCATCAACATTCCCTTCATTTTTAACGTTCTCCCTGCTATAATTTATAATGATAATTATTATCAATTATAAAATACTGGCTTATAGACACTATCCCATGAATAAGGGGGGGACTCAGTTGCAGTGCTCTATTGATTACTGGAAAGAAAAGTCAAACAACATTTGGAATAGATATACGGATTCTTATCTATATAGAAAAAGTATGATTCTACGTTTAAAACAGCAAGTTTCCTTCGATGCGTATTGTTGTACAGTAGTCAATCCGATGACACTAACTACGGTTGGAGCAATAACAGAATGCTCTCTCGAACCTATTCATCAAGATTTATTAACTTCTGAGTATCTTGAAGACGATGTACATTTATACCGAGAGTTAGTGGAAAAATCTGTTAAAACAGCTAGATTAAGTGATACCTTTGGCAAACAGGAAAGTAGACGTTTTACTGACATTTTAAAGCCACACCAATTCTCAGATGAAATGCGAGTAGCTTTAATGGATAAGGGGAAATGCTACGGGTTTTTAACATTATTTAAAAGAGAAGAGAGTACACATTTCACTGATAAAGAAGCATTACTATTAGAAGGGTTGTCCCCAATAATGGGAAAAGCATTAAGGGATTATTTTTTTATGGAATCAGAACAAAGTTCCCAATCCCTTCATACTGATCCTGGCGTAATTATTGTAGATCGACATTTGTCATTACAGTCAATGAATGAAGCAGGTAAAAGATATATGACCTTGTTGCAAGAATTCGAACGTTCTGAGGATCCAGGTAGTCTTCCTAAACCTATTCAAGCTATATGCTTTAAGCTTTTATCCCAGAAAGATAGAAACTTAACACTCTTTATTCCTGTAGCAGATAAAATCCAATTCGTAGCATCCGCTTCCTTTTTGCAAACGGATAGTTCAAAGAAAAATGTTGCAATTGCTATTACAATAAACAAAGCTTCTGCCAAAGAAATGCTGGAACATTTAATGGAAACATATGCTTTAACAGCCCGAGAGAAACAAGTGGTGAAAGCTTGCCTGCCAGGACATACCACAAAAGAAATAGCAAACAAACTTAACATTTCCTATTATACGGTTCAAGATTATTTTAAAAATATTTTTTATAAGGTAGGCGTGACTACTAGAAATGAACTAGTTTGGAAACTGTTTGCGAAATATCAATAAAATTAAGTTATCATCGCTTCCCCCACATTTGATCACGCCTCTTCTGATTATGATTATTTTTAAATGTCCTTTCATCTGACTAGAGCAGAAATCACTCGTCCATCTGCTTTTGAAGCTCGCTATGGAGAATGATAGGTGAGACTAGCAGCGCTGATCATAGGACGAAAATGGACGTGATCCATCTCGCAGAATCTATCCAGTGACTGCCATGGGCGCGATTTTGAAAATCCCACGTAGCACGTTTTATTATGAAGGCACCCAAGGACTTGTATCAACGTACACAGCTTCCTCAACTTTGCGTAAGAGTTCATTGTCAAACTATATCTGTTGTGAAAAAGATGAAACGGCTTAAGCTCTGGAATTCAGAGCTCAAGCCGTTTACATGTTGATCATTTTGACTGCCTATTTGGACAGAGGTTCACTCAATTTCTAATCAAAACGGTTTTAATCGCCGTATAAAATTCTTTGGCAGCTTCCCCTTGTTCACGTGTTCCCGTACTTGAAGCTTTCATCCCGCCAAATGGCGCCTGTAATTCGACACCGGCACTTTCTGCGTTAACACGGACTAATCCAGCTTCGATATCATCAATGAAAGACAGGGCTGAGCCAATATTGGATGTGTACAAGGAAGCACTTAACCCGAATTCGGTGTCATTTGCGATATCAATTGCTTCTTCGACACTTTTTACTTTAATGAGAGCAATGACTGGTCCAAATATTTCTTCCTGGGCAATACGCATTGTAGAAGTCACATCTTCAAATATCGCTGGCTCGACGTAGAAGCCATTAGCGTATTCCTTTTCAGTTAAACGTTGCCCACCAAATAGAAGTGTGGCGCCTTCTTCTTGTCCGATTTGAATGTACTCTAAAACGGTATTTAATTGGCTTTCACTGGCGCACGGCCCCATCCAAATGGTTGAATTCATTCCATCGCCGATCGTGATCTTTTTCGTTTCCTCTAAAAGGAGGTTTTTCAGCTCTTCGTAAATCCCTTCTTGTACAATGACACGACTCGTTGCCGTACATTTTTGCCCTGTTGATTTGAAGGCACCGCTTAAAATTCCTTGCACAGCGCTTTGGAGATCAGCGTCATCTAGAACAATGACCGGATTTTTCCCACCCATTTCTAGTTGGTATTTTACGCCATTAGCACTCGCTGCTTTTGCGACTAGCTTACCAGTGGACTCAGATCCAGTAAACGTAATCCCGTTTAATTTCTTGCTATTTATAAGGGCATCGCCAACAATGGAGCCTTTTCCGGTAATAAAGTTCAATACACCTTTAGGAAGACCGGCATGTTCAAAACATCTGACAACTTTAGCGGCTGTGACCGCACTTTCAGAAGCTGGCTTAAAGACCACTGTATTTCCGTAAACCAATGCCGGGGCAATTTTCCATATAGGGATTGCCACCGGAAAGTTCCAAGGGGTAATGATGCCAACTACGCCCAGGGGTGTCCGCTTCGTAAACATTAGCGCCTCTTTATCAGAAGCTGGAATCACTTCCCCCTCTTTTCTCATCCCTTCCGCTGCATAATACCGTAATATCGCAATACCACGTTGAGTTTCACCAATTGCTTCAGGTAACGTTTTTCCCATTTCTTTTGTTAACGTTTCGGCAATGTCATCAACGTTTTTTTCTAACTCATTAGCGACACTAGCTAATAGTTGGCCCCGTTGATATGGCCCGATTTTACGCCAGCCGACTTTCGCTTCAGTGGCCGATTGAATCGCTTCTTCCACTTCTTCAGTTGTAGACGACTGAATTCGGCCAATCGTTTCATTTTGGTTTGCTGGATTCACACTGTCCATTACTTGTCCGCTCGTACTGTCTTTCCATTCGCCATTCAAATAATTTTGAAATACTTCTACTGTTTGTGTAAATTTGGCCACTTATATGCACCCCTGTCTGATGTCATTTAACTTACTCGAATCCCAATCAATCAGTCTTCTTTCAATTTACGATTGATGTTATGGACGATTCTTTCTACTTCTGACCTTGTATTGGCGTTAATTAAATGAAAAGGTTTCTTATGATAGACGTGTTCACCGTTAAACCATCTATAGGAAACCGCCTCTTTCATCGTTGAAAAGAATGAGTGATTTATATCATATAGTTGCATAGCTTCAGCTATGAGATTTTGGTAATGATTTACTGCTTCGAAATGTTGATGTTCCATCGCTTTCTTTAGCTTGACGGAGATTTCCGGGAATACGACAGCTGTACTATTAATACTTCCATTGGTGCCGATCATCATACCAGGTAATAAATGATCATCAAAACCTGTTAAAATGACAAATTCAGTGTTTTTAGGTCTAACGTTTTCAATTAATTTTCTGTATCTGCCTATATCACTAACCGTTTCTTTTATTCCTTTTAAATTGTCATGTCTTTCTAGTAACGGAGGAATGATGTTTACTGGAATCTCTTGTGATGAAAGCATCGGCACATTATAGAGATAGGCATCCATTTTAATGGATTGAATAATTTCGCTGAAATAATCGATCAGTTGTGCTTCACTTAATGGCCAATAAAAGGGATTAACAATTAAAACTGCATCCGCTCCTGCTTTTTCAGCTTTTATCGCTAAATCTACCGCCTCTTCAACAACATTGCTTCCGACATTTACCATACACTTAACCCGCTTGTTGATATATGGGATGACATGATGGATATAATCGATCTTTTGTTGGTGCGTCATTGAAGTGAACTCACCGCTACTCCCTAATAAGAGAAATCCATCTACCTCTTTTTCAATCAGAATATCGATTAGTCGGAAATTCTTTTCTTTATCTACTGAGCCATTTTCATCAAAAAACGTAACAAGCGGAGGAATGATGCCTTGCAACAACGTAATCACCTCAGACTGCTTTATTTTTGAAAGGAACCGACATGATTCTTTAATGTTCCGATGTGTGTAGAGCTAATCTCCATCACATCACCTACCGCTAATGTGAAATCGTTATCGGGAACAATACACGTGCCCGTCAATAAGACCGTTCCAGGTACGATGTCATTGTCGCGTATTAGAAACTCTACTAATTCCTCTAGTTTTCTTTTTAATTGACTCACACTTGCAGACCCCTGGAAAACAACCTCTTTCTCCCTGCTAATCGTACACATAATCGAAAGCTCATATGGATTTTCAATACCAGTTGGCATAAGAATGGCTGGACCAATGGAACAAGATTTTTTCCACACTTTCGCCTGTGGTAAATATAAAGGATTTTCCCCCTCAATATCTCTGCAACTCATATCATTCCCTAATGTATAACCAATGATCTCTTCCCCTTCGCCAATAACCAAGCCCAGTTCAGGTTCAGGAATTTGCCAGTTTGAATCACTTCGGATCAATAACTCTTTATTTGGACCTTGGGTGCGACGTGCAGTCGATTTCAAAAAGATTTCAGGGCGCTCAGCGTTGTACACTTTATCGTAAAACGTTAATACATCGAGCTTTCCATTCGTAGCTTCGTAATTTCGGGCCTCTCTGCTTTTCATGTATGTTACTCCTGAAGCCCATACCTCATCTGCCTCTATTGGGATCTCCAAGGCCGTTTCTTCAATTGATACCGGAGCCAGGCTGTTCTCTTTGATATACATTTCTGCGGTTTTCGCGTTTTCTTTAAGATAATAATAAAAATTCACATAGTTATCGAAAGGGACGACATACATTTCAGAAAATGTCTGTCCAATCGCAGAATGGACAATATGCTCTTGATCTTTAAATCGAATGAATTTCATATAGAGTTAGTCTCCTTTTTGATTGTTTAGCCGATTTTCAAATCACAGCATGATAACGCATTCATTTTTTTAGTCGCTATCTCCAACGTTTCTCATCAGCTTTATGATAAACTATTAAAATCTCTTTACGTTGGCAGAATGACATTCCATCCACTTGCATAGTTAAAAATCGCTAATCCTTCTTAAAGCTGTTTTCTTTCAATCCAAGAAAATGGTCTTGAACCAAAACCATTCTTCTTGGATTGCTCACAAACTCTTTCTATTGAGGTTCCACCGGCTTTAAAAACCCTGCATGAAGAGAAATTCTCTTGGCCAAGTCTACAATCTCCTGTTCTGCTTCTTTTTGTTTCTTTTCCCAACTTGTTGTTAGCATGGTTACACTAACAGCTGCAATGACTTCATCCTCTTGATTCTTTACTGGGGCAGCAATACAGAAGAAATTTTCTACGGCTTCTTGATATTCCTTGATATAGCCCTGTTCATCTAGTAGGGCGATTTGTGCCCATAGCTCCTCTAATGTTTTGATGGTGTATGGCGTTTTAGCCTCAAGCCTTCTTCCCTCATACAAGTCCTTCATTTGGTTAAACGTATATTTGGAAAGGAGAACTTTTCCCATCGCGGTTGCATGAGCAGGAAATTTCATTCCTGGATCAGTGGCGACCCTTACTGGGGAACTCCCCTCTTTCTTTGCCAAATATAAAATATCGACACCATCCAAAATCGAAAGCTGAACCGTTTCATCTAAATTATTGACAGTGGTCGCAGCCTCCTCCGAAAACGTGCCAATTAAATCAAATTGACTCGAGTATAAAGCACTAAAAACACCAAATCTCATTCCAAGGGAATACGTATCATCCTTCCCTTTCTTCACCCAACCGAGCGTTTCGAGTGTATTTAGTAATGAATAAAGCGAGCTTTTATTAATTTTTAATTCATTGGAGAGATCAATTAACCGATATTGATTGGGCCGATAGGCAATAAGATTTAAAATGTTATCTGCCCTCCCAATCGCGGGAACCCAATATTTTTTCTCCATAGCGACAAACCCTTCTATTTTGTTTAATATAATAAACTCAGTTTTCTTATTAAAACCTAACATGATCATTTCAAGTAGTCAATATCGTATTTTTATTTACATTCAATTGTCCATTCAAGTCGGTTCAATGAGATAGGCGGCACTGTTCATATAGCCATTCATCTTTACGTTCACGTTTTTTTAATAAAAAAAAAACATATTTCCAACTCATAAATTGTATGATATCATCAAAATAGTTTAATAAAAAAAACTAGGTTTTTTATATAAAACCAAAATAACAGCGTTACTAGCTGCATGAGATGAATGGAGCCATCTAACCAGCATGAACAAGCAAAAAACACCTAGTTGAGCAAAACTTTAAGGGGGTGAATTTCCAATTAAGTTGAAAGCGCTTTATTGAAATTCAGCTTATAGGTGATTCTCGAAGCAATGATAAGACGTTTACAAGGGAAGTTTGGCTTAATGAACGAGCAATAAAAATGTTTAGCTTTCATTTCGTTGAAAGGAATAATCTCAATCATGGAGGAAAACATATGTCCTTGCATTTAATATTTGGCGATGAGGATGTCTCTCTTTACAACATTCAGACTCATGCAAAAGGAGCAGATGGCTCACTCCCCCTTACATCCGAGATGTTGTTACATTCACCAAGTGGCGACCTTTTTGGACTATCTCAAAACGTTGGCATGGGATGGGCGCCTTCCCGTCTCCTTGGAAAACAAATTCTAATCCTAGGCACCCAAGGTGGAATCAGGCATGAAAATGGCGCTCCGATTGCCTTAGGCTATCACACTGGCCACTGGGAAATAGGCCTGCTAATGAAGGAAGCGGCGGAAGAGATTCGCAGACAAGGAGGCGTTCCTTTTGCCGGATTCGTTAGTGACCCATGTGATGGCCGTTCCCAAGGAACGACTGGCATGTTTGATTCCCTGCCGTTTCGAAACGACGCAGCAATTGTTTATCGAAGGTTAATTCGCTCGTTGCCAACGCGCCGTGCCGTTATTGGCGTAGCGACATGCGATAAAGGCCTTCCGGCAATGATGGTCGCTTTAGCGTCCATGCATGACTTACCAACTATTATTGTCCCAGGAGGTGTCACGCTTCCGCCTACAAACGGTGAAGACGCAGGAAAAATTCAAACGATTGGAGCAAGATACGCAAATAACGAAATAACGTTACAAGAAGCTGCCGATCTCGGGTGCCGTGCTTGTGCGACACCGGGAGGAGGATGCCAATTCCTTGGAACAGCTGGCACCTCTCAAGTCGTTGCCGAAGCCATGGGTATCGCGTTGCCTCACTCGGCACTGGCGCCATCTGGTCAGCCGATCTGGATGGAAATGGCGAGACAATCAGCGCGTGCGGCATTAGAGATGGAGAAAAAAGGGCTATCAACTAAAGATATTCTGACGGATAAAGCGATCGAAAATGCGATGGTGGTTCACGCGGCTTTTGGCGGGTCAACCAATTTACTCCTTCATATCCCAGCCATTGCCCACGCCGCTAATTGCAAGATACCAACTGTGGAGGACTGGACAAGAATCAATAAAAAAATCCCTCGCCTCGTTGATGTCCTCCCAAATGGTCCTGTTGGTCACACAACCGTTAAGGTATTCCTAGCAGGGGGTGTTCCTGAGGTTATGCTTCATTTAAGAAAATTAGGCGTACTGCATGAAGATGTACGAACGGTAACAGGAGAAACTCTTGGTGCAAACCTTGATTGGTGGGAAAACTCCGCAAGACGTGCTCTGATGAAAAAACAGTTGCTCGATACAGATGGGATTGATCCTGACGATATTATCATGGATCCAATCAAAGCGAGAGAAAGAGGCCTGACTTCTACTGTTACATTCCCGAAAGGAAATATTGCTCCTGAAGGCTCTGTCATTAAATCGACTTCTATTGATCCTTCAGTGGTAGGAGAAGACGGAATCTATAGACATACTGGGAAAGCGAAAGTTTTTACTTCAGAAAAGGCTGCTATAAAGGCAATTAAACATGGAAGCATTGAAGCAGGAGACATCATGGTTGTGATGGGCGGCGGTCCTTCAGGAACTGGGATGGAGGAAACCTACCAACTAACATCGGCATTAAAACATTTGTCCTATGGAAAACATGTCTCCTTGATTACAGATGCCCGTTTTTCAGGTGTTTCTACTGGCGCATGCATTGGACATATCGGACCTGAGGCATTGGCAGGCGGACCAATTGGAAAACTACGCGATGGAGATATGATTGAAATCATGGTTGACCGCAATCAGTTAGTGGGTTCTGTCAATTTCATTGGAACGGAAAATGAACGGCTTTCTTTGGCCGATGCAAGTAAAGTACTGAAAGAACGTGCCCTTCATCCAGACCTTCAACCGAATCCAGATCTGCCAGACGACACTCGCTTATGGGCTGCGCTTCAATCCGTCAGTGGAGGAACTTGGCGCGGAAATATTTACGATACAGATCGAATCATTGAAGTTCTAAAAGCCGGCGTAAAAGCGTTAGAGGAAGAACAAATAAACGTCTAAATGGCACACATGTTAAATTGTGTGTAAGATTTTCCCCCATTGTTTTATAAATGGGGGATTTATTGAAAGCGTTTTCTGTGTATAGCGTTCTTCAATGAACGGCGCATTCAGATAGTAAACAATCCAAGTATGTTGAGATCACACGAATACTTATTCATTTTTGGAGGTTTAGGATGCCATTATTTATCGTAGCAGTTGGAATTGTCTTGTTACTCATTTTGATTACTGGGTTCAAGTTAAATACATTTGTTTCATTAATTATTGTCGCTTTTATCGTAGCGTTGGCATTAGGAATGCCTCTCGAAAATGTGGTGTCCTCCATTGAAGGTGGATTAGGAGGTACACTTGGCCATATCGCGTTAATATTTGGACTCGGTGCTATGCTTGGCAGGTTAATTGCAGACGCAGGGGGAGCCCAGCGTATCGCCATGACGTTAATTAACAAGTTCGGAGAAAAGAGAATTCAGTGGGCTGTTGTCGTTGCTTCGTTCATTGTAGGCATTGCCCTATTTTTTGAGGTCGGCTTAGTATTATTAATTCCGATTGTATTTTCGATTGCAAAAGAACTAAGAATTTCTATTTTATACTTAGGCATTCCCATGGCCGCCGCTTTATTAGCAACTCATAGTTTTTTACCGCCGCACCCAGGACCAACCGTAATAGCCGGCGAATATGGGGCTGATCTGGGAGTCGTTTTACTCTACGGGATTATGATTGCCATACCCACTGTCATTATAGCAGGCCCTCTCTTTACTAAGGTTGCCAAAAAAATTGTACCGGATGCATTTAACAAAACAGGGAATATAGACTCTTTAGGAGAACAAAAAACATTCAAACTCGAACAGACGCCTGGCTTTGGTATTAGTGTCTTAACTGCGATGTTCCCTGTTTTATTAATGGCTATTTCTACAATAGTCGATCTAGTCCAGAACTCAGTAGGGTTTGACGATCATCCAATCATAGCGATCATTCGCCTTATCGGAAACCCTTCGTCTGCCATGTTACTATCTTTATTGCTTGCCTTTTATACAATGGGGATAGCAAGAAAGATTCCAATCAAACAAGTGATGGATTCGTGTGCATCATCGATTGCAGCGATTGGGATGATGCTATTAATTATTGGAGGCGGAGGCGCCTTTAAACAAGTGCTCATTGATGGCGGTGTCGGAGATTATGTAGCCGAACTATTTAAAGAAACGTCTATGTCCCCTCTTTTATTTGCTTGGCTCGTAGCTGCCATCTTGCGTATATCTTTAGGTTCAGCCACCGTTGCGGCTATATCGACTGCTGGATTAGTTGTGCCAATGCTAGCCCAATACGATGTCAATTTAGCCTTGGTCACTCTTGCAACTGGAGCAGGCAGCTCGATTTGCTCCCATGTGAATGATGCCGGATTTTGGATGATCAAAGAATACTTTGGGTTAAGCATGAAAGAAACATTTTCAACATGGACGATCCTATCGACGATCACTTCTGTCGTTGGATTAGGGTTTATTTTATTATTAGATACATCCTTAATCGTCGCAGGAGTGGCCATCGTTCTTATTAGCGTAACAGCCATATACTTCAGTACCGTTACGCCAATAAAGGATAAAAGAAACGCGTTAGGGGCATAGAGTCATAGACTCGTGCTCCCTATTTCAATTCGGAAGCTGCCCACTAAAATACTCCACCATTCAGAATCCAATTAGTACTGCCGTTTCCCAGTTCTATACGAAGAAACTGGCGACAACCGCATTCCTTCAAAATCATGGGGCGCCTCATCTCCATGAAAAAGTGAGTTTACACTCAGATAGTCTCTAAATAAGGAGTTTCAACGGAAGCTTTTGCTCAATCTTCTGAAGTGATTTTAGAAGCGTTTTTTCAAAATACTTATACGAAATAAGTTCACTAATATTAAGACTTTGATGATTACTAATGTATCTCTTTTCATCATAAATTCTTTTTAAGATATTTTCTAATTGGTCTGATACATAGTAGAATTTATCTTCTTCTGAAAAATACTGCGATGCTTCAACTAACTTGGAATTAGGGATAATAGTATAAACACCAATCAAAGCAGCCTCTAAAGGAGTTATTCCTAAAGTTTCATACCTGGAAGAACACACAAAGGTCGCTTTATTGCGACATAATTTAAACAAACTATACAATTCATTTTGAGGCAGGGTTTCGATAACAAGAAAATACTCTTTTAAATGATCAGGTATTAAATTTGTTAAGGCTATTCTGTTTTCCTCTTTCTCTTTTGGATCACCGGCTATTAAAACTTTAAGAGGCACACCATCTTCCAGGATTTTCACAGATACTTTAATTAAAAAATCGAAATTTTTGAAGTAATCGACCCTCGCGGCAGTCGATATTAAAAGCATTTCATCTTTCTTCGTTGCAATAAATTGCAAAATTTCATCACGTAAAATTATGTCTTTTACGTTCGGTAAAGAGACAGGAGGGATAATCCTAAAAATATTTCTCTGGTCAAATCCATTTTTCGTAATATAATTTTTTTGAAGTTCCGAATGTTGCAATACATATATATTTTCTTTTTGTTTAAGAGCTGTCAAGCCCTCTTTTTGAAGCATAGATCAGGGTTTTCATTTACACAAAACTCTTAACGCTCCCGTCATCATATACCAACTATATAATTACTGGTATTTGAGGTATATCTATTGCCTTTCGTTTATTAAATTAAACCACAAATTTCCTTCAGAAAACGTTCAATATCCCCATAATTTATCCATTTTGCAGTAATTACGATATCGCTGTTAAATGTAAACGATAAATGTTGTACATTTACAATATCATTGTAATTATAAATCTCAGTATTTTCCCAACCAAAAGGGTATCTAGTATACCAAATTAGGCGTTCATTAGTTGCAAAGATTTCTCCAAATTTATATTCAATCCCCATTTCTCCCTGTACCTCGAAGCTTCCCCTTACCTTATCAATAATGTGCTCTCCAGGAAGCAATATTGATTCCCATTTTTTTATTCCCTTCATTCCCTTCATCTCCTTAATATGAAAATGGATGTTTCCTTAATTTCATTTGACAAAAGTCTAATCCATGAAAACCTTTTCATATCAAGCGATTTTTTTATTTTTTTTTAGGAAAGGATACTGTAGTGCGTTTGACAAGATGGAATGGTTGTTTAATTTTTTTATTCACACCATCAAAGAAAAGTTGAAATGCTTGTTCTCCAATGCTTTTTATATTCAGGTCTAAAGTTGTCAATCCAAGGGCCTCGGAAATAGGGGCATTATCCAATCCTATGATTGATAATTCCTCAGGGATTTTTATAACGTGAGCTTTTGCCTGAATAATCATTCCAGCAGCTACTTCATCTCCGTTTGCCAAGATTGCAGTGGGCATATTTTCTTCATTGTATAGCTTATCAATAACTTTCTTTCCATCATTAAGTGTAAAGCAGTCGGTAAATACCCAAGAAGTTGATACTTTCTGATTAACTTTGCTAAGACAATCTTCAAATGCTGAAAAACGCATTTTACTGCTTAGACTATTTTTTCTTCCTGTACAATACCCGATATTTCGATGCCCTTTGCCTATTAAGTATTTTAAAACTGATTTGAAAGCATCATAATGATCTATATAAACACAGGGTGCCTCTTCAACAAATTCGCAACCTATGATTGGACCATATTCAGTGAAAGAAAGTATTGTTTCCCAATCATTAGCATGCGACCATATGATTAAACCATCCAGTTGTTTTCTTTTTAACATAAGCAAGTAATTTAATTCTATTTTTTTATTATAGTTTGTAGCACAGCAAAGCACAGCATAATTGTTTTCAAACGCTTTTTCCATCACCCCTCCAACCAGAGATTGAAAATATGGATGGTTTATATATGGGATTATGACACCCAATGTAAGCGTTTCCCCTTTAACTAGATGAATAGCATTAAAATTTTGTTGATAGTTCAATTCCTCAATAATTCTTTTAACCTTAATTCTTTTTTCTTCACTTACATAGGGATGGTTATTCAATACTCTAGATACTGTAGTTATTGATACTCCAGCCAATTTAGCTATATCCTTGATAGTAGGAATTATAGTTCACCCCTTATTTTTAAAATTAATAATCGATCGATTACAATGATAAACCATTAGCGTTCAGTTTGCTACCAACGATTAATCCGTCTTTGAACAAGGATTTTCCAAGGCAAACTAACATGCCTTTCAGTTATATGCTTGGAACTGCGTTAAATGTACAAGTTATTATCCCCTTAGATATATGCCGATGGGTAGCAGTTGACTAATAATGGTTTTTGTCCAGACTAAGAACAATACTTGAAAAAAAAGAGGTTTTGTTATATGCATCAAAAGTAAATAAAAGACCATATCTTGAAAATGAGATCCTAGTTTTGTCGATCATGAAAGAGCCTCTTGCTTTAGCGATCAAAATTCAGCTGTACAGGTGATCAACATTAGTCAATCCTGGCCATCCTGATTACCATATTATTTGAAAGGAAATTCCTACAGTCTATTAAATTAAATCGGTAAACGTATTCTGTTGTGAATTTGGTAAATAACATGCAAAGGATGGTAAAATCTAGTGACTGTAATAATTATCTCACTTTATTTAACACTCATCAAGTTCGTTTTTCTTTAAATTTATCGTATATTGTGCAAATTTAATTGTTTTTGTTACTTCATTCAAATACTTGATTTAATTGCATTTAGATAAACTTTTTCTACTTTGCCCCAAAGTCATTCAAGCGTTTTTGCCCTCTTGTTTGCTGGTCAAACGAATCACTTGAGGGGAATCCTTTTCACTCTTACGTTTTACGATTTCCTTAAAGTTATTAAGAGATACTTTGGATGGTGACGTCCATCCCGGTGCCCTCATATACTCGAATCAAGGTTTTCATTATACACAAGTAAAGGTAAGAGATCTGGTTGGCACAATCAATGTCATGCATAGGCAACTGTTTATACATTTTATCAATGGAATCTTTTTTGGATACTTTAAAGATCATGTAAAAGCCAGTGCTTATAAGATGCTCCTTGAATTAAGAGGTAAAGTCGAGGGCTCTATTGACTATTAAAACTCTGGTCGTTACCAATGGGATTAAAAAGAATGACCCTGGAACAATACCAAGGTCATCACTTCATCACTAGCTGCTTAAATTTTTGACTGTCTATTAAGAAAGGGTGTAGATCATCCCTTATTCCTAGATCTACTTATTTACAACTTTTCTCCATTCGAAGCAATCACATTTTTATACCACTCAAACGAATCTTTCTTCGACCGTTTCATCGATCCATTTCCTTCATTATCACGATCGACATGAATCATGCCATAGCGTTTCTTCATTTCACCAGTAGTGAAGGAAACAATATCGATGATTCCCCATGGTGTGTAACCAAGCAAATCGACCCCATCGTAAGTCACCGCTTTTTTCAGCTCTTCGATGTGGGAACGTAGGTAATCGATACGCTGAGGATCATGAATGGATCCGTCCTCTTCCACAGTATCTACTGCACCGAAGCCGTTCTCGACGATAAACAGTGGAATCTGATAGCGGTCGTAAAAACGGTTCAATGTATAGCGCAATCCAATTGGGTCGATAGACCAGCCCCAGTCACTGGCTTTGATATATGGGTTCTCGACACTCTGGGCCAAGCCGCCATTCGTAATGTTGGCAGTCTGTTCTACTTCTTTATCACTTTTGACAGTTGTACTCATATAATAGCTGAATCCGAGATAATCTACCGTGCCATTCCGGAGTATCTCGTCATCGCCGTCTTCAAATACGATCTTGTAGCCTTCTCGTTCAAATTCCTTCAGTACATAGCTAGGATAGTACCCGCGTACATGCACATCTGGGAAGAAGTAGCGTTCCCGCATCAACTCTTCAGCAAGCATTACATCGGCTGGATTGGAGGAATACGGATAAATCGGCACATGGGATACCATTGCACCAATTTGGAATTCCGAATTGATTTCCTTCCCTTTTGCAACAGCGAGCGCACTGGCAAGTAGCTCATGGTGACCAGCCTGGTACATTACTTCTCGGGCATTTTCCCCCTCTTTGACTGTCACCCCTGAATTGGTCCAAAGGAATAATGGGTTAGCGGTGTCCATCTTGTTGTTAATTTCATTGAATGTCATCCAGTATTTCACTTTGTCTTTATAGCGGTTGAAACATACTTCAGCAAACCGAACAAAGTGATGAACAACTTCCCGGTTGCGGAATCCGCCGTATTTCCTTGCCAAATGCAACGGCATTTCGAAATGAGATAGTGTGATCACTGGTTGGATGCCATGGCTTAGCAGCTCATCGAATAGATCGTCATAGAATTTCAGCCCTGCTTCGTTCGGTTCCGCTTCATCACCTTTTGGAAAAATACGTGTCCAGGCGATGGAAGTCCGCAAGCATTTGAGACCCATTTCTGCGAACAAAGCAACATCTTCTTTATATCGATTATAGAAATCGATCGCGTCATGGTTTGGATAAAATTTGTCTTCTTCGATCGTTTCGGTAATTTCTCGCGGTACGCCATGCGCACCTGCTGTCAAGACATCAACGACACTCGGGCCTTTGCCGTCCTGATTCCAGCCGCCCTCAAATTGGTGAGCAGCGAGTGCGCCACCCCATAAAAAGTCCTTCGGTAATGAATTCATCTCTATCTCCTCCTATTTCACAACAGTAAGCAAGTCATCGCCTTGTGTCGCTGTCTCTGTTTCATTAATGATGATTTCAGTGTAGTTAGCTACGTTGGTCACAATAACAGGCGTGATTGTCTGTAGACCTGCTGCTTTTATCGCTCCCATGTCAAACTCACTCAATACATCCCCTTGTTTTACTTTGTCTCCTTCTTTTATATGCAAGGAGAATGGTGAGCCATCCATTTGCACCGTATCCAGTCCAACGTGTATCAATACCTCGGCACCGGAATTCGAGCGCAAGCCGATGGCATGCTTCGTTGGCGCAACCATCACGATCGTTCCATCAAATGGTGCGTACACCTTATTATTAGACGGTTCAATCGCCAATCCTTTGCCCATAGCCCCTGAACTGAACACTTCATCTGGCACTATCTCCAAAGCGAGAAGCTTCCCGGTTAAAGGGGCATGGACCACTTCTTCATTGTTTGCAGCTGCAGACGCTTCTGCCTTGGCATCTTTCTGATCCACTGCTACACTGCTGTCTGCTTGTGTAGCAGCGTCTTCCCCAAAGCCAAAGAGTTGAATCAGGACAATCGGCAGGATAATAGCGATAACAGTGCCGATAACAATTCCCAAGAAACTTGTCGGGTAATCTGCATTAATGCCATTAACAATGGTTAATGGTCCTGGAAGTCCTGCATAAGCGAAATAATATGGATTGAAAAAGCTTGCAACAATAGCACCCACTGCACCAGAAATACATCCAATGATGAATGGTTTCTTGAATCGAAGTGTCACACCATAGATTGCTGGCTCTGTTATGCCGAATATGCCAGTAACACCTGCAGAAACACCGATTTTCTTCACTTCTTTACTTTTTGCTTTCAGGATGACCCCCATTACCGCTCCAACCTGAGCAATAACGGCAATCGTTTGATAAGCCTGGAAAGAATCACGGCCAAATTGGTCGAAGTTTGCCAAAACCATTGGTGTAATACCCCAGTGGACACCGAAGATAACGATAACCTGCCACAGGGAGCCAATGATTGCACCTGCAAGCCATGGAGCGTATTCAGCCAAAAAGTTATATCCATTCGCAATTCCATTTGCTCCAAGGGATGTCAATGGGCCAATTGCTACAAGTGTTAGCGGAACCATGACCAAAATGGAAATCAGCGGCACGAACAACGGACGGATTACTTCGTTCATATGCTTGTTCAAGAAACGTTCCAAGTAAGAAAGTATCCAAACTAGGAATAATGGCGGCAAGACAGATGATGTGTAAGTAGTCTCTGATAATGGCAGCCCAAGAAAATTCATGCTGTTCCCATCAGCGATGCTGGCAGCCATCGTTGCCCAATCAGGACTGACAAGCGCAGCACAGGCCGCAACTGCAATATACGTATTAGTCTTGAAATGCTTGGATGCTGTTATCGCTATGAAGATCGGCAGGAACGTAAACGGTGCCCATGAAATGAAGCTCAATACTTGGTACGTACTTGTTGCTTCGAAGTCCTTGGACATCAAGTTAATTAAAATTAGTGCACCTTGCAAAATACCAGCTGCTGCTAGGACATAGATAAATGGCGCAAATACCGCAGACATGGTGGCAATGATACGATTTAGAATGGAGCCTTTATTTTGATTATCCACTTCGGCCGTATCCACATTCACTAGCTTGGCGAATTCTTCATAAACTTCGCCGACATGCTGGCCGATTACGACTTGGAATTGACCGCCATTCTCTACTACTGTAATAACTCCCGGCAAACTGTTGACCTCTTCTTTTGCTGACGGCTTTGACCGTTTCAGCACTAAGCGCAGACGCGTCGCACAACGGGCAGCGTTTACAATATTTTCTTCACCACCGACAGCCTTCAATATATCTGCAGCAAGTTTTGGATAATCCCTTGTTTTATTAGCCATTTGAAACACCTCTTCCCCACTAATTATACACTCACATTATAATTATAACGGTACAATTTATCAATGCTAAACTAATAAAATTAACAGTGTATACTAAAATAGTGGGGGTTTCCGTAATTGAGCGGCTGTGCTAAAATCACACTATCTGAATATATAAGGAATGTTTCTATGCTTAAATATCAGCAAATTGCTTACGATATACAGCAAGACATCGAGAATAATGACCTTCCGCAAGGCACGAAGCTACCGGTGCTGGAAACCCTGATGTCCCAATATAAAGCGAGCAAAAGCACCGTTATCAAGGCACTCAGCCTGCTCGAACGAAAAGGACTCGTTTACCAAGTCCGTGGCAGTGGTATCTTCGTGCGCCGCCGCAACCGAAAAGGCTATATAAGCTTTTCTAACCATGGCTTCAGTGATGAACTACGCGAATTTGATATTACTTCTAAAGTATTGGATCTCGAAATCCGTAAACCTTTAGCCGAAGTTGCTTCCAACCTTAAGATTAACCCAGAGGACGATGTCTACTACGTTAAACGAATTCGTTATATCAACGGACAAACATTATGTCTCGAAGAATCCTATTATAATAAGGAGATCGTCACCTATCTGAATAACGAAATCGCCACCGGTTCTATCTTCGATTACATCAGCAACGCCCTGGGAGCGAAAATCGGCTTTTCCGATTTGTATATGCACATCCAGAAACTGAATGAAAGCGAAGCACAGTTTCTTGGACTCCAAAAAGGCGATCCGAAACTTTTCGTCGAAACGATATTCTATTTGAATAACGGCCAGCCGTTCGACTTTTCAAGAATTACCTATAACTACGAACAGGCGCAGTTCTTCTTCCAATCGACGGGGTATTCGTTGTAAGTAGGCAAAAAACAAATTACCACTTGGTAACACTTGCTTCAGGCACTAACAAAACGCCTCTGAGAACTCAATCTCAAAGGCGTTTTGTCTAGTGGCATCGGCGTTTGCTTTATTTTGGTTCGAATTTCTTGCAATACAAAACCTTTGTCGCTGGTTCTTTTTAGAATGGGATAAAATCACTATCCCAATGATCATCTGTTCAATTAGGACATCCCCGTGTACATCGCTTTTCTTTTCCTCTTTAATTGTCCAAAAAAGCCTGCCGACTACCTCAGCAAAACGGAGACTTTGTCGACAGGCTGAAGCGGCCCCCTTTTTAATCGAGGGCCGCTTTTTTCAATCTCATCGGATGCAATGAATGATCCTGATTTCTTATTCTTCTCGTCCAAAAGCCTTTGTATCAATGTTTTTCTCATCAAGGAATTCTTCTATTTTTTTCTGTTCTTTTCCATTCACTACACCACTTTGATCGATTAGTGATCCAAAGTCCATTTCCAAAAAATTTCCTTCACTAATGTCGTCAATCAGATTATTGAGTGCATCATTTAACTCATAAAGGTATTGATTGGACGCTGTCATGTACTGACTAATTCTATCAGCCTCTTCTTGATACCCTTCAGGCAACGTATTATTTAAAATATAATTAGAGAAATTCTCATCGTTTTCTTTTATGAGCTTGTTAATTTCGTTAAATGCATCCAAATCACTTTTAGTTAATTGTTCACCTGCATCGATCATCTCCTCGAATGGATCGCTTGCATGATATAAATCTTCGCTGCTGTCTAAATACATTTTTATGCTTTGTTTGATTTCTTCTTCGTCAATGAAATCATTGTTTTTTTCAGAAGTGAAAATCGTACTCGGTATTTCTACGTCGCTTGTGCTAGGTGTTGCATCCTCAGTAGCATCGATATTTTCTTCTTGGGAACATGCAGCCAACACAAAAATGATGAAGAAGCTAATAACGATTCTTTTCATTCATTTCTCCCTCTTTCCTCTCTCCACTTTATCTCCCGCTCCTTAAATATTATACACGGTTCTAGTTACGAATTTATAACTAAGCTCGCCACAGCTTCTACATGCGTCGTCTGCGGAAACATATCAACAGGCGTCACTTCTTCCGTCTTGTAGCCGCCATCTTCGAGAATGCGCAAATCACGGGCCAATGTTCCTGGGTTGCAGGATACGTATACAATGCGTTTTGGCTTCATTTCAATCATTGTCCGCAGCAACGCTTCGTCGCAGCCTTTTCGCGGTGGGTCGACGACAATGACGTCGGCGTCGATGCCTTGGTCATGCCAGCGTGGAATGACTTCTTCTGCTTCGCCGACGGCAAATGTGGCATTGGTGATCTGGTTGAGTTTGGCGTTGCGCTTGGCGTCTTTAATTGCTTCGGGGACAATTTCGACTCCGTAGACATGGCGCGCTTTTTTGGCTAAAAACAGTGAAATCGTGCCAATGCCGCAATACGCATCGATAACAGTTTCGTTTCCTGTTAAGTCAGCGTATTCGAGCGCTTTCCTGTACAGGCGGTTCGTCTGTTCAGGGTTCACTTGGTAAAAAGACCGGGCTGAAATCGCAAAGCGAATCCTGTTTATTTCATCATACAAATAGTGCTCGCCCCAGAGCACTTCTGTTTGCTGACCGAATATGACATTTGTCCGTTTGTTGTTGATGTTTTGGACGATGGAGACGACGCCTGGCACATGCTTTCGAATACCGGAAATGAACGCTTCCTTGTGAGGAAGCTTCTTTTCTTTTGTGACGAGTACAACCATGACTTGCCCAGTCGTTTTTCCGTAACGGGCGACAATATGGCGCAACACGCCTTGATGGTTTTGTTCCTGGTAGGCGGGGATGCGCAGCTCTTTGGCTAGCTGTTTAACTGTCTGCACGACCATATCATTTTCTTTATGTTGGATGATGCATTGGTCCATATCAACGATGGAGTGGCTCCGTTTCGCATAAAAGCCAGCAACGAAATCGCCTTTTTGGAAAGCGACTGGCACTTGCGATTTATTGCGGTATCTCCATGGATCGTCCATGCCGATGACAGGGCGGACAGGTACGTCGGGAAGTTTGGCGACTCGATCCATGACATCTTTTACTTGTTTTTGCTTATAAGCAAGTTGGGCGCTGTAATCCATATGTTGGATTTGGCAGCCCCCACATTTATAGAAGATCGGGCACGGCGGCTCAACGCGATGCTCGCTTTTTGTTTGTACTTGGAGCAAGCGTCCATAGCCGTAGCCCGCTTTTGTTTTTACCACTTTAATATCGACTGTTTCGCCAGGGAGTGCCTGAGGGATAAAGAGGGCGTAGCCGTTTACTTTCGCTACGCCTGCCCCTTCATGGGTCAAATCTTCTATTGTAACGGTGAGCGTTTCGTTTTTTTGTACAGGGGGTGCTTGTTTTTTCATCATTAATATACGTCCTTTGCAAACATTCCTTTTCCTCGCCTCATTGTACCATGAAGTTTGCTCGGGACAAAGCGCTAAACCGTCTGGCGTTGCTTGAGTGCAGTGAGAAATGTGTTTGCAAATGAACGACATGCTGCTCGTTCTTCGTCTGTATTCGGGTCGAATTCCATTTCAAGGCCTTCGGCGGTGACGGTGGCGCCGCCATTTCGCAAAATCGATTCAAATGTATGGACTGCTTCACAAAAAGCAGGGTAAACGCGGTCTCCTGAACCGAAAACAGCGGCAATGACGCCTGTTAAGTCGAGTTCAGCTAACTCTTCGGCAAAATCTTCGGCTTCATAGGGCAAGTCGCCGTCTCCCCATGTATAACTACCGATCAATACTCCCTCGTAATTCAATAGTTCCGAAGCGTTATAGCCGTCCATTTCCTCCATATCGACTTCAACGCCGTTTGTTGCTAATTCTGCTTTGATTAGTTCAGCCATATCTTCCGTATTTCCAGACATGCTGGCAAATACAATCAATACGCGCATGAAAGTCTCTCCCTTCCCGTTCCTTACATTTATAATAATGATATTGATAATCATTTTCAATGAAAAAACAGGGAACAATTCTCTAAAAATCTGGTTACCTTGTTTTTTTGCGAGAAAAGCAAAGGGAGCCTCCCCTATAAGAAACCATTTTTTCTAAACGCACGAACAAAAACGCAGCTTCTTTTCTTTCAGAAGCTGCGTTTTCACTAGTTTCGCTTGCGGTCTTTCGGCATAAGCATCTGGAAATGGTGATACAAATTTTCGAATTCGGCCGGCAAGACGCCGCCTCGTTCGCCGTCGAGGTTCAACTTCATTTCATCGTCTCCCATGACCGATACTTTAATGCGGTTCGCTTTTACATACATTAATTTCGGGTGGTTAATATGCTCGCCCCGGAGCGCAAGCGATGCCAAATGGACAAACTCAGGAAACGATGTCTTCTTGACAATGATAAAGTCAAACAACCCATCTTGAATGGAAGCGGCTGGGCATAGTTTTTCAAAACCGCCGACTGAGTTTGTATTGGCGATCAAAAACATCATGATTTCGTCTTCAAACTGTTTGCCATCATATTCGACATGGACAAAAGTCGGCTTGACTTGCGGCAATTTTTCCAGCCCTTTAATGTAATAAGCGAGCTGGCCAACGATTGTCTTTAGCTTTGCCGGAACTTCATATGTTAACTCAGTTAACGTTCCTGCGGCAGCGATATTGGTAAAATACTTCTGGTTCATGCGGCCAATGTCAATGGGCTCAAAGTGGCCTTCACACAAAACGTCGCATGCTTTTTCAATATCTCTGGAAATGCCAAGCGCCCGGGCGAAATCATTGGTCGTCCCTGCTGGGATAATGCCGAGCATTGGGCGTTTCTCCAGCCCCGCTAGTCCGTTAACGACTTCAAAAATCGTCCCATCTCCTCCAGCAGCAATAACGAGATCAAAGCCCCGTTCTCCTGCTTGGCGGGCAGCCCGTGTCGCGCAGCCTTCCTCTGCTGTCGTCGCGTGTGCTGACGTTTCATACCCCGCCTTCTCCAGGCGTTCTAATATGTAGGCTAAGTTCTTTCTTAGTTGCTCACGGCCAGAACTTGGATTATAAATCAATCGTGCCCGTTTCATAACAATCCCTACTTTACTTTTTTGCAATCATGTCATTCTTCTATTGTACTAAAAACAATAGTGCGAATGGGCGTAAGATCTACTCAATTTTGTGAAAAATAACGGCAAGCAACACTTTCTATCTTTTCCCGTTTCTCGCGCTAGTAAACGCTGAGTCCATAAAAAAGCAAGAGAACGGCTTTTGTTCAGCTGTTCTCTTGCATGTTCCTTAGCGCTTGTCCATTTCTTCAAGCAAGAGTTTGTTAACCAATTGCGGATTGGCCTTTCCTTTTGTCGCTTTCATCATTTGGCCGACAAGGAAGCCAAGGGCACGATCTTTTCCATTTTTGTAGTCTTCAATCGATTGTGCATTGGCATCAAGCACTTCGGCAACCATTTTACGTAATTCGCCTTCATCGGAAATTTGCACGAGCCCTTTGTCTTTAACAATTTGTTCAGGGTCGCCACCATTTTCGATCAACTCTTTAAAAACTTTTTTGGCGATTTTTGAAGAAATCGTTCCAGATGTAATCAGCTTAATCATGCCGGCAAGCCCTGCTGGCGTAAGGGCTGAATCTTGCAGCTCTTTCTGCTCAGCGTTCAAGTAGGCAAGCACTTCACCCATCAGCCAATTGGAAGCCAGTTTCGCGTCAGCGCCTTCGCGAATCGTCTCCTCAAAGAAATCGGACATTTCTTTTGTTAGCGTAAGCACATGGGCATCATAAGCAGGCAAGCCGAGTTCGGTTACATAGCGGTCTTTGCGGGCATCTGGAAGTTCAGGAATTTCCGACCGGACGCGCTCTTTCCAATTGTCATCTATGTAGAGATTCACAAGATCCGGTTCAGGGAAATAGCGATAGTCGTCCGAGCCTTCTTTGACACGCATTAAAATTGTTTTATTGCCAGCTTCATCATAACGGCGCGTTTCTTGTTCGATCACACCGCCTGAAAGAAGCACTTGTTCTTGGCGTTTTTCTTCGTACTCTAGCCCTTTGCGGACAAAGTTAAACGAGTTTAAGTTTTTCAGCTCTGTTTTTGTGCCGAATGCTTCTTGTCCGATTGGACGCAATGAAATATTGGCATCGCATCGTAAAGAGCCTTCTTCCATTTTACAGTCGGACACGCCTGTATATTGAATAATCGCTTTAAGTTTTTCTAAATACGCATAGGCCTCTTCAGGCGTGCGGATATCTGGCTCAGAGACAATTTCCACTAGCGGCGTGCCTTGGCGGTTATAATCGACAAGTGAATGCCCGTCTGTGCCATGTGTCAGCTTGCCGGCGTCTTCTTCTAAATGAAGACGCGTAATGCCGATGCGCTTCTTCTTGCCGCCGACTTCAATTTCAATCCAGCCATGTTCGCCGATCGGCTTGTCAAATTGCGAAATTTGATACGCCTTTGGATTGTCTGGATAAAAGTAATTTTTACGGTCAAATTTCGTGTCAGTCGCAATTTGGCAATTGAGGGCCATCGCTGCTTTCATCGCAAAGTCGACCGCTCGTTTGTTTAATACCGGCAATACACCAGGATAGCCAAGATCAATGACACTCGTGTTTGTATTCGGTTCAGCGCCAAAATGGTTGGGGCTAGACGAAAAGATTTTTGAGTCTGTCTTCAGTTCCACGTGCACTTCAAGTCCAATAATCGTTTCAAAATTCATTTCCAAGTCCCCCCTTTACAATGAAGGTTTCTCTTTAGAGAAGTTTGTTGCTTTTTCATAGACATCAGCAACACGGTAAACCGTTGCCTCGTCAAAGTGCTTGCCAATGATTTGCAAGCCGAGCGGCAAGCCATCTTTGAAACCGCACGGGAGCGAAAGCGCTGGCACACCGGCAAGATTGACTGGTATCGTTAAAATGTCATTGGCGTACATCGTTAATGGGTCATCGGTTTTGGCGCCAATTTTAAACGCTGGGGTTGGCGCAGTCGGCCCAATGATCACGTCATAATTGGCAAAGACATCATCAAAGTCTTTTTTAATCAGTGTGCGGACTTGCTGGGCTTTTTTATAGTAGGCGTCATAATAACCTGAGCTAAGGGCAAACGTCCCGAGCATGATCCGCCGTTTCACTTCATCACCGAAGCCTTCAGCCCGTGTATTCTTGTACATATCGAGTAAGTTGTCGGCATTGTCAGTGCGGTAGCCATAACGAACGCCATCAAAACGGGCTAAGTTAGCAGACGCTTCTGAAGACGCAATGACATAATAAGCTGCAAGAGCGTATTTCGAGTATGGCAGGGAAACTTCTTCCCAAACAGCGCCTTCTTTTTCCAATACGTTAAGGGCATCGAACACGGCTTTGCGCATTTCTTCCGATACGCCATCGCCAATGTACTCCGACGGTACGGCAATACGAAGCCCTTTTATTTCGCCTGTAAGCGACTCTCTGTATGGCGGAACCGGCAAGTCAGCGGATGTCGAATCAGACGGGCAGTGGCCGGCAATCGCCTCAAGCAAATAGGCGTTGTCCTCGACCGTGCGTGTAATCGGCCCAATTTGGTCAAGGGAAGAGGCAAAAGCAACAAGGCCATAACGGGACACGCGCCCATATGTAGGTTTTAAGCCGACAACGCCGCAATAAGCAGCCGGTTGGCGAATCGAGCCGCCTGTATCAGATCCTAAAGCAAATGGGACTTCCCCTGCGGCTACTGCTGCAGCGGAGCCGCCACTTGAACCGCCTGGCACATAATCGGTATTCCACGGGTTTGTCGTCACTTGGAATGCCGAGTTTTCATTCGAAGAGCCCATCGCAAACTCGTCCATGTTGATTTTCCCAATCGTGACTGTTTCTGCTCCACGGAGTTTCGTCACAACCGTCGCGTCATAAATGGGATCGAAGTTTTCTAAGATTTTGCTTGAGCACGTTGTCCGCAAGCCTTTCGTGACAATATTGTCTTTAATGCCAATCGGCATGCCAAACAACACGCCTTTTTCGCTTGCGTCTACTTCGTCAAGCTTCTTAGCGAGACCACGCGCCCGTTCTTCGTCAAGGGTTAAAAACGCCTTTACTTTTGAATCAACGTCAGCAATACGCTTGTAAGAAGTATCGACAAGGTCAGAGACGTTGATTTCTTTTGCAGCAAGCAACTCATGCAGTTTTGTTAACGAATGATCAAATAATGACATGCTTGTCCTCCTGTCTATGCTTCAATCTTAAAATACCGACGGAACCCGGATTTGGCCATCTTCATGGTCTGGTGCATTTTTCAGCACTTCTTTCACATCAAGGCCTTTTTCCGGTTTATCTTCACGTAGGACATTATGCATTTGCAACACATGTGTCGTAGGCACGACGCCTTCTGTATCGACTTCATTCAGTTGTTCTGCAGCGGTAATGATGTCTTCAAGTTGGTTGCGGAATGTTTCAGCCTCTTCTTCCGTAATGGCCAGCCGGGCCAAATGGGCTACATGTTTCACTTGTTCTTTCGAAATTCTTGACATTTTGACACCTCCAAAACGGACTTGTTGACAATATGATTAATGATACCAAATTGCTGCAAGGCAAGCAACTTAGGCGGTACGACGGACAGGTATGTATGAAAACAGGCTTCGGTTAAATGGGCATAAGCGAACATAAGTATCCACTTTCACACCTATGCCCTTTTTACGACTCACTCAACTTGACTTGCGGTCAACTTCCGGCCAATGACATTTGCTGAAACTGGTTCCTTGCCAATTTCTCTCGCCCAAATAGACAATTGTCCAATATGATGGATTTCGTGGGCAATGATATGACGCATGACGATGCCCCATGTGTCATCGTACACCTTGCCATTTTCCCCCTTTTCAACATAACGGTTTTCTTCCATTTTCTCATCCCAGCGGTCTACAAACGCCTTTACTTCCACATGGTATGCTTGGTCAAGCGCGCGCACTTTCGCCAAACTTTTAAAGGAATCAAAGTCTTCCTCTGGGTTGGGCTTCCCTTGCAAGTCGCGAATCCAACTCCATTCCACATCGACAATATGGAACAACGTTCTTAAAATGCTGCCCACCCCTCCTGTCCGCTCAGCAAGAAGCTCTTTTTCGCTAAGTTGTTCACACCACTCATACCACTCACGCCGAACTTGCCAATTGTATTCAAAAAACCGTTTCATTGTGTTCACCCCTGAATCTCATGTCTTGCCGTGCATTATTTTATCTCAAACTCTGCCGCAAGCGTGAAACTCGAATCTATCCCGTGTGCCCATACTTCTTTTACCGCCCTGTATTTGCCTGGGCTAAGTCCCCCAATCTCAATGTCGTCACGATGCTCACCACCGATTGGCAATTCGACGCCAATTTCAATAAAAGCCAGTTCTAGCGGCACCGTTCGCCACTCTTGGCCGACTTGTTTTTCAATCGTATAATCAACGCCTAAAGATAATGGGACAGGGCCTTCGTTATGCAAAACAAGCGTTGCCGATGAATCAGCGGTTGAATAAACGCTTTCGGTAAATGCGAGTGTCGCATTCGCTTCAGGAATAGGGACATAGATATAGGAGAGTTTTGTATCTTCCACTTCGCCAGCAGCATTTAACATTTCAACGCTCAATAAATAGGCTGCATTCTCTTTTTCAGGCAGCATATTCTCATAGATTTCGGTTCCACTCGACTTCACCTTGTCTACATAAATGATGTCTTCATCAATTAACGCGCTTTTCGCAATCCCATCCCGTTCCGTCAACTGAACGCGGACATCGCGCTCTACTGGTTCTCCGTCCATTGTATGGCCAAAAAAGATAATTTCAAGTTTGCTGCCAGCTTGTTGGGTTCCTGAAGTAAGGCCATATCCTCTTATTGGGCGATTTTCTTCTTGTGAAAACCAAACGCCCGTTGGCAAATCATATTCCGTTTGCTGCCAAACCTCCTCTTTAATGTCAAATAAATCGGTAAAAGTAGCATCTACAGCAAGCGTATCGGTTAAACCATCGCCGATTTTAGACGGCAATTCGCCATGCCCTTTTGCCCAAGTTGCTTCATCATCAAGATGAGTCTGTTGATTGGAATTAGACGGTGAGTCTGCTCCCTGTATATTCGCTGTGTCTTGGCCGCAACTAACAAGTGTGACTGCCACACTTGTCGATATAGCGGCAAGCACAATGTTTCGAAAACGGTTCATGCCCGTTCACGCTCCTTTATTCTATTATACATATAAATGAGAAAAAGAGGGGGTCCAGCAGGTCACGATTAGGTGGCGTGAAAAGAAGAATGGAAAGGCAGAAAAGGAAAAATACTTGTGAAAGGATAAGAGGAAAACGTTCAAGAGGCATAAAGGAGTAAAAGCCGCTTACTTTGTCCGCTCTTTAATAGCGTCGGCAATAGCAGTTAATGCTGCAGCTGTTTTCATTTGGCTGTCTTCCACTTTAGAAAGGCGGGCATTTGTTTCCAATTGAGCAGTCTCTAAGTTGCCAATGCGGCGATTCATTACGACATGCTCTTCTTTCATTTCATCAAAACGTTTGTCCATATCGTTTTTCATGTTATCAAAGCGTTTGTCCATTTCCGAAAAGCGACTCTCCACTTGGTCAAAACGGGTTTCCATGTCATTTTTCATGTCAATCATCACTTTTCTCATCTCTGTGACTAGGGAAAACAACTGATCAAAATCACGGTCATTTGTCGTCATTTTGTGATCGCACCTCCCATTTTTCATCATTATAACCGAGGAAGGCGTAAAAAAGAAAGGCTTAATTCCGCGTTTTTGCCATTTGCCAAAAACATATCTCCCCCCAAAAAAGTTGGACAAAAAAACAAGGCAAACCACGGGCTTGCCTTGTTCAGTCTGTAGACATATCTAACAAACGCTTTTTAACAGCGGGAGTGATTGTGCATTCTTTTAGCGTGATCCTTTTATATAAGGCTTGCCTAACGCTTTTGGACCTTCTGCCCGACCAACAAAACCGGCAAGGGCTAAAATCGTCAGCACGTAAGGGGCAATCAGCAAAAATACAGGCGGCACATCAGAAAGAAACGGCAGCTGCTGGCCGACTACACCAAGTGCTTGGGCAAGTCCAAAGAACAACGTTGCCCCAATTACGCCAAGAGGGTGCCATTTGTCAAAGATTAACGCCGCCAGTGCCATAAATCCTTGGCCTGTGATCGTGGTTGCTGAAAAATTACCGCTAAACGTCGCTGCAAAAACAGCGCCGCCAAGGCCAGCAAACACGCCTGACAACATGACGCCGATATAGCGCATCTTGACTACTCGTATGCCCATTGTATCCGCGGCCTGTGGATGTTCGCCGACAGAGCGGAGACGCAAGCCAAACGGCCGATAATAAATGACATAATAAACAAGAAAGGCAAGTCCGAACGCAAGAAAGGATGTTGCATACACATTTGAAAAAAACAACGGTCCGATGACGGGAATGTCACTTAAACCTGGAATGTTAAAACGATAAAACCGGTTTTCAATATAAGCGGTTTGCCCGCTGCCGTAAAGCAAATTGATAATATAGACCGAAAGGCCAACTGCAAGAAAGTTTAAGGCAACGCCACTCACGACTTGGTCTGCTTGGAAATGGATCGAGGCGACAGCATGAAACAACGAAAACAGCGCGCCGACCACAGCAGCGACAAGCAACCCGATCCAAACAGATAGAGCGCCTACCCCTGCCGCTTCGAGAGTGAGCGTTGTGACGATGACAGAAAATGCCCCCATCACCATCAACCCTTCTAGGCCAATGTTGACGACGCCTGAACGTTCACTAAACAAGCCGCCTAGAGCAGCAAGCATTAAAGGGGCAGCAGAATAAATCGTCGTTGAAACAATTAGGGCGAGCACATCCATCGTTACTTATCCCCCTTTTTCCGCTTCAGAAGCATCAGGCGAACAACATAGCTTGAAGCGACAAAGAAAATAATCAGTGCAATGACAATGCTAATCAGTTCTGTCGGCACATCAGTTTGCTGGTTCATTGTCAATGCCCCTGTTTTCAAGCCTCCGAATAAAAAGGCAGACAAGAACACGCCAAGCGCTGTATTCGCACCTAGTAGTGCAACGGCAATGCCTTCAAAACCAACGCCTGTAAAGCCTGAAAGAATGCTCATGTATCCAAAAGTTCCTAAGCCTTCTGCCGCTCCTGCCAGTCCGGCAAATGCGCCAGAAATGGCCATCGAAAGAATGATGTTGCGGCTAACATTCATTCCTGCATAAGTGGAAGCATTTGCATTTAAACCAACTGCGCGAAGCTCATAGCCCGCTGTCGTTTTCCATAAAAAGAACCACATAAACAAACACGCGGCCACTGCGATTAAAAAGCCATAATGCAACCGTGAGTATTCTGTAAGAGACTGAAAGAATGGCGATGCCAAAGAGGCAGAAGGATAAACGCTTTCTGTCCGCTCGCCAGGTATAAGCAAGTAAGTGCGGATGACCGCATTGGCGGTATACAATGCAATATAATTCATCATAATGCTGACAATGACTTCATGGACATGAAGCTTTGCTTTTAAGATGCCGGGAACAAGTGCCCACAGCGCCCCAGCTACCGCCGCAGCGGCAATAGAAAGTGGGAGGTGGATGGCCATCGGCGCTTCAAAAGCGGCTCCAACGTAAACAGAGGCAAGCCAACCGACAATCAGCTGCCCTTCCACGCCAATGTTAAACAGCCCTGTCCGGTAAGCAAATGCAACAGCGAGCCCCCCTAGTATAAGCGGCGTCATCGTCCGGATCATTTCGCCAAAATAATAGCTGCTGCCAAAAATACCTGCTATTAACGCCCCATAAGCTTCAATGGGATTATGGCCCGTGATGACCATCACAATGGCGCCGACAAGCAGCCCGAGCAGGATCGCAAAAAGGGGAATGGCGACATGCATAGCTTTTCCGGCCAGCAATTTATTCACGTTCACTTGCTTCCACTCCTTTTTCACGGCTGCCTCCTGCCATCAACAGGCCGAGCTCCTTTTCATTTGTTTGGTCGGCTTTCACGATATCGACAATCTGGCCTTTGTGGATCACGGCGATACGGTCGCTCACGCTAAGAATTTCATCAAGTTCAAGGGACATGAGCAACACCGCTCTGCCTTTGTCACGTTCTTTGACAAGACGTTCATGGATCGTTTCAATCGCACCGACATCCAGACCTCTTGTTGGCTGTGCCGCAATCAACAGGTCTGGAGAACGGTCTACTTCACGGGCGATAATTGCCTTTTGTTGATTGCCCCCTGACAAGGCTCTAGCCGCCGTTTCGACAGAAGGGGTCCGTACATCGTAGTCTGCGACTAATTCTTTTGCTTTTGCCTTGATGGCTTCTGCGTTCAGCAGTCCGTTTCGTGAGTATGGTGCTTGGTAATACGTCTGCAGCACCATGTTTTCTTGGACGCTGAAGTCTAGGACAAGGCCAAGTTTATGGCGGTCTTCAGGAATATGGCCAACGCCCGCTTCCGTTACTTTGCGGGGGCTGAGGTCAGCCACGTTTTTTCCGTTTAAACGAATTTCTCCTTTTTCCACCGGGAGCAGGCCGGCTATCGCTGCGATTAACTCCGATTGGCCGTTCCCTTCAATCCCAGCAAGGCCAACAATCTCGCCTGCGCGAATTGTTAAGTCAAGCTGTTTGACCATTTCCACGCCGCGGCCGTCTTTGACATAAAGATTTTTCACTTCAAGCACGGTATCTTTTGGTACAGCTGGTGTTTTTTGTACACGGAAATTGACTTCACGGCCAACCATCATTTCTGCTAGCTCAGCCGTTGTCGCGCTTGCCACTTCGACGGTGCCAATCCCGCGGCCGCGGCGAATGACGGTACAAACGTCGCAAATTTGTTTGATTTCTTTTAGCTTATGTGTAATTAAAATGATGGACTTACCTTCTTCAGTCAGCTTTTTCATAATGTCCATCAATTCTTTGATTTCTTGGGGCGTCAGCACGGCTGTCGGTTCGTCAAAAATGAGGATGTCCGCGCCGCGATACAGCGTTTTTAAAATTTCAATCCGTTGCTGCATGCCGACTGAAATATCTTTGACCAATGCATCAGGGTCCACGGCAAGGCCATACTGGGCAGACAAGGCTGCAATTTCCTTGCTCGCTTTTTTCTTATTCATTCGGCCGCCTTTTGTCGGCTCCATGCCGAGAATGATATTTTCTGTAACCGTAAACGAGTCAACGAGCATAAAGTGCTGGTGGACCATGCCAATTCCAAGTTTGCCAGCAACGTTTGGGCTTGTGATCGCTACTTTTTCGCCCCGGACTTTGATTTCCCCTTGCTCTGGCTGATAAAGGCCAAACAAAATGTTCATTAGTGTCGACTTTCCAGCGCCATTTTCCCCTAAAAGGGCATGGATTTCCCCTTTTTTCAAGCGAAGATTGACATTGTCATTCGCTACAATGCCTGGGAATTCTTTGCGGATGCCGTTCATCTCAATGACATATTCCATAGGATCAAACGCTCCTTTAGTTAACGTAAAAAGAAAGGCTAGTTTTTCACACTAGCCCATCTGGATTTCGTTTATCCGGCAAACTCATTAAACTCGTCATCGGTTTTTGGCACTTCCAGCTCACCGTCAAGAATTTGCTGCATGTAATCGTCCATGCTTTCGATGATTTCAGGGCTTAGGTTATCACCAGTCGTCGCGTAATCAATTCCATCATCTTCAATTCCGTATTCAAGGATTTCGCCACCAGGGAAGTTGCCGTCCATCGTTTGCTGTGTCACATCTTGGACCGCCGTATCAACACGTTTGATCATCGACGTAAGTGTAACGGATTGGTCGCCCTCATAGACGCCTTCTTCATATTGGTCTTTATCGACGCCGATCGCCCATACTTGTTCGCCATTTTTGACACGGTTAATCGCTTCTGTAAACAGGCCATTCCCCGTGTTCCCTGCTGAATGGTAAATCACATCTGCTCCTGTCGTATACATGGTGTTGGCAAGCTGCTGTCCTTTTTGCGGGTCAGTAAATACCTCCGCATATTGGACAATCACTTCTGCATCAGGGTTCACCGCATGAACGCCTGCTTTAAAGCCGTTTTCAAACTTCTTAATTAACTCGCTTTCAACGCCGCCGATAAAGCCGACTTTATTCGTTTCCGTTTGCAAGCCTGCCGCAACGCCCACTAAGAAGGAGCCTTCATGCTCTTTAAATGTAATATTTGCTACGTTGCTTAATGGATCGCCATTGTCATCTGTTACGACTGAGTCAATGATCGCTAATTGTGCATCTTCGTTTTGCTGCGCCACTGTTTTGACAGCATCCGCCATTAGAAAGCCGATCGCCCAGCTAATGTCCGTGTTTTCCCGTGTAAGAGCGCGTAAATTCGGTTCAAAGTCTTGGGCAGTGCTTGACTGTACGTAATCGTAGTTTTTGCCTTCTTCCAACCCGTTGGCTTCGCCAAACGCTTTCAAGCCTTCCCAAGAAAATTGGTTGAACGATTTATCGTCAATGCCACTAACGTCTGTTACCATTTTCGCAGTAAAATCCGAACTTTCTCCTCCACCTTCTGAACCCGCATTGTTTTCCGAACCATCGCCTTGTCCACAAGCACCTAGCACAACAACCGATGCGAGACCAACCGATAATGCCTTGATCCATTTTTTCACGTGAGAATATCCTCCTATAATGACTTCCAGCTTCTGCTGAAAGCGTTTTTCTTCATGTGGCTCGGAATAACGGCAACGTCATTCCTTTTTTGCCAGCAAACATACTATAGCATAAAATCATCGTATAAAAAACGAACATTTTTAGCATTTTAGTTGATAATGTGAATAAACGGCTCCCGGTCTGGATGATACGAGACAATGCTCTCGAGTGAACCGGAAAGCGCTGAAATGTTTACATCTACTGGTATGTTTTCATAGTATTCTTCGACTTGGCCCGCAATGTATTGTGTTAAGGCGACAACTTCCGTCTTGCCTTTATATTGGATATTAACGTCAACATTGAGCTTTACCATTTGATTGTCTTCATAACGTGCTCTGCCAACGACGCCGACATTATTTGCGAAGAAGGCTTGCACATCGGTACGGAATTGGGCAAAGCGGTCCGCATCGTCACGATGGTCTTCATTGGCTGCAGGTGAAGGGAAATGGACATGCTCTTGGTTAATATCTACCCAGTGAGGGTTTTCTCCTGGTTCAAATGTGCCTACTTTAAAAAAATGGCCCGCATTGACAGCATCCTTCGGCTGTTGGCTAAATAGCGCCACGACAATCGGCACGTCGCTCAAGTCTTCCTCCGAGTCGACGCCTTCACGCATCCGATTGACAATCGTTTCAGCAAACTCCATTCCTTTTTCCTCTTGGACAGCAGCGCTGATCGGTACAGAATCTGACTTTCCGTCATGGGTAAATTCGTATTCGCTATATAGCGATAAACCGAGGGCCACACCGCCTGTTGAATAGTCGCCTTCATCATTTACATTCATGTAGTTTTGCTCGAGTACGTTCGCTAGCACCCAAGGGCTGTTTTTCTCTTGTTCCATCGGGTCATCCCCTCCGCCCAAAGGTGGATTTAGCCCATTCGGATTTTCTTCTTCATCGTAGCGAAGCAACCATGACTTTACCGTATCGCGAGAAAGATGGGTGCCCTCCTGAAAAAAGTAATCGTTTGGATCGAACCGTTCTTTGGCAATGTCCTCCAGTCCCAGCTCAAGCCAATCCAAGTCTTTGCGGCTATAACCTAAATCAAGGCCATAGCCACGCGTTTGTCCATGCACATATGCCCCATCTTGCAGGACACTTGCATAATAGTTCTCCTCTGACGGTACCGACGGGACAACGGTTAACGATTCATCCGCTTCCGAAACATCAGGCGTATTGGCTTCATCATCCTCTTCGCCGCCAAAGAAATTGCAGCCGGAGAGGAGAACAACGCCTGCCAAACCAAGTATCCCCACACGCTTCATCTTTCAATCCCCCTTGTTACTGTTCGCTTTGTTCAACCGCTTGTGTAAACTGTTCCTCTGTCCAAATGTCAATCCCAATGCTCTCCGCTTTTTTCCGTTTAGAACCTGCATCTTCCCCAGCGACAACCAAATCGGTCTTTTTGCTGACACTGTTCGTCACTGTGCCGCCGAGCGCTTCAATTTTTTCCTGCGCTTCTTTTCGCGTCCACTGGGACAATTTTCCGGTCAGCACAACTGTTTTGCCAGCGAATACCCCATCTTCTTCGTCTATCGCTGCTTTTTTCGGTCCTGTGTAAGTCATGTTGACACCAGCATTGGCTAGTTTTTCTAGCAACGTTGACACCTCTGGCTTTTGAAAATAGGAGACAATCGAGTCAGCCATTTTCTCGCCAATCTCATTTACGGCAAGCAATTCTTCAAACGTTGCCTCTTGGAGCCGTTCCATTGTTTCGAACTCATATGCTAGCGTTTTTGCTGCCTTCGCACCGACAAAACGGATGCCGAGCCCAAACAACAGCCGTTCAAGTGAATTTTCTTTTGATGCTTCAATCGCCGCCAACAAATTGTCGACAGATTTTTCTCCCATCCGTTCCAGCTGGAGCAATTCATCACGCTTCAACAAATATAAATCAGCCACATCAGCGATCAATTGATGCAAAAACAATTGGCTGATCACTTTTTCGCCAAGGCCGTCGATGTTCATCGCATTCCGGGAGACAAAGTGGATGAGCCCTTCACGAATTTGCGCTGGGCACTTCGGGTTCAAACAGCGCAGCGCCACTTCCCCTTCCAAGCGTTCCAAAACGCTATGACACTCAGGACACTCTGTCGGCATATGAAAGTCGACTTCCTCGCCTGTTCGTTTGTCCGTCAAAACGCCAACAACTTCTGGGATAATGTCACCTGCTTTTTTGACAATGACCGTATCGCCAAGCTTGACGTCTTTCTCGCGGATCAAGTCTTCGTTATGCAAGGAAGCCCGCCTTACGGTTGTTCCCGCGACAAGCACGGGATCTAATATGGCAGTAGGCGTTACTACGCCTGTGCGGCCAACATTTAGTTCGATATCGCGTAAAACCGTCAGCACTTCTTCGGCAGGAAACTTAAATGCCGTTGCCCACCGGGGACTCTTTGCTGTAAAGCCTAGTTTTTCATGATCGGCCAAGGAATTGACTTTCACGACGACTCCATCAATTTCATAAGGAAGTTCATGGCGCCGTTCAATCCATTTTTCTGTATAGGCAATGACGTCTTCAATCGTTTGGCATTCCGCTGCTTCTTCATTTACTTTAAAGCCAAGTTCTTTCAAAAACATCAAGCTGTCAAAATGGGTTTGCAAGTTTTTGCCCTCGACTTCGCCAATCGAGTAGGCAAATAGTGATAAATTCCGTTTGGCAGCAATTTTAGGGTCGAGCTGGCGCAAAGAGCCAGCTGCTGCATTACGAGGGTTGGCGAATTTTTCTTCCCCTGCCTGTTCTTTTGCTTCGTTCAAACGTTCGAACGATGCTTTTGGCATATATGCTTCGCCGCGGACTTCGATCGAATAAGGCTGTTTTAACCGCAAAGGGATAGCAGGAACGGTTTTTAAATTGTTTGTTATATCCTCGCCAGTAGTTCCGTCCCCACGGGTCGCGCCGCGGACGAGCTTTCCATTTGCATAAGTAAGCGATACAGCAAGACCATCAAATTTTAATTCGCACACGTAGGAGACGTGTTCGCCTACCGCTTGGCGGACGCGGCGGTCAAACGCGCGCAAATCTTCCTCGTTGAAGGCATTGGACAAGCTCATCATCGGCACTCGATGGGCCACTTTTTTAAAGGACGGAGCCGGCGGCCCGCCAATGCGTACGCTTGGTGAGTCTTCCGTAACCAGCTCTGGATAAGCCGCCTCAAGTTGAAGCAATTCATTCATGAGGCGGTCATACTCCGAGTCGGGGACTTTAGGCGTATCGAGCACATAATAATGGTAGCCGTAGTCCTCCAATAGGAGGCGCAGCTCTTTAAGCCTTTTTTCTGCTTGGTGCTTGTCCATTGGTCTGTCTTCCTCTCTAAGCTTTCGTGATAGGCGCAAATTTGGCAAATAGCCGCTTTACACCTGTAGGCGGAGTAAAGGCAATGTCCAGCTCGATGGAATCTCCTTCTCCTTTAATGCTGACGACTGTTCCTGTTCCCCATTTTTTATGGACGGCTTTGTCGCCGACTGACCAGTCAAAACTTTCCCCGCCTGTTGCCGTTACTCGTGGCGATCCGCTCTTGCTTGCAAAAACGCTTGAGCGCACACGCGCAGCGGCATTTGCGGCGGCTGGCTGCCTAGAGCCTCCTGTTCCCCAAGCTGGCATCTGACTGTCTTCTTCAATCAATTCAGCGGGAATTTCAGCAATAAATCGGGAAGTCGGGTTGGTATTCGTTCGTCCATAGAGCGTCCTCATTTTGGCACTCGTCAAATAGAGCCGTTTTTCGGCACGAGTAATGCCAACATAGGCAAGACGCCGCTCCTCTTCCATTTCTTCTTCCTCAAACAAGGAGCGGCTATGTGGGAACACCCCTTCCTCCATTCCGATCAAAAAGACATATGGGAACTCAAGTCCTTTTGCTGAATGAAGCGTCATCAGCGTAATGACCTCTTTTCTTGTCGCTTCCTCATCCTTATCGAGTTGGTCAATATCGGCAACAAGGGCTAAGTCAGTCAAGAAAGACACGAGATCTTTTTCCTCGCTCCGCTTCTCAAACTCTTGGGTGACCGTAATAAATTCGTCGATGTTCTCAAGCCGAGATTGTGCTTCAATCGTCTGCTCGTTTTTAAGCATCTCGCGATAACCGGTTTTATCAAGCAATTCTTCCACTAGCTCTGTAACTGAAAGATAATCTTGCATTTGCACCCAATTGTTCACTTGGTCGCGAAATTCCACAAGTTTCGTCCGCGCTCTGGCTGTAACGCCGATTTGCTCCAATTCCCCCAGAGCTTTGAACATCGAGAGCCCGTGGGCATCGGCATAAGCAGCGATCTTGTCTACCGTCGTCGCGCCAATGCCACGCTTAGGCACATTGACAACACGCTGTAAGCTAATGTCGTCATCGGGGTTGGCAACTAAGCGCAAATAAGCAAGAACGTCTTTAATCTCTTTGCGGTCATAGAACTTGGTACCGCCGACGATATTGTAGTCGAGATTAGATTTCACAAAATATTCCTCAATAATACGCGATTGGGCATTGGTTCTGTACAGAATCGCCACATCTTTGTAAGAAAATCCTGGTTCTGCTGCTGCTTCTTTTATTTTTTCGACGACAAATTGTGCTTCAGCTTGTTCTGTAGCCGCCTCGTATACGCTGATTTTGGCTCCTTCGTCATTTTCAGTCCAAAGGTTTTTTGGCTTGCGGTTGCCATTGTTAGCAATAACGCTGTTGGCCGCTTTCAGAATCGTTTTCGTCGAACGGTAGTTTTGTTCAAGCAAAATGACAGTCGCATCCGGGTAGTCTTTTTCAAAGGAGAGGATATTTTGAATATCGGCGCCACGCCAACGGTAAATCGATTGGTCCGAATCGCCGACAACGCAAATGTTTTGCAGACGGTCACCAAGGAGCTTCACAAGGCGATATTGTGCTTTGTTCGTATCTTGATATTCATCAACATGAATGTACTGGAATTTGCGTTGGTAAAAATCGAGCACTTCCGGCACTTCGTTAAACAACTGGATCGTCTTCATAATTAAATCATCAAAGTCAAGTGCGTTGTTTTGTTTCAATCGTTTTTCATATTCACTATACACATCGGCCGCTACTTGCTCAAATACGCCTGAGGCTGTTTGCGCAAATTTGCTTGCCGTTTGCAATTCGTTTTTAGCAGCAGAAATCATCCCTAATAGCGCTTTTGGGTCAAATTTCTTAGGGTCGACGTTTTGGCTTTTCAAAATTTGCTTTATGACTGAAAGCTGGTCAGATGAATCTAAAATTGTAAAATTGCGGCTGTAACCGATCCGGTCAATATCACGGCGCAACATCCGCACACACATCGAATGGAAAGTGGAAATCCAAATATCTTCAGCAATTGGTCCAACCAACTGCGCCACCCTGTCTTTCATCTCTCGCGCTGCTTTGTTTGTAAATGTGAGGGCGAGGACAGCCCAAGGCGGCGTCGCATGGCGCCGGAGCAAATAACTGATCCGGTAAGTCAGCACACGGGTTTTGCCGCTTCCCGCCCCTGCCATCAACAGCAAAGGCCCGTCTGAATGGGTCACAGCTTTTTGTTGCTCAGGGTTTAATTCAGATAGCATCCGTTCAATTATTGTATCTTGCATGTCATTCACCGCCTACCTGCATTTATGTTCCTTGACGGCCTCCACCGTCTTAAGCGCTTCTGTAAGATTTTCATAAAGCCCATTGCCGACAACGACAACATCAGCATATGCCGCTATCTCAGAGGCATCTGCTGCATTTTTTATCCCGCCTCCATAGATGAGCTTTGTCTTTTCCAATACTGCCCTTGCCCGTTTGACGACATCAATTGGGCCTTTTTTGCCGCTGTATTCCAAATAGAAAAAAGGATAGCGGTACATATGCTCTGCCAGCCGTGCGTAAGCAACGACATCTTCTATATCCAAGTCAGTCTGGGCATTCGCATGTTTAGCCACTCGTGCTTCTCCATTTAAAACACAGTAGCCTTCCAACAACAGTTCTTGCCAATTAATGAGTTCGCCATATTCTTTGACAGCCTGGTGATGGTGGCCAATGACCCAGCTAACATGTTGGCTGTTCATGACGGATGGAATCAAATAATAATCGAACCCTGGCGTAATCGCTTCAAGGTCCGATACTTCAAGCGCACATGTCACTGGAAACCGACGAATGCGGGCAAAAAGGGACAACGTGTTATCCAATGTGACGTTGTCCGTTCCGCCAACAATAATCGCATCAGTACCTGACTCGCAAACGGCTTCAAGCGCTTCATCCGTTATTTCCTTGTTTGGATCAAGTTTAAAAACATGCGCCCATTCATCATAATTTTTCATGTTAAGCGCCTTAACCGCAGGCGCGCCCCTCCTTTATTGATTCAAAAATGCAAAACATACAAATCGGCGTGCCACATACCGAGTATACGTACGTTCGTTCTGTCTGTCATTATAGCAAAGTTCCCACTCGTTGTCCCGTATCCATCTGTTGAAAAAATAAGGGATTTCGCCGAAAGTTGCCGCCTAGACGATTAGACAAAAAAAAGACCTCCGCCAGTAAGGCGCAGGTTAAATGTAGGGGGTCTATATCGACCAGACGTGTATCGTAGCACGTTATCTAAATGATAACGAAAATCATTATCAATGTCAATGAAAATTCGCTAAAAATATTGCCTCTTTCTGTTATGTTTGGTTTTGCCCACGAAATCCCTGTCTACCCGCTTCAAGCAGCGGTTTGGTAGCCACTATTTATAAAAGACAACCAGCACTATGCGAGTGCTGGTTGTCTCAGACTGTAGACAAACGCTCGCATACTTCGTCGTTTGCCTCACTCATATGCTTTGAAACGGTCGTTTCATGCGCAAGAAAACCGCTGCTCATGAACCCACGTTCTATTCACATCTTCCCTCGGCTGCACTCCTCGTCTGACAAGCGTTTTCTATCAGTCTGCCTGTTGTTGTGGCCAACACCAGGGAACCAGCACTATGCGAGTGCTGGTTGTCTTTCGTCCTGCTGCTGGTGTTGGTCTTTCAACAGATCATACGTCAAACAAACAGGTTTGCCTGTCCGTGGGTCCATGACGATGTTGGCATCAATGTGGAAAACATCGCGGAGCACGTCTTGGCACATCACATCTGCAGGCGCCCCTTCTTTCATAATTTTTCCGGCGCGAATCGATACCATGTAATCGGCAAAGCGTGCTGCATGGTTTAAATCATGGATGACCATCACGATCGTGCGCTGTTGCTCTTTGTTTAGCCGTTCTAACACTTGCAGCACTTCGAGTTGGTGGGCCAAGTCCAAATAAGTCGTTGGCTCATCAAGCAAAAGAATATCCGTTTCTTGTGCAAGGGCCATTGCAATCCATACACGCTGGCGCTGGCCGCCAGAAAGGGCCTCGATTGGTCGGTCCGCGTATTCGCTCATATTGGTTTGTTCCAGCGCCCAGTCGATCATGGAGCGGTCATGATCCTTCAATTGACCAAACCCGCGCTGATGAGGGTAACGCCCATATGCAACCAGCTCAGAAACCGTTAGCCCGCTTGGCGCTTCAGGAGACTGTGGCAGAACCGCCATCTTTTTGGCGATTTCTTTTGTTGACTGTTTATGAATCGACTTCCCGTCTAAATACACGGCTCCTCTGGAAGCTTGGAGAATACGGGAAATCGTTTTTAAAATCGTCGATTTGCCACAGCCGTTTGGCCCGACAATCGTCGTAATTTTTCCATCTGGAATTTGCAAATGCAAGTCATTGACAATCTCTCTTTTTTCATAAGCAATCGAAAGCTTTTCAGTCACTAAACGTGGCATTGGACTTCCTCCTTGTTTATCGGGTTTTCATCAACAAATATAAAAAGTATGGCGCTCCAAGAATGGCAATCACAATGCCGACTGGAATTTCCGATGGAGCTAGGACGTTGCGTCCAATCATATCTGCAGTAAGCAAGATCAATGCCCCCATTAAAGCCGCAGCCGGGATAAGCACTTGGTGTTTCGGCCCGACGAGGCGACGTGCAATATGGGGAGCGACTAGACCTAAAAAGGAAATGCCGCCGCCGACAGCTACGGACACAGCAGCAAGGCTAACAGCTAAAACAAGAAGCGTCCGCCTTTCTTTCTCAATCGGGACGCCTAACGACACCGCCGACTGAGTGCCGATTTGTAAAACATTTAGCGTTCGCGCTTTAAAAAGCGTAATCGGAATCAAGAGGATGATCCATGGCAAGACTGCCCATACGTGGGGCCACGTCGTTCCCCAAATGTTCCCCGTTAACCAAATCGTTGCCTGCATAAAATCATTCGGTTCCATCCGCAATTGAATCACGATCAGCAAGGCACTAAATGCTGCATTTAAACCAATCCCCACTAACACTAACCGCACTGGCGTAATGCCTTTTTTCCAAGCCAGTATATAAATGAGGAAAGCAGCAAACAGTGCACCGCTTAGCGCAAATAACGGCATCACCAAAAGGTTTGCGCTGCCAAGACCCGTTAAAGAACCTTGTACAAAAAAGATAAATAAGACAACAGCGAGGCCTGCACCTGTATTGATCCCCAAAATACCTGGATCAGCCAGTTCATTTTGGGAAATGCTTTGTAAAATCGCGCCAGAAACAGCAAGACCTGCGCCAACCAAAAGGGCTATCACCATTCGCGGCAAACGAAACTGAAACAGGACGAGCTCATCTCGGGCAGAGCCGTAGCCAAACAGCGTTTTCGCAACCGCGTCGGGACTGATCCGAATCGCGCCTGTCTGTAAGCTGACTAAAAACACGACGACAATGGCCAAAAGCAGAATCGCCAGCACCGCGATTGGACGTTTTTTCAATGCTTGCTTCATGAAAGCCCCCTCCCTTCACGCCTTGCAAGGTAAAGGAAAAACGGTACGCCGATTAACGCGGTCATTGCACCGACCGGCGTTTCATATGGGGCATTTACCAACCTAGCGGCTAAGTCCGCCAGCACTAAAAGCAATGCTCCTAATACAGCAGAGCATGGAATAATATAACGGTAATCGACGCCAACTAAGCCTCTAGTAATATGGGGGATCACCAAGCCGACAAATCCAATCGATCCTGCGACTGCCACACCGGCCCCTGTCAATAACAAGACAGCTACAACACCGAGCGTCTTAACAAGAAAAATCCGCTGGCCAAGCCCTCGCGCTACATCTTCGCCGAGACTAAGCACCGTCACCGACTTCGATAAAGCAACGGCAAGGAGCAAACCGATCATGGCGACTGGCACAATCAACTTGATGTGGGTCCAATTCATACCAGATAAACCACCAGCAAACCAAAAACTTATATCTTGGGCGACGTCAAAATGAATGGCAATGCCTGAGGAAATCGCGCTTAGAAACGCGCCGACCGTCACGCCAGCTAGCGCCAACTTGGCTGGCGTCAAGCCCCCTCGTGCCAGTGACCCGATTGCGAACACAAACGCAGCACCAGCGCCTGCGCCGATAAAAGAGGCAACCATTAAGTGAAAACCAGAGACATGCGCGGCAAAAGCAAACATAATCGCAATCGCTAGCGCCGCCCCATCCATGACGCCCATAATTGACGGTTCCGCAAGAGCATTGCGCGTCATTCCTTGCATGATAGCGCCTGAGACAGCAAGAAAACTGCCGACTAGCGCCGCCCCTAAAGCCCGGGGAAGGCGGATTTCTTGAATAATTTGATGTTCGGTCAATGCTGGATTAAAAGAGAAAACCGCCTGCCAAACGGTTTTAAAATCAATTTGCGCTGCCCCATATGAAATGGAGAGAACGAGCGCAAACACAAGAAATCCCAATCCAATAACGAGTACGCTTACTGCCGCTAACGGCTTGGAGCGTGCCTTCGCTTTTTCTAAATCTTGTTGTGCTTCCTTAGCATGTGTGCTCATTTCATGTTTTTCCCTTTAACGTTCGATACGTCATTTTTGATGGTATTGATAATCATTATCATACCATGGACGATCAAGCGGGTAAACAAAAAAACCAGCATTTTGCTGGTTTTAGAAAACTTTTTATCAATTAAAATGGCATTCAGCCAAGAAAAAGTCGAACAATTCACCTTTCGTTCTGTGGCGTTTTCGTAAACAGCCCTTTCACGAAAAGTCGCTATTTATACAAACAACACCTTGCAAAGGGCAATCAGCCCACCCCATAAGGGAATGCTAAGAGCAAGAGCCCAGCCTGCGCCTACAACCATATTCTCGCCAACTTCGTATTGAATATCCTCCTCCAACCTCGACGCCTCCTTTATATCTTGCTGCTTTCAGCATAAGGGCTGTGCATGTAGCCAGCATTAAGCAATCGTAAAGATTCTGTAATCCTTATCAGCAGGAGACTTTCACTAAAGCTGGCGTCTTTTTCGAAATGTTTTTGCCTCATATGCTACACTTACGATAGCCTGTTGGATCATACGTTTCTTTTCGCTAAACAGGCGCGTTTTTCCTTCGGCTCTCTGTTGATCCATACATAATTTCGATTAAGGAGGCAAATGATGTCAGCAAACAAACGAAAAGAACGGCCGTCTTTCCTTATGATGGTCTATATGTGGCTCTTTATTTTAGTGGCGGTTGTCAACATTACCGGAATTGCATCAACGAAGTTATATGAAAGCATTTTCCCCTTTTTTATCGTTTCGCTCTTAAATATTTTCCTTGCTGCTCTGCTCATCTTGCAAGCATTAAAAACAACGAGCAAAAGCGAACGAAGGCTCTCCATTATTTACTTGATTGGCCTTGCCGTTCTAGCCGCCGTCACGTTTTTCCGCTTTTTGTTTATGCAATCAAGCTAACACTGAAGCAATCGCGCCCCAGTTTGCGCGATTGCTCAATAAATCGTGATCGCATAGGATGCTTTAAACGATTCATTGGCACCAATTTGTTGGATGCCCTTTTTCTCCGCAAATCGCCCTGTTGTATCAACCGTATCGGCAACCCCAAACCATGGCTCAATACAAACAAAAGGGGCGCTCGTTTTTTCTTCAGGATTGTATGCTGACCAAATCCCCACATAAGGGAAGCCAGGAAAAGAGACAACAATTTTCTCTTCAGGGCGTTGTTTTGGATAGAGAGCGACTTCGTCGAGATGGCTGTAGACGAGTGCGTCATGTTGAAAGAGCGAATCAGTAAGCCCAATGTTTTTCAGCACTGGTACGGTTTCCGGTTTTTGGACCAAACCGTTAGATAGCTCATAACGTTTGATTTGTTTGCCTTCTGCCGCTTTAAAGGAAAGCTCATACTCTGTGAATGATTCCTCTGAGCGAAAGGGGACCGCAAAAGCAGGGTGCCCACCGATCGAAAAATACATCTCCTCCTCATTGTCATTGACGACTTCCCAGCCTACGGTGAGCGTATGTCCGTTTAACTGATACGATAAATAAACAGTAAATTCAAAAGGGTACACATCGGCAAACTGACCAGACGACTCAAAACGGAATACGGCTTTGTCACTTTGCAAACGGTCGGTAACAAACATTTGGTCGCGCAAAAATCCATGTTGGCTAAGTTGATAAGACTTCCCATTGTATGTATACGCGCCATCGTTTAAACGGCCAACAATCGGAAACAATACAGGCGCGATCCGCCCCCAGTACGTTGGGTCTCCGCTCCACATCACTTGCCTGTTTCGTTCTTTATGCCAAATGCTCCGAATTTCCGCCCCTTTATTTGCAATTTCAACTGTGAATTTGTCATTCTCAATAATGATCACAATATACCCCTCCTATCATTTCTCTCTTGTAGTATGACGGAATGGACTGAAAATGCAACTAGCACCGTCCTTTGCAGGATTAATCAAACTTGTCTTCGAATAGAATATAAAATGAAAGCGCATTCAAATAAGAGGGGGAATTTGATGGATTCAACACCATCAACTGGCCAAGCGCCAAAAAAACGGCCGTTTGCGAAGCGGGGCCTATTTATTTCTGGAGCAGCGATTTTGGTCATTTTGCTTGCAACCCTATTGTGGGCGTACATGCAAATCAAAAAACCGCTGCCGCCAACGACAGGAGAAATCGTCGTCAAAGGATTAGATGCTCCTGTTAACGTCTATCGGGATGCGCAAGGCGTTCCTCATATTGAAGCCCAATCGGACGTTGATTTATATTTTAGCCAAGGCTACGTTACCGCCCAAGATCGCCTGTTCCAAATGGATTTAAGCAGAAGGCAAGCGTCGGGACAGCTTGCTGAAGTAATGGGAGAAACCTTTGTTGATTCAGATGTTTTCTTTCGGACGTTCGGCTTGCGCCGGGCAGCTGAGGCATCGGCATCTGCCTATGACGCTGAAACGTACCAGTATTTAGAAGCTTACGCTGATGGCGTTAATGCTTTTATCGAACACGCTCAGGCAACTGGCACACTTCCACTTGAATTCCGTTTGGCCGGCTATGAGCCTGAACGATGGGACCCGATTGACTCCTTAACGATCGGAAAATATATGGCATACGACTTAGGCGGCAATTGGCAAAGCCAAGCGTTCCATTACTGGCTAAGCCAACATGTGAGTGAAGAGGAAGCACTCGATTTGCTTCCTAGCTATCCAGCAGAAGGGCCTGCTGTTCTTGACTTGGCACAAACGATTGACATGGATGTCGAAGCGGCGTTTGCCAACATTGGCTCTAAACTGCCACACCCTTTTAACGGCAGCAACAATTGGGTGCTTTCAGGGGAACGGACAGCGTCTGGTATGCCGCTGTTGGCTGATGACCCTCACTTAGGATTGGGGGCGCCTAGCATTTGGTATGAAACCCATCTGACATCGCCGACTGTGAACGTTACAGGCGTCATTTTCGCTGGCGTCCCTGGCATTATTCTTGGCTCAAATGAAACGATTGCCTGGGGTGTCACCAATGTCGGCCCTGACGTACAACAGCTCTATTTTGAACAGCGCCACCCTGAAAACCCAAATGAATTTCTCTATGACGGGGAGTGGTATAAAGCCGAAGTCATCGCAGAAGAGATTAAAATTGCTGACGCAGAGCCTTTTTACCATGATGTGGTTTTAACGAAACATGGCCCGATCCTATCCGAATATGCACATGTAGAAAACGAATCCGAGTATGCGTTATCTTTGCGCTGGACTGGACACGATCCGACGACGGAACTAAAAGCTGTACTAGATTTCAACCGCGCCGATAATTGGGACCAGTTTAAAGAAGCATTAACCCATTTTCATGCGCCCGCACAAAACTTTGTGTTCGCTAGCACGGATGGCACAATCGCGTACCGAGCCAATGGCCTAATTCCAATCCGCGCAAACGCCGATGATGCATTATTGCCAGCGCCTGGCTGGGACCCGGCTTATGAATGGGAAGGGTATATTCCTTGGGATGAGTTGCCAACAATCGTCAATCCTGAATCAGGAATCATTGCCACCGCTAATAACAAAATTGCTGGAGATGACTATCCTTACCACATTTCCCACACATGGGCCCAACCTTACCGGCAACAGCGAATTATGGAGGTGCTCGCAGCAAAAGACAACCATACCGTAACCGACATGCAAGCATTGCAAATGGACGTCGCCAATTTGCAAGCAACCAACCTGCTTCCTCTTCTGACAGAAGCGTTACCAGCTGAGGGACTGCGCGCTATTGACGAGGAGGGGTTAAATGTTCTGGCGGACTGGAACCAATTTGACGAGCGCGAAGAAGCTGGACCGCTATTGTTCCATTTTTGGATGGAAGAAATCGAGAATCTGTTGTTTGCCGATAAAATTCCTGCTGAAATCAACGAGCTTTTTTACGGCCGGGCTGGTGTTGTCGATGAATTGCTAAGACGTGCAGCAACTGGTGAACCAGGTCCATGGGTAGAAAACGCTGGCGGTTTTGAAACAGTCGTCCTTCAAAGTTACCAAGCGGCAATAGACAAAGCTGCTCGTATACAAGGGAACAAGCCAGCAAAGTGGCGCTGGGGTGTTTTTCACCAAGTTGAATTTAGCCATCCAATGGCAGCGATCACACCGTTGAATTACTTATTTGATCGGGATCCTCTTCCAGCAGACGGCAGCCATATTACGACGATGGCGGCAGGCTACAACCGCGAAACGGGCCTTGTCAACCACGGCGCCGGTTGGCGTGGCGTATTTGATTTAAGCGACATTGACCATACGTACCACATCGTCGCTCCTGGACAGTCTGGCCACGTCACAAGCGAGACATACCGCTCGCAAATGGAAGCTTGGACAGAGGGCCATTATCATACGACATCGATTCATCCGGCAACGTATAAGAACAACAGCGACAAACTCGAATTACGCCCCCAGTAACAACAGGAAGGACTGGCGTTCTGGCCAGTCCTTCAGACTGCAGACAAACGCTCGCATACTTCGTCGTTTGTCTCAGTCATATGTTCATGAACACCCGTTCTATTCACATCTTCCCTCGCCTACACTCCTCGTCTGACAAGCGTTTTCTTTCAGTCTGAGTGCGGTTTTATCGACTTTGTCGACAACCTTAAGGACTGGCATACTGGCCAGTCCTTCAGACAAATGCTCCCATACTTCGTGTTTTTATTGTTCTACAAAGGCAAACGCGTTGACATCAAACAGCCCTTTTGACGTCAGTTTAAGTGCAGGGATGACTGGGAGTGCAAGGAAAGCCAATGTTAAAAACGGATCGATTTGCTCTTTATAGCCGAGATGGACGAGTGATTGCTGGAGCTCATTGAGCTGTTGTTTGACTGTTTCCGCTGAAGCCGTTGACATCAAGCCGCCCAGTTTGAGAGGCATTGCCGCAAGCACGTTGTTTTCCTTTACGACGGCCATTCCACCCCCTAAGCCAGCAACATGGTGAATGGCATGGTACAAACTTTCATCATCTCCCCCTACAGCGATGAGGTTATGGGAATCATGGGCTACAGTCGCGGCAATCGCCCCCTCTGAAAAAGGAAAGCCCTTTACAATGGCAAGTCCGATATGTCCCGTCGCCTGATGGCGTTCCACGACTGCAAGCTTTAGCCATTCGCCGCCAGGTTGAAAAATACCGTTTTCGGCTGGAACGGACGCCATCGCTTTTTTCGTCACAATCGAGCCGAGCGTCGTTTCAATAACAGGGGTCGATTGAGGGTTTTTCAATTTCAGCGTTAAGTCCTCTCGTGCAAATGGAGAAATATGGACACTGTTCAATAATCGCTCTGGCACGGGGTAAGGAGCGCGGATCGGGCTCGTTAGTTCGCCTTTTTCGGCTACGAGCATGCCCTTTGCATACACGGCATCGACTTGAAACGTGGAAAGGTCTGACACGAACAGAAACGACGCTTCTTTTCCAGGAGCAATGGCCCCTTTATCATCAAGTTGAAAGCATTCAGCTGCATTTAAGGTGCCGATTTGGATCGCTTGGAGTGGATCCATGCCGAGTGCAATCGCTTTACGGACATTAAAATCAACACTGCCTTCTTTCAGCAAGTCATCTAGATGCTTATCATCTGTCGCAAATGCAAACCTCCGGGCATTGGCTGCTGTAACGGCTGGCAAGAGCGCCTCGATATCACGTGCCGCCGTCCCTTCACGCATCAGCACATAAAACCCACGCTGGACTCGTGCTCTTGCTTCCTCAGCAGTTACCGCTTCGTGGTCATTGTGAATGCCAGCTGTCCGATATGCATTTAATGCCTCGCTATTTAGCCCTGCGGCATGGCCATCAATGGGGCGGCCCTTTGCCTTCGCCATTGCGATTTTTTCAAGCATGTCGTCATCGCCATTTAAAACGGCCGGGTAGTCCATTACTTCTCCTAGCCCGTATACGCCTTCGTTTAAAAAAAGCAAGCGCGCATCTTCGGCAGAAAGGGAGGCGCCATTTTCCTCAAAGGATGCAGCAGGCACACTGGAAGGAACGGCCATTTTGATATCAAGAGGCAAGTCTTTAGCTGCTTCAACCATGTATGTCACCGCTTCTACACCAGCAACATTGGCAAGTTCATGAGGATCAGCAATGACCGTAAGCACGCCCTTTGGAACAAGGACACTAGCAAAGTCTTCAGGGCGAACCATCGCCGATTCAATATGGACGTGGCCATCAATAAGCGAGGGGCATACGTATTTGCCTTGGGCATCAATCACTGTTTTGCCTTCTGTATAATCGCCAATGCCAACAATATGGCCATCTGTGATTGCGATAGAAGCTTCATAGATGGTTAACGTATAAACATCAATAAGTTTTCCGTTAATGACCAAAATATCGGCCGGCTCCTGTTTGCTTGCTACGGCAAGACGTTTTTTGTAGGTAGCGTGATGGCGGTCCATTCTCGTTCTCCTTTTGTTTTTAACGTCTATTGTAGCCGATCTCCCCTATTTGTGCTATCAAAAAACAAGAAAAAGAACGATCCTAAAAAGAATCGTTCTTAGCCTGTAGACAAACACGCACACATGTCGTTGTTTGCCGCACTCATATGAGATGCCTTAATCAATCTTGCGGCTCTTCCTGGGCTTCAATCCGGTCAAGCGCCATCCGGTAGCTATCGTTGCCGTAATTTAGACAGCGTTTAACTCGGGAAATGGTCGCTGTGCTAGCCCCCGTCTCTGTCTCAATTTTGTGGTACGTATAACCATCACGCAACATCCGAGCAACTTCTAGCCTTTGCGCAAGTGACTGGATTTCATTAATGGTGCAAAGATCGTCAAAAAACTCATACGCTTCTTCTAAATTTTTGAGAGACAAAATCGATTTAAAGAGCTGATCTAGTTCTTTGCCCCGTAATTTGTTGATCTGCAAGCAATGTCACACCTTTCGAGTATTGTGCAATCTCTACGATGCGTGTCTTTTTTAAAGTTTTAAAGCACCAAAGTAATTCTATTTTAACGCATTATCGCCGGAAATAGTATTCCTTTCTTCCGAACATCGTAGATCCCCCGTTGCGTTACCCGAATATAAGGCAAATGCGTAGCTGAAAAAAACTGCAAACTATACATTGGATCTTCAAATTTGTAACCCCGTTCCCGCAGGAGGCTAACAAACGACTGTTCTTCTGCCATAATTTCTTCCATCGGCGCAGCGGACATCATGCCAAGAAGAGGCAAGCGGACACGGCTGATCACTTCCTCATTCTCAACAAGAATGAGCCCGCCCCCTTGTGCTTTCAACTCATTAAACGCCTGGATCATGGCTGAGATCGATTTGCCGATCAAAATGATATCGCCTGTATAAGAGTAAGAACTGGCCATGCCCATAACCGCCGTGGCAAACCCTTTTAATGTTGTCGTCACAAGCCATTTGCCCTGCTTGTCGACCATCGCAAAAAACGATTCATCATGGTCTGTCGCTAACTCCGTTGCCGCCGTTTCCAGAGTCGTTTGATAAGGCTTTAAAATAACCGCGTTTGTCATTTCAATCCCCATTGGCATCGAAAAATGGAGCTCATCTTCACCTAGACTCCAGTCAATGTGAATCGGACCAATCCCATAGTCGCCCCACTCAAATGGCGCTGTTTCTTTTCCTTGTGGAGTGCCATCTCTTAACACCCACTGCCCTTTAGCCAAAACGCTTTTAGGCATTGGATCGTCCATACTTTCGAGAAAGTTCAAATGGGCAATGCGGCCTGGAGCGATCATGCCGAGTTTATGGTCGATATTATAATAACGGGCGACATAATAGGTAGCCATGCCGTATGCATCAACAGGATCAAGGCCGGCTTCCAGGGCAATTTTAATACATTGGTTCATTACACCATCCTTATAGAACGACGGCGGTGAACCATCAGTCGTCATCAAGCAACGCCCAAAATAATCGACGCCTAGCTCCTTCATTTCCTCGAACAAGCGAGGCAAATCAGGGCGGATCGAGGAATAGCGCAGCGAAACGGTGTACCCGAGGTCCAAACGGCGCACAACTTCTTCGCCCGTAATGGCTTCGTGGTCGCACGTCACGCCAAGAAGCGCCATTTGCGACAGCGTCTTTTCAGAAGCTCCTGGCAAGTGGCCTTCGATTGGCTTCCGCAGCCTTGTTGTTTCCTGCATCCAATGCAATGTCGTGTCATCGCCTTGCAGCACTTTCGGCCATGACGTCAGTTCCCCTCCTTGCACCACCAAATGGTGTTCAAGCCAAGCCTTCATTTTTGAATTGGAAAACATTTCATCTTTGATTAACTCTGTTTGTGAATCGTAGCGCGCCCACCAGTACATCGTTGTCGGCAATTCTTCCAGTTTCTCGATCAAGGAAAGCGCTTTCTTTTTTTCCAAGTTCAAAAAATAAACCAAGTTGTCATTGATAAGTGTCGTTGTCCCACGCTCAGAAGCATATTTTGCCAAACTGTATGGATTATACAGTTGAAATGGATGGGCATGGTGCTCAATATAACCAGGAACAATGTATTCGCCTGTACAATCAACCACTTCCGCATCGCCTATCTGCTCTGGCAAGCTTTTGCCAACATAAACAATTTGGTCATCCGCAATCCAAATATTTGCTTTCAGCCATCTTCTTCTGGCATGGTTTAAATACGTAGCATTTTTTAAGACTATTGTTGGCGGGCGCTCCCCTTTTACAACACTTAGATGTTCCCGCAGCCTTGTTTTCGTCCAGCGGTGAATCCGCTCCGTGCTCATCGTTATCACTCATTTCATCTCGTCAATCTTAGTTTTATTTTACCATATTAAGAACAGCATTTGATTGTTAAATGTGACATTTCTTCACATCTTTTTTGCCAAAATCGTAACAATTGATTTTCACGATTGCTTTTTTAACGCTCTCCCCTTTCCTGCTAAAAAACGCACACTTCTACTAATGTATAGGCGTTGAAGGATAAATATGCCAAAAAAGAATCGAAAACAAACCAAATTAGGATCTACCTCGATTCACTCTTCAGGTATCCCTCAATCGAAAAAGAGCCCGTTGGATAATCCCAACAGACTCTTTTTGTTCGTTATTCAGCTTTCAAATCTTCAATCGAATCAATGTCCATATAACTTGGCACTGCGAGGCCGATGCGCGGCTCGCCGTCAAGGTTGACACCTAAATCGTCGACTTTGCTTTCATCGAAGAAGCTGCCGTGTGTAATTGGCAACCATGCAGCAACACTTGCATCTTGGTCGCCAGATTCAAGCGATTTCCACATTGGCCCGTTTTCAACGACACTCAGTTCCACATCATAGCCAACTTGCTCAAGCGCAAGGGCAAGCACATTGGAAGAAGCTACTTCTGAATCCCAGTTTACGAGTACAAGGGAGAATGATTCTCCATCGACTGTCTCAACGCCGTCAATCCATTCATCGACTTTTTCTTGGTTGTTATCAACCCACTCTTGAGCAGCATCCGCTGGATCAGCGCCTTCATGCACAGCCAGCATGACTTCGTTCATGTCATCCTCGCTCCAGAAGAAATTGTCGACGACTTGGTAGCCTTCAGGCTTCTCGCTTTCCAAGCCTTGGCGAGCAATCGTATGAATCTCTTCTGTACCGCCGAATGAACCTTCTGGATCATCCAAGTATTTCAAGTCATAGGCAGCAAACTTCCAATGTGGATTCCATGCCGTTACGACGATTGGCTCATGTTTTTGGATGGCTGTATCCAACGCTTGCGCCATAGAAGAGGAACTAGACGTTTGCAAAGTCAAGTTCGTCAAGCCATAGTCCTCAATCGCCCGCTCCGCTGCTTGGGAAACGCCTGCGCCTGGGTCAATCCCCGTAATGACCGATAGATCATTAGTAATATCTTCTTTGGAAATCATGCCTTCATCCGTAGAGCCAACTGGATTAGAGTCAGAACCATTCCCGTTGCCGTTGTCATCGCCATTCCCACAAGCCGCAAGTGTTACGGCAAGGGCCAATCCTGTTGCTGTCATCGTAACGTGTTTAATATTCATTTCATTACCCCCTGAATTTCATCTATTGTGAAAAGAGCGGTTGCGCCCTTTTGCCACTTATTCGCTTTGTTTTTTATTAAAACTTTGCGTTAAACGGTCGAGAATAATGGCCAATATGACGATCGCAATACCTGCTTCAAAGCCATTGCCAATATTATTTTGTCCAACTGCGCTATAAACAACCTGGCCTATTCCAGTTGCCCCGATCATTGCCGCGATCACAACCATAGAAAGGGCAAGCATTGTGCTTTGGTTAATCCCAGCCATGATCGTCCCCCGAGCCATTGGCAGTTGCACTTTAAATAGTTTTTGCGTGCCAGTTGAACCGAATGCGTCTGCTGCTTCAATTAATTCCGTGGAAACTTGACGAATACCAAGGTTCGTCATACGGACCGTCGGCGGCATGGCAAATATGACAGAAGCGACAACGCCAGGAACCATGCCGATGCCGAAGAAAGCAACAGCTGGGATCAAATAAACAAATGCTGGCATCGTCTGCATAAAATCAAGTACTGGTTTGATAACGGCTTCTGTACGGTCGTTTTTTGCCATTAAAATGCCAACTGGAACACCAATGACGACTGAAATCAAGCAAGCTGTTAAGACGAGTGCCAACGTATCAAGCATGCCGTTCCAAAAACCGAGACTGTCAATTAACAAAAGTCCGAGAATCACAAAGACAGTCAAGCCCCATTTGCGGTTCGTCCAATACGTAAGCGCGCCGATAATAAGAACAAACAGCCAACTTGGCGGCAAGGCGATCACCCAGTAAATCCCGTCCATGACCTTTTCAATCGTAAAATCAATGCCATTAAACAACCAAGCAGCATGCTGCAGCCATTCTACAAACGCTTCAACCCAACTACCTAGTTCCAGACGGGGTAGAAAATCCATTAAAATCAACCTCACTTCCCGATAACGCCCCAAGAACGGCGCTTCTTACAATAATGCCTTGTAGCTTGTCGCCTTTAATGACAACAAGGGGCACGGAACTGCTCGCAAGCTGCTCCATCAATTCATTAATTGGCGTATCCAATTCGACTTTCGGCACATCTGTCACAATAATGCTGTCAATGCTATTAATATTTTGTTTGATTAACTCAGAAACATCGCTCGCATGGACGATTCCAACTAGCTCTCTATTCCGCTTCGTTACATAGATGCTAGAAATTTTCGCATCACGCATCCGTTGCAAGGCAACGCGCGGTCCATCTTTTTCCAAATTAATCGTTTCTGGACGGATCATGACATTTTCCGCCGTAAATACTTTTGAGCGGTCCACATCCTCCACAAACCGCTCAACATAATCATTTTCCGGTTGTGTAAGAATTTCTTCAGGCGTGCCAATTTGCACGACCGAACCGTCTTTCATAATCATGATGCGGTCACCGATACGCAGTGCCTCGTCCAAGTCATGGGTAATAAAAATGATCGTTTTGTTCATCGTTTCTTGCAAATCTAATAATTCGTCTTGCATATCTTTCCGAATGAGCGGATCAAGCGCAGAAAACGCTTCGTCCATTAACAGGACATCCGGATCATTGGCAAGAGCACGTGCAAGCCCTACACGTTGCTGCATTCCGCCAGAAAGTTGCGAAGGATAACTATTTTCGTATCCTTTTAAGCCAACAAGTTCAAGGGACGATATCGCTTTTTCACGGCGCACCTGCTTCTCAATGCCTTGCACTTCAAGGCCATACTCCACGTTTTCAATCAACGTCCTTGTTGGAAACAAGCCAAACTTCTGAAAGACCATGCTCATCTTTTTGCGCCTAACTTCCCGAAGGCTTTTCCCATCCATCTTAGCGAGGTCCTCACCGTCGATCCAAACACTTCCTGATGTAGGTTCAATCAAACGGTTCAGCAGCCGCACAATCGTTGACTTACCGCTGCCTGAAAGCCCCATAATAACAAAAATTTCACCGTCTTCGACTTCAAAACTTGCTTGGTTAACACCAACCGTGTGGCCAGTTTCTTTTAATATGTCCGCTTTGGATTTTCCTTGTGCCAACATGTCCAGAGCCCGTTTCGGTTTTTTCCCAAATACTTTTGTCAAGCCCTCAACCCTAATTTTTGACAAGTTTTCCACCTCTTCACTTCAGTCGTGCTGCTTTAGACCTTGTAACTATACCTTATTTACAATTTTTTAATCAAACATGATATATCATTCTTTTAGTCGATATTTTTCATACAGTTTAAACTGTACGAAAGCAATGGTCGGTTTCCTTCTATTTGCTCGCAGATGCTGGCAGATGCTGTACTTTGTCATGCTATCACCTGTTTTTGAACTTTGTTACACTCTCTATAAGCAGGCCACTGGAGGAATGACATGGAGAAGGCAAACGAGCATAGCAACGGCGTTGACCAGCAACTTCAGGAAATCAGAGAACAGTTTATCCATGAGCTTTCGACCAATTTTCATCTATATGGCATTAACGAATCAGTCGGTCGTCTTTATGGTACGCTATTATTTGAAAACGATACTTTAACGCTTGATGAAATGAGCCGGCGCCTAGGGATGAGCAAAACAAGCATGAGCACCGGCATTAAACAGCTTGTGGATGCCAATATGGCGCGGAAAGTGTGGAAGAAAGGCGTCCGCAAAGACCTTTATATTGGAGAAGAAGATTGGTATGCTTCTTTTATCGCGATTTTTTCGAAAAAATGGCGCCAAGGAATCGAAAACAACAAAAAAGCAAGCGTGCAAATGGAAAAACGCTTGCTTGCATTACAAAAAGAAGCCCCCGAACAAGCAGAAGTCATTGCTTCCGACTTAAAAAAAATCGCCCATGCCAAAGCATATTACGACTGGCTCGACCGCTTTATCGACTTTTTAGAGAGCGGCGAGATTTTTGAGCATTTGGAGAAATGAATAGAAAGTCTGAATGTTTTATACCTGGCTCCTTGTCCATAAGTTTTTTAAGAAGCTGAGGAACAAGAAAAAGAAGCTTGTTAATTTAAGCTTCTTTTTTCTTATAACCTTTAGTCTAATGAATAACACTAAGCCACTTTGTTCGCTTTTCTTAACATTTCTTTGTTACGACTGCTTGCGTTTAAAATTACTCTCTTCCGAAAAGGTAGTTAGCCATGGTGCGTGAAAATAAATGAAGTAATAGAACAGGTCTTAATATCTCAAAGTGTTATGGATTAATGTAATTTGTTCCTCCCCCTTGGGGTTGGATGGTTCCATCGTAAGGCGCTGAAACACCAAAAATAACTGTCAACATAAATACCACTACTAACACTTTTTTCACATTAAAACCACCTTTTTATTAAATTTTTTAGTTCACGTTCTACAATTCCATAATAATAAATATGTCCAGAATCAGCAAACTTTCTCATCGATTGCAAAAAATAATCCGCATTTTTTGTCGCTTTTCCTTTATAAAATAATAGAAAAGGAGTGCTTTTCCCTTGAGTTTCTAAGTCCGCAATAAGCGATAAAGCTTGTTGATTTTCGCCTCGAACAATATATTGATGAACACGCTCTTCACTGACGACGTTTTCCATATCAAAAACTTGACCAAGCATATTGCGTGCAAAAGGAAAAAACTCATTTTCGAGACTAATTTTATAATGGTCCAATGTTGAAGCAGCCGCATAGTTGATTGATTTCTCGTAACTATCGATACATAGCCCGGGCTTATTTTGAACGAGATAAATTTGGCCTAACCCGTGATAACATGAGCTTAACATACCGTCCGAAGATGATTGATTCACAGCAGAGGCCAAGAAATAATTTTCTGCTTCTTCAAAGCACCCTTCATTGTATAGTAAGACTGAACCTATTAATATTGAATACTTTGAAGCCAAAACACTTTTCATATAACAAGGTTCCGTTTGTTTAAAAGCATTTCTCATTCTATTTTCAATAATTTTTGCCCCACGCAATGTTCGATTTTTAAACGATTGCGCTAACTCTAAAAATTCTAAGCGCATTCTCACCATTGGATTCTTGGTTGTTGCATATAAATTTCTAGCTTTTTGGAGAGACTCTTCTTCATCAATTTGATTTGTTAGTATATCATATATTAATTGATAAACACGAACCGACTCCCAAAGCAACTCATCTTCTTTATGAGTGTTAATAAGAATTTCTAGTATATCAAATTGCTCATTTAGTGCAGCATACTCAAACGCATCCCGGACATGCTGCAGCTTCTTTGCTGATGCCGCATATACATTCATAAGGGGAATGAACTCGTCAGGCATTAAATGTTTTGCAATAAGGAGGACTTCTTCAAACGAGTATTCATCACTATTTGCTAGTTCTTTCATGCGTGCTTCGTTTAATAAAGGATCTGACCACCCTTTTTGGCGCATAAGTGTGCCAGCTTTTTCTTTTACTTCAAGCAATGTTTATCCCTTCTCCCGAAATAAAGTTCCATACTAGTGCTATCCTAGTACTTTTGAATGAATAAGACAACAGGCTTGGCCATTTTCCCAATATGCTTTTTGTTAAAAACTGGTGTAGAAGGGAGTATCGGTGGGTGGTTGGGAAAACGTACTAAAGCCCTCTTTTATGCTAGTTGTGTATGGGAATTCATTATAAATGATGGTAGTGCTGTCGTTGTGAAGCTTCTAGGCAAGCTCAATATTGTGTAAAAAAGAGGAAATAAAATGGATTAGCCAAATGAAAAAATGGATATACACAACAAAATCCAACCACTTAGATTACCTTTTCTTGTAAGGTAAAAAGCGGTTTATTCAGTACTAGGCCTCACAAAAAAACCTTGAAAGGCATAAAGCCAATCAAGGTATACAGCATCTATATCTCAATTTCTTTCCATAACTCTCGAATACTTTTCCCATCTATTCGTCCATCCACAAACAATTCATTTGATGTTTTAAAGGATTGAGAATAGCTATCTCTAACTCTTGTTAAATAGTACCCATCTTCATTTCTGCTAATCCAAAAACTTTGATTTCGATAGTAGAATTGAAACTCCTCTCCCATCGCTACTCTTTGTTTTAATTCTTCATAATCCATAGTATCACTCCTAGATTATCTATTAAACGTACCATCACTATTCCATTTAAAAATATGTTCATGTGGCCATTCAGGATGAGTCTTAGCATTACCGTGATTAGTATAATCAACGTCTCTCACAGCCCTGCCGTCAGGTCCATAAAATCTCCTAGTTTTTATTTCACCAGTATTCTTGTCTGTGATATCTACTGATGAATTTGGTGTACCCTTAGCAGGATTTGGAACCGATGTTGTAGTTGAATGATTTGCAGTGGGTGTAACATCAATTGTCTTACCTTTATTCGATTTCACTGTTTGCTTAGGAATTCTCCCTGCACCCTTCCCCCCAGTCTTCACCTTCCTCGCTTTCGACAAGTCATATCCTAGTTCGGCCACTTTCGCTGGCTTCACTAAGATAAACGTCGTTGCTAGGGCCTTCTCCCCGAACGAAGCTTCTGGGTCGGCGAGCGTGATGAAGTCACCAAATAAAAAGTCGACCACTCCAGCAACAATGGGATTTGTCTTCAACCGCTCCTCGCTCGGAGGGTTGTTCTCGAGGTACGTGTTGATGGCTGCGACTTCTTGATCCGTAAACATATATTCTGGTATGGTGACCACTTGCGACGTATCCGTTTGAATCGCTTGGGTACGGAGCTGGGCTTGGTACCATTGGTATTGGATCGGAACCAGCTGTTTCAGTTGCCGTGTCAGGATCGCCGGCGAGACGGTCGCGTTTGCCGGCAAAGTCGATAGGCGCGCAAATAACGGGAAATACGACGGGGTAACGGCATGGGTTGCTCCCATCGCTGGCGCTCGGCACGCTTGCAGCGCCTGTTCATTGCTTAGGATGGCACTGACAGGGAAATGGTTCAAGTAATACCAACTCGCTGCCTTCAAGCCACTGTATAGAGGGGCGTAGGCGCCTGTATACAGAAATTCGAGCGGCAAGACGTCTTGGTACAGATCCCCTTCGCGGCCTTTGATATGGCTTCGGTCTAGTGGGGCCATTTGGATCGCTTGTGTCACGACATTTTGGTACAGCTCTTCCATATTGGCATCGATCTCCGCCTGCGTTTCTGGGGAAGGGATCACGCCGCCACTGGTCCAGTTGGCTACTTGGCTGACAACGGTCGTCAGTTCTTGCAAAGTGCTTTTTGCGCTTGAGAGCACCGTGTCGTTGGCTTCGTCCAAGTTACCAAGCCTTTCCGCCGTCACACGGACATGGTCTTTGCCTTGTTGCACGTAGCGAAGGACTGGTTCCATCGAGAACGGTGGCAGCGGCAACAGGTCGGCGATGG
>NZ_JAODPB010000008.1 GCF_025770735.1 Shouchella tritolerans
CCATCGCCGACCTGTTGCCGCTGCCACCGTTCTCGATGGAACCAGTCCTTCGCTACGTGCAACAAGGCAAAGACCATGTCCGTGTGACGGCGGAAAGGCTTGGTAACCTGGACGAAGCCAACGACACGGTGCTCTCAAGCGCAAAAAGCACTTTGCAAGAACTGACGACCGTTGTCAGCCAAGTAGCCAACTGGACCAGTGGCGGCGTGATCCCTTCCCCAGAAACGCAGGCGGAGATCGATGCCAATATGGAAGAGCTGTACCAAAATGTCGTGACACAAGCGATCCAAATGGCCCCACTAGACCGAAGCCATATCAACGGCCGCGAAGGGGATCTGTACCAAGACGTCTTGCCGCTCGAATTTCTGTATACAGGCGCCTACGCCCCGCTATACAGTGGCCTGAAGGCAGCTAACTGGTATTACTTGAACCATTTCCCTGTCAGTGCCATCCTAAGCAACGAGCAGGCCCTGCAAGCGTGCCGAGCGCCAGCGATGGGAGCAACCCATGCCGTTACCCCGGGGTATTTCCCGTTATTTGCGCGCCTATCGAGCCTGCCCGCAAACGCGACCGTCTCGCCGGCAATCCTGACACGGCAACTGAAACAGCTGGTGCCGATCCAATACCAATGGTACCAAGCCCAACTCCGTACCCAAGCGACTCAAGTGGACACGTCGCAAGTGGTCACCATACCAGAATATATGTTTACGGATGAAGAAGTCGCAGCCATCAACACGTACCTCGAGAACAACCCTCCGAGCGAGGAGAGGTTGAAGACAAATCCCATTGTTGCTGGAGTGGTCGACTTTTTCTTCGGTGACTTCCTCACGCTCGCCGACCCAGAAGCTTCGCTTGGGGAGAAAGCCCTAGCAACGACGTTTATCTTAGTGAAGCCAGCGAAAGTGGCCGAACTAGGATATGACTTGTCGAAGGCGAGGAAGGTGAAGACTGGGGGGAAGGGGATAGATAATTCTAATAGACTTATTCCAGGTACACCTGGTATTGTTACAGGAGGTAACTCTAATAAGTTAGGAAAAAATATGTTGGAAGATATGGGGCTTAAACGTTCTACAAAATGGAGTGGATATCAAGCACAACATATTATTCCTTCTGAAATGGCAAATAATCCTGTTATACAAAAAATTGGAATGAATTTTGATGACTCAACAAATGGAATTTTTCTAAGAGTGCCAGATAATGAGATTAGTACCATGTCTAGGCATAGGGGATATCATTCTGTTTATAATGAAGTAGTTGAAAGAGCATTAAACAGAATGGATATAAATCAAAACGTTGATAATTTACAAAAGCAAGTATACGAGTTACAAAGTAACCTAAGAAAATTACAGGAGAAAGGTCTACCTTTGTACCCAAGCCAAGGGGCAACAGTAGAACTTTGGGAAAGAAAGCTTAAACAGTTGGAAAAATAATTGTATATGAAAATATGGTAAGGAGGTAAGTATTTATGGATAAAAAAGATATTATTTTCCTTGAACAGTTACTTTATAATACAGATAAAGATTATGTAGTAAGCCAGTTAAAGAATATAGACAACCCTTTATTACTCCATTACTTTGCTGCAAATTATAATTGGAATAGTGGATTTGATGTACCAACAGTCATCTTAGATAATGAGGCTTGTGATTTAGGGACAGGTTTACTAATGTTCCATTATGCAGATGGCTATCGTTTGTTAGAGAGTTCAGATGAAATTTCAAGTTCTTCATTAGAGGAATGGAAAGTTTTTTTGGGAAAGATTTATAATAAACTATTAAACTTAGACTTTAAATCACAAGACATTTCCTTTGACCCTGAATTAACCAAAATTCAAAAGTATAAGTTAAAAAAGAATAACCCTGACCTTCCGGATGTTTTAATTAGTAAGTCTCCAGGCAAAGAGATTGATATACCTAAGATATGATGTGATTTATTAGAAACCTTGATTGGCAAAATGCATTTCAAGGTTTCTTTTTTGTGGGGGCTACCTAGTGCCGAATAAACGACTTATTATTTTCAGAGTGGAGATAAGCCTTGTAAGCCCTATTACAGAAGATTTGACCCCTGTATTTGAATTAGAAGATGTGGGCGGTTATGGACGAGATTTAGCGTTGTATCTGATTAAACAAAAATACATTGTAAAATTCGTTAATTCCTCTTTATTTTGGGACGCTCAATGCGTCACAGATGTTCTAATTCGTAAGCTGCCTTACCTACCAGACACTCCACCATCGGATATTCATTGGATAATCTCTCAACTTGTAGGTAGAAGAAATGCTTTAGTGAAAGCCTAAACCCGCTTTGAAGATATATGCAATTAAACTATCGTTATCCAAGCTACAAGGATTCAGAAGTAGATGGCAAAACGGCACTAGCCTTTTGGGAAAGCTATTCTTTACCTTCTCATTTTGAGGGAAAACCAGTAAAAGGATTACGAACATTCCTCATCCGCTTTAATTACAGAAATAGGAGACATTCATCGGTTTTCAAACTCTGACAAACTAGCAAGATATGCTGGAATAGTCCCTTAAGGCGATAAGGAGACGATGAAGAAAACGAAACAAGACAATCGAAAGCTATATGACACCTTTTACAACGCGATTGGAAACGGTTTCGTTGGGATTTGCCATCCCAAGTTACTCCATTAATAGGAGGTTGAAAGTACTTGAAAAAGCTTGATTTTAAGACTTATGGAGAATTTACTGATGAAATGTTAAATCTTAAGTATGACTCACAAATAATATATGAGGGATATACCGATAACTTAATAACTTCAGTAACAGGTGATTTAGAACTAAAACTAAACTATGGTACGAGTAATACTTATTCGGTACTCGCTAGAAAATTTGGTGACCGTGTAGTATGGATACCAAAGCTTCCATTGGACTCAGATTATAGATACAAAACGATTGTTTTTACTTTGAGGCAGTTTGTAGATTTATGGACATTTTTAAAATATAAGGCAGAAGATGATTTAGAAATTATAAAGAATATACGTTCAGATGAATTAAAACTCATATGGATGATGGGAGCTAGAGGGGTAGAACGAATTGATGATACATCAAGTCTAATTCAATCAGTTAAAAAGAATATCCTTGCACTCTCTCCAAGTTTAGAACAACAGGATACCACTTTTAATAATCTTATTCAAAAATAATTGGGTATTAAATAAAGATAGGCTAATAGAAGGAGGAGACAATTGGGAATGTTTTATTGCTTATCTTGACAATGGAGTACATGAGGAGTGGGAGGTTTTTAAAAAAGATCAGGAAGATGTTTTATATATTCACTTAGGTAGTGGATATTGTTTACCAATTTAACAATAGTAGCGGCTATCGAATGATAGCCGTCTTTTGGTTAGAGTACGGAGTGTCATATTTAGACAATAGAAAGATACTTGTAAGCTCAATATGATGTTTTAACAAAGATAAGGAAAGGATTAGCACCGTAAGGAAAAAGTTATTTGAAAGAGGTGTAAATAATGATTGAGATAAAACCAAGTACTGCAAAGTTTAATGAGAGAGAGTTCAACAATTTTCAAAAAGAACTAGGGGCAAGTTTGCCAATTGAATATAAAAAATTCCTAGAAAAAAATAATGGTGGCGCTCCGGAAGTAAATATTGTTGAACTTAAAAATGAAGAAATAAAGTCATTTTCTGTTACCGATTTTTTTGGGATTAATAACGCGAAAATAAATGACTTAAGATCACAATATGAAACTTATAAAGAACGGATACCAAGTAGGAATATACCTATATGTCGGGCAGAGGGAGGCAATATAGTTTGTTTAAATATTGATAATGGGTTAATAAGTTTATGGGACCATGATACTGAACTTATGAATGAAAATTTCTTGCCTACTAATTCTTTTTTAAAAGTTGCGAGCAGTTTTGAAGAGTTTTTAGTTTTATAAAACCATATGACCATGAAGATGCTTTAGATGATTACAAAGTTGAAGACGTGTGGATTGATCCTGATTTTCTAAAAGAATTAAAAAGTGATAAAGATTAACGTGCAATACTTAGAAAAACTTGATTTGCTATAAAGAACTGCCCCCGAAGAATGGACCCTTTAAAAAGTTCGTTTCTCGGGTTTTTGTTTTCTATTACAACGAACCCGGTATAATTAAATCAACTAAGAAGAACGACGAATGTAAAAATGAGTAAACGATTTTTACTATTCTTGAGTAGAAACAGTTAGAATTTAAACCATTTCCCTGTCAGTGCCATCCTAAGCAATGAACAGGCGCTGCAAGCGTGCCGAGCGCCAGCGATGGGAGCAACCCATGCCGTTACCCCGGCGTATTTCCCGTTATTTGCGCGCCTATCGCACCTGCCCGCTAACGCGACCGTCTCGCCGGCAATCCTGACACGGCAACTGAAACAGCTGGTGCCGATCCAATACCAATGGTACCAAGCTCAGCTCCGTACCCAAGCGATTCAAACGGATACGTCTCAAGTGGTCACTACACCAGGATATATGTTTACGGATCAAGAAGTCGCAGCTATCAACACGTACCTCGAGAACAACCCTCCGAACGAGGAGCGGTTGAATGAAAATCCCATTGTTGCTGGAGTGGTCGACTTTTTCTTCGGTGACTTCATCACGCTCGCCGACCAGAAGCTTCGCTCGGGGAGAAAGCCCTGGCAACGACGTTTATCTTAGTGAAGCCAGCGAAAGTGGCCGAACTAGGATATGACTTGTCGAAGGTGAGGAAGGTGGAGACTGGGGGGAAGGGGACGGTTAAAGCTGTAACATTGAGTGAGAAATCCCTGGATCATGCAAATATAGGTGACTTTACTATAAACCCTAAAACAGGAAAAATATCTAAAATGAGTGGTGGTGGGCATGGTCAAGATAATATAGATTTTCTTAAACAAAATGGCATCGAATACAATATTGAAAGAGTTTATCCTAACGGGGTAAGGGTTGGCAATGTACCAGACCACAAGGCAAAAGGGAAGCGAACAGGTAATGGTCAAGCATGGTTTCCTGAAAATTGGTCTAAGGAAGATATAAAGAAAGCTGGAGAACATGAATTAATATGCCTGAACACAAGAATATTGCTGATGGTGTAACAGTATTTGGTGATTACAATGGTGTTAGGGTAGGCGTAATCAAAACAAATGGAGAGATAGGAACTATTTTTCCAGATAGTATGTTACAACCATAGTTATAAAGGGAGGAATTAACATTGTTTGAGGAAAGAGTTAGAGCAGTCTTAGGTGCACGAGCATTACTAGATGATAATGATCCAAGAGTCGAGCAAAAATGGAAAGAGCTAATTGTATTACTAAGTGAAGATGAGAACCTAACTCTGAATTTCTTACAGGTTTGTACAAAAACAGAACTTTCATTTTTAAGTGAGATTTTTGAGGAAGTGGCATATAATTTGCAAAGTAAAAAGTATATTGAATTACTATACTTACTAGATCAAAGATACCCAGACTTAAACTTGAAGAGAAGTATACAGATTGCTGAGGAATACATGGATTAAATAGTGGTAACAAAGTTTTCGAATTCAAAAGTTTGTGTGAAAAAATATTAATTTAGACTAATTACTTTTTTAGTAGAAACAAGTATTAATGTTGTATAGAGAGAGAAATTCTGATTCCCAAAAAAACCTTGATTGACTAAATGAACTGCAACCCGAAGAATGGACACTTTAAAAAGTTCGTTTCTCGGGTTTTTTTATGTCAAAGAACTGGATAACGAAGATTTTGAAAGAGGAAATTGGTAGGAATACCTATGAAACCTTGATTAGCTAAAAGCTTTTCAAGGTCTCTTTTTGGTGGTGCTACTTAATGCCTAAACTTCAAACTGATTTAGATGATGGTCCAGGTGCTTATATAATTGTTTTCCCCATTGTTCAGGAGTCAGTTTACCAAAAAAGGGATGTGGTGAGACGTGCATTTTCCGGGCCGTTGTTCTGGAATGTTATAATTTGGTCTCTTCCTCCTCAAACATTCCCAACAAAAGAGCCGCAACGGCTTGCTCGTGTGCGGCTTCCTTTTTGCTTCACCATTAATCTAAAAAGCGCGTTTTTATTTCAGGGGAGGGGATCATGCATTGCTCTCGTTTGCCGAAGAAGTGGTAACGGTTTCGCGCAAACCAGCGGTAAGCCGGGTCGCGAATGAAGGGAGGGACAAGAATAAGTACATAGAGAATTTTCCATAGTCCGGTTAGTTTTTTGCAAATTCGTAGGACTGCGGTTGATTCGGTTACATACTGCTCTCCTTCAATCAACACGAGTGAACGTAGGTTTTTGTCGGAAATGCCTAGTGTGGAGAAATAAGATTCCGCTACCGGCGACTGCAAAGAGGCAAACAAAAAATAACCGTTCTTGTCATGGTTGACAATAAACTGGACTGAATGGTTGCATACATTGCACACGCCATCAAATAGAAGAACGGCATGTTTCTTCGGATCGTAAAAAGTAGGACCCATTTAGACCACGCCTTTTTTATGTGTTGGTTTAACTTTGTAGATCGAGTCTAAAACTGCTGTAGATGATTTTTTATTTGCGATAGGTGGTGTTTGTTGCGGTTAACGTCTGTACGTCCATTTTACCACAAAATAGCAAAAAGACGACCATTGCTTGTCTCAAGCAGGAAAGTAGATTTTTGTGACTATACTCGGTACGCTGAAAGTAGGGGAGGGATTGCTTTGCATTATCATTTACATAGACAAACAGAGATGGAGCCGCGCGTGAATATGCTGTTTTCGATGGCAGAGGAGAATTATGAGCGACTTCGCGGGCTTTTAGAAAAGGTGTCGGAAGAAGAGCTTTTCTATAAAGGGCCTGGCCAAGCATACAATAGCATTGGCCAGCTGTTGAAGCATTTGGCTTTTGTGGATTTGCAGTGGAATTACCGAATCAAGGAAAAACCTCTTCCTGTCGAGCTTGAAAAAGCATATGGGCCAGAACTTGATGCAACAGGGAAGCTGCCTGCCGTTGAGAGCGGCTCGACCATCGTCGATGTGCTTGATGCTTACGACTTCGTGTTCCAATCTTTTAAGGAAACGTGTAAAATGCTTAAGGATGAAGACTTGGATAAGGCCATCCCTTACAACGATCATACAGCGACAATTGGTTGGGGCATTTGGCATATGGCTGACCATAGTCGTTACCATCAAGCCCATATTGTTTTGATGCGAAAATGGTTTCGGAAGCTTGGTTGATTCAAATAATGCCCTTTTTCTAGCACTTGTTAAAGGTGTTTGGCTAATAGCACATGCCCCCTAAGGCGAACAGTTGGTTTGCTTTAGGGGGCTTTTTGTCTATTTACTGATGTCCCATCAAGTCGTCATTGCTTGAACGGTTTGCGCCAACAAATCGATTCCTTTCTCCAGCTCTGGGAGTGAAGCGTAAGCAAACGAAAGCCGCAAATGGTGGTGGTTGTCTCGATCATATAAGTAGCCTGGATGAATAAGGACTCCTTTTTGTAATAGTTTTAAAAAGAGTGCTTTTGTCACCAGAGGTTGATGGAAGCGGAGCCAGATGTAAAACCCTCCCTTAGGCTTTTGCCAAACGGCTATGTTGTGAAAATGTTTGGTCAGCAATGCTTCCATGAGAGTAGCCCGTTGCTGTAGGTTTTCCCGCAGTTGCTGCAGGTGGGTTTCATGATGTGGCGAAGCGAGCCAAGTGGCAGCAAGTAGCTGTGAAAAGCCGCTGGCCCCGTAATCAAACTGCATTTTTATGTCCGCTAACCTATCGACGACTGGTTCAGGGGCAACCACCCAACCGATTCTTAATCCAGGGCTAACCGTTTTGGAAAGGCTGCCAAGATATAAGACATTTCCGGCCGTGTCAACCGATTTTATCGCCGGGGGGATGGCGGAAAAAGCGAGCTCATTATACACATCGTCTTCCACAATCGGAATTTGCAAATTTGTCCAATGCTGGTAAAGGTCGTGTCTTTCTGCCTCCGTCAATATCGCCCCTGACGGATTGTTTAGCGTCGGGATCGTATAAAACAATCCATGCTTCTGTGACTTGCTGTATGTCATGTTTTCGGCGCCAGAACGAAGGCGAGAAAGGCGCATGCCCGCTGATTGGAACAAGTGCAACAACTCGATATAAGAGGGTGCCTCGTAGTAAATGGTGGAATGCTGTGGCAACAATCCTAGTGAGATGAGCTGGAGTGCTTGGAGCGCGCCGGAGACGATAAGAATGCAGTCTGGGGATGTCTGGATGCCTCTTTTTTGTAAGTGGATGGCGACTGCATGTCTAAGCGCTTTGTGCCCTTTAGGCTCTGAATACCCGATTGTTCGCGGGTCAAGGGAAATCGATTGCCACACTTCTTCCAATTGTTTCGTAGGAAGGAGGCTAGGCGATAATTCCCCTGTGCCAAGGCGGATGATCTCTTTTGTTTCATATTCATTAATAAGCTGGATCGTCTGCAAGTTAGGCTGGTGAATGCCTGCTCGTATTCGTTCTTTCCAGTGATATTGACGGGGAAAGAGTGTTTGCCAGCTATTGTGGGCTACATACGTGCCTGACCCTGTTTTGCTTTCGAGCCATCCTTCTGCTTTTAACTCATCGAGGACATCGATGATCGTTGAGCGGTTGACCCCTAATTGCTCGGCTAATTTTCGTTGAGAAGGAAGCTTTGTTCCTGGTGGCCATTCGCCTTGGTAAATGCGGTCAAGCATCCGTGTATAAATTTGTTCAAAAAGGGTTGTTTGGCTGTGTCGGTCTAGTTGAATCTCCATGGTGTATCCCTTCAAAATTGGTTGGGTCTTTTCCCAGCCAATTGGTGGTGTTGTTTTTATTAAACCACAGCTAAGGTAAGAGAGGAAGAGCAAAATCAATAAAAGGATGAAGGTAATGGGAATCGCTTTTTTACATGGCATGATTTTATCAATTGGGCTCATATTGCCCCTTGGTCCACAAAATTTGTTCATTTTTAATCAAGGAGCGACACATAAAAAGCTGTTAAACGCAATGCCAGCTGTCATAACGGCATCATTATGCGATACGGCTCTCATTTTGCTTGCTGTCATGGGGGTGTCGGCAGCGGTGCTTGCGATTCCTGGACTGCAAGTGTTCTTGCTCGTTTGCGGGTTTATCTTTTTGCTATGGATCGGACAATCGATTTGGCGAGCACAACCTGAACATGCCAGTGCCGTAGACGAAACGTTGTCAATGAAAAAGCAAGTGTTATTTGCTCTGTCCGTGTCAGTTTTGAATCCTCACGCGGTATTGGATACAATTGGCGTAATAGGCACGAGTTCGCTTCGCTATGAAAGTTTAAGTGAAAAAGCGCTGTTTGCGCTAGCATGCATTGCTGTTTCTTGGCTCGCTTTCTTTTTGCTTGCGGCTGGTGGGAAGACGGTGCGGGCGATCGATAAGAGAGGTACATGGCTTGTGCTCGTCAACAAAGTCTCGGCCATTTGCATTTGGGCGATGGCGCTGCTTATTGGCGCCCAACTCGTGCAAATCATTTTTAAGTAAACGATATGTTAGGAGGCTAGCAGCTTTTATCGTGGCTAGCCTTCCAGCGAGCACTCGACTTGCGAGAAAATAAAATGAGTCACAGTCGACGCGTACGGGCTTGCAGAATCAATAAACGCCTCGGCGTCGGCAAAGCTTGCAAATTGCAGTTTGAGCAAATAACAAGCTTTGCCTGCGACGCGGTAACAAAATTCTACGTTCGGCAACGTTTGGATATAGTGTTTGAACGCGTCATAGCGCCCATGTTTAATCGATGCTTCGACAATGCATTGGATCGGCAAGCCCAATTTCTCATAGTCGACTTCAATCGTATATTTTTTGATCAATCCAAAGGATTCCATGCGTTTTACCCGTTCTGCCACCGATGGTGAAGACAAACTGACGCGCCGCCCGAGTTCTGCCATCGACAAGCGGCTGTTTTGCTTTAAAAGCTTTAATAGACTTCTGTCGGTTTCGTCCATTTTCATTTTAATGTATTTCCTTTTTATTAGTTCGATTTATAAAGTGAAAACAATAAATTCATTACGTTTCCTATGTTTATCAGAATGATCACTTTATATAATTGAATTGTACAAAGGAGGCAAACAAATGGCAAGAATCGAGAAATCACCTATCGGCCAAACGCCATTCCAACAGTTGCTTGGCCATAATCCGAATATTTTAGAAGCATGGGGAAATTTGGCCACCCAACTAGAGCGGGAAGGAAGTCTTAGCGAGGAGCTAAAAGAGCAAGTTAGAAGAACACTTGCTCAAGGAAACGGCTGTGCTTATTGCAAGGCGAAAGGAAAGCCAGATCAGCACCATGTCGACGAGAAGACGGTGTTGGCAACTGGTTTTGCGGACATTTTCCTTAAGAACAGAGACGCGATTGATGAAAAGCTGTTCCAACTGTTGAGAGAGCAGTTTTCTACAAAAGAAATAAGCGAGCTTTGTGCGTTTATTGCCTTTACTACCGCCCAGCAATATTATGGCGCAATGATGGGGTTGGAGGCAGAACCGCCAAGTAGCTAGGAAAGCAAATCGGAAGAAACAGGCGGAGGCAGCCCTGGCGTGATGCAATGATCGGGAATGCCTCGGTTCCTAAAAAGCACGGTTGCGCTACCGGAAGGAAAAGGTTATTCGTGCCCCCTCGGTAGCGGCCGTATCCTCTAAGAAAGTTATTTGATTTGCATTCCTTCGTTCCCGTTCACGGGTGTGAGCGGAATCGCTACATGTACGGAACCCCCTCCTGAAGCGGCATTCTTAATCGAGAGGCGGCCATTATGAAGCTTGGCAACATTGGCAGCGAAAGTGAGGCCAATGCCGTAATGGTTGTTTGTATGTCTGCTTTTCTCTTCCATAAAAAAGAGCTCTGTCGCCCGCTTTAATGCTTCAGCAGAAAACCCCTTGCCTGTGTCCGTCACAGTAAAGTGGAAAGTCGTTGATGTGCAGGTTGCCTCAATTAAGATAGATCCTTGTTCAGGTGTGTAATCAATCGCATTGGTGACAATGTTTAGCAAGGCACGATGGAGAAGATGTTTGTCGACTTCAGCCGTCGTTAACTCGTTTTTTCGGCAGACGATTTTAACGTTTTTGCTTCCCTTGTAAGCTGAAGCGTCTGCCAACAACGTTTCAATGAATGGAGCTAAGTCGGTTTTACGTAATGTCAGCGGCATAGATCCGTCTGTATGGGACAAGTGGATCAGTTGGGAAATGTATTGCTCGATTTTATGGACCGCGTTTAAAATATAGTGCGTATACGCCGACTGATCTTCTTGTTGCCCGCTCAAGCTTAATAACTCTGCATTCCCTTTGATGATCGTTACCGGGATTTTAAGGTCATGGGCGAGGGCACCAATTTGTTCACCTTTGGCTTTTTCCATATGCCACTGCGTGTTCAATGAATGCTGGAGGGACTGTTTCATTTCGAGCAGGGAGTCAATAATCTCGTCAAATTCCTTGATTTTAGAAAACTCAGGGGTGAAATCGAGATTCTGCTCTTTAATATGTTTCGTAATGGAATGCAATTTTTTAAACTGTTTTTTCATCCTGTTGGCAAAGTGTGTCGTTACAGCAAAAGCGGTCGCGATAAGAAGGATAACGAGCAGGGCGATGCTTGTTAGTTCATAGTTAGGCAAATACTGCCGCAAGAAAGAGGAACGGAACTCCGCTCGCAATGGGTATTCGACTACGCCATATTCATCGGGCCGTTCAACAACCATATAGCCAGTTTGGCGAATATGGTTTGTATAGGGCTCATCGGTAAGCATGCTTTTCACAGTTTGTAAACTCTTGTCCGATAGCGTCCCTTTTGTTTTAACGTTTAACTCTTTATCAAAAATGGCGTAAGACATCATCTCAGGGATCATGTTTTCCGTCACTTGTTCCACTGATTCTAATGACGGTCTCAGCTTTTCGGCTTCGCGCTCATAATGATTAGCTGGGTAAACGAAGCCTACATTTAATGCGATTATATGAAGCAGCAAGTAGAGGGCGGCCACCATCGTTAGGCTAACGCCTAATGTCATCATATAAAAAGTCAGTTCCCGTCGCAGCGTCTTGTTTCGGTTGCCTATTCCCATTTGTATCCGATTCCCCAAACTGTTTTAATCGGGTCCACTTCGTGTTCTTTGCATTTTTTGCGGATGGTGCGGATAAACTCCGTAATCGTACCATGCAAGGCATTGCCGTCTAACCCGTAAATTTCATCGTAAATTTGGTCCCTTGAAAATGTGCGTCCTTTGTTTTGCGCCAAAAAGGCGCAAATTTTATATTCATTCCTTGTCAAGTTTAGCTTTTGGTTGTTGATATACACTTCTTTATTGTCAAAGTCGAAGACAAACCCTGAGATCACCCGCTTGGTATGGTGTTTTTCCCGGTTTTCCCGGCGCAAATGGGCGTTTACTCTAGCGCTGAGTTCGAGTACGCTAAACGGTTTTGAAATATAGTCGTCCCCACCGCTTGTAAACCCTTCTACCACTGCCGCTTCCTCTGCCTTCGCTGTTAAAAACAGAATCGGGCAATCAACAATAGGCCGGATTTTTTGGCATAAATCAAAGCCATTGATATGGGGCATCATCACATCGAGCAAAATCAAGTCGTAACCAGCAAAAGCGTTAAGAGCAACTTTGTCTGCTTGGGCGATCGTATCGACTTTATGTCCATCACGCTGCAAAATATTTTCGATAAGCACTAAAATGTCTTGTTCGTCATCGACTGCGAGAATATTAGCCATCTGTTAACCATTCCTTGTTGAACGTTCTTTTTTACTCACCGATGAGGGAGAGAGCCAAAAATCTTATTCTGACGCCTTTCTTCCTTCCCAACGATGAAACCAAATACTGCTTATGACCGTTACGAATAGTATAACAGATGCGACGATCATGAACCCAGTACGCATTTCTTGTTGAATAAATGACAAAAAAGCTGGTTCCAATTGTTCATACTCAACGATTCCCGCATACCCGGATAGCCGTATCCCCCAAGCCCAAGGGTTATATTGCCACCAAGCATCACCTAGCCCTGTGCCCATAAGCGCCGTCATTAGCAAGCCAGCGACGCCAAACAAGGCAGACGCGCCGATTCCAAACAAACAGCTAACAAAAAAATAGAAAAAGTAAAGAACAAGGCTTGTGACAACTAGCCATGCCCCGCCAATCAAAAAAGGCAGAATCGAGAGTTCGGCATTCGATAAGAGAAAACCTAGCCACAATAAACCAATCGCCAAAAAGATAGAAACGCCGTTTAGCACAATGAGAAATGTCATTTTGCTAAAATACGGAATGAGTTTCGGTAATGGAGCGCCGACAATATTTTGGAAGTGACCCGCTCGTTCTTCTTGAGAAACGGTCAGACCGCATACAAGGGCAATGACAAAAGGCAAGGCAATCGCTAATGGCGTCATAAACAACTCATAGATATGAGCGCCCTCGAGTTCCCGGGCGTGGAAATAAAGCAGGCATACCGCTGAATACAGCAGGGGAGCGAGTAAATGGAGCCACATAAAAGCAGTGCGTTTCGTTTTAAGAACGTCGGCATATAAACATCGTAGCAATTGCACGCCTTTATGCCACCTCCTGTTTCGACTTCTGCACAACAGCGAATGAGAATGACTTTTGAGAGATCACAAGCAATACCGCGAACAACAATAAAGAAAGAATGATGGCGATTGGGATGACTGTCGTGCTAAGCAATGGGTCGCCTTCTTCAAGGGGTAAGCCATTTGGATGGATGCCAATCGTTGGGCTCATTGTTCGAATCGGCCAGCTCCACGGCCATACCCACCAGTAAGCTTTCGAGGCAGCGATAATGCCGAATATTAGGCAACCAAAAAGGTTGACGATTAGGGAAACAGCAAAGCCGAATTTTTTAGCAAGCATGAGACAAAACGGAATTTGCCATAATGTCGTCACCCACAGTAAGAAGCAAGCAGCGATAACAGGGAAAGGACCGACTGGAAATAGCGGGAAAACCATTTCGATTACAAACATGACCACAAGAAAAATCAGTTGTGAAGCAAGGGAATAAAGGGCAATAACGCTTGCTTTCGCTAGCCAAACGAGCCGCAAATCGACAGGGGCTGAATAGATGCCGTTGTAGTTGGATGCCTGTTTTTCCCGTATGTGACACAAAGCGCAGAACAAAGCAATCATCATCGGCATAAACAAAATCGACCACCAATTGAAGGTGAGAAACACAAAGTATTCCATGTTCATGATAAAAGAAAAAGCAACCGCTAAAAGCGGAACGATGCCAATCATTTTTCGCGCAAATGTTCTTTTTAGCTTTAGATTTTCAGCTTTCATGTATGAGATGAACATTGTTTATTTCCTCCTGTTTGTTTTTACAACTTCCATAAACAGACTTTCTAAGTCATCTTCGCCTTTGATGCTGTCTTGGTAGCCGAGGCGCCCCTCGCTTATGATGCCAATGTGGTCTGCCATTAATTGGACTTCCGACAAAATGTGGCTTGATAAAATGACGGTCATGCCCTTTTGCGGAAAAGACGTAATCAGCTCTCTTAATTCTTGGATGCCAAGTGGGTCCAATCCGTTCGTCGGCTCGTCAAGGATGAGCAATTTCGGCTGGTTCAAAAGAGCAATGGCAATGCCGAGCCTTTGTTTCATTCCCATCGAAAATTGGCCAGCTTTTTTCTTGCCAGTATAGGTTAAATCGACGGTATGGAGGACTTCCTCGATTCGTTGTGTAGGAAGCCCCCGCAATAAGGCATGTACTTTCACATTTTCAAATGCTGTTAAATTGCCATAAAGGGGCGGGGCTTCAATCAGAGAACCAATGTCTTTTAACATAGACCGGTTCCAGCTGCTGCCGTCAAATAAAATCTCCCCAGAACTGGGGCGTAAAATGCCCGTTAACATTTTTAGCGTTGTTGATTTTCCTGCACCATTAGGGCCAAGCAACCCATAGATGCTGTTTTTTGGTACGCGTAGTGATACATCTGCTACAGCTGCCTGTTTGCCAAAGCGTTTGCTTAGCTGCTTCGTTTCTAACATGATTGTGCTCACAAAGACCTCTCCTTTTCCATATCATCGGTTAACTGAGATAAGGATAGCGGATATTTATCAATAATTAATCAAGAAATGGGGGGAACATTCAATTTCTTACAAACAGGTCTCCGTGACCTCAAGCAGGAAAGAGGCAGCAATCATTATTAGTCGATGAAAGAGCTGATTTCCCTTGTGGAAGGCGCTGGTATTGCATTGTATACGTTCTAATGGAAGAATTAATTACTAGAACCTGCTATATCTCTCATGCTCCTAGATACATATGGTATACTATTGGAAAAAAATCAAAATTGGAGATTGTTATGGATCCATTAATTAGATTAAAAGAAAGCCTACCCGAACTGACGAATGCTCAAAGAAATGTGGCAGATTATATATTAAAAAACCCTTCAGAAGTTGCCTTTTTGACTGTAAATCAATTGGCTCAATGTGTGAAAACAAGTACAACGACAATAATGAGATTAACTTCTAGATTAGGTTATTCAGGATACAGTGATTTTCAAGAGGGGTTACAACAATTAATTAGAGAACTAACAGCTCCTCACCAACGTTTAGAGGTTAATTTAGAGAATTTGGATAAAAATGATTTATGGGGGAATACAATTAACCATCACCTTCATCAAATTCAATCTGTGATGGGACATATATCAGGATCTCAATTAGATGAGGTTGTTCAAAAAATCATTTTCTCAAGACGTGTGTATTGTACAAGTGTACTTAGTGGATTACCTGTTGCTCAATATTTAAAACAAGGACTAAATAGAACGGTTGGGAATTGTAAACTTATGATTGCTGACACAACAAGTGATTGGGTAGATGATGTCATTACAATGCAACCGAGTGATTTAATGATAGCTATTAGTTTTCCTCGATATGCAAGAAGAATTATTCACTATATGAAGATTGCAAAACAACAAGGGACAAAAATTGTGGCTATTACAGATAGTTATTCATCTCCGGTAGTAGAATATGCTGACGTGGTCCTACCTTGTAACTCAGATAGTTTAGCCTTTCACAACTCACCTATAGTAGCTATGGTTGTGGCTGATTATCTGATATCAGCTACAGCAATTGAACAATCGGAGGCAACTAAAAAACGCCTGGATCAAATCAATCGAATTCTAACAAACACTCAATACCACTATCAAGCTTTAGAAGAGTAATTGATTGCTTGCCTGATAACAAGCTCTTTAAAGGACAACACAGTCTTTTGAAGAGCTTATTTTTATTAATAAAGATGAAAGGGTTTACACCTAATCAAATGCTTGTTATAGTAATAAATATTATTTTTTTTATTTAATAGGTAATAAAAATTACGGAGAGTGGTTTAAATGGACAAAAATAATTTCGACGTAATAAACAGGATGAAAAGCATTGGTTCTTCTGTGTTTGCTGATGTTATGGAAATTAAGAATGTTATGGATTATCGTATGAAGCCCATAAATTTGTCGGCACCCTTAGTAGGTCAAGTAAGAACTGTTTCTGTGCCACCTGGTGATAATTTATTTTTACACTATGCTATGTATCAAGTAGAGGCTGGAGACATTATTGTGGTGGACGGTAAAGATTATAAAGAATCGGCTTATCTAGGCGAGCTTATGGCAGGAGCAGCGCAAAAGTTAGGCATTAAAGGAATCATTATCGATGGTCTAGTTAGAGATAAAAAAGAGCTCTCTCAATTAGATATCCCAATTTATGCAAAAGGATTTATATCGACTGGACCAAGTAAGGAAGGGCCAGGTGCGTTTGATTGTACCATCACATGTGCAGGTGCCACTGTATCTCCTTATGATTACGTGATTGGAGATGAAGATGGGGTAGTAGTGGTTCCTCGAGCTGATGCGGAGAGCATTCTAGAAAAGGCTGAAAAGAAATTAGCCTATGAAAAAAAGCGTTTAGATAAAATCAATACTTATAACATGCAAGAAAGTAACAACGCTCAATCTATTAAACCAGATTGGCTTCAGGGCAAGATGGAGAAATTCAACTTATCATGATAAGAACAAAGGAGTTAAAACGATGAATATAGGTTTTATAGGATTTGGTGAAGTAGGATATGAAATGTCTAAGGGATTTCAGAGTTATGATAACGGTCAAACAATCTATGTCTATGACCCATTACACGAAAGTGAAGCGACAAGACAAAGGGCAAAGGAAGCAAATGTTAATCTCGTAGATGATCCAATAAAAGTCGTTCAAAACAAATTAGATATTTTATTTGTCGCTGTACCTGCTTTGTACGCACATGACGCTTGGAGCTCAATTGGAAAATACTTGAATGTAAAAACATTATGTGTAGATCTAACGACTGCAAGCTCAAAAATGAAGCAGCAGATTAGTAAAGAGATGCCTATTCGAAATGGGATCATTGACGGTGCAATTATGGGACCACTAAAAGGAAATCAGCAAAAGGTTCCGATGTTGATAAGCGGTGCAGGGGCACTGGGGTTTGAAAAGTGGGGAAAAAGCTTTGATATGAATCTTACTTGTATAAGTGAAAACGTTGGTGATGCGACTAATATTAAATTTATTCGAAGCATCTTCACTAAGGGGCTTTCTACACTCCTTCACGAGGTTATGGAAATAGCAGATAGCTTAGAGTTAGACGATATAATACTCGCTTCTATTACAAGTACAATCGATAATGAACCTTTTGAGGTTATTTTAAATCGCTTGATTACAAGTAACGTACTCCATTCAGAAAGACGAGTACAAGAAATGGACAATGTAATGGAGTTTTTAATTGAAAATAAAGTGGTACCGCAAATGACACAGGCAACCCGTAATAAGCTCGTTGAAATAACAAACTCAAATATAAAAGAGAAATTCGCTGGAAGAGAGCCACAACATTGGAAAGAAGTTATGCGAACGTTAAGACATAAGTAAAAATGTGAGGAGGGGTTATAATGGGTATTATTGCCCTTGTTATTTTTGTAAGCGTATTAATTTTTTGGAGTATCAAACTGAAAAGAAATCTTGGTGAGGCTGCGTTAGTTGGTTTTGTGGCAATTGTGCCTTTAGGCGGAACGGAAACCCTTACTTTATTCGTAAGAGGAATTACGTTTGCTTCTACATTCTCTGTCCTCTATGCGGCAATTGCCTTTATATTTATGGCTTACGTTATTGATAAATTCGGTATTGTTGAGAAGCTTCTAGCTATTTTAAACTCACTTGTTGGAAGACTCCCAGGAGCCCCGGCAGTTATGGATGCCGTTGGTTCTTCGGTAATGGGAACCTTATCCGGAGGGGATTCAGGAAATACAGCAGCAACTGGATCTATTACGGGTCCGTGGATGCTTAAAAACAAGTGGAACAAAGAAATAGCTGCATCAGTGTTGGTTGGGAATGGTGGAATGGCTTCTGTTTTGCCGCCTACTACCTCAATGTTTATTATTTTAGGGTTTGCACCTGTGGCAGCAGCCATCACAACAGGGGAATTTTATATTGCGTTGTTAATTGCAGGGGCCTATCAGTTTCTCCACCGATTAATTTTGATTGGTTACTTTGTGAAAAAACAAAATATTAAAGCGTTCCCGGCTGAAGCATTAGATCCATTAAGAGTTTCATTAAAAAATGGCTGGAGTTCAATGTTAATCTATTTAGGTGCTATCATTCCTTTAATTTTAACAATTGGCCCATTAGCCGATTATTTAAAAACTATCCCTGCTCTGGGTGAAGAAGTGTTAAAAAGTATTGATATTGTCATTTGGATTCCGACACTAATGATCGTCATATCATTTCTAATAGCCAGAAAATCAGTTCCAAGTTCAACAAAAGACTTATTTACGTTTGTAAAGAATTCAATTCCCCGTTTTACTGTCATTGGCTCTTTAATATTCTTTGCTGTTGCCTCAAGTGAGGTATTAACGGCGTTAGGGCTATCTGAGAATATTGTCCAATTAATGAATGCGGCCAATACACCTGCTTGGCTGACAGTCATTTTGCTAGGAATTGGGATAACAGCTATTGCAGGTCCTTTAACATCGACGGGGACACTTACTGCAGTTGGCTTAGTATCCTATGAAATATTAGTATCTACTGGTTTTTCACCATTGATATCAGCTGTGGTAGTTATGACTTTTGCTTCCACTTCTGCACAAATGCCTCCAGCATCAGGATCAATTTACATTGCTTCTGGTATTGTTGGGGCCAAGCCAGAAAAGACATTTGCAATGTTAATATTTTACTATGCTCTTCCTGTCATTCTGATAGGATGGTTCATTGCAATGGGAATATTGCCAATTTGGGGAGGTTAGGATTATGCAAGCGGTCTTAGAAAAATTGTTTACAGTATCATTAATAGTATCGGTTTTATTAGCTCTAACAATGATATTTGGTCAAATAATTGGTCTTATTAGTGGTAATGGTGAGTTAGTGACTTTAAGTAGTGAATGGTTGAAGCGACCAACCATTATTTTGGCGGCCATCTTTTCTGGTATTGCTTTTGTACTTGGATACTTTCCAGCGTATAAAGATACGAGTGGTAATTGATAGAGAATGTAGAAGTTTGAATTACTACCTACAGATACAGACTCTTTATGTAATTGAGTTTTAATCAAGAGCAAAAACACCAAATGTGCGAATCGCAAACGCCTAAATAGACTCGTTAAACAATTTAATGATCTAACTAACAAACTTGGATGAGAAAGACCAATCAGCTGTAGCTCGCCTCTTTTCATATCTCTAATATATAAGGGAGTAAAGCTTACTCCCTTAAATTCGTTAAATGGATTCGATAAAACGCTTTGCGGAATGCAGTCGGCGTCATGCCTTCCGTTTTTTTGAAGAGGCGCATAAAATACTTTTCGTCTTGGATGCCGACGTCAGCAGCAACTTCTTTAATCGTTCGCCTCGTCCGCGATAGGATGTCTTTTGCTTTTGTCATTTTGACGAGTGTAATGTATTTTTGCAAAGACATGCCAATATGTTGTTTAAACTGCCGCGTTAAATAGTCTGGGTTGTAATTAAAATGATCGGAGACGCGCTTAACGGTAAGAGGTTGGTTCGCATATACCCGAATCCATTCCATAATGTGGGATAAATCGCGTTGAAGGCTCGTTTTCGTAAGAGGCGAAGCATAAGAGGCAATCAGTTGTTCTGATAATTCAATCAGCAATGACGTCATGATATAACTGGCGCCTAAATGAGTGCGACAACCTCCTTGGGCAAGGTCTGTTAGTTGATTAAACAAAATGTTCAGCCTTTCGATTTCTGGCGACTTGAAAAACGTCGGTATAAAAATGAACGAAGCAAGAATATGGCTGTACGGTTCTTGGCGAAAGCGCATAATCTGTTCGTCCATTTGTTTTTTGTCTAGATACGTTGCACGATGATTGTCTAAATTAAAGTGAAACCAATAGTAGGACAAGCCAGGTTTAGACGGTTCGATCCCCCTATGTTTAATGCCTTTTTTTAAAAGCAGCGTATGGCCAGGACCGACTTCGTATAGATGGCCTTCTTGCTCAATGAACAAAGAGCCGCGAATGCCGATCAACAATACGTAGCTGTCCAGAGTGCGGGTAGGATGGCAAAAGGGCTTCATTGTTTCGACTCGCCCAGCCGATGCGTAACGAACGGGTTCTAATGCATGAATCATTAAATAGTCGCTTTCCATGGATAAGTTGGCCTCCCCGTATTTTTTTCCATCGTACGAAAGAAGGGCGGAAAAGTCCACCTTTTCTTATTTCCTTGCTACCGACAGCAAAAACAAGGCTTGGTATGATCATTTTTGAAAGGGCTTACAACAAAAGGAGGATGACAATGCTTGAACAACGCAATCGCCATATGCGCGTAACTGACGATTTTTGGGGCCGTTACATTGACGTAGTAAAGGAAAAGGTTATTCCTTACCAATGGGGAGCATTGCATGATGACATAGAAGGAGCGGCGCCGAGCCATGCGATCGAAAACTTAAAAATCGCTGCTGGTGAAGCGGAGGGCGAATTTCACGGCTTTGTTTTCCAAGACAGCGATGTTGCCAAGTGGATTGAGGCCGCCGCTTATGCACTTGCCGAAAGGCCCGATCCTAAGCTGGAGCAACGCTGTGATGAACTCATCGCACTTATTAGCCGTGCCCAACAACCGGATGGCTACTTAAATACGTACTATACGATCAAAACACCGACAAAAAGGTGGACCAATTTGCGTGACAATCATGAACTTTATGTAGCCGGGCATTTGATTGAGGCGGCAGTCGCTTACTATGAAACGACAGGCAAACAGGCGCTTTTGGATGTGGTGTGCAAGTTTGCCGATTTAATTGACCAAGTGTTTGGCCCTGAACCTGGGAAACTTAGAGGCTATGACGGCCATCAAGAAATCGAGCTTGCGTTATTAAAATTATATCGCGTTAAAGGAGAACCACGCTATTTGCGGTTGGCGCAGTTTTTTATAGAAGAACGGGGAAAGGAGCCCCATTTTTTCGACGAGGAAGCAAAAAAACGAGGCGAGGACGGAACGTTTTGGTACCGCGGTCGATACGAGTATTCACAATCACACCTACCTGTACGGCAGCAGCAAGAAGCAACAGGCCACGCCGTTCGCGCGGTTTATATGTACACGGCCATGGCTGATTTAGCGAATGAAACAAATGATGAACAGTTGGCGAAAGTGTGCCGAACGCTCTGGGACAATGTGACCAACCGGCAAATGTATATTACAGGCGGCATCGGCTCGGCAGAATTTGGTGAAGCATTTACGTTTGCTTATGATTTGCCAAATGATTTGGCTTATACAGAAACATGCGCTTCGATCGGGCTAGTTTTTTGGTCCAAAAAAATGCTGGAACTTGAAGCAGACAGCCGCTATGGCGATGTCATGGAACGGGCGCTCTATAATGGCACCATCAGCGGCATCCAGCTTGATGGGACGAAGTTTTTCTACGTGAACCCCCTTGAAGTGTGGCCACAAGCTGCCAAGCACCGCCACGATTTAAAGCATGTAAAAACAGAGCGCCAACCGTGGTTCGGCTGTGCATGCTGCCCACCAAATATAGCGAGGCTGCTAGCTTCTATCGGCCAATACATTTATACAACGAAAAATCAAACTGGATTTATCCACCTTTACATCGGAAACGAATCGACACTAACAATCGGTTCAGGTGAAGTGACACTGAAAATGAAGTCTTCCTTTCCATGGGAGGGAGAGGTGGGATTGGAAGTGAACCCAGACACGAGCAGGCCATTTACGCTTGCCTTCCGTATTCCAAACTGGGCAAGCGATTATCAACTCACTGTCAACGGCAACTTTGTCGATGTGGAAGTCCGCAACGGCTACGCTTACGTGGAGCGGACTTGGCAAAAAGGCGACCATATTTCGATCCAGTTTCCGCTGGAAACGAAAGTGATCCATGCCCATCCCCAGGTAAGAGCCAACGCTGGCAAAATTGCGCTGCAACGGGGACCTATCGTATTTTGTGCAGAAGAAGCAGACAACGGCAGCAACTTGCAAAGTGTGGCAATCCGCTGCGAGGAAAACATCGACGCGTCCTTTGCTGATAATCGCTTAAACGGCGTGATCGTGCTCAAGGGAAAAGGCGTTCGTACAATCACCGCCAATGCAAACGAGTCTCTCTATTTGCCTAAAGAGGCGTTGCAAACAGAAGAAGTGACATTGCAGTTCATCCCTTATTATGCCTGGGCAAACCGTGGCGAAGGCGAGATGGCTGTTTGGCTGCGCCATATATAGCTTTTGAAAGGAGGAAAGGTCAATGAAAGGTCGGTTAAAGGACGCCTGTCATGTTGTCACGCTTCTAGCCGCCTTTAGTTGTTCCGGCTGCCTGTATGCTTCCGTTGGCACCAATGATCCAGTAGAGTTGCGTTTTACTTACTGGGGTGGGCCGCTAGAGCGGGAAGCAGTTGAAACATTAATTGCCACATTTAATAACGAGCATCCAGGAATTCAAGTGAGGGCACAGCTTGTCCCGATTAATAGCTATGTGGAGAAAATGAATGTGATGGCTGCATCGAAAACACTTCCCGACGTTGGCTATTTTCCAGAGGGCAGCTTGTACCCGTGGGTGGAAAACGGCATGCTTCGCGATTTGACGCCATTGTTGACAGGAGACGAAGCAAACGAAAAGCTCGATTATACGCTATACCAGTTTCATGATGGACCGATTGCTGGGGGCAGCGTTGCGAATGAAGTGATAAACATTTATTACAACAAACAATTGTTTGCAGAAGCGGGAGTAGAACTGCCGCCGACAAAAGCAGAAGAGGCATGGAGCTGGGATGAATTTGTCGAAGTCGCCAAAATGCTCACGGTTGACCGGAACGGACGGAGGGCGAATGAGCCTGGCTTTGATGAGAACCGGATTGAAACATACGGCGTCAGCAATTTTACGGGGTGGATCGACTCTTTCTTATTCAGCAACGGCGGCGGTTTTGTTGATGAAACAGGCAAAGAGTTGTTGATCGATCAACCTGAATCAATTGAAGTGCTTCAGCGCGTTGCCGACTTAATGTATGTGCATCATGTCATGCCGAAACCGTCTGATTTATCAACCGTACCAGCGACAGACACGGCACTTTTAACAAAGCGTGTCGCTATGGCCGTTGACGGCCAATGGGCGATGCAGGAGCTGGGTCGGGCGAGTGTCGAGGACGGCTTGGATTTTGGCATCGGCGTACTGCCGTATTTTGAACAACCAGCAACGACCAATTACGGCACGCCGATTGTTGCCTTTGAGACAGGGAAGGAAGGCGAGCATAGGCAAGCCGTTGATACGTTTTTAACATACATCATGGATCCAGAAAATGTGTTGATGCTTATTAATGAAGGGCTGTGGATGCCAAATGAAACAGCCTGGTACGATGATCGTGAAAAAATAGAGCGCTGGATCGGCACGCCGATTCATCCACCTGAATACGAAGAGGCAGTGATCGACTGGGCTAAAGACTATGTTGTCCAAAACCCAAATTATTTTTGGGATGATCGGCAAAAAGCAGGCGACATCATCTCACCTGCACTAGACCAGCTATGGCTAAACAACAAATCAGCAGAGGAAGTCGTCCATGAAGACATTATGCCAAGGATGAAACGCCAGTTTGGCGACAAATATGAGTAGGGAGGGGGCAAATGTGGACATTGAACCGGTGAAACCGTCGATGGGGGCTAGGAAAAAAACGACTCGGTTTGCGAGAAAAGAGCATATTGCTGGCTATCTGTTTACGCTGCCAGCGATTTTGGGCTTGCTCGTTTGGACGATAGGCCCGATTGTTGCCAGCTTGGTTTTGAGCTTTACCGATTACCAAGTGATCGCGGACACAATCAATTGGATTGGGTTCGACAATTATATGGCCATTTTCACAGAAGATCTTTATTTTAAGCAAGTACTTGTCGTTACGTTGTATTTTGCGTTTGCCAGCACGGCTGCTACACTTGTCGCTGCCTTGTTGATCGCTCTGCTTATGAACATGAAGATAAAAGGGCAAGGTCTGTGGCGGACGCTCTTTTATTTGCCTGTGCTTGTGCCAGCAGTGGCAGCGAACATTTTATGGATGTGGTTGTTTAATCCAGAATTTGGCCTGCTCAATGGCATTCTCCGCTTCTTTGGGCTCCCTGCTTCTATGTGGATCTATGACGAGGCATCGGTTATCCCGTCGCTGATTTTGCTAAGCGTATGGGGCTGCGGCGGTGCGGCGCTCATTTTTCTAGCCGGTCTCCAAGAAATCCCCAAAGATCAATTGGAAGCAGTCGAGTTGGATGGCGGTCATGCTTGGCATCAGTTTCGCTTTGTGACACTGCCTGCCATTTCGCCGATCATTTTCTTCAATTTGATTATGGGGCTCATTGGCGCATTTCAAACGTTTAATCAAGCCTACATTATGACAGAGGGAGGGCCCAATAACGCAAGTTTGTTTTATGTATATTTAATTTATCGAGAAGCATTTGTCCACAGCAATATGGGGTATGCAAGCGCGTTAGCGTGGATTTTGTTCCTAGTTGTCTCGTTGTTCACGGTGTTGATTTTTAGATGGGGCAAAGGCTGGGTTTTCTACGGAGGTGGCAAATAATGCGAAGTCGGGGATGGAAAATCGTCGCTTTATGCCTGTTGCTTTTCGGAGCGGCTCTGTCGTTGCTGCCATTTTTCTGGATGGTACGAAGTGCGCTCATGACCTCTTCTGAAATTTTCCAATTTCCGCCGAAAATTTTGCCGGATCATTGGCTATGGAGCAATTTTATCGAAATTTTTGAAGTGGTTGAATTCGGCTTGTATGTGAAAAATACACTGTTTATCCTTATTCCTGTCCTAATCGGGACAGTGTTGACAAGTTGCATGTGCGGTTTTGGTTTTGCACGCCTTCAATTTCCAGGGAAAAATATTTGGTTTACACTCATTATTGCCACGATGATGCTCCCACCTGCCGTCACATTAATCCCAACTTTCATGCTTTGGACGGAGCTTGGCGCCATTAATACGTATTGGCCTCTTGTGTTCCCAAGCTTTTTTGGCGGTGGCGGCTTCTTCATCTTCTTGATGCGGCAATTTTTTATGAGCATTCCCCGAGAACTGGACGAAGCAGCATTAATCGATGGCGCCAATTACCTGCAAATTTTTGCCTTCGTGCTCCTGCCCCTCGTCAAGCCAGCTCTACTAGTTGTTGCCTTTTTTACCTTTACGAATGTGTGGAATGACTTTTTCGGCCCATTGATTTACTTAAATGACGAGTCATTGTTTACACTGGCACTCGGCCTTTTGCAGCTTCAAGGCACGTATACAACTGACTGGAATTTAATTATGGCTGCTGCGACTGTCATGACGTTGCCAGCGATTCTTGTCTTCTTTCTTGGGCAAAAGTATTTTGTCGAAGGTGTTACGCTAACTGGCATCAAAGGATAAGAGAGGACAGTGTTCAACGAATTAGAGGAGCCTGTACGACCATGTCGAAGTGCATAAACGAGGCGTTTAACAAAAAAGGCCACAAAGGGATGAATCATAATCGTTCGACATCATGTTTATTTTCTAAGCGCAGCGGTTTGTCTGGCTGTTGCTGTTGGCTCACTCTTTCTGTTGGAAAATCCGCTTTCATTCGCTGTCATTTTTGGCGGGTTGTGTATACTCAACATCGTTAGGGGCAGTTATCATTACCGAAGCGCGAGAAAACGAAAAAACAAAGAGTGGGCTTAAGCCCACTCTTCCTTTAATAAACTAAACAAATAAAGGTCAATATACCGACCTTTTGCCTTTTCATACTGTCGCAAAAGCCCTTCATTTTGAAAGCCGATTTTCTCTAACAAGCCAATCGAGGCGCTGTTTTCTGGTTCGACTTTTGCTTCAATCCGATTTAATGCAAATGAAGCAAAGCCGACTTCCAACAATTTCATGAGCGCTTCCTTCATATAACCATGGCCCCAATAAGGTTCCCCTAATTCATACCCAATTTCGCCCCTGTCATTGTCAGCATCAAGCTGGTTAAAGCCGCAAGTGCCAATCAGATTGCCTGTTTCAGCGAGAAAAATCGAATATCGGTTTCCTTTCTTTTCTTTGCTTAGCTGTGCAAACATCTTAATGATGTCTTCTGCTTGTGTGACCTCCGTTAACGGAACGATATTCATAAATTTTGTGACCGCCGGCGTTGACCAAATGGTGAACAACTCGGTGGCATCTTTGTCTGCCAATTCCCGAAGGTAGAGGCGGTTTGTTTTCAATGAGTTCATTATGCCTAGCAGCTCCTTTATGAAGAAATAGTCTTAGAAAAGGCAACTTAGGCTATCTGGCATCGTTCACCTCGCTTTATGTTCTTTTACAGTATAGCGCAGTCGGTAGGAGCGAGCCAAGCGAACAGAAATATTCGCGGAGTAGAAAAAAGCGGCCAATGCAAAAAAGAAAGAAATGGAAAGGATATTTCGTCAAACCGAATACGGCTCATTTCGCCCTGCAATCATCATCAACTTCGGTAAAACAGCTACATAATCGGCTATGCAAAACGGCTGTAAACAGGTTTTCAACCGATCGTTGTCATTGGTAAACGGCAAGTAGCGTACACGATGATGTTATATTTGCTATCATAGGGAGAGAGGTGAGCAAACATGCATTCTTTTGGAAGTAAACTGAAACAGCTCCGTGAAGAACAAGGATTTTCTCAAGAACAATTGGCGAAAGAATTGAACGTTTCCAGGCAAGCCGTATGGAAATGGGAGACAGACAAAGGGTTGCCGGATATCCAAAATATTGTTCGCCTAAGTGAATTATTCGATGTTTCGACCGATTATTTATTAAAGGAGAGCGAACTAATAGCGGAACCCACTCCCGCTAAGAAGTGGAACAGCGAAGAAGAAATTGCTTTTTATTTAGGGATGATTCTTATTTTAATTGGCGGTTTAGCGTTTGAAGGAAGCACTTCCTGGATTTTAATATCGATCGGGTTGGTCCTTCTCTTATTTTTTGACGGTCTGCTCATTTCATTAAAGCGTTTCTTTTCCACTCGTGACAAATAAATGAGAAGAGTGCTTCTGAGAGGAATTGCTTCCTTTGATATGGTAAAGTAAAAGCAGCGAACTTTCTTGCCTTATTGAAGGAGGAATACATATGGGCACAGTGCCTGCCAACCCATTTAAAATTATACAACTAGCTTTTAAGGAAACCGTGCCAAAAGCTCATGCCGAGCTGCAGAAATGGCATCAAGAAGCATTAAAAATCGACGATGTTGATATCCGGGAGCAAGCCGCTTGGACGGTCAATGATAAAACGTTTCATTGTGAAGGCGGCAGCATTTTTGCATTGCTGGCAGGCGAGAACAAGGACAACCATATTCAATTTTTAGTTGCCTACCAAACGATTTGTGATTACCTTGATACACTTTGTGATAAAAATGATGCCCATGATCCAAATGATTTTCGTTCCATCCATCAAGCACTTTTAGACTGTTTGACGCCAGACAAACCGTATGGCGATTATTATCAGTATCGTGATCGCTTTGAAGACAACGGTTATTTGCGAAAGTTGGTCGATGCTTGCCGAGAAGCGACTGCTTCTTTTCCTGGTTTTGAGGACATGCAAACGCATATGCAGGAAGTATCCCAGTTTTACATTGATTTTCAAGTATACAAGCATGTCGAGGAAGAAAAACGCGAGCCGCTGTTAAAGGATTTTTATGAACGCAACAAACATTTTGCCCCGACGATGCGTTGGTATGAATTTGCTTGTGGAACCGCCTCTACACTTGCATTATACTGTATGGCTGCTTATGCTGCTGCCCCTGTACAGACTGCTCACGGCCAGCAAATAAAAGAGGCGTATTTTCCTTGGGTACAAGGTGTCCATATTTTACTCGATTATTTTATTGACCAAGAAGAAGACCGCCAAGAAAACGAAATGAATTTTGTCGCTTATTATGGGGACAGCAAAGAAATGTTCGAGCGCTTTAAATACATTGATGAGAAGGCGACAGAGAAGCTGCAAATGCTTCCTGACAAAAAATTTCATTTGCTATTAAAAACAGGACTGTACGCGCTCTATTTATCAGATAAAAAAGTTATGAGCCACCCTCGTTTGAAAGCAGAAGCAAAACAATTAATCAAACTAGGCGGTTTTCCAGCTAGCTTGTTTTATTACAACCGTTGGATTTTTAAACGAAAAATCTCGTAACCAGGGCGTAAAAGTGTCGATATAGTCGACAAAATCCCAGACTGATAGTAAACGCTTGTCAGTCGAGGCGCGAAACCGAGTGAAGATGCGAGTAGAAGGTGGGTTCATGAGCAACGGTTTCTTGCGCATGAAACGACAGTTTCAAAGCATATGAATGAGGTGAGCAGCGAAGAATGTGAGCGTTTGTCTACAGTCTGGCCAGGGCGCTAACGGCGCTCTGGTTTTGTTGCCGATGCGAGAAATGATGAATTTCACCAAACCCTCTTATAAAAAGTCTAGTAATCTTATGGGAGATTAAGTATAATAGGGGAAACAACAAAAGAGGTGACATCATGTTTAAGAAAAATGCTTTATGGTTAGCGGTTGCAGCTTCTGTCATGCTTGTTGTTACTGCGTGCTCAAACGACCCTGAACAGGAGGCCAGCCCAGGCGACGGGACAGGAAATCGTGCGAGTGGAGCCGAGCTAACGATTGATTTGTCGTCTGATCCTGTTTCTCTCGACCCCCATGGGGCAAATGATGGGAATTCATTATATGTAATGGGGACTCTTTACAATAAGTTGGTTGAGTTTGATGAAAACAATGAGATTCAACCAAGCTTGGCGACAAGTCTTGAACAAATAGAAGATGATGTCTGGGAAGCAAAGTTGCGTGAAGACGTGACATTCCACGACGGCAGTGAGTTGAATGCTGAAGTCGTTAAAGCCAACTTGGACCGTGTTCGCGACCCAGATCTAGGTTCCCCTGTTGCCTTTTTGTTTGATAAAATCACCGATGTCGAAGTCATCGATGAGTACACGGTTCATATCCATACAGACGGCCCTTTTTCGCCGCTTCCTTCCCATTTAGCCCACCCAGCTGGAGGAATGATTAGCAAAGAAGCGATTGACGCTGATTATGAAGCAATCGAAAACGGCGAACCTGCTTTTTCATACGTAGATGCACACCCGATCGGCACTGGTTTTTTTGAATTGGACAGCCGTACATCAGGCGAATCGGTCTCTGTAACCCGGAATGAAGATTACTGGGACAAGGACAACCTTGCCAAAGCAAGCGGAATTACCTTTAAAACGGTTCCAGAGGAAGCAACGCGAATTGCCGAGTTGCAAGGCGATGTAGCCGATCTTATTTACCCAGTTAACCCGAGCAGCATTTCGGAGATCGAGTCTGCTGAAAACACGACTGTGAAACAGTCTCCAAGCTCGAACTTGACTTATCTAGGCTTTAACACTGAAGTTGAACCGTTTACTGATAAGCGAGTACGCCAAGCCATTAGTATGGCGATTGACAAAGACAGCATTATTAACGGCTTATTGGACGGTGTTGCTGAACCGGCGATTGGGCCACTTGCGCCTACTGTTACAGGTTACAGCCAAAACATCGATACGTTCGAATATAACCAAGAAGAAGCCCGGCAGCTACTGGCAGAAGCAGGCTATGAAGACGGTTTTGATGCGACATTAACCGTAAACAGCAGCACCGCCTCATTAGTTGATTTGGCTACCTACTTGCAAGCCCAACTTGAAGAAATTGGTATTAACGTTTCCATTAATCCGGTTGAGAGTGCTACTTATCTGGAAATGACCGGTGATGGCGAGACGGAAATGTTTATCGGCACGTGGGGAACCGTAACCGTCGATGCTGATTATGGCTTGTATCCGATGTTCCATTCATCCAACTTTGGCACTCCTGGCAATAGAACGTTCTTTGCCAATGAACAATTAGACGATTTGCTAGAGCAAGCGCGTAAAGAGACAGATGAACAGAAGCGTTTGGCCCTTTATGAAGAAGCGCAAAACGTGTTGGCCGAAGAAGCGCCAGTCGTCAATTTGTACCACTCTGTGTTATTAGCCGGCATGGGCGATGACATTGAAGGGTTCTGGCAATATCCAGCAAGTATTTTCTATTTACGTGATACGGAAAAAGTCGAATAATTTAATTGGCCAGTAAATGGCTATAAAAGCGGCGCGCTGCGATTGACAGTGGCGCTGCTTTTTTTGTGATGAGCGCAATTTCCCTAGTGGGGATGGCTATATCTACTGGGATTTCGACTAACTCGCCTCGCTCAAGTTCCTTTTCGATCAGCTCTTTAGCGACAAAGCCAATTCCCATACCAAGCTTGGCGCACTCAATTAGCAGTTCAATGCTTCCGACTTCCAACTCTGGAGAAAACGTTTGACCCTGTTGTTGGAATAAAAGCTCAAGAAAAGAGCGCGTGCTGCTCCCTGCTGAAAAAGAGACGAGGGGGTAGCGGGTGAGCTCAGCTAATGAATGGGTACCGTCATGCAGCGTTTTGTATGTTGGACTCGCACAAAAGAGGCAAGTCGTCGTTTTAAAAGGGGTTATTTCCACGTCCTTCTTGTTAATAGGCAAGTGCACAATCCCTATGTCGATTCGCTCTTCCTCAAGTTTTTTCACAATTTCTGGCGTGGAGCCATGCTGGAACTTAATGTCAAGTTTCGGCCAACGTTTCAAAAAAGAGGGAACCTGTGGCAACAGATAATGTTTGCAAATCGAGTCGCTGCTAGCAATGGTAATCGTTCCACTCTCAAGCGCTTTCAATGATTGGAGGTGCCGTTCGCCTGTTTCAATATGGGCAAATGCTTGCTTGATGTACGAATAAAGCACATTGCCTTCAGTTGTTAAAAAGACGCCTTTTGAGTGCCTAACAAAGAGCGACACGCCTAATTGGGTTTCCAATTGTTTAATGGCATGGCTGACACTAGGCTGTGTGATAAATAGGGAGGAAGCGGCTCTGCTAAAGTTTTGCTCTTTGGCCGTTGTATAAAAAATGCGGTAATGCTCTAAATTTGTCATAAATATCACCTATGTCATAGATTAATAATATTGATTTCATTTATATCACTTCCGTCATTAAAATAAAAGGAAGAACGAAAACAAAGGAGATTGGACCATGGTTCAGTTTGATTCACAGGCACGTAGCCCTTGGACGCCTTTAGCAGGCGTCGAGCGCCTCCGTTTAACGCCGAGCCAAAAGAGAATAAACGCTACGTTAGAAGTGCCTGGAAGCAAAAGTGCAACAAATCGCGCATTGCTGTTAGCAGCTGCTGCGTCTGGCCCTTCTACATTAAGGAATGCGTTAAAAAGCGACGACACATATTGGTGCATCGATGCGCTAAAAAAAACGGGGGTAGAAATGGCGATAGATGGAAGCGATGTAACTGTCTATGGGAGAGGAGGGATGTTTCATTCTGGCTCCCTGTATATTGGTTCGGCTGGAACAGCAGGGCGTTTTTTGCCTGGAATGTTGGCGGCTGCAACGGGAAACTGGCATCTGGAAGCTAGTCAAAGCATGAACAAACGCCCGATTGCCCCTTTGGTAGAAACATTACAGGCATTAGGGGCAGGCATTCAGTATGGCGGTAATAGGGACCATTATCCCCTTTCCATATCCGGTGAAGGGTTGAACGGGGGAAAAGTGAACATGAGCGGCCAGCTGTCCAGCCAATTTATAAGCGGCTGTTTATTGGCGGCCCCATTGGCTAAAAAGCCTGTCTCGATCACTGTTGAAGGTGGCATTGTCCAACAGGCGTATGTGCGAATCACAATCGACTTGATGGCAGCTTTTGGGGTCGAAGTGAAAACAACGCCTGATTTAAGCTTGCTTGAAGTGAACCCTTCCCCTTATGTAGCAAAAGACATCTCGATTGAAGCCGATGCCTCAACGGCCTGCTACTTTCTTGCCCTTGCAGCAATCACAGCGGGAAAAATCCGTATACGCCATTTTTCAACGAAAACAAGCCAGCCAGATATTCTGTTTGTATCCATCCTGAAACGAATGGGATGCAACTTTGAAATCGGACCATCGTTTGTTGAAGTAGAAGGCCCCCCTCATTTAAGGGGCGGATTTACCGTTAACATGAATGAATTATCCGATCAAGCCTTAACGCTTGCATCGATCGCGCCTTTTGCTGACGGGCCAATTGCCATCGAAGGAGTTGGCCATATTCGACACCATGAATGTGATCGCATTCGCGCAATTTGCACAGAGTTAAGCCGCTTAGGTATCCGTGTCGAGGAAAGACATGATGGATTAATGGTCTATCCAGGCCAGCCTACGCCAACCGTTGTAAACACCTACGATGACCACCGCATGGCGATGGCGCTCGCTCTGATTGGCGCAAAAGTCAATGGAATCGAACTAGACGATCCAGGCTGCGTTGCCAAAACATGCCCCTCTTATTTTTCCATGCTTGCCCAAACAGGAATAGGAGTAAAAACCGTTTCCCCTTAAGCATCATGGAACAACCCGCCGTAGGCGGGTTGTTCGTCAAGAAACTGTTTTTTTATTTAGTGGTGATGTTTCCTCAGGTGGCAGTGGCTGTTTTGACCAGTATGTGGCAAGGATCGGTCCAGAAATGTTGTGCCAAGCAGCGGCGAGCACACTTGGAATCGCAGCCAATGGCGTAAAATGGGCAGTTGCCAAGGTAACACCAAGGCCGGAATTTTGCATGCCTACTTCAATTGAAATCGCCCGGCGTTGGCTGGCCGGCAAACGGAAAGCGACGGCCGCTATAAAGCCTAGCGCGAGGCCGGCGGCATTATGAAGCATTACAGCAACAAAGCTAATCATGCCTGCTTGGACCAAGCTGCCAGTGTTGGCGGCGACAACCGCTGATAAGATGGCGAGAATGGCAAGCACAGAGACAAGAGGCATCGCTATAGACGTTTTTGCTGCGATTTTCGGCAAGAAGCGGTTAATTAATACCCCAGCTATAACAGGAATGACAATCACTTGCACGATCATCGTGAACATGTCGACGAAATTGACTGGCAGCCATTGGCCAGCTAACAAATAAAGCAAAGCCGGTGTAGCGATTGGCGCCAGTAACGTTGATATGGACGTCATCGTAATTGAAAGGGGTAAATCGCCTTTTGCTAAATAAACCATGACGTTGGACGCTGTGCCTCCAGGGACTGAGCCAAGCAACACAAGGCCTGCCGCAAGTTCTGGCGGCAATTGCAGCATATAGGCAATCGCGAAAGCCGTAAAGGGCATAATCGTAAATTGGAATACCAGGCCAAGCAAAACAGGGAATGGCTGGGTGGCAACAAGCTTGAAGTCGACTGGTTTTAAAGTCATTCCCATTCCTAACATAACGATGCCTAGCAAAATCGGAACATAGCCATTAATCGGGATAAAAGCTTCTGGAATAAGAAAGGCTGTTATAGCCGCAATAATTACAAGCAATGCAAAATATTTTCCGGCAAAAGAACTAAGCCATTCAACCCACTTCATATATTATCCTCCGTGTTTGTGTACACCATTTTATTAGGATTCATTCGATTTTCAGGGTCAAGGGCGCGTTTGATCGATTGCATCACGCCAAGCGCTGATCCGTGTTCTTGTGCTTGGTATTTCAGTTTGCCTACGCCTACGCCATGCTCGCCTGTGCAAGTGCCACCACGAGCGAGTGCATCATTGACAATTTCTTCGTTTAAGCGGTTAGCCGCATTGATCTCATCAGCGTTAGCTGGATCAATCATTAGCAAAACGTGGTAATTGCCATCGCCAACGTGGCCAATGATACCCCCTTCAAAAGGAGAGCAAGTTAGCGCGTTTCGCGCTGTACGAATGGCGTCTGCCAGTTGCGAAATGGGGACGCATACGTCTGTCACCATCAGCTTTCGTCCAGGCGCGCTGTGCACGTAAGCATATGCCAAGTTGTGCCGCGCTTCCCATAGCTTGTTGCGGGCTGCTGTATCGGTTTCAAAAGCAAAGGCTTCGCAGCCGTAGTCGGCAACAATCTCTTTTGTAAATTCCACGTCTTGTTTGAGCCCTGCTTCATTGCCATGAAATTCAAGAAAAAGTGTTGGCCTTTGGCTGTAATCGGTGTCGCTAAAGGCATTGACTTTAGCAATGGAAGGTTCATCTACTAATTCCACGCGGGCAATCGGTATTCCGGCTTGTAAAATCGCGACCACAGCGGCTACTGCGTCGTCCAATGTCCGAAAGGCAGCGCGCCCAGCCACAATGTGTTCAGGGATGCCGTGGACACGTAACGTCAATTCTGTAAAGCAGCCAAGAGTGCCCTCCGACCCTACAAACAATCCGTTTAAATGGTAGCCTGATGACGACTTGGCCGCAAGATTGCCAGTACGGATAATCGTACCGTCAGCTAAAACGACTTCTAGGTCACGGACTTGATCTCGCATAATGCCGTATCGCACAGAAGTTGTGCCGCTGGCATTGGTGGCAGCCATGCCGCCAAGTGTCGCGTTTGCGCCAGGATCGACTGGAAAAAACAATCCATATTTCTTTAATTCCTGATTGAGCTGTGAACGGGTTACCCCTGGTTGAACCGTTACAAGGAAATCGTTTTCTTGTACAGAAATAATGTTATTCATTTCTGAAAAATCAACCGAGACACCACCTTCATACGGAATGGCGTGGCCTTCCAAACTTGTGCCGAGGCCAAATGAATAGATAGGTGCGGAAAATGATTTAGCTATCTGAATAATGGCTTGCACGTCTTCTGTACATGCTGGATATGCGACCACTTCAGGTTTGCTCGGCGTATGGTAGGATTCGTCCTTGCTATGAAGCGCAAGAGCCGTTTCGTTGATCGTCACTTTTTGAGTCCCTAAATGGGCTTGCAATGCCTTGACCAATTCAGACATATGTCATTCCCCTTTTCTGTTCGAATGTTGCGACGTTTGAAACCAAAACGATTCGTCTAATAATGGCAGATTATATCACGTTACGGTGGCCCTGTATAGATAAAAAACCTGCTGTTATCAGCAGGCTACTGAGTGATGCTGCCAGACAAAGAGCAGCTTGAAGCCGTGTCTCCAACCTTTGTTTCTTAAGGCTTGGTTTATTGTACTTTCGGCAAAGTAATGAAGACCGTTGTACCCGTTCCTAGCTCACTCTTATACTGAATCGAACCATGGTGGGCATCAACAATCTTATGGCTGATCGTTAGCCCAAGCCCTGTTCCCCGCTCTTTTTCTGAATAAAAAGGTTCGCCGAGTTTGTCAATCCGGTCGGCACTGATGCCACAGCCATTGTCTTCTACAGCTACGCATATATGCGTGCGGTATGGGAATGCCCTTACAACAATCGCGCTCGCCCCTGATTCTGCCGCGTTTTTCACGACATTAATAAATAGTTGTTTTAACTGGTTAGGGTCGCAATCAAGAGATAGCGCTTCTTCTGCTTGAAGGCACAGAGTCGCCCCATTAAGCTGTGCATCCGTGTCCATTAACTGAACGACATCCCCTAAGACTTGGCGGAGGTTGCATCTTTGGAAGGCCACTTCTTGTGGCCGTGACAAAACGAGCAATTCGCTGGCAATTGTATTAATGCGCTCCAATTCATCAAGCATGATCCGATGAAGGGGGTTATTTTCCTTGCTTTCATGCTGGAAAAGTTGGACAAATCCTCTAAGCGATGTAAGTGGGTTGCGGATTTCGTGGGCAATCCCGGCTGCTAACTCGCCAACGACAGCCAACTTTTCCGTTGTCCGGAGCTTTTCTTCTGTTTCCAATATTTTTGTAATATTGGTTGCATATCCTGTAATGCCGACCAATTCATTATCGATGATGATCGGAACCGATGCGCAGTTGACAATGACATGATCACCATGGCGGTGGTTAATACGGACTTGATTGCATTGGTGTGCTTTCCGTGTCAATTTGACTTGCTCTAATTTCCAGCGCAACCGCTCGTGGTCATCTGGCTGGACGTAAGTGAGGATTGATTTGCCGAGCGCGTCCTCTTGTTTGTAGCCAGTTACTTGCATAAATTTATCATTTAAATCCACAATGTTCCCGTGCAAATCAATTCTGTACACAAGTTCAGGATTATGGTCGAATAGAGCTTTGTAACGCAACTCGCTTTCTGCAAGTTGTTTCTCTGCTTTTTTCCTTTCTGTTATATCGCGGCCAATGACAACGAGCCCTTTTCGTTTCCCGTTTTCATCATAAATGGGCGTTTTAATCGTATCAAACGTTTTCTTTGTTCCATCTTCCATCGGAAAGACTTCTTCCGTTCTCGTCGTTTCGCCTCTTTCCCATGTCAAGTTGTCCGTGTGCTCGCAATAGAGCAAAGGCTCGCGGCTTGCCTTGCTATAAGCAGCAAGTTCTGAATCTTTCTTTCCACGGTAATCCACATTTTCAAGCTGGTAAAGTTTAAGGCCATACTCATTGGTTTGAATCCAACGACCCTCTCCGTCCTTGAAGTTGACAAAGTCGACCATTGAGTTAATCAATGTATCGATTTTTTCCTTTTCCTCTTCCAATTCCTGTAGCTTTTCGGTTTTGCTGATTAATATATAAATGAATATGCTAGAGGCAAGGACAAACACAATGCCTTTCATTTTTTGGAAAAACGGCATGACTTCTTGGTCTTGGTCGAAAGCAAGAAGCACGAGGTCAGACCCCACTACCCATACTAAGCTACAAAATAGATAGAGCAAAAAAATTTTCGTTCTCAGTTTCATAAGAGCCTCCGGCCGTAGTAGTCTTACCGCATCCCTGAAGGCAACGTAACGTCTCAAGGCTGCTTAAAATCGTGATCCAGATCACAAGGCAGATTAGCTAGATTGTCAGTTCTGCAAACTGAGCGTTGGCGGCATCGAGTAAATCACTTAACCGAAGTTCCATCTGCAAGCCAACTTTTCCAGCGTTTACGACAATTGTATCTAGCTGTGCCGCTTGGGAATCGATAAAAGTCGGGTATTGCTTTTTCATACCGATTGGCGAGCAGCCGCCACGGACATAATTGGTCACATCATGGAGCTGTTTCGCCAAGAGCATGTTGACTTTTTTCTCAGCAGTCACTTTTTGCAGTTTTTTTAAATCGAGCTCTTCGTTCACAGGGACGAGCGCAACGTAAATGGCACCGCTTTTTCCTTGGGCAACAAGGGTTTTATAAACAACGTTTTCCGGTTTATTGATTTTTCGCGCGACCGATTGGCCATCAATCTTGCCATCTGAAACCGGATAGGAAAACAAGGTATAAGGCTTCTCATTTTGTTCGATCAAACGGATCGCATTCGTTTTTGATTGTTTCATCTCACACCTCTGTAGTAGGGTTCATGCTTCTTTTTACATTTTACAGGAAACAGCTGTCCAGAAAAAGAGGAAACATCCTCAATTGTGGAAAAAAGCGTAATCGCAAAAGAGAAGCAGATTGTTCTTTCGGTGTTAACGCCAATTGAGCAAAGGGGGCATGGAACGAATTCAAGCTGTTTACGTTGCTTAGGAGCCCTGTTGTTTGTCGAGGAAATAGCGAAAAACCTATTGACAGGTCGGAATAGTGAGAATAATATAGAGTCAGTTGTTTTTAGGTTCGTCTTTAATGATTTTAAACCGAGTAATTTTCTATTTTTAATCAATTAAATCGGATTAAAGGGGTGTGATTCTATGAAAATCGGATATGGCGTTACCGTCGCAATGGTAGGAGTGCTGCTTGCGGCTTGTGCTCCTTCTGGTGGAGAAACATCAGGGGAGGGGGATTCAGTCGAGATTTTAAATGTTTCTTATGACCCAACAAGAGAATTATATGCAGACGTAAACAAGGCATTTGCCGACTATTGGTTGGAAAAAACCGGTGAGCAAGTCGTGATTAACACCTCCCACGGCGGTTCAGGCAGCCAAGCGCGCTCCGTTCTCGACGGCTTGGAGGCGGATGTCGTTACGTTAGCGCTTGCTTATGATATTGATATTTTGCAAGAACGGGAGCTTCTTGATCCATCTTGGCAGCAGCAATTTGCCGATCAATCTTCTCCTTATACGTCGACGATTAATTTTCTTGTCCGCAAAGGAAACCCAAAACAAATTGAAGATTGGGATGACCTCATTCGCGATGATGTGGAAGTGGTCACGCCAAACCCGAAAACGTCAGGCGGGGCACGTTGGAACTATTTAGCGGCTTGGGGTTACGCAGAGGAAACCTATGGCTCAGAGGAAGGGGCGCAACAATTTGTTGGAGACTTGTACCAAAATGTAACTGCATTAGATTCAGGCGCCAGGGGCGCTACGACTTCTTTTGTGGAACGGGGTATCGGCGATGTTCTGTTGGCATGGGAGAATGAAGCGATTCTTGCCGCACATGAGCTCGGCGATTCTGAGTTTGATATTGTGACACCGTCGATGTCGATTTTAACGGAACCGCCTGTCGCCATTGTCGATAAAGTCGTCGATCAAAAAGGGACGAGAGAAGTAGCAGAAGCCTATTTGCAATTTCTTTACAGCGATGAAGGGCAGGAGTTGATTGCCGACCATTATTACCGGCCACGGAATGAAGCGGTTTTAGAGGAGCATCGCGATGTATTTCCAGAAGTAGAGCTATTTACAATTGACGAAAAATTCGGCGGCTGGGAAGAGGCGCAGGCCAAACATTTTGCTGACGGCGGCATATTTGACCAGATATACCAGCCCAATTAATGCCAGCGTTGCAGCCTTGATTGGAGGCATGGAACAACTAGAAAATCAGACGATAGGAGTTTGGCTATGAAACGGATATTGCCTGGATTTGGCTTAAGCTTTGGGTTTACAATGCTCTATTTGAGCTTTGTGGTGCTCATTCCGTTAGCTGCGTTGCTGTTGTTTACTGTCCACAACGGTTGGGAAACGTTTTGGAATGCTGTGAATGACCCCCGCGTGTTCGCTGCATTTCGATTAAGCTTCTCGGCTGCCTTGATGGCAGCATTAATCAACGGCGTGTTTGGACTTTTAGTGGCATGGGTGATGGCACGCTACTCGTTTTTTGGGAAACGTTTGATGGATGGCATGATCGATTTGCCGTTTGCTTTACCGACAGCAGTAGCGGGTATCGCCTTAACAAGCCTCTATACGGAAAATGGCTGGATTGGTTCATTGCTTGCGCCTTTAGGCATAGAGGTTGCCTTTACGCCTATTGGCGTCACGATTGCGTTAACTTTTATCGGCTTGCCGTTTGTTGTCCGGATGGTTGAACCTGTGCTTAAAAACCTCGACAAGGAAGTGGAGGAAGCGTCAGCCCTTTTAGGGGCAACGCCAGTAAAGACATTTTTAACTGTCATTTTTCCGGTGTTGGCCCCGGCGCTATTGGCAGGGATGGCGCTTGCCTTTGCCAGAGCGTTAGGTGAATACGGTTCTGTTGTGTTTATTGCCGGAAATATGCCTATGCAAACAGAAATAGTGCCGCTTTTGATTATGACAAAGCTCGAGCAATTTGACTACGGGGGCGCTACCGCGATTGCGGTCGTTATGCTAGTCGTGTCATTCTTGCTGTTGCTGCTTACTAATGGCTTGCAGTGGCTATTGTCAAAACGATTAGGGCAAAAGGGGGCGTAAAAAATAAACAGCTGCAAAACGTGGAGCCAACTTCTGTTAACCATTGTCGCTTTTTTGTTTTTAATTGCTTTTTTATTGCTCCCGCTTATCGTGATTTTTGCAGGGGCGTTTTCACAAGGGCTAGCGGTGTTTTTTGCAGCGATTACAGAGCCTGCGGCACGTTCGGCGATTCAGCTTACGCTGCTTGTCACTGTGATTACCGTGCCGTTGCAACTGTTGTTTGGCTTGTCGGCAGCGTGGCTACTGACAAAATTCCGTTTTCGTGGAAGGCAGTTGCTCATCACCTTAATTGAAGTTCCTTTTGCTGTATCGCCAGTTATTGCTGGTCTAGTGTTTATTTTGTTATATGGTGTTCACGGCTTTTTTGGCGAATGGCTTCAAGCGCAGGGTTTTCAAATCATTTTTGCCGTCCCAGGAATTGTGCTGGCCACGATGTTTGTGACATTGCCTTTTATTGCAAGGGAACTCATTCCGTTAATGGAAGCACAAGGCTCTGAGGCTGAAGAAGCCTCGCTCACACTAGGGGCAGGTGGATGGCGGACATTTTGGCATGTCACGCTTCCGGCAATTAAATGGGGGCTATTGTATGGCGTCATTCTATGCAGCGCCCGGGCGATTGGCGAATTTGGCGCTGTATCAGTTGTATCAGGGCGCATTCGAGGCCAAACAAATACGATGCCTTTACATATTGAAATTCTGTACAATGAATACCAATTTACTGCTTCATTTGCAGTAGCGGCGCTCATGTCGCTATTTGCTCTCGTTACAATTGGCGTTAAACAATGGGTAGAGTGGCGGCAAAAAAGGAGGAGCTATGACGATCTCACTGAACAAAATTGACAAACGCTTTGGGAACACCCATGTCTTAAAGCAAGTAGATTTACAGGTAGAGCAAGGGGAGCTGATTGCTTTGCTCGGCCCGTCAGGATCGGGAAAAACAACGCTTTTGCGAATGATTGCTGGCCTTGAAGCAGTTGACTCTGGAGAAGTTTGGATCAATGGAAAACATGTCACAGACGTTAATCCAAGAAAACGAAAAGTAGGATTTGTGTTCCAGCACTATGCATTATTTGCCCATATGACCGTCGCGCAGAACATTGCCTATGGCTTAAACGTATCGAAACGATCGGAACGGCCAAGCAAAGCAGAGATTAAGAGCATTGTCGAACAGCTGCTGGCGCTTGTCAAATTAGAAGGACTTGAAAAGCGCCGTCCATCAGAGCTTTCTGGCGGCCAGCGCCAGCGAGTCGCCCTTGCTCGGGCACTGGCGATCAAGCCTGAAGTACTGTTGCTTGACGAGCCATTTGGTGCCCTTGATGCCCAAGTGCGAAAAGAACTAAGGCGCTGGCTGAGGACGTTGCACAAAGAAACGGGCATTACGACTGTGTTTGTCACACACGACCAAGAAGAAGCGCTAGATGTTGCGGATAAGATTGTCGTTATGAATAAAGGCGAGATTGAACAGGCTGGCACGCCAACGGAAGTATATGAGGAGCCGAATAGCCCTTTCGTTTACGAATTCCTAGGCAATGCCTATCCGTTTAGAGGCGTTAGCCAATCTGGAAAATTGGCCGTTGCCGGCGCCAAATGGGAGCTTGCTGCAACAGACGCCACCACAAATGGACCGGTCGTTGGGTATGCTCGCCCCCATGAAATCGCTGTTTCCAAAACATATGAAGGCGAAGGGGATTTGCAAGTTGACATTGTTTCTGTCCATCCTGTAGGGCCAATTGTATTTATTGAAGCAAAGTGGGCGGGAGAAGGCGGTACAATTGAGATTCAGCTGCCTAAAAAAACATTTGCGCAACTGGGGCTTTCTATCGGTGATAAAGCGTACATTCGACCAGAAAAACTAGGCGTCTTCCAAGTAAGCGATTATACCATTTAGTTCTCCTTCAAAAAAGCAATCTGGTGAATAGGATTGTTTTTTTGAATGGTAACGTTTATCAACGATCGGTGGATGTCAAATTTGAGAAGAAATGGTACAATAAAGATAGATGAAAAAATTGGAATAGAGGTGCTACTAATGCCATATGGAACCGAGGCGTTCGGCAATGTGAATGGCGAAGAAATCTCCCTCCAGTTTATCGGCGCAACGGAAGACAAGCACTGGCTGTTCCCGTTTGTCAAAAAACGCCTTTTTGGCAGCGGGCCAGTAACAGAAACAGAATGTATGATTGAAAAGGAAGGCGATTTGCGGTTAGAAATAGTTGGGAAGGACGAGGCTGAAAACAAAGCGGTGCAACATGGCGTATGGTCTTTGCCATTCCGTATCCACCAAGCTGCTGATACGAGGCGGCCGTTTTCCGAATTGGTCCAATCGATGGCTAAACAAGAAAGGAAACGGCGCCGTAAAAATGAAGGCAGGTTTGTGTATGAGGTAGCAGAAAAAGAAAGCGATTTTTTCGAGTTTTATTATAATATGCATAAGCCGACGATTAAAAATCGCCATGGCGACAGCGCGATCAGTGAACCTGTGGATACTGCCTATGAAAAATTGTTTAAGAGCGGGAAACTGTTTCTCGTTAAAGAAAACGGGCTTGCTGTTAGCGGTGGTTTATGTGCAATAAACAGAGAACATCGCCGTTTAGATGCAAGATTGATAGGGGTAGCTGGCGGCGAGGCACGACACCGCCAAAGTGGTGCACAAGCTGCTGTTTATGACTTTTTGCTGGAATGGGCATGTGGAGAGTGTGACATCGATGAAGTTGACTTCCAAGGGGGGGAACCGTTTTTGTCGAAAGGGACGGTCCAGTATAAAAAGCGGTTTGCTACAGCGGTGAAATGGCCGCCTGCTGCTTTTGCAGACAAGCGGGTCTTGTTAAGTGCAAATGTCCAATCCCCTGCCATAAAAAACTTTTTGCTAAATAATCCAGTATTCCTAGCTAAAGGGGACACAATTGGCTGTGGGTATTTTACGGATGAAAAAAAGAAGCCAAGGTATGATTTAGCCGTTCGTTCTCCTGGGGTCCAGTTTGAAACAGAGTTGAACCTTGGAATGGTTGCTTCTAGCAGGCAACATCAGCCTGCGTTCTAAACACGAAGGGCATTCACTTACGTTACTTAGTGAATGCCCTCGGACGGTAACACTTGCATGATCCTTAACTTAAAACGGCACGATCGTCCGCAAATTGGCCGCCGCGAATTTTTTGAAATTCACTTAACAGCTTTTCCACGGTCAGTTTTCGCTTTTCGGCTGCTGTTGCCTCAAAAATGACCTGTCCTTTGTCCATCATAATCAAACGGTTGCCAAGATCCAGTGCTTGCTGCATATTATGGGTGACCATCAGCGTTGTTAATTTTGTTTTGCTAACCATTTCCCGTGTTTTGTCAGTAATCAGTTCAGCCCGGGATGGATCGAGCGCAGCCGTATGTTCATCTAGCAATAGGATCGACGGGTTTGTAAAAGTCGCCATCAAAAGCGATAGCGCTTGCCGTTCTCCACCTGACAGAAATCCAACTTTAGCAGTTAAACGGTCTTCCAAGCCCATGCCTAGCGAGGCAAGTTGTTCCTGGAAAAAAGCGCGCCTGTTTTTGGTTACCCCGATCCGGAAAAACGACCGTCTTTTGGCGCGGCTGTACGCCATCGCCATGTTTTCCTCAATTGTCATCGAAGGAGCTGTGCCTGCTTGCGGGTCCTGGAACACGCGGCCAATCAGTTTAGCCCGTTCGTGTTCAGGGAGATTGGTGACATTTTTTCCGTTAATGTCAATCGTGCCGACATCAGGAGCCAGGTGTCCAGCAATTAAATTCATCAATGTTGATTTGCCGGCGCCGTTGCTGCCGATCACCGTAACAAAGTCGCCTTCTTCGAGCGTAAGATTGATTGACTGGAGCGCCATTTTTTCATCGACAGAGCCTTCGTTAAAGACTTTATAAATCTCATTTAGGCGAAGCAAGGCTGCTAGCCTCCTTCCTTTCTTGCTGAATCGCTTTAAGCCGTTTCGCTTTGCGGGTTTTGTTGCGTGACTGCTCGAGCAGCATTGGCACAACAAGGGCGCAAATGACGATTATTGCTGTGATTAACCGCAAATCGCCTGCTTCTAAAAACTCAACCCGAAGCGCCAGTGCAATAATGATGCGGTAGACAACAGCGCCAATAATGACGGCAAATGTAATCTTAACGAGCGAACCTTTGCCAAACAGAGCTTCGCCAATAATGACAGAAGCAAGCCCGATAATAATCATACCTATGCCCATGTTGACATCAGCAAATTTTGTATACTGGGCTGCGGTTGCACCGGCTAGTGCAACAAAGGCATTGGACATGCCGAGGCCAATAATTTTAAGTCGGTCCGTGTTAGCTGATAAGCTGCGGATCATTTTCGGATTGTCGCCAGTCGCACGCAAGGCAAGGCCTGACTCGGTTTTTAAAAAGAAGTCAATGACAAGCTTGACCGCTAAGACGAGGACAATGACGAAGACCAGTATCGACCAGCTTGATGGGGTAAATGCGCCTAGCCCAATCGATGTCAAGGCGCCGTTGACCGCATTGTCAATCGGCAAGCCTGCCCACCACTCCGAAAAAACAGTGAGCAATGAATCCTCACGCATAAGCGAGATGTTTGGGCTGTTGCCCATAATCCGCAAGTTAATCGAATATAAAGCAATCATCATTAAAATCCCGGATAGAAGAGGATTGATTTTCCCTTTTGTATGGAGCGTTCCTGTTAAGCAACCGGCGATAAAGCCGACAACAAGGGCGCAAAACGTAGCAAGCAAAGGCGAGTAGCCGCTTGTAATCATAATCGCAGCAACGGCAGCACCTGTTACGTAGCTGCCGTCAACGGTCAAATCAGGAAAATCGAGAATCCGGAATGACAAGTAGACGCCGAGCGCCATGATTCCATAAATTAAGCCGAGCTCTACAGCTCCAAAAACAGCGGTAAACATCCGATTTTCACTTCCTTTGCGTTACTCATCGATGACATCGTCAGCAAGGTCTTCCCAATCGTCTTGCCATTCAATTCCCATTCGTTCCGCAGCACCGCGATTAAACACTAAATTGAGTTCTGGCGGCAGTTCAACGGACATCGTGCTCACATCCGCTCCGTCATTTAAGATCTCAACTGCCATTTCCCCCGCTTTGTAGCCAATGTCATAATAGGAAAAGCCAAAACCAGCAAGCCCTCCTGCTTCCACAGAGTCTATTTCGCCAACAAATAGCGGCAATTGCTCCCTTTCAGCGACGCCAATGACAGCATCTAATCCAGCAACAACATCATTATCGGTAATGATATAAAGGGCGTCGATTTCGCCAATTAAGCTTTCTGTTGCCGTTTGCACGTCAGCAGACGTTTGCACGGTTGCTTCTACAATCGACATTCCCCTAGCTTCAGCAGCTTCTTTGGCAAGGTTGACTTGGTGTTGCGAGTTTTGCTCGCCAGCGTTGTAGACCATGCCGATCCGTTCGAGGCCGAACTCTTCATCCATTAGTGTGATCGATTTTTCGATGGCTTCTGGATGGAAGTCAACCGTGCCTGATACATTTCCCCCTGGCTCTTCTAATGAATCGACGAGTTGAGCCCCTACTGGGTCCGTAACAGAGGTAAACAAGATTGGGACTTCCGTTATCGACGAGGCCATAATCTGTGCTGCTGGGGTAGCATTGGCAAATACAAGGTCAACTTCATTGCCAATAAGCTTGTCAGCGATCGTTTGCAACGTGTTGGCATCTCCGTTTGCATTGTTTTCGTCAAATGTTACGTTAAGCGCTGAGTCCTCAAGCGCGGCTTGGAACCCTTCTGTTGCTTGGTCCAATGAAGGGTGATCGGCATACTGGACAATGCCAATATCAACACGTTCTCCTTCCGCTTCTCCTGATTGCTCGGTGCTTCCGCAGGCAACAAGAAGGCCAGCTATAGATGTAAGTACTACCGTAAATAAAAGATGTTTTCTCATCGGGTGTCCTCCTACTCCTAAAATAAGAACGATTATGGCATTATATCGAATGAAAATTTCTATAATAAACACCATACAACAGTTTGGCGATTTAGTCCATTACAGCGCCAAACTTTTTTGTTTTTTTACGAAAATTTCTTTCGCCCATCTGCCACTATGCTACAATAACCTCAATTGGGGGTGGCGGAGCGGACTGGAGCAAGCAAAAACCGGCCGGGAAAGATTCCCAAGCCGGTTCGGTTTAACAAAATGTGTCTTTCGGTTTTGGCACAGAAAGGCCAAAAAGGGGCCGTAAATATAGAGCCAAAAAGGTACCGCCAAGCGCCATTACCCCCCAAATATAGCCGTGGGCGCTAAAGGAAGCGATACCGCTAAAATAAGCGCCGACGTTACAGCCGAAAGCAAGGCGTGCGCCGTAGCCCATAAGCAATCCGCCAATTACGGATGCTGCGGCATTTTTGGCAGTGATGGTAGAGAATTTGAATAGGCCGCCTGCTGCAGAAGCAATAAAGGCTCCTAAAATGACGCCGAAATTCAATACGGTTGTCGTATCAGCGAAAATCGAAGCGTGAAGAGCGTCAACGTTGCCTTGCCAATAACCCCAGCTTTCTACGTTAAATCCAAGCGATTCTGCTGCTTTTGAGCCCCAGAGAGTAAAAGCAGACGTCACGCCCCATGGCGAACCGCGCGTAAGAAGAGTAAGCGCATTGAGCACTGCTAGGGCAACTGCTGCGGCCATAAGTGGCCACGAACCGCGGAAAATCCGTTTCCAACCACTTGCTGAAGGCAAAGCGGCCATTTTCGGCGGATTGCGTTTTTTCTCGATCCAGAGCGACAACAGAATGGCGGCTCCAAAAATCAACAACGATACGAGCCAAGCCCCGCCGTAACCAAGGTTCGTTGAGGTAGCAAGGGAAAACGGTTCTGCGGCTGGCATATCGTTCATCCAAAAGTTAAAGTGTGCTGCGCCAATCGTTGAACCGATGATAAAGAATAATAGCGTAATAAACATAACAGAACGACCGCCGCCAACGGCGTACAAAGTTCCTGAGGCACAGCCGCCGCCAAGCTGCATGCCGATGCCGAACAAAAAGGCGCCGACAATCAAACTGACGCCAACAGGCGAGACGTTACCCGTTGCTTCAGCGCCAAAAAAAGTCGTGCCTATTGCGAGAATCGGCGCAAATAAAGAACAAGCAACAGCAAGCATGACCATATGGGCGCGAATGGCTTGGCCGTTGCCGACAGAGGCAAGGCGCCGAAAAGCCGATGTAAAGCCGAAACGAGCATGGAACAATGTATACCCAAGCCCTAAACCGATGACAAGTAGCAGCGGTTGGACAATATCTTGTGTAAAAGCCAAAAATAGTGTTAACGCTGCCGCGACCACAAGGCCGCCAATGACAAGTCGGTTTTGTGGGCGGTTTAAAGCGGGTGCTTTGTTCTGTTGGATGTCTCGATGCGGTTGCGATGATGCGATTACAGACAACAAAATCACCTTCTAATCTTATTAATTTAGTCCGAATTATATCGTAAAGGCTATTCATGTTTCTGTCAAGAAAACGAGGAAATGAGGATGAATGGGAGGAAGACCATGAAATTAGAGACGAACCGCCTGTTCATAAGGCCTTTTCAGGAAAGCGATTGGAGCCGTTTGTATGACTATGCCAAGCAAACGGCGGTCATGCACTATATACCAGGTGGAATATTAGACAAACAAGGAGCAAAAGCATTTGTGAGAACCAATAGCGGTGATAACGCAAAGGCTTTTGCTGTGATCGAAAAAAACAGCGATTCTTTAATTGGGCACATTGATTTCTTTGATTACTTTGGCGGCCATACGTATGAGATTGGTTGGGTATTCGATCCAAAATGGCAAAGGAGAGGTTTTGCGACAGAAGCTGCACAAGCTTGTATAGATGAGGGATTCTCCAATATCGGTCTCCATCGCATTGTAGCGACGTGCCAGCCGGAAAACAGCGCCTCTTGGAAGTTAATGGAGACGATTGGCATGCGCAAGGAAGGGTTTTGCCGGCAATGCATTCCCACTCGATCTGGCGGGTGGTGGGATGAGTACATTTATGCCATTTTACGAGAGGAATGGGCAGAAAAAAGACATAAATGAGGGTGTGATGGAACAATGGAAAAGCTAACGAAGTTGTTGAAAAGCCAAGAAGAAGCGTTGCTTACGGCAGAAGTACGGACGTCGCTCGACCGTCTTAGTGAGCTTTTAGACGATGATTTTTTTGAATTTGGCAGCTCCGGTACGGTGATCCACAAAGAGGATGTGTTTGCCAGCAGCAATCAAAAAACAGTTCCCCATTGGAGGTTGTCCCATTTTCAAGTCCGGAGGCTAGCGATGGATACGGCGCTAGCCACTTATTTCATCATGAACGAGAACAGCGGCAGGAAGACGCTTCGCAGTTCGATATGGCAAAAGAAGCACAGAAAATGGAAGATGGTGTTTCATCAAGGGACGGTGACTGAGTGGGACCCAGAGCAATTAAAATCGCCACTGACTTAAAGCCGTCATACCCCTTATCAGTCCTTATTTCTATGAAACTTTTCAGCGGCAGCGTGCGTATATATGGAAGGAGAGGGGGAGAAAGATATGCTTAGTTGGATTTTGATCATGGCTTTAACGTGTGTCAATTTAAATGTATTTAAATGGGCCAATGGATTAAAAGAGAGACCGAAATCGTGGTTGTATGCACAAGGAGCCCGATATTTATTTGGACTTGTACTTAGCTTTCTATTTATTTATGTATGGTTAATTGACGTAAGTGTCACTGGCCTATTAAATACTTTTGGCTTTGTTGTAGCGATCAATTTAATTGTTTCCGGGCTATTTCATGTTGTCCCGAAACCAAGCAAAAAATCTGGCAGCAAGGTGAAAAAGTTAAAAAAACCAAGTTTTTCTGTCGGAAAGGAAAGCGGCATTGGCGTTTTGCTTTTGCTTGGTTTGTTAGCGATGAATTATGTGTATCCATTGACCGTAACGAAAGAACTCGCACAGCTTGGCGAATTTGAGGTGAGTGAAGAGCAAATTGAATCGGTGACAGAAGACGGTGTTCGATCCGTGCCTTATACATACGCACGCTACAAATCGGAAATTGTCTTTGGCAACATTGACAATTACTCGTTTTATGAATTAGGGGAAACGAGTGTCCAGAAAATCAATGGCGAACTGTTCTGGGTATCGCCGATTGAATATTCGAGTATTTGGCGGTGGCTGCGAGCTGACCATGCACCAGGCTATGTCATGGTTAGCGCTGAAAATCCGAATGCTGAAGCACAGCTAGTTGATGAATATGAAATGAAATACGTGCCGAGTGCTTTTTTTGGTGAGAATCTTGACCGCCATGTACGCAAAGCATATGGGGATATCATTTTACTTGACTATTCGTTTGAACCAGATGATGACGGCAACCCGTATTACGCCTATTCATACGCTTATTATAAACACTACCGCACAGCCCCAAAAGCAGACGGTATCATTTTGGTCGATGCGGTGACGGGGGAAATGGAGCAGTATCCATTAGGGGAACAGCCTGAGTTTGTCGACAATGCGATTGATTACCACATCGCCCTCGATTATGCGAACTGGTTTGGCACTTACAGCAACGGCCTAATCAATGCGTTGTTCGCTAAGGAAGGTGTCCACCAACCGACAAGCGACGAGGAAATGATCGGCGTATTAGGGGCTGATGGCGATATGTATTGGATGATCGACCATATGCGGCCAAATCAAGATTCAAATGCGATGGTTGGCTTTACGATGGTAAATGCGCAAACAGGGGAAGCAACGTATTATACGGGCAATTCAGGAATGACAAATGCCCGTGGAGCTCTCGATGCTGTTAATCGTTCCTACCAACGTGAACAATGGGAGGGAACGCAACCTGTCCTTTATTCGGTTTATGACAATTATACGTGGGTCGTTCCAGTTGTCGACCAAAGTGGCTTAATGCGTGAAATTGCGATGGTACACGCCGATTCTTCCAGCGTCGCAAGAGGCACATCCCGTGAAGAAGCATTTCATAATTATCGGCAAATGCTGGCGACTGATTTGGCAGATGATGACTATATACCGACCGATTTATATGAGCAAGAGACCGTTTCTGGAACGGTGTACCGGGTAAGCGATACATTTAATAGCCGCTTTTTGCAAGTGTTACTAGAAGGGGAGAGTCGTGTGCTCGAATTTGACGTCACCACTAGCGCTAATGCCGTGTTTATTGAGCCAGGCGATGAGATTGAGGCACTTGTGGTCGATACAGAAGAGAATGTATTGCAAGTCGTTGAATTTACGAATGCGACCGTCGACGACGAATTTGGCGAAGTGGAAGAATTTGAACTCGATGAAACGCAAACAGGCGGTGAACCAGAAAACCAAAACGGCACTGAACAAGAGACAGACAGCGAAGCAGGAGCCGAGTAAGAACAGAATAAAGACGTAGAGGAAAAACAACGGGCTCGTTTTTAGCCCGTTGTTTTTTTGGGGAATAGGGATTGAAATGATATTCGTAGAAGGAAAATCGAAACATGCAACTAATTAAGACAGGAAGGGTTTGTCGTTTGAAGTGTAAAACCAAATTCTAAAGAAAAAAGTGTAAACACCGACCCTTGTTAGAAAACATAACATGGAGAATTAAAAATGAAGAGGAAATAATAATAAAAGTGTAAAAATTTATTGCTTTATTTTTAAAACTTATGTATCTTAAAAGATATATTTCAATACTTTTGAAAAAGGAGGATGCCGATGGAACAAGTGGTGTTGGAGCTTAAAAATTTGCAAACAACATTCCAGTCTGGCAAAACAGCCGTTCCTGCAGTAGATGGCGTCAGCCTTCATGTCCGAAAAGGGGAAGTGTTAGGGATTGTAGGCGAATCTGGCTGCGGAAAAAGCGTAACGTCGCTATCGATTATGCAGTTAATCCCGAGTCCGCCTGGAAAAATTGCCGGTGGCGAAATCCTCTATAAAGGTGAAAACATTGCCAAGGCAAAGGCCAAGCGAATGAAACGTGTAAGAGGAAAAGAAATTTCAATGATTTTCCAAGAGCCGATGACGTCCCTTAATCCACTCTTTACGATTGGAAACCAACTGATTGAGGCGATTCGCAACCATAACAAAATCAGCAAAAAAGAAGCGCGTGCCAAAGCGATCCAATTAGTACGCGATGTGGGCATACCACGAGCGGAGGAAATCATTCATGAGTATCCCCACCAGCTTTCAGGCGGGATGCGGCAGCGGATTATGATTGCGATGGCGATGTCTTGCGATCCAGAAGTGCTTATTGCTGATGAACCAACAACGGCGCTCGATGTCACGATACAAGCGCAAATTCTTGATTTAATGAAATCTTTAAATGAAGAAAAAGGCATGGCGATTTTGCTCATTACCCATGACTTAGGCGTTGTCGCCGATATTTGCCACCGAGTCGTTGTCATGTATGCTGGACAAGTAGTGGAAGAAGGGACTGTGCGGACGATCTTAAAACAGCCGAAACATCCGTATACACAGGGACTTATCCGTTCGCTGCCAAAGCTAACAGAACGAAAACAGCAATTGTATTCGATTCCAGGCACTGTCCCACAGCCAGGGACCATTGAACAAGGTTGCCGCTTTGCTGAACGATGCGAATTTGCTTTCGAGGCTTGTTTTCAGAAAAGTCCAGCGCTTCTTGAACTAGAGAACGGCCATGCTTGCCGTTGTTTGCTATACGAAGGAGGCAACGAAGATGCCGGCTAAGCCGATTTTGGAAGTAAAGCAGTTAAAAACGTATTTTTCAATTAATGGCGGCGTATTTTCCAGAAAAATCGGAGAAGTGAAAGCAGTAGATGGCGTCACCTTTTCGGTCAGTGAAGGCGAAATTTTAGGAATTGTTGGCGAATCAGGCTGCGGAAAGTCAACGACGGGAAAGTCCATTTTGCGCTTAATCGAGCCGACAGAAGGGGAGGTCGTTTTTAACGGTCAAAAAGTGACAGCTTTGCCTGCTGAAGATGTACGGAAATTGCGCCGAGATATGCAAATGATTTTCCAAGATCCGTATGCGTCCCTTAATCCACGGCACACAGTGGAAAAAATCATCAGCGAGCCTTTAAAAGTACACGGCATTGGCACGAAGGAAGAACAAAAACAGAAAGTCGTAGAGCTTCTAGAAACGGTGGGCTTGCGTCCAGAACATGCAAAGCGTTACCCTCATCAGTTTAGCGGCGGCCAACGCCAGCGGATTGGGATTGCCAGGGCGCTAGCGGTAAACCCAAAACTCGTGATTTGTGACGAGCCTGTTTCCGCATTAGACGTTTCGGTGCAGTCACAAATTTTAAATTTAATGGAACGATTAAAAGACGAATTTAAGCTTACATATTTGTTTATTGCCCATGATTTAAGCGTCGTAAAGCATATCAGTGACCGCGTCGGTGTGATGTACCTTGGGCGGCTCGTCGAATTGGCCGACAAAGACACGTTATATGAGATGCCAAAGCATCCGTATACAAAAGCATTATTGTCGGCCGTTCCCGTTCCTGACCCAGACATTAAGAATGAACGGATTGTCCTTACTGGCGATGTGCCAAGCCCGTCAAATCCGCCAAGTGGCTGTACGTTCCACACGCGCTGCCCCTCGTGTATGGACATATGCAAAACAAAAACGCCTGTTTGGCGTGACGTCGGCAATGGCCAGTTTACAGCGTGCCATTTGTACAATGAAACCAACGAAAAGGAGATGAGCAAATGAAAAAAGCAAAAATGCCTCTTTTCTCTGCGGCGTTGTTAGCCGTCTTTGCCCTTGGTGCATGCGGAGGCAATGAGACAGGCACAGATGGAAATGGAACTGGCGAACAAAACAACAGCGGCGGTGAAGAAAGCAGCAGCGGGGGCACGCTTATTTTTGCCCGAGGCGGCGACTCGCAAAGCCTTGATTATGCTTCGGTTACAGACGGGGAATCGTCCCGTGTGACCAAACAAATTTATGAAACGCTGATTGAATTTGCCGATGATTCATTTGAACTGGAGCCAGGGCTTGCCAAAGATTGGGACGTTGATGACGATGGGCTCCGTTATGTGTTCTATTTGCAAGAAGGCGTTACGTTTCACGATGGCACGCCATTTAACGCTGATGCGGTGAAAACAAATTTTGAGCGCTGGGCTGACCCAGACCATGAATATGCCTTTACTGATGAAGGGTACAGTTACAGTGTATACGGTACCCAGTTCGGCGGTTTTAAAGACGATGAAGGCCATGTGATTGAGGAAATTAACGTTATAAATGATTATGAAGTCGAGTTTATCCTGTCCAAACCCCTTGGTTCATTTTTACAAAACATGGGAATGAGCTATTTTGCAATCACATCTCCAGCAGCCCTTGAAGAATATGGTGCTGACATTGATGAAAATCCAGTTGGTACAGGGCCGTTCAAATTTGTCAGTTGGACAAAAGATGCGAGCATTGTCCTCGAAAAAAATGAAGATTACTGGCAGGATGGCTTGCCAAAACTAGATGGCGTCACTTTCCAAGTGATACCTGATAACTCAGCGCGCTTAACGGCGCTCCAATCTGGTGAAATTGATTTAATGGATGGCCTTGCCCCTGATGATGCCGCCATGATTGAAGGGCAAGCGGGATTGACAACGTTTGAGCGGACGCCAAACAACGTTGGCTATCTAGGCTTCAATATAGAAAAGGAGCCATTTGATGATGTCCGCGTGCGCCAGGCGATTAACCACGCCATTGATAAAAATGAAATTATTCATAATATTTACGGTGGATTGGCGGAGCCGGCTGCCAATGCTGTACCGAAAGATTACCTTGGGCACAATGATGACGTTGTCGCCTATGAATACGACATGGATCAAGCAAAAGAATTGCTCGAAGAAGCTGGTTATGGCGATGGGTTTGAATTTGATTTGTGGACGATGCCAGTGAGCCGCCCTTACATGCCTGATCCTGAACAAGCAGCGGTGGTGATCCAAGATGCCCTGAGTGAATTAAACATTACCGCTAATATCGTCACAAAAGAATGGGCAACGTACCTGGAGGAAATCGAGCTTGGCTATCAAGATATGTTCATGCTTGGCTGGTCTGGCGTTAATGGTGACCCTGATTACTTCCTCGGCAGCTTGTTGTCTACAGACGGCATTCCTGGCAGCAACCAAATGTTTTTTAGCAACGAGGAAGTCGATGCCTTGTTAGCAGAAGCAAAGACGACGATTGATCCAGACGAGCGGGCCGCATTGTACGAAGAAGCGCAATTGATCATTCATGAAGAAGCGCCAATGGTGCCTCTTGTCCACGCCATTCCTGCGCTCGCTGGAGTCGACACCATTTCCGGCTATGTTCCGCATCCGTCAACAAGCGAGAGCTTGAAACATGTAGAAATTTCAAACTAGCCTACTGCAGGCAGCAGACAATTCCCTGCTGCCTGTCTTTATTCAATAAAATGAGGTGATGTCGATGTTGGCGTACGCGATCCGCCGGGTACTTTTGCTTATACCGGTTCTCTTTGGCATGACGCTTGTGACGTTTTCGATTATCCAGCTTATTCCTGGAAACCCAGCGCAAACGATTTTAGGGGAACAAGCAACGCCACAAGCGATTGCAGCACTTGAAGAACAGCTTGGCTTAAATGAGCCATTTTGGGTGCAATATGGCGTTTACATATCCGATTTGCTATCAGGCGACTTAGGGGTTTCCCTTAGAACGAATAATGACATTGCCCAAGAAATGTGGCCGTATTTGGCCGGGACATTAGAGTTAACGGTATTTGCAATGTTGTTTGCGATTTTTGTTGGCGTCAACGCAGGGATTATTAGCGCCTGGAAGCAAAACTCGATTTTTGACTATACAAGCATGGTTGTCGCACTGATTGGCGTTTCTATGCCCGTCTTCTGGCTTGCTTTAATGGAACAATGGTTTTTTGCCCAGGAGCTTGGCTGGTTTCCGGCTTTTGGCCGCAACAATCCTCGTGAACCAGTTGAAGCGATTACGCACCTGTATATTTTAGATGCAGCATTGACCGGAAATTGGCAGCAATTGGGGACGACGCTTAAACACTTAGTCTTGCCGATGGTTGCCCTTGGCACCATTCCGATGGCGATTATTGCGAGGATGACCCGTTCAAGCATGCTTGAAGTGCTCCGGTCTGATTATATTCGCACCGTCCAAGCGAAAGGGTCGAACCAGTCTGTTGTCATCTACAAACATGCTTTAAAAAACGCCTTTATTCCTGTCATCACAGTCGTCGGTTTACAAGCGGGCACCCTTTTAGGTGGTGCCATTTTAACGGAAACGATATTCAGTTGGCCAGGCATTGGACGCTACATTTATGACGCTATTTCATATCGGGATTATCCAGTCATTCAATCAGGAATTCTTGTGATCGCCTTCATTTTTGTATGTATCAATTTAGTGGTTGATTTGCTTTATGCCGCCATTGACCCGCGGATTAAATATGATTAGGGGGGACCGGATGTGGAAACGGAAACGCAGTTAGCAACAAGCCCATCTCCCAAGCGTCCAGAAAAAAAGGACAACAAAGAAAAGTCTCCATGGGCGACTATGATTGTTCAGCTAATCGAACATAAACTATCTTTAATTGGTTTAATCATTATTACCTGTTTTCTATTACTCGCATTGCTGGCTCCTTATTTAACGCCGTATTCTTTTGCCGAAACCAATTCGTCGATTCGGTTATTGCCCCCTTCGGGCGATCATTGGTTTGGCACGGACGATCTCGGCCGCGACGTGTTTACAAGGGTCGCTTATGGAGCGCGGATTTCCCTTTTGATCGGTTTTTTCGCCGTCACTGGCGCAATGGTTGTCGGTACGCTGCTCGGACTAATTGCAGGCTTTTACGGAAAGTGGGTTGATATGCTTCTTTCCCGTGTCTTTGATGTGATGCTTGCTTTTCCGAGCATTTTGCTGGCGATTGCGATTGTTGCCATTCTTGGCCCGTCGCTTTCCAACGCGATGCTAGCGATTGCGATTATTAATGTACCGATCTTTGCACGCCTTGTACGGTCTAAAGTCATCAGCCTTAAACAGGAAGAGTTCGTAATGGCGGCCCGTGCCCAAGGAATGAAAAACGGCCGTTTGCTGTTTCACCATATTCTCCCGAACAGCATGGCGCCAATCATTGTCCAGGCGACATTGGGATTTGGCGTCGCCATTATTGAAGCGGCCGCACTTGGCTTTCTCGGCATGGGGGCGAGTCCGCCGACGCCAGAGTGGGGCAAAATGCTTGCTGATTCAAGAGGCTACATTCAAAACGCCTACTGGTCTGTCCTTTTCCCAGGTTTGTCGATTATGCTAGTCGTGCTTGGCTTTAACATGGTAGGCGATGGGTTGCGTGATGCATTGGACCCGAAAATGAAGCGGAAATAAGGAGGCGTTAACACTGAAATCATCCGTATATATCGTTCGGCATGCCGAGGCAACTGGGCAACAGCCCGATGCTCCCTTAACAGAGAAGGGGGAAAGCGATGCTGAGCGCTTAGCTAATTTTTTTCATCGAAAAGGCATTAAACATATCGTTTCAAGCCCATTTGCCCGTGCAGTGGCGACCGCTAAACCAACCGCAGAAAAATTAGCGCTTCGTGTAAAGCAAGACCAACGTTTGCAGGAACGGGTTTTATGCGGAAAACCGGTAGACAATTGGTTGGAATTGTTAGAGAGCAGTTTTCAAGATATGGACAAACAATGGCAAGGCGGCGAGTCATCCAATCAGGCAAAAAAGCGAATTTTGACCGTTGTGGAGGAAGCCGCACAAACACTAGAACCAACCGTTATTGTTAGTCATGGAAACCTAATTTCGTTGCTGTTGCATGCAGTCAATCCACAGTTTGGTTTCCAGCAATGGAAAGACATGCAGTGCCCCGAAGTTTTTCACGTGGATCTACGAAGTCAAACGATCGAAAAAATGGATATTTCCTAGAAAAAAACAAGCCAGCTTGTAATGCCATTGTGCTTCCAAGCTGGCTCGTTCTCTTAAAAAATAAAGCTACTCTTTCCGGGCATCATTTGCTATAATGACCTGACGAACGTTCGGAAGGTGGGGTGGGAGTGACAGCAAAAGATATTAAATCAGCCGCATTTAAATTTTTTTCACGGCATGGCTATGAAGGCGCGTCGTTGTCGCAAATCGCCCATGAAGCGGGGATAAAGAAACAGAGCATTTACACGCATTTTGACGGAAAAGATGATTTGTTTATGCAAGTCGTTCATGATGTGGCTGAGTTGGAATTGGACATGAAAACGAAGCTGCTCAAGGACTTCCAAGACGAGGCATTTGAACAACAGCTTTTTCGTTATGTGTCTGAACATAAACGACTTGTTGAAGAGGATGAACGGTTTTTCTTTTGGTTGCGAATTTCGTTTTTTCCGCCCGTTCATCTTTATGATGCAGTTGAGGAAATCTTTATGCGCAATGAGGAGCAAATTGAAAGGCTGATCCATCAGTTGTTTGCTAAAGCGATAAAGGCGAAACGAATCGGGAGCCAAAACCCGGAAACGCCGACACTTGCTTTTATGGCATTGTTGGATGCTTTGGCTATTGAGCTCGTATATGGGGCAGACAAAGAAAGAATCAAGAAAAAGACGGCTGCTGGCTGGGCCGTTTTTTGGCGAGGAATTATGGCAGGTGAAGACATGTGAGTACACAACATACACAAAATCCTTTAGACACGCAACCAGTAGGAAAAATATTCCTCCGTTATTTAATCCCATCATTAGTTGGGATGATTTTAATGGCTGTCAACTTGGCGGTTGATGGAATTATGGTTGGAAATAAATTGGGCCCAGTTGCCCTTGCTGGCGTTAATATTGCTGGTCCTGTATACACCGTGTTTGTCGCAATGTCCCTTTGGCTTGGTATAGGTGGCGCGACCATGTACTCTCAGAGTATGGGACAAAAAGAGCCGGAGCGTGCCCGGTTTATTTTTACCCACTCCCTAGTCTTAATTGGGTCTGGCACGCTTATCATTGGCTTAATTGCTTGGATGTTCCATGAACCGCTTGTTTATGCGCTAGGCGCAAATAATGAAACGGCTCCGTTTGCCGCCGATTATATGAATGTATTTTTAGTGTTTGGCTTTGTTTTTACATTGGAAAATGCGTTTAGTATTTTTGTACGCAATGACGGCAATCCGAACTTGGCGATGGCAGCGCTTGTGACAACTGCTTGTTCCAATGTAGGGATCAACTATATGATTTTATACGTGTTTGATATGGGTGTTCGTGAAATTGCTTTTGGCACGATTTTGGCGGCAACATTAGGGTTGCTTGTGCTCACTTCCCATTTTTTTACGAAAAAAAGCAATCTCAAACTTGTTAAATTTACATTTGAAAAGCCTTTAATGGTCAAAGCGTTTACGCTTGGCTTCCCAAGTTTTCTTGCTGAAGTAGGCATTTCCGTATTTACCATTTCACATAACATTATGTTTGCCCGTTTGGCAGGCACAGTGGGCGTAGCGGCTTTTTCTGTTTTAAATTATGTTCACGGCGTCATGTTGCTCATGTTCTTAGGGATGGGATCGGCAATTCAGCCGATCATTAGCTACTTCCATGGAGCAGAGGAAGCTGCGAAAAAACGGGCGATTATGCGAATCGCTATAAGGACCGCTTTTATCGCCGGCGCGGCTTGCTTCTTGGTTGGCCAAGTGGCAGCTACCCCGATTGTCCATTTATTTGGGGATTTTCCGACTGAAGTAAAGGAAATGGCTACCCTTGGGATACGTTTGTTTTTCATCGCTTATTTTGTTATGGGTATCAATTTTGTCTTAATGAGTTATTTTCAATCAATTGGTTCTGTGGCAGTAGCGACGTGGATTACCGCAGGGAGAGAGATTCTGTTTATGCTGCTGTTTCTCCTTACAGTCCCGTTTGTGTTTGGCGCCAATGCGATTTGGCTGTCCATTCCGTTCGCTGAACTAGCGGTATTGACATTTATCTTCGTTTATTTAAAGCGGAACCGGATTGTTTTTAGGGAGGATAGAGGACTTTAAAAAGCGCGTATATAAGCGAATGTCATCGTTCAGTCGACGCCATTGGATGTTCAAAAAGAGTGCATAAAAAACGCTGATAACCGTCTTCGCTATCTTAGACGTTATCAGCGTTTTTTCGCTTTCTTCAAGAGATCCGTGGAGTATTTAATTTCGTCTATTTTTTGCGTGGTCTGTAACAGCGTGAACCGCACGTTGAAGCATCGCGGAAAATTGGTCATTGCCAAGGGAAATAAGCCCTGCTTCAGTCGCACCGCCAGGCGTCGTCACTTGGTCGCGCAGTTCTTGCGGGGGAGAGCCCGTTTCCAACATCTTTATGCTGCCAGCAAGCATCGTTTCCACCAAATGTCGTGCTTGTTTATCGGTGATGCCAAAGGATAGAGCCATTTTTTCAAGTTGCAGCGCGAATTCATAGACAAAAGCTGGCGCACTGCCTGTAATGGCGGTCAAATTATGAATTTGCTCTTCCGAAAGCTCTTCCCCTGCTCCGATGGCGTGTACAATCTCTTTCACTAGCAGCTTTTGCTTCCCAGATACGTTTTTCCCGAATGCGTAAAGGCTGATCGATGCGCCAACTTGTGCGGCGGTATTCGGCATAATCCATGCCGCCGCTGTTCCTTCCGGCAATTGTGCTTCCATGTCACTCGGCCCAATCCCAGCGGCAACAGTGATGATTAGTTGGTCGCGAATCATAGGGGCCAACTCGGAAAAGACTTCTCCATGGGCAGACGGGGGCATCGCTAACAGAAGGACATCTGCCTTTGCGGCAATCGATGCATGCTTGTCAACTGGCGTAATGGCATAACGCTGTGCTAGCTCGCCTAGGCGTTCTTTGTTTGTGCGATTGGTGACATAAATTGAGTCAAATGGTTGCTTAGGCTGGCGCAACAACCCGGAAAAAATCGCTTCAGCCATGCGGCCAGCGCCAATAAATAAAATCGATGGCAACGTTTATCCCCCTAAAAAGAATCATGCATATTAGTTAATTTGGCACCGGTCTCAGTCTTGGCTAACAAGCGTCAATCTGAAAATTACACGACTTTTTTGCGCAGTGCGCTAGAAATTAAATCAATAATCAATACAAATACGACTAAGCCAATCAAAATAATGCCGACACGGTCCCAACTTCTGCCTTGGATGGCAAATAAAAGCGGCGTGCCAATCCCTCCAGCAGCTACCACTCCAAGTGTCGAAGCCGAGCGCATATTGATTTCAAATCGATACAATGTCGCAGAAATAAAGCCAGGTAACACTTGGGGCACGACTGCGAACCAAAGGATTTGCAATTTGTTTGCCCCAGCAGCAACGAGCGCTTCTGAAGGACCAGGATCAATCGATTCAATTTCTTCGGCATATAATTTGCCGAGCATGCCAACGGCGCTAAAGCCAAGGGCGAGCATTCCAGCGTACGGGCCAGGACCTACAATCGCAATAAAGAGCAACGCCATCACCATATCAGGGAATGTGCGGAAAAAGCTCAAAAAGGACTTTCCAGATCCTGAGACAATTCGCTTTACGCTCAAGTTTCTCGCTGCCCAAAATGCAATCGGAAAAGAAAGAACAACAGAGAGGCTAATGCCAACAAGAGCAATGGCAAATGTTTCAAGCAAATTTGAGATTAAATCGACTTCGCCTGCACGGTATACATAAGACCAATCAGGGTTTAAAAATCCGTCCATGATCGCGCCTGTAATCACCCAGGCATTTTTCGTAATTCCGCTATAATCAATGCCGCTAAAGCCCCAAATGTAAATGAGTAACAGCCCAAGAATAATCGCGGCTGATTTGATCCGCTGCTTTTTTGGCTTTTCGATTGTGCTTCTTAAATCACTCATATGAGACGCTCCCGAATTTTTAAGCTAATAAAATCGATCAGCAATACAACTAAGAATGTATAAAGGATCAACGCCAATACTTGGTCAAAATTGTAAAAACCGATTGCCTGTTTGTATAAAAGTCCAATTCCTCCAGCTCCAACTAACCCTAAAATGGCAGCGGCACGGACATTAATTTCAAATGTATATAGAACATATGACGTAAATTGAGGCAACACTTGCGGAACGACCCCAAATACGATCCATTGGATTTTGTTAGCGCCAACCGATGTCATCGATTCCAATGGCCCCTGATCGATGTTTTCCACCGCTTCAAATGAAAGCTTGGCGATGATCCCGATCGAAAAGATGCTAAGCGCTACGACACCGGCTAATGTGTTGAAACCAAGAATAGCGGCAAAGATCGCTGCGAGCAACAAATCTGGCACTGTCCGCAGCATATTCAAGAGAATCCGGGCAGGTTGGTAAATCCAAGGCGTATTGACAATATTGTGTGCGCATAGGAATAAAATCGGGATGGAGATGATTCCTCCTATCGTCGTACCAATTAACGCCATCCGGATCGTATCAAGCATCGCCTGCGTCGCATTTATAAAAAAAGTCATGTCCGGTGGAAACATTTTAAAGACGAGTTCAAGCACATTTTGCCACTTGCTTAAAATAATGACCGGGTTTGCATCAATATACCAAGCGCTCGCGCCTATCAGGGCAAATAACAGCAACAATGTCATATAAAGCTTTGTTCGGGGGGGTTTATTGACTGGCAGGTTCGCTTGCTGGCTCATGCAATTCCTCCCCTAAGAGCTCGTCCTCTTGAATCGGACGCCCGTAAATTTCAGCAAATTTCTCGTCAGTTGCCTCTGAGACAGGGCCGTCAAATACGATTTCACCAGCACGGAGGCCAATAATCCGTGTCGCATACTCACGGGCCAAATCGATGAAATGCAAGTTGACAATCGTTGTAATTTTGTCTTCCTTATTAATTCGTTTTAAATCGTCCATAACTTGTTTCGTTGTTAATGGGTCGAGAGAAGCGGTTGGTTCGTCTGCTAAAATGACGCTTGGTTCTTGTGCTAGGGCTCTAGCGATCGCTACACGTTGTTGTTGGCCGCCAGACAAATCACTTGCTCGGGAATAGGCTTTTTCAAGGATATTCACACGGTTGAGCGCTTGCAGGGCAAGCTCGATATCCTGCTTAGGGAACAAATTTAAAACGGTCCGCAATGTTCCATGGTAACCGACACGGCCTGACAGCACGTTGCGCAATACAGAGGAACGTTTTACGAGATTAAAGCTCTGAAAAATCATCGCCGTTCTTTGCCGTATTTGCCGCAATTCTTTCCCTTTTGCTTTCGTAATCGATTGGCCGTCAATGAGAATTTCCCCATCAGAAATTTCATTTAAGCGGTTAACGGAACGAAGCAATGTCGATTTTCCCGCCCCAGATAGGCCAACAACGACGACAAATTCGCCTCGCTCAATCGTTAAGTTAATATTTTTTAAGCCTTTCGTACCGTTTGGATACGTTTTCGATACATTTTTTATTTCTATCATCGGCATCCCAACTCTCTTATAAACTGATATGATAGGGAAATGGCAATACAATACATAAGTGGAGAGCCCGCAAGGCGGACTCTCGCTATGAATAAATGAAAATAAAGTTATATTTATACTTATGGTTGTTGGATTCGTTCCGCATAATCACGGACGACGTCAAAATTGCTGTCCTCTGAACGCTCGTACCCTTCGTGGGAATAAATGTCAAAAATGATTTGGCGACCTTCTGGATCTTCGCCGATATCAATAAAGGCATCAGCAATTTTGTCTCGCCACTCTTGAGACAGATCAGAGCGAACGGAAACCGTATCATTCGGAATATCTTCTGTTAAAGCTACAACTCGGGTTTGCTCCCACACATCAGGGAATTCTTCTTTGATCGTATTACGTGCATCTTGGAAAGTTACGGCTGCGTCGACTTCGCCATTGAGAAGAGCAATAAGCGCAGCATCGTGCCCTTGAAATTCGACGCCATTTACGTCATTTTGCGGGTCAATGCCTGCGTCAAGCAAAGAAGCTGCTGGCCATACGTATCCTGCTGAGGAAGTGGCGCCTTGGAAAGCGATTGTTTTGCCTTCTAAATCTTCAAGCGACTCGATATCAGAGTCTGCCATCACAACGAATTGAGATTTGTACGAGCCAACCAGTTCGTCCGTTGGCGATCCGTCCTCTTCATTTACGCCATAGCGCAATGATTGGAGCAGTACATCTGCATAGCCTTCTTCATTGGCTGTTACATAGGCATTTGGCGGCAAGAAACCGACATCAATCGTTTTTGAACCCATGGCTGTTACAACAGATGGATAGTCTGTCGACACAGACACTTCTACGTCAATATCTAGCCTTTCTGAGAGCAGCTCTTCTAGCGGCGCTGCAATCACATCAAGATTTTCAGCGTTTTGTGATGGAACAAATTGCACTTTTAGAACATCTGTTGGCGAATAGCCGTCTTCACTGTCGCCTCCGTTACCTGCGTTCGTGTCATTTCCGCCGCACGCGGCAAGAACAAGTGCAGTAACAGCTACAAGTGACGAGCCAAAAACTTTCTTTTTCAATGTGATTGTCCCCCTAATTATTCATTAAAAATGTAGCTTTCTCGATAATTGTAGAATTTGTTTGTGAAACCGTCAAGAATCGTTTTTTCGACAATGAGTGCGATTGTGGCGTTAAGAAAGCTGGAGTAAGAGGCATGTAGCCACTTTTTTGGTTGTTCAATGGCTGTTCGACAAGAATACGGCAAAAGTCCTGTTATGTCTGGTATCAGCCTCCTAATCTACATATCTTTTTACAAAAGCAAACCCCATTTCATTATAGAGGAAAAGCAAAGACGGATTTTATAGAATCGATGTTTTTATTGTAAACATGCCTTAAAAAAGAATGGAAGATCATTAGACAACATACAAAAAACCTTCACCAAAAGAGCGAATCTTCGGTGAAGGTTTCCATATAATGGGATATTTATTTTTGGCACTTGAACTATATAAAGCTTACCAAAACGAAAAGAAAAAGTCTATTCTTTTTTTTCGTTTTTCGCGAAAATAGAGAAGAACTTTTATGAGGAGTGATACGATGTCCATATTTGAAGCCGAAGAGACGCAGTTGCAAACAACGCTTGCCCAACTGGATGAATTAGGTGACAAGTTGGAGCAGATGCCGCGCTACCGCGGTAGCGATTTTACGGAACAAGTGCTGGAAGATAGGCGTGAACATCTCCGTACAGCCCTTCATTCAGCTAGACAAGAACCGTATTTTGGCAGGCTCGACTTTTGTGAGTGGGACCAGGAAACAAAAGCGCTCTATATTGGGAAAGTCGGCGTTCACGATGAAGACAGCGGCGATCCGTTAGTGATTGATTGGCGCGCTCCAGTTGCTTCGCTGTTTTATTCGTTTACGGGAAGTGAAGAAGATGTTTTTTATCAATCACCGGAAGGCGTTGTCGAGGGTGAAATTTTGCTGAAACGAAACATTGTCATCCGAAATCGTCTTCTACAGCGTGTTGTTGACAGCTATGGGAAAGGCCAAGAAATGAGCGGCGGGGATGAATTTCTGTTATATAAGTTAAGCGAGCAAAAAGACAACAAATTGAAAGACATTGTCGCGACCATTCAAGCAGAACAAAACGCGATTATTCGCCATGCAATAAAAGAACCGCTTATTATCCAAGGAGCTGCTGGAAGCGGGAAAACGACAGTCGCTTTGCATCGCCTTGCCTATTTGTTGTATGAATTTCGAGAGCAGTTGCGGGCTGAAAAAATGGTGATTTTTGCGCCAAACGCGATGTTTCTCGATTATATTTCACACGTCTTGCCAGAGCTCGGAGTAGGGACGATTGCCCAAAGTACATTTGCCAACTGGGGGTTGTCGGTGCTTGGTTCTTCTTATCGGCTTTCTGACACTAAAAACCGCTTGGCCAATCAATTTGAAGCCAAACTTGATCGGCAGTCAGAAGATGTGCTTGCGTATAAAGGTTCGCTTGCATGTCAAAAGCAACTGCGTCATTTTATCGATGCCTATGTGGGGGAGAGGGTGCCGAAAAAAGATTTTTGCCCATGGGATGGCTGCGTGCTGAACAAAGAAACAATAAAACAGTGGGTTGAGCAAGATTTTGCCGCTTCGCCGCCAATGAAACGGCGAGAACGCCTCCATGCCCGGGCCAAACGATGGATTGAGATCGAAGCAAAGCGCTTTGAAGACAAAAAAGAACAACAGGCTTTTAAGTCAGAGGCGCTTAAGCGTTTGCGCTCCTTTCTTTCCTACTGGCCAAAGCCTGATCTCGCTAAGTTGTACACCGCTTTCTTAAAACAACAGCAACTGCCTGTACCTGCTAGACTGAAAGAGAAGCGGTTAGGTTATGCAGATATAGCACCACTTGTTTATATGCATCAGCAGCTTTACGGTATTGAGCGTGATGCTCGCTTCGACCATGTCGTTATCGATGAAGCACAAGATGTCTCCCCTTTTATGCTAGCTGTTCTAAAAGAGCGAACGCGTTCAGGAGGGTTTACGATTTTAGGGGATCTAGCTCAAGGGATTCACGGGGACGAAGGGATTTCCGACTGGGCTGCCTTTGAAGAGGTATTTACCAATAACGTTTCCTATGTACAGATGGAACGGAGTTACCGGTCAACAATGGAAATTATTGAATTTTCGAACCGGATTCTTCAACAAATGGCTTTCGCTCCTGCGCCCGCAAAACCTGTTTTTCGCAGCGGGCAAGACGTTGTTGTTGAACAGAAGTCCGAGGAACATGTTGCGCAATGGGTAAGCGCGATGCAGGATAAACAAACACACACCATTGCTATTCTTACACGTACGGAAAAAGCAAGCAAAGCCATTTGCAGGCAGCTACAAGCAACGGGTCTTGATGCCCATTTGCTTACAGCGGGAGGAGAAAGGTATGAGGGCGGCATTTCTGTTTTGCCTGTTTATCTTTCAAAAGGGTTTGAATTTGATGCTGTCTTGCTAGCTGATGTGACAAACGACCATTACCCTTGTGATGAACTCCATAAAAAACTATTGTATGTTGGCTGCACACGGGCCCTTCATGAATTGACTGTCTGGTATGACGGTGAGTTGTCCCCGATCTTGGCTACTGGATTGTAAAAAAGCCGACACCTCGTCTTTTTTACTGGATATATTTCAGTAGGAAAGCAGGTGTCTAGCTCATTTTTCGGATGTTCATACACGATTCTCCTATTAGTGGCGACAGCCGTCCTAGTTAAAAGTAAAGAGCTGCCAGTTTCCGAACGTTTTTTGCTAAATTTGGAGACGATAAAGATAAATTTACATAGTTTCTAAGTGCTAGCCGTTGTATACTTAAGAAAAGTGTCAAATAACGTCGAGCTGTTTGGTTAAGCGACTATTTCTTTCGTTCAAAGCTAGATTTGCAATGGGGAGTGACTTTAGTGAACGCAAAGTTTGTGAAAATCCTTTCAGCCGTTTTTGTGGTCGGTGTAGTAGGAGCTGTTTTAATTGCCATGTCGGCAGGGGCATAGTTTAGTAGGCAAAAAAATCTTACCGTTGTTCGTCGCAGCGTAAACTTTCTGTGGGATCTCCCCAGAAAGTTTTTTATTTCTAGGGAGATCGGGCATACAAACAGTTTAGCCAAGTCGAACTTTCGCTTCCTATTCAAGTAACCACACGGAAGATCGGAGGCTATGACAGAGCCAGTACGTTCTGTCTGAGGGGATCTCGAAATACAGATAGGACAAATGAATGGGCGATATTGCTTTCGGCTATAGGATAATATAATAGAACGAAGACAAAAAATAAGCTATGATAGGAAAATAATATAAAATAAGAACTGTGGTGATTGGTGCAGGAAGAGGGGCGTTACTGTGAGAACTGTTTTTTCCTATTTGCTTCCTTATAAAGCAGCAGCAGTGATTGCTTTTGCTTTTATGTTGCTTGAGTTGGCTGTGGAACTCATTCAACCGCTTTTGCTTGCCCGGATCATTGACGACGGGATTATCGAAAATGATTTGCAGACTGTTTTTGTGTGGGGGGGCGTATTGGTCGGCCTTTCGTTATTAGCGTTTGTAGCCGGCGTGCTAAACTCCTTTTATGCAGGTCACACCGGCCAAAGCACAGGGTTTGATATCCGCAATGCGATGTTTAAAACGATCCAGCGTTCTAGCCTTGAAAAGTTACAGCCATTTGAAACATCCTCTTTAATGACAAGGCTGTCCAATGATGTGACACAAATTCAAAATACGGTTTTTATGAGCCTGCGCATTATGGCTAGAGCACCGTTGCTTATTATTGGTGGAAGCGTGATGGCATTTGCCGTCAATGCCCGTTTAGCCTTGTTTTTATTCATAACGATTCCACCGATCATCCTCTTTTTAATGTGGATTTTAAAAAAAGGCGTACATATTTTTAGTGAGGTGCAAGCCAAAGTCGATTCAGTGAACCATGTGGTACGAGAAAATTTGACTGGCATTCGTGTGATCCGCGTATTTGTGCGCAAAGCCGAGGAGGCGAAGCGGTTTTTTCGGGAAAGCAGCAAGCTTATGGACCGGACTGTGAAAGCTTTTCGCCTAATGGAATTAACATTGCCTGTTTTGCTGTTTTTAATGAACGGCTCGATTTTGCTTGTCCTTTGGTTTGGAAGCACTGACATTGGCAGTGGCACCACCCAAGTTGGCGATGTTGTGGCGATTGTCAACTATGCAACGCGAATTACTTCCGCTTTAACCGTTTTTTCAATGATTATCATCGTCTTTTCCCGGGCTAGAGCCTCGGCAACACGAATTGAGGAAGTGCTGCTAGAGCCTGATGACGAACTGAAGGAAAGCGAGGAAAAGCCTGAGCCTCCGGCTATGAAAGGGGAGCTGCGCTTTGAACATGTATCGTTTTCTTATGCAGAGGGGGCTCCCTTTGTGTTGAAAAACATCGATTTCTCTGTAAAGGCGAATGAAACAGTTGCCGTCCTTGGGGAAACAGGTTCTGGAAAGTCTACTTTATTCCAGCTCATCCCAAAACTTTATGAACCGACCAAAGGAACGGTTCGCATTGATGGAACGCCTGTTACGGCGTGGCAAGTTCAAAAGCTGCGCAGGCAAATTGGCTATGTCCCGCAAGCGGTCCGGTTGTTCTCCGGGACGATTCGCGAAAACATTGCCTGGGGCTTTCCAGAAGCATCTAATGAAGAAATAGAAGCTGTTGCTAAAGTAGCGCAAATTCATGAGGCGATTGTACGTTTGCCAGATGGGTATGATACGATCGTTGGCCAGCAAGGCGTCAACTTGTCAGGAGGCCAAAAACAGCGGATTTCCATTGCCCGTGCCCTGCTAGGCAAGCCGAAAATGTTGCTTCTTGATGACAGCACAAGCGCCCTTGATGCGAAAACAGAAGCCCGTTTTCTCGCGGCGTTAGAGCAACAGCCATGTACGACGATGATGGTTACGCAAAAATTGTCAACGGCGATTCAGGCAGACCGGATTTTATTGCTTGAATACGGCGAACTGGTTGGCTTCGGCAGTCACGAAGAGTTGCTGCGGTCATCGCCGTTCTATAAAAGAATTTATAAGTCGCAATATGGCAAGGAGGCGTGAGGATGAGGCTTCGTTCCGCATTAACAGAGCCATTTCGTTATAAAACCATCAATTGGCGCGCGTCCCGCCAGTCTCAGGCAACAGGCAGCCAGCCCCAACATCCACACGCTGCCAGGGCTGGAGGACGGCCGGAGACCGCCAAGGATGGGAAAGGAGCGGCCAAAAGAATTTTCGCTTATTTGGCAAGGCAAAAAGGGGCGCTTTTTCTTGTTATGGCGCTTGTTTTTGCCAGCGCTGTATTGACGCTGGCCGGTCCTTTTTTAATCGGCGTTGTCATTGATGACTATATCATTCCTACTCATTTTGACGGTTTGGAGATCATATTGCTCTTTTTGCTTGGTTCTTACGCCGCTTTAAGCATTTCAACGTTTTTGCAAAACTTTATGATGGTCAAAATCGCACAGGCGACTGTGTTTGCGATCCGTAAAGATTTATTTGCCCAATTGCAAAAGTTGCCAATCGGTTTTTTTGACAAACACAAGCACGGAGATTTGATGAGCCGTATGACAAACGACATTGAGAATATTTCTGCGACGCTGAACTCGTCCATTGTGCAAATCATTTCAAGTGTCGTCACCTTTATTGGCATTCTAGCTGTCATGTTATACTTGTCGCCCTTGCTTACAGTGATCACTTTATTCATTGTGCCATTAATGGTTTTAGGAATGCGTTGGATTACAAAGCGAACAAAAGTGTTTTTTAAAGAGCAGCAAAAAAGCTTAGGGCAGCTTAACGGCTATTCGGAAGAAACCATTGCTGGCCAATCGGTTGTTAAAACTTTTTCACGTGAAGAAACGATTATCCAAGCGTTTGAGGAACATAATGGCGCGTTGCGTCATGCTGGTTTCTGGGCGCAAGTCTATTCTGGTTTTATCCCAAAACTAATGAATGTGTTGAACAATCTCAGTTTTGCCGTTATTGCCGGGATTGGTGGGTTTCTTGCTGTTCATGGAATGGCTGGGGTAACGGTTGGTGTGATTGTCGTGTTTGTCGAGTATTCCCGTCAGTTTACACGGCCGCTAAACGATCTTGCCAATCAGTTTAATGCGGTTTTATCAGCGTTAGCTGGTGCGGAGCGTGTATTTGCAGTAATTGATGAGCAGCCTGAATCGGATCAAGCAGGCGCTATCGCGGTCAAGCAAATAGAAGGAAATGTCTCCTTTCAAAATGTCTGTTTTTCCTATGGCGCTACGGAAACGCTCAAAAACGTCTCATTTACAGCGAGAGCTGGGGAGACGATTGCCTTTGTCGGCCCTACTGGAGCAGGGAAGACGACCATTCTCAATTTGCTGCTAGGTTTTTACCCAGTAAATGAGGGAGCGATTTTCATCGATGGAAACAACCTTGCTAACTTGAAGAAAGACGACGTACGCTCGCAAATGGGCGTTGTTCTTCAGGATCCTTTTTTATTCCAAGGCACCATTCGTGAAAACATTCGTTATGGTCGCCTCGAGGCATCGGATCAAGAAGTGGAAGACGCGGCTAAGCTGGCAAATGCACATGGGTTTATTTCCCATTTGCCGAATGGATATGAGACGATGCTTTTTCAAGATGGCAGTGGCATTAGCCAAGGGCAAAAACAGTTATTGTCGATCGCGCGAGCACTGCTTGCTAACCCTGCGATACTTATTTTGGATGAAGCGACATCCAGTATTGATACCGTGACGGAAATGAAGATCCAAGAAGCGTTAAAACGGTTGATGCATGGGCGCACAAGCTTTGTCATTGCCCATCGCTTAAATACGATTGAAGCCGCTGACCAAATTCTTGTTTTACAGGGAGGCGAGGTCACGGAAGCAGGAAGCCACCATGAACTGATGGCGACAAAAGGGTTTTATTACGAGATGCAACAAACAAAACAAATGGATGCAATCCTGTAAATTTTAGCAAAAAGCAGGATTGCCCCGAAAAGTGTCGAATGAGTTCAGAGAAATGGTGCGAGGGGAACGTGGAATGCATGGTTATTGAAAAGCTTCTTATCAATGTGTTTGTGATTATGGTTCCCTTAATCATTTATAGCTTAAAAGCCGAAGGGGGCTGGAAGATCCAGCGTTCGCTTACGATGTTTCATTTCATGAGTGGCGCTGTTATTTTATGCATGTCCTTTTCCATCCGCCAAGGAGACGTTTTCTGGGATTTGCGCTATATTCCCATTTTGCTCGCGTTTTTGTATGGTGGCAAACGGGCGGGCTGGGGCGTAACCGCCGTTTCAGCCGTTTTTCGGTTGATCATAGGCGGTGACCTTACCGGTTTTGCCCTCGTACATTTTTTGCTAAGTGCCGTGTTGTTTTCGATTTTTACGAGACGGTTTTACCAGTTGCCAAGCAAATGGCCCAGGCTCAAGTTTGTCAGCCTCGTGTCATTATGGCCAGTGCTGATCCAAGTAACTTTATCACTGATCATTATGCAGTGGCTATTCAGAGATAGCTACTTGCCTGCCATGTGGGGAGTGGCCGTTTATTATGCGGTTTTTGGCGTTGGTGCGATGTTTTTAATTACTTATTTATATGAAACGTTGCTTGAGAGAGATCGTGTCATTGCCGAATCGCTGCGTGCCGAAAAGTACAACAGCTTAAACGAACTTGCAGCAACGATTGCCCATGAAGTCAGAAATCCGCTGACCGTTGTGAAAGGTTTTGTCCAGTTGATGGCAGAAGGTAAGAAGAAAAATCAATACCACGCATTAATTGTCGGCGAATTGAACCGGGCGGAAGCGATCATTAATGAATATTTAAGTGCAGCAAAACCTAAAATGGATCAACAACGTGTTTTTTCAGTAGGGGAAACCGTTCATTCCGTTGTCTCACTGCTGAGGCCTTATGCTGCAAAAGGACAGGTCCAGTTGTCGGTCCAAAGCGGCGAAGAAACCCTTTGGGTATGGGCCGACCAAAATAAGCTCAAACAAGCGCTTCTCAATTTTATTAAGAATGGCATCGAAGCAACGCCTCCAAACGGATCGGTGTCGATTAAAATGGATAAAACGGCTAAAAAGAAATTGCTGTTAACAATTGAGGATACAGGGGTTGGCATGACAAAAGAGCAATTAAAACAAATTGGCACTGCCTATTTTACGACAAAAGACAGTGGGACGGGCATCGGAACAATGGTCTCCATTCGCATGATCGAAATGATGGGCGGCCACGTTTCTTATGCAAGCAAACCAAAAAAGGGCACATGCGTCCATATTATGCTCCCCCTTTACGACAAATAAGACTTTGTAGGTTAGTGTAAACGATTTCCAGGAATGAGAATAGACTTGTTTTAACAAGGTAGAAGGCAGGGTAAACAAATAAAAGGGAACATGCAACCGAAAAATCAAGGAGGTCCGAGGATTAACGGATGGAGAAAACATACATTTTGGCAATTGACCAGGGAACGACGAGTACACGGTCGATTTTATTTAACCACGAAGGGGAAGTCGTCCATACAGTCCAAAAGGAGTTTAAACAGTATTTTCCCCACCCAGGCTGGGTGGAACACAATGCAAATGAAATCTGGAATTCGACGCTTTCTGTTATTTCCGGCCTGTTTACAGAGACAGATGTGGAGCCGCGGCAAATTGAAGCGATAGGGATTACAAATCAGCGGGAAACAACGGTCGTCTGGGACAAAGAAACAGGCAAGCCGGTTTATCATGCGCTTGTTTGGCAGTCTCGGCAAACAGAAGACATTTGCAAAACATTGCGTGATGCTGGGCACAATGAAACGTTTCGCAGCAAAACGGGTTTGCTGATTGACCCTTATTTTTCAGGGACAAAAGTGAAATGGATTTTGGACCATGTGGAAGGCGCCCGGGAGCGGGCTGAAAACGGCGAATTGCTCTTTGGCACAATTGATTCATGGCTCATTTGGAAATTGAGCGGAGGTAAAGCTCATGTGACCGACTATTCAAATGCGGCGCGGACGCTTATGTATAACATTCATGATTTGCAGTGGGACGAAGAGCTGCTTCGGATTTTGGATGTCCCCAAGGCGATGCTGCCTGAAGTGAAGTCATCTTCAGAAGTGTACGCCAACACGGTGGAATACCATTTCTTTGGAGAGCAGGTACCGATTGCAGGCGTCGCCGGTGACCAAAGTGCGGCTTTATTTGGACAAGCTTGTTTTGAAAAAGGCATGGTTAAAAACACGTATGGAACAGGCTGCTTTATTTTAATGAACACAGGCAATGAAGCTGTTACATCGGAAAATGGCTTGCTCACGACGATTGCCTGGGGTCTTGATGGAAAAGTAGAGTATGCATTAGAAGGAAGCATTTTCGTTGCTGGTTCTGCGATCCAATGGCTCCGTGACGGCATCAAGCTGCTAGAGAACGCTGGGGATAGCGAAGCATATGCAAAGCGGGTTGAGTCATCGGAGGGTGTCTATGTTGTGCCTGCATTTGTTGGGTTAGGAACGCCTTATTGGGACAGCGAAGCACGTGGTGCCATGTATGGGTTGACCAGAGGAACAACGAGAGAACACATTGTTCGCGCTACGTTAGAAGCACTAGCGTACCAAACGAAAGATGTGATGGAGGCAATGGAATCGGATTCTGGCTTAGAGTCGAAAAAGCTTCGCGCCGATGGCGGTGCTGTGAAGAACGACTTTTTGATGCAGTTTCAAAGCGATTTGCTCGATGCCCCTGTTGAACGCCCAACAATTAACGAAACAACCGCACTTGGTGCAGCCTATTTAGCTGGCTTGGCTGTCGGAGTATGGGAAGACAAACAGGAAATTGCCGACAAATGGAAAATCGATCGTTCGTTTGAGCCGAAGATGGAAAAAACAGAGCGGGAAAAGCTTTATGGTGGCTGGAAAACAGCGATTGAGGCAACAATGGCTTTTAAGCCAACAAAATAAAAAGCCAATAATGTTTTCCATTTAGCAAAAACGCACAGGTGTTTTTTCCTTCGGGGGCCTGTGCGTTTGCTTTTTTCTATGGTTTCAAAGACGCGTTAGTAGGGAACACTGAGTGGAAAACAGCTAAAAGTTTACGTAGCGGCTTAAGTGCGCTATAATGAATGTAAGTTAATGAACGGATCTGAGGATTTGAGGGATCACAGCATTCAATAGGCGCAAAAAAGCCTGTTTTGTTTGTTGTGGTCCCTTTTTCCGTTCAAATATTGGAGGAATCGAGATGGCGTTTTCAGCAAAGACAAGAGAAAAAGCAATCGCAAGCATGGAAGACAAACAGTTGGATCTGTTAATTATTGGTGGTGGCATTACTGGCGTGGGTGCCGCTTTGGACGCAGCAACACGAGGAATCGATGTCGGCTTGATTGAAATGCAAGATTTTGCGGCGGGAACGTCGAGCCGGTCGACAAAGTTGATCCATGGCGGCCTTCGTTATTTAAAGCAATTTGAAGTAAAACTGGTTGCTGAAGTTGGGACTGAGCGGGCGATCGTTTATGAAAATGCGCCCCATGTTACAGAGCCAGTACGAATGATGTTGCCGTTTTACAAAGGTGGTACGTTTAATTCGTTCACAACGTCAATTGGGCTTGCTGTCTACGATCGACTTGCCGGCGTCAAGAAAGCAGAGCGGCGCACGATGATGAAAGCGAAAGACGCGTTAAAAAAAGAGCCGATTTTGGCAAAAGACGGCCTTCGTGGCGCCGGTATGTATGTCGAATACCGCACGGACGACGCACGCTTAACGATCGAAATTGCCAAAACCGCAGCTGAAAAAGGCGCGAAATTGGCCAACTATGTAAAAGCAGAAGGCTTTGTTTATGACCAGGGAAAAATCACTGGTGTCATTGCCCGTGATTTGCTGACGGGCGAAGCTGTAACCATCCAGGCAAAAAAAGTCGTCAATGCAACGGGGCCATGGGTTGACCATTTGCGTGAGCAAGACCGATCAAAGACAGGAAAAACGATCCACTTAACGAAAGGTGTCCACTTAGTGTTATCCAAAGAACGATTGCCTTTAAACCAAGCGCTCTATTTTGACACGCCTTTTGGCGATGGCCGCATGATGTTTGCGATCCCTCGCGGTGAAAAAGTTTATGTAGGCACAACGGATACAAATTATGAAGGCGATAAGCGGGAACCTGGTGTGACGAAAGAAGATGTCGACTATATTATGAAGGCAACAAATGCCCTATTCCCAGGATATCAGCTAACAAATGCCGATATTGAGTCGAGTTGGTCAGGGTTGCGGCCCCTCATTCATGAAGAAGGCAAGAGCCCTTCCGATATTTCACGCAAAGACGAAATTTTTCACTCGGAGAGCGGGCTTATGACAATAGCAGGCGGCAAATTGACTGGTTACCGAAAAATGGCCGACAATATTGTATCGCTCGTCGCAAAAGAGCTTGAACAAGAAACAGGCGCTGTCTATAAACCGTGCCAGACAAAAAACCTTGTTTTATCAGGCGGGGAAGTGGGCGGTTCCGACCAGCTCGACATGTTTAATGCCGCCCATATTGAAGCTGGAAAAATCCTTGGCTTAGAAGAGGCGGAAGCAGCTGAACTCGTCAAACGTTACGGCTCAAATGTCACGCACGTGTTTGCGTTTCTAAATGATGGGGAAGCAGAAAAATATGGGCTTCCAAAAGCGGTATGGGCGTCGCTCCGTTACGCGATGGCTTACGAAATGGCGCTAACGCCTGTCGATTTCTTAGTGCGTCGCTCTTCCTACATGCTCTTTGATATTGACAAAGCCAATGCATACAAAGACAAGATTGTTGAGGCAATGGCTTCTGTTTTAAAATGGAGTGACAAACAGCGGGCCATTTACGAGGGTGAGTTGGCAGAACAATGGCGAATACACACGCTTGAGGATATAGGCTAAGCGATGTTTGGTGGCCAAACGATTTTACCAGCAATTAAGACAATGAAAGATTTCGAGGCCATTATGAATAGCAGCCATGAATATTTTGTTGTCTTGGATTTGCACTTGTCTAAACTAGCGTCAGTGAAAAAAAGCGCACGCGAGGGAAATAAAAAACCGATTCTCCATGCTGATTTAATCCAAGGCTTAAAAAGCGATAAGGCTGCTGCTGAATTTCTTTGCCAAGTGATTCGTCCAGCTGGATTAATATCAACACGGGGCGATATGCTTCGGATTGCAAAAAAGAATGACATTCTTGCGATTCAACGTGTCTTTTTGCTCGACACGCTGGCTCTTGAAACGAGCTATCATCTTGCTGAAACAGTAAAGCCTGATGTGATCGAACTTCTGCCTGGCATTTTGCCTGACTACATTGGCCGTGTCCATAGGAAAACGGGGATCCCGGTCATTGCTGGCGGCTTAATTGAGACGATGGAAGATGCAAAGCAAGCGATTAAAGCGGGAGCTCAGGCAGTGACTGCTTCCAATCAAGAATTATGGCTTTGAAGAAAATGCCCTTTTGGACGAGTCGAAAAAAGTCTAAATAGGGCGTTTTCTTTTAAATAGCAAAAAATGTGATATGATGCTTAAGAAAAAAACCATATTTTTGGGAGAAGCAAAGGTGGAGCTTTTATGGAAGTCGTTCAACAAATCATAAATAGCATCAATGGGATTACTTCCTATTTTCTCGTATTCTCTTTAATTACAGTTGGCCTGTACTTAACGTTCCGGTCAAACTTTGTGCAAATCCGAATGTTTCCTGAAATGTTTCGAGCGGTCACCGAGAAAAAGAAGAAGGGAGAAGTCTCTGCTTTTCAAGCGTTTTGTATTAGCGCCGCTTCGCGAGTAGGCGCAGCAAACATGTCAGGTGTGGCGATTGCGATTACACAAGGAGGTCCTGGCGCTATTTTTTGGATGTGGGTGATTGCGATCATCGGCATGGCTACCGGCTTTATAGAGAGCATGCTCGCCCAAGTGTATAAAGAAAGGCGCAACGGCCAGTTCCGTGGCGGCCCTGCTTATTATATTGAAAAGGCGCTTGGCAAACGCTGGCTTGGCGTCGTATTTGCCTTATTAATTGCTGTCACATTTGGGTTTATTTTTAATTCGCTGCAAGCAAATACGATTACCGTTGCTATGGATGAAGCATTTGGATTAAACCGGCTAACTGTTGGCATTGTCATTGCGCTTGCAGTAGGGGTTATTATCTTTGGTGGCATTCGTTCGATTTCCATCTTTTCTGGAATTGTCGTACCGATTATGGCAGTTGCTTATATTGGTGTCGTCTTTTTTGTCGTTGTCAGCAATTACCAACAAATCCCTCATTTATTTGCTCTTATTATCGGTTCTGCTTTTGGTTTGAAAGAAGCGACAGTCGGCATTTTTGCTGGGCTCCTTGTCGGGGCGCAACGGGGATTGTTTTCCAATGAAGCTGGAATGGGAAGTGTCCCTAATGCCGCAGCGACAGCAGACGTGTCTCATCCTGTCAAGCAAGGGCTCGTGCAATCTTTGGGTGTGTTTTTTGATACGGTTATCATTTGTTCTGCGACTGCTTTTGTTATTTTGCTTACGAATATTTACCAAACCGCTGGAGAAGGAGTAGACGGCGTTGCCTTAACACAAGCGTCCTTGAGTGAGCTTGTTGGCGGTTGGGCTGTGCCGTTTATTGCGATTGCCATTTTCTTTTTTTCGTTCACTTCGATTGTCGGCAACTACTATTACGGCGAAACCAATTTAGCATTCATGAAAGAGGGCACCATTTGGCTGCAAGTCTACCGCTTGCTAGTCGTCGGCATGGTCGTTTTCGGTTCCCTTGCTGCAATCGAACTCGTTTGGTCTTTGGCCGATGTGTTTATGGCCTTTACGACAGTTGTAAATTTAATCGCGATTTTGCTAATCAGCGGGATTTCGTTTGCTGTTATTTCCGATTACCAGAGCCAACGTCAACAAGGCAAAAATCCCGTTTTTAAAAGCAAAAACATTCCCGGTCTGAAAAACGCTAGCACATGGGATGATAAATAAGCAAAACAGGGCTGCCTCTCATTAAGGGAAGCCCTTTTTCGTGCTTTCAAAAACATACCCATATTTTAAAAACTTGTCTCATAGCCTGTATAGAGAGAAAAAGGAGAGATGAGCGGTGAATACGTTTTTTCGAGGGGTTCTCGTGCTGAGCGCTGCGGCGTTTGTAGGGGAATGTTTGGAATTTATGATCAACGTTGTATTGGCAAGAGAGCTCGGCGATGAAGCGTTCGGTTTGTACATGGCGATTTTGCCAACAATGCTATTTGTTGTCGTCCTTGCAAGCATTGAATTGCCCGTTTCGGTTTCTAAGCTAATTGCAGAGAAAGAACCCGTTTACCATTGGCATGTACTCGGCAAAGCGCTGCAGCTTGCACTGGTTTGTGCCCTTGCCGTCATGATTGGTGCCTTGGTTGTATTGCCCCATTTAAGTGTGCTCCATTCTTATCATGCAGGCGTCAAATGGATGTTGGTGCTGCTCGTGCCAATCATTACGTTTTCGTCAGTGGCAAGAGGCTATTTGATGGGCGCCCAGGAAACAGGGAAAATTGCCGTTGCCAATTTATTAAAGCGCTCGACTCAGTTGGCTGGTTTGCTCATTGTGTTTAAATTGTTTTCCTTCGATAGCAACATCGCTATTTTTATGGCGTTGTTGGCATTGAAATTAAGCGAGTTGTTTGTGTTAATTTATTTGGTCATTGTATTTATAGGCAAAATACGAGAGACCAAAAAAGAACATGTCCAGAAAAAAGGCCCCAAAAAAGAGGTTTATCAAAAACTGTTGCAAGTGTCATTGCCGACAACGGGTTTGCGTATTTTTCACTCCGCCACATTTGCGATTAAACCTTTTTTGATTACGAAAGCATTGTCCAATGCGGGAATGATCGAAAGCGTGGCAATGGTCCAGTATGGCAAATTGTCTGGCATTGCCTTTACAATCGGCTTTTTTCCGGCTTTTATTGCCCACGCCTTGCTAGTTGTACTTATTCCAATCGTGTCTGATGCCTATGCAAAACGCGATTACGACGTGCTCCATCATTATTTGCGGTTGTCGTTGCTCGTAACAGTTGTTTATGGTGCACCTGTCGTGCTCGCCTTCTTTTTCTTTGCAGAACCGATTACAACCGCTTTTTTTGGGCCTTCGCCAGCAGCAGGCTATTTGCAAGTATTGATCCCTTATTTCTTATTCCATTATTTTTCAACGCCGCTGCAAGCCTATTTAATTGGCATTGGCTTAGTCAAAGACGCGTTCTTGCATTCGTTATACGCGACAACTGTTTCGTTTTGCCTCATGATTGCCCTTGGCTCGATGCCGACCTTGAAAATGGACGGCATCATATTAGGAATGAATATGGGGGCTGTGCTCCTTACGTTGTTGCATTACGTAACCATTTGCAAAAAGCTGAATTTAAACGCGCTGATGCGTCCAGGAGAAAGCTGGATATTTAAATAAGACACTCCCCCCTTTTTGAAAGCAAAGGGGGAAGCAACCTCTAATTTTGCTTAGCTTTCTTGCCGTTTTTGCTTTCATTATGAAGGCGGTCCAACGCAGTAACGACGTATGTGTACGTTTTATTTGCCGCTGCTTCTTGATCCGTATACGTTGTTTCCTGTCCATCTTTGCGGACAGTGGCGATCAAGTTTTCATTGCTTTCCAAAGAACCGGCTTTTTGGCCGTCAAATCGGTAAATGGCGTAATAAGCCGCATGCTCATTTTTAGGGTCTGAGATGGTGAGCACAGTGCCATTCTTTTGTTTCACCACATCGACGTTTGTCGGTTTTTTCGGTACAGTCCCAGCCAGCCATGGCATTTCTGGAATCAGTGCCGGACGCTGATATTCTGTTTCCGAAAGCCGGTCTTTAACGCCGAGGCGGTTAGCCCGCAAGTCTTTTAAGCTAAAGTGGATGCTGCCTTTTACATCTGGGCGTTCGCGCATGTAAGCAATTTGCCGCGGGTATTCTTCAGGATTATGCCATGCCGGTACATCATTAACACCGACTTTGTATGCAGCTTGCCCGACGTAAAAATGAGTATGGGAGCCAGCTGTTTCTGAAATCCACCAGTCTGTAAGGATGTCAAATGCTGCCGCTTCAAAACCTATATTCCAATAAATTTGTGGAGTAATATAGTCGATTGAGCGGTTTTGGATCCAATGGCGAGTGTCGGCGTATAGATCATCATAGTTTTCGACGCCGGCCCGTGTATTGGAACCAGTTGGGTCGGTGCTGCTGTTGCGCCAGACTCCGAATGGGCTAATGCCAAATTTTACATAAGGTTTTTCGTCTTTGATTGCCTGCTGGAGGGAGGCAACAAGCGTATTGACATTGTTGCGACGCCAATCTCCCCTGTCTGTAAAGCCGCTACCATGTTCCGCATAGGAGTCATCATCTGGGAAGTCTTGGCCGGCGATCGGGTAAGGGTAAAAGTAATCATCCATATGAATCGCGTCGATGTCGTAATGCTGGACGATTTCACTGACAGCGTCTACAAGAAATTGTCGCACTTCCGGCAAGCCTGGATCAAAATAAAGTTGGTTTCCATAGGCGACGACCCAATCTGGATGTTCTTTGGCAGGGTGGCCGTCGGCTAAACGGTTGATGTCTGTATGGTTCATTGTGATCCGGTACGGGTTCACCCATGCGTGGAATTCTAAGTTGCGTTTATGGGCTTCTTCAACCATAAAGGCGAGGGGATCGTAACCGGGGTCTTGGCCTTGTTGGCCTGTCAAATATTCAGACCACGGCCCGTACTCTGATGGATAAAAACTGTCTGCCGTCGGTTTTACTTGGACAACGACTGCATTCATCCCCATTTCTTTTGTTTCATCCAGCATAGATACAAACTCTGCTTGCTGCTGCTCAGCCGATAAGCCAGCACGCGACGGCCAATCAATGTTGTTGACGCTGGCGATCCAAACTGCACGCATTTCCCGTTTCGGCGAGATTTCTTCCTGTGCAAATGTGTCCTCTGTCCCAAAGGCAAGCAGCCCGAGTGTGAAGCAGAAGCCCATTCCCAATTGTTTCATATGATCGCCTCCCCATTTTTTTGCAGCAACCTGCTTACTTTCAAGTGTAGAGCAATGACTAGCTTCTTGGTATTGGGATAATGGGGAGACAACAAAAGACGAGCAAAGAAAATGGGCCAGAATTAGATAAAGCCAGCTGACAACATTTGCGTTTGTCAGCTGGCTAGCTGTTTTGTCAAGGCTTTACCAAGGCGCAACCGCCCCGTCTGTTCTTGACTCGCTTCCTCCTACGTAGGTGCCTTTTTCTTCATCTTTCCAAATGATTTGGCCACGTCCGAACGGCATCGTGTCATTAGCAATTGTAATGGTATGGCCTTTACGAGCCAACGCTTCAGCAATATGGCGAGGGAATGTCGGCTCTAATACAATGTGCTTGCCTTCGACCCACTGCCAACGTGGCGAATCAAGTGCTGCTTGTGGGTGCAGTTGAAAGTCAATTGTATTCATGATGACTTGAACATGTCCTTGTGGCTGCATAAAGCCACCCATCACCCCGAATGGGCCAATTGGTTTCCCATCTTTTGTGAGGAAGCCAGGGATAATCGTATGATAGGTCCGTTTATTAGGGGCCAAGCAATTGTCATGGTTTGGATCCATCGAAAAATTATGCCCCCGGTTTTGCATCGCAATCCCTGTTCCAGGCACAACTAGCCCTGACCCAAAGCCCATATAATTGGATTGGATAAATGAGACCATGTTTCCATCAGCATCGGCTGTACTTAAGTAGACCGTGCCGCTAGCTTTAGGCTTCCCGGCAGTTGGCAGCATTGCTTCATCTGAGATGAGGCGAAGCCGTTCTTTAGCGTATGTATCGCTCAATAAGTCTTCGATTTTTTCACTCATATTGTTTGTATCTGTAATATATTTTTGGCCATCGCTAAACGCCAGTTTGATTGCTTCAATTTGCATATGGTACGTGTCTACCGCTTCTTTATCACCAATATCAACTTGGTTAAGCATATTCAGTGCCATAAGAGCTACGAGTCCTTGGCCATTCGGCGGAATTTCCCACACATCATAGCCACGGTAGTTAACATGTATTGGCTCCACCCACTCTGGCTGGAAATTTTCCAAATCGGTTTTCGATAAGAAGCCGCCATGTTTCTCGAAAAAAGCAGCCGTTTTTGCAGCGAGGTCCCCTTTGTAGAAGGAAGCCCCTTTGGTTTCGCCAATGCTTCTCAATGTATCGGCATGGTGTGGCGATTTCCAAATCTCTCCTGCTTTTGGCAAGTGGCCGTTTGGAACAAATGTTTCGAACCAAGCTTGGAATTCTTCCGATTTATTCTCCGCTTTAAATTTGTCATAGCTTGCTTTCCATTGTCTTGCAACAGTAGGGGAGAGGGCAAACCCTTCTTCAGCATGGCGAATGGCGGGCTGTAACACATCAAGCAAAGGCAACTTGCCGAAACGTTCAGACAACGCTGCCCAGCTTGCAGGAGCGCCAGGCACAGTTACAGGTATCATGCCGTATTTAGGGATTTCCTCAAACCCTTTTTGTTTCACTTTGTCGATGCTAATAGAGGCAGGGGCAGGACCGCTTCCATTTAAGCCATGGAGTTTGCCCTCTGTCCATACAATCGCAAACGCATCTCCGCCGATCCCATTCGAACAAGGCTCGACAACGGTTAAACAGGCAGCAGTCGCAATCGCCGCATCAATCGCATTTCCTCCTTGTTTCAAAATCTCTAGTCCTGCTTGTGCTGCCAAAGGCTGCGATGTCGCCACCATTCCATTTTTTGCATAAACAGGCATTCGAGTTGATGGATACGGATGCAAATGTGGATCATAATTCATTTCATAGTCCCTCCTTATCATAAAGTCGATTGTACCATGGAATAGGAATCTATGTATATTGAGGCTAAACCGAATAGGCGCTGTTTTTTAACCCTTTTAGAAGTAAAATAAACCACTTTTGCTCAAAATAGAAAATGGAATTAGCCAAAGACCAAGTTGAACCCATTGACGAATTTGTATATACAGGTTATCATTAAAGCGTTATCATCCATATTTGTATATACAAATCCTGAGGATACATGGAAAATGGGCGTTTTGAAAACGCTGACAGAGGAGGAGCAACAGATGGCTATTAACTACCGTGAAACGGCAGAACAAATTCTCACCGCTATTGGTGGCGAGGAAAATATTTCTTCGGCAACGCACTGCGTAACACGGCTTCGGCTAGTGTTGAAAGATGAAAACGAAGTGGACACAAGCAGCGTAGAGGCCATTGACGCAGTGAAAGGAACATTTACTGCGAGCGGCCAATTCCAGATCATTCTTGGCAATGGCGTTGTAGATAAAGTATATAAGGAATTGATGGCTCTCACAGGGCGCGAGGAGCAAAGCAAAGATGAGGTAAAAGCGGAAGCAGCCAAAAAAGGAAGCCCTTTGCAACGGGCAATTAAAGTGCTGGCGGATGTCTTTATCCCCATTTTGCCGGCGATTGTCACAGCCGGTTTGTTAATGGGCATTAACAACATTTTAACGGGGAATGATATCTTTTACACAGGGGCGTCGATTATTGACGTCCACCCACAGTGGGCCGATTTTGCCGACATTATCCACGTTATCGCTAATACTGCGTTCACATTTTTGCCGGCATTGATTGGTTGGTCTGCAGTCAAACGTTTTGGCGGCAACCCATTGCTTGGGATTGTGATGGGGCTAATCCTAGTCCATCCTGCTTTGTTAAATGCATGGGATTATGGTGCTGCCCGTGAGGCGGGGGAAATCCCGACTTGGAATTTATTCGGTCTTGAAATCAATAAACTAGGCTATCAAGGGCAAGTGCTTCCTGTGTTTGTGGCATCGATCATTTTAGCGAAGTTGGAACTATTCTTGCGCAAACGGATACCAGACGCTTTCCATTTACTGACGGTCGCTCCGTTAGCATTGCTTATAACAAGTTTCATTACATTTATTGCTGTAGGCCCGCTTACATTTGCAATCGGTAATTGGATTGCTGACGGTTTTATTTGGCTGTTTGCGACACTGCCTTGGATTGCTGGTTTCTTATACGGTATTATTTATGGCCCCCTCGTTATTACGGGGATGCACCATACATTCCTTGCTGTCGATTTGCAACTCGTTGGTTCAGGCAACGGCACGTTCTTGTGGCCAATTTTGGCGCTGTCTAATATTGCCCAAGGTTCAGCTGCGTTTGCGATGTATTTTGTCGTCAAAAACGCCAATTTAAAAGGGCTAGCAGGGACATCAGGTTTATCAGCTTGGCTCGGCATTACAGAACCAGCGCTTTTCGGTGTCAACTTGCGCTTCCGCTTCCCGTTTTATGCGGCAATTGTCAGTGCTGGAATCGCCGGTATGTTTATTACAATGCAAAACGTCATCGCCAATTCGATTGGCGTAGGAGGCGTGCCTGGCTTTGTATCGATCCGTCCAACAGACTGGATCCCATTCTTTATCGGCATGGCGATCGTGATTGTACTGCCATTCCTCATTACGTTGCTATACGGCAGACTCCGTCATCCAAAAAGTTTGCAAGAAGACAATTAAGACAATCTCAAGGAACTGCTTAGCAGTTCCTTTTTTGAACTTGTATATACAAGTGTGCTAAACTGGTGGTAAATAGAGACAGAGAAAGGTGGATAAACACAAATGGAATGGTGGAGAACAAGTACGGTTTATCAAATTTACCCTAAAAGCTTTAATGATACGACGGGAAATGGCATTGGCGATTTGCAAGGGATCATTGAAAAGCTAGACTATTTAAAAGAACTAGGCATCGACGTGATTTGGTTAACGCCTATTTATGCTTCACCGCAAAATGACAATGGCTATGACATTTCCGATTATTATGCGATTCATGAAGACTATGGGACGATGGCTGATTTTGAAAAACTCCTAAGTGAAACCCATAAACGGGGAATGAAGCTAATTATGGACTTGGTTGTCAACCATACGTCGACTGAACATCAGTGGTTTAAAAATGCGAAGCTAAGCAAACAGGCGAAGTACCGTGATTTTTATATTTGGAAAGAAGGCAAAGACGGAGGCGCACCAACAAATTGGCAATCGAAGTTTGGCGGTTCTGCGTGGGAATACAATGAAGCGACAGATGATTACTACTTGCATTTGTTTGACGTCACGCAAGCAGACTTAAACTGGGAAAACGAACAACTGCGCAAGCATGTCTACGAGATGATGCATTTTTGGTTTAATAAAGGCATTGATGGCTTCCGTCTTGACGTCATTAACTTAATATCAAAAGACCAACGCTTCCCTGATGATGATGGGTCAGTAGCGCCAGGTGACGGCCGCAAATTTTATACAGACGGCCCCCGTGTCCATGAATATTTGCAGGAAATGAACCGAGAAGTATTAGCCAAGTATGATAGCTTAACCGTTGGCGAAATGTCTTCAACGACGATTGAAGACTGCATTCGCTATTCCAATCCAAAGCAGCGTGAACTGTCAATGACGTTTAATTTCCACCATTTAAAAGTGGATTATCCGAATGGAGAAAAATGGGCTGTCGCTGATTTTGATTTTAAAGCGCTAAAACGGATTTTATCGGAATGGCAAGTCCGCATGCATGAAGGCGGGGGATGGAATGCGTTGTTTTGGTGCAACCACGACCAGCCAAGGGTTGTTAGCCGTTATGGCGATGAGCACGAATACCATAACCAATCAGCGAAGATGTTGGCTGCGACAATCCATTTCATGCAAGGGACGCCCTATGTGTATCAGGGCGAAGAGTTCGGCATGACAAACCCGAATTTTACAAGCATCGATGATTACCGCGACGTAGAGTCATTGAATGTGTACGATCGCTTAAAAGGAGAGGGCGTGCCTGAAGAACACATTCTCGCGATCCTTAAACAGAAATCCCGGGACAACTCCCGTACACCGGTCCAATGGGATTCAAGCGAGCAAGCTGGTTTTACAACGGGAACGCCATGGATGAAGGTGAGCAGCAATTACAAGGAAATCAATGCCGAAAAAGCGCTCAGCGACCCGAATTCGATTTTTTATTTTTATCAAAAGCTCATTGCGCTGCGCAAAAAGCTGCCAATTGTGACAACAGGTGATTACCGCTTGCTTGTGCCTGAAGATGACCATGTATTTGCATACGTGCGCACGGATGGCACGGAAAAACTCCTTGTCGTTTCAAATTTTTACCCTGTAAATTGCGATTTTGAATGCCCAGAAGATCTGGTATCATTAAAAGCGACACAGTTAATAGGCAACTACAACCAAAAACGAAAACTGGAAAAAACTTTTTCGCTCAAGCCTTATGAAACGGTGGCATTCCAGTTGAAGGAGTAAGAGAAGCACGTGAAAAACAAGTTTCAATCGATTTATCAAGCGCTCACACAAGCAATCAATAGCGGTGTTTATGCTTCTGGCGAGACGTTGCCTTCTGAAAATGAACTGACAGAGATGTTCCAAGCATCGAGGGAAACGATTCGCAAAGCACTGAAAATGTTATCAGAACACGGGTATATTCAAAAGATACAAGGCAGAGGTTCTGTTGTGCTTGATGTCGCACGCCTCGATTTCCCGGTTTCAGGCGTTGCAAGCTTCCAAGAACTAAATGAAAAGCTTGGTTTGCAAGCTAAGACAGATGTTGTCTCCTTTACAGCTGCTAAAGCAGATGAAACCATGGCAAAGAAGTTGGAAATTGAAACAGGAGAGCAAGTTTGGCAAGTGGAGCGAATCCGCTTAATTGATGGGGAACGGATTATATTGGATAAGGACACATTTGTTGCAAGCTTAGTCCCTGGATTAACGAAAGACATTTGTGCGGGCAGCATTTATGCCTACATTGAGAAGCAACTAGGCCTTGCCATCAGCTTTGCCAAAAAAGAAATTGTCGTTGAAGCAGCGACGGAGGAAGACCAGGCCATGCTTGACCTCGATGAGAGTGGCCGCGTAGTCGTTGTTAGAAGCTATACGTATTTTGACAATGCCGTGCCTTTCCAATACACAGAGTCGCGCCACCGTGCTGACCGCTTCCGATTTGTTGATTTTGCCAGACGCAACCCTTAAAAGGAGGGCTGGGACGTCTTAAGCAGTGTTGATAAGGGGTCGATGTAGCAGACAGTTGTCCTTCGACTAGTGAAACAAATGGGTTTCCATTGCCGCAAAACAACAGTATACTAGAAAATAAAGGAGAGAATACATTTGTCTGTTTACGATTATTCGGTTAAGGCGAGTGATGGCCAAGAGGTTTCATTATCAGCTTACAAAGGCAATGTATTGCTCATTGTCAACACCGCCACTAAATGCGGCTTTGCTTCACAGTTTGCAGGGCTTGAAAAACTGTACAATAACTATAAGGAAAAAGGCTTTTATGTGCTCGGATTTCCTAGCAACCAATTTTTGAACCAGGAGCCGGTTGCTGATGAAGACATGGAACAGGTGTGTAAAATCAATTTTGGCGTTACATTCCCTCTGTTTGCGAAAACAGATGTGAAAGGCAAACATGCCAACCCATTGTTCAACTATCTGAAAGCGGCCAAAAAGGGAATGTTGAGCGAAGAAATTAAATGGAACTTCACCAAATTTCTCGTGAACCGTAAAGGCGAAGTCATTAAGCGTTATGCGCCTGCTACAAAACCGGAAACGATTGAAGCAGATATCATCGAAGAACTGAAGGCCGATGCATAGAAAAGGCTGTGCAGCATAGGACGCTGCACAGTTTTTTTAGGAGGATGGCAGTATGGCAAATCGTTTGGAAGATGAGGCTGTTCAGTTTCTTTCCCTTTTTTACGAGGAGCGTCGCTTAGACGGCAAAGAAGCGCGCATTCGCGCTGTTTGCGAAGCGATCCGTACGAACGGCACATACGAGCATACGGCTGAGGAGCTTGCCTTTGGAGCGAGGCTCGCTTGGCGTAACAGCAATCGTTGCATTGGCCGCCTGTTTTGGGAACGGCTTACCGTTATTGATGAACGGGAAGCACATACAGAAGAAGCGGTCGCACAAGCGCTTTTTAGGCATATGGAATATGCAACAAACGGTGGAAAAGTCATTCCGACCATTACGGTGTTTAAACAAGGGGCTTCGATCCGTATTTGGAACGCACAACTCGTTCGTTATGCAGGCTATCGCAGAGATGGCCGTGTAATTGGCGATCCTGCTTCCCTTGAATTAACGGACATTTGCAAGCAGCTCGGCTGGGTTGGCGCAGGTAGCGATTTTGATGTGCTTCCCCTTGTCATATCGGTGGGGACACGTTGTCCTCAACTATTCCCTATCCCAGAGCATCTTATTAAAGAAGTGGCGCTTGTCCATCCTGATAACAAAGAATTTGCTAGATTGAACCTTAAATGGTACGCAGTCCCGTTTATATCAAATATGCGTCTTGAAATCGGCGGTATTTCTTATTATACAGCCCCGTTTAACGGTTGGTATATGGGCACGGAAATCGGCGCCCGCAATTTAGCTGATGATTTTCGCTATAACCGCTTGCCAGAAGTGGCCGCCGTGCTCGGAATCAGCACGGAGCGGGAAGCATCGCTATGGCGCGACAAAGCGCTTGTCGAATTAAACCGTGCTGTTCTCTATTCGTATCAAGAGCAAGGCATAAGCATTGTCGATCATCATACAGCAGCAAAACAGTTTCAACGTTTTATTGAAAATGAAACAAAAGCAGGGCGTGACGTGACAGGCGACTGGACGTGGCTAATCCCGCCGATGTCCCCAGCACAGACGGACATTTTTCACCAATCGTTTGATAACCGCATCGTTTCGCCGAATTACTTCCACGAAAGACCACCCTATTGTGGAAAAGCATAATAGAAGAACATTAAAGGAAGATGCACATGAGTTTACTTCGAGCAGAAGGGTTGACAAAGTCTTTTGGCGACAAGACTTGTTTTGAATCGATTCACTTTAGTTTAGGAAAAGGCGACAGAATTGGCTTGCTTGGCGTCAATGGTACTGGCAAATCGACGTTGTTGAAAGGACTCGCCGGAATCGAAGGGTTTGATGCTGGTGCTTTGTTTCATGCCAATGATTTTACGCTAGAATACTTGCCGCAACAGCTCGACATGCCAGAAAACGAAACAGCCATTCGCTATATCTACAACAGCAAATCGACATTGATGCAAACGGTAGCGAGCTATGAAAAGGCGCTCCAAGACTTAGAGGCCCACCCTCATGACAACAAGCGCCAAGCTGAGCTTTTGAAATGGCAAGAGGAAATGGACCGCGTTGACGCTTGGGAAGCAGCCACACAGGCGAAAACCATTCTTAGCAAACTTGGGGTTGGGGCACTTTCGGCGAAGCTTGGCACGTTGTCAGGTGGACAGAAAAAGCGTGTTGCCCTTGCACGGGCACTCATTCAGCCAGCTGATTTGCTGTTACTTGACGAACCGACAAACCATTTAGACCACGCAACCGTTGAATGGTTGGAAGAACACTTAAAACAATATCCTGGTGCATTGATCGTGATCACTCACGACCGCTACTTTTTAAACCGTGTCGCCAATACCATTTTTGAGTTATCAGAAGGGGCGTTATACCGTTACATTGGCAACTTTGAGACCTATTTAGAAGAAAAAGCGGAACGCAAGGCGCAAGCAGAGCAAGCGGAGGATAAGCGCAAAAATTTGCTCAGGCGGGAGCTTGCCTGGCTAAAGCGGGGAGCAAAGGCGAGAACGACGAAGCAAAAGGCGCGTATTCAACGGGTAGAAGCATTAAATGCCCAAACTGGCCCAAGTGATAACAGACAGCTGGATATGCCGATTGGCCATAAGCGTCTTGGCAAACAAGTAATTGAGCTTCGCCAAGTTAGCAAATCGTACCAAGGAAAGATGCTTTTTTCCGACTTGTCTTTCTTAATGGGGAAAAATGAACGGCTTGGCATTATTGGCGAAAATGGCAGCGGAAAAACAACGTTGCTGAATATGATGGCCGGAAGAACCGCTCCAGACAGTGGGACGGTTGATGTTGGCGAAACAGTGCGGATTGGCTATTACCGCCAAGAAGATGCAGAGCTTGACGGCGATTTGCGCGTTGTTGATTACATTAAGGAAGTTGCTGAAGTGGTTTACACCACAAAAGGGGATGCTATTTATGCCGAGCAAATGCTTGAACGCTTTCTGTTTCCACGGTCGCAACAATGGACCTATATTCGCCGTTTGTCAGGCGGTGAAAAGAGACGTTTGTATTTGCTGCGCGTGCTAATGGGCGAACCGAACGTGCTGTTTCTCGACGAACCAACAAATGACCTAGATGTCGAAACGCTTGCTGTACTAGAAGACTATTTAGACACATTCCCTGGCGCGGTTGTTGTTGTTAGCCATGATCGCTATTTTCTTGACCGTGTCGTTGACCGAATGCTGATTTTTGAAGGCAATCGCCTGTTGCGCTATGACGGCGATTACAGTGATTATATAACAGGCAGAAACGACATCACCGATAAACAGCCTCAGCACGAACAATCGCCAACTCCACAGCCGAAAAAAGAACAAAAAAAGTTGTCATATAATGAGCAGCGCGAATGGGAGCAAATTGACGGACATATAGCAGCGCTTGAAGAAAAGCAGCAGATTCTTGAGCAGGCTATTGCCGACGCAGGCAGTGATTATGGGCGAATTGCTGATCTGCTAAAAGAAAAAGAGATGCTGGACAGTGAGTTGGAGGCTGCTCTTAACCGCTGGACGGAACTGGCTGAGAAAATAGAAGCATTACAGTCGAAATAGATCATACGAACGAGCAAAAACACAGGATCTTCAGGATTGCTGTGTTTTTTGCTTGCCGCCTGCACGGGGCAACAAAACGCTTACTTTTGGATGAAAATGATTGAATTTGAATGTTTTTGGTTGTATACTAAGCAAAGAGAGCTGAGGTGTGCGAAATGCTTACATTGGAAAGGCAAGAAAAAATCCTCGCCCTTCTCGCAAAGAACGAAGTGGTGAAAATTCAAGATTTAATTGTAGAAACTGGCGCTTCTGAGTCTACGATACGACGAGACTTGACGGAGCTTGAGCAGAGAAATAAATTAAAGCGCATTCATGGTGGTGCTACGTCATTGAGAAAAATGCGAGATGAGCCAACAATCGCGCAAAAAACGCTCAAAAACCGTCAAGAAAAAATAAAAATTGCCAAGCAGGCTGCTGAACTTGTACAAGATGGAGACTGCCTGTTTTTAGATGCAGGAACGACCACTTATGAAATGATCCCATTTTTGAAAGGCAAACAGATTGTGGTTGTGACGAATGGATTAACGAATATTGCTAGTTTACTCGATGCTGAAATTGAAACACATGTGCTTGGCGGATATGCGAAAAAAGGGACACACGCTTTTGTTGGCCGAAACGCTGTGGAGGCGATCGATGCCTTTCGCTTTGACCTCGTGTATCTTGGCACGAATGGCATTACTCCTAGTGATGGGTATACAACTCCTGATCTTGAAGAAGCCTATATAAAGGTACAAGCGCTAAAACGAGGGCGGCAAACATATGTGTTAGCAGACCATACGAAATTTGGCGACGTTTCGTTTTCAAAAATAGCCGATGTTGAGCGTGCCGCCATCATCACAAGCTCTTATACACGTGAAGAACATCCAGAGCTGTTTTCGCAACTTGCAGCTAAGACGACAATCAAGGTGGTAGAACAATGATTTACACAGTGACGTTAAATCCGGCAATGGATTACTTTGTCGCGCTCGATTCAATGAATACGGGAAGTGTAAACCGGGCAGCCCATGACCACAAAGCACCCGGCGGCAAAGGCATTAATGTCTCCCGTGTGCTAAAGCGGATCGGCCATCCGAGCACAGCGCTTGGCTTTATTGGCGGTTTTACAGGCGAATACATTAAAGCCAATGTAGAGGCGGACGGTGTCCGTACGTCTTTTATTGAAATAAGCGGCGACACCCGTATCAACATTAAGTTAAAAGCCGATGTGGAAACAGAAGTCAATGGCGTTTCTCCGGCGATTGCAGCAAGCGATGTAGCAGCACTTGAAGAGCAGTTGACACAACTGAAAGCAAACGATGTGGTCGTTTTCGCGGGCAGCGTCCCTCCAAGCCTTGAGACAAATGTATACGCGAAATGGAGCAAGTTGCTTAAAGACCGTGGCGTTTCTGTCTTTATTGATACAAGTGGAAAACCGTTAGAGGAAGCAGTTGCTGCACAGCCAGATTTCATTAAGCCTAACCAACATGAATTGGCTGAGTTTGCAGGCGAAGCGATCGATTCTCTCGAAGCGGCTGTTCCCCATGCCGAGGCGCTTGTGGCAAAAGGAATTGGCCATGTATTCGTCACATTTGCTGGGGATGGTGCGTTGCTTGCTACAGAACAATCGATTTTGTTGGCGACGACGCCAAAAGGCACTGTCAAAAACTCCGTCGGCGCAGGTGATTCCGTTGTAGCAGGGTTTATCGGCGCCACGGCGGAAGGGATGTCTCTTCCCGAGGCTTTCCGTTTTGCTGTTGCTTCAGGAAGCGCTACAGCCTTTTCAACAGGCTTTGCTGAACGCACGACAATCGAAGCGCTGATGGACGAGGTAGCGGTCACTATTTACAGAGAGGGGTAAACAAAGGAATGAAAATTTCTGATTTGCTCAAGAAAGAAACAATGATTCTCGACTTGGCGTCAACGACGAAAGAAGCCGTTATTGATGAATTAATCGCCAAGCTTGGGGAAGCAGGGCGCTTAAACGATGCGGAAGCGTACAAAAAAGCGATTTTGGCAAGAGAAGCGCAAAGTACGACTGGCCTCGGCGACGGCATTGCGATTCCACATGCTAAAACGGCAGCTGTCAAAACGCCAGCGATTGCGTTTGGCCGCTCGAAAGCAGGGATTGATTACGAGGCATTGGACGGACAGCCAAGCCATCTGTTTTTCATGATTGCTGCCTCTGAAGGAGCAAACAATGAACATTTAGCAACGTTAGCAAAGCTGTCGACTTATTTAATGGACGACGATTTTCGAAAAGGCTTGCTCAACGCAGCTTCATTGGATGACATTCTGGCATTGATTGATGAAAAGCAAGCACTGGAAGACAAAGAAGCGGAGCCGGAGGAACAAACCGAAAGCGCTTCCGAAGATTCTGGCAAATTCATTCTCGCCGTGACTGGCTGTCCAACTGGGATTGCCCATACATTTATGGCTGCCGATGCGATCAAGAAAGAAGCGACTGACCGCGGCTATAAAGTAAAGGTAGAGACAAACGGGTCTGGAGGCGTGAAAAACCGTTTAACAGCAGCGGAAATTGACGAAGCTGACGGCATCATTGTTGCCGCTGATACGAAGGTAGAAATGGACCGTTTTAGCGGCAAACGCGTTGTTATTGCTCCAGTAGCAGATGGCGTACGCAAGCCAGCAGAGTTAATTGATCGTTCCCTTTCAGGAAAAGAACCTGTTTACCAAGGGAGTGGCGGCAAAGGCGAAAACGAGCGAAACGAAGAGAAGAAATCAGGCGGCGCTGCTATCTATAAGCATTTAATGAATGGCGTTTCCAATATGCTCCCATTTGTCATTGGCGGCGGAATATTGATTGCCTTAAGCTTTGTATTTGAAACGGCATTTGGCGAAGATAACCCGATTCGCGAATTGTTAATGGCGATTGGTGGCGATAATGCATTTGCACTCTTTATCCCCGTTCTTGCTGCGTTTATTGCAATGAGCATAGCCGACCGGCCAGGATTTGCCCCTGGCTTAATTGGCGGGTTTATGGCCGTGAATGGCGATTCTGGATTTTTAGGAGGCTTGCTCGCTGGATTTTTAGCAGGCTACTTAGCTTTGTTTGTACGCAAATTGCTGTCTGGCATTCCTCAGTCTCTTGAAGGGTTAAAAACGATCTTATTTACGCCTGTGCTAAATATTTTGTTTACAGGCACGATTATGTACTACTTAATTGCACCCCTTGCTTGGGTGAACACAGGAATGCAAAATTGGTTAGGCGACCTCGGCACAGGCAATATGGTCATTCTAGGCGCTGTTCTTGGAATCATGATGGCGATTGACATGGGCGGCCCGATTAATAAAGCAGCCTATACGTTTGGGATTGCGATGATTGATGCTGGCAACCTTGGGCCGCAGGCAGCGGTCATGGCTGCAGGAATGGTGCCGCCACTAGGGATTGCCATCGCCACAACATTTTGGAAGCATAAATTTACGAAGCAACAACGAGAGTCAGGGCGGACAAACTATGTCCTTGGTGCTTCTTTCATTACAGAAGGGGCGATTCCATTTGCGGCAGCAGATCCCATTCGCGTTATCTCGGCAAGCGTTGTCGGCGCCGCTGTGGCTGGCGGTTTAACCGGGTTGTTCCATATACAGCTCCCTGCGCCACATGGAGGCATTTTTACAATGTTCCTAGTCAATGAGAGCAGATGGTCTTACATCGGCCTGTATGCGTTGGCTATCGCGATTGGTGCGATTGTGACTGGAATCATCTATGGACTCATTAAAAGGCCGCTTGAAAACAATTAACGAAAAGCCTGTTTTGACCGTAGTCAAAACAGGCTTTTTTACCGACAAAGGAAGCCGGTATTTGTCCTATAGGAGCAAGTAATAAAAAAGAAGCCCAGGCCTTAGGAAGCCTGAGCTTTGGCTAAATCGTGCTTTTACAAAGTCGCTTTTTGTAGTTTGTCAATAAAAGCGAGGGAACGCCCTGTGCCGATAGCGACAGATTCAAGTGGATTTGGTGCAACGTGGACAGGAACAACAATTTGATTGGCAATCCAATCTTGCAAGCCATTTAACATGGCGCCACCGCCTGTCAACAGAACGCCTCGGTCGACAATATCGCCTGACAGTTCCGGCGGGCAATCTTCCAATGTGGTCCGTAACGCTTCAAGCAATTGCCATAACAGCTCGCTTAAAGCGCCTTGAACTTCTTCTGAGTTTAATTCAATCGTTTTCGGCAAACCATTGACAAGGTCCCGGCCCCGTACTTCCATTGTTCGCGTTTCGTGGTCAATTGGCGCAAAGCCAATGTCGATTTTAATTTGCTCGGCTGTCCGTTCGCCAATGAGAACATTGTATTGCTTGCGCACGTATGAAATAATCGCGTCATCAAACTTATCTCCGCCGACCCGGACAGAATTTGAAGAGACTACGCCACCGTACGAAATGATAGCGACTTCCGTTGTACCGCCGCCGATGTCTACTACCACATTGGCTGTTGGCTCTTCTACAGGCAAGTCTGCACCGATCGCCGCTGCTACTGGTTCTTCAATAATATGGACTTGTTTAGCGCCGCAGCTGCGCACTGCGTCAAGAATGGCTCTTCGTTCAACAGACGTTGAGCCTGTCGGCGCACAAACAACAACCGTTGGCTTGCGGACAGCCATGCCCATATTTTTGCTCGCCTTACGCATAATCTCTTTTAAAAGGCTTGCTGTAACGTCAAAATCGGCAATCACACCGTCACGGAGAGGACGCATAGCAACGATATGGGCCGGCGTTTTGCCGACCATGTTTTTTGCTTCTATCCCAATAGCAAGAACATCGCGTGTTTCCGTATTTAGTGCGACAACAGACGGTTCATTTAAAATGATTCCTTTTTCTTTTGAGTAAACAAGAATATTGGCAGTCCCTAAATCAATTCCGATTTGTGAAGATGACCACATAATTTCCACCACGTTTCTTCCAGATTTCCTATGCTAACGTTTAGTTTATCAAGGACACGGTTTGCGAGAAAGGGGAAAAGGTTGGAAAATTGTTGTGGATTGATGTCGAAAGATGAGACGAATCACCTATTTTGTTACACAAATGTAAAGAGGCGCCTGGAAAAGGGCAAATGCTGTTGATAAAGTCGATAATATAAACTCAGACTGATAAAAAAGCGCTTGTCACTGTGGTGTAAAAACGAGTAAAGTTGCCAGTAAAACGGGATGAAGGTCCTCAGACTGATAGAAAATACTTGTCAAACGACGACGTATGCGAGCGTTTGTCAACAAGTCTGAAGCGCCTGGGAAAGGCGCTTCAGTAGTGGGGGAAGGGTTGTTTGCTTTTAGAAAACAATGAAGGGGTTTTTTCATTGCTTTCCTGTAGGGTTTCTATACCCGTTTAAAAGCGCGATAAACATAAGAGCAATAAAAAATGAAGAATTTTTCTGGATACTTACACTAGCCAAGGGTCCCCAAGTAAACGGGACAGGCTTGTTTCTTAAAGCTTCCTTTGGTACGATAAAAAAATCGTGTAATAAAGGAGCAACAACATGGCAACTTCACAACAATGGTCTTCAAAATTAGGTTTTTTATATGCAACCGCTGGCAGCGCAATTGGACTCGGCGCTATATGGAAGTTTCCTTACATTGCAGGAACGAGCGGCGGAGGCGCTTTTTTTGTGCTGTTCCTCGCATTCACTTTGTTGATAGGCGTTCCCTTACTTATTGGTGAATACGTACTTGGTCGCCATTCGGGCCGAGATGCGATTTCAACCTATAAAATGCTAGCGCCCCGTTCGGTCTGGAGTGTGACAGGATGGCTTGGCGTCGTCACTTGTTTCCTGATTCTTTCTTTTTACAGCGTCGTCGGGGGCTGGTCGCTTATTTATTTAGGCTCCTCCTTATTTGGCCAGCTGGGCGGCCTTGATGTAGAAGGATACCAAGCTAAATTTACGGGATTGATCGCAAATCCTTATTTGGCTGTCGGGGCACAGGCATTGTTTTTAGGGGTGACGGCTGCGGTTGTGCAAAAAGGGGTCCAGAAAGGAATTGAACGAGCAAGCAAATGGATGATTCCCGCTTTGTTTGTCCTTTTAGCGCTATTGTCGATTTATTCGCTCACACTTGATGGGGCTAAGGAAGGGCTGGCCTTTCTGTTTAAGCCAGATTGGGAAAGCCTTTCAAGCGAAGTGGTTTTGTTCGCCCTTGGCCAATCCTTTTTTGCGTTATCGATTGGTGTTTCGGTGATGGTGACTTTCAGTTCATATGCCTCAAAAAAGCAAGATTTACCTGTATCTGCTGCTACATTAGGGGTAATGAATATTTTTGTTGCAATGCTGGCAGGGATCGTTATATTCCCTGGTGTGTTTACTTTCGGTCTAGAACCAAGCGAAGGTCCGACGCTTATTTTTGCAGCCGTGCCAGCGATTTTTTCGCAAATGCCGTTTGGCGATATCGTGGTCGTCCTCTTTTTTATGCTTTTCTTCTTCGCTGCTCTTAGCACCGCTTTTTCGCTGCTAGAAATTGTAGTCGCTGCCTTTATGAGAGGAGATGGAAGCAAACGGGCAAAAGGAAGCTGGCTAATCGCTCTGTTTGTGTTGCTAATGGGCATTCCTTCTGCATTGTCATTTGGCGTGATGGGGGATGTTCACCTATTTGGTATGCCCTTTTTCGACTTGGTTGATTTTCTTGTGTCCAACTTATTGATGCCAATTGGCTCGTTGCTCATATGCATCTTTCTGCTCGTTAAAGTAAAACGACAAACACTCGCAGCAGAATTTCAAGTGGGAAGCGTCCTCGGCAAAAAAGGATTCGCCTTATGGTATACAATTATGACTGGTATCGTCCCTGTAGCGATTGCTGTTGTCTTGATCGACCAATTTTTTGGATTTAATCTATTTGCTCTCCTATTTTCTTGAAATATGTTATAATAGCAAAAAGCAAGAGGGGGCATCATTGTGAATAAGGACGAATTGCATGTTTATCTTGAGAAAAAGTTGAGCGATGCAAAAGTGCAATTTGAACGTACGATTGATTGCAAGCACACTGAATTCGATGACTTGTACCCATATATGACCGAACAGCCCCAATTTTTTTGGTATAAGCGCTACGTCGCTTGGCAAGAGCTCCTTACTCTTGTACAAGTCGCAAAAGACTTCGACTTTAACTGGCATAAACAGTTTTCAAAAAAGCAATCCAGGTATGTGGAAGCGCAAGTGCTTGATGCGAAAGTATTGGATAACTGGTATGAAGAAAAGACGGCAGATTCTATGCCTTAAACAAATCGCCCCTGGCCATGATGCCAGGGGTTTTTAGTAATGCTTACCGCTTAGTTTATTTCCGTTAAGTTCCATAAAATACAGCAAAAAGCACTGATTCGAGTAAATTAGTGGAGCGGTTATGGAACGAAGCGCCAGGACATGGTTTAATAGGAATGTGAATCGTTTGAATATAAGGAGGATGCTGAATGAAAGCGACGGGCATTGTCCGTAAAGTGGACCAGCTAGGGCGAATTGTCGTGCCAAAAGAATTACGGAAAACGATGGGAATTGATATTGGCAGCCCATTGGAAATCTATGTAGAAGATGACCGCGTGATTGTCCGGAAGTACGAGCCTTCCATTAAAACATGCATGGTGACAGGCGAATCTTCAGAAGAACATTTGCAACTTGCAAATGGCAACGTTGTGCTAAGCCAGGAAGCCGCCAAACAGTTATTGGACGAATTAAAACAAAAAGAGGGCAGTTTTGTAGGGAACGCTTAATCGGACAGCTCAGGCTGATAGAAGCCGCTTGTCAGACAAGCAGTGAAGCCGGGTGAGGACGCAATTAGAACATACGTTTATGAACAATGGTCTTCTTGGGCGTAATACTTGTTCCAAAAAGCATAGAGCCGCGCAAACGACAAAATATTCGAGCGTTTGTCTACAGAAAAAGGACATAGGCTGTTGCCTATGCCTTTTTCTGTATTATAAAAACGAAATGGTGGCGTGTTCTTGGTTGTAAATTTCTTTAATGTCTTCACCGATGTCCTCTTCCAATTCTTCTCTCGTTGGAATGCTGCTATAATTTTGTACAATTGAAAATGTGTCCAGGCATAGCAATAAATACGGGTAGCGTTCTGGTGGGTCGACGATAAGCACAAATAACTTGTCCGAAGATGTACAAATGAAGTCACCTGCCTTGTCAGCGGTCCGTTTCCGTTCAATATGGATGTCCAAGCTCGCTCACCTCTTTATCCTAAATCATCGACAGGTTGATCCCATTTTATACATCGTCGTGGTGGGAGCGCGCTTTCGTTGAAACGGAAAATCAAGTATGCTAAATGCAGGTGAGAGACAAACGTTCCTATTATGCGCTTTTGACCTTACCGTATGCTAACTAGGCTTTAACATTACCGTTACCGTTGTTTCGGTTTTTTGCTCGTTGATTTGTTTGTCCCGTTATCAATAAGTTCACTTGCAACTTCTTCATTAAACAGGGATTCAGTTGGCGTCTGGTTATTGGTCAAGGTTTTTTTTGCTTGTTGATTTCGTTTCAAGTTGCCTCACCTCCATCCATACGTTTTCCATGGCAGTCCGAAACTATACGATCCGAGGAGGTTAAAAAATGGCAAAGCAAAAATACTATGTAGTTTGGAAAGGAAGAAAACAAGGGATTTTCCGGTCATGGGCTGACTGCGAAGCTCAAGTGAAAGGGTACCCTCAGGCGAGGTTTAAATCATTTCCAACGCTTGCAGAAGCAGAAGCTGCTTTCCAAGGCAAAAGCTTGGCCTCTTCAGTGAGGCCAAAAGAAAAAGCGCAAAAAGCGCCTGTCTGGAACAGCGTTAGCGTTGATGTTGGCAGCCAAGGGAATCCTGGAAAAGTTGAATACAAAGGTGTTGATACGAAGACAGGGGAGATTTTATTTGAAAAGACGCCCATTAACGTTGGCACGAATAATATGGGCGAATTTTTAGCGATTGTCCATGGCCTTGCCTATGTACAAGGAACGGACAAGCCCGTCTACTCTGATTCTGCGACTGCAATTGGTTGGGTAAAAAAGAAAAAAGCCAATTCTACATTGAGCCGGACAAAAGAAACGGAAGAAATTTGGTCGCTTGTAGAACGAGCGGAGAAATGGCTGCGCGAAAACCCTAACCATAACCCGGTGTTAAAATGGGAAACGGATGCTTGGGGAGAAATAAAAGCCGATTATGGTCGAAAGTGATCGTCGTTAAAAAGGGGCGTTTAAGGGTATAGATATAAAAAATCCGTTGTTATGAAAAGGAGTGCAGGCTGTTATGTACGAGACGTTGCTGGCCGTTCAGCAGGAGCATGTGTTTACTGGCGCTACAAAAGCCGTTGCTTACCGAAAACGACAGCTCCAAAAGCTGAAAACGATGCTGCAAACGTATGAAAAAGAGCTGCTTTCGGCGTTACGAGCGGATTTGAATAAACAAGAGCCTGAAGCCATGATGGTTGAAATGGCTTTTCTCCATCAAGAGATCGATTTGGCGTTGGCGTCGATCGATGAATGGGTCAAGCCAATGAAAGTGAAAACGCCTACCAGCCATACCGGTTCAAGAAGCTGGGTGACTACAGAACCATATGGTAGCGTCTTAATCATTTCCCCTTGGAATTATCCCATTCAACTCACATTTGCGCCTCTAATTGGTGCCATTGCTGCTGGCAATGCCGCGGTGCTCAAGCCTTCTGAGTTGACGCCGCGGACTTCAAGTATAATGGCTGCCGCTGTCCGGGCAACATTTGCAAAAGAGCTCGTAACTGTGGTGGAAGGAGACGCGAAAACGGCAGAAACGCTACTCAATCTTCCATTTGACTCTATTTTCTTTACTGGAAGTGCCGCAGTCGGAAAAATCGTGTTAGAAAAAGCAGCTAAACATTTGACGCCATGTACGCTTGAGTTAGGCGGGAAAAGCCCGGTGATTGTGGATGGCGAAGCAAAGTTGAAAGTGGCGGCCAAACGGATTGCTTGGGGAAAGTTTTTAAATGCTGGGCAAACTTGCATTGCTCCCGATTATGTCCTTGTCGATGAAGACGTGTACGAACCGTTTCTCGAGCAGCTAAAAGCGCAAACATATACGCTTTTTTCGGAGAAGACAAAAGAGGGAACCTATACGCAAATTGTGAACGACAAACACTTTGAGCGCCTGCGCCGCTATTTAGATCAGGGGTGTATTGTCCTTGGCGGTCAACTTTCACCAAAAGCGCGTTTAATGTCTCCAACGATCTTAACCGATGTTCCTTGGGATGCGCCGATCATGCAGGAGGAAATTTTTGGCCCAATCTTGCCTGTATTTCCATACAAAACGCCTGCCGAAGCGATTCAAAAAGTCCGATCATTGCCGAATCCACTTGCACTCTATGTATTTTCTGAAAACGAGCGTGTACAACGGCTATTTACGGAGCAGCTTTCGTTTGGCGGCGGCTGCATCAACGACACACTTATGCACGCAGCAAACCCGTACCTTCCTTTCGGCGGCAAAGGAACGAGTGGCATTGGTGCTTATCATGGCTATGAAAGCTTTCGCACTTTTTCCCATCAAAAAAGCTTGTTAAAGCAATCGACAACGTTTGACGTGCCATTTCGTTACAAGCAAGGGAAAATCGCAAATACATTTATCCGTAATCTATGCAAATAGGAGTGGGCCGAAATGGAGGACATATTTGACGTTGTTGGCGTAGGGATTGGACCTTATAATTTGGGACTTGCAGCAATGATTGCAGAAAGCACGGATATCAAAGCGGCTTTTTTCGATGAAAATGATGCCTTTTTGTGGCATCCTGGCATGCTGATTGATGGAACCGACCTTCAGGTTCCTTTTTTAGCGGATTTAATAACGTTGGCTAATCCACAGAGCCGCTACACGTTTTTAAATTATGCTCATGCGGAAAAAAGGCTGATGTCCTTTTATTTTTTCAACCGCTTTGACATTCCAAGAATGGAGTACAATGCCTACTGCCAATGGGTGGCAGGGCAACTAAGCAACTGCCATTTTGGCACAAAGGTGTTGGATGTTCAGTATGAAGCGAAGAAAGCAGCGTATCGAGTCGTACTATTAGCGGCTGGAAAAGAAAAAACGGTTTATGCAACCCATATCGTTGTTGGTACTGGAAGTGTGCCGCTTCTTCCAGGCAGCCTAGAAAAAGCATGCAACGAAGACATCATCCATTCAAGCGACTATCGCTTCTATGAACAAGGCATAAAGGAAGCACAGTCGGTAACGGTAATTGGTTCAGGGCAGAGCGCTGCTGAAATTTTTTACTCCCTTTTACAGGACCAACCGAATCACCATTATACCCTTAACTGGTTTACAAGATCGCCAGGCTTTTTCCAACTAGAGGAATCAAAGATGGGGCAAGAGCTTTTTTCGCCAGATTTTGTTTCTTATTTTCATGAACTTCCCTATGAAACAAGGAAGGACACCCTTTCACTGCTCGGGCATTTGCGCAATGGCGTGCAAGCTAAAACACTCCACAATATTTATGACCTATTGTACCATCGCAGCATTGCCAAAAAAGCTTCGCCTGCTTTAATACGCGCCAATATGGAAGTGACAACGATTGAGAAAAAGGGTCCGCGGAGCTATCAAGTGATCGGAGAACAAACACAACAGAGGCAGGCGTTTGCCTACCAGACAGAAAAAGTCATTTTAGCGACTGGCTATAAGCCGAATGTCCCCCGCTGGTTGGAAGCAATGCAGCCTGAGCTGGAAATGGAAGGCAAAAGCGAGTTTAAACTAACGCGTAATGCAGAACTCCTTTTTAAAGATAAGCGCAAAAACCGGATGTTTTCCTTAACGAATCTCGAACATGCGTTAGGGACAAGTGCCACCAATCTGGCTTTATCGGTTGAACGGAACGCACGGATTGTAAATGAACTATGTGGCAATGACGTATTCCAAGTAAACCCAGGATCTGTTTTTCAACAGTTTGGCAATGAAGAGGACGGAAGCTGACCGGGGCAGCTTCCGTTTTTTATTGGGATAACAACCTTTATCGCCATTTTGAAACGTAGCAATCATTTGTGCATGCGTATCACTCCTACCATTCTCATAAATCGTTTTAAAACCCATCATATTTTTTGTCCAAACGGAATAAAATGGTTTCTCAAGTAAGAAGCGCTAATTGTGAAAAGACAGCTCTTGTACTAGCTGTAGCGACTGCTTCGTAAGCACAAGAGCAAAGAATTGAAACAACTTACGTTTACAATTTGTATAAATTCGTTCTTAAAAATTATTATAAATAACATTGACTTTCCACCTCAATCGACGTAAACTATATTTAACGATAATGATTCCAATTAAGGAATAAGTTTCGTTTTATCGTTCATTTGCCAACGATGACATATTGGTAAAGCCTATTGATCAAAAGGGGGATTACATATGCCACGATTAACAGATAATCAAGGACATCCAATTTATGACAACCAAAACTCGCGTACAGCTGGCCAACATGGCCCAACTTTGTTAGAAGACTACCACTTGGTGGAAAAGCTCGCCCATTTTGACCGTGAACGGATTCCAGAACGGGTTGTCCATGCGCGGGGGGCTGGTGCCCATGGCGTATTTAAAGTGAAAAACAATATGAAGCGCTATACAAAAGCAAACTTTCTTTCTGAAGATGGGAAAGAAACGCCTGTTTTCGTCCGCTTCTCAACTGTTATACACGGCGGTACGTCCCCAGAGACGCTTCGCGATCCACGGGGATTTTCCGTTAAATTTTATACAGAAGAAGGAAATTATGATTTTGTCGGCAACAACTTGCCTGTTTTCTTCATCCGTGACGCGATTAAATTTCCGGATGTGATCCATTCTTTAAGGCCAGATCCACGTACGAATATCCAAAGCCCTGACCGGTACTGGGATTTTATGAGCTTAACGCCAGAATCAACAAACATGCTTACCCATCTATTTACGGACGAAGGCATCCCTGCTTCTTACCGGGAAATGCGGGGTTCAAGCGTCCATGCGTTCAAGTGGATCAATGAACACGGAAATATGGTTTATGTCAAGCTGAACTGGGTCCCGAAAATGGGCATCCGTAACTTATCAATGGAAGAAGCCGCCAACATACAAGCTCATGACTTTAACCATGCAACGAGAGACTTGTACGAAGCGATTGAACGTGGCGATTATCCAGAGTGGGATTTATATGTACAAATCCTTGATCCAGCCGATCTGGACAATTTCGATTTTCATCCACTTGATGCAACGAAAGATTGGCTTGAGGAAGACATTCCTTCTCAATTAGTAGGGACGATGACGCTGAACCGTAATCCCGAGAATGTCTTTGCTGAGACGGAGCAAGTTGGCTTTAACCCTGGAAATCTTGTCCCTGGCTTTGAGCCATCGGAAGACAAAATGCTTCAAGGCCGCATCTTCTCGTATTCAGATACACAACGTTACCGAGTCGGTGCCAACTACTTGGATCTCCCAATTAACTGCCCATTTGCGCAAAAGGCAAACAATACAAGAGATGGGGCAATGCCGATCGGCCAACAAACAAACCGGATAAATTATGAACCGAACCGTTATCAAGATACGCCAAAAGAAGCGGAAGGCTATGAAGACTACCGTGCGCCTATTAATGGCACTATTGGACGAATAGCGATTGAAAAGAAAAACAACTTTGGCCAAGCGGGCAAAATTTATCGAAACTATCCAAAAAGTGTCCAAGACACGCTTATTAAAAACATTGCAAATGATCTAAAACAAGTTGCTCCAGAAACGGCGCTCCGAGCCATTTGCAATTTCTACCGTGCTGATGAAGACTATGGCCAACGCCTTGCGGATGCAGTTGGAATGGACATCTCTGAATACGTGAAACACGGATCAGAGAACAACGCCTAAATCGAACAACCAGCGTGACTATTTAGTCCGCTGGTTTTTTTATAATCACTAGCATAGCCTTGCCTTTCGTCTCATAAAGTAGCAATAACGAAAGGAGTTGGTACGAGTGAGACGGTGGACGAGCTATTCAAATCAGGAAAAAAGTTTATTGTTGCTCGGAGTGGCAACGCTATTCGCCATGGTCAGCAGCTTTTTCTTTGCCATCTAACGTGCAAAATGCAGCCAATAGTGATAGTATTTTAATTGTTACGGTAGACGAAATAATTTGACAGGAGGCTGTATATGCATTATCCAATAACATGGGATTTAGAATCGATTTTTGCAGGCGGGAGCCAGTCTGAGGCGTTTAGCGACTTCTTAAATGAAACGAACCGTTTGCTCGACCATTGGCAGGAAACAGAAGCTGCTTCTGTGGACATACAAGAGCTCGTTACGGTAATTGAACAAATTTTTCCTCGTCTTGCCCATGCGAGTGCCTTTGTTTCTTGTTTGCTAGCACAAAATGTAAAGGACGAAACGGCACGTTTACGCCAAGAACAAGTACAAGAGCTTGAAGTCAAATGGCAAAAATTAAACTTGCTCCTTGAAGAAAAACTGAAACCGATTGACGATCAAGCCTTTGCCTCTCTTCTTGAAGAAGAAGCAATGAAACCATCAGCTTTTATGTTGGAAAAAGCGAGAAAACGGGCAGCTGACAAAATGAGCGCAGACAAGGAAGAATTGGCGGCAAAGTTGGCTAAAGACGGCTATCACGCCTGGGGATCCGTTTATAATGAAGCAGTCGGGCGAATGGAAATCCCGTTTGAAGAAAATGGGGAAGTGAAACATCTGTCGGCCGGACAACTCCATAACCGTTTATCGAATGAAGACCGTTCCGTGCGCAAACGTGCTTATGAAGCGTCGCTACAAGCATGGGCTCAGGAAGCGCCATTGTTTACACAAACATTAAATCGCCTTGCTGGTTTCCGTTTGAAGCTGTACGAAGAGCGGGGTTGGGACAATGTCTTGAAAGAACCATTGGACGTAAATTTAATTTCCGAAGAAACATTAACAACGATGTGGGATACGATTACAAAAAACAAGCCAAAATTATACCCATACATGGACAAAAAGGCAGAATTGTTAGGTTTGGAGAAACTGAGCTTGTTTGATGTCAATGCTCCTTTGCCAACAAGCGAAACGTCTAATAACGATATTCCGTACGAAGAAGCTTGTGAGCTGATCATCAAGCATTTTAACCGTTTCAGCCCGAAAATGGCTGAATTTGCTGAAATGGCGCTTAGCAACGGTTGGGTCGAAGCTGAAAACCGCGCCGGAAAACGCCCAGGCGGCTTTTGTACGACTTTTCCACTCCGTCAAGAATCGCGCATTTTTATGACCTATGACGGCTCAATGGACAATGTTGCAACGCTCGCTCACGAACTGGGCCATGCGTACCATAGCTGGTGCTTAAAAGACATGCCCGTCACGTCGCAAAAACAGTATCCAATGAGCATCGCCGAAACCGCCTCTACATTTGCCGAAATGATTGTCGCTGATGCACTTGTGTCTGAGGCAGAAAGTCCAGAGTTAAAACGATATCTGCTGGAAAACAAACTTTCTCGTTCATTAGCCTTTTTCATGAATATCCATTCCCGTTTTCTGTTTGAAACGCGTTTTTATGAAGAACGGAAACAGGGAATTGTACCGACTGAACGTTTAAATGAATTGATGGTTGAGGCGCAAAAAGAAGCATATGGCAATAAAGTGGAAGCATACGACCCTTATTTTTGGGCATCAAAATTGCATTTTCATATAACGAAACAACCGTTTTATAATTTCCCTTATACATTTGGCTATTTGTTTAGTATGGGCCTATATGCACGGGCTTTAAAAGCAGGCGCTTCTTTTGAAGATAACTATATTGCGTTGCTGCAAGACAGTGGCAGCATGACGGCCGAACAACTAGCACAAAAGCATTTACAAGTCGATTTGACAAAACCGGACTTCTGGCAAGAAGCGATCGATGTCGTTCTCAAAGACACCCATCAATTTGTCCACTAAAAACAGCGGGGGTTCGCCTCCGCTGTTTTTTTGTGCAAGAATTAATAGTAGAAGGGGAACTTAGGTTTGAAGTAAAATAACAATAGAACATAGAAATCGATGCTTAGGAGCTTCAAAGAAGGAGGCCTTCTTGAATGAAAATGAAGTGGATGGCGATGTTATCGGTACTTGCCATTCTCTCTGCCTGTGCAGGAGATACAGAAACAAAACAAAAACCGGATAATGAGACAAATGAAGATCAGGAAGCAGCATTACAAAGCGATAAAAAGGAACACAATCAACTGGCTGAAGAAGAAGGTGAGGCGGAAATGGTTGAAGGGATAACAGCCGAATCCGTTATCGAGGAAGCGATTGCTGCAGAGAAAAAATTGGAGCATTTTAGCCTAGAGTGGCAAAAACACGAAGTAGCGGAAGATGGGACTGTAATGGAAGCGTATGCTTTTGAGCGGTTGCATGTATACCGATCTGACAATGGCCCAGATTACTTTTTTAAGCAATCTGAAGACATTGATGAGAATGGGAATGACGTGGAAACAATCGAAACACAAACGCCTGAAGGAAGAAACGTGTACCGGAGCACAGATCGCTTTGCTGTACTGAGCGCAGCTAGCGATGACCATGTTCCGCCGTTTTCAGCAGAGCCACTTGAAGACCTAATAGCTGAGCAATCACCTTATGCTCTTACATATCAAGGCATTTATGAAATCAGCGGCTACCTCGCACATCATGTGCAAGCGACGGCAGAAGAACGGGGTGTAGAAATCAATTTGTGGTTCGATACCGAAACAGGATTGCTAGTAAGGGAAAATGCATTTTATCAAGGCAAGCCAGGCCAAGTTTCGATCTTAACAATGTTTGAAGAAGACATTGACTTCGATCCAGAGCTGTTTGATTTCCCTGTTGATGGGATTCCAGTCCGAGATGAGCGATAAGCACCACTCAGACTAGTCGAATTCCAGTCTGACGCCACTGTTAGTTAAGCGATGTTATTGCTAATATCAGGGGCGTCTATTAATAATCACGTTGACCGCTCTGCAAGTACGCTTTATCTTTAAAGAAAAGTCGCCAAAAGTAGAGAAAGACCGGGACGAGAATGGCGAGCCCGATTAGGAAGCCAATGAGCAAATAGCGGAACATGGTTTCATTTGTAAAGGCATCATAGATCGTGACATTCGGGTAAAGCAAATACGGGAGATGGGCGCTCCCATAAGCAATGCTCGCTAAACCAAACTGGACAACAATGAGCAATAAGGCGGCACGAGGTTGGCCGAGTTGGCTTGTTTTTGACCGCCACCATAAGGCGCTGTACCCTAACGCAAAAGCAAACAGGGATAAAGTATACCAGTGCCAAAGCGACAAAAATTTCTCAAACATCCACGGCGCTTCGGGAATAAGCGTAAAGATAGCAGCTACCGCAAAAACAAGGGTAACAGGGCCAAGGAAAATCGCGTTTTTTCGGTAAGAAGAGGCTGTGCTCTCGTCTCCCGCCTCTTTTGCATAGTCGCACATAAACAACGCAGAAATAAACAACTGGGTGACGAGGCCAAAGCCAACATGTGTATAAAAGGCCGGGCTTAAAAATAGCTCGTTTACTAGGATGTATTGCTTGTCGCCAGCGACGACAACAAATCCGCCAATTGCTGCAGGTAAAATGCTGACAAGAATGGCCGGTATGAACAGCCCGCATAGCCCTGAGACGAGCGTCAGCATGCGCGAATATTTTTTTGTGCTGTACGCGTAGACCAAAAAGGCGCTGCGGATTGTAAGCAACAGCAGGACAAGGCAAAAGGGCACAATCATCAATGTGCCGAGCGTAGGGGCTGCCCCTGGAAAGAGGGCCACAAACGCAACAACGAGAAGGACAAGGAAAACGTTTGTTACTTTCCATGCAGGCGATAAAAAGTTGTTTGCAATCGTTGCTGCTTTGTAATGATTCTGGCGACTATAATACATGGCCCAAAAACCTGTGCCAAAATCAATCGATCCAGCAACAGCATAAATGAACAGCAATGCCCATAACAGCAGTACCGCAACATAGACAGATTCCATAAACCCCTCCTAATACCTAACGGAACGCGCTCATATCTTGGCGGAGCGGATTTCGCTTGAAATAAAAATACATAACAAAACTCGTTAAAATGAGCAGAACAAGGTAAAGCATTGAGAACAAAAAGAATAACAAGCCGAGGTTCCCGGAAGTTGTAGCTGCCTCGGCGGTCGTTTGCACGCCGAAAATAATCCAAGGCTGGCGGCCAGTACAGCTAAAAATCCAACCTGTCTCGATGCCGATCATCGCAAGGGGGCCAGCAGCAACAAGTGCGATTAAAAGCCATTTAGGAAACCGGATGCCGTCGTGATTGCGTCTGAAAAACGAAAACAGCAGGCCAATGCCTGAAACGGCAATCAATGCAAAACCAATGCCGACCATCACGTTAAATAGTGTATGTACAAAGAGTGGAGGCCACTGTTCCACAGGAAAATCATTTAACCCTTGGACGACCCCGTCCGTTGAGCCAGTCGCGAGCCAGCTTAGCAAACCAGGGAATTCCAGTCCGCCGATCACTTCATTCGCTTCTGGGCTTGGCGTTCCTAAAATCGTCAATGGTGCATTGGTTTGTGTGTCAAAAAGCCCTTCAGCTGCTGCTAATTTGATTGGGATTTCCTCATAAAGCATGACCGTTGTATCATGGCCGGTAAAACCAGTCCAAACAGACATCAAAAATCCAAAAACGAGCGCCAACATTAATCCTTTTTGGTGGTAGCGGATTTCTGCTGCTGTAATGGATGGTTTTAACAACTTAAAAGCAGCAACAGCACATAACACGAAAGCACCTGTCATGTAGGCGGTGCTAACGACGTGGTACGAGGTCGACCAAAAACTTGGCGACAAGGCAGCCGCAAGGGGATTTACGTTTTCAATTTGGCCGTCAATGATGTCAAAACCTCTGGGGGTATTCATCCAAGAGTGTGCGCTAGTGATCAAAACAGCAGAGGCAACAGCGCCAAAGGCAATAAAAAAGGAACTGATGATTCTCATAGCAGGAGAAAGACGATCAGCAGCATATACATAAATAGCCAAAAACAATGACTCTAAAAAGAAAGCAAAAATTTCAATTTGAAATGGCAGCGCAATCACTTGGCCGACGATTTCCATAAAGCCTGGCCAGAGCAGGGAAAGCATGATCGCTACAATCGTACCAGTTGGAATCGCTACGCCAAGAAGGATGGCAAGCCCTTTTGTCAACCGCTTGGCGAGGACGGCATAATCGAGATCGTTGCGTAGTGCCCTCATCCATTCTGCAAAAAAAATCATCAGCGACAGGCCGACTGTTAATGTCGCGAAAATAATATGAAAGGCCATTGACGTGCCAAACAGCATGCGCGCAAGCAGCACATGATCCATGAGGTACCCCCGCTTCCCGTTTTTTATATGAAATTACTTTGTGCGATTGCCAAAAAAATATACATAAAGGGGAAGATGTGGAGTTCCATAAAAAAAACGAGCCTTAAAAACGGCTCGTTCCAGACTGTAGAAAAACGCTCGCATCCTTCGTTGCTCACCTCGTTCATATGCTCATGAACCCATGTTCTATTCGCATCTTCACTCGGTTTCGCGTCTCGGCTGACAAGCGTTTTCTATCAGCCTGGGTGATTTTGTCGACTCTGTCGACAACCTCAAACGAGCCTTAAAAACGGCTCGTTCTTGTTGGTTTTGCTTTTTTGAGTGAACGGTTTTTCTTTTGGGCACGTTCATCCAATTTATCATCAATTTTGGACAAAGCCTCAGGATCGTTTAAAAGTTCATCTCTATTTTGGGCCATTAAGTCCTCAAAACGGATTAAATGACGTTTACGCATATGATCACCCTTTTTGTGTCTGAATATTTCCTATCATTAGTATACCATGAGAACGTAATTTTACAAGCGTAATTTGTTACAAATTTTTGATAAAGATGAAATTTGTCGAACAGAGTCTAGATAAGCAGAAAATCCTTTTAGGGAAGACACTTTACATCAAAGAAAAACACTGGTAGAATATTTCTAACTTATAGGGATCTTTTTTACTGGTGATTGAGCGCTTGTTCGGGCAAGCTAAAAGTGGGGAGGGACCAACAATGACACAATCAGAAAAAGAAAAATTGATTGCCCTTGAAAAACAACTAAAAAAACTTTCTGCACAGGTGGATGAGCTAAAAAACAGCAATCATCAAACTAAATTTGAAATCCTTGAAACAGACCGTTGCCTTGTGCAAACATACAATTAATGCTGGCCCGTTGAGGCTGGCATTTTTTTGTGAAAGGGTGCAGCTTTACAAATGCGAGAAAATCTGTTTTAAAATAAAAACAGGATACATAAAGGAGGAATAAAAATGGCCAGCAAAAAATGGGGGATTTTGATTGCAGGTGTTGTCATAGGGGCCGTACTTGTAAAAAAAGATTGGCGAAACCGCGTCTGTCAAGAAGCGAAGGAACTAAAACAGCAGGCAGGGGAGACGTATGCATTTTTGCGGGACAATCGGGAAAACATGGTTGGACAAGCAAAAGAAGTCATGGAGGATGTCCGCTCGATTTGGAAAGACATTTCCGAAGATGTCCGCACGCTGACGCAAACAGCAAGCCATATGAAAGAAACGTCTGAGGAAGCGATCCAGGCGGCAAAAGAAGCTGCTGACGAAATCAAGCTGTTAAAAAAACAGCGTGAGATGAATAACGAAAGATAAGAGAGGGGATTCTTTGAGTAAGGACGGCAGCAACGGTTGGCGTTCTTTCCTATAGATCGGACTTAGGTAAAAAGCAGCAGCGATATGCTGCTGTTTTTTTATTGCTTTGATGGATAAAACGAAAAGAGATGTCAAACAATACCTTTACAAACGATAGAAGGAGGGTACTTCTTATGAAACGAATTGCGTTTTTATTGTTGGCTTTTATGTTGGCAATCACGGCTCCTGCGTACGGAAAGTCGGAAGCAAATGAACCTGAACAAACATCTTTTAAAATTCCTGACTCTGTCTTATCCATTTCTAAAGAAAACACATATAAAAATGCAACACAAGACTTGCCTTATTTGCAGCCAAGCGAGTTTGCCGAACAATTGCTCCAATCAACGGAAGAGCAAATTCAAAATCCAGATTTAATCCGGCTAATGAATGAGTCGTCGATTCAATTTCCACGATTGGGATTTGCGATGAGAGCTTCCATTTATTTAGGGGAATGGCCTTTGGCTTACCAATCGAAAGGAACGGAAGTCAATTGGGAGTATCAAAAAGTCAATACAAATTACATTGACAACCGTGGCGGAAATGCGCCAAAGAGCATGTCTTACCTGCAAGAACAACAGAAAAAGGTGACAGGCGGCTTGAGCGCAAAAATACCGAACGGAGAAGCAGTCAAAAAGATGATGATGATTAGCGCTGCTGAGAAAACAAGCTTGCCGCTTGCTTTTGATACAGTTGTTGGCCAAGGGACGAAAAAGAACCAAAAATACAATGTGCCCTCACGCCAAGTTGGCTACCTATACGGCTATGTTCCTGCAGTCCAAGAAAAAGGCAATGTGACCTATGGGGAAGTGTATTTAACGATAAAAGGCGGAAAGCCGAAGTTAGATGTTAAAAATGTAACCGAGCAGGGCATTAGTGCTTGGATTCCTGTACAAGACAATATCTCTTTTACGTTTATGGCTTCTACACAGCCAAAATAAAAGAAAACCCATGCCCTTGTTGTGAAAAGGGCATGGGTTCAGCTTGCGCATACTTCGTCGTTTGCCTCACTTATCTGCTTTGAAACGGTCGTTTCAAAGCAAGGAAACCATTGCTCATGAACCCCCGTTCATTCCCATCTTCCCTCGCCTACACTCCTCCTGACAAGCGTATTCTATCAGTCTGAGCGCGGTTTTCGCTCCTCGTTTACATGAATCAAAAATGAGCAGAGCGTTTTGAAAAATCGGTTTCGCGATAATAGGTATTTTTGACAAGCAAATTCGGCCCTAAGCATTGCACTGAAGGACAATGACAAGAGAGAGAACGATTGATCGCTGAATCGCGCCACCGGGCGTAAGCTTCATCAAAACGGCTATCTTGAATGTTCCCAAGCTTAGGAACGTCGCCAAAGTCAGTGACAATGATATCGCCGCTAAATAAGTTTACATTTAAGCGCGACCGTCCATCAGGGTCATTGCGGACGGTCACATTCGGTTCGCTGTACAGGCGTTTTTGGAGCTGCAAGTCGTCTTCGTTGTTGCTGCAAGGATAAAATGGCAGTGTGCCAAAGAGCATCCAAACGTGTTTATTGCGGCAGTCAAGGAGGCGATGGATTCCTGATTTGATCTCATCCAAGCTGGCTACTTCTAAACTGCTAGCAAAGTCGCTTGGGTACATAGGATGCACTTCATGGCGTTGGCAGCCCATTTCGACAATTTGCTGATGGATGTTCTCCAAATGGGGAAGTGTCCGTTTATTTAACATCGTTTCAGCTGAAACGATCACTCCTCTTGCCGTTAACGCTTTTGCATTTTCGATCATTCGCTGAAACATCGCATGGCGCTGTTCTTCTTTCGGTTTATGCTTGGAATGGGCAAAGCCAATGAGCGAAAAATCATCCACACTGCCGTAGTTGTACGAAATATGCAAGACATCCAAATAGGGCAGGATCAAGTCGTAACGTTCAAGAGGCATCGTCAAATTTGAATTGATTTGCGTTTTTGCTCCACGCTCGTGGGCGTATTTAAGCAAAGGAACAACATATTCCCGGACTGATTTCATGTTCATCATCGGTTCGCCGCCTGTAATGCTAAACGCACGGAGGTGGGGAATTTCATCTAAGCGCCGAATGAGTAAATCAAGCGGAAGGGGGTCTGGGTCTTTTGGCGATAATGTATAGCCGACAGCACAATGCTCACAGCGCATATTGCATAGCGTAGTCGTTGTGACTTCAATGTTTGAAAGGATCAGTTCGCCATATTGCTCGATATCCCTATATGCTTCCCACGGATCAGTGTGAGGGGCAATGGTCTGTTGCACATTCATTTCATCAATCTCCTTTAAATATCCATCCCCTATCTTAGCGTATCTTTGCTAAAAGAAAAAGACCAATTGAGGATGTCCGTAATGTTTGGTACACTTGCGATGCAAGGCTAATGATGTCGCAAGTGCGTTAATAGAGGCAATGGAAGCTGCCTCTAATTAAGGAGGATACAATGAAATTATATATGATACGGCATGGGGAATCAGAAGGGAATCGACTAGGAAAAATCCAAGGTTCAATGGACTTCCCGCTATCGGATCTTGGGAAAAAACAAGCGCAGGCAGTGGCTGGTTTTTGTACAACACTTGCTGCTGACTATTTGTATACAAGCGACCTAACGCGGGCTGCTGATACGGCACAAGCGATTTCTGAAGCAACATACCTTCCCCCACGAAAATGGGAATTGTTGCGTGAAGTCAACCTTGGCCCGTTGCAAGGGTTGACGCGTTCTGAAATTGCGGAGCGCTTCCCTGAAACAACAGGAAAGCCATTGATTGCCTCAGGAATCGAAGGCACAGAGTCTGCCCAAGCGCTAACAGAGCGTTGTTATTCATTGCTCAGTCAATTGAAAAAGGCACACCGTGATGATGAGTCGGTCATTCTTGTTTCGCATGGTGGCTTTATTAGCTGCCTGCTTATGTATGCTATAGTTGGAGAACAGTGGGCTGCATTTGAACGTCCATTTATCATCGGCAATACAAGTGTGACTTTGCTTGAGTGGAAAGAAAAAGACGAACGCTACCTCCTTCACTATACAAACCGCACAGCGCACCTCGAAACCGTTCGTGCCGATTTAACAGCCAAGCACGGTTTGCTGTAAGAAAAAAGGCAAACGCACGCATACGCGTCGTTTGCCTCGCTTTTTGCAAGAGTTGTTCGAAAGCACGAAACTTAGCTCGTCAATTCATATACGACTGCACTTTCACTTCTCGCAACAAGCCATTTCTATTAGATTGATAGATTTATTAGGAGCCAGACGCTTCATACGGGGTATCCAAACGGGTTTCTTCGTCCTTCTTTAAACGGTTTTCTTCATCCTTTTTTAAGACTTCGATTCGTTTAATTTGACGCCCGTCAAAAGCTTTAACCGTAAACACATAAGGCCCGAATGTTAGCGTTTCGCCGACAGCAATGTCGTATTTCTCTGTTAAGAGCCAGCCGCCAATCGTGTCAACATCTTCTTCGCTAATCTCGACATTTAAAAGTTTGTTGACTTCTGAAATGAGCGTTTTGCCGTCAAGCAAATAATGATCCTCGTCAATTTTGCTTATGAGTGGATCTTCCTCCACATCAAATTCATCGCGAATTTCACCAACAATCTCTTCGATGATGTCTTCCGCTGTAATAAGCCCTGCGGTGCCCCCATATTCATCGTACAAAATCGCCATATGCGTTTGTTTTTTTTGCATTTCGACAAGCAGGTCATTAACAGGAATGGATTCAATCACGCTAATGACTGGACGAATATAATTTTCTAGCTTTATCTCTTCTGTCACATCAGGGGCGACGATATCTGATAAAACTTCCCGCACATTTACGATTCCGAGGATATGATCCTTATCGCCGTTTACAACTGGATAGCGGGTGAACTTTTCTTCCCGCATAATCGCTAAGTTGTCTTCAAGCGAGTCTTCAATCGAAATGGCAGAAATTTCCGTCCTTGGAACCATGATTTCTTTAGCAATCCGGTCGTCAAAGTCAAAAATTTTGCTTACGTATTTAAACTCGGATTGGTTGATTTCGCCGCCTTTGTAACTGTCAGAAATGATGAGGCGCAGCTCTTCTTCTGTATGCGTCACTTCATGTTCTGACATTGGCTTAAAGCCTAACATTTTTATTAGAAGGCGGGCAGAGCCATTCAAACTCCAAATTAATGGGAAAAGCATACGGTAAAACCATACAAGCGGCCGCGCAAAAAGAAGCGTAACCTGCTCAGCTCTTTGGATAGCGATGGTCTTCGGAGCCAATTCCCCAATGACAACATGCAAAAATGTCGCAAAAAGAAATGAAACCGCAATCGATAATGATGTTACTGCCGAAGCTGGCACCACCTCTTCAAAGAAAGGGTGAAGCATTTGTTCGAAAGTCGGCTCTGCAAGGCGGCCGATCCCTAGTGCAGTAATCGTAATTCCAAGCTGACAGGCAGAAAGGTATTCATCCAAGTTCGAAGTCACTTTTTTAGCGTATATCGCCGATTTTTTGCCTGTAGCAAGGTGCGGTTCAAGCTGTGTGCTACGTATTTTTACAATCGCAAATTCAGATGCTACGAAGAAAGCGGTTAACGCAATAAGAATGGCGACCGCAAGTAAGCTTAATCCCTGTTGTATGTCCAAATATTCCCCTCGTATAAGAGGGAGTCACCTCCTGTGTGTCCTTCAAAATTAGGAATAACGTTTCCTAGTTTGGAACCAGAGGGCAACGCGCAATTCTTTAAAAACGGTTTACCTATGGAAAGGCAAGCTGCGTACACAATTACTTTTAAATGGTAGATGGTTTCGCAAGAATAGCGGAAGCCCGACCCGATTGGAAAGCAATCGAGAAGTTCCAAACGGCATGTACGCACGATACCGTTTTTCTATCTACTTTGTACTCTCCACCATCGAATCACCCCGCTCTCGCATGAACTACTTTCATTTTAGGGCAATTAATTGAGAACGTCAAACATTTTAAACAAATTGATGCACAATTCAAAAAAGTACCTTGTCCATAGTGGATAGGCACTTTTTGTCGATTAATTAACAGAGCCGTTTTCCATTCGTCAACGCTCCGCTTTTCCAAATGTTAAGGCTGTTACAAGGCCAAACAAAAGTGCCATAATCGAGACAAGCCAATAGAGAAACGTTCCAGGCAGCTCAGTTGGAACAATGACAACAAGGGAGCCGGCAACAAGCCCAATCATGAGCGCATAGGTTGCTTGTGTGTAATGGTTAAGGAAGAAACGGACGAGCCGGCTTGTTACAAGGAGTCCAAGGACAACGCCACACCCAATCGCAATAATAACAGGGATATTAATGGATGAGAGGGCAGCAATAGCTGTATGGTACACGCCAAGAATCAAGAAAACGAGCGAACCGCTAATACCAGGTAAAACGAGGGCTGTGCTAGCTAGCCAACCTGAAAAAAATAAATAAATATAGTCTGTCAGTGAGAGGTTTTCCATCACTGCTTGGTTTGATTCGTTGACAAAACTGGTCATAGCAATAAGCACAAACGCCCCAACCAGCAACACATAATGGAGGGGTTTAAACGAATGATTTGGTTCTGAATGGGCAGAGCGCCATAAAAACGGCAAAATTCCAAGAACGAGCCCTGCAAATAAAAACATCATCGGCTGGTTATGTACATGAAGCAAATATTCAATGATTTTCACAAATAAAGCAACGGCGGCTACCATGCCAATGCCGAGCGGGATTAAAAAGCGGAAAGCACGCTTTATATGGCCTGTTGTCAAGTCGCTTATTGCTTGAAGCAGCTGTTCATAAAAGCCCAAAAGCATGGCAATCGTGCTCGAACTCACACCTGGCACAAGTTCGGTAATGCCCATAGCGGCACCTCGAAAAAGATTTTTCCAGTTAAACATTTAGCATCCTCCTAGTTGAATCGCAAAACAGCATCATGCTAATGAAACCACAGCCTATTAAAACATGCAACAAAAAAGAACGCATAAAAGCCTTTCTGCTGACGGAAGCTACGGATAAACAGCATGAAAGGGAGAAACGTATGAAAAAAGCATTTTGTCTATTGCTTTTGCTTTCCTTGATCATCGGGCAAACTTCATTTGCTCTCAGTTACGAAAACAAAACATACAATTGGAGTTACAAACCGGCTCCAGCCCATACGCCAGCAGATACAGAACCATTGTACAAAAAGCTGCTAGAGCAAGCTGATGGTTACTTTATCGGTGATCGAGACAGCAAGTCTTTATATTTAACGTTTGACAACGGGTATGAGAACGGTTATACCGAAAAAGTCCTTGACGTTTTAAAAGAAAAACAGGTCACTGGCGCTTTTTTTGTGACAGGCCATTATTTGAAAACGGCGCCGGAGCTTGTGAAACGAATGGTGGCGGAAGGACACATTGTCGGCAACCACTCATACCACCATCCGAGTTTGCCACAAACAAGCGATGCCAAGCTAGCGGCTGAACTCGATGACGTGAAAACATTGTTTACCGAAATAACAGGCGAGACGGAGATGCGCTATTTACGGCCGCCAAGAGGGGAATTTAGTGAGCGCACGCTCATGAAATCAAAGGAGCTTGGCTATACGAATGTATTTTGGTCCCTTGCGTATAAAGACTGGGAAGTCGATAAACAAAAGGGTGGAAAGTATGCCTATGACCAAGTGATGAAACGAATCCACCCTGGCGCGATTATGTTAATCCACGCCGTATCGCCGGATAATGCGGAAGCATTGCCTGATATCATTGATGAATGCCGGCGCCAAGGCTATACATTCCGCAGTCTTGACGAATTGTCGCTCCATTCTCCTATGCCTTAGGCGATTTCCGAAGTAACGGGAACTGTAAAAAAGCAACAAAAAAACCCTTGATAAGGGTTTTTTTGTTCTATTGCATCATCCTAGCCCGGTAACTCTCCTTTCCAGACAGAAAGAACCTTTCCCGCTCATTAAAACTCTTCATCGACCAAATCCATTACGATGCCTGCCCCAACTTTGCTGCCTTCTGCCGCCGCTAAAATCAGTTGCTGTGGCCCGTTAAAGGTAGTGTCGCCACTGGCGTAAACGCCTTCGACACTGGCTCTGCCAAACGTATCGGTTTTGATGCCGCCTTGCTCGTTGTATGTGCAGCCAAGTGCTTCCCCAAAGGATGCGGCTTGCTGCAAATCGACAGCCACAAAGCCGCCTTCTCTTTTGATTTCTTTGCCATCGGTAAAGCGAATGTTTTGTAGTTGGCCGTCTTCACCTTCGAGAGCGGCGATTTCTTCTTCAATAATCTTGATGCCGTTGGCTAGAAACGCAGTTTTTTGCTCATCTGTTAAAAAGCGTTGGCCGTTTGTGCAAATGACTAAGTCTTTGCTCCAATTCCAGATAAGTTTTCCTGAATGGAGCACGCGCTTATCTTCACAAATGACAACAAGAGGCCGATCGCGTAGTTCCCAGCCATCACAAAACGGACATGGGAATAAGCTAGAGCCGTAAAATGGCTCAATTCCCGCTATATCTGGCAATCGATCTTTTAAACCTGTGGCAAGCAAGATTTTCCGCGCTTGATACGTTTCCTTATTTTCGGTGTCAACAGAAAAGCCGCCTTGTTCTTTTGTAATTCCGCTTACCCGTACATATGCCCACTCTATATTTGGATATTTCCTTAAATCGGTGTATGCTGCCTCTTTAAACGCGCTCGGTTCTATCCCGTCTCTTGTTAGAAAACCATGTGATGCATGGGTGACGGCATTCCGTGGTTTGTTTTCATCCAATAGCAGTACCTTTCGTTTCGCTCTGCCTAATACAAGTGCTGCGTTTAGCCCAGCTGGGCCTCCTCCTATAATGATGCAATCAAACATGGCTTTGGCTCCTTTATTGTATATATTAGAGACTCTTTATATCTAGAATTAGAACAAAAAAGGAGGCTAGGCCCTTTTTTCTTTCATCTGTCTAGCGATGTCGGCAATGTAAGTCGCATCGAGATCCGCTTTCATTTTTGCCTCGGCGTTCATCATGACTTGCTCAATCAAGCAACCATGATTGCGTGGGAGCTCTTTGTGGTCGAGCGAACAATGAAACAAGCTCGTTTGACCTTCAATTGCTTGGATTACATCAAGAAAAGACGTTTCTTTTTGGCGCTTTAAAAGGCGGTAGCCGCCTTTTACACCAGGCGTTGATTCAATTAACCCGGCTTTAACCAGCTTAGTTAAAATTTTAGAAAGATACGTAGGCGAGAGATTTTGCATTTTTGCCAACTGTTCAACGCCAATCGCTTCGCTTTTTTCATATAGCATCAAAAAAGCCATTGTATGCAATGCATAGTTCGTTGCCTTTGAATATTTCATCGCTACAGTTCCTCCAATTTTGCCATTATTCCAGATCTATTGAGTCCGTAATTAACTATACGCCATATTGATTTTGAATGCAACAAGCATGCTTGCAGGGGCTACTAATATGAATGTTTGATTAAATCGCAACAGAATGTTTACAATTTTGCGCAATGTATCGAAGGGAATCGAAAGGAAATCCCATGTACAAGGTTTTCCGTTATTCCTGTTCAAACGCAGGATTCTTTACAAAAGGTTTAGATAATGAATAGCTTTGTTTAAATCTCTCTTGAAATCGTGCTGCTACACTATAAATAAATGGCCGAAAGGGGTGGAGCGGATCATTGACTTGCCCATGTATTTGAAAAAAGTGGTGCGATAAAAAGGAAAGGACACGAATAAAAAGGAGAATTATACATGAATGTATATGCGTCAACCACGCTTCTTTGGTCCAAGCCAATTCCAGAAGTGCTGGGTGAATTTGCTAAACTTGGGCTTTATGGGGCTGAGATTTGGGCAGAACAGATGAACTGGCACAGTACGAGCGTCTTGGAGATTAAACGAGCTCAACGGGGCTTGCCGCTCGCATACACGTTTCACGCCCCGAGTTGGGATTTGAATCAAATATCGATTAACAAAGCCATCCGTGAGCAGTCGTTGGGGGAGTTGGAGCGGTCTTTTGAAACAGCAGCAAACCTAGGGGCAAGCAATGTCACTGTCCATCCTGGGCGGTTAAGTTTAGATGGCGGATGGCTTGAATGGCACCAAGAACAACAAATCGCTGTTACAGAGACATTAATTGAATTAGCGGAGCAGTATGGGGTGTTGTTATCGCTAGAATTGATGGAGCCAAAAGGAAAAGAGTTGATTACAACGCCAGACGAAATGAATACGTTGCTTGAAGCAGTCAAGGGACGTTTTTCAGTAACATTTGATGTTGCCCATATTCCGTTGCACATGGATGTGGTTGAAGCGTACCTAGCAACGAAGCAAATTAGTAAAGTTCATTTAAGTGACTCTTCCAGTTCGGCTTACCATTTGGCGCTTGGGGAAGGGGACATTCAGCTGGGGCCGATTCTCGCTTTATTGGAAGAGGTGACCATACCTGTTGTGCTTGAAGGCATGGATGCCTTATCAAATCGCAAGCTGCTCTGTCACCTTCACTATTTGGAGGGCGTTCGACAAAAGCAGAAAGAGGGGTTGTATGAAATTTCTGGTTACCAACGATGACGGTATTTTTGCGCCAGGCGTACAGGCTTTAATTGAGACATTGCAGCATTTTGGCGATGTATTGGTTGTTTGCCCTGACCAAGAACGGAGCGCGATTAGCCATTCGATTACACTCAGGCAGCCGATTAAGGCGACGCCTGTGTCGATTTTTGGACAGACTGTACCCGCTTATGCGGTGAACGGGACGACAGCCGATTGCGTTAAGTTAGGGCTAGAAGTATTGTGTGATGCGAAGCCGGATTTTGTTTTTTCAGGCATGAACATTGGCCCTAACTTAGGCCGTGATCTATTTTATTCTGGCACAATGGCTGGCGCAGCTGAATCTGTCCTCCACCATGTTCCTGCCGTAGCCGTTTCGATTAATAAGCTTGACGAACCAATCAAATTGCACTATCCGAAAGAACTATTTTACGGCGTGCTAGAAGTGTTGTTCCAACGAAAATGGAAGCCAGGCCTGTTTTTAAACATTAATTTGCCGTATTTGCAAAAAAGCTTTGTAAAAGGCTTTGCTGTTGTACCGATGGACTTGGCGGTTACACGCTACCGGTACGTTGGCTTAAATGACCCACACGGGAACGTGTATTACTGGCTAAAAGATCACTTGAACCAACTAAAGGAAGAAGAATTAGCAGAGGAAAGCGACTACGCTAAGCTGCGCGAGGGCTACATTACGATTACGCCCATTGAACATAAACGGGTTAACAAAAAAGAAATTCAACGGATTGAACGATTGTTCGCGCAACCACAGGAACATACAGGAGGTATCATCCAATGATAGAAAAAAAACGAATGGTTCCATTTGCTTTATTGGTCTTTAGTGCTGTTAGTTTGGCAGGATGCGGAGCAGAAAACGTCCAAGAGCAAGTGAACTCCGCGGCAGAGACATCTGAAACAAATGAAACGGAACAGGCGGAAGAAACGGATGGAATTGCTGGAACGCTTTCGTTTTACACGTCCCAGCCAGATGCTGATGCAGAGGCGCTCGTCGCTGGCTTTCGTGAACAGCATCCTGATGTCGACGTTACGATTTTCCGTTCTGGGACAGAAGAAGTTGTCAGCCGCTTGTTGGCGGAAGAGGAGGCAGGATCGGTACAAGCGGACGTGCTTTTGCTAGCGGATGCAGTGACGTTCGAAAACTTAAAAGAGAAGGACTTGCTGTTGCCATACGAGTCCCCGGAGCTTGTCCACATCCCTGCTGATTTTGTTGATCAAGACTATATGTATATCGGCACAAAGCTAATGGCGACTGTGCTCGCTTATAACACCGATTTAGTAGAGGAGGCGCCAACATCTTGGTTCGACTTAACCGCAGACAATGCCAAAGGGGAACTGACAATGCCAAGCCCCCTTTATTCAGGCGCGGCCGCATACAACGCAGGTGTATTTAGCCGAAACGACGATTTTGGCTGGTCGTTTTATGAGGCGCTTTATGAAAATGATACAACAGTCGTTCAAGGAAATGGCGGTGTTGTCCAAGCAGTAGCGGGCGGCGAGGCTTCTTATGGAATGGTCGTTGATTTTGTAGTAGCCAATGCGAAAGAACAAGGGTCTCCGATTGATTTTGTTTATCCGGAAGAAGGCGTGCCAGTCATTACAGAGCCGATTGCGATAACGAAAAACAGCAAAAATGAAGCAGCAGCGAAAGCATTTGTCGATTTTGTCCTCTCTGAAGCAGGGCAGCAGCTAGGCAAAGACGTTGGCTACACGCCGATCCGTGAAGGGATGGACGCACCAGCTGGACTCAAGGGAGGGGACGAGCTACATGTGTTATCAACCGACCTTGCCGACTTGTTGAAAGGGCGAGAAGAAGATAAAGAACAATTTCAATCTATTTTTGGAACCCATTAAATGAACGACATGATTGACAGGGGGGGAATAGGGTGGGCGTACAACTAGATGGAGCTCATCAACGCTTTGCCTTTTTTCAGAAGAGACGCTTGCTGGCATGGGTGCTTGCGCTGCTCATTTTTTGCTTGTTTGTGCTACCGATTATCCGACTGTTTTTACTTAGTTTTTTTCAGGAGGGCCAGCTAACATTTTCCCATTATACGCAAATCTTTTCTGAACCAAGGACGTGGACGATTTTTCGCAATACCGTTGTGATGGTAGCGGGGGCGACAACGCTCGCGCTCGCGTTAGGGTTAATTTTTGCCTGGCTGGTTGCCTATAGCGACATTCGCTTAAAAAAATTATTGCAACTGATGATTTTAGTCCCTTTTATCATTCCGTCCTACATCTTGACATTGTCATGGACACAGCTTATGAGCAGCAACGGGTGGGTGGCATCGTTGCTTCAGCTCCTTCCATTCTCGCTCGAACCGTTGCAAATGTATTCGATGGAAGGCATCATCTTTACACTTGCTTTGTCCCATTTTCCACTTGTTTTCTTATTTACAGTAGGCGTGCTGCGAAAAATTCCCCGTGAAATGGAATGGGCTGCACGGGCAAGTGGGGCAAACAGTTGGCATGTATTCAAACAAGTGACCTTTCCTCTTGCGCTTCCGGGACTTGCCGGCGGTGGCCTCCTTGCCTTTATCGCCAATTTAGACAACTTTGGCATCCCGGCGTTTCTCGGCATTCCGGCGCAAATTACAGTGCTCAGTACGGCTATTTACCAAGAAGTGGTTGGATTTGGACCGTCTGCTTTTGCGCGGGCGGCAACGCTCTCAGTCATTTTGGCCGCTGTTGCGTTACTTGGCACATTTGCGCAATGGTGGCTTGTACGCAAAGCGAAGCAAACCGAAACGATCCAGCAAGATCATGAGCCCCGCTACCGACTCGGGCGGCTACGCCTGCCAGTTGAAGTCTCTATATGGGCATTTTTGTTGATGATCACGGTTGTTCCGATTGCGTCCATGTTGCAATCGTCTTTGATCGAAGCATATGGCTTGCCGTTTTCATGGGACAATCTCACGCTTGATCATTACCGCTTTATTTTGTTTGAGAATGATCGTGTCCAAGGCGCGATTGGCAACAGCTTGCTTTTAGCAGCAGGCACAACGGCGATTTGCCTATTCGTCGGCACTGGACTCGCCTATATGCGTGCCCGTCACCCAAATGCACTTAATCGGTCGCTTGAAGTTTTTGTCGGCCTGCCGTATGCACTACCAGGAATGGTGCTTGCTCTGGCAATGATTTTTATGTGGCTCGAGCCGATCCCTGGCTGGAATCCTGGCGTGTATGGAACGATAGGGATTTTGTTTATTGCCTATATCACTCGGTTTATGGTGTTGCAAGTCAGGGGCAGCTATACAGCGATGGTCCAAGTCGATCCGTCGATGGAAGAGGCGGCTAGCTTATTCGGAGCGCGGCCAGTGGCGAAGTGGCGCCGCGTATTAGTGCCTCTGCTACTGCCAGGAGTTCTAAGTGGCGCGTTTCTTGTGTTTTTGACGGCGTTGACGGAACTGACTGTCTCCTCATTGCTATGGTCGAGTGGGTCAGAAACGATTGGGCTTATGATTTTTAACTTTGAGCAAGCTGGGTACTCGACTCATTCTACCGCTTTTTCGATGCTCATTGTCACGGCCATCGTGCTTGTAATGGTCAGTATGTATATGCTTCAGCATGTTCGGGACAGGAGGATAAAGGACGTATGACAACGAAAATCACAGGCTTACGGAAAGCATTTGACGCATTTGAAGCGTTGCGCTCGATCGATTTGTCGATTGAGGCTGGCGAATTTGTGGCAGTGCTTGGGCCGTCAGGCTGCGGCAAAACAACACTCCTTCGGTTAATCGCCGGTTTTGAACGGCCAACAAATGGGGAGATTTACATGGACGAGGTTTGCGTTAGCACAAAAAAACATGTCATCCCACCTGAACGCCGGAACATCGGCATGGTCTTCCAATCTTTTGCATTATGGCCTCATATGAGTGTACAGGAACAGGTGGAATTCCCGTTGCGCCATCATCCCCATGCGCCTGTTGCTCTGAAAAAGCACTATAAAGAACGGGCTCTTGACGTTTTAAAGCTTGTAGGGCTTGGCCATTTAGGAAAACGAATGCCAAATGAGCTGTCTGGCGGACAAAAACAACGGGTAGCGCTCGCCCGGGCCATGGCCCACCAGCCATCTCTTTTGCTTATGGACGAACCACTTAGCAGTTTGGATGCCGAGCTGCGGGAAGAGATGCGCCGCGAAATTCAGAATGTGCACCGGCATACAAACAGTTCCGTCGTTTATGTCACACATGACCAAGGGGAAGCATTGGCGATGGCAGACAGAATTGTCATTATGAAGGAAGGGAACATTGAACAAGTAGGGACGCCAGAAGATATTTTCCTTTATCCCAAAACCACGTATGTCGCGACATTTGTCGGCAAAGCGACAATTCTATCTGGAAAATGGAATGGCAACCATTTTCATCCTGACGCTGACCCTACATTACGTTGGGACGGAACAGACATTGCTGCTGCGTTTAAACAACAGCAAACGTATCCAGTTCGCCCTGACCAATGGCGAATCAACGATGAGCAACGAGGGATTAAAGCAACAATAGCGAATGTGCTTTATCAAGGAAGGGAGATCCAATATGCTGTTCAATTAGGAGAGGAAACGGTAACGGTTTACGGCTCACTAAATGAGCGTTATCGGATAGGCGATACAGTCTGTTTGCAAAAGCAAGAAACGCCAGTACCGCGCAAAGCACAAATTGGGTAACGCGTGTACCAGCGCATCTAAGCAAGGAAGCTGATAGGAAGGAATCAAGCCTAGCTCCAAAGCCAGGCTTGATTCCTTTCATTTCTTTTTCAAAAACATCTTGACGGCTACTAAATAACCCGTTACAACAATAATGAGACCACGGATGAAATTTCCTACAATAAATTCAAAAGAACCACTTTCCTGATTGGCAACATATCTACTTACAAAATAGAACATCGTCGTTGCAATAAGGAAGTACAGTAAAAAGCGTAAATATCTCATTTCGTTATTTCAATCCATCCATTGTTTTTATACCAATCCCTACGACCAGTAAACTTAACGGGCGATCGTTCAATGAAAAAAACAGTCTTTGCTTAGGCTGTAGCTACATTTGAAAGAGAATGCTTGAGTATCTAGATCCGTATCACAGCAATCATGGCAAGAGGAGTACTGACTAAAAGAGGGCATAAGGAGTGATCACAAGCATGTCCCGTAAAGGAAACTGCCGATTGTATTTTTCTAGGGCAGTTCCCTTTTTATTTAGAGGCTATAGGGACAGTCTCTTCGTTAATTTAGGCTATATTCATGGCCAATGGCACTTGCAATCGTTTCAAGCGTTGCCACATCTGTCACATCGAAGGCGATCGCTTCTTTCGTGCGCACAACCATGACGCCGATTTCCGTACTGTTTGCATTTTTAACAGGAAATTTTAATTCGCCGTTGCATTCCCAGCGCAAATCATTTTCAAAGCATGAGGCAGCAACAAGCTTATGGTCGAGATTTTCATACATATAAATGCCGACCCAATCAATATATGGAACGGTGTCGACTAAGCTTTCCACTGTTTTGGCGAATATGGAGTAAACATCCTTTTTCTTGTATACATGGGCCATTATTTTTAGCGATGCGATATCGGTAGGTATAGACAACCCACTCACCCCTCTTTATGCAAAATTCCTTCTCCATTCTAACAGAACTGCAGGCAAGATGGATTAGAAAGTTTAGGAAAGCTGTCGATTTTGTTATACTAGATAAAGAAGCGAGTTGGCAATCAACAAAAGTGCGACCGCCTCCACTAACAGGAGTGAGACGATGAAAACGAACAATAAACAAAAAACGTCTTCTCGATCAAGCCAAGGCGTGTCTGTAGTCAAAGGGCAAAAGTTTCCGTTGACGATCAAGCGTATAGGCATTAATGGAGAAGGCGTTGGGTATTATAAACGCCATGTTGTCTTTGTAAAAGGCGCCTTGCCAGGGGAAGAAGTTGTCGCTGAAGTGACAAAGGCAGGGCGCTCTTTTTCAGAAGCGAAAATAAAGAAAATCCGCAAGCGATCAGATGACCGTGTTAAAGCGCCGTGCCCCATCTATGAAGAGTGCGGCGGCTGCCAACTGCAACATATGAATTATGGGGCGACATTGGAAGGCAAGAAGGACATCGTGCGCCAAGCGTTTGTCCGCTACACCAATGTGCCAGAGTCAAAGCTGCCGCTAAACCATACGATAGGCATGGACAACCCTTGGTATTACCGCAATAAAAGCCAGTTGCAAACGCGCAAACAGAAAGACGGCAGAGTGGCAGCAGGGCTGTATCGGGAAAATAGCCATGATTTAATTGATTTGTCCGCTTGCATGGTGCAGCATAAGAAGCTGAACCGGGTGGCACAAATCGTTAAGCAGCTGCTCGGAGATTTGCAAATTCCTATTTATGATGAGAAAACGCATAGCGGTGACATTCGGACGATTGTGACTCGAATTGGCTTTGAAACAAAGCAAATCCAACTTGTGTTTATTACAAGAACCGAAGCACTCCCGAAAAAAGAGCTGCTTATTAAACAAGTGCGGGAAAAACTGCCTGAAGTGACGTCAGTGATGCAAAACGTGAACCATGAGAAAACGTCGCTTATATTCGGCGAGAAAATGGTTCATTTGTACGGAGAAAAGACGATCCATGAGCGTCTTGGAGAATACAGCTTTGACCTATCGGCACGGGCCTTTTTCCAATTAAACCCGAGCCAAACGGTTAAATTGTACAATGAAGCGAAAAAGGCAGCCCATTTAACGGGAAAAGAAAAGCTCGTTGACGCCTATTGCGGTGTCGGTACAATTGGCCAATGGCTTGGCGATCAAGCCGAAGAAGTCCGTGGCATGGATATTACCGAAGAAGCGATTGAAAATGCACGCAGCAATGCCAAAAAGCATGGAATCGCTGCTGTATATGAAGTCGGTCCTGCAGAAAAATGGCTGCCGTTGTGGCTAAAGCAAGGATTTAAACCAGATGTTATTTTGGTAGACCCTCCACGCAGCGGCTGTGACCGCCAATTATTAAAAAGTATGCTAAAAGCGAAGCCGAAACGAATTGTCTACGTCTCATGCAATCCATCTACTCTTGCTAAAGACGTACAGCATCTTATTGAAGCTGGCGGCTATGCGATTCAATCCATCCAGCCTGTCGATATGTTCCCGTGGACCGCACAGGTGGAAAGTGTGACTGAGCTGATTCTCAAATAAAAAAGGCTTCCTAAAAGATCGAAAAGCACCAAGCTGCTTTTCGATCTTTTAAAATATTGTTTGCTTCCAATAGGAAAATGAAAAGAGGGCCAATCGAAAAAGGGAGGGAATGGCGTGCTTAAACTTTTACAGCCTGCTAGACTGCAAAAAGGGGATAAAGTCGCAACTGTGAGCCTTAGTTGGGGAGGAGCTGGAGACGAGGCGATTCGTTGGCGTTATGAACAAGGGAAGCGGCGGATTGAGGAAGTGTTTGGTCTTGAGGTGGTAGAGATGCCCCATACGTTAAGCCCTCCTGACGACATATATCGCCACCCAGAAAAGCGAGCGGCAGATTTCATGGCTGCTTTTGCCGATCCGTCCATTAAAGCCATTATTTCCTGCATTGGCGGCAATGATAGCATTCGTATGCTGCCTTACATAGATTTTGAACGGATTCGCGCAAACCCGAAAATCTTTACAGGCTATTCGGATAGCACAGTTGCTCATCTTATTTGCCTGAAAGCCGGGCTTTCTAGCTTTTATGGCGTTTCTGTGCTCAATGACTTTGCAGAGAATGGTGGGATGCATCCTTACACAGTCAAATGGATTGAAACGGTATTGTTCTCTGGCACCCCAGTTGGCCATATCCCAGTCGCTCCCGAGTGGACAGGGGAATGGCTTGAATGGGCGGTTGCCAACAAAGAAAAGCGGCGTACATACAAGCCTAACTGTGATTATGAAGTTGTACAAGGGGAGGGAGTCGTGCAAGGGCGATTAATCGGTGGTTGTTTTGAAGTGCTAGAATTTCTAAAAGGCACGCCGTTGTTTCCCGCTCATTCGCAATTTGATGGAGCAATTTTGTTTCTAGAAACGTCCGAAGTACACGCGCCTGAGTGGCTCCTTGAAGACGGGCTTCGCCAATACGGGGTATGTGGGATTTTAGAACGGATAAACGGCATTCTGTTTGCCAAACCTCAAAATGGCCAGTTTTATAAAGAATATAAACAAGTAATCAAAAAAGTGCTAGCTGAATTTAATTGCGGACAGTTGCCTGTCCTATACAATGCTAGTTTCGGCCATAATGAGCCGAAATGTTTGCTGCCCTATGGGGCACTTGCGGAAATCAATGCAAGCAATGGGACGTTTGCGATTTTGGAGCCGGGAGTACGGTAGCACTAAAAAAGCTACGGCTAAAAAAAGACGCAAAACTAGGCGTTCATAGTTGACCGCAAGCGCTTGTTTTCCATACGATAAAGAAGAAAGGTGGCCTGTGCACCAACAAGGGGGGCTTCACGCTTGAACTTATACAAAACGCACATCATTCATCCACATACGCATGTGCCACTCATTGTCTATTTTAACCAAACAGAAGGGTTCGTCAGTTTTGAACGGGATGAGCGCGTATTAAATGCCATGTATAATGTAAAGCGGGATTTGGCGTTGAATAAGCAATTTCAGGAAAGCCTGCGCAGAGCCACCCTGCTTTGCGAAACGCAATACCCGCTTGATACGCTTAAAGAAGCTGAAGAGTTTTTGCGCAAGATCGGAATTGATGAAAAAAACATTTATTTTGAACAAGTGCTCGTCCATTAAAAAAGCTTAGGTTCACATACACCTAAGCTTTTTTACATTAGCACTTGTTTGAGCGCAGCGTCAATATTGGTATACATAAAAGGGTAGTCATGCATGACTGCCTTTTTTGGGTAAGCGTATGTGCCATCTAGCACCAATGTGCTCATTTCCCCGAGGGCAACTTTAATGGCGAAAGCGGGAGCTGGCAGCCAGTAAGGCCTTCCTAAAACGTTGGCGACTGAACGGTTGAGGTGCTGCATGCGCACTGGATGGGGCGCTGTTACATTGAGCGGGCCTTTTATCGATTTCGTTTGGATAGCAAAAGCCATTAAACCGACGGCATCATCAATGTGGATCCATGACATCCATTGCCTGCCAGAACCGACTTTGCCGCCTGCATAAAGTTTGTATGGAATGATCATTTTGGCTAATGCGCCTTCCCGTTTATCAAGAACAATGCCAATCCGGGTTAACACGGTACGGACCCCATGGGCTTCAGCTAGAACAGCAGCATTTTCCCATTTTCTCGCTACTTCAGTTAGAAAGTTGTTGTTAACTGGTCCGTCTGCTTCCGTAAATGTAATGGAGTCTGAATGGCCATAATAGCCGATAGCAGATGCTTGAATAAGCACGCTCGGTTTTTGATCCATCTTGCTGATGAGCGCCACTACTTCGTTCGTAGCCTCAAGCCTGCTAGCGACAATCTGAGCTTTTTTGCTTTTTGTCCACCTGCCCATTAGCGGCTCGCCAGCAAGATTGACAAATGCTTCTGTCCCCTCAAGCTGCTCGAGTGGCGAGGCCGCTGGATTCAGCCATTCCACGAATGTCAGGCGTTTTTTGTTTTGCTTATTCTTGGCGTTCCGCGTTAAAATGTAAATATCATGGCCTTGATCATAAAGGCGCTTGGCTAGTTTAGAACCAATAAACCCTGTACCACCGGCTATAGCGATTTTCATAGCATATCCCCTTTTTCGTTTTGGATGGAACTTGTTCTACACGATACCCGCTTATGCTGTTATTCACACATGTTTGGCTACAAAGAAGGGAGGCGTGCCTACGTGGCGACGATTTCCAAAATCACCGTCCAAAAAAAAGCAAAACAGCGCTACAACGTTTTTATCGGCAAGCCAGGAGCAGAACGGTTCGCGTTTAGTGTTGACGAAGCCATCTTAGTGAAATATGGCTTGAGAAAAGGACTGGAACTGGACGAAAATGAGATCAAGGCGCTCATTGAAGCAGACGAACTAAAAAAAACGCATCATCTTGCACTTCATTATTTATCGTATCGCATGCGTACAGAAAAGGAAATACGCGATTATTTAAAAGAAAAGGACCGTCTAGACGAGCATATTGAAAAAACGATTTCTTCCCTAAAAGCGGAAAAGCTCATCGACGACCGCGCCTTTGCCGAAGCATTTGCCCGTTCGAAAACAGCACAAACGGTGATCGGCCCGAATAAAATAAGGCAACAGCTCTTGCAAAAGGGTGTAAATGGCGAAGCAATCGCGAAGGCGCTTTCGCCGTATCAAATAAAGTGGCAAATCGACGTGTTAACAGCATGGTTAGATAAACAGGAAAGGCGTGCTGTCAATCGGCGCGAATCAAATGAGCAATTAAAGCAGAAACGAATGCAGCAATTGTTGGCTAAAGGGTTTGAATATGAGGCGATTCAGGTCGCACTTGCAAACCGAGAAGCAGATGAGGACAATGAGTGGGAGGCTCTTGTGTACCAAGGGGAGAAGCTCTTGAAATCATATGTAAAAAAATATAGTGGACGTGAACTGACTTATAAATTAAAACAGGCGCTTTATCGGAAAGGATTCGCGCTTTCGAAGATTGACCGTTTTTTACATACTGAAATGGAGGGGGAAGAGACGTAATGGAAAAACGATTTAGCGACATGGACGAATACGAATTAAAGCTGGAAATCGCGATGTTAAACGAAAAAGCAAAAAAAGCGGAGCAGCTAGGAAATAGCAATGAATACGCCGTTTATGAACGCCGGAAAACACTTGCGCAAGCGTACTTAATGGACCCGGCGGAGATTGAGCCAGGACAAGTTTACCATATGACTGATGGGGAGTCTTTTTTTGAAGTCTCCTATTTAAATGGACGCTTCGCTTGGGGCTACCGCGCCGGTGAGCGTGAGTTAGTCGGGGTGCCGATCTCATTGTTAGGCGATAAAAAAACAGCAAATTAAAAACGGGTCTCCATTTCTGGAGACCCGTTTTTCGCACGGTTACGTGCGTTTGCGCATTTGCGCTTCAAGCACAATATTGTGTTGGCTTTGTTGGGTTTCGCCATTCACTTGGTGGAAAGCGTGCTTTGCATTGGCACGCGGTGACATGAACGGATCAGTATACAAACTGTGTGAGAAACGCGAGTTTTCCTTGCCCATGAGGCATTCCTCCCAAAATTAAAGCGAGTTAAAGTGGTTGGACGATCTCATTCGTTCTTGCGGGTGGTCGCGCGTCGTACCGTCAGGACGCTTAGACGCGTGCTCATCGGCATTATTCGCTTTATTCCCGTTGAACGAAATCGGGTTTGGGAAACCTTTAGCTTTGTTTCGCATCGGTGAAACCCCCTCGCCATATCGGCTTATCTCTAGTATGTCCAGGATATCGAGTGCTATCGGTGGCAAAGCTAACCAGTTTTATCGCCATCGTGTAAAGGCAATAGACATTACGTAATGATTTTTAATTTTTTCTGCAGTGCTTCTTCACTGTAAACCCATCCAGTGTATGAGGTAACAATATTTAAATCGCCATCAAGTTGCACAATGGCTACGAATGGGTAATGGCCTTTACTGCGGTAGCGTAAATCGAAAAAACGAACTTCATAGCCACCGTCAGTTGTCGCCTCCATTTCCCAGCGATACGTTGGCGAAAATGACAGGAAAGCAGCAAGATTTTTGTCTGAGCAAGCTGCTTGCATGACAGGATCAGTTGGAATTGGGTCAAAGGCATAACGTTCAAAGAAAATGATTTTTTTATGTTTTGATTGGGCTACATAAAGCATATCAGGTGTCCGAATAACAAGATGCCATTTGTTCCAGCGAATCGTCGGCGATACAAAGATATGGGTAGCATTTGGATGGTGTTGCCTTGCCCGCTTGACAACATCTCTTTTCTCGCTGATTCGCCATAGATAGTATAAAACCAATCCTACATAGATAACGACAAAGGATGGACCTGGGGGAAAGCCCAATGCCCATAATAAAATCCCGGCAACATGAGCGCCAAAGACGACTGGGTCAAAAATATTAATGACGCCGAGTGCGATCCAGCGATTCGAAAATGGCCAGAGCGCCTGTGTGCCATAGGCATTAAAAATATCAACAAACACATGTAAAAATACAGAAATTGCAGCCCACAGAAGAATCGTCGGCCAATGGGCATCTTGAAAGAACAGCATCATTCCGCCAGAGATAATGAAAGGCCAAAGCAATAGTGCCGGAATGGAGTGTGTCACGCCGCGATGATGGCGAATGTATTCTGCATTGTTTTTTAATTTTAAAACGGTATCGAAATCTGGCGCATTGGAGGCAACCAGTGTGGTGGCTAGGACGGCTGTCATCAAATAAGGCGATGAAGCAACATGGGCATCAAGCGTCGCCAGTCCAGCCAGTCCAGCCCCCATTACAATATGTGTGGATGTATCCATATGAAGAGAGCATCCTCCTTTTGCAACCAATCATGCACATATTTCGTAATTGGCGGCTGTGCCTAAAAGTAATTTATGCTATAGTTATACCCGACGTTAGTGGAAAATAAGCGTCTCTTCATCATGAAGGCATTTGCTTTTCAGGTCAAGTCAAAGGGACATCAGGTGAGAAGAGTGACAGAAACATACAATGAAAACATATCATACAGCGATTTTAGGCGCCAGTTAATCGAGTGGTATCAGGCTCATAAACGGGAACTGCCTTGGCGTGAGTCGAACGATCCCTACCATATATGGGTGTCGGAAATAATGTTGCAACAGACAAGAGTTGATACGGTTATTCCTTACTATGAACAATTCATGCGTAAATTTCCTGAGATGGAAGACCTTGCTTACGCTGAAGAGGAAGAGATATTGAAAGTATGGGAAGGGCTTGGCTATTATTCCCGTGTGCGCAATTTGCAGGCCGCCGTAAGGGAAGTCGTGGAACAATACGGCAGCGTCGTGCCCGACACGCGCAAAGAAATCGAACAATTAAAAGGAGTCGGCCCTTATACCGCCGGCGCGATTTTAAGCATTGCTTATGCAAAAGCAGAGCCTGCCGTTGACGGCAATGTCATGCGTGTGTTGTCACGTGTTTTTTGCATGGAGGATGATATTGGCAAACCGCAAACGAGAAAAAAACATGAAGCGATTTTATACGAACTGATTGATAAGAGCGATCCATCAAGCTTTAACCAAGGATTAATGGAGCTAGGCGCTCTTGTGTGTACACCTACCTCGCCAGGTTGCCTGCTTTGTCCCGTGCGAACGCAATGCCTCGCCTATGAACGAGGACAACAAGAGCGACTGCCGATAAAAATGAAAAAGAAAAAAGCAAAATCAATTGAGCTTGAATCGTTTTTATTGAAAACGGAAAAGGGCGAGCTACTAATCGAGAAGCGTCCAGACAAGGGGCTATTAGCTGGCTTATGGCAACTTCCTGTGCTTGAAGGGCGGTTTGATCAAGGGAAGCGCCAGCAAAAACTTGCTGAAAAATATCACGTCGAAGCAGAGCCCAGTGCTGCTAATTTTCAAGTGAAACATGTGTTTAGCCATTTAATTTGGGAAATTGAGTTATACGTAGGCATGGCGAATCGAAATGCTGAACTACCGGCGAATTGCCGGATTATAAAAGCGGCAGAACTAGAGCAGTATGCCTTTCCAGTTTCACAGCAAAAATTGTTGAATCATTGCTTGAAGGAGGGATTGCTATGAATTTAGGCTTAACGGGAAAACGCGTATTCGTAACAGGAGGAACAAAAGGGATTGGCAAAGCAATTGCCAACGCTTTTGCTGCAGAAGGAGCCAAAGTTGCTGTTTGTGCAAGAGTGACAGAAGGCATAGAGGGACTAAAAGCAGAAATTCATACGATTAGCGGCGATGTGACCAAAGCGGCTGAACGTGAGCGAATGTTTGCCGAAGCATCAGCTGTGATCGGACCGATTGACATATTGGTTAACAATGCAGGGGGCAGCAATGGCGGAACAATTTCCGAAACGGACATGGATTTGTTTTATGAAGCGTTCGAGCTTAATTATTTTTCCGCTGTTCATTTCTCAAAGCTTGCATTGCCAGCGATGGAATCGGCAGGGAAAGGAACGATTATCAATATTTCTTCTATATTTGGCCGTGAGTCAGGTGGGAAAGCGACTTATAATAGCGCAAAAGCGGCGCTCATTAGTTTCACCAAAGCTCTTGCTGACGAGACGGCAAAACAAGGCCTTCGCGTCAACGGCATAGCCCCAGGCTCCATTCTTCATCCGACTGGGAATTGGCAAAAACGTCTTGACGCCGATCCAGAGGGGATCACCGAATTTGTGAATCGTGAAATTCCAGCCGGTCGGTTTGGAACACCAGAAGAAGTAGCGGATGTGGTCGTGTTTTTAGCATCCGATAAAGCGAGCTGGGTGACTGGGGCTACACTTGTCGTAGACGGCGGCCAGTCAAAATCGAATATATAGGACAAGCACACCGTCCACACCGGTGTGCTCAGACTGCAGGCAAACGCTCGCATACGTCGTCGTTTGCCTCGGTCATAGGGCTCATGAACCCCCGTTCTATTCGCATCTTCCCTCGTCTGACAAGCGTTTTTTATCAGTCTGAGTGACGTTATCGACTTTGTCGACAACCTCAGCACACCGCCGAGACCGTGGTGTGCTATTTTAGATGCCTGGCTCGGTGTCATCTTCATTCAGCAAGTTAATTTCTTTTATTTTTGCTTTTGTTTCTTCTGTGCCAAGTTGGTATAGGCGTTCGTATATATCATTCATGCCAACTTGAAATTCATTTTTATCCGCATCGCCGGCGCGATCGTCAAAATGTCTAAACGAAAAAAGGTTGCCGAGCTCGACATCGTGTTTATTGACTTGCCTGAGCAAGTCTTCAAACTGTTTTTTCTCTTCTTCAGTAGCGGCGATTTCGTATTCGATTAATTGGCCGTCATTTACACGCACATTGCTAATCGTGTCCATACTAATCGGGTTTAAATTAACGTAATACAATTGTTTATCCATTTTATTACCTCCCTGTTAAGAAAAGGATTGGTCCAGCTTTTGCAAGCCGCCACGGCGTTCAATTTCTTGTAAAATTTGTTTATGGCGCGAATTGCCTTGAATGTTCAAATAGGCACTAAGCTGTTGCATTCCATGGTGGAAAAAAGCAAGTTCTTCGTCTGTCCACATTTGGGGCGAAAGGCCTTCTAACTCAGTTAAATCCCTGCCGTCATACACACTAAAATGCTCCTTTCCTGTGCTTTCGTGTAGTTTGGCTGTTCGACCGCCCACCTATGCGTTATAATGGATAAATCCGTACTGACTTAGCAAGGAGCGTGTAGACATGGAAAAGAAAGTGGCATTAGTGACAGGAAGTAGCCGCGGGATCGGAAAAGAAATCGCGATTTCCCTGGCAAAAGAAGGATATAACCTCGTAATCAATTACGCACGAAGCCGCTCGAATGCAGAAGCAACGGCAGCGGAAATTCGCGCACTTGGCGTTGACGTGCTTGTTGTAAAAGCAAATGTCGGCAAGCAGGAAAAAATTAAAGCGATGTTTGAACAAATTGACGACACTTTTGGGCGTCTTGATGTGTTTGTAAACAACGCTGCTTCTGGTGTGTTGCGGCCGCTGATGGAACTTGAAGAAAGCCATTGGGATTGGACGATGGACATTAACGCCAAAGCGTTGCTATTTTGTGCCCAAGAAGCGGCAAAAAGAATGGGAAAAACTGGAGGAGGTAAGATTGTCAGCTTAAGTTCATTAGGGGCAATCCGTTATTTGGAAAACTATACGACAGTTGGCGTGTCTAAGGCGGCTGTAGAATCATTAACGCGCTATTTGGCTGTTGAACTGGCACCAAAAGGAATTGCCGTCAATGCTGTCTCAGGTGGAGCAGTGGACACAGATGCATTGACACACTTTCCAAATCGGGATGAATTATTAAAGGACGCAGCAGAGCGGACGCCTGCAGGACGGATCGTAGAACCAAAGGACCTTGCTAAAGCAGCTATGTTTTTATTGTCAGATGAAGCAAGTATGATTCGCGGCCAAACGATTATCGTTGATGGTGGTATCTCCTTGTTGGCCTAACGTTTTATTTTTTTTTGCATAGAAAAAAACTCCACGGGAAAAGTATATAGCGTGGAGGTGATAAACCATGGACAAAGCATCAAAAACAAACAAAAACCAAGTAAGGAAGCAAAACCAAGCTTCTGAACAAGGACTTAATGCTGAATTTGCGAGCGAAACAGACGTACAAGAAGTAAAACAACAAAACGCTCAATCAGCAGCTAAAAAGAACCAACAATAATTAGTGAAACGCGAGCGCTTTGGCGCAAAAAGACACCCTTTGCCAACTAGGTTAAGGGGTGTCTTTTTTTGTCAAAATCAAGCTACTTTCGCCGTTACAAGCCTTAACGTTTTAAATACGAACTGAACCTTGTATAATAGAGGATGTACATTCAAATTGTGAAGGATAGCAGAAGAGTCTGCGTGTGTGGAAATTGAGAGAAAGGAGCCCGCTATGAGCTTTCCTAAGGAAGGCAGCACTATCCAAATACACAGCTACAAGCATAATGGGAAGCTTCACCGCATTTGGGAAGATACGATTGTGTTGAAAGGAACGTCTAAAGTCGTAGTAGCAGGAAATGACCGTATCATTGTCAGGGAAGCGGACGGAAGAAATTGGCGGACGCGTGAACCAGCGATTTGTTATTTTGATGCCGAGCAATGGTTCAACATGATTTGCATGCTTCGCGCTGACGGCATTTATTACTACTGCAATCTTGGAACGCCTTTTACATGGGACGAAGAAGCGTTGAAGTATATTGATTATGACTTGGACATTAAAGTGTATCCGGATATGACGATGAAGCTGCTCGATGAAGATGAATACGAACTGCATAGCAAGCTCATGAAGTATCCGCCAGAACTTGATGTTATATTACGAAAAAGTGTAGACGAGCTTATATCGTGGATTCACCAGAGAAAAGGGCCGTTTGCGCCTCAATTTGTAGAAAACTGGTACGAGCGGTATTTGCAATACCGCTAAAAGCCTGAGCCTTCAGGCTTTCTTTAAAGAAAAAGAAGGGGTTTACTTGAAGACAATCAAAAGGTATTTGGTGTTTGTAAAGCCGTACCGTAAAGAAATTATTGGAACGATTTTAATTGGGTTGCTCAAATTTGGCATTCCACTGTTATTCCCGCTTGCTATGATGTACATTATTGACGATGTTCTTCTCAATGAAGAGTTGTCTATCACTGAACAATCCTCACAACTTTATTGGATTATTGGCGGCATGGCGTTTTTGTTTATCGTCTTGCGGCCGCCCATCGAATACTACAGGCAGTATTTTGCCCAATGGATCGGCAACAAAGTCCTTTATGATATTCGTGACCATCTGTTCACGCATATTCAAAAGCTGAGTTTGCGTTTTTACTCAAACCGCAAAGTGGGGGAAGTCATTTCCCGGGTCATTCATGACGTCGAGCAAACGAAAAACTTTGTGATCACTGGCCTTATGAACATATGGCTGGATTTGGCGACGATTCTAATCGCGATTGCAATTATGCTTCAATTAAACGTATGGTTGACGCTTGTTGCTATTTCGATGTTTCCGTTTTACGGATTTTCGATTAAATATTTTTACCAACGGCTGAGGAAGCTGACACGAATTCGTTCACAAGCTCTTGCTGACGTACAAGGCCATTTGCATGAGCGTGTCCAAGGGATGAATGTGATCCGCAGTTTTGCCAATGAAGACTATGAACAAACACAATTTGCCGTTCGCAACCAACGTTTTTTAGCGAAAGCACTTGATCATACGTCTTGGAACGCAAAAACGTTTGCCGTCGTCAATACGGTGACGGACATTGCCCCGCTCCTTGTTTTGTTTGTATCGGCACTGTTTGTGCTAAATGGCAGTTTGGAGCTAGGGGCAATGAGTGCTTTTGTCCTTTATATGGAACGGCTATACGGTCCGTTACGACGCCTTGTCAATTCATCGACAACGTTAACACAGTCCATTGCTTCGATGGACCGCGTTTTTGAGTTTATCGATGAGAAATATGATATTACAGACAAAGAAGGAGCAGAGGTGTTGACCAATGTCAAAGGAGCTGTGACATTTGAACATGTGACATTTTCCTACGACAATGACGAGACACCGGCACTACAAGATATTCATTTAAACATTCCAGCTGGGCAGACGGTTGCCCTTGTTGGCATGAGCGGTGGAGGGAAAAGCACGCTCGTCAGCCTGATACCGAGGTTTTACGATGTTACAAAGGGACGGATTCTTATTGATGGCAAAGATATTCGTGACCTCGTCGTGAGAAGTGTGCGCGACAATATTGGCATGGTACTGCAAGATAATATCCTGTTTAGTGACAGCGTGAAAATGAACATTAAAATTGGGAAGCCTGATGCAACAGATGAAGAAGTCATTCGAGCAGCAAAAGCAGCCAACGCCCATGAATTTATTTGCAAGCTGGAAAATGGTTATGATACCGAAGTTGGCGAACGAGGAGTAAAATTATCTGGAGGGCAAAAGCAGCGCATTGCCATTGCCCGCGTATTTTTAAAAAATCCACCTGTGCTCGTTTTTGACGAAGCGACATCAGCGCTCGATTTGGAAAGCGAGCATTTTATCCAAGAAGCACTTGAGAAGCTGGCCCGTGACCGGACAACGTTTATCGTTGCACATCGTTTGTCAACCATTACGAATGCCGACACGATTGTGGTTATAGAGGACGGAAAAGTGGTCGAACAAGGCACTCATAAAGAATTAATGGAAAAGCAAGGTTCCTATTACAAACTATACAGCGTCCAAGAATTGGAAGCGTAAAAAACCGCCAACAAGGCGGTTTTTTACGTGGTTCCATCGTCTTCAGTTGTGTGGATTTGATGGTTTTCGACAAGTGTGTCAAGGTGCTCCAGCTCTTGCTGGTATTCAATAATGGCTGAGATCGCTGGCAGGAACGAATGCCATTGTGCCAAGTCAAATGCTTCTTCTTCATAAAGAGTGACAAACAGATTCGTCATTGTCGATTGCCCTTCTTCAATTTCGCTCACATAATCTTCAGGCGCATTGATGCTAACCTTCCCGTTGTAACGCAAAACAATGCGGCGATGATAATCGGTCAACGATGTAATTTGCTCTTCGATTCTGCCTTTAACACGGTCAGGGAGATTGCTAAAGTCTTCAGAGCGGTGCTCAAGCATTTCCAAGACGCGGTATGCTTTTTCGCTAGTAGAAATCATTTGCCTAAACACGACGACTTTCCGGCGTTGGTTAAATGTTTTCGAGCGAAAATAATTACGCTCTTCCCTGAACAAATTAAACAAATCGTTCGTTTTATCCAAATGGACTTTTTGCGCTTTCATGTCTTCACGCAAAGCGATCGTATCAGCCTCACGGCGAGCAACAAGTTCTAGCCACTCGAGCAAGCTGTCTGTCGTGGAAGACAGTTTGTCATACACTTTGTTCTCATACCGTGGCGGTATAAAGGCTAAATTCACAAGAAAAGCGGCAAGGATTCCTATCAAAACAAGGATAAACCTTTGTGCTGCAAATTCTAGGAAATTATCGGACGGGCTTTCCATAATGATAATCACAGTCACAATCGCTGTTGGGATAATAGCCGGCTCCAATTTCAATTTAATAAAGATAGCAATTGAAAGCATCACTACAACGCCAACTACAAAAGGCGCATGCCCGAATGTCATCACAAAGAGGACGCCGATAATAGCGCCAATCAAATTGGCTTGCACTTGGTGGCTGAATGTCCGCAATGTCCGAAACAGCGAGGGCTGAATCGCGAAAGCGGCAGCAATCGCCGCAAATGTCGGTGGATTAAATTGGAGCCAATTGGCCAGATAAAGGGCAAGTACGACTGCAAGCCCCGTTTTCAAGATACGAGCTCCTAGTCTCATGTATCGCATTGTCCTTTCTCAGTTTAAAAACATTGCGTTCCGCTATGGACCTTTCTAGTATATTTGAGTCCCGGGTGTTTCATGCGCTTATCAGCTGTAGAAATGCTCAGAGACTGTTTTAAATGAACGGTACGCAGCTTCAATCGTTTCATCAATGTCGTTTTTCGTATGGGCAATCGTCAAAAACCAAGCTTCATATTTCGAAGGTGCCAAGTGAATCCCTTCATCTAACATCGCTTTGAAAAAGACGCTAAATTGATCGCCGTTAGAACGTTTGGCCCCTTCATAATCAATGACGGGCTCATCGGTGAAATAAACGGTTAGCGCTCCTTTTAGCCGGTTAATTGAAATCGGTACATTCGCTTTTGCGGCCGCTAAATAAAGTCCTTCTTCAAGGCGTGCCCCAAGCTCATCAAGTTTTTCGTATACGCCTTCTGTTCGCAATACTTCGAGACAAGCAATACCGGCGCTCATGGATGCAGGGTTTCCGGCCATTGTTCCTGCTTGATAGGCGGGTCCAAGTGGCGCGACTTGCTCCATAATATCCATTCGGCCGCCGTATGCGCCAATTGGCAAACCGCCGCCAATAATTTTTCCTAGTGCGGTCATATCTGGCTTCACATTCAAGTAGTCTTGAGCGCCTCCGTACATAAAGCGGAAAGCCGTAATGACTTCATCATAGATCACGAGAGCGCCGGCGCTATGAGCAAGGTCATTAACAGCCTCTAAAAAGCCTGGCTCAGGTTCAACAATGCCAAAATTGCCAACGATTGGCTCAACAAGGACAGCTGCTGTTTCGCTGCCCCAGTGGGTTAGCGCTTCTTTAAATGCCTCGATGTCATTAAAGGGAACGGTTATGACTTCACTTGCCGTTGCAGCTGTAACGCCAGCTGAGTCTGGAGTGCCGAGAGTAGAAGGGCCTGATCCAGCAGCTACGAGAACAAGATCAGAATGGCCATGGTAGCATCCAGCAAATTTAATGATTTTTTCCTTGCCTGTATACGCTCTGGCGACACGAATCGTCGTCATGACCGCTTCAGTCCCCGAATTAACAAAGCGTACTTTTTCAAGGGATGGAATGGCGTTTGTTAGTGCCTGTGCAAATTCATTTTCAAGCCGTGTCGGTGTACCGAAAAGAACGCCTTTGGCGGCCTGGTCTTGTATAGCTTTTGTAATGACTGGATGGGCGTGACCGGTGATAATGGGGCCGTATGCCGCTAAATAATCAATATAGCGGTTGCCGTCAACATCATAAAAATAGGCACCTTCTCCCCTTTCCATGAAAACAGGCGTGCCGCCGCCCACCCCTTTGTAGGCTCTAGAAGGGCTATTTACACCACCTACAATTAAATGTTGAGCTTCCTGGTAAAGGGATTCTGATGTTTTGCGATTCATAAGGACCTCCATCTGCTAATAAACTTCTCACGCTTATCATAGCATATGTCCTATAGCAAGTCAGAGAAAAGGGCATTTGCCAGCAGAAAAATCTCTTCATTGAAGAATTTCGCCAATTCCGCTAATCTTTTAAGAGAGAGTAACTGATCGAAAAGGAGCGTAATAGAATGGTACGACAAGGAGAAAAAGCACCTGATTTTGAACTGCCGGCTAATGGCGGAAAGACGATTCGTTTGTCTGATTACAAAGGCTCTTACATCGTCCTTTATTTTTATCCGAAAGATATGACCCCTGGCTGCACGACAGAAGCGTGTGATTTTCGCGACCAAACAGAAGCCTTTAAAAAAGAGGGAGCGATCGTACTAGGCGTAAGCCCTGATCCGGCAGACAAACATGACAAATTTGCAGAAAAACATGGTCTACCTTTTCCGCTTGTAGCAGATGAGGACTTGGAGGCGGCAAAAGCGTACGGAGTTTGGCAGCTTAAAAAGAACTTTGGCAAGGAGTACATGGGCATTGTTCGCTCTACGTTTGTAATTGGCAAAGACTTTACGGTTCTCAAAGAATGGCGCAATGTAAAAGTCAAAAACCATGTTGATGATGTACTCGCTTTTGTTAAGGAACAAAATGATGAATGAGAACGTATCGGTTGTTTTCTTTATGAAACAAACAGAGGAAAGGCAGGAGCTACTTAAACACTCTTTTACAAATACGTCCTTTTCCTTTCCTGATAAAAAAGCTCTTCCTAACGATCAAATCTTAAAAACGGCGGATGTTCTTGTTACGTTTGGCGACGACATTACGGAATCGCTTGTAAGCAAAGCCCCTTCGCTTAAGTGGATTCATGTCATGTCTGCTGGCATTGAAGGGTTGCCTCTTCGCCTTTTGCATGATAGAGGCGTGTTGGTGACCAATAGCAGAGGCATTCATGCTGAGCCGATGTCAGAACACGCCATTTGGGCGATGCTTGATTACGTAAAAAACGCTACTCGTTATCGGGCGTTGCAACAAAACAAAGAATGGGATAAAAGCATCAAGCCGAAAGAACTTACAGGGATGACAGCCGTTTTTCTTGGCACAGGCGCCATCGCTTCAAAAACAGCTAAACGGGCAAGCATGTTTGGCATGCAAACAATCGGCGTTAATACAAATGGTCGTCCGCAAAAGTATTTTGAGCAGACATTTAGCATGCAAGAGTGGCATAAAGCATTGAGGAAGGCAGATGTTCTGATCAACATTCTTCCTTATACAGAACAGACGCATGGTATTTTGAATAAAGAGGCGTTTAGGCAACTTAAGGGGCGCACAGTGTTTATTAATTTAGGTAGAGGAAAATCGGTAGTTGAAACCGATTTGCTCGATGCATTAAAATTAAAGCAAATTGACCACGCTTATTTGGATGTATTTGCAGAAGAGCCGCTCCCCATTGATTCGCCTTTGTGGGACGATGAAGCAGTGACGATTACCCCCCATGTTTCGGCAGCAACATCCCAATACATGAAAAGGGCTCTTGCTATTTTTATGGAAAATTTAAAAGCCTTTATAAACAATGAAGACCTTAAAAACCACGTTTGTTTTGAAAAAGGGTACTAAAGGGAGGGATCATAACGATGAAGCTGTTAGTATGCATTATTGATGATTTTTACGCTGATGATGTAGAAAAAGATTTGCGCAAACAAGGGTATCGGATGACCGAACTTTCTAGTTCAGGTGGCTTTTTAAGAAAGGGCAGCACCACGTTTTTGTTTGGCGTTCATGAATCGGACTTGGAAAAGCTTCAAGCTGCCCTAAAAAATGCATGCTTAAGTGTTGAATCAAAACGGCAGCGAAAAGACAAAAAGACACATCGTTACACCTCTTTTCTCGTGCCAGCTGCAAACGCAACGCCGTTGTCCGTGCAGACATGAACACCATAAAAACGCTTGTCAGACGAGGAGTGTAATCTGAATAGAACGTGCTGTTCATGAGCAGAGGCAAGGTGTTTGCCTCTAGTCTAAGAACCGCCCATGTAGGGTGGTTCTTTTGCTTCGAAACAGCAAATTTTTGCCTGCTCTTGCTTAAAGCCAAGTTACAACTTATAATTAATATAAAGAAAGAATAGTTTTCCGAAAGAGAGGCGCATAGTATGGCTAATCGAGGCTTATCGGAAGCAATTGATGCGCTAAAAAGCACACGAGTACGTATGACACCGCAGCGCCACGCGATTTTGGAGTTTTTGTATGAATCAATGACACACCCTACAGCGGATGAAATTTATAAAGCATTAGAAGGGCGCTTCCCGAATATGAGCGTAGCGACTGTATATAACAATCTGCGTGTTTTTAAGGAAGTTGGCATTGTAAAAGAGTTATCGTATGGCGACGCTTCAAGCCGTTTTGATTGCGTGACAAGCAACCATTACCATGTTATTTGCACGCAATGCGGAAAAATTGTTGACTTCCATTATCCTGGACTGGACGAAGTGGAAACCCTTGCAGAGCATGTGACAGGTTTTGAAGTTGACAATCATCGCATGGAAATTTACGGCGTATGCCCAGATTGCAAAAAAGCGCATTAAGAGCACCTGATAGGAAAGAAAAAAAAGAGGAAATAGCTAGCGCTCTTTCCTCTTTTCCTTGCCGTACCTTCTTTATGTTTGTGACCTTTTGGAGGCGGGAGAATTATAAGCTTCGTCAAATTCCTTCCCTTCAAGTGAACGGTCCATCGTTAGTGGCTGGTCGCAATGCATGCACGCATCGACACGGCCAAGCACTTTTGTTTGTTTTTCGCATGACGGGCAGATGACAGGAACGGCCCGCGTCGAAAGAAGGCCGATAAAAAAATAGACAACTGTACTGGCGATAACGGCTAGAAAACCGAGTATCATAGCAATGACCATAATGACTGGATACTCTTTAAAGAAGATGCCGACGTACATAATGAGGATCCCGACAAACACTAAGCTTAGTGCGAATGTGCGTATTTTGTTGATTTTGTTTGTATACTTCAGCTTCATTGCTTGCCCTCCTGATGTTTATCTGAAATAGCAGCTTACTTTCAATAAATCGAATCGAGTATAGTATAACATAGGTTAACCAATTCCGTTAAAGCGCTTCTATAAACAGAAGGAGATCATTCCCAAAAAAAAATCGAAAAAAAGTGTTGACCGATTTATATAGCCGTGATATATTATTTGATGTCGCCAACGAACTGGCGATTCACTGAAAAACAAATTGACTGAATGGTCTTCGCTATGTTAAGATCATGAAGTCGTAACCGAGTCCTTTGAAAACTGAACAAAAGCCAAGCGTAAAAGAGATACAAGGTATCTCGTCAATGAATGATAGTGAGCCACAACTTCGGTTGTGCAATGAGCAAGTCAAACTTTTTAACGGAGAGTTTGATCCTGGCTCAGGACGAACGCTGGCGGCGTGCCTAATACATGCAAGTCGAGCGGACAGAAGGGAGCTTGCTCCTGGACGTTAGCGGCGGACGGGTGAGTAACACGTGGGCAACCTGCCCCTTAGACTGGGATAACTCCGGGAAACCGGAGCTAATACCGGATAATCCCTTTCTCCACCTGGAGAGAGGGTGAAAGATGGCT
>NZ_JAODPB010000009.1 GCF_025770735.1 Shouchella tritolerans
CTAACTGGTTGATGTTCGTATTGGATGCAACGGCCGTCGATAGCGGAAACGCGCCAACCGTATCGGCTTCTAACGTTACGACACCTGTTAAGCCATTGATGCTTTCAACTCCACCAGGCGCTCCTGTAGCTCCCCTTGGTCCTGCAGGTCCTTGGAGCGTTGGGATATTGGTCGCAGATCTCATTTTCGAATCCAACATCATTTCCTGTTTAAAAACCGTTTCTAACATCGATTGGGTGCTTTGATTCACGCTTAAAATATCTTGTAAGGTGACGCCTGTTGGTCCTGTGACCCCCTGCAAAGTGCCAAGGGCATACTGAATTTTTTCGCCTTCGGCATTGATAATATGGGATAGGCCCATTTCCTCCATGGCGATGGAGGCTAATAATAAGTTCACCACGTCATCCCGGGTTAATTGGATGTTGGGTGAAATATTTGGCAAGTTCGGTAGGGACACTCGCGTTCACTCCTTTGTTTTTGTTGACATAGATATTCCGTATCAATTTGTCTTCATGACAGACATTTATATTTATATGTGTTTTCTTAAAATTGGTTAGGCATTTTTATTAGCAAAATATGGTCTATTCTCTTTGGTTCAATTGGATATAAAGAAGCCCCGGCTATGTGGAACCGGGGCGTTTGATCCTATCTATGTAAGGAACAGGGAAGTTTCATTGACTAAACGACAAACTTTTTGTTCAAGCCTACACGCTTTTTAGTAGTTCAAGGAGTAAGGCTATAGCAGCGGTCATTACAGTTAAAGCTGTAAGGTTCTACTTCGTTGTCAATTTTTTCAGGTTTATAGCCATTTTCCAGAAGGTAGTTTAATAGGGGAGGGAGCTGCTTAGCGGTTTCTGTTCTGTCATGGAGAACGATAATGGGGGATTGGCCATTGTTTTCTACTTTTTCTATTTGTGCAATGACACTATCCAAAAAAGACCCTGATGATAAATTCCAATCTTCGCTATCGACATTCCAGTCCCACAATTTGAAGCCATTTTGATCAAATACCTCTCTGAAGCTATCTGTTAGATAAGGGATACTTCCATAAGGGGTGCGAATTAAATCCGATTCAATTCCGGCAATAGTGTACAAAGTTTCTTGGGCTTTAACCATTTCTTGAAGCGCCGCTTGTTCGGATTGATAAAATTGATCTTTGTCATGAGTAACGCCATGAAGGCCAGCGCTGTGACCGTCGCTTATCATTCGTTTTACGAGGTCTGGAGATTTTTTCATTTCAGGTTCGAGCATAAAAAAAGTCGCTTTCGCATTAAATTGATCCAGTATGTCTAAAATTTCGGATGTAGCGGAATTAGGCCCGTCGTCAAATGTTAAATAGACGACTTTCTCATTTTTTTCTGTTTTGTATTCTTCTTTGCTTTCCGCATGCCTACCTATTTTAGTTTGGAGTACTTCGTATGTTAGTTCAATTGGGAGCTCCGTTTTTTCTGAACTGGTGGCTTTTATGATTCCTAATATGGACATTATCAGCAATAGTCCGGCGGTAAAAAATAGCATTTTTTTCTTCATTTGAGGTCATCCTTTTCTGTTCATATAGTCATTGTGGTTCAAATTGAAATGGTATGTATAGACTAATTGAATGAAATAAAGATGAGATAAAGATAGAGTGGAGGTGAGTTAAAGTTTTATAAATAGAAAAAACAGCCAATCAACGTACGTTGATTGGCTGGTAAGATGATTCGCTCTTTTGTAAATAAAAGTAGAAGCAAACCCCTTTATCGGTATTCGTCACTCCATATTCTACATCATGTAGCTTTAAGATATTTTTCGTAATCGCTAGACCTAATCCTGTGCCTTCTTTGGAACGCTGCGTTTTTTTCTCTTGGTAAAACCGATCCCAAATGTTTCCGAGCTGGTCTGTATCGATGGGATGCCCCTCATTTTCAACGCTTATTTTTACCCTATTTCCTTCATCCTCAGTTGAGATGAAAATCATTCTTTCGACGGGTGTATGGCGAATGGCATTCGTCAAAAAATTTGTCATAACCTGTTCAATTTGATGTGGATTACCAACAACGTCAATCGGCTTTAGCTTGAGATTTATATGGAGCTGTTTATCACGAGCTTTAATTGATAGCTGATTGTTTACGCTATGAATGGAGTCCTTTATATTGAATACATCCATCTTAACTTTATAGGTACCTGACTCGAACTTTGCTAGTTCGAGCATATCGACAATCAATCGATCCATTCGATTCACTTCACTATTCATTGCCTGAAAATAATGGCCGCTTTTTTCAATCGCTACCCCGTCTTGCAGAATCGACATACAACTTTTTATAATGCTTAACGGTGTTTTTAATTCATGTGAAACGCCTGCTATAAATTCTTTTCGCGTTTTTTCGAGCTGTTTCTCTTTCTCGATATCCTGTTGTAATTTTTCAATGTGCATTTGCAATTTTTCAGAAAGGATGTTAATGCTTTCGGATAGCTGGCCAATTTCATCGCTTGATTTAATAGGAATGCGCTCTTTGAAATCCAAATTTGCCATTTGTTTCGCTGTATGGTTGATGTTTAATAACGGACTTGCGATTTTCTTGGAAAAATAAAACGAAACCAATAAAATTAAAAAGATAACAGCAACAAGAATATAAATAAAATACTCTTGCATCATTTCCGCTGCTTCATCAATTGGTTGCAGTGACGTCATTGTTAAGAAATAGAGTGAGTCTCCGTTTGAAGTCGTCTCTGAATGTGTAAGCAATTTATATTGAATGCCATTTTGCTCATAATCCTGAATAGATGTCCCGTTATCATTGGCTGGATTATTGTTAAAAAGCAAATCCGCTTGAAATGCTTTTATTCGCTCAAAAAACAACGAGTTCGATAAAGCCGTGACATAAAAATGACTGTAGTTTTCCGGTATGTTCACGGCAGCAATCGTCCCGTAAACGCTTTTTTGGGTATACGCTTCATTTTCATCAAATTGAGCCTTAAGGGCATCATTTCGCCAATAAATGATGCCCTCTATTCCGCTCTCTAACATCGTAAATGGAGTGGGCTCGACTTCGTCTTTACTTAAAATGATCTCATATGGGAAGAATTCTTTTTGTATTTCTACACCGCGAATCTCCATTTGGTGATTTTCATAGTCTTTTAAACTCTCAAGTTGTTGACTATCCTCAAAGGAATTTTCTAAGTAGCCGATAGGAATAACAAAGTTGTCATCGATGTAAGTGACTAATTCATCTTCTAATTCAAATATCCCATTTAATTCGATCGTATAATCTTTTGTTCCTTTTATATAGCCATTGTGGTCTAAAACGGTTATCCAAGCATTGTTTTCTCGATAAAATGTTTGTTCCAATTCTTGAAGCTTTGTTTCATTTCCTTCGTTTTGCCGATAAGTTTTTGTGAACGCTTGAATCGCTTCTGAAAGTCGTTCTTCTTTGTTTTTAGCATAGTATTGTTCAAAGAATAGCGTTTGACCAACAAAAATGCCAAATAAAATAAATAAGCATAACGACGATGTAAGAAGAAACCATTTCACTACAATCCGGTTTTTCATGGTAAATCCTCAAATTTATATCCTGCTCGAACGATTGTTTTTATTTGTTTAGCGCTGTCAGCCAGTTTGCTTCGCAAATTGCGAATATGGGTATTGACAGTACGGTCATCACCTACATACTCATAGCCCCAGACCTTAATAATGAGCTGTTGTCTTGAGATGACGATATTTTTGTTTCTCATTAGATACGTTAAAATTTCAAATTCTGTATGTGTTAATGGGACGACATTGCCTTTTACCTTAACTGTGCGTGAATGCAAATGGACTTCAAGTTCGTTGCTTGTTAAAATTTCTTGATCCCTGTCAAGACTTTCATTTGTTGCCTGAGTAGTAAGCAATCGCTTTGCTCGTGCTAGTAAAATTTTGGGGCTATAAGGTTTTGTGACATAGTCATCTGCGCCTAAATCAAACCCTAATAATGTATCTTCTTCATCTGAGCGGGCTGTCAACATAATGATCGGTACGACAGAATGTTCGCGTATCCTTTTGCAAACAGACCAGCCGTCCAACGTCGGCATCATAATATCTAAAACAATCAAATCAACGGTTGCTTGTTCAAATATGGCTAACGCTTCTTTTCCGTCTTTCGCTTCCAATACATCGTAACCAGCGTCTATAAAGTAGTCTTTGCTTATTTCTCTGAGGATGTCTTCATCTTCCACAATTAGTATCGTTTTTCCCAATGTAACCCTTCCTTACTTTCTCTTAATAGACTTATAGTAAGTATACTTTATCATCTTTTCAACTTGTAAATTTAGTTAAGTTCCCATAATCGTGGTCATCGGTTTGAGAGGTGACAGGGGGATGATTTCTTTTTAGATTAACGTAAGCTTAGAACGTGGGGCAACTTTTTTAGGGAGCTAGAGTCGTTAATCTATGTCAGATGGAATGACCATAGATGAGTGATCAGGTATGAATCGGATCAGGAAATGGTCTTAATGGGCAGGGGGCTTTTCAACCGGCAGCAGTTAACCGGATTAGATGGCGTTTACAGGAAGGCGGATAAGCCGCCCAATGATGGGCGGCTTTTTTATGTTTTTAGGATTGAAACTGTTCCGTTTCAGTTGATCCCTTCAGGGCAGTGGTTGATGAAGTCCCGCCTGTTACGACTTGGGCGACTTCATCAAAGTAGCTTGTTCCGACTTCGCGTTGATGCCTTGTTGCCGTATAGCCGTGGACTTCGCTGGCAAACTCGGCCTGCTGGAGATCAGAATATGCCGCCATTCCGCGGTCCTTATAGTGGCGGGATAATTCAAACATGCCGTGGTTTAAGGCGTGGAAGCCCGCCAGTGTGACAAATTGAAATTTATAGCCCATTTCACCGAGTTGTTTCTGGAAGTTCAAAATGGTGTGGTCATCCAGTTTGGCCTTCCAGTTGAACGAAGGGGAGCAATTGTAGGCGAGCAGCTTGCCTGGGTATTTCTCATGGATCGCTTGTGCGAATCGGCGTGCTTCTTCAATATTCGGCTCAGACGTTTCACACCAGATTAAATCAGCATACGGCGCATACGCTAAGCCTCTCGCAATCGCCTGATCAAGACCAGATTTTGTTTTGAAGAACCCTTCCGCTGTTCGTTCTCCCGTTAAAAACGGGGCATCATATGAATCGACATCGCTTGTAATCAGGTCAGCCGCATTCGCATCCGTACGGGCAATAAGAATGGTCGGGACTCCCATCACGTCTGCAGCGAGGCGAGCGGCAATTAAATTACGCACTGCCGTTTGCGTCGGGAGCAGCACTTTTCCGCCCAAATGCCCGCACTTTTTCTCAGAAGACAGCTGATCTTCAAAGTGAACCCCTGCGGCACCAGCTTCAATCATGCTTTTCATTAGCTCGAACACATTTAGCTGTCCGCCGAAGCCTGCTTCCGCATCGGCCACAATTGGCGCAAACCAATCGATGTCTTCTTTTCCTTCCATATGGTGAATTTGATCTGCGCGTTGCAATGTGCGATTGATTTTTTTGACGACTTCTGGCACGCTGTTTGCCGGATAAAGGCTTTGGTCAGGATACATGCTCCCTGACAAATTGGCATCAGCCGCTACCTGCCAGCCACTTAAATAAATTGCTTTCAATCCGGCTTTTACTTGCTGCATGGCTTGGTTTCCAGTTAAAGCGCCCAGAGCCGGGACGAAATCCTCTGTATGGAGAAGCTTCCACAGCTTTTCGGCGCCGTACCTTGCAATCGTATATTCAATTTCGAGCGTGCCCCTCAGGCGTAAGACATCAGCTGCTTCATACGGTCTTGTGATTCCTTTCCAACGTTCTTCATGCTCCCAGCTTTCCGCGAGTTGTTTTTCATTTAGCATCACACATTCCCCCATTATAAGTTTTGATCATCCAAAATCAGCTGCACAGTGAATGTCCTTCTCTTCTGTTGCATTCACCTCCTATAAAAATGTTTTGTTATAAAACAGTTTTAGCTACTCACCTTTTTTAGCAAGACAGCGCTCGCATTCCATGAAGTAAGATTTAGCTTGCTCTTCCATCTCTTCACCGCATTCAGGACACGTTTTTTTCGGAAGTGTTCTGTAAAATTCAATCGGATTTTTCACGTTCATTTGTTCTAACCTCCTTTTTATAGAACAGTTTATATTAACTGTTTCTGTTGTAGTACAGTATACAGGGCAAAAATGAAAATGTACACACTTTTTTTAAAAAATTTTTATTGTATTTCATTCAACCAGAAACTTAATAGAAATAGAGAGAGGTGAAAGTGAGGATGACAATGAAATGCAAGACTGGACGGGCATGCGGAAAACTTGGGGCTGATGTCGGGGCGGTATAAAGTCAAAAGCGAGCAAGGGCATTATGAGTGTATGTAAGGAAATCGGTGTTATCTCCGATTTTTTCTTTTGTTCCCTTGACAGGACCAAATAAGTGTGATAAAAGTAATAGTAAGCGATTTCATTTAATTTCATAACGATGGATTGTTACTGTTTAGCAGGCAAAACCTAAGTTTGTATGAGAATTTCTGTTGAGGGGATTCTATGTGCAAAGTTGGGTTTTTTTATTTTCGTTCTTACCATTCCCTACTAGAGAACTCTTTATGTCAGAAATAAAGGCGAGTGAATCATGCAAATTAAGAAAGTATTTAATAACAATGTTGTCCTAGCAAAGAATGAATGGGATCAAGAAATGGTCGTAATGGGCAGGGGCTTGGCTTTTCAAAAAAAGGCCGGTGAAACAATTGATACAGCAAAAATCGAAAAAACATTTGTTTTGGAAAAAAGGGGTGTGTCGGATAAGTTAGCGAAATTATTACGAGATACGTCGGAACTGTATTTAAACATTGCCTCTAAGATTTTAGATTATGCGAAATCACAATTGCCATATAAACTTGATGACTATTTGTATGTAGCCTTGACGGACCACATTAGTTTTGCAATTAAAAGACATAAAGAAAATGTGCATGTGAAAAATCCTTTAGTATGGGAAATTCGTAAGTACTACAAACAAGAGTATCAAGTTGCGCTAAAATGCCTAGACATCATTGAAGAACAAACGGGCGTCCGGTTCCCCGAAGATGAAGCGGCTTCGATTGCGCTCCACCTTGTCAACAGCGAGTTGTCAGGAGGAAATTTGGCGACAGCCGTTCAAGTGACGGAATTAGTCAACAATGTGCTAAACATCGTGAAATATCACTTTAAAATGGAATTAGATGAAACGTCGATTAATTATGAGCGTTTTTTAACCCATCTTCGCTTTTTTGCGATTCGCTTTATTCGCAAAGAAAGAATGACAGATAGTGAAGACAATTTCTTATACGAACAACTAAAGAGTAAATACCCTGAGTCGTTTCAATGCAGTCAAAAAATCAAGATCTATTTGGTTAAAAGCTATAATTGGTCTATTTCTAAAGATGAAGAAATGTATTTAACCCTTCATATACAAAGGGTAACGAAACGGCATTTGCAAGACCAGACGAATTGAATCAATGAGAATATGAATGGATGGAATGTTACCTTCAGTGGGCATAACCTGACCTAATTTGCAAACACTATGATGCAAATTGGTTCAGGTTTTTTTAGTTACCAAGTACAAAATGAAAAGAGCTGGTTCATATGAAGTACGAGCAGTTAGCAAAGGATATTATTGAAAAAGTTGGCGGCAAAGAAAATGTAAACAATGTCGTTCATTGTATTACGCGCTTGCGCTTTAAGTTAAAAGATGAGGGCAAAGCACAAACGGAAGCGTTAAAAAACATGGACGGCGTTGTGACCGTCATGCAAAGTGGCGGCCAATACCAAGTGGTTATCGGCAACCATGTTCCCGACGTTTATAAAGCTGTCGTAGAAGTCGGCGGCTTCGCAAACGTCGGACAAGTGGATGATGATGAACAAGAAAAAAGTGGGAACTTGTTTAATCGCTTTATAGACGTTATTGCCAGCATCTTCACACCCATCCTTGGCGTTTTAGCGGCAACAGGGATGATCAAAGGCTTCAACGCGCTATTTCTGGCAGTAGGATGGTTAGAGGAAGCCGATGGCACGTATCAAATACTAAACATTGTCGGCGATTCGTTGTTTCATTTCTTCCCCATTTTTCTTGGCTATACGGCCATTAAAAAGTTTGGCGGGACGCCCTTTATCGGAATTGCGATTGGCGCTTCCCTCGTTTACCCTGCTGTTGAAAGCTTAATGGAAGGAGATCCACTTTATGTATTATTTGCAGGAACGATTTTTGAGTCTCCTGTTTATATTACCTTTTTAGGAATTCCTGTTATTCTAATGAGTTATGCAACATCCGTTGTCCCGATTATCCTTGCGGCATTTTTTGCCTCAAAAGTAGAACGCTTCTTTAGAAAAGTGATTCCAGATGTCGTTAAAACATTTTTAGTTCCATTTTTTACACTTTTGGTCGTTGTCCCGTTGACGTTTATAATCATTGGGCCAATTGCGACTTGGGCTAGCCAGCTATTAGGCCAAGGAACCATTTTCGTTTATGAATTAAGTCCGACCATCGCGGGATTGGTGCTAGGCGCTTTCTGGCAAGTGATCGTCATTTTTGGATTGCACTGGGGGCTTATCCCGATCGCGATTAATAATCTCGTATCAACAGGCTCTGACCCTATATTAGCGATGATTTTTGCCGCTTCCTTTGCTCAAATCGGCGCTGTTCTTGCTGTTTGGATCAGAACAAACAACCAAAAACTTAAATCATTAAGTATTCCTGCCTTTATCTCGGGAATCTTTGGTGTAACAGAGCCTGCTATTTATGGGATCACACTACCGAAGAAAAAGCCGTTTATCTTTAGTTTAGTAGGAGCAGGCATCGGCGGTGCAATTATTGGCTTCTTTGGCGGCGCCGGCTATATGATTGGTGGGCTAGGTATTTTCCAAATCCCCGCTTTCATTGGGCCAGAAGGGATTGACACTGGCTTTTGGGGAGCGATTATTTCTATGCCTGTCGCGTTCGGAATTGGTTTTATCCTGACGTATTTGTTTGCTGGCATTAATAAAGAGGAAACACCGGTTGAACGTGGCGCTAATACTGAATCTGCCTCTCCAGATGCTACTGTAGAGAAAACGGTTGCCAAGGAAGTAGAAGCGGAAACCCTTGCTAGCCCATTAAAGGGAAAGGCTATACCACTAGAACGTATTAAAGATGAAGCATTCGCATCGTCTGCACTTGGCAAAGGGATCGCTATTCTGCCGACAGAAGGGAAAGTATTTGCACCTGCAAATGGAACGGTTACTGCTCTCTTTCCAACGAATCATGCGATTGGGATGACGACTGATAAAGGGGCTGAACTATTAATCCATGTTGGAATGGATACGGTTCAGTTACAAGGACAGTACTTCTCGTCCCATGTGAAACAAGGAGAGCGCGTTGAGAAAGGCCAATTGTTAATGGAGTTTGATATTGATAAAATTCAACAAGCAGGATTTATGCTCGATACACCAATTGTTGTAACCAACCACGAGCACTACACGGTTATAACGACTGAAGAGACCAATGTCCAAGTAGGAGACCATTTCCTCACATTAGAAAAAAAATAAGCTTTTACACAGGAGCTAGAAGGTTTCAAAGATTGTCTTCCTTCTAGCTCGTAAAGAATGGAAGGAGAAAATTTACATGAACACATTTCCAGAATCGTTTCTATGGGGTGGCGCGATTGCCGCTAACCAAGCAGAAGGGGCCTACTTAGAAGGAGGAAAAGGGCTGACAACCGTTGATTTATTGCCGACTGGCGAAAAGCGTTGGGAGATCATGTTAGGGAAGTTGAGCCGTTTTGAACCTGATGAACAGTTCTACTATCCTTCACACGAGGCAATTGATTTTTATCATCGCTATAAAGAAGATATTGCTTTGTTTGCTGAGATGGGTTTTAAGGCGTTGCGCGTATCGATCGCTTGGTCGCGCATCTTTCCAAATGGAGATGACGAAACGCCCAATGAAGCTGGCTTAGCATTTTACGATGAGCTATTTGACGAATTACGAAAACACGGGATTGAGCCTGTTGTGACAATGGCCCATTTTGATGTGCCGATCAACTTGGTCAAGAAGTACAAAAGTTGGCGAAATCGCAAGCTCGTCACTTTTTTTGAAACATATGCAAGAACGATTTTAGAGCGCTATAAACATAAAGTAAAATACTGGATGACGTTTAATGAAATCAATATGCTTCTCCATTTGCCTTATGTTGGCGCTGGCCTTGTATTTGAAAAAGGGGACGACGAAACACAAATTAAATACCAGGCGGCCCACCACCAACTCGTCGCTAGCGCACTAGCCGTCAAAGCCTGCCATGAGCTGATCCCTGATGCAAAAATTGGCTGCATGCTTGCTGCAGGGGCGACTTACGCTTATACATGTCATCCTGATGATGTGTTTGATGCGATGGAAAAAGACCGTGAATCGTTCTTCTTTATCGACGTCCAATCAAGAGGGGCTTATCCGGGATATGCGAAACGTTTCTTTAAAGAAAACAACATCACTGTAGAAATGGAAGAAGGAGACTTGGCGCTTCTGCAAGCAAATACAGTCGATTATATTGGCTTTAGCTATTATGCGAGCCGGGCGACAAGCACCGATCCTGACGTGTTGAAAAACCAAACGAGCGGCAACGTATTCGGTTCGGTGGAAAACCCTTATTTGGAGAAATCGGAGTGGGGCTGGACGATTGATCCAAAAGGCTTCCGCATAACGGCCAATCAGCTTTATGACCGCTACCAAAAGCCTCTGTTTGTTGTCGAAAATGGCTTAGGAGCTGTTGACGAAGTATCCGCAAATGGAGAAATCAATGATGACTATCGGATTGATTACTTGCGCCAGCATATTGAGGCAATGGGCGAAGCGATTGAAGACGGGGTGGAAATCATGGGTTACACGAGCTGGGGGCCGATAGACATCGTTAGTGCTTCCACAGGAGAAATGAAAAAGCGTTACGGCTATATTTATGTCGATCGCGACAATGAAGGCAATGGAACGTTGAAACGAATGAAAAAGAAAAGCTTCGATTGGTATAAAACGGTCATCAAATCGAACGGACAAGAGCTTAAATAAGACATTTTTCGGTAAACGATTAAATCATACGAGGTGACCACAGGTGACAAAAGCAACATTTCCAGAAGGGTTTTTATGGGGTGGTGCAGTAGCCGCTAACCAATTAGAAGGAGCTTATCAAGAGGACGGAAAAGGGTTGTCTACAGCCGATGTTTCGCCAAATGGAATTATGAACGAACCGGATTTCTCGATGAAAGAATTTAATCTCTACCATGAAGCAATTGATTTTTACCACACCTATAAAGAAGATATTGCCTTATTTGCAGAAATGGGATTTAAAGCGTTCCGCTTCTCCGTTGCTTGGACGCGCATTTTCCCTAATGGAGACGAAGCAACGCCGAACGAAAAAGGCTTGGCCTTCTACGACCAAGTCATTGATGAGCTATTAAAGTACAACATTGAACCTGTCATAACGATTTCACACTATGAAATGCCACTCGGTCTTGTGAAAAACTATGGCGGTTGGAAAAACAGGCAAGTTGTTCATTTTTATGAGCGGTTTGCGAAAACGATATTAGAACGGTACCATCATAAAGTCAAATATTGGATGACATTCAATGAAATCAATGTGCTCCTTCATGCGCCTTTTACAGGCGGAGGGCTTTTATTCGAAGCTGGTCAAAACAAGGAGCAAGCGATTTACCAAGCTGCACACCATCAGTTTGTGGCGAGTAGCCTCGCTGTTAAAGCAGGCCATGCATTAGATCCATCTTTGCAAATTGGCTGTATGATCGCGTCAATGGTGACATATCCGTATACGTCGAAGCCAGAAGACATGTTTGCTGCGCTAGAGCAAGATCGAAAAACGTTGTTCTTCTCTGATGTCCAATCACGTGGCTACTATCCTTCTTATATAAAAGCCTATTTTAAGGAAAAAGGCATTGACATTGAGATGGAAGCTGGCGATCTTGACCTCCTCCGTGAACATACGGTTGATTATATTGGCTTTAGTTACTACATGTCTTTTGTAGCAAGCACAGATCCAGAGCATCTAAAGATGCAAACGGCTGGCAATCTCTTTGCCGGTGTGAAGAATCCTTACTTGGAGGCATCCGAGTGGGGATGGCAAATTGATCCAATTGGTTTGCGCACGGTGTGCAACCAACTATATGATCGCTACCAAAAGCCTCTATTTATTGTCGAAAACGGCCTTGGCGCCGTTGATCAAATCGAGGAAGACGGCTCGATTCAGGATGACTACCGGATTGACTATTTGCGCGCGCACATTAAACAAATGAAGCTCGCTATTGCCGACGGCGTGGACTTGATCGGCTATACTTCCTGGGGGCCAATTGATTTAGTAAGCGCCTCAACAGCGGAACTAAAAAAGCGGTATGGGTTCATTTATGTCGATCGCGACAGCAATGGAAAAGGATCGAATAAACGTTATAAAAAGAAAAGCTTTAGCTGGTACCAAAATGTTATTGCCACTAATGGAGAACAGCTTTAGCTACTACAAGCGACTTGAGTTTTAAGCTCAAGTCGCTTTTTTGCAGTGCAACAAGGTTGATTTATAATAAAGGGAAGTGCTGCGTGCAGTTGCTCAAAATCAAACAATGGCGCTGGCTAGGAAGGAAGAGGAGACGGACGAATGAAGCAGAATAAGTATGACGATAAGGCGTTCTTTGCCGCTTATGAAAAAATGCCTCGCTCTGTAAAAGGGCTTGCCGGTGCAGGGGAATGGCATGTGCTAAAGGCACTATTACCTGATATGCGGGGGAAAGCAGTGCTTGACTTAGGCTGCGGTTTTGGCTGGCATTGCCGCTATGCCAGGGAACAACAGGCACGCTCTGTAGTAGGCGTTGATTTATCAGAAAACATGCTGGAAAAAGCACGTGAAACAACAAATGACCCGTTCATTTCTTATTTAAACATGGCGATCGAAGACATCGATTTCCCAAGGGCACAGTTCGATGTCGTCATCAGTTCGCTCGCTTTCCACTATATCAAGTCCTTTAGGCCAATTTGCAAGAACGTTTACGATTGGCTAAAAGCCGAGGGGACATTCGTCTTTTCAGTAGAACACCCGATTTTTACTTCTCGCCACCAACAAGATTGGTGTTACGATCACCAAGGGAACCGCCAGCATTGGCCTGTTGACCATTACCAATTAGAAGGAATGAGGGAAACGTCTTTTTTAGCTGAACATGTGATTAAGTACCATCATACACTTTCTACCTATATCAATGATTTGATAGAGGCTGGTTTTCGAATCAACGCTGTTAAAGAGCCCACTCCTTCTGAGGACAAGTCTGCCCTTAGCCAGGAAATGAAAGATGAATGGAGAAGGCCAATGTTCTTAATTATTTCTGCGCAAAAGCCATAACTGTAAACGATGAATGAGTAAAGCGCTTACGAAAATGCCATCATGCATCACATAGCCATATACGCCGTGCCCAAGCCATGCTAAAGTATAACAAAAAGGAGTGTCCTGCTCTATGTATACAGCAACGTCTTCACGTTATGATGATATGATATACAACCAATGCGGAAAAAGCGGCTTGAAGCTTCCAGCTATTTCATTGGGATTGTGGCAAAACTTTGGCGCCGACACGAGCCAGGCTAAAGTAAAAGAAAAAATTTTTCGTGCGTTTGATTTAGGGATTACTCATTTTGACTTGGCCAACAATTATGGCCCTCCTCCTGGTTCTGCCGAAACAGCAATGGGCACGATACTAAACAGCGAACTAAATCGCTATCGGGATGAACTCATTATTTCGACGAAAGCAGGCTACGACATGTGGCCTGGCCCATACGGGGATGGCGGTTCAAGAAAGTATCTCATCGCTAGCCTTGACCAAAGCCTAAAACGGCTAAAAGTTGATTATGTCGATATTTTCTATCATCATCGCTATGATCCAAACACGCCGCTGGAAGAGACAATGGCTGCACTCGACGCCATTGTCCGCCAAGGGAAGGCGCTCTATATTGGCTTATCGAATTACGGGCCTAAAGAAACAAAACAGGCGGCCACAATTTTAAAACAGTTAGGCACGCCTTGTGTCGTTAACCAGCCTTCGTATTCGATGTTGAACCGTTGGATTGAGGGAGGGCTGCAAGACGTCCTCGCTGAAGAAGGAATTGGCACTGTCGCTTTTGCGCCGCTGGCGATGGGTCTCTTAACTTCGAAATACTTACGCGCCATTCCAGAAGGCTCCAGAGCGGCTAAAAACGAATGGTTTAAAGCAAATGTGACCGAGGAGCAGGTAGGGAAAGTAAAAGAGCTTCATAAAATTGCCGAAAACCGCGGGCAAACAATGGCCCAGTTTGCTTTAGCATGGGTATTAAGAGATGGCCGTGTCACGTCTGCTTTAATCGGGGCGAGTTCCATCGAACAAATCGAAGAAAATGTAGCTGCATTGAACAATTTATCGTTTAGCCCAGAAGAATTAAATGCAATTGATTCGATCGTAGGCAGCGATAAATGATCAAAAAAAGGAGAGTGATGATCACTCTCCTTTTTTTGACCGCTAGGCCTAAATCGCTGTAACGACCCAGGCGACTTTCAAGGAAAATATCATCCAGTTATTGCTATGGACAGAGCAGCGGCAAACAATTACGCTAAGGAGCATAAAGCAAGAAAAGAGGTGTTTGCATGGAACGGTATAACCAGTTGGCAAAAGCTTTTGCGTACACACCTATCCATGTTTATGGAGTATATAAGAGCAGGCTTGAAGCCAATCGCCTTTATCGTGGCCATGTTGACCAGCCAACGGCTTATGGCGGGCTTATTCTTGGGCTTCGAGGTAGCGCACGTTTTACATTTAACGGTTCTAATTCAATCGAAGTCAGCCAAGGGAAAGCAATCATCGGTGGTTATCAAATGCGTTTAGAGTTAGAAGTCGGTGAAACGGGCTGTGAATACGCGCTTGTTCACTTTTTGCCAGACAGACGCTTGCCAGAGGCAACTTTGTTTCAAAAAGCCCACCAACTGGAGTACCTATTTGAACCGAGTGTGTTGCAAATGATTGATGAGCTTTTGCAAGCTGATGCGGCGCCAGGGGAGATAGCGGCACTGCAAAAAAAAGCGCTGTTCTACCAATTGCTTGCAAATGTCCTTCGATTAGCACAGTTGCAGCAGAAGCCTAAAAACAGCGAAGCGATGGAAGAGACAATCCGTTATATCCATGCCCATTACCATGAACCGTTAACATTACGGCAATTGGCTGCCCGTTACAATATGGCGCCTAAATATTTTTCTGCCGCTTTCCGTAAATGCACAGGAGTTGGTCCGATTGACTATGTGATCCATTGCCGTATGAAGCGAGCCCACCAACTACTAATGACAGGGGCGTTTACTGTCAGTGCGGTTGCCCGCAGCGTCGGGTATCAGGATCCCTATTATTTTAGCAGGTTGTTTAAAAAGCAGTTTGGAGTCGCTCCAAGCTACGTTCGCCTGGAAATGAAGAAATAATCCATCTGTAAAACAGGAAACTGTCTATTTTACATAAAGTCATTCCTTGTTATCATTTTAAATGATAATGATTATCACTATTAATAGATAAGAACGAAAGGAACGTACTTTATGCACCATTCACTTAAATCACTTGCTTTAAGCCTTTTGCCGCTAGTGCTTCTAGGAGCTTGTGCAGGTAATGTTGATAACGATGCCAATGACGATACAGAAAAAAGCAGTGAGCCCACTGTCTCAAGCGCGTTTCCGCGAACATTGGAAGATGCAAACGGAGACTTTACACTTGAAAAAGCGCCGCAAAAAGTAGCAATTGCCCATTGGGGATTTGTCGATTCTTTTTTGCTTTTTGACACGCCTTCCGCTGCGGTGGTGCTGCCTTTCTCAGAAGAACAATCTGTATTAAAAACGGAAGTGTACGAGCCTTATGTAGAATCGTTCGACGAGCTGGAAGTAGTTGGCGAAAATCAGCAAGTCAATTTGGAAGCGTTGCTTGCCTATGAACCAGACCTCATTATTGCAGGGAACCAAGTAAATGAGAATATCGACCAATTGCAGCAAATTGCGCCTGTTTTTGTCGTGGATGAGGAAGAAGTCAACGTGTGGGGAGATTGGCCTGCGCTTGTGTCTTTGTTTGGCGAGATTCTTGGCCAGGAAGATGCCGCTGAATCATTTATTCGTTCTTTTGAAGAAAAAGTCGCGGAAGGGCGCGAAAAATTAGTAAATACAGAAGGCGAAGTGGCTTTTTTGCAAGCACGAGAAGCAACAGCTTGGCTGCAAGGTACGAACTATTTGCCATTGTACTATGACCAGTTGGGGCTGCCTGTTGCAGATGCACCAATCATGAAAGAAGGGGCAGAAATCTCTCTTGAAGGGATAAGCGAATTAAACCCCGACCATCTTTTCATTGGCTATTTTCAAGGAGACAGCGACTCCTCTTCTTCAATCATTAGTGAATGGGAAGAGACGAATGTATGGAACAGCCTGCAAGCGGTAGAAAAAGGCCAAGTGTATGAAATGAATGGCGAACTTGCCCTTGGCTATGGGCCAATTGGGCAATCGTACGGGCTCGAACAAGTGGTAAAAGCATTGGAGTAATGAAATGCACAGCCTGCTAAACGCTGTAAAGCGCTTGGCAGGCTTTTCGTTTGTGAGCATTACAAACCCACAATAGAACGATTGGAAGACAGTTGTATCTATTGATTATCTTGCAGCTATCTATCTTGTCCGGAACGTAAACGACTTCGTTCCTGATGATGTAAGCGGAATGAGATCGTAGCTGTGATGAAAGCCAAAAAAACAAACAAAGACGCGATCAAGGTTAAATAAGTTATTGGGAAAGAAGCAATAACCGAACCGCCAAAGGCAGCCCCTAACGTCATACCGATGTTCATCAAAGCGGTATGAAAGCTTAATACGATCTCGGAAGAACGTGGTTTTAACGACGTTAAATAATATTGGTTTGCAGGTGTCGTAGTCCAGGTCGCTGCCCCCCATATCATGATCGTTAATAATAGTATATTTGGCCTGTTTACGGCGAAAAACATGCTTATTAAGGCAAGCGTATGAACCATTAAACTGATGCTTATTGTTTTTTTGGGTCCCCACCGATCAACAGCAAATCCGCCAACACGTGATCCTATTAAGGCGAATAAACCAAGGAGAAATAGCGCACTACTGATTTGTTCAATAGAAAAATGAGCCGTTTTGCTCAAGAACGGGGCAATATAGGCAAATAATAGTGTGTACCCTAAAATCCAGAGAATCGTTACGGTCAAACCAGTAAGTAACCGTTTATCACTTAGAATGCGCAGTTGCTGTTTAAGGGGTGTGCCTGGGTTTCCTTCTTTAGAAGGGATAAGGCGCATTAAAAAGATAAGTGTAATCAATGTGATAAAGGCTAAAAATAAGTATGTGTAACGCCAGTCTACATACGCAGACGCAAACGTGCCGATAGGGACACCAACAACCAAAGATAATGTAAATCCAGTGAGTACGATCGCCATTGCATTCCCTCGTTTTTCTGGGACTGCTAGGCTTGAAGCATAATGAGTAGCAATGACAATATAAAGTCCGCCACTCATAGCCATCATCATCCGTGCCATTAGCAGCATCCAATAATTAACACTCAAAAAGGCGATTAAATTTGATACGAAAAAGAGAGCGAGCGAAAGCAAAAGCATGTTTTTTCGGTTGTACTTGGCGGTTGCTAAGACTAAAACAAGCGCCCCAAAGGCGTATGCTAGCGAGTAAAAAGTTAATAATTGCCCAGCCGCTGAAATGGAAACGCCAAAATCGGCGGCGATGATTTCCAATATACCTGATACGATAAACTCAGCAGTGCCTGTTAGAAATGCACCAAGAGCTAGCAAATATGTTAATAATCTGTTCATATGCACTCTCCCTTACTTCCATTATGTGTTCCAGTTTATATGTTGTTTGTTCATAAATAAAATGCTAAATTTTTATTAAGGAGATGAACAAATACTTATGACCATTTCTAGATTTGAAGTTTTCACGACTGTCGTCGATTTAGGGAGTTTTACGAAAGCAGCAAAAAAATTAAACATGACTCAACCTGCTGTTAGTCATGCGGTGTCAAGTCTTGAATCAGAATGGGGTGTATCGTTATTAATTAGAGACAAGAAAAAAGGGTTGCGCCTTACGGAAATAGGCCAGAAAACGGTTATTCACATGAGGGAAATAGTAAGTCGGATTGAAAAAATAAATCAAGAAATTGCTTTTGCCTCTAACATAGAGAAAGGCACAGTCCGCCTTGGCATTTTTTATAGCGCATCGGCTTGTTTACTACCGAAGATACTAGCTCAATTTCAGAGAAAGTATCCGAATATCGAATTTGTACTTTTTGAAGGCACTTATGAAGAAATAAACGATTGGTTAGAATCAGGGGTCGTTGATGTCGGGTTTATTATAGAGACTAATGAGACAACAGCGTATGAAACGCTGCCGCTCGTTAAGGATGACATTGTCGTTGCTTTTTCTGAGCGGCATTTTTTAAATAAGTACGAGTCTGTAACGATTAAGGATATTGCCAATGAACCATTCATTATGCCAAAAGGCATGTATGCGCCATATATATTCGAAATATTTAAAGATGCTCATACAGAGCCCAATATTTGTTTTGAAGTGCAAGATTGCACAACAATTGCAAACTTAGTGAAAGAAGGGCTTGGTATCACGATTGGCTCAAAATTATTCCTAAAAACTCATAGTCAACTAAAGTATAGGGATCTAACGGTCAAAAATGTACGTGATATTTCTTTAGCGTTTAATAGCAGCAAAACGTCTCCAGCAGTGCAAGCCTTTCTAAAAGAGGCAAGGCGCGTTTTTGATCGTTAAACGAAAACAGAGCTAAACAGAAGAACAGGGCTTTGGGTAGTGGCAGGAACGTCATCGATGTAAAGCGAATCTAGGTGAAAGACAAATTAGGGGTGGTCGTATGAAAAATACAAGACAAGCAGATAGGCTTATGGCTTCTGAAATAAAATTTGTTATAAAATGGAGGGCTTATGGAACCGACGATTGAATTGGCGAGAAAATTAATCGATGAACAGTTTCCAGAGTGGTCAAACCTAGAGATTAAACATGTGCAAAAAAGCGGTCATGACAATCGGACTTTTCGCCTTGGCGATACGATGAGTATACGCTTGCCTAGTCATGAGGCATACGCGCCTCAAGTTGAGAAAGAGGCAAAATGGTTGCCTATGCTTGCCCCTCATTTTGACTTGCCAATAACAGTACCAATTGCGAAAGGGAAGCCTTCTCGTTTGTACCCGTATTCTTGGTCTGTCAATCGATGGATTGAAGGCCAAACTCTGGACAGAAGCAACACTGATTTACAACAATTAGCCGTTGATTTAGCTGCTTTCTTAAAAAAACTGCAATCGATTGACTGTAAAAATGGCCCATTAGCAGGCAAACATAACTTTTTCCGTGGCGGAGATTTAGCAGTTTATAAACGTGAAACAGAAAGGGCAATGGCAACGTTAGGCGAGCAAATCGATGGGAAAACATGTGCACAAATTTTTAAAGAAGCATTAAGCTCAAAATGGAGCAAACCGTCAGTGTGGGTGCATGGAGACGTAGCTCCAGGGAATTTATTAGTCAAAAACCGAAAACTGGCTGGTGTCATTGATTTCGGCAGTTCAGGTGTAGGCGACCCTGCATGCGATTTAGTGATGGCATGGACATTTTTTGACAAAGACAGCCGAAACATATTTAAAGAGGAAATGGGTCTTGATGCAGATACGTGGAATCGCGGGAAAGGGTGGGCTTTATGGAAAGCGTTAATTACGTATAATTCCGAAGTCGATGACGTTCGTCAAAATGCTCATTTCACAATTAAAGAAATCTTACAAGATTAGCGAGTTGAAAGAGAGATGGATGGATAGCCTCTCTCTTTTCTTTTAGGGATGTTCCAGCTATGCAAGGCGGCGGTCAACTGCAGTTCCTTGAAGCGTCTAGAGCCCGCAGACAAGGCTTTAGAAACGAACCAATCGCTTTATCGGTAAACCAACAGCACGTTCCCGCATTGAAACGCTTTTGATTCGACTAATGTAAGCTTTTTCGTAGTATTGTTAAATAACCGTTGTCCCTTTCCAATACAGACAGGATTGACGATGAGGCGGTACTCATCAATTAAGTCATGTTTGATAAAAGTTTGCGCAATGTGTGCACCGGCAAAGAGGGCAATATTTTTACCAGGCTGAAGCTTTAGTTTTTCCGCTTCCAAAGGCACATTTCCCTTTACCACTCTCGCATTCCACTCAGCCTTTTCTAGCGTGCGAGAAAAAACAACTTTGTTCATCTGATTCATTTTCCTAGCAAATAACCGGTTTTTTTCTGTGCTCGTTTGCTCAAATTCAGCCGAAGGCCAATACTGGAGCATTTTCTCGTAGGCAATCCGTCCATACAATAACGTATCCACAGTATCCAAAAAGCGATCCATAAAATCGTGCATTTCCTCATCCATTACATGCCACGAACAATCTCCTTCTTTCCCAGCAACAAATCCATCCAAAGACATAACCATTGACAAGGTAATCTTTCGCATTGGCCTCATCCTTTCCAATTACTAAATTTCGTTAGAGATACTAAAAATAATGAGTCAATAGATGCGAAGCAACCATTTTGCACTCCGTTTTATTATAAGGTAGAAGAAATGAATCGATTTCTTTTTAATTGCTAACAAGTCGCATTTAGCAAGTGTTGTTGAGATCGGTTTAACCGAGGGAGATCGATGTGTCTAACAATGTGTAGAAGGGGTGAAAAAGAAAAAGGAGAATCAAAGAATATCCAAATTTCCTTTAACGCCACAAGTTCGTAAATCACAAAAATTGGGAGGGTTCATTGTGTCTGCTAAACTTGGACTTACAGACGAACAGAAGAAAAAATTAAGAAAAAGTAAAATAAGCATGTCTACTATACATACGATAAATCCTATCGATTTAGCTGACATATTAGAGATAACAGTAGAAGAAGCCCAACAAATGGTGGCCAGCGCACAATTTCAACGTTTGCCGTCAATCGGTCCTGTCTTAGCAGAGAACTTAGTCCATCTTGGTTTCTTGCATCTTAATGATGTGAAGGGGAAAAGTGGCAGTGAGTTAACCGATTTGTTGGAACAACATTGTGGCTGCTGGGTTGACCCTTGTGTCGAAGATCAACTTAGACTAGTCGTCCACTTTGCAGAAAAGCCCCATTCAAACAAAAAGTGGTGGGATTTTACAGAAGAACGGAAAAAATACCGAAAAGAACACGGATATCCAGCAGATCGGCCCAAAAAGCCTTGTAACAATCTAATGAAAACAAAACTCATTTAAAGGTGTTTACAGTTTTGATAGGGGCGTTTTTTGGAGGGACTGGGAAATAGTTAGCGCATCCATTGGAGTGACATTCGCCAATAGAGGAGAGCTTTTGTAGGTGCTACTATCGATTGGGTGATAGTCAGAAATCGGGAAAGGAGAAAAATTAATGATCCTTTACGCTACTGTTCTGTTTTTATTATCCATATGTCTTGCCTTTCAATATGTAACAGCATTTATGTTTCTCATGTTTGGAAGAAACACCCCATATGCTCGTTTTGTAGAAAATTTTTATGAACATCAGCCAAAAGATTGTATAAACGTTTTCTATATAGAAAATTATGGGTTAGCTATTTCTCATTATATTAAAAGGGAATAAAGGGAAAAGTAGTTTACGCTTTTCAATGGCTTTTATTCATCATGATAGCGTTGGTCCTTCTTTCTTTAGCTAGACAAATAAGCGAGAGTTATTTCTAAATGTTATTTAGAGATAAATCCTACAGTTTTGACCATTAATTTTAGAAACTGAGGTGGGAGGAATAAAGTTGGCAAATGTTATCAGTTATATAATAGGGCTAGCCCTCGCTTTTCAGTTGATTATAGCTATGCTGCATCTCATTCTAGGTAAAAACACGCCTTTTGTTGTTTTAGTTAATAAGTTGTATGAAGAAACGCCAAGAGATATATACGATAAAATAATGAATGCATTTTATTATGCTTACTTTGGGCTTGCTGTACTTTTATTTCAGATTGCAATCGAAAGGTTTGGAGGCATAAAGGGCAGGTTCGTTTTCCTATTAGAAGGAATAGGGATACTTGTGGTACTCGCTATTTTAGTCAACATCCCCCACATGATCTAAAAATGGTAGCAAACAGAAACAAATTTAAATGGCCTGTTGTTCCATATGCCTGCACGGGATGGGGTTTGGTTTGTAAGATACAAAGATGTTCATTCAAACGAAGATGTGATCATTCAAAAAACCTCTTTTTCTAAATGGAAAGAAGTGTGTAACGAATTCCTTGAACGGACAGTCTTCCACGCTGCCAAATAAAGGAGGGGTGTTTTATGAACATATACAAAACATCAAGAGATAAGAAGGTTGTATTTGGTTACAGTGCGTTGGTTGCGGGGTTGACTGCTATTATGGCGATTGTGTTCATGGTCGAAGACTCCATTGGGCGTTTATTGTTTTTTGGCCTTTTATTTATGATTGGAATGATTTATTTTGTTGGCGGGATGGTGTTTATTACATATGAGTTGAAAGAAGAGGGTTTGTTTGTTCAAGCTGGTTTAATTAGCCGTTTTTACTCTTATGAAAGCATGACAGCGCTTGAACCGATGGGCAGTCCTTTTTCTGGAAAAGAGCGAATCGTTGGTTCTTCTCAAGGATTCACGATCAAGCATAATGGGCCAAAGGGAGAGGTGAAAATCTCGCCTGAGCGGATGGGAGAATTTAAGCAGGAGCTGCTCAAACGTGCGCCACATTTAGATGTGCAAGTGAAAGCAGATAGTCGATAGGAGGAAGACACATGTCGGTTGAATTTTATCGAAATCGAATTCGGGAGACGGAAAATGCCATCCAAGCAGCCAATGAAAAAATTGCTCGCTTAAGAGCGTGCAGGGCCCGCTTAATTGGGCAGGAAATCATCATGGGCGATACAAAACATACTTTTAAAGAACTGGAATTAACGAAAGAGAATTGGTATGGGAAGCATGCGGACGAATTTGATGCTGAGCGTGAATCGGAAGTGGTGAGCCCTTATCAAGATCTCCTTAATGAAGTCGGCAACACGATTGAAAAGGCGACGAACGAAATCAGTGCTACACAAGATGTCATCAACTTTCAAAGCAGTTTGCCAAGCAATTATCAAATTGGTCTTGAACGGGCGATCGAGAGGGAAAAGGAAGAGTAGGATTGCCGCTGTTTTTTGGTTTCCAGCGATATTCATGCATACAAACGCTCAGAGAATCGTTCTCTGGGCGTTTGTGGTATCTTTTCTAATGTTAATGGCTATGTTGTCCGTCTACGTTTCGTAAGTTTGCATAGGTGGAACTAACATTTTACAAGAGATTGCGTTAAAATAGAGAGAAATGTGCGGGAGGCGTTTTTTAGTGATTTACATAGGTTTAAGCGGCTGGGGTGACCATCATAGCTTATACGAAGGCGTAAAGCCAGCAGAAAAGTTGCAAACGTATGCGGGCTATTTTCCGATTGTGGAGTTGGATGCCTCGTTTTATGCCGTTCCACCCCAATCGTCGATCCGAAAGTGGTTAGACGAAACGCCGGCGTCCTTTCAATTTGTTGTCAAAGCGTATCAGGAAATAACAGGGCACCAGCGAGGAGAGACGCCTTCTCCTTTTCAATCGAAACAAGAAATGTTTGCTGCTTTTTTGGAGTCGATCCAACCGATGGCGGAAGCAGGCAAACTAGCGATGGTTTTATGCCAGTTTCCCCCTTGGTTTGATGTTCAGAAAAAACACGTTGCTTGGCTTCGTGTAGTGCGCGAGCAATTAAAAGATTTTCCAGTCGCGCTTGAATTCAGGCATGAATCGTGGTTTTTGCCTGCTTACCGTGAGAAAACGCTGGCGTTGATGCGCGAGGAAAATTGGATTCACAGCATTTGTGACGAACCGCAAGCTGGGGCACGCTCGATTCCAACTGTGCTCGAGCCAACAGACCGCCATAAGACATTGGTCCGTATGCATGGACGCAATGTCCATGGTTGGAATGGCCCGAGCAAAGGGCAAGAATGGCGTGATGTTCGCTATTTGTATGATTACAACGAACGGGAGCTTGCTGAATGGAAAACGCGCCTTCAGTCGCTCCGACAACAATGTGAACATGTTTATGTGATTTTTAATAACAATTCTGGTGGTCATGCGGCTCAAAACGCCCGCGCATTGATCGAGATGATGGGCATCGAATATACGGACCTGGCGCCAAGACAGTTGGATTTATTTTAAAAGCACACGAACAGCAAGCGTCTAAGCCTCGTGCTGTTTAAGGGTGACACTAGCTTTTTGGGTGTCCATATTTAAATATGATTATACAGAAAGCTGGTTTTTTAATGGAATATGTACTGCTCGTATTAGTAGGTTTTGCTGCAGCGGCGTTTGGGAGTTTGCTCGGTCTTGGGGGCGGTGTGGTCGTCGTGCCTGCTTTGCTTGGACTCGGTAGCTTGTTTGCCGCTGTCGACGTCATTTCTCCGCAAACAGCTGCAGGCACGTCTTTATTTGTTATGATTTTCACTGGCATTTCTTCTGTGCTCGCCTATCATAAACAGAAAACGATTGATTGGAAAAGCGCACTTCTTTTTTTGATTGGTATTGTTCCTGGGGCGATTCTTGGGACTAGCGCCAGCAAAGTGTTGTCAACGGATTCGTTTATGTTTTATTTCGGCCTTTTTATGCTCGTTATTGCGGGTAGTTTATTTTTGCGGGGAAAGCTAAAACGCAAAGATGCGCCTGTTAAAGGAGTGATTCGTGAAAGCACGGATGAAGCAGGAAATCGTTTTGTTTATGGCTATTCGCCTATTACCGCCATTCTAGTCAGCATTGGCGTTGGCTTTTTATCGAGCCTCTTCGGTGTCGGTGGAGGGGCGTTAATGGTTCCCGTCATGATTGTCTGGTTTGGGTTCCCTGCTAAAATAGCTGCCGCTACCGCCATGCTTGTTATTTTGTTTTCGGCCGTGTCAGGTTCAGCTGCCCATTTTGCGGCTGGTCACATCCACTGGCTTTATGCGCTGGCGCTTATTCCTGGCGCGTGGTTTGGTGGCAAGGCGGGTGCTTGGCTCAACCAACGAATTCGCTCTAACTTGCTCGTGTGGTTGATGAAGCTTGTCTTTATTGGGCTTGCGGTGCAGTTTATTCTCCAAGGCCTGTTATAATCACCACATATCAGGAACAGATCGAAATAAGAGGAGGCGACTTTGTGACCAAGACGGTTACCATTTATCATACAAACGACATCCACAGCGGTTTTGCCACATGGCCCCGGATTGTCTCATATATAAAGCGGCATCGCCATCCCCTTATGCGCTATGTCGATTTAGGAGACCATGCAGACAGGGCAAACCCGCTTACAGAAGCGACTTACGGAAAAGGAAACATTGAGCTTTTAAATGAAGCAGGCGTTGATTTTGCCGTACCTGGCAACAACGAAGGTGTGACATTTTCCAAACAAATGCTTCACGAGATGTACGAGCATGCTTCATTCCAAGTGCTTGCCGCCAATTTGATTGACCAACAAACAGGGACGTATCCGAACTGGGTCAAGCCTTATTGGGTCGATGAAATGGAAGGTGGCATTCGGATCGGCTATATTGGCTACACTGCCTCCATGATCCACTTCTATGAGCAGTTGGGTTGGGATGTTGCTTTTTCTATAGATAGACTTCGCCAGTTGGCGCAACAAGTTGCTGCCAAGGCAGATGCACTTATCCTTCTCTCCCATCTAGGGCTGCCTCGGGATGAACAAATTGCTGCTGAAATCGCTGAAATTGATGTCATTATCGGTGCCCATACACACCATGTCCTCCCACATGGAAAGCGCATAAGTGGGAAGCTGATCGCTCAAGCGGGCAAACATGGCCAATATTTAGGGAAATTGTCGCTTGAATTTGCAGAGGGAAGCCATGAATTTCTTTCCGCAGAAGAAGAACTGCTTGACCCCCGGAATTTTGATGAGGATCCGGGTGCGCGTATGCTCCTACAGTCGTTGCAAACAAAGGCGCAAGCTGCTTTAAGTGCTCCTGCGGCCGTGCTTACACGAAAGCTGGAAGTCAAATGGTTCGAACATTCGGCTGGGCCGCAAGCGCTGTGTGACGAACTGAGTGCTTGGTGCGGCGCTGAGCTTGGGATGCTAAATGCAGGCGTGCTGTTGGAAAGCTTGCCGGAAGGGCCAGTCACGTACGGTGATCTTCATCGCATTTGCCCTCATCCGATTAATCCGTGCATTGTTGAGTTGACCGGGGCGGAGCTGATCGAAACGATCGAGCGTGCGCAAACCGATGATATTGTACAATTGCAGTTAAAAGGATTTGGTTTCCGGGGGAAAGTGCTCGGGACGATGGTGTATACAGGAGTTGACGTCAAGCCTGAAGGAATCTTCGTTTGCGGCAAACCGATTGTTGACGAACACATATACAGACTGGCGACATTGGATATGTATACGTTTGGGTTTTTGTTTCCGAAAATTGCCGAGGCGAAAAAGAAAACGTATTTGCTCCCTGAATTTTTGCGCGATATTCTGCTGGACATGTTGAAAAAATGGCACTGATTTCTTTGCCTGCTCATATGTTGTGGTGAAACAACTTATAAAGGAGCGGGGCCAATGATTGATGTTCAGCCAATTACGATTGAGAAGGAAATGTTTGTCGCCATTACGGTCAAATTGCCGAAAACTAACTTTATGGCCGTGACATGCGACACAGGATACATTATGTGTGGCGCCCTTGACGTGAAGCTGTTAAACGAAAAGCTGAAAGAACGAGGCATTATCGCAGGACGTGCGGTTGGCGTTCGCACAATTGAACAGTTGCTTGAAGCGCCGCTGGAATCTGTTACACTCAAGTGTGAGGAGTTAGGCATTCACAAAGGAATGACAGGAAAAGACGCGCTTTTAAAAATGAAACAATCGATGTAAATGAGTTGAAAACAGGAGTTGACGTTTTTATGGAACAATACTTGCAGTTATGCGAGCACGTTTTGCAAAACGGCTCGCCAAAATCAGATCGGACAGGCACTGGCACCATTAGCGTATTTGGTTACCAGATGCGCTTTGATTTAGAAAAGGGTTTTCCAATTGTCACAACGAAAAAATTGCATATGCGTTCGATCATCCATGAATTGCTTTGGTTTCTAAAAGGCGACACGAACATCCGTTATTTGCAAGAAAATGGCGTTCGTATTTGGAATGAATGGGCGGATGAAAACGGCGACCTTGGGCCTGTTTACGGAAAACAATGGCGCTCCTGGGAAGGGGCAAACGGCAAAACAGTCGACCAAATTACTGAAGTGGTTGAGCAAATAAAAACGAATCCGAATTCTCGCCGCTTAATTGTCAATGCGTGGAATGTCGCGGAGATTGAAGAAATGGCGCTTGCGCCATGCCATTGCTTGTTTCAGTTTTATGTAAACGACGGAAAACTTTCTTGCCAATTGTACCAGCGCAGTGCCGATATTTTTCTTGGTGTTCCTTTTAATATATCGTCTTATGCACTGTTAACGATGGTGATTGCCCAAGTGTGCGGATTAAAGCCAGGCGAATTTATCCACACGTTTGGCGATGCCCATTTGTACAGCAACCATATTGAACAGACGAAGCTTCAATTAACGCGTAAACCAAAACAGCTGCCAACGATGCACATCAATCCAGAGGTAACAGACCTGTTTGCGTTTACTTATGACGATTTTGAACTGAAACATTATGATCCTCATCCGCATATTAAAGCAGAGGTGTCCGTATGATTGTGTTTGTTTATGCACGAGACGCCCACTATGGAATCGGCAAAGACAACGGATTGCCTTGGCATTTGCCTGCTGATTTGCGCCATTTTAAGCGGACAACGACAGGTAAAACCATTGTGATGGGACGAAAAACATTTGACTCTATGGGTGGGCGATTGCCAAATCGCAAAAATGTTGTTCTCACAAGGAGCCACTCTTTTCAAGCAGAAGGGGCAGAGGTCATCCATTCACTTGACGATGTCCTGCAACTCAGCAAACAGGAAGCGATTTACGTTATAGGTGGTGCTGAGATTTTTGCGCTGTTATGGGATATATGTGACAAACACATTGTCACGGTTATTGACGAAGAATTTGAAGCGGATACGTTTGTCCCCCCTCTTTCTGAGCAAGAATGGGAGCTAGTGGAAAGAGTGGCTGGACCAATTGATGAAAAAAACCGCTATCCCCACGAATATCGGACTTACGTACGTAAACAAGCAAAATAACAGGTAAGTGTCCCCTTTCTTTTGCATAGAGATGTAAGGAAAAGGAGGGGGACGTATGAAACGGTTTAAAGGAGGCCCGATTAAAGGCCAAAAACAAGAGAGAGGGCCGCTTCCTTTTCGCTATGTGCTGCTCATTTCATCGGTGCTATTCGCGATTTTGTCCCTGCAAGGGCTCTGGTTTGTCGACCATCAGCTTCGCCCGATTATTTCGCAAATCGCCCATCGGGAAATGGAGCGGATAGCGACGTATACGATTCAGCAAGCATTAACCGAAGAGCTAGGCAAAACCGATATGAACGATATGCTCATTACTGAAACGAACGGAGACGGACAGATTACGTATGTCACATTGGATAGTCAAAAATACAACAAGCTCCTTGGCAATGTCCAGCACCGTGTCCATGAGGCGATAAATGCGATCCAACGCAATGAAGACAATACATACGGGGCAAGCGAAGGTACAGTGGCGACGATTCCTTTAGGAAGAGCGCTCAACAACTCGCTCTTAAATGATGTTGGGCCAGGCATCCCTATGCGGTTTGCGTTGATTGGCGATGCAAAAGTAGGCATGAAGGACGAAACGGAGCAGCTCGGCATTAACAATACGAGGTTGTCTTTTTATGTCACGATCGAAGTGGGGATGGACGTGATTTTGCCCTTTTCTGAGACGGCCGATACAGTATCTGTCGAGTTGCCGGCAGGTTTTGCCTTTATTTCTGGAGAAGTGCCACAATTTTATGGAGGCCAACTGCCTATTGTCAATTATCCAGCACTTGAGGCGAATACAGAACAGGCCGAGGAAGAAAATGACAGCCAATAAAGTCGGATTTTGTCGTTGTCTGGCGTAAAAATATGTGATAAACTGATACAGAATTGAATAGGAACACCTCATCTGCCAGATGGGGTAGAGGCGCAAACACCATCAGTACCTTTTCCTAGCTAAGGCCAGCTTTGAAGAAAAGGGAAAGGGGTTTTTGCCGAAGCAAAAAGCAGGGCCTGCTGCTTTTTAGCTGGGCCGGCATTGAAGAAGTGTCGGACTGTCACAGGGAACTGTGGAGAACTACTATGGATGGGACTGTTTATTGTGCGAGACAATGATGGAAATCTCCATCATTGTCTTTTTTTATAGAGCAAACAGCCACGTTAAAGGAGAGGTTTTTTTGGAACATGCATTTGGATGGTGGTCGCTATTGCCGCCGATTCTGGCATTAACGCTCGTGATATTGACTCGAAAAGTGTTAATCTCTCTCGGGATTGCGATTTTGGTCGGTGCCTTTATGGTGTTTGACCAGCATATAGGGCAAGCACTGGCTGGCATATTTCAAACAATCGCCGGATTGGTGTTTTCCTTCGAGGCAGTTGCTTCGCCTACATTTTCCGGTGTTGGGCAAGCCATTACGGATGCAGGGTTTGCGTTAAATGACTGGGAATTGTATATTGTCTTATTCTTAATCCTGGTCGGCATGGTCGCGAGCCTGATTACCTTTTCCGGTGGAGGACAAGCGTTCAGTCGTTGGGCTTCTACGCGGATTACGACGAGAAAGTCATCGATGTTCTTGCCATTTGTGTTAGGGTTTATCATTTTTATCGACGATTATTTTAACTCCCTTACTGTCGGCAATATGAGCCGACCGTTAACGGATCGGTACCGAGTTTCCCGGGCGAAGCTGGCTTACATTGTCGATTCAACATCAGCGCCCATTTGTGTGATCACGCCTTTGTCTAGCTGGGGTGCTTTTATTATTGGGACGTTGGCGACTGTTTTAACAGCAAATCAGCTAAATGAATTTGGCGCTTTCCAAGCGTTTTTATACACAGTACCGATTAATTTTTATGCATTAATTTCGTTATTGTTTATCGTTCTAATTATTTTATTTAACATCGACATTGGCTTAATGAAACGTCATGAAGATCGGGCAAAAGCGACTGGTGAGTTGACGGACCCTGATAAAGGCGCAGTGCCTGGTGATTTGGATGAGGCGCTCGTCATGGAAAATGGGCGCGTTTATCAGCTATTTTTGCCCATCATGGCTCTTGTTGTCACAACTACTTCGCTTTTGTTTTACACCGGCGCGACGGCAGCCGCTGATGAAGGCTTGCCGGCGACACTACTCAATATGCTTGAGTACACGGATATCGGCTTTTCGTTGCTTCTTGGCAGTTGCATTGGCTTTATCGTTGCTGTTGCAACAACGTTAGCATCTAAGCCAAATTTGCCAGACTTCGGAAGAGCCTTAAAAGCCGGCGTGACGGCGATGATGCCAGCGATTTACATTCTAGTGCTTGCCTGGACGACCATCGACATGATTAATCGCCTAGGCACAGGTGCGTTTTTGGCATCACTGGTGAGCGATTCCGTCAATCCTGGCTTTTTGCCTGACATGCTGTTTTTCATTGCTTGCTTTTCTGGGCTTGCGACAGGAACGTCGTGGGGAACATTTGGCATTTTGCTGCCGATTGCTGGGCAAATGGCAGCGCTGATCGAGCCGTCGATGGCGATTCCAATGTTTGCTGCTGTTTTAGCTGGTTCGATTTTTGGCGACCATATTTCGCCGATTTCCGATACAACCGTTTTATCGGCAGCTGGTTCTGGCGCTCACCATATGGATCATGTGTTGACGCAGTTGCCTTATGCGGTTTTAACGGCCATAATCGCAGGCGTCGCGTTTCTCGTTCTTGGTTTCTTTGGCCCGATTTTTGCTTGGGTGGCTGCTGGTGCCCTCCTCGCTGCTACGGTGTTGGCCCTTCAAGCGCTAAACAAACAAGCTTCCGGTAAGCAAGCAACCCAATCATAATAAACAGCCTGCCAGGATTTCGACGAACGCGAGAGCCTGGCAGGCTTATTGATTTACGAACTGTTTTTTTTCGCTATTTTAGCAGCACGCTCCCATTGTTTTAATGAAGGAAATGGGTCAAATGACCATTCGGTGATGCCATTGTCTCTGTACATTCCGTAATGAAGATGAGGCGGGAATTTTCCTTGTGTTCCTGGTTTGCCGTAGCCTGAGCTGCCGCAATAACCGATGACTTGTCCTGCCTTAACAACCGATCCTTTCTCCAATCCTTTTTCATAGCCATTTAAGTGGGCGTAGTAGTGATAAATGTTGTCGAGGTCGCGTATGCCTACACGCCAGCCACCGTAAGGGTTCCAACCAATCGTTTCTACGATGCCATATGAAGAAGATTGGATAGGGACATTGTAATTAGCGAAAATGTCGGTTCCTTCATGAATGCGCCTACCGCCCCAGCCTCGCTTGTCGCCCCACGTACTGCGGTAACTATAATTATGATGAAGGGGCATGACAAAGGCATGTTGATGTAAGTCGAGCGTTTGAAACGTTTCATATACTTTGGCATGGCCACTGACAATGTTCACGCTTTGTTCCCGTTGGTAAAAATGCCAAAGAGCAATACGGAAATCCTCTTCTGAATAACCGTGAGACTCTAAATAGCGGGCAAATGTATAAAGGACGTCTTCATCATCCTCGATGTTCGCTTCCCCGTCGCCGTTGCCATCAAGGCCGATGCCTTCAAATAAGCTGATTGTCGTCGGATCATTGTCGTTTATGTTTGGATTGAGTGCGCCAACCCATTCTTCTTTTGGATAATAAATGGACACAAGGCCTTTTGCTTGTTCACGGTCCCTTAAAGCTTTCCGTAAACCCCGTTCGTAGGAGTCGACAGCTGCTAAATAGTGCCAAGGGACGCTCGTAAGAACTTCCATTTTTTTATACAAAGCAAGCCTTTCTGAATGTAAGTTTGGATCTGTCTGCTTTTGCGCACTTGCTACTGTGTCTGGCCAAAAAGTAGAAAAACTAAGAAGGACAATAAGCAAACATAGCCATACACGGCGTCGCAAATAAGACAATTGTGCCAGCTCCTTTCTATGGGGTTTTGTATAGTTTTCGGCCAATTGGATGAAATGATGACAGAAAATCTTTACCAGTTGTAGTTTGTACTCTTGTTGGAATAATTCCGTTTCCCTTGTTGGTTCGAATTAGAATTCATGGTACGATAACAGAAGAGATCGGTTTATTTGCAGAAGGGTGGGAGTGACAATGCCAGAAAAAGATGAAAAAGAGCAGCATATGCGCAAACCTGACTGGCTAAAAATCAAGCTGAATACAAACGAGTCTTATACAGGCTTGAAAAAAATGATGCGTGAGAAAAAACTACATACCGTATGTGAAGAAGCACGCTGCCCGAACATTCATGAATGTTGGGCGGTCCGAAAAACGGCCACTTTTATGATCCTCGGCGATATTTGTACACGAGGTTGCCGTTTTTGTGCAGTCAAGACAGGCTTGCCGACAGAACTTGACTTGCAAGAGCCTGAGCGCGTGGCAGAATCGGTGGAGACAATGGGATTAAAACATGTCGTCATTACCGCTGTTGCTCGTGATGATTTAAAAGATGGCGGTGCCGCGGTGTTTGCCGAAACGGTACGGGCCATACGCCGGAAAAACCCGTTTTGCACGATTGAAGTTTTGCCTTCTGACATGCTTGGCAATGAATCAAGCTTGCAAACATTAATGGATGCGCGCCCGAATATTATGAATCACAATATTGAAACCGTAAGAAGGCTGACGCCAAAAGTTAGAGCGAGAGCGAAATATGACCGTACACTCGAGTTTTTGCGAAGAGCAAAAGAGATGCATCCTGATATTCCGACTAAATCGAGCCTAATGGTAGGCCTAGGAGAAACAAAGGAAGAAATTTTAGAAACGATGGATGATTTGCGTGCTAATGATGTTGACATTTTGACGATTGGCCAATATTTACAACCGACAAAGAAACATTTAAAAGTGATTAAGTATTACCATCCAGACGAATTTGCCGAGTTAAAGGAAATCGCTATGCAAAAAGGCTTTAGTCATTGCGAGGCAGGACCGCTTGTCCGTTCGTCTTACCATGCAGACGAACAAGTGAACCAAGCGCAAGTGAACATGGAAGCGAGAAAAGTACAAGGGGAGCAACAGCGCGTATAAAACAAGATTGACGCTTATTGGCGAAGACGAACAAATGAAGGCGAGCGTTTGGCTGACAGTGTGGAACGATTATGCAAGAAGCATAATCGTTCTTTACTGATCGCCCTGTGGGTATTGTTTAAATGTCTCGATTGTATCTTGCAAAAGATGTTGGTAGCCATTTCCAGATGGCAGTGAAGCAAAACGCTCAATATCTCTTATGCGAGCACGGTCGTTTGCCACATATACCTCGTAAAAGCGCGGCAGTGAAGCCGATGCCGCCCGTTTAACTTGTTCGGCCACTTCCTCTTCTGTCATTTGCTCTGCTCGATGTTCATACACGACGAGCGCATATTTGTCAGTGACAAGCGCTGCGGCTTCTTCAATTTGCTCGAGGCTAAGCACTAACCGGGTGATCACATCGGCAAGCATCCCTCTATCAACTGTTAAGGCGCCAACGGTATGATTTGCCCGTCCTACTTCGTTTTCGGTATAGCGGGAAAACCCATAGCCAAAATCTCTGCCTGTTTCTTCCATAAGTGTATCATTGTCCAGTGTTTGCATGCGTTGACCATTTGCATCATTAAGACCAGCATTGTTGCCTGTGCAAGCGCACAGCAATAGGAGGCTTGCCACAGTAGGCACAAAGCGATTCTTCATTAGAACCAGCTCCTTTCATTCATAGCATGCGCACTTTTACGAAAAGCTAACTGTAACAAAATATGGCTAGAGACAAGCATGTCTTTTGTTCCTATGGTAAAATAACAGCAGACCAATCCGATTTGAGGTGCGTACGATGGTGACGATTTCAGGCATTGAATATGAAGTTCTCGAAAACGAGCGCAATGGTTGGAATGAGGAGGCATTCAAAGCGCGGTACAGCGATGTACTGAACAAATATGATTACATCGTCGGCGATTGGGGCTACAACCAACTGCGATTGCGCGGCTTTTTTGATGACAAAAACAAAAAATCGACATTCGATAAAAAAATTAGCACGTTGCCCGACTATCTTTACGAGTACTGCAATTTTGGTTGCGCTTATTTTGTCTTGCGAAAAGTAAGGAAACAAGCGATGTAAAAAACGGAGCGCAGCTCCGTTTTTGAGGTTGTCGACAAAATCGATAACCGCACTCAGATGATAGAAAACGCTTCTTGTCAAACGAGGAGTGCAGCTCCGTTTTATTTGTCGTGTGGTGGATGGTGATTCGGATACTTCCGGGGTAAGCCTGCATGAAGGTCTTTGTTTACATAATTAAAAGCACTATAAGTGCGCTGGCCTTCTTCCCATTCGGTTGTTTTATTCACGACCGGTCCCTCTTTTCCGACTGGTGCCCCGTAAGGCCCTTCAGGCAATTCTTCCGGAATGATATAATGGTGCATTGCTTCGACATTTGTGAATTCGTCATACGTTTGTCGGGCTTTCCTTTTTGCCAACTGATTCACCTCCATGCTCAGTCTGCCCGGAAAATGGCAAACAATAGCTGGGAAAAGGAGTAGGTATCCATGTATTTTGTTGACAGGCAGCGGATCGAACAAACGCTTGATTATATGGAACATTTATTAAAAATGATGAAGGAAGAGGCGTTCGGTACAAGCGACAAGGACCGTCTCGCATTAGAACGGACAGCCTCTGTGCTCATTGAAGCAGTCATTGACGTCGGCAATCAGATGATTGATGCCTTTATTATGCGTGATCCAGGGGGATACGAAGATATTATCGACATCTTGCTCGATGAAAACGTCATTCTAGACGAAACAGCAGCAGGATTAAAACAGTTGATTCGCCGCCGTAAAGCGCTTGTTTATCAGTATGCAAGCCTAGAGGCGAACGATGTTTGGAGCTGGCTTCAAGAAAGCCAGCCAAGTTTAGAGGCTTTCCCGCCTGCTGTCCGCCAATATTTAAAAAATGAACTTGGCGTCATTACTGCTTTTCTTCCAGATAAAGACAATCGTTAACGCAAAGAGGTGGACAATGAAGGCCTATAAAAGCTACTTATTTGATTTAGATGGGACCGTTTACCATGGCAGTGAGCCCATCGTAAGCGCGGTCCATTTTATCAATAAATTGGCCAAGTGCCATGTTCCTTATGGCTTTGTTACAAACAATTCAACAAGAAGTCCTGAACAAGTTGCCAAACGATTAAATGGAATGGGCATCTCAGCCGACCCTTGGCAAATTATGACATCAAGCGTAGCGACAGCCTCTTATTTACAAGCAAAGATGCCTCATTCCTCACTTTATGTGATTGGTGAAGAAGGGCTGTTTGAAGCATTGGCTGCGTTTACGCAGACAGAGGATAAGCCTGATGCCGTTGTCATTGGGCTGGATCGGGCAATTACCCATGAAAAACTGAGCAAAGCAGCCCGCTTCGTTGCAAGTGGAGCTGCTTTGATTGCAACAAATCCAGATGCGATGATTACAACCGAGTCAGGGCTTGTTGTCGGCAACGGCGCTCTTGTAGCAGCGGTGGCGTATGCAGCAAAAACAGAACCGATTGTTATTGGCAAGCCGGGAGCTGCGATTGTCGAAGCTGCCATCAAACAGTTAAAGCTTGACCCACGTTTTACTGTTTTTGTCGGAGACAATTATGATACAGACTTGCTCGCTGGCATCAATGCGGGCATCGACACAATCCATGTACAAACAGGGATCACAACCGATTTATCTGCATATAAAACTCAACCGACATATAGTATTCCTTCTTTAGCAGATTGGCCAATTTAAAGGGAGCTTTGCCGATCCCTTCGTTATAGGAAGTGCTGCTGTGTGCCTCGTTTGTTTTACGTTAATTGCCTATCAGCTAAGCCAGCCACTATGTGGCTGGCTTATTCCGTATTCGCTTTCCTGTGGGCGAGCCTGCTCGAAGCGGCGGCAGCAATCGCGCCGACAATATCATCTAAAAATGTATGACAAGCGCCTGTCGATTTATCGTTTAGTTTCTTTAAAATCCCTGGCTTTTGTTTATCAATATAACCATAATTGGTTAGCCCGATAGAGCCGTAGACGTTGACGATTGACAATGCGATAATTTCATCTACGCCATAAAGCCCTTCATCACGTGCTAAAATCTCTTGTAGAGGTGATTCCAGGCATTTCTTTTCAGTTAGCAAATCTAGTTGAATTCCTGTTAACACTGCATTTTGGACTTCCCGTTTGGAAAGAACACGCTCGACATTTTCCAAGCATAGCGCTAGTGATAAGTCAGGATGGTATTTTTCTTGCAGGAAATACACGAGAACGGCGATGTCATGCAAACTGACACCGCGATCTTGCAACCATTCTTTTGCTTTCTCTGCAACCGCGTCTTTTCCCATTATGTTCCTCCCTTAACCTTCTTTTTATAGTCTACGTGCAAGCACACATTTTATGCGATGCCCTCATAGACTAAAGGGATTGGAGCAAGGAGGGAACAACATTGCTAGAGCGGAATTTGTATGACCAGTATAAACTTTACTGTGACGAGCGTTTTACTGTTGGGCCGTATGAAGGTTTCAGAGCAAATAACCAAGCCTATCTCATTTTACCGAAGGATGAATGCATCGCCGAGGAAGTGGAAATGATGGCTTTTTGCGACTTTATGCGCCAAGCAGGCGATGAATCTGTCCTTGAGCTTGTACCAAATCGTGTTAACCAGTCTTCCGCCTTAATTGACGGTGTTGAGTCGTACGTGTTTAAAGTCCCTGAATTCAGCGAATTTCGCGGAGTCCGGATTCAATCGGATTGGGATTTAGGCGAGCAGCTTTATACCTGGCATAAGCGGGGGCAACAAGGGCGCCAACATTGGAAAAAAGCTAGCTTTACACCATGGCAAGAGCTCTGGGCGACAAGATTGGAGCAACTTGAAAATTGGTACCAAGTAATCGCTAATCAAGGACCACAGACGACAACCGATGAAGCGTTTCTCAGCACATACCCTTATTTTATGGGAATGACGGAAAATGCGATTCAATTTGCTGTTGATACGCAGTTCGATGTTAAAAAGGAGCTACACGACGAACCAACGATTTGCCATCGTCGTTTTGGGGAGACGAGTTGGCTTTATATGTCTGAGCGGGGGCATATTGTCAAACCACCTACTGCCTTTTTATATGACCACCCAGCACGAGATTTAGCAGAGTGGATCCGTGAGAACCGGCCCATGGGAGAGTCTAGGGAGAACTGGGAGCGGATCGCTTCATTCTGCGGGGGGTATGAAGAGTGGCAAGTGCTTACTCCCTATACATGGCAAATGATGTATGCCCGTTTGATTTTCCCGCTGCATTATTTTGAAGTGATTGAAAACTATTACCAAGCACAACTTCCCCATGAGCAACGTGAGTATGGAAAGCAATTCCAACAGTTGCTTGATTGGGAAACGAGCAATGCCAATTTCCTCGGCGAATTGGCAGAAGAGGCAAAACTGAGCCGTTATCCGGAAATGCCGTTGCTTGATTGGTTAAAAGGGCAGACTTTATAGAGCATTGCCTAAAAGTAATGCTTGAATTCGCTGGCAATTCCTTTTATAATGTCCATTATAAGAAAACACGTGTATTTCATATAAGGACAGTGGGGAGTGTTAGTGTGGGGGAGAGAGCGATTCAAGTTGGCCTTTTAGGTTTAGGAACGGTTGGCACTGGCGTAGTGTCGATTGTGGAACGGCATCAAAATGAATTGGCGCACCAAGCCGGAAGGCCTGTCGCGATAAAAAAAGCACTCGTCAAACAAATAGATAAAGTGCGAGGATCAGAAGTAAACGGTGTCGAATTGACAACAAATCCAGAAGACATTCTTGGCGACCCAGACCTGGATGTTGTCATTGAAGTCATGGGTGGAGTAACCGAGACGAAGCAACTGCTTGAAAAAGCAATTCGCCAGAAAAAGCATATTGTTACAGCCAATAAAGACCTTATGGCTGAATGGGGGGCTTCGCTTCTCGCGCTTGCGGCCGAGCAAGAGGTGGACGTTTATTATGAAGCGAGCGTAGCTGGAGGCATCCCGATTTTGCGGACGATCACGGAAGGGTTGTCGGCTGACCGGATTACAAAAATGATGGGAATTGTCAATGGCACGACCAACTATATTTTAACGAAAATGAGCCAGGAAAACCGCTCTTATGAAGATGTACTCAAGGAAGCGCAAGAGCTGGGGTTTGCTGAAGCGGATCCAACTGCTGACGTAGAAGGGCTGGACGCAGCTAGAAAAATGGCAATTTTAGCGACGCTTGGCTTTTCAGCGCCTGTCCAGCTTAGCGATGTAGCCGTGAAAGGGATAACCAATGTATCAGGCAAAGACTTGCATTTTTGCGAGCAACTCGGGCTCACCATGAAATTGATCGGCGTTGCGAAAAGGGATGAGGGGCGGTTGGAAGTATGTGTTGAACCAACACTCTTGCCATCGGACCATCCACTAGCCAGCGTGCAAAATGAATACAATGCTGTCTTTGTCCATGGAGAAGCCGTTGGCGAAACGATGTTTTACGGGCCTGGAGCTGGCTCGTTGCCGACTGCAACAGCAGTGGTAAGCGACCTCGTTTCGGTTATGAAAAATATGCGCCATCGCGTCAACGGCTATGCGGCAACGAAGCCACTATATGAAGCAGTGTTTAAAGAAGAGCAGGAAAAGCAATCACAGTTTTTTATTCGCTTGCATGTAGAGGACCGAACAGGCACGTTTTCAGGCATTACATCGTTATTTGCTAGATATGACGTCAGCTTTGAAAAGCTCTTGCAGCTTCCAATGGAAGATGAAGAAATGGCGGAAATTGTGATCATTACACATGTGACCAACCGAGCTGTATATAAGGAATTAATGGAAGAGCTTGAGCAGCTAGATGTAGTTAAAACGATAGCAAGCTCGTACCGAGTTGAGGGAGGAAAAAGATAATGGCTGCTTGGGCAGGACTTTTAAAAGAATACGGTTCGTATTTGCCGATTACGGAAAACACGCCGGCATTGACACTTGGCGAAGGCAATACGCCTTTACTTAAACTCGAGCATTTATCGGAGGAATGGGGCGTAGAGCTTTATGTGAAGTATGAAGGCGCAAACCCGACTGGATCGTTTAAAGACCGAGGAATGGTTGTCGCTGTGGCAAAAGCGAAAGAAGAAGGGGCGCAGGCGCTTATTTGCGCCTCAACAGGCAATACGTCCGCGGCAGCTTCCGCCTACGGAGCACGAGCGGGGCTGCGTTCGATTGTTGTTATTCCAAAAGGCAAAACGGCACTAGGGAAAGTAGCCCAGGCGGCGATGTACGGAGCAGAAATCATCGAAATTGAAGGGAACTTTGACCGTGCTCTTGCGCTCGTAAGAGAATTGTGCGAAACCGAGCCAATAGCCCTTGTCAACTCTGTCAATCCATATAGGCTCCATGGTCAAAAGACAGCAGCCTTTGAAATTTGTGATGCCTTAGGGGCTGCCCCAGATGTATTGGCAATCCCTGTCGGAAATGCTGGAAACATCTCTGCTTATTGGATGGGCTTTAAAGAATACGATGAGTTGTACCAAACGGGCCGGCCGCGTATGCATGGTTTTGAAGCGGAAGGGGCGGCAGCGATTGTGAAGCAGCATGTCATTGAGCATCCAGAGACGATTGCCACTGCCATCCGCATTGGCAATCCAGCGAGTTGGAAATTGGCTGTACAAGCTGCGAATGAGTCAAAAGGCGAAATCGACTCGGTGACGGACGAAGAAATTGTTGATGCGTACCGGGAAATAGCGAAAAAAGAAGGCGTGTTTGCTGAACCAGGTTCATGTGCATCATTAGCAGGCTTAAAAAAACAGATTCAAGCAGGGAAAGTAGCAAAGGGCTCCAAAATCGTCGCAGTTCTAACTGGCAATGGTTTAAAGGATCCGACAACGGCTATAGACCTCTCCAATGTGCAAACGACAACGGTTGAAGATTCAAAAACAGCGCTGGCCGATTATTTAATGGCCACAAAGCCGGCGGTAAAGTAATGGCTTTTTCGATTACTGTTCCCGCTAGCACAGCCAATTTAGGGCCAGGATTTGATTCAATTGGCCTTGCTTTAAACCGTTATTTGCACTTGGAAGTTGAACAAGCAAGCAAGTGGTCGTTTATTTGTTCTTCGCCTGGCTTGGAGAATATAGGTACCGATAATTTAGTGACAAAAGCCGCTGCTTTTGCGAGCAAAGAATGGGGAAAGGTTTTGCCCCCATGTCGCGTTGTCATGAATAATGGCATCCCTCTTTCAAAAGGATTCGGCAGCAGTGCCGCAGCGATCGTTGCTGGCATTGAATTGGCTGCTTCTGTTTGTGGCCAGTTTGCTTCAAAAGCGGAAAAGGCCCGTCTTGCTTCCTTATGGGAGGGGCATCCAGACAATGTAGCTGCTTCTATTTATGGGGGCTTAGTGATTGGCACACACAGCGAAGAATCGACGGAGATCCTTCATGTGGAAGCGCCAAACATCGACCTTGTTGCCCTTATCCCTCCGAAGACACTGGCTACGAAAAAAGCGCGTGCGGTTTTGCCAGATATGTTATCGTACAAGGAAGCCGTTCAGGCAAGTTCAGTCGCCAATGTACTGGCAGCGGCACTTGTAAAGCAAGATTGGGAACTAGTAGGAAAAATGATGTTAGCAGACCGCTTCCACCAGCCTTACCGTCAGCAGTTGATTCCCCACTTACCGGATGTTTGCGCCTATGCTCAAGCAGATGAGGACGCATACGGAGCGGCGCTTAGCGGCGCAGGGCCTATTATTCTTTGCTTAGTAAAAGAAGGGAAAGGCGAAGCATTTGCAAGCCGTCTAAATAAGCAGTTCCCTGCTTGCAGTGCGGAGGTCATGCGTCCAGCTGTTCAAGGATCAGCCGTGTCGATTGCACAAGCATAGTTTTTTCCTAGTATACAAGGAGGAGCGTTAGACAAACGACGCGAACACATAAAGAAGCCGACCCAGGGGGTCGGCTTTTGTGTGCAAAACAGCAGCATGGAAACGATGCTGCTGTTGATTTTCAGCTATTAAAAAACTTGTTCAATCTCCGTAATGCCTGGTACTTCTTCAAGAAGAGCACGTTCAATTCCAGCTTTCAACGTAATCGTTGAACTTGGGCATGAACCGCATGCACCTAGAAGGCGAACTTTTACGACGCCATCTTCTACGTCAATCAGCTCAACGTCGCCGCCGTCACGAAGCAAAAACGGACGAAGCTTGTCAAGTACTTCTTGGACTTGCTCCATCAACTCAGTGCTTGTTTCCATTCGAACCACTCCTTTCTGCTTATTCTCCATTATAATAGGCGCGTAAAAAAAAATCCATGCATTGCCACCATCTTTCTCGATTTTTATCACACAGGCGTTGCCAGATTTGCCGGTGCTCATGTAAGCTGTAAGAAAAGAATGGGGGAGAACAAATGGCTAAATCAATCATGTTTACCATTTATGGCGCTAAGCAAAAATGTGCTTCTTGCGTTCATTTGCCTAGTGCATTAGATACTAAGGAATGGCTCGAAGCGGCTTTACTACGGAAATTCCCACAGGCGCCTCTTGAGTTTGATTATGTCGACATTGACGAACCGCAATCATCGGAAGAAAAAAAGCGCTTGGCTGCGGCGATTTTAAATGAAGCGTATTTTTATCCGCTCGTTGTTCTAAATGGTGAAGTGGTTGCAGAAGGCAACCCGAATTTAAAAATGATTGTTGAAAAAGTGGAAGCGATTCTCGCATAGTAGAAGCACACTGTCGTCAAACAGTGTGCCTATAAAAGCCATCAACCAGAATGGTATTTGTACATCCACAGCACGCCGCTTTTTAGAATCCGCGGCACTCTACCGGTAAGGGGTCTTTCACCCATCATGCCGAAGCCGTGTTTTTTGCCAAGTGAACCGAGCACACCTTTTAATTTAATGCGCGGTAACGTCTCAGGCAATTCTTCTCCTTTCCATTGATGCTTTAAAATCGTCACAATTTGCTCTGCTTGTGATTCGGCAAGCTGGGCGCTTGGCGCATGAGGAAGGCTTGCGCAGTCGCCGACAACAAAAACATTAGGATGATCTGGTATAAAGTGTTGGGGAGTCAAGACAATCCGGCCAGAGCGGTCTTTTTCAACGTCAAGGGTGCGGACAACATCAACAGGCTGAACGCCGGCCGTCCAAATGACTGCATCTGTTTCGATGCGCTCGTCATGGTTATAAATCGCGCCGGGCTCGACTTTTGTAATGTTGGAATTGTTGCTGACATCGACTCCGTGTTCGACAAACCAGTTTTGCACATACGTGCTTAATTTTTTCGGAAACATCGACAAAATGTAATCGCCGCGGTCAAATAGGCGAATCGTCAAATCGGGCCGGCTTTCCCGCAGTTCACTAGCAAGCTCAACACCGCTTAAACCACCGCCAACAATGGAGACGACTCCCTCTGGACGAACATTGTTGAGCGCTTCATATGTTCTTCTTGTGGCGCCCATCGTTTGAATGCTGTACGTATACTGGTCAGCTCCAGGCACGCCGTGGTAATTATCTGTGCAACCGAGGCCAATAACGAGTTTGTCAAATGGAATCGACTCGCCATTGTCAAGGTCAATTGTTGAATCTTGCAAATGAATGGCAGTAACGGTCGCGTATTTGATGCGCAAGCGCTCATCTTCAGGGAAAGAGACGCGCAAATGGTGGTCTGATGCCGTTCCAGCGGCAAGGGCATAATATTCGGTTTTTAAACAATGGTAAGGGAGTTGATCGACAAGGATGATTTCCCAGTCCTTTGGCAAGTCGTTTGGCAATAAACGCTGTAACAAGCGCATGCCTCCATATCCTGCTCCTAATACGACGAGTTTCTTCATGGAAAAAGGTCTCCTTCTTTTTGAAATGGTGCCAAAACTTGTCTCTACAAGTGTCATTATTTTTTCTACAAGACCGATGCAAGTCGGTTCATAGCGAAATGCATGCAACCCATAAGCAACATGGCTGTTAATAATGTGGGCGAGTAAGCCGTGGTCGATGCCACTGGCAACCCACTCTTCTTTCGTTTCTTCTAGCAGCTGCTTCCAATGGGCGAACAGGCTATCTTCGTGCTCAGCAGCATGTTTCCAAATAAGCACCGTTAATGTAGGATGAATATCGTAGTCTTCCAATAAGTAGAGCAGGCTTGCCCGAATATTTGCTAGCAGTGACTGGCTGCCTGCGCCGGTGGATTGGCTGTTTGCCAGCAAGAGCAGCCGTTCTTCTGCAAGCGCATGCAAAATCGATTCTTTTGTAGGAAAATGGTTAAAAAATGTCCCCTTTGCTACATGTGCATGATTTGTAATTTCTTGTACCGTTGTTGAGTGAAACCCTTTTTGATGAAAAAGGGACACGGCCGCATTTAAAATGGCCAAACGGGTCTTCTTCTTTTTCTGGAGGACGGCCATAATGGTCCACCAATAACAGTGGCGGGTTCACCTCCAATTTTAGAGGATATGAAAAAGTGACCTCGGTCAGTTTTGATTATACCGATTGATGAGAGATCCGACAACCGTTTTTGAACGTTTTGTTACAAAATGAATGAGCGCTTCACTGTTCTGGAGGTCTTAAAAAGGGATGATTGACTTTAACGGACAGACAGAGTAGCATAACGGTTGAGGTGACGCACATGAGACCGATTATTGAATTTTGTTTAAGCAACTTGGCAAGCGGATCACATGATGCGATGGAAGAGCTAGAAAAAGACCCGAATTTAGATATAATTGAATACGGTTGCCTCAACCATTGCGGCACATGTGCGCTCGACTATTTCGCTCTCGTTAACGGCGAGTATATAGCTGGAGATACCCCAGAAGCGCTAGTTTCCAATATTTATAAATATTTAGAAGAAAATCCTATGTTTTAAGTGCTGCTAAGGAAGCTGCACCTACTTTGTTGCAGCTCCTTTCGATGATAAAGGAGCGATAAAATGGCCTTTTTACCTTTTAGCCACACATGGCCTTATGAGCAGCAAGGCAAAGACTTTTATATTGAAACATGCCCTTATTGCCAAACGGAACACGTGCTGACTCCCCTGAAAGAAAAGGATGTTGCACAGGCAAAAGAGTCATTCAAAGTTCGTCTTGTCATGCCATGTTGCCATAAAGTGATGACCATTCTTGAAGCGGATGATGATTATTTTTGGGCAGACGAACCGTTAAGAAAGTGAGGAAGAAAATGGAGTTTACAAAAATGCACGGCCTCGGCAACAGCTATATTTACATCAATCTATTTAAGGAATCTTTACCCGAAGAGCGCTTGGCTGAAACAGCGGTTTGGCTAGCTGATCCGAACCGAGGGATTGGCAGTGACGGCATGATATTGATTGGCCCTTCTACTTCATGCGCGATAAAAATGCGTATTTTTAATAATGATGGATCGGAAGCAAAAAATTGCGGGAATGGGTTGCGTTGCGTCGCAAAATATAGCTACGAACATGGGTTGGTTCACGAAAAGGCATTTTCGATTGAGACGTTGGGCGGTCCTGTTTTTGCTACTGTTGATGTGAATGAAGAGGGACGTGTCGGAGCAGTCACCATCAATATGGGACCGCCGCGTTTAATGAGGCAGGCAATTCCGATGATCGGCGGAGATGATAAGCCTGTTGTCGGTGAAAAGCTGGAGGCCAATGGCGAAACGGTTCAAGTGACGGCTGTTTCAATGGGAAATCCTCATGCAGTCATGTTTGTTAAGCAAATCGAGGAAGCGCCTGTTGAGACGCTTGGTCCTGTGATCGAAAAACATTCTCTGTTCCCAGACTGGGTTAACGCCGAGTGGGTAGAAGTGGTCAGCGAGACAGAACTTCATTTTCGCGTATGGGAACGAGGTTCAGGCATTACGCAAGCGTGCGGCACAGGGGCGTGCGCTGCAGTCGTCGCCAGTGTGTTAAATGGATATGCAAAACAGGGTGTCCCCGTTACGGTCCACTTGCTTGGCGGTGATCTAACAATTGTCTGGCAAGAAAATGGCGATGTGCTCATGAGTGGGCCAGCCGATTATATTTGCACAGGGAATGTCTTTCTTTAACGGATGCTTAAAAAGCCTGTTCCGCAAGTTTGCGGACAGGCTTTTTAAATGTTAATAGCGTTTTATTTCATTGTAGAATGTATCGCGTTCGATTGGTGTTTTGCCAGCTGTTTTGATCATATGAATCAGTTCTTTTCGCGTAATGCCTGCAGACGTTAATGCACCAACAGAATGGGAAATCCGTTCTTCAATTAATGTGCCATGGATGTCACTGGAGCCAAAAGTCAACGCCATTTGTGTCAACTGAACGCCAATGTTGATCCAATACGCTTTTATATGCTGGAAATTGTCGAGCATGAGGCGGCTGACAGCAATCGTACGCATATCATCGTAAGCGGAAGTACGACGGTTTAAGCCTGCCTTTACGTTTCGCGGCTGCATCGCTAGAGGAATGAAAACCATAAAACCGTTTGTACGGTCTTGCAAGTCGCGGACCCGTTGCATATGAATCAAGCGCTCTTCTTTCGTTTCAACTGAGCCGTAAAGCATCGTTGAATGAGTGCGCAAGCCAAGGTTGTGAGCCGTTTCGTGTGCTTCAAGCCATTGGTCTGTCGATGCTTTATCCGGGCTCATAATAGCACGGTACCGCTCAGTCAAAATTTCTGCACCGCCTCCAGTTAATGTGGCCAGCCCCGCGTCCATGAGCGTTTGGATCACTTCTTTCATAGAAATGCCAGCAAGGCGTGAGAAAAATTCAATCTCTGCTCCTGTATACGCTTTAATCGTTACTTGCGGGTAGTGCTTTTTCAACGTTTTTACGGTATTCACATAATACTCGAAACCGACTTCATTGTTGTGCCCGCCAACGATATGGAATTCGCGGATGTTGTCGTTCCAACGGTCTTCCACATATTTTAATAATGCTTCCTCATCCATCGTATAAGCGCCTTTTTCGCCTGGTTTGCGCTTAAAGCCACAAAATCCGCAGTTGGCTTCACACACGTTCGTTGGATTGATATAAAGGTTCTCGATAAAATAAACGTTTTGCCCGTTTTTCCGCTCGTTGACGATATTAGCCAGTTGTGCAACTCCGAGCAAATCAGGCGTTTCATATAAAACAAGGCCATCTTCTATCGAAAGGCGCTCGCCATGTAACACTTTTTCTTTCACTTCTTGAAGCTTCGTGTCTGCAAGTAGTACACTCATCTTCATTTCCTCCTTTTGGAACTCTTCACTTTTGCCATCGTGTTCCCTTCAAATCCGTACGAACCTATTATACTACTACCATTTTTAGAATGAAAGGCGCGTGAACCAGACGAAAAGGCAAAAGAAAACATTACAAACAAATAACAAATGGAAGATTATCGTTGCGTGGCAAGGGGATAATCTGTAAAATGTAGGCAATATGCGAAAAGGTGAATAGTTATAATAATGGGGTGGTCGTATTGCGTTTAACATATGAGGCTTGTCTAGAAAGGCTAGAGAGCCTAAGAGCTAAAATGCTCATCGCAGCAAAGCAGTACGGCATGTCACATCCTATTGTGTTAACATATAGCAAAGAAATTGACTTGATTCATAATTACTTGTTAGAAATGGAATCGAAGCGCTCGTTTCCGAAAACTTGAGTCTTCTTGCAAAACCCACTATACTGTAAGAATAAAGAAGGGAGGCATGTGGAATGATTACTCTTACGGATGCGGCTGTAAGCCAAATCGAAGCGATGAAAAAAGAGGAAGGCGATGCGTCCCTCATGCTTCGGATTGGCGTAAAAGGGGGCGGCTGTTCTGGCCTTTCCTACGCCATGGGTTTCGACAATGAGCAAGACGAAGAGGATACGAAAATCCATGTAAATGGCATCGACGTCTTGATCGACAAAGAAAGCGAGCCAATCGTAAAAGGATTGGTGATCGACTATAAACAAAACATGATGGGCGGCGGCTTTACACTCGATAATCCCAATGCGATTGCTAACTGCGGCTGCGGCGCATCTTTCCGTACAGCTGCTAACGCAGGGACGCCAGAGGATTGTTAATAAAAACGCTTGTCAGCAAAAACGAGCGTTTGTTTGCAACTTCCTTTAAACTGAAATACGTTTGTTAGACGAGGCGTGCATGTGAGGGAAGATTAAATAGAACAGGCGTTCATGAACATATGAGTGAGACAAACGACGAAGTATGCGAGCGTTTGTCTACAACTTTCCTTCAGACTGATAGAAAACGCTTGTCAGACGAGGAGTGCAGGCGAAGGAAGATGTGAATAGAACAGGTGTTCATGAACATATGAGTGAGACAAACGACGAAGTATGCGAGCGTTTGTCTACAACTTTCCTTCAGACTGATAGAAAACGCTTGTCAGACGAGGAGTGCAGGCGAAGGAAGATGTGAATAGAACAGGTGTTCATGAACATATGAGTGAGTCAAACGACGAAGTATGCGAGCGTTTGTCTACAGTCTGAACGGGCGGCAGAATTATTCTGCCGCCCGCTTCTTATGTTTCAATATAACGATTAAACCGTTTTTCTAAGTAGCGCTGCAAAAGAGACAGCAGTGAACAAATACCCCAATAGATCAAGGCGGCAACGATCAGAACGGTGAAATAATTAAATTCCCTGCCCCCGACGATCCGAGCCTGGTACATCAGCTCAGGCAAAGCAATGGTGGACGCGATCGACGTCATTTTAACTAGACCTAAAAAAATATTGCTGAGCGGTGGCAAAGCAATACGGACCGCCTGTGGCAAAATAATATGCTGCATCGCTTTTGCTTTCGACAATCCTAGGGAAGCAGCTGCTTCATGTTGTCCACGGTCAACAGCCGCCAAGGCGGAACGGTTCACTTCAGCGACGTACGCCGACGTATTAAGGCTGAAGCCTACAATAGCTGCAGCTACCGCGCTTAGCTGAAACCCAAATTCCGGCAAAGCGGCATACAGTAAAAACAATAAGAGCAAAATCGGCACGCCACGATTGAAAGAAATAAACAGCATACACGGTATGCGAACATAGGCTTGTTTTGACATACGTCCAAGCGCTAGTATAAACCCGAACACGAGTGCAATGGCCATGCTAATCACAGCAACAAAAAGCGTATATTGCAAGCCTTTTAAAATAAAGGGAAAGGATTCAATCGCAAGGTTTAGGTCAAATGAACGCATCTGCCAACACCCTATTGAAATTCAATATCATCAGGCAACGTTGTAACATCCTGGCCGTTAAAAAACTGTTTGGATAACTCACTGGCAGTGCCATCAGCGAGGAGCTGTTCAAGCGCTTCGTCGACTGCTTCTTTCAGACGGGGCTCTCCTTTTGCCATCATAAATGCTTGTTCACTAGGGTCGTAAAAGAGCGATGGGTGGACAACGACGTCTATTTCCGGCATCGCCTCAACTGTAATAGACTGCAAATAAAAATCATTTAAAATCACATCCCCTTGCCCTGTTTCGACTGCACGTAAATAAACATCATTTGTAACATTGTCAAAGAACAAAGGCTCTGCACCATACGATTCCGCTTTTTGCATATACGTTGTTGTTGGCGCGCCTAGAGCAATTTTGCCATCTAGGTCTTCCAATGTTTCGATGCCAGATAAATCATCAGCACGTACAATCGCGCTTCCATAAGAAAATTTATATGGCAATGAGAAATCAAAGTTTTTTTGCCGTTCCTCGGTAATGGCCAAACTGTTGGCGGCAAGGTGAACACGCCCGCTGTTTAGCGCTTGCGTCATCGTTTCCACGCCGATTTCTTCAAATGTTACATCGACATCGAGAAGGTCAGCTACTTCTTTAACGAGTTCGACTTCAAACCCCGTCAGTTCATTATCATCATCATGATAGGAAGTCGGAAACAAAGTCCCTGCAGTGGCAACGACGATCGTCCCCTTTTCTTCGATCGCATGCCATGCTTGGTTCTCGTCGCTCGCGTTTTCTTCAGCTGGTTCTTCTCCTTGGCAAGCGCTAAGCAAGCCAGCAGCAAGCCCAATGTAAGTAAACAGTTGCTTGTTCATCTATCATTCCTCCTGAAAGTATACGTCCTTTGTTAGTATGGGGATAAACGGACGAACAATCAAGAAACTTGTTTCTTCCATTATAAATAAGTCCAACAAATATAATCTTGTCGCGACAAAAACGACGAAATTGCATTTTTCTTTTATTGAAGGAGATGCTAAAGGCAATTAAGATGAAGCTCGAGAGATAGAACTCATCCATTTTTATGATTATCATTCTAAAGGAGGAAATAGAATGGCTGAAAAAGGGAGCATCCGTTCTCGAGTACAAAAATTTGGCAGTAATTTAAGTAGTATGATTATGCCAAATATCGGGGCTTTCATTGCATGGGGCTTGCTTACAGCAATTGCCGTACCGTCTGGCATTGAGTTGTTCCAAAACTTTGTTGACCCGATGATCACCTATTTGTTGCCCCTGTTAATTGCTTTTACCGGCGGGCGTCTCGTCCATGATTTTAGGGGCGGCGTTGTTGGCGCCACCGCAGCGATGGGTGTCATCGTTGCAGCTGATATGCCAATGTTTATCGGGGCAATGATTATGGGGCCTCTTGGTGGATATGTCATTAAAAAGTTTGACCAGGTGGTGGAAGGGAAAATCAAGCAAGGTTTTGAAATGCTTGTCAATAACTTTTCTGCCGGTATTCTTGGTGCAGCTTTAGCTTTATTTGGCTCTTTAGCGATTGGGCCCCTCGTCGCTGCCTTTACCCAAGTATTAGAAACTGGCGTTGACGCCATGATTAGCTGGGGCGTCTTGCCGCTCGTTTCGATTTTTATTGAACCAGCAAAAATTTTGTTTTTAAATAATGCGATTAACCACGGCGTCATTGGCCCAATTGCTGCTGGTCAAGTCGCTGAGTACGGCAAGTCCATCCTTTACTTGCTTGAAGCCAACCCTGGCCCAGGGATGGGCATCCTTCTCGCTTATATGATTTTTGGAAAAGGTGCGTCTCGTGCCTCGTCGTATGGAGCAGGGATTATCCATTTCTTTGGCGGCATCCACGAAATTTATTTCCCATATGTGTTGATGAAGCCATTGTTGATCGTAGCAGCCATTCTTGGCGGAGCAGGTGGTATTTTCACTTTGTCGCTGTTTAATGCTGGATTGGTGAGCGTCCCGTCTCCTGGAAGCATTATCTCCATTTTATTGCTTACAGCGTCAGATAGTTATGTGGGCGTCATTCTAAGCGTTCTTGTCGCAACGGCGATTTCGTTTGCTGTCGCATCCATGATTCTCAAATTTGACCGCAAGGGCGAGGAAGAGAATTTAGAGAAAGCACAAGGGAAAATCCAAGAAATGAAGGGGAAAACGACCGCTGCAGCCGAACCAAAAGCGACAGCAGAGGTCGACTATGGAAAGGTATCATCGATTATTTTTGCTTGTGACGCAGGAATGGGATCAAGTGCGATGGGCGCTTCAATTATGAAAGACCGCGTCAAAAAAGCAGGACTTGAAGGCATCTCGGTGGCCAATACAGCCATCAGCAACATACCAGATAGCGCAGATCTGATCATTACACACAAAGATTTAACAGAGCGTGCCAAACAAAAACAACCGAATGCGCTTCATGTATCGGTCGACAATTTTATGAACAGCCCTCGCTACCAAGAAATCATTGAGAAGCTGCAAGCGGCTCACACACAAGAGGAACAACAGCCTACAGACAAGCCGATCGAAAAAATTGTGTTTGCTTGCGATGCTGGTATGGGTTCTAGCGCAATGGGCGCTTCATTATTAAAAGACAAGTTTAAAAAAGCGGGCATTACGGGTATCCATGTATCGAATACGGCCATTAGCAACATTCCAGCAGACGCCGATCTTGTCGTTACTCATAAAGACTTAACAGAACGAGCGAAACAAAAACAGCCTGATGCTGAACATCTATCCGTAGAGAATTTCTTAAGCAGTCCCCGCTATGACGAGCTTGTGGAACGTCTAAAATAAATCGACATCCCCTTATAGGGGATGTTGTCTGTTTATTTAATAGGGAAGGGGGGATGAGTGTGCATATGACGGCAAGAGAACGCGTCTTGCTTCAGGCTTTGCTTGCCAACGAGCAGGGATTGACATTACAAGAGCTAGCTGATGTGGCCTCTGTCAGCGTACGGACGATACAACGAGACTTGCCAAGTTTGGCGAAAGTGGCCGCGCATTATCAACTCTCGTTAAACAGAGGTCATTTTCTTGTATTAGAAGGGGCGTCTAAGTATAAGCTAGCGTTAAAGGAGAAGCTGCAAACGATCGATGCTGCTGACTTCACCAGCGATGAACGTGTAGGGCTACTGTTGGCACTGCTTCTAGACGCCAATGAACCAGTTAAGCTGTTCGCTCTTGCAAAAGAGTTGAACGTCACGCCTGCCACTGTTGGCAGTGACTTGACAAAGGCGGCCGAATGGCTTGAACAGTTTGGCATTAAATTGATCCGTAAACGGGGCTACGGCATTGCCGTAAAAGGCACCGAAACGAATATTCGCCAAGCGATGTCGGCAATCTTAGCTGAAAACCTCACGGAGGAAGCGTTTTATGAAGCCGTCTATTCGGGGCAAATGCAAAATGAAGTCGCTAGCCGTCTTTTGCATTTTGTTGACTTAGATACAATCCGCCTTGTCCAGTCAACGATACAACGTGTGAAAGAAAAGCATTTTGATGACATGGCTGACCAATCATTTATTGCTCTTGTCGTCCATGCCACATTAGCGATTGAACGAATTAAGCAAGGCGAACAAATTAGAATGGACGCAGGCCAGCTTGAAGCATTGCATAAAGAAGACAGCCTGCCGATTGCACAGGAGTTGGCCGAGGCGCTTGCGCGAACGTTCCAAATAACAATTCCTGAGGCAGAGATTGGCTATTTAGTGATGCACTTGCGTGGGGCGCGGATTGGGCATATACAGAGAGAGCCGTTTGAGCAATCCAATGCAGAATTGGCAGGCAGATTAAAGCAGTTTATCGCCGGAATGGAACAGGAATTGTCTGTCTCTTTAGCCGAACCGTCCTTATTCCAAGGATTGCTCGCCCATCTTAAACCTGCTCTCTACCGGGTGAGACAAGGCATGAAAATCCATAATCCGCTGCTGGAAAAAGTAAAGGCCGATTATGCTGCTCTTTTTTCCGTGACAGCTAAACAAGCAAGTGAGGCGTTTGCGCCCCTTAAGCTGCCTGAAGAAGAAATTGGTTTTTTAACGCTTCATTTTGGGGCTGCACTTGAGCGGCGCAAACGATCCGTGTCTTTATCGGCATTGGTTGTATGTTCAAGTGGAATTGGTTCGGCCAAAATGTTGGCGAGCCGTATTAGACAAGAATTTCCCGAAATTTCCTCTATTACAAACGCCTCTTTGTTTGATTTGGACAAATATGACCCTGCCAGCTTTGATTTGTTCATTTCAACCGTCAAGGTGGAGACGAATAACAGGCAAGCGCTCCGTGTCAGCCCGATGTTAACTACTGACGAGGCCAGTTTAATTAAAGCAAATATCGATGAGCTTTTAAATGAGCAAACGATCACGGCAGCGCCGACTGTCCGAACAAACGTGGAAGAAAAGCGTTCATTTGCAGACATTAAACGGATGGCATCCTTTATCGAATCTTTTTTACAGTCGGTTCGCCTTGTCCCTGTGGATGAACTCCTTGCAGGCATTCGTGCTTGTTGCGCTATTCTTGAGGAAGAAGGGGCATTATCCGGGGCAAAACAAGTTTATGATGCGCTGCTTGCAAGGGAACGACTAGGTGGGATTGGCATTCCTGGTACAGGGTTGGCCTTGTTCCATACTCGTTTAAACGAAATAAAGCGGCCGACGTTTGTTTTTTTGGATCTAAAAACGGAAGCGCAAGTTGCTTCAATGGCAGATGGCAATGAAAGGATTAAACGGGCGATTCTCATGCTTGCTCCTGAACCTTTGGAAGAACAGGAGCTTGCGTTTATGAGTTTTGTTAGCATTTTGCTGATTGGCTCAGATGACGAAACGGCACTTTTCTATCAAGGAAGAGAGCGCGAGATTATACAGTTTCTTGAAGAAAAGTGCCGCGAGTTTATGATATCGTATATAAATGAAGGAGTGGACCAATCATGAGCATTTTAAAAGCAGAGAACATTAAAATTGGCGCGAGCGTGGCCTCGAAAGAAGAAGCGATTAAACTTGCCGGACAAGTGCTGGCTGACCAAGGCTATGTGAATGAACAGTACATTGACAAAATGTTTGCCCGGGAAGAATTGACGTCTACTTATATGGGGAACTTGCTTGCCATTCCTCATGGGACAGAGGATGCCCGAGAGGATGTTAAACAGTCGGGCTTATCGATTTTACTGCTTGATGATGAAATTGACTGGGACGGTAACCCTGTACAGCTTGTCATCGGCATTGCCGGCAAAGGAGATGAGCATTTAGAGATACTCTCCAAAATAGCGATCGCTTGCTCAGAAGAGGACAATGTTAGAGCACTTCTCCAAGTGAAAACAGCCGACGACGTACTTGACTTTTTTTCAGGAGTAACGGAATGATGAAGGCTGTTCATTTTGGCGCAGGCAATATCGGCCGTGGTTTTATTGGCGCCTTACTGGTCGATGCAGGTTATGAAGTGACATTTGTTGATGTAAACGAGGAGATCATAGACGCCCTTAACGAGCGAAATGAGTACGAAGTAACGATTGCGGGCGAAAGAAAAGAGACAGAGACGGTTACAAATGTGCGCGGAATTAACAGCAAAACAAATGAAAAGGAAGCGATTGACGCAATTGTCGAAGCGGAAATCGTTACAACTGCAGTAGGGCCGACTGTTTTGCCCTATATTGCTAAGACGATCGCACAAGGGTTAAAGCAACGGACTGCAGGTAAGCCAGTCAACATTATTGCTTGTGAAAATGCAATCCGGGCGACTTCTCAGTTGAAGAAAGACGTTTTGTCCTATCTTTCTGAAGAAGAAACGACAGCATTGTTGGAGGATGCTGGCTTCGCCGACGCTGCCGTCGATCGGATTGTGCCGAATGTCCAATCAGATGATATCCTTCATGTTACAGTAGAACCTTTTTTTGAGTGGGTCGTCGAAAAGCCTGCTCTGAAAGGAGATGCTGTACAGCTTGGCAAAGCAGTGCTTGTTGATGACCTAGCTCCATACATTGAGCGCAAGTTATTCACAGTTAACACTGGGCACGCCGTTGCCGCTTATGTTGGCTATCGCAAAGGAAAGAAAACAATTAAAGAGGCTTTGGCAGATGATTATATTAAACACCGTGTCCGCGGTGCTCTTAATGAGACGAAAGCGATGCTTGTAGAGGAATACCAGTTTGATGCCGAAGCCCATGAAGATTATATCGACAAAATTCTTCTCCGTTTTCAAAATCCTCATCTTGAAGACTTGGTTGAACGAGTTGGCCGCGGCCCTATCCGTAAGCTTGGACCAGCAGATCGACTCGTTAAACCTGCGAAGTATTTAGCCGAAAAAGGGCTTCATCCTGAGTCTTTGGCAGAAACGATTTTCGATGCCCTTCACTTTTATGCGGAAGGGGACCCAGAAAGCGAGCAGCTGCGAGCTCTTGTCGATGAAAAAGGGTATGTGGACGCGTTCTGTGAAATTTCTAAATTAGAAAAAGACCACCCGCTTGTTGAAATCGTCGCTAAAGAGTAGATGGCTTTGGCAAAGACATAGCAGGGAACGTAAAAATGAAAAGAAGCCAGCTAGGCGTTTCGCCGAAACTGGCTTCTTGTATGTTTTAAAACAGGCTTGTTGAATGTCCAGGGAATGCGCGAGCCGTCGGGTCAATATATACTTTCGCATTGTTGACAGCGGTAGGTGCTTCGCCAAAACCGGTGGCAATCAATTTGATTTTGCCGTCATACGTACTGACGTCGCCAGCGGCATAAACGCCAGGAATGTTTGTCTCCATTTTGGTGTTTACTGGAATCGCATTTTTGCGGATTTCCAGTCCCCACTCTTTAATAGGACCTAGCGTTGACACGAAGCCAAAGTTTACGATGACGTCATCGACGGCAATCGTTTCTGTCTGATCTCCTTTGACTTCTGAAAATGTTACCGCAGTTACACCGTTTTCGTCGCCCTGCAACTCTGCCGTTTCATAGGGCGTCAAAATTCGTACAGACGACTTTTTTAGCAAATCGACGCTGTGCTCATGGGCGCGGAACGCGTCACGGCGATGGACGAGCGTGACTTCTTTGGCAATTGGCTCAAGCATGAGCGCCCAGTCAACGGCTGAATCGCCGCCGCCGATAACGACAACACGTTTGCCGGTGAAAGCACTTAAGTCGCGAATAAAATAATGAATGTTTTTGTCTTCATAGAAGTCCGCTTTTTCGACTTGGAGCTTACGCGGGGCGAATGCGCCAGCTCCGGCCGTAATCAACACCGCTTTTGTATAATGGATATTGGCATCAGTGGTCAATACAAACGTTTCATCTTCTTGCTTTTCAAGCGTTTGCACTGCTTCTTCTAAAACAATTTCTGGCTGAAACTGTTGCGCTTGGGCAGTCAGTTGGTCAACCAAGTCCTGCGCTTTCACTTTTGGAAATCCAGCAACATCGTAAATGTATTTATCAGGATAAAGGGCTGAAAGCTGTCCGCCAAGTTGAGGCATGCTTTCAATCACTTTTACTTTCATTTTGCGCATTCCCGCATAAAAGGCAGCAAATAATCCAGCAGGACCGCCGCCGATAATGGTTAGATCAAACATGTCTTTCTGCTCTTGCAAAACCTCCACCCCCAAATGAAAATGAAATCCTTTCTCATTATACATGCACTTTCAGGCAAATACAAAGGACAGGTCTGTTTTTCCTTGCTCACATCCGTTTTCGCCGATGAAAGAAAAGGGAGCAGAAATAGCGGCTACTTTTTTTTATAGGGGAGTTGAAATTTGAACAAAAAACGAATATGATTAAAGTGTTAGAGATTGTGGCGAATTATTGAAAATGGGGATTCTCTGAAAGAGAAAGTGAAATGAATCACAAACACAAAAATATTTAACGAAAGCGGAAGTGATGAGAGTGAACAAGGCAAGAATTGTAATCGCTGGGGCAGGATATGGCGGCATGAATACAGCGGTTACGCTGTCAAAGAAGTTAGGGCCAAATGATGCATCCATTACCCTTGTAAACAAACATGATTACCACTACCAAACAACTTGGCTCCATGAACCGGCTGCGGGAACGCTTGAGCCCGACCGCACACGAGTCAAGATCACCGACGTTTTAAACACAAGTCGGGTCAACTTTGTGCAAGATGAAGTATTGGAAGTAAAAACCGACGAAAAGAAAGTGATGTTAAAAGATGGCGAGCTCGAATATGACTACTTAGTCCTAGCGCTAGGAGCAACTGCTGAGACGTTTGGCATTCCTGGCGTACACGAGCATGCCTTCACAAAATGGACGCTTAACGGAGCGCGCCAAGTCAAAGACCATATTGATGCCCAATTTGCCAACTATAACAATGTAGAAGACAAGCATGAAGGCTTGCTTACATTTGTTGTTGCAGGTGCAGGGTTTACAGGAATCGAGTTTATTGGCGAACTTTCAGAGCGTGTGCCTGAGCTTTGCAAAACATATGATGTGCCTCGTGAAAAAGTAAGGCTGTTTGTCGTTGAAGCAGCGCCAACTGCATTGCCTGGCTTCGATCCAGAGCTGGTCGAATACGCTATGAACTTGTTGGAAAGCCGCGGCGTTGAGTTTAAAATCAACACACCGATTAAAGAAGTCACTGCTTCTGGCGTCATTGTCGGCGAAGGTGAAGAAATTAAAGCAGAAACGGTTATTTGGGCGACTGGTGTGCGCGGAAACCCTGTTATTGAGAAATCAGGATTTGAAGCAATGCGCGGCCGTGTCAAAGTCAATCCTGACTTGCGTGCTCCAGGACATGAAGATGTCTTCATTATTGGCGATTGTGCACTCATCATCAATGAAGAAACAGACAGGCCATATCCGCCGACTGCGCAAATCGCGATGCAAATGGCGAAAACTTGTTCGAATAACTTAATTGCCCTGAACAAGGGAAGCTCTAACCTCGAAACCTTCAAGTTTGATAATAAAGGGACTGTCGCTTCTCTTGGCGGAAAGCAAGCAATTGGCGTTGTTGGCTCCCGCAAAATTTACGGCGGCACAGCAAACTTTATGAAAAAAATGATTGATAACCGGGCACTCTTTATTCTTGGCGGCCCACTCCTCACGTTGAAAAAAGGCAAATTTCCTTTTTAATGAGCGAAACGGGACGAATTTTGCTTAGCCAAAATTCGTCCTTTTTCTATGTTCAAAAGCTCAGACTTTAGCCAAACGCTCGCAGACATCCCGCTTATAGACTTGTTCTATTGCTCATGGCTGTACGTTTGTATTTTCGTTTGCCTGGGCTTGTCTGACACGTTTTCTACCGTCTGGTTGATGTGTTCGACTTTGTCGACAACATCAAGCTTTTTTAGTACACTAAGTTTTGTAGGAGGGCGCTTACATGAATGAAATCCATATACTGCAACTGATCGTATCGATTTTGCTGTTTTTTGTTTTGTTTGCGGGTATCGGCTTTTTGCTTAATATGGTGCTGCGGTTAACATGGATTATGGCGTTTCTTTATCCAATTGTAGTGTTGCTGATTGTTAACGAAGAGCCTTATCGCCAATATATCGCTGCTCCAGGACAAGCATTTCCGGCTTTGTTTGAAAAAGTCGTGTCTCTTCATCTAGCAGACTTGATTATTTTAGCAAGCGGCTTTTTAGGGGCCGTTGCCTCGGGGATTATTATGAAACTGCTCCGCAAAGCGGGCTATCAAATGTTTTAAGCAAACAGGCGTGATTTTAGCCTGTTTTTTTGTGCATATTCTCTCTTTTGCTGGCAATGCTGTAAAAAGAGGAGTGTGACGTATGCTTAAATCAACCCACTTAAGAAAATGGATGTTTCGCGCGGTGATGGTCGTTTTGTTTATGGCCGCGCTGCTCACAACTGTTCATGTCTTTACTAATTTAACTGTCTTCCATTTTCATTCTCTACCAAGCGTAGAAAAGCGCACTGCTGTTCAAGCAAAGACGATTCCAGGCGTAACAGTGCCGGTTTACAAAATGATGGAAAAGGAATTGGATACCAGTCTTTATGAACGGACAAGAGTAACTGCCACTGGCTATACGGCAGGGGTCGAGTCAACTGGGAAAGCGCCTGGCGATCCTGCCTATGGCATCACGTATTCTGGCTTGCCGGTGGAGCGCAATACGTATTCAACGATTGCTGCAGACCCTGCTGTGTTTCCGATTGGCTCCATTTTATTTGTACCAGGTTACGGGTATGGGGTAGTGGCAGATACAGGATCCGCTATAAAGGGGAAACACATCGATTTATATTATCCTACCGTTGCGGATGTCTATAACGAGTGGGGGAAACAAGAGCTTGATGTGTATATGATTAAAAAAGGAAGCGGCGAATTGACGCAAAAAGAGCTTGATGATTTAAATAGCGCTGCATCTATACATGTGTTTCGTCGTCGCACATAATAGTGCGGACAGGCTGTTAAAAAAGCCTGTCCGCTCGCATTTAACCTATGAACCATGTATGCAATAGCAACGCGAGGATAATTCCCAGCAACGCGCCGAAAAATACTTCAATTGGCTGATGGCCAAGTAACTCTTTTAGTTTTTGTTCATTTTCTTTCTTAGGCCACGTTTTAATTTCTTCTACAAGCTTGTTGAAGTCTTGCACGAGCTGGTTTAACACAGTGGCATGGTAGCCTGCGTGGCGCCTAACGCCTGTAGCATCAAACATGACAATAATGCCAAGCACAGCGGATACGGCAAAAAGGGAAGAGTCCAACCCATGCTCAATCGCTACGGCAGTAGACAAGGCGGTAACAGCCGCCGAATGAGAGCTGGGCATCCCGCCTGTACTTGTGAACAATGAAAAATCAAGTTTTTTTGTAGCAAAAAAGGCGAGTGGAATCTTAATCGCTTGCGCAATAATAATTGCCGTAAATGCCGCCCAAAGCGGGAAATTATCCAAAATTTCCATGTTCTCTTCCTTTCGCTGATAAGCCTCTTTAATTCGTATAGTATAACATACGTTCATGGCGATTTCCTTGACGGGATATTGATTTTTTGTAAGGGATTTTAGCCGCTATGGTATACTGGCAGTGAGGAGGGAATTGCATGTTTTATCTAACAGATCAATGGACAATGGCTTCATCGGAGGAAGTGCTCGTTGTCGGAATATGGAAGAAAAAGCCTTTTAGCGGTATAGTGAAGTCGCTAGACGAGGCATTGGCAGGACAGTTGGGAGAGTTAAAAAAGCAAACCGTTTTTCCAAAGAAAAGCGGTGGTATCCTCACCATTCCTACGCTTGGTTTGATTGCTGCTAAACGTATTTATGCGATCTACTTAGGGGAAGAGGATGGATTCGGGACAGACGAGTTGCGGGAATGTCTCGGCCATGTAGGAAAGCAACTAAAAAAAGAACGTGTGGAAACTGCAGGGGTGTTGCTGGATAGTTTTGTGACAGACGCTGTTTCGGCGGAAGATGCTGCCTTTGGGATTGGAGAAGGCATAGCTCTTGGTAGCTACGATAAACAGACGTATAAAGAAAAGAGCAATGAACCGATTAGAACCCTTGCAAAAGTAACGCTTTATAGCAACAGAGAAGGGCTCACCTTTTATGCTGACCGGGGATATACATATGGAAAGGGGACAAATTTGGCGCGCAAGCTCGTGAATATGCCAGGCAACCTCTTGACGCCAAGCGACTTGGCCAATGAATCAGAGGCGCTTGCTAAAACATACGGCTTTGCATTCAATGTTCTTGAGCGAGAGGATATGGAACGCTTTGGAATGGGGGCGCTATTAGCTGTCGCTAATGGAAGCGATCAACCGCCGAAAATGATTATTATCCGCTACGATGGCAACCCTGAAAGCGACGATGTAACAGGGCTTGTCGGAAAAGGAATTACGTTTGATTCTGGCGGCTATTCGTTAAAACCTCCTGCCAACATGCATGAAATGAAAAACGATATGGGCGGAGCGGCAGCAGTGCTTGGGGCGATGGCCATTATTGGTGAAATGAAACCGAAAGTCAATGTATTGGCCGTCATTCCATCAAGTGAAAATTTAATTAATGGCTCCGCGATGAAGCCAGGTGATGTCATCTGTTCACTAAGCGGCAAAACAATTGAAATGCGCAATGCAGACGCCGAGGGGCGTTTGGTTTTAGCAGATGGGATTACGTATGCGAAACAGCTTGGCGCCAAACGGCTTATCGATGTAGCAACGTTAACAGGCGCTTGTGTTGTGGCTCTTGGCCACGAAACGACTGGAGGAGTCGCTAACGATGATGCGCTCATGGAGGCGGTTAAAGCAGCAGGCGATAAAGCAGGAGAGCCAATTTGGCAGTTTCCAAGTGGAAAAGGGTATAAAAAGCTGTTAGAATCGAGCGATATCGCCGACTTGAACAATTCACCTGGGCGTCCAGGCGCAAGCATAACAGCTGGGTTGTTTATCGGCGCCTTTGCCGAAAAAACGCCGTGGGTCCATCTCGACATTGCCGGAACGGGTTATTTAAACAAAGCAACAACCATTGGTCCGGCAGGAGCCACAGGGGTGATGGCGCGGACGTTAGCCCATTATGTTGAGTCGTTAAGCGAAGCATAACTTACTTTCGTTTCCCATTTTTTGTTCTTGTACGCATGGCGAAATAGGATTATAATACGGAGTAAGGATTCGTGTGAGCAGATTGTTTCTGGACGAGGAAGGAGAACAAAATGATTGAAACGGCCTATGTCGAAATAAAGCGTACGCGAGAACTTGGCACCATGGGGCGGAAATGCCGTGTTTTTCTTAACGACCATTTTGTCGGTGCATTAAAACGAAAACAAAAAATGACGATCGAAGTTCCAGCAGGCACCCATACGCTTTTTGCTACAAATGATGCATCCTTTACGGAACCAGTAAAATTGTCTGTTCAAGCAGGCGACACTATTTCTTACCAATTAAAAGGGCGCCGCAACAAATCATTATCGTTTACAAAAATCATTGCTTTTTAATCGAAGCGCTAAAGGTTATTCCTTTAGCGTTTTTTATTTTGCATATGCATATGTGTGTGCCGATCAATGTGAGGCGTGTTGATTTGATTCTAGATGGAGGCGTTTTTTTGGCAGCACGGCAATGGTTGACAGAAAAAAACGGGCATGGTAACGTAGTAAATGTTTTCGTTGTTTAATGATTTAATAAGATAAAGGAATTGGTATGTATGAATGCTGTTGTCGTCGCAGTTGGCTTAATGCTGCTTTTGAGTTTGCTACGTGTGCACGTTGTGTTGGCTTTAGCGATATCGGCTATTGTTGGCGGGCTTGTTGGTGGGCTAAGTTTTAACACAACAGTCCAAGTGTTTACAGCTGGATTGGGAGGCAATGCAGAAATTGCTTTTAGCTACGCTCTGTTGGGCGGATTTGCTATTGCACTAGCTAAAACAGGGCTACCAGACTTTTTAATTGGCAAACTCCAGCAGTGGATGGAACGAAAAGGAGAGAGCAGGCGGCAGACGTTGACAAAAATGTTGCTTTTTCTAATGTTGACCATTGTCGCGTGCATGTCACAAAATCTGATACCGATCCACATTGCTTTTATTCCAATTTTAATTCCGCCAATTTTAACCATCTTAAATCAGCTACAAGTAGACAGACGTTTAATTGCTTGTATTCTCACCTTTGGCCTCACAGCTCCTTATATGCTTCTCCCTTATGGGTTCGGCCAACTTTTTCATCGTATCATTGCCGACAATATGGCACAAAGCGGGCTTGTAATCGATATGGCGATGATACCTGAAGCCATGCTTCTGCCGACAGCAAGTTCTGTACTTGGCTTGGCGATTGCCGTATTTGTAAGTTATCGCAAAAACAGAGCGTATGATGACGAACCACTGGCCGGCTTTGGGCATGTACAAGAACAGCAGTCCTATACAAAGTGGACACTGACCGCCGCTGGGGTGGCAGTTGTCGTTACAGTTGCTGTGCAATGGGCATATAGCGACTCGATGGTACCAGCTGCGTTGTCTGGCATTTTCGTATTGTTGGCTACGAGAGCCGTGCAATTTCGAATTGCCGACGACATGATTACCGACGGTATGAAAATGATGGCTTTTATCGGCTTTGTTATGCTTGCCGCTGCCGGTTTTGCTGATGTAATTAGGGAAACGGGGCACGTAGAAACACTTGTGGCCGACGTCGTCGCTGCCCTTGGAGGCAATAAAGCGATTGCGGTAGTGGCGATGCTTGCTGTTGGGCTAGTTATTACTTTAGGCATTGGCTCATCGTTTTCGACAATTCCGATCATTGCAGTGTTATTTGTGCCCCTTGGCATGGAGCTAGGTTTATCCACAATGGCGATTATTTCGCTCATTGGTTCAGCAGGGGCAATTGGCGATGCAGGAGCGCCTGCATCTGATTCAACTCTAGGCTCTACTGCAGGCTTAAATGCCGACGGCCAACACAACCATATTTGGGATACATGTGTGCCGACTTTTCTCCACTTTACCGTTCCGTTGTTTGTATTTGGTTGGATCGCAGCAATGGTCTTGTAGGGAAGGGTGGGAACGAAAAAACGCAAGCGTTCGCGGGCGAGCGCTTGCGTTCTCTTATTTTACAGCGTCTTTTAGTTGTTTGCCCGCTTTAAATGCAGGCGTTTTTGTGGCGGCGATATCGATTTCTTCACCTGTTTGTGGATTGCGGCCTTTTCTTGCTGCTCGCTCGCGGACTTCAAAGTTGCCGAAGCCAATTAGTTGGACACTTTCACCTTTGCCAAGTGACTCTGAAATTAAATCAAACATGCTGTTAACGGCAGCCGATGCATCTTTTTTTGAAAGCTGGGTGCGTTCAGCAAGGGCATTAATCAATTCTGTTTTATTCATCATACCACTCCTCAAATGACTAATTGGTAAGTTCTGCTACCATCATACCCACATAACTCGTTTCTATACGTTTTAAGCGCTTTTTTTTCGCAAATGGTGCAAAGTCGCGTTTATTTCCGCTCCTACAATGAGGATAATCCCGGTCAGAAAGAACCAAAACATAAGAATGATCACGCCTGCCAGCGGGCCGTATGTGCTTTCATAATTGGCGTAATGACTGACATATAGGGAGAAGAAAAAGGAAATTAACTGCCAACCGATTGTGGCGAAAATAGCCCCTGTTAGCCCGTCGCGAAAGCGCTGTTTCGTGTTAGGTGCAATCCAGTACAACGCCATTAGAGCGACAATCATGATTGCAAATGCTGCAACCCAGCGCAAATTGTCGAGTGCGGAAACGAGCTCGGTTGGAAGAAGCAAAAACGCCTCAAGAATGGTTAAAATTTGATTCCCAAATACGGGAAGAGCGAGTGTGATGATAATAAGCAACACCATACCAATTGTCAATCCAATCGCAATGCTGCGGAGCTTTAAAAAATGTCTCGTCTCTTCAATGTTGTAAGCGCGGTTTACTGAACGAATAAAAGCGTTGATCCCGTTTGAAGCCGACCAGAGCGTGCCTAAGATCCCAATTGACAGCAAGCCTGCTTGTGGTTCACCAATGGTATTTAGGACAATTCGGCTGAACGTGTCGCCAATTTCACCAGGAAAATAGGCATTAATTAAGTTTTGTACTTCATCATTGTTAATTTCAAAAAAGGATACGCCGGCGAGCACAAAAATCATGAGTGGAAAAATCGATAAAATAAAATAAAAAGCAAGCGTAGCCGCCAAGTCAGGAATAGGATCGCTTTTTATTTGGGCAATCAATTTCTTTGTAAACAAACGAGCAAAACGCAAGTCCATATTCTCCCTCCAGACATGAAACAACCCATTCATTTATACCCGATCTTCTAAAATCATAAACAAACACTTCGACAGGACGACTCATTATCCTATATACTAAAAGGAAATACAAAAGGAGTGGATACGATGCCTTCAGTAGAAAGTTTTGAACTTGACCATACGATTGTAAAGGCCCCGTATGTCCGCCATTGTGGGAAACACAAGATTGGCAGTGACGGCGAAGTGAATAAGTTTGACATTCGGTTTTGCCAGCCTAATAAAGAAGCGCTAAAACCTGGTGTGATTCATACGTTAGAACATTTGCTTGCTATTAACATTCGCCGCTTTTCAGAGGAATATGACCATTTTGATGTCATCGATATTTCCCCAATGGGCTGCCAAACCGGCTATTATTTAATTATGAGCGGAACCCCGTCTGTCGAAGAAATCATCGATGTGCTTGAAAAGACAATGACGTATTCGCTGTCGATTGAAACCGTTCCTGCGGCAACGGAAAAAGAATGTGGGCAAGCGGCATTGCATGATTTGGAAGGAACGAAAGAAGTCATGCGCAAATGGCTTACTGAGGATAAACGTTCGTTAAAGCAAGTATTTTAAAGTGTTAAAAGCTGCATATTGATGTGCGGCTTTTTTTTATAGACACAAGTAAGGCAGGCGTTTTTCCTTCATTTTTCATTAGACCAATTTAGCTGCTTGTGTGGTATCATTAGGAATACAAAAATGCTGCAAGAAAGAACAAACGATGGGGGGAGAGCGTCCATGTTAGACCAAAAAGCTTATGAAATTTTACAGATTATTGAAGCGAATGGACGTATGGAATCAAGCAAAATTGCAAAAATGGTTGATTTGACAAGCGAAGAAGTCGATCAATATGTAAAAGAGCTAGAAGATAAAAATGTCATCCTCAGCTATTCGGCAGTCGTTGACTGGACGAAATTGCCTGCCAAAGAAACGGTTACAGCGACAATTGATGTGAAAGTCGCTCCAAAAAGAGGCGTGGGCTTTGATGAAGTTGCCGAACGAATTTACCGTTTTCCAGAAGTGAAGGCACTCTATTTAATGTCTGGCGCCTATGACTTGTCCGTCGTGATCGAAGGCAAGACGATGCAAGAAACAGCCCGTTTTGTGTCAGAACGTCTATCGACGATTGATTCAGTCCTATCAACAACAACCCATTTTCAATTAAAAACATATAAGCATGATGGCGTGATTTTTAAAGAGCCAGAGTCTGATAAACGAATCGTGGTGAGCCCATAATGGAGAAAGTAGCGATGACTTCCTATTCCCGCTTATCAGACCGTGTTTCAGAAATCAAGCCTTCGGGCATCCGTCGCTTTTTCGATTTAGCTTCGCAAATGGAGAATGTGATTTCATTAGGTGTCGGTGAACCGGATTTTGTGACACCATGGAATATTAGAGAAGAAAGCATTTTCTCTCTTGAGCGAGGGTATACTGCTTATTCAGCGAATGCCGGTTTGATTGAATTGCGTGAGGCGATTTCGAATTACATGGAAGCAAGATTTGCCGTTTCATACAATCCAGAAACAGAAATTTTAGTGACAGTAGGAGCTAGCGAAGCAATTGATCTTGGCATGCGGGCGATTTTAAATGAAGGGGACGAAGTGATTATCGTTGAGCCGACTTTTGTTTCTTATGCCCCCCTTGTCACTATGGCAGGTGGCGTTCCTGTGCCGGTAGGGACGTCGGCTGAAACAAATTTTGAAGTGCGGCCTGCTGATATTGAAGCAGCTGTTACCGATAAAACAAAGGCAATTATGATTTGTTACCCAAATAACCCAACAGGATCCTCGATTAGCAAAAAGTGTCTAGAGGAAATTGCCGCCATCGTCCGCAAGCACAATCTGTTTGTTTTTTCTGATGAAATTTATGCCGAACTCGCCTACGACAAAGAGCATGTTTGCTTTGCTACCCTTCCTGGCATGAAAGAGCAAACGATTGTTATTAATGGGTTTTCGAAAGCATTTGCGATGACAGGCTGGCGTGTCGGTTTTGCGCTAGCACCTCCTGATCTCTTAGGAGCGATGTTGAAAATCCACCAATACAGCCTCATGTGTGCGCCAACAATGGCCCAATATGGAGCGCTTGAAGCGTTGCAACACGGAATGGATGATGTAGAACGGATGAAGCTGTCTTATCAACAAAGGCGCAACTTTTTTGTGAAAACGGCGAAAGAAATTGGTTTGCCGTGCCATCATCCAGACGGCGCCCTTTATGCATTTCCATCCATTGCCCATACAGGGTTTACGTCAGAAGAATTTGCGGAAGCCTTATTAAAGGAAGAACGTGTCGCTGTTGTGCCAGGTTCTGTGTTTGGTGAGGGCGGAGAAGGGCATATTCGTTGCTCTTATGCAACTTCGCTAACCCACTTAGAAGAAGCGCTTGAGCGGATTGGACGCTTTTTAAGAAGGCTCGAGTTGCGCTAAAAGAACAAAGATAAACGACCACAAATTGAAAGGATCGTATAGATCTAGCGTTGCTTTGCAAAATAAGGCTATGCTTGCTATGTGTGTTTGGAGGGAGACAAATTGGAACTGGTAAGGCAAAACAACCCGTTAATCCACTGTATGACAAACGACGTGGTGATGAATTTTACCGCCAATGGCTTGCTTGCTATTGGCGCTTCGCCAGTAATGGCCTTTTCCGCTGCAGAAACTGAAGACATGGCCTCTGTGGCAGATGCGCTTCTCCTTAATATAGGCACACCCTCAAACGAAGGTGTCGACTCAATGGTTTTAGCGGGAAAAGCGGCAAACAAAGCAGGCAAACCTGTCATTTTTGACCCTGTTGGAGTAGGGGCTACGCCATTTCGCAACGAAATATCAAAACGAATTTTAAACGAAGTCGATGTTGCCGTCGTTCGCGGAAATGCTGGGGAAATTGCTGCCCTCCTTGGAGAGGCAGGTACAGTTAAAGGTGTTGATGGCAAGATCAATGCTGATGTGAAAGAGCTATGCCTGGAGGCAGCAAAATCGCTTGAGACCGTTGTCGTTGTAACAGGAGAGGTTGACGCTGTTTCAAATGGCGAACAACTAGTAGCAGTTGCAAATGGTCACGAGTGGCTCACGAAAGTCGTTGGTACAGGCTGTTTGCTCGGAGGTGTGATTGCTGCTTATGCTGCTGTTCAGCCTAATAGCCTTGTCGACGCTGCGGTTGAAGCACTTGCCTTTTACGGTGTATGCGCAGAACAGGCGTATAAGCAAACAAAGACCGAAGGAATCGGCTCTTTCCAGCAAACATTTTTAAATGAGCTCGGCAATATGACGGACGAAAAAGCGGTGGCATTGAAACGAGTAGAACAGATTTGTTAGGAAAGAAGCCAGCTAAGGCGAATGAGGCTGGGTAGCCTGATCGCCTATGTAAAGGAGCAACCAATGATTAACCATTTTCAATCGGCCAATTGGCCTGACGCCATTGGCGCCAATTTGCTTACCAAAGGGATAGAAGAGCCAACCCCCATTCAAGCTGCGGTTATTCCAGCAGCTTTGGCTGGTGGGAATATAGTGGCTCGTTCTCAAACGGGAACAGGGAAAACACTCGCTTATCTCATACCACTGCTTGCTAAAATCGATGTTTCCAAGCAGGCGACACAAGCAGTGATTGTGGCTCCGTCACAAGAATTGGCGATGCAAATTGTCCAAGTTTTAAAAGAAACAACGGAACATACAACGATTACAAGCATGCCGTTCATCGGAGGCGCCAATATAAAACGACAAATAGAGAAATTAAAAAAAGGCAAGCCCCATATTGTAGTAGGCACGCCTGGTCGGCTGCTTGAACTTGTGCGTTTGAAAAAAATCAAATTGGCAACGGTCCACACATGTGTGATTGATGAAGTTGACCGGTTTGTAGAAGATGAGCAGTGGGCAGAAATGGAAGAGCTCGGCAAACGCATCGGCCGAGATGCTCAGTATTTGTTTGTATCAGCGACTGTCCCGGATAAGCTCGAAGAAAAATTAGCGCTATTTGCGCCAGCGATTAAACGAATTGAAGCGAAAGGTTCCCTTGTTCCTGCCAGTGTCGAGCACTTATGCTTGTGGGTGGAAGCAAGGAATCGCGTTGATGTAACGAGAAAACTGATTGCTGCCGAGAACATTGAAAAAGGGATTGTGTTTGTCAACCATTTGCAAAAATTAAATGAGACGGTGGAAAAACTGCGCTTCCGCAAAGTGAAGGCGGTGGCACTCTCTTCTGAAAGTGGAAAACAAGAGCGGGAAAAAGCGATTGCTTCGTTTTCTGCAAACGAAGCCCATATTTTGGTGGCAACGGATGTGGCTGCACGAGGCCTCGACCTTGAAGGGGTGACGCATATTATCCAGTTAGAAGCGCCGTCCGATCCAGACAGTTATTTACATCGTGCAGGCCGTACAGGAAGAATGCAGCGCAGCGGTAAAGTCGTAACACTTTTTGAACAGCGAGAACACTATAAAAAAGAAAAATACGAAAAGCAACTCGGCATCGACATAAAAGCGGCTGCACTTGTACGCGGGCGCTTGGTTTTAACCGATTAGAAGGAAAAGTTCGATCTTCCTTTACTAAAAGGAAGGTCCTGTGGTAAAATCAAAAGGTTAAAACATGTTTAGGAGTTGTGATTTATGGCGAATTATGAGGAAGGCAGCATTGTTGAAGGAAAAGTTACCGGTATAAAGCCGTTCGGAGCTTTTGTCGCAATTGACGAAAAAAAACAAGGGCTTGTACACATTTCTGAAGTAGCGCACGGTTATGTAAAAGACATTGCCGATGTATTGGCAGTAGGAGATGAGGTAAAAGTAAAAATTATGTCTGTAGACGAGGAATCTGGAAAGATTTCCTTGTCGATCCGCGCGACACAAGAAGCGCCTGCTCGCCCGCAAGGGAAACCACGTGCCGGCAAGGGGAAACCTCAAGGTGCCCAACAAAAACAACAAGGCTTCAATACCCTTGAAGACAAGCTTAAAGAGTGGTTAAAACAGTCCAATGAAATTCAAGCTGATTTGAACAAACGCGCGAAAAAATAATAAGGTAAAAGCAGCTAGACGGTCTAGCTGCTTTTTTCTTATCGTTGTGGCTCAACTTCGTGGTCACGCCCAAGTTCTTCTTTCGGCTTCATTAAGATTGAAATAGCATACAATCCGGATAAACCGATAAGAGCGTAAATGAGGCGGGAAATAATCGATGCCTGGCCGTTAAAGATAAAAGCGACAAGGTCAAAACGGAAAAAACCGATTAGACCCCAATTGATCGCGCCGATAATCGCAAGGACCAGCGCAGTTCTTTGAATACCGCTCATCTTTTTCACCTCCCGTTCTGTGCACACATCTGTGATGTGGCTACCTTTATGGTGTGGAATAGCCTTCCAGAATATACGCAGCGCTAGTTGGCAATAATCGGTTGGTTGCAGATAAGCAGTTGTTTTGCAATGGAGTATAAGAAAAGATAGGATTAAAAAGGGTGCTTTTTAAGCAAAGGAGGAAATGAGCAAATGGATGCTTTTACTTTTTACAATCCGACCAAATTAATTTTTGGCCAAGGAAAAACCGAACATTTGGCAGAAGAGCTTGTTGTTTATGACCGTAATGTCTTGCTTGTTTACGGAGGCGGGAGCATCAAAAAGAACGGCTTGTATGAAAAAGTTACGAAACAATTAGAACTTGCCGGATGTACGGTCACCGAATTGGCAGGCGTAGAGCCAAACCCACGGCTGACAACTGTACAGAAAGGAATCGATTTGTGCAAAGAAAAGCAAATTGGCTTTATTCTAGCGGTTGGCGGCGGCAGTGTAATTGATGCCACCAAAGCAATTGCGGTAGGCGCCCGTCATGATGGCGACATTTGGGATATTATCACTAAGAAAGAAACGCCTATGGATGCGTTGCCGTTTGGCACCATTTTGACGCTTGCAGCAACGGGATCCGAGATGAATTCCGGCTCAGTGATTACCAATTGGGAAACCCATCAAAAAAAGGGCTGGGGTAGCATTTTTAGCTTTCCTAACTTTTCCATTCTCGACCCAATTAACACACTTTCGGTTCCAAAAGATCAAACCGTTTATGGCATTGTTGACATGATGAGCCATGTCCTAGAAGCCTATTTCCATCCAGCGGAGAATACGCCATTGCAAGACCGGATTTGCGAATCGATTTTGCATACAGTGATCGAAGCAGCTCTCCCGTTATTAGATGATCTCGAAAATGTAGAGTTGCGGGAAACGATTCTATATAGCGGAACAATGGCTTTAAATGGAATAACGCAAATGGGCGCACGAGGTGATTGGGGCACACATAACCTCGAACACGCGGTTTCTGCTGTTTTTGATATTCCACACGCTGGCGGGCTTGCGATTTTGTTTCCTCATTGGCTCCGCCACAGCGTCGATGTCAACCCAGAACGAAGTGCGATGCTTGCTGTAAACGTGTTTGGCGTTGATTCGACAGGCAGAGACAAACGTGATGTCGCTCTTGAGGGGATTGACAAGTTAGCTGCTTTTTGGAAACGTTTAGGGGCTCCAAGCCGTTTGGCTGATTATGGCATTGATGAAAGCAAACTGGAGCAAATTGCGGACATTGCTTGTGAGCACGGGATTTATGGCAATTACCATAAACTCGGAAAGCCTGAAACGCTTGAAATTTTAAAGGCGGCACTTTAAGTCAGTGGCCATATTTTTTCATTCTTCAACGAGCTTTTTCCGTGTATAATGTACGGGAAGGAGAGTGAAAAAAGTGGCCAAGAAACGAGTAGGCATTATTTTTGGAGGGAAATCGGCTGAGCATGAAGTTTCATTGCAATCAGCAAAAAATATTGTTGAGGCGATTGATAAAGATCGTTTTGACGTGACATTGATTGGCATTGATAAACAAGGCCAGTGGCATATAAATGAAGCGTCTAATTTTTTACTTAATGCAGACAATCCAGCTTTAATTGAGCTAAATAAATCGAATCAAGGCGTGGCCCTTATCCCTGGGAAGGAAGACAGGCAACTGGTAGGTACGTCAAACCAGTCGGTTCTTGACCAGCTTGATGTGGTATTTCCGATTGTACATGGTACCCTTGGAGAAGATGGGTCGCTGCAAGGGATGTTTCGTCTTGCCAATTTGCCGTTTGTCGGGTCAAATGTGCTTGGCTCGGCAGTCAGCATGGATAAAGACATTGCGAAGCGGCTTCTCCAAGGGGCTGGCCTCCATGTTGCAAGTGGGATGACGTTTACCCGTACTGCTAAGAAAACGATTGATTTTGAGAGCATTGCTGAACAATTGGGGCTGCCTCTATTTATAAAGCCTGCCAACCAAGGTTCTTCTGTCGGCGTCAACAAAGCAACGACTGAAGCGGAATTTATGGCTGCTATTGAGGAAGCATTCTCGTATGATCATAAAGTGCTTGTTGAAGCAGCCATTAAAGGGCGCGAAATTGAATGTGCCGTTCTCGGAAATGACTACCCGAAAGCGAGTACTTGCGGGGAAATTTTGCCGCAAGACGGGTTTTATTCGTATGATGCGAAGTACATTGATGAAGACGGCGCCAAATTGGCGATTCCTGCAGATTTGCCGGAAGAAGTCAATCGCCGTATCCAAGACATTGCCATTCAAGCTTACAAAACATTGAATTGCGAGGGCTTGGCTCGTGTTGATGTGTTTTTGACTGAAGCAGGCGAAGTGATCATTAATGAAGTGAATACATTGCCTGGCTTTACGAAAATTAGCATGTACCCGAAATTATGGGAAGCAAGTGGCGTTTCTTATCAAGACTTGATTACGACATTAATTGAGCTTGCGATTGAGCGCCATGAACGTGACAAACAGTTGAAAAGCTCGGTTTTTGACCGCAATTGACTTGTGTTTTTAGCCTCCGTTCGGTACATTTAAAAGGTACCGAACTCAAGGGAGGCTATTTTTTATGGCACATATTCAATTTGACTACAGCAAAGCTCTTTCCTTTTTCGGAGAGCATGAAGTTGCCTATATGGGAGAGGCAGTACGCGCTGCACATAAAGCGCTTCATGAAAAGACAGGCCAAGGAAATGACTTTTTAGGATGGATCGATTTGCCTGTCGATTACGATAAAGAAGAATTTGCCCGCATTCAAAAAGCGGCAGAAAAAATTCGCCAAGATTCCGATGTGTTGCTCGTTGTCGGCATTGGTGGTTCTTACTTAGGGGCACGCGCTGCGATTGAAGCGTTGAACCATTCTTTTTTTAACCAGCTTCCGAAAGAAAAGCGCAACGCACCGCAAGTCATTTTTGTTGGCCAAAACATTAGCTCAACGTATTTGAGCGATGTGCTTGATCTTCTAGATGGTAAGGATGTATCAGTCAACGTTATCTCTAAATCAGGAACGACAACAGAACCAGCGATTGCTTTCCGTGTTTTCCGCGACTATCTTGAAAAAAAATATGGAAAGGAAGAGGCGCGCAAACGCATTTACGCAACGACTGACAAAGAGCGCGGGGCCCTCAAAACATTGGCGAATGAAGAGGGATACGAATCTTTCGTTATTCCAGACGATGTTGGCGGTCGCTTTTCTGTATTGACAGCTGTAGGTCTCTTGCCAATTGCTGTAAGTGGCTTAGCGATTGAAGATATGATGAAGGGTGCGGCTGATGCAAGAGAAGCTTTTTCAACAGGTGAATTAACCGAAAATGCGGCTTATCAATACGCAGCCATTCGCAATATCCTTTACAATAAAGGCAAAACGATTGAATTGTTGGTGAACTATGAACCGCACCTCCATTATGTGTCTGAATGGTGGAAACAATTATTTGGCGAAAGCGAAGGGAAAGACCAAAAAGGGATTTACCCAGCATCAGTCGACTTTTCAACCGACCTTCATTCAATGGGCCAATATGTACAAGATGGGCGCCGTGATTTATTTGAAACCGTTCTTCATGTAGAGACGGTTGACAAGCATATTACGATTGAAGAAGCAGAAAGCGATCTTGATGGTTTAAACTATTTAGCAGGAAAAACAATGGATTTTGTCAATAAACAAGCGTTTAAAGGGACGATGCTTGCTCATACTGACGGGAATGTGCCAAACCTTGTCGTTTCCATTCCAAAATTGGATGAATACTCATTTGGTTATCTCGTTTACTTTTTCGAAAAAGCGGTTGCTATGAGCGGTTACTTGCTAGGCGTGAATCCATTTGACCAACCAGGCGTTGAAGCCTATAAGAAAAACATGTTTGCTTTGCTCGGAAAGCCAGGCTTCGAGGAAGAGAAAAACAAACTTGAAAGTCGCTTAACGGACAACTAAACATTGTGTAAATTGGCCAACGCAGTCCATTGGGCTGCGTTGTTTTTATGTCTTGCCGGTGTATAAGTTCGAGGCTCCTTTCCCACACTAATGGCGATGGAAAAACGAAGGGAGCGATTTGTTTGATCGCACTTGAATCAACAATCGAAGGCAAACAATTTAAAGCAAAAGAATTGCAAAGTGTATTGGAATCACTAGGCTACACACTCGGTGGCAATTGGGACTATGATCATGGCTATTACGATTACAAAATTTCGGCGGACAATGGATATACGTTTTTGCGTATTCCCGTTCAGGCAGTGGAAGGGGAGCTAGGCTCAAAAAACGCCGTCATCCAAGTTGGAACGTTGTACTTGCTAAACCATGTTTATCAACAAGACAATGATGAAGAGTCGTTAAGCGGTGTTGTGCCGGCGGTAGCCGAGGGGCTTGTAAACCAGTTTCAAGCACCTGTTGACAAGGACGGGGAGGTTTTCGACAAATACCGCTCGTTAGCGGACAACTTAGTAGCAGAGCTTGAGCAAACGCTTGCCTGATAATCATTGCTACATGGGAGAAAAGTTGCTAAAGTAATAGCGGGAGGGGGAGTGAAAATGGGTGAATCGATCATTATTGCTTTAGCTATTTTTTGCGGTTGGTTAATACTCGATTTTATAAAGGCGAAACGAATCACAAAGGAAGCTGCTATCCAATCTGCAGTCGTCGGTTTACTCGGCGGGTTGGTCTGGTTTATTATCGGTTTGTTTTTGCCTTCTTGATACTAGTAAATTTGTAAACGCGAGGCTGCGATTTTTTGTTTTTTTGTATTGCAAACAGCGGTGAGCTATGTTATATTATTGCAGTAACGTTATTGGACATACATAACCGTGTGGGGCCTTAGCTCAGCTGGGAGAGCGCAACGCTGGCAGCGTTGAGGTCAGGGGTTCGAGCCCCCTAGGCTCCATTAAATAAGATAAGAAAGGAAGTTGATTCAGACGATCAGCTTCCTTTTTTATTTTAAATTAGGTATCTGTTACTAAAGGATTTTCGCGCATACGAGATTAATGATTTATCTCATTGATCAAGCGTAAGCTCCGAGTTCTTTAATTGTATTTTTCCGGCTATTGTCGTCTTTGAGAAAGTTAAATGAAGAATGGGACATCCTCCTGGTTTTAACCTAACATACGTTACCTAAAGATCGAGTTTATATCTTAAACATTTGAGAGAGAACACGATCGAACATCCGATCGGATAAAATTTTTCGCAACATTAAAACTGGTATGGCATTGCCTGCCACGTATCTAGTTTTTGGTTTTTGGGATCGGATTGCCTTTAAAACCAATTGGGCAATCCGAGCAGGAGGATAAACTGCACCTGGTTTTTTTAACGTATTTATAAAAGCATCGGCCATTTTACTGTATGCTGTATTCCCTGATATTTTCCGAACGTGTTCAAATACAACCTCTGCCCATTCACTTTCGGTAGCCCCCGGCTCGATGATAATGACATCAATTCCGAATGGCTTGACTTCCACGCGCAGGCAATCAGAGAATCCTTCCAGCGCATGTTTTGCAGCATGATACCAAGCACCTAGGAGTGTATAAACTTTTCCGCCTGCAGACGAAGTATTCACGATCTTTCCTGATTGTTGTGTTCTCATATAGGGGAGAACCAATTGGGTCAGACGGCTTAATCCAAAAAGGTTGACTTCAAATTGACGTCTTGCTTCCTCCATTGGTACATCTTCGACCGCTCCATAAGCACCGTAACCCGCATTATTGAATAGCACGTCGATTCTGCCCTGTTCTTGTATGATTCGGTTAACGCCATTTCTCATGGACCGATCATCCGTTACATCCATTGCGAGAATATGTGCGCCTTTCGATTCAATATCCCTCATCTGATCGATGCGTCTGGCCGCTCCATATACAATGTATCCTTCTTTCAAAAGCAACTCTACAGTAGCTTTACCGATTCCTGCCGATGCCCCTGTGATCAAAACAACTTTTCTCATATGCATTGTTTACTCCTCCTGGCTTCCAAGCCACATAATTGACGTGACGTCACGTTACTTTAAACTGATTATAGATTGTAATTTATGGTTTCGCAAGTTCTTTGTGTTATAATTTTTTTCGAAAGGAGAGACATGAAAGATGGAATTCGATCGAGTCAGGAATGAAGAACAACGAAAGATTCGAGTAGAGCAAATTAAAAATGCGGCGATTAAGCTCTTTGATACATTGCAATTTCATGAAATTGACCTTGCTAAAATTGCCAACGAAACGACATTTACACGTGGAAATTTATATAAATATATCTCTTCAAAAGAAGAAATTTATCTTTTGGTCGCTTTGGATGAAATCAAAGACTGGGTTAGCGACATTAAGAAGACTTTTGTAACTGAAATGACTCACGATATACACAATTTTGCACGACAATGGGCTCAAGTATTAGATCGTCATCCACGGTTTTTAAAGCTTGTTTCCATGCTTTTCACAATGATTGAGAGAAATGTTTCACTGGAAAGGCTTGTAGATTTTAAAAAGCAATATCTTACCGCAATGACCGAGGTGAATGACGTCGTGAGGGTTGTGTTCCCAGCTTGGGACGATAAAACTGTCAATAAATTCCTTCAGCTTCAATCCCATTATGTGATCGGATTATTTCCTTATACATCACCTGCACCGATTCAAAAACAAGCCATGGAGCAATCTGGTATGAGTTACAAACCGATTCATTTTATTGATGACTTTTCCGAGTTCGTTGCTTATACGACAGATTATTTAAATAGTACGTTGAAAACAAGCAACTAAGTCACATGCTTGGTATATTCCGAAACCATTGGTGGTACGAAATCAGATAACTCTCCTATAATTCAAGTGCTGAGCGGAATATGCATCACTTCCTTTGGAGCGTCGTTTTTTGCTTTAGGCTTCATGCGAACAAGACTGAACTAGCCAATCCCGCAGAACATTAGCGTGGTTATGAACGGGATCTTTTGCGGCATATACAAGAGTAACGGGTTTCTGTACCGCCATCTCCCATATTCGAACCGCTCGTTCGTAGCGAATGGGGTCCTGCGCCAATTCTAACTCGTATTTCTTGGCGAATGATGCAAATCGCTCCGGCCGGTGGCTGAACCATATACGCAATTCGGGACTTGGCGCAATTTCCTTCATCCATTCATCAATGGCAGCTCGCTCTTTTGACACGCCACGGGGCCAGAGCCGGTCGACGAGAATTCGCACGCCATCTTCAGGAGAGGGCGTTTCGTAAATTCGTTTGACATCTATGGTAATCCGGTTCTCTTCGTTGTTTTGCTTTTCGGGACGATCGAACATTACAAAAGCCATCCTCCTTTTATTAGTTGTGTGCCTTGCATTGGAGATGGTTCACCATTTATCTTCGCTCTGGAAAGGTAAGGAGAAACAAGCCAGTTGAGAACATATCAACTGGCTTGTTTTTGATGAACATCGTGTGTTTTAGTTAATGTTGGCAATTGCTTCTGTGAGAGGCGGGACGACTTGTTTTTTCCGGGAAACAACGCCTTTGAGAATAGCCGTATGGTTTGTTAACGTTGTTTGGAAGGCTAGTTCAAATGCAGCTGTTTTGTCGCCGAGAACGAGGGCGACTGAATCATTTTCGAGGATGTCTGTAATAATAAAGACAAATAAGTCAAGCCCATTGTCATTGATTTTGGCGGTAATCACTTTTTCGAGTTCGCTTTGGCGAGCGAGCACGTCATTTGTATCAACAGTATTCACTTGGGCAATTTCAACTGTGGCAGCGCCCATTGCAAACGCTTTGGCATCCATTGTCAACAGCTCATCAGCCGTCTTATCAGAAATGTCAGCGCCTGCTTTTAGCATGTTTAATCCGTATTCTTCGGCATTGACGCCAGCAATTTCCGCTAATTCTTTGGCTGCTAGCTTGTCCTCTTCTGTGCATGTTGGCGACTTGAACAAAAGCGAATCAGAAATAATTGCAGAAAGCATCAAGCCTGCAATTGGTTTAGGAATGTCAAGGCCGTGTTCTTTGTAGAGCTTTTTAATAATCGTCGCCGTGCAGCCGACAGGTTCAGCACGATAATAAACGGGGTCAGCTGTTTCAAAGTTGGCAATGCGGTGATGGTCGATCACTTCTACAACTTGCACGTCGTCAATGTCGCTGACGCTTTGTTGGCGTTCATTGTGGTCAACAAGAATGACTCGGTCTGTTTCGTCTGCTGCCTTTTCGATGAAGCGTGGCGTGCTTACGCCGAATGCTTCAAGTGCATACAATGTCTCCCCATTCGGTTCACCTAGTCGTACGGCTTCTGTGTCGACACCAAGCTGACCTTTAAAATCGGCGTAAGCGATAGCTGAGCAAATCGTATCCGTGTCAGGATTTTTGTGGCCAAAAATAAGTGTTTTAGGCATCTGATAAAACTCCTTTTACATAGTATGTTCAACATTACTATAGTATCATCTTCGCTAGAAGACTTGAAGCATTTGTCGGTCGATTCGGTGAATCCTCCTTTAAACTCCTTTAAATAGGTAGTAAGCGATTTCATACTTTCCATTGGCCCGGAAAAAGCGTATAATAAAAAATGTGTGTGCGGAAACTGGACAGGCTGTAGCGTTTTTTCGGAAATTGGTCACAACTTCTTGACAGGACTTCGACAGTTTGTTTAAGTAGCTGCGCAATAAGCTGTCTATGCTAAAATAATAAAATAGGAATAATAGTGGTTATATTAAACAGTTTAATGAGACAGGAGGAAGAGGGGGTTTATGAGAACGGAAAAAATAGATAAGAGCATACACAATGCCTCTCTTGCTACGCCTAAACAAGCTTTTTCGCAAGTCCTCTCAGAAACATTAAAAACAGGGATCATTAAATCCAATCTGCTTGCGATGGCGGCGGGATTGAGCCTTGCTCTTTACGTTACGGGCATTCCTATTGGCGAAAAGCTTCCAGAAATTCTTTTTGCTATTTTTGGCTCAGCCTTTGTCATTGGGGCAGCAGGTGCCTTTAACAACATTTACGACCGTGACATTGACGCCATTATGGACCGGACGAAAAATCGGCCGACTGTAACAGGCAGAATGCAGCCTGCCAATGCGTTAGTGCTTGGCATATCTTTATCATTGCTTGGGTTGTTGCTTCTCGGAGTCGCTTCGCCACGTGCAGCGTTGTTTGGTTTCCTTGGCCTCTTTTTATATGTTGTGCCCTATACAATGTGGTCGAAACGGCGTACGATTTATAATACCGAAATTGGCAGTGTTGGCGGTGCAGTCCCACCCCTTATTGGCTGGGCCGCGATTTCAGGAGACTTGGTTCACCCGGCGATTATTGGCTTGTTTGTCGTTATGGTCCTTTGGCAAATGCCGCATTTTTATGCGATCGCCATTCGCCGCTATGACGAATACAAAGCGGCTAAAGTACCAATGTTGCCGGTCGTCAAAGGGTTCAAGCGGACGTTTATCCAAACGAATGTTTATTTGTTTGTCCTGGCTGCATCCAGCTTTTTCTTTGTTTCGTTAAGTTGGTTCATCACCATTGTCGCTCTTGTGTTGTCATTGATTTGGCTGACGTTGAGCTTAGCTGGTTATAAACGAATGGAGCCTAAAAAATGGGCGACCCTTATGTTTGTTTTTTCACTTAACTATCTTACGATTCTTTTTACGGTGATTATTGGTTTTTCACTGCTTTCTCCCTTGTTTTAACAAAGTGGTGTCTTGCCTAGGCAAGGCGCCATTTTTTTAGGGTTTAGCTTTTGGTTAGAAAGGGGATGTTTCAATGGAGAACAATTGGCTGTTAATTGCGGTTCCAACGCTAATCGCGGTTGCTATGGGAAGCGCAGCGCTCGTGATCCGCATGAAAGCATCGAAACGCCCTACTTCGGTGAAGCGGATTATGGTGCCGCCGCTAGCGATGTCAACTGGCTTCTTGATGTTTTTATATGAGCCAACAAGGCCTTCAGCCTTCCATGTTGGCGAAGCGCTTATTGTCGGTGCGCTTTTTTCGATCGTCCTCATTTGCACATCAAAATTTGAAGTGCGGGATGGTGCTATTTATTTAAAACGTTCGAAAGCGTTTGCTTATCTCTTAATCGGCTTGCTTGTGATAAGAGTGGCATTTCGAATCGTAATGGGGCAAGAGTTAAATCCTGAGGAACTGTCAGGGATGTTCTTTTTGCTTGCCTATGGAATGTTGTTGCCTTGGCGGGTGGCAATGCTCGTTCGTTATCTAAAACTCAAGCGTGATAGCGACAAGTTGGCCACTTAAAAGCCGTGACAGGCTATGGATAGCGTTTGAAAAACAGACACGCTATACTGGAATGGAAAGACAATCGTAAAGGAGGATATTCAATGAATTCTGGCGGGTTTATTCAAGATAACTTTTCCATTTTTCAAGCTTCCCATGAAGGTTCATGGGCGATTCTAGCAATTTTGTTTTTAGTTGCTTATTTTCTATTCCGCGGAGGTAAAAGCAAGGCTGGAACGATTATACATATGATTGCCCGGCTATTCTTTGTTATCATGCTCGTAACAGGCGCAAGCATGCTGATTGCCTACCAATTTGCTTATTTTTTCTTTATCAAAGGCCTCCTCGCCGTATTGCTTATCGGTTTTATGGAAGCAGCGCTTGGAAAAGCGAAACGGAATGAAAACAGCCTAGGCATGCTGTTTGCTGTCCTTGTGGTGCTTGTTGTCATCGTGCTGATGGGATATGGGATCATCCGCTTTTAAAACAAAGCATGCCATGGCATGCTTTGTTTTAGTTTAAGAACACGTTGCGGTAATGGAGGAGTGTGCGGTAATGCATGCCTTCATGGAAGGCGACGAAACTGAAAAGTTCATCTACTGTTTGAAACGATTGACCGTGTAAAGTAAAAGGAGCCGTTTTTTCGGTTCCTCCCGTTTCGGCGGCTAACTTCTCGGCTGCTTGTTTTTGTTTCGCTGCTGCTTCTTGAAGCGTTTCAATAGAGGGAACTTTGTCGGTCCATTGCAAAGGGCTCGATCCTTTAGCAAAAGGGTGGTAATACTCCTTTGGAACCGTTTTTTCAAAAGCTGGCGCATGCCCAAGAACATGGTCTGCGATGATCAAGATGTGCCCGTAATTCCAATGGACAGAGTTTTTGAAACCGGCGGGAATAATGTCGTGTTTTTCTGCAGGAATGGTCTGTATGACCTGTTCATTGGCCATGCGGGCAAAAGAAAAGGCGACGTGGGTCATCGTTTTTGCTCCCTTCGGTATGATGGTTAAAGTATAACGAAAACAGCTAAAGATTGCATTGATTTTAAGTGGGAAAGGGGAGTTAATATGGAAGCGGATAGTCTATGGCTCAGCTTACTGTTCGTGGCGAGCATGGTTCCCTTCATTGAGTATACACTTGCTGTACCAGTCGGTATTCTTTTTGTCAATCAACCCCCTGTACTGACCGTATTGGTATCGATTTTAGGCAATAGCCTCGGAGTCGTGCTTCTTGTGTTGCTTAGCGAAAAAATTCGCGGTTCGACACTGAAAAGACAAAACAGCCAGAAAAGCGGGCGACAGTCCAGCAAACAGATGGAAAAGACGAAGCATTTCCTAGAAAAGTATGGAATGCCAGGCGTAGGTATCCTTGCACCCATTTTGCTAAGCAGCCATATTGGCGCCGTAACCGCTGTTGCACTTGGCGTTTCACGCAGTTATGCGATTTTGTGGACGCTTATCGGTGTTGTCCTTTGGGCAATCCTTTTCGGCGTTGTTTGTGTGTATGCAAGCCATTGGCTTCTCCCGTTTTTTGGCCTATAGGCATAGGAAAAGCGCGGCAACTGATTAGATTGCCGCGCTTCAGACTGTAGGCAAACGCTCGCATACGTCGTCGTTTCCCTCACTCATATGCTTTGAAACGGTCGTTTCATGCGCAAGAAAACCGCTGTTCATGAACCCCCGTTTTATTCCCATCTTCCCTCGGCTGCACTCCTCGTCTGACAAGCGTTTTCTATCAGTCTGAGTAAGGTTAGCCTTGCATGTCTTGCGTGCCAAGTTGCTCGTTCGGATCTGAGAATACTTCTTTGTTAAGGTTGCCTGTCACTTTCGAAGTAAAGATGCCGGACACCATGCTGCCTGAAACGTTCAAAGCAGTGCGGCCCATATCAATAAGTGGTTCAACCGAAATAAGGAGGCCAGCAAGCGCAATTGGGAAATCAAGTGCGGACAAGACGAGAATGGCAGCGAAAGTTGCACCGCCGCCAACGCCTGCTACGCCAAACGAACTAATGGCAATGACCACAATTAACAGCAAAATAAACGTTGGTTCAAGGGGATTTTGTCCTACGGTTGGCGCAATCATAACGGCAAGCATGGCTGGATAAATCCCAGCACATCCATTTTGGCCGATTGATAAGCCGAATGAACCTGCAAAATTAGCGATGCCGTCTGGAACGCCTAATTTCTTTTGTGTCTGGATATTCATTGGCAACGCCCCTGCGCTCGTGCGTGAAGTGAACGCAAAAGCAAGCACCGGAAATGCCTTTTTTACATACGTAATTGGGCTGAGTCCAGTCGCTGCCAGAATGATCAAATGAATAACAAACATGACAATTAGTGCGATATAAGAAGCAAGTACAAACGTTCCAAGTGTGGAAATCGCCTGTAAATCACTTGTTGCAACTGTTTTAGTCATAATGGCCAAAACGCCATAAGGAGTCAACCGTAAAATTAATGTAACGACGCGCATAATGATCGCGTAAAGGGCATCAACGATGCTTTTAAACGTGTCGGCTGCTTCCGGCTGTTTGCGGCGTACACCTAAATAGGCGACGCCAAGAAAGGCAGAAAAGATCACAACACCAATGGCTGAAGTAGGTCGTTCGCCAGTTAGGTCAAGAAATGGATTAGCTGGGATTAGTTCGACAATTTGTTGCGGCAATGTCGCTGCTTCCATGCCAGCGTAACTTTCTTCAAGGGCATCGCCACGACTAAGTTCTGCTTCGCCTGCGGTAATGTCAATCGCTTCAAGTTGAAAGACGGATGAAGCAGTGATCCCAATGGCGGCGGCAATTGCTGTCGTAGCAATTAATGTGCCGAGAATCAAGGCGCTAATTTTTCCTAGATTCTTTGTTAACGTCATACGTGTAAACGCAGACAGAATTGAAATGAAAATTAACGGCATGACAATCATTTGCAAGAAACGGACATAACCGGTTCCTAAAATATTGACCCAATCCATTGATTGTTGGATAACAGATGAATCAGGGGCGAAGAAAAATTGGAGCAAAAGGCCGTATACAACGCCGGCTCCTAGCGCCAACAAAACACGAATCGAGAAAGATACGTGCTTTTTTTGCATGTAAAGCAACAGTCCAGCTATAGCGAGGACGATTGCAATAATCAACAAAGTTAAGAACAAGTCCATATGCTTAAACTCCTTTGGTTAAAATATACAACGTTCTTTATAGTATTCTGTATAATCATATGAGTCAAGTGGGAATTATATGTGAAGTGAGTGTATCATAGACTTTGTCCTACAGAAAAGGAAAACGCTCGGCGAATAAAGAAGGCATTGCCTATTCATTAGCGTTTTTTTAATAAGAAAAGTGGGAACGTTAAAAAGCAGTAAGCAATGTGAATGCATTAAATGATAAATGGTGGTGCTTGGAATGAAAATGAATACAAATTCGCTTACGATAAGCATCGTTTGCATGGCCTGTTTTTTAGTCGTAGCTTTTAGTTTAAACACCGCTTTTTTAGAGGAAGTCGACCAGTTGGCGTTAACATGGGCTGAGTCGATTCGTTTTGAACCGGTTACGACTCTCATGCATGTCTTTGCCTTTTTAGGGGCGACTAAAACGGTTTTCGTTTTGACAGGAGCGCTACTTATCATTTTGCTTGTTGTCCGTGCCTCGCACAAAGAATTAGCATTTACCGCTGTTACGATGGCGGCGACAGGTCTTGTTAATATGTTCGTAAAAGAATGGGTAGAGCGAGAGAGGCCAGCACAGTATATGCTAGTTGAATTGTCCTCGTACAGTTTTCCAAGCGGCCATTCAATGGGAGCAATGTCGTTTTACACGGTGCTCACCTTTCTGATTTGGAAGCGAGTGAACAAACAAAGGCACCGTGTAGCGTTTGTTGTTTTTGCGAGCCTCATGATTCTCATTATGGGATTTTCTAGACTATATCTTGGTGTTCATTATTTGAGCGATGTCATTGGCGGATATCTCTTAAGTGGTAGCCTTGTGTTTTTCTTGTTTTGGCTGTTCCAACCAAGAAAATCGAACGGATAAAAGGGGCATTTTTTATTGAGAGCGAGATTCTTTCTCATTTAGCCTTGATATTTTTTGTAAAAATGATAAGATAAATACGTAATTGATAATGAGTATCATTAGCTGTAGAGCAAAGGAGGCAAGCAGCATGTTTTATTCATGTTAACATTATGAAAATAAGATATTTACTCCCTTTGCTTTTGATTTTATCGTTTGCATCTTTATTTATTGGCGTACAGGATATATCGCCACTTGATTTGTTTCGTCTAGACGATGAAGATGTGCAAACACTCGTCATTAGCCGTATCCCTCGTCTATTAAGTGTATTGATTGTCGGTGTTAGTTTAAGCGTTTGCGGTTTAATTATGCAGCAGCTTACACAAAACAAATTTGTATCGCCGACAACAGCTGGAACAATGGATTGGGCTCGGCTTGGCATTCTTGTCGCCGTGGTTGTCTTTACTCAAGCAAGCACGTTGCAAAGGATGTTTATTGCATTTCTTTTTGCGTTGTTTGGAACGTTTCTTTTTATGAAAATACTGGAGCGCATTCGCTTTAAAAATGTCGTTTTTGTTCCGCTTGTCGGGCTTATGTTAGGTAGTGTGGTCAACTCAATCACAACTTTTCTAGCTTACCGATATGATTTAGTGCAAAGCTTATCTTCTTGGATGCAAGGGAGCTTTTCACTCGTTCTTAAAGGGCGCTATGAAATTTTATACATAGGCATTCCCCTTGTTGTCATTGCCTTTTTATTCGCAAATCGCTTTACAGTAGCAGGAATGGGGAAGGATTTTTCGACAAACTTAGGCTTAAATTATAACCAAATTATGAATATCGGCCTTTTCATTGTAGCGATGATCACGGCTACGATTGTCGTCACAATTGGCTCGATTCCTTTTTTAGGGCTAGTCATTCCAAACATCGTTTCGATTATAAGAGGGGACAACTTAAAAAACAGTTTGCCTCATACAGCGCTGTTAGGCGCCATTTTCTTGCTCGCTTGTGATATTTTAGGGCGTGTTCTCATTTATCCATATGAAATTCCGATTGGACTGGTCGTTGGGGTTGTCGGGAGCGCGATCTTTTTGTACTTGCTCTTAAGGAGACGATCTCATGCAGCCTAAATGGATCTATTTATTACTCGGCGCTGCGTTAGCAGCATTGATGGCTACTTTTTTGTTTATTGACATCGCCCCTGGAGCGTGGGACTATGCGTTGCCACGACGAGGAAGAAGCGTTGTGGCGATTATCATTGTCGGCGGGGCAATTGCTAGCTCTACCTTGTTTTTCCAAACAATCACAAACAACCGAATCCTGACGCCAAGCATCATAGGCCTTGATTCTTTATACATGCTTATTCAAACGTTGCTTGTTTTTTTGTTTGGGACGATCGGTCTTGTCGCGATAAACAAATATGTAAACTTTGGTTTATCCATTGTTTTTATGGTGTTGTTCGCTGTCTTGTTATATGCCTTGATGTTCAAAAAAGAAGGGCAAAATCTATACTTTTTGCTGCTTGTCGGCATTGTATTTGGCACATTGTTTTCAAGCCTATCGACGTTTCTGCAGGTCATGATTGACCCAAATGAATTTTTAACGATCCAAAATCGGATGTTTGCTAGTTTTAGCAATATCAATGTTGATTTGCTTTGGCTTTCTATCGTGATCCTAGCAGCAACAGTTCTTTACATTTGGCCGTATTTGAGATATTTGGATGCTATTTCCCTTGGGCGCGACCAGGCGATTAATTTAGGCGTTCCTTACGATAAGGCGATTAGAAAGTTTTTAGTTGTCATTGCTTTGCTTGTTTCTGTTTCAACAGCTCTTGTCGGCCCGGTATTGTTTTTAGGCCTACTTGTCGCGAACGTTGCAAGAGAGCTTATGCCAACCTATAAGCACACCCATTTAGCGATTACATCGGTTCTAGTTTCAAGCATTGCCTTGGTTGGCGGGACGTTGCTCGTCGAGCGCGTGTTCACTTACTCGGCTCCGCTGAGCGTTATCATTAACTTTGTTGGCGGAATTTATTTCATTTACTTGCTCTTAAGGGGGACGAAATCGACATGACCACCGCATTAATTGACCGAAATGCCATCCCGTTGCAAAAGCTTGATACACAGCCTGTAGGCATAGAAGTGACAAATGTCAGCAAACAATATGACGGAAAAAGAGTTGTCAACGATGTCTCGGTCAACGTCAGAAAAGGAACAATTACATCTTTTATTGGACCCAATGGTGCCGGAAAAAGTACACTGATTTCCATGATAAGCCGCTTGTCGAAAAAAGATGAAGGCACTATTTTGATTGAAGGACGTCCGCTTGAATCGTATCACAGCAAGGAACTGGCAAAGAAAGTTTCGATTTTAAAACAGGCAAACAACATCAACATCCGTTTGACCATTCGCGAACTTGTCAGCTTTGGCCGCTTTCCGTATTCACAAAACCGGCTAACGAAAAAGGATTGGACTTATGTCGAAGAGGCGATCGATTATATGGCGCTTCGCGACATTCAAGACAAATACTTAGACCAGTTGAGCGGTGGGCAGCGGCAACGTGCTTACATTGCAATGGTGCTTGCCCAAAATACCGATTATATCATTTTAGATGAACCGTTAAACAATTTGGATATGAAGCACTCTGTCTCGATTATGAAAACGTTGCGCCGTCTTGTTGATGAGCTAGGAAAAACGATTATGATTGTTGTCCATGACATTAATTTTGCCTCTTGTTACTCCGACTACATTGTGGCGATGAAAGACGGGGCAATTGTTGAAGAAGGTCGCTGCCATGAAATGATCAACTCAGACACACTCCGCAATGTGTACGATATGGAAATCGCAGTTGAAGAAGTGAATTGCAACCGCATTTGCGTCTATTTTAACTAAATAGTGGATGTCATTCATTTTGGAATGGAGGTGAAAAAGCAAAATCTTCAATCTAGAGAAATACTGACGATCGCATTAGGGGGCCTATAGAGAGAGAATAGAGGAGGCAATTAGACATGAAAAAACCATTTATGTGGGCATTAACAGCATTTGCAACAGTAAGTTTAGCCGCTTGCGGTACAAGTTCAGATGAAAATGAACAAACAAGTACTGGCGAAGGAACGAGCACAGAAGCGACTGAAGAAACGATCGAAGTGGAATCGATGAACGGCGAGATTGTTAAAGTACCGGTTAATCCAGAAGTGGTCGTTTCGTTTGACCATGGCATTACCGATTCGATTCGTGCGCTAGGTGGAGAAGTATCTGGAATCCCAAAAGCGAACAATCTCCCTGACTACTTGTCCGAGTTTGAAAGCGACGACTATGAGGATGTCGGTTCGTTGTTTGAACCAAACTTCGAGTTGATTCACAGCATGGAGCCAGACGTCATTTTCATTTCTGGCCGTGCGTCTGAGAACTATGAAGAATTAAGTGAAATTGCGCCAACGGTTTATATGGCAGTTGACAACGAAAACTTTATGGAATCGTTTGAAACCAATATGCGGACGCTAGGCGACATTTTTGAAGCGCAAGATGAAGTAGAAGAGCAGCTTGCAGGCATTCATGAAACGATCGATAAAGTAAAAGAGCGGGCAGACAACACAGATAAAAATGCATTGATTCTATCAGCCGATGAAGGGTCTGCCAGCGCATTCGGCGCAGGTTCGCGTTTTGGCATTATTCATGATGTCCTAGGTATCAAAACAGCAGATGACATTGAAGCTGAAAACCATGGGGAAACGGTTTCGTTTGAATACATTGCTGATGTAGACCCTGATTATATATTTATGATCGATCGAGGCGCTTCTATTGGCAACGAAGCAACAGCCACGCAAGTCATTGACAACGAGCTTGTCGACCGAACCAAAGCTGCACAAAACGATGACATTTATGTATTAGACGGCGAAGTTTGGTACTTAAGTGGTGGCGGCCTTGAATCGGTCAAGCTGATCGTTGATGAAATCGACGGCATGTTTGAGACAGAATAGGACGCTCCTTCTTAAAGTTGTCGACAAAGTCGATAACTTCTCCCAGAAACTTGGTTCCCATTAGGGAACCAAGTTTTTTGATTGGATGCCTTATGGTATACTAAGGCTTTCCTAGCGTTTCAGGAACTTGTAACAGCAGGAATCTAATTTGTTTTTTAAAAGGAACGGTTGATGTGGAAAGTACTTCATTCAGCTTATGGTTGCTCGCTTTAGCGGTATTGTTGGCTGCCGTTTGGGCGCTCCGTATCGCCTTTAGAAGAAAGAAGCGCACAGACGTAAGCAAAATCACGATAAAAGATATTGATCGCATGGAAGGCGGCGAGTTTGAGGACTATCTGGCAGTCGTGTTTGCGGCGCTTGGCTATGAAACGTACCAAACGGCGAAAGCGCGCGACTACGGTGCTGATTTAGTCGTTGTCGATGAAGAAGGGCACAAGTGGGTCATACAAGCGAAACGGTATAGCGCTAATCTTGGTTTAGCCTGTGTGCAAGAAGTGTATGGAGCGCAAATTTTTTATAAGGCTGACAAGTCATTGGTTATCACGTCTGCCGAAAAAGTGACAGAAGCATGCTGGAGGCTGGCCGCAGCGACAAACACCCATTTCTTACTACGTGAAGACCTCGAAGAGCTTGCTAGTTTGATACGTAAAGGCAAGCTTGAAGAAGCAAATTGGGTCGTGAAAACGCCGCAATTGCCTGAACCTGTTAAGGGAAAGCCAGCTTTAATCGAAGTCGAGCAGAGCCGAAAGCGTATTTCAGCCGGCGATTACTTCTACAAATAGCTAAAAAACAGCGAAGGCAACTTCGCTGTTTTTTAATTAAAAATAGGTGCTTAGTTCATGAACAATTCGTTTGATGCATGAATGGTCAGCCAGTAAATCGTATTCGCGAATATCGAGTCGCAAAACGGGGCAGGCAGAAAAGGAAGAAATCCAAGTTTCATAACGGTTGTACATTTCTTCCCAATAAGAAAGGGGCGTCTGTTTTTCCATTTCGCGACCTCGTGCTTGAATGCGGTCTAAAATCGAGTCAAAATCGCCATGCAAGTAAATCAGTACATCTGGACGGGGGAAGTAAGGCGTCATGACCATTGCTTCAAATAAACTTGTATAAGTTTGGTAATCGGTTTGCGTCATCGTACCTTTATCGGCGTGCATTTTCGCGAATATGCCTGTGTCTTCGTAGATCGAACGGTCTTGAATATAGCCACCACCTTCTTCTACCATTCGCTTCTGCTCTTTAAAGCGCTCAGCTAAAAAGTAAATTTGTAAGTGGAAGCTCCACCGTTCGAAATCGCGATAAAATTTGTCTAAGTATGGGTTGTTGTCTACTTTTTCAAAGGATGTTTTAAAATTTAGCTCGGCGGCAAGTGCGTGTGTCAAAGTTGTTTTTCCAACTCCAACTGTGCCAGCTACAGTAATGATAGCATTATTTGGGATATGTAACATTGGTAAGCTCCTTAATGGTTAACAGATGTAAGGCATGCATCAATTTTTGCAAACACAAAGTCCAAATCTTTCGGATTGGCGACAAAGTCAAGGTCGTCCGTGTCAATCGTTAAAACCGTTGTGTTCTCCTCTTTAGCGAGTTCTGCCATTGTCGCCTCATAATCGTCTGAGAGCTTGCGCAAATAATTGGGATCCATCTCTTTTTCAAAAGGACGCCCCCTTTTGGTAATACGGTTGGTTAGTGTCGACAAGCCTGCTTTTAAGTAAATGACGACTGTTGGCTTTGGCAATGGCTCGTTTAAAATTTGAAAAATACGTTTGTATTGGCGCCATTTGAACGCAGGCAGCGTTTGACGGGCAAAAATTAAGTTTTTGCATATGTGATAATCCGACACGACTGGTTTGTGATTAAGAACAGGGCAAATATCTTCTAATTGTTTGACGCGGTTGCACAGAAAGAACATTTCGGTTTGGAAACTCCATTCCTCCATATTGTCATAAAATTTTTCGAGAAAAGGGTTTTCTTCAACGATTTCAAGCAAGCATTCTCGCCCATAGTGGGTAGCAATCGCTTTGGCCAACGTTGTCTTTCCGACGCCAATCACTCCTTCTACACATATAAATGGGGTCGTCAATCCGTTTCCTCCTCGTTTTGCATGTTTACATGTGCTAGTGTACCACGTTTTGTGGTCAAGCAGTGTGAAAGTCGAACGTCAAAAAATGTGGTACACTTAAGGGAGTAAATGATGCGAAATGAGCAGAGGAGGGAGACTGCTGTAAGCAGTATGCGATGAACGAATTTGATAAAGTAATTGAACGCAGAGGAACCAATTCGATGAAATGGGATGGAACAAAAACGCTGTTTGGCGAAGATGACTTGTTGCCAATGTGGGTAGCAGATATGGATTTTAAAGCGCCGACCGCTGTTATTGAGGCTTTAAAGGCCAAAGTTGAGCATGGCGTTTATGGCTATGCGGCTCCTTCAATTGAGGCAGACGAAGCGATTGTGAACTGGGTTGACTCCCAGTACGGTTGGAAAATAGAAGCCGACTCGATCGTCCATGTCACAGGTGTTGTGCCGGCATTGAGCAATTTAATTAAAACCTTTACAAATGAAGGCGACGAAATCATTATTCAACCACCTGTATATTATCCGTTTTATAATGTTATCGAGAAAAACAAACGCCAACTTGTGAAAAATCCGCTTCTATTTGATGGAAGTCACTATAAAATGGATTTGGCTGGATTGGAGCAGGTGATCACAGACAATACAAAAATGCTTCTGTTGTGCCACCCACATAATCCAGGGGGACGCGTGTGGAGCAAAGAAGAGTTAAAAGCGCTGGCCGAAATATGTGAGCGTCACAACCTTTATGTGATTTCTGATGAAATCCATGCCGATTTGCTCTTTGAAGGGTACACACACACACCGTTTGCAACTGTTACAGAAACAATTGCAAACCGTACGTTTACAGCGCTTGCGCCAACGAAAACATTTAACTTGGCCGGCGTTCAAGGGGCCTACGTGATTATTGAAGATCCGAAGCTTCGGCTGGAATTCGTTAGAGAGCTGGAAGCCACATTTATGAATGGACGCAATATGTTCTCTGACATTGCCACCAAAGCTGCATACGAGCACGGAAAGCCTTGGTTAAAGGAGCTAATGGCATACATCCAAGCAAATTATCAGTATACTGTTGACTATTTGGCAACGTATATGCCGAAAATCGAGCCGATTCAACCACAAGGAACGTACTTATTGTGGCTCAATTGTCAAGAGCTCGGCCTTCACCCTGATGAACGGAAAAAATGGTTGCTCCAAGAAGCCAAAGTTGTACTCAACCCTGGTGCGATTTTCGGGGAAGAGGCTCGTGATTTCGAGCGTTTGAATTTGGCGACTTCTCGACAAACGCTTACTGAAGGGTTGGAGCGCATCCGGCGCGCTTATGAAAATAGGGGTTTTTGATGCAGGAAAGTCGTATTTAAAAGCGAATAAAATATATAGGTGTCTTGTCATCCTAATACGTCCGATTAAAGGAGTCGTTGCCTATATGAGCAAGCCTTTAAAATCATTGTCGGAAACCTTGGAGCAGGAATTTACACGCTCGTTGAACCGCGAATTAACCAAACCGGAAAAAGAACTGTTGGAATGGATTGAACAACGGCAGCTGTATCTCGCTTACGGGCAAATGAAGACATCTTAAATGACACTAGGGCAAGGCAAGACGTGGGGAGGAAGGTACTTGAAGACATTTAAACTGTATGCATTGCAAGTGATTGACGGGCAAGGGGGGAAAATGGAACAACACCCCGTTCCTTTTAATGACGGGCTCATTATCAATATGGAAAACGAAGACAAGACATGGTTTCTCGACGCCGTTGTCTCCAATGAAGATGCCCGTTTTTTTGAAAGGGAACAGGAAGCGGAGCGCCATATACTCGTTAGTGTCGTCATTACGAGCAAAAACAACCACCCCGCGGTTATGATTACTTCCATTGAAGCGATTACAGAATTGGATCAAGGAAAAAGTGTCGTATTAAAAGGGAAAATTGTTTCAGGCCGCGATGATGTGCTAGAGGATGTGTTTGAAGACATTCTCGCTGAAGGAATCGAACGGGATGACGTGGTGGATGAATTTAAACGGCGAGTCGAGAAGTTAGAGGCATATTCAGATAAAACCATTCAAGAAGTCTACCAAGACTTGAAAAAAGATAAAAATTACCATTTGCTTTAACCGAGGCAAAAGCAACGGAGACGCGTTCTTCCGTTGCTTTTTTCGTGGGCGGGCGGGTTGTATAGCTTTATCAATTTTGCTCCATAATAACAGGAAAATGAGTGGAAAAGGAGCGCCGTGATTGTGGGAAAAACAAAGAAAACATGGGGGTTGCTATCCCTTGCCTCCGTGCCGCTAGTCATGACGCTTGGAAACTCAATGTTGATTCCAGTGCTGCCGACTATTGGAAAACAATTGCAAATAAGCTCTTTTATGGTTAGTCTTCTTATTACTGTTTATTCCGTTGTGGCGATCGTGTTTATTCCCATTGCGGGCTATATTTCTGACCATGTAGGACGAAAGCCGGTCATCATCCCAAGTTTAATTGTTGCCGGGATTGGCGGACTGATGGCAGGGTTAGCCGCATGGAAAATGGACAATGCTTATTGGGTCATTTTAATTGGCCGGCTGTTGCAAGGAATCGGCGCGGCGGGGGCATCGCCGATTGTGATGCCTTTCGTCGGTGATTTGTTTAAAAACAACCAAGATGTTAGTGAAGGGTTGGGCATCATTGAGACTGCCAATACATTTGGCAAAGTGCTCAGCCCAATTTTTGGGGCAGTACTCGCTTCGATTATTTGGTATTTGCCGTTTTTTTCATTCCCTATCTTTTGTTTCGTCTCCATTTTTCTTGTCTTATTTTTAGTAGAAAGCCCGCCATTAGCCAAAAAGCCGAAAAACTTAACGCTTTTTTTAAAGTCGATGAAAAAGATTTTTAAACGGGAAGGGCGCTGGCTATATGTGGTGTTTTTTGTTGGTGGGATGTGTATGTACATTTTATTCGGCGTCCTTTTTTATTTGTCATCGTTTTTAGAAGAGACACACCATATTGATGGAATCAGAAAAGGCGTTATTTTAGCGTTTCCTTTAATGGCATTGTGCTTGGCGTCGTATGGGACAGGGCGGATCATTGGCCAAGACCAAATCAAAATGAAATGGATGACAGTGGCGGGGTTGTGCCTTCTTGCTGTTTCGACGTTTGTCGTTTCGTTTAATAAGGAATTGTATGTAATGCTGACAGCACTTTTTGCTGCAGGAGTAGGCATTGGCGCGGCGCTACCGAGCCTGGATGCGTTCGTGACAGAAGGGATTCCCATGGAACAGCGAGGGTCGGTTACATCATTTTATAACAGCATGCGCTTTGTAGGTGTAGCGATTGGCCCGCCATTGTTTGCTCTTTTTATGAAAGGGAACCATTTTTGGACATTTACGGGGAATGCACTCCTTGTGGTTTTGTCGGTTTTGCTTGTATTTTGGGGCGTACGGCCACATAAAAAAGTGTCACAGACTTGGCAATAATAGACGCATTGACCGCAATTGGCTATACTTTTAACAAAAGAGGAATACGAAAAAGGCGGTTGTATATGGAACATTTTATCGATCCCCAAGGGCAAAAGGTGAAACTGGTTCTCGGAAACGAAGAACGATTTACCGAGGCGGCGGGGCACGTCCTTGTGCTTCCCCGTTTTCAAAAGCAGTGGGTGCTCACTGAACACCGAGAGCGGGGCTATGAATTTCCAGGCGGAAAAGTGGAGGATGGCGAGACGACTAAAGATGCGGGTGTGCGCGAAGTTTGGGAAGAGACAGGGGCCCATATTGGCAGTATCGTTTATATTGGCCAATATCAGGTAGAGGGGCGGTCTGGAACGTCTTTTTGCAAGGATATTTTCGCAGCGGTTGTCACTGAAATGGAAAAAAAAGATTGCTATAAGGAAACAAAGGGGCCTCTTTTGCTAAAGGAGCTTCCGGCTACCTTGAAAGAGGACCCTCGTTTTAGCTTTATTATGAAAGACGAAGTTGTTCCCACAGCAACTGCCTATGCGATCGCACAAGGGCTTTTTTCGTAGCATGCAAAAGGGTACAAGGGCATGCTTAACGATGATGCTCGGTTATCCGTTTTTCGAAGCGCTCGACTGCAATGTACATAAGTGTTGCCAAAATCGCGATGACGAGCAGACTCATGAACACTAAGTTAAAGTTAAATACTTGGAATCCATAAATGATTAAGTAGCCTAACCCTTGCTTACTAACGAGGAATTCACCGACAATGACGCCGACCCACGATAACCCTACATTCATTTTTAGTGTTGAAACAATCACCGGTATGGTTGCTGGATACACGACGTGGCGGAATTGTTGCCATTTGGATGCAGAAAATGTTTGCAGTACTTTCAAATAGTTTTCATCTACTTCTTTAAATGCAGTGTAAACAACCATTGTTGTAATGATGACTGAAACGAGCATGCCCATAGCAATGACAGAAGTCATGTTTGGCCCAAGCCCAACGATCAAAATCGGGCCGATTGCTACTTTTGGCATTGAATTTAATACGACTAAAAACGGATCAAGGATTTCGGCCAGCCTTTTCGACCACCAAAGCAAAGCCGCCAATATCGTGCCGGCAAGCGTACCTAGCAGAAAACCAAGGACCGTTTCAAACATCGTCACTCCGGTATGGAGCCATAATGTCCCGGCGACAATATGCTCATAAAGCAAACCGAGGATGCGTGATGGCATGCTAAATAGCAGCGGGTCGATTAACGCTAAACGTGAGGCTGTTTCCCAACCGATAACAAGGGCAAATACAATCGCCAGCTGTGTGAGGCGAATGAATCGTTTTTCTTTTTGACGGGCAGTCATGTAATGTTGGTGCAGATCATGTGGTGTCAAGGCGTTCCAACTCCTTCCAAATGAGCTGAAATTGGTGGTTGAATTCTGGATGGTTTCGTACCTCAAAAGGAGAAAGTTGTTTCAGTGCTTGTGGAACTGAAAAAATTTGTGCGACACGCCCTGGCTTTTGCGTAAACAAAACGATCCGGTCGCTCATAGCAATCGCTTCGCCAATATCATGCGTTACAAGAATTGCTGTTTTCTGTTCCGACTTCAACGTTTTAAAAACGAGCTCCTCCAACTTTAGTTTTGTTTGTTGGTCCAATGCGGAAAAAGGTTCATCAAGCAATAGCAGCGACGGGTCAGTAGCCAACATGCGGACAAGGGCGACACGTTGGCGCATTCCTCCTGAAAGCGCTTGTGGGCGCTCGTGCCGTTTATCGCTAAGACCAAAGCGGTTCAGCCAACGCAGCGCTTTTTTTGCCGACAACTCTGTATAGCTGCCGCGAATCCGTTGACCGATGGTGATATTGTCTTCAATTGTTAGCCAAGGAAACAGATAATCATGTTGCAGCATATAGCCAATTTGGCCATTATTGGCGGTATCAAGAGACAGTGATCCTTCTGTCTGTTTAAGCAATCCAGCAATGATCGAAAGGATCGTTGTTTTGCCACAACCACTTGGGCCAATAAAAGAGACAAATTCCCCTTCTTTTACTTCAAGGGAAACATCTTTTAATGCTTGAAAAGCACCTGATTCGTTGACGTAAGTGAAAGAAAGTCGGTCAATGCGTAAGGATGCCATGATCGTGCCTCCTTATTCCATTCCTTGTTTGCTAATGTCATCATTGACAAGCTCGCTAAAGGGAATCGGTTCCGGTAGTTCTCCTGCTTCTTCCATGATTTCAAGCAACTGTGCCCATGCTTCTTCTGTTAACACAGGATCTTCGGCATATGAGCCTTGCTCTTTATAGCGTTCGACTGAACTTGCTAAAATGGCGGTAGGGGTGTCTTCAAAAAATGGCTCAATCGCTTTAGCCGTTTCCTCAGGAGACTGTGATTGGATTTGTTTTTGTCCTTCATAAAGGGCTGCACTAAAACGGACGAACAAGTCGGTATTCTGATCCAATACACTTTGTTTGGCCATAAAAGAAGTGTAGGGGACTTGCTTCACTTCAGTGCCGAAAGAGGCAACAACTGTACCAATTCCTTCCTCTTCAAAAAGCGAGGCTTGTGGCTCAAACAATTGAACATAATCACCTGTGCCAGAAGCGAAAGAACTGGAGATGTTGGCGAACTCGATATTCTGCAAAAGCGCTAAATCTGCGTGAGGGTCGATGTCATGCTGTTTCAGCACATATTCGCCAACCATTTGCGGCATGCCGCCTTTGCGTTGGCCTAAAAACGTGCTTCCCTTCAAATCTTCCCACTGAAAATCGCCTGTATCTTCTCTGGCAACGAGGAATGTTCCGTCTGTTTGCGTCAATGCTGCAAAGTTGATCGCCGGATCAGCAGCTTCCTGAGAAGCGACATAAATGGATGTTTCTGACCCTACTAGAGCGATATCAGCCCCGTCAGATAAAAGGGAAGTCATCGTTTTATCGCCTCCCCAAGTAGTTGTCAGTTCGATGTCAATCCCGTTATCGGCAAAATAGCCTTCGGCGATAGCGAGATAAAAAGGGGCGTAGAAGACAGACCGAGTCACTTCGGCAACACGCACCGTTTCTTTGTCCGTATTTTGACTACATGCCGCCAAAATAAGGCAGGCAATCGCTGTGCCAACAGCGATATTCCGTTTTTTCACGAGTTTTTCACTCCTTTCAATTGCCTTTGCCTTTGCTTACATTATGCAAGCACGAAAAAAAGGGTGTTTGCCCATTTCAATAAAAGGGGTTTTTTTTATGATCATCTCAAAAGAACGTGTTCCGTCGCCCCATCCGAATATTCATTTATACGAGACGTCTTACAAAAGTGGCACGTTAACGGTATACGGTTTATTAGCAGAACCGAAGTCTCGAAACAAACAACCAGGGTTATTGTATTTGCGCGGAGGCATTAAATCAGTTGGCATGGTCAGGACACAGCGTATTATCCAGTGGGCTCACGAAGGATTTGTTGTGTTTGCTCCTTATTACCGGGGCAATCGTGGTGGCGAAGGCAGAGAGGATTTTTGTGGGGATGATCGTTTTGACGCATACAGCGGTTTTGATGTGCTAAGCAGTCATCCTCTTGTTGACAAAGAAGCAGGCGTCCATGTAGTTGGATTTTCAAGAGGAGGAATCATGGCGCTTTGGACAGGGCTTATGCGGCCGGAAGCGACTAGTGTGGTCTGTTGGAGTGGCGTCACCGATATGGTATTAACCTATAAAGAGCGTGTTGACTTACGGAGAATGATGAAACGCGTGATTGGTGGAACGCCGTGGAAACGACCGGAACTATATGAAAAACGGACCCCACTTCGCCATTTAAGCGATTTTCAGCCCGCCCTTCTGTTCATTCATGGCGAAAAAGATGAACATGTTTCCATTGTACACGCTCAAAAAGCGCTTCGTGCTGCCAAGCGTAGCCAGAATATCGAATCATGGTTTTTCGACGATTTTTCGCATCATTTCCCAGCAGATGAGCAAGAAAAAGTACTGAGAAAGGCAGCGTCATGGATGAAGGCAAAACACCACTCAAACTGAGGGGAAATGTGGTACTCGGTACGAACAATGAAGGACGGGAGCGTTTGTCTATAGTCTGAAGCAGGCAGCTTTTTAGCTGCCTGCTTATTAAAGGTTATGAAAGGCGTGGTCCAGCAAGACGGACGCTGTCTTTTGCGGCCGGAAAGGCGGAAAAATTTTCGTGGAACTGTTTAGCAAGACGTATGGCGGTCGCTTCATAAGCTGCTTTGTCCTTCCAAACGCGTCGTGGGGTCAACAGTTCATCTGGGACGCCAGGGCAGTGTGTTGGGACATAAAGGCCAAAAATGGGGTCGCACACCGTTTCAATCTCATCCAATTCCCCTTGCAAAGCGGCTTCTACCATAGCACGTGTGTAAGCAAGCTTAATGCGTGTGCCAGTTCCATAGCTACCCCCTGTCCAGCCTGTGTTCACAAGAAACACTTGGACGTCATCATTTTCCAATTTGTCCCCTAGCATGGTGGCATACTCTTCTGGTTTGCGTGGCAAAAACGGAGCGCCAAAGCAAGTCGAAAATGTCGCTTCAGGTTGGGTGATGCCACGTTCGGTTCCCGCTAGTTTTGACGTATAGCCAGATAAGAAATGGTACATCGCTTGTTCTTTTGTCAACTTGCTGATTGGCGGCAATACGCCAAATGCATCAGCAGTTAGGAATATAATTGCTTTCGGAGGCCCGGCAACACTAGGCAGCAAAGCATTTGGAATCGCTTCAAGCGGGTATGCAGCCCGCGTATTTTCTGTCAACTCGCCGCTTTTAAAGTCAGGTTTTCCAGTGTGTGGATCGACGACAACATTTTCAAGAACTGCCCCAAAGGCAATGGCGTTCCAAATTTGCGGTTCGCTTTCTTTTGAGAGGCCGATGCATTTGGCGTAGCAGCCCCCTTCAATGTTAAAGATGCCTTTTTCTGACCAGCCGTGCTCGTCGTCGCCGATCAGGCGCCTATGTTCGGAAGCTGACAGTGTCGTTTTGCCGGTACCTGAGAGGCCAAAAAAGAGTGCCGTTTCTCCTTCATCGTTTGTATTGGCTGAGCAGTGCATTGGCAGCACGCCTGCTTCAGGGAGCAAGTAATTCATCACGGAAAAGATCGCTTTTTTCATTTCACCGGCGTATTCAGTACCGCCAATTAAAATAATGCGTTGCTCAAATGAGATGATGACAAACGCTTCTGAGCGAGTGCCGTCGACAGATGGATCGGCTTTAAAAGTCGGTGCGCTAATGATCGTAAATGGTTCCAAGCCATTGTTTGAAGGAGCTTGCTCACGAATAAATAGCTGTCTAGCAAACAAGTGATGCCAAGCAAACTCATTTAAATACGTAATCGGAAGTTGGAATGAAGGATCAGCGCCAGCGAAGCCAACTGATGCGTAACGGACATCTTTTTGTTGCAAATAATGTAACACTTTGTCTTTTAGCCGGGTGAACACTTCCGCCGAAATGGACTTATTCGTTGCCCCCCAATGAATGGAATCTCTAGTCGTTGGTTCATCGACAATAAACTTGTCTTGAGGCGAACGGCCTGTGTAAAGACCTGTTTTGACAGCGAGTGCGCCAGAATCGGTCAATATGCCTTCGTTCCGTTGGAGTGCATGCTCGACCAGTGTCGGGGCAGGCAATTGGCGCAACGTTTTAGGACTTGAAAGCAATTGTTCTAGTAAAGCTGAACGGTGAAGCATTTTCATGTTTAATGGCTCCTTTTTGCAATTTTAAGTGGCTTTAGTATAACACATTTTATTTAATAGTCCATACTAAAGTGAGTAAATATGTCATTCTTTTTTAGATTAGGCGACAAAGCAGGCAGGCTGGTGAAAAGCTTTTAGAAATGCCTTTTCTTCTATGGTGGAATATGTTAAACTTAGTCGCGAAACGAACGAAGCGCCAGCATCCTATAACAAAGGGAACGCTGGGTGTTATCGAGATGCAGTTAACATAACGCTTTTATCCAGAGATGGCGGAGGGACAGGCCCGAAGAAGCCCAGCAACCAACACGTAACGTGAAAAGGTGCTAACCTGCAGAACGCATGGCGTTCTGGAAGATAAGAGGCGAAAGGTAAATGGACAGCCCTTTTCCTCATGGAAAAGGGCTTTTGTTGTGCCCAAGGCTTTTGCGCCAACTAACCGCCTTTGCAAGACAGAAACAAAAGAGGCGAATAACCCTCTGTATTGTTCGTTCTATTTGGGCTAAGCAACTGGCCATATTAAAAGGAGGAGCTGCACAATGTCTGTAAAAAGAGGTAGACATTTATTTACATCTGAGTCTGTTACGGAAGGGCATCCCGATAAAATTTGTGATCAAATTTCCGACGCTATATTAGATGAAATCTTAAAGAAAGACCCGAATGCACGAGTCGCTTGCGAAACGTCTGTCACCACTGGTTTGGTGCTAGTAGCGGGTGAAATTACGACAAATACGTATGTGGACATACCGAGTGTCGTTCGCCAAACGATCAAGGGAATTGGCTACACACGCGCCAAGTATGGTTTTGATGCAGAAACATGCGCAGTATTGACATCAATTGATGAACAATCTGCGGATATTGCCCAAGGCGTGGACAAAGCCCTAGAAGCTCGGGAAGGACAAATGACCGATGCAGAAATAGAAGCCATCGGCGCCGGTGACCAAGGGCTGATGTTTGGATTTGCAACAAATGAAACGGAAGAACTGATGCCCCTTCCCATCTCACTTAGCCATAAACTCTCCCGTCGCTTAACGGAAGTCCGTAAAAATGGGACACTCGGATATTTGCGCCCTGATGGGAAAACGCAAGTGACGATTGAATATGATGAAAACGATACGCCGATTCGTGTCGATACAATTGTTCTTTCAACACAGCATGCTCCTGAAGTGACGCTAGAGCAAATTCAAGCAGACTTAAAAGAGCATGTGATCGAAGCTGTCGTGCCAAGCGCATTAATCGATGAAGAAACAAAATACTTTATTAACCCAACTGGCCGTTTTGTCATTGGCGGCCCTCAGGGAGACGCTGGCTTAACGGGGCGCAAAATTATTGTTGATACGTATGGCGGGTATGCTCGCCATGGCGGCGGCGCTTTTTCTGGCAAGGATGCAACGAAAGTGGACCGTTCGGGCGCTTATGCCGCACGTTATGTGGCCAAAAATATTGTAGCAGCAGGCCTTGCTGATAAATGCGAAGTACAGCTCGCTTATGCAATTGGCGTTGCCCAGCCTGTTTCTATTGCTGTCAATACGTTTGGAACTGGTAAAGCAGCGGAAGAGATCCTCGTCGAGGTGATTCGCAAACATTTTGATCTTCGCCCAGCTGGCATTATTCGCATGCTCGATTTGCGCCGCCCGATTTATAAGCAAACGGCTGCTTACGGCCATTTTGGTCGCACTGATGTTCCACTTCCATGGGAAGCCACAGATAAGGCAGCAGCTTTAAAAGAAGATGCTTTAAAATTAGAAGCAAACTAAGAAAAACAGTATAAAAGCCTGTCGGCGAAACGAGCCGACAGGCTTTTTAGCATTTGTGTGTGATGGCGATTGCTTTGTGCCTCCATGAGCATAGGGATTATTGGTCGCTGTTTTTTGTCGCTGTCTGTTGCTGCAACAATTTGTAGTCTTGGCCTTTTTCTACGTATTCGCGGCGAATTCGTGCCATTTCTTTTTTGTCTGTTTCATTTAAAGGACGGACGACTTTCGCAGGCCGTCCAAAAGCAAGCGTTCCAGGCGGAATCGACTTACCAGGAGGGACAAGACTGCCGGCGCCAATAAATGCGCCCTCGCCAATTTCGGCGCCGTCTAGAATCGTGGAACCCATGCCAATCAGTGCTTGTTTACGGATGATTGCACTATGGAGCATTGCTTGATGACCTATTGTGACATCATCTTCAATAATAAGAGGCGAATTGGGGCTTTGGTGGAGCATTGATTGATCTTGAATGTTGACACGTTTTCCAATGATTGTCGGGGCCACGTCACCGCGAATGACTGTATGGAACCATACGCTTGATTGAGCACCAATCGTAACATCGCCTGTGACGATCGCTCCCTCAGCTAAGTATACAGAGGGGTCAATAGTTGGAACAACGCCCTTGTATGGTAGGATCATGTTGTCACATCCTTTTCGTTTAATGAAAAAACAGCTATACTAAGTGTAACGCATAATGTAGCGAAGCAACAGCTTGTATAAGGAGGAGTGGCTGTGCGCTATTTTGACGTTCCAGACGCCAGAGGCGTTGCTGTTATTGTTCATGGAGCCGGGGAACATAGCGGTCGGTACCGTTGGCTTGTTGAAAAATGGAATCATCATGGGTTTGATTGCCTGCTAGGGGATTTGCCAGGACAAGGGGAGTCGCGAGGAAAGCGTGGGCATATCGACTCATTTCAAAAATACATAAAAACGGTTGACGTCTGGCTTAAGCATGCAAGGGCAAAGCAATTGCCGATTGTACTTGTTGGTCACAGCATGGGCGGCCTCATTTCTATTCGTACATTAATGGAAAAAGATCATTCGTTTGTAGAAGCGCTCGTGCTTTCTTCGCCTTGTTTGGATCTCGCTATGGACATTCCTGCGCCGAAAAAGGCGGCAGCAAAAATGCTCAATCATGTAGCACCTGCGTTTAGCATGAACGCTGGTTTGTCTCCAGAACAAACGACGAGGAGCGAACAAGTCCGTGAAGAATATGCACGGGATCCGTTGCGTGTAACGAAAGTGTCAGCTCGTTGGTACCACGAATTGGAAAAAGCGATGCGCCTTACGAGGCGTTACCCGGAGAAAATGCCGAATATCCCAGTGTTATTGCTTGCTGCAGGAGAAGACTATGTGATTGATAAACAAGCAGGCATGGCTTGGTTTAATGATTTGCAGATCAACCATAAAATGTACAAAGAATGGGATGGCCTTTACCATGAGCTCTTTAACGAACCTGAAAAAGAAGAAGTGTTTCGCTTTACGATTGGCTTTGTAAATATGCTGTTTCCGTAACATGCAATCATCCAGACAAAAAGATGACCTTAGGTGGCAACCAAGGTCATCTTTTTGCTGTCTAATTACATCGTTTGCATTTTGTTATACGTCTTGCGGCTGCTTGGCGTTTGCCCCTTTTTGCAAATCACGTTGCAGCAAATCGAGCTTTCCTGTTTCTGGATCGATGACAAGGCCGTGAACGCGCACATCCTTTGGCAAAAGCGGGTGGTTAACAACCATATCGACACTGTGGTTGACGCTTTCGGTCACATTTTCAAAACCAGTTAAAAACTTGTTAACGTCTACGCCAGCGTATTGGAGCGCATTGATTTCATCCATATCAATGCCCCGTTCCTCTGCCTTTTGGAGAACAGAATTTGCGGAAAGACCCGTCATTCCACAGCCATAGTGGCCAATAACAAACACTTCTTCGGCACCTAATTCATAAATGGCAACAAGAATGCTCCGCATGATGCTGCCGAATGGATGGGAGATGACAGCACCGGCATTGCGAATAATTTTAGCGTCGCCATTTTTTAAATTCATCGCATTGTGGAGCAGTTCAACGAGCCGCGTGTCCATGCATGTTAAAATAACGATTTTCTTTTGCGGGAATTTGTCTGCTTTAAAGCGCTCATATTCTTTATTGGCTACAAATGCTTCATTAAAAGCTAAAATTGATTCAAGTTTGCTCATTGGGATCACTTCTCCTTCTTTCTATTATTTGCAAAATCCAGTGTTTCCTCTCGCTTGGACGCTTAAGGAATCAGTCCGTTTTTCAATCGCTACCACAAAAGGAGGATCGTTCTTTTGATTAATAAATTGGTAAGTCGCTACATGTGCGATTTCTTGAGGGAGCGATTCGACATAAGCCAATAAGTCGTTTTTTTCCTTTTTGCCTTGTGGGTGTCCATGGTAGACGACGAGAACAATCAGGCCACCTTGCTTTAAACGGTTAAACAGTTGCTCAATCGCTGCAATCGTCGTTTTCCCTGTTGTTGTAACAGCTTTGTCTCCGCCAGGCAAATAGCCTAAATTAAAGATGGCAGCGGCGATGTTTGAGTTTACAAACAACGGCAAAGTCGCCAACTTTTCATGGCCGATTTGGAATAGGGATACTTGCTTGTCCAAACCTGCCTTTTGAAGGCGTGCCTCTGTAGAGGTTAGCGCGGATGCTTGGATGTCGCAGCCGATAACAACCCCCGTTTCACCAACAAGTTTAGCCAAAAACAAGGTATCGTGTCCATTTCCAGTTGTGGCATCAACGACGGTATCCCCTGGCTGTACGACGCTGGAAAGCAACGAATGGGCAAATGGCAGGACGCCAAGTAGATTCAAGGCCCCTCCCCCCAAAGGGTGGAACATGTTCCAGACAGTTTAATCAACGCAAGTGCGTCAGGCAAATGGCGAAAGCGGTTGATTGGGCCAGCTAGGGGAGCTGTGGGGAACGGGAACACGGCAACAGGATTATAAGCGATGTCGGTGCCGCAGTGGTTTTTCATCATTTAGACGACTCCCCTTTCATCTGGTAGCTATCGCCGTTTTACAAGACAGAGGCAATGTGCTTCTCTCTCTTTTGGCGAATTTTTGTTCTTAGTTTACCATAATTGCAGCGAATATGCTTGTTGCTTATTTGCTGAATTTCTCCTACACTATCATAGGCACAATGTAAGAAAGGAAAAAAGAGGAGGCGCGTGTTTTGCCGAAATCAATATGGATTTTAATGGTGGCGACAGCCATTAACATTACCGGCGCTTCGTTTTTATGGCCACTCAATGCAATCATTATGACGCAACTGCTTGGGCAAAGTTTAACGGCTTCGGGAGCTGTGCTTATGCTAAATGCAGGGGCAGGCGTACTTGGCAGCTTGATCGGTGGCAGATTGTTTGATCGGATTGGTGCCTATCGCACGATTTCGCTTGGGTGTGTTCTTTCTGCGGCCTCTGCTGTTTTACTCGCTTTCTATTATGGAGAGTATGGATGGTACGCTGTTTTTCTAACGGGGATGGGGTTTGGTTCTGGAATGATGGCCCCTTCCATGTATGCACTCGCTGGAAGCTTGTGGCCAGAAGGTGGGAGAAAGTCAGCAAATGCGATTTATGTAGCGCAAAATGTGGGTGTATCGCTAGGGACGGCATTAATTGGCGTTGTTACGCTGGTGCGTTTGACAGACGTTTTTGTCGCCAATGCAGCCATGCATGTGTTGCTACTCGTCTACATTGCCGTGTTTTTTCGGAATTGGACAGGAAGCAAAGGAAGAACCGCTGGAGCAGGAATTCAACATGCCAACAAAGCGTCTAAGTACCGTTTGCAAGCGCTATGGATTGTTTCAGCAGCTTTTTTCATTTCTTGGCTTGGCTATACGCAGTGGCAGGCCAATGTTTCCGTCTACATTCAGTCACTCGGCATTCCATTGCACGCTTACAGTATATTATGGACGATGAACGGATTGTTAATTGTCTTTGCACAGCCCCTGATCCATTGGGTGATCCAAAAGGGGAAGCTAACGCTTAAAGGGCAAATGGGGCTTGGGTTGTTCATTTTCGCTTTGTCCTATCTTGTATTAACACAAGCCCAAGCGTTCAGTGGCTTTTTTGTCGCTATGCTGATTTTGACAATCGGCGAAATGTTTGTCTGGCCTGCAGTCCCAACAATCGCCAATGCCCTTGCTCCATCTGGACGGGAAGGAGCGTACCAAGGCATTGTCAATAGCGTAGCCACTGGCGGCCGCATGATTGGCCCGTTGCTCGGCGGTATAGTAGTAGATGGGTTTTCAATCCAAGTGCTGTTTGTCCTCATCAGTATTTTACTCCTATTGGCGATTCCACTAGCCCGTATTTATGACCGGCCGCTATTAAAAGAGCATCAGAATGATAACCTGAACAACGTTCAATAGAGCGTTGTTCAGACTGTAGACAAGCGTTTTCTATAGAGCGTTGTTCAGACTGTAGACAAGCGTTTTCTATCAGTCTGAGTGCGGTTATCGACTTTGTTGGTGGGTACTTGAAAATTTATGTGAAACAATGCACAATATATATGTGAATAATTTCACAAAATCCTAGTTGGGATGTGGTTGATTATGGTCAGAATGCCGAGTAAAGCAAAACGGGATCGCGTTGTCGTTATTGGAACGGGGTATGTAGGCAGCAGCTATGCCTTCGCACTGATGAACCAAGGGGTGGCAAAGGAGCTTGTCATTATTGATATAGATCAGGAAAAAGCAAGTGGTGATGTGATGGATTTAAATCATGGACAAGCTTTCGCTCCTTCCGTGACATCAATGTGGCACGGCGATTACGAGGACTGCAAAGAGGCAGATGTGGTTTGCATTAGCGCTGGGGCGAATCAGAAGCCTGGCGAGACACGTCTAGATCTTCTAGAAAAAAATCTGAGTATTTTTAAGGAAATAGTGGATGCCGTTATGGCAAATGGCTTTAAAGGTATTTTTCTGATCGCTACAAACCCTGTTGATCTATTAACGCAAGCGACACAATCATTTAGCGGCCTGCCGAAAAAACGAGTCATCGGCAGCGGGACAACGTTAGATACAGCAAGGCTACGGTTTATGCTAAGCGAGTACTTCCAGATTTCCGCTAAACACGTCCATGCTTATGTAGTAGGCGAACATGGCGATAGCGCACTGCCTTTATGGAGCACCGCAACAATTGGGAATGTTCCACTTTCTCACTATATGCTACGTGACAAAGCATATAAAAAAGCCGATTTAGATGACATTTTTGCCAACGTCCGTGATGCTGCCTATGAAATTATTCATAAAAAAGGCGCCACTTATTATGGGATTGCCATGAGTTTAGTCCGCATCACAAAAGCGCTTTTAAAAAATGAAAATGCAGTCATGACCGTCAGCACATTTCTAAACGGCGAGTTTGGAGCGCAAGAAGTGTGCATAGCTGTGCCTGCAATTGTAAACCGTAATGGTGTCCGCGAAGTGCTGGAACTAAAGTTGAACGACTGTGAGCGACAACAGTTCACTGAGAGCGTCCAGATGTTAAAAGGCACTTATGAGTCTATCATGCAAAAAGGGCACTCTTTTTTAGAAACAAACTGCTCGTGTTGAATCGAATCGCTAAAATAGGTATATGTTTGCTTGACTTTGGAAAAGACTTTTCATACAATGAGCATATCGTAAACTAGGGAAATACAAGGATAAAGGAGTAGTAGCATCACTTTGGAAAGCAAGAGAGCTGGCGGACGGTGCAAGCCAGCCTGAGAAGAGATGTGAACTCGCCTTTTAGTTGTAAGAGCGAACCGCATTGCCAGTAGCTCTTAACGGGACACACCGTTATGTGTAAGTGAACAGGCGATGCCTGTTAATGTGGGTGGCACCGCGGGAATGTATGCAAACTCTCGTCCCTTTTGGGAGAGAGTTTTTTTGTTGGAAGCAGCAGAAGGAGGAAAAGGAATGTCGTTTTCACATCAGGAAATTGAAAAAAAGTGGCAAGCATTTTGGGAAGAAAACAAAACCTTTAAAACAGATGAACAAGCAGATGGGCCGCATTTTTATGCATTAGATATGTTTCCCTATCCATCGGGGGCTGGTCTTCATGTCGGCCATCCAGAAGGATACACGGCAACCGATATTTTGGCGCGGATGAAGCGGATGCAAGGCTACAACGTGCTTCACCCTATGGGTTGGGATGCTTTTGGCTTGCCAGCTGAGCAGTACGCTCTAGATACAGGCAAACATCCGGCTACGTTTACAAAACAAAACATTGACACATTTAAACGGCAAATTAAAGAACTTGGTTTTTCTTATGATTGGGACCGTGAAATTAGCACAACCGACCCTCAATATTACAAATGGACACAATGGATTTTTCTAAAACTATATGAAAAAGGGCTTGCTTATATAGACGAAGTAGCCGTGAACTGGTGCCCTGCGCTTGGAACGGTGCTAGCCAATGAGGAAATTGTCGACGGTGTCAGCGAACGAGGAGGCCATCCAGTTGAACGGCGCCCAATGAAGCAATGGGTGTTGCGCATTACGGCTTATGCTGAGCGCTTGCTCGAAGACCTTGAAGAGCTCGAATGGCCGGAAAGCCTAAAAGATATGCAGCGCAACTGGATCGGCAAATCGGAAGGCGCTGAAGTGACATTTAAGATCAATGAACACTCCGTTAACGTGTTTACGACGCGGCCAGACACGTTGTTTGGCGCTACTTATATGGTGCTTGCCCCTGAGCATAAGCTCGTGTCAGAGATCACTACTGATGAGCAACGGGAAGCGGTAGAAGCATACCAAAAGCAAGTCTCACTCAAAAGTGACATTGAACGGACAGATTTGGCAAAAGAAAAAACAGGCGCGTTTACTGGCGCTTATGCCATCAATCCTGTAAATGGTGAAAAGATACCAGTTTGGATAGCTGATTATGTATTAATCAGTTATGGTACTGGAGCTGTCATGGCTGTCCCCGCTCATGATGAGCGCGATTTCGAATTTGCCAATGCATTTGGCTTGCCAATAAAAGAAGTAGTCGCAGGCGGCGATGTCTCAAAAGCTGCTTACACAGGCGACGGAGAACATGTCAATTCTGATTTTCTCAATGGGTTGAACAAGCAAGAAGCGGTTGAGAAAATGATTGTTTGGCTAGAGGAAAATGGCGCTGGGCAAAGAAAGGTCACATACCGTTTGCGTGATTGGCTCTTTAGCCGCCAGCGTTATTGGGGCGAACCGATTCCAATCATCCACTGGGAAGATGGCTCTATGTCAGCTTTGGATGAGAGCGAATTGCCGCTGATGTTGCCTGATTTAGAGGAAATCAAACCTTCTGGTACAGGCGAATCGCCGCTTGCCAATGCGAAAGATTGGCTGGAAGTTGTTGATCCTAAAACAGGTATGCGCGGTCGCCGTGAAACGAACACGATGCCCCAATGGGCAGGTAGCTGCTGGTATTATTTGCGCTATATTGACCCGACGAACGACGAAGCATTGGCTGATCCTGAAAAACTAAAAAATTGGCTGCCTGTCGATACGTATATTGGCGGTGCAGAACATGCAGTCTTGCATTTGCTATATGCTCGTTTTTGGCATAAGTTTTTGTATGATATTGGCGTTGTGCCGACAAAAGAACCATTCCAAAAAGTGTTTAACCAAGGCATGATCCTTGGCGAAAATAACGAAAAGATGAGCAAGTCAAAAGGCAATGTTGTCAACCCTGACGAGATTATTGCCAGCCACGGGGCTGACACGCTCCGCCTGTATGAAATGTTTATGGGCCCTCTAGATGCATCTGTAGCTTGGTCAACAAACGGCCTTGATGGCTCGCGCCGTTTTCTTGAACGGGTTTGGCGCTTAATTGTGAACGAAGAAACAGGCAAGCTGAACAGCAACGTCAAAGATGTAGAAGGCAATGAAGCGTTTGTGCGCACTTACCACCAAACGGTGAAAAAAGTTACCGAAGACTTTGCCGAGCTGCGCTTTAATACAGGCATTTCCCAATTAATGGTGTTTGTAAACGAGGGAAATAAGCAAAAGGTATTGCCAAAAGCGCTAATAGAGGGCTTTGTAAAGCTTTTGTCGCCAGTTGCTCCTCATATTGCCGAAGAGCTTTGGGAGAAGCTTGGCCATACAGATACGATTACGTATGAAGCTTGGCCGACATATGATGAGTCGTTGCTCGTTGAAAACGAAGTCGAAGTCGTCGTGCAAATGAATGGCAAAGTTAAAACAAAGCTCGTCGTAAACAAAGGAGCCTCAAAAGAAGAAATGGAAGCAGCAGCACTCGCTGATGAAAAAGTGCAAGCAGCTATTGGCGAGAAAACGATTCGCAAAGTCATTGCTGTTCCTGGAAAGCTTGTCAACATTGTTGTTGCCTAATCATAGGCAATAAACGTCGATCATGCTATTCGTCCCCTATCCTCTTAGTAAGAAGAGGATAGGGTTTTTTTGCGGAAAACAGGCGAAATCCGAACATTAGAGCGTATGAACGGATAAATGTAAAGAATTCGTGTTGACGAATATTGTCGAAAGGTGTAAGATGACGAGTGTAAAACAAGGGAGGATGACAATCTGTGATCTTTGAACAGCAATACGAAGAAATTCTTGCCATCGCTCGTGACATTTTTGCCCATCCTGAACTTGGCTATAAAGAAACGCGCACTAGTGAAACAGTCCGTACATTTATTGAACAGAAAAACCCCGCAGCTATCATTGAACCTTTTAGCACAACAGGGCTAAAAACGCAATTAACGACGGACAAGCATAAGACAATCGCTTTTATTGCCGAATTGGATGCGGTTTATGCGCCTAGCCACCATATGGCCGACAAAAAGACTGGCGCAGCCCATAACTGTGGCCATTATACACAAGTAGCAATTGCCCTTGCGTTGTACAATTATTTCGTACAAACTGGCGAGCACCTTCAGTTTGATTTTAATGTAGCTTTTGTATTTGTTCCGGCAGAGGAATATCTCGATCTTGCTTACCGTGAAGAGTTGCTTAATAACGGCACGATTGGCCACTATGGCGGCAAGCCAGAAGCGATGAGACTCGGAATGTTTGACAACATCGACGCGAGTATTTGCATCCATGCCATCGGTGGAACATTTGAAAAACGGACAGTGGAAATCAATTGTGATTTAGCAGGTTTTTTGTATAAATATTATGACTTTAATGGGGAAGCAGCACATGCAGGCTTCGATCCGTTTGCCGGCAAAAATGCTTACAGCATGTCAACTTTGTTTAATGTTGCTTTAGGACTTGTACGCCAGCAGCTAAAGGACAGTGAAAATGTGCGCATAAACCCAATTGTCTCAGCTAGCGATATGTCCACAAATGTGATTCCAAACGCGATTCGTATTGGCTCCGATTTGCGAACAAAAACGTTATCCTACATGGGAGAAGTCGCTAAAAAAATGGACGCTGCTGCACGTGGAAGCGCCCACGCTCTTCAAGGCGAAGTCGCTATTCATACGCAAATGGGCTACCTTCCTTTTGTACAAGACCGCTACTTGTCCACCTTTGTAAAACAGGCGTTTGCAAAAATAGAGGAAGTGGAAGATTTGCTGGAAAACAACGCGATTAGTGCTGCTGGTGATATTGGCGATTTGTCGTACATGATGCCATGTATTCAAATTGGCCATAGCGGTTTTGCTGGCACAATCCACGGCGACGATTTTGTCGATATTGATCCACATTTTCTGTTTGCAGTGTTCCCGCGGTTTCTCACTCAAGTATTTGCTGAGTTAAATGGAGCCATAGACTGGAGTCGTCTGTATAAACGGAGTTATGACGACTATTTAGCCGTAATTGAAACAGTGATGTCGAGCAACGCCAATTTATAAATGAACAGGGGTGCACTATGAAAGGCACATTTATTTATTTGCTTTTGTTTTCTCTGGTTGTGATTGCCATCTCTGAAATGATTGGCTTTCAAAGCATTGCGATTGGTTCCCTATCGATTAACCTCTTACCGCTATTATTTGCGATCTTAATTACAATGGTGTTTGCGTTTTCGATTTTTCGTAAAGGAATCCTTAAAAAAGTCTACAGTAAAAGCAATGTTTCTTTTTCAGGCACATATTTAATTATCATTATGTTGCCACTTATGGCTCGCTACGGCGCAGATGTAGCCCCGCAAATCCGGGAAATCCTCAGTATTGGCTGGATTTTTATTGTCCAAGAATTTGGCAATTTAGGCACAGTTTTATTAGGCTTGCCTGCTGCACTATTGCTTGGTTTGCGGCGTGAGGCGATTGGCGCCACGCTTGGAATTGGGCGCGAAGGCGAACTCGCCTATATTTCCGAAAAATATACGTTAAACTCTGACGAAGGTAGAGGGGTCTTGTCGCTTTACATTATCGGTACGTTATTTGGTGCGATCTTTTTTAGCATTTTGCCGCCAGTTTTGTTGCATTTCGGATTTAGTGTTGAGTCGCTGGCGATTTCTGCAGGCGTTGGTTCAGGTAGTATGATGACAGGCGCCTCTTCATCACTCGTAGCAAGCCATCCAGACAAAGAGAGCCTCATTCTTGCTTATGCTTCGGCAAGCCAACTACTCACAAGCTTTATTGGCACGTTTACGATGGTGTTTTTGGCGGCTCCTTTGCAACGGTTCATGTATCGCACGCTGACACGGAGGGAGTCCTAAATGCTAGCATTCATTGTAAAAAACAATTATATGAAAATGAGTCTAATTCTATTACTTAGTATCATGTTGATTCTCTTTACCCATAGCATGAAGCTTCTATTTCACCCTGGATCGGTCGGGAGTATTTCGATGATGACGATAGCAGGCCTCGGCTCGCTTTGGCTGTTTTCCTTAATCGGTTTGTTTATTGGCGATTTAGCTAAAAAACTTCCGATCGGCTTTATTGCAAATTTTCCTGTCCTTGGCTGGGTTAGCATTACGTCTCTCATCCTGTGTTTGTTGTTTGATGGATTCGTCCAAGCCATTCAAGCAGTTGATTTTTTGTCAATAACGACGCCCATTTTAACGTATGCCGGCATTTCTATTGCTGACCGCCTTGTCGAGTTGCGGAAGCTGTCCTGGAAAATTGCGATTGTGGCGATCTTCGTTTTTACAGGCACATATTTGATAAGTGCCGTGCTAGCCGAGATTGGTTTGCGTATGGCATCATAAATGAAAAGAATCTCAATAAAAAACATCCACAGGGAAGCAATAGACATTCCTTGTGGATGTTTTCTTTTCTAGTCATAATGACGACTATTTGTCGTTAAAACATTGGGCTCTTTGCAAAAAGGGCTGCTGACTGCCCGGCTGTATAACCAGTCGAGAAAGCGCATGTAATGTTGAAGCCGCCTGTATAGCCATGGATGTCGAGCACTTCCCCACAAAAATACAAGCCTGTTGTTTTTTTGGAGTGCATGGTTTTTGGCTCAATTTCTTTAATTGATACGCCGCCACCTGTGACAAATGCTTTTTCAATCGACAATGTCCCATTGGCATGCAATGGCAGCGCATCTAATGCTGATGCTAATTTTCGAAAGGCATCGTGTGGGGTATTGGCGCACATTTCACTGGAATCGATCTCTAATGACCCATATAAGTATAAAAGCAATCGCTCAGGGGCCATCCCTTTTAACGCTGTTTTTAACGTTTTTTTAGGCTCTGCCTTTGCCCGTTTGACGAGCGCTTGGAAAAGGCTCTCTGCCGATTGTTCGGGGAACAACTTAATCGACATTGGGATCGTAGGCGTTTTGAACTTTTTCAGCGCCTTGACAACAAACTGGCTACAGCGTAATGCCGCGGGACCGGATATGCCGAAATGGGTAAAAATCATGTCGCCTTCATGGGAAATGATTTTTTTGCCGTTTGGCCTCAGTACCGCTAGTTCAATTCCGCGTAAAGACAGGCCTTGAAGAGACTGATCGCTGATAAAGGAATCGGCAAGGGTAATGGGCACTTCCGTCGGATAAAGCTCAGTAATTGTGTGGCCGGCTTTTTTGGCCCACGGGTATCCGTCGCCAGTAGATCCTGTGTGTCCCATAGACATCCCTCCAGTCGCGACTATGACACTTTTAGACCGGACAATTTCCTCTGAAAACAGCTCTACACCAATGGTTTTGCCGTTTTCGTATAGGATAGTCTTGACAGGGGTATTAACTCGCTTTCTTACTCCTAATGAATCAACCTTTTTTAATAGTGTGTTTACAACGTCTTTAGAGCTATCTGATACCGGAAACATCCGTCCTCTATCTTCTTCTTTTAAGCGAATTCCTAAGCCTTCAAAAAAAGCAATAATCGATTCATTGTCAAATACAGCGAATGGGCTATGCATAAAGCGGCCATTCCCTGGAATGTTTTCAATCAACTGTTTCCTTTCCATCCGGTTGGTGACATTGCAGCGCCCTCCGCCAGAAATCCTTAACTTTCTTCCGAGCTTGTCACCTTTATCCAAGAGCAAAACCTTAGCGCCGTTTTTAGCGGCGGCTACAGACGCCATTAAGCCAGAGGGGCCGCCTCCGATAACAATTACATCATACATAACTTAACCTCACTTGAACTTCACGTCTAATATTTTCACACGATCTTTTTGCCGCTGAGCAGCAACTTTGTCGACTCTAATTGATTCTACAGTGTTTTGAATAAAAGTTTTTTTCTCAAGTACATCAAGCTTATTCCATTGCTCAGTAATAAAAGCCGACAAGATGCTAACTTCTTCAGCCGATGTTTGTTTTTGTTTGTTATCTATTACTTTGAGTAATTCTTCCTCTTTCGCCTCTTCTTCACGAATGCGTTCGGTATACTCTTCATCACTCATTAGATCATTAGCCCAGGCGTATTGCCATTTTTTTCGACGTTTTTTAATCTGATCCAATTCTTCTTCGACGTTTAGTGGGCTTTCTTCATTTTCTTTTGGTGGTTGGTAACTGCCAACAATTTCAACATCTTTAAAGTAAGTGATGAAGGTTTCTTCCAAAATTTTTTGGCTAATCATTGGCATATCGCAGGTATGATTGTAACGGTTGATGCAACGATAAGAACGGTACTCTTTGCCTTTTTCTGTCTTTTTGTGTCCCTTCATTGCCGCCCCACAACGTGCGCAGCGTAAAGCCCCCGAAAAGATATGTTTACTTGTTGCCTGTCTTGGGTGAACTCTAGCTCTACCTTTTCTAATAGATTGAGCTTTATCAAATATGCCCTGTTCGATTATTTTTGGCATTGCACCATCTACAGAAAAGGCATTTTCTTTATTAACTCGCACGCCCCACATAAGCTTTCCTGTATATGTTTCATTTTGAAGTATTCTTCTAATGGTGCTTTCTCTCCATGAACCACCTTTTTGTGTAGGTATACCTTGTTCATTTAATTTTACAGCTAACTTCTGGTCGCTCATGCCCTCGATATAGGACATATAAATCCAACGGACGATGTTTGCTTTTTCCTCGTCGATAGACACAATACCGTTTTCGTATTTGTAGCCATATGCTGGGGAGCTGCCATGCCATTGGCCCTCTCTTGTCCGTTGTGTCATTCCCATTCTTACTCGTTCACCAAGATTTTCTCGTTCCCACTGTGCCAACGCAGCCACGAGTGTTATGAAAAGGCGACCCATAGCAGTAGTTGTGTCATAAACTTCGGTAGCGCTTTTAAATTTACATCCGTTTCTTTCGAATGTGTCAAGCAATTGATAAAGGTCAAGAACAGAACGGGTTAAACGGTCAAGTCGATAAACCAATACCACATCAATAAACCCTTCTTCTATGTGTTTAAGCATTCGCTTTAATTGTGGTCTTTCAGTGTTCTTGGCTGAAACTCCTTCGTCAACATAAAACCCAACTGCATCCCAATTTTGAGAAGTTATATACGCTTGAAGTCGTTCTCTTTGAGCTGATATAGAGTAACCTTCATTTACCTGTTCCTCTGTACTAACTCTAATGTAAACTGCTGTTCTCATTCGTATGTCCTTGATGCAGAAACGACTTTCCCAAGGATGCGTATTTCATCTTCATCGTAAAATTTGGGACGCATATGAGGGTTTTCGGGGCTAAGGATTACTTTGTTCTTATCGAAAAAGACGCGCTTCACAGTCGCTTCTTCACCATTTATTAATACAACTGCTATAGACCCGTCACTTGTGTGGTTTTGTTTTCTGACAAGGATTCTGTCACCGCTATTTAAACCAGCGTCAATCATCGAATCCCCTTCTATATTTAGATAGAAATATTCACCGTCCCCAATATCTGATTTAGGCGCATAAGCGTAGCCAATCACGTTTTCGTCGGCCAATAAATTATACCCTGCTCTTACAGTTCCAAGTATAGGGATTTTTACAAGTGACTGCATGTTTAGTTTTAATGCTTCATTGTCTGACTGCCCCAATATGAGTTCAGGAATTGATGTATCCAAAACTTTGGCTATCGTGTGCAGCTTTTCAACATCAGGCGATCTTTTCCCCTTTTCATATTGGCTAATGGTTGCCGAAGATACATTTAAAATCTCGGCCAAGTCTGTTTGGCTATAACCTTTACGTATTCTTGCCTTCATTAAATTTCCAGCTAAAAGCGTTTTTGGGTCTGTCATTATTATTCACCTTCCGTTTGTATTTTCACGTTTAATAAAATAGGATAAAATTTATTTTAACGAATGCTAAATAAACGTTTGACTTTTAACGTTTTGTTATATATATTAAAGGTACAGTTTAACAATCGTTAAAAAGGGGGTGCGAGCGATGAAAAAAATGAGCGTTATTCATTTGCTAAGGCTAAAACATAACAAATCCGTTAAAGAAATTGCGGAAGTGTTAAACGTCTCCATTGTAACATATCACAGAATCGAAAGTGGTGCTCAGACAACTGATCTTAACACCATTAACAAGTTGGCTGAATTGTATAACGTCCCTGCCGAAAAGTTGTTTGAAGCAGCCCGATTTAGCGCCAAAGAATTAGATGACGTTATTTAAGGAGGTAAGTATGGGAGAGCTAAACTTGTTACGCAATAACCCCATTAGCAAGCAACCTTCGCCAGAGACTTGCCAATGGATGATGAACTTCTTCGCTAAAACATCAATACCAAGGATGAGTGAAGAAGAAAAACGCAAACTTATTAATTTGCACAGGAGGCAAAAGCATGTTCGACTTTGAAATCCAACCAACCGAACCCCACGCGCCGCAAGAGCCTCTCCCCTCCATCCTCCACCGCTGCTTGGCAAGTGTAGAGGAACACAAGGAGATGGGACACGGGGGTGTAGTAATCGACAGCACGTTTATGCGTGACTGGCAGCAGCATAAGGGACTGGTACAAAACTATCTCAGTAAGCACGGATACACCAGCAGCGATCATGATGACATGATCTATGTATTTATCAAAAGAGAGGGTGAAGAAAATGAGCGACCTAATGAAACAACTCCAAAAGCCATTTAAAGCCGAGGACATTGAATGGCGTGTCCAAAGGGCAATGAAGACGGCTAGGGGTCCTAAAGCGGTTGTGTTAGCTTATGTGACCAATCGCGCCATCATGAACCGCTTAGACGAAGTGTTTGGCGTCGGCGGCTGGCAGAACGAATATAAGGAATGGCGTAATAAAGGCGTCATGTGCGGATTATCCGTAAAGATAGACAACGAATGGATTACAAAGTGGGATGCATCCGATGAAACCAACATCGAGTCTACAAAAGGTGGCGTTTCTGGAGCCATGAAGCGTGCAGCAGTCCAATTCGGGATTGGTCGATATTTATACAATCTCGATGAAAGCTGGGTGGACATAAAAAAAGAAAAGGGGCGATATTACCACAGAAGCGGCAAAGGCAATGACGAGATCAAGGGCTACTGGGACCCGCCACAATTGCCAGCGTGGGCGCTGCCTGAAGGGGACTCTCCTAACCGGAAACAGCAAGGTGAGATCCTGAAAATTGATCTTGCTGAGAAGTGGAAAACACTTGCTAACACAATAGCCGGATTTGAAGAGTTTTACCAAGACAAAATTGCAAAAGGGCATAGTCATGCTGAGATTAACGCCTTCTTACAAGGGAAGATCGATGAAAAACAAAAATAGGGCGCCCACCCCACGTAAGCGCCCTACCCAATTACCTGCCGTCATTATAGCATATGGCGGCGAATGGAGGAATAGAAAGTGAAAAAAATCGAACTAGCAAACAAGACAGTGGAAGTAACAAGTGTTGATGATTGCCCCACTGTTTACGCAGGAGGGCGCAATTTCAGAACCGCTGCCGTCAACATAATTGATAATGGGAAGCGATCTAACAATTTGTGTATGCACATACATGAAGATGCACAAGGCAATTACTTAGACTTCACTAAAACGATATACAAGCAATTCGGAAAAGTGAAAATAAGTTAAAGGAGGAATAGGAATGGACGAAAACGAGTTCAAGAAGTTTCGTGAGTGGATTACGCTTCATGGCCTTCTCCATGGGCTGAAAGCAAATTTGAGAGTGCTGAAAGAGCGTCGTGCCAATACAGAATACGAACGGAAAAAATACCTTTATGCCCGCTCTATTAAGCGATTAGAACGCGAAATAGCTGGTGTGAGGAAATGTTTGGAGGAGTACGAATGAATAAATTTGTAGAGCAATTAGAAGCAGTTATTGAGCCGGAAACGGATACAGAAGGTTTTGTTATCGAAACGCTAGATGCTGCTATAGAAGCCCAATCCCGTGTCGCCCATTTACGCAGCAAGCAAGCTGAGATTGACAGCATTGTAGACGCTCGGATTGAAGCTTTGCAAAAAGACATTGATCGTCTCAAAGAATGGGGCGAAGAAGCCAAAAAAGAGTTTGTCGAGAAGGAACAGTTTTATACCCACCGCCTAGAGTTTTACTTGCGCGGCCAAATCGCTGCTGGCAGCAAGAAAAAATCCATCAAACTACCATACGGAGCCATCAAGATGGTCAAGCAGCAGCCGGAATTTAAGCGTAATGATAGGCAATTGCTTCATTACGCAAAAGAGAAAGGGCTTGTGAAGGTCAAAGAGACAGCCGATTGGACTGCCATTAAAAAACAAGGTTCCATCGTCGGCAATTTCCTAGTCGATGAAAATGGCGAGGTTGTCCCAGGCGTTGAAGTCCACGAGCGTGAGGACAAATTCACGGTGGAGGTGGAGCTATGAAAGCGCCAGAACTGACGGAAGGACAGCTCACAACCTTAATCCTGTCATTTGGCGTCATGTGCAGTTTGTTAACTTGGGCGTTGAGTGGCTCATGAGCGGCAGAGAGTATTGGCTAAAGCGTGCAAAGGAGCAAGTGCCCTTTGACTGGAAGCTCCAAAAAAGATTGGAAGAATGGAGCACGGAACAACTAAAGAAACGGGTGCTAATGATAGAGCAAGCCTTTGCTGATGCATTTGAAGAAGATGACGAAGAGGATGATGACCTATGACAGAGACACAACGAGCATTAAAAGAGTTCTTGTCCTATCTGCCTGAATCTCTTCATCCAAAGCTTTTAGCAGCTTTAGAGCAGGTGAAGGAGGGGAGAAAGTGAGTGAATTACCCGCAACATCGCAACGAGTCTTGGAAACCATCGAACGCCAGCTACGCGCTCAAAACAGCAAAGGACTAGCCGAGTATGGGCAAACGATTGATGACGCCCAGGGCTATGACTGGATGGCGGAAGCCCTGTCCGAATGTATCGACGCTATGCAGTATATGGCGCGATACACTCTGGAAATGGAAGAAGAAAACAAACGTCTTAAAAAGCTTCTCAGCGAAAAGAACTAACGCAGTGTTTTAGCCTAATGAGTCTGTTGTCTATATAACAAAGCGGGCGGAGATACCGCCTGCTCACTAACTAAATTGGAGGAACCAAACATGAGTCTATTGCTTGCTGCATCACTACTTTGCGGAGTCCCTAGTTTGTCGGATGCTCCCACCTATACACTGACCGAGATCGGGCAGCATGAGCTTGGCTATGCAACATATACCTTTGCATCAGAGTCGGACGAAATTACCCTCTCAGAGGACTATATAAGCGATTTTATGGCTGTTGGTCGTGAGTACGTGTTTTTCATCGATCATAGCGAAGAAGACATCTACGACGGAATTTTGGGCGTTTATCCAGTCTACTAGGGGGATTCGAAATGGATGAAATATACGAAATACCTGATTCTGTTCATGATCTGTTTCAGGAGGTAGCTGCAAATGGAGAAGCTCATTACAGAATCATCAACACCAACGAAGGCATGGACATGGATAACGTAGAGTCAATGGCACATTTCCTTTATTGCGTGGAGGTGCCAGAAGAGTTTGTTGAGCGGGACGATTACACTCAAGTCATATTAAAACATCCAGATTACGACAAGAAGATAGTTGTTGATGCAGGAGGATTAGGAGACTTTAATTCACACAGTTTTGATTGCAAATGGTATGAAGAGTAACTAAATATAGGGCGGCTCCTGCCGCCAAGGAGGATGTTTAATGGTCAAATGTAAAGCTTGCGAAGACGAATTTTATTGGAACGATCAATTGGTCGTGGTGAACGATCATTATTACCACAAAGATTGCGTTACTCTTTACCCGGCAGGCTTCGTTGCTTTTTTGGACGATGATTTTTTAGGCGAAACAGAAAACGAGGATGGACAAACCGCCTATGAAGTCTTAGACGAAGAAGACTTATTAGAAGATTAAGCGGCTCCTGCCGCCAAAGGAGGAAATAACATTGACTATTCCCGTAATCGTGTTTAAGAGCAAATCAAAAGAAGATCGGTACTTGGCTTTAAGCCCTGACGCTGGTGATTGGAGCGACCCGGACTTGGATGTCTCTATTGAGGACATAGAGCGTGCAAGGATGATTGTTAGGGACGATTTAACAAAGCCGGATGAAACGGACGTCGAAGAATGTAGACGCTTTTCCACTGCCTTTAAAAAGGCGATGCGCAAAATCTATGGATATGATACCCCTATCTCTTTTGACGTCGAACTCTGGCTAAAGCATTACGAGCCAGTGAACATTGAGCTAACACAAGAGCAGTTCGAAGCGGCAAAAGAATGGGACGAGTAAAGGAGGCTATAACATGAATACAAGTGTTAATGATGCACAGGTGACGATCTTGGTCGAGATTGACGGCCAAGTCCACCTGACAGCGATGGAAAAGGAAAAATACGAAGCCGTGACATTTTTGGCTAAAAATAGCGTAGTGGGTGTTATCCCTACGGGAAAAAGCCAAGCGGAGTTGAACGAATTTTTAGGATACGGAGGGTAATGTAGTGGATGTAGACAGCTTGTATGATTACGACGAAAACGATGTCAAGTTGTGTTGGGATATGGAACTAGCGGAAAAAATAATGGGTTGGAAAGTTGTTTGTGATAACGACAACCGCCCTGTATCGGTTTATGACGAAGTGAACGAAACGTCATATTTCATAGGGTCATATGACCAACGCGAATGGTCGCCCGTGCAAAATATCGAACAAGCATTTCAAGTGCTTGAAAAGGTTAACTGTGCATGGCAAATACGGTCGTCTGAGGAAGGTTATCGCGTGTGCTTGCAGGCGCATAACCCTGAGCTTCGGCCATCCGTAAGGCAAATTCAGATGGAAGAAGAAACGCTCGCGGATGCCATTTGCCAAGCGGTATTAGCCATTCCTGATTCGTATCTTACTTTGAGAGAGGATGTTGAACAATGAGAGAAATCGAATTTCGCGGTTACGACGGTGCGGAGTGGGTATACGGCACCGCTGTTAATTACGACAAGTATACAAACACTTGGTATCTGTTAGAACATGGAGGACCGGATGACGATTGGATACCAGTGGGTCGAGTAGGTCAATATACCGGACTAAAGGATAAAGACGACGACAAAATTTATGAGGGGGACTATTTAAGCGATGACGAAAATTTTGACTGGAAAGTAATCTTTAAAGACGGAGCGTATTATGCAGAAAGCAATGAATTGATGGCGATTCGTCTCCTGTCAGAAGTAAATCTGCATTGCCAAGTTGCAGAAGTTATTTACTAGGCCTATAAGGAGGGGAAACGGAATGGCTGCTTTAAGATTAAGTTTTGGAGATATATTAATTAATCACTCTGCAAGTGAGAGAAATCCTATAAGGAAATCTGTTTTCGTAAGAAGAACACATAAAGGCATCATGTGCACAGATATGAAAGGTAATTTCTGGGATATTCAAAATAGTGCCGTGGATGATGGAAGAATTGAAAAGGTTGGCAGTGTTATAGCTAGCAAGGCCACTACTGTATAGGAGGAACCCAAATGTGGATAGTCGTCCGAGAATGGAGCGACCGAGAAGTGGAAGTTAACGAATTTGAGAAAAGAGAGGAAGCGGAATATTTTTTTGAAGAATGGTTGGCTCTTGGTACTGCCAAAATGTATCTAGCAAAAGTTGAAAAGGTAAAGGAGGAACGGAATGGCTAAATACGCCCAAAAATTCGCGGTAGTTGAGGCTATTCAATTTACCGGATATAACTTTCAGGAGATAAAAGAGTTTATAGGGGCAAGCCTGTGTGTGCATTGTTCGGCCAACCCAGAACCCTATATCACGTTTAAGAGGAATATCTTTGGTGTCACCGCTCACGCGAACAAAGGTGACTATATCACAGGGGACTCATTCGCGGGCTTCAACGTCCACGAAAAGGAAGCTTTTGAACAGAATTATTTGAAAGTAGAAGAAGTATAGGTATCTCACTCCCCGCCCTGTGCGGGGTAATAATAGGAGGTGTAAAGATGGACATCCCATCAGACGAGACGCTAAAACGTATGTGCGAAAACGGCTATAAAAAAGCTTTGTCTCGTTACATCAACCAACACGAGTTGGATGCTAATAGATATAAAAGATGGATTGAAGAAGCAGAGAATGATTTAAAAAGGTATAAAAGCTCGTTAGTGTCCATAGAACGTAATCTTCTTGAGGACAGAGACACCTTGAAGAGAATTGAAGAGTTAGGTTTGTGATTTATCCCCGCCCTGTGCGGGGCATCACCTTTAGTAAAGTCGTATAGGGAGAGCTTCTTTCTCCCTTTCTTCTACCCGAAAATCGAACATACGTACTTATTTTGTTCGCCAATGCGCGCAATTTTGCTCGCATTTATACATGACAAAAAGGAGCTGATCCGCTTTGGTTCGCGCCCCTCCTTCCTGATATTGTATACGACTTATGCAATAGGCAGTGTGGATTTATTCATTTTCATCAAAGTAGATTAAGTCGTTTACATCAACGTCAAAAAGCTTGCAAAGCTTGTAAATTGTCTCAAATGCAATTGTTGTAGATTGCTCGTTATAAAGCTTGGAAATTGTGGTGCGGCTTAATCCAGTTTTTTCAGCAACATCTTTTATATTCATTTTGTGTTTAGCCATAAGGACGCGCAAATTATTTTTGACGATCATCGTAATCACCTCAATCATATTCTGTGTATCATTATACACAAAGGGAGTCAAAATGTAAACACGTGAAAATAAATAACCATCTATGTGTTTACAATGATTATATAGAGTGATATAATAACGACATAGGGAGGGAGGTGGAAAATAGTGAATTACGTGAACATCAAACTCCTAGAACAAATGGCCAAAAACAATATGAGGTCGATTAAAGAACTTCACGAAAAGTCCGGGGTATCCCGTACTACGATTTCCGCATTGCTAAACGGCAAAAAGAAAGCCATTCACTTTGATATTATTGTCCGTTTATGCAAAACACTTAATTGCGATATTGGCGATTTAATCAAGTTGGCTGATAACGATAAAGGAGCCGCTAGCTAGTGGCTCCGAGGCGGAAATGATTGGGTGGTTACGGTGAGTATAGTTTTGTTAAGAAAGCACAATCTTGTGCCTTCCAAAAAAAGAACGCAATTTTGCGTTCTACTCATGAAGGGAGAAAAGAAACTATGAACCAACTAACGAAAATGTTTGAGGGTCATGAATTGCGGATTGTTGAACGAGATGGGGAGCCTTGGTTTGTTGTGAAAGATGTATGTAGCATTTTGGAAATCAAAAATAATCGCGACGTTATAGCTCGACTTGATGAAGATGAAAAGGGGGTAGATTTAATCGACACCCTTGGAGGAAAGCAAAAACTAGCAACTGTTAATGAGTTTGGACTTTACAGCTTAGTTTTATCTAGTCGAAAAGCCGAGGCGAAGGAATTTAAAAGATGGATTACACATGAAGTTATTCCAAGCATCCGCAAAACGGGTTCCTACTCCCTTGAAAAAAATGAGTCTCTTTCGGTAGAAAGCCTCAGTCCAGAATTACAGATGTTTAAACAACTGTGGGACGGGATGGCAAGAAAAGAGCTTGAAGACGCTAAACGAGATGAACAAATCAAGGGTCTGGAAACTACTGTGACAGTCATCAAAGACACGTTTCTGCACAAAGATGACAATTGGCGTAAGTCAATTATCCGCATGCTCAATCAAGCGGTTAATAGCTCCAACTACGGACATCAAGAAATTAGACGCAAGAGCTATCAACTGTTAGAAGAACGAGCGCGGTGCAAGCTCAGCGTACGTCTACTGAATTTGAAAGACAGGTTGGAGGAAAGCGGCGCTACGGCCACAAGAATAAAAGAGGCTACAAAGCTAGAAGTCATTGAATCTGATGCGCGTCTGAAAGAGATTTACACAACAATTGTCAAAGAATTATCAATCGGAAGTCTTGTATAAGGAGGGTTTAACATGCTTAGACGAACATTATTGCAAACTAAAGATGGAGAAGCATCAATTGAAATTTCAAACTTTAATGGTGGAGTTGATATAACCTTAACGCAATACCAGGTGAATGAAACGGCATCTACTAAAGGGCATACCGTTTACGAGCCTGCATCACAATTAACAGTCATGTTAGAAGAAGATGAGGCGCAAACCATCGCAAACGCTCTAACAAGTTTTTTGACATAAAAATAGCCACTGCTGACACAGAGGCTAGGTAACAACCGTTACAAATATTAGGTACTAACAGTATACCATAAAACGTTGCTGTTAGTACACCTTTTTTAACAAATTAGCATTTTTGAGGTGAGAAAAATGGGCATCTTCCGAGTTAGCAAAACATCAAACTATGTCGTCATGAACCGGACGGGCCTGAATGATAAACGTCTTTCGTGGAAGGCAAAGGGGTTACTTGCTTATATGCTTTCCATGCCTGACGATTGGACATTTCATGATACAGAGCTAGAAAAGCACGCCAAGGATGGCCGAGACTCTTTGAAATCAGCAATCAAAGAGTTGAAGGACCATAAATACATGAAGCGGACTAGAAGAAAAGGAGAAGGCGGCAAGTTTGTTTGGGAAACGGCAGTGTTTGAACAACCATATACGGATTTTCCATCAATGGAGAATCCATTTACGGAAAATCCATCAATGGAAATTCCATCGATGGAAAACCCGCAACTACTAAGTACTGATATACCAAGTATTGATGTACTAAGTATTGATAAACCAAGTACTGATAAAAAGACCGAGCAGAAACCTGCTCCTGGTTCTTACTCAACCGAGTTTGAAGAGTTTTGGAAACTCTACCCTCGCAAAGTAGACAAAAAGATGGCTTACCGTAAATGGCGTGAGGTAAGAAAGAAACACTCTGCACAAGAAATCATGGACGGTTTGGCAGGCTACAAACGCGAGATAGAGCAGAAGAAAACAGCGACCGAGTATATCAAACATGCTAAAACGTTCCTGCATAACGAATGTTTTAAAGAATACGAGGGGGGTGCTGAGGTTGCGGAGTCTAGCGGACGCAATGAATACGAAGGGTACAACTTCGATAAAGAATTTACCCCAAATTTCTGATGAACGTTGCCCTGATTGTTCCCGCTACCTGTTAATAGTTGACGGGAAGCTAAGCTGTGGCTACTGCTCCCTAGTCAAAGCGGAGGACGAACGAATTGGCAAAGAAGCCCGCAAAGAGTTGGAACGCAGGGAGCAGATGAAGGCATTAAAGCTTTTTGACCAAGAGAGCATTATTAACGACCGTCTAAAGGCCGTAACATTCGAAAGTTACGAGCCTGCCAACCCTAGCCAAGAAAAAGCAAAACAGACGGTTATGCGCTATGTACAAAATTTCAGCAAAGAAAACCCCGTTCCGTTGCTGATTAGGGGTGATTATGGACTTGGAAAAAGCCACTTAGCTGCGGCGGCGGTGAAGGAACTTGCTAAAAAGAACGTAACGTCCATTTTTATAAGCGTTCCTAAGCTTCTGACGAAGATTAAGGGGACATGGGATAAAGAGTCTGACGTAAGCGAAAACGAGCTACTAGATGCCCTGGAACGCGTAGATTGCCTTGTTTTAGATGATCTAGGAGCTGAACAAACAAAAAAGCCTAAGAACGGCGAAATTACGTGGGGTGTATCTAAGCTATTCGAGATTATTGACGCCAGGATAGGCAAACACACGATATTTACAACCAATCTCGAACATGAAGAACTACAAAAACATTTAGGGCCGCGTAATTTCTCCAGGGCGATGGAGGGAGTCCATCCCATTAAGATCGAGGGAGACGACTACAGATTAAGGAAATTCAAGGAGGGCTAAAACGTGAGGGTCTATGTTGTGCTATATAAGACCGTTAGATACACCATTGCGTACGGACGTAGGTACGAAGAAGTCCATGTGGTTGGTGTGTATACATCCGAGAAAAGAGCGATTAACAGGGTTTCGTTTGAAAGAGGATTGCTAGGTGACTCAAAGGATGTTTGTTGGTATGAAAAATCGGAACTCAAGGGGATGACGGCATGATCGAAACATACAGAAAGGCGCTGGCCGCTGCTGGCGCCGACACGCTCAAGGAAATGGACGAAGTGATAGAGAGGACGCGGGATAAAATCCTATTTGGAAAACCGGAAGAGTGCACCAGAAACCATCTCACGCCTGTACCTGGCGGATTTGCAACGGCAGCATGTAGCTGCTCGGCCTGTCGGGCAAGGAAGGAGCACTATAACAAAGTAATCATGGCCAAGCGGTTGCGGCAGTTGGCCGAATGGAGGGAAGAGTCATGCAAGCGACGGAGAGCTTTATAAAAAAGAACGGCTGGAATCGTGAAAAAGAACGGCTAAAGCTTAATTGCTACGTTGCAGGAATGGACATTGACTATACCTGGACGCCCAGAGAAAAGCAGATTTTTAAGCAATTGTATAATGACGGCCGCACCTTATCGGAGGTATCCCGTTATTTGAAACGCAGTCAAGCAGATGTATTGATACTTGCGCTTGACTTGCAGGAAAAGGGGCAATTGAGGCCAAGGAAGACAGTGTTTTTCGCATGAACAAGCGGCAAGCATTACTACACGAACAAATGCAAATAACAGAAAACCATTGCAATAATTGCCCATTCGGTGCTTTGCAAACAGACACGCATTGCAAGTCATGTGACCATTACTATAGACTTCGCAAAATTGGCAATGATCTGTTAAAAGAAACGGAAGAAAAGCGAATCAACAAGGGGTTAAAAAGCGTATCAAGCTACGGCAGAGGGCTTCCGCCAAAGGCTGAATGCACTTTGACAGTCACGGAATATAGGAGGCTCAAACACAAAGGTTATAAGGATGCAGTTGTTGCTGAGATAAACGGATGTTCACTGCGGCAACTCCTAAAATGGAAGCACAAAAACAACCTAGTGAGAAGGTGAAGTTTTGGAAACTGCTGTGTTGTCGCGGGAACAAAAAAGCCGAAATGAAATGATAATGGACAACATCGGGCTAGTGCATCATGTATGCAAGCAGTTTAAGTCCAGAGGCGAACTAGCGGGCATCCCCTACGAAGATTTAATTCAGGTAGGTACGATTGGCCTAATCAAAGCAGTCGATAGATTCGAACCGGAAAGAGAGTTGGCTTTTTCAACTTATGCAGTACCCAAAATCAGCTTCGAAATCCGGAAAGAATTTCGAGACTACAACCCTGATCTAAAACTAACTAGGTCAGTAAAACTAGCTGTCATGAAGATACGGTATTTAGACAACTGGGAGCAATTATCGATTGAAGAAATAGCTGACCAGCTAGAGATTGAGAAAGCAATTGCGCAAGAAGCGGTTTCTTATTTGGGTGGTTCAATAGTTTCGCTTGACAGTGTGGTTCACGGCGATGACGGGAAAGACGTAAAAGTTGCTGATTTGACAAGCGATAACACGAAGGATGAAACGGAACAGGATGTAAAGGAATTCCTTTCCCTGTTAGATGAACGAATGAGAGTAATTACACAAATGACACTCGAAGGACATCCTCAAACAACAATAGCTGAGGAAATCGGAGTAAGCCAAGTGCAAGTAAGTCGGATTATCAAAAATCGCATTGCCCCGCTTTTAAAACTTTACTTGGAGGGAGAACCGATGGCTAAAGGAAACCTGAAATTGGCGAAAAAGATGTTAGTTGAAACTAATAAAAGTGCAAGTGAAATTGCAAAGGAAACTGGCTGTAATGTAGGGACGCTATACACCTACAAAAGTCAACTCAACAAAAAACAAGGGGGTTCCAAAGTGGAAGCCAAACCGAAGTTGTTAAGAGAAAAGGAAGTAACGCCAAACTATTCTGACTCAAACCCTGAAATGGATGCATTAAAGACATTGATACACAAATTGGAAGAAGACAACAAAAAGCTTAGGGTCGAGATAAAGCAACTGAAAGAGCAGCAAGAAGCATCTAAAGACCAACTACTGATTAAGGCAGAAAGGGACTTGTATTATTGGGCATGGCAAAAAGAAGTAACCAAAGAAACGGCGGTATAGCTTATGAAAGACCTATCACAGCAACCCGTTAGAGCGGTTGAGAAACCGCAGTATAAAAGGCGTGGAAGAAAAAGAGCGGACAGAGGCAAGTTTCCTGAGTCTGTGAGGAATAAAATAAAGCGCCATTTTAGGGGAGCATGCCAGGAATGCGGTGGAATAGGCGTCCATATCCACCACGTAAAGCCGAAGGGCAGTGGAAAAGGGCGCGGAGTATTCACGAATGGACTACTTCTTTGCAACGATTGCCACCACGCCATTCATGCAGAGCTGGAACAAAAACGGCTGAAATACTGGCAAAGGGTGTTTGAAGAAAAATATGGTTCCAACTATTACAAAGACCAAGAAGATTTGGAACGGGAAGAACGGGAGAGGTTGTTATGCGGTGGCTAACCTACCATCGGGAAGGGGACGAAAGGCTGTTGGTCATCCAAGTGTACGCAGAAAATGAAACTGAGCAGGTATTGGACAAAGAAAAGGTGCCGGGGCGGGTCCGTAAACCCCTGGCAGATTGGTAGGGCATACATGTCTAACGAGTTACACGAAAACTGCAAGAGGTGCGGTCGGGTGCTAAAGAGCGAAGTTAGCCAGCGCAGAGGGTACGGGAAAACTTGCGCGGAGAAAGTGAACTACGGCAAAGAAATGGACCTTACAAAACTATTAGAGGGGGAAGCGGAACATGTGGGAGATTAATCACCGTCCAGGCTACGCAACAATAACAAATGGAATAGAAATCATAGCGAGGATATACCCGCATAAAGGCGGCTTGTTTGTAAAGAGCACACTTACAGGACGGGATTACACAGTTAGTAATGAGGTCGAGGCGTTGGCGGCCATAGAAAAGGAGTTGGTTTAGATGAACCCAAGAAAAAGCTTAAGAACAGTTATTGTAAAGCCAAAAGGATACAAGATTCCTGAGACAACAGGATACTTCCACGGATTTTATACAGACGGCGATATGGAAGAAGGGATAGATGTTTGTGCGGTAGTTGAGCTAGAAGATGGGACGGTAAGGGTAGTATTTGCCCATCAAGTGCAATTTACGGATGTAGAAAAGGAGCTGGTATAGATGCTAAACCGCGTAGTGCTTGTAGGGCGATTGACACGCGACCCAGAGTTACGTTTTACCCCTAATGGAGTGGCAGTAGCCAATTTCACGCTTGCCGTAAATCGGCCGTTTTCAAACCAGCAAGGAGAACGGGAAGCGGACTTCATCAACTGTGTTATTTGGCGCAAACCCGCTGAGAACGTCGCCAATTTCCTGAAAAAAGGGAGCCTAGCAGGAGTTGACGGCCGTGTCCAAACGCGGAGCTATGACAACAACGAAGGGAAAAGGGTGTTCGTTACTGAGGTTGTGGCTGAAAGCGTCCAATTCCTGGAGCCTAAAGGCAGCAAAGGTCAAAGCGACACAAGCGACCAAGGCGGATATGACGACCCGTTCGGCGGTGGGGGAGGCATAGACATTTCCGATGATGATTTACCATTTTAAGGAAGAAGGTGAACTGTTATGTACGGGACACCAGTGAAAGAAAGTGACTTTGATACCGATTCCCGCAATCCGCGATTTGTGGCTTACCTGATAGATAAAGGTCTTAAACCAGGCGACACCTGGAAAACCTACGAATTTATGATCTGGTGCAACGAGATCGTGCGTGATTACCGAGAGGCAAAGGGATTAGTCGAGGGAGAGCGTCACAATCAAGACGATTTGTCAAATTGGATAGCGGAGAAGGTTGGGACTAATGAACAACTTTCCTTGTTTTAGGGGGGCGCCATGAGTCAGAAATACAACTACGGACGAAAAAAAGATCGTAATCCAGACAGCAAATACGCCTATGACCCTGAGAAATTGGACGATGACATAAAAGCAAACATCCAGAGGATTGAGAGAAAAAGAGAGCGCATAAAAAGGGTTATTAACGAAGAAATCACAAGCGAACCAACGCGTATGGAAGAAACATTCTCCCTCATGATTGATGTGCTGAGGGAGAAGAAAAAACAATACGGATTATAAAAATGGAGGCGCTTATGGAACAAGTAAAGATCAAGCTATTAAACGAAAACGCGGTAATGCCAACATACGGGAGCGAGGGGGCGGCTGGCTTTGACCTTTATGCGGCAGAGGACGTCATTATTGAGCCAGGACAAACCAAAAAAGTGCCGCTAGGGCTGGCTTTTGAGCTACCGATTGGCTATGTGCTGTATATCATGCCGCGGTCTGGTATCAGCTACAAAACAAAGTTACGGCAGCCTAATTCCGTTGGTGTTATAGATTCGGACTATCGCGGAGAGGTAGCGATGATGTTTGACAACATCGAAGAAGGTGGAGAGAACTACGTATCTCTAATAGCGGGCATTGACGGAAAGTATGTGCTAGATACATCGGCAAGCCGTTATCCCGATGGAACATATATAGTCCGTAAAGGCGACAGAGTTTGCCAGGGAGTAATCCAAAAGCTGCCTGAAATTGAGCTAGTGCAGGCTGGGGAGCTATCAGAGACAAAGAGAGGCGCCGGGGGCTTTGGTTCTACTGGTGTACATGGCTAAAAAGCGCTGGGGTGACGCTGTGAGGGAGCAGAGATACGGCCCTGCTCCCGAAGTTAAGAAGATTACGCGAGTCGGCCGCTGCAAGTGTGGTGCTGGCACATTTAGATTAAGGGTGGTCGACGGAAACTGGACAAGAAGATGCTTAGTTTGCGAGGAGGTTACGCAAATATGATATGGCTACCACACATAATAGGCGGGTTAGGATTGATTTTGATTGCTATTATCATAGCGACCAGCATCGCCCTTAGAATCATATCCAAAAAAGAGAGTGTGTGGAGGGATTGGGATCATGGCGAACGTGATTGAATTTACCATAGATGGAGAGGTGCAGGCACAAGGGCGGCCGCGGGCTAGCAAAACAGCAAATGGTCGGACAATTATGTATGACCCTCCTACCTCACGCAACTATAAACAGTATGTAAAGTTGGTTGCGAGTCAATATAAGCCAGAAACGCCATACGAGGGCGAAATAGAGTTATCTGTCACCGTGTATAAGCAAATACCAAAGAGCATGCCTAAGTGGCGCCAGGAGCTTGCCAGGGCGGGCAAATTACGTCCGGTAACAAAGCCGGATTTGGACAACTATGTAAAAGGTATTAAAGACGGCATGACAGGCATCATCTGGCGGGATGACAACCAAGTTACACGGCTTGTCATCGAGAAAAAATACAGCGATTCGCCGAGAGCCGAAGTTAAGGTAATCGAGCGCCCGCTACCTGAACGGAAAAAGAAAGACACAAGAGGAATCATAAGTAGATGGACGGAAGCCATTCAAAATAGCTAGAGGGGGAGAGGCAATGAACGAAACATTTACTATCCAACTGACTGAGGACGAGGTTGCCCTTACGCTATTTAGTTTAGCGGCCACACTTCATGGATATGAAAAGGCGGTATCGGATGGACACCAGCTAACTTTAGAAGAGCGCCTATTGCGAGAGTATGTAAAAGAATACAAGGAAAAACTATCGTCAATTTATTACAAGGGGGAACAGGAATGACTGCAAAAGAGAAGACTTTTAGCAAAGAGGAAGACGTTGTGATTTCGACTATAAATTTAGCATTGCAAATCGGATTGGTGTTTTTAAATCCTCTGCTGTTGATGTTTTATTGGAACTGGTTTGTAGTCCCGGTCTTGGGATTAGTGGAATTAACCTACGTTACTGCATTTGGACTAATGATAGTTGTGTGGTTTTTAACAAAGTTCCCTCGCCAAAAAGTAAGGGACGAACCAATTGAACATCTGAAATTAGTCATTTCCCGTTACGTTTTATTGGCTCTCCTGTTGGTAACGGCACTGATTATTCGCGGAATGATGTAGAGGGGGGAGAAGAAATGAGCGGGATTAGGATTTTATTAAAGGGCGGCCAATCCATAGATTTCAGGGGGATAAGCCTAGAAGAGTTCGTGGAAGAATTCACGAATCGGAAAGGGGATGTCTTAGTCATAGGGAGCGTTGAAGGTTTAAAGCTCGCGCTTCGTTGGTCGGAGATTGTAGGAGCGG